>CAWIDB010000001.1:0-159729 GCA_963834805.1 uncultured Acidobacteriaceae bacterium
AGAGGCAAACGATGAAGCAGGAAGTGACAGTAGAGCTTGCCGGCGGCAAGCACATTACCTTTGAGACGGGACGGTTGGCGAAGCAGGCCTCCGGGGCCGCGTTCACAACGAGCGGAGACAACGCAGTTCTGGCCACGGCGGTGGCCGCGCCTGACCCGAAGGAGGGCATCGACTTCTTCCCGCTGACGGTGGAGTACCGCGAGAACACCTATGCGGGAGGACGGATTCCTGGGGGCTTCATCAAGCGCGAAGGACGGCCGAGCGAGAAAGAGATCCTGACGTGCCGACAGATCGACCGGCCGATTCGTCCGCTGTTTCCAGAGACCTTCCGCAACGAGACGCAGGTGGTTGCGTTCGTGTATTCGGCGGACAAGGAGAACGATCCGGATGTATTGGGGATCAACGGGGCAAGCTGCGCGCTGGCGTTGAGCGACATTCCATTCCACGGACCGGTGGGCGCGGTGCGGATTGGGCTGATGGATGGCGCGTTCATCGTGAATCCGACCTACGCGGAGCGGGAGAAGAGCCTGCTGAACATCATGGTGGTGGGCACCAAGGACGGCATCGTGATGGTGGAGTCCGGGTCGAAGGAGTGCAGCGAGGTGGAGGTGGTGGACGCCATCGAGTTCGCGCATGTGGAGATCAAGAAGATCTGCGCGGCGATCGAGGACCTGGTGTCGCGCGCAGGCAAGGCGAAGCGCGTGCCCGTTGCCGAGGAGATCGATCAGGCATACCTCGACGATCTGACGGCGAAGGTTGGCGCGCAGTTGAAGGACGCGCTGGACACCGCGAAGCACCCCAAGTTCGAGAGCCACGAACTGGTGAAGGAGATCAAGGACGCGCTGAAGAAGGCGCTGCCCGAGGGCGACGCCGAGGCGGCGAAGAAGTTCAGCAAGTACTTCGATCTGCTTCGCGAGCAGATCTTCCGCGACCAGGTGCTGAACGAACGGATTCGCCCGGACCATCGCGCGTTCGACGAGATACGGCCGGTGACGATTGAGGTTGGCGTACTGCCGCGGGTGCACGGCTCGGCGCTGTTCACGCGCGGCGAGACGCAGGCGATGGTGTCCGCGACGCTGGGGACGACCGACGACGCGCAACGCATGGAGAGCTACGAGGGCGAGCAGAAGCGGCGCTTCATGCTGCACTACAACTTTCCGCCGTTCTCGGTGGGCGAGGTGGGGCGCATGGGCGG
Source organism: uncultured Acidobacteriaceae bacterium (assembly GCA_963834805.1). GTDB lineage: Bacteria > Acidobacteriota > Terriglobia > Terriglobales > Acidobacteriaceae > Edaphobacter. The sequence goes on from CAWIDB010000001.1 coordinate 1,196, forward strand.
CGTGGGGCGGCGCGAGATCGGGCACGGCGCGCTGGCATGGCGGGCGATTGAGGCGGTGCTGCCGGGCGAGGACGAGTCGCCGTACGTGCTGCGCGTGGTGTCGGACATTCTGGAGTCGAACGGGTCGTCTTCGATGGCGACGGTGTGCGGCGCGTCGCTGGCGCTGATGCATGCCGGCATTCCCACCAAGGGCGCGGTGGCCGGGGTTGCGATGGGGCTGGTGAAGGAGGGCGAGAAGTACGCGGTGCTCTCCGACATTGCGGGCGCGGAAGACCACTACGGCGATATGGACTTCAAGGTGGCGGGGACGCGCAAGGGCATCACCGCGCTGCAGATGGACATCAAGATCATGGGCATTACGGCGCAGATCATGCGCGAGGCGCTGGAACAGGCGCGACGCGGACGGCTGCACCTGCTGGACATCATGGACGCGACGATCGGCACAGCGCGCGCGGAGAAGTCGCAGTTTGCGCCGCGCATCCATACCATCCAGATTCCGACGGACAAGATACGCGACCTGATTGGGCCGGGAGGCAAGGTGATCCGCGGGATCATCGACGCGACCGGAGTGAAGATCGATGTGGACGACACGGGGCGGGTGAATGTGGCGTCGAGTGATGCGGACGGACTGGCGGCGGCGATCCAGATGATCTCGGACATTACGGCTGTGCCGGAGATCGGCAAAACGTATCTGGGCAAGGTGGTGCGGCTAGCGGAGTTTGGTGCGTTCGTGGAGATATTCCCTGGAACCGACGGGCTGCTACACGTCTCGGAGATTGCGGAGCACCGGGTGAAAGAGGTGAAGGACGAACTGCGCGAGGGCGACCAGATCCTGGTGAAGGTGCTGTCGATCGAAGGCAACCGGATCAAGCTGTCGCGCAAGGCCGTGCTGCGCGAGCAGCGGGCGAAGCTGGGACTGCCGGAGGTTGGCGAGGACGACGGGCAGGGCGGAGGACGCGGCGGCAGACAGAGCCACGTTGCTGCGACGGTCTATGCTGCTCCCGTGGAGGATGACGACGAAGAGGTGCTGGTGGAGGGCGGCGAAGAGTTCTCCAGTGAGGAAGGCGAGGACGAGGACGGGCCAGACGAAGAGCCGAACTTCAACCGCGCCGATGGCATACCGGTTCCGGCGGTGAATGCTGGTGGACGTGGGCCTGGCGGGCCTGGCGGACAACGCGGGCCGGGAGGACCAGGCGGAGGCGGCGATCGCAGGCCCGGCGGACGGCGACGTCGCGGCGGAAGGAGACCTGGTGGCGGCGGCGGGCAGGGCGGCGGCAATCGGTAAGCTGCTGGTTTTTATTACGACAGATGAAAGGAGAGGCCCGGCGATTGCCGGGCTTTTCGTTTCTGTGGCAGGGCATAGGAGGGTGCTGAAACAGGCTTGATCGCCATTCCTGGCAGAAGTCCCGGGGCTAAAGCCCTTTGAGTTCATTGACATTTTTCATGGGGCTGAAGCCCCCTGCTCCCTCCAAAATGCAAATACGAGAGTTTTTCAGCACAATCTTGAAGCCCCCTGCTCCCTCCATAATGCAAATACGAGAATATTTCAGCACAATCTAAAGTCCCGCCCTTTCAAAACGGAGACTTATTGAGAGATTCCTTAGTCCAACGCATGGTTTGCTTCGTACATAGCTGTAACGTTCGATGATGAACTAGAGTGCGAGGAGGGTGGGGACGATGGGGCGCAAGATTGCACAGGTTTTAATTTTGCTGATGATGACGACCGCGGTGGGACTGCGGGCGCAGAACTCGCCGCCGCATGTGATTGCGCGCGGGGTGTGGTTCCTGACCGGCGACACGAATGGCTACAGCAATACCGTCATCATCGAGATGAAGGACTACCTGATTGTGGTGGACGCGAATTATCCGGGGCGCGCGAAGGAACTGCTTACGATTACCAAGCAGCTATCGCCCAAGCCGGTGCGGTATGTCTTCGACACGCATGCGCACGGCGACCATGCGTACGGCAATTCGGTATGGACGGCGGCGGGGGCAACTACGCTGGCGTTCCAGGGTGTGACCGACGAGATGAACCGCTGGGAGCCGACGCGCTGGCGCAACGCGATGGCGAGCCGGCCGGATGTGAGGGCGACGGGCGAGACGGACGTGCAGCGGCCGCAGATGTCGATTACGGGGGACAAGCTGACGCTGAACGACGGAACGCGCGAGGTGGACTTTCTGTTCCTGGGATGGGGGCATACACCGGGCGACGGCTATGTGTGGCTGCCCGCGGAGAAGATCCTGGCGACCGGCGATGCGGCGGTGAATGGGCCGCGCAACAAGCTGCTGGATGCGAACATTGCGAACTGGCCGAAGGCCCTGGACAAGGCCATTGCACTGGGGCCGGAGCATGTGCTGCCGGGGCATGGGGACGCGGGCGGGATCGAGATTTTGCAGGGGCAGAGGCAGTTTTTGATCGATCTATATGCGGCGGTGAAGGCGCAGGCGGATGCAGGCAAGAAGCCAGCGGAGATGAAGATCGAACTGCCCGCGCCGGACAACGTGTGGTTCCCGGTGGGACGCGCCGATCTGCGCCAGCAGGACATTGAGACGGTTTATCTGGAGATTACATCGCACCAGCCGGCGGGGGCGACTCCGCACGAGTGGAGATAGCGGGCGGAGAGCAACGAGGAATCGAGGGTGGTGCGCGGCTGGATTTTGGGGTTCGCGGAATTGCGGCGGGGGAAGTACACTGCTGTGCATGGCTGCTTCGATGTATATCGTGGTGGAGGGCGTGGACCCTGGGTACGACATCTTCGTCAACGGGCGGGCGCTGGCCCGGCATGAGGACGCGCTGGAGCGGCTGGCGCTGAAGCTGGGGGTGAGGCCGCTGATCGAATTTTTTTCGGCGGACGAGAACTCGATGGCGCTGCTGATTGAAGAAGGTGGGGGGAATCCCGATCTGATGCGGCGGCTGCCTCCGCCACAGTGGTACGCGGCAGACAGTGGGCTGGCAACGGTGCAGGCGCTGGTGAAAGTGTTGCAGGACGATCCGCAACTGCTGGGGACAGAGGGGCCTCAGGTGCTGAGCGAGCTGGAGGAGTACGCGCGGGTGCTGGAGCGGACGGTGAAGGCGGGGCTGCGGTGGCACCTGGCGGTGAGCTGGCGCTGAGTCGGTAAGGTGAGCAGTTTACATCCCACCCATCGCAGAGTACGCGATGGATGGGGCACCCAAATTACGAACGATCGGAGTTGAGACGATGCCGGGTGTTTCTCTGGATACGGTTTGGAAGGCGGGAGAAACGCTGCCGGGTGTGGTCCGCAGCACGGCCTACGGCAGTCCGGCGCTGAAGGTGGGCGGGAAGCTGATGGCGTGCGTGCCGACCAACAAGTCGGCCGAGCCCGGGTCGCTGATGGTCCGCGTAGACCGCAATGACCGGCAAACGATGCTGGCGGAGGCTCCCGAACTCTATTACGTTACGGACCACTATCTGGGCTATGATGCGGTGCTGGTGCGACTGGAGCGGCTGAATGGGGAGCTGCTGCACGATCTGCTGGCGATGGCGCACCGGTTTGTGACGAGGAAGGGTAAGAAGCGGGGGTGAAGGCGGGATGGCGGTAGGGCGTTCCCACTCATGCGATGAGACCGCATGAATGGGGCACCCGGCAAAGCGACCCAATGCGTGAATTCATGAACAAGAAGGGTTGGGTCTTTTGGTCGCCCGAAGATATAAAAGAAAAAATTGAGGCGCTCGCTAAACCGGAAAGCGGATACCACGACGACCCCTCCGTCATCACTGCCAAAATTCTGATGCGATGAGGCTGGATGAATGATGGAGACGGCCCGGGGCTAAAGCCCTTCCTTCCATATGCCGTGGTTCGTGGGGCTGAAGCCCCACGCTCCCTCCAAAGAGCAGGTGCAGGGGCAAGTGCGAAAAGCAGATTCCTCGCTGCGCTACGGAATGACAAACAAGAACAGACAAGGGCGGTCGTTTGCTACCGCAAACGATAACCCACCCATCGCATGAGACAAGAGCGCGATGAATGGGGCACCCGATTCCCGGCTGTCCCAGATGAAGCTGCTGCGAGGATGGGGCACCCAATGTTATGGGAACGGTGCGGTTATTTTTTGCTGAAGACATCGCCCATGCGGCGGATTTGCGCGCCGACGTTGCGGAGTTTTTCCTCGAAGTGCTCGTAGCCGCGGTCGAGGTGGTAGACGCGGTCGAGGATGGTTTCGCCGTCAGCAACTAATGCGGCGAGGACGAGCGATGCGGAGGCGCGGAGGTCGGAGCACATGACGGCGGCGGACTCGAGTTTGCTGGGGCCGCGGACGGTGGCGGTGCGGCCCTGCACGGTGATGTTGGCGCCCATGCGGTTGAGTTCCTGCACGTGCATGAAGCGGTTCTCGAAGATGTTTTCGGTGACGGTGGTTGCGCCGTCGGCCTGGGTGGCGAGGGCCATGAACTGGGCCTGCATGTCGGTGGGGAAGCCGGGGAACTCCTCGGTGGAGATGTTGGTGGCCTTGAGCGAGCCGCCGGAGCGGACGCGGACGTTCTCCTTGCCGGTTTCGAGGCGGACGCCGCAGGCTTCGAGCTTGGCGATGAGCGCGCCGAGGTGGGCGGGGTTGCAGCAATCGACGTTGAGATCGCCACCGGTGATGGCCCCGGCGATGAGGAAGGTTCCGGCCTCGATGCGGTCGGGATTGATGCGGTGGCGCGCGCCATGCAGCTTGGCGACCCCGTGGACCTGGATGGTGGAGGTGCCCGCGCCCTTGATCTTTGCGCCCATGGCGTTGAGCAGGGCGGCGAGATCGGAGACTTCTGGCTCACGGGCGCAGTTCTCGAAGAGAGACTCGCCGTCGGCCAGCACGGCGGCCATGAGAAGGTCTTCGGTTCCGGTGACGGTGATCTTGTCGAAGACGATGTGCGCGCCGCGAAGACGGGAGCTGCCGTTGCTGGGCGAGCGGGCTTCCAGGTAGCCATGGTCCTGGGTGACGGTGGCGCCCATGGCTTCGAGTCCCTTGATGTGCAGATCGATGGGGCGCCCGCCGATGGCGCATCCGCCGGGCATGGCGACGCGGGCGACGCCGGTGCGGGCGATGAGCGGGCCGAGGACGAGCGAGCTGGCGCGCATGGTCCTGACGATCTCGTACTTGGCGACGGGGTCGGAGAGGATGGCGCACTTGATGCGGGTGCGGTGCTGGGCGCGGCCATAGCCGAGATCGACCTCGGCACCCATGGCTGCGAGCAGGCGGCGCTCGGTCTCGATGTCGCGGACCTGGGGAATGTTCTCCAGGATGACCTCGTCCTGGGTGAGGATGGCAGCGGCCATGCAGGGCAGAGCGGAGTTCTTTGCGCCAGAGATCTTGATGGTTCCGAGGAGGGGATTGCCTCCGCGAACGACGAACTTATCCATGGAGATAGTTTACGGGAGATGCGGGCGAGAGATGAGTGACGGGGATGGTGCGGGGGTGGCAAGTGCGGGCACCCGGTGGGAATTTATTGAGAGAAAGGTCCGAGCGGCTGAGGCGGGCGGAGATCGTCGGGGTCCTTCGACTCGGCGCTACTTCACCCCAGCGAACAAGTTCGCCGGGGACCCCGATTGCGCGCCTCGCTCAGGATGACAGGCGAAAACAGACAGCCGCAGGTCCTTCGACTCTGCCACACGCGAAGAGACTGCGAGAGGCTTCGCTCAGGATGACAGAGTCCAGGTAATCTAAGCATTCGCTCAGGATGACAGACAAAGAGGCAACCCACACATCGCGATACAACCGCGATGAATGGGGCACCCGAAAAATCCCACTCATGCCGCGATGAGACTGCGTCATGAATGGGGCACCCGAATGTGTGGAGCAAGTGGTTTACAGTTCGAGGCGGGAGTCGTCGATGGCGAGGCGGACGTTGCCGTCGGACTGGGCGAGTCGGCGGACGGCCTCCATCTTGTCGACGTTGGCCTTGAGCATGACGACGGCGATGGGGATGGACTTGCCTGCGGACTTGATGGTGCGGATGGCAGCTTCACGGTCGATGTCGCAGACGCGCATGAGGACGCGGATGCCGCGCTCGACCAGCTTGGCGTTCTTCATGTGGACGTTGACCATGAGGTTGTCGTAGACGTAGCCCAGACGGGTCATGGCCCCGGTGGTGATCATGTTGCAGATCATTTTTTGGGCGGTGCCGGCCTTCATGCGGGTGGAGCCGGAGATGACCTCGGGGCCGACCTCGACGACGATGGTGTTGTCGGAGACCTGGGAGAGCGGAGTGTCGTGATTGCAGGTGATGGCGGCTGTGATGGCACCGCGTGCGCGGGCATACTCCACCGCACCGACGACGTAGGGTGTGCTGCCTGAGGCGGAGACGCCAATGACGATGTCCTTGCGTGTGGGACGGCGGCGTGCGATGTCTCGCTGGCCAAGCTCGGGGGAGTCTTCGTTGACGTCGGAGGCGCTGGCGAGGGCCTTGGGCCCTCCGGCCATGATGTATTGCACCTGGGCTGGGAGAGTGGAGTAGCTGGAGGGACACTCGGACGCGTCGAGCGCGGCGATGCGGCCGCTGGAACCTGCGCCGACGTAGATGAGACGTCCACCATCGCGCAGCGAACGGGCTACGATGTCGATGACGGTGGCGATCTCGGGAAGGGCCTTGCGGACGGCGGAGGCGACTTTGGCGTCTTCGTGGTTGATGATGCGAGCGATCTCCAGCGCCGACTTGGTATCAAAGCCCTCGGATGCGATGTTGGAGGTTTCGGTGATAAGGTCGTGGGGGCCGTCCACGACCGGCATGTGAGGTTTGGGCGTGTCCGTCTGTTCCATCATGGTGAGAGTTGCCATAAGATGCTGCCGCCGGGGAGTGAATTAAATTGCCTGGGGGTCGGCTACTCGATGCAAACCAAAATGCGCCGGAGTCTCCATTACTTAGTATACGACTGAGCACGGCCATATGTCCCATGATAGAACCGGAAAGTAGGCAGTTTTTTGCTGGGACCGACACTCAATGTACACGCCGGACAGGGTGGCTTGCGGAGATGCGAGGCGAGGGGGGTGTTGCGCGGCACCGCGCAGAATGTACCATGCTGACGATGAGAGTTCGAGCGATGAGAGTTCGAGGAGTTGTGCCGGGAATCGTGCTTGCCGTTGTGTGGCTTATGGCCGAAGGCGGAGTTGCGCGGGGGCAGGCGAGTGGAGCTGCCGCGGTGGGCTGGGCGCAGGCTGCGGTGAGGCCTGGGCCAGAGATGCAGGCCCAGGCCGCGGACGCTGCGTTGGAAGCGCGGTTGCGCGAGATAGCCAAGGCGCACCACGGCAAAGTGGCACTGTACGCAACGCAATTGAACACGGGCAGGAGGGTTGAGATCGATGCGGATGCGGTGGTGCAGACGGCGTCGACGATCAAGCTGACGATCCTGTTTGAGGCGATGGAGCAGGTGAGGGAGGGCAAGGCGCACTGGGACGACAAGATCACGCTACAGCCGGGGGACGCAGTGAGCGGCTCGGGGATTCTGCTGTTTATGGATGCGCCGCAGACGCTGACGCTGAAGGACGTGCTGACCCTGATGATTGTGATGAGCGACAACACAGCGACGAACCTGGCGATCGACAAGATTGGGCTGGATGCGGTGAATGAGCGGACCGCATGGCTAGGGCTGAAGGACACACACTTGTACAAGAAGATCGGCAAGCCGGCGACGGGGCCGATGCCAGCGGACCAGGCGAAGTACGGACTGGGCAAGTCGACGGCGCGGGAGATGGAGCAGGTGATGGAGCGGATCGGGCTGTGCGAACTGGCGGGGCCGGACGGCGCGACGGGCGCAGGACCGATCACGGATCAAGACACGGCGATCTGCGGAGTGGCGATGAAGATGCTGCGCAACCAGTTCTATCGCGATACGATTCCTCGCTACCTGGAGAAGCTGGATGCGACGGAGACGGGATCGGGGACCGCGAGCAAGACGGGCAGCCTGAACGCGGTGCGCGCGGATGTGGCGATTGTGGCGGGCAAGACGGGGCCGATGGTGCTCTCGATCTTTACCTATGACAATGCGGACACGGGGTGGACGGCGGACAACGAGGGCGAGGTGACGATTGCCAAACTGGCGCGGGCGATCATGGAGGCGTGGTCGCCGGAGGGGATCGACGGGAAGACGCTGGTGCCGGGACTGGGGCTGAGGCCGGCTGGCGGTGAAAAGGTGAGTCCGAGGGGCGGGGCTGCTGCGTCTAACCAATAAGTGCGGGCAGAGACAAGAGTGCAAGGAGAGAGCGTGGCGGACGATGGACAGGCGGAGCAGACGGGGCCGGGGGCAGGGAACGACGGCTGCGGGATGGATGCTGGGCCTGCCGGACATGAAGATGATTTTGGCGCCGGTCACGGAGGAGGGGGCTGGCATTCGTGGCTGCGCGACCTGGTGGTATCGGTGGCGGTTTCGGCGTTCATCATACTGTTTCTGTACCAGCCGGTGCGGGTGGAGGGAACCAGCATGCTGCCTTCGCTGGAAGACCAGGACCGGGTGTTCATCAACAAGATTGCGTACCGGGTGGGGGAGATCCATGAGGGCGACGTGGTGGTGTTCCAGTATCCGCGCGACCACGCCAAGAGCTACATCAAACGCGTGATTGCGCTGCCGGGTGACGACCTGCGCATCGACCACGGGCGGGTGTATGTGAACGGCGTTCGATTGAAGGAGCCGTATCTGCAGAGGAACTTCGCCGATGAGCGATCGCAGCCGGAGATGGTTGTGCCGCCCAATGAGTACTTCGTGATGGGCGACCACCGGTCGATCTCCAGCGACAGCCGCGACTTTGGGCCGGTTGACCGTGAGCTGATCTACGGCAAAGCAGTCTTCGTCTACTGGCCGATGGAGCAGGTTGGCGTGGTGCGGTAAGAGGCTTAAGAGGGCGCTGAAAAATGCCTGTAGCAATGCAGGCAAAAAGCCCTGGGCTAAAGCCCATAAATCCAGAGGGCTTTATTCAGAGGGCTGAAGCCCCCTGCTCCCTCCGAAGGGCAAAAACCGGAGTTTTTCAGCATCCTCTTAAGCCCTCTGCTGCCTGCGAAGGGCAAAAGCGGGAGATTGTGCATAGCTCTCCTTCGCATTTTCGGCATTGTCGGCGAAGGTGCGAGCGGAAGGCAAATTTAAAGGAAAACGCCCACGCCGGAGACCGGTATGGGCGTTTTATTTGGTGCGGGGGAACAGGCGCGCTTATGCGCTCATCGACTTGGGAAAGGGTACAACCATCTTGCGTGAGGCCCGTTGCATGACTTCAAGCTCGGCGGGAGCAAGCAATTCGGGCGGCAATCCGCCCACCGCGACGAATCCGGGGTTGTCGCCGAGGACCTGGGATATCTGGTTCCAGCGCAGGAAGGGCGAGGTTGTGGGAAGAACAATGATGCGGCGCTTGGGCTCCGGAAGAGCGAAGTATGCGGTCCAGGTGGCCAGAACCAGCACGATGACGACGCCGTTAATCAGGTTGTAGGCCTGATACATGTGGGGGTGAAAGGTGAGCCATGCCGACTGCACCAGATCGTTGGTGGCCATGATGCCGAGGCCAAGGCTGATGCCAAAGATGCGGCTGCCGTAGTTGAGGCCCATGGGTATGATGGCGAAGCAGACAAAGACCAGGAGACAGAGGGTGAGGATGCTCTGGGTGCGCTGCAACTGCGAGATGGCGGCGATGAGATACCTTGCGCCTGTCATGTTGGGGGCAAAGGCAGAGCCAAGCGCCACAACGACGGAGATGGAAGCTGCCCAGCGAAAGACCAGCATTCCGAGTTGCTGGAGGCCCTTGAGCGGGGCCATGGCAAGCCGGAAGATGCTGTAGACGACAATGAGCGAAAGGATCGACTCGATGGCGAAGCTGATCCAATAGATGTAGAAGTATGCGACGTACGCACTATGTCCGATCGCTGTAAAGTGTCCGTTCACGCGAACCTGAGAGATGCGGAACAGAGGAATTAAGATTGTGTCGGAGAGGAAACGAGTGGCGAGGAAGGCGCCCAGCGGCCAATACTCCGGCCACTGCTTTTTTAGTGTGATGGCGCACAGTGCCGCGAGGCAAAAGAGAACCTCGAAGTATGCGAGCGAGTTGAGAAACTGGCTTGTGATCACACGCACATCCTCTGAACGAGTTGAGGATAACTCATCCAGAGGATTTTGAACAACTTATTTTCGACTCAGTAGTAACCGCAGCAGATTACTCGCAGACGCCGGGATCGCTCGGGGGGCAGGGGGGAATTGGCATTGCGCTCGTCTTGGAGAAGCTGGCCGGCGCCGTTGCAGTGGTCTTGGATGAGGACGCATTTGCGTAACTGGTTGCGATTGCTCCGGTTACGGCGAGGGCGATGACGAGACTGCGGACGATAATCTTCATGGTATAACTCCCTTTTGGTTACTCTAGGTGGGCGGAACGAATTAATTTAGTAGACAAAACTACAGAGACGACTCTAGAATGCAAGGTTTAATAAGTACAGTAAAATCAGCAACATAACCGTGTATCAAACCCATTTGGTTACGAAGGTAACCATTCCTTTAGTAATCGATTGATTTTGCTGGGATTTTGCTGCCAATTATCGCGAACAAGTTCGCGTGCCACCATTCCAATCGAACCCTTCCTATCCCATTTTCATGACGTTTTTTGGCGGGGAGTACATCTTTTGAGGGATGTGTACAACTTTAGTGGATAGTGGTATTTCCAGCGGCAAGTCGAGGGTGAGGATGAGGTTGGCGGCGAGGCGGCGCAGGGGTGGATGGGTACGTTGGTAATCGGAAGCTGACGGGAAGACTATTCTTCAGGCGGATTTACGGGTGGGACGGGGGTGACACAGAGCTTCCGCGGAGTGGTTGCAGCGACGGCAAGCAGTGACCATGATCCGGCTAGCGCCCGTAGGTGCCCATGGTTTGGGTTTGGGCGAGGATGTGGGGCCTGATGGCGAGCTCGAGGGCGGCTTTGGCAGCTCCGGGCTTGAGGTCGAGACGGGCGTCGAGCGCGTAGAGCTTGAAAAAATAGCGATGGGGCTTGCCCGGCGGCGGACATGGACCGCCATAGCCGATGCGCTGGAAGTCGTTGATTCCCTGACGTGCTCCGTTGTCGAGGAGTTCGATCTTGGGGGCGTCCTCGGCGAGAAGGGTGGCGTGGGCGGGAATGTTCCAGAGGAGCCAGTGGGTCCAGGTGCCCATGGGCGCGTCGGGATCGTCGACGATGAGGACGAGGGACTGGGTGCGGTCGGGCGCCGCGGACCAGGTAAGGGCAGGCGAGAGATCGGCGCCATCGCAGGTGTAGCGCGTGGGGATTGGGCTGCCGTTGGAAAATGCGGAAGAGCTGAGAGTAAAGGACATGGGGCGGCCTCCTGAAAGTTGATAGTGGATGGATTGCGCCGTGTGAGGGGCGGAGAGACGGCTGCGCGAGCCCATGCGCAGGACGATGAATGGAACCAGCAAGAGCGCGACGAGGAGGACGATCGGCGATTGGCGACGCATGCGCATGGTGCGAACCCGGCGGAAAGAATAGTAACACCGGGGGAGGGGGCGAGCCGGGGGGGGTGACAAGATTTGGGACGGCTGCTCGGATTGTGTGCAGGGGGGTGGATTTAAGCGAGACAATTGCGGATATATATCCGTAAGACGCCGCAAAGGCGACTGGAATTTGGGAGTGAGTATGGGCCACGCCGGAGCATCGGCAAGGATGTGAGTGCGCTTGGAGGAAAAAGCGTCATGCATATACACGGCAACCAATTGGACCCAAGAAACGAGATGTACGCTCTGGCGGAGGCGGCGAAGAGCGAGGCGAAGAAAAATGAGGACGAGCGCACTCGGCGGAAGCTGCTGATTGCCGCAGCGGGATTGCCCGGCGAGAACGATGACTGCGTGGTGCGGCTGAGCGGGGACGACACGAGCGAACAGCACGCGGAGGCGCAGGGCGAGGAAGAGGGGGACGGCCAGAATCCGGAGGAAGAGGCGAGCGCGGAAGACGGTGGGGACGTGATTTCGGACTACGTGTAGATGGGAAGCAGGGCGCGCGGATGCTGTCGAGGCCGGCGGAGGCAAGTGGGAAGAGACGGGCGGGGGGCGAGTGGGCGGTACTTGCCTGGGTGCGGCGCGGGGGCGCGAGCAGGTGAGGTCGCGCGGGTGGAGTGGCAGGTTACAACGCGGCTAGTTTTCGGTGAATTTTCCGGTTTGAGCGTGCGGCCGTAATGTTGGCGTGCGATGGTGCTGGTCGGGAGTAAGGCTCCCCAAAGAGAGGACTCGACCATGGCGAAAGAAGCTCATCTGGAAGCAGCGAAACACCACACGGAAGCAGCTCACCACCACACGGCGGCGGCGGCATTGCACGATGCAGGCCACCACGAACCTGCCCACGCACACTCGGAGCAGGCGATTGTAGCGTCGGAGACGGCGCATCGCCACAGCGAGCACGCGCACGGCAAGACGGGCGAGCAAGCAGGATAACCAGGTTTTGTGGCTGGGGGTCGCAGCTTGGTTGCGGCCCCTATTTTTAAGGCGATGGGTGGGAGGGGGAGCGAGTGATTTCCCACCCATGCGAAGAAGCGCATGAATGGGGCACCCAAAATGATTTTGTGGGTGGGCAGAGGGCGCGATGTGAGGCAGGCGGCGAGATGAGGGGTTCCCGGCTGCTCGGCCCGCCCTAGCAGAGCTAGGACGGGGCACCCGCATTGTTGGCGTTGGAAAACTTAGGGTGGGCCACCCGCCGATGAGACCGCATGAGAGGAGAGCCGGCGTATCCTCGGGATAAGGGAGCTATAACTCACATGGAAGCCAAAGACATAATCGCCATCGCTGGGATAGGCGTTACCCTCGCTGTCTGCATTCTAAATCTTGTGTACAGTCTGTGGAGTAACAAGCGCGCATCTTTTGTGAACACTGTTACGACATCACGTTTGAAATGGATCAATTCCCTTCGTGATAAAGTCTCCGAGTTCATTGCAGTGACCACCCGTCTCTCGGATAGGAGGCCTCCGCCGGGCGAAAGTACCGCCGGAGCGCTGCTATTGCAACGCGACACGTTGCTCCACCAGATCGTTCTGCACCTAAATCCCAATGACCCTGAGGACAAGAGAATTAAAGGTACTCGTGGATCATGTTCGGGAGCTGACGAATCGTGGCGATGTCTCGAAGGAACTTTCCGACAGTCTGCTTGATCTTCGAGACGCGACAGCGAACTATCTCAATAAGGAGTGGAAGAGGGTGAAGACGGAGTCAACCAAAGGGAAATCCTGATTAATCGTCTTCACTTAGTCCTCATCGGTTTTCGCATTAATCCGTTGCTCTCCATAGTTACCTGGAAAAGCAAGGCTGAGGATTGAGTCGTCATCATCCTCGAGATCGGTCACTTCTGATATTCTGATTCTTTCTTGGCTGGCTGTCTGGGAATTTGTCTCCCCTTGAAGGGGAACTTTCGGAGCCATACCGGATATATACTGATCTTCTCTCTTGAATTGTTTACTGAGCGCTAGGCCTTGCTGTTGATAGTTGGATCCTATTATGCCTCCGTAAACTCGTTCAGGCGTGGCAGACATTTTGTAATAGCTGAGCCTTCCCATAAGTTGATCATCTTCCAAAAGGATTGGCATTTGGCTCGCTCTCACTTCCAGAACTGCCCTGGTTCCCGGAATTTCTCCTTGCGATCCGTAACCAAATCCGGGGTCAAAAAACCCAGCATAGTGGACGCGGAACTCTTGAGTTGCCAGGTCGTATGGCAGCATCTCCGCTGCAAAGTCCGGAGCGACGCGTACCCGCTGTTTTGATGCCAAAATATAAAATTCTCCAGGCTCGAGAACGAACGTAAGTTTTTCACTTCTGGGTATAGGATTCCAAAAATCAGAGATCTCGTAATAGTGAATTTTACTGAGGTCTAACGGAGGGGAAGTTTTCTTTGCCTGGTAGGCAACGATGCCAGAACCATTTCCTTGTAGATCAACGGTTATCCTTATGCCTCGATCTATACTCGATTGTCCGCTGTCTTCATTGACATCTAAAAGGGTATCAAGCTCCAACTCTTTCAACTTGCTGTCGCCAGCAGCGTTGCGTTTTCCACGGGCAAACCGTAGCTGATTAAGCTTCATTCCGGCTTGGACGATGATTGGAAATGTCTGCGACACCACCTCTAAGTAGAGTTTTCCGCTATAGCCCCTCCGCACCCGTTCAAATTCGTCACCCGGTTCAGTGATCAAACGCGTGAAGATGTCGAGCCTCCCAGTCGTGCTCTTTGGATTGGCTATCCCATAAACGTCGGAGGGGAGATCAAGGCTTTCCATCAACGGAATGATGTAAATGACGCCACGTTCCAGTAGTGTTGGGTTAGATATATCGAGCGTGTTGGTAAGCATGCCGTTCGAGGTAGCTTTGTGAAGCAGGGTCGTGGATTTACCTGGGAGGAAGCTGGCTCGGACCCGGTACGCTTCATGCGATAGGCGCAGATCAATGCTCGATGGTTGAACCTGATCATCTTCGATGTCAACAACTGAACTAATTTTTCCATTATCGATGAGGGCGCGGATTTCCTGGGAGGGCAGGATGCCTTCGCCGCTTGGCTGTCGAATAGGGTACAGAGAAGCTGATGCCAAAACTTCCTCCAAATTTGCTACTTTCTACTGCTTCGCGGCAGCTGCTATTCGTCTTACACGCTCGCTGAATTCCGCTTGATGATAGGCTGCTACGCACTCCAAGCTGCAAAACGAAGCCGCTCCTCGGATTACAGCGGTCCCTTCCTCTATGACTTTCAAACAGTTGGGGCAAACAGGCTCGTCCGTCAGTTCCTCCGGGCGATTGTCGTCTTGATCGGCCATTGTTTACACACCGCACCACTAGGAACCTGAACAGTAACAGCCAACTCACTGTGGACGTTCTGTGAATCTCGACTTCATTGTGGATTTCAGTAACAAGTCATTCTACATCAGCACCTTAGCTCGGATGAACCTATGAAGCAACAAGCTGTGAATGCTGCGAGATCAGTGCATATTGGACTGGCTGATTACTCTACGGGTTGCTTTTTGTTGCGGGGGCGGAGCTTGAACCAGATGGGGGCTCCGATGAAGCCGAAGGCGGAGCGGAGCTGGTTGGCGAGGAAGCGCTCGAAGGCGAAGTGGAGACGGACGTCGCGGTCGGTGAAGAGGACGAACGTAGGCGGGGCGACGGCGGCCTGGGTCATGTAATAGATTTTGACGCGGCGGTTCATGGGGACGGAGGCGCGCTGGAAGTCGACGTTGGCGAGGAAGCGGTTCATTTGGCCGGTGGTGACGCGCTTGCGGCGCTCGCGGGCGACGAGTTCGACTTTCTTGAACAGCTCCTGGATGCCGAGGCCGGTGGTGGCGGAGACAAAGACGAGTGGGGCGTAGTCGAGGAACTTGAGGTGGTATCTAACTTGTTTCTCGTAAATCTTCTGGTCAACCTTGGGAGAGGTTCGAGGTTCCAGGTTCGAGGTTCGAGGGGAAGACAACGACAGAGATTCTGACCCGTGAGGGGTCAGAATGACGCCGGGAGATGCGGAGGCTCCAGCGACGAGGTCCCACTTGTTGACGACGAGGATGACGGAGCGGCCCGACTCGTGGGCGTAGCCGCCGATGTTGGCGTCGAGGGCGGCGACTCCTTCGGTGGCGTCGAGGACGAGGAGGCTGACGTCGGCGGCTTCGAGATGCTTGCGGGCCATGATGACAGAGAGCTTTTCGGCCATGAGACGGGTCTTGCCCTTGCGACGGATTCCGGCGGTGTCGACGAAACGGAAGTCGTGCGAGCCGCGAGTGACGACCTCGTCTACTGCGTCGCGGGTGGTGCCGGCGATGGGGGAGACGATGGCGCGCGCGGAACCAGTGAGGGTGTTGAGCAAGGTGGATTTGCCGACGTTGGGACGGCCAATGATGGCGATCTTGGTCTCGTGCTGGACGAATGCGCCGTGGGAGCGGAGGCGGCGGGGAGGTTGGTTGCTGGTTGAAGAAGAAGCAGATTCCTCCGCTGCGCTACGGAATGACAAATCTGAGGCTGAAAGGTTCCCAGCGGTTGCGGTGATGTCAGTGGTGTCGGGGTCCTTCGACTGCGCCCCTTCGACAAGCTCAGGGGCTCCGCTCAGGATGACGGCCTCTGAGGAAGTGGGCGCGGGGAGGGCGGCGAAGACGGCGGCTGGAAGTGCCGAAAAAACCGCGTCGAGGAGGTCGCCGATGCCGGTGCCGTGCTCGGCGGAGATGGCGAGGACGTTGCGGAAGCCGAGGCGGCGGAAGTTTTCGGCGGCGGGGGCGAGGGCGACGGTATCGATCTTGTTGACGGCGAGGAATACGGGCTTGCCGCCGCGCAGGAGAAGACGGGCGAGGGCGATGTCGGGGGAGGCGAGCTCGGTGCGCCCGTCTATAACCATAATTACGACGGCTGCCTCGGATAAAGCTACTTGGGCCTGGAGGAAGATTTCGGCGGGGATGAGTTCGGGGTCGTCGGGGACGATGCCGCCGGTGTCGACCAGGCGGGCGGTGGCGGACTGCCACTCGATGAGGCCGTAGATGCGGTCGCGGGTGATTCCGGGCTCGTCGCCGACGATGGAGCGGCGCGAGCCGGTGAGGCGATTGAAGAGCGTCGACTTGCCGACGTTGGGGCGGCCGCAGATGGCGATGAGAGGGAGGGCGCGGGAGTTGGCTGAGTCTGCGGCGAGCGAGAGCTGGGCGGCGAGGATTTCGGCTTCGCGCCAGGCACGGGTTTCGGCGGGGGATTCGGGGGCGGGGGCGTTGTAGGTTGTATGTTGTACGTTGGAAGTTGAAGGCGCGCGGGAGGCGGGAGTTTGCTTAGAGACAATTATGTGGGATTCGCGCTCGGGGGAGCGGGTGGGGGTGCGCTTCTGCTTGGCGAGGGTGGCGCTCTTGGTGGCGAGGGACTTGCGTTTGCGGGGATCGACCGCTCCGGTGGTGGGCGTGGTGCGCGGGGCGCGGCCCTGCTTGGGGCGGGTGGATGCCTGACGATGCTTCTTGCCGAGGCGTTTTCGGTCGTCGCGTTGCGCCATTGTGAGTGCCTTCCGTGAGACGCGGTGCGCCTAATGACATTATAGGGAGGGGCGAGGGGGAAGGCTTCCCGGTTAGCCGACACTTGTAGACGATTCGACGACTTCGATCTCAGAGTCCGTCAAACCGTAGAGTTCATACACCAACTTGTCGATCTGTCGATCCGTCGCGTCAATCTGGCGCGCGAACACAGTGCGTTCACGATCAACGCGACAGTGGCGTCTATGCTCACACAGATCAAGCATTTGCGTACAAAGTGCAATGAGTGCCCTATATCGGCCATCGCTTTCTGGTGGTACGACAACTGGGAGTTTGCCGACATTCGTCTTCTTCACCTCGGCAAAAACCTCGCCCATCTCAGGATTCAAGGTGTGGTAGTACCAGTTCATCAGGCGCGAGTTGATAACGGCCAAGACAAATCTAATGTTCGGATGATCGCTCTTAGGCACCAGCACATGCATATTGTTCAGGCAAACCGACCTGCTGGAGTCCAATGCCGCAATCAAACTGTCTCCGGTCTGCCGTACTAATATCTTTAGAGCGGCGTCGAAATTCGCTGCCGGTCTCGGCTCAGCAAGCCACTTTCCGAATTTCAGATATTTATTTTCAGACGGTGCGATCAGATACCGTGTGATGTCGGAGCCTCGCAAACATGGGCGGTAGTGGCTGTCTAGCTTATGGGCCGAATCAAAAGGTCTCGTGTCCACGATATGTCGGGTCTGCGTAGGAGTTCCCTTGCCAACCTGGTAGGGCTTGATCCCCACATTCACGTCGTAGAGTGTCCGAAGCGGAGCGGACCCTAGCAAGCACTTATTTGCTAATGCCTCCTCTTCCAAATTCGTGAAAATATTAACGACATCTCCGTCAAGTTTCTGCCATTTGCTTTGCCTATGACTAATCGTCTTCAATGCGCCATTCATACTCTTGAAGGCTTCCAGCGATTCGACAATGCGCACAGTAGCCTCCGAGTTTACGGTCGGCGATTGGTTCCGGAGAACCACAACTTCAGTATCGACGGTGACCTTCGAGAATACCGGGAACCGGAAGTGTGTAATTTCCTTGATCTCTGTGTTGTTCGCGATAAACCTTCTGATATTCCTCTGCAAGAGATTCGTCAACCATGGATTCGGGATAATCATTCCGAATAGACCATTCTCCGCAACTAGTCCGGTGTTACATCTTTCCAAGAACAGCAAGTAGAGGTCTTTTTGATAGTCCTGATGGTGATAGATGGATGAAAAATATTCCTGCTCTGGCGCCTCAATCATATAACCATACGGCGGATTCCCGATGACGGCATCGAATCCCCCATCCCTTGCAGCCTCTGGGAACCCCTGCTTCCAGTCAAAGACATTGATGCGGTAGCGATCTTCGTCGTCTAATAAGAGCATCTGCTGGTGTTCATAGAAATCTGGCCCTATCAGAGAATTTCCGCACAAGATGTTCTTGCCGAGGTCTGGCAGCGCCCGTTCGTGGAAGAGCTTCAACTGGCTTTCGCCCTCCAAGACCTTGAGCAGTAGAGAAAGCTTGGTCACCTCGACGGCCTGACTGTCGATATCGACGCCATGGATGTGCCGCACTAAAATCTTCTTCTTCTCGTCCAGCGTGAGCCGCCAGTTGCCAACCTGGTCGCGAACGATCTCATTCTTGTGCTTTTGCGGCCCGTCATTTACATAGGCGTCGCGATACCAGTTCATAAGATACTGATAGGCCCCGATCAGGAATGAACCCGATCCGCAAGCTGGATCAAGGACTCGGAACTTGGCCGCCTGTTTTGGAGACTTCCCGTCCAGCAGTTTGCCGACTGTACTCTTTACGATATAGTCCACAATATAGGTCGGCGTGTAATAGACACCACCCGCTTTTCTAACCTCGGGTTTTGGCTCGATCTTTACCTGTCGCGCAGGCGTGATTCTGATGACCTGTCCGAGAAACTGCTCATAGACCTGACCGAGTATGTCCGCTGGTACGTGCGAGAAAGCGTACGGGCTTTCGGGATAGTAGAGCCGCTTCAGTATGGGTTTGAGTCGGGCGTCATCAACTTTCAGCGTGGGCGTAATGGTATCGGGGTTTTCTTCGCGACCCTTTTCCTTTTGAAAATGAAAGAGGCCGGAGTTGTAACGCTCATCTGCCTTGCGGAACAGTTCGCACAGTTGCGGGTAAATGCCGGAGTGTTCGGTCAGCTTGCGGAGTTGTCCGTAGCCTTCCAATCCCCGGTCTTCGCAGATGCGGAGGAAGATAATGCGATCAATCGTACGTTGCACTGCGAAGTTGACTTCGCGCTGCGTAAGCTTGGGGTTTCGGACGGCCATCGTTGCCGCGAGATCGTGACGCCAGATTTCGATTTCGAAAAGAAACGCCTTATCAACCTCGGTTGTACCCTTCTTCGCTTTGGCGGAGACGACAAAGCGGTCGAAAGACCCTTGTAGTACGGCCTCTTTCGAGAATCGTGCAGATATTTCTTCCCACTTTTCGGGGTATTCGCGGTATGTGTAATAAGAGATGCGAGCGGTGGACGCCTTGTCGCCGTGTTTGGGAGCGATGCGGCAGTCATAAATTGCCAACTCATCAAAACTCGACAGCACTGACAAAGACAGTTTCGATGACCACCCGTACCGCCTCAGTTGCAGCGCTGGCTCGGGGTTATCCTTCAACCGAACCGCCGGCTTTTTTGCCTCAAGATAGAACTTCGGCGTACCTCCTACTCGGAAGCAGTAGTCGGGCGTTCCCTCATCCGTTTCCCTGGTTGGCTCGTGAACGACATCCTTGTATGTCTCTGAGTAGCGGTTTCGATTGTTTACGTCCCAACCGAGAGCTTCAAAGAATGGGTCAAGGAACTCGCGCCGCAACTCTGTTTCGTTGTAGCGATTGGAGCGGAAGTCCGCCTCATTCCGCTCAAAATGTTCGACCAGATCGAGAATTTCTTGTGGAGTTGTCATTCACTGAACACGATAAACCTTTGTGCCTTGAGCTGGTATAGCAAACTTTGTCCCGTCGCCTCTACGGTGCGGGAAGGCGAGGGAGTCGGCGTTGGACGATATACTTGGGGGGTGGAGAAGACTTTCTATATCGAGACGTTTGGATGCCAGATGAATGCCCATGACTCGGAGAAGGTCATTGGGACGCTGGAGCATGAGGGGTACATGCGCGTGGAGGATGAGGCCGACGCGGGGCTGATCCTGTACAACACCTGCTCGATCCGGGACAAGGCGGAGCAGAAGGTCTTCCACCGGCTGAATGAGTACAAGCGGCTGCAGGGCGAGGGGAAGCGCTTCGCCGTGCTGGGGTGCGTGGCGCAGCAGGAGGGGGAGCGGATCTTCGAGCGCGCGCCGTATGTGTCGATTGTGTCGGGGTCGGCGAGCTATAGGAAGCTGCCGGAGATGCTGGTTCGGCTGGAGGCGGGCGAGCGGCGGATTACGGGCCTGGACGACCGCGAGACCGAGGAGACCTTCGACACGGAGTTCACCGCGCGGACGAACCCGCATCGGGGGTATATCACGATTGTGGAGGGGTGCGACAAGTTCTGCGCCTACTGCGTGGTGCCGTATACGCGGGGCAGGGAGCGGTCGCGGACGTCGGCGTCGGTGATGGAAGAGGCGCGGCGGATGGTGGATGCGGGTTACACGGAGATTCAACTGCTGGGGCAGAATGTGAACTCGTACCGCGACCCTTCGGGGAAGCTGACGTTTGCTGAGTTGCTGGCGGCGGTGGGCGGCGTGGCGGGGATTCGGCGGGTGCGGTTCATGACCAGCCATCCGAGGGACTTTACAAGGGAGATTGTGGCGGCCATCGACGCGGTGCCGACGCTGTGCGATCATGTGCATCTGCCGGTGCAGTCGGGGGCGGACCGGGTGCTGGCGGCGATGGCGCGGGAGTATACGCGGGAGTGGTATCTGGAACGGATTGCGTGGATCAAGGCGGCGCGGCGTGAGATCAGCATGACGAGCGACATTATTGTCGGGTTTCCGGGTGAGACGGAGGCGGAGCTGGAAGAGACGGCGACACTGCTGGAAGAGGTTGGGTACGATGCGGTGTTCTGCTTCAAGTACTCGGCGCGACCGAATACTCCGGCGACAGGAATGGCGGACTCGATCCCGGAGGAAGAGAAGGCACGGCGGCTGCAGGTGATTCTGGAGCGACAACGCGAGGTGCAACGCAAGGGCTATGCCCGTCACCTGGGGCAGGTGATGGAGGTGATGGTGGAGGGGCACAACGCTGCGCGCGGACAGGCGGTGGGACGCAGTTCGCAGAATAAGACGGTGAACTTTACGGTGAGGCAGGCGATCCTTCCGGCGGTGGGGAGCTATCTAATGGTGAGGATCACGGAGACGTTTCCCAATAGTTTGGTGGGCGAGGCTGTGGAGGGTTGAGGGGGCGTAGTGGGAGAAAGGTTCGGACGATTGAGGTTGGGCTGAGATCATCGGGGTTCCTTCGGCTACGCTCAGGACAGGCTCTTCGACTCCGTGACTCACGATGAGGCCGTGAGTCACTTCGCTCAGGATGACAACAATTAATTATTGGAGCGAACAATTTAGATATGAGGTACTAGGGGGAGGTGGGGGGAATGAAGAGCGTGAGCGCGCAGGGGGATTCGACGGCGACGGCGATGGCCGAGGTGGAGATGAAGATTCGCGGGCTGATGATCGATCCGCTGACGAATATGCCGATTGTGGTGCTGAAGGACGTGGCGAGCGACGCGGTGCTGCCGATCTGGGTGGGGATATTCGAGGCGAATGCGATTGCGCTGGAGCTGGATAAGGCGACAACCCCACGACCGATGACCCACGACCTGATGCGCAACCTGACGCGCGCTCTGAATGGAGTGGTGCGCAAGGTGGTGGTGAGCGAGCTGCGGGACGATACGTTTCTGGCGGTGATCTGGATGGAACAGGACGGGGAGATGGTGGCGATGGATGCGCGGCCATCGGATGCGATTGCGCTGGCGCTGCGCTGGGATTGCCCGGTGTATGCCAGCCGCGCGGTGCTGGACAACGCGAAGCAGGTGGCGGAGGGGCCGCAGAATGCGAGCGGAGAAGAGATGCGGCGCTGGCTGGAGAACCTGGGCGACGACGACATGGGGCGATACAAGATGTAGGCACTTCGGCACTTCGTGCTGTCTTTTACGCTTCGCGTGAAACCTTAAAAACAGAAAAGGCTTAGCGGGGACTCAGGGAAGTTCGGTGGGATCGGGCGGAATGCCGGTGAGGGAGTGGAGGAGCGCATCCCACTGATCGCCGTAGTGGTCCCATCCGCCGAGGTTGCGGACGCGGGCGAGGGCTGCGGCTGACATGCGCTCGCGGAGAGCGGGGTCGTCGGCGAGGAGTTGCAGGCGGTCGGCGAGGGCGATGGGGTCGCGCGGTGGGATGATGAAACCTTCGATGCCGTCGGTGAAGAGGTCTTCGGCTCCGGTGGCAGCGGTGGCGACGACGGGACATCCGCAGGCCATGGCCTGACCCAGGACGAGAGCGAGGCCCTCCTCGACGCTGGGCAGGGCGAGGACGTGGCTGCGCGAGATTCGGCGGGCGAGTTCGGGTTGGGGGAGCGATCCGGTAAAGGTTACATTCTGGGTTGGGAGAACGGCGAGCATCGGACGGATGTCATCCTGCACATTGCCGACCAGGGTGAGGTGGGCGCGCGGATGGCGCAGGCGAGCAAAGGCCTGGAGCAGGTAAGGAATTCCTTTGCGCAGACTGATCTGGCCGGCGAAGAGGACATGGAAGGAATCGGCGGGGGGCGGTTGGGTTGGAGAGAACTTGTCAAGGCGGACGCCGTAAGGGATGACGTGGAGGTTTTCGGCGGGGATTCCCTGTGCGATAAAGGAGCGGCGGGCGACGTTGGAGGGGACGGTGATGGCGTCGGCGAGTTGGTAGATGGCTTCTTCGCGGCGGAGGATGTGATCGGGCGGCGCGATGCAGGGGAGGCCCCAGCGGCGAACCTCGGCGGCCATGACTTCGTTCTGAACGCGCTGGTGGGTTGAGCCGCGGTCGCAGATGAATTTGCCGCCGCGGGATTGGACCAACGGGCCGGTGGTGAGGCCTGCGCCGGAGATGGCGATGAGCGCGTCGCAGGGTTCAATGTTGCGATAGAGCCAGTTGTCGAAGGAGTCGGAGACCCAGCGATTGAAGCGGCCCTGGAGCGCGGGCGAGTAGAAGGGCGTGCCGCGCAGCAGGGTGTCCAGGGTGTGGACTGGAGGAAATGTGCGGACGAGCTGGCGGGGCAGGCCCTCTCGCCGGAGCCGCGCCCAGGGCCAGGTAGAGTAGATGCGGCGCAGATGATTGTGGCGATGCAGCTGGTGGGCCAGCTCGAAGTGGTGGTAGACGCCGAAGACGGCCTGAGTGATCTGCATGGGCTTGTATGGGATGCTAGCAGACTGCTAATCAGCCCATGCGCAGAGGCGGGCGACCTGGGAGGCCCACTCGTCTTCGGTGGGGAGGGGGGGGAGATGGGCGGCGAGGTGGCGTCCATCGAGGACGCCGTCGATGGCGGAGGCGAGCGCTGCGGTGAGGTGGCTGGGGTCCCCGGAGAAGACGGTGGCCCAGGGAGTTTCGAGGAGGATGTCGGAGACTCCGGAGTCGCGGTGGAGGAGGACGGGAATGCCGCGCTGGAGGGCCTCGATGGCGGGGATGCCGTAGCCCTGGATGGCAGGCATGAGGAAGAGATTTGCTTGATCGTAGAGTACCTGGAGTTCCCGGTCGGGGACGAAGCCGTGGAAGTGGACGCGGCCGGCCAGGCCGAGCTGGGCGGCGAGCTGGGTGAGCGAGGTAAGCTGCGGGCCGGTGCCGGCGAGGTCGAGACGCCAGTCAGTCCAAAGAGAGAGAGGCGGTGTGGTTGCTTCGAGCTCGGCGAGGGAGCGGAGGAGCCAGTCGATGCGCTTGTTGGCTTCGATGCGGCAGACAGAGAGCAGACGCAGCGTGCCGCCGGACTGGATGGGGCGGATGTGGAAGAGGCTTTCCGGCGATGTGAGTCCACCCATGCGCGCGATGTAGGCCTGGATGTGGAAGTCGCGGAGACACTGGGAGCGGAGATATTCGCTGGTGACGATGGTGTTGCCACCGCCGGCCAGGCCGTGGGCGATGATGCGGTTGTAGAGGGCGATGCGCAGGCGGTTGGAGACGGTGCGCGTGGCGGCGTCTCCGAAGAGGGAGGGCGTGTCGTGCATGAGGGTGTGGAATCCTCGCAGGCCAGCGAGCGTGGCGTGCAACGCGGGCTGATAGCCGGAGACGAGCGGATGGGGCGAACCGGCGGGGAGGGAGCGGAAGTAGCGGCGGAGAACGGCGATGCGATGGCGCGCTCCAGATGCGGGGAGAACGACGACCGGGAGCGGGTGAGCGGCGAAGTGCGCGAGGTTGCAGTGGTCGGCGTAGGCGACGATGTGGCAGGGGCGATCGCAGCGATGCAGCCAGCGAGCGAGGGCGAGGGCGCTGCGCTCCGCGCCGCCGAACTGCACGATCTCGGTGAAGACGATGGGGCGTGAGCCGGCGGTGGGCGGGGGCGAGGTCATGGGTCAGCGGAGGGCAAGGGCGTCGAGCGAGGTGAAGAATTCTGGGAATGAGATGGAGGCGGACTCAGCGCCAAGGATTTCGCTGTCTCCAGTGGCGCGCAGGGCTGCGATGGCGAAGGCCATGGCGATGCGATGGTCGGCGCCGGAGTCGATGGAGGCGCCGTGGAGGGTTTGATTGCCGGGAATCTCGAGGCCGTCGGGGTTCTCGGTGAAGCGCGCTCCCATGGCGCGAAGATTTTTGGCGACCAGGGCGATGCGGTCGGACTCCTTGACGCGAAGCTCCTGGGCGTCGCGGATTATGATGCCGCAGGATGTGAAGGGAGCGATGGCGGCGAGGACGGGAAGCTCGTCGATGAGCTGCGCGGTGAGGTCTCCGCTGATGAGGAAGGGAGCGGTGGCGGGTGAGGTGGAAGCACGGTTGACCTGGATGGTGCCGATGAGCTCTCCGTGATGCTCTTCGACGGTGAGGACCTTGATGCGGCCACCGAGGGCGGCGATGACGTCGAGGAGGGCGGCGCGGGTGGGGTTCATGCCGAGCGAGTCGAGGACGAGGTTGGAGTCGGGGAAGAGGAGGGCGGCCGAGAGGAAGAAGGCGGCGGAGGAGATGTCTCCGGGGACGGTGGCGTCCATGGAATGGAGGCGCTGGCCGCCGGGGATGGAGAGACGTGCGGGCTGGTTGGGGCCACAGGCTGCATCTTCCAATCCTCGGGCGTAGGTGCGGGTGAGGGTGGCGCCGAAGGCGAGCAGAGCGTGCTCGGTGTGGTCGCGGGTGCGGATGGATTCGGTGAGGCTGGTGGTACCTTCGGCCTGCAGTCCGGCGAAGAGCACGGCGGTCTTGACCTGGGCGGAGGGAATGGGGGTGGTGAAGTCGATGGCGCGGAGCGGAGTGCCGTGAATGGTGATGGGCGCGTGTCCATCCACTAGATCAATTTTTGCTCCCATATAACTGAGGGGAATGCGGATGCGATCCATCGGGCGGAGGGTGAGGGAGGGGTCTCCGATAAGTGTGAAGGTGTGGGGGTGGGAGGCGATGAGGCCCGTCAACATGCGCATGGTGGAGCCGGCGTTGCCGCAGTCGAGGGGCGCGGCGGGCTGAAGGAAAGAGCCGGCGACGCCGGTGATCTGGATGGAGTTATCTGGGTTGCGGAGGACGGTGGCACCGAGGGCTTCCATGCAGGCGAGCGAGGAGTGGGGATCGGCGCCGGTGGAGAAGTTGGCCAGACGCGATGTGCCTTCGGCGAGGCCGGCGAGCATGGCGTAGCGATGCGAGATGGACTTGTCGCCGGGAACGGTGAGGGAGCCTTGCAGGGAGCGGGCGGGGCGGATGATCTGGATGGACATTCGTGTATTAGTGTAGCGCGGCTGAAGATGGGGCACCCGGCGATTCAATGGGTGTACACTCGTTGACATTCCGCGATAGACGGCTACATTGCTGGTCAATTTTATGCCTCGCGGTCATCGAGGTGATATGGCAAACAGGAAAGCAGCGAAAAAGAAAGCCAGCTTAACTCCAACTGATACGGTTCCACGCACTGAACCTAAATTTCCATACACGACTATGCCGAGTTCACTTCGGAGGCTTTTGAAGGAAATTCCAACGAAGCCTAAACCAGACAAGATAAATCAAAGCCTGTTGGCATCGTGGGGCTTCAAGAATGGAAACGATTACAGCATGGTTCGAGTGTTGAAGGCTATCGGACTTATCAACGATAGCAACCAGCCTACAGATCGTTACGCTCGTTTTATGAACCCGGATGATGCTGGTAAAGCACTCGGGTCTGAAGTCAGAAGGGTCTACGCGCCCTTGTTTCAAGCGAGCCACACGCCCCACACGGAGAGCGCCGAGAAATTGAAGAACTTATTCAATATCCATTCTGGCGGCGGCGAGAAGACCATGGACCATCAAATTGGCACGTTCAAAGCGCTCGCGGAACACGCCGATGTTTCTGCTCACGCAAACGATGCTACCGATGGTCATCGCTCCCCTGGCGGAGCGATGGCCGACCCAGCTGCGCACGAACGGTTTCATCAAGGAGATCAAAGCCCGGTTGTGAACATCAACCTTCACATTCATCTGCCCGAAAACAAGTCGCGGAGAGAGTACACAGAATATCATTGAGGACATTGGCCACTATATCTTCGGACGGACCCAGGGCGGATCTCGTGACTGATTTATCGGTATCCACGATCCTCGCAGGAGTTGACTCTCTAAAGAAAAAGGGGCTGATGGATGGGCCTCAATCGTTAGATCGGCCCGCTACCACAGTTGCAAGGGTACTCGATGCTCTCAGTTCGTTTAGTGAGATAGTTCGGTACTTAAACACGCGTCGCAGTACCGGTGCTGTACTCGATATATCTGGCGAGGCCGCAGTACAGGATGTCATCTATCTAATGCTTCGTCCTTGGGTTCTTGATCTGACTTACGAAAACCCCACCGACAAGGTTGGCAATCGTTACACCATCAAAGACTTTGTTTCCCATACAGGTCGGTTCGTGGTTGAGGCAAAGTATATTCGAAATGCTGAACACGGAAAGCACATCATCAGCGAGTTGAACGACGACATCGAAACATACAGATATCATCGTTCCTGCGACGATTTGATTTTCTTTATTTATGATCCTGAAAGCTACATCCCGGACGCGGCCGCCGTCGAGAGGCACCTCCGGTCTGGGAGGTCATACGACGGCAAAGTCTTACGGTGCCACGCCGTTATCAAGCCCTAGACGGTCTCCTCAGTCACATCTGCAATCCTCATTCAGGTGCGGAGGATGAAGGCGTAGGCGTAGGGGTTGGGGGCCTTGTCGGGGAGGTTGAGGGTGAGGCCGGTGGCGTCCTGGGTGAAGGGGACGGGGCCGGCGCCGATGAGGTCGACGCGCTGGATGGGTTTGGGCAGGGCAGACGCGCCGCGAGTGAGGGTCTTGATGAGGAGCTTGCCGTTGGCGGGCCAGCCGAGAGCGAAGGCGTAGACGGTTTCTCCCTTGCGGGTGAAGCGGATGTCTTCGGAGGTGTAGGGGCGCTGGTTGCGCTCGTTGAAGCTGCCAGTAGCGGCGACCTCGGGCGGGCCTTCGCCATAGACGGAGAATGGGCGGGTGCCGTAGATGGCTTCGCCGTGCTTGGGAATCCAGGTGGCGATGGCTTCGAGGAAGGCGCGCTCATCGGAGTCGATAACCCCGTCGCCGGTGATGGGGATGTCAAGCATGAGGTTGCCGTTCTTGCTGACGATGTCGATGAGGGAGTGGATGACGTAGGTGGGTGTTTTGTATCCGTGGGCGTTGAAGAGGTTGATGTCGTAGTGCCAGTTGCCGATGCAGGTGTCGGTTTGCCATGGCTGGGCGAGGATTTCGTTGGACTTGCCGCGTTCCATGTCGAGGGTGAAGGCGCCGGACTCCGCGGGGCGGGTGTCCTTGGTGGTGAGGACGACGTCGAGCTTACCTTTGTCGCGGACGCTTACGTTGTAGTAGTGGGCGGCGATGGAGAGGCCGTAGATGCCGTGAGGGAGTTCCGAGTCGTCGAAGTAGAGGAGGTCGGGCTTGTAGCTGTCGACGAGGTCCTGGGCGCGGAGGAACCAGTTCTGGGCGAACTTGGGATGGGTAAGGGAGACGTCCTCGTGCCACTTCTCGTCGTTGTCATGGAGCCACTTGGTGGCCTCGGCGATGGTCTTGATGCCGTCGGGCATGAGGACGTTGCGGCCGGTGTATAGGTCCTGCGGATCGAGGCCCTCCCACCACTTACCCTTGCCGTCGGCCTTGGTGAGGGTGTAGGCGTCGTAGTGAACACCGGCGAGCGGACCTTCGGGGTCGTAGTTGTAGGCGGTTTGCAGCCAGTTCCAGGCGTGCGAGCCGTGATTGGAGACGGCGAAACGAAGGCCACGTTCGCGGGCGATCTTGCCGTAGATGCCGACGATGTCTTTTTTAGGGCCGATGGCGACCGCGTTCCAGGGGGTGTAGCGGGAGTTGAAGGTGTCGAAGTTGTCGTGGTGGTTGGCGAGGGCGGTGAAGTACTTAGCGCCGGCGGCGACGTAAAGATTCATCAACTCTTCGGGCTTCCAGTTTTCCGCCTTCCAGAGGTTGGTGAGCTCCATGAAGCCGAACTTGGAGGGGTGTCCGTAGGTGGCGAGGTGATGGTTGTACTGGCGATGGCCCTGGATGTACATCTGTCGGGCATACCAGTCTCCCTGGCCGGGGACGCACTGGGCTGACCAGTGGTTCCAGATGCCGAACTTGGCGTCGCGGAACCAATCGGGAGTCTTGTACGCGTTAAGCGAGTCCCATGTGGGCTGGAAGGGGCCGGGCGCGATGCGCGGCGCAGGTGCGGTGGCGGCTGCCTGAGCGAAGAGGCTGCGAGTTGCGCGCGAGGTGAGGGCTGCGGCAGGTGCGGCGGCGAGGGCAGATTGAAGAAGACGGCGGCGAGTGAAACGTCTTGTGGACATGCGGGAGATGATAGACGTGGGGTGAGGGGGTGGGCAAGGCGCGATGCACTGGAGGCGAGGAATAACAAACGGGTTTTGTTGGCAGAACGGGTCTAAGGGTTGGGGTGATGCAGAGTGTGTCGGGGTCCTTCGACTGCGTTTGGCGCTGACGCGCCAAACTGCGCTCAGGATGACTAACAAGAGGGCAACGGCCCAGGGCTAAAGCCCTTCCTTCAATCGGACACTATTCGTGGGGCTGAAGCCCCACGCTCCCTCCGAAGAACAGAAGCAACAGCAAGAACCAATGCGGGGATTCTTCGCTGCGCTCAGAATGACAAACAAAAAAAGCAACCCACCCTTTCACGATGAAGCTGTGAAAGGATGGGGCACCCCGTTTTGTGACCGGCGTTTACGTTCTGAGGATGAAGGCGTAGGCGTAGGGGTTGGGGGCCTTGCCGGGAAGGTTGAGGGTCAGGCCGTTGGCGTCCTGGGTGAAGGTGAGCTGGCCTGCGCCGATGAGGCTCGACGCGCTGGATGGGTTTGGGCAGGGCGGACGCGCCGCGGGCGAGGGTCTTGATGAGGAGCTTGCCGTTGGCGGGCCAGACGAAGGCGAAGGCGTAGACCGTGTCTCCCTTGCGGGTAAAGCGGATGTCTTCGGAGGTGTAGGCGCGCTGGGTCTTCTCGTTGAAGCGGCCGGTGACGATGTCGGGCGGGCCTTCGCCGAAGACAACGAAGGGACGCGTGCCGTAGATGGCCTCGCCGTGCTTGGGAATCCAGGTGGCGATGGCCTCCAGGAAGGCGCGTTCGTCGGTGTCGATGGTGCCGTCGCCTTTAACCGGGATGTTGAGCATGAGGTTGCCGTTCTTGCTTACGATATCGATGAGTGAGTGGATGACGGAGATGGGTGTTTTGTACTGGTGATTTTGGAAGAGCGAGGCCTGATAGTGCCAGTTGCCGATGCAGGTGTCGGTCTGCCAGGGCTGCTCCCGGATGCCATTCTCTTTGCCGCGCTCGATGTCCAGAGTGAATGCGCCGATGTGTTCGGGTTTGATGTCCTTGGCGGTGAGGACGACATCGACGTGGCCTTTGTCGCGGATGCTGGCGTTGTAGTAGTGGGCGGCGATGTCGAGGCCGTACTGGCCGAGGGGAAGCTCGGAGTCGTCGAAGTAGAGGAGGTCGGGCTTGTAGGTATCGACCAGGTCCTGGCAGCGGAGGAACCAGTTGTGGGCGAAGTCTGGCGCTTCGGGCGGGAGTTCCTCGTGCCATTTGCCATCTCCGGCTGCGTGGAACTTGTTGGCGTCGGCGATGGTCTTGATGCCGCCTGGGGATGAGTAGTCCGGCATGAGGAGGTGGCGGCCGGTGTAGAGCTCCTGGGGGTCGAAGCCCTCCCACCACTTGCCCTTGCCGTCGGCCTTGGTGAGGTTATAGGCGTCATAGCGGACGCCGGCCAGCGGGCCCTCGGGGTCGTAGTCGTAGGCGACCTGCAACCAGTGCCATGCGTGCGAGGAGTGGTTGGTGACGGCGTAACGAAGCCCGCGTTCTTTTGCAAGCTTCGCCCAGATGCCGACGATGTCTTTTTGGGGGCCGATCTTGACCGAGTTCCAGTTGTGGAAGCGGGAGTTGTACATGTCGAAGTTGTCGTGGTGGTTGGCGGCGGAGGAGAAATACTTCGCTCCAGCGGTGACGTATAGATTCATCAACTCTTCGGGCTTCCAGTTCTCCGCCTTCCAGAGGTTGTCGATCTCCATAAAGCCGAGCTTGGAGGGATGGCCGTAGGTCTTGAGGTGATGGTTGTACTGGGGATGGCCCTGGATGTACATGTTGCGCGCGTACCAGTCACCCTGCTCGGGGACGCACTGCGCGGTCCAGTGGTTCCATATGCCGAACTTGGCGTCGCGGAACCAGTCGGGGGTGGTGCAGGCGGTGAGCGATTCCCATGTGGGCTGGAAGGGGCCGGGCGCGATGTGGACCGGTTGGTGCGGGCCCTGTGGCACGGCGGCCTGGGCAAGAAGATTACGGGCTGAGAATTTGGAGGCGAGGGCTGCGGCGGGTGCAGCGGCGAGGGCGGACTGAAGCAGACGACGACGGGTAAACCGGGATGTGGACATGCCGGAGATGATAGGCCGCTGCTAAGGGCAGAGGCAAGATGGGAGTTCGGCGAGCGAAAAGGTTGCTGGTTGTTCGTTGTTGGTTGAAAAACGGATGCGAACGGCCGGCTTGAATTCTTGGCGCGAAAGCAGTAGCGAGTGTCAGGAGGCGTAGGAGGCGGGCGCGGAGGGGAATTTGGCGGAGAGCTCGGCGAGGATTTTGACGCTGGCGGAGGCTCCGATGCGGGAGGCGCCGGCGTGGAGCATGGCGCTGGCGTCGGCGAGGGAGCGGATGCCGCCGGAGGCCTTGACGCCGGCGTGGGAGCCGACGACGCCGCGCATGAGGGTGATATCGTCGACGGTGGCGCCGCCGGAGGAGAAGCCGGTGGAGGTTTTGATGAAGTCTGCGCCGGCGAGGAGGGCAAGCTCGGAGGCGCGCAGCTTTTCTTCGAAGGAGAGCAGGCAGGTCTCCAGGATGACCTTGACGATGGCCCCGGCGGAGTGGGCGAGTTCGACGATGGCGTGAATCTCGTGCTTGATGTCGTCGTAGTCCTGTTTGGTGGCGGACTTGAGGAGGCCGATGTTGAGGACCATGTCGAGGTCGTGGGCGCCGAGTTTGAGGACGCGTGCGGCCTCGTCGCGCTTGGAGGCGGCGAGCGATGCGCCGAGGGGGAAACCGATGACGACGCCGACCGGGATGCCGGTGCCGGCGAGGGTTTCGGCGGCGCAGGGGACCCAGGCGGGATTGACCATGGCGCAGGCGAAACGATGCTCGGCGGCCTCGTGGCAGAGGCGTATGACCTGGGCGCGCGTGGCTTCGGGCTTGAGCAGGGTGTGGTCGAGGACAGCGGCGAGCGCGGCGGGCGAGGCGAGAGCGCGCTCGGCAAAGGCGGCGGCATTGAAGGGCAGATGTTCGGCGATCTTGAGTTTGGGGGCGGTGGATTTGTGGAGGCTGGTCATGAAGCTCCCTTGGGGCGGATGGTACTGGCCCGCACTGTTCTATCATAGGACGTTTGCAACTGGCTGAATGCCGCCCGGCGCGAGGAGGAAGGTAAAACATACGTTGAAGTTTCATGCCAGGGTGTGTGCGATAAGAGTAAAATTTTTCCCTCGCTGGCCCATATACCGACATGCTGCCAGATTGGGCGTTGGTACGAGGGCAGGATGGCAGGACTTTCTGGAGGATGACGATGAACATTTTGACGAAACGGATTGGATGCGCGTTGTTGATGGGAGTATTGCCGCTGCTGGTTGCGTGCCAGCGGCACAGCAAGAGCGAGCGATTTTACCTGGTTGCGAGCGCCATCAAGCATCCGTACTGGCAGACGGCGTGGGCGGGGTTTTCCCATGCGGCGGACGAGTATGGAGTGACGGTGGATATGCGCGGGCCGGATGGGTTCGATCCGCAGGCCGAGGTGACAGAATTCCGGGCGGCGGTGGCGCTACAGCCTTCGGGAATCCTGGTGCAGGTGGGCAATGAGGCTTTGATGCGGCCGGAGATCGATTCGGCGGTGGCGGCGGGGATTCCAGTGATTACGATCGACTCGGACGCGCCGGCGAGCCACCGGTTGTTCTTTATAGGGACGAACAACCGGCTGGCGGGGCGGCTAGGTGGATCGCGGGTAGCTGCGCAGTTGAAGGGCAAGGGCAATGTGGTCTTCTTTACGGTGGCGGGGCAGCCGAACCTGGAGGAGCGGCTGAAGGGCTATAAGGATGCGTTTGCCGACTATCCGGGGATCAAGGTAGTGGATGTGTTCGACATGAAGGGCGACTCGGGCCTGGCCATGGACCAGACGGAGCAGTATCTGGCGAAGACGGGTGCGGCGAAGATCGATGCGGTGATCTGCCTGGAGTCTACGGCGGGGAAGGACGTGGGCGAGGCGTTCAAGCGGGACAATGCCAAGGGAACCCTGCTGGTGGCCATGGATGCGGATGAGGCCACGTTGAATCTGGTGAAGGATGGGACGATCGACTTCACCATTGCGCAGAAGCCGTACACCATGGGGTTGCTGGGGCTGAAGGCGCTGGACGATGTGTATCACTATCCGGTGAAGCCGCTGGCGCAGGATTACTCGCTAGAGCAGAATGCACCGTTTCCGGCGTTTGTCGATACCGGGGTGATGCTGGTGGATAAGAGCAATGTGGACGCGATCCTGAAGAATGTGAGCGGGACGGCCGGCGGGAGCCAGTAGGGGAGTTTTATATGAAGCTCGCCGGGCCTCAGTGGGCGGGGTTGGAGGGGAAGAGGCGGATGTCGGGGACGTTGCGGTAGATTTCTGCGAAGTCCATGCCGTAGCCGATGACGAACTCGTTGGGTATCTGGAATCCGACGTAGTCTGCCTCGATGGGGACGAGGCGGCGGCTGGGCTTGTCGAGGCAGGTGGCGATCTTGAGCGAGGCGGGCTTGTGCTGGAGCATGAGGCCGCGCAGATAGCTGAGGGTGAGGCCGGTGTCGAGGATGTCCTCGACCAGGATGACGTGGTGGCCTTCGATGGGGTTGTCGATGTCCTTGATGAGCTTGACGGCTCCGGAGGAGACGCGTGCGCGGCCGTAGCTGGAGACGGCGACGAAGTCGAAGGTGTTGTCGATGGAGATGGCGCGGGCGAGGTCGGAGAGGAAGATGGCCGCACCCTTGAGCACGCCGATGAGCACGATGGGCTGGCCGGTGGGCTGGCCGATGTAGTCGGCGGTGATCTGACGGCCCATCTCGGAGACGCGTTCCGCGATCTGGGCGGCGGTGAAGAGGACTTTCATCTGCGCGGCGGGCGGAAAGACGGCGGGAGCGATGGGCAGAACAGAACTGGGAGGCATAGAGACAGGGTAGCGTATGCGCGGCGGACGGTCGAGGGGAGAAAAAAGAGCTAAGTGCCTGCGACCAGCATCTATCGCTGATACTCTAGTTTGACCACGGCCCCCTAGGAAAACCTATGCCAGAGACACCGGAGATGCCGGAAGAGCTGTCGCTTGCCGAAGTGGTGAGCGGAGAAGAGAACGGCGTAGAGGACGGAGGGTCAGTTGGCAGTCTGGCGATCCCTCAGGGGCTAAAGCCCGGGGCCTTTGGTGGCACACATGACGGGACTAAAGTCCCGCCCCTTCAAAACGCGACTGAAGACTTTCCAGAGATTGCGAAGGAGGACGAAGCCATGATCGATATCCATGTGCCGCAGGCGACGCATACCTGGAAGGACTTCTGTATCCACCTGGGCACCATCACCATTGGCTTGCTGATCGCGATCTCGCTGGAGCAGAGCGTGGAGTGGATGCATCATCTGCATCAGCGGCACCAGTTGGAGGAGGACCTGCGCGCCGAGGCC
The DNA here is from genome assembly GCA_963834805.1 of uncultured Acidobacteriaceae bacterium. Classification (GTDB taxonomy): domain Bacteria; phylum Acidobacteriota; class Terriglobia; order Terriglobales; family Acidobacteriaceae; genus Edaphobacter. The sequence continues at coordinate 35,429 of CAWIDB010000001.1, forward strand.
GCGAAGAATATCGCCATCCTCGACGGCAACTACCACAAGCTAGACACCTCCATGGCATGGGAATCGGGGCTGCGCGATACCGTGAATGCCATGCACGCCAGCGGCGGGAAGAAAAAGCTGCCGTATCCTCCCACGCCTGATGCCGCCCAGACCATTACGACCATGCCCTCCTCCTCCGCATGGACCACGGCGCAGGCCAGCGCACTGGTGGACCTGCTGCCGCGCGAGGAGGCCAAGATGTACAACCGCACATACTATGAGCTCAAACTCTACGAGGAAGCACAGACAACCAGGGCAGACACGGGTCGCGAGGAGACCTACTTCCTGGCCAGGTTCGCGCCAGTTACGCTGGCACCCCTCAATCCCGATCTTTCGCGGATGTCGGTCGATCAGCTTGACCAGCTCTCGGTACTGGTGACCGATTATCTTGTGGCCAGTCGCAGGCTTCGAAGCAGGTTCGACGTCTTATGCGCTGCCGAGAAAGCCGTTGTGAACGGCGGCACGACGGAAGACGACGTCTTGAGCAACCTGAGGGCGAGCACCGCGGCCATCCAGATATCACCGGCGCACGACTGCTCGTCGCAATAGTGGTGCGCTCGACTCGACACGACTGGAATGCGGCAGGGTACGCAGAGCCAGGGATGGGCTTAGCTGTCCTGCGGTAGATTGCGATGAGACTTCTTCCGGGTTGCCTTGAGTATGTTGATCCAAAGCGCGATGATCACGACAAGAAGGATCAACTCAGAGCAATACCTAAATCTTTGAACAACGCCGCCCGAGAGCCTGAAATACCAATTAAACATGACCAGGGCACATGCGATTACGACAAGAACAAGGCGGTTTGTCTTCATGGGCAGGAATTCTAGCAGCTTGCAATCAGATAACAGCGGGCGGACGCGATGGGTGGCGAGTGTTGAATCCTTCCGGGGCTAAAGCCCATATAATCCAGGTACTTTATTCAGGGGGCTAAAGCCTCCTGCTCCCTCCGAAAGGCAAAAGCGGAGTTATTCACCAATATCTACAAACCTACGGCAAAACAAAGGCAGGCCCATCCACACGATGCGGAGGCGATTGGGTGTAAATCGAATTGGCAGATATACTTTGAGGGGAAGCGAGGACTATGTATCCCTATCTGCCTGAGATTGGACCGTTCCATCTGCCGTTCAACCTGTTCCACCTAGTGATTGGGCCCATCCATCTGGGCACCTTCGGACTGATGCTGTGGGTGGCCGCGGTGGCGGCGACGATCGCTCTGCACCGGAACTTCGCGCGCAAAGGCGTGGACGCGGACGCGATCAACATTGTGGCGACGGTGGTGGTGGCGGGCGTGATCGGGGCCAAAATATGGCATGAACTGCAGGACGTGCGCGAGCTGGAGTTCGCTCTGCGAACGATCGGCGCGCCGGGCTGGCAGCATCCGATGGAGGTTGTGCTGGGCTTCCTGGGATGGTTTCGCGACGGGTTTGCGTGGTTTGGGGGCATGGCGGCGTCCATTGCGGTGCTGATGGGGCTGGGACACGGGACGCACTTCAAGGGGCCCGGCTGGAAGTCCCTGACCGACCCCGGCCCGTTGCCGGGCGCTCGCCTGGGGACGGTGCGCATGCTGGACCTGGCGGCACCGGCGACGGCGTTGGGCTACGGGCTGGGGCGCATCGGGTGCCTGCTGGCGGGCGATGGGGACTACGGCATCAACACCACGCTGCCGTGGGGCGTTCACATGGCGAAGGACGCTCTGGTGCCGCCGATTCCTGCAAACGCGCTGGTGCAGCCGACACCGATCTACGAGCTGCTGTTTTCGCTGGCCGTGTTCTGGCTGCTGTGGAAGCTGGGCGAGCGAGCGAGGCCGGTGGGCTGGCTGACGGGACTCTACCTGTTGCTGAGCGGGATTGGACGGTTCCTGGTGGAGTTTGTGCGCATCAACCCGAAGCTGTACTTCCACAACACCATGAGCAACGCACAGGTGGCGGCGTTGGCGAGCGCGATGGTGGGAGTGGCAGTGCTGGCGGTGGCGCAGAAGGTGGACGCGCCATGGGCGGTGGCGAAGCCGGCCGCAGAGCCAGTGAGCTAAGGGCTGGAAGCTCTGGGCAGGTCAGAGGCGCCATTTTGTCTTGAGGCGGATGAAAGGCGATTCGAACCAGTGGAAGCTGGCCCAGGCCAGCAGCAGAGTGCCAGCCAGGGCGAGGGTGGCCGTGGGCAGCCGCCAGTGCATGAAATAGTGGCGCGCAAGGCGGAAGTACAGCATGTGGGGAATGTCGTGGAAGATATAAGCGCCGTAACTGATGCGGCCGATCCAACGCAGAGGGCGCAGATTGAAGATGTTGTAGGTAATGGAGCGGACCTCGAGCGCCATGACGATGAGGCAGGCGGCAAATACCTCGATGAAGGACAATCCCCAGGTGGAATCCCATGGCGGATAGATATATCCATGGATGTTGGAACGGGCACTGGGGACGAGGACGATCCAGAGCAGAAAGACCGCGGAAAGCAGAATGAAACCGGCACGCGCGACGCGCAGCATGGCTTGGGCATAGGGACCACGCCGGATCAGCGCGAGCAGACCGCCCAGAAGCAGGGCATCGATGCGGAAGGGTGTGAACCAGCAGTTGGCCCCTTCATCGACGATGAAGACGGGCAGGTAATGGTTGGCCGAGAGACGCAAGACCGGACAGATGATGCAAAAGGCGAGGCAAACGTAGATCAGGCGCCTGCGATTCTTGACCCAGAAGACGATCCAGGGCCAGAAGAGATAGAACTGCTCCTCGATACAGAGGGACCAGAAGTGCCCGAGGAAGAGAGCGATCCTGGGAAAAGCGAGGCTTTGCAGATGGGCAACGCCCACCGGCTGCAAATAGGAGGAAGGAAAGAGGAGAAAAAGAAAGCGGACCCCGTTGCCTGCGTAAGCCAGCCAAGCCAGCCAGGCCCAGTACCAGTTCCAGCGGAAGATGGGGTAGAGGAGGAGAAGGAGAAGAAAGATGCCGTAGTAGAGGGGGAAGATGCGCAGGATGCGGCGAACGTAAAAGTTGCGAAGGTGGTGCGGGGCATCGCGGGTGTCGAAGAGAATGCCGGTGATGAGGAAGCCGGAGAGAACGAAGAAGAGATCGACGCCGGCCCATCCCCAGGGCAGGTCCAGATAGTGATAGGCGAAGACCATGAGGAAGGCGAGGGCGCGCAAGCCATCGAGCGCCGGATAGTAGGCGTTGTTGGCCGGACGCGTCTCCTGTGTGTTGCCGCTAACCAAATCCAGCGGAGCACGACTGACAGTGGTCAAAGACGGTTCCCTCGAAAGCAACGCCCATAGGGGCGCATGCAGTCATCGTAACCTAACGACCGTGGATTCCTAGTGCGAATTGATGGTGGGAAGGGGTGACAAAAGAGAGGGAGTATCGCCGGAGTTAAGGCGGACGATGCGATAGAGCGTCTCGAACTGATAGGCATCCTGGGAGTAGAGGTTGCCGGAGAGCCATGTTGCATAGTCGATGTTCTCGGTGTGAATCTCTTGCAGCCGGATGGCGGGGTTGCCTTGCAGGCCGAGCCGGCCGGCGAAGTGGATGCTTGTTCCGTCGCTGGGAAGGATGACGAGACGGGCACCCTTTTCCTGGAGGTATTGGGGGACACGGCCGGAACGCAGATAGTTGTAGAAGGTGGGGTCGACCAGGCCGCCGAGATCGATGATGTCCATGTGGCTGAAGTAGGCGATGGCGCCGATGTCGAAGACGCCGATCGCGGTGCCTGGAGGATAGTGGGCGTTGAGCCAGTATGCCATCTGGCGATGGCAGTGGTTGACGTCGTAGATGCTGTCGCCGAGAGCGACGCTCCAACGCGGCAGGGTGGCTGCGGTGAGGGCCGCGACCAGGATGAATGCGAGCGCGTGCAGGGGGCGCAGCAGGGCGCTGCCGTGTGAATTGAAGAGACGCAGAGCATGCGCGATCAGATCGAAGAGCGCGATGGCGAGCAGAGGAGGGAAGAGAAGGAGAACGAAGGGTTGATAGCGCCCTCCGTGGCCGGTGGAGGGCAGAGTGAAACAGTAGCTGGCGTAGTGCAGCGTCGCCCATAGGACGAGGACGGCGGTGCGGTTGGGGAAACGGCGCAGCAGGACAAAGCATCCATAGAACGCGAGCACGACAAAGACGATTGCCCATGCGTGGGTGGTGTGCAAGAAGTTGTGCTGAACGACCTTTTGGTAGGTCTCCAAGGTAAGGCTGCGGACGACGGCCCGTCCGATGTGCAGCTTGTCGCTGCCGAGGTAGAGGAAACGGCGTCCGCGCAGGGTGAGGGGAAGCAGGGAGCCGGAGGTTTTGAGGTTGAGCAGGAACGATGGAAGCAGAAAGAGGAGGGCGACGGCGGCGGCGCGGAGGACATCGGCCAGGGTGCGGCCGCAGTATTTGCAGAGAGCAAAGAGGAGCATGCAGAGGGCGAGACCGTCGGGACGGGTGCTGCACAATGCGCCGAGGGCGAGACCGGCGAGCAGCGACGTGCGCAGGGCGGTGTCGCGCGGTGCGTCGCAGGCGCGGAACCAGAGCAGGATGGCTACGAGCGAGAGAGTGACGAAGAGGACGTGCTCCATGCCGAGGAAGGCCAACCAGATGTAGTTGCCGGAGAGAGCAGGAAGCAGAGCGAGGGCGAGCGCGCAAAGCAGCGGCAGGCCGTCGAGAATGGCCATGCGCCAGAGCAGAACGCCGGAGAGAATGAGCAGGATGGAGTTGAGGATGAGGGGAAAAAATATGGGGGAGTGAGTTGGAAACAGAAGGTAGTTGAGAGAAAGGATGAGGGTCCAAAGGGTGCTGGTGGAACCCGACGAAGTGACGCCGGGGGTGAATCCGAGGCTGTGATACTGGATGAGGTTGCGGGCGATCTGCTGGTGGATCCAGGAGTCGTCGAGGGGAAAGCCAAGGTTGTGGCGCAAGGCCACGGCCAGGGAAGCGATGCCGATGAGATAGGTGACGGCCAGGAGCAGAACCCATCGCCAGGCGAGCAGAGAACGAGGCCGATCCTGCATGGGATGGAAGGTCTCCTCTCCGGCGGTGAAGGCACGCGCGATGCAACGAGTTTAGCACCGGGGCGCGGCGGGGCGAGTGCGCAGTGAGGGAAGCTAAGGGCGATCCGCGGCGGCGCGCTTGCATTCAGAGAGCATGGACGCAGAACGCGCGAGGAGTTTTATCGGGGAAGGGGGGCGATGGGCGACGGTATAATCTGCGCAAGGCCATGCAGACAACCCTGTCGGACCGCCAGGTCACTTACTTTCGCATTCTGTGCATCGCGGTGCTGCTGACTGGAGCAGTCTGCTACGTGGTCTTCACCCTCCATTGGCAGTGGATGTGGGACACGCAGGTGATGCACTACATTGTGCTGCTGCTGAACCACGGGATGGCGCCGTACAAGGACATCTACGACATCAACATGCCGGGCGCGTACCTGACGGAGCGCTGGGCGATGGACATCTTCGGCGGCGGGGACGTGGGCTGGCGGCTTTACGAGTTCAGCCTGCTGGGGGCGATGACGCTGGCCATGATCGTGATTGCGCTACCCTGCGACTGGCTGGCCGGACTGTTTGCCGGAGTGCTGTACAGCCTGCAAATCGGGACACTGGGGCCCTTGCAGGCCGCGGAACGCGACGAAGTGATGGCGGTGCTGATCTTTATCGGCTACGCGTTTCTGCTGGTGGCGGTGCGCAAGGCCCGGCCAGTGCTGATGCTGCCGTTCGGGCTTGCCATGGGCCTGGCGATCCTGATTAAACCGACGGTGGTCCCGTTCGCGCTGTGCCTGCTTTTGTTCCCGTACTTTGTGTTGCGCAGACGCGGCATATCTCCCACGGCCTACCTTCTGCCGGCGCTGGCGGGCTTTGCGATTGCGCTCGGCATCCTGCTCGACTTTTTGCTGCCACAGCATGCTTTTGGCCCGTTCTTCTTCATCCTGCACAAGCTGGTTCCGTACTATTCGACCCTGGCCCACCCTACGCTGTGGGTGCTGGTCCGGCGCAGCCTGCCGCTGGCGTTCCTAGTGTACCTGCCGCTGACGCTGCTGCTTGCCGTTGCCAGCCGAAGCCGCGCGAACTGGGAGATGTGGGCCGTGCGCGCGGGGTTTATCTTTGGCGGAATCTCGTACTTCGTGCAGGGCAAGGGGTACGACTACCATCGCATCGCATTCCTGTGCTTCGGGCTGTTGTGGACCGGGATGGAGCTGACGGCGGCGATGAAAGACCGCGGCTGGCGGAGAAACGCAGGCGTGGCGGGAATGGCGTTCGGAGTGCTGTTCATGGCCCCCTTCAACGCGCGCAAGGTGCATGCGCGGCACGACGTCGATACGGCGGTCCCGGTGCTGGAACGGGACCTGGCGCGGCTGGGCGGCGACCGGCTTCAGGGCAAGGTGCAGTGCCTGGACATGGTGGGCGGATGCTTCAGCGCGCTGTATCGGCTGGGCCTGGTGGAGAGCACGGGGATCATGGGAGACACGGTGTTCTTCGGGCCGGACGATGGGAAGACCGTGCCCTACTACCGAGCGATGTTCTGGGACGACCTGCACAAAGACCCGCCGGCGGTGATCCTGCTGAGCAACGAGTGGTACCAGGAGTCGAGCTACAGCTTCGAGAAGCTGAACACATGGCCGGAGTTCCGCGATTATCTGAACTCGGCGTACCGCCTGGATGCGACCGAAGGCCCGTTTGTGCTGTACGGATACCCGATGTACTTCCGCATCTACGTGCTTCGAGGCAGCATCGCGGACCGGCGGGGAATGTAGGGTGGGTGGATTGACTCCTCGATGAATCCATTTATTTGAGGTGTCGATTCCCACTCATTCCGCAAAGAGCGCGGAAGGAATGGGGCACCCGGCAGCATCGCGGACCGGCCGGGAATGTAGGGTGGGTGGTTGTCCAGGTTGGCGTGATTTCTTGAACAAACTAATTCAGTATCCCACCCATTCCGCAAAGGACGCGGAATGGATGGGGCACCCAACCTCCCACCCATGACGATGAAGCCGTCATGGATGGGGCACCCGAGATATTGTGGCAAAGATGATTATGCACTTGACACAGAGTTCGTTTTCTGTCATTCTGTTTATGAGGTCGAGCGATGAACCTGATAGATGTAACCCGACAGTTCAAAACAGACGATGATTGCCTCGATTATCTTGAGGCCCTGCGCTGGCCTGATGGCAAAACCTGCCCGTTCTGTGGCCACGACAAACTGAGCCGCATCGAACGCAAGAGCAAGTCCAAGAACTTCCGGACTCGCCTGTATCAGTGCGTGGCCTGCAATCAGCAGTTCTCTCCGACCGTAGGCACGATCTTCCACGATTCTCACTTGCCGCTGGTCAAGTGGTTCATGGCTCTCGCGCTGTTGATCGACGCGAAGAAGGGCATCTCTGCGAAGCAGCTTGAGTCGCACCTGGGCGTTGCCTACCGCACAGCATGGTACATGGCGCACCGCATTCGTAAGGCAATGGACAAGGACGAAACCGAGTTCCCTAAGCTCTCCGGCGTGGTCGAAGTGGACGAGACCTATCTCGGAGGTAAAACCGTTCGTCCATTCGGAGGAGGGCGCAAGAAGGGAAAGAAAGACATCGTGATCGGACTCCGTGAGCGAGGCGGACGTATCCGCTTCATGCAGGCAGACGACGTGAAGGGCAGCACACTAAAGCAGATCATCGAAGCCTTTATCGATGATGACGTGGAGATGATCGTCACCGATGATTTCAAAAGCTACCCGATGGCCGTAAAAAAGTTCAAAGGCAAGCATCGCACTATCAATCACAGCGCGGGGTACTATGTCACAGGCGATGACGGCGAGATTCACACCAACACAATCGAAAGCGCATTCAGCCTGCTCAAGCGGGGCATCATAGGCAACTACCACTTCGTCTCGATAAAGCACTTGGGCAGGTATCTCGCGGAGTTTGAGCACCGATTCAATGAGCGCAAGAATCCAGAGCGGTTTGAAGACACGCTGCGTCGGATGGTGAACACCGAGCCGATGCAGTACGCCGAGCTTACTGCTTAGACTTGGCGAGTATTGCCGTGGGCTTCTTCGCGTCTATCGCTATATCGCTGCGCTTGACTGGTTCCGACTGCACCATGCGACGGAGAAGCGAATCGAATTGGGCTTTATCAACTTTCATTGGATTGATTTGGCTGGTTTAGGCAGGACGAAGTTCACTGCCCCTTTAACACGGAGAGGCCCGTTATTCTCAACAAAGTTTTCGAGGACAGTCTTAATCATCATTGCTAAATTAGAGGCTTGCTCAGGGGACAGTAGCACTTTAACACGAGGAGTCCCCTCGACGGTTGTATCCGTAGAACTCGTGACTTCGCCGAACATAAGAGCGATATCATACGGAGTAGACCCGATTCCTATAATGTTTGAATAGACAGTGGGATGTTCAATGTCTTTAAACGTAGCTGTACGGCCAGTTATCATCTTAACTTTTGTTTCTTTCTTAGAGGCTGATGCCACTGTGATCTCCTTCTTGATTCCAAAGCTGCACTGTTAGAGGCCGTAGAGGGATACGCAGAGGGCCAAACGTCTCCGCTTCGCTTTCGTAAGTTCCTGCGGAGCAGACCTTATTTGGCACAATGGTGGCCGCAATCGGTTGTACGCGGATTCGATCATAAGAGGGTTCTGGATTGTTTGGCTGCGGTGGAACTGTATTGTCTTCCCCAATAGGGTTGATGGTGAACTCTAGGCCAATCGCCGCTAGAACGCCTTTAAAAGTCTCGAAAGTTGGATTGCCTTTGGCGCAAAGTGAGCGGTATAGAGTCTCGCGTTGCACTCCAGCCTCCTTAGCGACTGAGGACATATTGTGGGCTTGAGCAACTTTTCCAAGCGCAGACAGAAACATAGCTGGGGATTCACGAAGAGTCGCCTTAAGATAACTAGCTGCGCGCTTAGGGTCAGATAGCTTCTCTAGTTGCCATGTATGAAATGAGCGTGTTTTCTTAGGCATTGTAGGTCTTCCAATATTCTTTCGCTGTTTTGATATCAGTAGTTTGTGACTTCTTATCTCCACCAATTAGAAGGATTACCAATTCTCTTCCGTCTTGCCCGACATACACTCGATATCCAGGGCCAAAGTCGATGATGAGTTCGACAACTCCCTCCCCAACTGGTTTATGAACTCCTAAACTTCCACGTTGAACTCTGTCGATGCGTGTCATGACTATGTCGTAGATGGGTTGTCCTTCGATACTGTCCATCCAATCGCTAAACGGCACTCTGTCGTCTGCGGTTTCGTACATGCGGATGTCTCTCGGCGTAGCGTCCACTCGTCATATCGGCCTGCCCCCTGTGTGACTTCAATATCACAGAAAGGATAGCACCGCCTCGTTCTTTCCTCAACGGTCGCGGAACCGCATCTGCCATTATGGTATAAAAGAGTGAGCGGAAGCGGAGGGACTCGAACCCTCAAAACCCCTGGGAGAGTTAACGGATTATAAATCCGGCGGGCTTCCCGAATGCCCAACGCTTCCGTGTGACATATAATTCACACTACATCATAACCCGATTAATTTCAACAGATACGGCTCCCAGTTGGGAGCCGGTTTTGTGCCTGGTCGTACCATTGCGTTGTAATATCAGTGCCTTACATGTAACGTATATGTGTCAAGTGCATAATCATCGTGGCAAAAAACTTCTTGACATAGAGAACTCTATAATGCAGAGTAGTGGTGTGGAGGGACGAGGCGATGGCAGAGTTTGAGCGGGAAGACGGCGTGACGCGGGACGAGCTGGTGCAGCGCGTGGCGCTGATGGAGGAGATGATTGCCGAGGGGCGCAGGTTCACCGCGCGTTACGGATGGGTCTATGTAATGTGGGGGCTAGTGTACGTTGTGGCGACGGGGTGGGTTCTCTTTCTACCGTTCAAATACTGGGCGTGGCCGGTGTGCGTAGCTTTCGGCATCATGGTCAGCATCATCAAAGGCCGCCGGAGCCTCGCAGGTGGTGGAGGAGCGAGCGTGCGCTCACGCAGCATCGAAGCGGTGTGGACGGCGATGGGCATCGCAATCACCTTGTATATCATTGCCGCGATTGTGAGCCATCACTGTGGAAGTCAAGCCTATGTTTCCGCGATCCTGTTTTTTGTTGGCCTCGCGCACGCAACCAGCGCGATGATTCTGCGCTGGTGGCCGCAGGGCGTGGCAGCGGGGATCTGGTGGGGATGCGGCATTGCGGAGTTCTTCATCACCTCGGAGCGGTGGGGGTATAGCGTCTTCCTCGTGGCGTCGTTCTTCGGGATGATTCTGTTCGGGCTGTACGCGATGTGGCTGGAGCGGCGGCGCGCGGCGGCTTTGGAGCAGCATCATGCCTGAGCTGCCGGAACTCGATCCCGTGGTGCATGGGAAGCTGCGGCTGGCGGTGCTGTCGCTGCTGGTGGGCGTGGAGGAGGCGGACTTTACGTGGCTGCGCGACAAGACCGGATCGACCGACGGGAACCTGGGCGCGCAGATGCTGAAGCTGGAGGAAGCGGGCTACGTGGCGATGCAGAAGCGGTTCGCGGGACGCAAGCCTCAGACACTCTATCGCATGACTCCGGCGGGACGCAGGGCGCTGGCGAAGTATGTGGCGGCGCTGAAGCGATTGCTGGGCGCGGCGCTGTAACTCATCGGGGTCACTGATGGTGCAGTGTGAACAAAATGCGGGGATTCTTCCCCTTCGGCAAGCTCAGGGTCAGAATTACAATTCATTTAAGGAGGGAAGATGCGAGATCGGATTGTAGGGGTGGTGGTTGCCGGGGCGATGACGGTGGCGGGCGCGGCCTATGGGCAGACGGCTGCCGCGACGCAGGGTGCAACGGCGACCCATGCGACGGCACAGGTTGCGACTGGAAATCTTGCGTTCGAGGTGGCGTCGGTGCGGCCGTCGCCTGCGCCTGACATGGCGACGATGATAGCGGGCCTGCGGGCGGGCAGGAAGCCGAACTGGGTGCGCGTGGATGGGTCGCGCGCGACGTTCAACTACGAGTCGCTGAAGGACCTGATTGCCTACGCCTATAAGCTGAGGTTGTATGAGATCAGCGGCCCGGAGTGGCTGGTGACGGACCGGTTCGACATTGCGGCGCGGCTGCCGGATGGCGCGACCAAGGACGATGTGCCGGAGATGTTGCGCGCGCTGCTGGTGGAGCGGTTCAAGCTGACGGCACACAGCGAGATGCAGGAGCAGCCGGTGCTGGGGCTAGTGGTGGGGAAGGGAGGGCCGAAGCTGAAGGAGGCTACCGAGAAGCCCGTGGCGATCGACGAGAACGAGCCGCTGAAACCGGGCGAATCGAAGATGGACACACCGGACGGGCCGATACGGCTGATGAAGAATGAGGACGGATCGACGACCTATGAGATGGGTGTGAGGGGAACCTTCACGCTGAAGCTCGATGGGGAGACCGATACGATGCATATGGAAGCAGGCACGATCACCATGAAGGGGTTCGCCATCATGATGAACACGCTGGGCGCCGGACAGGGACGCCAGATTGTGGACATGACGGGGCTGACGGGCATGTATCGGGCGGCTGTCGATTTTTCGCTGATGGACCTGATGTCGAGTCTGCACGATCAGGGGATCAGTCTACCGGCCAGGCCGAGGAGCGGCGGGGGTAGTAGCGATGCCACCGATCCGGAGGGGGGCGCGACCGTATTCGCGGCGCTGGAAAAACTTGGGCTGAAGCTGGAGAAGAGCAGGGCGAAGGTGGACCGGCTGGTGATTGACCAGGTGGAGAAGAGTCCCACGGAGAACTGAGGGGACGGTTGCGGAGGGCTAGGCTGAAGGGTTTTTGGGGAGGAGAGCGCGCTGCACACGGCTGTGCTTGCGGCCATAGAAGAAGTAGACGAATAGGCCGATGATGAGCCAGACGATGAGCCGCGTCCAGTTCATCCATCCCAGCTTGACCATCATGTATCCGTTGAAGAGGACGCCGAGGATGGGGACCAGGGGGACCCATGGGGTGCGGAAGGGGCGCGCCTTGGCTGGATCGGTGCGGCGCAGGACGAGGATGGAGATGCAGACGATGACGAAGGCTAACAGGGTGCCGATGTTGACCATCTTGCCGATGTCGTCGATGGGGGTGAGCGCGCCGACGATACCGGCGAGGGTGCCGACGAGGAAGGTATTTTTGAATGGCGTGCGGAAGCGGGGATGGACTTCGGCGAAGGGTTTGCGGGGAAGCAGGCCGTCGTTGGCCATGGCGTAGAGGACGCGGGTCTGTCCGAGGAGCATGACGAGCATGACGCTGGTGAGTCCGGCGAGCGCGCCCAGGGTGATGATGTCGCTGGCCCAGGGAAGACCTCGATCGAAGAAGGCGCGCGCAATGGGGGCCTCGATGTTGATCTGCTGCCAGGGGACCATTCCGGTGAGGACGGCGGCGACGCCGATGTAGAGCACGGTGCAGATGACGAGGGAGAGGATGATGCCGATGGGGAGATCGCGCTGGGGGTTTTTGGCCTCCTGCGCGGTGGTGGATACGGCGTCGAATCCGATGTAGGCGAAGAAGATGTATGCCGCGCCCGCGCCGATGCCGGAGAATCCGTAGGGAGCGAAGGCGTGCCAGGAGCTTCCCCAGTTTGCGGGATGGACATAGTGCGATCCCAGGCCAATGACAAGAAGCACGACTGCGACCTTGACGGCGACGATGCCGGTGTTGAACTTTGCCGACTCCTGAATGCCGATGGCGAGGACGGTGGTGACGGCGAGAGCGATGAGGAAGGCGGGGAGGTTGATGCCGATCTCATGGCCGAAGAGGACAGGCGCGGCAAGCACGGAGTGGGCCTGGGCCATCATGGCGGCGGTGGGCGCGGCCTTGAGCAGACCGAGCTGCGCGATGTAGGCCTGCGTTCCGGGGATGAGGGAGGGATAATTTGCGGCCATACCCTGACGGCTGACGGTCTCGACGGCTTTGCCGAGCGCGGTCCAGTGATCGTAGGCGAGCCAGAGGGGAAATTTGATGTGAACGATGTCGAGCAGTTCGACGAAGTAGTTGGACCAGCCGGAGCTGACGGTGCTGGCTCCCATGGCGTACTCCAGAGTGAGGTCCCAGCCGATGATCCAGGCGATCAGTTCGCCCAGCGTGGAGTAGGCGTAGGTATAGGCGGAGCCGGCGAGCGGGATCATGGCGGCGAACTCGGCGTAGCAGAGGCCGGCGAAGGCGCAACCCAGTCCGCTGAGGACGAAGGAGAGCATGAGGCCTGGGCCGGCGTAGTGGGCGCCCAGGCCCGCCATGACGAAGATGCCCGCGCCGATGACCGCACCAATGCCCAGCGCGGTGAGCTGGAAGGGGCCGAGCGAGCGCTTGAGGGTCCCCGCGCCGGTGGCGCTGGCCTCGGCCATCAACACATCCATGGACTTCTTGGCAAACAGATTCGCCATGCGGGCAACGATCTCCTTAACCATCTTCCGATATCGCTACGTGGCCCAGATGATTCCAGAGCAGATAGACGGGTATGCCAAGCAGCACGAGGACAAGGCCAGGCCATGTGTACTGGGGTTTGTAACGCAGGAGCACAACACAGATCCACGCAGCCATCAGGATATAGAGCGCGGGAAGAACGGGATAGCCGAAGGCGCGGTAGGGGCGCGAAGCTTGGGGCTGGGTGCGGCGCAGGACAAAGAGACCGGCGATGGTGAGGATGTAGAAGACGAGCACGGCGAAGATGACGTAGTCCAAGAGCTGGCCGTAGCTGCCGGAGAGACATAGCAGGCAGGTCCACGCGCACTGCAACCAGAGGGAGTTGACGGGAACGCCGCTGCGCCGGCCGAGGATGCCGACGGAGTGGAAGAAGAGACCGTCGCGGGCCATGGCATAGTAGACGCGCGCTCCGGCGAGGAGCATTCCGTTGACGCAGCCGAAGGTGGAGACGAGGATGGCGGCGGCCATGAGCTTGGCGCCGATGGCTCCGAAGGCCGATTCCATGACGGCGGTGGCGACGCGGTCCTGCGCGGCGAACTGGATGCCGCGACCGGCGATGGTGGAGGCAGTGGGCGAGCCGGCCATGGGCAGAACGCTGAGATAGACGAAGTTGCAGAAGATGTAAAGGAGCAGCACAACGCCTGTGCCGAGGGCGAGGCTGAGGGGAAGATTGCGGCGCGGGTTCTCGATTTCACCAGCGGTGAAGGTGACGTTGTTCCAGGCGTCGGCACTGAAGAGGGAACCGACCTGCACGACGGCGATGACGGTGAGGAGGCCGACGAATGCGATGGGGCCGCCAATGCCGACCTGCACGGCGTGGGTAGAGTGCCAACCGGCGCCGGTCCAGAAGTTGTGCCAGCCAGGGCCGAAGTTTGCTACGACGGCGGTTGCATTCTTTGCGACGAAGCCGACGAGGACGACTGCGGCAAGGGCGAGGACCTTGGCGGAGGTGAAGACGTTCTGCACCGAAGCGCCGAGCTTGACGCCGAAGGTGTTGAGCAGCGTGAGCAGCGTGACGATGGCGATGGCGGCAAGGTTGGCGGTGTTGAGGCCGATGTCCATATTGCCGAGGACCATGGGCCCGATGGGGATTGCGGGGACATGCGCGATGTGGCAGAGCCAGTGGCTGGCGCTGACGGAGGGAAAGAAGACGCCGAGGAACTTGCCGAAGGCGACGCCGACCGCGGCGATGGTCCCGGTCTGAATGACGAGGAAGAGGGTCCAGCCATAGAGGAAACCGCAGAGCGGGCCGAGGGCCTGGCGCAGATAGACGTACTGGCCGCCGGCGCGGGGCATCATGGCGGCGAGCTCGCCGTAGCTGAGCGCGCCGATGAGGGTCATCAGCGCGGTGACCAGCCAGGCGGCGATGAGCAGCGCGGGCGAGGCAACGATGCGGCTCATGTCGGCGGAGACGATGAAGATGCCGGAGCCGATCATGGAACCCATGACGATGGCGGTGGCGGAGAAGAGGCCCATGCCGCGCACAAAATGCGGGGCTGCATTGTCTTCATCCCGCTGCGCGGCGGGCTGATTGTGAGGAGGGCTGGATGGATTCACTTCTCTCAGTTCTACCGCAGACGGGCGAGAAAGTCTCGCGCGACGTGTTCGACGGTTTGGCCGTCGGCGAAGAGGGCGGAGATGACGGCGATGGAATTTGCGCCGGCATCGGTGACGCTGCGCGCGTTGTGGCGTGCGAGACCGCCGATGGCGACCAGCGGCTTGCGGGTGAGGGCACGCGCTCGTCGCACGCCATCGAGACCAATGACGGGGTCAGGGTTGCGCTTGGTGCGGGTGACGAAGACGGGGCCGATGGCGATGTAGTCGGCGCAGCTTTGATCGGCGATGCGAATCTGCTCGTAGGTGTGGGTGGAGACACCGACGATGCGATTCGGGCCAACCACGCGGCGTGCGTCTTCGGGAGATAGATCGTCCTGGCCGACGTGGACTCCGTCGAAGTTGGCGAGCAGGGCGAGGTCGGCGCGGTCGTTGAGGATGAGACGGCAGTCGCTGGAGGTGAATGCTTTGCGGAGCGCCGCGCAGGCACGAAGGACCTCCTGCGGCGAGCCATTTTTATCTCGATATTGCAAAAGGGTGATACCGGTGGCGCGGAGTTCGCTGGCAACGGCGGCGAGCGGGATGTTGCGCGCGGCGATGAGTTCGGCGTCGAGGATGGGGTAGAGGTGGGGTAGTATCACAGGTGATGCTCCAACACGCGCTTACGCCTTAAGCGAGGAGATTCGATGTTCGATACTTTGCGGGCAAATTCTTCTCAGACAATTCGATTAGAACGCGAGCGCGAACTGTGGATCAGACAAATGAAGATGGGCAAGAATCGCTATGTGTTCTTTCATACCGTGATTTTCGGTGGTGCTATCTTCACGTTCCTCCGTGGGGTGATTTATTTTTTCAATCGATACGTCCATCCCTTCGATTCTACGGGCAAGGTGGTTGTTGCCTCGGTAGGAATGTTCCTAAGTATGTGGGCCGGCTATAGGATCGGTTTGCTGTTTTGGCGCAGGGGAGTCAGGGTTACGAGCACGACAGATGCGACTGAGTAGTTTGCTTCAGGAGAAACAAGCAAGCGCGACAACAGACGCAGATTTCCTTCGGGAATGACAAACAAACGTCAAACGAAAGACAGCGGTTAAGTCTCTGACTTTGCCGCTTGTGTCTGGCGGTCGAAGAAGCGCTCCATGAATTTGGTGTCGAATTTTCCGGCGCGGAACTCGGGGTCGTCGAAGATGCGCTGGTGGAGGGGGATGGAGGTATAGATTCCCTGGATCACAAACTGGCTTAGCGCGCGCTGGGTCTTGTTCATGGCCTCTTCGCGATTGGCGCCCTGGCAGATGAGCTTGGCGATGAGCGAGTCGTAGTAGGGCGGGACGACACCCTCGGCGTACTGTGCGGTGTCGACGCGGACGCCGTTTCCGCCGGGCAGGTTGAAGGCGGTGATGGCGCCGGCGCTGGGGGTGAATTTTTCGGGATGCTCGGCGTTGATGCGGCACTCGATGGCGTGGCCGGTGATGGCGACCGGGGAGGTGACGATCTCGGAGAGACGCTCGCCGGCGGCGATGCGGATCTGGGCCTTGACCAGGTCGATGCCTGTGACCATCTCGGTGACGCAGTGCTCGACCTGGATGCGGGTGTTCATCTCGATGAAGTAGAGCTTGCCGTCCTCGTCCATGAGGAACTCGATGGTTCCGGCGTTCCAGTATCCAACGTCCTTCATGCAACGCTCGATGGTCTTGCCGAGTTCGGTGCGGAGCTTGGGGGAGACCATGAGGCTGGGGGCCTCTTCGATGAGCTTCTGGTGACGGCGCTGGATGGAGCACTCGCGCTCGCCGAGGCTGAGGACGTTGCCGTGCTCGTCGGCGAGGACCTGGAATTCGATGTGGCGGGGGCGCTCGATGAACTTCTCCATGTAGAGGTCGCCATTGCCGAAGGCCCCGGCCGCCTCTCCGGATGCCTGCTGGAAGAGCGCGGGCAGCTCGGATGCGGAGCGCACGATGCGCATGCCGCGCCCGCCGCCGCCGGCCGCGGCCTTGAGCATGACGGGATAGCCGATGGAACGGGCGCACTCCAGGGCCTCACGCTCGGTGGAGAGGACATCGTCGGAGCCGGGGAGGATGGGGACCTTGGCCTTCTTCATGGTCTGGCGCGCGGTGCATTTTTCGCCCATGAGGCGGGTGACCTCGGGCGGGGGGCCGATGAACTTGATGTTGGAAGCGCGGCAGACCTCGGCGAAGTTGGCGTTCTCGCTGAGCAGGCCGTATCCGGGATGAATGGCGTCGACGTCGGCGATCTCGGCGGCGGAGATGACGGCGGGTACATTGAGGTAGCTCTCGGCGGAGCGCGGCGGGCCGATGCAGATGGCCTCGTCGGCAAACTTGACGTGCAGACTGTGCCGGTCGGCCTCGCTGTAGACGGCGACGGTGCGGATGCCCATCTCGCGGCAGGCGCTGATGACGCGTAGAGCGATCTCACCACGATTTGCGATCAAAATCTTACGAAACATGTAAATTCAGCCTGCTTTCATCCTTGTCCGGCACAACGCATCGATGTAGGAGATTCAATCGGGGCCAAAATGGTGTTGAATAAGATTCAATTGGCATTTCAAACTACAGGCCCGGGGCTAAAGCCCTTTGAATTTGTTGGCATTGTTGAGGGGGCTAAAGCCCCCTGCTCCCTCCGAAATGCAAAAACGAGATTGTGAGTCCCTCAGCGTGGGCGGATGGCGAAGAGGGGCTGGCCGAATTCGACCGGCTGGCCGGTTACGGCGATGCGCTTGACGACCTCTCCGGCGACATCGCACTCGATCTCGTTCATCAACTTCATGGCCTCGACGATGCAGAGCACCTGGCCGGCCTCGACCTGATCGCCGACCTGGACGAAGGTTGGCGCGCCGGGCGAGGGCGAGTCGTAGAAGGTGCCCACGATGGGCGATTTGACCTCATGCAATTTCTGCTCGGGCTCGGCGGGTGGCGTTGCGGCCGGCGCAGGCGCAGAGAAGGGGCTGGGAATGCCGCCGCCTCCGCCGCTTGCCAACAGCTCGGCCAGTCGCGCGGGATCGATACCGGCCGCGGTGGAGCCGGCGGCACCGGCAAACTTGATGCGCACCTTGAGGTCGGTGCGCTCCATATCGAACTCGGCGATCCCATTCTCTTTCAGGAAATCGACCAGCTCGCGGAGCTCCTTCAACTTATTGCTGTCCATCGTTCCTCTTCCTCGCGTCCCAACCGGGGCCAGCGACTAGTGTTCGAACGAACCTTGAAGCGTGCATCTGTGTCTACAACTCGATCCAGGCCTTGGGGCTTGGAGTAAGAATCTCGCATCCGGAACGTGTGACCAGCACCGTATCCTCGATGCGCAGGCCGAACTTGCCGGGCATATAGATACCGGGTTCAATTGTAACGATCATTCCGGCTTTGAGCTTCTCCGTTCTCTTAGCGGCGAGGCGTGGCTCCTCGTGGATCTCCAGCCCGAGGCTGTGGCCGGTGGAGTGGGTGAACCATTGGGCGAGACCTGCGCGGCGGAGGACAGAGCGGGTTGCCTCGTCGACATCGCCGGTGATGGCGCCGGCGCGGACGGCGGCGAGGCCTGCCTCCTGCGCTTCGAGCACGGCGTCGTAGGCGTTGCGCTCTTCGGCGCCGGCGCGACCGATGTGAATGGTACGAGTCATATCGGAGCAGTAGCCATCGAGGAGCACGCCGAAGTCCATGGTGACGAAGCCGCGCCGTGGCAGCCTGGCCATGGTGGCGTGGCCGTGGGGGCGGGAGGAGCGCTCGCCGCTGGCAATGATGGTCTCGAAGGACATGCCGTCGGCCCCGGCGAGACGGGCGGCGTGCTCCAGCTCGGCGGCGACCGCCATCTCGGTGATGCCGGGCTGGATGAAGGTGAGGATGCGGTCGAAGAGCTTGCAGCCGAGCGCGGCGGCGGCGCGCAGCTTGGCGATCTCATCGGCGTCCTTGACCTGACGCAGGAGGGCAACCAGCGGGTCCAAAGGAACGAAGAGGGAGTGGCGCAGCTTGGCGGGGACGGCCTTGCGCATGTTGGCGAGGGCGGCGACGGTGGTCTGGGTCTGGTCGAATCCGCAACGCTTGATGCGGGCGGAGGCGATCCACTCGCAGGCCTCGGTGAGCGGGGGTCTGGTGGCAATGACGACCTGGGCGCCGACTGCTTCGGCATGGGCCTGGGCGATGTATCGGCCATCGGTGAAGAGGATGGCGCGAGTGGGCGGGCGCGAGGATTTGGGTGAAGGACAGGGAAGTACCAAGGCGGCGCTGGAGCCGGTAAAGCCGCACAGCCAACGCACATCGGGGAGATTGGTGACCAACAGGGCGTCTACGCCCGCCGCACGGGCGGCATCGGACGCTCTCTTCTTGCGAGAATTCAAGCTCATTCGATCCATTCTACCAACAGGGCGGGTTGAGCAATTGGCAAAACGTCCCTCTAGCGTCCTGAGTCAGAGGTTCGTTGAACTATAGGCCGGGCTTTCAGCCCTTGTTAATGCTGCGCATTAATGACTCAGGACACTAGCTGTGAAAGGGGGAGAAAACCGTTATCATGGAGTATGACCGGATTTGTCGCCGATCCACCGCGGGCAGAGCAGAAGACGCATCTGACCCGGCGCAACTTTTTGCTTGGCTCAGCAGCCGCGGCGGGCGGGCTGGCGCTATACAGCGGCGCGTACGCCCGCCACGAGATCAGCATCGAGACGCACACGCTGGCCCTGGCGAGGCTGCCCGACGCCTTTCGCGGCTACCGCATTGCGCAGATCAGCGACATCCACTTCGACGAGTACACGGAGCCGTGGTTTGTGCGCCGCGTGGTGGGCGAGGTGAACCGGCTGGCGCCCGACCTGGTGCTGCTGACCGGCGACTACATCAGCAATACGCCGATGGGGCAGAACTTTGCGGCGGGAGCGATGCTGCGCTGCTCCGAGGAGCTGCGCGCGCTGGCCTGCCCGCTGCGCTACGCGGTGATGGGCAACCACGACTCCATCCTGGGGCCTCCGCTGATTCGCGCGGGGCTGGCGTCGGCTTCGATCTCAATGCTTTTCAACCAGCATGTGGCGATCGAGCGCAACGGGCAGCGGCTGTGGCTGGCGGGCCTGGCGGATGCCTTGTCCAACGTACCCAACCTGCAAAAGGCGATTCCGGCAAATCCCGACGGGCCGGTGATCCTGCTGTGCCACGCGCCGGACTACGCCGACAACGTGCTGGAACATGGGTACGGGGGAGTGGTGGACGTGATGCTGTCGGGACACTCGCACGGCGGACAGGTGCGGCTGCCGATTGTGGGAGCTGTGCATCGCGTGTACGGAGCCGAAAAGTACGTCCAAGGGCTCTTCCGGCTGGGGAGAATGCAGCTTTATGTGAACCGGGGGATCGGGACGGTGGGCGTGCCTTTCCGGCTGAACTGCCCACCGGAGATCACGCTGTTTACGCTGCAGAACGCGTGAGGGTTGTTGGTTGAAAATGAGACCCCGCTGCTGCCGATGACTAACAACTAACAACCAGTAACTTTTTATCGGGCGCGGCCGGCGGGCTTTTTTTCGCGGGGCATGACAGCGACGTTGGAGGCGGCCCTGGGGCCGCTCATGCGAACCATCCAGGCGTCGAGCAGGCTGCGCTTGAAGCGCCAGCGGTTGCCCAGCTTGAAGGCGGGGATGAAACCCTCGGAGGCATAGCGATAGAGGGTGTCACCGCTAATGCCCAAGTAGTCCGCGGCCTGGCGGATATCCAACACCTCACGCATCATCTGCTGTACAGCACCCGCCATGGAGGAACGCTCCTGCAAGCCGAAGATACCGGGCAAAGGCCTGCGAAACCCGGCAATCCCTTTTGTATCCCGAAACGGGGGCGCAGGCAAGAGGATTCCAACTCTTCATGCGCGAGTGCATGTATTAGCTACTAACCGATTGATAAACAAGGGGAGGTTCGAGGTTCTAGGTTCGAGGGGAGACAAAGCGGATTCTTCCGCTCCCCACCCCAGAGAGCAAAGCTGACCGGGGACCCCGGCTTTGCTGCGGAATGACAAACAATGAGCCGCGACAGAGAGCCCGGGGCTAAAGCCCCATGATTCGATTCGGCTTATTCAGGGGGCTGAAGCCCCCTGCTCCCTCCGAAAGACAAAAACGGGATAGTTTCTACAGTCTCTTACGGCCCGGCTAAAGCCGGGGCGTTCCGTCGAAGCAACCTATGCATACGGCAGGGCTAAAGCCGGGGCGTTCCGTCGAAGCAACCTATGCATACGGCAGGGCTAAAGCCGGGGCGTTCCGTCGAGCCGATGTTACTTAGCGGGCTGGAGGCCGCGGATGACGGCGAAGATATCCTCGCCCACGGTGCGGGTTTGTGCGACGGCGTCGGCGATCGGTATATCGCAGATTTTGGTTCCCTTGAGTACGGCCATCCGACCGAACTTGCCTTCATGCACCATGTCGATGGCGGCCATGCCGTAGCGGGTAGCCAGCATGCGGTCGTAGGCGGTGGGCGTTCCACCGCGCTGGGTATGTCCGAGGTTGACGGAGCGGGTCTCGTATCCGGTGCGCTTCTCGATCTCCTCGGCGAGTATCTGTCCGATGCCGCTGAGGCGGGCGTGGCCGAAGGAGTCCAGCTTGTCGCCGACGGTGACCTGGCCCACGACGTTGGGCAACTTGGCGCCTTCGGCGACGACGACGATGCCGAAACGCTTGCCGCACTCCCAGCGCGCACGGAGCAGACGCACCACATCGTCCATGTCGATGGGTTTCTCCGGGGTGAGGATGACGTCGGCCCCGCCGGCGATGCCGGCGGTGACGGCGATCCAACCGGCGTCGCGTCCCATGACCTCGACGACCTGGACGCGGCTGTGCGCCTCGGTGGTGGAGTGGAGGCGATCGACCGCCTCGGTGGCAATCATCACGGCGGTGTCGAAGCCGAAACATGCGTCGGTGCCGCTGAGGTCGTTGTCGATGGTCTTGGGCACGCCGACTACCTTGACGCCGCGGGCTGCCAACTCGACGGAGATGGACTGGGTGTCGTCTCCGCCCATGGCGATGAGGGCGTCGAGCTTCTCGTCCTGGAAGACCTGGAGACACTTCTCGAAGCCACCGGGAATCTTCTTCACGTTGGTACGGGAAGAGCGCAGGATGGTACCGCCGCGATGCAGCATACCGCTCATGGTCTTCATGCTGAGGGGCATGGTGCGGTCGTCCAATACTCCGCGCCAACCCTCCATGAAACCGACGAACTCGTCTCCGTAGTGCAGCACACCTTTATGCACCACAGCACGAATCACAGCGTTCAGGCCAGGACAGTCCCCGCCCCCCGTCAACATACCAATGCGCATCGAAAAAACCCCTGAAGTAGAAATCGTTCCATCAACCAATCCCATGATACTGCAAGCGCGGCAGCGGATTAGTGAGCAACATCACACGAAGAGGAGGCGCAGAGAGGGGCTGGTTATCAATTCGGCTCGTGATATGGTCTGTACGTCGCAGAAAGAGGTGGATGCTGTGAAGTGTATTTATCCGCTTGTTGCAGTCATGCTGTTGCCGCCGATCCTACTTGCCTCTGCACAACAAACTCCGCCAGCCAATTCGCAGCAGGCCCCGGCAAGCCGTTCCCTCGCCTCAGGCATGCCACAGCAGCCTGCGCCGAAGGTTGCGCACGAGGCGAACTTCGACGCCGAACGCGCGCAGGCCAACCAACTTTATCTTGCGGGCAAGCGGCTGGAGGCCCTACCGCTGTATGAAGATCTATGCCGTCAGGACCAGGCCAACCCGGCCTTCGCCGAGCGCCATGGCATTGGACTGATCGCAAAGGCTGGTACAGTCTCCGATCCTAAGCAGCAGACCGAGATGTATGCCGAGGGGATGAAGGAGTTGGAGCGTGCGCGCTCGTTGGGGGACGACAGCCCGGCTGTCATCAACATGCTCAGCACATACTCCAGAACGCCGTTTGGGGTTGCTATCGGCGGATCGATGGGAGGATTGCCCCTTACCGTAGGTTATTACTACAACGGCTCGCCGCAGGCCCAGCCGCTGATCCAGCAGGGCGAGGCTGCCTTCAATCACAACGATCTGGCCACTGCGCTGAAGTTCTATCTTGCTGCTGCGGCCGCAGATCCCAGCTTGTACAGTGCAGCCCTGTTTGCAGGGGACGTCTACTTTCGGATCAAGGACTACAGCAACGCGGGCGTGTGGTTTGCCAAGGCGATTGCGATCGATCCTGACCGCGAGACGGCCTACCGCTACTGGGGCGACGCGCTGATGCGCTCCGGAGACAGCAACGGAGCGCGCGATAAGTACGAGCAGGCCATCGCCGCGGAACCCTACACGCTGTCGACCATGAGCGGGCTGAAAGATTGGGGAGCACAGGTACATACGGCGGTGCTGAATCCGACGATCCGTCGTCCCTACATGCCGCATGCTAACGGCAAGGTTACCAACGCGGACCAGTTTGCCGAGACCGGAGACGGAAGAAGCTGCTGGCTGGTCTATGCACAGTCACGGATGGCGCGCAATCCAAACGTCATCGTCATCTTTGATGAATGGGTGATGGGGGGAGCGGTGATCCAATCTCCGCAGCTCAACTTTGTGCCGAATGGATATGTACATACGCTGGCCGAGGAAGTGGATGCGATCAACGCCATGCTGGACGACCTTAAAACGAAGCTGGCGGCGGGAACGGTGACCGAGGCGAAGCTGCTACCCGAGCTGAAGACCCTGCTCCAGATGCAGAAGGACCAGATGCTGGAGCCGTTCATCCTGCTAAGCTACAACGACGCGGGATTGCGCCACGGCTACCCGGAGTACCGCGCGGCGCACCGGGAGCAGGTGGTTGCATATATCGACCGCTATCTGATCGATCACAGTGGGACCCCGGTGACGCAACATCCCAACTGGGTGCCGATCCCATCGCCTGCAAATTAGCTGCATGGGAGAACTCTTTTCGTTACGGACGGGTTGAAGAGGGTGCTGAAAAAGGCTTGATTGTCATTCCTAGCAGAAAGCCCGGGGCTAAAGCCCTTAGAATTCATTGGCTTTTTTCAGGGGGCTGAAGCCCCCTGCTCCCTCCGAAATGCAAATACGAGAGATTTTCAGCAACGTCTGAAGCCCGTTCCTTTCAAAACGTGGACTTGTGCGGAGATTTCCTAGCTGCAACGGAGAGTCTTTTCGACGTTGCGAGGGGCGAGCTAAGCGGAAGCGTGAGGAGAGTTGTGCGGTCTTGAGGGATGGCTTGCGGTTGAGAACTGCATTATGGGAAACGTATGATGAAGAGCGCTGCGCTGAGCGCGGAGTTCGGGGACAGGAAGGGAGCCGGGGCCAGATGCCGAGGGCGAAGGAGTTTACGGTAACGATTGAGGACAAGCCGGGAGCGCTGGGAAGGTGCTTCCTGGCGCTGGCGAAACGTGGGGTCAACATCCTGGCCTTTCAATCGTATGTGGAGGAGGGCGAGAGCCTGACGCGCTTCCTGGTGGACGATGTGGAGAGCGCGCGGGCCGTGCTGGGCGGGCAGGGCATGATCTTCGAGGAGACGGATGTGGCGGTGGTGCGGGTGGCGCACCGTCCGGGCGAGCTGGGACGGACGGCCGCGCGGCTGGGCGAGCACAAGATCAACATCGACTACTCGTACTGCGGGCTGGAGCAGGGATCGACGCAAGAGGTGGTGGTGTTTGGGGTGGACAATCTGCCCACAGCGGTTAAGCTGCTGGACGAGATGACCGGCGAGGGCGCTGCGTAAAGCGGATGCATTGTGCGTGCTGTATTAGGTTTCGTTGCGCGCAATGCTTTGCGCAGGACGGAGGCAGGACGCGATGTGCAGCGGCGACTGCCGCTAATCCAAATCGGTTGCTTCTGCCGGCAGAGCACACCCATGCCGCGCAGCCAGCCTGTCTATTGCTTTGCGCCGGGCGTCCCCAGCGCTCCAAGGATGTCCCCCGTTGTCGCGCGATCGCCATGCGTGTGGCTGATCTTCAGCCACATCACCTTGCCCGTCTTGTCCAGCAGGAAGGTGGAAGGATAGGCCGTCTCGCGGTCGGCGTTCCAGCGCAGCCCATAAAGGTTGGTCACCGTGAAGTCGGGATCGATCACCAGGTGGAAGTTAGCCGGCAGAGCATCTTCCTTGGTCATAAACTCCTTCGCGCGCTGATCCAACTGCGCGGCTTGCCCTGGATAGACCAGAAGCAGCTGTATCCCACTGGCCGCGAACTTAGCCGAGTCCAGCTCCAGGTCGTGAACCTGACGTTGGCATATCGGACACTGATAGCCCGGAAACCCACGCAGGAACACCAATGCCACATGACCCTGCTTCAGCAGGTTCGAAAGCCTGACCGGCTGACCCTCGGGAGTCGAGAGTGTAAAATCCGGCGCCTTGCCCTGGATCACAGGCGTCTCCGCGAACCCCGGCAAAGCTAAGCCGCTGACAGCGATGAGTAGAGCGAGAGACCTCTTGAGAAGAGTATTCATGTGAACCCCCTGAATCTTTAGTACAGAAGTATAGACTGCTATCTCGGTGATACAGATCACATCCCGTTGTGGGGAATGCGCACTATAAGCATAGGGGTAGCATAAGGTGGCCTATCCATGAATTCCAAGACGTCTCGCCGCGATTTTCTGTCCACCGGGTTGCTGCTTCCGGTGGTGGGTGCAGTATCCAGCCTGGGAATATTGAATCTTTCCGCGCAGACGCCTGCAGGGAGTGGCGGTGCGCCGGTCAAACTGAGTTATAAGACGTTGGGCAAGACGGGGCTGAGGGTGACCTCAGTGGGGATGGGATGCATGATCACGTCGGACCCCAGCGTGGTGACGCGGGCGGCGGACCTTGGGATCACGTACTTCGACACGGCGCGCGGCTATCAGCACGGCAACAACGAGCGGATGGTGGGCGCGGCGCTGGGCAGCAAGCGCAAGCAGGTGGTGCTGTCGACCAAGACGGAGGCACGCGACAAGGCTGGAATGGCGAAAGAAATCGACACCAGCCTGAGTGAGCTGAAGACGGATTTCGTGGACGTGTGGTATCTGCATGGCAAGAGCAGCCCAAGCGAGTATCCACGACGACATGATCGAGGCGCTGCAGCTTGCCAAACAACAGGGCAAGGCGCGGTTTGTGGGCATCAGCACGCACAGCAACCAGCAGACACTGATTCCGTGGATGGTGCAGAAGGGGGCGTTCGACGTGGTGCTGTCGGCGTTCAACTTCAGCATGGACCCTGCGGTGGAACAGGCGATCGATGCAGCGGCCAAGGCAGGCATGGGCGTGGTGGCGATGAAGGTGATGGCGGGAGGCGCCCGCAACCAGAAGCCCGGGCAGACCCTGCTGAGTGCGCTGAAGTGGGTGACCAACCATCCCAGCGTGGCGACCACCATTCCAAGCATGACGGACATGGCGCAACTGGATGAAAATGTGCAGGCCATGGGGAGCACATTGACGGCGGAGGACCACAGGGTGCTGGCTACGCACCTGAAGATAATTGAGGCGGAGTACTGCCGCATGTGCGGCAAGTGCGAAGGGAGCTGCGCGCAGGGCCTGCCGGTGGCCGATGTGCTGCGCTACGTGACCTACGCCGATGGATACGGCGAGTTCGCGCTGGGGCGGGAGAGGTATCTGCAGATGGCGAGCGAGCATGTGGCTGCGCGCTGCGAGAACTGCCCCGAGTGCACGGTGCAGTGCCCGTTCGGCGTGCATGTGCAGAAGCGAATGAAGCGCGCGCAGGAGCTGTTCGCATGAGGGCTACGCATCTGGCGCTGATGCCATTGCTGCTGATGGCGGGGATGGCGCATGGGCAGGAGTTTCTGAGCTGCCAACTTGCGCCGGGATGGACGCAGAGCGAGGCAGTGCATCCCTACACGGCGGACAACCTGTACGACTATAAGGACGGCGGGGCCGAAGGCTACCTGATCTACGGTTTCGCCGGGATGAAGTCGCTGAACTGCAAGTCAGGCGAGAACACGCTGACGATCGACGTGTCGGAGATGAACGATGCCGACGCGGCGTATGGGTTGTTCGCTACCAACCGCGATCCGCGAATGCCTATTGCCAAGATCGGGATGGGCGGACAGGTGCAGACGCAGAGCGCCAGCTTCGCCAAGGGCAAGTACTACGTGGAGATTGTGGTGAACGCCGCCGATCCGAACAGCGACCACACGGCGGAGCTGACGGTCCTGGTCGACAAGATGGCGCAGCGCATGGAGGGACGAGAGACACCGCCGGAGGAGTTGGCGTGGTTTCCTGCCGAGGACCTGAGTTCGACGGGAGTGGTCCCGGAGAGTGTGCTGGGGCTGAAAGAACTGAAGCGCGGCTACGTGGCGAAGTACAAACAGGGGCAGGCATTCATTGTGTTGGAAGACTCGGCTGAATCCGCCGCCGCGGTGCTGAAGGTGCTGCGACAGAAGTTCGACGGAGCGACAGAGGCTAAAGTTGGCGACGAGGCGTTCCAGGCGAAGGCGCCGTATCTGGACGGGATATGCATCTTTCGCAAGGGAAGAACGCTTGGGGGATACGCCAACCTGACGACCGCGCAAGAAGCGGCTACGCAGGCGATGAAACTGGCGGCGCGGATTCCGTAAACAAACATTATCTCCAGCGGAAGATGCGCACGGAGACGGCGAAGGGCACTGCCAGCCAGACGAGCAGGATTGCGATGGGGGCGAGCATGTGTTGCAGGCCGATGCCCTGGAGCATGTTTCCGCGCAGGAGATCGACAGCGGCGGTGAGGGGCAGGGCGCGGACGATGGGCTGAATGACGGCGGGGAAGCGCGAGGCGGAGAAGAAGACGCCGGACAATATCCACATGGGAAGCATGACCAGGTTCATCAGGCCCGATGCGGCTTCCATGGTGCGGGCGCGCGAGGAGACGAGCAGGCCAAGCGCGGAGAAGGATAGCGAGGCGAGTATGCAGAGCAGGGCCAGTTGCCAGAGCGATCCGTGAATGGGCACGACGAAGATGAGGCGGGCGAAGCCAAGAAAGGCGACGACTTCAAGCACAAGCATGGTGAGGCGGGATATAAGATAGGCGGCAAGAAACTGCCAGCGATGCATGGGCGAAGCGACGAGGCGCTTGAGTAGTTTTTTCTGGCGGGCCTCGACGATGGAAAAGCCGATGCCCCAGATTGCCGAGCCCATGAGGTTCATACCAAGAAGGCCGGGAACGACGAAGTCGATGTAGCGCGAGCCCGGCTGATGGATGAGACGGTCTGAGGATGGAACGGGGTTGCGACGGCCGGCCGCGGATTGGATGGCGCGGTCGGCGAGCAGGCGTGCGGTGCGCGCATCGGGGTTGGTGTCGTCGAACTGATAGGCGACGCCGCCGGGCTGCTGGATGGCGAGGAGCAAAATGCTGCCGTTGGCGAGGGCGCGCGAACCGGCGGGCTGGTCCATGGTGGATGCGGCGAGGTCTTTGTCAGATGAGAGAGCGCGCGTGAGTTGGGGAGTGGTGGCGGCGACCTGGAGCACATCCGCGGGACGATTGCGGAAGGCGATGCCAAGCCCCAGGGCCAGCAGGATGGGAAAGATGAAGACCCAGAAGATGGCCTCCGGTTCGCGCAGGGTGAGGCGGAAACGCATGACGGAGAGTTGATAGAGGCTGCTGAGCTGGAGCTTATTCATCGCGCAGGTTCCTTCCCGTCAGCCCGACGAAGACATCTTCCAGAGTGGCGGAGTGTGTGCGAAACTCGCTGAGATGCAGACCCTGACGGTTGAGTTCGGCAAAGATGCGCGGCACGGCGGTGTGCAGTTCGCGGACTGATAACTGATGCAGGCCGGCGACGGAGCGGTGTGACTGAACGCTGGGAATCGCGGTGAGGAGGGCAATCGCCGGGAGGCTGTCTTGGCTCTCACTGGCGGCGATGGCGAACTCGACGATGTGCTCGCCGCCGATGGAGGCGATGAGTTGCTGCGGAGTCCCGAGAGCGAGCACGCGGCCATGGTCCATGATGGCGACGCGGTCGCAGAGGCGCTCCGCCTCTTCCATGTAATGGGTGGTGAGGATGATGGTGCGGCCGGTCTGCTTGAGTTGGTCGACGAGGTCCCAGAGGTGGCGGCGGGCCTGGGGATCGAGGCCGGTGGTGGGCTCGTCGAGGAAGAGGAGTTCGGGTGCGCCGACCAGAGCGCAGGCCATGGCGAGACGCTGCTTCTGGCCGCCGGAGAGCGTGCCCACGCGCGCGGCACGCTTCTCTTCGAGTTGCGCGGTGCGGATGGATTCGTCCACCGGGATACCTCGGCGGAAGAAGCTGCGGAAGAGGCGCAGAACTTCTTCCACGGATAATTTATCGGGGAACTGCGTCTCCTGAAGTTGCACGCCAATGCGCTGGCGGAGATCGGCGGCGTGGCTGTGCCAATTGAGGCCAAGCAACTCGACGGTCCCTTCATCGGGAGCGGTGAGGCCTTCGCATATCTCGATGGTGGTGGTTTTACCCGCGCCATTGGGGCCGAGCAGGCCGAAGCACTCCGCGCGCGGCACTTCGAGGTCGAGACGATCGACGGCCACGACATCGGCGAACGCCTTGCGCACTCCGCGCAGATGCAACGCAGGAGATTCGGCGGATGTGTGGGAGGCATCGTGGGACACGGAAAATGAGTCAGTTTGCAAGGTTGCTATTCCTTAGGGACTAAAGTCCTCTATGTTTATTAGCTGCGTCGGCGCGGCTAAAGCCGGTGCGGAAGGGGTTTGTTTCCACTTCTAGCATAAGGCCCGGGGCTAAAGCCCTAGAAACCCTCGGCTTTATTCAGGGGGCTAAAACCCCCTGCTCCCTCCGTACGGCAAAACGGGATACGTTCGCGCCTGTTCAGCCGAGCCCTTCAAAACTGTCCAAGCTGCACCACGCACGGAAAACGCCTTAGGTAACCGGTGAGGGATTGAAGAGCGCAAAGTCGTTGTGCAGGCCCCAGTGATCGGCCCATGTCTGTTTGCGGCCGCTGGCCACGTCGAGGATGAGATGGAAGAGCTGGGTGCCGACCTGCTCGATGGTGGCGTCGCCGGTGGCGATAGTGCCAGCATCGAGATCGATGAGGTCGGGCCATCGTTCCGCGAGGGATGAACGCGATGCAACCTTGATGACGGGAACCATGGCGAGACCGTAAGGCGTGCCGCGACCGGTGGTGAAGACGTGCAGGTTCATGGATGCGGCGAGTTGCAGGGTCCCGCAGATGAAGTCGCTGGCTGGCGTGGCGGCGAAGACGAGGCCCTTGATGGTGACGCGCTCGCCGGGAGCGGCGACGCCGGTGATGGCGCTGGCGCCGGATTTAGCGATGGCCCCAAGGGCTTTCTCGACGATGTTGGTGAGGCCACCCTTCTTATTGCCGGGGCTGGGATTGGCGCTGCGATCCACTCCGCCGCGGTCGAGATACTTATCGTACCAGGCCATCTCGCGGATGAGGTCGAGGGCGACTTGCCGGTTTGCGGCGCGCGCGGTGAGCAGATGGATGCCGTCGCGCACCTCGGTGACTTCGGAGAACATGACGGTCGCGCCCGCGCGAACGAGGAGGTCAGACGCGTAGCCGACTGCTGGGTTGGCGGTGACTCCGGAGAAGGCGTCGCTACCGCCGCATTGCAGCCCGACGACGAGGTCCGATGCGGGACGCGTGACACGCCGACGGGCGTTGAGCTGCGCAAGGCGCTTCTCGGCAAGCTCCATAATGGCGGCGACGATCTCGCCGAAGCTGTGGAACTGTTCGTCCTGCATGCGCACGATGTAGGGAGCGGCGGCGAGGATGGGGAGCGTGTTGGAAGGGAGCAGGCGAACGGGCTGGAGCTTTTCGCAACCCAGGCCGACGATCATGGGCGCTCCGCCGAGATTGGGATTGAGGCTGAGATTGCGCAGGGTGCGGATGGGAATCTCCGCGCCGGGGGCATCGATGGCCACGCCGCAGCCGTAGTTGTGGGTGATGGCAATGACATCATCGACGTTGGGATAATGGGGCAAAAGCTCGGCCTTGATGCGCTTGACGGCGAAGTCGACTGTGGCGGCGACGCATTGCACGGTGGTGGCGATGCCGAGGATATTTTTGGTGCCCACAGAGCCATCGTCATTGAGAAATCCTTCGAAGGTATAGCCATCGAGCGGCGGCATGGGAGGCGGTGTCGCGGTAGCGAGGGGAAGATCGCCCAGGGAGGGGGCGACGGGAAGACGCATACGCTCCTCATGCACCCAACTGCCGCGCGGGATGGCGCACTCCGCATAGCCGATGACGGAGCCGTAGCGAAGGATGGGCGCACCGGCGGGGATGTCGACCAGCGCGACCTTGTGCGCTTCGGGAACGTCTTCGAGGAGTGTCAGCCCCGAATCGAATTGCGTGCCCGCT
Organism: uncultured Acidobacteriaceae bacterium; assembly: GCA_963834805.1. Classification (GTDB taxonomy): domain Bacteria; phylum Acidobacteriota; class Terriglobia; order Terriglobales; family Acidobacteriaceae; genus Edaphobacter. The sequence goes on from CAWIDB010000001.1 coordinate 66,595, forward strand.
GGCAATCCGCCCTGGTTGACGATGATGGCCACCGTATCGCGGGGATCGACCTGCACATACAAGGGGCGCAACTTTTGTTGAATGGACATGCGATGGTCCTCGGACGGCGGTGCGATTCGATACGTATTACGACTGTTGCAGCTTGCCTTCGACCAGACGAGTGAGATGAAGCGGATTCTCATCCTGCAAGGATTCTGGTAATAGAGCAGCGGGAAAGTCCTGGTAGCAGACGGGGCGAAGGAAACGCTCGATGGACATGGCACCGACCGAGGTGACACGGCTGTCGGAGGTGGCGGGCGATGGGCCGCCATGCACCATGGCGTAACAGACTTCGACGCCGGTGGGGAAGCCGTTGACGATGATGCGGCCGGCACGGCGCTCGAGCAGAGGAAGAAGTGTGCGGGCGAGAGCGGTGTCCTGCTCGGCGAGATGGAGGGTTGCGGTCAACTGGCCATTGAGATACTCGGCGATGGCGATGAGTTCTTCGGCGCTGGTGCATTCGATAAGCAGGGCCGCGGGGCCGAAGACCTCCTCCAAAAGATTGGGGGAGTTGAGAAAATGCTTTGCGGTTGTGGTGAAGAGCATGGGTTGACCGGCGAAGGAGCCGGGCTGGGGCTCTCCACCGGCAGAGATCGTGCGCACTCCGCTATCCTGCGCCCACTGCGCGGCACCATGGCAGTACGCGCGATGGATGCCGGAGTTGAGCATGGTGGTTGCGGACTTGGCCTGGACGCAGGACTGCGCGGCGGCGAGAAAACGGTCGAACTCCGACCCAGAGAGGGCGATGACGATGCCGGGCTTGGTGCAGAACTGGCCAGTGCCGAGGGTGACGGAGTCGATGAGGCCCTGTGCGATGGACTCGGCGCGCTGGGCGAGCGCGGAGGGAAGAAGAAAGACGGGGTTGATGCTGCTCATCTCGGCGTAGACGGGAATGGGGACGTCGCGGGCGGCGGCGAGCGCGACCAGGGTACGGCCAACACGGCGCGACCCAGTAAAGCCGACGGCGCGAATGGCGGGATGCTGGACGAGGGCTTCGCCGACCGAACTGCCACTGCCGACCAGAAGAGAGAAGACGCCTTCGGGCAAGGCGTGATCGGCGACGGTTTTTTGAATGACGCGGCCGACCATTTCGGCGGTGCCGAGATGCGAGGAGTGCGATTTGGCGACCACAGGACAGCCAGCGGCCAAGGCGGCGGCGGTATCGCCACCGGCGATGGAGAAGGCCAGGGGAAAGTTGCTGGCGCTGAAGACGGCGACGGGGCCGACGGGAATTTTCTGTGCGCGGAGATCTGTGCGCGGCGCAGGCTTGCGATCGGGCATGGCGCGATCGAGGGTGGCGTTGAGCCAGCGTCCCTCGCGCGCGAGAGAAGCGAAGAGGCGGAGTTGGAAGACGGTGCGCGCCCGCTCGCCCTCGACGCGGCCACGGGGAAGGCCGGACTCGGCGATGACGCGGTCTACTAATACCTCACCGAGATCGAGGATGCCCTGGGCAATGGCTTCGAGGAAGGCGGCGCGCCGCTCCAGGCTGAGGGCGCGGAAGGGATCGAAGGCGGCCTCGGCCAGGGAACAGGCGGCGTCCACGTCGGCGGCGGAGCCACCACCAAATGAAGGCTCCGACTCCGCGCCGGTTGCGGGATTCACCGCGCGCAATATGCTCTCGGTTCCACGCACAGAGCGCGCGCCAATCAACATCTCACCAGTGACGATCATCTTGGTACTCCTAGAACATTTTCACAGTTGCTGCGGTGTCGGAAAGAGTGTGCAGTGTGGTTTTCTTTGAGAGAAAACCACGTAGGCTTCGTTCGCCCCACTCTACACCTACTGTGAAAATGCTCCTAGTTCCATGGTACGGCGGCGGGGCTTTGAAGAAAAATTCAGCGAACCAGACATGGACGTTTGGGATTGAACTTCCAGCCGGGCAACAGGAATTGCATGGCGCGGGCATCGTCGCGTGCGCCCAGTCCCATGGTATTGTAGAGCGCGTTGGCTCGGTCGATCCGCGGCATGTCGATCTCGACGCCGAGGCCGGGGCGATCAGGAAGCTGGATTTTGCCGCCGACGATTTGCAGCGGTTCTTGGGTCAGGCGCTGACCGTCCTGCCATATCCAGTGAGTATCGATGGCGGTGACTTTGCCGGGCGCGGCCGCAGCGACGTGGGTGGTCATTGCGAGAGAGATGTCGAAGTGATTGTTGGAGTGCGAGCCCCAAGTGAGGCCAGCCTGGCGGCAATACTCGGCCACGCGCACAGAGCCCTGCATGGTCCAGAAGTGGGGATCGGCGAGGGGAATGTCGATGGCGTGGAGTTGGACGGCATGGTGCAACTCGCGCCAGTCGGTGGCAACCATGTTGGTGGCAGTGGGCAGGCCGGTGGCGGAACGAAACTCGGCCATGATCTCGCGCCCGGAAAAACCCTGCTCGGCGCCGCAAGGGTCCTCGGCGTAGGCGAGCACATTTTGTTTACCGGTGCAGAGGCGGATGGCTTCGTCGAGCGACCAGGCCCCATTGGGATCGAGGGTGATGCGCGCGCTGGGAAAGCGCTGGGCAAGCGCGGCGACGGTCTCCATCTCCTGCGCGCCGGCGAAGACCCCTCCTTTGAGCTTGAAGTCGTTGAAGCCATATCGGTGGTGCGCGGCCTCGGCGAGCCGGAGGATGGCCTCGGTGGTGAGGGCCTCTTCGTTCCGCAGGCGCAACCAATCATCGCTGGCATCGGGCTCGCTGCGATAGGGAAGATCGGTACGGGTGCGGTCGCCGATGAAGAAGAGATAGCCGAGGACATCGACGGAAGAGCGCTGACGGCCTTCGCCGAGTAGATGAGCGACGGGTACAGATAGAAACTGGCCGAGCAGGTCGAGCAGCGCCGACTCGATGGCGGTGACAGCATGGATGGCGGTGCGCAGATCGAAGGTCTGCAGACCTCGGCCCTCGCGGTCGAGATCGGCGAAACGCGATTGAACCTGGTGGAGGATGGCGTTGTAGGCAGCGAGCGGCTGGCCGACGACGAGAGGCTGCGACTCTTCGAGCACACGGTGAATTTTTTCTCCACCGGGGACTTCGCCGACGCCGGTGTGGCCCGCGTTGTCGGTGAGGAGAACGAGATTGCGGGTGAAGAACGGAGCGTGCGCGCCGCTGAGGTTGAGCAGCATGGAGTCGGTTCCGGCGACCGGGATGACGCGCATGGAGGTGACCAGCGGGGTCGGCTGGCGCTCGATTTGTTGGAGAATCGGATTCAATGGAGTTCTCCGCGGCGGGGCTTGCGCATTTTGGTGACGCGCTTGCGCATCACGCGGATGCCTGCGAGGGAAGAGGAAGCTCAAGGCGCTTGATCTCGCCGACAATGACGACGTAGCTGAAGATGGCGAGCAGAGCGGCGGCAGCGACGTAGATCAGCGCATCGTTGAATGAGTGGGTCTTCTGAACCAAGTATCCAATTACGAGCGGTGTGGTGATGCCGGCGATGTTGCCGAAGAGGTTGAAGAGGCCGCCGTTGAGTCCGATCAACTGCTTGGGTGAGGTGTCAGCAATGACGGTCCAGCCCAGAGCGCCAATACCCTTACCGAAGAACGCAAGCGACATGAGAAACATCACGACGGCCTGGGTGTTGGTGTAGTTGCAGGCGATCATAGTGACGGAGAGAAGCATGCCGGCGATGATAGGGGTCTTGCGGGCAAAGGTGAGGGAGTGACCGCGGCGCAGAAGCGCGTCGGAGGAGACGCCGCCCAGCACGCCGCCCACCAGACCGCACAGTCCAGGCAGCGCCACTGCAATGCCGCCCTTCAGAATCGACATGTGACGCGCCTGTACCAGGTAGACGGGAAACCATGTGATGAAGAAATAGGTGAGCGTGGTGATGCAGAATTGTCCGATATAGATACCGACCAGCATTCGCTGGCGCAACAACTGGCTGACACCGGCCCAGGTGAGCGGATTAGCTGTTGGCTTGCTCCCGGCCACGCGGTCGACATTGACCAGGCCACCGCCGCGCTCGATGCATTCGATCTCCGACTGCGAGATCAGCGGATGGTCCTTGACGTTGAAGACCAGTTTCCACCAGGCGAAGGCGAGCAGGAATCCAAAGAGTCCCATGAACCAGAAACAGCTTCGCCAACCATAGGCTGGGATAAGCCATCCAAACAACGGACCAAATACAAACAGCGAGGAGTACTGCGAGGCATTGAAGATGGCCGACGCACCACCGCGCTCGGCGGTGGGAAACCACGCTGCGACGATGCGTCCATTACCAGGAAAGACGGGGGATTGCGCGAGTCCGGAGACCAGGCGAATGGCAAAGATCGCGGTGAAGGCCCATGCGACAGCGAGATACCCGGAGAACCCGACCAGCAACGCGCAGAGGGACCACAAGACGATACTGATGCCATAGACGCGCTTGGAGCCGAAGCGATCGAGCAGGCCACCTGAGGGCAACTGGCCGGCAACATACGCCCAACTGAAGCCAGAGAGCAGCCAGCCCAGCTTCAGCGGATCGAGCGCAAGCTCCTTCTCCATGGATGTGCCTGCGAGCGACAACGCTACTCGGTCGCCGTAGCTAAGACAACTGGCGATGAAGAGCATGGCTACGATGAGGTAACGGATGTGGGTCTGCTTATCGGCGAGGATGGAGGGATGGGGTTGGCTCAAGCGCGCCCCGCGATCAGCTTGGTTAAAGCGTCCAGCTCGGAGTTGTCGAGGTCGGTGAGGGGCGGGCGCACCGGACCGGCCGAACGGCCAACGGCACGCATGCCTGCCTTGACGATGGAGACCGCATAACCCTTGTGCCGGTTGCGAAGATCGATGTAAGGCAGAACGAAATCGCGCAACTGCTGGAAGACTTCGGCGTGATCGCGGCGGCGGACCGCGGCGTAAAAGTTCTGGGCAAAGACAGGAAGGAAGTTGAAGATGGCGGAGGAGTAGGTGGTGACGCCCATCTCGAGATAGGGCAGGGCAAAGGTCTCCGCGGTGGGCAGTCCGCCGATGTAGGTAAGGCGGTCGCCCATGCGGGCGTAGATGCGGGTCATCAGCTCGATGTCGCCGTGGCCATCCTTGAAGCCGACCAGGTTGGGGCAACGGTCGCAGAGGCGCTCCAGCCAGACCTCGTTGAGGATAGCGTTGTCGCGGTTGTAAAAGATGACACCGAGCTGGGTGGAGGCGCAGACGGCCTCAGCATGCGCGATCAGGCCGGCGGGATCGGGGTTGACGAGATAGGGAGGAAAGAGCAGAAGGCCATCGGCGCCGGCGGATTCGGCGGCCTGGGCGAACTGCTTCGCCATGGCGGTGCCGTATCCGCACCCGGCTGCGACGGGAACGCGATGATTGGTCTGATCGACCGCAGCCGCGACGACGGAGGAAAATTCCTGCAGGGTGAGGGAGAAGAATTCGCCCGTGCCTCCAGCGGCAAAGAGACCAGCCGGCTTGTGCTGGAGCAGCCAGTCGATGTGCTCGCGATAGGCGCGCTCGTTGAAGGCGAGGGCATCGGTGAAATGAGTGACCGGGAACGAGAGCAGACCGGCTCCGATCCTGGCGGCAAACTCTTGCGGGGGCATCCGGGTCATGATGTTCCTTTAAGGCAGATTGCGAAGCGCCGTGGGCAAACTATAAAGAACCCGGAGAAGGGGAGACAAGCGACGGCGGAGGTTCCAGCCAGTGCAATGTGAGATAAGTGATTGAATTTATGGTGAGAGCGCTGGGACTCGAACCCAGGACCAACGCCTTAAAAGGGCGATGCTCTACCAACTGAGCTACGCTCCCAACCACATTTCAACGGTAGCATAAATTGAAGGGGTGCGAGGCGCCTGGGAGGGCGAGTGGAGCGCGATTTGGAGTGGTCTCCGCAGGGCGAATGGAGCGGGAGGCAGGGGGTGCGGCGAGTGGGTTGCCAGATCCATTCGTGTGGGGAAGGAAGCGGAGAAAAAGATGAGAGAGATGCGCTTGATCGCCGAGGCAAATAGTTGAAGGAGTGACACTTAAGTCGCATGGCGGAGGCATTTAAGTCGCACGGAGGGTGCATTGACTTGGCCTGGGAGCGAACGTAGGCTTGAAGGTAGTATGGGGAACTGCGCATAAGTGGTTTTGATGGAAGCGAATACGTCAGGCCGGATGGACTCGATCCGGATGCGGCAGAGGCCTAAACGGAGCGGCAATGGACTCAAGCGGCAGAGACGCAGGCGACGAAGAGGCAGTAGCCGGAATGCCGGAAGATGTGGCCGCGCTTTTCACATGGGCCAATCTGCAAGGGGCGAAGTATCGCGATTTTTCGGCATCGCGCCGGGAGTACCGCGCGCAGGTGCGATACCGCGCAGCGAAGGCGATGCAGGAACGTGAGTTGCGGGAGCAGGCTGCGGCGGAGGTGGCAGCGGCCGCGGCGGAACGGACGGAGTTGGCTGCTCTGGCCGCAGCTCGAATGCAGGACGGGGACGACCAGCAAGGATTGCGGATGCAGTTGCTGGCAAGCGCGGAGGAGGCGGCGCAAACGGCGTCGGCCGAACGGATGACGGCGGCGCGCCGAGCCGAGGCGGCAGCCCGTGCCGCAGCCGCCGTGCTGCGCGAAGAGCGCGAGATTGCAGCGGCCCATGCCTCGGCCCGGCAGCAGGCGTTGCGCTATGCGGAGTTTGAGGAGCGGCGGCGGCTACTGGCGGGACCGCAGCCACGCAGTGCGATGGGCGGAGCGAATACGGCATCGAGCGCCGGGCTGACGCAGTCCAGCACTGGGAGCCAGCCTGGTTTGGCGATGGAAGGCGGGACGATAGAACGCGCACTGGCGGATGTGTCCGCGGACGACTTGCGGCGCTACGGCAAGGCGGCCAACGGAGCGGAGGCGGAGAGCGGAGTGACGGGACCGGCGTGGCTGTATGCTTCGCAGACGCCGCCGCAAACGCAACTGCCGGAGGCAATCGAGCAGCTTCCCATGGAGGAGATGGGTGGAGTCAAGGGAGAGGCGCCTGGAGGGGAGACGCTGCAGGACTCGCGGGAACGGGTTGCGGCGCGGTGGTTTGCGCTGAAGGGGGTATTCGAAGAGGCTGCGCTGCTGCCTGCGATGCGGCCATCCCGGCCAGGCAATGGACAGACTCCGCTGCTGGCGCTGTTTTCGCTGGCCGGAGGGGTTGGCAAGACGAGCCTGGCGGCGACGCTGGGACGCGCCCTCTCGTTGCAAGGGGAGCGGGTGGTGCTGACGGACACGACCTCGAGCGGGCTGCTTCCGTTTTACTTTGGCGAGCGCGAGCTTCGCCCCGGCGAGGTACGCAGCTTTCTGCCGCCGGCGGGGAGCAGCGGCGCCGCGATTTCGCTGGTGATCCGCGACGCAACGGGGATGAGCGAAGACAAGCGGTGGCAGGAGATTCTGACCGATGAGATTCTGCGCAATGGCCAGGGCAACCAGCGCGCCTTGCTGGACCTGGCATCGGGGTCGAGCTGGCTACTTCGGCGGCTGGCGGACATGCATCCGATCGTGCTTGTGCCGATGACGGGAGAGATGAATTCGGTGATCAGCCTGCATGCGGTGGAGCGGATATTCCGGCGCATCGTGGACAGCGATGGGCGGCCCCTGCTGCCTTATTACGTGCTGAACCAGTTCGATGTGTCTCTTCCGCTGCATCTGGATGTACGCGAGGTGCTGCGCCGCCAGCTAGGAGACCGTCTGCTGCGATTTGTGATTCGGCGCTCGCCGGCGGTGAGCGAGGCCCTGGCCGAGGGAATGACAGTGTTGGATTATGAGCCGGAGGCCGCGGTATCGCAGGACTACATGGATGTGGCCGCGTGGCTGCGCAGCGTCTCTCCACCGGCGACGGCCGGGACCGCCAATCCGCAAAGGAGTGCACCGTGACGCGCTCGGCTTTGTGGAGAGAGTTCGAGTCGGCTGACAGCCTTGCATTGCGGACCCTGCGAAGCGCAGTGCTGGCGGGCGGAGTGCTGTTCCTGGGCTTTACCGGGATGCTTCCTCTGACCTGGCCGCAACAGCTTATTCTGGCGATGTTGACGATCCTGCTGGCGGTGTGGATGGACCGCTGCTCGAGTTCGTATCCGGTGACGCTGACTCTGATGCTGCTGTCCATCTACTCGACGTTTCGCTACGGATTCTGGCGTGTCACCACGGTGCTTGCCTTCTTCCGCGATCCGGGCAGGCACTGCAACGCTCTGGATGCGTTCTTCATCTGCCTGCTTCTGCTGGCAGAGTGCTATGCGTTCACGGTGCTTGGGCTGGGCTATATCCAGATGCTGTGGCCTCTGCGGCGCATGCCGGTTCCACTGCCCGACGACCTGAAGGAATGGCCGGAGGTGGATGTTCTGATCCCGACCTACAACGAGCCACTGAGCATGGTGCGGTTTACCGCGCTGGCGGCGATGAATATCGACTGGCCGGCGGACAAACTTCACGTCACGATTCTGGACGATGGCCGGCGGGAGGAGTTTCGCGCGTTCGCCGAAGAGGCGGGCATCGGGTACATGAGGCGCGAGAACAACCTGCACGCCAAGGCGGGCAACATCAACCATGCGCTACGCCAGATGAGGTCGCCGTTTGTGGCGATCTTCGATTCGGACCATGTACCGACGCGCAGCTTTCTGCAGATTACGATGGGCTGGTTCTTGCGCGACCGCAAGCTGGGCCTGCTGCAGACGCCGCACCACTTCTACTCGCCCGACCCGTTCGAGCGCAATCTGGGCCAGTTCCACGTCACGCCGAACGAGGGGGAGCTGTTCTACGGCGTGGTGCAGGACGGCAACGACTTCTGGAACGCGGCGTTCTTCTGCGGCTCCTGCGCAGTGATCCGGCGCAGCGCGCTGGACGAGGTGGGAGGGATCGCGGTGGAGACGGTGACAGAGGACGCGCACACCTCTCTGCGCATGCAGATGCGGGGATGGAACACGGCCTACCTGAACATACCGCAGGCGGCGGGGCTGGCGACCGAGCAGTTGAGCGGACATGTGCGGCAGCGCATCCGCTGGGCGCGGGGCATGGTGCAGTTGCTGCACATCGAGAACCCGCTGTGGGCGCGCGGACTGAAGCCGGGGCAACGGATATGCTACTTCAACGCAATGGCGCACTACCTGTACGCTCTGCCGCGGCTGATCTTTCTGACCGCGCCGCTGGTCTACCTGGTGCTGGGGCAGACCAACATTCCGGGCTACTGGATAACGATCGTGGCCTACGCGGCGCCCCACCTGGTGCTGTCGAACCTAACCAACTCGCGGATTCAGGGACAGCACCGGCACACCTTCTGGAATGACATCTACGAGACTGTGCTGGCGCCGTACATCTTTCTGCCCACGATGATCGCGCTGTTCAGCACCAGGACGGGCAGCTTCAACGTGACGGCCAAGGGCGGCGTGGTGAACCGCGAATTTTTCGACACACATATTGCGCGGCCATACCTGGTGCTGCTGGGGTTCAATCTGCTGGGGCTGATGTGCGCGGTGGCGCGGGCGGTCCAGTTTCCGGTGTGGCATGTAGCGGGATGGCTGAGCTTTGTGAACTGGCCGGCCGGCCTATATGACGGAGGGCATCCGGGCACGATCCTGATGAACGTGGCTTGGACGCTGTTCAACGGAATGCTTCTGGGGGTTGCCACGGCAGTAGCGTGGGAGAGCCCGCAGCGCCGTCATACAGTGCGCATGGAGCGGGCAGTGCCGTCGGACATCCTGCTGGGCGACGGCTCGGTGGCGCAGGGGATAACCAGCAACCTCTCCAACGGAGGAGTGCAGGCCCGGATCGAGGGCACGATCCATGCTGGGGTTGGCGATTCGGTGCGGTTCGTCTTCCCCCTGCTGGATGGGACGGCGACGCTGCCGGCGCGGGTGATCGCGATCGAGGGAGAGATGCTGCGCGCGAAGTTCGACTCGCTGAACCTGCAGGAGACCGAGGCGCTGACCATGATCCTCTACTCGCGCGCGGACACCTGGCTGAACTCGCGCGAAGAGAGCGAGACGGAGCGACCGATGAGCAGCCTGCGGCACATTCTGGGGGTGTCGCTGTACGGCTTATCGCAGACGGCGTGGTCGCTGCTGGGCAGAGTTTGGAGGAGCAACCGGAAGATCGCCGGGGAGGATGGCGTGGCGAGCAGCGCTGTGCTGCTGGTCCTGCTGTGCGCGCTTGCCTGGGGCTGGCCGCAAGCGGCCCACGCAGCGCAGGCAAGCGGTGTGACGGGGGCGGTGACGACGTTGACGGCAGACACGACCGCGGCCAACGACCTGAGCCTGCTTCCGCTTCCGTTTTACGATTCCGCGACAGAGCAGCATCCGGCGGTGCCGATGGTCTTCCTGTCGCCGCCGACTTCCAAGGCGATGCGCGCGGCGGGAGTGATCGCGTCGTGGTTCGGCATCCTGGCGGACGAACGCGCGTTGCGGTTTGCGGTAACGCTGGGAACGATTCCCGCAGGCAACGCGATCGTGATTGCCGAAAGGGCGGAGGAGATTCCAGCTTCGCTGGGGCTGACGGAGGTGAGCGGACCGGCTCTGGCTCTGCGCGCCAACCCCGCTGACCCGAACTCGACGTTGCTGGTGGTGACCGGGGACAACGGGGACGAGCTGGTGAAGGCGGCGATGGGACTGACGCTGCGGCACGACCTGTTGCAGGGGGCGCAGGTGAGCCTTCAGGACCTGAAAATGCCCGGTCCGCGCAGGGCGGACGACGCTCCGCGATGGCTGCGCACGGAGAGGAACACCGAGCTTGGCGAGATGGCGCAGAGCGGCGAGATGCAGGGCGACGGGAGTAAGCCGGTGAAGGGGAAGGGAGCGGTCCTCCAGGAGTCGTATCTCGAATTCGCGGGGACGGCGCACTGGGCTGTGCTGCCGGACCTGAAGCTGTTTGCCAACGCGGGATACCCCTTTACTCGGATGGCCGACCTGGCGGAGACGTCGGTGGTGCTTCCCACACGACCGACGAGCGGCGAGTTGGAGGTGTTCCTCGACCTGATGGGGCACTTTGGAGGGCAGACCGGCTACCCGGTGCTGAACATGAGTGTGACCGACGCGGCGGGCATGAGCAAGGACGGCCGCAAGGACACGCTGGTGCTGGGCAGCGTGGACGACCAGCCCGCGCTAGAGACGCTGAACTCCGCGCTGCCGGTGGGGGTGGATGAGAAGGGATTGCACATCCACGACAGCGAGGGGTTTTTCCGTAACGCGGAGAACGCCTGGTGGCGGGTGCGCAGCCCGGACCACGTGCAGGCGGGCGAGCTAGAGACGCAGGGCAGCCTGCCGGATGCGCTGATCGAGGGCGCGGAGTGGCCGCGCGGCTCGGAGCGCTCGGTGGTGGTGGTGCTGCTGCGCGATCCGGCGGCGGCGGAGAAGTTCGCGGCGGCCTTTGCAGAGTACTCGCAGTCGCCGGCGATCTCGCAATCGGTGAGCGTGCTGCGCGGCACAAGCTTCTCCTCGTACCGGATCGGAGACGAGGTCTACCGGGTGGGAGAGATACCGTTGGTGGCGCGCGCGGAGATCGTGCTTACGGAGTTTCCCTGGCTGATGGTTCTGTTGGCGGCGATCTTCTGCTACCTGATGGCGACGCTGCTGAGGGCGATGGTGCGGCGACGGGCGCGGGCGCGGCTGCAGACGGCAGAGTAGAGCCGCTATGGATTCCGTAGGGCGATTCGCCCAGTGCTAAATCAAATGACAATCCGGAGCTAGGGTTTTGCGATGCCGGGCAACGCGAAGGTCTCGCGCAGCCAGACGCGCATCTCTGACTGCATGAGTTTGAGCTTTGCGCCGGGGGATTCTTTGGTTCCCTGGAAGAAGTGGTCCGCGCCTGCGATCCAGACCATGCGCCTGGGCTCGGGCGCGCGCTGGATCACGGCGGTCAAAAGTTCGTGTGGGCCGAACTTGTCGTGGTCGCCGCTGAGGAAGAGCTTGGGCGCGGAGCACTGGGGCAGGAAGCCGTAGGTATAGTTGCGCCCTGCAGCCTGGACCGGCAGGCCAAGCGCGATGAGGCCAGCAACACGCGCGTCACCGCAGCAGGCGCGAAGGCCGACCTGCGCGCCGAAGGAGAATCCGGCGAAGAGGATGGGGCGATGGAACTCCGCCTCCAGCCAGTTGAGCGCGGCGCGGACGTCGTCCTGCTCGCCGTGGCCGTGGTCGTGTTCCCCTTGGCTCAACCCCACACCGCGAAAGTTGAAGCGCAGCACGGGTAGCCGGAAGGACGAGAGGGCCTTCATGGCGTGATAGACAACCTTGCTGTGCATGTTGCCACCGCCCGAGGGGTGGGGATGACAGACCAGCGCGGAGTAGGGCGCATCTGAATTGGAACTGCTTGGCCGCCCTGTGTTGAGCAGAGCTTCGAGGCGGCCGGCGGTGCCGCGGAGATCGTCCAGCGAGCGGATCTGTGTGGAGGTATGCGAGCCGAGGGGTGAGGTCATCGTTCCAGTTTAGAGCGGCGGAAGGATGCCGGTCAGTATGGCGAAGACCCTTTCTTGCTCTCTCACGATTGCCTAGCAATCGTGAGAGAGCAACTCAAAAAAAGTGGCGATCCACGGCACGGCTGAAGCCGTGCCCTTCCGCTCAAACTGCATAGACGGTCCCAAACTGGGCACTACGCAGCGGGGTCACGATGCAGTGCGGAATGCTGCCGGGTTTATCCTATAAAGAATGTCCATCGACGCAATCGACCTGACACGCAAGCTGGTCAACATTGAATCCACCTCCTACCACGAGGGAGCGGTTGGCGCATTTCTTGCCGACACACTCGCAGCGCAGGGCTACGCCGTGGAGCGCATGTCGGTGCAGCAGCAGGATCCTGCGCGGAAGGATGGCGAATCCGCGGGCGAGCGATTCAATGTGTACGCTGCGATGCAGGGAGTAACGCCTGACGTGGTGCTCTCGACCCACATGGACACGGTCCCGCCGTTCTTTGGATGCACGGAAGACGAGGAATTTCTGTACGGGCGCGGCGCGTGCGACGCCAAAGGGATCATTGCGGCACAGGTTGCGGCGGCGGAGCAGTTGCGTGAGGCGGGGGTGAAGGTGGGGCTGCTGTTCGTGGTGGGCGAGGAGCGCGACTCGTCGGGGGCGAAGGTGGCCAACCGCAACCCGCGCGGATCGCGCTTCCTGATTAACGGCGAGCCGACCGGCAACCACCTGGCTCTGGCCACCAAGGGAGCGTTGAGGGTGGAATTGCGCGCGCACGGAAAGATGGCGCACTCGGCGTACCCGGAGCTGGGCGAGTCCGCGATTGCCAAGCTGGTGGAGGCTCTGCACGACGTGCTGGCGATGCCGCTGCCGATTGAGCCGGCCTTCGGCGAGGCGGGCGCGACGACCGTCAACATTGGGCTGATCGGTGGCGGCTACGCACCCAACGTGGTGGCGGACAAGGCCGAGGCGCACCTGCTGGTACGCACCGTGGGGCCTTCGCAGGAGGTGAAGGACGCGATCGCGCGCGTGGTGGCGGGACGCGCCGAGGTGACGACCTCGCTCGACTTGGCGTGCGTGCGCATGCGACGGGTGGGCAAGCTGCCGACGATGGTGGCGAAGTTTGCCACGGACATCCCGATGCTGACGGCGTGGGGAGAGCCGTTCCTGCTGGGGCCGGGGTCGATCCACGTGGCTCATACTCCGCAGGAGCGGATCAGCAAGAAGGAACTGCTGGAGTGCGTGGATTTGTATGTGGAGCTGGCGACGGGGCTGGTGGGCAGTGAGGGACTCGAACCCCCGACTTCCTGCTTGTAAGGCAGGCGCTCTAACCAACTGAGCTAACCGCCCGCGGTTTCTGCAACAGCTTCCAGTGTAGGTTAGCTCAGCAGTCGTTACAATGCACACGGTCACCAGAACCGGCACCCTCATGTTTTAAGACGCGTTTTCCTCAGCGGCACGCGGGTTCAGGCTGACTTAAACTATGAGCATGGCTGCTGAGTTTACCCATCTACATCTGCATACGGACTACTCTCTGCTGGACGGTGCATGCGACGTGGAGAAGCTGATGAAGCATGTCCACGCACTGGGGCAGACGTCGGTGGCGATGACCGACCACGGCAATATCTTCGGCGCGGTGCATTTTTTCAAGGCGGCGAAGGAGAAGGGGATCAAGCCGATCCTGGGATGCGAGCTGTACATCTGCAAGGAAGAGGACCACCGGGCCGCGCCCGACCCCGAGCTGAAGTACAACCACCTGCTGGTGCTGGCGGAGAACGAAGAGGGATATCGCAACCTGGTGCGCCTGACCAGCGAGGCGGCACTGCACGGCTTCTATCGCAAGCCGCGCATCAGCAAGGATTATCTGGCGAATCATGCGGCGGGGCTGATTGGTTTTTCGGCGTGTCTGGCGGGCGAGGTGGCGCAACACATCATGGAGGACCACATCGATCTGGCCAAGGCGGCCGCAGGGCAATATCAGGAGATCTTTGGGCGAGGCAATTTTTTTCTGGAGATCCAGGACCACCAACTGGGGCCGGACAAGAAGGTGTGCGATGCGATGTTCCAGTTGGAGAGGGAGCTGGACATACCGCTGATCGCGACCAACGACAGCCACTACATCGGCGCGGACGACAGCCGAGCGCACGAGATCCTGCTGTGCGTGCAGACGGCGGGATCGATGAACGATCCCAAGCGGTTCAAGTTCGACAGCAACGAGTTCTACATCAAGAGCGCGGAGGAGATGGCGCGGCTGTTTGCGCATGCGCCGCATGTGGTGAGCGGGACGATGCAGTTTCCCGAGCGCTGCAACCTAACGCTGAACAAGATTGAAGATCCCTTTCCGGAGTTTCCCGTGCCGGAGGGGGAGACGCTGGACAGCTACTTCGCGAAAGTGTGCCGCAATGGGCTGGAGAAGCGGCTTGCCACGTCGATTGAGCACCTGCGCGCGAGCGGGCGGCTGAAGAAGACGATTCCGGAGTACCTGGCTCGTCTGGAGCGCGAGATACTATGCATCCAGAAGATGAAGTATCCAGGCTATTTTATGATTGTATGGGACTTTATCCGCTACGCACGCGAGCATTCGATTCCCGTTGGGCCGGGACGCGGATCGGCTGCCGGATCGCTGGTTGCGTACTGCATGGAGATCACGGACATCGACCCGCTGCAGCACGAGCTGCTGTTCGAGCGCTTCCTGAACCCGGACCGCGTGAACATGCCGGACATCGATATCGACTTCTGCATGAACCGGCGGGGCGAGGTGATCGAGTACGTCCGGAGCAAGTACGGCGACGACCAGGTGGCGCAGATCATCACGTTCAACACGATGGCGGCGAAGGCGGCGATCAAGGATGTTGGTCGGGCGCTGGACATGCCATACGGCGAGGTCGATCGCATTGCCAAGCTGATACCGGCGACGATTGGGATCACCATCGACCATGCGTTAAAAGATTCGCCGCCACTGGCCGCCGCCTACGAGGGCGATCCCAGGATTCGGGAGCTAATCGACACGGCGATGCGGCTGGAAGGACTGGTGCGCGGCGCGGGAGTTCATGCGGCGGGGGTGGTGATTGCGCCCAAACCGCTGACCGAGCTGGTTCCGGTGACGCGCACCAAGGACGATGCCATTGTGACGGCATACGACATGAAGTCGATCGAGGAGATGGGCCTGCTGAAGATGGACTTCCTGGGTCTGACGGCGCTCACCGTCATTGACGACGCACTCAAGCTGGTCCGGACGACCAAGGGGGTAGCGCTGGACCTGACCACCATCGCGCTGGACGACGCGACGACCTACGAGCAGGTCTTTCACCGTGCGCTGACCTCGGGCATCTTTCAGTTTGAATCGAGCGGAATGCGCGACGTGCTGCGCCGCTACAGGCCTAACAGTGTTGAAGACCTTACGGCTTTGAACGCGCTCTACCGCCCCGGCCCTATAGCGATGATCGACGACTTCATCGAACGCAAGTGGGGGCGTCGCGCGGTGGAGTACGACCTGCCGGAGATGGAGACCATCTTGCGCGAGACGCTTGGCGTAATGGTTTACCAGGAACAGGTCATGCAGATCGCCAACGTAGTCGCGGGCTACTCACTGGGCGAAGCCGACCTGCTGCGCCGCGCCATGGGCAAGAAAGACGAGAAGGAGATGCATAAGCAGCGCGCGCGCTTTATGACCGGAGCGGCGGCCAATCATCATCCCAAGGAGACTGCCGGAAAGATCTTCGACCTGATGGCCCAGTTTGCCGGATATGGCTTCAACAAATCCCACGCGGCTGCCTATGCGTTGCTGGCGTATCACACGGCGTGGCTGAAGACGCACTATCCGGTGGAGTTTATGGCGGCGCTGCTGACCAGCGAGACATCGAAGCCGGAGAACGTGGTGAAGTACATCTTAGAGTGCCGCGAGATGAACATCCCGGTGGTGCCGCCCAACGTGCAGGTTTCGGATGCGAACTTTACGCCGGTGAAGACGGAGGCGGGCGAGGCGATCGGGTTTGGGCTGGCGGCGATCAAGAATGTGGGGCACAACGCGATTGTGTCGATCCTGACGGCGCGCGAGGCGCTGCGCAAGGAAGGGAAGCAGGGGTTTGCAAGCCTGTGGGAGTTCTGCGACAGGGTGGACCTGCGGCTGCTGAACAAGCGGGTGCTGGAATCGCTGATCAAGGCAGGAGCGATGGACGCGTTCGGGCCGCGCGGTCAGGTGGCCGCGGCTCTGGACAAGGCGATCGAGCGGGCGCAGAAGACGCAGAAGGATGCGGCGGCGGGACAGAGCGGACTGTTCGGAAGTATCTTCGACGCCAGTGACGCTCCTGCTGCAAAGCGAGAGGCTGAAGCGTTGCCGCCGGCCCCGGACTGGGACGAACATACGCGCCTGCAGAATGAAAAAGAGGTGCTAGGGTTCTTCGTCTCCGGCCATCCGCTGGACAAGTACCGGGAGAAGCTGCGCAACCTGAACGTGGTGGACACGGCAACGGCCCTCGAGATGAAGCCGGAGCCGCAGACCTTCCGGCGAGGACAGAATGAGCAACAGAACGAGATACAGATTGCCGGAGTGATCAGTGGGCTGAAGGTGGCAAAGTCGCGGCGCTCGGGAGAGATGTATGCGCAGGCCACGCTGGAAGACAGCGTGGGTAAGATTGAGCTGATCGCGTTTTCGACGGCGTACCAGAAGCTGGCGGAGAAGCTGAAGATCGACGTGCCGGTGCTGGTGCGGGGCGTGCTTCGGGGCGAAGACGACTCCGCGCCGAAGCTGGCGGTGAGCAATATTCAGGCGCTGGAGGATGTGGTGGTGAAGCTGCCGGAGTCGCTGCGGATTAAAGTTCCGCTACGCAAGGACGACGCCGCGCTGCTGGAGAAACTGCAGGCAATTTTCGCAGCCGCACCGGGGCCGGGAAAATTGCTGCTCGATCTGGAAGAGGCGGGCGAGTTCCGCGCCGTGCTGGAGCCGCGCGACGTGAGCGTGGCGGCGGACAGGCTGTTCATCGACCGCGTGGAAGAGCTGGTTGGTCGCGGTGCGGTGAGGGTGATCGACTAGCTAGAGCGGAACCAGAGTTACTTTAGCCTGGTGAAGAGTATGCGATGCGGTTTTCCTTGAGAGAAAACCGCGCGAGGTTAGTTCGCCCCGGATATACCCACTCTGGTTCCGCTCAGCGATTAATGATGGCCACGCGGAATACAGGCTTGGCTTTCTCGGCTGCATCCTGCTCGTAGGTCTGCGACGTCTTGGATGGGTCGTAGTCGCGCCAGAGCCAGGCCATCGACTCCGGCATCTCGGCCTCGCCCTGCGACGGATTATGGGTCCCTTTGCCGAAGCTGAAATGGAAGTCGTAGCCGTTGATGTGGAAGGCATTGGCCATGCGGATGTTGTCCAACGGCCAGCTTCCGTGGTTCCTCTCCTGATCGTTGGCTCCATCCTGCGTCCAGACGCGGATATTGCGCTTGGGCCCGCGCAGCACCATATCGGGGAAGTCCTGACCGCCGGCAATCACATCCGGGAGTTCCTTCCACTGAATGGCCGCAAAGCTGCCGATCCAGCTCTGCACGCGGCTGAACTGATCGGGCATCTGCCATGCCACGTTGAAGGCGCAGATGCCGCCGGAGGACGATCCTGAGATGGCGCGGCTGTAGGCGTCGGTACGGACATTGAGCCCGGCCAGCGCCTCGGGCAGAAGCTCGTCGCGCAGGAAGCGCGCATAGCGATCGCTGACGGTGTCGTACTCGGTGGAGCGCATTGCATCCTTCAGGGTGCGATTCTGCTCTGCTGCGAAGTGGGTGACAAACTGATAGGTGGGCGTGCCGGGTGTGTCGGTAACGTCGCCGGGCATGGTCATGACGAAGATGGTGACCGGCATTTTCTTGGCGGCGATGAGGTTGTCGAAGACGTTGAGCGCCTGCAGATTTCCTTCGCGCCGAGTGTAACTGAGCCCATCGGTGAAGACCATGAGCGCGGCGGGAACCTTGGGGTCGTACTGGGCAGGAACATAGACCCAGTAATCGCTCTTCATGCCGTCGTAGATTTTGCTGACATGAACGTGCATGGGCGAGAGCGTTCCCTGGGGAACGCCGGGCATGGCGTACGACATGGGGCCGAAGGCGGGCATGTCGAGCGAGCCGCCTAGCGCGGCACCGTTCACGAGGTAGTGGAAGGTGTGCGAGGTTCCGGTTTTGATGTCGGTATCTGTGGCGAACCAGAGTTTGGATCCGGCGATCTGCTTCATGGGCGTGGGTGCGCCGTCGTCGAACACCAGCGATGGCTTTGCGTCGGTTTGAATGGCGAAGAAGAAATCCGCGCCGCGGCCGAGCCATGCGGTGCCATCCTGCAATGCCTTGGCATCGAAGCTGGCGGTGATGGCCGCGCTCAGTCCGGGCTTGCCGGATTTTGCCAGGGCGATTAAATCGGGTGCCTGCATCTTTTGTTGGACGTTTTGCTGGGCCAAGGCAGGCAGAGCGAGAAGTGCGATTAGAAAGAAATATTTCCTCATGGTGGGATGAATATATTGCAGCGCGGTCATACTCGGCAAACGGGAGAGCAGAGAGAGTGGCGACCGCGTGGAGGAGCTGGTGGGACGCGGCGCGGTGCGAGTCATTGACTAATTCGCGCCGAACAGAATGTTGATGTTGATCGTGGTTTCTACTTCGACGGGTTCACCATTCACACGATACGGTTTATATTTCCACTTCTTCACGGCTTCTAGGGCCGCGGACGCCAACAAGGGCGGACATGAAATCACGCTGAGATTCTCAACATCTCCCTGCTTGGAAATGATTGCGTGCAGGATGATCGCGCCCGAGACGTGTTCTGCCTTGACGGGTGCCCGATAAATCGGCATCGGTTGATAGATCGCTAATCCGGCTAAGGTTTCCGAAGAAACCCGGACCGGTGCTGAAGGCGCCCCGTTCTCTGCCGTCATCGTCCAGGCTTTGGCCACATCGCTTTTCTTGTTGGCGGGCGGCGGGAGCATGTGGATCGTTGCCGGGGCGTTGCGGTCGACGGTGAGGATGCCGTTGGCTACATGCAGCTCGGTAACGTGCATGACAGAGCGGCGCGCCCAGCCTGGAGGGTGACCCTGCGCGTCGGCGCCGCCCTGCTGGGTGAAGTAGAAGAGCCAGGCGCGACCGCTGCCGTCGACTACAACGTCGGCATGATTGCCCATGGCGCGGTCGGTGGGCTGGGTGCCGGGCTCGCGCAGCAGGTTCTGCGGCTGCTGCTGCCATGTGGTTAAGTCGCTGGAGCGGAAGACAGCGAGGCCAGCGTGGGGATCGTTGATGAGCCAGTAGGAGCCGCGCCACTGGAAGACGACCGGACCTTCACCGTGGTTGGCGGTGGCGATGCCCTTGGGCGTCCAGTGGACCAGGTCGGGCGAATCGCTGAAGTAGACCTTGGAGCTGTCGGCCTCGTTTTTGTACCAGAGACGCCAGAGGCCAGTGGGCAGGCGGAAGATGCAGGCATCGATGGTGCGGTCCGATTCGAGATTGGCGTTGGCGAGAGGCTTCCAGTGCAACAGGTCCTTGCTGGTGAGATGAAGGATGTGGCGGGGATGGTTCCAATCGGTGAAGGTGCCGGGGACGACGGTGAGGAACATGTGATACATGCCGCCGGTGTCGATGATCTCGGGCGCCCAGAGGGTGTAGTCGGGTGCGGGAACGGGAATGTCGGCCTCGGCCAGGTAATTCCAACTCGCGCCGCCATCGCAGGACTCGGCTATGCCGATGCGCGTGCCATGCACCCAGGTGACGCCGTTATTGTCGTCGAGGTCGGCACGGCGATTGGTGTAGAACATCCACCAGGTCTTGCGCGCGCGGTTCCAGACGACGACGGGATCGGCTGCGCCATCGTGGATGGGATCGCGGAAGAGAGGAACGGCGGCGGCAGTCTGTTCCGAAACCGAATGTGCGTCAGGTAACTGCCCGTTTGCAGGAGCGCATGCCACACTGAACACCAGAGCTGAACCAATAACGCTTCGCAGCAAACAACGCATTCCGACTCTCAAGTCCGCCTCCACGAATCCACGCCAGTGTATAGCAGCGCAGCGCAGCGGGAGCAGAGATTCTGCCGCAGAACGGTGGAGCTACTTCCCGGCCACCGTCAGCGGGAGTTCGAGGGTGCCGACTTTGTTGGAGGTGCGGTCGAGGACGCCGACGCGGAGGAAGAGCTGGCCGGGGGGAAGGTCGATCTGCTGGGAGAAGTTGAGCGGCTGCTTGTTGGCGACTGTCTTGTCGTTGAGCGACATATTGACGGTCTGGCTGAGGCTGGTGACCAGCTTGGCGTCGGCGTCGTAGGCTGCGAGGTCGAGTTCGACGGAGCCGTTGTGCGTGGCGTTGGGGCCGTTGGTGAAGGCGAGCCTGCCAGCAGAGATGGAGTAGGTGAAGTTGTAACGGGTGAGCGGCTTGCCGTTCAGGCTGGGGTTGAGCGTGCCCATTACAGGCGGATCGGTGGGTTTGGCGGGGGTGGTGCTGGGTTCGACAGCCACGTAGAAGAGGAGGTCGGAGGAGGTGGGCATGCCGCGGCTCATGGCTGCCTTCATATCGCCTGCATGGGCGTCGGGCGGGGTGGTGGTGAGGGTGAGGCCGACGGTGGGCGCCATCTTCGCGGGGTCTTCCGCGTAGTATTCGTCGCGGTAGGTGAGGTGCAGGCCGGGTTGATCGACATCGAGATGGATGGTGTGGTGCCTGCCATCGTATTCCTTGCCGGGCGGAACGTAGGTGAGGGTGTAGAAGTCGGAGCCGGAGGCAATGGCTTTGGCGATAAATGGCACCAGATCGTTATTGTTGTAGTAGGCTGTTCCGCCGGTGTCTTCGGCGACCGACTCCATGGAGAGTTCTTCGGCAATATGATTCTCGCCGAAGGGATCGCCATCCGCAGGGACTCCTCGGACCCAGATTGGGAAGACAGTAACCTGCGATGCAGCGAGCGTAGCATATGCCGATTTAAGCTTGGCGGAGTAGTCCGACAGGCAGGGTGGGCGCGAGTTGGGGTCTGTGATGGTTGGAATGCCGGTGGTAAACCATACAAGATTTTTTCTACCTTTGATAACTGCCAGATCGGCTGCAATCTGATTGAGAGACTCAAGCGTCATGCGGTTGCGCCTCTCCTGCTGGGAGCACCACGTTTCCCCGTTGAAGGCCATGGCGTCGGTATCGAATTCCATGGTGTCGACGGCGGCGCTGAGCAGAGCCGGGTCTGAAGTGACTCCCTGCAAGACGCGAAGATGCCCTTTATTGGACGACCCAAGAACAGCGACACGCGTACCCGATGGCATGTTCTGGAGGTACTTCATTGCATCCTGCTTTGTCTGGCGCTGACGCCCCATGGCGCGTGCCAGACTCTTGGGGCCGACGAGACCACAACATGAGAGCGAGACGCCTGGGGCGGAGTTCGTGAAGTCGAGCCAAAGGACATTGACCGCGCTGCTGGCGGGGGGCAGTTGCCGATTGGTGTAGATGTTGGGCGGCAGCTTCTCCGGTTCCGGCGCGGGCTCGCTGCTGAACTCCTCGAAGCTGCGAATGGACTGCGGCTTGCCGTCTTCCTTGACGGTGAAGTCGGACTGCTTGAGGCCATGGACGGGATTGCCCTTGGCGTCGGTGACGGTGACATCGACGACGGCCTCGCGGGAGGTGACGTGGATGGTGGGCGCGGTCGTTGTGGATGGGGTTTGCTGCGGAGGGAATGGTGCGATACCGTTCGATTGTGCGGCCGCGTTGGGTCGCAGCGATGCAAGAGCCGACAGGATTGCAACTACGCATGCCGCAGCAAGAACCCACCTGCTGGATTGCATCGGCGAAAGCCTCCTGAAGAGAACGACCCATATTGGTCAGGCTTGTATTGCAAATCATAGAAAGGTTTCGGAGTCATGGTACGCGTGCAGGCATTTCAATGCAAAGCAATCGATATCGATCTGCAACTGGCAACTGCACTCCGCTACAATGGTTTGGATGGCAGAACAGGAACCAGGCGAACTCGCGCAGGTGCATGCGGCATTCTCGGAGACGCCGGAAGCATGGCGCAGGACGGAGTTGGCGCGGCACCCGGAGCGCCCCTATCCGATGGACTTTATCGCAGCACTGTTCAGCGACTTCAGCGAGATTCACGGCGACCGCGCGTATGGCGACGACGCGGCGATGGCGTGCGGCATGGCGCGCTTCCACGGACGGCCGGTGATGGTGGTGGCGAACCTGAAGGGCCGCTCGATTAAAGAACGGGTGGAGCGTAAGTTCGGCTCGCCCGACCCGGAGGGCTACCGCAAGGCGCTGCGCGCGATGAAGATTGCGGAGAAGTTCGGGCACACTATCTTCAGCTTTCTGGACGTGGCAGGCGCCAACCCCGGCATCGGGGCGGAGGAGCGCGGGCAGGGCGAGGCGATAGCAAGGAACCTGTTGGAGATGTCGCGGCTGCGGGTGCCGACGATTGCGACCATAACGGGCGAGGGCGGGTCGGGAGGCGCGCTGGCGCTGGCGGTGGCGGACCGCGTGCTGATGCTGGAGAACTCGATCTACTCGGTGATCTCGCCCGAGGGATGCGCGTCGATCATGTGGAAGGACGCGAGCAAGAAACAGCAGGCGGCCGATGCGCTGAAGTATACGGCGTACAGCGTGAAGGCGCTGGGATGCGTGGACGATGTGCTGGGCGAACCGGAGGGCGGCACGCACAACGACCCCGCCCTGGCCATGGCGCTGGTGGATGAGCGGCTGCGCTTCCACCTGGCCGAGCTGGACGCCAAGCCGCTGGAACAGATGCTGGAAGAGCGGTATCAGAAGTTCCGCAACATTGCGCAGTTCTATACCACCGCGGAGTGAGCGCGAACCCGATCCGAGAACCCGATAAGCTGAAAAATAATGCCGGACCCAACCACCACTCCCACCACTCCCACCGTTCCGCAGCCACCGCGCAACTACGCAGACCCATTGCCTCGTCCGCGCAGCCTGGACTTTGCACTGTTTGTGGCGGCAGTCCTGTGGTATCTGTGCGCGCAAGCACTCAGTTCCAGCGCGGCCAGCGTTCTGGGAATGAATTTCGACCTGGGCGACTGGCGTCCGCTGCTGGAAGCTGCGCTGCTGTTGATTCTGGTGGTCTGCGGGCTGTCGCTGCTGCGCAGGATTGAACGCCGCCTGGCGCCTCTGCGTATCACGCTGGGCCTTCCGCGACGAGCCACGTCGCGCGCGGAGTGGGCCACGGGAGCGGCCATTGGCTGGGGACTGAGTGTGGCCGTCGTGCTGCCCATGGCCCTGGCGCGCTCGTTGAACACACAACTATGGATAGCCCCGCGCAGCTTTCTGCTGCTCGGACTCAGCCTGCTGACAATGGCGATCGCAACGCTGGCATGCGCGCTGGCGCTCTACGGATACGGCTTCCAGCGGCTGATCGATGCGACCGGCCCGGTGCGCGCCACGCTGATTCTGATTGCGCTGACGGCGATCCACGCCGCGTTCACCGCGACACCCTACGGCACGCCGGACGCAACCCGCATCCTGGTGGCGCTGCTGGCCGCGCTGCTGCTTTCGCTGTGCTGGCTGCGCAGCCACGGACTGTGGCTGGCATGGGGATTAAGCTTCGCGTGGGGGGCATCGACCGCAGTGCTGTTCGGCTTGCCGCTGAACGGCGACATCGGCTATGGATCCATTGTCGATACACGCGCAGCCGGCCCTGGGTGGCTTACCGGCGGCGAGTACGGGCCTAACGCGGCCCTGTTCTCGGTATTGATACTGCTTGCGGCGATTCCGATTTTGGTTCGCGCCACCAGCGACTACGCGTGGAAGTATACGCATCCTCCGCTGATTCCCGGCGGCTACGACGTAACGATTGCCCCTCCGGCGGCGCACGTTGCGATGGAGCAGGCTGCATCCGAACAGGCGGTCCATCCTGCGACGCTGGTGCAGATCCAAACATCCACTGCGCAAAGTGCCGCAGACGACACTCCTGGCGAGTAGGCGCGATGCCGATTGCGTGCAACGAAGGTCCGAGCCAGCTTTGAAAAGGCTTACCCGCAGAGACAAAAGTCCCCATTCTTTGCGCGCTGTACCGGCGCGGCTGACAGGATGCGGAAGAGGACCGATTGCTACTCTTGGTAGAAGGCCCGGGGCTAAAGCCCCTTTAATCCACTGGCTTTATTCAGGGGGCTGAAGCCCCCTGCTCCCTCCGAAAGGCAAAAACGGGGAGTATTTCCGCAGCCTGTAAGGCCCCCTGCTCCCTTCGAAAGGCAAAAACGGGGAGTATTTCCGCAGTCTATGAGCCGGCCCCTTCAAAACAATCCAAACTGACTCGCAGCAAGCAAAGCATGCTTGAAAAACGGGAAAGAAAGGCGCAAGATTCTCTCACTACGAGGTGCCTGCGATGGCCTTACGTTCCCATGGATGGAGAACGCATGCCACTGAAGTTCCGGCCTGCTTTCTGGCTGGATTGCTGGCCTGCGTGCAGCACGGCGCGGCGCGCGCGCAGGTATTCGTGGTGGGCGAGAAGAGCGCCATGGCGGGCGTCTCCACCGAGTTCCACCCTACGCGGATCGAGCTGCCCGCAACCCCGATCACGGAGCGCGGAAGGCGCGATCTGGTGCGCAATCTGGAGGAAGAGCAAGGCTTTGCGCACCGCGCGCTGCCTCTGGGCGAGGACCTGGTCCTGATTGCGAACGGCAACATGACTCCCTCCGGGGACGCCTATAAAGAGATGCTGTACAAGAAGGGGCAGTCGGCCGCGCCGGGCGATCGCGTGGTGCTGACGGCGGTGACTGTGAAGGACGACCGCATCGTCCTCGACCTGAACGGCGGGCCGTATGTGAGCCACCGTTTTCTGCGCCACATCGACCTGAACGACGTGCCCATTGTTCCCCAGGACGGGGCGCAGGCGACCGGATGCCGTGTGACGCTGGTGTTCGAGGGCGGCCTGCCGGAGGTGAGCGCGCCGGAGGTGAAGGCGCTGCTGGACCCGATTGTGGACTTCGGCGTGAAGACATCGGCCGAGGCGTACGCGGACAGCCTGCCACAGTTCCTGAAGACGGCCATCGACCAGCACGACGTTCTGGTGGGGATGGACCGCAAGATGGTGCTGGCCGCGATGGGCGAGCCGCAGTCCAAGGTGCGGGAACTTGTTCCCGGATCGACGACGCGGCGCTACGAGGAGTGGATCTACGGGCAGGCGCCACAGACGGTGCGCTTTGTGCGCTTCGAGGGCGACCGCGTGACGCAGTTGCGCATCGCCGCGCTGGGCAAGCCTGTCGTGATTCACGACCAGAACGAGCTGCGCGGCTATCTCGATCCGGAAGACACGCACGAAGTCGCAATGGGAGACGCGAAGCCGGGCAACGGCGAGGATGGCACGGCCAAGCCGCCGACGATTCTCAAGCCGGGCGAGGCCGCGCCCGGTAGCCAGAAGCGCGTGCTGCTGCCGGTTCCCGCAGCAAGTCCGGCTCAGGACAAGACCACCCCCGCCCCGCAGCCAGACAAGCCCGCAGACACAGCACCGCCCGCAACTCCATAGATAATGTTCGCGAGAAATAATTGGCTGCCAACACTCGTGTTGGATAGAATGTTTGACATATGAGATCCATGACGAAGTTCCTCCTGCATTCGTTCGCCGTATGCCTGTTGCTGAGCGCTCCCATGCTGAATGGCGAGAGCAAGAACATGGCCGACTACACGCTTCGCATCCGTGTCTTCAGCAAAGACGCGACGAACTTCTACTACAGCCGAAACGTGGAAGAATCGAAGGGCGAGGGCCGGGGCGACCTGTTTGAAAATGACAACGTGATCGGAGTGGACTTCAACTTCGCATGCGACCAGAAGTTCAAGGCATCGTTTGGATATGAGACCTATCCGGCGCGCTGGAAGAAGCCCGGCCAGGTGCTGACGGTGCTTCTGCCGGTCTTTGGAAAGGCGAACACCTATTTCACGTGCAACTTCAATACCGCGCTCCGGGACACCGTCTACAAGCGGAATAACGGCAGGATGGGCGAGGAGCCGGCGGCCAGGTACAAGGCCTGGATGGTGAAGCACGAGTACGATCCGGTGCATGGCAAGAACACGCCGGTGAATCTGACGGCACAGGACCAGGCGGAGGAGAGTGGGGCAGCCCCAGCTCCCGCGGCGACTCCAGCTCCGCAGCCGTGATTTGGCAAATCACTATTTGACGAACGAGCTTATAGAGCAGTTCTTTGAGCTCCGGTGCAAGTCCGGTCAGCTGGCCGATGCCAGCACGGCCTGCTGGGCGGCGAGCAGTTGGCGGATGCCATTTTCTGCGTAGTCGAGCATGGCGGTGAGCTGGGCGCGGGTGTAGGAGACGCGCTCGGCGGTGGCTTGCGTCTCGACGAGACCGCCATCGGCGAGCATGACGACGTTCATGTCCACGTCGGCGCGTGAATCTTCCTCGTAGGCGAGGTCGAGCAGGATGTTTCCGTCCACAATGCCCACCGAGGTGGCGGCGAGCATCTGGCGCAGCGGCGAGGTCTTCAGCGTTCCGGCGGCGACCAGCTTGCCCAGCGCGAGGGCGAGGGCGACCGAGGCCCCGGTGATGGCGGCGGTGCGCGTTCCTCCGTCGGCCTGCAAGACATCGCAGTCGAGGATGATGGTGCGCTCGCCCAGGGCCTTCATGTCGACGACGGCGCGCAGGCTGCGCCCGATGAGGCGCTGGATCTCGTGGGTTCGCCCGCCGACCTTACCTCGCTCAGATTCGCGCGGAGTGCGTGTGAGGGTGGCGCGGGGAAGCATTCCGTACTCGGCGGTGACCCAGCCGCGGCCGGAGTTGCGCATCCAGCCGGGAACGCCGGTCTCGACGGTGGCGTTGCAGAGGACACGGGTGTTGCCGGTCTCGATGAGGACGGAGCCTTCGGCGGTGGCGACGAAGTTGGGGGTGAGGCGGATGGGGCGGAGAGCGTCGGCGGCTCGGCCGTCGGGGCGGAAGACCTGGCTGGGAGCGGCGGTGAAAGACGCGGCAGAGGACTGCGCAGGGGCCGGGACGGAGGTTGAGAGGGAGATTGGGGACATGGCGCGATTATAGAGGTTGCCGGCGGCCCTCCCGAAGTGGGAATGTGTTCCAATTCGGGAAATAAGAAGTTATCTTTGTTTTGTTGTGGTTACAGGATGCCGGGGTGGATTGCCGGTTCTATTTCGGGAAGAGTGTTTCATAACGGGACCCGGAAGGTTTGTTCTGCTATTTTTATTATCAATGACTTGCAACGATAGTTTCAGTTTGGCACTCGAACTGATAGTAGAGCATGTACCTGGAGACGCAAAGCAAGAGCGCGACAGGATATATCTGAAGTATTGACGCACCCGGAGTACAGATCATGCGGGCCAAGCAGAGCACCACCGCGTTAGGGACCGATCGCCGTTTGAAAGCACTGCCCACTCTTCTAGCGAGCTGCGTTGCATCGCCAAGCCTTGCCGTGGAGGCGGCGCTTTCGTTGGACGGCGAGAGCACGGTGCATGGCCCGCGTTGCGGCGCGGAGACGGCGCGGCAAGAGGGAGTGCTGCACGATGCGCGGAACCTGATGGGCGCGATCGGACTGTACTGCGACCTGCTGTCGATGCCGGGAGTGCTGCAGCCGGAGCATCGCCTCTACGCGGAGGAGTTGCGGCTGCTGGGAGCGCGCAGCGAGGCTCTGATCCAACATCTGATGGAGCAAAGCATGCCCTTCCCGGAAGATGCGGAGGGACAGCAGGGGGCCCCCGGAACGGGCGCGGCGTGGGAGAAGGGGGTGGTGCGCTCTCTGAATTTGGACAAGGCTCTGGCAGAGGGGGATGGGGTGGTTGAGAGTGCAGACTGCCGGCATGGTCCGGTGAGCCTGCGCGCGATTGTGGAGCGCTGCCGGGGGCTTCTGAGCCGGGTGGCGGACGGCAGGGCGATCAAGGTGATTTACGGAGATGCGGCCTCGACTCCGGTCGCGGTTGGCGAGGAGGCGGTGGAGCGGATTTTGTTGAATCTGGTGGGTAACTCGGCGGCGGCGATGCGCGGGCCGAGACGGCCGGGTGAAGATGGGAAGGGCAGGGCTGCGGCGGGCACTGCGGCGAAGGCTGTGGGGGCGATCCGGATTGAGGTGGGAGTGCCGGTCAACCTTGAGCAAGACCCCCGGCCTTGGCCTCTGCGCCGGGTGAGGTTGACGGTGGAGGATTCGGGGTGTGGAATGACTGCGGAGCAACTGGAGCGGATTCAAAGCGTGACCAGGTCGCCGTTGCGGGGCAGGCACGGGATCGGGTTCCGCGTGGTGCGCACGCTGGTGGCCTCATCCCGCGGAGACCTGCGCGTGACGAGCGTGCCGTGCATCGGAACGCGGGTACAGATCGAATGGCCGGTGACGGCGATGGCTCAGGAGGACGCTGCCGGGAGAGGTCTTGCGTTGCGCAGGACGGAGGCTTCTAGCCGGTTGGCCGCGGCGTCCGGATCTGCGGTACGGGCCCGGCCAGGATTGCAGGCGCCCGCTATGCTGGGTGTGGTGAAAGAGGGCACGGTCACGGGGCCGGGTGGAGTTCTTCCGGCAGGCGACGGGAGGTGGAGGACATGCTGACACCGGAATCGCAAATCCTTATGGAGCAATCGATGAGATCGGAGCGTGCCCGGAAGGCGAACGAGGGGGCCGCGGCGGGTGGCGGATGGGCTCGCCCGCCTGCGCTGGGGGATGGCGCTGCGATGCAGCCGCCGGGTTTGCCGGCGGGGGCTACGGACCTGGTGAGGGCGCAGCGGCTGGAACATTTGCCGGAGGGGGCGCCGGCGTTTCGCATTCTGGTGGTGGACGACGACGCTTCGCTGCGCAAGGCGTGTTGCGAGATTGCCAGCGGGATGGGCTTCGTGGCGCAGGCAGCGGGCAGCGTGCCGGAGGCACTGGCGGAGCTGCGGCGGCAGCCGGCGGAGATGCTTCTGCTGGACCTGAAGCTGCCTGGCGGGGGCGGGCTGAAGCTGTTGGGCGAGGTGAAGACGCTGTATCCGCGGACCGGGGTGGTGGTGATGACGGCGTTTGCCACGGTTGCCTCGGCGGTGGAGGCGATGCGCATTGGGGCCGTCGACTACCTGACCAAGCCGTTCGCTCTGGAGGAGCTGAGCAGCGTATTGGGCCGGTCGAGCCGGCGGCTGCACATCGACCTGGAGAGCCGCCGATTGCGTGAGCGGCTGCGCGAGCAGACGGGACTGGGCGGGCTGATTGGCAGCTCGCCGGAGATGGGTAAGGTGTACCGCATTCTCTCCAAGGTGGCCCACTCCAGCCATCCGGTGCTGATTCTGGGGGAGAGCGGCACGGGCAAGGAGATGGTGGCGCGGGCGATCCACGACAACGGTCCGAATGCGGGCAAGCCGTTTATCGCGGTCGACTGCGGCTCGCTGGTGCCGACCCTGATCGAGAGCGAGCTGTTCGGCCATGTGAAGGGCGCGTTCACCGGGGCCAACCGCGCAAAGGGGGGCCTGCTCTCGGCGGGCGACGGCGGAACCGTCTTTCTGGACGAGATTGGCGAGCTTCCGATGGACCTGCAGGCCAAGCTGCTGCGCGCCTTGCAGGAGAAGGAGGTGCGCCCGGTGGGGGCGACCCACGCGGTGCCGATCACGGCGCGGGTGCTGGCGGCGACCAACCGCGACCTGAGCGCCATGGTGGCGCAGGGACTCTTCCGCAAGGACCTGTACTTCCGGCTGAGCGTGGTGAACCTGAAGCTGCCTCCGCTGCGCGAGCGGCGGGAGGACATTGCGGTGCTGGCGGAGCACTTTCTGGAGCGGATCCAGCGCGAGACGGGCCCGGCGCACGTCTTCAGCGAGGAGGCGATGCGTCTGATGACGGAGTACGACTGGCCGGGCAATGTGCGCGAACTGGAGAACGCAATCGAGCGCGCCTGTTCGCTTTCCTCGGGGCCGGTGCTGCACATGGTGGACCTGCCCACGCAACTGCAGGAGTTCCAGATGCAACGCCGGGAGGCGAATCTGGAGGGCAGCGGAGGGGACGATGGGCCGGGGGGCGGGTATGCCGGCGCGGACGACAGCATCGTCTCCATCGCCGACATGGAGAAGCAGGCGATCCTGGGCACGATTCGGCAGTTGAACGGAGACAAGCTGATGGCGGCCAAGCTGCTGGGCATCGGCAAGACCACGCTCTATCGCAAGCTGAAGGAGTATGGCCTGGCCGAGGCAGGAGAGGCGATGGGGGATTGAGGGGTTGGCGCGGTTGCGCGTGGTTGGGCATTTCTCCCGATGCGTACCCCCGGAAGCGTTCCACGCATGCCGTATTTCTACAGGTGTACTTCCTTCAGATTCTGGAAGAACGACAAAGGCCCGGGCCTGAAGGCCCTGAAAACTCACACTCTCT
The DNA here is from genome assembly GCA_963834805.1 of uncultured Acidobacteriaceae bacterium. GTDB lineage: Bacteria > Acidobacteriota > Terriglobia > Terriglobales > Acidobacteriaceae > Edaphobacter. Next base: position 97,182 of record CAWIDB010000001.1, read on the forward strand.
CCGGGGGCTGAAGCCCCCGGCTCCCTCCGGAATCCGCGATCTATAACTGTAGTAATATTTCATTTTCTTGAGGGAAAACGGAGCAGGATGTTCGTCTTCGGCGTACACGATCCGGAGAGATGCTCTATGGCGAGGAGGGCTGGTTTGCGCCGTTGGGAGTGGAGGGCGACTGGCCAGTGCTGCCCGGCGACTGGCCGAAGCCATTGGGTGACGGGCCAAAGCCATTGGGTGATTGACCGCTGGGCGACTGGCCCATGCTGCCCGGCGACTGGCCGAGCGCGCCCCCGCCCATCGCACCCGCACCTCCGTTCATGGTTGCTGCCAGCTTCAGCAGTTCGATTCGCGGATCGTAGAGGAACTCCCAGGTCTGGTATGTGGTCTGCCCGTTCGGGGTGATGATGGAGTTACCGGTCGCGCTGCTGCCAACCCCCATGAAGGAGCCTACCGCGCCGCCAAGTCCGGTTGCCGACTGGCCTAGTATTCCAGCGGCGGTTCCCAGACTCGACGAGTCACCGATCCCCGGCGAACCAGCGGTCCCCGGTGAGCCAGCGAATCCCGGCGAGCCAGCGAATCCCGACGAACCTGGGGAAGCCGACTGGCCGCTTGCGTCGGTCGTGCCATTTGCTCCGGCAGCGCCGTTGGCTCCGGCCGCTCCGCCCATGCCGGTCGACTGCATACCGGCCACTGCTCCCAGGCCGGGGCCTCCGATTCCTTGCAGCGGCTCGCCGAAGAAGCCCTTGACCGTGGTCAGGTTCTGGCCCACCGCGATGAGGCGATAGTCGTCCTTGCCGGTGAGCGGGTCGACGTAGCGCTTGCGCAGATAACGAATGTTGTTGCTGTGTTCCAACTGCTCGATGGTGGCGGGGTAACGGCCAAATTTTTTGTAGTACAACTGGATTGCGCGGACATATTGGTTGGCGCGGCGCACCGACTCCTCTTCGCGCTCGCGGCGCAGGGTGAAGGCCTCCTTGGAGGCGGCCACACTAAGAAAAATCAGGATGATGGCGATAGCCACGATGAGGCCCAGCAGCATAAACCCCTGCTCGCCGGCGGGCTGCGGGCTTGCTTCGCGGCATGCACCTTGTGCTTTGTCCATGACCATTAGTTTGCCAGCAGGGGAAGAGTTTGCGTGTTCTGGTACTGCATGTCTTCCACCCGGATCGATTTCTCCTGGATCGAGACCACGCGGTAGCGGCGCATCACGACGTCGCCGGCGGAGGCCAGGAAGACGCTGTCTTCATGCAGCAGAAAGGCCTGGCGCGCACCATTCGGAGAGGTCTCGATGCCGAAGAACTTGAGGTCGATGGGTGGCGGCGGCGGAGGCGGCGGAGGGGGGGACAGTTGGGCGGACAGGGCACAACGACCAGCGCCTGCTCCGTCTTCAGCCTGGCAGAGGCAAGCGGATTGGGGATGGCAACCACCGGCGCCGAATTCGCGGAAAAGATATTGCGTCCGCTGCCGGAGTACTCGAGCGACTCGGTGACCCGCATGGCGTCCATGTGCAAGGTTGGGTCGAGCGCTGAGGAGGTTGTGCCCACGGTCTTTGCAGCTGCTCCCGAGGCCGCACTGGCTGCCGGGGCCGCGTAGTTTTCCGAGGCTGCGGGAGCCGAAGCGACCGGGGCTGGAGTTGCGGGCGCGCCGGTGTAGAAGTACTCGAAGTAAATGAGCGCAGCGAGGATAGGGACAAAGACAGCCACCGCGACGATCTTCATGCGTTCTTCGGAGCCTCTGCTTTTGTCGATCTTCATCGTCCAGGCCCCCCATCCGGCGCGCCCGCAGATGCGAGTTGAGGGGACGCCTCGTCCTGCGCCGCGGCCCCCTGCTCATACGTCTTCATGCCCAGCCTGAGGTTGACGACGCCGGTCTGCTGGCCGGTGAGAGTGAGGGTGTTGATGACGAAGAAGAGCTTGTCGCGCTCGATGGAGTTGATGAACTGGACGAGCGGACGATAGTCGCCGCTGAGGGTGGCGTCGATGCGGACTTCGGTCATCCGGTTGGGCGAGCCGACAAGCACCGGAGTATGGGTGTACTGCGCGCGCGTGAGGCGCACGGCCTGCTGTTTGGTGAGCGCGCCCAGCTCGGCGGCCACCTCGGAGTCGGATGCGGGAAGGCGCTGGCGCGAGAACTGGTCCGCCTCTTCCGTGGCCAGCGCCAGCTTGGCATCGAGCCCGCGCAGGGGCTGGGCAGCGATGCCGGCGGTCTTCAGCGCAATGCGCTGCTGGGCGATTGCATCGGGGTTGTGGCGACTCGCCGTCTGCCAGAGGAAGCCCATCTGCGCCAGAAGATAAAGATTGACCAAAGCCAGCAGCCCAACCCCCGCCCAGTGAAGATTGAGCGGGCTGAGCAGGGCGCGCGCCTTGCGCAGGGCATTGCCGGGCAAAACCTTGGCCGTCATTGCTGGAAGGGCGCTCATGGGGCAACCCCCCTGGCAGGCTGTTTCCCGGCAGATGCGGGCTTAGTCTTAGGATGCGACGAGGCAGCGTGTGTGGCTGCCGGTTTTGGATGGACGGCGGATTTTGGAGCGGTCGCGGGCTTAGGACTTGTGGAGAGTGAATGGATTGCGGCGGGCTTAGAAATGGTCAGGGCTTTAGGCGTTGAGGCGACTGACGGCTTGTTCCGGTTCTCCGCGCCTGGCCGCGCTGAGTTTTCCTGTTCGAGGTCCTTGGCCGACATGGGCAATGGGTTGTAGCCGCTCAAGATATCGAACTCGACTCCTCCGGGAGCCCCTGTATCGGCGACGGGCTGAAGACCACGCTCCTGCGATTGCGCCGTCTCATTGTTTAGGTGCGGAGCGAGAAAGCGCTGGCTATGTTCCAGGTTGCGCACCAGATCGACGGCGAGGTCGCGCTGCCCGCTGACCCGGAGGCGGATGTTGACGTTGCCCTCTGCGGTGATCGCGGGTTCGATGCTGGTGACCTGGACGCCCGCAGGAAGCACGCGTTCGAGGTCCATCATCACGGCGGTCCAACTGAAGCTCTTGCGGGCGAAGAGATCGTTGAGGAAGATGGAGCGATCGAGCACGGCCCGGTTCTGCGGCTGCTTCATGCGCGCCTCGTTGGTCTGGCGCTCGATCTGCACGGCGAGGGTCTGCGCCTTGAGGGAGTCCATCTGCGTCTGGGCGGCGCGGGCGTGTTTGTTGAGAATGTGCAGGCCGATGCCGAGGGCGATGGCGGTGAGCGCCAGAGCGGCCGTGACCAGACGAAGCCGGGCAAACAGGGGCCGCAACTCGACGAAGGGGCGGGTGGCGAGATTGATTGCAATGCGCATCAGTTGGCCAGCGCCCCCCGCACTCCCGCCAGCCATCCCAGCGGAACTGCTCCGGGCGAGCCGGCCGAGGTTGCACCGGGACCCAGCATCTCCTTGTGCAGCATCTCCTTGACCGCGAGCGGGCCGACGTGGGCTTGGCCGAGCAGAGCGGAGAGTGTTGCAGCTCCCAGCGTTCCAGCTGCGTGGATGGCCGACGGCGGCGTCTGCAGAGTGTCTTCGAAGTAGGCTGCGGCGACGCTTACCGCCTGGGCGACCTCGCTGGCTGTATCGGTGAGGCTCCGCTCAGCGGCGATCTCCTGGGCGGCTTCCTGTTCAATCTCCTGGACGAGAGATGAGGTCTCGATCGCGGCCGCGGCGTCGTTCTGGTCGTTGAAGCTGGCGGGCTCCTTTCGGTGCCACTGTTCGGATTCGGCGGGCGGAGCTTGACGGGCGAAGGCTGCGAGATGTGCGGCTGCGGCATCGGCGCGCATGTCAGCGCGCAGATCGGCGCCCAGATCGACGGTGCGGTGCAGGAGAAGAACTCCCGCCTTGACGATTGCGGTGGTTACGCCTTCGCGGCCTGCGTTGACCATCAGCACGGGAGCTTCCTGCTCAGGCAGACCGGCCAGGGCGGCGAGGGTGCTGGGGAGAACCGCTCCGGGCTCGAAGCCGGCCTCGCGGACGACGGACTCATAGTCTGCCAGCAGCTCACGCGGCATGGCGACGGCGAGGACATGGACTGAGTCCTTCGCAGTGGCCATGACCTGATAGCTCACGGCGGCGTCGTCGGCGTCGAAGGGGAGGAGTTTTTTGAGTCGAAAGCGGACGACGGGCAGCGCCTCGGCGGACTTGGCAGGAAGCTCGTCGAAGTCCAGCAGAAGGACGCGAACGGCGGCGTCGGGGACGATAAGGGTTACTTCTCGGCTGCGTAGAGCCACGGCTTCGAGTGCCTTGCGAACGGCGGCGACGACGGCTGCACGGCCCGCCGCATCGCCTCCCACGCCGGAGGGAGTGACGGTTGCTTCCGAGCCTTCGACCGCGTGCAGGCGCGGAATGACGATCTGGTCCGCCAGTGGCGCCTGGGCAATGGCGGAGAGCACGGCCAGTGCGTCCTCGGCGCGAGCTGCAACGACGCCCTCGGCATGCACCTCACAGGCCAGGCGCGGCCGCGTTCCCAACGATCTCGGTAAAAGATCCATTCCGATTTAGACTAACCGTTCTTTCCGATTGCACGTTATAGCACGGGCTTTCAGCCCTTGGTGGTTTGGGTGGACTTAGAAACTAGGGCTTCTTGCCCCAGCCAGCAAGCTGGCCGGGGACCCCGTTCGCCCCAGGCTGGTATAGATCGCGCCTTTGGCGCTTTTCGTTTGCCTTCCAACGTGCAATCTTTTCTTTTGCTCTGCCTTGATCGCGAGGCGATCAAGGCAGAGCAGTTATTGAGGTGGCGCTCTTTTCGGCACGGCTGAAGCCGTGCCCTTCCGAATGCTCATCTTGCCAGAGTTGAAGCTCGCCCTTCTGAATGCCCTTCTTGCCAGAGTTGAAGCCGTCCCTTCCGAATCATCGCCGATTATCTCCCTGCCTCGATGAAGGTGACTTTGTTGATTTCTTTGAGTGTGGTGATGCCGAGGCGAACGCGCTGGATGGCGGAGTCGCGCAGGAAGTTCATGCCCTTGTCGCGCGCCTTTTTGCGGATCTCGCTGCCCGGCCGCTTGGCCAGCAGCATCTCGCGAATCTCGTCGTCGAGTTCGAGCAGCTCGTGGATGGCGGAGCGGCCACGGAAGCCGGTGCCCGCGCACTCCATGCATCCGGGGCCCTCGCGGAAGTTGAAATCGCGCCACTCATCCGGTTCGAGGCCGCTGGCCAGCAGCTCCGCGTCGGTGTAATGCACATCGCGAACGCAGAACTCGCAGACGGTGCGGACGAGGCGCTGGGCGAGGATGCAGTTGAGCGCGGAGACGAAGTTGTACGGCTCGACGCCCATGTTGAGGAAGCGGCCGAGCACGTCGACGACGTTGTTGGCGTGGACGGTGGTGAAGACGAGATGGCCGGTGAGGGCGGAGTTGATGGCAATCTGCGCGGTCTCGGCGTCGCGGATTTCGCCGACCAGGATCTTGTCGGGGTCATGGCGCAGGATGGAGCGCAGGCCGCGCGCGAAGGTGAGGCCTTTTTTCTCGTTGACGGGAATCTGGGTGATGCCGCGAATCTGATACTCGACCGGGTCCTCGATGGTGATGATCTTGTCCTCTTCGGATTTGATCTCGTTGAGCGCGGCGTAGAGGGTGGTGGTTTTGCCGGAGCCGGTGGGGCCGGTGACCAGCACCATGCCGTACGGTTCCTTGATGTAGCGGCGGAAGCGCTCCAGGTCGTCGGCCGCGAAGCCGACTACGTCGAGCGAAAGCTTCTTGAACTTCTCCGACATGGATTCCTTGTCGAGCACGCGGAGGACGGCGTTTTCGCCATGCACGGTGGGCATGATGGAGACGCGGAAGTCGATGAGGCGGCCCTTGTAGCGCACGCGGAAGCGTCCGTCCTGGGGAACGCGGCGCTCGGCGATGTCCAGCTCGCTCATGACCTTGATGCGGGAGAGGATGGTCTGGTGATGCTCGCGCGCGATGGGCGCCATGGCCTGCTGCAGGACGCCGTCGATGCGGTACTTGACCATCATGCAGTCGTCGCAGGTCTCGAGGTGGATGTCGGAGGCGCGGCGCTCCAGCGCGGTGAAGATGGTGGTGTCGACCAGGCGGATGATGGGCGAGATGTCGTCCTCGCTGGTGAGCCGCTCGATGGAGATGTTCTCGTCGGAGTTTTCGTCGCCGGAGAGGACGTCGAAGGCGAGACCCTCGCTGGCCTCGTCGAGGACGCGCTGTGACTGCTCGGTCTTTTTGAGCAGGTCGGTGATCTGCGACATGGTGGCGACACGGGTGACCAGGCGCTGGCCAAGCAGGCCGGAGATTTCGTCAAGCATCATCAGCTTAGAGGGATCGCTGACGGCGATGGCGAGGCGGCCCTCCAACTGCTCCAAGGGGACGAAGTTGTAGCGGAACATCATGTCGACGGGGACGCTCTTGAAGAGCTCATGCGAGATCTTGAAGTTCTTGAGGTCGACGAACTCGGCGTGATAGCGCACCGCCAAGGCCTGCGCGCGCTCCACCTCCGACATCGACATCTCGCTTACGCTGAGCGGCACTGCAACCGGAGTAGCCATATATCAGTAAGACTCCCGTGAGGCGAAGTGGTTAGAACGAAAGCGAAACTTTTCCAGGATGGATTCGTTTGTTTCTCTCCTGTGAATCGTTATTTAAGGCGCGCTCCAAGTTCCACATCTTCCAGAAAGCCGGCGAGGACGGGCGCGCCGGCGGGACCGATGCTGGCGGCGACGACCATCCCCTGCGACTCCAGGCCGCGCATCTTGCGCGGGGCGAGGTTGGCGACGATGACGACCTTGCGGCCGATGAGAGCTTCCGGCGTGTAGTGCTCGGCGATGCCGGCGAGTATCTGACGGCGGGGCGGATCGAAGTTGGGGCCGAGATCGACTTCGAGGCGGAGGAGCTTGTCGGCCTTGGGAATGCGCTCGGCGACGACGATCTGGGCGACGCGGAGATCGACTTTGGCGAAGTCGTCGATGGAGATGGTCGAGGTTTCCCCGGGCGAACTGCTTAACACCGATGGCACCGATGCAACCGATTTTTCTGGAGTTGGCGTTGTGGCAGGTTCGGGAGTTGTGGGCGTAGAGGGGTTTTCCATGTCGGTCATGAGTTGGGCGAGTCCTTTGTCAGCTCGGGGAAAGATGGGGGCGAGGGGGCCGAGTTTTGTGCCGGGTTTGAGGCCGCCCCATTGCAGGTCTTTGAGTTCGCCGTTGTGCGCGGCCTCTTCGATGTCGCCGAGGCCGAGTTGGCGCCAGACGGAGGCCGTGGCATAGGGGAGGATGGGGTAGAGCAGGGCGGTGATGATGCGGATCATTTCCCACGCATAGTTAAGGGCATATTGACGATTTTCGATTGTCTTCTCGTCAGTATCTTTTGCCTTCCAAGGAGCCAACATTGAAAGCGTTTCATCAGTAACCTTGATAAAAATTCCCACTCCTTGAAGGTAGCGATCCAGTTTTAGTTCATCAAAGTCGCGTATCAGTGGAGCGAGGAAATCCTCTTTTAATGCGAATGTAGCCTGTAGGTTTACAAGAGTGAGAACCTTCTCCAAAACCTCAGGCTCTACGATTGGTGCCTCATCATTGAAATAGTTGCTGACCATTTTGAAGCTGCGGCTGACGAGGTTGCCGTAGCCGTTGGCGAGGTCGGCGTTGTAGCGGGTGATGAGGGCGTCGAAACTGAAGCTGCCGTCCTGGCCGAAGGGAATCTCGCGGAGGAGGAAGTAGCGGAGGACGTCGGCGGCGAAGAGGTCTTGCTGGGCTTTGGTGGGCGGGGTGAGGCTGGGCGACTCGGCAGGGGAAGGGATTACATTCCCACCCATGCCGGGATGAGACCCCGTCATGGATGGGGCACCCGCCCCCGCATCTTTGAGGGCTGATTCAGGGGGCTGAAGCCCCCTGCTCCCCCCGGAAAGGCCAGACGCGGCGAGTGCGTCTTCTGTGGGGGAAATGGTTCGTGTCGTATCGGCAGGGCCGGATGTGTCGGGGTCCTTCGACTGCGCGCTGCGCGCTTCGCTCAGGATGACGGCGTCATTTGTTGGTGGGCAGAGGGGGCCGAAGGCGTCGAGGATGGTTTCGGTGCGGACGACGTTGCCGCGGGACTTGGACATCTTGGACTCTTCAAAGAGGAGCCAGCCGTTGGCGACGATGGATTTAGGCAGCGGCAGTCCGGCGGCGAGCAGGATGGCAGGCCAGTAGACGCAGTGGAAGCGGGTGATCTCCTTGCCCACCAGATGCACGTCGGCGGGCCAGTAGCGCGCGAACTTAGCCTGCTCGGCGGGATCGTCGGAGCCGTAGCCGATGGCGGTGATGTAGTTGGCCAGCGCGTCCAGCCAGACATAAACGACGTGCTTGGGATTGCCGGGAACAGGAATGCCCCAGTCGAATGTGGTGCGCGAGATGGAGAGGTCCTTGAGAGCGCCGGGGACATACAGGTTGCCTTTGACAGATCGCTTTAGTAGCCCTTTTTCAACGGCTTCTTCCCCGGTAATGCGGCGAAGCTCCTCCATCATGTTCTGTGAGACAGCGCTCTCGGCAAGTACTTGTATCCAATTGCCATAGAGGAAGCTGAGGACTTCGTTGCGGGCGGTTTCGGGTTGGATGTGCAGGGTGCCGCTCTCGATGAGGTCGATGAGGGGGAGCTGGTAGTCGGAGAGGCGGAAGAAGTAGTTCTCCTCGGTGATGGTCTCGGTGGGGCGACCGCAGATGGGACAGGGCGCGCCGACGGGAACATCGGCGAAGGCCTCGTCGGAGACACAGTACTGGCCGGTGTAGGAGCTGAGGTAGATGGCCCCGTTGGCCTCCAGTTGCCGCCAGAGATGCTGCACGCCGCGGTGGTGGCGGGGTTCGGTGGTGCGGAGGAAGTCGTCGTTGGTGATTCCCATGCGCTTCCATAGGTTGCGGAAGCTGGCGGAGACCTCATCGGCGAACTGCTGGGGCGGGATTCCGGCGGCCTGGGCGGAGCGCTGCACCTTCTGGCCGTGCTCGTCGGTGCCGGTGAGGAAAAAGGTGTCTTCGCCCAACAGGCGATGGCGGCGCGCGATGACATCGGCGGCGATGGTGGTGTAGGCGTGGCCGATGTGGGGACGCGCGTTGACGTAGTAGATCGGCGTGGTGAGGTAGAACTTTTTTGCGGGTTCTGGCATCGGCTTGAATGGCCAGTTTATCAGGTTGGGGAGTCAGGACGGAAAGATCGGTGCAGCATGAGCCCACATCTCAAAGTCGAGATGTGAAGCACCCGGCAATAGAGACTCATGCTGCGATATCCGCCTTTCTAAGTCCTGGGGCAAGCAGGAGGATGAAGACCCATGCCAGCAGATATGCGCTGGCGGCGATGACGAAGAGAGGTGCATAAGTGTGCATGTACTGGAGAATGAAGCCCGCGGCAGCGGCGATGAGCGCTCCACCGATGGCCCCGGCGGTGCCACCGATGCCTGTGACCGAAGCGACTTCAGTGCGCGGGAACATATCCGAGACAGTGGTGAAGAGATTGGCGGACCAGCCCTGGTGCGCGGCGGTAGCCAGGCTCAGGAGGCCGATGCATGTCCATTCATTGTGCATGAAGGTCACCAGAAAGATGGGGATCACGGCACAAGCGCAGATGAACATTGCGGTCATGCGCGCGCGACTTACCGCCATGCCAAGTTTGATGAAGGGCGCCGGGAGCCATCCGCCGAAGATGCTGCCCACGGTGGCGGCGGTATAGACGATGATGAGCGGCAGTCCAAGAGTGGAAAGTGTGAGATGGAACTTGGAGGTGAAGTATGACGGCAGCCAGAAGAGATAGAACCACCAAATGGGATCGGTGAGGAACTTGCCGACCACGAAGGCCCATGCCTGCCGATGGACAAACAGCTTGAGCCATGGGGTGGTGGGTTTGGGTGGCTCGGTCATGCCTTCGTCAATGTACTTGAGCTCGGCTGGGCTGATCTTGGGATGCTCAGATGGCTTACGGTAATAGAGGAACCACAACACGATCCAGGTTGTGCTGAAGACACCGGTGATGAGAAAACCCGCGTGCCAGGTGTGGAAGGTGAGTACAACCCAAGGCACAACGAGGGGAGCGAGAATGGCCCCCAGGTTGGTGCCGGAATTGAAGAGGCCCGTGGCCAGCGAGCGTTCCTTTTGCGGGAACCACTCGGCGACTGTCTTGATGGCGACGGGGAAGTTACCGGACTCGCCGAAGCCGAGGCAGAAGCGGGCGATGCCGAACTCCAACACCGTGTTGGCCAGTGCGTGTCCCCAAGCCGAGAGGCTCCAAATACACATCACTATCAGGTAGCCGATGCGCGTGCCCACCCGGTCAATGAATCGTCCCATGGCCAGCATACCCACCGCATACGCGATCTGAAACGCGACCACGATGTAGCCGTAGCCGACTTCGCTCATGCCGATGCTGTGCTGGATGGTGGGCTTGAGGAGGCCGAGAACCATGCGGTCCATGTAGTTGAGGGTGGTTGCGGCGAAGAGCAGGGCGCAGACAAACCAACGGATGTTGGTGCTCTGCGGAGCGGAGGCGGTGACACTCTCCTGGGTCAAGCTGTCGGAATGGGTCGGCATCGGGGTTTGGCTCCGGCAGCCGTTCGTGAAGTCAACGCGTAGACCGCCTGTAGGGGAAAGATTGATAAAGCGAGTATTGCCAATTGCGTGCAGTCGCTGGGTGAAGAGGCTGCGCGGCGCATGGTCACCGGCTAAGAACAGCACAGCCATACTACTTCGTCCGCGTACGGGATGACAATCCGGGCGGGAGGGGGGGGGAAGACGGGAGGCGGGGAGTTGGGAAGCGAGAGATGGAATTGGCGATTGCGGCCGATAAAGGAACCTAAGGGGCTGCGAAGCTCCCGATGGAGACATTCTGAAGGACGGCTGCCTGTGCATGTGTTGATTGTCGAGGACGATTCCGCACTGCGACATTTTCTGGAACAGGGCCTGAAGCTTGACGGCCACGAAGTGACGGTGGCGGCGGATGGCGAGGAAGCGCTTGCGAGTACGGCGAAGATGCATCCGGAGCTGATGATCCTGGACCTGGGCCTGCCGCGAATGGATGGCATGGAAGTGCTGGCTGCGATGGGGCGGCACTCCAGCTCGACGTCTGTGCTGGTGTTGACGGGACGGGCCGGGATGGAAGAACGTGTGAGGTGCCTGGAACTCGGCGCCGACGACGTGGTGCTCAAACCGTTTTCGTTCCAAGAGCTGCGCGCACGCTTGCAGGCGCTCAACCGAAGGCGCGGCAAGTTCGAGGACCCGGTGCTGCGTTATGGCGATCTGGAGATGGACCGCAGCCAGCGCAAGGTGACGCAGGCGGGCCAGGAGGTGGAGTTGACAGCGACTGAGTTTTCCCTGCTGGAATCGCTGATGCGGCGGCGCGGCGAGCGGGCATGCAGCCGAGGTGAGCTCCTGCGGGAGGTGTGGCGAATGCCTCTGGGAGGAGGAAGCATGACGTCCGGAAGCTGCCGGACGGACAGCAACATTGTGGAGGTTTATATCAATTATCTGCGCAAGAAGCTGAACGGAAATCGAGTTGCGTCGCGCGGTTCCGGTCGCTCCGTGATCCGCACGGTGCGCGGCGAGGGGTATCTGCTGGATTCGCAGGAAGAACGCGATCTGCGTGCCGGCGCGTGCAACGCGCAGCCTGAGATTACGTCCCAGTTTGCACTGGGAGGGTGTGCGTCCGATGCCTGAAGAAGAGCTATGGGGAGACAGGAGCGATTTACAACAGCTCAGCGTGGCGCTGCACAATATGTGCCAGCCATTGACAACCTTGCAGTGCAGCCTGGAGATGGCAGCCCTGACCGACACGCAGGAGGCTTATCGCGAGGTCATGGAGACGGGGCTGACGGAGTGCCGGCGTCTGGTGGCGTATGTGGAATCGATGCGCGCAATTTTGCAAGAGGCGAAGCGGGAGGCCGAGAACGGAGGGTTGGAGGCGGACGGATGACACGGGACGATGTGCGCCTGATGGTGGTTGGCCCAAACCCGGAGATGGACGCCGCGGATATCCGCTGCCGGGCGCCACGCGGAGCTGAAGGAGATTTCGATGCAGGGGCCGCGCAATCATTAGAGGGTTCAAAGGAACAGGCCAAGGCGGATGGTGCGCGAGGCCATCCATTATGAAGGGGTGTGTCCTGGGTCACACGTGTGATGCCTCTTTCAATCTGGTCTGAGCGGCGCGGGAGAATTGCGCGGCGACAAGTGACCCTTGTGCAGTCTGTTGCAAAACCGGTGGAGTCGAGGCAGAGGAGCTCTGACCTATTTTGGGACTCTTTGAGAGAAGGCTAATGCAAAGGGGCTTTGCCGTGGCCCTTGTCGTGCTCTTATCCAATTGCAAGACAAACGATGCGCAGTGCGCGGGAGTCAGACCGCGGAGATTGCAGTTTGCTGCATTGGAGACGAGGCGAGTATGGGGAATCACACATCCTTAATGCAGGGAAGAGCGAGAGGCGCAAGCTACGGGCATGGCGAACTTCATGAGGTTGGCCAGGGGTCGTTTCCGACGGCGGCTGGAGCGAAGCCGACAGGCGAAGCGGAGAGTGAGTCCGTGCCGGAGCGCGACCAGCTTCTACTGGAACAGCTTCCCACGGTGCGCTACCTGGCGCGCCGTATCCACGAGCGGCTTCCCCATCATGTGGAGCTGGAGGACCTGGTTTCGGCGGGCGTGGTTGGGTTGATCGATGCGTTCAACAAGTTTGACCGTAGCAAGCATGTGCAGTTCAAGAGCTATGCCCAGTTCCGCATACGCGGAGCGATCCTGGACTCGCTGCGCACGCTGGACTGGAGTCCGCGGGAGCTGCGGCGCAAGGGCCGTGCGGTGGAGGAGGCGATCCGCTCTGTGACGCAGAAGATGGGACGCGTGCCGATGGAGCCGGAGATTGCGTGCGAGATGGATATAAGCCTGAGCGAATACCAGCAGTTGCTGGGCGAGTTGAAGGGCCTGGAGATCGGCAGCCTGCACATGGAACGGACCGAGGACTCGGGGGACGAGGAGCTGGCGTATATACCTGGGTCGGCGAACGAGGACCCGCAGTTCCGCTGCCTGCAGGGCGAGATGAAGCAACTGTTGACGGACGGCATCGAAGCACTGCCGGAGAGGGAGCGTCTGGTGCTGACGCTGTACTACTACGAAGAGCTGACGATGAAGGAGATTGGGTTGACACTGGGCGTGGTGGAATCGCGCGTCTCGCAGATCCACTCGTCGGCTGTGTTGCGGCTGCGAGCTGCGCTGGCCGATCTGCACGCGGGCTGCTCAGCGGACGCAAAGTGTGAGACGGCGAAGAAGAAGCAGGCTGCGGGGCGTAAGGTGGCCTAGAACGAAGTTTGTTTTGGGAAGCGCTTGAGGTGACTGGCAGGGTTTTGCCAACCACCGCCCTTCTTTCGTCGATGGGGCGTGCGGAGATGGTCTGCCGCTCAACAGGCGTGGCGGCAGGGAAAGGTTGTGGGGGAGGATGAGCGGCGTGAATGGGCGCTCTATTGCTTGTGTATTGTGTTGGGCTGATTGGTGGCCAGGGGGGAGTTCTGGCTGGGGAGGGAATTTGCCGGGGCGGTGCTGGGGCCGAGGCCGAGCTTGATGAGGGCCCGGGAGTCGGGCACGAGCTTGGTCTGCCAGCCGTTGTCTGCCTGGAGCTTCTCCATGGCAGCCTGGGTCTGAGCGTCCCAGTGGCCGCTGGGCTCACCGGTAAGGTATCCGGAGCGGATGAGGGCGGACTGGATCTGGGTGGCGCGCTCATCGTCGATGGTTTTCTGGCTCTGCAATCTGGACTTGGAGTGTCTGCCGATTCTGGGAGAGGTGGGTCCGCGGTGCGCTCGCGTCATGGCGACGGCGGGCGCTGTGGAGCAGACCAGAAGGGACGACAACAGAAGCACTTGACCCAAACGCATGGTAAGGCGAGACCTCATGAAGCAAGATGAGACAGAGAACGAGCAAAAATTCCAATTACCAGCGCAAGAGTATACGAGCATTCATGTTTTTGCAACACGAATAGCAGATTAATAATCCTGGGGGTTTCACAGGTTGATACGCAGCAGGAGTGCGCACCGTGTGGCGCGCGCCCCCGCATTGCGAATTGCCTAGGGGAGCGTGCCTCCGACGTAGGAGTCTCCAGCGGCTGCGGAAGTCGCTCCGTCAGAGTAGCGCACCTTGAAGGCCACATCCTGGCCGGACTTGAGTCCGCTGACGATGGAATTGAAATCGGCCTTGTCGGTGATGGGCTTCTTGTTGATCTCAAGGATGACGGTTCCGGAGGCGAGACCGATATCGTCCGCGAAGGAGCCTGGTCGAACGCTGGTGACGATGACCCCGCCATGGATGCCGAGATTGCTGGAGATCTGGGAGGGGACCGCGTCTATCTGGATGCCGAGCTTACTCTCGCTTGCCTCGGAGTTGGAGGGCGAGGCGTTCTCGCCGCCAGGAGCGGTAACGTCGGATTCGAGCTGGCTGCGATCGCCGATGCTGACGCTGGCAGTATGCTGTTTTCCGTCTCGGAGATAGCCTAGCTGAACGGTGGAACCCACCTTGCGGGAGGAGATGTCTGCTACCAGTTGATCGCCGTCCTTGATGGGCTTGCCATCGATGGAGACGATGACGTCGCCGGACTCAATTCCGGCCTTGGCTGCGCCCTTTCCGGGGGTCACTGAGCTGACCAGGACACCGCCGTTGACGAAGCCATATACGCGGCTCACAGCGGCGGGCTCTGCACGGAACTCGATGCCGATGGATCCGCGCGTGACCTTATGTTCGGGGCTGATGAGCATGTTGTAGACGTTGGCGATGGTGTTGGCGGGCATGGCGAATCCGACGCCCTCTGAGCCGGAGGACTGGGTGATGATGGCGGTGTTCATGCCGATAACCTGGCCGTCCATATCCACCAGCGGGCCGCCGGAGTTGCCGGGGTTGATGGCGGCGTCGGTCTGGATGAAGCGCTGGAACTGCATGATTCGACCATCGGGGCCGGGTTCGTCGATGGAGCGGTTCTTGGCGGAGACGATGCCAGCGGAGACGGTCTGGGAGAGGCCGAAGGGTTCTCCGATGGCCAGCACCCAGTCGCCGACCTGCGCGCCGTCGGAGTTGCCCAGTTTAACCGTGGGCAGCGGGCTGGGCGCGTCGATCTTGATGACCGCGATGTCGGTCTCGGTGTCCACGCCGATGACGTGTGCGAGACGGCCCTTGTCGGAGTTGTCGTCCGGGTCGGTGGAGAGCTTGACGTAGATTTTGTCGGCCTTGTCGACGACGTGGTTATTGGTGATGATGTAGCCGCGCGGGTCGACGATGAAGCCGGAACCTTTAGCTTCACGAGTGCCGCCACCGAAGTTGTTGGAGCCGTCATCACCGCCCTGGCCGCCGAAGAAGCGGTTGAAGAAGTCCTGCATATCGCCCTGATCGCCCTGATCGCCCTGATCGCCTTGGTCTCCCTGATTGCCGCCGAAGGGGATGATCTGGCCGCGTCGATTGGAGCGGCGGTTGGCGGACTGCTTGGGGATGGACTCGGTGGTGATGTTGACCACGGCCGGGCCAACCTCTTTGGCGATCTTGGAGAATGCGTTGGAGAGGTCAACCGGCTTGGGAATGACCAGGGGACGCGCGTCGGAGGAATCGACCTGGTCCTTGGCACTGACCGAGCGGGTCAGCACGGAGCCGGCGAGGATGCCGGTCGAAAGTACGGCCAGCAGGGCAAAGGTCGCGCTGAGGTGGTGATTGCGGATGCGAGCGAAGAGACTGTTTTCAGCTTGTTTCTGGGTGTCCATGGGTAGGTCGGTCCTCATGAGTTCTGGGCAATGCCCGATTGCGTTCTCGGCGGGGCGGACGTGCTGGTGTCGAGTGTGTCCGTCCGCATTACGCTGCGGCCCCTCGCGGTTGCCACTAAGCGTTAGACGCAGCAAAAGGAAAATCGTTGCCTGGAGCCGTGTTTGCCATGCGGACGGAGAAGGCGCCTACGCTGCCGGAAGCCAGTGCCAAGCAGCCCTCTCGGGGTGAGCTGAAGGGGGTTCCGCGAGAACCGGAGCAGGAATCAAAGTGGAGCGGTGGAGCGCGCGTTTTCGATAAAGCGAGCCAGGAGTGCTGGGTCCTTGCGGCCGGGTGACGATTCGATTGCACTGGAGACGTCGACCCCCCAGGGAATGAGCTGGACGATTGCGTGGGCGACGTTGCGCGGATTGAGGCCGCCGGCGACGATCAGATGCATGGTCTTCGGCGCAGAGGCGAAGATTGCGCGAGCGCTCGCCCAGTCAAACGGCATGCCGGTACCGCCAGTGGCCGCGCCGAACTTTGAATCGATCAGAATGCGATCAGTGAGCGCCAGGCGGGCGATGCGCTCGATCTGCGCTGCGAGCAGGACGGCGGGGGATTCTGACGCGGAACCGGTTGGCGCGTTGGGCGTCTGCCGGTCGACGGGCCAATGCAGGGTCTGGATGATTCGCACACTGCCTGCGAAGCGGTCCGCAAGCTGCCGGGCCAACGGCTCGTCGAAGCCGCCATGAAGCTGCACCGCCGTCAGGCCAGCCTCAAGAGCGGTGCTTGCGATTTGATGCGCATCGCGCGAGGAGAAGACTCCGACGCGCTCGACTTGAGGGGGAAGATGGGGTGTGATGGCGGCGACCTGCGATGCCGAGACGTGGCGCGGGCTGGGCGCAAAGACGAAGCCGACGGCGTCCGCGCCAAGTTGGGCGGCGAGCTGAGCGTCTTCGAGGTTGGTGTTGCCGCAGATTTTTATCCACATGGCATCGGCCTCATCGGGCGGGAACAGCCTTGGGTTCGAGGAGGGCGGTGAGCGCGGCGGCGGGGTCGGGCTGGCGCATCAGCGACTCGCCGACGAGAAAGGCGTGGTATCCCGCGCTGCGCAACTGAGCGATGTCGGCGGGGGTGCGGATGCCGCTTTCGGCGACATGAACGGCGTCGCGGGGAAGCCACTGCGCGAGATCGAACAGGGTCTGCGTCTCGACCTGCATGGTGTGCAGGTTGCGGCTGTTGACGCCGATCAGGGTGAAGCCAAGGGCGGCGGCACGATCCAGTTCCGTGCGGTCATGCACCTCGCAGAGGACGTCCAACTGAAGGCGGAGGGCCTCGTCGCGCAGGTTTTTCAATTGCTCGTCGGTGAGCGCAGCGACGATGAGCAGGATGGCGTCGGCGCCGGCGGCGCGGGCTTCGAGAACCTGGAAGGGATCGAGGATAAAGTCCTTGCGGAGGCAGGGAATGGAGACGGCAGCGGAAGCGAGGGTGAGATTCTGGAGCGAGCCTTGGAAGAACTCTTCGTCGGTGAGGACGGAGAGCGCGGTTGCACCGGCTGCCTGGAGCGAGCGGGCCAGCGCGGCGGGATCGAAGCCGGGGCGAATGAGGCCACGCGAGGGGGAGGCCTTCTTGAGCTCGGCGATGATGGCAGGCCCGGAGGCCGCGGACTTGCGCAGGACGGCCTCGAATCCGCGGGGAGTGTGGGCGGCGGCGTTGCGCTGGAGAAGCACGGTGTCTGCCTCGGCGCGCCGGACCGTCACCTGGTGCAGCGAATGCGCGAGAATCTGCTCAAGCTGGGTGGACATGGGTTGTGTGCGTGAGAGAGAACTCTTGGTGCCGAAGGGGGGACTCGAACCCCCACACCCTTGCGAGTACATGGACCTGAACCATGCGCGTCTGCCAATTCCGCCACTTCGGCACGGTCGTACATGTCGCGAACCCTGCGGCCGGACACGGCAGTCGTGAGTTATCAGTCTTTCAAACGCGGGGTCTGCTGTCAATTGCCCGGCGCATCGCATACACTGGAACGGCTTCAGCTATCTACCTATGCCGGGAGGCCTTCTCGCCCGTTATGAACGAAACAAAACAGGCAGCGCCGCAGCCCGGCCCATCCGAGATACCCGAAGAGATTGCCCTGGAGATACGCAAACTCGCGCACGATCTGTCCAACGCGCTGGAGATCATCGTACAGACCAACTACCTGCTGGGAACGGTGGAGCTGAAGGAGCCGGGGAGCGAATGGCTGCAGATGCTGGATAACGGCGTGCGCAAGGCGCTGGAGATCAACCTGGCGTTGCGGGCGTACATCAAGGCGCACACGCCGCAGTAGAGGCGCACACCCCTATGGCTTTTGGGCATTGGCTGTCCGCTTCGCAGCGGGTTTTCTTGCGGCGGAGTTCCTGGCACGGGGTTTAATGGCAACGGGCTTGGCTGGGCCGCGCCTGCCGACGGTTTTTTCAATGACTGATCTGGCAGCGCTGGGGGCGGCCGGCTTGATGGTTTTGTTCGAGGCTGCGGGCGTGGGCGAGGGGACGCTGGATATGCTAAGCGATGCCTCGTGAGAGGCCAATAGCTTCTCAATCTGCTGCAGCAGGATGCGAGTATGCACGGGCTTGACCAGCATCTTGCCTGCGCCAAGCGTCTGGCAATCCTCGTTCTCGATGGGGAAGGCGGTGAGCAGTGCGATGGCTGGGCGATAGCTGGCCGAGCGGGCAGCGGCGATGACTTCGGCGCCGGCGGCATCACTCTCCATGCGCATGTCGGTGATGACCATGTGGTAGCGATGGGAGCGCAGCTTGATTTTGCCCTCGCGGCCCGAGGCGGCGGTATCGACATCGAATCCGCCGATCTCCAAGACAGCCTTGAGGGTGAGCAGGATGGCCACTTCATCGTCTACGAGCAAAATCCTGCGCTTCATGGGAGACCTCGTTTCCGGGCACCCACCATACTGCCCCCAAGCAGCCATCTTCCGCAAGATAAAGACGGACTCGATCAGTTTTCAGCGCGCTTCGACTTTGCTCCGGGCCGGCTTTGAAGCGAAGCCCTTGTGAATGATCGGGACAGGCTACTGGACCATCCTGGTGCGTGGGATGGAACGGGCGCGATGCAGGAAGAAGGTTCCGGAGCCGGAGTCAGGGTCGTCGTCTTCCTCGTCTTCCTCATCCTCCTCTTCGTCGTCCTCTTCCTCATCGTCCTTGTCATCGTCTTCTTCGTCTTCGTCGTCGTCTTCGTCGTCGAAATCGTCATCATCGTCCTCGTCTTCCTCTTCTTCCTCCTCGTCGAGATGGTCTTCCGCGTCCTCGGGCTCATCTTCGTCTTCTTCCTCGCCGTCGATGGGGGCAGCGAGGATGGGATCGCAGAAGAGGCAGGCTAGAGGCGAGCGGAGATTGGTGGTTTCATCGGGGGCTGGATAAGGAAGAGGAATGAGGGAGGGGAAGTTGAGGGTGAAGTTCCGTGGGGTCAGCATGGGACTGTCTCCTGGCGAAGCCAATGCGATGGGCGGTTGGATGCGATCCGCCGGGGTGGCGCTCGCCTGATGGAAGTGTAGAGCATTTCCGGGGTTCAGGCGGAGCGGAGGGCGGCTTCGATACCGGAGTTGACCTCGGCCTGGGCGAACTCTGCGGCGACGCGGATACCGTTCATGACGGCCTTCTCGTTGGAGACGCCGTGGCCGATGATGCAGACGCCGCGGACGCCGAGCAGAGGCGCGCCGCCGAACTCGGAGTAGTCGATGCGCTTCTTGAAGTCGCGGAAGGCACGGCTGGAGAGCAGGGCCCCGACCTGCGAAGTGACGGTGGACTTGAGAGACTCGCGCAGCAGGACGCTGACCAGACGGGCGGTGCCTTCGCAGGTCTTGATGGCGACATTGCCGACAAAGCCGTCGCAGACGATAACATCGGCACGGCCGTCGAAGAGGTCGCGGCCCTCGACGTTGCCGATGAAGTTCATGCCGTGGAGTGCCCGGAGCATGGGGAAGGTGTCGTGAGTGAGGGAGTTGCCCTTGCTGTCCTCTTCGCCGATGGAGAGCAGGCCGACGCGGGGATGGGCGATGTGCAAGACGTTGCGCGCATAGATGTGGCCCATGACGGCAAACTGCACCAGGTTGTCGGGGTCGCAGTCCACGTTGGCGCCTACATCGAGCAGGATGGAGGGAGTGCCCAATGCCGTGGGCAGGATGGTGGAGAGGCCGGGACGATGGACGCCGGCGAGCATTCCCAGGACCATCTTGGCGGTGGCCATGGCCGCGCCGGTGTTTCCGGCGGTGAAGAACCCAGCGGCCGTGCCCTCGCGAACCATGCGCAGGCCGACTCGCATGGAGGAATCTCGCTTGGCGCGGACCGACTGGGCTGCCTTGTCTTCCATGCTGATCCACTCGGAGGCGTGGACGATCTCGATGTGCGGGCGCTTACGTCCGTAGTGCACGGGGAAGCGGTTGCGCAGGGCGTGGTCGAGCGCTGGGCGGAGGACCTCCTGCGGGCCGACCAGATGGACGCGCACATCGAGATGACGCGCGGCGAGGATGGCCCCGCGAATCTCGGATTCGGGGGCTTTGTCGGAACCCATTGCATCTACAACGATGTCGATCGGCATCTGGAGGGGAGGGTGCAGGGAACGGGTTTAGCTGGCTTCCTTGACGGCGAGGACTTCGCGGCCCTTATATTGCCCGCACTTCTGGCAGATGCGGTGGGGCAGCTTGCGCTCGTGGCAGTTGGGACACTCCGAGGTGCTGGTGGGAGTGAGAAAGTCGTGGCTGCGGCGTTTTGAGGTGCGTTGCTTGGAGTGGCGGCGTTTCGGATTCGGCATTACATTCCCTTTCTAGTGGCCCGTGCCCGCTGCGATACGATTTGCGGCGGCGATGGGAGGCCCGGTGAGGCTGAGATGATGTGCTAACCGGGTTTGATCGTGCCGGCCAGTCCCGCAAGCGCATTCCACCCCGAAGGATTCTGGAGCGATTCGGAGGTGTTGCAGGAGCAGGATGCGAGGTTCAGGTTCTGGCCACAGCGCGGACAAAGTCCCTTGCAGTCTTCTTTACAGAGCGTGCGGGAGGGCAGGGAGAGAAGCACCTGTTCGCGCACGACATCCTCAAGCGAGAGACCGCTTACTTCATAGTAACCGATTTCGGTCTCGTCGGGGGTGATGGAGCGTTCACTGGGGTCGGCGTCGGCGGCCTGGGGGCGGAAGATGAGGTCGAACTCACCGGCGAGCTGAGTGGGGACCGGCTCGACGCAGCGCGCGCAGAGCAGTTCGAAATCGCCGTGGTAGGCGGCGCGCAGGCGGATGTCCGCAACCTGCTCGCGGTGGCCACGGTTCTCGACGATGAGATCGGCACGGCCGGCGACGGGAAGCGGGCCAACCTGAGAGATGTCTGGGGCGTAGTCGAGCGCGCCCTCGGGGATGGATTCATCGAAGAGAAGAGGCTCGATTTCGAGTTGAAGGGGAGTGATGAGCACGAGGTTAAGGGTAGGGCGATGCAGGGTTGAGGTCAATGGGGGGATCGAGGGGGTATCTGAGCGGATTCCGATAAGAAGAGGCGGATGGCGGCGATGCCTGCTGCTCCGGCGGCGAGGGTGGCGGCGGCATTGGCGCGGGTGACGCCGCCGAGGGCAAGGACGGGGATAGACTCGGCGGCGAGGCATGCGGCGCGGAGGAGGTTGAGGCCGGAGCCTGAAGCGATTTTTTTATTGGCGATGGACTTCTGGGAGGGACGAACTTCGGCGACGACTTTTTCGAAGACGGGGCCGAAGAGGATGAGGGTGGGGCGGTCGTCCGGGGAGACGGACGCGGCGCGGGCGACCTCGTCGAGGGTGTGGCAGGAGAGGCTGATTATCGGCTCGGGCAGGCTGGCTGCGGCGTAGAGGTCGCGAACCTGGGCGGGGGTGAGCTGGCCCGGCGCGGAGGTGAGATGGACTCCGCCGGCGCAGGTGGCGAGGGCGACGTCGGCGCGGGAGTTGATGAGGAGCCTGGGCGCGGGGTTGTGCGCGCGGAGGGTTGCGAGGAGGCGGCGGGCGAGCGAGGCGAGGTCTGCGGCGGGGAGATCGTTTTCGCGGAGTTGGAGGAAGTCGATGCCAGCGGCGGCGAGGCGCGTGGCTTGGGCGAGGAGAGCGTTTTGACGGGTTGGTTCGTCTCCCTTGTACCGAGCGCGGTTGGTGATGGCGTAGCGGAGCATGGAATCCAGTTTAGGCGCGAAATGGCTTCTCACTTCTGGCACACGGGGCAGAAGTGGGTGCTGCGACCGGCGAGGGTGATGCGGCGGATGGGGGTTGCGCAGACGAGGCAGGGCTGGCCGGTGCGCTGGTAGACGCGGTGACGGAGCTGGAAGAAGCCGCGAGAGCCTTCGGCATCGACGTAGTCGGAGACCGAGGAGCCACCGAGGCGGATGGCGTGGCGGAGGACTTTGACGAGCGCGGTGCGGAGGCGGGCGAGTTCGGCGCGGGTGAGGCGGGCGGCCTGGCGGGTGGGGCGGATGGAGGCGCGGAAGAGCGACTCGTCGGCGTAGATGTTGCCGATGCCGTGCAGCAGGGATTGATTGAGCAGAGCGGCCTTGATGGGCGTGCGGCGAGGATGGAAGAGGGTGATGAAGTCAGTGAGGGTGATGGTGAGAGGCTCGTGGCCGGGTCCGGTGTAAGGGGTGGGCGTGGTTGAGATTGCTGCGGTTGAATCCCACTCATGCGATGAAGCCGCATGAATGGGGCACCCAGCAACCCCAGCGAGTGAAGACCGCTCGTCGGGGACCCCACATGGGGCACCCGATCCGTGGAGGGAGATGCGACCGAAGCGGCGGGGATCGACGAAGCGGAGCTCGCGGTGGCCGGCAAGAGTGAGAACGGCGTGGGTGTGGGGGGCGAGGGGGATTTCCGGTTGGGAGACGAGCAGGCGACCGGTCATGCCAAGGTGGATGAGGAGTTCGGTGGAGGATTTATCGCGCTGGAGGGTCATCACGATGGTTTTGCCGACGCGGCGGACGGAGTCGATGGTGGCGCCGGTGAGGGCGGCGGCGATCTCGGACTCGGGCGACTTGAAGGTCTGCGGCTTGCCGCTGGTCCAGACGCGGGTGATGCGCGCACCGTGGACGCGCGCATGGACGCCTGCTGCGATGGTTTCGACCTCGGGAAGCTCAGGCATAGGGAATAGAGTAATGCGTACGGTGGCTCAGCGGTGGGGAAAGCGGCGGTATAGAATAGGTTATGGACGTGCGGCGATTCGGGGCCGCGCGGACCTACCCCTTCCGGAGCAAAATTATTTGTGAGTCAGCGTAAATCAGCAGTGGTCCTCGGAGCGCAGTGGGGCGATGAGGGCAAGGGCAAGATTGTGGATGTGCTGAGCGAGCGGTTCAGCGTTGTGGCGCGCTACGCGGGCGGGCACAACGCGGGGCACACCGTGATCATTGGGGGCAAGAAGTTTGTGCTGCAACTGATTCCGTGCGGCGTGCTAAGGCCGGAGTGCCGGGGTGTGATCGGCAACGGGGTGGTGCTGGACCCGATGGCCTTCCTGAGCGAGGTGAAAAAACTGCGGGACGCTGGACTGAAGGTGGCGGGCGGGCCGGATGGGCAGCTTTTTGTGTCGAACCGGGCGCAGGTGATTCTGCCCTACCACCGGATGATCGAGTTGGCGGCGGAGACGGCCCCGGGACGGACCAAGATTGGGACGACGCGGCGGGGGATTGGGCCGGCGTATGAGGACAAGATCCACCGCAATGGTCTGAGGGTGGTGGACCTGATGAACACTGCGCTGCTGCGGACACACATCAAGAACGCGTGCGACGAGAAGAACACGATTGCGGCGGCGCTGTTTGGCACGGCCCCGCTGGACCCGAAGACGATGTACGAGGAGTATGCGCGGGCGGCGGAGCAGATTGCTCCGTTCGTGACGGACACGGCGGTGCTGCTGAACGAGGCGATTGCGAACGGCGAGAAGGTGATGTTCGAGGGAGCGCAGGGCGCGCTGCTGGACATCGACCACGGGACGTACCCGTTTGTGACCAGTTCGAGCTCGACGGCGGGCGGAGCGGTGACGGGGACGGGGGTGGGGCCGACCTCGATTGGGACGGTGATCGGGGTGACCAAGGCGTATGTGACCCGAGTGGGCGAAGGACCGTTTCCTACCGAGATCGAGGACGACTCGGCCACGCTGCTGCGGGCGCGCGGGCAGGAGTACGGGGCGGTGACGGGGAGGCCGCGGCGATGCGGCTGGCTGGACCTGCCGCTGCTGCGCTACTCCAACATGATCAATGGGACCAAGTGGCTGGTGGTGACCAAGATGGACGTGATGGATGAGTGCGCGGAGATTCCGGTATGCACGGGATACAAGATCGACGGCAAGGCGACGGAGACGATTCCGGCGGACATGCGCGGATTTGAGTCGATCCAGCCAGTGTATGCGACGATGAAGGGATGGAACTGCTCGACCGAGGGGATTACGGAGTTTGAGAGGCTGCCGAAGCCGGCGCAGGAGTATCTGGAGTTTATCGAGCGCGAGTCTGGCGCGCGGATCGGGATGATTTCGACCGGGCCGGAGCGCGACCAGACGATCACGCTGGCGGCATTTGAAGAGGAGCTAAAGGCGTAGAATTTGTACGACTGCGACCGGGAAGATGAGGAATCATTGTCCAAAGATTCCCTCGGGGGCTAAAGCCCCTACACCTTGCGACACTAACGGACGGTTTGAAGCCTGTCCCCTTCAAAGCAAGGACTAGAACTGAGAATACTGAGAGGCAAGAGATGATCAGTTTTACGGTACGGATGAAGTTTGCAGAGGCGGACCACGATGTGGTGGCAGAGATGTTGCGCAAGCTGACCCTGGCGTCGCGGCAGGAGGCGGGGTGCGTCACCTACGTTTCGCACTTCATGTCGGGCGACCCGGCGATAGTGCTGATCTACGAGCAGTATGTGGACGAGGAGGCGCTGGAAGCTCACCAGAATTCGGCGCACTTCCGGGAGTACGCGGCGGATGGGTTCTACCGTCTGATGCGTGCGCAGCAGGTCAAGTATCTGGACGCCATTGTGTGAGAACCACAGTGGGTACGGGGGAAAGCGCTTTTACGCGACTTTCTTTTGACTGCAAGGGTTAACCGGACTAGTATCCGTCTCGACGGATTACGGCCGGGTTATTCCATGTCGCGACACTCCTCACAGCATCGTGTTCTACGACCCGGCCACGGAGTATTGCTGGTGGCGGTGGCCCTGTTTTCAATGACCGCGACGGCCCAGTTGGAGCATCCCCGGCGGAACGACCAGTTCAAGCACCAGGTGGAGCGGCTGGAACAGGTGTGGCGCACCGCGCAGATGAACGGCGATGTTGCAACCATGGACAAGCTGCTCTCCGACGACTTTGTGGGCATTACCATGACCGGCCAGGTGGTGACCAAGATGCAGCAGTTGGACCGGCTGCGCCGGCGAACCACGGTATTGAGCAGGCTCGATCTAAAAGACGTTCATGTGAAGCTGATCGGGACGACCGCGATCGTCACATCGCTGGCCGAAGTGGAGGGCAGCAGTGAGGGAGTACCGATGCATGGGACCTTTCGCTATACCCGGGTGTACTCGCGGCAGCCGAACGGGACGTGGCTGATCACGAACTTCGAGGCAACGCGAGTGCCTCCGCCTCCGCCGCAGCAGGAGAGAGGCCCCGGCCGTGGTGGGCTGGATGAACCGGCCCCCAAGCAGGAGTGAGGAGGGGGCGGAGCTGTTTTGAATCATGGCCTCTGGGGCTAAAGCCCCTTCTATTATGGGGCGACTTGCGGCACGCGTGAACGCGTGCCCATAAGCAAAACCAGGGCTTTTGCGCAACAAGGGAAGCCGTGCCCTTCATCAAAACAATGCAGCGTATCGGCACGGAGACCCGTGGCTGTTAACCCACCCATCCTCACCCCAGCGAGCAAGCTCGCCGGGGACACCGATTCGCAAAGTGCGCGATGGATGGGGCACCCAGATGCCGGGGCGGTCAGGCGTGCCAGGCCTGACGAATGCGGGCCCAGGTGGTGTCGAGGGCCTCGGGCAGGACGCGGGTGTCGCCGATGACGGTCATGAAGTTGGTGTCGCCGACCCAGCGGGGCAGGGCGTGCATGTGGATGTGGCCTGCAATGCCTGCGCCACCAGCCTCACCGAGGTTGATGCCGAAGTTCATGCCGGAAGGATTGTAGACCTCGCGCAGGAGGGATTCGACACGCTGGGTGAGGGCGATCATCTCCTGCGCCTCGCCTGGGGGTAGAGCGGCGAGCGAGTCAAGATGGCGGTAGGGGACGATGAGGATGTGGCCGGTGGTGTAGGGGTACGCGTTGAGACAGAGGAAGCAGGCGGGTTGACGGGCCAGGATGTGCGCTGCCTTCTCGGCCTCTTCGACGGGCATACCGTGGGCGATGGCGTAGTCGACGGCGGCAATCATGTTGCAGAAGACGCAATCATGGTCTTCGGCGCCGGAGTCCGACCAGGCGCTGAGCGCGGCGGGAACGCCGGGGCGGGAGGAACCTTCGCTGTGGCTGACGTATTGGTAGCGCCACGGTGTCCAGAGACGATCCATGGGACGCAGTATACAGGGTGTTTGCGGAGGCGGCGGTGAGCTGTGCCACAGGGGATGCGCGATTGGCGGCAATTGGCGGCGATTGCGCGCGCGTAAATGGATTGACTCTGCGCAGCACGCCCTATATTCTTTAGATGAGCCGCTGTGTGTGGGATCCATTGCAGCAGCTCCTCTGCAAGATGGTCATTCCCACCCTGCCGAATCTGTTTCGGGGAAGCGAACAGCGCGTCTTACCGCGGTTTGTTGCCTGGAACGCCGACTCTGCCGCGCGAATGGAATGAAGTTTGACGAAGTATGGGTCCCGGAGCAACGCCTCAATGACCGTAGACGTCCACAATCCTGACCAAACCGAGAGTAATCCCCTGACTACAGAACTGGAAACCCTAGCGCCCGAAGCGACAGCGGAGCAAGCCGAGCTGTCATCCGAACTCACTCTAACCCCGCCGGAGCCGGTGGAAGAGGCCGCATTGAAGCTGGAGAGCGTTGCCGCGACCAGCGACGAAGCAGCCGCGCCGGGTGCAAGCCCTGACGATTCTGCCGCATCGGGCGAGCCGGACTACGATGCAGCGGACTTTGCGGCTGCGCTGGCCAACTTCGACCGCGAACAGGCCGCCGAGACGGCAGCCGCGCAGAACCTGACCGCCGAAGAGGTTGTGGTCACGGGCACGGTGGTCAAGATCACCGACAAACATGTGGTGATCGACATTGGACTGAAGTCCGAGGGTCTGATTCCGATCGACCAGGTGTTGGACCACGAGGGCAAGCCGAAGTTCCAAGCAGGCGACGCGGTGGATGTGGTGGTGGAGCGCGAGGAGCCGGAGGGCGGCTACCTGGTGAGCCACGAGAAGGCCCTGCGGCACAAGATATGGGACAAGCTGGAGAAGGCGGCCAACGACAAGACCCCGGTGAAGGGCATGGTGGTGAGCCGGGTGAAGGGCGGGTTGACGGTGGACATCGGGATCAAGGCGTTTCTGCCCGGATCGCAGATTGAGGTGCGCCCGGTGCGCAACCTGGACGGGTACATCGGCAGCGAGATCGAAGTCCGCGTGATCAAGCTGAACAAGAAGCGCGGCAATGTGGTGATCAGCCGCAAGGAGATTCTGGAAGAGGAGCAGAACGAGAAGAGGGCGGTAACGCTGGCCATGCTGGAAGAGGGCTGCGTGCTGACGGGGACGGTGAAGAACCTGACCGACTACGGCGCGTTCGTGGACCTGGGCGGGCTGGATGGACTGCTGCACATCACGGACATGAGCTGGGGACGGCTGACCCATCCACGCGACCTGGTGAATGTGGGCGACGAGATCCAGGTGAAGGTGCTGAAGTTCGACAAGGAGAAGCAGCGCGTCTCTCTGGGCTTCAAGCAACTGACGCCCGATCCATGGCTGGACGCGACGGAGCGATACCCAATCGGTGCGCAGGTGCGCGGACGGGTGCTGTCGGTGACGGATTACGGCGCGTTTGTGGAGCTGGAGCAGGGGATCGAGGGGCTGGTGCATGTCTCGGAGATGACCTGGTCGAAGCGGATGAAGCATCCATCGAAGATGGTAAAGCCGGGCGACGAGGTGGACACGATCATCCTGAGCGTGAACCCCAACGACCGGCGCATCTCGCTGGGCATGAAACAGCTACAGGACAATCCCTGGGAGCAGTTGGAGGACAAGTATCCGATCGGGGCGATCATCGAGGGGCGGGTGCGCAACCTGACGGACTTTGGGGCGTTTGTGGAGATTGAGGACGGCATCGACGGCTTGGTGCATGTGTCGAATCTGAGCTGGACCAAGCGCATCAAGCACCCGTCGGAGGTGCTGAAGAAGGGCGAGAAGGTGCGGGCGATCGTGCTGGGCGTGGAGCCGGAGAACCGGCGCCTGTCGCTGGGCGTGAAGCAACTGCAGCCGGATGTGTGGGACACCTTCTTCGCGCAGCACCGCATCGGCGATGTGATCAAGGGCAAGGTGCTGCGCACGGCCCAGTTCGGGGCGTTTGTGGAGATTGCCGAGGGAGTGGAGGGGTTGTGCCATATCTCCGAGGCAGTGGACAAGAACAACGTCGCGGTGAAGCTGGATGTGGACACCGAGCACGAGTTCAAGATCGTGAAGATGAACCAGGAGGAGAAGAAGGTGGGCCTGAGCATTCGCGCGGTCGGCGAAGAGGCAAGCCGGGCCGAGGTGGAACTCTACAAGGAGCGCGGCGGCGAGAAGGACCACAAAGGGCACAAGGACCCGAAGGACCACAAGAGCTCTTCTTCCTCAAGCAGCACCACGCTGGGCGATCTAATCAACTGGAAGCGCTCGGAACGCGAAGGCGAATAACCTCCGCCCCTCCGGCAATCTTTCGAGAATGATCGGGGAGCAATAAGGCGGAATATCAGGAGCAACAATAATTGCCCAGCAGCAAGGCCGTTCCTTCGGGAGCGGCCTTGCTGCGTTGGAGCGAAGGAGGAAATGCTCTAATACTCGCGGACTTGCGCGATCTTGAGTGCGGCGTGGAAGAACGCGGCGGAGAGCACAACCGCGAAGCCCATCGCACTCCATGGCATGGTATGCGTGAAGAGTGGTGAATTCTTGCCTGCGGCTCGAACGAAGTCGATGGAGGCAGGCAAAGAGAAGTGACTCGAGAGCCAGAAGAGCGCACCTACAGCGATCATCGTGCCCCAGATGCGCCACTGGTCGTCGAGAAAGGTAGCCAGCAATACGGACAAAAAATAGATCGCCGACCCGCAGACGATGAGCGTGACTGCATACTCGAAGAGCGCAAGCGGCATCATTCTAGCCCGCATCAGCGGAGAGATGACCCACATTGTGTAGAAGAATGCTGCAATCGCACCCGTCGTTTCCAACCATCCAATGACGGCCCTGACGACCAGCAACCTGAGACGGCTCACTGGCAGCGAGAGAGTAAACTGCATGGAACCATGCAGCCCTTTTGATGCTTGAAATGCGGGTTGTGTCACAATGCCCGCGCCTGCCAGCAGCGCACAGACCAGCATCACTAGAATCTGGCCGTAGAATGTGACCAGAAACATGAGGAGTGAGGTTTTTATGTTGGGCGCAAGAGAATTCTGCCTAAACAACAAAAATCCCATGATGCCGAGCGCGAACAGTAGTCTGAGCCGCGTTTCCAGCCAACCTTTGTACCAAAGCATCTCAGTTGCTCCTTGTATGTTCGAGGAATATCTCTGTGAGAGTGACGGGGAATCGCTCGACCGTGCTGCCCGGAATGGAACGCGCCTGTTCGACGATGGCGTCGACGTTGTGGCTGGCCAGAATCGAGAGAACGCGGCCCTCCTGACGGACCGACTCGACGCCATCGGGCCAGTGCGCAGGCGGAGAGACTGAGTCCGCGAGCACGACATTGAGGCGTTGATACTGCGCCTTCATCTCGTCGAGCGAGCCGGTTGCGACGAGCTTGCCGCGATGGATGATGCCGATGCGGTCGGCGATCCGCTCGACCTCAACCAGTTGGTGCGAGGAGAAGAAGATCGTCGTGGCCGATGTTGCGGCGATGGCGACCAGCTCGCGCAGTACATCCTCGGTTGCAGCGGGATCGAGGCCGTCGGTTGGCTCGTCAAGGATCAGTAGCTCGGCCTGGTGCGAGATCGCCAGCAACAGCATCAGCTTCGAGCGCATCCCCTTCGACAGATCGGGAATCTTTCGCTTGGGCGGAAGCTCGAAGAGCTCCATATCGCGCTGGGCAAGATCGTCGCGCCAGGTGGGAAAGAAGGGGCGCGTGAAGCGGATGATCTGCTCCACCGTCATATATGGGTAAAGCTCCTTGTCCTCGGTGACGAAGCCGATGCGGCGGCGAATCTCGGCGGTACAGTCGGCATCGGCGACAGCGCTGCCGAAGACGTGGGCGCTGCCGCTGTCGGCGTGCAACAGGCCCATCAGAGTCTTGATGGTGGTGGTTTTGCCCGCGCCGTTGCGCCCGAGGAAGCCGAAGATGCTTCCCGCCGGAACCTTCAAGTCCAGACCGCACAACGCAGGTTTGCCTTTGAATGACTTGCTGAGTTGGTTTGTCTCAATAATGAAATCGCTCATGGCTTCCTTTCCGACACTCGTTCCGATCGCCGTACCGCAGTTGCCTGCGCCAACTCGTTCTCAAACGTCCTGCGCAGCTCCTCTTCGGTCAGCCCAAGCGAGATGAGCCGCTCGACGGTCGGCTGCATTGCGGCCTGCGCCTTTTGGATCAAACGGCCTCGTCCCGCTGCCGTCTCCTTGATAAACGCTCCGGAGCCGTGCTTCAGCTCGATCACGCCCTCGTGCTCCAGCTCGCGGTAGGCACGAACCACGGTGTTGGGATTCATCACCAACTCCTCGGCGAGCTTGCGGATCGTCGGCAACTGGTCGCCCTCGCGCAATGCGCCCATCTCCACCGCGTGCTTCACCTGCCCCATGAGTTGGAGGTAGAGAGGGATGCCCGACGATTGGTTCAGTCGAAAGATCATCTCAATGTGTACTAGTCAAATAGCACACTAGACACTTTGCGATGGCTTGTCAAGAGGGGCGAAAGGCCTGTTGTGTTTGTGATAGGATGCCCCTTCCGCGGAGTGTGGGTGGTTGTTCGCCGCGAACGCGCAGGACAGCTTTTGCAAGACGCAAGGAATGATCCAGGTCAGAAACGAAAGAGGGCAGGGAATGAAGAATTATCTCGGACGGGACGTCCGGAACGTAGCGGTGGTTGGGCACGCACACAGCGGCAAGACAACCTTGATTGCGGCCTTGCTGCAGGCGGCGAAGATGACCAGCACGCAGGGACAGGTGGAAGACGGCTCGGCGGTGACGGCGTATGACGAGGAAGAGGTGGCGCGGCGGACCACGATGGCCAATGGGGCCGCGTTCGTGGAGTGGAGCGGGGTGAAGATCAACCTGCTGGACACACCGGGCTTTCATATGTTTCTGCACGAGACGCGCGCCGCAATGTTGCCGGTGGAGGCGGCGCTGATCGTGGTGAATGCGCAGATGGGCGTGGAGGCGGTGACCGACCGGGTGTGGAAGTATGCCTCGGAGGTAAATCTTCCGCGGGTGCTGGTGGTGAACCAACTGGACCATCCCAAGGCGGACAGCCGGCTGGGACGGCAACACATGATCGAGCAGATGCAGGAGCGGTGGGGACGCCAAGTGGTCCCGGTGCAACTGCCGATTGTGGATGAGAAGGGCTTCCACGGTGTGGTGGACCTGGTGACGATGAAGGCGTTTGTGTATGAGCCGGACGGCAATGGACGCGGGGCGGAGGTGAAGATTCCGGAGGCGGTGCAGAACGACGCAAAGGCCGCGCATGAGGCGCTGGTGGAGTTGGTGGCCGAAGGCAAGGACGAGCTGATGGAGGAGTTCTTCAACACAGGATCGCTGCAGGAGGAGCACCTGATTGCCGCGCTGCACGAGGCGATCCGCGAGGACAATATCTTCCCGGTGCTGTACGTGAGCGGCCTGAGGAATGTGGGAACCGACCATCTGCTGGATTTCCTGAAGGCGTATGCGCCGGCTGCAACGGAGCGAGAGCCGGTGGCGGCGCGAGGCAAGATCCAGGTGACGGCGGGCAATGGAAGCGGGAGCAACGGTGTTGCCGCGCAGGGAGAGGACGAGATCGTGATGCGCGCGGTGGACGACAATGCTCCGCTTGCGCTGTACGTGTATAAGACGATGAGCGATCCATTCACCGGGAGGGTCAACTTCTTCAAGGTGATCAGCGGCAAGATGAAGACGGACACGACGGTGATGAATTACACGCGGCAGGAATCGGAGAGCCTGACCCATCTGTACATTATGCAGGGGCGCAAGCCGGTGGAGGTGCAGGAGCTGCACGCGGGGGACCTGGGCGCGGCCATCAAGCTGAGGGTGACCCTGACCGGAGACACACTGGGCGACAAGGCGAATGAGCTGTTCATCGAGCCGGTGGCGATGCCCGAGCCGGCGATGACGTACGCCATCGAGCCGAAGACGCGAGCCGACGAGGACAAGCTGGCTCCTGCGCTGCACAAGCTGATGGAGGAGGACCCGATGCTGCGGTTCTTCCGCGACCTGCAGACCAACGAGTTCCTGGTGGCGGGGGCTGGACAGCCGCACATTGAAGCGTTGGTGTCCAAGCTTAAACGGCGCTACCACACCAACGTGATCCTGCACGAGCCGAAGGTGCCGTACCGCGAGACGGTGCGGGCCAAAGCCGAGGCGCAGGGGCGGCACAAGAAACAGACCGGCGGGCACGGGCAGTTTGGCGACTGCAAGCTGAGGATCGAGCCGCAGCCGCGCGGCACGGGCGTCGTCTTCGCCAACGAGATCTTCGGCGGAGCGATCCCGCGGCAGTACGTTCCGGCGGTGGAGAAGGGCGTGAGAGAGTCGGCGGCGCGCGGATACCTGGCGGGCTACCCGGTGGTGGACATCAAGGTCACGGTCTTCGACGGCAGCTACCACGACGTGGATTCGAGCGAGATGGCGTTCAAGATGGCGGCGCGGATCGGCTTCCGCAAGTGCATGGAGCAGGCCAGGCCGTCGCTGCTGGAGCCCATCATGAAGATCGAGATCGAGGCTCCGGACGACTTTGCCGGCGCGCTGATGGGCGACCTCACCAGCCGCCGCGGACGGGTGCAGGGCATGGAGAGCGGCGGCGCGGGAACGGTGATTCGGGCCGAGGTGCCGATGTCGGAGATCCTGACCTACGGTACCACGCTAACCGCGATCACCCAGGGGCGGGGCAGCTTCCGCATCGAGATGGACCACTACGACCTGGTGCCGCAGGCGATTGCGGAGAAGATTCTGGCCGCGGCCAAGCAGCCGGTGCAGGACGAGGCGGAGGAGTAACATTCGGGTACGATGACCGATCTCTTCAGCAAGGCGCAGGCGGCGGCGGGCACGATTCGCGAGCGCACGTGGACGGAGCCGCGGGTGGGGATCATTCTGGGCTCGGGGTTGGGTGGCTTTGCGGCGCAGGTGGAAGGCGCGGTTTCGATTGCGTACGCGGAGATTCCCCACTTTCCGCAATCGACCGTGGTGGGACACAGCGGCAAGCTGGTGCTGGGAACGATTGGAGGCGTTCCCGTGGCCGTACTGCAGGGACGCGTGCATGCCTACGAGGGCTACGCGATGGAGCAGGTGACGTTTCCTACGCGCGTGCTGGGGCTGCTGGGGGTGCGCACGCTGATTGTGACGAATGCGGCGGGAGGGATCCGCGCCGACATTGCGCAGGGATCGCTGGTGGCGATCAGCGACCACATCAACCTGACCGGAACGAACGCGGCGCTGGGACCGAATGAGCCGCGATTTGCATGCGTGCCGGGTGCGGGGGAGCGCTTCTTCGACATGACGGCGGCCTACTCGCCCAGGCTGCGCAAGCTGGCGCACGCGGAGGCGGAGCGGCAGGGGATTGCGCTCGGCGAGGGCGTGTACGTCGCGGTGCTGGGGCCGAGCTACGAGACGCCAGCGGAGATTCGCGCGTTCCGCACGCTGGGCGCGGACCTGGTGGGGATGTCCACGGTGCATGAGGTGATTGTGGCGCGGCACATGGGGATCGAGGTGCTGGGAATCTCGCTGGTGACAAATGCAGCGGCCGGAGTGATCGCACCGGGAGAGCAGAGCGCCGAAGCAATCCAACACGAAGAGGTGATGGAGATTGGGCGGAGAGTGGAGCGGCAGTTCACCGGACTGCTGACGGCGCTGGTGCCGCAGATTGCGGGCGCAGAATAGCTATGGCTGCTGGTACGTGGCGCCCGCTGGTGATGGGGATTGCGGGATGCTCCTGCGCGGGCAAGACGACGCTGGCGCGCGAGCTGGCGACGCAACTGGACGGGACGCTGTTTCCGCTGGACCTGTACTATCGCGACCTGTCGCAGTTTCCGTTGGACACGCGTCATAAACGAAACTTTGACCATCCAGACTCGCTGGAGAGCGAGCTGATGGTGGAGCACGTGCGGGCGCTGGCGCGGGGCGAGGCGATCCAGCGGCCGGTGTACGACTTCAAACTGCACACTCGCGTGGCGGGGAGCTTTGAGACGATCGCGCCGGCGCGGGTTGTGATTGTGGAGGGGATTCTGGCGCTGCACTACGCGGAGCTGGTAGCGTGCTACGGGTTTTCCATCTATGTGAATGCGCCGCAGGAGGTGTGCCTGGCGCGGCGGATCGAGCGCGACATGCGCGAGCGCGGGCGAACGGAGGAGGCCGTGCGCGCACAGTGGGAGGCCACGACGATGCCGATGGCGAAGATGTACGTCGTGCCGTCGGCGGCGCGCGCGGCGATCATTGTGGAAGGCACGGATGCGCTGGACTGGGCGGTGGAGCAGGTGCTGAAGCGGTTGAAGCAGGATGGGATGAAAGTTGACCTCCGGGGCTAAAGCCCCTTGAATCCAGCAGCTTTATTCAGGGGGCTAAAGCCCCCTGCTCCCTCCGAAAGACGTAAACGGGCGTTTATGCTCAACCTGTGAACGCGTGCCCTTCCGGATTTCGGTTGAGGCGAAATGAGGGAATTCTTCCCGCTCCAGCGAGCAAAGACCGCTCGCCGGGAACCCCGATACGCGTGCCCTTCCGGTCGATTGGCACAGTAGGATCATTCTTCAAACTAATCAATTACTAAGGGACGACGGGCTCGGACTGGGTGGCGGCGAGGAGCTGCAGGACTGCTGAACGGGCCTCTTCAGCGGCGATCTTGCGCTGGATGGCGCTTGCTGAAAATACGATGGGCGAGTCGGCGAAGCACAGCTCCACCTCGATTCCGCGCAGGGCGAGCAGACGAAAGATGTGAACGACGAGCAGGGTGTTGTCCCAGAAACAGACGTCGGCTAGGGACAGGCTCGGGCCATTGTCCTGGGTGAGGCGATAGAGGACGCAGGCGGCCGTGATGGGCTGGTGCGCCTCGATGGCCTCGCCCAGCAGACCGCTGTGAAATGGCAGGACCGTGTCTCCGAGACTGGTGGTGCCCTCGGGAAAGAAGACCAGGGGAATGCCGGCTTGGGAGACCGATTGCATTTCGGCCATGGCGCGTCCGGCGGAGCCACCGCGTCCGCGATGCACATACAACGTGCCTGCCATTGTGCTCATCCAGCCCAGCAGGGGCCAGCGGCGGATCTCGGATTTGCCGACGAAGACGCATCGGTGCAACGCCGCGAAGGCGACGGCGTCCAGATAGCCCAGGTGGTTGGAGATAACGACGCCACGCTCGGGAAAGGGGCCCTGCCGGCGAACCGCGAAGCCCATCCAGCGGATGGCCCGCAGACAGAACTGGTGCAGCCATTCGGCCCTCTGTTGGCGGGTGGATGGGTGCTTCACGATGAGTTCGAGCGTGGCGAATGCGAAGATCGCCGCCAGCTTCAGGCTTCTGCCCACAGACCGTCCAAAGTGCACCAGGCCCAACTTTTTCAAAACCAACCTTTCATCCGAAGACCCTGCGCACAGTTTATCCTGTTCGTGTGCCTCACTCCGTTCCGCCCGCGCACCACAACTGGTTTTATCGCCGCGCCGTGCTGCCGATCCTGGCGCTGCTGCGCATGGGAGCGACTCCGCGCAGCCTGGCCTGGAGCATTGCGGCGGGAGTGTTGATCGGGATCAACCCGGTGGTGGGGAGCACAACGCTGATAAGCCTGGCGGTGACGTTTCGCTTCCGGCTCAACATGGTGGCGACGCAGATCGCCAACCACGCCATGTTCCCGCTGGAACTGGCGCTGCTGATACCATTCATCCGCCTGGGATCGCGCGTCTTTCACACGGCGGCGATGCCGCTTGCGCCACGGCTGTTTGTTCTACAGGCACGCAGCGCGCCGCTGACACTGACTTACAACTTGTGGATGTGGGTGTGGCACGCCTTCGTGCTGTGGGCGGCGATGGCGGTGGTTGCCGCTCCGCTGCTGGCGCTGGCGCTGACCGAGCTGCTGGAACGGGTGCAAGAGCGCATAAGACGGCACCAGTACCCCATCGTTCCCACACATTTATAAACACAGCTTTTAATTTCCTGTATAAGCGGGGACGGCATCGGCGGATTTAATCCATGCGGTGTAGATGAGGTCGCGCAGCTCGATGGCGCCGGCGGCTAGCTGTTGGTCGACGAAGGCCTTGCCCGCCGGGGTCCCCGCGCCGGTAAATGCACCCTGCTTGTCGAGTTGATAGGTCTGCTCGACCAGTGTGTTGGAGTGGCGCAGGTAGGCAAGATAGTCCGCGAAGACATCCTTCAGGACAACGGGCTTTGCGGCGGTGACGAGAGGTTGTACGTCCGCGGGCTTGACGTTGGCGTGGACGAATGCGGTCTCGAACTGCGCGTGAATGCGGTGTTCGGTGGTGTAGCCGTTCGGGTTGGGGCCGGTCCATCCGTTGTATTGGATGGTGGTGTGCAGGGGCTGCGAGCCGTCGCCGACGTAATGGCCAAGCCATCCGGCGAGAAATGTGATCTCGCATT
Organism: uncultured Acidobacteriaceae bacterium; assembly: GCA_963834805.1. Classification (GTDB taxonomy): domain Bacteria; phylum Acidobacteriota; class Terriglobia; order Terriglobales; family Acidobacteriaceae; genus Edaphobacter. Next base: position 133,676 of record CAWIDB010000001.1, read on the forward strand.
CGGAGGGTTTGGTGTCCTGCTTAGCGGCGACGAGGGCGCGATAGTCGCGGAAGGCGCTCTGCAGACGTTCGTAGACCTCGTCGGTGACGTAGGGCTGCAGGCCGACCTTCTCCGGCGTGAGGGGAATTGTGGGCTGCGCGGGCTGCGCGGCGGCGAGGGCGCGGATGTAGTCGTAGCGGCGGCGAGGCAGCGGGCCGACGAGGTCGGCGTACTCGAGGTCGATGAAGTGCTCGGGGGCCTGCGCGGCGTTCAGTTCGGGCTCGGCGGGCGAACGCCAACGGTCCGGCTCGGGACCGTAGTAGGCGAGCGCGTCGAGCGCGGCGGGCGTGCGGAGAAAGGCTGGAACATCCGCGGGAAGCGCGGCCCCGGCGAGGCGGTTGATGAGCATGTGACCGTCCGCGCCCCAGCCGAATGCTGGCTGAACGGTGAGCAGCGGAAGCAGAAGGAGAGCGGCAGCGAGGCGGGCGGCGTGGGTGAGTTGGTGCATAGGGAAAGTATAACGATTGGCGATGACAGCGAAATCTTTGAGCAGTTGTTCGAGAAGGATTCAACGGCAAATGAGTTGAGAGAAAGTAGCGGCGCGGACGAAAAGCGTACCTCGGGGGCTAAAGCCCCGGTTGATTTTTCGGCTCTTGCGGCGGGACTAAAGTCCCGCCCTATCAAAACGAGGAACAGTGCGGAGATTTCCTAGACGAGGACATCGGTGGGGTTGGTGGCGGGGGAGTTGAAGACGCGGCGGTAGCGGGCGATTTCGGAGTCGGGGCCGGTGGATTTGCGGGGGTTGTCGCTGAGCTTGACGGCGGGGCGGCCTTTGACGGTCATGAGCTTGCAAACGAGGCTGATGGGTTCGAAGTCGCGCTCGCCGCGGGGATGGCAGCCGCGAAAGTCGTTGGTGAGCAGGGTGCCCCATCCGGCTGAGAAGCGGATGCGACCGTGGAAATATTCGTGCAGCTTGAGAATTTCGTCTACATCCAGTCCATCCGACGCGATGAGGCGTTTGCGGCGCGGGTCGCGCCCGCGCGCCTGGAGCCAGCGGATGTACTCGTCTCCGGCGACGATGGGCTCTTTGGAGTCGACACGCTGGCCGGTCCAGTCGGCGACCCAATCGGGCGCGCCGTCGAGGAACTGGGTGGTGCCGAAGGTGTCGGGCAGAAGGATGAGCAGCTCGCCGCCGTAACTCTGTTGCCATAGCTCCAGCACGCGGTACTGCGAGGCGTGGAGCGCGGCGTCGTCGTTGGCGAGCGCGGCCATGGCCATGGGCAGCTCGTGCGCGTTGGTGCCCATGGCTTCGAGGTCGTGCTTGTAGGCGAGGAAGGTGTTGGAGGAGCCGGCGAGGCTGGGGCCGAGGGTGGCGCGCAGAGACTCGATGACGTACTCCTGCCAGAGGAAGCTGTGGCGACGGCGGGTGCCGAACTCGGAGATGCTGACCTCGGGCACGGTGCGCAGGCGCTCGATCTTCTCCCAGAGGCGCGTCTTGGCGCGGGCGTAGAGGACGTCGAGTTCCATCTCGTTGAGGCGGGCAAGGGCGGAGCGGGTGCGCATCTCGCTGACCAGGGCGAGGGCGTAGACCTCCCACATGGTGACCTCGGTCCAGAGGCCGGAGAAGCGCAGGATGAGCTGGCCGTCCTGCTCGGCGACGGTGTAGTCGGAGAGGCGGAAGTCGGATTCGAGCCAGGCGAGGAAGGCGGGTTCGAAGATGTGGCGCGTGCCGTAGAAGGTGTTGCCGGCGAGCCAGATCAGTTCGGAGCGGCGGAAGCGCAGACCGCGCAGGTGGTCCATTTGCGCGATGAGTAAGGGCGCGTCGACCTCTTCGGCGAGGCGAACGCGCGCGGTGCGGTTGACGATCTCGCTGGTGACATGGACGCCGGGAAAGTTCTTCCAGATGAACTGGAGCATGAGCAGCTTGTAGAAATCGGTGTCGAGCAGCGAGCGGACGATGGGGTCGAGCTTCCAGTTGTGATTGTGGGCGCGCTCGGCGAAGTTAACATTCATGCGTCCATTGTCGTCGGAATGCGGCGGAGGGACAACCGGGGGAATTTACTGTGGTGGGTCAATTGGGAGTGAATGATTGAAGTTGGCGAAAAGGCGACTTCAGGGTAGTACACCAATTGGCTCCAAGCACAGTCAGCTCCGACGAATTAGCATTCAACTATGACGCCTGGTCCACCCGTTCTGCCTGCAGCGACACAACGTTTCGATACGATCGATGTCCTGCGAGGACTCTCCATCCTCTCGGTGGTTCTGCTGCACACGTGGCTCCGCCTCTTCTTCGCCGGTTACGACATCCGGCGCACCTCATTACCGCATATGGTCGCCCGGCTCTTTTTCGGAAACGGCGGCAACGGGGTTACTGTCTTTTTCGCAATCTCCGGCTTCCTTATCACCCTTACTTCGCTGCGCCGATTCGGATCGCTCTCCGCGATGAAAGCACAAACTTTCTACCGGATCAGGTTCGCTCGAATCGCCCCCTTGCGCGCGCTCATCGTCGCGATTCTTACCACACTTGCCCTGGTTCACGCGGAGGGCTTCCAGTTTTCGCCCAAGGCAGCCCCTTTATGGCGAGCAGTCCTGTCAGCTTTCACATTTCATTTGAATTGGCTGGAGGCTCGCTACACGTTTCTGCCGGCGAACTGGAATGTAATGTGGTCCTTGTCGGTTGAAGAGATGTTCTATCTCTTCTTCCCGATTTTATGTGTAGCACTACTGCGCATCCGGCACGGGAACATTCTCTTTCTATTAGTCCTGATTTCACTGGTGGCCATGGGACCCTTCGCTCGTAGCATCTGGACTTCGAATGAAATCTGGCAGAACGAAAGCTATCTAGGAGGCATGGATGGCATTGCCCTCGGCTGCCTCACCGCTCTCTTAACCCGCTATCTTGAGACTCGGCAGGGCCGGTTCCGGCCTGCTAATCATCTGCATTCACTCGGTCTGCTGCAGTGGACGGGTGCGACGATCATTGCGCTAATCGCCTGCGGGCCACACTGGCTTTGGAAGCTGTTCCCGACGAAGCTGGACTTCTATGGGACACTGCTCGCCTTGGGTGCATGCTTTGTGATGCTGGCCAGCGTACTGCGCCAGAGTGGAGGACACGCCAATAAATGGAGTCGGATTGCGGCCCCGATCCGCTGGTATGGAAGGCACAGCTATGAGGTCTATCTGACTCATGAGTTCATCGTGGTCTGGGGTGTTCTATTATTCAGCCATTTGCACCCAAACGCCAATTCCAAGCTGGGGGCTCTCGCGCCACACCAACTCAGCCTCCCAATTATGGCTGCCTGGATCCTAGGCATACTCCTCCTTACCGCACCCCTTGGTTGGGTCGCAGCAAGGTTCTTTTCTGAACCAATGAACCGCCTTCTACGAGGTGCGAAACCACCTAGGTAAAAGCTCAATTAACTATTGTTTATCGGCGACGGTTGGTGTGACTGCTAATGGCAGGCTTTTGCGGTGGTGGAAGCGACGGCAGGCCGGCTATAGCGAGTAGAAGCTTATTGGCAGCGTTGAATAGGTTCAAGTTAGAGTCGATAGGACCATCTGTGGCGGCCAAGAAGATGGCAGTGCGGCGAGAGTGATTGATTGCAATGTAAGTCTCGAAGCCAGCTCCGCCACCTGTTTTTTCGACGATATGCGAAGGAGAGTCGGCGGGCAGGAGGTGAATCCAGCCCAGGCCGACGCCAGTAGGCTGACCGGCGTGGTCGAGTCCTTTTTGGCTGACGAGCTTCGAAGGAAGGATGTAGACAGCCTGGGCCGACGTGTCATTGGAAGAGGTACTAGGTCCACCAGGTCCTAGCAGGTACTTGAGCCAGATCGTCATATCGGATGCGGTGGAGTAGAGGCCGGAGCTGCCAGCGGTGGCCTCTGTGAGGGTGCAGGGGCCTTGATCGCCGACACCGATGAGCAGACGACTGCATTGCTGAGCGTTGGGAAAATACGTCGTGTTTTGCATGTGGAGCGGGTTGAGGGTGCGCTCGGCAAGAAGCGCGGCATACTGCTTATGTGCAGCGGATTGGAGGGCATCACTAAGCAAATCGAACGCAACATTCGAGTAGAGAGCGGCGGTTCCGGGAGTGCTGCGAAGACGCTGGCTTGGCAGCCAGCGCCATCGCATACGGTAGTCAGGGAATGTGAAGTGCGGCGTACCGCGAGGAGCGGTGCCTAGTTCCCTCGGAAGACCGGATGTGTGTGTCGCCAAATCTGCGAGTGTGATGGGATGGACGCGTTTGGGCACAATGGTGCCTGCCGGTGCATATCGCTGGAGCGGATCGTCGAGTTGCACTGTCTTGTCCGCTACGAGTTTGGTTAAGACGTCGGTAGTAAAGATCTTTGTGAGCGAACAAAGCCGCAACAGAGAATCCTGGGTGGGATTCTGATTTGAGTTAGGTGTAGTTTCTCCGTATCCATGAAAGAAGACCTGATCGTCGCGAACGACGACGAGAACCATGCCAGTGGAGCCGGACTGAAGAAAGAGGTCTGCACCGAGAGCACCAATGGATTCGATGTCGGGGAGCGACGCTGGGGAATCCGCCTGCGCGAGAACAGGCGCGTGAGGCAGCATGAAGAGGAATACAAGCAGGGCGCACGGAAGTTTAGCAGGTCTCATTCTTGTTGACAGCTTTTAGGGTACAAGAGTCAGTCCTGAAAAACACTGCAGTGTCCAGCCACGAGCATGTGTCTCCGCGTTAAACTGACCGCTCTGTCGTTTTGCACAAAAACGGGGTTTGCGGTATCTTCGATTGCCCCGGACTTCAAACTGACCAACCACCGAATTTAGCGGCGATGGACGAACCCTGACGGTCGTTTGAACAATCTAAGAATGGTCAGAACAAGTCCTCGATATTCCCTCGGGGGCTAAAGCCCTGTTGATTTTGTGGTGATTATGGACGGGCTGAAGCCCGTCCCTTTCAAAGCGAGGACTTGTGGAGAGATTTCTCAGGCCGAAGACAAGAGCAACAGCAAGGGCAAGACAACGACGGAGATTCTGGCTGCGCCAGAATGACGACGCAATGGGCTGCGGAATGACAAAAAACAGAAGCAGATTCCCTTCGGGAATGACAAACAAAAGGACAGGCAACGGTAAGGGCGAAATGCGGGGATTCTTCCTGCCCCAGCCAGCAAGCTGGCCGGGGACCCCGTCAGAATGACACATATGTAAGCAGGAGGTGGTGCGATGGTGATACGAAGGGGTGGGAGTTTGGAGGGGAAGATTGCTTCGTCGGAGATTACGCCGAAGGAGGCGTTCTTGAATAGGCGGACGTTTATCTATGGAGCGGCGGCGCTGGGCACGGGGGCGGTGTTGCTGGACCAGGTGCCGGGACTGTTCCATCCCAAGGCTGTCCATGCGGACCAGAAGCTGGATGTGGTGGCGAGCAAGTATACGGTGACGGATACGCAGACGCCGTTCAGCAAGGCGACGACCTACAACAATTTTTACGAGTTTGGGACGGACAAGAGCGATCCGGCAAAGAACGCGCACACGCTGCACACGCGACCGTGGACGGTGCAGGTGGCGGGGCTGGTGAAGAAGCCGCAGACGATCGACGTTGACACGATGATGAAATACAGGCCGCTGGAGAGCCGGGTGTACCGGCACCGCTGCGTGGAGGCGTGGTCGATGGTGATTCCGTGGGACGGCTACTCGCTGAGCGAGTTGATTGGATGGGCGCAGCCGCTGCCCAGCGCGAAGTATGTGCAGTTTATCTCCGACGAAAAGAGCAGCGACATGCCGAACAAACCGAGCGCGCTGGACTGGCCCTACTCGGAGGGGCTGCGCATGGACGAGGCGATGAACCCGCTGTGCCTGCTGACGTTTGGCTGCTACGGCGAGGTGCTGCCCAACCAGAACGGAGCGCCGGTGCGGGTGGTGAGTCCGTGGAAGTATGGGTTCAAGAATGGAAAGAGCATTGTGAAGATCGTGTTCACGGACAAGCAGCCGAAGACGTCGTGGAACGAGAGCGCGCCGGAGGAGTATGGGTTCTACTCCAATGTGAACCCGAGTGTGGACCATCCGCGGTGGTCGCAGGCGCATGAGCGGCGGATCGATTCGAGCGCGTTTCCCAAGACGATCCCGACGCTGCCGTTCAACGGATATGCCGACCAGGTGGCGGGGATGTACGCGGGGATGGACCTGAAGAAATACTTCTAGTTGTTGGTTGCTGGTTGTTGGTTGCTGGATCGGAAGAGCGCGGTAGATTTGGGGTGCGATGCCGACAAAATGGATTCCTTGGGTCAAGGTGCTGGTGCATGGGGTGTGCCTGCTGCCGCTGTTGCGGTTGGTGGAACAGTATCGCTCGGGCGAGCTGGGACTGATGGCCGATCCGGTGAACTGGATCACACACCAGACGGGCTACTGGACACTGTTTCTGCTGATCACTTCGCTGGCGGTGACGCCGGTGCGAAGGCTGCACCCGAAGCTGGGAAATCTGATTCGGTTCCGGCGGCTGATCGGGCTGTATGCATTTTTCTATGCGACGCTGCACCTGGCGACGTATGTCTTTCTGTTCTCCGGGTACGATCTGCCGACGGTGGTTGCGGGGGTGCGGGCGGGGCATCCGGGAGTGATTGTGGATGAGTGGAGGGCTGTATGGCCGACCATTCTGGACGATTTGAAGAAGCGGCGATTTATCCAGGTGGGGATATTTGCGTGGACCCTGCTGCTGGTTTTGGCTGTGACGTCGCCGGCGTTTGTGCTGCGCTGGATGGGCGGCAGGGCGTGGCGGAGAGTGCATACGCTGGTGTATGTGGCGGCGTGTGCCGGGTGCATCCACTATTGGTGGCTGGTGAAGAAGGGGGTGAAGGCCCCGATGCCGTTCACGCTGACGCTGGCGGCGCTGCTGCTGGCGCGGGTGGCGTGGAGCGCGAGGAAGCGATGGATCGGGACGAGGGCGAAGGTCCGGGCGTAGGGCTGAGGGGGCGAGACAAATCGCTATTTCTGGCAGAAGGCCCGGGGCTAAAGCCCTTCGAATTCATTTGGACTTTTCAGGGGGCTGAAGCCCCCTGCTCCCTCCGATAAGGCAACAGCGAAAGTTTTTCTGTAGCCTTTACAGGCCGGCGAAGAGGCCGGTGGCGTGGGTGGCGGGTTGCGGGTGGGGCGTGGCGACGAGGGTGTAGTGCTCCGTGCTGGCGCGCTGCTCGAAGTAGGACTGGAAGCGCACCATGAGGGGAAGCTGCGAGGTGTGGGCGCGGAAGGCCTCGAACTTGCGGTGCTGGACGCGGCTGACATCGAGGGTGACGGTCCATGGCGCGGGCAACGGCGAGGGACGGCCGGGAAAGAAAAAGCTGCTGGTGGTGTGGAAGAGGCGCTGGGTGATGTGGATGGGGCCGAGGGCGGGGAAGCGCTTGGCAGCGGCGGCCCAGTGGACGGCGGCGGTGGTGAATGCGGAGACCATGGTGTGGTCGGCGTGGGTGTTCTGCCCGCCGTCGCTGCCGAAGGTGATGACGACCTGCGGGCGATAGGCACGGATGCGTTCGACGAGCAGAGCGGCGGCCTGGGAGAAGTTGGCGAACTCAAGCTGGCCGTCCTGGTAGTCGAGCACCTCGTGGTGTGCGACGTCGAGGATCTTGCAGGAGGCGGCGAACTCAGCGCGACGCATGCGGCCCAGTTCTGCGTGGGTGGCAGCGGCGCCACGGTTGGTGGCGGCCTGGCCATCGGTGAAACAGACGACGGAGGTCTCAATGCCGGCTTCAGCGGCGAGCATGAGCGCCCCGCCAAAGCCGAAGCACTCGTCGTCGGGATGGGCGGTAACGCAGAGAAGTCTGAGGGGGGATTTGTCGGTCATGGATAGATTAAGGGTAACGCAGATGGGGCCTATACTTGGATGATTCAGGGCGATCTTCCGGTGCAAACGGCAAAGACAAATGCGGGGACCCTTCGACTCGCTGCGTTCGCTCAGGATGACAGCGAGAGGGGGAGAGATGGAGGAGAGCAAGCTTTGACGGGGGCGAAGGAGAGGCGGTGGAGCGGTGTGGGGCCGAGGAGGGTGAGGGCGCGGCGGTGCTGTGCGGTGGCGTATCCCTTATGCGCGGCGAGGCCATAGCCGGGATGCGCGGCGTCGAGCTGGCACATAAGGCGGTCGCGGTGGACCTTGGCGACGACGGACGCGGCGGCGATGGAGAACGAGAGTGCGTCGCCGTATAGGAGGCGGGTCTGCGCGCAGGGGTGGGCCAATCCGGAGAGATCGAGCTGCATGGCGTCGATGAGCAGGTGGTCGGGCGCGATGGGGAGGGCGCGGACGGCGGCCAGCATGGCGAGTCGCGTGGCCTGGTAGATGTTGACGCGGTCGATGGTGGCGGCGTCGATCTCGGCGATGGCGAGAGCGATGGCGGTGGAGCGGATAAGGCGGTCTAGGGATTCGCGCTGAGGGCGCGTGAGCTGCTTGGAGTCCTTGAGTCCGGCGTGGGCGAGATTGCCGAGGCCTTCGGGCAGGATGACGGCGGCGGCGACGACGGGACCAAAGAGAGCGCCGCGGCCGACCTCGTCCACGCCTGCGATGGAGTGGAAGCCGTTGCGTCGCAGGGCCTGTTCGTGCTCGCCGGAGCAGACCAGAAGCTTGAGCATCCGCTGCTTGGCATTGGCCGCGGAGATGGGGTGCGCGGGGCGAAGCGTGGGAGGAGCGGAGACGGTGGAAACAGTGCCCATGGATGGCTACGAGCATATAACGGTTCCGGGTGGAAAAATTCATGGTTTTGATGGAGGCAGTTGATGTATTCTCGTGGCACAGCGTGGGCCTCGCTTAGTTCTCCGTGAATTTCAGGTTTGCGTTTGTCGAAGCAGACCGCGTAGAGAATGACCCGGTCGAGGAGTATGCCTATGCTCATCGCGAAAGTTTTGCCGGTTCCCAATCCGCAGGTCCACACTTCAACGATGGCGCGCAGGGCGGTAGCACTGCTGGCGGTTGGGTGCGCGCTGCTAACACTGGGTTGGACGATGGGCTCTGCGTGCGCCGTGGCGCAGACGTCCGATAGTACAACCAGCACTCCATCTGCGACCACTACACAGACCAGTGCGCAGGATTCCGCGCGGGCAAGGGCGCTGGCCGCAGCCCAGGCACAGGCCGCGGCGCAAGCAGCCGCTGCTGCGCAAGCGAAGGGCAAAAAAGGGAAGCAGAGCAGACCGGCCACTCAAGTCAAGCAGAGCAACCCTGCCACGCCAGTCACGCAGAGCAGACCGGCCACTCAAGTCACGCAGGGCAACCCGACTACGCCAGTCAATCAAAACAACCCTGCCGCACAAGTCACGCAGGACAACCTGGCCACGCAAGTCACGCAGGGCAAACAAGCCAAACGGGGCAAGCAGGCCAAGAATGTTTATACGGGACCCAACACGGTGGAGACCCTGCCCCCGAAACCGATGCTGGATGAAGAGGGTAAACAGCGCGTGGACCCGGACGGGAAGCTGATGTTCTATCCGGTGGTGCAGCAGATCCGAGACAAGAAGGGGCACCCGGTCTTCGACAGGGCCGGCAATCCAGTGTTTCAGACTGCGAGCAACATGGGGTATGACGAGCATGGAAAAAAGATTGTGGTGAAGAAGGAGAGGCAGCCCAGGCGGACTCCAGTGACGATCCAATCGGGAACTCTGACCGTGGATGGGTGGACGAACAAGGCACGCATAAACTTCAACATTCCCGATCTGAAGTACATCTATGTGTATGTCCCTGGAATCGGAACCACGATTGTGTCGCCCGGCCAATTTCCTGGGGCGACGGAGCAGGCCGGGGCGTTCAAGGGCAATACGCTGCAGGTCACGGTGGAAGGACATCCGATCGAACTGACATCGGAGAGGACGCTGCTTGGGAGGGGATCGCAGAAGGCATGGGTGTCAGTGGACCGGGAGTTCGTCCTGCCGACCAAGTATCCGACGATCGGCTATGGAACGACGATACAGGCCCCCTATGTATGGCCTGGATCGAAGGCGGAAGGAGTAGAAGCCGGTGTCAACATGAAGAAGGCGCCTCCCCTGCCTGCGGATATGGTGGCGGCACCGCTGTCGCCGTGCCCGACGGGGATGATACGCAAGGTAGGGCCGCCCGTACAACCGGGGCAGATAGAGCCGGAGCAGCCATGTGTTCGCATGCAAACAAGCACGGCATCGGCGGAAGCGGCGACGGCAACGGCGAGCAGTGCGGAGACCTCGTCTGCCACTCCAGCGCAGTCACCGCAGTAGAGTGGATCTCTTATAAAGAAGAAGGCCACGATGGAGACTCCATGGTGGCCTTTGTACTGTGGTTCGCGGAGGGTCAGGAGGCGCGGGCGACCTCGTGCAGGCGGGCAGCCTTGCCGCGCAGGCCGCGCAGGTAGAAGAGCTTGGAGCGGCGGACCTCGTAGGAGCGCAGCTTCTCGATGCGGTCGATGACCTTGGAGTTGTATGGGAAGATGCGCTCGACGCCCTGGCCGAAGCTCATCTTGCGCACGGTGAAGGTGCCCTGCGGGCCTTTGTTGGTGGCGATTACCATGCCCTCAAAGGCCTGGAGACGCTCTTTTTCGCCCTCGTGGATCTTGACCTGGACGCGGATGGTGTCGCCGGGGCCAAAGGCGGGGTGGTCGGTCCGCTCAAGTTTGGCGGCCAGCTTCTGCATAATCGGATGAATGGACATGGGTGCTTTCCTGTTCGAGTGTCGAAGCTATAGTTTACACGAAGACGGGGCAGATCGGGCCACGTATGGTGCAATTGGTAGTGGCTCAATTTGGTTTCTGCTAGGTATAGCTGTTGTGTTCGGGGCGATGGGGGTCGGGAAAAGGTATCGCTCCCTCTACCGGAATGTGCCAGTACAGCCATTTGGTTTCATGCAGGGGAGAAGCGTCTGGTTGCAGGATGTCCGAATAAACAATTCTTCCGTAGAACCAGAGATTCGAGAATCCCTGAGCAAATGTCATATTTCGACCAAAGGCTCCTTGTTTCTCCATATCTTCGGTATTGCACCGGAACACAATCTGGCTTGCGGTGGGTGGAATCAGGCACGAAGGCGTATTCATAAGCGACTCTGCGGTCTTCTCGTCGAGAGGAACCTGCAATACCTCTCCGCGTTTGGCGATAATCGAAGTGCTCCAGATAGATTTCACGTTGGCGGGAGTCCGTCCAACGTTTGTAGCGATGAAGTTGAATTGATTCGGGGCTGGGGATTCGACACTAACGACAATCCAAGCCCGTTCGGCATTGATGACCGCTTGCGCGTTGAGCAGAGCGGCCTTTGCTGCTTTCTTTGTCTGTATTGTCTGGATGAAGATAACGATGCATGTAACCAGCCCGACAAAGACGAGCAGATAATTGGAAAACGTGGCCCAGTCGATTCCATCTTTCACTAATTTCACGGCCAGCGGTTTGTCGGCGGTTATGTGTTGCTGCGCGTCGGCCAGGAACACAGCGAGCATTGCCAGAGCGTTCAACATAATGAGAGATGATACTGCGCGGCGGGGATTGCTGCGGGAGCTTTGTGGGAGAAAGGTGCGAGCGGTTGGGGTGGTGCGAGCGGCTTCGGGTTCCTTCGACTGCGCGCTGCGCGCTCCGCTCAGGATGACGGCAAGAACAAACAACGGCGAAATACAGGGGTCCTTCGACTGCGCGCTACGCGCTCCGCTCAGGATGACGGCAAGAACAAACAACGGCGAAATACAGGGTTCCTTCGACTGTGCGCTGCGCGCTTCGCTCAGGATGACGGCAAGAACAGGCAACTGCAAAACTAAATGCGGGGATTCTTCGCTGCGCTCAGAATGACAACAACGGTCTGAGTCGAGAACGATGTTCACAGTTTGGCGCTTTTCATAGCGTTCCACCGTTCGGCGCGATCTTCGTCCACGAGCCTCTCTACATCTTCGGGCCCATACTCCCCGGTGTCACGGTCATCGGCTATTGATTGGAGTTTTTCAAACGCTTTGCGAATCTGCTCGGCGCGGTAGGTGCGGAAGGCCTCGCGGAAGAGCTCGCTGGTGGTGCGGCTCTCGCGGGCGGCGAGGCGCTCGACCTGATCGGCGAGATCGGGAGGGAAGCTGATGGTGAAGGTGCGGGATGTGCCTGCTCGTGGTGACATGGGATTATCCTACATCATAGGACAATGTAAGACAATACATTGTTTTGTGGGAAAAAGGTGCGAGCGGTTGCGGCAGAGTGAAGTTCATCGGGGTTCTTCGCTGCACTCAGGATGACGGCTGTTTTGGGTAGCCGAGGGTGGCGAGGAAGGCGCGGTCTTCGGGGGTGAGGGGGGCGCGGGCGAGGAGGTCGGGGCGGTTGCGGAGGGTCTTGGCGAGGGCGGCCTGACGACGCCAGCGGCGTATGGCTGCGTGGTCTCCGTTGGCGAGGACCTCGGGGATGGACGCGTCGCGGAAGTCGGCGGGACGGGTGTACTGGGGGTAATCGAGGATGCCGCCGGAGCCGTGCGTGGAGCGGGGAACGCCGTCGGGTGTCTTGCCGCTGGCGGGATCGCCGGGCTGGATGTCGGGGACGCCGAAGCTCTCGTAGCGCGCGGAGTCGGCGTGGCCGAGGACGCCGGGCAGGAGGCGGACGGTGGCGTCGAGGACGACGGCTGCGGCCAGCTCGCCGCCGGAGAGGACGTAGTCGCCGATGGAGAGTTCTTCATCCGCCAGAAGCTCAGCCACACGCTCGTCCACGCCCTCGTAGCGGCCGCAGATGAGGACGACATGGTCGAGTGCGGCGAGGCGATGGGCTGTGGCCTGGGTGAAGGGCTTGCCCTGCGCGGAGAGCAGGATGACGGACTGGTGCGAGGTGTTGCGGGTGGACTTTGGTTCGGTGGGAGGCGCGATTTCACTTAGCGATCTATTACTTTCATTATTTCTTTTATCTAAAAGATTATTAGATCGATCTCTACTAAGAGTTCTGTCTTCTGCGTTGCGGTCCGCCGCACCCAGCGACTCGATGCAGTCGAAGATGGGCTGGGGCTTGAGGACCATGCCTTCGCCTCCGCCGAAGGGCCGGTCATCGACGGTGCGATGGCGGTCGTGGGTAAAGTCGCGCAGATCGTGGAGGGCGACCTGGACCGTGCCATCGGCAATGGCCCGGCTAAGGATTCCGTGGTCGAGCGGGCCGGAGAAAAAGCCGGGGAAGAGGGTGAGGATGTCGAAGCGTATGGTCATTTGGCGTCGGCGCGATTGGGTTGGAGGTTGAGTTCGGCGAGGCCATCGGGGAGGGCCATGCGGATGGACTTTGCGGCGGGGTCGAGCGCGATGAGGAAGGCGCGAGCGAAGGGGACGAGTATCTCGTCGCCGGAGGGGGTGGCGAGGACGAGTAGCGGAGCGGCGTCTTCGAGGCGGCGCGCGCCGTCGGGAGTGGTGGGGAACTGGACGCCGGAGACCGTGCCGATGGGCTGGCCGCGGTCGTAGACGGTGCAGCCGATGAGGTCGGAGATGTAGGCGGCGCCGTCTTCGAGGGGCATGCGTTCGGCGAGTGGGACGAGAACCTCGAAGCCTGCGAGCTGCTCGGCCTGCTGGATGGTGTCGACGCCGACGAAGCGGAGGACGATGCGGACGGCGTTGCGTCCGACGGGAAGCCAGTGAGAGGCGACGTTGGCTGGCCTGGCCGATGGAGTGGCGGCAACAGCGAGTGGTTGAACGGCGGATATATTGCCGATGTGTTGCTGCGCGGAGGGAGAATCGGCGATGGCAGAATCGACGAAGCCGGGCGGGGCGAGCCAGACGCGCGGCTGAGTCTGGAAGCGTTGGGGGAAGTCGGTGAAGAGATCGGCAAGCACCTCTCCCTTGCGCCCCTGGGGGCGAAGGATGCGTGCCAGCACGATCCATTGCGAGACGGATTCCATGGGCTCCATGTTAGAGCATCTCTGAGAGACCCGGAGTTGGGAAGGCGTGCGGGTGGCATTCTCGATCAAGCCAGTCAGCTTCCGTAGCTTTCCTCAACATCCATTCGAGAGATGCTTGGCCTTGCGCCGGTCGTTGGCGATGGAGGTGAGCTGAATGGAGGACGGTCGCGGTCAGTTACTCTACGGCTGCTGTGCGTCCTCAAAGTCATCCTCGTCGTCCTCCTCAAGGATGTCGAGCGAGAAGCGATGGTGCAGCTTCATGCTGGCAGCGCCGAGGATGGTGCGCAGGGAGCGCGCCGTGCGGCCCTGTTTGCCGATCACCTTGCCGATGTCCTGGGGAGCGACGCAGACTTGCAGGATGGTGGAGTCGTGGTCCTCAATCAGTTCGACGGAGACACCATCTGGAATATCGACCAATGCCTGGACGATCTCCAGAATAAGTTGTTTCATTTTCTCAGCCGATTGGCCGTTTGCTGCGGGAGTATCTTCGTTCATCACAGACACCTCTTGGGAGTATGCTGCGCCAGCCTGATTCGTCCTATTGCCTCAATCTTGGTTGAGGTCTCAGAGGATGAAAGAATGCAGCCGGTACAGACCCGTGTCGCGTTTTGGAGAGATTTCGACCGTGACACGCAGGCCGCCTTGGTTGGAAGCTAGCCTGCGAAGAGTTTACGTGATGAAACTGTAAATAAGGCAGGAAATAAAGTAGTTAGCAACATCTTTGGGTACAAGAAACTGGTTACTAGATAACTAATTAGTTAACAGGGGCCGTTCTACTGATTGACCGGGGCAGCTAAACTGCCGGGGCAGCTTCAGCGGCTGGCTCGGCGACTGGCTCGACAACTGGAGCGGTGACAGGAACGGCGGCCACTTCCGGGAGTGGAGCGGCGAAGAGTTTTGCGACCCGCTCCGAGAGCAGCGCGCCATTGCCGACCCAGAAACTGATGCGGTCGCGCTTGAGGTTGAGCGAGGGGGGAGTGGTTCGCGGATTGTAGGTGCCAACGACTTCGACGGAGCGGCCGTTGCGTGCGCGGTCCTTCTCGATGACAACGACTCGGTAGTGGGGCTGCTTGCGGGCGCCAACGCGCGCCAGACGGATCATCAACACTTAGGGAATCCTCTCCATGAAAACGAATTGAATGGGCGAAGAGTGGCGCGGTCTAAAGCATTCGAGGCAGAACCGCGCTGCACACAACCCAACATCTAAGTATCGCGGAGATTGCGCGATTATGCAACGCGGAATGAAGGGAGGGAGCAGGACAGTCTGGCAGCTTAGGGTTTCGCGTCTCTTGATCACGAAGCGATCAAGAGACGCGGTTCTTTAAATAAGGACGCTATACGGCCCTCATGAAGCCGTGCCCTTCCGATCCATCCTACGCCGTGTGGTGGAATGGATTATTTTTCGTCGCGCAGAAGGGCATCCGCGGCCCAGAGGACAGGGGCCTGACCATGCAGGTTACCCGTCTCACGCTTGCGATCGAGGTAGTACTGCATATTATTGAACTTGCCGGTGCCGGTGCAGACCTGGGTGACGTCACTGTTCTGGTCGACGTAGCCGACCACGGCGATCCATCCGCGGCGGGCGGCGGGAGCGTAGGTGGCGGCGTTGAGCCAGCCGTGCTTGACTCCGGTGATCATGGCGAAGCTGAACATGGCGGAGCTGGAGGATTCGGGCCAGGCCTTGGGGTTGTCGATCAGCTCGCGCCAACTGCCGTCCGGGTTCTGGTACCGCAGCAGCGCGGCCATCATCCGCCGGTAGCCCCTCATGATGCGCGGGCGGTCGGGATGATTGGCGGGCAGAGTGCGCAACATCTCCGCCATGCCTGCAGCGAACCATCCGTCGCCGCGCCCCCAGTAGTAATGGACGTCGGGCGCGTGATAGAAGAGGCCGTTTGGCTGCTGCAGGCGATCGAGGTAGACGACCATCTCGTGGGCGTCGCGGTCAAGATACTTGCGGTCACCGGTGGCGCGGTAGGCTTCGAGCTGCAACATGGTGAGCATGTACATGTCGTCCACCCAGAGGCGCGTCTCGGGCGAGAGGCCGTCCTTGACCAGCGCGTCATGCACGTCCTGGGGTAGCTCGGGAGGTGTGTCCGGAGTGAGCGGGCCCCACTGGCGGTCGGCCCAGGAGAGGCCGAGTTGGAGATACTTCGGATCGTAGGTGGGCAGGCCTTTGGTCTGGATGGCGATCTCCAGCGGCATGACACCGAATATGGAGTCGTCTACATGGTGGCGCTGCGGCTGGCGGCCGGTGCCCCCGGGCAGCAAGGGGTTGAAGAGGGCGATGAGGCGGTCGCGCAATGCGTCGTTATGGGTGAGGGCAGCGAAGGTCATCGCGCCATAAAATGTGCATACATACGGGTAGCCGGAGAAGCGCGCGCCTTGTGTGCCGGTGACGAAGTGCTCGGAGAGCGCCTTGCCCACCTCGGCGGGCGAGACACCGCGCGGCCATGTGGTGAGGTTGCCGGGGGCAACCGGAGCGGATGCTACATACGAGCCGAGGTCGGTGGGGCGACGCGGCGGCATGGGTGCATTTGCGCCGGGTGCAGCGGCGGGCGGAGCGGCGGGTGTGGGCGGAGCTTGCGCGGGCAATGTGGCGGCGGCGAGCAGGAGGGATGCGCAGAGGAGCGTAATGGGACGGAGGTTCATGGGTTCACCTTTGAGATTTGGTTGGGGCGGTCTCGGTCAACCAGTCTACGCGGCGAGGGGGAGATTGGACAACTGGGGGGTTGGACACGAGCCTACTAATACGATATGTCCGAATTGAAGGCTTAGTCTACTTTGTTGCCACAGAATCTTTATAGATCAAAGTCCACCCAATGATCTCCTGCCCCTTTGTTGCTGCATCAGATATCCTCAGGTTCAAAGATTCTTGATCAATACCGCTGGCCACGCCATAATCATGAAATGCAGACATGGGACTACTTGATCGCCAATTGGTAGAGGAATAATCTGTTTTATCGAATGGGTAAAGCCCTGAGTTTATATCGGCTGTTGGGAGAATCAATGGCGATGTCGTAAGAGATAATCCTGTGTCACTGATGGACGAGCTATTAATGGTACCGTGTGTTTGCCAAGTTGAGTTGAGATTGATCGTCGGGAGAACCGATGGCACAGCAATAAGAGACGATGAGGCATCTCCGGCATGAACGCTCCCGGTGTTATCAAATATGTGAAAACCAGTATTCATATCGGCTGTAGGAATAATCGATGGAGGTATCATAAGAGAAAAAGCTGTGTCACTACTGGTCGAGCTATTAATAGTGCCGAGTGGTTGCCAAGTTGAGTTGAGATTGATCGTCGGGAGAACCGATGGCACAGCAA
This sequence comes from uncultured Acidobacteriaceae bacterium, assembly GCA_963834805.1. GTDB lineage: Bacteria > Acidobacteriota > Terriglobia > Terriglobales > Acidobacteriaceae > Edaphobacter. The sequence continues at coordinate 150,766 of CAWIDB010000001.1, forward strand.
TAAGAGACGATGAGGCATCCCCGGCATGAACGCTCCCGGTGTTATCAAATATGTGAAAACCAGTATTCATATCGGCTGCGGGAAGAAACGATGGCGATGTCTTAAGTGAAAAAGCTGTGTCACTATTGGACAAGCTATTAATCGTACCGGAGAGGTGCCAAGCTGAGTTAAGATTGTCCGGTGGGAGAATCGATGACATTGCTAAGAGAGATGTGTTGTTATCGCTGCTGCTGTTCGTAATGTTCCAGATGCCACTTGAGTTAATACCGGTGGCCGACCCAAGTGATCCATACATATTTGTCGTTGTTACCTCTTTGGCTACGCACCCATAAATTATCGTCACATTGCCCGACACATTCGATACGTTCGGGCTTTCTTCTGCATATGAAACTTGTCGGATGATCGTTGAGGTATCGGATTTCTGTTGGGCCGAAGAAGAAAAACATAAGACAAATGAACAGAGGATGAGTACTAAATGTTTCATTTCATTCCCCCGGCTTATTACCATCTTGCCCTTGGCTAGGGGCTCCGTAGTTGATATTGACGTCGGAACCTACTCCGTTGATATTTGCGCTCTGGTCACCGGTACTTATCTGTGTAGTAGAGGACAAAACCGAAGATTCAACAGTGGGAATTGGGACGATCTTCTCCGAAGCATGCTCCGGTACAGCAGCATCATACTGAATCTTAACGCTACGCTTGACGTGACTTATGTTCGGGCTTTTCGCCCCGAACGATGTTTGTGATGTCGAAGCGCGGTTTGGTACTGCACTTTCTGATTGGGGCTTTTCAGCCTCGGGCAGTCTGACGCCGACGATACTAGACGTCACAGGCTGAGATTTCTTTGGATAGAATCCGAAATATCCAAGCAGGGTCACGACTCCCGAAGCCAAACTGATGAAGGCCACCAGCCGCACCCAAGTGTTCTTCAGAATCGACCGATGTAACCTTTTCTGAGTGGTCATAATACACCTACTTTAATGATAACAGATCGCTATCATGTCTGGGTAAGGCTATACGCCTTGAAGCCCATATCAAATGTACAGTAGGTCCGGGCCTGAAGGCCCATACCTGAGCCGATGTATTCAGGGGGCTGAAGCCCCCTGCTCCCTCCGAAAGGCAAAAGCCTCTGATTCCTCCGAAGAGCAAAGACGGGTCTGGTATATCCGGGCCTGAAGGCCCATTCTTGAGGCGATTCATTCAGGGGCCTGAAGGCCCCTGCTCCCTCCGAAAGACAACGACGCGAGCTTTATTCCTGCAAAGGCCCGATTCGATTCGGACGAAATGCGGGGATTCTTCCCCTTCGCAGGCTCAGGGTCAGAATGACAATTCAATCTTAGCTGTAGCAATTGTAATAATGGCCTACTTATGCCAGTGCATCGGCCAGTTGAGGTAGCGGGTGGCGGCCTCGTGGATGGCGGCGGCGGAGGTGGAGAAGCTGGCGGCGACGTGGTGCTCGAAGCCGTTGAGGCAGATGTAGCGGAGGAGTTCCTGCATGTTGGGGATGTGGACGACGCCGGCGCCGCCGAAGGTGTTGAGCGGGTCGTCGGTGAATGCTCCCTGGCCGACGTAGCCCTTGATGGTGCCAGTGAAGTCGTCGGTGGAGAAGCGGGCGAAGGACATGGGGCCGGCCTTGACGCGGCCGTCGAGCGTGCCGTGGGTATTCTCCTTGCCGACCGTGCCGGCGATGATGAGCTGGTAGTCCATCTTTACGCCGGGGTTGAAGAAGTGGCGGGGAAGGTTGGAGCAATGGAAGCAGACGGCCTTGTCGGGGTCCGCGCCGTAGTTGTTGTTCCAGTCGAGCAGGGCGGAGGGCGTCTGGCTGGCGAGCGCGAGGGCGTGCATGGAGAGCGTGCCGAGTGTGTCGACCTCGCAGGCCGAGGCGAAGAGGTCCTCACTCATCATGGACATGACGGTGCAGGGAACGATGCCGAGGAACTCCTCGATGCTGGTCCAACACTGGACGGAGGTGACGGTCAGTTCGGAGGCGGCCTTCCAGTCGTCGATGACCGCGCCGAGCTTGGCCATCTTGAGCAGGGCGAGTTCGGGCGTGTCGCCGACGGGGATGTATTTTTTTATTGCCGCGAGCTTGGCTTGGGTTGCGTCGTCGGTGTCCTTCATGCGGGAGATGCGGCCGAGGACTTCGCTGAGGTCGAGGGTTTCGACGGTGATGCCGCTGCGCTCCAGCAATTTCTCGGAGTAGCGGACGGTGTTGAAGGCGGTGGGACGCGCGCCGATGGCCCCGATGCGGAGGTTCTTGAGGCCGCGAACGACGCGGCAGACGGCGGCAAACCAGGCGAGGTCGGAGGCGAACTCGGGCGAGTCGGGGGCTTCGGTGTGCAGCGTGGTGAGCGAGTAGGGGATGCCGTATTGGGTGAGGTTGTTGCAGATGGACATCTTGCCGCAGAAGCTGTCGCGGCGATGGGCGATGGACATCTTGGCGGGCGCGTCGGGCGTGGCCTGAATGAGCACGGGGACGCGCAGATCGGCGAGACGGATGGCGTCGGCCAGGCCGCGTTCTTCGCCGAAGTTGGGCAGGGTGATGATGAGGCCGTCGATCTCTGCGGCGTGGGACTTGAAGAGAGCGGCACACTTTTTGGCGTCCTCGTAGGTTTCGACCGCGCCGTGGGCGGTGACTTCCGGCGATAGGACGATGGGCTTGATACCGGCGGCTTCCAGTGCGGCGATGATTTCGAGACGGCCCGATGTGGCGAGGTGTGAGGGGAAGAATCCGCGGTTGCCTACGAGGACTCCCATGGTCATTTGCTTGGACATTGCTTGATGCTCCTTGGCCTGATATTGCGGGTCACAAATATAAGGTTAGTCTTTTCCGGGACGGTAGTGGATGGTGTAGAAGGCGCCGAAGAGGGTCATCAGGAGGCCCCACCAGAAAGCGGGGTGAAGGTTGGCGAGGACGGTGGTGCCGGGATGCCAGAACTCGTAGATACCCTGGCCGAGGATGATGGCGCCGCAGGCGAGCACGAGGACGCCGACAAAAAACCAGATGGAGAGCCTCTTCTCAGTGCTGGGATCGACGGGAGGGGTGGTGGTCATGGGGTGCTCCTTGGGTGCGTGTGGTGAGAACAAATGCGGGGATTCTTCGCTGCGCTCAGAATGACAACGACATTTTTTTCTTACCAGAGCCAGAGGTTGAGGATGAAGAGGACGGTAGCGACGACGATGGCCCAGAAGATGGGCTTCTCGATGAGTTTAGTGGCGCCGTCGGATGGCAGGACGGTGCATCCGTAGACCAGGCCGTTGAGCTGCGATTCGGGGGTGGGTTGGGTGCAGTAGCTGACGATAACGGTGACGAGGACGCAGATACACCAGGACCACAACGCGCGGTAGAGGTTCTCTGCCATGGGCTGGGCGTTGGGGCTGAGGGCGATATAGCGCAGGTTGTGGATGTTCGATTTGACAAAGACGAACATGGCGATGGAGGCGACTGTGCCGGAGAGCAGACCCCAGAATCCGCCGGCCCTGGTGGCGCGCTTCCACAACATGCCGAGGATGACGGTGCCGAAGAGGGGGGCGATGAAGAAGCTGAAGAGCGCCTGCACGTAGTCCATGATACTGGCCGCGTGGCGCACCATGTAGGCGGTGCCGATGGCGACCCCCATGCCGAGGATGGTGGACCAACGGCCCATCAGGACATAGTGCGAGTCGGAGGCCTTCTTCTTGATGTAGGCACCGTAGATGTCGTAGGTCCAGACGGTGGAGAAGGCGCTGACGTTGCCCGCCATGCCGGACATGAAGCCGGCGATCAGGGCAGTGATGCCGAGGCCGAGCAGGCCGGGACCGAGGTAACGCACCATCATGAGGGGAAGGACCTGATTGAAGCTGTGCGCGCCGTGGTGAAGGACCATGTCGCTGCCGTCGGGGTAGAGCTGCATGAGATGGCCGGAGGGGTCCTTGAGCAGCACCAGTGCGAGCAGGCCGGGAAGGATGACGAAGAAGGGAACGAACATCTTGAAGGCCGAGCCGATGATGGGCGCCATGCGCGCGGAACGCAGACTGTTGGCGGAGAGGACGCGCTGCACGACGAGGAAGTCGGTGGTCCAGTAGCCGAAGCTGATGACGAAGCCGAGGCCGAAGACGATTCCTGTCCAGTGGACTCCCATGGGGTTGGAGGTAAAGCTGCCGGTGGTGGACCAGAGGCGGGTGTAGTCGGCGCCGGCGCGCGCGGTGATCTGGGCCATGAGTTTGTGCCATCCGCCGGCCTCGATGAGGCCAAGGATGGGGATGAGCATGGCTCCGGCCCAGATGAGGACGAACTGCAGCACCTCGTTGATGATGGCGGAGCGCAGTCCGCCCAGCATGACGTAGACGGCTACGGTGATGGCACTAACCCACATGGAGAAGTTGATGTTCCAGCCGAGGACGACCTGCATGACGACGGCCATGGCGTACATGTCGACGCCTGCCATGAGGAGGGTCATGAAGGCGAAACAAATGCCGGAGAGCCCACGCGCTCGCTCGCCGAAGCGCAACTGCAGGTAGCCGGGGACGGAGTGGGTCTTGGAGATGTAGTAGAAGGGCATCATCACAATGCTGAGAAAGAGCATGGCGGGGATGGCGCCGATCCAGTACCAGTGGGTGGCGAGGATTCCGTACTGGTAGGCCGCTCCTGCCCAGCCCATCAGCTCGAGCGAGCCGAGGTTGGCGGAGACGAAGCTGAGGCCGGCGATCCAGGCGGTCATCTCGCGCCCGGCGAGGAAGAACTGCTCACTGGTATTGGTCACACCCTTCACATAGAAACCGATGAAGATGACCATCCCGAAGTAAAGGAGAAGGATGACGATGTCGATCGGCGCGAGGCGGATCAAATGCGTGGATGCGAGCAACATGATGGCAGGGATCGGGGCAGCAGACATCGGGCTTAGGCTTCCATTCCGCCGGAGAGGCTACGGGGTTTCGACCGGCTGCTGGAGCCGGAGAAGCAGACTTATAGACGTAGGACAATATACGCACTTCGGCGTAGGCATGTCATGTAATGCGGGGGACGGTCCGGCGATAAGAAGGGTCTACTCGGGCTGCTGGATGGTTGCGGACGGCCAGAGGGTTTTGGCGGCGAGCTGGACCAGGGCGATCCAGAAGAGATCGGCGCCAAGCAGATGGAGGAGCTGCAACCATGCGGGCGCGAGCAGCACGACATCGGCGATGCCAAGCACGAACTGGAGGCCGAGCAGAAGGAGAAGCACGGCATCGAGGCGCGCACGGCCGATGTGCTGCGCGGGTGACTGGCATGGACCGGTCCGGCGCGATTGAACGACCAGCCATATGACGAAGAGGGTAACGACGAGTGCGAGGGCTGGATGGACGATGCGCAGGCGCAGCAGCATAGGAGAGCCGGCGGCAAAGTCCTGCGCGATGGAGGCGCGCAGCGAGGCGGCGGGGAAGAGCGTGTCTCCCAGCGCGGCGACTGAGCCAGTGATGCCGACGAAGAGGGTTGTGACGAGGCCCTCCACGACGCCGACGAAACGACGCGTGATGGGGAGATCGGCCCAGCATTGTCCGGTGGAGAGAAAGCGCGCAGTCAAAGTGAGCGCAGCCATGAGGAGCAGCGTGTTGCCGAGGTGGATGGAGAGCAGAGCAATGCGCCCGGTGGACTGGTTGCCTGTAACGTAGCCCAGCTTGACCAGAAGCGCTCCGAGAAATGCCTCGTTGAGCAGAAGAATCGTGGAGGCGACTGCGAGCACACGCGCGGCCTGGCCCTTGACGGTTGCGCGGAAGCTCCAGAGCAGGAGCGCAAGGACGAGGAGGGTGGAGCCGCCGACCATCATTCTGTGGGTGAACTCGATGATGGTGTGGAAGCCGGGCGAGACGGGGATGATCTGGCCGTTGCAGAGCGGCCAGTGATTGCCGCAGCCGGCGCCCGAACCGCTGGCTCGCACCAGCGCTCCCCAGACGATGACCAGGACGTTGTAGAAGACGACGAACCAGGCGAAACGAGGAAGGAGGTTGTTGCGGGGGCCGGGATTGGCGGAGGTTGAGGACATGGGGCGATTGGATGCTGCGATTGCGCGGTGACCAGGAGCTTCAGTCTGCGTTCCGTTTAGAAGACAGGGAAGATCAGCAGCGCGGTCTGGCTGCCATTCGCCTGTGTGGCCAGGACCCTCACCTGCACACCCTTGTTGTAATCGAACTTGTAGTTGGTCACGACGCCGGTGTCTGTGTCGGCGACGGTTTTAGCGTCGATGGCAAAGGTCTCATCGCCGCCCTTGCTGTTCTGGATGGTCAGCAGATGGGCGCGGCGGTCGAGCTTGACGACCCTCCCGATGCTCTTTACAAAAGGCCCGGTTCCCACATCATGCAGGGCCACCAGGGTGCGCACTTCACCTACGCCGTAGTAGTAGGCAATGACATGGGCCTGCAAGGCGGTGAATTTGTCCGCGGTGACGGCATCGGCGCTGACGCCCTTGTCGAAGTTCATGGAGACTCCGGACTTGGTCCATTGGAAGCTGTCCGGGGAGCCATCGTCGGTTTGGATATCCGTCATTTGAATCTTGGGATGGATGGTGGTGACTGTTCCCGACACGGCGTGGACCATCTCCTGAGCTTTGGCGGTCGAGACGGTCAGGGAAAAACAGATTGTGAGTAAGAAAGCTCTCGACAGCAGCTTCATGATGGTATTGCTCTCTTTCTGTCCCGTGTTGCAGCTTGTGCGGCAGGCCCGATCGAGAACCATGCCACGCCCTAATACTATAACGGGATGGACTGGCCAGGAGAAAGCGGCGGAGTCGTGCGGGGAATCATCCGGCGGCGAGTTCGCGGGCGCGCTGGGTGGCCCGTTTGACGGCTTTGATGAGGGTGACGCGCAGGCCGCCCTCTTCGAGTTCGAGGATGCCGTCGACGGTGCAGCCGGCCGGGGTGGTGACTGCGTCCTTGAGCAGCGCGGGGTGGTATCCGGTCTCCAGGACCATGCGGGCGGAGCCATAGGCGGTTTGCGCGGCCAGCAGGGTGGCCACATCGCGCGGCAGACCGACGTTGACGCCAGCTTCGGCGAGCGCCTCGATGATGATGTAGAGGAAGGCTGGGCCGGAGCCGGAGAGACCGGTGACGGCGTCCATATGCTTTTCGTCGACCACCACGGTGCGGCCAACGGTGGAGAAGATGCGCTGGGCCAGGGCGATCTGCTCGGCGGTGACGAAGCGGCCTGAGCAGAGCGCGGTGGCACCGGCGGAGAGCAGCGCGGGGGTGTTGGGCATGGCGCGGATGACGGCCAGATCGCAACCGGCGGCGTCCTCGATGGAGCGCGTCTTGACCGAGGCGGCAAAGGAGAGCAGCAGCTTGGAGGGGTCCAGTGCCGGGGCGATCTCGCAGATGAGCGCCGGAACCTGGATGGGCTTGACGCCGAGCAGGATGACATCGGCCTGCTGGGCGGCGGCGAGATTGTCACAATCGACATTGATGCCGAACTGCGCGGAAAGAGCCAGAGCGCGGTCGGGATGCTGGACGGTGGCGACCAACTGTTCGGGCAGCAGGAGATTGTTCTTGAGGAAGGCCTGCAACAGGATTCCGCCCATCTTGCCCGCACCAAGGATGGCAACGCGCAGGTTGGGCAGTACAGATGCGGGGACTGGAAGTTCGTAGGTGTCATCGCTCATTGCAACAGGCTACCAGAGTCAGAGTTGAGGACGGAGGGGAAAGCAGAGAGGCCGGGCTGGACGCAAGACCGCGAGGAGAGATTTTGCGCGCCAGTCGCGGGCACAGGCGCGTGTACAGGAACGGTTCACTGGTGCAGTTAAGTCTTCCCATCGGCGCGCTTGAGGCATAGGATTTGTGTGTCACCACAGGAGGCTCGGTATGCTGAGGCTTCTATTCGTTCTTCCATCGCTGATGTTGGTTACACTGCTGCCGCGGGAAGCGGCCGCACCTTCTGCTCAGACGGCAACATTTGCCCAGACGGCGGTACCTGCTCCGGCGGCAGCCCCCGACCAGGCTGCTCCTCCCGACCAGGCTGCGCCGGCGGCATCTCCCACCGAAAATGTGCCTCAGAACAACCCGGTAAAATCGACGCCCGAATCGCAGGCACGCGCCGCCGCGACGTACAAGATCGATTGCGCGATGTGCCACGGAGAGAACGGCAACGGCAAGGGCGATCTGGTGGCTGACATGGGGCTGAAGATGCAGGACCTGCGCGATCCGGCGACTCTGCAAGGCATGTCGGACCGGGACCTGTACATACTCCTCCGCGATGGCAAGGGCAAGATGCCCTCCGAAGGCGACCGCGCCAAGCCGGACGAACTGTGGAACCTGGTGACGCTGGTGCAGGGGTTCTCCAAGAAGTAGAAGGACGCGGTGGGGTTGGACACTCACTCATGCGCGAAGGTAAAGAATGCTAGCGCCTGCGCTGAGGCTCGATCTGCGAAGGACCAACCATGGAAGCGATCGCAACGTCGGTTCTTCTGCTCCATCTAGCATGGATTGGGCTGCTGATCTTCGGGGCTTTGTGGACGCGGGGAAGGCCGTTCCGGACGGCGCTGCATGTGCTTGCGCTGGTGTGGGGGATTGTGGTCGAGGTGGGGCCATGGCCGTGTCCTCTGACACTGGCCGAACAGTATTATGAGGGCCGGGCCGGGGTACAGCCGTACCAAGGAAGTTTGTCTGATGCACTACGCCGACGCCGCTGTGTACCCGCACCTGTCCTATTGGACGGTCGCGGTCTGCGGCGCGACGGTTTGTTCGGTCAACCTGGGAATATACCTCTGGCGCTTCGTCGTGTGGATGCGACAGAGGCAGGCGCCGGGATAGGATTCCAGAGATTCGATTTGAGGAGAGCTGAGGCCCCATGTTTCTCAGCGATGCATAGGGTGCCCGTTGTCTAGGGGATTGTCTTCTGCGGGGGGAGCTGGGACTGAATCCAGGCGTCGACCTGGGTTTCGAGGACGTCGAGGGGGAGCGCGCCGGAGTCGAGGACGACGTCGTGGAAGGCGCGGAGGTCGAACTTGGGGCCGAGTGCAG
>CAWIDB010000002.1:0-115622 GCA_963834805.1 uncultured Acidobacteriaceae bacterium
CCGCCCCTCCGGTTTCAAGGCCATGATGGGCGCCGAGGCCATCAAGGAGCTGCTGAAGAGGGTCGATGTCACGGAGCTCTCCATCGAACTGCGCGAACGCATCAAGACTGAGACCTCGCTGCAGAAGAAGCTGAAGTACTCCAAGCGGCTGAAGATTGTGGAGGCCTTCCGCAAGTCCGACAACAAGCCGCAGTGGATGATTCTGGACGTGATTCCGGTGATTCCGCCTGAGCTGCGCCCGCTGGTTCCGCTGGATGGCGGACGCTTCGCCACCTCCGATCTGAACGACCTCTACCGCCGCGTCATCAACCGCAACAACCGGCTGAAGAAGCTGATGGACCTGCACGCTCCCGAAGTCATTGTGCGCAACGAGAAGCGCATGTTGCAGGAGGCTGTGGACGCGCTATTCGACAACGGACGGCGCGGCCGCGTGCTACGCGGGGCCAACAACCGTCCGCTAAGTCGCTCAGTGACACGCTGAAGGGCAAGCAGGGCCGCTTCCGCCAGAACCTGCTGGGCAAGCGCGTGGACTACTCCGGCCGGTCGGTCATTGTGGTCGGCCCCGAGCTGCAACTGCACCAGTGCGGCCTGCCCAAGAAGATGGCGCTGGAACTCTTCAAGCCATTCATCTATCACCGCCTGGAGCAGACCGGCCACTGCACCACCATCAAGCAGGCCAAAGAGATGGTGGAGATGCAGGAGTCCATCGTCTGGGACATTCTGGAAGAGGTGATCAAGGACCATCCCATCCTGCTGAACCGCGCGCCCACCCTGCATCGTCTGGGCATCCAGGCGTTTGAGCCTGTGCTGGTGGAAGGCAAGGCGATCAAGATCCATCCCCTGGTCTGCACCGCCTTCAACGCCGACTTCGACGGCGACCAGATGGCTGTACACATCCCGCTCTCACCGGAGGCGCAAATTGAGGCGTCGGTGCTGATGCTGGCGTCGCACAACATCCTTTCGCCGGCCAGCGGACAGCCCATCACCGTGCCCACCCAGGACCTGGTGCTGGGCATCTACTACCTCACCAAGGCCAAGATCAACGCGATCGGCGAAGGCCGTGTCTTCGCCAACATCGAAGAGGTCTTCATGGCGCTGGAGGCCAAGCAGATTGAGACGCTGACCCCCATCCGCCTGCGCTACACCGGCCCGGTGCTGGACATGACCACGGCCTACGACGACCAGGACCTGAACCACACCGAAGTCGTCCACTTCAACAAGCAGTTCATCTCCACCACGGTGGGTCGCGCCATCCTCAACGACGCTCTGCCCGAGGGCATGCCCTACGTCAACGGCCTGCTGAAGAAGAAGGGAATCGGCCAGCTGGTGAACTACTGCTATCTCAACCTTGGTCTGGAGACCACGGTCAAGACGCTGGACAAGATTAAGGACCTCGGCTTCCGCTACGCCACCAAGTCCGGTCTCTCGGTCGGGCTCGACGACATGGTCATCCCCGACTCCAAGTACACGCTGGTGAGCGATGCGGAGAAGAACGTGCTCGCCATGCAGCAGCAGTATCTGGACGGGGCCATCACCAACGGCGAGCGCTCCAACAAGGTGATCCAGATGTGGTCGGGCGTGACCGAGCGCGTGGCCGACGAGATGTTCGACAACATGAGGCGCGCCGACAAGGAGGGGGCCATGAACCCGATCTACATCATGGCCGACTCCGGCGCTCGCGGATCGAAGCAGCAGATCCGCCAGCTCTCCGGAATGCGCGGGCTAATGGCCAAGCCTTCGGGCGAGATCATCGAGACGCCCATCACGGCCAACTTCCGCGAGGGACTCACCGTGCTGCAGTACTTCATCTCGACGCACGGCGCGCGCAAGGGCCTGGCCGACACCGCGCTGAAGACGGCCGACTCCGGCTACCTGACGCGCCGCCTGGTCGATGTGGCGCAGGATGTCATCATCTCGCAGCACGACTGCGGCACCGTGGAAGGCATCTACGTCACCCCGATCATTGAGGCGGGCGAGATCATCGAGCCGCTGCGCGACCGCATCATCGGCCGCGTCAGCCTGGAGAAGCTGAAGGACTTCGAGGGCAAGACCATCGTCGACATCAACCAGGAGATCGACGAAGACCTGGCCTCCGCGGTGCAGGCCGCGGGCATCGAGCGAGTCAAGATCCGCTCCGTGCTCACCTGCGAATCCAAGCGTGGCGTCTGCATTCTGTGCTACGGGCGCAACCTCGGCTCGGGCAAGCTGGTGGAGATGGGCGAGTCGGTCGGCGTCATTGCGGCGCAGTCCATCGGCGAGCCGGGCACGCAGCTCACCATGCGCACCTTCCACATCGGCGGCACGGCCAGCCGCGTCTCCGACGCATCGCACATCGACGCCAAGAACGCCGGCACCGTGCGCTTCATCAACCTGGTGACCGTGCGCAGCAAGGACGGCGGCCTGGTGGCGATGAACCGCAACGGCTCCATCGCCATCGTGGACGACAAGGGACGGGAGAAGGAGCGCTACGCCATCGTCTACGGCGCCAAGCTCAAGATCGAGGAGGGCAGCAAGGTCGCGCAGGGCGACATTCTAGGCGAGTGGGACCCCTATACCTTCTCGCTGCTTACGGAGATCGCCGGCACCGTCCACTTCAAGGACCTGCAGGAGGGCGTCACCCTCAACGACGAGGTCGACGAAGTCACCGGGCTCAGCCGCCTGGTGGTCGCCGACTCCACCGACGAGAAGCGCCAGCCCGCCATCGTGGTCAAAGGCCCCGGCGGCAGCAAGCGCTACCTGATGCCATCGCGCGCCCACCTCATGGTGGCCGACGGCGACGAGCTCTTCCCCGGCGACATCCTGGCCAAGATCCCGCGCGAAACCACACGCACCAAGGACATCACCGGTGGTCTGCCGCGCGTGGTCGAACTCTTCGAGGCGCGCAAGCCGCGCGATCCGGCCATCATCAGCAAGATCGACGGCATCGTCCGCTTCGGCGAGGTCACCAAGGGCCAGCGCAAGGTCTACGTCACCGCCGACAACGGCCAGGAAGAGGAGTACAGCGTTCCCCGTGGCGTTTACGTCAACGTGCAGGAGGGAGAACGCCTGCGCGCCGGCGACCCGCTGATCGACGGCCCGCGCAACCCGCACGACATCCTCGAAGTGCTGGGCGAGCGCGCGCTGCAGATGTACCTGGTCAACGAGATCCAGGAGGTCTACCGCCTGCAGGGCGTCACCATCTCCGACAAGCACATCGAGGTCATCGTCCGCCAGATGCTGCGCTGGGTCAAGATCGAGGAGATCGGCGACACCACCTTCCTGCTGGAGCAGCAGACCGACCGCTTCCGCTTCAACGAGGAGAACCAGCGCGTGCTGATGACCGGGGGCCGTCCGGCCATCGGACGCTCGCTTCTGCTCGGCATCACCAAGGCGTCGCTCTCCACGGATTCGTTTATCTCTGCGGCCAGCTTCCAGGAGACCACGCGCGTGCTTACGGAGGCCAGCATCAACGGCTCCATCGACACCCTGCGCGGACTCAAGGAGAACGTCATCGTCGGCCGCCTCATCCCCGCCGGCACCGGCATGGAGTACTACCGCAACGTCCAGCTCAGCCCCGAACTGGAAGAGGCGGCAGCCCAGGTGCAGAGCGAGGTTACAGCAGCCATCGAAGCCGAAGAGCGCGAACTCGAACTCATGCGCATGGAAGGCGAACAGGAAGAGATGGCCGCGGAATAAGCCGCCACGTAACTCTGGTTTGTCATTCCGCACCCTGAGCGAAGTCGAAGGGGAAGGAATCTGCTTCACAGCAATCCAATAACAAACAACGGCAGGGCTTCGGCTCTGCCGTTTTTTGTTTTCTCAAGCCGTCGAGCGTTGCGATTCCAGAAAAGATAGTTTTCCAGCCACAGTCGCGAGTGTTTTGTATCATTCGTACATGCAATCGCTCTCCGTAATCGAAGAACTGGCGCGTTACACATTCGAACAGCTGACGCAGCATTTCAACGGAAACCAATTTGCCCGCAGACAAGGTATTTCACGCCCACCGTCGGTTCCGATCCTACGTGATGTTCTCTCCGCCTTGTTCTTCGCGAGTTTGAAGACCGAAGAGAGCTGCCCAATTCAGGTTCGGGTTCATTATATGAACTCCACCGATTCAGCTCTCAGTCGCAAGGGCCCAATCGATTACGGCCGGTTTTTCAAGCTCGATAAGGAAATCCCGCTGACGATCTCGAACCTAGCGAAGTTCTCCAAGGCCGCGGATCCATGGGTGACTGGAATAGCAATTCAATCTAAGGTGGGCGAAGGTCTCCAGATATGGGGGATACTCGATCAGGTCGTACATTTTAGTACGGGACTTGTTTGGGAAAACACTGACAGCGGTTATATTCAGCCCGGAGCTTTCCACGCCGTAATCAACGGACCCGCGGACGTTACCGTCATGGTCGGGGAGTTCTTTGTGGCGAGACTGATTCATGACGTTCTCGTGACGAGGGAAAACCGATGCCTGAGTAAAGGGCCTATAAACAGGATGATAAAGAGGTGGGTCGAGCCGATCTTCGAGGCGGCAATGACAGAAGCTGATAAGAAGCTACGAGGATGGGACCGGTCGCGGTGGCGCGCACTGACGGAGGAGGCTTGGATTAGAACAGTCTCGCGGGTACTTATCAGCATAGCTAGGCAGCGCCATGGCGGTGCGATTCTAATTACGGACGATCGGGGTTGCCAAGACCTCCTTATCAAGTACTCTCTGGAGTATTCAAGGTTAGCTGACGGCATTGAGGCGTCGATCGCCTGCGGTATGAAAAGCCGTGAGTTCAAAGACCAGATACTCGGTTTTGAGCATGATGAACGAGGCGGTGAATCGCCGCAAATTACGCCACTGCTGAGTGACGCATTCCGACAGGCCTATCAATTGAGTGAATTGGAGGAACAGGCGGATGCGATGCTCACGGGTGCTATAAAATCTGTGTCGTCCTTCGCAGGCGTAGATGGTTTGGTGGCCCTCTCCCCAAACCTGCACGTGCGCGGATTCGGCGCAATTATCCCAACTCAGCAATCGCAGACGGAAATCATAGTCAGCCACACGGAGACAACGGCGTCCAACAAACGAGTTAGAGCAGATCGATTCGGAACCCGTCATAGATCAATGATTGCTTTTTGCAGTAAGCATCCAGGGTCACTCGGGTTGGTTGTATCTCAAGACGGCGACATAAGAGCTATGACGAGTTTGTCAGGAAATTGTGTCATGTTTGAAAACGTACGAGTGTACGCTCACTATGGGTTTCGGGGCTGACATGCCCGACCGCCCGCCGGGTGCCCCACATCTCGATTTTGAGATGTGGGCGGCACGATCAGATAAAACAACCCAAGCGCTTAGGAATATGCTATCCTCCTTCTGTGCCAACCATACTGAGAATTGGGCACTTGCGTGTAGTCATCTGGCCGAACGACCATCCGCCGCCGCATGTCCACGTGTTCGGCTACGGTGGGGAAGCACTGTTCAACTTAAACTGCCCGAACGGTCTGCCAACGCTCCGCGATCAATACAGATTGAGCGATCCGGAAGTGAACCGAATGATTCGGGCGCTGGTGCCCTATATTCCGCAGCTATGCACCACTTGGGAGGAGATGCATGGAAAGCAAAAGCCTAATAAGCCATAAAGAATATTTGGCAGCTACACGCCGCGCCAAGAGGATGCAGGCCACTACTCCCATGGCCGTAGCCGTGCGCTACAACAAGCAGGCGAACCGGGTCATCATCAGTCTCTCAACCAAACTTGATGTCATGTTCAATCCGGCGGATGTGCAGGGCCTGGAGGATGCCACGCCGTCGCAGCTCGAAGAGATCGAGATCACACCATCGGGCTTCGGCCTCTACTTTCCGGCATTGGATGAGGGAATCAACGTCCCGAATCTGCTCGAAGGCTCGTTCGGCTCGCGCAAGTGGATGGCGGCGCGGCTGGGCGCCGAGGGAGGCAAGGCGCGCAGCCTGGCCAAGCGAAAGGCCGCCCGCGCCAACGGAGCCCTCGGTGGCCGTCCCCGCAAGTCCGCCGCCCGCTGACCTACCCGGATTCCTTTCGCGCCGATGGACAGCCAATCTATCGCGGGGCGATTCTTTCCCGGCAAACACGGCGTAGCGTATGCTTCCCCCATGAAGCTAGCCAGCCTGAGTAAACCGATTCTGTTGGCCGTGACCCTGGCGTTGTCCTGCTCCGTCGGCCCCGCGGCGCAGCAGCCTGAGGCGCAACCCGCACAGCACTCCAAACCGCTCTTCTCCGAAGATTTTGAATCAGGCGCCATCGACAGGAATGTATGGACCGAGGACGTCACCGGCGACTCCGTCCTCACCGTTCAATCGGACAAAGTGGCGCACGGAAAGTACGCTCTCCTGGTTCGTGTCCCCACACCCGCTCAGCGCACCCATGCGTACCTGATGGCGAAGAACCTGCCCGAGTCGTTACGCCATCATCTGTTTGGCCGGGCCTATGTCTACATCACACCGGGAGTACCCGACCGGCACACCATCTTCCTCACCGCTGGCACAACGGGATTTCCGAAGTACAAGTACGAAGAGGTTGCGACGGCGCATAACAAATTCCAGCTCACCTACGTCGACACCACGATCCAGGGCCCGCTTGGCGAGGACTATCATGCCGCCGGAGATGTCCCCATTGGCCGCTGGTTTCTGATGGAATGGGAGTTCAACGACCAGCCCGACCGCGCCGCCGTTTGGGTCGATAGCCAACTGGTCCTGGACACGCCCTTCACCTACAAGACCGACGGCCCCTCCAGCGATCTTGTCGGCGGCTTCACCAACTTCACCTTGGGATTTTTTCTCTGGGGAGCTGCGCCGGTTCCCTTCGACATCTACTACGACGACGTCGCGCTGGACACGCACCGCATCGGCCCGGTGCAGTAATGAAGGGGACAGGTTAAACGAAAACGCCAGAGACCCCGTCGGATCTCTGGCGTTTCATCATGAAGAACTCGCAGTTCTAATCGGGTGTTGCGCCATCCGGCTACCGTTGAGCCAACCCGCGGCTTGCGCCGCCGGCCATCCCTTCGGCCTCGCTATCGGGCTGGCCTCCGACTTGCGTCGTCTGCCAACCTTCCGGCGTCGCCTTCCAACTCAACCTCCGACTGACATCGTCTGTCAGATTCAACGGCCAGCCATCCTGTTGCTCTCCGGCTTGCGCCTTCGACCAACCCTCCGGCCCAACCCTCCAGTCAACCCGCGGCTTGCGCCGCCGAACAACCTTCGGGCTCCGCCTTTTTGACCGACCTGCGACCGTCGCCGCCTGCCGACCCTCGGGCCATGCCTTTCGACTGACCTCCAGCTTGCGCCTTCAGCCAATCTTCCAGCTCGACCTTCCAGTCAACCTTCAGCTTGCGCCTTCGATCGACCTTCCGGTCCTGCCATCCAACCTAACCTCCGACTCTCATCGGTTGCTGCATCCAAGAACTCTGCCTTCCGATCTTTTTCCGGCTTTCGCCTTCTATCGATCTTCCAGCTCAATCTTCCGACCTTTCTCCGGCTTTCGCCTTCGATCGATCTTCCAGTCCAACCGTTGCTCCAACCATCGGCTTGCGCTTCCGGTCTATTCTCCGATCAAACCGTTGTGCCAACCATCCGCTTGCGCCTCTGGCCGGCCCTCCGATTGAGCCGTTGCGTCAACCATCCGCTTGCGCCTCTGGCTAACTCTCCGGCTGTGCTTTCCAGCTTGCCTCCGGCTTTCGCCGGCTGCCAACCTTCCAGCTTCGTCTTCCAGCCAGCCTCCGACTTGCGTCGGCTGCCAACCTTCCGGCTCTGCTCTTGAATCCAACCTCCGACTCTCATCGGGTGTTGTGCCCACCGGCGCTGCCTTCCTGCCAATCTTGGACTTGCGTCTTCGATCAACTGTCCGGCTACCTTCCGATCCAACCTTCGACTTTCGTCTGGGAGAGACCTTCCGGCCCTGCCTTCGAACCCAACCACCGACTCGCTGCTCGGTCATCAGTTGATGTGACAGTAGGAGTGGGGCGCCTGTGCATGCAAGTGCAAAACTATATAATTCTGTGGATAAGTTCCATGCACTGGGGATGGTCTGCTAAACCATTGCATCGACACGCGAAGTGTGTGAGATACGGCTGGCAGTCGTCCTTATAGGCGAAAAAATAGTCGCGAATGCATGGATTGAGCCTAATTTTTCCCACAGATGTGCGGAGCTACTTATTGCGATTCAGGGGCCATCCAGCCATGCAGTTGCAGCCAGTTGGCGAGCAGAGTGGGAAAGACGGCGAGCTCGCGCATCGCAGGGGGCTGGTCTACTCCCATGTGCGTACCGTGGGCCCCAAGCTCGAAGATGTGCAGTTCCGCCGGGACTCCGGCGGCCTTCAGGGCTTCGTAGAACTCGGCGGCGTTGCGCGGATCGACCGTCTTGTCTCCGGTGGTGGAGTAGATGAGACAGGGGCTGGTGTCGGCGGAGACATGCTTGAAGGGATCGACTGCATCGATGGCGGCCTGGGCCGGATGCTGGCCGATGAGCGATTGCAGGGGGACCGTGCCGGCGCGGGCGTAGAGATCCAACGAGAGAACGCCGTAGGAGATGATGGCAAAGTCGGGCCGGTCGGAGACGCGGTCAATCGGGTCAACAGCGGCGGGGTCGCCCGGCTTGTGGATGGTGGCCATGTAGCCGGAGAGATGGCCTCCGGCGGAGAATCCCCAAACGCCGATTGCGTCCGGCTTGACGGAAAGCTCGGCGGCGTGCGAGCGAACATAGCGGATGGCGCGCGAAGCGTCGAGCATGGGCGCGGGGTAGACATAGGCTGGCGAGAGCCGGTACTCCAACACAAAGGCGGAGATGCCGTGCGCGGCGAGCCATTGCGCCTCTTGCGCGCCCTCCTGCGGCATCACCAAATGGGTATAGCCTCCGCCGGGCATCACGATGACGGCGCTGTGCGGACCGGGGCCCGCGGCGGGATAGGTGAAGAGCTTGGGAATGTCGCCATCCGTTGTGCCGTGTGCCAGCGGCGCGCCCTCGGGCCACAGAACGATGGACTGCGTGAAGCCAGGCGGCGGGGCTGTTCTGGTGGCGACGGGCGGAGTCGCGGGGTTCGCGGGCGCCGTGGGTGCGGGCGGCTGGGCGGCGAGAGGGATGGCGAAGAGAGAGAGGGCGGCGGCAAGAAGGGGACGGTCCATAGCTGGACAGCATAGCGCAGGGACACAATGTCTGTGAAACAACGTTCGGCCGCGCGTAGTGGGCTTTAGCTGCCGCGATGAGATAATCGAAGCGCAGCATGACGAATTTGTATTCACGATGAAACGATTTTTCACCCTCGTGCTGGAAGCGTTGGTGTTGGTTGCCGTCGCGCTGATCTCGTTGTTCATTGCGATGCGGCTGGCGATCCATGGGCGCGAGGCGGTGGTGCCCAACCTGAGCGGACTGACCGTGGCCGAGGCCACCAGCATGGCTGCACAGCAGGGGCTCACACTGAATCTGGAGAACAGGTTCTACTCCGCCGAAGTCCCCGCCGGGCGCATTCTGACGCAGGACCCGGCTGCGGGCTCGCGGGTGCGCCGCGAGTGGCCGGTGCGCATCACCGAGTCGCTGGGGGCGCAGCGGGTGGAGATTCCCGACCTGACGGGGGAGACGGAGCGCACCGCGACCGTTAGCATTCGGCGGCTGTCGCTGGAGCTGGGCGCGGTGGCGCATCTGGCCATCGGCGGCGACCCCGACGTTGTGCTGACGCAGACGCCGCCCGCCAACGCCGGCGGAGTGGATGGGCCGCGCGTCAGTCTGCTGGTAAGCGATCCCGTTCCAGAGACTGTGCGACCTGCGTATGCGATGCCGTCACTGGTGGGGTTGAGCACCTCCGCCGCCAGCGCGCGCGCAGCAAGCACAGGGTTGCACATGGTTGTTGCCACGGAGATTGCACCACACAATGTGCCATCCGCCACAAGCCCTGCGTCCGCAGCGAATCCGTCCGCCGCGACAGGCCGTTCCTCCGAAATCGTCACCTCGCAGAGCCCACAAGCCGACAGCCGCGTGGCGCAGGGCGATACGGTGCGTGTCACACTCGGACGTTCCGCGCCACCTGCCGCTGTACCGACTGCGACGCAATAAAACTTCCTCCGGCTAAACCTACATCTCAGTATCGAGACGCTCACCCCAGCGAGCAAGCTCGCCGGGGACCCCGAGATGTGGGGCACCCCGCCCAAGGCTAAAGCCCTTTCTCCCTTGGGTCGATTATTCGCTGGGCTGAAGCCCTGCGCTCCCTCCCAAAAGACAAAAACCCCACCCATGCGCAAGAGCGCGCATGAATGGGGCACCCGGCGGAGCGACTAATTTGGTGTGGGGCGCTCGATGTGGTCTAACACCAGACGGCCGACGGGGCCTTTGCCGGGTTCGAGCCTCAGCCCGAGCTGTTCCTGCAGCGCGGTGAACAGCGATGGGCCGGAGTCCGGCAGCGGCGCGGAAGCTTCGCCGTCGGAGCCGGGCATGAGAGGGGCGGTGCCGCGTTCGGGCGCGAACTCGAGCGTGAAGTTGTAGATAGTGTCTACCGGGATGCCGGTGGCGTCGTAGGCCTGCTTGCCTGCGTAGTTGGACAGGAACCCTTTGGCGAACCAGCCCAGTGAGGTCTGCTGGAAGGCGAACTTCAGGCCCGACGGCGTTCGATCGACGAGAAAGATTCCACTGCCCTCGATAGGCTTGCCGTCCGGCCCTTTGGGCGTATCGGGGTTCGCGTCGCCAGCCTTGACCGGCTTAATCTTCAATCCGCCCTTGGCAATGACGAGGTTATAGTCGGACTGTTCGACATTGGCCCAGTGCGCGGCTAGCTTGAACTGCTCGACCAGCAGCTTGCGGAAGACAAGCCGGTGCTGGCCTTCGCTCAGCTTGCGCCACGCGGCCACATCGGCTGCGGCCACCTTGGCCTGAATATCGAAGCGTTCGCTGGTGAACCAGCTAGGCACGGCTGCGAGCTGGTCCTCGCGGAAGGAGCGGATGTTGAAGTTCCAGCGCATGATGTCGAACAGGGTGAGGTTGCTGAGGGTAATGCCGTCGCCGTCCTGCGGGTCATCGAGGGCACGGAGGGGAGATTCGCTCTTGTTCTCCTTGATCGAGAAGACATCGAAGTCGATCGCCGGCGTGTTTACAGTTGCCGCGGCAATGTCGGCAATGGAAAGCAGGTCCGGCCCTATGACCCCGGCGGGCTGGGCAGGTGCGGTCTGGGTGGAGGCGGGGAGCGGGGCTGCGGATGGTCGAGTCTGCGCGCGTACGTTGGGCGCGACGAGGAAGGCTGCGGCGAGCACAAGCGTTCTGCGGAGGGCCATTGTGTGTACCTCTTTACTATTGCGAATATAAATGAGACGGACGGATACGATGGATTGGCGCAGGCTTTACGCGAACAAGGAGAACATCACGGAGTCAAGCGGGAGGGTCTGGGTGGGGCCACCGATGCGGCCGGAGGCGGAGTCGCGATGGAAGACGGTGACGGTGGCGGAGTCCTGATTGCCGCAGAGGAGCCAGCGTTCGGAGGGATCGAGGGTGAAGTGGCGCGGTGTCTTGCCGCCGCAGGAGATGCGCTGGACGAGGGAGAGCGCGCCGTCGGCGGGGGCGATGGCGAAGACGACCAAAGTGTCTTCTCCCCGGTTGCTGGCGTAGAGGAAGTTGCCATCGAGCGAGACGGAGACCTCGGCGGCGGTGTTTTTGGCGACGGGGAAGTTGGGGGCGATGGTCTTAACGGGCGCGCCGGTGTTGACCAACAAGCCTTGGGGTGCGGTGCGCGAGCTGGTGGTGGTCCAGAGGAAGCGGTCGATGGTGGAGTCGAGCTCGTTGATGGAGTAGACCCAGCGGCCATTGGGGTGGAAGGCGATGTGGCGTGGACCGGAGCCGGGACGGTTGTTGGAGAAGAGCGCGGGCTGGCCGAGGCGTGCAGTGGCTGGGTCGATGGCGAAGACGGAGATGGCGTCGGAGCCGAGGTCGTTGACCAGCAGGAAGCGGTTGTCGGGCGAGAGATGGACGGAGTGGGGATGGGGGACATCCTGGCGGGCGGCGTTGGGGCCGCGATGGCCGAAGCGGCGATCCTTATAGTCGATACGGGCTACAGGCTCGGAGAGCGCGCCGGACGGCAGGACGCGGTAGGAGGCGATGGAGGAGCCGTTGTAGTTGGCGACGAAGGCTGCTTCGCCGGTGGCGTCGAGTGAGATGTAGCAGGGGCCAGCGCCGGCTGAGGTGACCTGATTGATGGGGTGGAGTGCGCCCGTTGCGGAGTCGATGAGGAAGCTGGTGACGGTGGCGGAGGCGCTGGGTACTGCATTGACGGCATAGAGGCGGCGTTGTCCTACGGTGTTGGGTGAAATGGCGAGATAGGAAGGTCGTAGCGTTTCCGCAGCGAGCTGAGGCTGGGTCATGAGTCCGGAAGCGGGATCGAAGCGGGAGAGATAGATGCCCTTACTGATTCCCTTTGCTGTGTCGGTGCCGAAGAAGACGAAGACGGGCTGGGCGGGGACGGGTTTTCTGCGGAGAGGAGCAAGCAGGGATTGGGCCGATACGAGACGCGGCAGGGCGGCGAGCGTGGGGAGGATGAGAAGAAATCGGCGGCGGGTGAACATAGGCGGGAGCTCCGTGGTTCGGTTCGACGGGCCAGATTTATACTGCGGGTTCTCCGGGGAGGCGGATGCCGAGTTCCTTTCGGGCGGCACATTCTCGTGGATGACAGGCAGACTGGGGAGCTTGGTGGTCCTGCCCGCCTCGCGGACGACTGCGTCGGCGTGGGTGAGGACCTCGTCGACGGTCATGGTGTACATCTCGCGGCCATTGTCGTATCCGGATTCGATGGCATGCTTGAGGTAACGACCGGCGACCTGAGCGGCGAGCACGTCGGTGATGACGTTGCCGGTGCGACGTTTCTGCTCGACCCAGGCGTGGTTGGGCAGGGCGATCCAGACGGGTCGGCCGTTGACGGCGAAGCGAATGTCGGTGGCGTCGGCGTGGCGCGTGGCGATGGCGACGATGGTGCCCTTCCAGAGACAATGCAGCGGCTGGTTGGTCCAGCGGTCGGTGACGGTGAAGTCTTCGTACATGAGACTAGCTTAGTGGAGTGGGTGGGCCGGGGCAAGGAATGATTGGTGCGCGCGCGATTGCAGGAGGGCGGACGCACGACCGTACTTCCGTCCATCGCAAAAGCACGATGAATGGGGGCACCCGGAGTATAGTTTTTTGAGGCTGCTCAAGGCTGGAGATTCAGATACGAAACAGGAGTGCAAAAGATGAAAGTCTCATCCGTGATTCGGGCCGCGCTGGCGGCTGGGCTGGTTGTCGCAACCGTCAACGCGCAGGTGAAGCCGCGTCCCCTCCCGCGGCTGGTGGAAAAGGACGGGCGATTTGCGTTGATGGTGGACGATGCTCCGTACCTGGTGCTGGCGGCGCAAACACGAAACTCCAGCGCGTGGCCTTCGCGGCTGCCGCTGCTGTGGCCGGCGCTGGAGTACGACCATGTGAATACGGTGGAGATTCCGGTGTACTGGAACCAGGTGGAGGCGCAGCCGGGAAAGTACGACTTCACGATGGTGGACATGATCCTGGCGGAGGCGCGCAAGCACCAGGTGCATGTGATTCCGCTGTGGTTTGCCACATGGAAGAACGGCAGCCAGCACTTCATGCCCGACTGGATGAAGATGGACACCGCGCGCTATGCGCACGACGTGAACAAGAATGGGGAGACGGTGGATTCTCCGTCGCCGTTTGCGACCGCGTCGCTGGAGGCGGACAAGGCTGCGTTTACGGCGTTAATGCAGCACCTGAAGCAGGTCGACGCACAACGCACCGTGATCATGGTGCAGGTGGAGAACGAGCCGGGAAGCTATGGGACAGTGAGGGACTACTCGCCAGCGGCGCAGAAGTTTTTCGATGGGCCGGTTCCGGTGGAGGTACTGCGCGCGATGCATGTGAATGCCGCGGCGAATGCGACCTGGCAGCAGGCGTTTGGCGCGGATGCGGACGAGTACTTCAACGCATGGGCCGTGGCGAAGTATGTGGGGCAGGTGGCGGCCGCGGGGAAGGCAGTCTATGCGCTGCCGATGTACGCCAATGCCGCGCTGCGCAATCCGCTGACGCCGGGCTCGCCGAGCGGCTACGAGAGCGGAGGGCCGACGGACAATGTGCTGCCGATCTGGAAGGCGGCGGCGCCGTCGCTGGACCTGCTGGCGCCGGACAACTACCAGACCGACCCGGCTGCGTACTTAAAAGATTTGGAACTGTACCATCGCGCCGACAATCCGCTGTTCCTGCCGGAGACCGGACATCCTGAGAATGCGCGCTTCTTCTTTAAAGTGCTGGGGTATCAGGGAATTGGATTTTCGCCATCGGGAGGGAACACGGAGGCTGAGTTCGCGCCGACGGACCATTCCAAGGCGCGCTTTGACGCGCTGGAGCCGTGGGCGCAGAACTACCGGCTGATCGGCCCGATGCAGCGCGAGATTGCGCGGCTGAACTTCGAGGGCAAGTTGCAGGCCGTGGCTGAAGAGAAGGGGAAGACCACGGAGACACTGCCGTTTGGGACGTGGAACGCGCTAGTGGGGTATGGGGCGACGGGGCGCGGGCCGGCGGTGGGGAATCCCACGCCGATGGGGCGGGCGCTGGTGGCGCAACTGAGCGAGAACCAGTTCCTGATTACGGGATACTACTGCCGCATCGACTTCAGACCGGCAGGAACGGAGGCGCAGCGGAGGTCGCAACAGATTGCGATTGGGAACGGGCAGAACCCGTCGGCGCTGATCGATGGCAAGTGGGTGCACCGTCAGTTTGTGCGCGTGGAGGAGGGGACGTACGAGAACGGAGTCTTCAAGTTCCAGCGCATGTGGAACGGGGACGAGACGGACTGGGGGTTGAAGTTCGGCGGGGACCCGGTGGTGCTGCGGGTGACGCTGGCGACGTACTAGGGGCAGCGTTTATGGCGTTGGGGCGATTTGGAAGTTATCGAACTGGACGAGGGAGTAGTTGAGGGCGCCGAGGCCGACCATGCCTTTTGCGTAGGTGGCGTCGGTGACTGCATTCATTGGCTTGCCGTAGATGGTGACGGGCTTGCCGTCGATCCGCGGAACGATCTGGCTGCCACTGAAGGCGAGCGAGAGGTGGTGCCATTGTTTGACGCCGAGGGGCGAGACCGTTCCGGCGGCGAGGACGAGGTCGCTCTGCCTGGTGCGCTTGTCCTGCGCGGTGGAGGTGCGGCGCAGCGACCACGCGCCGGTGTCGGCAACGCGGAGGACGTAGGAGTTGGGGATGTCGCTGCCGCTCATGCCGGTGAGGCGGCCGATAAGATCGGCTGAGCCGGGCTGCTCGAAGAGCACATCGGTGGAGACGGTATAGTCCGTCCAGTCGAGATTGCCGAGGATGGTGAAGGGGCGATTGTCGGAGCCCTTCCACGCGATGGGCGCACTCGGAACGAGCTGGCTGAGGCAGATTCCGGTGCGGTCACCATCGCAGGGCGCGGTCTCGAATGCGCCGTACATGTCGGAGAAGTACTTTGCGAGGCGGCCTGCGGGGTAGGACTTGAAGTCGTCGGCGTAGGGGAGATTGAAGGGCGCGGAGGCGGGCGGGACAGCGTCGCCCCTCGCCTGGCCGCTGGTTGTTGTCACGGTGACCATGTGGCCGGGTTGCAGGTCAAGGGAGAATTTTCCGTTTATGGGAGCGATGTCTGGTTGTTTGACGAACCATTGCGCGGGATCACTGGAGGTGAGGTCGGTGGTCCAGAGGTGGAGCTTGCGCCGGGGGAAGCCTGCGAGGGCGAAGTGGGCCGTCTGGGGAGACTTGGCCTGGACGGTCTCGATGATAAGGCTGAGGTCTTTGCGGTCTGGTGAACGCAGTGCGACGTAGCTACCATGTGCGCCGGTAGTATCGGCGGAGAAGAAACCGGAGGCGGAGTCGAGGTACTGCCAGCCGGGCGCGGTGAACTGAGAGGTGTGCGCCATGACCCAGACCGAGGGTGTGACGATGTAGTGGCCGGACCAGGGCTGATTGGCTTTGATGAGGCCGATGTTGTCGTAGGGAAGGTTGTCGTACATGGCGCTGATGATGGGCCAGTAGACGGTGGCGGTGACCTTGCCGGCGATGTAGTTGCGATTGATGTTGCGTGCCATCTCGGGCCAGCCGGGATGCTCGTCGAAGTGACCCTCGCTGTCCCATAGCGGCTTGGAGAGGGCAAGCGCATCGGGCGTAGGATAGCCGCCCCAGGCAGGGCCATGCACTCCAACGATGTCGATGGCATCATTGGCGACCGGGTCTTTGCGCATCTCGGTTGCGATGTTCCAAAGCTTGTTTCGCTCCCAGTCGTCGGAGGCGATGACTTTAATGGAGCCGAGGCCGTTGGCGCGCAGTGCGGCGCGGAGGTCTTTGTACCACTGGACGTTGTAGCCATGCTCGTTGCGGCCGCCTAGATAATCGATGGTGAGGTGATGATCGGACTGCGCGTGCTGCAGCCACTTGACGATGTAGTCGATCATGTCCTGCGACCAGTAGTTTCCGTTACCGACCCATGCGGGCGCTCCCCAGGCGAGGGCGGCGAGCTTGATATGAGGATTGCGCGCCTTGGCCTGCTCCATGAGCCACCACTCATAGCCGCGGTTGTAGTTCTGGTCGGCGGCGGTGTGCATGTGACTGGACTCGGCACCGTCGGTAGAGTCCATGTCGGCCCCGATCTCGACCTTGAAGATATGAATGCCGGCGCCGTAGTTGGGTTTGAAGAGATAGTCGAGGACCTGGCTGCGCTGCGGCTCGGGATAGTCGATGAGCAGGCGCGAGTTGCCTCCGCCGCCGCTGATGGCTCCGACGCCGTCGAAGATCCTGCCAGGGCTGGCGGCGTCGATGACGATGGGCTGCGAAGGTGCGGCGCTCTGGGCTACGGCGGAGAGGCTAGTGAGGAGGAGGCAGGCAAATGCGGGGAAAGAGAGCGCAAGAAAACGAGAGGCTGAATGCATGGGGGAATTGTATTCTCTGCGTTCCCTCTCATACTCCATACCAGCAACATCATGTAAAAATGAATCTGAGTATCTCTTGCAGGCATTCAACAACGAAACGAGGGGTCATAGCGATGCGTCGAGTAGCTCTGATCTACAACCCAATGAGCGGGCAGCATCCGGGACAGCGGGCCAAGCTGGTGGCGGATGTGGCGGCAGCGCTGGTGGGCGCGGGGATTGAGGTGAGAGCGATCGCGACCGAATCTCCGGAGAGTGCCGGAAGACAGGCGCAGGAGGCGGTGCGCGATGGCTGCGACACTGTGCTGGCGTGCGGCGGCGATGGCACGGTGCACGAGGTGCTGCAGCGCATGGTGGGCGGGACGGCGGCGCTGGGCGTGATCCCAATGGGCACGGCCAATGCGCTGGCGGCGGACCTGGGCCTGCCGTCGTCGCCGGTGAAGGCGGTGAAGATGTTACTGGATGCGACGCCGGTGCGGATATCCGTGGGGCATCTGTTCTATCGCAGCGTGGAGGGCGGCGAGCGCTCGCGCTACTTCATTGTGGCGGCGGGAGTGGGCGCGGACGCATTCTTCTTTTCGCGGCTGGACTCGCGGTTGAAGCAGCGGTTCGGATACGTTGTGTACCTGGTGGAGGCGCTTCGCCTGTGGGCTACCTACAAGTTCCCCATGTTTACCGCATCGTTCATGGAGAGTGGATGCGAGACGCAGCGGGAGGTGGAGGCGTCGCAACTGCTGGCGGTGCGCATCACCGACTTTGGCGGGCTGGTGAACAACCTGGTGCCGGGGGCGTCGATCAGCAACGGCAAGCTGCGGGTGATCGCATTCAAGACGTTCAGCCGCGTGCGCTACCTGCGATTCTTGGTTGCCGTGCTGTTCGGACGGCATCGCTACGCGCACACGATTGAGCTGGTGAAGTGCATCTCGGTGGAGTGCCGCAACCGGGAGGGCTCGGCGGAACAGCTCTTTGTGGAGGCGGATGGAGAGCTGCTGGGCACATTGCCGGTGCGGATCGAGGTGGAGCCGCAGGCATTGAACCTGCTGATTCCGCCGAAGACCCTGAGCCGGATCACGGACCTCTGAGACGCGCGTCCCATTGGTCGCATGGGTGCGGAAAGTATGGGGCAGCCGGCGATATTAAAGCTCGTCCGGTCCGTCGCATCAAGTGTATTCAGGATCAGGTATAATCTCGAACTCGTACCGGGTGACAGCGTTCGGCAGCGATCTAAGGAGTTCTCCGCTGCGAATCTGCCGCCGATTTCGGCCATGCGCGACCACATCTAAAAATCAGGCAGGAGAGACTCACTATGGACGATATTACCGCCGGGAATCGCTTGGACAGACGGACCTTTCTGCAGAACGTAGGGATGCTGGGACTGGGAGCCGCTTTTGTGGAGTCCGCGTTAACCGCGCAGGTCGCCGATGCGCAGAGCGCCGACGTGCAGGGCGCGAACCTGAAGACGCCAAGCGGAAAACCTCTGCGTGGCCTGTATCCGATTATGGAGACGCCGTTCACGCCAGACGACAAGCTGAACACGGACGCACTGGCGGCGGAGGTGAAGTGGCTGAACAAAGGGCGCGTGGCCGGGATGATATGGCCGGCGTGGGCGAGCGCCTGGGCGACTCTGTCCGATGCAGAGCGGATTGAAGGCACGGAGGCGATGCTGGCCGCGGGCAAAGGTGGCAAATCGGCCATCGTGATCGAGGTGCAAAACAATGCGTGGGACACTGCTACCGCAGTGCGCTATGCCAAGCACGCGGCCGCCCATGGCGCGGACGCGATTGGCGCGATACCGCTGAACAATGGTTGGAACCGGAGCGATCAGGATATTCTCGACTACTATAAGGCCATCGCCGCGGCCACAGACCTGCCTTTGATTGTGCAGACACGGGGTACGGTGAGCGTTGACCTGATGGTCCAGATGTTTCAACAGATACCAACCATGAAGGCGACCAAGGACGAAGTCGGGGATACGATTGCACGCGCGAAAGAGCTGATGCAGCGCACCGACAACAAGCTGGCGGTATGGGCGGCCGGCGGTGGAACCGGCAATAACGTGTGGGCAGCTCTGCCACTGGGAATCGTCGGCCTGTGCCCGACTCCGCAATATGCCGAGCTGCTGCAGCAGGTGATGGAACTGTACTGGGCTGGCAAGAAGAGCGCGGCCTTCGATATGTTCGCGCTGGTGCAGACGTTCGCATCCACAGTTACCGGTGCGACCGGGTACATGATGGAGGCGCGCGGAGTGTTCCCGGAGGGGACAAAGTCGCGGCCACAGCCCATGGAGCCGGAGGCGCAGCGTGCCGGCGCACCAGCGGGAGGCGATCTCGCAGGTACGGGTGCTGGATCTGGCGGTGGAGGTGGAGCGGCTGCGGGCGGCGGAGCTGGCGGAGGCGGCCGACGTGGCGGCGGTGGAGGTGGAGCCGGCGCGGGCGCAGGGGGCGGCAGAGCGGGCGGAGGCAGAGGCGGCGCGCCGCTCACAGACAAGGACAAGGAGAACATCAAGCTGGCGATCGATACCTACCTGAAGCCGTACTTCCGGGGGTGAAGCGGCGGTTGCGCGGAATTGCGGAATGCTCTGAACCGAGAGAGCGGGTGCGTATTATGCACGGCATAGGCGGTTGCGTGGGGCGCGAGGTCCACTCAACGCAGAAGATGCGATGAATGAGGCACCCGGCTGTCAAACGGAAGCGCAGAGTTCAGAGGATGTTGACGGCGCGCGCGGCCAGCAGCGCCACCGTGGCCAGCGAGATGAGCGACTGGACCATCATCAACACCTTGGCCCAGCGGCTGAGGACGGGGCTGTCGGTGGGCGAAAATGCGGTGCTGGTGTTGAAGGCCAGAAACAGGTAGTCGATGAAGCCGGGGTTCCATTGGTCTTCGCCCATGACGCGCTTCGCCTCCGGGTTGAGCGTCATCTGCGGAAACAGGAAGGCGCCGTCGGTATGGACGCCTCGCTGCTCGCGGGCGTGAGGGCCACCGGCGTCCAGCCGCCAGTACCAGGATGCGAAGACGAGGATGTTGGTGATCCAGAGTTCGCAGGCGGATTGCAGCAGCGCCAGCGAAGTTTCCTTGTGCTTCGGCAGCGCCGCCACCAACAGACAGAGCGACCAGGCCATGTCGGCGGTGACGATGGCAATGACCAGATAGCCGAGGAAGGTGCAGATTTTGGTCTTATTGAGCTGCGCCGCAGCAAGATAGAAGGCCGCCAGTGCGCCGATTACGACCAGAAAGAGCCAATCGGGGCCGACCGCCAGTTCGCGGGGAAGAGCGAGGCGCAGGCCGCCCACAGCTAAGATCGCGACCATCGCGTGCCAGCGCGGCTCTCTGTATTTGGCGGTTTGCGGCATTGGGGAATTGTAGACTGCGATGTGCTTAATGCGCAGCGGGGGCGGGTTCGGCGACGGTGAAGGTGAGGGCTTGTTTGGCGGCGTCGACGGTGACGTGGTCGCCGTGGCGGACGGAGCCGTCGAGGATTTTGACGGCGAGGGGGTCTTGGACGAGGCGCTGGATGGCGCGCTTTAGGGGGCGGGCACCGTAGGCGCGGTCGTAACCGGACTTGAAGATGAACTTGCGCGCGGCGGGGGTGAGGGAGAGGGTGATCTTGCGGTCGGCGAGCATGGCGGTGAGCTCGGCGAGGCGGAGGTCGATGATGCGGGTGAGCTGCTCTTCGCCGAGGGGGTGGAAGACGACGACATCGTCGATGCGGTTGAGGAACTCGGGGCGGAAGTGCTCGCGCAGGATGGCGAGGACGCGCTCGGTGGCCTCGGCGAAGCCTTCTTCTCCCTCGGCCCAGGCGGTGGTGAGCTGCGTTGCGCCGAGGTTCGAGGTCATGATGAGGACGGTATTTTTGAAGTCGACGGTGCGGCCCTTGGAGTCGGTGAGGCGGCCGTCGTCGAGGACCTGCAGGAGGACGTTGAAGACATCGGAGTGGGCCTTCTCGATCTCGTCGAAGAGGATGACGGCGTAAGGTCGCCGGCGGACGGCCTCGGTGAGCTGGCCTCCCTCGTCGTAGCCGACATAGCCGGGAGGCGCTCCGATGAGGCGGGCGACGGCGTGTTTCTCCATGTACTCGGACATGTCGATGCGGACCATGGCGGACTCGTCGTCGAAGAGGAACTCGGCGAGGGCGCGGGCGGTCTCGGTTTTGCCGACGCCGGTGGGGCCGAGGAAGATGAAGCTGCCGATGGGGCGCTTGGGATCGCTGAGGCCGGCGCGGCTGCGGCGGATGGCGTTGGCGACGACGGTGAGCGCGGCGTCCTGGCCGATGACGCGCTGGCGCAGGCGGTCCTCCATGGTGACGAGCTTCTGCATCTCGCCTTCGAGCATCTTGGAGACGGGGATGCCGGTCCACTTGGAGACGACGGCGGCGATGTCTTCTTCGTCCACCTCTTCCTTGAGCATTCGTGCCGGCTTTTCCCAGGTCTCAGAATCGAGACCTGGGGCACCCGCCTCGGTTAATTTGCGGAGTTCGGCTTCGGCCTTGGGGATTTCGCCGTACTGGAGTTCGGCGGCGCGCTGGAGATTGCCCTTGCGCGTCTGCTCCTCGGCCTCGAAGCGGAGGGCTTCGAGGTGGGTTTTGAGCTCGGCGATGCGTCCAATGGCGCCGCGCTCCTGCTGCCAGCGGGCGCGGAGGGCCTTGGATTGCTCGCGGACTTCGGCGAGCTCCTTCTGGATGATTTCAAGCCGCTCGCGGGAGGCTTCGTCTTTCTCGCGCTTGAGGGCGGCCTGCTCGATTTCGAGGGAGGTGGCCTGGCGTTCGAGGTCGTCGATCTCGGTGGGGACGGAGCCGATCTGGATGGCGAGGGCGGCGGCGGCCTCGTCGACCAGGTCGATGGCCTTATCGGGGAGGAAGCGGTCGGAGATGTAGCGATGCGAGAGCGTGGCGGCGGCGACGATGGCGGAGTCCTTGATGCGGACCTTGTGGTGGGACTCGTAGCGCTCGCGCAGGCCGCGCAGGATGGCGATGGTGTCTTCGACGTTGGGCTCGCCGACGAAGACGACCTGGAAGCGGCGCTCGAGTGCGGCGTCCTTCTCGATGTACTTGCGATATTCGTTGAGCGTGGTGGCACCGATGGCGCGCAGACCTCCGCGGGCGAGCGCGGGCTTGAGCATGTTGCTGGCGTCCATGGCGCCTTCGGCTGCGCCCGCGCCGACCAGAGTGTGCAGCTCGTCGATGAAGAGGATGATCCCGCCGTTGGAGTCTTCGATCTCCTTTAATAGCGCCTTCAGCCGGTCTTCGAACTCGCCGCGATACTTGGCTCCAGCGATCATAGAGGCGAGGTCGAGGGCGACGACGCGCTTGTCTTTAATATTTCCGGTACATCCCCATGGATGATGCGGCGGGCGAGGCCCTCGACGATGGCGGTCTTGCCGACGCCGGGCTCGCCGATGAGGACGGGGTTGTTCTTGGTGCGGCGGGAGAGCACCTGGATGACGCGGCGGATCTCTTCGTCGCGGCCGATGACGGGGTCGAGTTTGCCCTTACGGGCCAGGTCGGTGAGGTCCTTGCCGTATTTTTCCAGGGCTTGAAACTTTCCCTCGGGGTTCTGGTCGGTGACGCGCTGCGATCCGCGCACGGCGGAGAGGGCCTTGAGGACGGCGTCGTGGGTTGCGCCGACGGCGGCGAGGGCGTCGCGGGTTGGGTCGGATTTGGCTTCGGTGAGGGCGAGCAGGAGGTGCTCGGTGGAGATGAAATCGTCCTTGAAGGACTCGGCCTCCTTGGAGGCGCGGTCGAGGACCTTCTGCAGGGAGGCGGCCATGGCTGGCTGGGCGCTGGCGCCGGAGACCTTGGGCAGCTTGGAGATGGCTGCGTTGACGCCGGCAAGAAGCTGTTGCACACGAACGCCCACGCCCTCCAGGACAGGCAGCACAACGCCCTCGCGATCTTCCAGCAGCGCGGCAAGCAGATGCATGGGCAGGACTTCGGGGTTGCCGTTCTCGGCGGCCAGGGATGCGGCGGCCTGGACGGCCTGCTGCGACTTGACGGTGAGTTTTTCCCACTTGAATGACATAACAGTACCAATCTACGCCTGAAATCGGCGGTTAATGGGATGCATGGAGTTTAGGCGAAGATTCAGCGTAAACATGAGGCTCCAGAACGGAGGTCAGTTCCCGGTACGCCACCCTGCTGCTTGTCCGATTGGATTATTCACAGAAAGGTGCCGATAGAGTGGAAGTTGTATAGCTAGGTGGCCAGGCCAGGCCACCGGGCGCCTCTTTTTCCGTTCTCGATAGAACCCTCTGACTGCGTGTGGGCCGGCTGAGTTGTTGCATGTTCTGGGTCGAGAAGCGGAAGAAACCGAATAGGAGAACGCAGTTGATCTCTATAAAGAGGTACATGGACGCCAATACGAGAGTGCTGCCGGTCGATGAGCCGGTTGTGAACGAGCCGTTGACGGTGGCGATGGACTGCTACCGCTCGGCGTTGCGTGCGGTTGGCAAGAGCGCGGCCCAGGCTTGCCCTGCTCCCGGCAGCGAACTTGAGCTGCAACTGGCGAGGCTGGTGGGCCAGCTTCCGGTCGAACCGGCTCCGCGGGCGGTGCAGCAAATGGAGTCCGAAGTTGAGGAGCGATTGAGCCAGTGGGCGCAAGAGACGGAGGAGTACCTGCGGGAGAAGGCCGACGGAGTGAAGGAGCTACTGATGATGCTGGCCCGCACGGCCGAGTCGGTGGGCGAGCGGGACCAGCGGTACGCGAACCAGTTTAGCGAGCTGACCTCCGACCTTCGCACCATCGCCAACCTCGACGATCTGACGCAGGTCCGGTCGTCCCTGGTGCGGAAGGCGGGGGAATTGAAGAGCTGCGTGGACAAGATGACGCAGGAGAGCCAATTTTCCATCACCCAGTTGAAGTTCAAGGTCACCGACTACGAGACCAAATTGAAGTCGGTGGAACAAATGGCGTTGAAGGACTCTCTGACGGGCCTCGCCAACCGGAGATGCGCCGAGGGACGGATGGAATGGTACGTTGCGCAGAAGCAGGCGTATTGTGTGTCGATTATCGATCTGAACGGCTTCAAGGAGATCAACGACCAGCATGGCCATGCGGCGGGCGACGACCTGCTGAAACAGTTTGCCAGTGAGTTGCGGAACTGTATGCGGTCCTCGGACCTGGTGGCGCGCTGGGGCGGGGATGAATTCATCGTGGTTCTGAACTGCGAGCTTGCCGCGGCAAAGCCTCAGATCAACCGGATTCGCGAGTGGGTACTGGGCGATTACACCATTCATACCGGTACTAGCGCGAGCCTGAAGGTGGATGTGGATGCGTCGATCGGGGTGGCGCAGTGGCTGCCGGGAAAGGCCGTGCAGGAGGTGATCGAGCAAGCCGACGCGGCGATGTATCTGGATAAGAAGCAATCGCGCAAGAGGTGGCTTTGCGAGCCTCAAATGGGGGTGCCTCACGGTCAGCACGGGGCATATAGCTGATCCTGGGGTTGGTTTCCAATGAGTCAACTCTAAGAGCGTTGGGACAGGGCGTCGTTGAAGGCCTTGAAGAAAGCGGATTCGTTGCCGCTGGCGGGGGCGCGGCGCAGGGGCAGGACGCGTTCGACGCATATCTCTTCTGCGCCGGTGGCGAGGAGTTGCATGGTCTCGGCGATGAAGGCGTCGAGCGGCATGGCGCGGGGGTCGGTGGGGACGGGGCCCATCAGCTCGGTGGCGACCCAGGGTGGGATGATCTCGATGACTTGGATGGCAGTGTGCTGGAGCTGGTAGCGGAGCGACTGCGTGTAGGAGTGGATGGCGGCCTTGGTGGCGCAGTAGGTGGGGGTATAGGCAAGGGGGACGAAGGCCAAGCCGGATGAGACGTTGAGGATGGTGGCCGAGGGCTGTCTGAGAAGATGCGGCATGAGCGCGGCGGTGAGGCGTATGGGGCCCAGGAGGTTGGTGGCGACGATGGCATCGGCGCTGGCGAGGGCAGGCTTGCGGAGGTCTTCG
Organism: uncultured Acidobacteriaceae bacterium; assembly: GCA_963834805.1. GTDB lineage: Bacteria > Acidobacteriota > Terriglobia > Terriglobales > Acidobacteriaceae > Edaphobacter. The sequence continues at coordinate 24,828 of CAWIDB010000002.1, forward strand.
GGGCGCATGATGCCGGCGTTGTTGACGAGGACGTTGAGCGCGGGGAAATCCTGAGCGATCTGGGCGGCGGCGCTACGAATGGCGGCGGGGTCTTCGACGTCCAGAGGGATGGACTTGATGCCTGGGTTGGCTGCGGTGACGGCGTCGAGGGCCGACTGGCGACGGCCGGCGATAATGACCTGATTACCACGCTGGTGGAACTGCTCTGCGAGGGCGCGACCAATGCCGGAGCCGCCACCGGTGATGAGGATCGTGTTTCCAGTGAGAATCATAGGGGCCTTTCGGGGTACGAGGTACAGAGTGCAAGTTCGAGATACAAGGTAAGACTGCGTACGGACCGGCGAAATAGACAATTAGGAAGCAGCAGCCGGAGGTGGTACGGGTGGAGTATACTCCGGTGCGATCCAAATTCTGCGATCCGGAGTCAATGCCATGAAGGCTGCCCTCAGGCTGTTCCTCGTCCCGCTATCCCTCGGCATACTTTTGTTCTTCCCCAACACGGCAACGGTCGCGCAGGCGCAGGCGCAGACCCAAGCTCAGGCTTCTCGTCCGTGGCAGCAGGTGACGGTTCCATCCACCAGTGAGGTAGCGGCGAACTTCAAGGCGCCGCCACATGAGTACGGGGCGATCTCTCCGTTTACCGGCTGGGATGGGCCGGATCCGGAGGCGCTCAAGAAGCGGATCACGGATGATTTGGACCGGATGTCGGCGAATGGCATGTTTGTCTTCAACCTTGCGTCGGGACGGAAATCTCCGGGTGAACCACCGTACCTTTCGCCGGGACACATGGACGAGGTGAAGTTCATCGTTCAGGAGGCGGCGAAACGGAACATGCGGTTCTGGATTCAGGATGAGTCGAACTACCCCAGTGGATTCGCGGGCGGCTACATCCAGCAACGCTACCCGGAGCTTACGATGCAGGTGATGACCGCGGACATCACGCTGCGCGGGGAGCAAGGGCAGACGGTCGCGATGCCGGTGCCACCGGACACGCTGGCGATTTGGGCGGCGGAGACGACCCCAAGCGGGCAGGTGTTGAAGGTGACGCCGATCCCTTTGCCGGCGGATGGGCAACTGAAGTGGGTTGCGCCGTCGACGGAGGGCGCGACGCCGGATGAGCGCCACACAACATGGCAGGTGAGGTTTCTGCGGCACGAGCACATCAGCTCGCCTACGCGCAACGACAATCGCGCCGACGGAGGGCGAGCGAAGGATGGGACCTACTCGCTGATCGATTATCTGGATCCCAAGGCGACGGACGCGTTCCTGCACATCACGGAGGAGACTTACTACGGAGCGGTGGGCGACCAGTTCGGGAAGATTGTGCTGGGCTTCTTCGGCGATGAGCCAGATTACAGCGAGAACAACACCACGGGCAGCACCATCATCCCAGGCAGCGCCGGAGTTCCCTGGACTCCTACGCTGCTGGAGCAGTTCAAGGCGCAGAAAGGCTATGATCTGACGCCTTATCTTCCGGCGTGGTTCGACGGACAGCCGACGGAGAAGTCGAATCTGGCCCACGCCGACTACTACGACGTGTGGAGCGGCATCTTCCGCAACTCCTTCTTCGGCGAGCAGGCCAACTGGGCGAAGGCGCACAACGTGGAGTACCTGGTGCATCTGAACCACGAAGAGACCATGTTGTCGCTGGAGAATAGCGAGGGCGACTACTTCCGCGACGAGCGGTATGTTGAGGTCCCGGGCATCGACAACCTGAGCCAGTTGATACCCAGCGCCGTACATCGGTTCGACTCCAACTGGAGCACCAATAACAACTTCCCCAAGCTGGCCAGCTCGGACGCGCATCTCTTTGGCAAGCCGAAGGTGTGGGCGGAAGAGGGAGGCGGTTCGGGCGTCGACGGCAAGTATCAGATGAACTTTCAACTGGTGCGCGGCGTCAACGCGCTGCAGATTCGGGCCAATGGGCTGCGCGCCGGTGGATTTGGCGGTCAGGCGGCGGGCCCACCTCCACCGGATACTGCGCAGACCATCTGGTATGCCAACCGCGCGGGGTATTTGATCGCGATTGGCCGTCCCGCCGCGCAGGTGGGGCTCTACCATCCAGGAAATACCATCTGGCTGGGCGGCCAGGACGCGACCGAGGCCGACCGCAGCACCACCAAACTGGGCTGGCAGTTGTTCGAGCACCAGGTCGATTGGGACTACTTCGACGAGCAGTCTCTGAGTTCGGTGGCCACAATATCGAACGGCGGCTTCACGAACCTGAGTGGGCAGACCTATAAAGCGATCGTCTTTCCCTCGATGACGGTGATCACGCGGACGGGGCTACAGCGGTTGCAGGAGTTTGCCAAGGCGGGCGGCAAGGTGATCTTCGTCGGCAAGACGCCAAGCCTGATTATGGACAAGACGTACATGGATGCCAAGCAGGAGAAGCCGGACCTGAGCTTCGCTACGCTGATCGAGCCATCGGGCGACATTACGGCGGCGGTGCTGGCGGCGCTGCCCAAGCCGGATGTGAAGCTGGACTCGGAGTTCAAGAGGCTGACCTACACACATCGCAAGTTCACCGACGGCGACCTGTACTTCTTCTTCAACGAGAGCACGGCGACAGAATCGCGCGTTGCAACGATTGCGGGACATGGCACGGCGCAGAACTGGGACCTGGCAACGGGCGAGATTCATCCCATGACGGCTGCGAAGGCGGAGGGAGATTCGGTAACCATCCCGCTGGTTCTGGGACCGTATGAGGCGAAGGTGGTTGTGGTGGGGCCGCTGGCCAAGGGGATTGCGGCTGCCGCGGAACCGTCGTTTGCATCGGGCGAACCGGTTGCGGATTTGAGCGGCGACTGGAAGCTGGACCTGAACGGCAAGCAGTTGACCACGCCGATCAAGCCATGGGAGGAGCTGGGATCGACATCGTTTGCCGGACCGGTCACTTACACGATGCAGTTCACCCCAAGCGCCGCGCCCAAGGGCAAGCATGTGTATCTGGAGATCGCCGATGTGCATGACTACGCGAAGGTGATGCTGAACGGAAAAGAGGTGGGCGCACGCTCGTTCCAGCCCTATCGATGGGATGTGACCAGCGCTCTGAAGAAGGGCGCGAATGACCTGAAGATCGAGGTATATGCCAACGTCGCCGGAGGAGGAAGAGGGGCGGGCGCGCTGCCTGCCGCGGGTGCGACTGCAACAGCAGGTCTTGCAACGCTGCCTGCTGGCGGCCGGGCACCTGGTGCCGCTGGCGCTCCAGCCGCTGCTGGCGCAGGGCGTGGCGGCCGGGGCGGACGTGGTGGAGGGGCTGCTGCGGGTGCGCCCGTTGCGGGAGCTCCGCCTGCCGGTGGCGGCGGAGGAGGCCGCGGTGGCGCAGCTCCGCCTGCGACCTCGGGCCTGCTGGGCTTGGTCAAGCTGGTGGCCTACTAAGGAGGGAATGATTCGGCGCATTTAGCCGAACACAAACTTCCCCAGGGGTAAAATCCGGGTTAATTGCGCGGCCATGAAAGAGACGGGGCAGCCCCGTCCCTTTCATGGGTTCAACTTCATGGACGCTTGCCAGAACCGCCTGGCGCTGTCTGGGAATGCTTCACGGGAGTGGTTGAAGGGGCGAAGCTTCTAGCCTGAAGCGGTTGCTTGCTACTTGCCGAGACGAGTGAGTATACTCCGGGGCGAACGAAATTCTGCGATCCGGAGTCGATGTCATGAAGGCTGCCCTCAGGTTGTTCCTCTTCCCGTTCTTCCTCGTTCCACTTTTGTTCCTCCCGCTTACGGCAACGATCGCAAAGGCGCAGGCACAGTCACCGCGCCCGTGGCAGCAGATCACACCGGCGTCCACCGCCGAGGTTGCGGCGAACTTAAAGTCTCCCCCGCGCGAGTATGGGGCGATGCAACAGTTTCAAAGCTGGAATGGCACTGACCCGGCAGCGCTTCGTGCGAGGATATCAAGCGATCTTGACGCGATGGAGGCGAACGGCATCTTCATGATCAACCTTTCGCCCGGGCGACGCGATATGGCGCATGGCGAGCCGGCGTATCTTTCGCCGGGACACATGGACATGGTGAAGTACATTGTGGCCGAGTTGGCGAAGCGCAACATGAGGATGTGGATCCAGGACGAGAGCGACTATCCGAGCGGATTTGCCGGCGGATACATCAGCGAACGCTACCCGCAACTTGGGATGCAGGACATTGTCGCGGACATTACCGTGCATGTTGCGCCCGGGCAGACACTGCAGATGCCGGTGCCTCCGGACACACTGGCGATCTGGTCGACCGAGACGGACCAGACTGGGGCGATCAAGCAAGTGATTCCGATTCCCGTGCCGGCGGACCTGCAACTGAAGTACCTGACGCCAGCCGAGGGCACTACGCCGAATGAGCCGCGCTATACCTGGCAGGTGACGTTCCTGCGGCATGTGTACCTGAGCTCGCCGACGCGCAACTTCAACCGCGCCGACGGGACGCGGGCAAAGGACGCGACGTACACGATCATCGACTACCTGGACCCGAAGGCCACGGACGCGTTCCTGCATACCGTGCATGAGACGTACTACAACGCGGTGGGCGACCAGTTCGGCAAGATTGTGATGGGCACATTTGGCGACGAGCCGGACTACAGCAGCGGGATTCCGTGGACGCCGAAGCTGCTGGAGGAGTTCAAGGCGGCGAAGGGCTACGACCTTGCGCCGTACCTTCCCTCGTGGTTCGACCGCATGCCGATCAAGGGGGCTGACCTGGCGCGCGCGGATTACTACGACGTGTGGAGCAATATCTTCAAAGACTCGTTCTTCGGCGAGCAGGCCAACTGGGCGAAGGCGCACAACGCGGAGTACCTGGTGCACCTGAACCACGAAGAGACCATGCAGTCGCTGGAGCGCAGCGAGGGCGACTACTTCCGCGACGAGCGGTATGTAGAGGTGCCGGGAATCGACAACCTGAGCCAGTTAATTCCCAGTGCAGTTCACCGTCCGGACGGGACGTGGAACATCAATAACAACTTCCCCAAGCTGGCGAGCTCGGACGCGCACCTGTTCGGACACCCGAAGGTGTGGGCGGAAGAGGGCGGCGGAACAGGCATCGACGGCAAGTACCAGATGGACTTCCAACTGGTGCGCGGGGTAACGACTCTGGCGCTTCGCGTGCCGTGGCAACAACGCGGCGGCGCCGGTGCCGCGGCCGCTGGAACGACACCTGCCGCAGCGTCTGCGCCCGTATTGCAACCGCAGGCCAAGCTGATTGCGATGTATGGCAACCGCGGCGGTTATCTGATGTCGATTGGGCGGCCAGCAGCACAGGTAGGGCTGTATCATCCGGGCAACACCATCTGGATGGGCGGCAGTGCAGCGCAGGAGGCCGACCAGAGCACCACCAAGCTGGGCTGGCAGTTGTATGAGCACCAAGTCGACTGGGACTACTTTGACGAGCAGTCTCTGAGTTCGGTGGCCACGATCTCAAACGGCGGCTTCACCAACCTGAGCGGCCAGACCTATAAAGCGATCGTCTTCCCCTCGATGACGATCATCACTCGCACGGGACTTGCCCGTTTGCAGGAGTTTGTCAAAGCGGGCGGCAAGGTCATCTTCGTTGGCAAGACGCCGAGCCTGATTCTGGACAAGACGTTCATGGATGCGAAGGAGAAGCCGGACCTAAGCTTCGCCACGCTGATCGAGCCTTCGGGCGACATCACGCCGGCGGTGCTTGCAGCTCTGCCTACACCAGACGTGAAGCTGGACTCCGAGTTCCAGAGGCTGACGTATACGCACCGCAAATTCACCGATGGCGATATGTATTACTTCTTCAACGAGAGCGACAAGGCGGAATCTCGCATGGCGACCATCGCGGGGCATGGCACGGCACAGGACTGGGACCTTGCGACGGGCGAGATCCATCCCATGTCCGCAGCGAAGGCGGCAGGAGATACGGTAACCGTTCCGCTGTCGCTGGGACCGTATGAGGCGAAAGTGATTGTGGTGGGACCGATGGCCAAGGGAGTTGCGGCCGCACCTGAGCCGTCGTTTGTATCCGGCGATACGCTGATGGCGTTGGACGGCGACTGGAAGTTGGACCTGAATGGCAAGCAGATGACTACGGCGCTGAAGCCGTGGGAGGATCTGGGCACGAAGTCGTTTATCGGACCGGCGACCTATACCATGCAGTTCACCTCGGCAAGCGCTGCACCCAAGGGCAAGCGTGTCTATCTGGAGATCGCCGATGTGCATGACTGCGCAAAGGTGACGCTCAATGGGAAAGATGTGGGCGCGAAAGCATGGCAGCCCTATCGCTGGGATGTGACCGATGCCCTGAAGAAGGGTGCGAACAATCTGGTGATCGAGGCGTATGCCTTGCAGGAGGGCGGTCGAGGAGGGGCTGGCGGTGCGCCGCCTGCCGCTGGTGCTGCTCCGGCTGCTGCGGCTTCGCCTGCTCTTGCCACGCTGCCTGCCGGCGGGGGGGCACCCACTGGGGCACCAGCCGCGGGCGGAGGACGTGGCGGACGGGGTGGACGTGGAGGGGCCGCTGCGGCAGGAGCTGCCGCGGGAGCTCCCGGTGCTGGAGCGCCGCCTGCGGGCATGGGTATAGGAGGAGGCCGGGGAGCTGCGCCGGCAGCGCCTCCTACATCGGGACTGCTTGGCAGCGTCAAGTTAGTGGTTTACTAACCTAAAACGAGCGGCACACGATTCCACTACACTTCATTCGAGTGAGGATGGGGACCGTGTGCCGTCAGCCATGAAAATCCTGAACGAACTCCATCGAGAGCAAAAGCAAATAGGATAGAAGTAGCCGCTGCGCAGTGGGGATGCGGCGGTCGAGGAGGGTGTGGCTTATGCGGAGCGAGGTGCTGGCGGTGCAGGTGGAGTCGGCGGCGAAGTCAGCGGGGCTGAGGGTGGTGTCGACCGAAGAGGGCGAGAAGTATTCGGGTGGGGGAACAGCGAAGTTTCTGCTGGCGCTGGCGGAGGACGCGGCCTCGGCCAACGATAAGACACAGATGTTGGAGCTGAGCGAGCGGTTCGAGTTTGGGCGTCCCGATCTGCGGGATGCAGTGCGTGAGTATCTTGCGGAGGTGGCCAAGCGGCTGCGCAATCCGCGGCCGGACTGCTACCTGACGCTGCATGGGCTACCGCTGAGCTTTGGGCGCTTTGGCTGGCCGTTTCACGAGTCGAGCTCGGGGGCGGACACGTCGCTGGTGCATGGAGAGGTAAGGCTGGAGGACGGCGGGGAGAGCGTGTTGCACGCAAAGATCGCCGCATCGATGACGGTGACCTTTCGCGACGTGGTGGCTGCGCCGGAGCAGCCGTTTGCCGAGGGATTTGTTTACAATGCGGTGCGCAAGACGATGGACCAGGGGCAATTGGAGCTGGTGAAGAGCGGCAACCGGCAGCCGGTTCCGTTGACCACGCGCTTCTACAGCCCAAAGCAGAAGAAGTTCAGCTTCAACGATACGAGCGAGGAGCAACGGAGGGGATTTGTGGCGGGGAAGGCCTACTGGCTCTCCGGGGCGCTGGGGGCGGGTGAGCCGGTGTGGCTGCTGGACCCGCGGGACGCGCAGTATCTGAATACGACGGTGGAGGAGTTAAGCAAGTCCGCGGCGGCGCTGGCGGCGGAGGGGTTGCTGCGGCCGGTGGACACTGAGTACGGGGCTGCAACGGAGAAGCTGATGGAGAGGCGGGAGGCGTATCTTGCGCAGTTATCCTGGATGCTGGAGTTCATCCGGCCATCGTTCAACGAGGAGATGCGCCACGGCTTGACGAATATGTAAGCGGGAAGTGGGCGATTTCGACCGTGGAGGTTGTGGATAGTTGGCAGAGGCTTGGTTGCGATTGCGTTGGAGCCAGTTCTGGGCGGGAAGCACGAGGTGGGTTTCGGGCTTGCAAAGCTGAGCGGGCACGGGTAGCATGCAAGCTAGAAACCGGCCTGCAAAGCAGGTGCGGGGGACAACGCTGGATGAACCAACATTGAATGAACAGGGGTCCTGCTCGTATATGGCTTGGTGAGCTGTCCGCCAGTTCGGAATGCCTAAAGAGCCACAGCAGGGTTCCGCCGTCTAAGGACGGGTTCACCAGCGCTTCGCCGCACGGCCCAGTGGGTCGGTTTTCTTTTGCTTAGTGCCTTTGGCGCGAGATCGGCGATGTTGTTTTCCGCGGAGAAGAACAAGCAAAAGAAAATGCGGGGATTCTTCCCCTTCGGCAAGCTCAGGGTCAGAATGACAACTCATACGCTCAGAATGACAATCCATAAGAGGTGATGCATTTCTGCTGAAGCGCAGAGCTGCTAGTTTAGTGCCTTGTGGGAAGGGTGTTGTCGGTGCCGTCTAAGAACATGTTGCGCAAGGGGAGCAGACGGCAGTCGGTGCGTGCCGAATACAGGGCCACGCGGGGCGTGGAGGCGGAGCCGGCGGCTGTGGTTCCGGTGCTCGATCTGGAAGAAGACACGGAGATCGAGGACGGCGTGCGCAGCTTTGAGGCGGACGCGGCGGCAGCGGGGATGCGGCTGGACGCCTATCTGGCGCAGGCGATCCCGGAGATCAGCCGGGCGCGGGTGCAGTTGCTGATCGAGGCGGGACAGGTACGCGTGGACGGCGCGCTGGCGAAGGCCAGGCAGAAGCTGCGCGGCGGCGAGGCCATCGAGATCGAGGGCGAGCCGCATCCGGAGCCGCTGCATGCGACGCCGGAGGATATTCCTCTCGACATCCTGTATGAGGACAAGTGGCTGGCGGTGGTGAACAAGCTGGCGGGGATGATGGTGCATGCGGGTGCGGGACGGACCGACGACGCGCGCGGCGACACCCGGAACAAGGGGACGCTGGTGAACGCACTGCTGTTCCACATGGCGAAGCTGTCGGAGGTGGGCGGCGAGCTGCGGCCGGGGATCGTGCATCGGCTGGACAAGCAGACCAGCGGGGCGATTGTGGTGGCCAAGGACGACGTTACGCATCGCAAGCTGGGCGAGATGTTCTCCATGCGGCGGGTGGCAAAGACCTACATCGCGCTGCTGCATGGGACGCTGGCGAAGGAGAAGGTTACGGTGAACCTGCCCATCGCGCGCGATATGGTGCGGAGGACGCGGATGACGACGCGGCGCGCGGATGGACGCAGCGCTGTGTCTCACTTCTCGGTAGTGGAGCGGCTGGCGACGCGCTACGGAGCGTTCACGCTGGTGGAGGCACGGATCGAAACGGGACGGACGCACCAGATCCGGGTCCACGCGCAGTCGATGGGACATCCCGTGGTGGGCGACACGCTGTACGGCGCGCCGCGCGTGTTGCAACTCGCGGTGCGGAAGGACGGTGTTACGAATCCAACCGAGACGAGCGTGGGACTGGAGAGGAACTATCTTCATGCGGCGCACCTGGAGTTTGTCCATCCGCAGACGGGCAAGGCGGTGGCGGTGGATGCTCCGTTGCCGCGGGAGCTGGAGGAGTTTCTGGCGCTGCTCAGGACGGAGCGGAGGTGAGTTGGTAGAATCATGCAAGTGAATACTTTGAAAGAAATCGAATGCACGGTTGCGCGGTATAGAAAGATTTTTCTGGCTGCATGCACGGGGATAGCTGTGGCAGCGGCAACTGCGCTGGCGCAGGGGCAAGCGATGACGGCACCAGCGGCGGCGACACAATCGCAGGCGCAGGCCAATCCATCTACATCTCCGGCGCAGGATGCGGCGACTCCGGTGATCAGGGCCTTCGCCAACGAGGTGGACCTGGTCTTTACCGTGACGGACAAGAACGGGAAGTTCATCACGGGTCTGCAGTCGCAGGACTTTGGGCTGCTGGATGACGGAAGGAAACCGGAGCAGGTGTTTCGCTTCCAACAGCAGACGAGCCTTCCTTTGCGGGTGGGGATCATGCTGGACACCAGCAGCTCGATCCGTCAGCGGTTCCAGTTCGAGCAGGACTCGGCGATCACGTTCCTGCTGCAGGTGCTGCACCGCAACGACCGCGCGTTTGTGGAGGGCTTCGACGTGCAGACGGACTTGGAGCAGGGATTTACCAACAACATCGACCTGCTGAACCAGGGAATCCACAAGCTGCGTCCGGGCGGCGGGACGGCACTGTTCGATGCGATCTACGCGACGTGCAAGGACCAGATGCTGACGTTGCGCGATACGGAGCCGGTGCGCAAGACGATCGTTCTGGTGTCGGACGGCGTCGACAACTACAGCCACGCACGGGAGGAAGACGCGATCAAGGAGTGCCAGCGAGCGGACACGATCGTGTACACGATCAGCACCGACGTGAGCCCGACCAAGGACAGGGCGGGCGTCGATGCGTTGCGCAAGATTGCCGAGACAACCGGCGGACGGCCCTTCTTTCCGGTGAAGATCGAGGACGTGGCGCTGGACTTCACGAGCATCGAAGAGGAGCTGCGCAGCCAGTACCTGCTGGCGTACCGGCCTGCGAACTTCAAACAGGATGGGTCGTTCCGCACGATCTATCTTCAGGCCAACGACCCGCGCTACCACGTGCGCACCCATACGGGCTACTTCGCGCCCAAGGCTGCGGAGTAGAGCGGGACATTCGGAGCTGGAGATGTGGGGTGGGGTGTGCGGGGGTGCGCGTGGCTCTGCGCAAAGTTGACACGTAGCTGAATTTAGGTAAACCTAATTAGGTATGCCTAAATTGTCTCTCCTCATACGAATTGCTTTGACAGTCGTAGCCCTGTTTGCCGTGATGGCCGGGACGCGGGAGCTGCCACTTTGGGCGCAGAGCGGCACCAGCAGCGCGCTTGCGGGGAGCGTTGCGGACAAGAGCGGCGCAATGATTCCCGATGCGCAGGTGAAGGCAACCGAGGTGAATACCGGCGCGGTCCGCGCAGTGCAGAGCAACGCGGACGGACGCTTCCTGTTCAGCCAGGTGAATCCGGGAACTTATCGCATTGAAGTTCACGCGGCGGGATTCGGCCCTGGAGAGTCGCAACCGGTAAGCGTTTCGGTGGGCCAGACCGCCGCAGTCGATTTCACGCTGTCTCCGGCGGAGGCTTCGCAGTCCATCGAAGTCACCGCGCAATCGGGGCTGATGAGTCTTGAAAACGCGAATACGTCCACCACGCTTGAAGAGAAGACCCTCAAGAGCCTGCCCAACCCAGGTCAGGACCTGACCTACATTGCGCAGTTTGCTCCGGGCGCGCTGATGAACACGGCGGGATCGTCGAACGACGCCAAGGCCGCGGGAGGCTACGGCAACGTCGAGTTCAACGGACTGCCGGCGACCTCGAACGGATACATCCTGGATGGCTACGACGCGAACGATCCGTTTCTCGGACTGAATATAGGTCTTTCAACGAATCTTGTCATCGGACTGGATGCCCTGCAGGAGGCGACCGTGAACACCAACTCCTACGCGGTCGATCAGGGACGTTATGGGGCGTCGCAGGTGAACTACTTCACCAAGTCGGGAACCAACCAGTTTCACGGAGATGTGTACGAGATATGGAACGGTTCGCTGTTCAACGCCACGGACTACTTTCTCCATGCCAACGACACTGCGGGAAACATTGCGAAGAAGCCTCGCTCGACCGTGAATGAATTCGGCGTAAGTGTTGGCGGGCCGATCCGGAAGAACAAGGTGTTCTTCTTCGCGCACTACGAAGGAATCCGCATCGCCCTGCCTCTGGTCGTGCGAACGACGGTCCCATCGCCTGCCTATCAGCAATATGTGTTGCAGCAGTTGCCGCAGGGTGGGACCGATTGGATCAACTGTACGGTGGTGCCGGGCAGCAACCCAGTTCAGTACAACTGCCCCACACTGCCTGCTCAGCCGCAAGAGGTGGGGTTCTACCAGAACATGTTCGCGCTCTACAGCAATACCGCGGGCACGCCAACAGCGGTACTCACGTGCCCCGTCGATGAGAATGGCAAGGTGTATTCCGGTCAATCGGCAACCAATATTTTCGACTACAAGGGCTGTGCAAACATCCGCACGCAGTCGATGAACAACAGTGACAGTGAGAACCTCATCGTCCTCAAGATTGACCACACCATCGACACGAACAACAGTATTTGGTACCGATTCCAGCAGGACACGGGGCTGCAGGCGGCGTACACCGACCCGATCAACGCAATCTTCAATTCGTACTCGCCGCAGCCACAACGGACGCTGGTGGTTGGCTACACGCGCCTGTTTACGCCGAATCTGATCAATCAGATCAACCCCGGCGCAAGCTGGTATTCTAGCCTCTTTCTGCCCAACAACTACCCGCAAGTACTACAGGCCTTTCCGATCGTGCTAGCCGGAGGCAGTTCCAACGCACCGTTCAGCACGATTGGGGGAAACGACCAGACCTATACCCAGGGCCGCAAGGTGACCCAGTGGCAGATCAACGACAACCTGATCTGGACGCGCGGACGCCACAGCTTCAAGTTTGGGGAGAACTCGCGCAGGCTGGACGTAAGCGACTACGACCTGGGTGAAGGCGTGGTGCCATATGTGGTCTATAACAATCTCGCGCAGTTCACCCATGGCGCTGCGTCCACTGCGACGGCAGCCTTTCCGGTGACGCAGAAAGAGAGCATCGCACTTGGCAACCTTGACCTGTACGCGATGGACACCTACAAAGCCAGCTCCCGATGGACGCTGATCGCGGGGCTGCGCGTGACCTGGAACACGGACCCGGTCAACCAGCACGGTCTGTTCGCGCGGCCTTCGGGATCGTTCCTCGACATGAGCCACGACATCGCACAGCCATTGAACCAAGCGATCCAGACCAACGTGCGAAGGCTGTTTCCAGCCACGCCGCTACTGAGCTGGCAGCCGCGCGCTTCGTTGGCGTACAAGATGTCGGACAAGATGGCGATTCACGCAGGCGGCGGCGTCTTCAACGACATCATTCCAGCGCAGGTGGCGGACATGGGCGCGACGAACCCTCCGTATGCCCCGGTGTTTGTTGGCGGGATCAACGGACAGGTTGGCGGCGTGGGGATTGCGCCAGGTGTTGCAAACAGCGCGGTAGACGCGACCGTGCAGGCCAACCAATCCTTCCAGAGTGTTTTTGCGTCGGGAGGCGTTCCATGTGCCGATCTGGCTGCCGGCGCTCCTACGTGTCCGCTGGCGGTCAACCTCAACACCTTTCCCAGCGGCACTTTGAAGACGCCATATTTCCTGCAATGGAGCCTGGGCATCGAGCGCGAACTGGGGCCGCGTGGCGGGCTGCGCGTGGATTACGTCGGCACGCGCTCCGTGCATGAGCCGTATCAAGTGCAGTTGAATGGCTATCAGACGGTGTGCAATGGATGCTTCGCGCCCTTTGCCTACAACCAGCCTCTGGACCAGCGCTTCGGCAGCGTGAACGAATTCCGCACGGACGCGGGCAGTCACTACTCCGGCCTGCAAAGCAGCGTGACGAAGCAATTCGGCGGCCTGACGCTGCGCGGAAACTACACCTATAGCCATTGCCTCGACGAAGTATCGAACGGCGGGTTGCTGGCGTTCTCCAGCCTGGGCATTCTCTCTCCGCTGCCCGGCGATCTGCGCAAGGAGTACGGCAACTGCGACTACGACGTTCGCCACAACCTGTCTGCCTTCGGGATTTACGAGATTCCCTTTCATTCCAGCCACGCATGGTTGAGGCAGACATTGGGAGGCTGGCAGGTGTCGGAGACGGCGTTCCTGCACAGCGGATTGCCGTTCAGCGTGCTGAGCGCGCCCTACACGGCGAACAATCACGGCATCTTCCAGGGCAGCGGGCCGCAGTATGCCAACCGGGTGCCGGGGGTGCCGGTGTATCGCAAGACGGCGGTGAGCGGAGTGACCGAGCCGGGGAGCCTGCAGTGGCTCAACCCGGATGCGTTTGCGTCGGTGGTCGATCCCAGCACGGGGGCGTGTGCCGGAGGAGATTCACCCGTCAACTGCCAGTTCGGCAACTCAGGCCGCAACAACTATCGCGGGCCGCACTTCACCTACTCCGAGATTTACCTGACCAAGAAGATTCCGATCACCGAACACGTCAGCTTCCGCTTCGACACGCAGTTCTTCAACGTCTTCAACCATCCGAACTTCACGCTGCCCAGCAACCAGGCGGGCACGCCGGGCGAGCCGGCAACGCAGACCGGCTTTGGCGCGCTGACCAGCACGATTTCGCCGCCGACGGGTCTGCTGGGAGTGGGGTTGGGTGGCGACAGTTCACCACGCATGATCGCGTTCCAGGGAAGGGTTGAGTTCTGAGGAGCGGGGCGGGTGGTTTGCGCGGGAGGGGCTGGGTTGGGCAGAGGCCGGGGATCAGAGGCGAGGAGCGGGGGCACCCGGCGCGGGTTACGGTATAGAATTTGTTATCGCTGAAGATACTCATCTCTCCGCGATAATTTCACGACCACGATCGAGGTCAAATGCAGCACGCGCAGCATCAGTCTGGTTTGTGGTATCCGATGATCGCATCGGAATTTGATCCGAACGCCGAGACCGTGATTCTTCAAGGCGATGCCGCCAAGACGCTCACGAATGTGCCCTCTGGCTCACTTAAACTAATTATCACTTCGCCACCATATAACATTGGCAAGGTATACGAGACGGCCACGGATCTGAATCAATATCTGGAGAATCTGTCTCCTATCGTCGATGAACTGATCCGCGTTCTCGCTCAAGACGGTTCCCTGTGCTGGCAGGTTGGCAACTACGTCGACAAGTCAGAAATTTTTCCATTAGACATCTTCTACTATCCCTACTTCAAACAGCGTGGACTCAAACTTCGCAATCGCATTGTCTGGTATTTCGATCACGGCCTTCACGCTAGCAAACGTTTTTCAGGTCGATACGAAGTCCTCCTTTGGTTCACCAAGAGCGATGAATATACCTTCAATCTGGACAGTGTGAGAGTGCCTTCAAAGTATCCGGGAAAGACGAATTACAAGCCTGGTGCTGACTACGGAAAGCCATCTGGCAACCCTCTCGGAAAGAATCCGTCAGATATATGGAAGTTGATTCAACATGAGTGGGAGCAGGGTCTTTGGTGTATACCAAACGTCAAAGCTAATCATCCCGAGAAGACAATTCATCCATGTCAGTTCCCAATCGAACTTGTGGAGCGTTGCGTCCTAGCGCTCACAAACCCTGATGATTGGGTCCTTGATCCGTTCTCTGGGGTTGGTACTTCGATACTCGCAGCCTTACGCAATGGTCGAAAAGGCATGGGTTGTGAGAAGGAAGAGGAATACAACCAGCTCGCGATAACCAGAATTACTGATTTTTACAATGGGCATCTTGGGTATCGACCTCTCGGTAAGCCGGTTCATCAGCCAACGGGTCGCGAAAGAGTTAGCCAAATACCGAAAGAATGGTTAGAACCGAAAGCTGAGGGTCAATGAGAATTGCAGGTATCTATTCGTTCAACGGCGGAACCGAGGCTGTAAACGCAATCTATCCCAAACTTGTCCAAGAGGTCAGAGATGTGATCGGCATGGTTGATGCCACTAAACATAAGACTAAAAAGAGTATTGAGAAGACCATGATGGACCGAATGCTTTATAGTCCCCGATCAATCAATAAGGCCTTCAAGAAGGCTTTCAAATCGAAGAAAATATGGTCTCCAGTTCGTGTCCCATGTACTTATCCCACAACTCATTACCTTGAAGACTACACAATACGCTCAAAGAATCGAGGGGCGTTCCGCGAGATGGATTTCGTTAAGGACAATCTCGGCGTTGAGGTTCAGTTTGGTAAGTACGCATTCATGCGTCTACAACGTATGCGCTAAGATGACAATCTTCCACAGGCTCGGACACATCAATCACGGCATAGAAATCGTACCTGTCAAGGCCTTTGCCGATGAGATGTCAACTGGTGTTTCCTACTTCGAGCAGTTCATCTGGGACCTAGATTGTCGTGGTGTTTCGAATATCGATATCCCCGTCATGATTCTGGGTATCGACATATAATCATTCCTCAATATGTACTGATGTTTGCTGTTTGACCGAGACGACACTCACATTGTCCCCTAGCGGTATTGCTCGATGCGGGAGAGGAGGGCGAGTTTGCGGGTGGGGGGGAGGAAGCTGGCTTCGACGGAGTTGGCGGCGAGTTCGCGGAGCTGGTCGAGGGAGAAGCCGAACTGCGTGTGGGCGAGGGCGTACTCGTCGAGCAGGGTGGCGCCGAACATGGGGGGGTCGTCGGAGTTGAGGGTGACCATGAGGCCGAGGTCGAAGTAGGCGCGCAGGGGGTGGTCGTCGAGCGAGGGGCAGCAGCCGGTGCGGAGGTTGGAGGTGACGCAGACCTCGATGGGGAGCTGGCGCTGGGCGAGGACCTGCATGAGTTCGGGGTCGAAGTGGGCGGCGAGGGCGTGGCCGATGCGCTCGGCGCCGATGTTGATGGCGGACCATATGCTGGCGGGGCCTTCGATGAGGCCGCCGGTTTCGCCGGCGTGGGCGGTGAGGCGGAGGCCGGCGGCGCGGGCCTCGGCGTAGAGGGCCTTGAACTGGGATGCGGGGCCGCGCGCCTCGTCGCCACCGATACCGATGCCGACGATGGAGGGATATTGGCGGCGGAGTTCGGCGGCCTTGCGGAAGACGCGGGCGGCTTCTTCGGGGCCGAAGTTGCGTACGGCGTCGATGAGCCAGTAGATGGTGGTGGCAAACTCACGTTCGCCGCGCAGGCGGCCGCGCTCGATGGCTTCGACGAATGGTTCGACCTCGGCGCGCTTCCAGTGATAGAGGATGCCGAAGGAGATGTAGACCTCGGCGTGAACGACGCCCTGGGCGGCGAGGGCGCGGACCATGTTGTAGGCGATGAGTTCGTAATCGGCGGGGGTGCGGAGACGGGTGGTAACGGACTTGAAGGCGGCGAGGAAACCGAGGAAGTCGGCGTAGGTATAGAGGCCGCGGGCGTCGTCGAGGGTGAGGGGATCGGGGTCGTTGCGGCGGGAGAGAGCGACCAGGGTTTTGGGTTCGATGGTGCCTTCGAGGTGAAGATGCAGTTCGGCCTTGGGAAGGTTGCGCAGCCAGGATGTAAGGTCGAACTCGGGAGCGGGCGGCTTGCGGCTGGTCGTCATCTATTTGGTTGCCTTGGTTTTAAGACGCTGCATGACCAGCGGGGGGACAAGCTCGCTGACATCTCCGCCGAGATTGAAGACACCCTTGATGAGGCGCGAGCTGACGTAGGTGTACTGCTCGGTGGGCATCATGAAGAGGGTTTCGAGGGAGGGGTCGAGCTTTCGGTTCATCATGGCCATGGGGAACTCGTACTCGTAGTCGGTGATGGCTCGGATGCCTCGCAGGACGGCTTTAGCCCCCTGGGAGCGTGCGAAGTCGACGAGCAGGCCGTCGAAGGTGGTGACGGAGACATTGGTAAAGCCGGAGGCGTCGATCGCTTCGGCGATCATCTCCATGCGCTCGTCGACGGTGAAGAGCGGAGCGCCTTTGTCGGCATTGCGCAGAATGGCGACCACCAGCTCATCGACGATCCTGGAGCCGCGCTCGATCAGATCGAGATGGCCGTTGGTGAGGGGATCGAAGGTCCCAGGATAAATTGCCTTAACATATTTCATGGCTAGAAGCAGGATACCTCAAGGCGTAAATTATTAGCGGCGGCCGTAGACTTACGAGGCACGGAGCGCGTCTGTCCTAGTAGCCGCAGGAGATGGTCGGTGGCACGCCGGACGAGTTGGGCAGGAAGCGTCCGGAGCGTGCGGGCCGCAGGAACGCATATGGCGCAAGAAGAGGTCCAGATGTTTCCAACGACGAGTCTCTCGCTGGGCAGCGAGGAACGGGAGACCCCGCTTGACGACCTGGAGAGCGTGGTTGCGCTGTACCAGCCGCGCGTCTTCCGCTTCCTGCTGGCCACGCTGCGCGACCGCGACGCCGCCGAGACGCTGACCCAGGAGACATTTCTGCGCGCGTGGAACGCACGCGGCAGCTTCCGCGAAGACTGTTCGCTGGCGACCTGGCTGATCCGCATCGCGCTGAACCTGGCGCGCGACCATACACGCACGGGACGGTTCCGATTTTGGAAGCGCGTCACCGCCAGCGCGGTGGATGTGGCGGAGGTGGCAGCCCTGGTCCCCGCGCACGATAGCTCCGCCGAAGAACACCTGATCGCGCAACAGCAGGTGGCGCAGATATGGCAGACAGTGGCCGGCCTGAGCAGCCGGCAGCGCACCATCTTCCTGCTGCGCTTTCTGGAAGAGATGGAGATCCCCGAGATAGCCACGGTCACCGGGCTTCCGTTGGGGACGGTCAAGAGCCACCTGTACCGCGCGCTGGCCATCATCCGCACGCAACACAACCGATTCGGGCAGAGCGTCCCCGAGCAGAACCCCACAGCACGACGCAACGCAACCACTCGCACCGCAACCTCAAAGGAGACGCTATGACTCCTCAACTCGTACCGCAACCACCGGCAGCGCACGGCGAGGCCCACCTGACGGGCGAGCAGTTCGGTGAACTGCTGGCGCGCTTCACGGAGGCCGCGGGGACAGAGCCCACGCCGGCCGAGGTCCATCTGCAGGCATGCGAGGCGTGCGCCACGGAGCTGGCCAGCCTGCGCGAGGTCATCGCGCTCTACCGCGAGGCAAGCAAAGCCTACGCCGAAGAAGAATTGCGTGGCATACCGCGATGGAGGCTTCCGGAGCGGCGCGTGTTCACGCATCGGCTTGTGCCGGCGTACTGGGTTGCCGCCGCCGCCATGTTTCTGACGGCCCTGTTCCCCTTGCAGGTGCTGCGCCGGCACATGGTTCGGACACCGGCTGCGGAGATGGCGAGCGCTACAGCCAGCAATACGGCGGCCTCCGCGCAGTCCGATGAAGCGCTGCTGGAAGACGTTAACCGTGAGGTCTCCAGATCGGTGCCAGCTTCCATGCAGGCGCTGGACGATCCAACCGATGATGCCACCGCGGTCAGCAGCGAAAGCTCCGATGCTACTTTGAACCAAAGGAAAGACTAACCATGACCCTACGATTGACACATAACCCACTGATTGCCCTGGCCGCATTGACCCTGTGCGGTACGATCGCTCTTGCGCAGCAGACACCCGCGGCTCCGGCATCCAACACACCCGCGCCCACAGCCGCACCCATCGAACGGCAGCCGCCGGCGGACCCCGGCATGCAGCCGGGGATGGATCCGGGGGGGCGTCCCGGCATGATGCATGGTCCAGCCATGCATCCCGCAATGCGTCCGGGCATGATGCAGGGCCGGGGCAATGGCCGAGGCAATGCGCGCGCCGGCATGATGGCTCACCGAGGCAACCTGCGCGGCGGATTCCCTGGGGAGCAAGGCGGCGGCATGGAAGCTGGCTTCGGTATCGCACCCGCCGGGATATGGTGGCGGAGCCCCATGGTCGTGCAGCGGATCGGACTTACAGCCGATCAGACCAAGAAGATGGACGGCATCTTTGAGCAAAGCCGGATTCAATTGATCGACCTGAAGGCGAATGTGGAGAAACAGAATGCGATGCTGGAGCCGCTATTGAGCGCCAATCCTCCGGACACGACCAAGGCCATGGCACAGATCGACAAGGTGGCGGAGGCGCGAGCCGAGCTGGAAAAGGCCAACGCCAAGATGCTGCTGGGTATCCGCGGCGTGCTTACACCGGAGCAGTGGACCAAGCTGCATCAGGGTCGCGAACCCGGCGGACCGGGCGGAGGAGGACGCGGACCTGGCGGACCGGGCGTGAACCAATTCATTGCGCCTGAGCCGCTGCAGTAGATTGCAATAACATCGATCAGAATATGGGGTGTCCGGAGGACCGGGCGCCCCTTTTTCATGGAGGGGGAAAAGTTATTGCAACTTTGAGGGCCAGCTCACATCTTGCTTGATGCGGCACTCCGCGCATGGAACCTCCAACCTGAAGGAGCAAGTTCAGCAATGTCCGACTCCGCCACGACACCAACCATCGCACCACTCGCAGTCAAACACGCCAATCCCGGGCCTCTGGGCCTTGCGGGATTCGGCCTCACAACGGTCGTGCTGAGCGCGATCAACGCTGGTCTGCTGCCGCATGAGGCGGTGCCGATCGTGGTGCCGCTGGCCTTTGCCTACGGCGGACTGGCGCAACTCGTTGCCGGAGTGCTGGAGTTCAAGGCCGGCAACACGTTTGGCATGGTGGCCTTCAGTTCCTACGGGATGTTCTGGTGGTGGTTCGCGCTGTTGCAGTGGACGATCGGCGCGGGCTGGCTGAAGGCCCCTCCAGCGGTGGCCGGAGGCACGGTGCTGCTGATGTGGGGAGTCTTCACCCTGCTGCTGTGGATTGTCAGCTTCCGCCTGAACAAGGCGGTATGGAGCATCTTTCTGCTGCTGTGGATTACCTTCTTCCTGTTGGCGTGGGGCGACTTTGGCTATAGCATCGGGCCATGGACCTGCGGCAGGATTGGCGGCTACTTGGGTCTACTGACCGGGCTGGACGCGCTCTTCGTTTCCTTTGTGGAGATTCTGAACGCCACGGCGGGAAAAGTTGTGATTCCGCTGGGCGAGCCGATCATTAAGTAGCACGCCGCTGCGAAAAAGTGCCGGAGGAGTAGTCTTCCGGCACTTTCCTATTACACAGACTGAGGGTTACTTGCGGGCTTTGACGGCCTCGTGGGCGGCAACGGCGGCGCCGGCGGGGACGGGTGGAACTTCAGCGGCGACGGTGGCAGCGTGGATGCCGAGCTTGTTGCGAAGCTCGCTGTCGACACGGGCGAAGACTTCCTTGTTCTCCTTGAGGTAGGCGCGCACATTCTCGCGGCCCTGGCCGATGCGCTCGCCCTGGAAGCTGTACCATGCGCCGCTTTTGTCGACGATGTTGTGCAGGACGGCGAGGTCGAGCGCGTCACCCTCGCGGGAGATTCCCTCGCCGTAGAGGATGTCGAATTCGGCGTCGCGGAAGGGAGCGGCGACCTTGTTCTTGACCACCTTGACCTTGGTGCGCGAGCCGACGACGACGTCGCCCTCCTTGACTGCGCCGATGCGGCGAATGTCGATGCGCATGGAGGAGTAGAACTTGAGCGCCTTGCCGCCGGTGGTGGTTTCGGGGTTGCCGAACATGACGCCGATCTTCTCGCGGATCTGGTTAATAAAGATGAGGCATGTGCGCGACTTGGAGACCGTGCCGGTGAGCTTGCGCAGGGCCTGCGACATGAGGCGGGCCTGCAGGCCCATGTGGGAGTCGCCCATCTCGCCGTCCAACTCGGCCTTGGGAACGAGTGCGGCGACGGAGTCGACCACCAGCACATCGATGGCGCCGGAGCGGACGAGTGCCTCGACGATCTCCAGCGCCTGCTCGCCGTAATCGGGCTGGGAGATGAGGAGGTTGTCGATGTCCACACCGAGTTTTTTGGCGTAGGCGGGATCGAGCGCGTGCTCCGCGTCGACGAAGGCGGCGAGACCGCCGGCGCGCTGCGCCTCGGCGATGATCTGCAGGGTGATGGTGGTCTTGCCGGAGGACTCGGGGCCGAAGACCTCAATGACACGGCCGCGCGGCACGCCGCCTACGCCGGTGGCGGCGTCGAAGGAGATGGAGCCGGTGGAGATGACCGCGATGGGGACGACGGCCTCCTTGGAGCCCAGGCGCATGACGGAGCCCTTGCCAAACTGCTTTTCCAGCGCTGCGAGTGCGGATTCGATTGCTTTGTTGCGGTCATCGGCCACGGCGTTATTCTCCTCGGTGGAAGGTCAAGAGGGATTCTAACACTCAAAAAGGGAATAGGCGAAGAAAAGTCGAACTTATTTAAGTTTTTGCGCATTTACAGCAAATTCGACGATTTGCATCTGCACAGAATTCTCTCCACGACATTTCTTATTTTGCTATTCCCGAACCACCGGAAAGAATCTTTACATCGATTCTTGGAGTGACCGTGTCTCCCCCGTCGGTGTATGTATTGCCAAGGACTGACACAATTGGGAGTGTCTGCCATGAAATTCTTGATACCTGTTTCTCTCCCCATGTCACTTGTTTATCGTTATCAGGTGTCCCAAGTCTGCCTGCAAAACCAACAAACATGAACCGACTGTTCTTATCTTTAGAATCATGCACCGCTTTGAAGCGAAAAAAATACGTTATGTCGCCGATCCGCACTTCGCGCCCTTCATAGCCCCATGCAAAGGAGGGCGTTTCAGCCTCAAACTGAATATTGACTTGATCCTTAGCAACTGATTCAAGATGACATTTGCCGTTCTGACATTTTGAAAGGATTAATTCGTAGGTAATGTTTACTGCCTCTTGCTTTGTGGCAGTGTTCTTCTGAATCTCACAATACGCTAGTGTAGCGATACAGAGGCAAATTAACACCGAGAGAATGATTGAACGACGTAGGGCCCTCATCGGATCAATTTCTCCTTACAACCGCCACCATTCGACTCAATGCTACGCGGGTGGAGTGTCGGTTGGCGGAGCAACTGGTGTTGCGGCTACAGCCGGTTTTGCATCGGCAGGCTTGGCGGCAGCATCGGGGGCAGGCTTCTTGGGCGCGGGTGTGGATGTGCGCGCGGGTGCGATGATGGCGTGCAGGGTGGTGCCCTCCATGCGCGGCATGAACTCGACCAAAGCGGCGTCGCCGAGGTCCTGGATGAGGCGGTTGACGATCTTGTATCCGAGGTCGCGGTGGGCCATCTGGCGGCCCTTGAAGCGCAGCGAGGCCTTGACCTTGTCGCCCTCGGCGAGGAAGCGGAGGGCCATGTTCTTCTTGGTCTGGTAGTCGTGCTCGTCGACGGTGACGGAGAACTTGACTTCCTTGATGGTGATGACTTTTTGCTTCTTGCGCGCGGCGCGTTCACTCTTGTCCTTTTCGTAGAGGTATTTGCCGTAGTCCTGAATGCGGCAGACGGGCGGGACGGCGTTGGGCGAGATCTCCACCAGGTCGAGCATGCGCTCGCGGGCCATTTTGAGGGCCTCGAAGGGAGGCATGATGCCGAGCTGCTCGCCGTTCTCGTCGATGACGCGAATCTCGCGGGCGCGGATACGTTCGTTGGTGCGGATGAAGGACTTTGCGGAACGCTTATCGATCGGTGGAATAGGTCGCCTCCACAGCGCGCCGCATGGGCCGCCATGTCTCTAAAGGATTGGATTGCAAGCCTCGTCTGGAGGTTGCGTATAGCGGAAAGTATAGCATCCGGGGGTTTAAAGGGCGGTCAATTCGCGGCGGCGGGTCGTGAGTCAGTTTGATGTCCGGGGAAAACGAAGCTGGAGAAAACCGCGTTTTTCGTGCATATCAGTTGAGGGGGCAGAAGTGTCGGAGAAATCGTAGAGGATCGCTCACGTTTACTCGGTTGAGTCCAGGCGGGAAGGGACCTTTTTCTTATACCCGACTTGTAGCACTGATCTTGCAATGCCCATCCGGTGAGGTAGAATTCATGCGACTCAGGACGGGCATGCATTATGCAACCCAAACCCTGTTGATCTTTGTGGCTTTTGGTTGCTTTTGACAGCTACAAAATCGACTACAGTCGATTTTATCTCCACGAATGTCCGGATGGAGTTTTGGCGAACCACAGGAGCAAGTGCAAGGAGAAGTAGTGGACAAGGTGTTGTATTTGTCGGGTTTGACCCGTGGCGGAACATTGGAGGGGATTGGGCGCGCTTTTGCCCCGATTCTCAGAGAGATGGATATAGAGTTGGTCGAGATCAGTCTGTTCGATCTCGATCCGTTACTCAGGCTGCTGCAGGGGCCGGATGTATCCAGTATTCGATTCGTCCTCACATGGGCTGGCATGGGGATGGACATCTCAGCACAGCACAAGGACGTCAAGATCAACGTATGGAAGGAAGTTGGCATCCCCCTCATTACGCTGCATGGAGATTCTCCCTGTTACTTCTTCGATCGCCATCGAGTGCCGGGTAATGAATTCATCTCCCTTTATGGGTTTGCGGAACATTGTGACATGCGTAGTCGTTTGCCTCACAGAAATG
Source organism: uncultured Acidobacteriaceae bacterium (assembly GCA_963834805.1). GTDB lineage: Bacteria > Acidobacteriota > Terriglobia > Terriglobales > Acidobacteriaceae > Edaphobacter. The sequence continues at coordinate 48,577 of CAWIDB010000002.1, forward strand.
GCCCGATCGGCATTGCCCTTCCAACCCTGCTCAACGAGCTTGCCCTGGAAGATTTGGATGTCCAGACAAAGAGACATGGGACTCTGCTGTTTCTAAAGAACGGAAGGGATCCGGCGGCGATACGGCAGATGTGGGTATCGGGTGTTACGCCGCGAGTTCGTCAGGCGTTGTTCGAGCTTGCTGACGAACTCGAACATCATCTCGATGGCGCGATACACGATCGCATTGACAATGCGGTGACGCAGTATTTCACCCAGCACGGCATCGACATCGAACAGCTCCTCAACCTGCGGCTCTTCTTCGTCGCGCAACTCGACGATTATGTCAGGGCGGTCAAGTGTACCCGTATGGCCGAGTGGCTGATGGACTTCCCCGTCGATATCCGGGGAAACAACTGGGAGCACCTGGACTTCAATGGGAAAAAGGCGAGTTATATCGACGATTGCAATTATGTTGACTCAATCCGGCTAATTCGCAATTCCCTTGGCATGATCGATGTGTCTCCAAACACAGTTTCGATGCCTCACGATCGAGTGGCGCGAGCTTACGGGTCGCATACCTTGTGTCTGACCAACAGCGGCCAGAGTTTTACTAGAGAGTTGCCGTACGAGAACGAACTGACTTTCTCCTTAGACAAGGAAAGCTTTCAATCGAGAGTTGCTGGTCTGTTAGCCAACAAGTCTGCTGCCGTCGATAAAGGGATTGCGGTAACTGAGGCATTCAAGAAGCTGAACCCGCCTGGGCAGGCCTTTGAGCAGATGCTCAACTACGCCGAGTTCGCGCGATTGGACCGGACAAAGGGGCGCCTTCCCGGATTACAGGACTTCTTTCTTTGGCCTCCCGAGGCCTAGCGCTCCATCTATGGGGCATTGATTGCAGGTTTGCCCGCCCGGTTAGCAGAGAGAAGGGTAATGCCGTGATGCAAGGTCAAGCATGAAGGGCAGGAGCGCTCGTCTGTGGTACGGCGAATGCAGGGGATGGGGGTTGACCGGCGTTGGCCATCGCTTCAAGCTCCCATGCAACCTGCTCGAGGACGTCGTCCCATCGTCCTGTCGCTTGTTGACGGAAGAGACGCATCGTGGGATACCAGGGAGAATCTGTCCGGTCCTTCAGCCATCTCCAATCGCCAACGTGGGCCACGAGTAGCCACACGGGTTTACCCATCGCTCCTGCCAGATGGGCAACGGCTGTGTCGACGCAAATAACCAGGTCGAGTTTGGCGATAATTGCCGCGGTAACCGCAAAGTCTTCAAGGTGCTCGCTTAGATCGATGATAGGCAAAGGACTTGAAACCAGATCGGTGGATGCAGGGCCCTTCTGTAGCGAATAGAACGTAGCTCCCTGCATCCGAGTCAGCCTGCCCAATTGTTCCAATGCGATGGAGCGTAGCCGGTCGCGGGCATGCTTTGGATTCCCGGCCCAGACCAGGCCGACGCGCAGTCCGTGCGCTGCGAGCCGTTGCGCCCATGCATGTGTCTCCATCGGGTCTGCCAGCAGATAAGGGACGTCTTGAGGGATGTTTTCCAGATTCGTGCCAAACACCCGAGGGAGACTCAGCAGAGGACATGACCACTCGGCGTCGTTGCCCTCGTCCGACTCTGTCGAGACCACCGCAATTGCGCGATGGAACCAACTGAGCAGGCGGACCAGGGGAGGCTGGACCTTCAGCAAGACCGTCGCTCCGAGCGCAGCAACTCTGGGGACATAGCGGACGAACTGGAGGGTGTCTCCAAGCCCTTGCTCGTGATAGAGGAGAATGCGCGATCCGCGAATATCTTCCCCATGCCATTGTGGCGGAAGGATCTCCGGTCGCATATTGCGGAAGTCGGGTGTGGCCCACCGTGACTCATATCCTTGCCAGCCCGCAGCGAAGTTTCCAGACAAGAGATGCTGAAGACCGACGTAGTACTGCGCCAATTGCGAATCCGGATGCGCGGCTAGCGCCGCCTGATAACACTGCATAGCCCCGGCAGCGTCGCCGAAAGATTCCAGATGCGCACCTAGGTTGCAAAGGGTGAGAGCGGAAGTGGGGTCGAGCGCAAGCGCATTTCGGGACGACCCCAATGCGCCTGCGATATTACCAAGTTTGGCCAACGCATTTGCCAGGTTACAGTGCGCGGAGGCGTTGCTGGGATCGAGTGCAATGGAACGCCGCAAGAGGCCTTCACCAGCCTGCGGGTCGTCCCTATCCACACAAAGGCCGCCAAGATTGCTGAGGGCTTGCGGAAGGTCGGGATTGATCCTGAGAGCGCTTATATACGCCTGCATGGCCGAACTTTCGTCTTTCAGCGTCTGTAGAACCACCCCAAGCGAGTAATGTGCCCCGGCGTGTTCCGGCCGGAGGAGTGTGGCTTGCCGATATGATTCCGCGGCATCGGCAAAATGGCCAGTTTGGAATAGCATGGCTGCCAAGTTGAAATGAAACTCGAAGCAAGCGGGCTGGAGTGCGATCGCCTTGCGATAGCAAGTAAACGCATTTTCGTCTTTCAGCGTCTGCAGCACCACCCCAAGCGAGTAATGTGCCTCGGCGTCTTCCGGACGTAGAAGTATGGCTTGCCGATATGATTCCGCGGCATCGGCAAAATGGCCAGTTTGGAATAGCATGGCTGCCAAGTTGAAATGAAACTCGAAGCAAGCGGGTTGGAGTGCGATCGCCTTGCGATAGCACGTAACCGCGTTCGACAGGTCACCTCTACGCTGATGAAGACGCCCTAAATCATAATGCGCCTCGGCTGAGTCTGGAGAGAGTTTCAGGAAAGCTTCATACAGGGCAATGACCTCCGCCGGATCCGCTTGTTCGCCAATGGCGCAGTCGATTCGCTGCAACGCAGGCAGATTTTGCGGATCCAGGGACAAGGCGCGACGATAGCTTTCGACAGCTTCTCTCCGCTTGCCGAGGAGTTCAAGGGTATTGCCGAGATTGTAGTGAAAGGCAGAGACCGTGGAGCGGCTGCGAATCGCCTGCGTAATCAGGCGCTCGGAGGCGAGTAAATCTCCCCGTTCGCGCGCGATTAAACCTGACAAGTGTAACGCGTCCGCATGGGCCGGCAAGACCCTGAGAATGGCGGCGTAACAGGCCAACGCCTCACCGAACTTGCCTGCTCGGTGATGGGCGAGCCCCTGGTTTAGACATTCACCGACCTGCCGGGTTGAGAGTGCGGCCCAACGCTTTGCCATGACTACGAAACCTATTGATTCGTAATCGGCATGTCTCTTGAATTACTAAAGGGAACCTACCAAAATAATTCCAGGATTGGTGGAATAGGTCGCCTCCACAGCGCGCCGCATGGGCCGCCATGTCTCTAAAGGATTGGATTGCAAGCCTCAGCTGAAGGTTGCGTATAGCGAGAAGTATAGCATCTGGCGGGTTTAGGGGCAGTCATTTCGCAGCGGCCATCGTTTGCAGAAAAACGGCATGGGGCCAGCCCTGCCGAAACCCACGTCTCAGAATCGAGGGCCTGTCCTGAACGAAGCCGAAGGATGACGCACCCGCTTTTGTGATTCAATTCGGAGATGGGCCACCCGCCAGGAGAGGTAGTGACATCGCGGTTCGTTAGGGCTTGTGATGGGTAATATGCCGAATCCAGAGGAGAAAAATGACGACCGCAAAGAAGATAAGCGCAAAAAGCTCATCTTTCCACTCTTCCCACAAGTAAGAAACGAAATCTTTCCAATGGAGAGCGACGGCGTAAAGAACGACCACAAGAACGACCAAGCCGATAACCGCGATAATGATCCCGCCAGCAATCTCGAACATCTTCAAAAGTATAATCATGCTCATCATGGAAAACGAACACGACTTCGCTTTAGACCTAGGCGAGCGGCTTATTCGAGCTGATACGAAGATCGCTATTCTCGAAAAGTTGCTGGAGGAACATCTTCCCGGATGGGGGAGAAACTATCAGGCTCTTCGCGCCGCAGTAACGAAGGATTTAGAAGCACGGCTTTGCGAACTGCGCACCGCGCTCTCCGCAGATCAAGAGAATCTTCCGGCAAAAGCGGCTCACAAGGTGATTGTAGGTTTTCCATCTGCGCACACTCCTATACAATGATCTGAGAAGAGTGCCGCAGACCTGCCCCCGGATGCCAGTCCGGGGCAAACGAAGCTGCCGAAAGTGCCGTATTCGTGGAGCTACGAATACTCTGTGGCCTTTTCAAGCGTCACTGCACATATACTCATTGTTTATGAATGACATGACAGAGTCCGAGAGAGTAAAGAGGGCATTGGCGAGCCTTTCCGCCTTGGAGAAAAATCTCCGCGCTGGCCATGGTGGTTATGTACATGAGCCAGAGATTTACAAAACCTACAACCAGATCCTCGGCCATCTTAATGCAGCCGGATTCGACACAGGCGAATACCTCTTGCCTCCTGATCCGGTGGGGAACATGGACACGATGGAGCTGCTGATAAAGATCGACTCTCTTTTGGCTTATTTCTCATTGCCGCCGTCAGAAGAGCGAAAAATCGGTTTTTCAGGACCACGAAAAAGTTCTTGATCTGAGCCACCATAGCCAAAGTGGTGGTTTAGCTGCGAAATAGTTTTCGCCAAAAGGGAGCCCAACCCTGGATACCCTGACCGGTGTGCTGGCCGCGCTGGACCTGAAGATCGAGATTGTGAGCGCTAAGCAATAGCGCGACTCGGCCTCACTCCTTGGTTGTTTACTTCGCGGCCATTTGGAGTTGGTACTCGGCGTAGGGGCCTTTGAAGTCTTCGATGCGGAAGGCGGATGGGCCGCCCTCGAAGTGCCAGATGCGGGTGGCGACCTCGTCGATGAGGTCGAGGTCGTGGGTGACCAGGAGGACGGTGCCCTCGTACTTCTGCAGGGCGAGGTTGAGGGCGTTGCTGGCTTCGAGGTCGAGGTGGTTGGAGGGCTCGTCGAGGACGAGGATGTTGGGCTTTTGCAGCATGAGCTTGCAGAAGAGGAGGCGGGCGGATTCGCCGCCGGAGAGCGCATCGGTCATCTTCATGCCCTCTTCGCCGCGGAAGAGCATCTGGCCGAGGAGGCCGCGGATGTCCTCCTTGGTGGCGTCCTCGTCGAACTGGTAGAGCCAGTCGTTGACGGTCATGCCCTTCTGGATGGAGCTGGTGAAGTCCTGCGCGAAGTAGCCGATCTGCGCCGCGTGTCCCCACTTGACGGCGCCTGAGTCGATGGAGAGGTCGGACTCGTCGACGCCGGGAGCGTTGGCGAGCAGCGCCTTGAGGAGGGTCGATTTGCCCTGGCCGTTGCGGCCCACGAGAGCGACCTTGTCGCCGCGCATGAGTGAGGCGGAGAAGCCGTCGATAACCTGTAGCGGCGGGCCGTCCTGCTGCTGGTAGGATTTGCAGACATCTTCGAATTCTAGGACGTGCTTGCCGGAGGGACGCGCCTGCTCGAAGCGGATGTAGGGGCGCTGGATGTTGGAGCGGGCCAGCTCGGTGGTGGCGAGGCGATCGACCTCCTTCTTGCGCGAGGTGACCTGGCTGGAGCGCGTGCCGCCGGAGAAGCGCGCGATGAACTCGTTGAGCTGGGCAATTTTTTTCTCGCGCTGCTCGTTCTGGCCCTCGATGCGGGAGCGGATGGCGGTCTTCTGCTCGACCATGTCGTCGTATCCGCCGTTGTAGAGGATGATGGTCTCGTAGTCGATGTCGGCGATGTGGGTGCAGACGGAGTTGAGGAAGTGACGGTCGTGGGAGATGGTGATGAGGGTGCCGTTGTAGCGGACGAGGAAGTCCTGCAGCCAGAGGATGGAGTCGAGGTCGAGGTAGTTGGTTGGCTCGTCGAGCAGGAGCGCCTGTGGCTCGCCGAAGAGGGCCTGGGCGAGCAGGACGCGGACCTTCTGGCCGCCCTGTAGCTCGCTCATCTTGCGGTCGTGCATGGCGTCGGGGATGTCGAGGCCCTGGAGGAGGATGGCGGCGTTGGCTTCGGCCTCGTAGCCGTCCTCTTCGCCGACGATGCCTTCGAGCTCGCCGAGACGGATGCCGTCGGCGTTGGTCATCTCAGGCTTGGCGTAGATTCGCTCGCGCTCTTCGAGGGCGGCCCAGAGCGGCTTGTTGCCCATGATGACCGTGTCGATGACGCGGTAGGCGTCGAAGGCGAACTGGTCCTGGGAGAGGACGCCGAGCTTGCGCGGACGGACAACGTCACCCTTCTGCGGGTCAATGTCGCCGGAGAGAACCTTCATGAAGGTGGTCTTGCCCGCGCCGTTGGGCCCGGTGAGGCCATAGCGGCGGCCACTGGTGAAGGTGACCGAGACGTCCTCGAAGAGGAGCTTGGCGCCGTAGCGCATGGTGACGTTGGACACAGAGATCATGGGATTCTTTCAAGTTTACAGGAGCGCAGCGATGCAGTTATGAGAGGGCTGACAAGACGGAGAGAGGCGGGAGGATGCAGAACAGCTTCGTTGGGCGGCTGGTTGGCGCGCCGAACGAAGCTGCAATATTGAATGCGAACTGTACTATTGGCCGCTGCGAGCAGGGCCGGAGCGGCTGCTGCCGGGATGCGAACTGCTGCGGCCGGGGACACCGTTGCCGCGTCCGCCTGCGCTTCGTCCCGAGGAGAAGCCACCGGCGTGACGACCGCGGAAGCCATTTCGACCGTTGCCGTTGGATGGGCTGGCAGAGTGGTTCCTGACCTGGGTCTGAGCCGATGCATCGCCCGACTTCCAGGCCCGGGTTTCCAGCGCGAGCAGGTCGGTAACCGGCGCTGAGAGATCGAGGGGCTTGTTGCGCTCCTCCTTCTCAAGTCCCTTATCGGCCTCGCTCCACTGGAACTTTACCTTGAGCTCGCGCTCCATGCGGTGCGCGTCGGAGCGTTCCTGGGGCATGACGAAGGTGGTGGCGATACCGGTTGCGCCGGCGCGTCCGGTGCGTCCGATGCGATGGACGAAGTCGTCCGAGCCATTGGGCAGGTCGTAGTTGACGACGTGCGCGATGTCCTGCACGTCGATGCCACGAGCAGCGACATCGGTGGCAACCAGTACGCGGTGCTTACCGGTGGAAAAGCCCTTGAGGGCGGCGGTGCGCTGCGATTGCGAACGGTCGCCGTGGATGACGTCCACGTCGTGGCCCAACCGCTCCAATTTTTTGGAGATGCGGTCGGCGCCGTGCTTGGTGCGGGAGAAGACGAGGAAGGTGCCGGTCTCCTCATTGAGCATCTGGTCCAGCAGGCCCAGCTTCTGGTCCTGCATGACGGTACAGGCACGCAGCTCGACCTGTTCGCAGGGATGCGAGGTCTGGCCGATCTCCACATGCACGGGATTGCGCACGTAGTCACGCACGACCTGACGCACGTTGGCGTCGAGCGTGGCGGAGTAGCACATGGTTTGGCGAGAGCGGGGAAGCGCGCCGACGATGCGGCGGATGGCGGGCAGAAAGCCCATGTCCAACATGCGGTCGACTTCGTCGAGGACGAGCATCTCGACCGCGCCGATGGAGACTGCGCGGCGGCGGAGGAAGTCCTCCAGCCGGCCGGGGGTAGCGACCACGAGGCGCGGGCCGCGAGCTAGCTGGTCGAGCTGGGTATTCTCGCTCAAGCCGCCACAGACCAGCACTGCGTCGTTCTTGGCGCTGGGCACCAGCTTGGAGTAATGCTCCAGCACCTGCATGGCAAGCTCGCGCGTGGGCAGAAGGATGAGCGAACGGATGGGGCCGCGCCTGCCCTTGACCGCAGGGATGGGGTTGGCGTCCATGTGCTCGATCATGGGGACAAGGAAGCTGAGCGTCTTGCCGGTGCCGGTTGCCGCGGTGGCAAGGATGTCCGCGCCTTCCAGCGCCGGAGGAATGGCTTTGGCCTGTACCGGAGTGGGGGTCTTGAAGCCAGCCACGCTCAGACGGTGCTTCAGCCCATCGGAGATATTAAAGTCGTTGAAGTGGACGTTCTTCAGGAAGGGGAGATGGGTGAGCGGATCGGTCTCAATCTCGGAGGCATCGACGATGGCGTCGATGGCCGCGGAGGTGGCTGCGTCGTACGCAGGAGGAGGAAAGTTGGTCGATGTTGCCTGGTTCATGTTGTAGTTGGATGTTTCGGGGATAGCCTGTGGCTCAAGAGTTGCGGATGTCAAAATGTTTCCTTTTCGATTTTTCCATGTGTGTAGATGGAGCGGCAAAGAGATGCAGTGGCGCCGAAGCACCTTGGGAATCTTGTAGTCAGCATTGCTGTCGCATACGAAGCGTTGCTGCTGCACGGCGAGACGCGTCCCATGACGCATCCTCAGCCAGAGCATCCAGCGCATTTTTTATCTTCCGATCCGGCCCAGGCGCACCGTGACGAATGCCGTTACGGCAAGTCACTCAACGCCCCCATGGCCCAGGATGCAGAAGAACTGCGGTGGTAGAGGCAAATCGCAGTCTCTGGCCAGACACGGATGCAACGGGTAAGTTGCAGAACTAGGGTGTCCTTGCCTGCGATGCCTGCGCTGTTCTTATTCAAGCGCAAGACCAGTGTAGCACAGTGCGGACGTGGGGCCGACGAGGAACCAGCAGAGGCACGGGGCGACGCGTTCGATCTTATTGCACTTTGCCCTGCGGCCTGAGGCGGCGCAACTCATTGGCGCAGGCGATTGCATTGAGGGCCGCGAGCTTGAGGTTGTCCGCCGCGAGCCAGAGCCAGAATCGATTGGATGGAGCATCGTCTTGCAGCGCAGCGGCGCCTGGCGAGGCCGCACTGATCTGCAGCAGAAGGTCAGGCTGGCCGGCTGCGCTGAGATTGCTGGGCGGGTCGGAGTGGGCCGCGACCAGGTCCACTTGCTCGCCAACCACGGCCTCTTCCATCTGCGCGGTGGTGGCCGGGCGTTGCAGCTCAACCAGCAGCGAAGCCACATAGCCGTGGAAGACGGGCGCCTGGAGCAGATTGAGCGCAAGCTGGGGCAGCAGGCCAGACGAGAGCGCGGCGTAGTGGGACGCGATGCGTTGCTTGGCCGCTGCCAGATTCACCTTTGCCGCGCCGCCGAGCGAGGGCAGCAGGTTGAAGGCGACCTGCGCGTCGAATTGTTCGCGCGGCAGGGTTTGGAAGGAGAGCAGGCTCACGGTCTGCTGATGCAGCTCGTCCATGGCGGCGCGGCCATGCTGGGAGGCAGGCTCGAAGACGGTTGCGAAGACGGCGCGCAGGGGATGCCTGGCGTGCAGCCGGTTGACCACAAGCAGAAGCATCAGTGCTGCGGGATGGGCCGCGACCACGGCTGGAGTGGTGAGGTCTGGATCGCGCGTCCTAGGGTTGGTTTTTTCGTTCTCCGGCGTTGCCGCGGAGAGAGCGGCCCATGGACCGCGCACTACGACCGCGGGCTCGGCCTCCAGCGCACCGGTCATATCGATGAGGCTGGCCCCGGCCAGTACGGGCGGTCTTCCAGTATTTGAGTGTGGTTGCGGGATCGCCGGCAAAGAAGACGAAGTCGAGACCGACGAAGGACTCCGGTTCGATCTTCTGTATGAAGGAGACCTCGTCTCCGGCGGTGGTCATCTGTCCGGCTACATCGTCCTGGTCCAGGAGGGTGATGTCGCAGGCTGCCAGCGTGGAGTCTGCCAGGGAGTCGCTTAGCTCCTTACCCGCCAGCGAGGAGGCCCCGACGATGCCGATGCGAAATTCTCTACCCGCCATCAAAAACTCCGTTGCATTTACTGCTTAATTTGCCTTCCCTGATCCGATCGGCCAGGCGCGGCAGCCAGAGACGGCGAACTACGACGAAGCCGGACCGGATTCGTGATGGTGACGAAGCCTGCGGCGCCAGGAGTAGGCCAGGCGCGCCAGCACTCCGGAGATCAGGTAGCCGAAGGCAAGGATCATCAGCGTCCACTCGGACTTCCACGCGATCAGTGCGCCGACGACCACAATCAGAATGAAGAGACGGGCGGGATGCTGATCGCCGGAGGTGACCTCCTTGGCACTCCAGAAGCGCCAACTGCTGACCATAAGATAGCCGGTAAAGAGCAGGAGCAGGAGCCAGACAAGCGCCGTCCAGGGGTTGTCGATGGGCGCTCCGTTGAAGCAATGGACGGTGGCGGCGACGATTCCCGCGCCAGCCGGGATGGGCATGCCGACGAAGAACTTGTGTCCCGGCTTACCTGGGTTACGCGGCTGCAGATTGGTGCTGATATTGAAGCGCGCCAGACGGCTGGCTCCGCAGATGAGAAAGAGAAAACAGACGAAGACGCCGGCGTGCAGCACGTTCTCGCGCAAGCTGGGATGGACGCTGAGGGGAAGCATGCGGAAGCCCCAGATGTAGGCCAACATGCTTGGCGCGACGCCGAAGGTGATGACGTCGGCCAATGAGTCGAGCTCACGGCCAAAGTCGCTGGCGGTGTGGGTGACGCGCGCGACCAGCCCGTCCAGGCCGTCGAAGAGGCAGGCAAAGCCGATGGCCAGCGCGGCGCGGTCGAAGAAAGCCGGCTCAGCCACCGAACCCTGAACGCTCTGCGTCATGGCGTAGTATCCGAGGGCGATGTTGCCCGCGGTGAAGAGCGATGGCAGGACGTACATGCCGCGGCTAGGATGGCGCTGCGACCGGATCTCCCTGCCATTGTGATCGCGCAGGCCCAACTGTTCGGGGGCCATCAGGAGGTCACCTCTGGGACGACGCCAGCGGGACCGGCGGGCGGTTGCGGCAGGACCGCAAGGACGGTGGAACCACCGCGCACGTGGGTTGCCAGGCTGACCTTGGGCACAGCGTCGGCGGGGATCAGGACATCGACCCGCGAGCCGAACTTGATCATGCCCACGCGCTGACCGCGCTGGACGCGGTCTCCCACCTTGACGGTGCAAATGATGCGGCGGGCAAGCAGGCCGGCAATCTGCTTATAGCTGACTTCGCAGTCGCCGGCGTCGATCACCACCAGGGTCTGCTCATTGGTCACGGCCGACATGGCACTCATGGCGTTCATGAATTGGCCCTCGCGATACTCCACTGCGCGGACTGTGCCGGAGACGGGCGCGCGATTGACATGCACATCGAAGACGCTGAGAAAGATGCTGAGGCGCAGCCGGCTTCCACCCGAGGTCTCAATCCACTCGGACTGGGTGATGACGCCGTCGGCGGGCGAGACGATCTCTCCCGGCCCGGTGGGTATGATGCGCTCGGGATCGCGGAAGAACCAAAGGAAGCACAACGCAAGCAGCACAGGCAGCGAGGTCAGCATCACCTTTTGCGTCAGCAGCCACAGAAGAGCGGCTACGATACACATCCCTAACGCATAAAAGTACCCATCACGCACCATAGGTCTCCAGTATAAGGCCTCGCGTTCTCAGTCCGGTAAACGCGAACGTTGCAAAGCAGGTGCATGCCTGGAAGGTTCATCCAGTGCGCTGCGACGAACGCTTTGCAGGCTCGGCGGACTGGAAGAGATAGACGGCAAGGATGCAGAGCAAGGGCCCAAGCGGATGGCGGAAGCGGTCGTGGACTAGGAGATCCATTTGAGCAACCGGATGATTCCCATGGCAGCCGGCCGGGAGTGCGCCGACACTTCGCCTGCCCGCGTCTCGATCTCCTTGCGTCGCTCCGAGTAGTAGAGGTAGGCCTTGACCATCATCTGCTGGTTTGACAGCGAAGGCTTCCACCCCAGCATGTTCTTGATTCGCGTGGTATCGAAGACGAAGTCTTCGGCAATCATGCGGTAGTGGTAGGGCCCGAGCGGGGAAACTCCGAGCCAGTTGGCCAGCTTCATGGTAGCAATGGTTGCACGCCGGGGGAGACAGGCCACGCGCGAGGCAGTACCGGCGGCACGAATGACAGCCTCATATACCTCTCGCAGGGTCGGCACATTGTCTGAACCTACGTGGAAAGTCTCTGAACGGCCAAGCTCCATGGACTGGAGACAGGCTGTTGCCAGGTCCTGTGCGTAGATGAACTGGTAGCGGTTGGCCCCATTGCCGACGACCCAGACTTTGCGGCCTTCGTCGATGAACTCGAAGAGGATGGCGAGCAGGCCGAGGCGACCGCTGTCGATGATGGTGGGGCAGCGAATCACGACGACGGCGAGGTCGTTCAGGAATTGCTGGAGTACCTGCTCGGCGGCGAACTTGGACCGGCCATAGAGTTCCACCGGGGCTGGCGGGTCGTCTTCGCGGACAGGGCGACCGGCGTTATGCGCCCATAGGCAGTTACTGGAGGTAAAGACCAGGCTTTTTACGCCGTGGCGGCGACATGCGTCCGCCAAAGTACGAGTGCCGTCTACATTCGAGCTCCACAAGGTTGCCTCGTCGATCTTCTCGTGGGCCAACATCGCGGCACAGTGCAGGACGGCGTCGAAGTGCTGCTGGGCAAAGAGCCGGTCGACCAGGTCGGCGGAACGGATGTCTCCCTGCACACTGGTCAGGTGCTGGTGGCTGTCCGGGTCGGCAACCAGGTCGATGTTCACTACGCTAAAGCCTTCGGCCAGCAATCGATTCTTGAGAATGCTGCCGAAGAAGCCGGAGCCACCGGTTACAAGAACTTTTTTCATTGGGAATCCCCTGCGGGCTTCTGCCGGGACCATGTACGAGTGCGGTCGGCGGATTGGAAGAGGTAGACGGCGAGGATGCAGATGATGGGTTCCAGCGGATGGCGGAAGCGCGCCTGCACGGTGACGAAGTAGTAGATGAAGGGGATGATGGCGAAGGCCCAGAAGAAGAGCCACGCGGCAGGGATGCGGCGGCGGATGGCGAGGGCCAGGCCGAGCAGTCCGGCGAAGCTGGTGAACGAGAAGTTGATGCGCCGGATGGCTTCGACGGAGACGCCCGCGTCGGTGGGATGAGGAACGCTGATCCAGAAGAAGTAGACGCGGCGGAGGGCGTTGCGGGCGAAGAGGTCGGGGTGGGCGCGGATTTTGGCTTTGGCGATCTCTCCCTGCTGCTTGCTGTAGGCGATCTCGCCGAGGCGTTCGTAGCGGCGGAACTCGGGCGCGGATTCGGCGAGAGGAAGGGTGGCCATCCAGGGGAAACCGTCGTTGGAAAAGATGGTGGCCTCGTACAGTTCGGCCCCGAAGTTGGAGCGCATGGGTACGAAGGCATGGAAGACGACCCAGTTGCGAATCACCCAGGGGCTGATGACAGCGATGCAGAGTAAGGCGGCGAGGATTGGGCCGGTGAAGGCGGATTTGATCCCACCCATGTCGCTGCGCGCCATGAATGGGGCACCCAGTCTGTGCAGCGCGGGCCAGACGATCCAAAGGCCGCAGGCTGGGAGGAAGGTGAGCAGGGAACTATTGGAGAGTGCGATGAGTCCCCAGAGCAGACCGAAGAGGAGCCAGGGGGTTGTTGGTTGCTGGTTGCTGGTTGTTGGTTGAGGACTGGCATTGGAGTTGCCGATTCCGCGGATGCGAAGAGCGAGCACCAGGACCCAGGCGAAGAGAAAGGCGGTGAGGGCCATGTCCCATACCCATTTGACGGCGTATTGCATGGCCGCCGGGTAGAGCGCCCACAGCCAGGCCGACCAAAGAGCAACCTTGAGACCCTGGGCCGTTCGGCCGAAACAGCGCCATGCGATCTCGTAGATGGCTACTGCGGTGGCGGCGGAGAAGATGCTGTTGATGGTGAGGATGACCCAACCCGATTTGAGGGTATAGACGCCGAAGAGCTTGAAGACGGCGGCGAGGAGCAGGGGATAGAGCGGCGGGCACCATGCGGTCGGACCGCTGTGTCCATTGAATGGTTCTGCGAACCCGTAGCCGGTGACCAGAGCACGCGCGATTCGGCCCATCTCCCAGCCAAACTCGAAGTGATCGAGAATAAGGCGCATGTGGTAGGTGTGGGCGAGGGTGATGTAAAGGACGCGAACGAGGAAGCCGGCCCAGAAGATGCGGCGAAGCAGGCGCGGCTCGTTGCCCTCGCTGCGCATCCATGCGGCCAACTTCGTTCGTGTGGGTGTGGCACTCATTCGCTAATTGATTCTAGACGCTAGAATTGTGGGATGGTTCGGATCAAAGTGAAGAAGCTGGTGGAGGCGGCGCAGATGCCGCGCTATGCCCATGCGGGCGAGTACGGCGACCTGGCGGCGGACCTGTATGCGGCGGCGGACGCGCGGCTGGAGGCGGCGGGCGAGAGTGGCTCGACTATGGCGGTGGCGACGGGGATTGCGATGGAGTTTCCGCCGACCCATGGAGCTTTAGTCGAGGACCGCTCGGGGTTGGCAATGCGCGGCGTGACGACGCTGGCGGGAGTAATCGATCCGGGATACCGGGGGGAGATTCGGGTGGTGATGACTAACCTGGGCGCGTTGCCTGTGGAGATCAAGGCGGGTGAGCGGATTGCGCAGTTGCGGATTGTGCAGCGGATCGAGGCGAGCTTCGAGGAGGTTGCGGAGCTGGGCGAGGCAGCAAGAGGTGCGGGGGGATTTGGTAGCACGGGGAAGTGAGAAAAAGTAGCTGGTTGTTAGTTGCTAGTGACGTTTTCGCCGATGGTACTCCGGGTGAAGATTTATTTCACTGCAGACACAGGGACGGTCGTGGTCACCTGCTCCACAAGCTTGTAGTCCGGCGGAGGGGCGAAGAGCGACGGGTCGGGTTCGGCGAGTTTGAGGTCGGTTACCTCGGTGGTGGTGCGGCCGTTTCGGGGATCGTCTTGGATACGAAGCATGACGATTCTGCTGTCGTGCGAGGTCCAGAACTCGGTCGTCATCTCGATGGGCTGTTCGTTCCCCTCATCCCCGGCGGGGATGGTGGTGATCTGACGGCTACCATCACACAGGAGGCCGGTAATAGTGCGGGTGCCGAGGTCTTCTTGGTGGGTGTTCTTACTCCAATGCGCCTGTGCCAGTGCGGCATGCCTCCGCTGCTCTTCGGTGAGGGGCGGAGCAGCGGGAGCCGGCTGCGGGTCGGGCTGATGGTAGAAACGGGCGACGTTTTCGCCGGTGTCATTTACGCGCCAGGAGAGGGTGGTGCGGGTGACAGGGTCGTTGACGCTGATGTTGATGAGCGGCCGATACTGGCCGTCGGTGCCAATATCGCAGAGCGTTGAGGTCTCCGCGCGGACACGGCCGGCGGAGTCCCGGTAATAGTGGGTGACGATCTGTCCGTGAATGGCGTTGCCGTCCGCGAGCTTCTGCTCGCGGGTGGTCTGGATGGTAGCACTAAAGGGTGCGCCGGTCTTTGGGAAGGGCCCATAGATCATAAGCGGTTGGGCCACTACGCCGCACGGGGATGGCTGCGCCGGGGATGCTGTGGCGATGAGGCCCAGGGTGAAGACAGCGGCGAGGGTGGTGCGCAACACGGACATATGGTTCCTCCGCAACCGGCAGGCATAGCGCCGGGTGCCCCATTCATGCACGTTTCATCGCGCATGGGTGGACTTCAGAATTACTGCGCCGGGGCGACGGGCTTGGTCGTCCTCACCTGCTCCACCAGCTTGTAGCCGGGTGGAGGCGCAAAGAGCGAGGGATCAGGCTCGCCCTGGATACGCTCCGTCACCTCGGTAACGGTGTGGCCGACGCGGGGGTCGTCCTGGATGCGCAACATCGTCGTTGTGCTGTCGCGCGTGATCCAGAACTCATCCGTCGTCACGATCGGCCGGTCATTCCCCTGCTCGCCGGCGGGGATGGTGGTTGTCTGCCGGCTGCCGTCCGTCATCACTCCGGCGATCATCTTGCTGCCGAGCTTTTCCTTGCGTGTGTATTTGCGCGTATGCTCCTGCAATTGCGCAATCCGCTGGCGCTGTTGCTCCGTGAGAGGCGGAGCAGCGGCCGCCGCCGTCTTCGGATCGGGCTGATGGTAAACGCTGACGACTTTATCACCGGTCCCGTTCACTTCCCAGGACAGGGTGGTCCGGGTTGCAGGGTCATCCACGCTGATAGTGAAGGTAGGTCGAAGCTGGTCGTCGGGGCCGATATTGCAGAGCCCCGACGTCTCACCGCGGGTGCGGCCGGCCGAGTCACGGTACGCATGTGTGATGATGAGCCCGTGAATGACGTTTCCGTCGACGAACTTTTGCTCGTGGGTGGTCTGGATGGTGGCGCTGAAGGGCGCATTGGTGGTTGGGGGGCCTCCACCGACCACGTACCACATGATCCCGCTGGCCATTACGCCGCATGGGGACGGCGTTTGTGCCGGAGACATTGAAACGATGAGACCCAGAGTGAAGATGGCCCTGAGGGTGGTACGCAACGCTGAAGTCAGCATGTCGTTCCTCCACAACGCCACAAGGATAGCGCAATAAGGGTTGGTGAGAGCTATCAATTTGAGGGGAGTCAGAAATAGGACGCTCTATCGAATCGCAGTAGTGATGAGGGCTTCCGGGCGGGTGGTGCGGCGGGTGGGCGGAACATGCGACAATCTAAGTACCGAGCCATGCCCAGTCAGCCAGCCGAGCCAGCCCTCGAAGTTGCAGCGCCGGAGGATTCCGCTCCAGCCGCGCCCTCCTCTACGCAGTCCGCTCCGACATCTGTAAAAAAGATACCGACGCCAGCCGACATTACACCCGCGCTGCTGAAGACGCACAGCATTACGCCGGAGGAGTACGCGAGCATCGAAAAGAAGCTGGGGCGCGTGCCGAGCCTGACCGAGTTGGGAATCTTCAGCGTGATGTGGAGCGAGCATTGCTCGTACAAGAGCAGCCGCGTCCACCTGAAGCGGCTGCCGACGCGGGGGACGCGGGCTGAAGGCCCCGGAAGTGTTGTCCAAGGACCAGGGGAGAACGCCGGGATCATCGACGTGGGCGATGGGTGGGCGTGCGCGTTCAAGATCGAGAGCCACAACCATCCCAGCTACGTGGAGCCGTTCCAGGGCGCGGCGACCGGCGTGGGCGGGATTCTGCGCGACATTTTTACGATGAATGCGCGGCCGCTGGCGGTGATGGATTCGCTGCGATTTGGGCCGCTGGACGAGACGGAGCCGGACGCGGCGCTGCGGCGGCGCAACCATGCGGTGGTGAATGGCGTGGTGGGCGGGATTGCGAGCTATGGGAACTGCTTTGGCGTGCCGAACCTGGCGGGCGAGACGAAGTTCGAGGCGTGCTACTCGGGGAACCCGCTGGTGAATGCGTTTGCGCTGGGGCTGGTGAAGAAGGACGAGATTTTTTACGCCAAGGCGACCGGCGTGGGCAACCCGGTGATCTACGTGGGGGCGAAGACGGGGCGGGACGGAATCCACGGCGCGACGATGGCGAGCGAAGAGTTCACCGAGGATTCGGAGGCGAAGCGGCCCAACGTGCAGATGGGCGACCCGTTTATGGAGAAGCTGCTGCTGGAGGCGTGCCTGGAGGCGATGGCGACCGGGGCGGTGGTGGGGATTCAGGACATGGGCGCGGCGGGATTGACCTGCTCGACCTGCGAGATGGGCGCGCGGGGCGAGCTTGGGTTGACGATTGAGCTGGACCTGGTGCCGCAGCGGGCGACGGGCATGACGGCGTACGAGATCATGCTGAGCGAGAGCCAGGAGCGGATGCTGCTGGTGGCCGACAAGGGACGCGAGGGCGAGGTGCTGGCGGTGTTCGCTAAGTG
This sequence comes from uncultured Acidobacteriaceae bacterium, assembly GCA_963834805.1. Classification (GTDB taxonomy): domain Bacteria; phylum Acidobacteriota; class Terriglobia; order Terriglobales; family Acidobacteriaceae; genus Edaphobacter. The sequence continues at coordinate 65,954 of CAWIDB010000002.1, forward strand.
GGGACTGGACGCTTCGATTGTGGGGGTAGTGACGGCGGACGATACGATGCGCGTGACGCATCACGGGGAACTGGTGGCGGAGATTCCCAACAAGGCGCTGACGGACGAGGCCCCGGTGTACCACCGGCCGGTGGGCGAGTGGAAGGCCCCAGTGCCGAAGGACCCTCCGGCGTGGGTGGTGGAGGAATTGAAGAAGCCGCGGGATTACACAGCGGATTTGAAAAAGCTGCTGGCGAGCGCGAATATCTGCGACAAGCGATGGGTATATGAGCAGTACGACTCGATGGTGCAGAGCAATACCGTGCAGGGGCCGGGCGGCGAGGCTGGGGTGATGCGGATCAAGCAGGGGTCTGGGGTTAGGGATCAGGGAACAGAAAAGACGCCGGAGCGCGGGCTGGCGATGGCGCTAGCGGGCAATGGGCGGTGGTGCTGGCTGGATCCGAAGCTGGGCGCGATGCATGCGGTGGCGGAGGCGGCGCGCAAAGTGGCGTGTACGGGCGCGGTGCCGGTGGCGGCGACAAATTGCCTGAACTTCGGCAACCCGGAGAAGCCGGAGATTATGGCGCAGTTTTCGGCGACGATCGATGGGATTGCGGAGGCGTGCACGGCGCTGGGGACGCCGATTACGGGCGGGAATGTTTCGTTCTACAACGAGACGAAGGGCGAGGGAATCTATCCGACTCCGGTGGTGGGGGTGGTGGGGATTTTGGAGGATGTGAGCAAGGCGGTGCCGGCAGCGTTTCAGAAAGTTGGCGACACGGTCCTCTTTCTCTCGGCGTTTCGAGGCAAAGGACGCAAGGCTGAGCGCGATCTGGGGGCGGGAGCGTTTGCTCAAAGTGTGGGTTGGCCGTTATGGGGAGGACCCGTTGTGCTCGATCTGGCGGAAGAGTTCGCACTGCATCAGGCGCTCGCAGCGCTGGCAAAGCGTGGGCTCCTCAATTCCGCGGCGGACATCAGCGACGGTGGCTTCATTACCACGACGGCTAAAGCCGCAATCGCCGGCGGTCTGGGCGCGGAGATTGCGACCGGTACTATCAAATCCGAACCTTATTACTTCACGGAAGTACTTTTTGCGGAGATTGGTTCTTCGGTCATCGCGAGCTGTGCCCCCGAGAATCTGGATGAGATACGTGGTGTACTGAAGGAGTTCGCGGGGACTTATGTGGCTCCTCTGGGTACCGTCACCGGCAGGTCGTTACGGGTCAGCATCAATGGCGATGCCGCGATTGATGCGCCGCTTGCGGACCTGAAACAACACTTCAGTTCCACCCTGGAATCGCAGCTTGCGGCGGAGGTGGTGACCGCATGAGGGATCTCATGGTGGCGACGATGGACGGCGAAGGCAACCGCAGGTCCTTCGACTGCGCTGCTCACGGTGAGAGCAGCTCCGCTCAGGATGACAAATCAGTGGTAGTAGACGATCAGGACAGCACACAGTTCGATAAGCTGCGCGAGGAGTGCGGCATCATGGCGGTGTATGGGCATCCGGATGCCGCGCGGATGACGTACTGGGGCTTATACGCATTGCAGCATCGCGGGCAGGAGTCGGCGGGGATTGCCAGCGCGGACGGGCAGGAGCTGAACGACATCAAGGGCATGGGTCTGGTGAGCGAGATCTTCACCGACGAGGTGCTGGCGCGGCTGCCGGGGCACATGGCGATCGGGCACACGCGCTATTCCACGACGGGGGACTCGGCGTTGCTGAACGCGCAGCCGATCTCGGTGGAGTCGACCAAGGGGCTGATTGCGATTGCGCACAATGGGAACCTGGTCAACCTGGGGAACTCGAAGGCGCGGCTGGAGCGGGATGGCGCGGTCTTCCAGACCACGTCGGACTCGGAGATCATTGTGCAACTGATCGCGCACTCGCGCTGCAACATGCTGGTGGACTGCATTGCTCAGTCACTGGCGCAGGTGGATGGGGCGTTCTCGATTGTGATGATGACGCGCAACCGGATCTTTGCGGCGCGCGACCCACAGGGGTTCCGGCCTCTGTCGATGGGACGGATTGCGGGGGCGGACGGCGCGCCGGACACGTTTGTGTTTGCCTCGGAGACCTGCGCGTTCGACCTGCTGCACGCGAAGTATGAGCGCGATGTGAGGCCGGGCGAGCTGGTGATGGTGAGCGAAGACGGCGTGACTAGCCGGAGGTTTGCTCCGGAGACGACTCCGCCTGCCAGCTGCATCTTTGAACACGTCTACTTTGCGCGACCCGACTCGCGCATCTTCGGCCGGTGGGTGCAGCAGTCGCGTGAGGAGATGGGGCGGCAACTGGCGCGGGAAAGTGCGGTGGCGGCGGACCTGGTGGTGCCGGTGCCTGACTCGGGCGTGACTGCGGCCCTGGGCTATGCGGCGGAGAGTGGGATTCCGTTCAACTTCGGGCTGATCAGAAATCACTACGTGGGGCGGACGTTTATCCAGCCGGAGCAGCGGACGCGCGACTTTGGGGTGAGGATGAAGCTGAACCCGGTGCGCAGCCTGCTGGAGGGGAAACGGATCATCCTGATAGACGACTCGATTATTCGCGGGACGACGAGCCGCAAGATTGTGCGCATGGTGAGGGCTGCGGGGGCGAAGGAAGTGCATCTGCGCATCTCCTGTCCGCCGACGATCAGCCCGTGTTTCTACGGTGTGGATACGCCCAGCAAGCGGGAGCTAATTGCGGCCAACAAGTCGATCGAAGAGATCCGAGAGTTTATCGAGGCAGACTCGCTGGCGTACCTTTCGCTGGTGGGGCTGACGTACTCCTGCACCACGAATGAGCCGGCGAATGGGCTGTCGCCGGCGAGCTTCTGCACGGCGTGTTATACGGGCGTCTATCCGACGCAGTGGGTGGACGTGGAGGAGATCCTGCCGGCGACGGTGGGCGCGTAAACGCAAAACGAGCCACGGAAGGGCGCGGACTATTCCCCAACTAACACGCGCCGATCCGTGGCTATTCCTTTACCTATCCACGTTCGTCTTATTAACTATAATGGTTCGGTCGCGCGGGTTTTTATGTGATTTCGATCACATGTGTTGGGGCAGGTTGTGGCTTACACAGACTGGCGGACAAGCCTCATATCCATGGCGTAAAACGCCTAACCGCGGTTTTCCTGCTAGCCTGCGTCGCCTTCATTCAGGCGCATCATGCGCGCGATGTAATACAGCGCTGTTGCTAACACAACGCCAACCGCCAACGGGATGAACCACTCGGTCATACCTTTGCTGCGCCCCTGCGCTACGACCACCATGGACCAGGTGATGGCAGCAAAGATCCATGTCAACTCTGCCTTGAGCCATGCGACCATGTCGAGAGCAATTGGGATGGCGGCTGCGCGCAGTTTGGTGCTGACGGGTACGCTGAAGGAACTTGGGGGAGCGAAGCGGATCATGGTCATGCCAAGGTAGACCAGGCAGGTGATTCCGACGAGGAACCAGAGGAACGATTTATCATCCCAGCCGTTGACGAGGCCGTTGGCCGCGAAGTGGGAAGGAATTCGCCGCGGCAGGGAGGAGTAGGTCAGGGCTACGGTAAGGATGGTGAACAACAGGCCAATGGTGGCGAGGAGTTCACGTAGCGATTTCATTCGTTGCGGACCTCGCCACGAATTCTAACACCAGCATTAAAAAAGGCTGGGCTTGTGTGGAAAATCGATGCCGAGGTGCTGGTAGGCGAGGCGGGTGGCGACGCGGCCGCGGGGGGTGCGGTCGAGGAAGCCGATCTGGATGAGGAAGGGTTCGTAGACCTCTTCGAGGGCGTCCTGCTCCTCGGCCAACGCAGCCGCCAGTGTGTTCAATCCAACAGGGCCGCCGTCGTACTTCTCGATGATGGTGCGCAGCAGGCGGCGGTCGAGCTCGTCGAAGCCGTGGGCGTCGACCTCCAGCAGCGCGAGGGCGGCCTGCGCGGTGGCGCGGTCGATGCGGCCCTGGGCGCGGACCTCGGCGTAGTCGCGGACGCGGCGCAGGAGGCGGTTGGCGATGCGCGGAGTGCCGCGGGAGCGCATGGCGATCTCAGCCGCGCCGTCCTGGTCGACGGGGACTCCGAGCACTTCGGCGGAGCGGGTGACAATGATGCGCAGTTCGTCGTCGGTGTAGAACTCCAGGCGGAGAAGAATACCGAAGCGGGAGCGTAAGGGCGACGACAGCAGGCCGGGGCGCGTGGTGGCGGCGACGAAGGTGAAGGGGCGAATCTCCATGACGTGGGTGCGCGCGGCGGGACCCTGGCCGATGATGATGTCGAGCTTGTAGTCCTCCAGCGCGGTGTAGAGTTTTTCTTCGAGGACGGGCTGGAGGCGGTGGACCTCGTCGAGGAAGAGGACCTGGCGCTCGCGCAGGTTGGTGAGGATGGCGGTGAGGTCGCCCTGGATCTGCAAGGCTGGGCCGGAGGTTTGCTGGAAGCCGACGTCGAGCTCGTTGGCGATGATGGTGGCGAGGGTGGTCTTACCCAGGCCGGGCGGGCCGAAGAGGAGGACGTGGTCGAGCGCTTCGCCGCGGGTGTGGGCGGCTTCGAGGGCGATGGCTAGCTGCTCTTTCGCCTTGGTCTGGCCGATGAACTCGACGAGACGGGTGGGGCGGAGCTTGAGCTCGAAGGCCTGGTCGTCGTCGACGCGGGAGGCGGTAACGAGGCGGTCGGCTTCGGGTGTACGGACGGGGATGACGGGTTTGGGATGCGGCTTTCGGGAAGGTTCCACGCTAAGGCGATAGTAGGGCGAATGGCGGGATAGAGCAAGATGGGGGTGGGGCGGGGGGAGTGGGCGATCAGGATAACGGAGCAATTGGTGCGTGAAAGAGCGCGGTCATGGTCTTGCCAAATCGTTCCAGTGCTTCCGGGCCTTCGTGATATTCAGGTTTCATCTATGAACCTCATATTTATCTTTCCAAAATCGCCTGACCACTGCTCGCGAGTCAAGACAAACCGGCTATGTTCCATGGTCACATTTCCACGAATATTGTGGGAGACGATATAGATTTGCCCAGTCAGTTCGCCTTGTCCCCATGGGATAGTTCGGCTTTCTGGCTCAAAGTTTGGAGAACTCCATTCCCTTCTTCTGCTCGAATAAGTGTTGCGGTTGTGCCATGAAGATAAAAAACTAGCTTCGGGGACACCAACTAACACCCAAGCCTCATCACCGCCCGCCAAAGTAATCTGATTGTTGTCTATATCGACCCAATATGCGCGTTCGACTGTAGATTGACCAATAGAGGTGTCGAAATCTATTTGGGCGAATATATCTCTGGCGTGGGGAGCCGTCTCGCCGCGAGGCGCTGGCCTATTGCGAACCCTAACGACAATCGCGTAACGCCCACCTTCCTTGAATTGGAAGTAGTCATAATCAGCTCCGACGTGCCCGATTGCGAAGGACAAGTCGAGAGTTGGCAGACGTGATGGCTTTGGTAGCGAGGGGGTTGGGGGGCTGGGGATGGTTAGGGCTTTTATAGCGTCTGTCCCATACACACTCCCCGCGACCTTTAAACCTGAGTCATTCACATCCCGTTTGGCGCGATACTGTGATCCGCTGTTATCCCCACCGCCAGTAGTAATCGATTGCTCCGGTTTATAGGGGACAGATGAGTTTGTGCCGAAATGGAAATATAACCAAAGCACCATGCATAGCACCCATGCGGTGCCGCTTCCAACCATCAGCCAGAAAACTAGGCCGGGACGGCTGGGGGCTGAGAAGAAGTGCATCTGTGCGGTCGCTAGAAAGGTTGCGAACATTGCCCCTCCAGCCGATCCGACCACAACCTGCCTTTTATCCATGCGCTATTGTCCCCCTCCGTATGAAGCGGGGTAAAGAACTGATTGGATATGGTCTTGGCCGCGCCTCGAATAACAGTACCCGACCGGTATACCTGCGTCAAATATGTTATTGCCCAATTATTTCATTTGGATTGATGTAGTTAGAGAGTTTTCAACGATAGCGGGTGCAGAGTTGGATGATGGTATGTCCCGGGGGCTGAAGCCCCGGTTCTTGGCTGGGCGGGATTGCCCAGGCTGAAGCCTGGGTCTATCTCAAGAACAAGGGCAACGGCTGGAGTTTGTGGGAGAAAGGGTCGGGCGATTATGGTGGGGCGGACTCCATCGGGGTCCTTCGACTCGCTGCGCTCGCTCAGGATGACAGAGCGATTGGTGAGTCAATGAAGGCGGTCGAGCTTCCCCCACCCCGACGAGCAAGTGCGCTCGTTGGGGGCCCGGTTCGCTCGATGCCCACTCATCGCGTACGACAACGGCGCGATGAATGGGGCACCCGCTACTTGGTGTCGATTTTGAGGGTGAGGTTGATCTCGGCGCGGGTGTCGAAGGAGCTGATGCTCTTGACCGCGCTCTTTTTGCCGTCGTACTCCGCCCAAAGCTCGTAGTCGGTGTTTTGCATGAGCTGGACGAAGCGGAAGTAGCCATCGTCGGCGGCGATGTAGCTCTTGACGGCGAGGGTGCGGTCGTCCTTGAGAAAGACGGTGGCGCCCTTCAGTCCGACGCCGGAGCTATTGAATATCTTGCCCTGGACCACGCGCTGCGCCTGCTGCTGGGCAAAGAGCTGGGGGGCGGGCAGAGTTAGCGAGGTGAGCACGGCAAGGCAGCAAAAGAGCGGCAGGAGGAGAACCAGCCGGCTGACAGAGCGGAAATGAGAGGCCATAAAAGTTAATATACGCGGGCTGGCGAAGGCCGATGCCGGTCCGCAGAGCGCACTACTCCTCGTCCTCCTCGAGGGCGAGCGTATCGTCCTCGTCGTCGTATCCGACGATGTCGACGGGGGCCAATTCGAGCGGATCGACGGAGACGACCTCCAGTTCCATCCCACACTCATCGCACTGCACGGTATCGCCCTCTTCCACCTCATCGGGGTCGACTGGAATAGGAGTATCGCATTCGGGACAGACAACAGCCATAGTAGGAGCCTCCACAGCATTAGAAGTCGATAACGACCTTTGGGTGCGGCGCCCCCATCGGTCACTCTGCGCCACCCTCCCCGGGACCCACGCCCTGGGAAACGCAACGGCACGCCCGCCTAGGGTTAGTTGTATTAGCGGTCCGGCGGTACGTCAAGCACAGACGATTCCCACAGGCAATTGGTTTCAAAAAATGCGTGGGTGCGCGGGACAGACGCGGGGGACAGACGCGCGGGATGTGATGAAATGGAGAGGAGGTGGCATTGATGGCGCGTTCCAACACAATCCCGTTGAGCTTTCCGCCGTTCGCGGGAGTGGTGCGCAAGCTGGTGCTGTGGAATGTGGGGATATTCTTCACCCTGCTGGTGCTGGGGCGGCTGTTGCCCGACGTGGGCGGAGGCGCTGGTGAACATTCTGCAGCTTCAGCCGTTGGCGGTGGCGCGCGGCGAGGTGTGGCAGCTTGGGACCTACTGTTATATCCACCTGGGGCTGTGGGAAGTCCTGTTCGCGATGCTGACGCTGTGGTTCTGCGGCTCGCTGCTGGAGGGCGCGTACGGCGGCCGCTGGCTGAAAGAGCTTTATTTCACGTCGGCGATCGGCGGGGCGGCGGTGGCGTCGGCGATCTCGTTCACGCATCTGCTGGGGCTCAGTCCGTACGCAAGCAGTAGCGGAGCGTGGGCGGGGATCTTCGGGGTGATGGTGGGGCTGGCGCTGCGCATGGGCGACACGGAGTTTCTGCTGTTTCCGTTCCCCTTCACTATTCGCGCCAAGTACCTGGTGACGATCTATATCTTGATTGCGGTCGCGATTTTGTTCATGAACCATGGCGCGTTTAGCGCGTTGCTGCAGCTGTCGGGCGCGCTGTGCGGGTGGCTGTATGTGCGGCACGCGCCGCGGCGAGGGCTGGCGTTTGGGTTCGGCGAGTGGTACTTCGGGATGCGCAACGCGTACTACCGGACGAAGCGGCGGCGGGCTGCGCGGAAGTTCGAGGTGTACATGGGCAAGCAGGGGCGCAAGGTGAACTTCGACAAAGAGGGACGATACGTCGATCCCGACGAGAAGAAGGACCCCAACGACAAGCGGTGGATGAATTAGGGGTCTGCGAGCCTGGCTCCTCCGCGAGAGGACGCCGTTAACTCAGGTGCCGTCGAGGACGCCACATCAATCATATGGTTCTCGCAGACAATCTTGTAGTGGCGATACGGTTCCACGTGGGCTCCCGTATCCTTTCCCGCAAAGTCGAGGAAATGCGACTTTGAATAAATCCGGAAGCGTCGGCCCGTGTGCTCCTCGTCGTCGTATTTCCCGCATGAACCGTGCATTTCCTCCGTCACGCAATACGATACATAATTCTTCCAATGCACCTCGAAAACGAAGGTTGTTTCTGATGGCTCAATTGGTGCAACGCCACTAAAGATGACACCCGCGATGACTCTCATGCCCCTCCTTGTTTCGTGTACTACAGCCTCCTCCAGGACGATTGTCAACGAGTTCTCGCGCGGCTCGAACAGCTTGTTGAGCAGTAAATACGCCGATCCATCGATCAGCTTCCAAACCGGGTTGTCTTCGATAGACGACATGATCCACCGGACCTTACTGCTCTAGCCGCGGGTGGCGATGCGGAGGTGGAGGTCGCGGAGCTGGAGGTCGCTGACCGGGGTGGGGGCGTCGACCATGAGGTCGATGGCGCGGGCGGTCTTGGGGAAGGCGATGACCTCGCGCAGACTGGCGGCGCCGGCCAGGATCATAACGATGCGGTCCAGGCCGAGGGCGATGCCTCCGTGCGGAGGCGTGCCGTACTCCAATGCGTCGAGGAAGAAGCCGAAGCGTTCGTGGGCCTCTTCATCCGTCATGCCGAGGGAACGGAAGATCTCGGCCTGCACGTCCTTGCGGTGGATACGAATCGATCCGGAGCCGAGCTCGTTGCCGTTGAGTACGATGTCGTAGGCGAGGGCGCGGACGGCCCCCTTGTCGCTGGTGAGGCGGCCAGCCTGGATGTCGTCCTCGTGGGGCGAGGTGAAGGGATGATGCGCGGCGTCCCAGGTTTTGCTCTCCTCGTTCCACTCATACATGGGGAAGTCGGTAACCCAGACGAATTTGAAGTCTGCGGCAGTGTATTTTCCGTCCGGGCCGCTCGGTTCAAAGAGCCTGTGTTTGTCAGCATATTTTTTGCCGAGTTCTAGACGAAGTGCTCCGACGCGCTTTGGTATCCATTGCTTGTCATAGTTCCAAGCGACAGGTGCTTCGGGCTTTGGGGTGATTACGATGGCGAGGTTTGCAACTGTCGATGGCCATGGCCATGGCCCGTTCGGCCCGAACCCGAGAAGCTCTGCGTAGCTTTGCATCAGCTTTTGGTTAAGTAGATTCGCAAAATTCTGATAATCAGAAGCGGAACCTAGCCGAAATAAGTCCAGAATGTCTAAGCCTGTTTCGCTTAACGAGCCTCGAACTTCTGAGATCAACGCTTTCCGTTGCACGCCACTTAGCTCACCAGCGTGAGGAATTAAGAAACCAAATACGGGCAGCTTTGGGTCAACCCTGAGGCGTTCCCGCAGCTCGGGCGTGAACTCGGTGGAGAGGTCGACCATGGCGGGCAGGCGCGTATCTGGTTTATCGCTTCCATACCTAGTGATCGCCTTGTCGTATGTCATTCTCTCGAAATTAGGCTCTAGTTGAATGCCGGCGGCGGCGAAGGCGGCGGTGAGGAAGCCCTCGGTGACGCGGAAGATGGTGTCCATCTGCGGGAAGGAGATCTCGAGGTCGATCTGGGTGAACTCGGGCTGGCGGTCGGCGCGCAGGTCCTCATCGCGGAAGCAGCGCGCGATCTGGAAGTAGCGGTCGAAGCCGGAGACCATGAGGATCTGCTTGAAGATCTGCGGCGACTGGGGCAGCGCGTAGAAGCTGCCCGGATGGACGCGGCTGGGAACGAGGTAGTCGCGCGCGCCCTCGGGGGTGGAGCGGGTCATGAAGGGGGTTTCGATCTCGAGGAAGCCCTCGGAGACGAGGTAGTTGCGGATGGCCATGGCGACGCGGCTGCGCAGGGCAAAGTTGGCCTGCATTTCAGTCCGGCGCAGGTCGAGGTAGCGATACTTGAGGCGGACCTCTTCGTTTGCGATGGCGTCTTCGGCGGGCGAGAAGGGCGGCGTTCGGGCGTCGTTGAGGAGCAGAAGTTCGCTGGCGACGACTTCAATGTCGCCGGTGGGCATGTTGGGATTCTCCAGGCCGGCGGCGCGGCGGCGGACTTTTCCTTTAACAGCAACAACGTACTCCGGGCGGGCGGCGTCTGCTTTGGCGTGGGCTGCTATGGCCTGCTCGTCGACGACGATTTGGGCTATTCCGGAGCGGTCGCGGAGATCGAGAAAGATGAGGCCGCCGTGGTCGCGGCGGCGGTTGACCCAGCCCATGAGGACGACGTCCTGGCCCGCGTTCTCGGCGCGCAGCTCTCCACACATCCCGGTACGTTGCAAGGTGCCTAAAAAGTCTAAAGTCACGGTGTTCCTATTGTAGATTGTCATCCCGTCAGGGATCTGCTTTTGCTCTCGTCCAGTGAGGTTACGCTGCTGATCCCGCGCTCCGGGCTGCCATGTGCCGCAGCCACTCCTCGTCCGAAAGGAACTTCCTTCCGCCTGCCTCATCCGACCAGACAATCCAACCTCCGGCCACTTCGTGCGCCAATCGCAGCTCCGCCTTCTCTTCGTCCGTGATATTCCAGCCCTGTACTCCCGCGACCTCTCGACCAGTCAGATCAGCCCAGAGAGCGTACTCGCAGTCACTCATCCAGCCCGCGCAGAAATAATCTTCAGATAAGTCACTCATCAGACGAGCGAGCAACCTTGCCTTCGGAGTGTTCAACATCCCCAGCACCTTCGTTTGATCATCTCGGTCCTTATTTCTGATCCAAGGGCGGCGAGTTCGGCCCACTCCAATAATTATCGAACGATCTGAACAGAGCGCGTCCGCAATCTGTTCCAACACTCCCACCGCAAACCATTGATTGGAGTGTGAATTCGTTGCTGGCTACTTCACAAGAAGAACCCAACAGGCTACAATTTTCGGCCTGACCAAGAATAAACGCGATTGCTGCGATACCTGCGCGCCCTTCCCCTACCTGAGCGCAGTTTATGTAGATCGTGAGTACAACTCCAGTGCCCCCGTCATCCGACAGTGATGTAACTAGCTGATAGCCGTTTGATCCACGGATTTCGTCTCGCAGTGAGCTAATCACTGCCAGCGGAATTGTATCGGTGCATGACACAGCATGGATGAAAACGCGTTTTGGTGTGCCGACCGCTTGGCACGTTAGTGAAGTGCTCAGTAACGACAGAAGAATCAGACGTTTTAGCATTGTGGTCACCTTTTCAATATCCAGACGGCAGATTGCCTACTACCTCAATGTCGTCTATGGAGAATCCCGCATCAGCCAAGCTTCCCAATGCGGCAGTAAGATTCGCCCCCGCGTCTCTGAAGACGAATACCTCTCGACTCTTGGCACCGACTAGCATGGCGTCCATCCAGGTGGCCGACCGCTTTGAGAGGTTTTCTTTAGCAAACATATAGGCTGGCGGTGTGGTTGGTTTTAGCACCCAACGGCAACTAGCATCCCGTGCCGGGTCAACCGAAACCCAATTCAACTCGTAGCTCTTCCGCAATGTGTTTGCCACCTCGGAGCCGCGCACCTTAGTCTGCGTACCTGTTGCGAATGTCTTTATTGTAAACGTGTCTAAGCGCACTTCATCTTCGCCAACTAACACAATTTTCCTTGCGACCTTATCCGCCGCCTCAAAGCTCTTCTTGAGGCGGAAGGTTCCGTCGCCGACTTCGACGGAGAGGCCAGCACGGCGGAGTTCGCGGGCGAGGGCGAGGGCGGCGGCGTTGCGTTCGGGGCCGAGGGGGGCGATGTAGGCGTCCAGTTTGGCGGGTTCGAGGTTCGAGGTTCGAGGTTCGAGGGCCTGCGCGGCGGATTGGGCCTGCAGGGTGAGGATGAGGCGGTCTTCGCCGATGGCGAAGCCGATGCCGGGAGCGCGTGGGCCGCCGAGCATCTCGGAGAGGCCGTCGTAGCGGCCGCCGCCGAGCAGTGCGTTCTGCGTGCCGAGGCCGCTGGCTGGATCGCCGGACGAGGGGACGGTGAACTCGAAGGTGGTGCGGGTGTAGTAGTCGAGGCCGCGGACGAGGCGCGGGTTGACGGTGTACGGCACGCCGCAGGCGTCGAGCGCGGCGCAGACCTGGGCGAAGTGATCGCGCGAGGAGTCGTCGAGGAAGTCGGCGATGCGCGGGAGGGCGTCGATGAGGGCCTGGTCTTTGGGATCTTTTGAGTCGAGGACGCGGAGGGGATTGGTCTCGGCGCGGCGCTGGTTGTCCGGGGAGAGCAGGTGCTGGATGGGGGCGAGAGCAGTGCGCAGGGCGGCGTTGTAGCGGCGTCGGTCTTCAGCGGAGCCGACGGAGTTGAGGGCTAACTCCCAACCCTTTACGCCAAGTTCATCCAGGAGCGTCGCCAGCATCTCGAGGACTTCCGCGTCGCGCAGGGGGGATTCGGAGCCGGAGGTGACAGGGCCGAGGACCTCGACGCCGATCTGCCAGAACTGGCGGTAGCGACCCCTTTGCGGACGCTCTCTACGAAATTGTGGCCCGATGTAGAAGAGCTTCTGGAGCTGGCCCGTGTCGCCGAGGCTGTGCTCGATGTAGGCGCGGACGACGCCGGCAGTGTTCTCGGGGCGGAGGGTGAGGGATTGGGCCTTCTCGGACTGCGCGCGGGCGCGATCCTCCCAGGTGTACATCTCCTTGGAGACGATGTCGGTTTCTTCGCCGACGCCGCGGGCGAAGAGGGAGGTGTCCTCGAAGATGGGGGTACGAATCTCGCCGAAGCCGTAGCGGGAGAAGACGGAGCGGGCGATGGATTCGACGCGGTTCCAGAGGGCGGTCTCGAGCGGGAGGAGGTCGCGGGTGCCACGGACGGCCTTCAGGGGATTGGACGGTGTAGGCATGAACTTCCAGTGTAGCGAATGGCGGGGGTGGGGTGCAGGTGGAAGTTGTTGGAACGTAGAAAGAGGTTGAGTTGTGGATGATAACGAAAGGTTGACCTCAGGGGCTAAAGCCCAGTTGCAGTTGCGGCATCTACGGCACGGCTGAAGCCGTGTCCTTAAGCAAGACAAGACAACTACGGAGATTCTGGCTGCGCCAGAATGACGGCTAGAAACGGCCCGAGGCTAAAGCCCATTGAATTAATCGAGCGTATTCAGGGGGCTGAAGCCCCCTGCTCCCTCCGAAAGACAAAAACGTGAGTTTTTCAGCAGCCTCTGAAGCCCCACGCTCCCTCCGAAGAGCAAGCTGCGCCGCTGGCTCGCGGGCTGGTGAGATTGACCCATGTGGCGGAGCGGGATACACTTGTTAAGTTTGGCAGGTTTGGCGAATGCAGCCGGAGTTCCGGTTGCAGGGCCGGCAGGTTTCGGCTGCGGCGGATGATTGCAGGAGGGAGAGCGGTTTGTGCTCATCTGTTCTCCTCAGGTGCCGCGGCGGTTTCGGGATGGCCGGCTGGACAGAATATCCTCTGGTTCGGTCCCCAGGCAGAACAATTCATGAAGGATGCGGGCGTTCGAGCGCCGCGCACAAGGGTTTCGTTATGTATGCAGTGATTCGTACCGGCGGCAAGCAGTACAAGGTCTCTCCGGGTGAGACGTTTAAGATCGAGCGCACGGCGCACGAGAAGGGCGCGATCGAGTTTGCCGACGTGCTGGCAGTGAGCCGCGAAGAGGGCAAGTTCGAGGCGGACCTGGCGGGCGCGAAGGTGACCGGCACGGTGCTGGACGAGGGCCGCTTCGACAAGGTACTGGTGTTCAAGATGAAGCGCAAGAAGCAGTACAAGAAGATGCAGGGACACCGGCAGGGCTTCGTCGAGGTAGCAATCAACGAGATTGTGGTGAACGGGAAGAGCTACAAGGCCGAGGCGGCCGCGAAGTAATTTCAATGCGCTGCGGCCTGAGGGCCGCGCGAAAGAGGCGACGGAATGGCACATAAAAAAGGTTTGGGATCATCGAAAAACGGGCGCGACTCCAACGCGCAGCGGCTGGGCGTGAAGGTATTCGGCGGGCAGGCGATCCTGGGCGGCGGGATCATCGTGCGCCAGCGGGGAACACCTCTAAAGGCGGGTGCGAACGTGGGGCGGGGCAAGGACGACACGCTGTTCGCCAAGGTGTCGGGCGTGGTGCGCTTCCAGGACCGAGGGCAGCAGGGGCGGTTTGTGGCGGTCGATCCGGCAGAGGTCACCACGGTTTCAGCGTAGGAGCAGCGCGTCTCTGACGACAGCGAAGGCCCCGGCGAGCCGGGGCTTTCTACTTTAAGCGGTAGTCTTTGCGGCGGTTAGCGGCGCGAGAATTCAGACGGCCAAGGAAACATCCGCGGCAGAGAACTCCGGCGACGGCTGGCGGCGCTCCGCGCTGGGTGCGCTGGCTGCGGGCGGCGCATATTCGCTGGAGGCTGGTGCGTCGGCGGAGGCTTGTGCACTGGCTGCGGCAGTCTGCCCTGCGGAAGCCGAGGCGGTCGGCGCTACGGAAGCACTGGGGGCTGTCTTTTGCTTGTAGCACTGACGGCAGAGCACAGGGCGGCCTTGTGTCGGCTTGAACGGGACGGTCGTCTCGATACCGCACTCCGAACAAATGGTGCGCGTTTCGGTGCGCGATATACCGGCTGCCGCCAGACCGCCGTTGTTGGCCGCGCCGGCAGCCTGTGCGCCACGCCTGGACTTGCAGGGCTTACAGCGCTTGGGGTCGTTCTTGAACTGTTTGTCCAGAAAAAAGAGTTGTTCCCCGGCGGTGAAGATAAATTCGCCGCCGCAATCTGAGCAGGTTAAGATCCGGTCTACAAAGTCCATACCGTTTCTCCCTTCGTGCAGATAGAGATGATCGTTCGCGGTCCCGCGATTCGCGGATTGAGAGGTGGGGCAGGCATTTATTTCTGTGGTTTGGGGCGACGCCGGAAGAAAGATCGGAATTCCGGAAAACAGCCCAGCATGGAACGGCTGCCTGGGTCTGTCGAGCAGGGCAGGCGGGGGCGGCCGGGCAGGTTAGGGAGGGCCGCCTGCTCCGCGGGGAGAAGGCGGCCAGCCTGGTTTAGAAGAAGACGGGATGCAAAGAACATCGGTTGAGAGGAGCAGGATTAGTCCTGTTCCTTGCGAATCTTCTTGCGGTTGCGCTTGCGGGCAAGCGCTTCTTTGACGCGCTTCTTTTCACCGGGCTTCAGATAGAAGGAGTGACGTTTCACTTCCTTGATGATGTCTTCGGTCTGGACCTTGCGTTTGAAGCGGCGCAATGCATTTTCGAGAGGTTCGCCTTCCTGCACTCGAATCTCTGCCAAGGGCAATACACCTCCAAATCGTCCCAATTGGGCAGCTTTCAGAATACCGCATAAACGGAGGTCTGCGCCGGATTTCTGCCGGAGGGGAGAAGTTCGGCGCGGTGCGTGAAAAAAGCTTGCGGGGCGTGAAATAATCCAGCCATGATCCGTGCGTATCAGGGAAAGAAGCCGGTAGTTCCCGCGACATGTTATGTGGACCTGTCCGCGCAGGTGATTGGCGACGTGGAGTTGGGCGAGAACGCCAGTGTGTGGATGAACGCGGTACTGCGCGGGGACGTGAACGCGATCCGCGTGGGCGCGAACAGCAATGTGCAGGACTGCGCGGTGCTGCACGGGATGCGCGAAAAATATCCCGTGATCGTCGGCGACTGGGTGACGATCGGGCACAACGCGACGGTGCATGGATGTGTGGTGGAGGATGAGGTGCTGATCGGCATGGGGGCGACGATCCTAAACGATGTGCGGATCGGCGAGGGGTCGATCATCGCGGCAGGCGCGGTGATTGCGGAGCACACGGTGATTCCGCCCAACTCGCTGGTGGCGGGAGTTCCCGGCAAGGTGCGGCGGACGCTGGGCGACGAAGACCGCAAGATGATTCTGAAGTACGCGCAGGACTACCTGGACTACGTTGCGATTTATCTGCAGGAGACGGAGTAGAGAGGCTGCGACCGCGAACATTTGTTTGCATCCAATAGAGTGACTGGGTGAGTTGTGCAGAGGTTTGTTGCGGCAAGCCGGCTGCAAGAGATGCAAGGGGGCGCGTTTTCGCTGTATATTTAAATATCTAGCGTGCTCATCTCTGTTCCTGACTCTGTGTGGTCTGCTTCGGCGGACGTGTCGATTGAAACCCGAAGTGGTTTTCCGGTGTAGAGATCGCAGGGTCGCAGTGTCTATTTCGGTTGGGAACGAATTCCAGCACCCGGAAGGTTGCCATGAAACGATCCGATCGCTGTCAACGCATACCCGACCCGCAAGGGCTATATCATCCACGGAATGAGCACGATGCCTGCGGCATGGGGCTGGTTGCGAGCATACGCGGAGAGCAGAGCCACGAGATCATTCGCAAGGGGCTGGAGGTGCTGATCAACCTGACGCACCGCGGCGCTGCGGGATGCGATCCGGAGACGGGCGACGGCGCGGGGATTCTGATCCAGATACCGCACGCGTTCTTCCAGCAGGAGTGCGCCAAGCTGGGGATGCAGTTGGGCGAGCGCGGAAGTTATGGCGTGGCCATGGTTTTTTTGCCGGTGGACAAGCACAGCCGCCTGCAGTGCGAAGGAGTGCTGGAGCGGGTAGCGCAGGCCGAGGGGCTGAGCCTGCTGGGCTGGCGCGATACCCCGGTGAATGGCGATTTGATCGGGCGCCAGGCGCGCGCCACGCAGCCGTACATCGAGCAGATGTTTGTGGGTGCGCCGGAGGGAATGAGCGAAGACGCGTTCGAGCGGCTGCTGTATCTGGTGCGGCGGCGGACTGAGAACGAGATTGCGCAGTCGGAGATCGAGCACAAGGAGGACTTTTACATTCCGTCGCTCTCCTGCCGCACGATCGTTTACAAGGGCCTGATGCTGGCGCCGCAGATTGAGAAGTTTTACTACGAGCTGGCCAACCCGCTGGTGGCGAGCGCACTGTGCCTGGTGCACCAGAGGTTTTCCACCAACACGTTTCCCAGCTGGAAGCTGGCGCATCCGTATCGCTACATGGCGCACAACGGGGAGATCAACACCATTCGCGGCAATGTCAGTTGGATGAGCGCGCGCCAGTCGGTGATGGAGAGCCCGCTGTACGACGGGCAGATTGACAAGCTGTATCCGGTGATCACGCCGGGGGGAAGCGACTCGGCTTCGCTGGACAATGCGGTGGAGTTCCTGTTCCAGTCGGGGCGCTCGCTGCCCCATGTGATGGCCATGCTGATTCCGGAGGCGTGGGCGGGCAATCCGGACATGGACGAGGAAAAGCGGGCGTTTTACGAGTACCACGCGTCGTTGATGGAGCCATGGGACGGGCCGGCTTCGGTGTGCTTCACCGACGGCCGGGTGGTGGGCGCGACGCTGGACCGCAATGGCCTGCGGCCCGGGCGCTACATCGTGACCAAGGACGACCTGGTGGTGCTGGCGTCGGAGGTTGGGGTAATCGAGGTGCCACCGGAGGATGTGCGCAAGAAGGGCCGGTTGCAGCCGGGGCGGATGTTCCTGGTGGATACGGTGGAGCACCGCATCATCTCGGATGAGGAGATCAAGAAATCGCTGGCTGGGCGGCAGCCCTACGCGGAGTGGCTGAAGGAGCAGCAGGTGCTGCTGGACGACCTGCCGGAGCCGTGGCGTGTGATCACGTCGGACCCGGAGACATTGCTGCGCCGCCAGCGGGCCTGCGGGTACAGCGAAGAGGATCTGAGAATTCTGCTGAACCCGATGGGATCGAAGGGCGAGGAGCCGATCGGGTCCATGGGAGCGGACACTCCTCTGGCCTGTCTCTCCGACCGGCCGCAGCAGTTGTTCAGCTACTTCAAGCAATTATTCGCGCAGGTGACCAATCCTCCGATCGACCCGATCCGCGAAGAGCTGGTGATGTCGTTGATCAGCTACATCGGGACGGAGCGCAACATTCTGAACGAGGCCCCGGAGAACTGCCACACGCTGAAGATCCCTCACCCGATCCTGACCAATCGCGATCTGGAGAAGCTGCGTCGGATTTCATCGGGCGATCTGCTGGCGACCACGCTTCCTACGTTGTTCCGCGCGGCCGATGGGGAGGAGGGTCTGAAGCATGCGCTGGACGACCTGAGCGCGCGCGCCGCGTACGCGGTGGCCTCCGGCTACTCTTTGTTGATCCTGTCGGACCGCGGCGTCAATGAAACGTACGCGCCGATTCCCAGCCTGCTGGCGATGGCCGCGGTGCATAACCGGTTGGTGCGCGACAAGACGCGCACCCAGGTGGCCTTGATCATCGAGAGCGGAGAGCCGCGCGAGGTGATGCATTTTGCCCTGCTGATCGGCTATGGAGCGAGCGCGATCAACCCGTATCTGGCGTTCGAGACGCTGCGAGACATGAAGCTGCGCGGACTGCTGGCGGACGATGTTACGGCCGATTACGCGGAAAAGAACTTCATCAAGGCGATCAACAAGGGCCTGCTGAAGACCTTCTCCAAGATGGGGATCAGCACGCTGCAGAGCTATCGCGGGGCGCAAGTATTCGAGGCGGTGGGGCTGAACAAATCGCTAGTGGACGCGTACTTCTCCGGCACCGCATCGCGGGTGGAGGGCGTGGGTCTGGATGTGCTGGCGCGCGAGGCGCAGATGAAGCATGCGTACGCCTTCCAGCCGTTGACCGAATCGGAGACGGACCTGGTGGTGGGCGGACAGTACCAGTACCGCGAGGGCGGCGAGTACCACCTGGTGAATCCACTGACCATCAGCAAGCTGCAGCAGGCTGTGCGGCAGAACAGTCCGGCGACCTTCCAGGAGTACACCGACCTGATCGACGAGCAGAGCAAGCGCCTATGCACGCTGCGCGGCCTGATGCGGCTGAAGTACGCGGACGAGCCGGCGCCGATCGAGGAAGTGGAGCCGGCCAAGGAGATTGTGAAGCGCTTCACCACCGGCGCGATGAGCTATGGATCTATCAGCAAAGAGGCGCACGAGACGCTGGCCATTGCGATGAACCGCATTGGCGGAATGTCCAACACAGGTGAGGGCGGCGAAGATCCGGAGCGCTTTGTGCGCGACGCCAATGGCGATCTGCGGCGCAGCGCGGTGAAGCAGGTGGCCAGCGGGCGGTTCGGAGTGACAGCCCATTACCTGGTGAATGCGGATGAGCTGCAGATCAAGATGGCGCAGGGCGCGAAGCCTGGCGAGGGCGGACAGTTGCCCGGACACAAGGTGGACGAGATCATTGCCAAGACGCGCTACTCGATCGCTGGGGTAGGGCTGATCTCTCCTCCGCCGCACCATGACATCTACTCGATCGAGGACCTGGCGCAACTGATCTACGACCTGAAGAATGTGAACCCGAAGGCGCGCATCGCGGTGAAGTTGGTGGCCGAGGTGGGGGTGGGCACGGTGGCGGCTGGCGTCTCCAAGGCGCACGCCGACGTGGTGCTGATTTCGGGCGATAACGGCGGCACGGGCGCATCGCCGCAGAGCTCGATCAAGCATGCGGGGCTGCCGTGGGAGCTGGGGCTGGCGGAAACGCAGCAGGTGCTGCTGCTGAACGATCTGCGCAGCAGGATCAGGGTGCAGACGGACGGCAAGCTGCAGACCGGGCGCGATGTGGTGATTGCCGCGCTGTTGGGCGCGGAGGAGTTCGGCTTCTCCACCATGCCGCTGATCTCCATGGGCTGCATCATGATGCGCAAATGCCATCTGAACACCTGTTCGGTGGGCATCGCGACGCAGGACCCGGTGCTGCGCGCGCGCTTCCAGGGGCAGCCCGAGCATGTGATCAACTTCTTCTTCTTCCTGGCCGAGCAGGTGCGCCAGCACATGGCGAAGCTGGGCTTCCGGACCTTCGATGAGATGGTGGGCCGGGTGGACCGCATCGATGCGGCGACGGCCGACGCGCACTGGAAGGCCAGGGGCATCGACCTCTCCACGATCCTGTTCGCGCCGGAACTGCCCTCGCATGTGGGGCGGCGGCGCACTAGGGAGCAGGACCACGGTCTCGCTTTTGCGCTGGACCATGCCCTGATCGAGCAGGCCAAGCCGGCTCTGGAAGAGAAGAAGCCGGTGAGGGGCAGCTTCGCCATCCGCAACGTGCATCGCACGGTGGGCGCCATGCTGGGCGGCGAGATTGCGCGCCGCTACGGGGCGGTCGGACTGCCCGATGAGACCATCCACTTCCGCTTTACGGGATCGGCGGGACAGAGTTTTGGAGCGTTTGTTCCATCTGGTGTAACCCTGGAACTGGAAGGCGATTCCAACGATTACATCGGCAAGGGACTCTCCGGCGGGCGCATCATCGTGTACCCGCCGAAGACCTCGAGCTTCCTGCCCGAGGAGAGCATCCTGGTGGGCAACGTGGTGCTGTACGGCGCGACCGGCGGCGAGGCGTTCTTCAGCGGCATCGCGGGCGAGCGCTTTGCGGTACGCAACTCCGGCGCCACGACGGTGGTGGAGGGAGTGGGCGACCACGGCTGCGAGTACATGACCAGAGGCACGGTAGTTGTGCTGGGCTCGACCGGGCGCAACTTTGCCGCCGGGATGAGCGGAGGAATCGCCTATGTGTACGACGACGCAGGCGACTTCTCCACGCGCCGTTGCAACCGGGCGGGCGTGGACCTGGAGCCGCTGTTGGCGGGCGAGGACGTGAAGCTGGTGCGCGGCCTGATGCAGCGCCATATCGACCTGACGGGCAGTCCTCAGGCAGCATGGATACTGGAACACTGGGAGACGACGCAGGCCCGGTTCATCAAGGTGTTTCCGCACGAATACAAGCGCGTTCTGGGGGTGGCGCGCGCCGATGCGGTCTACGTATCGCCCATCGCCAAGATCTCCCTCGCAACGGTCTCGCCCATGGTGGCGACAGGGCAGGTGCAGCATGGGTAAGGTCACGGGTTTTCTTGAGATTCAACGGGAACAGCCAACGCGGCGCAAGGTCGAAGACCGGCTTGATGACTGGTTTGAGATCTACCAGCCCTTCGGCGAGGCGAAGCAGCGCGAGCAGGGAGCGCGCTGCATGGATTGCGGCGTGCCCTTCTGCCATACGGGATGCCCGCTGAACAACCTGATCCCGGACTGGAATGACCTGGTGTACAACGGCCGCTGGGCGAACGCGATCCGGCGGCTGCACGCTACCAACAACTTTCCGGAGTTTACCGGGCGCATCTGTCCTGCTCCCTGCGAGGCGGCCTGCGTGCTGGCAATCACGGAGCCTGCCGTCTCCATCAAGCTGATCGAGCGCAGCATTGTGGACCGCGCGTGGGACGAGGGATGGATCCAGCCCGAGCCACCCGAACACAACACCAGCCGACGCGTGGCGGTGGTGGGCAGCGGCCCGGCAGGATTGGCAGCGGCCCAGCAGTTGCGCCGCGCCGGCCACTCGGTAACGGTGTATGAGAAGAACGACCGCATCGGAGGACTGATGCGCTATGGGATTCCCAACTTCAAGATGGAGAAACGCATTCTGGACCGGCGCCTCGAGCAGATGATCGCAGAGGGGGTGACGTTTGTGCCCAACGCGCATGTGGGAGTGAATATCCCCGTGGAGTCGCTGGTCGACGATTTCGATGCGGTGCTGCTGGCGGGCGGCTCGGAACATCCGCGCGACCTGGCGATCCCAGGCCGCGAGTTGAAGGGGATTCACTTTGCCATGGAGTTCTTGCCGCAGCAGAACCGGCGCTGCGAAGGCGACCTGCTTGACCCGGCGCTGGATATCCTCGCGGAGGGCAAGCGGGTGGTGATTCTGGGCGGTGGCGATACCGGCGCGGACTGCCTGGGAACCAGCCTGCGGCAGCGCGCCAAGAGCGTACACCAGTTCGAGATCATGCCCAAGCCGCCGGAGCAGCGAGCGGCATCCACGCCATGGCCGATGTGGCCGCTGCAACTGCGCACCGAGAGCAGCCACGAAGAGGGTGGAATCCGCGACTGGGGCATCAACAGCGTGAGCTTCAGCGGCGACGAGCAGGGTCGCGTCACGCTTCTGCATGCGGTGCGCGTGGGGCCTCCGCCTAGCTTCACGCCGGTGGCCGGTTCGGAGTTTACGCTGAAGGTCGACCTGGTGCTGCTGGCGCTGGGCTTTCTGGGGCCGGTGCGCTCGGGGATGATCGAGCAACTGGGACTGAAACTGGACCAGCGCGGCAACGTGGCTGCGGACGAGAACTATGCGACCTCGGTGGAGGGCGTCTTCGCCGCGGGCGACATGCGGCGCGGCCAGTCGCTGGTAGTGTGGGCGATTGCGGAGGGGCGCAAGGCAGCCGCGTCCATCGACCGCTATCTGGCCGCAAAGCCCGAATCACTGTCTCTGGGGCAACGCGTTCTGGTGTAGCTGGAGAAAGCAAACACCTTTGCCAGTCAGGCGGGCCTGTGCAGTGCGCCGCGCCTGCTTGCGGAGGGGTGTGGGGTGGGATAGCTTCGTAGATATGCAAGAATTCTGCCATCGCTGCGGGGGCGAGTTGCCGGAGGGAAGCGGGGAGTCGCCGTTCTGCCCGCGGTGCGGAGCACCGCAACTAAGCCTCGCTCTGGAGAACCAGTCGGTGGAGGCGAGCACAGAGACGGCGGAGGCGGCGCCGGACGCGGCGAGCACTGGTGCGATTCCGCCTACGAGCCTGCGGCAGGTGGAGTGGAAGACAGCGATCCGCTGCGCGGCGGCGGTGGCGGCGGTGGGCGCGGCGCTGAGTGTGGTGGCGATTCGGGTGGATGTGCTGTCGCCGGTGAGATTTCTGTGGATCATGTGCGCGTCGCTGATTACGTTGGGGTTCTACCAGAAGCGGAGGCCCACGGCGTGGATGGATGTGCGGGTGGGAGCGCGCATCGGCGTGGTGGTGGGGGTGTGCCTGGCGTTGGAGGTGGGAACCGCGCTGGCCGCTGCGGGGCTGGTGGCGCGCTACGGGATGCACGCAATGGGCAACTACGACGCGCAGATGGCGGCGCAGTTTGTGCAAATGGAGAACAATATCCAGCAGAAGTTCGCCGCGCAATCGACGCCGATGCCGGCGGAGACGGTAGGGTTCATGAGGTCGCCGGAGTTTCGCGGAGGGATGGTGCTGGCGGGATGTGCGTTCCTTGCGGCGGGGCTGGTGGTGTTGTCGACGCTGGGCGGGGCGTTTGCCGGGCTGCTTGGGATACGCCGCCGGCCAGCGGCGTGAGGCCGGGTTTTTGTTAAGAAATAATTTGCACCGATTCAGGCAATATCAGGCAACCTGAACGATCTCTTCTGGAATCCAAGGTGTTTGCAGTTACTTCGGGCTGACATCCAGGGGAAGCAACCTGTTGAAAAAAAACATAGAGATGTGATTTCTATCACATTTCCGGTCTGAGGAGAGATATAAGATACGTGCTAACGGGAGTGCTCCAATGGTCAATCGTTGCAGCAATCACGATTGTCGCGCGGAGTTCAAGGTTCTCAACGGGGGCAATCTTTACGCTCTTGAGCGGAAATCTGCGGACACGGAGTTCTTCTGGCTCTGCTCTGCCTGTACTTCGGTGTTTGAACTATACCTCGACCCGGCGGGCTGCGTCTCAGTAAGAGCGCAGAGTCCCATGCATCGCTCGTCGCCGCCGCATCCCGAGGGCAATCTTCGTTGCATCTCTCGTTACATTCAACCCGCGCTCCGGCCCAACACAATGCCCTCCGGCGAACGATCCTCGACATTTGCGTCGATTGACGAGCCGTTTTCAGCGGCTTTCCGTATGCGGGGCCTGGCGAGTTGAATTGCACGAGAGAAACATTTTCCAGATATTGATGCCCCTGTGGCTGAAACCAATCAGGGAGGTAATATGGCAAACCAATCCGTTCCCGATCCGGCCATGCGAAACAAAGCTGCGTCCAGCAATCCAACTCCCTGGACCCGCGACCCGAATGCCACCCGCCAGAAGAAGGCGGTCCGAGCCGTCGAGGTGGACGTATCCTATTTCTGCTCCGCCTTTCTTGCGGAGCGCGGTTGCCTCAGTCCGGGAAAGTCGCAGAAGCATACCGCTGCCTAGCACCTCCACTCCAATCGCCTAAGTTCTATCCACCCAACCGACGGTTTTAGAGCGGAACCAGAGTTACTATAGCCTGGCGAAGAGTATGCAATGCGGTTTTCTTTCCCCCCAGCGACGTGGACCTGTCTCTGGGGACCCCGGTTAAGAGAAAACCGCGCAAGGTTTGTTCGCCCCGGATACATCTACTCTGGTTCCGCTCTACCCCCCAAGGATGCGGCGAGTTAGGGTTTTCCACTGTATCTGGGTAGGATTCCCAGCGAAGAGATGGTTTACGGCGCAAACGGGGTGGTGGTGCTGCTATCATCAGCTTCGGCGGTGCGAACGCCGCAAACGACCTATGAGTGAAACTACGGAAGCGACTAGCAAAGCGAGTTCGCCGGAGAAGTCGAGGCTGCGCGAGAAGGGCCGGCTGATGTCGGCGTCGGAGATTGAGCGGACGCTGGTGCGGCTGGCGCACGAGATCGTCGAGAAGAACGAAGGCGCCGAAAACCTGGGGCTGGTGGGCATCAAGCGGCGCGGGGTTCCGCTGGCCGAGCGGCTGGGCAAGCTGATCGCGGGCATCGAGAAGCGCCCGGTGCAGACCGGCGTGCTGGACATCAACCTGTATCGCGACGACCTGACGACGACCGGGCCGCGGCCTACGGTGGTACCGGGCGAGATCGGGTTCGACGTGAACGGGCGCGACATCGTCCTGCTGGACGATGTGCTGTACACCGGGCGCACGGTGCGGGCGGCGCTGGACGCGCTGTTCGACCACGGGCGGCCGAAGAGCGTGCAACTGCTGGTGCTGATCGACCGGGGACACCGCGAGCTGCCGATCCAGGCGACCTACACCGGGCGCACGGTGCCAACCTCGCGGCGCGAGATCATCGAAGTGAAGCTGAACGAGATCGATGGGCAGGAGCAGGTGCTGCTGGTCGAGCTGGTGGACTGAGGCAGGAGCGCGTGACCGAGCGGGCGAAGAGGGCTGCGACGAGAGAGGCCGGAGCGGGCCTGCTCTCTGGATTGCCGGTAGACACTTCTGGGTATGCTGCGGGGTCACTGCTCTCAGTGGAGCACCTGTCGGTGGCGGACGTGGCCGGGATTATGGCGATGACTGCGCGGCTGGAGCGCATGGATACCTCTGAGCGTGCGCGCATACTGCTGGGACGGACGATTGCGCTGCTGTTCTACGAGTCGAGCACGCGGACGCGCACCTCGTTCGAGCTGGCGGCCAAGTCGCTGGGCGCAACCACCACGCTGGTCAGCGACAAGTCTTCGTCAATCGAGAAGGGCGAAAGCCTGAAGGACACGGGGCTGACGCTGCGCGCGTTGGGCGCGGAGTGCATCATTCTGCGCCATCCGTCGTCGGGCGCGGTGTCGCTGCTGGCGCGGGTGACCGGGCTGCCAGTGCTGAACGCGGGCGATGGGATGCACCAGCATCCGTCGCAGGCGCTGCTGGACCTGCGCACGATCCTGCTGCGGCTGGGATGGGACGCGAGCACAGTGGACGCGAAGACGCTGGACGGCGTGATGGTGGTGATTACGGGAGACATTCTGCATAGCCGCGTGGCGCGGTCGAATGCGATGCTGCTGCCGCGGCTGGGCGCGCGCGTGGTGCTGTGCGGGCCGCCTGAGCTGCTGCCGGAGAGCGCGCTGGAACTGGGCGAGGGGATCGAAGACGCCGGCAGCATCGAGATTGAACGCGACTTCGATCACGCGCTGGCGCGGGCGGATGTGGTGATGATGCTGCGCATCCAGAAGGAACGGCTGGCGGGCTTCGACCTGGACCTGGCGGAGTTTATCGCGCGGTATCAACTGAACGTGCAGCGGCTGGCGGCTGTGGCTGCGAAGACGGTGGTGATGCATCCAGGGCCGATCATTCGCGGGCTGGAGATTACGGGCGAGGTGGCCGATGGGCCGCAGTCCGCGATTGAGGAGCAGGTGAGCCAGGGGTTGGCGGTGCGGCGCGCGCTGCTAGTGCGGGCGCTGGGGGGGATGGCATGAGCAAAGGCTTAACACCGATTTACACCGACATGCGCCGATTTTATTTCGGGATTGAAGGCCAGGACAATGAGTGAACTTCTGATTCTTGGCGGGCGCGTGGTGGATCCGGCGAGCGGAACCGATGCACTGCGCGACGTGCTGCTGCGCGATGGGCGGATCGCGGCGGTCGAGCCGCCAATTGTGCTGGCCGGCGTTGCGGGTTCGCTGCCGAAGGAGTTGCAGATCGAGGCGGCGGGATGCGTGGTTGCGCCGGGGCTGATCGACATCCATGTGCATCTGCGCGAGCCGGGGCAGACGCACAAGGAGACGATTCGCACGGGGACGGCGGCTGCGGCGGCGGGAGGGTTCACCACCGTGGTGGCCATGCCGAATACGACTCCGGTGAACGATTCGGTGCAGGGCCTGCGCTGGATGATGGACGCGGCGCGCGGGGCTGTGGTGAAGCTGCTGGCGATGCCGGCGGCGACCTTCGGCAGCCTGGGCTGCGAGATTACGGACTTCCATGAGCTGGTGAAGGCGGGGGCGGTCGGGTTCACGGACGACGGCAAGCCGGTGCTGGAGGACGAGGTGATGCGCGCGGCGCTGGTGGCTGCGGCGGGGCTTGGCGTGCCAGTGTCGCAGCACGCCGAGGACACGCGGCTGACGGCCGGATGCTGCATGAATGCGGGGCGGGTGTCGTTCCGGCTGGGGCTTCGCGGAATGCCGGTGGAGGCCGAGGCGCGGATTGTGGAGCGCGACCTGCGGCTGCTGCGCGAGATCGAGCAGGTGGAGCGGGTGAGGCCGCACCTGCATGTGCAGCATGTGTCGACATCCCGTGCGTTGCACGCAATACGGCGCGCGAAAGCTGAAGGGCTGCATGTGACCTGCGAGGCCACGCCGCACCACTTCACGCTGACCGATCGCGCCATCGGCGACTACGACACCAATGCCAAGATGAATCCGCCGCTGAGAGCGGAGGCAGACCGGCGGGCCGTGGTGGAGGCGCTGCTGGACGGGACGGTGGACTGCATTGCCACCGACCACGCGCCCCATGCCTCGTGGGAGAAAGAGGTGGAGTTCGAGCGTGCGGCGAACGGGATTACGGGCCTGGAGACCGCTCTGGGACTGGCGTTGCGTGTGCTGCACCGCGAACATGGGATGCCGCTGGCGCGTGTGATTGGACTGATGAGCGCGCAGCCGGCGAGCGTGATCGGGCTGAAGGAGCGCGGGAACCTGCGTGTGGGAAGTTGTGCCGATGTGGTGGTCTTCGACGCGGCGGCGGAGTGGAAGTTTGCGGCGAAGGATTCGCGGTCGAAGTCGCGTAACACGCCGTTCGACGGAGCGGCGATGCTGGGCCGCGTGCGGGCGACGGTGTGCGAGGGGCGGGTTGTGTACCGGGCGTAACTTTCAGACGCGGGCGATCATGACTTCGGTGGATTTCATCAGGGCTGCGGCGGTCTGGCCTTTGCGGAGTTGCATCTCGCGCACGGCGTCGGCGGTGATGATGGAGGTGATACGCTGGGCCCGGGGCGGGCTGCCAATTTCGAGCACGACCTTGGCCAGCAAGCCGCTGATTTTGACCTCGACGATGGTCCCAATAAGCTGATTGCGTCCGCTCACGTTGCGGAAGCGCTCACGCGAGGCGGCGCCGGGCTGCTTGGCGGGCGTCGGCAGGTAGCGTTTGAGGGCGGCCTGCGGGATGCGGTGATGGCCGCCGGGAGTTTTGATGGTGCGCAGCTTGCCGGCGAGGATCCACTGCTTGATGGTGGGGTAGCTGACGCCGACGGCGGCGGCGGCCTCGCGGGGAGTGAGCAGCGTGTTGGACAAGTTCATCCGCCTTCCTCCTGCCTCTTCAACTTATGTGGCGAGTATATCCGCGTTGCGTGGACGGAGTCATCTCTGTCGCGGGCCGCAACTTTAAACCGTATAGAAACATCTGATATATTCGTATGGAGTCAATCATATGACCAGACTGCATTCGATCCTTCTCTCCTCTGTCGTTGGGACGCTGTTGTGTGTCCCTTGTGCGGCGCGGGCGCAGACAAGCGCGGCGCCGGGTCCGGACTCATTCATTGCCAAGTATCAGGCGCGGGTGACGGCGACGCAAAACCAGCAGCCGCACTGGATTACGCCTCTGGTGACGGTGACGCCGCGTCTGGAGCAGGAGATTCGCACGGACTTTGTGCATTATTACAACACCAGCGGCCATGAGATATGGAACTACGGCAACAGCAAGGGGCTGGAGATCATTCCGGAGAAGCACATCGAGCTGCTCTTCAACCTTCCGCCGTTCTTCGATCGGTCGAATGGCGAGTCAGATGGATTTGGCGATGTATCGTTCAACAGCAAGTTCCGCTTCTTCGCGCGCAACGAGGAGCACGGGAACGCGATCATTAGCGGCTTTTTTGCCGCGACCGTTCCCACCGGAAAGAACGGGAATGGAAGCTGCTGCGCCGTGGTGACGCCGACGCTGGCAGTCGGCAAGGGGTGGGGAAATCTGGACTTGACGTCGACGGCCGGCGGATCGCTGCCGGTGACCAACGCGATCGGACTGGGACGAAGCGTGATCTGGAACAACGTCGCCCAGTACCGGCTGGCGAAGACGGGAGTGGCGCGGCTGTTCTGGCCGGAGTTCGAGACAAATACTACGTTCTACAAGGGCGGGTCGAACGATGGAAAGACGCAGACGTTTGCGACGCCGGGCTTGGTGCTCGGACGGATTCCGTTGAGCCATGATGCGTCGGGCAAGCCGGGGCGGCTCGGGCTGACGTTTGGCGCGGGCGAGCAGATTGCTCTGACCCACTTCCACACGGCCAATCACTATACGGTGATTACAGTTCGGGTGCCGTTCTAAGCAGGCAGCGGGCGGGGAGGATGGACATCCATAGGATGGAGGTCCGTCGATATCGTCGTGCCGGAAGATCAACAAAAACAATCCTTTACCGTTGAGGCACACATGTGCGGGGAATGTGCATCTTAGTGGGGAGACGCGCTGCGAGTTAGGGCCGCGAAACAGAACCTCGGCGCTTGCGTCGCACCGTACGAGCTATGCGCGGAAGAAATTATAGGAGGGCTGGAATGAGAGATGCGAATGGGGTGGTCCGATCCGATGCAGTTCGATCCGGGTTATTGAAGACCGGGGGCGCGCTGGCGTTTGCACTTCTGTTACTGGCGGGCTGCGCATCGCAGCAGGACAAAGCGATCGAGGCGGCGAAGAAGCGGGCGGCGGCGACGGGACAGCCGCAGCAGGTGGTTACTGTTGATAAGGCTGGGAATACCACGACGACAACCATTCAGCCGCCGGCCCCTGGGCAGACGGCGGAGACGATTTCGACGACGACGGCCCCCGCGCCGGCCCAGACGCCGGGCGGCCCGCTACCCACCGCTCCGGGAACATACTATCAACCGGCCGGAACGGTGCAAGGCACCGCAGGGGGGCCTCAACAGGCTGTTGCGCCGACGGTGCAACCGGCTGATGTGAACATTCCCGCGGGGACCGAGCTCTCAATTCGCATCAATCAGAGCATCAGCGTGAAGCACACGCCGCCGGGAACACCCTTCGATGGCGAAGTGGTGGACCCATGGGTGGATGGGGCCGGGCGGATCATTCTACCCAAAGGTACGCCGGTGGGCGGGATTGTGGATGTTTCGCACCGGCGGGGCCACTTCGAGGGAGCGTCGGTACTGGAGCTTCGGCTGACATCGCTGACGCTGAATGGGACGCGGTATCCGCTGGAGACGCACGACCTGACACGGACGAAGAAGGGCAAGGGCAAGCGGTCCGCGGCGATGATCGGCGGCGGGACGGGGCTGGGAATGCTGATCGGCGGCGTGGCCTCGGGAGGCACGGGACTGCTGATCGGCGGGCTGGCCGGGGCTGGCGCGGGAACTGCAGGGGCAGGGTTGACGGGCAACAGCGACATCATCCTTCCAGCGGAGTCGATTGTGCACTTCAAGCTGGCGGACGATCTTACGCTGCAAGGGTAAGGCGGCGCACTGGGAACTCCTTCAGGACCCAGGAGAATCTGCGGCTAGAAGCGTAGGAAGAAGCCGAGGGTGGGCTCGCTGGTGCGTGAGCGGCGGGTGATGGTGAGGTAGTTGGTTTGGAAATCGGGCGCTAGATAGATGAGCTGGCGGAAGCCCAGGCGGACGCCGAAGTGACTGGCCGTGAAGTTGTCTTCGACGCCGAAGTTGTAGTAGTAGGCGGCGCGGTACTGGAAGGGAAGGCCCTCACCGCCGTTGCGGGTGGGACCGAAGCGGACGGTGCCTCCGCCGGCGCCGAGGTAGGGCTGAACACCGTAGATCTTCCGCGTGTGGGCGACGTAACCGAGGGTGATCTCGTGGACACTGGCCTGGGCGCTGCGGAGAAGACTGGGGACGAGCGGCGGAGTGAAGAGGTAGTCCTGGGTGTTGCGGTAGCTGCCAAAGTTGAACTCGAAGCCGAGCATGGGCTTGGCGACGTAGCGTATGGTCAGGAGTTCGCCCACCGTTTTGCTGGGGGAGATGGCAAGCTCATTGTGGGTGCGGCTGGCGTCGCGCTGCTCGATGCCGGAGACGTCGGAGCTGATGATTCCGGTGGCACCAAAGGCGAGATCGATGCGGTCCATCTGCTTCTGGAAGGGCGTGGGCGGGACGGCTTCCTGCGCGGCTGCCATCGATGGAGTGAGGCTGAGGAGGCACAGCAGAAAGACCGGGACGAACAGGCTGGTTCCAGCAAAGACAGATCGGCGATACGAAATCGGCATGAAGAACGGACTCCCTTGCAGCGAAAAAGTGCGCTTGTGTAAGTCTACTCTGCCAGGAAGGCAGATGGTGGAGTGTGCGGCGATGAGTTCGGCTGCTATCATCGGTGCGATCCAGATCAAGCTGAATTGGCGGGAGCGAAGGATGCAGGTTTCGACATCGATAGGCAGCGGTACGGAGGAGAGCAGCAAGGGCGTAGCGGTCTTTCCATTGGGGCAGATGGCCCTGTTCGTGATGGTTCTGGTACTGTTCTTTCTGTGGGGGATGTCCAACAACCTGACGGACATTCTGGTGCAGCAGTTCCGTAAGTCGTTTGAGCTGTCTCGGTTCAGCGCGCAACTGGTGTCGACGGCGAACTTTACAGGCTACTTCTGCATGGCGATTCCGGCGGCGCTGGTGATGCGGCGCTGGGGGTACAAGACCGGCATGGTGACGGGACTGTGCCTGTTTGGGTCGGGCATGGTTCTGTTCTGGCCGGCGGCGGTGAGTGGCGAGTATGCGCCATTTCTGGTGGCGCTGTTCGCGGTGGGCTGCGGCGCGTCGATCCTGGAGACGGCGGCCAACCCGTTCATGGCGCAGTTCGGCCCACCGCCAACCAGTGAACGGCGGCTGAACTTCGCGCAGTCGTTCAACCCTCCGGGGACGATCCTGGGAGTGTGGATCGGACGGCAGTACATCCTGTCCGGGGTGGAGCTGACCCCGGCCCAAGTGGCCGCGAAGAAGGCGGCCGGTACCTACGGGTCGTATCTGCATATGGAGATCATGCGGGTGGTGCCGACGTACATTGCGCTGGGGTCTGTGGTGCTGCTGTTTGCGCTGCTGTTGTCGCGGATGAAGTTTCCCAGGATGGCGAGCGAGCACGAGGGGGAGAGCGGCAGGCACGGCAGCTTCCGCGCGCTGCTGCACTATCCGCAGCTATGGTTCGCGGTGGCGGCGAATGTGTGCAACGTGGGCGGACAGATCTGCATGTGGAGCAACATCATCTTCTACCTGAAGCAGTACACCCCGTTGGGTGAGAAGACGGCGGCCAACTACATCATCTACTCGCTGTTGGCGATGCTGGTGGGGCGGTTCCTGACCACGCCGCTGATGAAGTACATCTCGGCCAGCAAGCTGCTGGGCATCTACGGCGTGGCGAACGTGGTGCTGATGGCGATTGCTGTGGTCCGGCCGGGGATGATCGGCGCGTGGGCGATTGTGGGAGGCAGCTTCTTCCTGTCCATCATGTTCCCGACGATCTTTGCGCTGGGACTGAAGGGGCTGGGCGAAAACACCAAGCTGGCGGGGTCGTTCTTGGTGATGGCGATCGTGGGCGGCGCGTTCTTCCCGCTGCTGCTGGGATGGATTGCGCGCAGCACGGGGAGCATGGCGCTGGGCTACCTGGTGCCTCTGTTCTGCTTCGCGGGCGTGGGGTTGTATGGCTTTATAGCTCCGCTGATTCTGCCTCCGCCGGGAATGACCGACCCGGAGGCGGGTTTGATGGCAGCCGAGCGCGGCTACGGGATTTAGCAGAGCAACGGTTACTCTGACCGCGTGCAGGAGATGCGGAAGATGTGGGCGGTGGCGCTGGGGTGGAGGACGACGAAGTTACTGCGGTCGTGCCACAGGTAGTGGTTGCCGGTGAGCAGGTCTTCGACTTCGAAGGTCTCGTTGTGACGGATGCCAAGCTTCTTGAGGTCGAGATCGACCCAGCCGGACTGCTCGTAGCGTGGGTCGAGGTTGACGACGACCAGGATGACGTTGGCCGGACTCTCTTCCGTGGCGGGGGCCGATTTGGAGTAGGCGACAATCTGCAGATTGTCGACCGGGTGAAAGTGGAGCGACAGGTCGCTTTGCAGCGCGGGGTTGGTGCGGCGAATCTGGTTGAGCAGTGTGATGAGCGGGGCGAGCGAATTGGGGTCGCGGCGGTCCCAGTGGCGAATCTGGTACTTCTCGCTGTTGAGATATTCCTCGCTGCCGGAGCGGAGTGGGACGTGTTCGCCTAGCTCGAAGGCTGGGCCGTAGATGCCGTAACTGGCGGCCAGAGTGGCGGCCAGGATCAGTCGCTGCTGGAAGGCGGCGCGGCCACCGGTCTGCAGCGTGGCATGCAAGATGTCCGGCGTGTTGGGCCAGAGGTTGGGAGTGAAGAAGTCGCTGATGGGCGGCTTGGTGATCTCCTCGAAGTACTCCTGCAACTCGGTCTTCTCGTTGCGCCAGGTGAAGTAGGTGTAGGACTGGGTGAAGCCGTGTTTGGCCAGCCCATACATGACGTGCGGGCGGGTGAAGGCCTCGGAGAGGAAGATTACGTCGGGGGCTTCGCGGTGCAGCTCCTCGATGCACCACTCCCAGAAGGCGAACGGCTTGGTGTGCGGGTTATCGACGCGGAAGACGCGCACTCCGCGGTCGATCCAGAACTGGAAGACGGAGCACAGCTCGTCCCACAGGCCGCGCCAGTCGGCGCACTCGAAGTTGAGCGGGTAGATGTCCTGGTACTTTTTGGGCGGATTTTCCGCGTATTGGATGCTGCCGTCGGGGCGGTGGAGGAACCAGTCGGGATGCTGGGTGACCCAGGGGTGGTCTGGCGAGCACTGGAAGGCGATGTCGAGGGCCAGCTCCATGCCGTTGGCGTAGACGGCGGCAAGCAGGTGGTCGAAGTCGACGAAGCTGCCCAGGCAGGGATGAATGGACTTGTGGCCGCCCTCAAGGGACCCAATGGCCCAGGGACTGCCCACATCGTCCGGGCCGGGGGTGGTGCTGTTGTTGGGGCCCTTGCGGAAGGCGCTGCCGATGGGATGGATGGGCGGCAGGTAGAGGATGTCAAAGCCCATGGCGGCGATCTCCGGCAGCAGGAGCTCGACGTCGGCGAAGGTCCCATGGCGGGTTGGATCGGCAGAGGAGGAGCGTGGGAAGAGCTCGTACCAACTGGAGAAGCGGGCGCGTTCTCGATCGACCCAGAGGCGCAGCTCCTGTTCGGCGGTGGAGGCAAAGCTGAGGTCGGGATAGCGGGCGGCGAGCTCTTCCTCCTGCGGCGTGAGGGGGTACTGGTAGAGAGCTGAGTTCTTGCCTGCCAGCGTGCGCAGCGATGCGGCGATTGTCTTTAGCTGCTTGGCGTCGGCCCCCTCGGCGCGGGCTGCGATCTGATCGAAGAGGGTCGCGCCGATGGTGAGAGCGAGGGGAATATCCTGCGGCGGCAAATTGCGTATCGCGGGGTCGGAGCTGGCGGGGTCGGGTTGAGCGGCGAGGCGCTTCTTGAGGTCGTCGCACCAGGTGTTGAAGTGGTCCACCCATGCCTGGATGGTGAAGCTCCATGGACCGATCCTGTCCACGGTGAAGTCGGCCGACCAGAGGTCGTTAGGCAGGGCGGTCATTGGCGAGGACTGCCAGCCAGGGTCGCTCTGGTGCTTGTAGAGCAGACGGGCGGAGACGTGGTCATGGCCGTCAGAGAAGATGGCGGCGGAGACGGCGACGCGGTCGCCGAGAAAGCGGCGCGCCGGGGTGCGGCCGCAATCGACCTGGGGCCCGATATGTTCGAGGACAACTCTTTTACGGCCTTCTGCAGGTTTCATCAGGTTCCGATCATCAGAGTGAAAGACATCTTTATGAAATCTTTTCCTTTGCGTGAGAAAGGACGTTACTACTATCGGCAGTTAGCAGCATCTTACCGAAGTGCCGGTCAATCAAACCAAAGATTACTCCGTTTTCGCCTTATGATCGATGGGCAGAGTTTCGGGGTAAGGCGTGGAATGTTGCAATTCGACGAAACTTTTGCAAACCGGAGTCGTATCCTTAGGTAGGCGAATCATTGCTCGTTGGTGGAACGCGGGTTGAGTGCGCGTGATTCCATGGTTTTGCTCTGGGGAAGCATACCTGGAGGCGGGTCTCGATAAGGAACCAGATGGCAATTGGAAACAACCCGAGCTTATGCAGGATTGCGGTTAGCGCAGGACTTATGCTTTCCTTGGCAGGGGGGGCGTGGTGCGGGATAGCGGCCCCGGCCCAGGCTCCCGCGCCGGCGGCGACGACATCCATGAGCCAGCTTGGCACTGTCAACTCGATCTCCGGCAATAAAGTGACGCTGACTACAGACCAGAAACAGACGATTACAGTGAGCGTTCCGAACGAGGCGAAGGTTGTACAACTAGCGGTGGGCAGCACGGACCTGAAGACGGGGCAGCCCAGCCAGTTCAGCGACATTGCGGTAGGCGATCGCGTGTTGGCGACGGGCAAAGCGGGCGATTTCCCAGGCTCATTGACGGCGAGGTTGGTGGTGGTGATGAAGTCCGCCGCTATTGCGCAGATGCAGGCCGCGCAGCAGGCCGACTGGAAGGCGCGCGGGACTGGCGGCATTGTAAGTTCGGTCGATACCGTCAAAGGCACCATCGCGCTGGAGTCGGGATCCAAAAAGCTGACCATCATAACCTCCAGCACGACCAAGTTTCGCAGGTTTGAGGATGGCTCGGTGAAGTACGAGGACTCCAAGCCGGGGACACTGGCCCAGGTGCGGCCCAAGGACCAGCTACAGGTTCTTGGCAACAAGTCCACGGACGGCCTTACGATCCAGGCCGAAGTGATCATGAGCGGCTCGTTCCTGAACCTGTCGGGCCTGCTTACGAGCATCGATCAGGCGGCGGGGACGGTTACGTTCAAGGACCTGGCAACCAAGAAGATTATGACCGTCAAAGTGACATCGAACTGCGACATGCACAACATTCCGTTGATGACGGCGACGATGTTGGCGAACCGCATCAAAGGTGGTGGAGTAGGGGGTGGACGCGGGGGACGCGGCGGACGTGGTGGCGGCGGTGGTGCGAGTGGGGCGACTGGCGCTGACGCGGGGCTAGCCGCGGCAGGTCTGGATTCGACCTTGGGAACGGCTGGTACGGACGCGGGCGCGAATGGTGCAGCAGGTACCGCGGGTCAAGAGGACACGGCTGGCGCCATGCGGCGCTCGGCTGGCGCGGACCTCGCGCAGATGATGCCGCGGCTTCCCACGATCAAATTGACCGACCTGAAGATCGGCGATGCGGTGATGGTTGTAGCGTCCGAGCCATCTCCCGGAGCAAGCACCGTGGAGGCAATCACACTTCTTTCCGGGGCTGAACCGATTCTGACCGCGAACCCCAATGGCGGCATGAGTCTGGGGATGAGTATTGGCGGCGGCGGCGGTGGTGGCGGAGAATAATGCTTTTCAACGTGAGTACGATTAAGTCTTATCGAGGAGTTAGGATGTCTTACCGAATGCGTTGGCTGGTAGTGGTGCTATTTCTAGTTGTCCCGGTTGTATTGACCCCGTTTACGATGATGGCGCAGCAGCCGCCAGCGTCCACCACCGCCACTGCTGGCGCCACGGTGCATGGCATGGTGGTGGATCCCGACGATGCATTGATTCCAGGGGCGACGGTGACTCTGACGCCGGCCACGGGCAGGGCACAGACCACGACATCGAAGAGCGACGGCACTTACAGCTTCCGCGTGCCCGCAGGCACCTATACGTTGAGTGTCAAGGCGTCAGGCTTCGCCGACTTTACCAAGCCGGCGATCCAGGTGGCGACGGGTGCGAACCTGAACGTGGACGCCAGCATGGCGCTGGCGGAGCAGCAACAGCAGGTGAACGTGACCACGGACACGGTCACGCTGAGCGTGGACTCGGACAGCAATGCCAGCGCGACGGTGATTACAGGAGCGGCGCTGGACGCGCTATCGGACGATCCGGACGATCTGCTGAGCGAACTCCAGGCGCTGGCCGGGCCGTCTGCGGGGCCGAACGGCGGACAGATTTATATCGATGGATTCACCGGCGGGGAGCTGCCTCCGAAGTCGTCGATTCTGGCGATCCGCATCAACCAGAACCCGTTCTCGGCGCAGTACCCCGAGCTTGGCTACGGTCGCATCGAGGTGATCACCAAGCCGGGTACGAGCGCATTTCACGGCAACTTCACGAGCCAGTTTCAGGACAAGTTCCTGAATACGTCGAATCCGTTTCTGGGCACGCAGAACATACAGCCTCCTTACCACACGCTGTTCTTCATGGGTAATGTGACGGGGCCAATCCGCAACGGGATGTCGTTCACGCTGTCGGGTTCGCGCCGCGTGATGGACAACATCTCGATCTTCAATCCTCAGGGGGGCTTCTATGCGAGTTCGGCAACTTCGCCGACGCTGTGCGCTCCGGGTAATACTGGCGCCTCTGCTTCCTGCACCGCTTATGTATTCCCCTATGCAGATCGCGCCATACGCAGTCCTGCGACGCGGTGGGACATCAGCCCACGGATGGACATGATGCTGGGCGCTAAGAACACCATGACCACGCGCTACGAGTATGAGGCGGGGAGCAACAGCACCAATCCCCCAGTGAGCAGCGCGCTGCTGGCTCCGTCCAGCAGCAGCAGCAAGGATCAGGAGGTGCAGATCAGCGATACCCAACTGTGGAGCAGCAAAATCATCAACGAGACGCGTTTTGAGTATGAGCGGAGTACGTCGAACTCACTCACGCCGGGCAACAGTCCGAGCATCAGCGTAGGGGGCGGCGGCTTCAGCGTTAGCAGCGGCAGCCAGAGCAGCAACACCAGCGACCACGAAGAGTTTCAGAATTACACCTCGATCCAGTTGACGAACAACTTTATCCGCTTTGGCGCGCGTTTGGTTTCAGGGGGCGAGTCGAACTTCACGGCAGGTGGATCGGCTTACGGGTCGTACAGCTACAACTATCTGCTGGATCCCTGCACGGACCCAAACCTGACCTCCCGGCCGAGCAACTGCTTGCCCACCCCCGTGGCCCCTGCCTGTTCAACGGCCAACATGGCTGCAATACCCAACA
This sequence comes from uncultured Acidobacteriaceae bacterium, assembly GCA_963834805.1. Lineage (GTDB taxonomy): Bacteria > Acidobacteriota > Terriglobia > Terriglobales > Acidobacteriaceae > Edaphobacter. The sequence continues at coordinate 103,310 of CAWIDB010000002.1, forward strand.
CAACCCCTGTTCAGTATTATCCTGTGTACTCGTCGTATCAGTGCAACATTGTCAATACGTTCGGGATTAAGGACATCTATGTTCCGACCATCAGTGCGCGGGAGACCGACGTTGGGTTCTATGCCGAGGACGACTGGAAGGCGAAGCCGAACCTGACGATCAGTTACGGTATGCGATACGAAGCACAGAATGTGATCAACAGTTCGCACGACATAGCGCCACGCGTTGCATTTGCCTATGGCATCCCGCGCAAGAACGGAAAGACGACCACTGTGATTCGAGGCGGTTACGGCTTCTTCTTCAACCGCTTCGGCCTGAACAGCATCGAGGGGCAGATCGCGAACAATGGAACTAATGCGCAGAGCTTTACCTATCTCAATCCGAGTGCAACATCATGCACCCCGGCTTCGAATTACTCGAATGGATTCTTCACCCAGTACACCGGTACCGGCTGCACATCGGGGAGCGGGACCTCAGGGGCAGTCACACCGACCGTGAATGCACCCAATCTGCGCAGCACATATAACATGGAGGTGGCGGCGACGCTGGAGCAACAGGTGGGCAAGTATGCCAGCGTAACGGTGACGTACCTAAATGCGCGCGGCTTTCACCAGTTTGTGACGCGCCAGATTCCGCTGACGGACAGTTTGGGCAACCCGGTGCTGGACAGTTCGGGCAACGTGCAGATGCAAAATATCAACCAGTCGGAGGGCATCTACCGGCAGAACCAGATCAATACCAACATCAACATACGGACTCCGAAGGGCACCAACATCTTCGGGTACTACTCGGCGAACTGGGCCAACTCCAACGACGCCCAGATGAGCGACGTGTTCAGTTCATCGGTGGACTATGGACGCGCGCGGTTCGGGGTACGCAGCCGATTGACGCTGGGCGGGAGCATTCCTCTGCCGTTCAACATCTCGGCCAGTCCGATGCTCACGGCGTCGTCGGGCAGCCCGTACAACATTACGACGGGACTTCCCGAGCAGATTACTCTACCGGGAGTTGCCAAACCAGTCACCATCGCGGGAACTGCACGGCCGTCCTGGAACCCAGCCTTCGGACCCATGCCTGCCTATGGGAGCTGGTCGCAATGCACCAAATCCATTCCGACGACAGACTTCACTAACGATACCCCCACGACACAGTATGTACCTGGCGGAGTCAACGACCAGATTCCGCTCAACTTCTGCACTGGGCCAGCCTCCGTGTCGTTGAACCTGCGGCTGGCGAGGACCATTGGATTCGGTCCGAAGACGGCAGCCGCGCTCTCTGCCGAGCAGGCAGCCCGGCAGCAGGCCCGGCAGCAGGCTGGCGGCGGGCCGGGTGGTCCGGGCGGGCCCGGAGGAGGTCCAGGTGGCGGCGGATTTGGCGGTGGTGGTGGTGGCCGTGGCGGTGGCGGCGGCGGTGGTGGACGTGGCGGCGGCGGTGGCGGAGGGTTTGGCGGCGGCGGTGGACGCGGCGGTGGCTCCAACACGGGCCGGAAGTACAACCTGACCCTCGGTGTGCAGGCGTTCAACGTGTTCAACGAGGTTCCGTACAGCAGCCCGGTCGGCAGCTTGAACAACCAGTATTTTGGGAAGACGACCAGCATCAATGGCGGCAACGCGGTTCGGCGGATCACGCTGCAGGCGAGCTTCAGCTTCTAGCCGATTCACATAACAAAGGGGCGCGGCCAGAATGCTGGTTGCGCCCCGTTTTTTTGCTGTGGCAAAAACTACTTGGACTGGAAGAGCTTGAGGTCGATGGCGTCGCCCATGGCCTTGTAGCCGGGATCGTTGGGGTGGAGGTGGTCGCCGTGGTCGTAGGCGGGCAGGAAGATGGTGGGGTTGGCGGGGTTCTGGGTGGCCTTGTCGAAGTCAATGAAACCGTCGAACTGGTTGGTGGTGCGGATCCATTGGTTGACGGCCTCGCGCATGGCCTCCGCGGCGGGTGAGTCGTACTTTGACTGGCCGTCGGGGGTGAGGGTGGCGGCGTAGACCTTGATGCCATGGGTGTGGGCGCGCTCGGCAAGCTGGGTGAGGCCGAAGATGAGGTCGTCGGCGCTGACGATGCCGTTGGGCCGGACAGGGTCCGTAGCGTGTCCGATGTCGTTGATGCTCTCCAGGATGATGAGGTACTTGACTCCCGATTGGGCCAGTACGTCGCGGTCGAAGCGGGCCAGCGCGCTGGGGCCGGTAACGTCGTTGAGGATTCGATTGCCGCCGATGCCCTCGTTGAGCACGGCGAGGTTAGCTGTCTTCTTGTTGGCGAGCAGGCGGCGCGCCAGTTCGTCGGGCCATCGCGCATTGGCGTCGAGACTGCTGAACGCGCCGTCCGTGATGCTGTCGCCCAGGGCGACGACCGCGGCGCTGTCGGCGGAGACCTTGACGTCGACACCCTTGACGAAGGCCCATGACGTGAGCCGGGTGGGATTGTCGAAGATCTTGGCGCCAGCCACGTTGCCTGGAGCGGCGTAGCTGGTTTGGTTGGCGTTGCCATGCTGCGAGAGATGGGTGATGGTCTGCGCAGGGAGGAAGAAGCTGATGGCGAGGTCGGCTGCGGCAGGCAGCTTCAGCGTGGCTGGGTCGCTGACCACGAGCGCGCCGGGGGGAACGACAACCGAGGTTCGTCCGCCGAAGGTGAGTCCGGCGGCGGAAACGAGGTTGATGGTGCTGCCGCCCTGGCTGACCGCGACATGCGCTGCGTCGATAGTGAGCGGTTCGGTGCCGAATTCGTTAGTGAAGACGACACGGACCTGCGGGCCGCCGAGGGAGACATGCACGATCTCGCGCACTGTGGTATCGGCTGTGCCATAGACGAAGGCAGGCGGACGGGCAGGCGCTGGCACGGGAGTTGGAGCAGATGCAGGCGCCATGGTCTGAGCGGGAGCGGCGGTTGCAGATGCGACGGGCACAAGGGTTGCGGCCGCGGGGCGGCCGTTATTAGCGGCGAAAGGCGCGGCGGCCCATGTGCCGACCCAATGGTCGGGCGGCGGCGCGGCGTAGCTGGTGGCGGCGATGGCGGTGAACGCGAAGAGTAGAAGCAGGCGGGAGAGGCGGGGGTGTGGGGTCACGGGAGAATGTCAACCTCGAAGATATTTTCAGAGCGGCACCATCTTACGCCGATTGAAGGTCTAGCTGGAATACACATGGTTTGGCGGATGCTGACGGCTTTCACGTATAGTGGCGATGCAGCCCGGTAAACGGATTGCAGGCAACCGGCGGAAACACAGCAACGGAACGATTGGGGAAGATGACGATGAGATGGGCGCAAGTTATTCTATTAACCATGATGACTACACATGGAGCAGAGGGAGTGGGGCTGGCCACAACGGTAACAAAAGCTGGATTCGGCAAGCTGCCGGATGGTACCGCGATGGACGTTTATACGCTGAAGAACGCCGATCTTGAGGTGCGGCTGACGAACTATGGAGCGCGCGTGGTCTCGATCGAGACGAAGGACCGCAACGGCAAGATGGGCGACGTGGTGCTGGGGTACAACTCGGGCGAGGCCTATGCCAACGAGACGAGCAAGACCTACTTTGGCGCGATCGTAGGGCGGTACGGCAACCGCATTCGCGGCGGCAAGTTCACCATCGATGGGCACACCTACCAGATTCCGGTGAACAACGGCGCCAATGCGCTGCACGGCGGGCCGCACGGCTTCGGCGACAAGGTGTGGACGGACAAGCAGATCCCAGACGGCGTGGAGATGTCGCTGGTTTCGCCGGATGGCGATATGGGATTTCCCGGCACGCTGACCGTGCATGTGCGCTACACGCTGGTGGGCAACGCGCTGCACATCCACTACTCGGCGACGACCGACAAGGCGACGGTGGTGAACCTGACCAACCACGCCTACTTCAACCTTTCCGGCGAGGGCTCGGGCACGATCCTGGGCGAGGTAATGCAGATCGACGCGGACCAGTACACGCCGGTGGATGCGGGGCTGATCCCGGTGGGCGGGGTGCAGCCGGTGGAGGGGACGCCGTTCGATTTCAATAAGCCGACGGCGATCGGGGAACGGATCGACCAGCCGAACGAGCAGTTGAAGATTGGCGGAGGGTACGACCACAACTGGGTGCTGCGCGGCAAGAACGGCGAGATGAAGGTGGCGGCAAAGGTCTACGATCCAAAGACCGGGCGGGTGCTGACTGTGTCCACCACCGAGCCGGGAGTGCAGTTCTACTCTGGCAACTCGTTGCCCGGCACCAATGTTGGCAAGTCCGGCGTGGTGTATGCGCGGCGCTCGGGATTCTGCCTGGAGACGCAACACTATCCCGACTCGCCCAACCAGCCGGAGTTCCCCAGTACGCTGCTGATGCCGGGGCAGACTATGCACTCGGAGACAGTGTTCGCGTTCTCGGTGCAGAAGTAACGCGAAACACGAGTTTCCCCTTTGCTTAGGGCGTCCAAATGCAATTCCGTTTGGACGCCTTTGCTTCGTCACTGGTAATTACGAATGCGGTCTTCTTCTGGAGCGTTTTCATGAGATGGATATACCACTCGTGTGTTGCCAGTCCTCCTGGAAGGTCGTCTGGGGCAAGCCTTCCTTGTTCGTCTTTGAATGTTGCCCACTCTCCAATAAAGATTGAAGGCTTCGCCCCTGCCTTTTCTAAATAGCTTTCGTAGAGTGTTGCGCTTGCACCATGTGGACCATAAACGAGGATGTGTATTCCGTTTGTTTGTTCTTGTTCTAAGTATTTCCCATAAAGCGCTTGCACCTTGTACTTTCCCGCTACATATTCAGGCGGAGCGCCTCCGATTGAGGTCAGCTTATCTACAAGGCAAGCAACAGTGACAGTCGATATTTTTCGAATCGATGGAGTTTGTTCCTTCTTCTGCTGGGATGGTCCGGGAATCGAGTCCTGAGCAGGCGAGTGAATTGAACAAATCAGGAATAGTAAAGCGACCGGCAATATCAACTTTATTCGCATAATCGTACCAGCATATTTCAGCGGATCATTAGCGCAGCAGCTTGCGTTGGAGGTCTTCGGCGATGAGCTTGCCGTGGAAGCGGCCATTCTCGATGAAGATCTCGTTGGTGCGGCGACCGGCGATGATGACTCCGGCGAGGTAGATGCCGGGGACGTTGGACTCCAGCGTTGCGGGATTGCAGAGCGGGCTGCGGTCGCGCGCCTCGTCGAAGCGGATGCCGAGCCGCTCCAGGAAGCTGAAGTCGGGATGGTAGCCGGTAAGCGCGAAGACGAAGTCGTTGGGCAGGGTGAGGCTGCCGCAGGGAGTGGCCAGGATGACCTCGTCCTCGGTGATGCGGGTGACGTTGCTGGAGAAGTAGGCGGTGATGGCGCCGCTCTGGATGCGGTTGTTGATGTCGGGCAGGATCCAGTACTTCACATGCTGGTGCATCGCGGCGCCGCGATGCACCAGGGTGACGCGCGTTCCGTGGCGCCATAGTTCGAGGGCGGCGATGGCGGCGGAGTTCTTGCCGCCGATGACCACGACATCGAGGCCATAGAAGGGATGCGGATCGTTGTAGTAGTGCTGCACCTTGCTGAGCTCTTCGCCGGGGACGCCAAGCAGGTTTGGCAGATCGTAGTAGCCGGTGGCGAGGACCAGCTTGCGCGCGCGGTGCTGCATGGGGCGGCCGAAGCGGTCTGAGGTATGGACCGTAAAATCACCGTCGCCGCCGCTGACGCGTTCGACCGTCTGGTAAGGGCGCACATTGAGCGAGTAGTGCTCGGCGACCTTGCGGTAGTACTCCAGCGCCTCTATGCGGGTGGGCTTCTGATTGGGAGTGGAGAAAGGCATGTCGCCGATCTCCAGCAGCTCCGGCGTGGTGAAGAAGGTCATGTGCTCGGGGTAGTGGAAGAGCGAGTTGCAGAGGCACCCCTTGTCGACCAGCAGTGCGCTGAATCCTTTGCGCTGGGCCTCGATGGCGCATGCCATGCCAGTGGGGCCGGAGCCGATGACGAGCAGGTCGTAGAGGGATTCTTCCCGTGCAGGGAGTTTGCTGAGAGTGGTCACTTCTTCTTGGCCCATGATTCGATTCTACTGAAGCTGCCTCCGCGCGCGCGAAGCGTAGCAGGACCCGGCCTTCACGCTTACAGATCGACCAATTTGTGGGCGATGGTGAAGAGGGCGAGTTCGAGGCGGGTGGAGACGCCGGTCTTGTCGAAGACGTTGGAGAGGTGGCGTTTGACGGTCTCCTCGCTGATGGAGAACTGCTTTGAGATGTCGCGGTTGCTGCACCCTTCGACGATGCAGGCGACGACCTCAAGCTCTCTGGGGGTAAGGCCATAGGTCTTGCGATCGGGAGCTGCCGCCGCCTGCGCCATCAGTTGCTGCAGCGCCTTCACCAGGTTTGCGACGCGCTCTCCTCCGATCCAGTAATCGCCGCCCAGCACAGCTCGCAGCGCCTGCGCGAGGTCGCCCGCGACGGAATCTTTCAGGACGATGCCGCGCGCGCCGATCTGCAGCGCCTCGATGATCTGCTGGGGCGTGATGGTGCCGGTGAGAAGCACGATCTTGACGCGCGGCGATTTGGTCATGATGGCGCGCATGGCTTCCAGGCCGGGAAGGCGCGGCATCAGCAGGTCGAGCAGCAGGATGTCCGGTTCGAGTTCGAGCGTCTGGGTGATGGCGTCGTCGCCGTCCTCCGCCTCGCCGACCACCTCGAAGCCGGGCTCGTTCATCAGCATGTTGCGGACGCCGAAGCGGACCACGGGATGATCGTCGGCAACCACGATCCGGATGAACGGCAGGGCAGGGGAGGGCGAAGAAGATAGGGTTGAGGGTTGCCTGTTCTTTGCGGCTTTTGCAGTCATTGGCGTGACCTCACACAGCTCAACTGGGAATGTTCGCTCCGGCGCGTGACCCAAGGATACGCTCAAGGCGGTCGCATGCGGCAGTCAACTCATCAAGAGAGTTAACCGCCTGCACACCCTTGGCTGCGGCGGCTTCCAGGCCGTTTTCCTCCAACTGGGCCGCCATCCGTTGCAGCTCGGTCGCGCCCAGCATTGCGCAGCCTCCCTTAATGGAATGGGCCTCGCGCACGAAGGCCGCGCCATCGCGCGCTGCGGCAAGCCGGTGCATGGAGGCGATGCGCGCACGCACATCGTTCAGGCACATTGCGACCATCTGACGGAGCTGCGGCGCTTGCATGGAAGCTGCAAGCCGTTGATATATCTCCTCGTTCAGCACAGGCAGGCCGCTGGAGACTTTCTCCGGGGACGGAGCCTGCCGCGGTTGGCTGCGCGCGCGCGCCCTTAATGGGGGCTGCGGAGCAGAAGCGGCAGATATTGAGATCAACCTTGAGTTGGACGGCGACCGGCCGGCAGGGCCGCGGACAACGGTCCACCTCTCTCGCCGGGCCGGAGTTTTGGCCGCCTCGGAGGAAGAATTATGTGCCTCCAGTACGGCTGCGATCTGTTCCATTTTGAAGGGCTTCAGCAGAAATCCGTCGTATTTCGCGATGGCCTGGCCAGACGGTCGGCTGCCGCTCATCGCCAGCAGGAGGGTCTCCGGGGGGCAGACGCGGCGGAGTTCGCCGGCCAGCCGGACGCCAGCGAGGCCGGGCATCTGCGCGTCGGCGAGCACGAGGCCGGGCGCGGTGGCGGAGTGGAGGATCTGGGTGATCGCGTCCTCGCCGGACTCCGCGCACTCGACCTCGTACCCTTCGGCTTGCAGCAGCACCGCGAGCAGGTCGCGGCTCATGGGGTCGTCGTCGATGACCAGAACGCGCATCGGTTTGGATTGCGGTGTCACGATTGCCGAGTAGAGTATCAGGCCAGACATCCGCGCGCCACTGGAGGCCGTATCGGGTCTGAAGGGATTTTCGTGACCCTGCTGGGGCTGAGGCATTAGAGTAGTTGCCATGACAGACCAGGACGCTCCGGGGCAACAGAGCAGCAACGAGGGGGACGAAGGCAGGCCACAGGCTACAACGCTTGAAGAGCGGGTCGCACGGCTGGAGCTTGAGGTGGCCGCACTACAGAACAGGATTGTCACCGGTCCGGTCAAAAAGCCAGACACGTGGAGTGCTGCACCAGCTGCGCCTCCGCCTCCTGTTCCGGCATGGGGCTCAGCGGGTGGCGCCCTGCATTTTGGGTCCGGAGCGTGGAGAGAGGCCACAGACTCCGAGCCAACGGAATCTGCTTCCGACTCCGGCGAATCGCTGGAGAGACGTCTCGGCTCGCATATATTCAACCGCATTGCGATTGTGCTGTTGCTGATTGGGACGGCTTACTTCCTCAAGCTGGCCCACGACCTGGGATGGATCGGACCGGCCGGTTGGGTGATTACCGGGCTGATAGCCGGGGCCGCGTTGGTGCTGTGGTCGGAACGGTTCCGGCATAAGGGCTTTGCGGCGTTCTCCTATTCGCTGAAGGCCGTGGGCAGCGGCGTGCTGTATCTCTCGCTGTGGGCGGCGTTTCAGATCTACCACCTGCTTCCCGCGCCGGCTGCGCTCGTGTTGATGATTCTGGTGACGGCGTGGAACGCGATGATGGCTTGGGCGCAGGACTCCCAGTTGTTGGCCGTATACGCGATGGCCGGAGGCTTCGCGACGCCCATGCTGCTCTCCACCGGCGGCAACAACGAGATATTCCTCTTCACTTACCTGCTTGGCATCGACCTCGCAATCGTTGCGCTGGTCCGCCTGAAGACCTGGACGCGCCTGCTGCTGGGGGCGTTCCCACTGACGGTCGCATTCTTTATTGGATGGTTTGCGAGTTATTACAAGGCAGAAGAACTGGCAACGACCTCGATCTTCATCGTGCTCTTCGGGGCTGCGTTTGCAAGCGTAGCTCTGAGCGGAAAGTCCGACAGCAAGCAGCCAGCCGAAACGCCCACTCCGCAGAAGGCAATCTTGCTCAAGGAGATTCTGCTTCCGTTGGCGAACGCGGCGTTTATGGCGCTTGCGTTTTATTCCGTGCTGGAGGACTCGGGCCATCACGCGCTGATTCCCTGGATGATGGTGGTATTGGCCGCGGCGTATCTTGGCCTGATGCGAGCGCCGCAGACGCGGACTGCAGCCGCCGTCCACCTGACACTTGCGATTGTGCTGCTGACGATTGCGATCCCACTGAAGGCCAACGGGCACTGGATCACAGTGAGCTGGCTGGTGGAAGGGCTGGCACTGCTGTGGGTGGCCGCGCGGATGCAGGCGAGCAGCGAGCCGGTGGATGCAGGCGAGAGTTACGCTTCATGCACGTTGCGCTGGCTGGCCTCGGCCGCGCTGCTTCTTGGATTCTGTGGCGTCTGTATTCACCTGATCGGGGTAGCGCAGGAATTTGATGTTTCGTTCTGGAATAAGGGAACGGGCACGGCACTGGCCGGAATTGCGGTGTTTGCCGCGGCGGCGTGGCTGGCGCTGAGGGCTTACGGCAGCGATGAAAAGAGCGTGCGCACCCAGGTATGGAACAGGCTCGCGATGGGGAGTTTTCTGCTGATCGCTCTGACAGCGGCGCTGCTGACGCTACGCGAGTTGACGTCGTCGTGGTATACGGAATATCCCGCGCCACATCTCCCATTTTGTTCCGCGGACTTTATTACGGCGCTAATGGGCCTGGCGGTGCTAGCAGGCGTGGTCCGGGTTTCCATCCGGATTGCGCGCGGGCAGGCGGAGGCTGCCTTCTGGATGGATTGCGCTGTGTTATCGACGATCGCGTTCAACCTGATTGCTGTGCTGACTGGGGTGCGCGAGATCGAGGCCATCTGGGAGCGCTCCTCGGTCACCACTCCCGACGCGGCGTTGCAGCAGGCGCTGGCCATCTCGGCCTTCCTGATGCTGTATGGCGCGGGGCTGCTTGCCGTGGGGTTCTGGCGGCGCAGCGGATTTCTGCGCTGGCAGGCGCTGCTCCTGCTGGTCTTCACCATCCTGAAGACCTTTCTCTACGACATGCGCAACCTCAGCGAGGGCTACCGCGTGGTAAGTCTGCTGGGGCTGGGAGCGCTGCTGATGGCGATTAGCTTTGCCTATCAGAAGGACTGGCTGGGGCTGCGTGATGCGGAGAAGAGCGGACAGGCCAAACCAGCTTCCGGAGCTGCGCGATGAAGGGCGCGTTGTTGCTGTCGGTGCTGCTGTGGCAGGCTGCAGCCGCGAATAAGCCGCCAGTAGCACAGCCGGGGACAATGCAGTATGAACGCGCCATCCACGTGGAGGCAGGGACGGGGCAGGCCTGCGCTGTGCTGGACGCCCAGATATTTCCTCATGCCGCGCCGTCGCTGACGGACGTGCGCATCTTTCCGGCACAGGCGGCGGCTGCGGGCGCAGCGGTGCATGAGGTCCCCTACGCGATTACGCTGAGCGAGGCGGCGAGCGAAGAGACCGAGCTGGCGCGCGTGCTAAATCTGGGCGCGAGCGGCTCGCGGATCGTCTTCGATCTGGAGATGCCGCAGCGGGCGTATACCGGCGTGACGCTCGATCTGGATCCGGCGGCGCATGACTTCGTGGCAACGGCTGTGGTTACGGGAGCGAATGAGCTGGGCGGGAAGGCCACTGCGCTCGGCTCATTTACGCTCTTCGATCTGACATCGCAGCATCTTTCGCGCGATACGACGATTCCGCTTCAGGAGTCGACGTTCAAGGTCCTGCATGTGGAACTGCAATTTTCTCCTGCTGCGGAGAAACCTGCGGCGCGCTTCGTTCCGGCGATGGTGCTGGGCGCAACGGTGCCGCCCAGCCGCGAGGCGCAGAGCGTTTACACGACGGTTGCGGAGACTGCTGCGGTGGTGACCAAGGGACGCGAAACGGTGGCGACGTTTGTGGTTCCGGCCAGGGTACCGGTGGAGCGCGTGTCGTTTGTGCTGGCGCCGGGATTTGCGGGGAACTTCAACCGCACGGTGCGGGTTAGCGCGCTGGCCGATACCTCCGACGACGATGGGCGCGCGCCGCTGCCGGAGGTGGTGACAGGGAGCATTCAGCGCGTCCATGCGAGCGAGGCGGGACGCGAGATCGGCACGGAGCAGCTTGCTGTGGACGCGATCCTGGGCGCGAACCTGCAACGCGCGGCGAAGGTCGAAGTGGCGATCGAGAACGGCGACGACCAGCCGCTGCCAATTGCGGCGGTTCGGCTGGAGATGCGCCAGCGAAAGATATGCTTCGATGCCCCGCGAGCCGGTGGAGCGAGCTTGGCTCTGTTCTACGGGGATTCCAGGCTGGATGCGCCGGAGTACGACTACGCGCGGCTGTTTGTGGCATCGAGCAATCCACTGGCGGCGGAGCTTGGGCCGGAGGCGCTGAATCCGAACTACCATGCTCCGGCTACGCCGCTTCGTCCCTTCACCGAGCGGCATCCCGAGCTGCTGTGGATTGCGCTGATTGCGGCGATCTGCGCGCTGGGAATGGTGGCGCTGAAGACGGCACGGAATGTGGGGCGATGATAGACCCGCGTCTCAGAATCGAGGGAGGGAGAACCCGGCCATCCGCTACCAGTAAAAATATATGAGCGCAAGTATTGCCAGAACGATCAACGCTGGCCGCAATAGGCGGCGATATAGCGGATCGCCCTGATAGGGCGAAGGGATCAACGCAAACTGGGGCGCTGTTGCCGGATTCTGATGCACATGGGGAAACGCAGTCCCCTTGAATAGGCTGGCGAGATAGCGGAAGTCCCCCGGCGGGTGCGAGGGGATAAACCTTGCGCTGGGCCTCAGGACGTTAAAATATCCGGCAGGCTCGATATTGAAACCCCTGTGTTTCACGGAATGAAGAGTCTTCACGACTTCCTCCTGAACCCGTGCGCGACGTTGGTTTCAGCCGCCGGCATTCGCTGCGCAGAATTATAGTCCTGTTGTTCCGGGGCTAAAGCCCCTGTTCGTTTTGATGATAATCAGTGGGCTAAAGCCCACTGCTCCCTCCCAAAAGCAACCGCAGGTCCTTCGACTCGCGCTGTGCGCTTGCTCAGGATGACAAATTTGATGGTTTGTGGAGGGGGATGGTCGAGCTGCGTTCGATACCCACTCATCGCGATACAACCGCGATGAATGGGGCACCCGGCAAACGATAACCCACCCTTTCGCAAAAGCGCGAAAGGATAGGGCACCCAATTTGCGGTGTCAGCTAGCGGAGGGCGGCGTCGACTTCTTTATAGTAGTCGGGGGATTTGAGGATTTCGCGGGGCTTGGAGCCGTCGGCGGGGCCGACCAGGCCGTCGTGCTCCATCATGTCGATGAGGTGGGCGGCGCGGCCGTAGCCGATGCGCAGACGGCGTTGCAGCAGCGAGGTGCTGGCCTTGCCGAACTCGAAGACGAGGCGGACGGCGTCGTCGAAGAGGTCGTCGTCCTCCTGGCTGGATTCGCCGTTGGCGGCGGCGTTGGCGTCGTCTTCCTTGGGGCCTTCGAGGAAGCCGTGGACGTACTCGGCCTCG
>CAWIDB010000003.1:0-58637 GCA_963834805.1 uncultured Acidobacteriaceae bacterium
CATCGTGCAGGCGTTCGACGTGGATGGCGGAGGAGTGGACAGGGCTGGCGGGGGCGGGTTCGACGAGGGCGAGCAGGTGGCGCGGTTCGACGATGGGGCCCTCGGTGAGAGCGGCGGCCTGGGCGACGACTCGTTCCAGCTCGCGGAGATTGTTGGGCCAGAGGCGTTGCTGGAGTTGGGCAAGCGTGGATTTGGCGAGCAGCTTGGGGCATTGGCCAGTCTCGCCGGCGATCCGGTGCAGCAGCCAGGCGACGAGGAGGGGAATGTCTTCGACGCGCTGGCGCAGGGGCGGGACGAGGATTTCGACGGCGGAGAGGCTGGCGTAGAGGTCCTGGCGGAACTGTCCGATGGCGGCGAGGACACGAAGGTCGCGATCGGATGAGGCAAGAATGCGGGTGTCAATGCGGACAGGTTCGGTGCGGTGGGAGTCGTTACGGTTGGTTGGCGCAGGGACGTTGCGGCGCTCATCGCAGGCGCGGATAAAGCGGAAGAGGGCAGCCTGCCGGGAGAAGGCAAGTTCTCCGACGGATTCGAGGTAGAGGGTGCCCGCGTGGGCGGATTCGAGCAGAGAGGCGGCGCAGGGCGAGGATTCCCCGCCGGCGAGGGATTGAGCGAGCGCGCTGGCGTTGGCGACGATGAATGGACCGCCGGCACCGGGCGAGAGGGCGTGGATGGCGCGCGCGACGAGCTGTTTGCCAGAGCCGGTCTCGCCGCGGATGAGGGCGGAGCGGAAGTAGGGAGCGATGCGCTGAACCTGCGAGCGCAGGCGGCGGATGGCCAGGCTGTCGCCCATCAGGACCGGGTCGCACTGGTTGTCTGGTGTGGCAGAGGCAAGCGGGGGAAGGTAGGAATCCCGAGTCTGCGCCTCGGAGAAGGGCTGCCGAAGAGATCCCGCGAAGGTGAATTGGTTGCTCGACATGACCTGCTGCATTCATCGGCGCGAAACGGGTTGCAGATGAGTGGAGTAGCAGGAAAAGAGAAGGGAAACGGAAGGGAAGAAAGCAAGGGTTGCGGTTAGAGAATTCTAATCGGGCGCAGGTCTGGCGGCGGCGAAACAATGAGCGGCGAAGATGGTCTTCCGCTCGATCTGAGAATGCGCTACGCGGCGGCGGCGCAGTGGACGTCGAAGGCGCGGGTGAGTTCCTGGGCGATGGCGGGAGCGGAGGAGCTTTCGATGGCGGAGCGCTGCATGAGGTAGATGAGCTGGCCGTCGCGCAGGATGGCGATGGCGGGTGAACTGGGCGGATTGCCGGCGAAGTAGTCGCGTGCGCGCTGCGTGGCTTCGGCATCCTGCCCGGCGAAGACGGTGACGGCCTGGCTGGGTGCGGTGGGATGTTGCAGGGCCAGACGCACGGCGGGACGCATCTTGCCGGCGGCGCATCCGCAGATGGAGTTGACGACCAGCAGGGTGGTTCCGGGCTGGGCCAGCGCGGCATCCACCTCGGCGGCGGTGCGCGCCTCCTTGACACCGGCGCGGGTGAGCTCTTCGCGCATGGGGATGAGCATGATCTCTGGGTACATGAAGCCTCCGGGTGAACGCGGCTGGTGGTGCGTTGTTGTCCTATTCGTTGGATGAGCTGGGCGGAGCGGCGGATGCAGCGATCTGGCGGTAGTGGGTCAATTAGAAGCGATGATTGAAGTTACCGATAACCGGACTTTGCCGGAGGGATGTTGCATCCTTCGGGGTGAAAACTAATTTCATCTTGAATCGATGGAAGGGTCGGAGTAAGGTGGTCGCATCGTTCTGAGGAGTTCACGATGCGTTTGGGGCCTGTGGTTGTTGTTTGCAGTCTCTTGTTGCTAGCAGGTTGTGGTGGCGGTTCTAGTTCAAGCGCCCCGGCAATTCAACCCCCGGTGGCGAATGCGGGTGGGCCGTATACCGGGGCGGCGGGCACGGCGGTGAGCTTTAGCGGGGCAGCTTCGACGGACCCGCAGGGCGAGACGCTGACCTACGCATGGAACTTTGGTGACAGCGGAACGGGGACAGGCGTGAGTCCGACGCACACGTATGCGGCGGCGGGGACGTATACCGTTACGCTGACGGTGACGAATACCAGCAATCTGACTGCGACGGCAACCAGCAAGGCGACGATCGCGGCGCAGCCACCTGTGGCGAATGCGGGTGGGCCATACACGGGAGTTGATGGGGTAGCGCTGAGCTTCAGCGGGGCGGCTTCGACTGACCCGCAGGGCGAGACATTGACCTACGCCTGGAACTTTGGCGACAGTTCGACGGGAACAGGCGTGAGTCCGACGCACACGTACTCGACGATTGGGACCTATACCGTGACGTTGACGGTGACTAACACGAGCAATCTTACGTCGACTGCAACGGTCAAAGTCATTGTGCCGAACGGAAGAGTGTACGGCGGCCAGCAGCCTGTCGCGGGGGCGCATGTTTACCTTTTCGCTGCAAATACGACGGGATACGGCCAAGCCTCGGTTTCCCTGCTGAGCGCGGCGAGCACGGGCCAGTCCGATTCGGTGGGGGCATACGTGTTGACGGGCGCGGACGGCAGCTTCTTCACTGCCGGAGATTACAGTTGCACGCCGGGGAGCCAAGTGTATCTGTATTCGCTAGGAGGCTCGGCCGGTTCGGGGACGAACACGGGGATAGGGCTGCTTGCGGCGCTTGGTGCATGCCCGAGCGCGGGGAACTTTGCGGCGACTCCGTATGCCGTGATGAACGAGGTGTCGACGATTGCAGCGGCGTATGCCTTTGCGGGTTTCGCCACGGATGCGACACATGTGTCCAGCTCAGGAACGGCGCTGGCGCAGGTGGGTGTGGCGAATGCGTTTGCCAACGCGGCGAACCTGGCGACGCTCTCGACAGGTACGGCGCTTTCGACGACTCCGGCGGGGAATGGGACGGTGCCGCAGACGGAGATTAACACTTTGGCAAATATTCTGGCCGACTGCGTCAATACCAGTGGGCCAGGGTCGAATGGATGCCAGTTACTGTTCACGAATGCAATGTCCGGTGGATCGACGGGAACAGTTCCGACGGATACGGCGACCGCGACGATCAACATCGCGCATCACCCGGGCGCGAATATTGCTACGCTATATGGTTTGGCAAGTACGGCGGTCTTTACGCCCAAGCTAGCAGCTCAACCGAATGACTTTACGGTTTCAGTAGTTTTTACTGGTGGAGGAATGTACGAAACGGCTGGCCTTGCGGTCGATGGCTCGGGAAATGTATGGGTTGCAAACGAGAGCGGCAGTGGCAACGCAACGGCTGGCAGCGTCATTGAACTTTCCAGCTCCGGCGCATTTCTGTCCGGCGCAAGCGGCTTTACTAATTCCACATTGTATGCTCCACTTGCGGTCGCAATCGACCTTTCAGGCGATGCCTGGGTTGGAAGTAACAATGGAACTTTTTCGAACGAGATATCCCAATCCGGATCTTTCGTTCCCGGGATATTTGTCTCCAATGGTGTATCAGGCTCTTACGCAACAGTTGCTATTGACGGCTCGGAGAATGTATGGTTCGCCGGCGGCAATCCCTTCGTCACGGTGTTTTCCAGCACGGGGAAGGTTCTTTCCGGTACATCGGGCTACAGCGGGGGCGGGTTAACCGGTGTCGCTAGCATGGCCATTGACGGCTCGGGAAATGCATGGTTTGCGAATAACCGTGCTCAAGTCTTCAAATACTCCAATTCTGGCACTGTCCTTTCCGGCACCAGTGGGTATGCCACGGGGAGTTGTTGGAGTTTTTCCGATGGGATCGCCATTGACGGCGCCGGCAATGCTTGGATCATCCGTCGGGTCGGGATATAGCATTATCGAACTATCCAATTCCGGCACAGTTACTAATACAATTACTGTCCCTAGTTACGCGGGCTGCTCGGGCTACGGATACTATGGCATTGCAATCGATGGGGCTGGCAGGATATGGGTGGCGACCTATAGCAACCTCACAGAGCTGTCCAATACGGGCACGGTTCTTTCCGGAGCCAATGGCTACCTGAACAACGGCTCTAATGCCGGTCTTTACGACCTTGCTATTGATAGTTCCGGAAATATTTGGACCACAAGTGGTGGCAATGCCATTATTGAATTAGTAGGTGCTGCGACGCCGGTGATTACGCCAATTGCGGCAGGTCTGCCAGCCACACCTACGGCGAATGGGACGAGCAATCTGGGGACGCGGCCGTAGGGGCAGTTGTGAGTTGGTAGTTGTGAGTTGTGAGTAAAAACAGGCAACGGCTAGGGCAACGACGGGGATTCTGGCTGCGCCAGAATGACGAACAAAAACTGACAACGGCAAAGACAAGGCCCAGGGCTGAAGCCCTTCGATTCGATTGTGCTTATTCAGGGGGCTGAAGCCCCCTGCTCCCTCCGAAGAACAAAGGCAACGGCAGAAGCAGATTCCCTTCCCACCCCAGCGAGCAAAGACTGCTCGCCGGGGACCCCGCCTTCGGGAATGACAAACCAAGGGACAAATACGGGGATTCTGGCTGCGCCCGAATGACGAACAAAAACTGACAACGGCAAAGACAAGGCCCAGGGCTAAAGCCCTTCGATTCGATTGAGCTTATTCAGGGGGCTGAAGCCCCCTGCTCCCTCCGTTAAGACAGGAGCAAAGGCAACTACGGAGATTCTGGCTACGCCAGAATGACGAGCCTTGGGTGAATGACGAGCCTGGGGTGAATGACGAGCTGGGGTGAATGACGAGCCTGAGGTACCCGAAATCCCACCCATGACGATGAAGCCGTCATGAATGGGGCACCCGCAGAGATTTTCTGGCTGCTAGGGGCGGGTTGCAATAGTCTGGAGGCGTGACGATTCAGGAGAATGTGTCGCTGGCGCAGTACACCACGCTGGGTGTGGGCGGGGCGGCGCGCTGGTTTGTGGAGACGGGCGACGAGGAGGAGATGCTTGCGGCGGTGCGCTTTGCGCGAGCGCAGGGCGTGGAGTGCTTCATCCTGGGCGGGGGCAGCAACCTGCTGGTGAGCGACGAGGGATTCGATGGGGTGGTGGTGCGCGTGGTCAATGACAGCTTGGCGATTCACGCACTGAAGGATTCCGGAGCAGCCCTGGTGGAAGCCGACGCAGGAGTCGAGTGGGACGCCGTTGTTCGCGCGGCGGTGGAGAAGAACGCCGCCGGCATCGAGTGCCTGGCCGGGATTCCGGGCAGCGTGGGAGGGACGCCGGTGCAGAACGTGGGGGCCTACGGGCAGGAGGTCGCGGGCGCCATCTACCAGGTGCATGCCATCGATCTTGCGGCGGAGCGGAGGGTACGTTTTTCCCAGGAGGAGTGCGGCTTTGGCTATCGGCGCAGCATCTTCAACTCGACCGATCGCGGGCGTTACGCGATTACGCGCGTGGAGTACAGGCTGGCGATTGGGGGCAAGCCGCTGCTGGAGTACCGCGATGTGAAGAAGTATTTTGCGGAGCGCGGAGTTGCGCGGCCGACGCTGGTGGAGACGGCTGCGGCGGTGCGGGAGATCCGCGCGCGCAAGGGGATGCTGCTGGTGGCAGACGACGCGGACTCGCATAGTGCGGGATCGTTCTTCAAGAACCCGGTGGTGCGGGTGGAGGAGATTTCGCGGCTGGCAGCGATTGCGGGCTGCCGCGTTGCCGATGTGCCGCAGTTTCCGGCCGGCTGGGGTTACGCGGCGGAGGATTGCGTGGTGAAGCTGTCGGCGGCGTGGCTGATCGAGCTGGCGGGATTTCAGAAGGGATTTGCGATGGGGCGTGCGGGGCTGTCGACGAAGCATGTGCTGGCGATTGTGAACCGCGGAGGCGCGACGGCGGCGGAGATTGTGGCGCTGCGGGACGCGGTGATCGAGGGCGTGCGCGCGCGGACGGGGGTCCGGCTGGAGCAGGAGCCGGTGCTGCTGGGGTTTGCGGGATGAGGGGATGGGATGGGACCCGAAATTCCACGCTTGCAAGAGCAGAAGGCCCGGGGCTGAAGCCCTTTTCTCCGGGGGGATGGTTTCAGGGGCCTGAAGGCCCCTGCTCCCTCCGAAGAACAACAATAAGGACAAAGATTCCCAAGTCTCAGAAGTGAGACCTGGGGCACCCGAAATCCCACCCATGCCGCGATGAGACCGCGTCATGGATGGGGCACCCGAAATGAGCAGAAGATCGCTCTCATGCGATAGGCTAAAGGCAAGACAATGAGCGCGACCCATCAACTACGATGTACAACCTGCGGCGCAAGGATCGCAGGAGAGGCTGTTCGCAGCGACTTTCGCTGCCCGGATTGCAATGGGCTGTATGAGGTGATCTATCCGTGGAGCGAGGGATGGAGCGCAGAAAAGACGGCTAGCGTCGAGGTGCGGCTGCCGAATCCAGGCGGGATGCGTCATCTGTGGCAGGAGCGCAAGACCTCGACGCTGGCGGTGGACCAGAGCGGGGTGTGGCGCTTCCGCGAGCTGCTGCCGATTGTGCGCGACGTGGAGCGGGTGGTGACGCTGCGCGAGGGGAACACTCCGCTGTACGAGATGCCGCGCTCGGCGGAGCTGGCGGGCGTGGACTGGCTGCTGGCCAAGCACCAGGGGATGAATCCGAGCGGATCGTTCAAGGACACGGGGATGACGGCGGCGCTGTCGGTTGCCGTGGAGCGCGGCTTCCAGTGGGTGGCCTGCGCGTCGACCGGCAATACATCAGCGGCGATGGCGGCGTATGCGGCGCGCGCCGGGCTGCGCTCGATTGTGTTTATCCCCGACGGCAAGATTGCATGGGGCAAGCTGTCGCAGGCGATGGACTACGGCGCGCTGACGGTACAGTTGAAGACCGACTTCGACGGATGCCTGAAGCTGCTGACCAAACTGGTGCAGCAGTTCCCGATCTACCTGTTGAACTCCGTGAATCCGTACCGGCTGGAGGGGCAGAAGACCCCGGCGATGGAGTTGGTGGAGCAGATGGAGTGGCAGGTTCCGGAGCACCTGGTGGTGCCGGGGGGGAACCTGGGCAACTCGTCGGCGCTGGGCAAGGGATTTCTGGAGATGAAGCACCTGGGGTTGGTCCAGCGCGTGCCCAAGATCAGCGTGATCCAGGCAGAGGGGGCAAACCCGCTGTATCGCTGGTTCGGCGACGAGAACCGGGAGATGAAGCCGGTGAAGGCGGAGACACGGGCGACGGCGATTCGCATTGGCAATCCGGCGAGCTGGAAGAAGGCATCGCGGGTGATTGAAGAGACGGGCGGATGGTGCGAGCAGGTGAGCGAGCAGGAGATTGCGCTGGCCAAGGCGGAGATTGGGGCCGAGGGCGTGGGCTGCGAGCCGGCGTCGGCGGTGACGCTGGCCGGACTGAAGAAGCTGGTGGCGGCGGGCCGTGTTACGCGCGAGCAGCGTGTGGTGCTGGTGCTGACTGGACATACGCTGAAGGACCCGCAGTACACCATCGACTACCATCGCGGCGAGTTGTTGACGGCGGTGGAGATTGCAGGCGCGACCGAGGGCGAACGAGCGCGGCACACGGCGCTGCGCAAGCCTCCCATGGTGCTGGAAGCGGATGAGTCAGTGGTGCTGAAGGCGCTGGAAGCCAGCATGGCGGCAGCCGATGCGGAGGCTTCGCTGACGACGCCCGAAAGTTCAAGATGAGCGAGATCGAGGGGCGGAATTTGGGAGGCATTACGGGCGAGAATACAGGTGCACAACCGCGCGGAATCCGGCTGCGGCTGCCTGCCACCAGCGCGAACCTGGGACCGGGCTTCGATGCGGTGGGAGTGGCGTTGTCGCTCGCGTTGACGATTGAGGCGAAGGTATTACAGGCAGCGGCCGGGACGATTGCAAACGGCCCTGAACTGACGATTGCGGCGACCGGGCGCGATGCGGAGCGCTGCGCGCGCACCAGGAACAACCTGATCTTCGAGACCTACCGCGAGGTGCTACAGGGTGCGGGACGGGCTTTGCTGCCGCTTGACCTGCACATCGACAACGAGATTCCGCTGGGCGTGGGATGCGGATCGAGCGCGGCGGCGCGGCTGGGCGGAGTGATGCTGGCGAACCACTTTGGCGGGCTGGGTTGGAGCCTGCGCGAGTGCATCGAGGAGGCCACGCGACGGGAGGGCCATCCGGACAATGTGTCGGCGTGTGCGCTGGGACACGTGACGGTGTCGGTGGTTGCAGATGGACGGGTGACCTCGGTTAGCTGCGGCGAGCGCCTGGGGTGGAAGCTGTTGCTGGCGCTTCCGACGGTGAGCCTGCCAACCGAGAAGGCTCGGGCGATGCTGCCCAGCGAGTACAGCCG
This sequence comes from uncultured Acidobacteriaceae bacterium, assembly GCA_963834805.1. Classification (GTDB taxonomy): domain Bacteria; phylum Acidobacteriota; class Terriglobia; order Terriglobales; family Acidobacteriaceae; genus Edaphobacter. Next base: position 8,203 of record CAWIDB010000003.1, read on the forward strand.
GAGCGATGCGGTGGCCAACGTGCAGCGGACCGGTCTGCTGGTGGCGGCGTTCGCTCTGGGACGGGGCGACCTGCTGCAGATGGCGATGCTGGACAGGATGCACCAGCCGTACCGGATGGAGGCCTGCCCGCTGCTGGCCCGGCTGCTGCCTCTGGCAGGGGAACTGGGCGTGCTGGGCGTGGCTCTGAGCGGGGCCGGACCGGGAGTGCTGCTGGTGATTGAGGCGGATGCGGAGATGGCGGAGATAATCGCGCGGATTCGGCAAGTGGCAGGAGAGTCGGAGCTTGAGATCGTGGAGAGCCGCATTGGCGCAGGCACGACCCAGGAGTTGATCTAAATGGAGGAGGACTACCACGTACTACCGCTGAGCGATGTGAACCTCACGCAGAACTCGCGCATCTATTATGTAAACAGACAGAAGCGCGTAGGAAGACAGATTGCGTGGCGGATTTATGATGAATAGGGAATGCATTTCAAGATAAAGGAAAGACGCACCTTGCCCGTTGGGCGGAGATGCGGGAGGAGTAAGTGATGGCAGGACAGTTTGTGACGGCGGTGAGCGACGCGGAGTTTGAAAAGGAAGTGCTGCAATCGGAGCAGCCCGTGCTGGTGGACTTCTGGGCCGCCTGGTGCGGGCCATGCCGCGCGTTGGCGCCGGTGGTCGATGAGATTGCATTGTTCTATAACGGCAAGTTGAAGGTGATGAAGATGGATGTGGACGCCAACACGGCCACCCCGATGCGCTATGGGATACGCGGCATTCCGTCGCTGCTTCTGTTCAAGGGGGGCAAGGTTGCCGAGCAGATTGTGGGATTTGTTCCCAAGGACACGATCGACAAGTCGATTGTGAAGTTGCTGGCATAAGGATTTTGCATTGCAATGTGTTGCGAGATTGCCCGGCAGGCCATGAGCTGCCGGGCTTTTCATTTATAAGGGGTTTGGCGCAACGAACAAAATGCGGGGATTCTTCCCCTTCGGCAAGCTCAGGGTCAGAATGACAATTCTTACGATCTCTGCTGCAATGATGAAAATGCTATAGACTCAGGCACGGAATGCTGGAATGGATGTTTTTTCGCTCTGTGCTGGTGGCCTTCTTCATTTTGGCCAACAGCTTCTTCGTGGCCGCGGAGTTCGCGCTGATCAGCGTGCGCGAGACGCGCATGGAGCAGTTGCTGGCGCTGGGCAGGCCTGGGGCGCGCACCGCGCTGCACCTGAAGCGCAACCTTGACGATTTTCTGCCCGCAGTGCAGTTCGGCGTGACCCTGGCATCGCTGGCTCTGGGCTGGATTGGCGAACCCGCGGTGGCGGCGATGCTGCTGGATGCGGCGCGGCGCTGGCTGACCGTGTTGCCGCCGCACGCGCTGCTCTACGCCCACACGGTTGCCATTGTCATCGCCTTCGCGACAATCACTTACTTTGAAGTGCTGCTGGGCGAGCTGGTGCCGAAGTCGCTGGCGCTGCAACGTGCGGAACGGATCGCGCTGGCGGTCTCCGGGCCGATGGACGTCTTTATCCGCATGACGCGGCCTGCGGTGCGTTTGATGAACCACTCGGCTGCGCTGGTTCTGCGGCTGTTCCGCGCGCCGCTGCACGGCGAAGGACAGGTGCACTCTCCGGAGGAGTTGAAGATGATTGCCACGGCGACGCGGCGCATGGGGTTGCTGCCAGTGTTTCAGGAAGAGATCATCCATCGCGCCATTGAGCTGAACCACGTGACGGTGCGCGAGATCATGACTCCGCGGGGCAAGATATTTTCCCTGCCCGCCGACATGCCCATCGAGCGGGCCAGCGCGCGCATTGTGGAGGAACAACACTCGCGGGTCCCGGTGTACGAGGGGACGAGCGACGCGGCGGGCGGAGCGATGGCGGACCCCGACCGCATCATAGGCGTGGTGTACTCCAAGGACATCTCGCGGCTGATGCACCTGCGCGCCGTGGCGTTGGGGCTGGGCGGTGCGGTGGACGCCGGGCAGACGCTGCGCCAGGTGATGCGCGACGTGCTGGTGGTGCCGGAGACCAAGCTGGCGGTGGAGGTGCTGCAGGAGTTTCAGGAGCGGCGGCGGCAGATTGCGGTGGTGGTGGATGAGTTCGGCTCGACGGTGGGGATTGTTACGGCGGAGGACGTGCTGGAGCAGGTGGTGGGCGAGATGGAAGACGAGTTCGACATTGCCGCGCGCACGGCCGACACCAACGCGGCGGGGGTGATGTCGCTGGACGGGAGCACCACGCTGCGCGACCTGGATACGCAATTGGACTGGACGTTTCCGCGCGAGGCCGGGGTGGAGACGCTGGCGGGATTCATGCTGGCGCAGCTAGGCCACCTGCCGGAGGCGGGTGAGAGCGTGAGGTTCGGCGACCGGCGCTATGTGGTGGCCGAGATGGCCGGGCGACGCATTGCGCGCGTGCGGGTCGAGTCCCTCAAACCTAGTCTGGAGAATTCCGCGCAATTGAAACTCGATCTATGAGAGCCAAACCCTGAACCATCTCGCCAAACCCGTACGCCGCATTCTGATCACGCTGCCTGTGCTGTGGGTGGTGGTGACGGTGGTGTTCCTGCTGATCCACCTTGTGCCGGGCGATCCGGTGGTGCAGATGCTGGGCGAGGGAGCGACCGCGTCGGATGTGTCTGTGCTGCGCCACGCATACGGACTGGACGCGCCGCTGGGGACGCAGTATCTGCGCTACTGGCGCGGGGTGCTGCACGCGGACCTGGGCGAGTCGCTGCGCCTGCACGACTCGGTGACGCACCTGGTGGTGCAACGCTATCCCTATACGCTGGCGCTGACGCTGGCGGCGCTGGTGATTGGGATTGGTGTGTCGGTGCCGGCGGGGGTCTTCTCCGCGCTGCACCGCGGACGCTGGCAGGACCGCGTGCTGGGCGTGGTGAGCCTGGGCGGGCTCTCGTTTCCGAACTTCGCGCTGGGGCCGATCCTGATCCTGATTTTCTCGATCCAACTGGGGTGGCTGCCGGTGTCGGGCGCGGGGACGGGGCCGATCTTTGGGGCGCGCTTCTGGATATATCTCATCCTGCCGGCGGTGACGCTGGGCAGCGGACTGGCCGGAGTACTGACACGGATGGTGCGCACCGCGATGCTGCAAGAGCTGAGGCAGGACTACATTCGCACGGCGCGGGCCAAGGGGTTGAGCGAGCGCACGGTGGTATACAGGCACGCGCTGGGAAACGCGCTGATCCCGGTATTGACAGTGGTGGGATTGCAGTTTGGCAGCCTGCTGGCGGGAGCGATCGTGACGGAGACGGTGTTCAGTTGGCCGGGCATCGGGCGGCTGACGCTTTCGGCCATCTCCAACCGCGATTATGCTTTGGTGCAGGGATGCATACTGGCGGTTGGGCTGACGTATGTCGCGGTGAATCTGCTGACCGACGTGGCGTACACCTTCGCCAATCCGCGCATGAGGGCCTGAGGATTACAGAGGATGATTGCGGTAAGGAGATGGTTGGATGAAACACTGGCGATTGGGAATGGTGATGCTTGCGATGGGAGCCGGCAGCCATATGCTATTGGCGCAGAATAGTTCTGCCCAGCACAGCTTTCACGATCCGACGTACAGGATTACATTCGACTATCCGGCGAACTGGAACTTTGCGCGGCGCGACCACGCGATCAGCACCTTCCGCCTGGACGCGCGGACGGCGTTGCGGACGACACTGATGCGCGCGGTGGTGAGCATGCCGGAAAACCCGTTTCCGGCATCGACGTTCAGCGGAGCGTATGTCTACTTCAGCGTGACGCCGCACAGCAACGATGCAGCATGCGCGCGGCAGGCGGCCCCGGCGGCGCAGGGAAAACGGAGCGGGGAGAGCGAGATCGCCGGAATCAGCTTTGCCCACGGACACGATGAGCAGACGTCGATCTGCACGGTGCAGCGCGACGAGGTGTATACCACGCTGCGACACGGCGCGTGCTACCGCTTCGACCTGACCATCAATAATTTTTGCGGCGGCGAGGTGTCGGGCGTCAAGGACATTACGGAGCAGGAACTCGACCAGGTTCGCAACCGGTTGGAGGCGATCCTGGGGACGGTACGGTTTGATGCGAAGTAGAATCGCCGCAGGAGGAAAGGACAATGCCAGATTCGAGAGGCCCTCTTACCGTTGGAGCGATCGTATTTCCCGGGGTCGACCAGATCGACCTGACTGGACCGTTTGAGGTTCTGTCACGCCTTCCTAACTCTTCCTTCCATCTGCTGTGGAAAGACACCATGCCAGTGGTTGACGTGAAGGGCCTGGTGATTACGCCAAGCATGGCGTTTGCTGATGCGCCTGCGCTCGACCTGCTGGTGGTTCCTGGTGGATTCGGACAGGAGGCGCTGATGGACGACGAGGAGGTTCTGGGTTGTATTCGAGCCAAGGCCGCGAACGCGAAGTATGTCTTCTCGGTCTGCACAGGCGCTTTACTGTGCGGGGCCGCTGGGTTGTTGCGTGGCGTAAGGTCGACCACGCATTGGTCGGCTTTTCATTTGCTGGGGTACTTTGGAGCGATTCCTGTCGACTCGCGTGTAGTGATCGACGGCAGGCATGTCAGCGCTGCCGGTGTCACCTCCGGGATCGATGGCGCGCTGAGAGTGGCTTCGCTGTTGCGTGGAGACTTTGTTGCGCAGGCGATTCAGCTATCGCTCCAATACGCTCCTGAACCACCTTTCGATTGCGGGACACCGAGGTCAGCAGCACCGGAGGTTTTTGCTGCAGCGCGCGCGGCGGTGCAGGATATTACGGCTGCGCGGCTGGTGACGGCTGAGCGTATTGCGGCGCAGTTTGGGATTACCGCACCGGCTGTGGCCGCAGTCCCTGGTCATTGATAGCGACCTATAGGAAATCTGCACAATGCTTCAATATTCCCTCGGCGGCTAAAGCCGTATAACAAATCATGCATTTACGGCATCCATTCGACTTCGCTCAGGACAGGCTCGTGAACCCGTGCCCTTAAGCAAAACGGAGTTATTCAGCATTCACTAACGCACGCTGATAGCGACCTATAATCAACGATGGGCTAAAGCCCCTGTAATTTTGGGACACTTACGCCCGGGGCTGAAGCCCTTTTCTCCGAGGGGATGGTTTCAGGGGCCTGAAGGCCCCTGCTCCCTCCGAAGGGCAAGTGCAAAAGCAGATTCCTCCGCTCCACCCCAGTGGAAGAGCTTGCCTGGGATTCCGAACGCTGCGGAATGACAAATAGAAAATGCATCCCACCCATGCCGCATAGAACGCGGCATGAATGGGGCACCCAAATTCCCACATCTCAGAAGCGAGATGTGGGGCGCCAGCGGTATGATGCGAGCAGCAATCTGCGCGAGAGGAGGGGGTTATGCCACGGATATCGAGGTTGAAGAGGAGCGAGGTGCGGGCTTCGTCGGTGGCGATCTACGACCGCACGCTGCGGGACCGCGGCAATGTGCCGAATATGTTTCGCACCATGGCGCACCGGCCGGAGATCTTCGAGACGATCATTGCGCACATGGATGCGGTGCTGAATACGGGAACGCTGAGCAAGGCGCTGAAGGAGCTGGTGATTGTGCGCACGTCGCAGGTGAACCGGACCCCGTACTGCATGGCCTCGCATACGGCGATCTGCAAGCGGCTGGGATGGACCGACGCGCATCTGAAGGCGCTGTATGACGCGGATGAGAGCGGCGAGTTCGACGAGAGGGAGCGGGTGGCGATCCACCTGGCGGAGGCGATGACACGCGACCCGCATAACTACAGCGATGCGGAGTTTGCGCGGCTGCGCAGCTTCTACACGGAGGGCGAGGTGGTGGAGTTGATGGCGGCCATCGGGTTGTTCAATTACTTCAACCGATTTAACGACCTGCTGCAGATGGAGCCGACGCAGCCGGCGACGGCGGAGGAGCTGGCCGAGGCGGGCGTGGTTCCGGTGGCGGGCTAGAAGGTGCGAACAGTCGTGTGGGAGCCGAAAGGCCCGGGGCTAAAGCCCATTTATCCATTGACTCTATTCAGGGGGCTGAAGCCCCCTGCTCCCTCCGAAAGGCAAAGACGGGAGTATTCCGCAGACTGTAAATCCGTGCCCTTAAGCAATACGGACTATATCAACAACCGCTTCATCAGCGAGTGCTACGGGTAGAGTTTGGCGGGGCGGATCTCGGGCGCTGGTTCTCCGGCGGCAACGATCATCTTGATGAGTTTGTCGCGCAGCTCGTCGGCCTGCTTGCGAAACTCCTTACGGCCGGCGAGATTGACCTGTTCGTATGGATCGTTGCGCTGGTCGTACATCTGGTACTCCTGATAGATGGGCGCGGCCTGCTGGTTGGTGGTTCCGGTGATCTCCGCGACGCAGTAGGTCCAGTCGCGGGTGCGGATGGCGCGCCCGGTCATGGACTCGCTGATCTGGATGAGATGTTCATTGGGCCACGCGGCGCGCGCCTTTTCGTCGCGCACCAGAGGCATGAGGCTGGCGCCCTTCATGGTTGGCGGCACGGGGACGCCTGCGGCTTCGAGCAGGGTGGGCGCGATGTCGATGATGCCGACCATCTGCGAGATATGCTGAGCGGTTTCAAAGCCGGGGCCGTGGATGAGGAGTGGAATGCGGGTTGAGGCGTTGTGCACGCTGCGCTTGTACTCCTGGTTGCGGGTCATGAAGTGGCAGCCGTGATCGCTGAGGAAGACGAAGATGGTGTTGTCGGCGAGCTTCTCCTCCTGAAGGATGCGCCGTACGCGGCCCACGGAGAGGTCGATGGCCTCGCAGGCGCCATAGTAGTCGGGCAGTTCCTGCTGCCAGTTGCCGGGAAGATTGCGCAGGTCAGGGGGAACGTGGGAGTTCTGGAAGCGCGCTACCGAGCCATTGGGGCCGATGATGCGGTTGTCCATGTCGTTCTGCTGGTGCGGCTCAAGCTGGGAGATAAAGAGGAAGAACGGCCGGTCGTGCTTCTGGCGCAGGAAGCGCTCCGCGCGATCGGTGATGAAGTCGACGCGGTACTGGTCCTTGAAGCTGATCTCCTTGCCGTCGCCGTCGTAGATGGTGCCTTCGTAGGGATGGGTGGTGTGCTCGAGTGCGTTTGCGCCCTCCCACAGATCGAGGAATCCGCCGCGATACTCCGGCTTGACGAAACCCACGCCGCCGCCGGCCGCCTCGGTGCCCGGCGCAAGGTGCCACTTGCCAATGAGGTTGGTGCTGTAGCCGGCTTTGTGCAGCTCGCCAGCCAGCGTGGGCAGGGTCTGGCTCAGTGCCAGGCCGTTGTGCCAGACACCGGTCTCGGTTGCGTAGCGACCGGTGAGCATGACCGACCGCGAAGGAGCGCAGACGGGCTGATTGGTGATGGCATAGGAAAAGTTTTTGCCCTCAGCCGCCAGCGCATCCAGATTAGTTGTGCGGGTTGAACCGTTGAGGCCGTTGGCTGCGAGGAAGTCCCAGCGAAACTGATCGGACATGTAGAGGACGATGTTTGGCCTGGCCGCCGCAGTCTTTGCAGGGACGGCTTCGGCCTGGGCCGCGCCCAGTCCCAGCGCGGCCCCAGTTGCAACGCTGGAGAGAAGGAAGCTTCTCCTGTCCACGAGATTTTTTATTTCACGGGCGCTCATGCAATGTACCTCCAGGCAGCGCCGGCAACAGGCAGCCAGCAAGCACAACATAGCCTTAAGGGTACAGCAGGACGGCGAAGTTGTAGTTGGTGAATGGGCTGGTGGAGTTGCCGGCGCATGCGCCGACCGCGGCCTGGCGGTAGCGGCCCGAGGCGAGAAGAGTCTTGAGTTCGCCGGGCAGTTGGGTGAGGTTGCTGGAGGTGAAGCGCATGACGAAGGAGGGCTTGCGCGCGCCGGCGAATCCGGTTGCCATGGCGCAGGATTGGCGAGCGGCGGAGACGTCGCCTGCATTGCTGTCGAGGGCGATACGGTTGGGCTGCGCGATGAGTGCGGCGATGGCGGACTCCTGCTGTCCGAGGCCGAGGGAGGGGACGGTGCGGGCGAAGTCCTCGACGGCGTAGAGCTCACCGCCACGGGCGATGACGCGGATGCCTATGGCGTCCACCGCGGGGTCGAGCAGGTTGGCGCGGTGATGCTCTGAGTTCATCCACATGTTGTGGATATGGATTGCGCTGGGGGCTTCCGCAACGTTCTCGCTGATGAGGCTGAAGGCCACGCCCGCGGTGGCGCCACGACTGGCGAGTTCGGGTTCTCCGGGAAACTGGTGGGAGATGGATTCGTGCTCGGCCATCGCCTGGGCGTGCTGGCCTGCGGCATGGGCGAGCTGTGGATCGCGGTGCAGCAGAGGCAGGTTGCGCGCGGAACGCTCCTGGTTGGCGGCGGCCAGCAGATACTGTTCGGCGATGGTGGGAGTGTCCGCGGAGTTGGCGGGTTGCTGCGCGAGTGCGCAGGGTAGTATTGCCATGGCGAGTGCCATGGTCAACCTGCGGTACATCGGTGCGCGGAGCGGATTCATGCAGAAAATAACCATCCCAGTTAGATGGAACCCCAAGCGCGGTGGAACGATGCGGCGAAGGAAGTATTATCAGGGGACGCGCAGGGCGGGAAGGCGGTCTCGGTAGCGCAGGAGCAGAGCGATCAGCTTGCGAGCGCCCCAGTAGCGGGGGACAAAACGCTTTGGATTGGAGAAGCAGCGGAAGAGCCAGCAGAGGTAAAACCTGTCTACCCAGACCGGAACAGTGACCTGGTCGCCGCTGAGGAAGGCGATGGCCGCGCCGATGCAATGGATGGCGGGCAGGCAGGAGAGATGCCGCTTCAGATATAGGCCGAGGCGTTCCTGGGTGCCTCCACCGAGGGTAATGATGACGTGCCGGGGACGCAGGCGGTCGAGCAGCGCGAGCAAGTGGGTGTCTGCGATTTCTGCCGCGTAGATGGGGGCGATGTACACATACTCGGGCTCGACCGAGATTCCGTTTTCCGCCAGCCATTGCAGGTTGGTGGCCGCGCTCTTTGGGTTGGACATGATCCAGAGCGTGCTGTGGGCCCGGCGCACATCAGGCTGCAAGAGCAGTTCGCGCAGGTACTTCAGACCGGAGAGCCGGTGGAGCGAGTCGCGCTGCAGCAGGTTCCAGACCATCACCATCAACGCACTGTCTGTAATCGCGATGTCCGCGCCAAGCAGCGCATCGCGGTAACCGGCATCGCGGTCCAAGTTCTTGAGCGCGGGTGCAGCCGGCGAGACCAGCAGGCCCCCGCCTTGAACGGCGGCGATGGCCTCCGATGCCGACCCTCCGAAGAAGGAGATGCCGAGAATGGTTCGATGGGTGTGGTCGATGGGTGGTTTGGGGGTCCCCATGCGCAACGGGCGCCTCGGATCTGCGGAGTGCAGGGCAATCTTGCACCGCCGGCGCAACTCGCTGGTGAACGAGGTGCAGCGGCGGGCCATTTCACAACAAACACAAGCATCGGCCTGCAAGACTTTATGAAATGATTGTAAGGCATGATGAACGGCGCACCGCCAATTCGACAGCGATCGCTCCTAAGGCGGCGCATGCAGGAACAACCCCTGGCGATGGTGGGGGTGGTGCTGCTGACGGGCTTCGTGCTGTGCGCGGTTCTGGCTCCGTGGCTGGCGCCGCAGGACCCCGCGCAACTGAACCTGGGCGGACGCCTGCTGGCGCCCGGACACGGCCACTGGTTCGGGACCGACGAGTTGGGACGCGACATCCTTTCGCGAACGCTCTACGGTGCGCGCATCTCGCTGGAGGTCTCGATCTCGGTGGTAACGCTGTCGCTTGGCATCGGGCTGATTGCGGGTTCGCTGGCCGGGTTCTATGGGGGATGGACCGACACCGTGCTCAACGTGTATGTGACCAATGCGTTTATGGCGCTGCCGGGGATACTGATTGCGATTGCGTTTGTGGCGTTCCTGGGGCCGGGGCTGTTCAACCTGATTCTGGCGCTGTCGATCTCCGGCTGGGTGGGCTATGCGCGGCTGGTGCGGGCGCAGGTGATGGCGGTGAAGGAGCGGGAGTTTGTGGAGGCAGCGCGAGCGCTTGGGGCGTCGGACCTGCGTGTGCTGTGCCGCCACATTCTGCCCAACATTGTGCAGCCGCTGATTGTGCAGGCGGCCATCGGGATGGCGGGCGCGGTGCTGGCCGAGGCCACGCTGAGCTTTTTGGGACTGGGCGTGCCTCCGCCGACCTCGAGCTGGGGCGTGATGCTGAACGACGCTCGCTCGCACCTCTTCGATTCGCCGCACCTGGTCCTGTTCCCAGCAATCGCGGTGATGCTGGCGGTGCTCTCGTTCAACTTTATCGGCGACGCACTGGGCGACTTTCTAGACCCGCGCACGCGGCTGACAACTGGACTGTGATGGGCAGTGCGAAGAAGAGCATGACCGCGAAGAAGGCCATGACCATCGGGGTGATCTCCGACACGCACGGACTGCTGCGTCCGGAGGCGATCCATGCACTGATGGGCGTGGACCACATTCTGCACGCAGGAGACGTGGGCGACCCGCTGATCCTGGACAAGCTGCGATGGATCGCTCCGCTAACGGCGATACGAGGCAACGTGGACGTCACGGGCGTCTGCCGGGCGCTGCCTGCAACCTATGTGGTGGAGCTGGGCGGACGGTACTTCTACCTGGTGCATTCGGTGCATGACCTGGACCTGAACCCGGTGGCCGCGGGGATTGCGGTGGTGGTGAGCGGACACACACATCGCGCGGAGAAGCATGTGAGGGGCGGTGTGCTCTACCTGAATCCGGGCAGTGCCGGGCCGAAGCGGTTCGACCTGCCTGTGACCCTGGCCAAGGTGAGGGTGGAGGATGGCGTGGTGCGCGCGCGCATCGTCACGCTGTGCAACTGCGTGTGAGCGTACCCATTTGGTTATGGCATGAATCTTTGACCCTGGCATGTGGGTTTGTTATAACTATGATGTTGTGCGGCGAAGCAGCAGGACGCGGCACAAACTGATCCTGAGTAGCTCAATGGCAGAGCATTCGGCTGTTAACCGAAGGGTTGTAGGTTCGAGTCCTACCTCAGGAGCCAATCCTTCAATCGGTCAGCGCGACCGCTTTCGCAAGCCTGTTCCGATACCGGGGACAATACCAAGGACTCCCCTTCAAAATTGGCGCTGCCAATGCTCTCCATCACTCCGCTCAGTTCGTTCAAAATGAAGTGAGCGTAACGCGCTGCCATGGGTAGCAGAACGCTCCGCGCTTACAGCGAAGATCGAGCAATGCAGGCGGCAAGCCTACAACACCGAGGATGCGAAAGCGCGCTCTATGTGCGCTCCGTTTATCTGATTTGGGCCTGAGTATGCACGTGTCTTACGTTAGGATTTTGCAATCCGGCACCAACTCGCAATCGACAGCAAGAAAAACAGCACAGCGGCGTGAATGAAACCCAAGTAAGTAACGGCATTAGAAGCACCGAGTTGGACAGCGCTGATATGAAAGACGCCAAGCAACCGAAGGAGCAATGCCAGGACAGTACAGATCAAGCCTAGCCAATAACCGACTGTGCAGAGTTGTTTTTCCATTTCAATCTCCCTGGTTCAAATTGCTTTTGGTTTTACCATGTTCGCAAGGGTACACCATGAGTGCCCGGCTCGATATAACTTGTTAGGTTCCGACGCCAAAGACGCTGCGGCTCTCGATAGAGCCCTTGCCGTGACCCAGGACCTCGATTGTCCACGTTTAGCGAAACATTCCGGTCAGCTTCGCGGTTGCCGTCACCGTTCTGAGAGTATATAGGGCATGAGAGGAGTTGATTGACGAGATTCAGGCTCTGGAGCGCCGTTCGTTCCGCGTTGATGGTCGCGCTCTGTTTGCGCTGTGTGCGGATTCTGCGCTCCACTTGTCTGATTTGGACAGTTTTCCATGGTCTTAGCTGTCATCCGCTGGACTGCATGTTATTGAAACTACGTTTACTTATTGATTCGAGTCCTGCCTCAGGAGGCAATCCTCCCAACCAAGCTGATATAAGCTGGTAGAAAGACGCCATTAAGAACCTGCCGGGAGATAGAGAAACTGTGCCATCGAGCGAAGCCGCCCACGCCTACCATCCACTGACCATTGATGAGTATCTGCGCAAGAAGCTGATGCCGGTGGAGGGCGTCATCCCGCATCTGCCGGGCATCGACATGTATGGAAACACGATTCCGGACGAGATTGTGGGCGGCGACGTGTTCGAATACATCAACTTTCAACAGCGCTACAACATCGATGCGCGCATCGCGCAGGCGGAGCGGCTGGCGAAGGAGTATCTGGAGCCGCTGGCTCCGGGAGCCAAGGCGCGCAATGGCGCCGATGTGCATGTGCAGTGGATGGAGACGCAGCCCGGCTATACGGAAGAGGACGGAGTCCAGTACAGGAGGGCGAAGAGTTCGGAGCAATTGCGGATTGTGGAGAACCTGCGCGAACTCGATGCAACCGCCGGAGTGCTTCTGGTGGATGCGCAGGGGCACGGAATTATCGCGGCAAAGATCGCGTCCACCATACACGACACGCTACAGGCGTTCATGTTGTCGGAATTAGACCGCAGCGGGACCATTACTCCCAGGCTGTTTGAGCAGCTCAACCTGCGGCTTGCACAATCGGCCACCGCGCGCAATGCCCTGGGCCGGAGCATGGATGCAAGCTCGCGCGAGATTGCCACGATGCTGTATGGCGAGATTCGTTCCACCGGGCAATTTCGATTTGTCAATTTCGGTCATCCGCCGCCGCTGGTGTTTTCGGCAAAGTACAAGAGGTTCATGAAGATCGGCAGCGACCGCATGGTGCAGTTCCTGGCGCTGGGGCTGGAGATTCCGGAAGACCATCCCGACCGGAACCGGTATATCTCGGTCAAAGTGCGGAAGAAGCGTATGGACGCATCGGATATGGCGATGATTATGCTGATGGGCAGAGGAGACATTCTTTTTCTCTATACGGACGGGGTCTACGATGGCAGTGACGAGCAGGAACGGCGGCGGATTGAAGCGATCATCGGCAAGCACGAACATCAGCCTGCCAAGGAGATCTGCAACGCGATCCTGGACTACGCGGTGAAGCGAGACGGGCGGCTGCGGCAGGAGGGCCACAGCGACGAGATCGACGACAAGACCGTGTTTATCATCAAGCGAACATAGATAAGATTCCGCTCCCGTTTCTCCGGGGACGGTTGATTTCAGGGGCAGGCCAGGGTTGTCGCGCGCGCCGCATGAAGCTCCTGCAGGGCGAAGACGCTGAGCGTACCCCCTTGCAGGGCGGCGATTCCCTCGGCCGCGGCGCGAGCAGCCGCAAGCGTCGTGATGGTGGGAATGCGCGCCAGCACCGCAGCCCGGCGGATGGCCTTTTCGTCGAAGAAGGTCTCCTGCCCGCGCGGCGTGTTGACGATCAACTGAATGCGGTCGCCCTTGATGAGGTCGACCACGTTGGGCCGTCCCTCCTTGACCTTATAGACGCGCTCCGGCGGCAGGCCCGCTGCCTCCAGCACCTCCGCCGTGCCATGGGTGGCAACCAGATGGAAGCCCATCTCGACGAAGGTGCGCGCCAGATCGACGACACCATCCTTGTCGCGGTCGTTGACGCTGAGGAAGATGGTTCCCTTGACGGGCAGGAACTGTCCGGCAGCGATCTGGGCCTTGGCAAAGGCCTCGCCGAAGTTGTCTGCCACGCCCATGACCTCGCCGGTGGACTTCATCTCCGGTCCGAGAACGGTGTCCACGCCGGGAAACTTGCCCCAGGGAAAGACCGGCGATTTGACATAGAAGTGGGCGCCTGTGTCGAGGTCCTGGCCGCGCGCAACGTCCTCCGGCAGGAGTTCCTTCAGGGTGCGGCCGACCATGAGACGGGACGCGATCTTGGCCAGCGGCACGCCGGTGGCCTTGGAGACGTAAGGGACCGTGCGCGAGGCGCGCGGATTGACCTCGATGACAAAGACCTTGCCGCGCTGGATGGCAAACTGAATGTTCACAAGACCGATGACGTTCAAGGCCATGGCGAGCTTGCGCGTGTGGGCGCGGATGGCGCGCAGCACGTCGTCACTGAGGTCGACGGCGGGCAGCACGCAGGAGGAGTCTCCGGAGTGAATGCCGGCCTCCTCGATGTGCTGCATGATGCCTGCGATGACCACATCCGTGCCATCGCAGAGCGCGTCCACGTCGCACTCGACGGCGTCCTCCAGGAAGTGGTCGATCAGGACCGGGCGCTCCTGCGAGTATTCAATGGCCGTGCTCATATAGCGCAACACCGCTTCGTCGTCGTAGGCGATGACCATTGCGCGCCCTCCCAACACATAGCTGGGACGAAGCAGCACGGGATAACCAACGCGGTTGGCGCCGGCGAGGGCCTCGTCCAGCGAAGTCACCATGGCCCCTTCGGGCTGGGGAATGCCAAGTTCGGTAATCAATTTGCCGAATCGCTTGCGGTCTTCGGCGAGGTCGATGGACTCCGGCGAGGTGCCGATAATGGGGACTCCGGCGCGCTTGAGGGGGAGGGAGAGGTTGAGGGGCGTCTGCCCGCCGAACTGCACGATCATGCCGATTTCAGCATCGCCGGAGGCCTCGTGCTCATAGACTGCCAGAACATCCTCCAGCGTCAGCGGCTCAAAGTAGAGGCGGTCGCTGGTGTCGTAGTCGGTGGAGACGGTCTCCGGATTGCAGTTGACCATGATGGTCTCGTAGCCGTCCTCGCGTAACGCGAAGGCAGCATGGCAGCAGCAGTAGTCAAACTCGATGCCCTGGCCGATGCGGTTTGGGCCGCTGCCAAGGATGATGATCTTGCGGCGTGGGGTGGGCGGAGCCTCGTCTTCCTCGTCGTAGCAACTATAGAGGTACGGAGTGTAGCTCTCGAACTCCGCGGCGCATGTGTCCACCAGCTTGAAGACCGGCTTGACCGCGAGTTTTGCCCGCATCTTGCGCACCTGATCGGCGCCGTCCAGCTTCCAAGCGGACGCGAGCCGCTCGTCGGAGACCCCCATGCGCTTGGCTGCGCGCAGATCGTCCGCGGTTGCGTTGTTGCAATCGACCGCGCCGACTGCGTCGATCTGGTCGGTGATCTGTTTGATCTGATTCAGGAACCACGGATCCATCGAGGTCATGCGCGCGATCTCGCGCACCGTCATGCCCTTCTCGAATGCGTAGCGAATGTAGGCCAGCCGCTCCGGGTGCGGAGTGACCAGGCGCTGGGTCAGACGGCGCGGCTCGATGTCCGCGGCCGTGGCCTTCTTGCCGGTCTCCAGCGAACGCACCGCCTTCATCAGCGCTTCCTTGAAGGTGCGTCCGATGGCCATCACCTCTCCCACCGACTTCATCTGCGGGCCGAGGCCCTCGTCCACGCCGGGAAACTTTTCGAACTGCCACTTGGGAATCTTAACCACGACGTAGTCGATGGTGGGCTCGAAACAGGCCGGCGTCGCCTTGGTGATGTCGTTCTGAATCTCGTCCAGGGTGTAGCCGACGGCCAGCCGCGCCGCGATTTTGGCAATGGGGAATCCGGTGGCTTTGCTGGCCAATGCGGAGGAGCGTGAGACGCGCGGGTTCATCTCGATGATGGTCATGCGGCCGTCGCGCGGATCGACGGCGAACTGCACGTTGCTGCCGCCAGTCTCCACGCCGATCTCGCGGATGCATGCGATGGCCGCGTCGCGCATACGCTGATACTCGCGGTCGGTGAGCGTCTGCGCCGGGGCAACGGTGATGGAGTCACCGGTGTGCACGCCCATGGGGTCGAAGTTTTCGATGGAGCAGATGATGATGACGTTGTCCTTGAGGTCGCGGATGACCTCCAACTCGTACTCCTTCCAGCCCAGCACGCTCTCTTCGATGAGGCACTCATGCACGGGCGAGAGGTCCAGGCCGCGCGCCAGAATGTCGGTGATCTCCTCGCGGTTGTAGGCGATGCCGCCGCCCGAACCGCCCAGAGTAAAGCTGGGGCGGATGACAACGGGGAAACCGATCTTGGCGGCGAAGGCGAGTCCGTCGCTCACGTTGCCCACCAACTGAGACTTGGGCATCTCGAGGCCGATGCGGTTCATCGCGTCCTTGAAGAGCAGGCGGTCCTCGGCCTTCTTGATGGCTTCGAGCTTGGCCCCGATCAACTCGACTGCATAACGCTCGAGTACGCCGGAGTCGGCCAGCTCGACGGCGAGGTTCAGCGCGGTCTGCCCGCCAACGGTGGGCAGCAGAGCGAAGACCGACGCGTCAGCAGGGCCATGGGAGGGGATCATCCGCTCCGCTTCGACGCGGATGATCTCTTCCAGATAGGCCGCCGTCAGCGGCTCGATGTAGGTTCGGTCGGCGACCTCGGGGTCGGTCATGATGGAGGCCGGGTTGGAGTTGACCAGCACGACTTCATAGCCCTCGGCCTTGAGCGCCTTGCATGCCTGCGTGCCGGAGTAGTCGAACTCGGCCGACTGGCCGATCACAATCGGCCCCGAGCCGATCACCAGAATCTTGGCAATGTCATTCCTGCGTGGCATCTATTTGTACACTTCCCGTCTGTGACCAATCTCAAGTACGAGGACGATGAACTCTCCGTGAACGATCTTGCATATCAAGCGATAGTCGCCAAGGCGGTAGCGCCAGTGACCTTTGCGCGGGCCGGTCAACGGCTCACCGATGAGACGAGGATCAGGCAGCTTTTCGAGCCTTTCCTGTAGAAACGAAAGCACCCGGCGTCGCACGACGGGATCCAGCGCGTCCATCTGCTTTTCTACGGTTTCCGTGAGCACGATCTTCCAGGGCATACTTCCTCACAAGTTTTTCCAGCGGAACCAGCCGTTCTTTCCCCGTCTCCACTCTCTCCAGTGCAGCCACCGCGATGAGATAGTCCTCACGATCTTCGACATACTGCTGAATCGCCTGCCTCGCGTGATAGCTCTTGGAGCGCCCTGTCTTTTGCGCCAAGGACTCCAGCCGATCTTCCAACTTCTTCTCCAATCTCACTCCGAGCATTGCCGCCTCCGTGTTTAACATCGTTGAACAATGCTAACACTACTTGGTTTTCTGCGGCAACAGCGCAGACACAATCTCACGAGCCGATCACCAGAATCTTGGCAATGTCATTCCTGCGTGGCATTCGTCTTCTCCGCTTCCTTCAACATGGCCGCACAGGGCACACTCTGGATGGTCCAATACACGGGCGCGTCATTGAATTGCCCGACATACTTCTCGGCGCCATCCGGCTTTTCGATACGGTCCTTGTCGCGGCTGTAGGACACATGATGCGGCGGAATCTTGCCATCGCTCCCCGGCATCAGGTCCGCGTCACCCAGCCAATCGTCCAACACGAAGCCCGGTGTAACGATTGCCCCCGGAGGCGGCACAGACTTCACGGTTACGGTTCCGTGAAGACCCGTCAGCCGGCCCGAGGCATCGAAGGTGTAATCAAGCGCCAACTCTGAGTCGGCAAAGAACCTGCGCAACTTAACCTCTTGCAACGCACTTCCCTCTAAGGTCATCTCCGCGAAGACCGTGCCTCCGAGCACTTTGATCAGCGGCCTGAACTGAAGCAGGCTCCACACGCCGTTGGCTTCCTGCGTGCAATACACCGTCTTCACCTTGGGGTCCCTGGCAAGCAACGTCGACGATGCCGCCAATATCATCGCGCATGCGCATAAGATCACCCTGCTCATGTCAGCACTCTCGCACGAAGTGATGCAAGCAAGTTGCTGAAAGAGAGCTCCGGGGAAGTCTCACCATAATGACCCCGGAGCCCATCGTGACGCGATGAAGTCAATAGGCAGGCGCTGTCATAATGTCTGTCACGGATCAGTTTAGTGAGCAAGATTTCATATCGCTTCGTGTACGAGGCCCCAATAAACTCCGGGAATACTTTGAAGTGCGATTCTGTTGCACCGACAGGCCGGTTCGATTCCGGCGCATCTTCCAACATCATGAAGTATCCCAGCCACGGTCTTTGGAACGGCGCAAATGCGCCCTCGCGGTAGGCTGCCCAAAGATCGGTTGCGCTCCCCAAAGCTTCTTCAGTCCTATTGTTGAAGTTATTTCCAAAGGAACCAACCTGTGACTTGAACTCCATTGCAGCTACGAGTTGTCCATCAGAAACAACAAGCAAGTCCCATCTCTTCTCCGACCTGTACCATCCTGGAATCTCTGCAAGGCGGTCACAATAAATGCTTGGTCTATCTAACCCAGACTCCTCCAGATAATCACAGATAATATCCGCAAATCCCTGCATTTGTTTGCCGCCAGTTACAGCCCCACGCGCCCCGGCATCCTTCTGCCCAGACTTGGCCCCTTGAGAGTCCGCTTGCGTGGATCGGGTCTGCCAGAAATGACGCACGGCTTCGTGGAGCCGATCGTCCCAACGTCTGTCTAAATTCATCTGCCCCAAACCTCCACTACTTCAGGTCTTCTAAACAGCGTCAGCGTCTCTCGCCGAACTCGCGAAACCGCCGACTTTAGGTAAGTCTCTTGAATTTCATACCCCAGACTGTTTCTTCCGCTCCTGGCGGCCGCCACTGCCGTAGTTCCAGTACCCAGAAACGGGTCCAGGACAACATCCCCGACAAAGCTGAACATCCGAATCAGCCGCTCTGCAAGCTGCACCGGATAAGGGGCTGGATGATGCTTTGTCGACTCTCCCGTCAGGCCGGTCCAAATTTGCTGAAACCAGAGTTGATAATTTTCTGCCCCAATTACGCTGAGCAATTTCGTAGCTGCATCCGGCTTTCGATAACCACCCGGCTTTCTCAACATCAGAATGAACTCGATGTCATTCTTGATGACAGAGTTTGGTTCGTATGGTTTTCCGAGAAAACCACCTGCTCCACTCGCTTCGTACACTGCGTTCGATATCTTGTGCCAGATGATTGGAGCGAGATTGTCGAACCCGATCTTACGGCATTGTTCCTGAATCGACGAGTGCAGTGGAACAACCGTATGTCGTCCGTCATTCTGTCGTCGCGAAAGACAGACATCCCCTACAACGCACACCAGCCTGCCACCTGGAACCAGAGCGTCATAGCATCTTTGCCAAACCAGCCCCAACTCCCGCAAAAACTCCTCGTAGTTCTCTATGTTACCCATCTGGGCCGCAGAGTCTTCGTAGCGCTTCAGTGTCCAGTAGGGAGGCGAAGTAATCACCAGATGCACAGAGTTTGTTCCGAGTCCTGTCATCACACGCGCATCGCCGTGCACCAGCACATGCTTCGTGGGAACCATCTGAAGCGCCGACTCGATTTTCACCAGGAGGGCTTGATTCTTTGCGATTGCTGGAATAGTTGTCTGCTCCAACCCAATCTCGCGAATCTCCTCCGGCAAATATGCCGACAGGTCCCTGCTCACGAAATCGAATTGCATCGCTCGCGGGAGCACAAGCGGAATCGCGAGATGGGCAATGGCGTTCATTTCTTCCAGTCCTCCATCATCTTGCGGAAGTCGCGGAACAAGTAGTGCGAATCGTGCGGGCCGGGGCTGGCCTCGGGGTGGTACTGCACGCTGAACATGGGGTCGGTCCTGTGGCGCAGGCCGGCCAGAGTATGGTCGTTGAGATTGGTATGAGTTTGCTCTACGTCCGCGGGCAGACTCGCTGGATCGACGTTGAAGTTGTGGTTCTGCGCAGTGATCTCAACCTTGCCGGTGCGATGGTTCAGGATGGGGTGGTTGCCGCCGTGATGGCCAAACTTCAGCTTGTAGGTCCGGCCGCCGAGCGCGAGGCCGAAGATCTGGTGGCCGAGGCAGATGCCGAAGATCGGCTTTTTGCCCATCAGCTTGCGCACCGTCTCGATGGCGTAGTCGAGCGGCTCGGGATCGCCGGGGCCGTTGGAGAAAAATACGCCGTCGGGGTTGAGCGCGAGCGTCTCTTCGGCGGTGGTGGTGGCCGGGACCACAGTGACGCGGCAGCCCTCGCGGGTGAGCATGCGCAGGATGTTCTGCTTGATGCCGAAGTCGTAGGTGACGACGTGCAGCGGCTTGCCGTTGGTGGCGCAATCGGGCCGCGGCAGCAAGGATTCACCGGTCTGGTTGCGCGGCTCGCTCTCGTCCCACTGGTAGATGGACTTGGTGGTGACCACGCTGGCTAGGTCGGTGCCCTCCATCTTGCGGATGGCCCGCGCCCTGGCCACCAGCGCGTCCGCGTCGAGCTTCTCGCCCGATGCGATGACACCGCGCATGACGCCATGGGTGCGCAGATGGCGAACCACGGCGCGCGTATCCACCTCGGCGAGCACGGGGACGCCGTTGCGCTCGAGGTAGTCGTCAGCCACCTCGGTGGCGCGCCAGTTGGAACTGATCTCGGAGAACTCGCGGGTCACCAGCCCTTCGATGAAGGGCCGCGCGGACTCCGCATCGCTGGGCGTTGTCCCGTAGTTCCCAATGTGGGGATTGGTGAGCACCACGATCTGACCGGCGTAGGAGGGATCGGTGAATATCTCCTGGTAGCCGGTCAGCGATGTATTGAAGACGACCTCGCCGGCAGCCTCGACCTGCGCGCCGAATCCCTTGCCGTGAAAGATGCGCCCGTCCTCGAGCGCCAGAATTGCCTGCATTGCCTCTCCTGCGGAATCCCCATAGGAGTGGATTCAATCGATTCTATCAGCATCCGGCGGGCCGACCTCATGCTGTTGCTGCGAATGTACCCACATTTCCACACTCACCCATTCCCATAGTTCAAAGCCGCTCCCATGCAGTCATGCGCGCAGCCGATCTCAGAAGGAGTGGAGGAGGAGCTTTGCGCGCATATTCAGTGATTCGTCAACCCGGCTCCTGATGCCTCGAAGCCTGCATTAAGGAGTGAAGACCCCCGGTGGTCTGGGGGTCTTACGTATAGGCAGGCAATGGTGGTGCGGATGGGGGAAGCCGGGGCTGTGGGAACTGCTAGCCCGACAAATTACTTGTTACACTTCATGAGACGCGGGTGGTGGGAAAAAGTTGCCCAATATTCTTCAAAGTGGATATTAATAATATGTATCTACCAAAAACGGAATAATCCACAGGTGTGCGCGTCATCACATAACGAATAATATATTGATTCTATTGATCTTATCAATTCTATCCCTAAAACCAGTTATCCAATGAAATTCAGGAACGACTCCCGCTCAACTGCGCCCCTGGGAAGACTGCCTGTGGATTTCTATCGATAGGGTGATGGAAACCGATGCGGCACGGCCCATCCTGATGCACACGCCGGTGAATTGGTTGATGGAGAAGGCGGGCGGCGCAGGAGGATTTCGATCAGGCGAGAGATTGCGATTCGACAGGGGGGGATTGCAATAATAGGATGCAGGGGTGAGAAGAGGGTGACCAGGACGGCGGTGGATGCAGCGGCGGGCAGGAACGGGGCTGTGCCGGGCAGGAGCGATCGCAGGCTGCTGGTGTTTGTGCTGCTCAACATACTGGCGGTGAACGCCGGGTTCAGGCTGATTGCGCATTTTGTGTTTCATACCGCCGTGGAGGAGATGCGGATCCGCTACTGGTACTTCTTCCACTTCCAGCAATGGACCGATTCGTGGACGCCGATGCTGGGTTCGGTGAACTCCTTTCTGGCCCATCCCAGCCTGGCGATCTACCGGGCAAAGCTGTATGACACGCTGATTTATCCGCTGACATCGATCCTTCCGCTGCTGTGGATGAAGCAGGCGGGGATGAGCGATGCGGGGGTGTTGCGCGCGCTGATGGTTGCGTCGTGGATGGCGGTGGCTGGGGTGGTGGCGCTGCAGGTGACGATTGCGGCCAAAGTTTCCGGGCGGGCCGTGGCGGGAGGCGACGGGTTAAGTTGGCGGGCCGTGCTGGCGATCCTGTTTGGTGCGTTCTTCTTCATGCCCATCACGCTGGCGTATTCGCTGGGCCAGGCGCAGATTTTTCTCGATCTTTTCTTCAGCCTACTGGTGTTGTTTTGGATCGAAGGCAGAGAACGACCGGCGGGCGTAATGATGGCGCTGCTGGCGATGGTGAAGCCGCAGTACGGCCTGCTGCTGCTGTGGGCGGCTCTGCGCGGGCGGTGGAAGGCACTGGGAGCGGGCGTGGCGACGCTGGGGGTGGGGGGCGTGGTTTCGCTGGCGGTGTTCGGTGTGCGCAACAACCTGGACTATGTGGGCGTGATGGCCGGTCTGAGCCGCAAGGCGCAGTCGCACTACGCCAACCAGTCGATCTTCGGGCTGCTGAACCGCGCCATCTTCAATGGGGAAAACCTGCCGTATCACCCGTATGTCTATCCGCCGTACGTGCCATGGATCTACGCGGTCACGCTGGCGACGGCCGTCCTGCTGGTGCTGCTGGCACTGGCGTATCCGTGGCGCAAGCGGGCCGGCGGCATGGCGGACCTGGCGGCCATTGCGGTGGTGTCGGTGATTGCGACGCCGATGGCGTGGGAGCACCACTACGGCGTGATGCTGCCAATCTTTGTGTGGCTATGGTTCGCGGTTTACCGGCGGGGGGCGGGAAGCGCGTGGCTGCTGGCTCTGGCGTGGGTGGCGATTGCGGACTTCTTATCACCGCTGAACTATTTTGCCGCGATTCCCATAGCCAACCTGCTGCAAAGCTACATGTACTTTGGCGCGCTGTTGCTACTGGGGCTGTTGCTGCGCGTGCCCATGGTTGCAGGGCCGCAAGCTACGCTCCGCCTCGTTGAACGGGAGAACGGCGGGCAACACGCCGCACAGGAGCGAGGCCGATCGCGCTAGGAGGGTTCTTTGGAGGGCGGCTCGACGACAGGCGGGGCAGCCTCGGGTTGCGTCGCGGGAGGCGGCGACGGGGCATGCGGCGCAGGGGAAGACTGGATGATGTCGTTGATGCGGACGACATGGTCTGCCTGCGGGCCCTTGGTGCCCTCGATGATATCGAACTCGACCTCATCGCCTTCCTTCAGGCTTTTGTAGCCGTCGCTCTGGATGGAGCTGTAGTGCACGAAGACGTCTGCCCCGCCGTCGCGCCCGAGAAAGCCGAAACCTTTCGCGTTGTTGAACCACTTCACCGTACCTTTATATTGTGCCAATTTGTACACTCCTTGCGGGGCCCTAAGTTGGTTGGCTGGCCGACTGAGCCGGGCCTGCGCTGTACGATGCAGAACACAGGCAGAATGGTTATCCTGTGTTGTTGCTGCATCGCATGTACTGCAATACAGTAACAAACTTCTGCTGGCAGAACGAAAAAATCAGAGGACAAATTGCCTAGGGAGGGGCCGAATAAAAAGCATCTGCCATGCTCGGGAATCCCTCATGCGACAAAGCCCCCATGGATCTCTAGGTTGTTTCGAACGGGAGACCCAAAGCGATCCTTGGGTTGCCGGCCCGTGGTTTGCCAGGCGCATACAGAATCAGACGTAGCATGGGCGCTTGAAGACTCGGAGATTTGACCGTATCGCCGCAAGGCGGCGATTTTGCGGGTAGCGGAGAGGGGCTG
The DNA here is from genome assembly GCA_963834805.1 of uncultured Acidobacteriaceae bacterium. Lineage (GTDB taxonomy): Bacteria > Acidobacteriota > Terriglobia > Terriglobales > Acidobacteriaceae > Edaphobacter. The sequence continues at coordinate 31,445 of CAWIDB010000003.1, forward strand.
GCAGCCGTTCTGGCGTCGGGGAGCGGGGGACGGGCGACTTGCCGCAGCCTCAGCATGTATCCTGCTGGAGGCTCAACTTCACGCATGAAACGAATCGTCACCGCAGCTCTTCTGATCCTCGTGGTTGTCACGCTCATCTTCCGCGGTCAACCGTGGATGCTGACGCTGGCGGCCGCGCTGATCGCCGAACTGGCCGCGTACGAGTACCTGCAACTGGCCAACGCGGGTGTGGCAAGCATACCGACCTGGTGGATGCTGATCGGTACGGCGGTAGTGTTCCTGTTCACCCTGCCCAACTTCCACAATGAGGCGGAGCTTCCGGCGTTGAGCGCTCTGGCCCTGATTTTGCTGGCCTGGACGGGGTTCCGCGCACCGTTCGAGCGCGTGCTGCCGGACGCGGCGCGAGGTCTCTTCGGGTTGGTGTATGTGGCGTATCCGCTGACCCTGGTTCCGATGATCTGGAACCGCGACGATGGTAAGCCGCTTCTTCTGTTTCTGATGGTATGCGTGTGGGCGGGAGACATTGCCGCGTACTATGTTGGCCGCCGCTATGGCCGGCACAAGCTGTCGCGGCTGAGCCCCAACAAGAGCTGGGAGGGATCGCTGGCCTCGGTGGCGGGCAGCGTGGTCGCAGGCCTGGGGGTGGTATTTGCCGGCGAGCTGCTGTCGACGTACTACGGCAACACCGTGCTGCATATTCTGGAGCCGGTGTGGCAGTCGGCTGTGCTGGCGGTGGTTATCAATGTGGCAGCGCAGTTGGGCGATCTGCTGGAGTCGGCGATCAAGCGCGGCGCGGGGATGAAGGACTCGGGTACGGTGCTGCCGGGCCATGGAGGGATTCTGGACCGCATCGATGCACTGCTGGTGGCCACTCCCGCCCTGTGGTGCGTGCTGCTGCTGAAAGACGCGTACGGTTTGGCAAGATTTTAGAAGCGAACCTGTTCCGCAAGCTGCGGATGGCAACAGGAGCAATTAATGCCGCGAAGACGCATGCAAAAGAACTGACGACAGTAATGTGTGCGCATCTGCGAAAATAGGGAAGTGAAAAAGATTGCGATACTGGGCTCGACCGGATCGATCGGCCAGAGCACCCTCTCTATCTGCGAATCCTTCCCGGAGCGTTATGAGGTGGTGTCGCTGGCCGCCGGGCGCAATCTGGATGTGGCCTTCAAGCAGTGTGTGCGTTGGAAGCCGCGTGTGGTGTCGCTGGCGACCGAAGAGTTGGCCGCCGCGCTTGAGAAGCGCCTGCGCGAGGCGGGGATCGGTGAGACCGAAGTCGTCCGTGGAACGAAAGGAACGGTCCGCGTGGCTACGCTGCACGAGGTCGATTTCGTGGTTTCGGCGATTGTGGGGGTGGCTGGCCTGGAGGCGACTTACGCGGCGGTCTGCGCGGGAAAGACGGTGGGCCTGGCCAACAAGGAGTGCCTTGTAGCCGCGGGTGAACTGATCCTGGCCGCGGCGCGAAAACACAAGGTCGCGTTGCTGCCCATCGACTCCGAGCACAACGCTGTACACCAGTGCCTGCGTGGCGGCCGGGCTGCGGAGGTGAAGCAGATTTGGCTGACGGCATCGGGCGGGCCGTTCCGCAACACTCCCTCCAAGGAGTTCGAGCACATTACACCGGCACAGGCGCTGAAGCACCCGACGTGGGTGATGGGGCAGCGCATCACCATCGACTCGGCGACGATGATGAACAAGGGCTTCGAGATCATCGAGGCTTGCCGGCTGTTCAACCTGCCGCCGGACAGGATACGGGTGACGATCCATCCGCAGTCCACCGTGCATTCTCTGGTGGAGTTCATCGACGGGTCGATATTGGCGCAGATCTCTGTGACCGACATGCGATTACCGATTTTATACGCGCTGGCCTACCCGGAGCGGGTGGATGCACAGCTTGCAGCCCCAGCTTTAACTTTTGATTTATCCCTATTGAGCCAGTTGGACTTCTCTCAGCCGGATCCGAACCGCTTCCCCTGCCTCCGGCTGGCCTATGAGGCGGCAAAATCCGGTCCCGCAGCGTGCATTGCGCTCAACGCCGCCGACGAGGTTGGGGTGGCCGCATTCCTCCAGGGGGCCATCCCCTTCCTGGGCATCCCGCGTACAATCGAGGAGGTATTGAACGCTACCCCATCCCACGCACCTGCATCTATAGAGGATGTGCTTGCGGCGGACGAGGCGGCGCGAGCGTTCGCTCGCAGCGTGATTGCGCGGCACGCGGCGCATGAGTTCCGTGCCTGACCCGCCGTAACTTTATGGTTGGCAACTGAAAAGGAACTTTACTTATCTATGACCACCGTTCTTGAACTTCTTCTGGTGCTCGGCCTGATGGTGCTGGTGCATGAGTTTGGCCACTTCGCGGTGGCCAAATGGTGCGGCGTGCGGGTGGAGACCTTCGCCATCGGCTTTGGCAAGCGGGTGGTGGGCGTCCGCCGCGGCGGGACCGACTACCAGATCAACGCGCTGCCACTGGGCGGATACGTCAAGATGGCGGGCGAGATTCCCGGGGAAGAGGTATCGAACGATCCTGGAGAGTTGAACAACCATCCGCGCTGGCAGCGCATGCTGATCGCGCTGGCCGGTCCGTTTGCCAACTTTGTGATGGCCTTCGTTCTGATGGCCGGAGTCTACATGGTTCACAATGAGGTGAACGAGTACATTTCCGGCGCGGCGGTGACCGACTACATTTCGCCGGGAAGCGCCGTGGCCAAGACCGGCATACACTCCGGCGACACCATTGTCCACTTCGACAACGTGGAAAACCCCACCTGGGACGACGTATACAACCACTGTCTGCTGAACCTGAACCAGACGGTCGCCTTTTCGTATTTGCAGGACGGCAAGCGGGTGGACAGCAGCTTTTTTGTGGCCTCGAAGGCTGCCACACCGGACGAGTTTTCGCCCGACACGCTTGGCTTTGTGCCCCGGATGCAGCCCACTCCGGTGAAGGTGTCGTCGCTGATGGCGGACAGTCCGGCGGCGCGCGCGGGATTGCAGCCGGGCGATCAGATCGTCCGCATCGACGCGGTCGAACTGCACTCCGTCTACGCTCTGCTTGCCTACATGCAGGACCGCAAGGGAGACTCCGGCCGTCATCGAGGTGCTGCGCAAGGGCCAGACGATGCTTCTGAACGTCACACCGGAGCTTACGGACGAGGGCGGCACGAAGGCATACCTGCTAGGCTTCCACCCGGTGCCTCCGCCAGTGAAGGTGGAGCAGCTTTCGTTGGTCAAGTCGCTGGGCAAGTCGTGGGATTTCACCGTGCAGAACTCGATGCTGATCAAAGACGTGGTGAAGGGCATGTTCGAGGGCCACGTCTCGGTGCGCAGTCTTTCGGGGCCGATCGGCATTGGACAGGTGGTGCATGAGGCCGCGGAGGCGCCAGGCTGGACTCCGCTGGCCGGCACGGTGGCGATGATCTCGATCAACCTGGGGATGGTCAACCTGCTACCGTTTCCGATTCTGGATGGCGGGATGATCTTCCTGCTGTTGATCGAGGGCTGCTTCCGCCGCGACCTTCCGATGCAGGTCAAGGAGTACATCTTCCAGGCCGCGTTCGTCTGCATAGTGCTGTTCGCCGCCTTCATCATCTGCAACGACATCGTCAAGCTGCATCTGCCGATTCTGGCCAAGTTGAAGCTGTAGCGCCGGTCGTGCGCAGGGCAGAGACACCAGACACGGACCGGCGGGCCAGACACGGTCGATCTTTCAAACAACGAGGAAAGGAAGGCCGTGGACTATACATTTCTAGCCAATCTGCAACAGGAGTTTGCGTTGCCTGAAAAAGGCATCCTGAGCCGCGTCCTGCACAAGGACGATCACGCGAACATCACTTTGTTCGGCTTTGCAGAAGGAGAGGAACTCTCCGCGCACTCCGCGCCGACGCCTGCCGGCCTCTATTTTCTGGAGGGGGAAGCGGAGGTCCAGTTGGGAGACGACAAGGTAGAGGCCCAGTCCGGCTCCTTCGTTTATATGCCACCGATGCTGCCCCACGGCATTGCTGCGAGAACAGCGCTTCGCATGCTGTTGGTGCAGATGAAGGCCCCATCGCAGGCATCTTGAAGAGGCCCGAAAGACGCCTTTCCACAGTGAAAGAGCTCTCCCAACCATGAAAGAATAGGAGCATGAGTTTGTTCAGTTCAGTCTACGCAGAGAGGAACGCCGAGGCACGCGCCATTCTGGATGGCGTTGGTTGCCCGTCGCCGAAGCGCGTCGGGGAGATTCTGGCGCAGAGCGAGTCTGACGAGCTAAGCCTCTCCGAACTAGCCGAGCTGCTCCAGGTGGGCGCGACGGAGGACGCGGACGAGCAGTTTGCGATCCTGCACGCACACACGCGCAGGCGATGGCGCGCCGCCGAGGGGAACCGAGTCCGATACGTGGCCCCAATCTACGTCTCCAGCTACTGCGTGGACGCCTGCCCGTACTGCAACTTTTCCGCGCTGCGCAAGGACACGGTGCGCTATCGCCTGAGCCCGAGCGAACTGGAGCGCGAGATTCAGTCGGTGCTGGCGCGCGATGCGCGGGTGGTGGAGCTGGTCTACGCCACGGACCCGGAGTACGACACGAAGATGCTGGTGCGCGACGTGGCATGCGCCGTGGAGGCGGTGCGCGAGCTGGATGGCGGCGGCGTTCTGTTATGCACCGAGTACCTGTCCAGCCAGGCGTACGAGGCGCTGGCCGATGCAGGGCTGCGCGGGATCGTGCAGTGGGACGAGACGCTGGATGAGCACGCGTATGCACGATGGCACTCGGCCAGCCCGCGCAAGGCGGACTTCCGCACCCGCATGGACAACCACGACCGCGCGCTGAACGCAGGGCTGGAAGTGGCCTCGGGAGCGCTGTTCGGCCTGGCCGATTTCCGCTACGACGCGCTGATGCAGGTGTCGCGGGTGCGCTACTTTGCCGAGGCCTACGGACGCGCTCCGTTTGTGATGGGGACAGCGCGGCTGAAGCCGATCGCGGGCAGGGAACTGCGGCTGGCGACCTCGGTTTCGGACCGCGCGCACGAGACCGCGCTGATGGTGTACAAGATTGCGCTGCCCCAGGTCGGCCGCTGGCTGCAGACCCGCGAGACCTTTGAGCTGAACCTGCGCAACCTGCTGGACGGCGACGTCTATACCTACTCCTGCGGCGAGGTGCAGCCCGGCGGATACACGCAGATCAACACCAACTCCATTGCGGGGGCGCAGTTTGGAGTGAACGAGATGGAGCGCAGCACCGTGGACCGCGAGCTGGCCAGGGAGGGATTCCGCATCGATTTTGGATGGATGGCCGCTGCGCGCTCGGGAGCGCTTGCCGCGCGCTGAACCGGACAGAGCGAAATATCCCGGGGCTGAAGCCCTTTGAATTCATTGACCTTTTTCAGGGGGCTGAAGCCCCCTGCTCCCTCCGAAATGCAAATACAAGACTTTTCAGTAGCCCTTGAAGCCGATCCCTTTCAAAGCTGGGACTTGTGCAGAGATTTCCTAACCACGGGCGCGGAGCAGGGCGGCGATCTCGTTGGCGGCCTTGCTGGCGTCGTCCAGTTTCTCCGGCGGAAAGCTGACCGCGCCCACGCGCGCGTGCCCGCCGCCGCCGTATCTCTCGCATATCTCCGCCAGGTTCGCCAACTGGGAGATAGGCAGGCTGGTCCAGGGATTGGTCCCCACCGCGACCTTGGCGCGGAAGCTGGACCGGCTCAGTCCCACGTTGTAGGTGGCCGAGGGATGCAGGTAGTAGGGGATGAACTTGTTGTAGCCCTCGGTAAGCCGGTCGGAGATGTCGAAGGTGATGACGCCACGCTCCAGCGTGGTGCGCTCGCGCAGCAGTTCGATACCGTCGAGGTGGCGCTGCATCAGCGGCCCAAGCTCGGCCTGGATGAAAGGCTGATCGAGCACCTGCTGCAAGCTCATCTCGGTGAGCAAAGGAATCACGCGAGGCACAAACCCTTCGCCTGAGCTCTCGATCACCATGGTCAGCTTCATAGCGGGCTCGGCCATCTCGACCGCGGCCTGGGCGCTCTTGTACTTTGCTCCGTCGACGATGTTGGCCCAGTGGATCAGCTCGGCCAGCGGCTGGGTATTGAATCCGAAGCGATCGCGCGCCACGTCGGCGATGAGGCTGGTGCAGGAGATGTAGGCTGGATCGTAAAACTTTCCGCCATCCGAGGGCTTGCGGACTGCGAGTACCTTGGCCGAGTTTGCCTGAGCCTGCCAGGCCAGGAAATCGTGCCGGTCCTCCGCGGTGAGAAAGGCACTCTGATGATGGTCGAACCACCAGGTAACCCTGGGCGAGGCAGAGTACTTGAAGTCCACGATGGCGTTTTCGCCGTCGATAAAGGCCGATTCGTTGAAGAGCGAGCCGGCCGCGCGGTGCATGAGGCCGTAGTAGGAGAAGTGCTGCGCGGTCCCGAGGCACTCGCGATGAAAGCGCGTAAACAGCGACGCCGAGCACGCGCCATCGAAGCAGTGATCGTGATAAAAGACACGGCAGTTCAAGCGGCGGACCCTCCGAGCGGCAATTCGTCCTTGCAGCCATGCCCGCGTTTGCATGCAACGCACGGCTGCATGTGTGCGAAGCTATAAGGATTGACGCAGCGCGCGCCCGTGTCAAGCCTTTGGTTGCAACCTGAACAAGCGAACTTTCTGTTTACAGCCTATTTACTTGCCGTCAACCCAGGAGAATGCCATGCCGGAACCAGATCAGCCTGCAGAGCACGAGCCTCAGCCAAACGAATCGGTGGAGCGGCTGGACGCGTTCGGCGAAGAGAGTGCACCGCCGATTCCGCCACCGCCGGGCCTACCCTCTCGCGAGGTATTCGTTGGACGAGACGGACTGCGCGCCGGTTGGAGCCTGCTGATCTACTTCGTCGTGATTTTTGCGCTCGTCGCCGGCGGCAGAGTCCTTATCGGTGCGTTGCGGCACCACGCCACTGTTGCAAAGCCAGCCGCAGCCGCGCAGTCTTCCAAGCCCAGTGCGCCGGCACAAGACGCCCCGATGCCAATCGGCACGTTGTTAATTGCCGAGGGGATCTCGCTGTTTGTGGTGGCGGTTGCGACGTGGGTGATGGGGAAGATCGAACGCAAGCCGTATTCGGTCTATGGACTGGGCGGAATACGCCGCCTACCGAACTTCCTCGCCGGAGTCGGATGGGGCGTGGCGATGCTCTCGCTGCTTGTGCTGGCACTGCGCGCAAGCGGCCTGTTGGTCTTCGATGCGCGCGAGCTTTTTGGGCCCAGCGCGTGGCGCTACGGCACGCTTTGGTTCGCCGGGTTCCTGCTGGTCGGCCTGTTTGAGGAGTACGGCTTCCGAGGCTACCTTCAATTCACGCTGGCGCGCGGAATCAACGGCCTCTACGCCTGGCTGGGTTCGTTTGGCTCGCAGGCGACAGGCCAGCGCTCGAACGGCCAGAACGCGCCAGGCTTCTGGATTGCGGCCGTGCTAATCTCCTTCGGCTTCGGATTTGTGCATCATACCAACGCGGGCGAATCGCCCATTGGCCTGCTCTCCGCCGGGCTGATCAGCGTGATCTTCTGCCTCAGCCTGTGGCGCACCGGATCGCTGTGGTGGGCCATTGGCTTCCACGCGGCGTGGGACTGGTCCGAATCGTTCCTCTACGGGGTGTCGGACAGCGGCGTGGTGGTGCAGAACCATCTCTTCAATACGCATCCCTTGGGCAGCCCGCTATATTCCGGCGGCCTCACCGGGCCGGAGGGAAGCATCTATATCCTGCCCATTCTCGCATGCGCCGCCGCGATCATTCTGCTTACGCTGCCCGACTCGCGACACAAGCAGGCTGCAAGCACGAGCGAACCGATGCTGGATTAGAGCGGAACCAGAGTAACAGTGCCCTAGCGAAGAGCATAGACGGTTGCTTTTTCTTGAGGAAAAAGCAACTCGGAGGGATTGCCTCCTGCGTATACCTACTCTGGTTCCGCTATAGACTTTACGTAAACCATGATCCGCGACGACCCGAACTCCAGCGAAGACAACGCCTCCGCCGATCCAAGCACCGATGATTTGCGATACGAGGGATACACACGGCCGGGAGAGGACAACTCCGGAGCTGACGCCGAGCCGGAAGAGCTGGCCGCAGCGGGCGCCGAGGAAGAGGACTTGTTTGAAGCCGGCCCAGGTGAGCGCAGTGGTCGCGGCGCGCGCCGCAGGCTGCGAATCTTCGGCCTGATTCTCGCACTGCTCGCGTCCATTTTTGCAGCGGCGGTCTTTGCCGGACGTCACTATGTGAGCCGCCAGATGCGCGAGAACCTGCCACAGCTCGACGGGACACTCACGGTGTACGGACTTGCCGCGCCGGTGACGGTGGAACGGGATTCCCACGGCGTGCCGCACATCCGCGCCAGTTCGATGGACGACCTTGTGTTCGCGCAGGGTTTTGTCACGGCGCAGGACCGGTTGTGGCAGATGGACCTGCTGCGCCGCCACGCTGCCGGAGAGCTTGCGGCGATCCTGGGGCGATCCATGCTGGCACACGACCGCCTGCAGCGCACGCTACAAATTCGCGCCGCGGCCGACCGCGCCATTGCGGCCCTGCCCGCCGACCAGAGGCACTGGCTGGAGGTGTATGCGCGCGGAGTGAACGCATCGATTACGGAACAGCTCGCCCACTTGCCGGTGGAGTTCCACATGCTCGGCTACCAGCCAGCCGCCTGGACTCCGCGGGACTCCATCCTGGTGGAACTGGCCATGTTTCAGGACCTGACGACGGGCTTTCCGGATAAGCTGGGACGTGAGGCGCTGGCCGCGCATCTCTCGCCCGACCTGATGGCCGATCTATACCCGGAAGGCTCCTGGCGCGACCACTACCCCGGCCAGCCGATGCCCGACGTGAGCGCGCCGCAGCCCGAGTTCAACGACATTCCGTTGGACGAGTCGCAGTCGAAGCTCCACCGGCCCTCGCGTGTGGCCACGTCTGCGGCAGATCTGCTGGCGCTTCGGCAGACGCTTGGCCTGTTTCACGCGACCTGCGACGGCTGTGTTGCCGGATCGAACGCATGGGCCGTCTCCGGCTCTCGCACCGCCTCCGGAAAGCCACTGCTGTCCAACGACATGCACCTTTCGCTGAGCGTGCCTGAGCTGTGGTACGAGGCCGATCTGGAGGCCGCAAGACCTGCTCCACTGGCCGATTTCCACGTGGCCGGAGTAACTCTACCTGGGACACCGTTCGTCCTCGCCGGGCATAACGAGCACGTCGCCTGGGGCTTTACCAACCTGGGCGCCGACGTGCAGGACCTCTACATCGAGCACACCCGCGGCACCCGCAGCGGGGCCGAGTACCAGACCGCCAGCGGGACGTGGAGCCCTGTCCGCTACCAGACCGAGGTCATCCGGGTGCGCGGCGGTGCGGACGCGATTCTGGATGTACCGCTCACACGCCACGGGGAGACGGACACGCCAATCATCACCAGCAACTTTCCCGGCGAGCGGCGCAGTGTGAGCCTGCGCTGGACCATTTACGACCCATCCAACGTGACTGCGCCGTTCTTCGCGGTGGATTCCGCCAGCGACTGGAGCAGCATGCTGGCCGCCTTCGCCGACTGGGGCGGGCCGGCGCTGAACCTGATCTACGCCGACGACCAGGGACACATTGGATACCACGCGCTGGGTCGCATTCCCATACGCGGCGATGTCCACAATCCCAGCCCGCTCTCGCCTGTGCCGAGTGACATGGCTGCGCCCGACGCGCTCTCGCACGAGTGGGCAGGAACGATTCCCTTCGACCAGCTCCCCCAGGCCTTCGACCCCGCCGACGGCGTTCTGGTCACGGCCAACGCACGCGTCACTCCCGACGGCTATCGGTTTCCCATCACGCTGGACTGGATGGCGCCCTACCGCACCGAGCGGCTCTATAAAGCGTTGGAGCCAAGCCCAGCGTGGGAATCCTCCACCGTTCCCGGCCAGATGTTTGCGCCTGGGCACAAGCTAACGCCGGAAGACATGCTTGCATTGCAGAACGACGTCAACTCCGAACTGGACCAGGTGATGGCGCAGCGCCTCGCCTACTCCATCGACCACACCACGGGACCGCTGAAGAACGACCCGGTGCTGCACCAGGCCGCCGACCTGCTGCGCGACTGGAAGGGGAACGTGGATGCCAACTCGGCAGCTCCCGCCATTGTGAACGCAGCACGCGGCGCGTTGTGGCCGATGCTGCTGATCCCCAAGCTCGCCCCGCAGGCCGGCACGCTGCTGGTGCAAGGCGCTGACCTCTCCAAGGTGAGGATCCTACCGGCGGACGCCGCGCACAATGCCAACCTGTGGCAACTGTACCGATGGGGCGAGAGCGACAGCGTGGAAGAGGAACTCATCACGAACAGGCCTGAGCGCTGGCTGCCATCCGGCTACGCGACGTGGGAGGACTTCCTGGCAGCGGTTGTGCAGCGCGGCTTGCGCGAGGCCCATGCGCCACGCGACCTGAGCACCTGGAAGCAGGGAAGCGCCTTTCCGCTGGAGATCGACCACCCCCTCTTCTCCCGCATAGCTCCTGTTGCGCGCCTGCTTGGGATCAAACTGGCCGGCGGAACCGGCCCGCTATCGCAGAGCGGCGACAGCACCACGGTGAAGCAGGTTGGCCGTGCCTTTGGGCCCTCCGAGCGATTCACCGCGGACCTGAGCGACCCCGACCGCACCATGCTCAACCTGGTGCTTGGCCAGTCCGGCGATCCAGCCAGCCCGTGGTACATGGACCAGCTACAGAGCTGGCTGCACGGCACGACTTACCCGCTACCGTTCACGCCCGCCGCCACCCAGCCCAGCATCACGCATACGCTGACGCTGACGCCGCGATGAGCTTCGTTGACCGCCTAGTTTGCAGCCTTCGCCACCAGCGGTTCGAACTGCCCGGTCTCCGCTGAGTGCTGCAGCAGCTCGCCCGCGTCGATGTCGAAGTACCAGCCATGCAAGATGAGCGAGCCTGCATCGACTCGCTCGCGAATCCAGGGAAAGGTACGCAGGTTTTGCAGCGACAGCGCGATTGCGGCCTTCTCGCATGCCTTCCGCTGCACGGCAGCAGGTTCGCAGGCAAGCTCACGCAGTACCTGTTCCCGCGCCGCCTCAGCAATGCTTACCCAGGCGCCGATGAACTCATATTTACTCCCGGAGACTGCTTCACCCTCCATCAGCGCGGCGATGCCTCCGCAGCCGGAGTGGCCCAGGATGATGATTCGTTCGACATTCAGGCCCTTGACCGCGAACTCGATATCGGCGCGGATGCCGGGCATCTCCGCACCGTTGCGGTAGGGCGGGACGAGGTTGGCGACATTGCGCACCACGAAGATGTCGCCTGGGCCGGCGCCCAGCAGCATCCCCGGATCGGCGCGCGAGTCACAACAGGAGATGACGAGGGCGCGCGGGTTCTGCCCCTGGCGAAGGTGGGCAAAGACGCTCTCTCCGTCGCTATTGAAGTACCTCTCCTGAAACCGCTGGAAGCCCGCCAGAAACGACGCAATATCCGCCAAATTCATCCCTTTCGCAACGGGCTGGCCCACCGTCTCCCAATAGCATCGCACAAATCGGCGGGGAGAAGGCGAGCGTATTCGCCTCCCAATCCCGGAGAGTGGCTTAGGCGCAATCATACCTGGCGCACCCTCCCTCAACCCACGTCATTTATGATCGAAGTCGATGAATTCCGATGTTCAATCCCTGCTTGCCTGCGGCGCCAAGCTGACCGACACAGCTCTCGAACGCCTTCTGCCCTCTCCCGAGACGCTACCCCACTCCATCCACCGCGCCATGCGTCACAGCGTCTTTGCGGGTGGCAAGCGCCTGCGGCCCATCCTTTGCATGGAGGCCGCGCGCATGGTGGCTGGAAGCGGCGAACTGCCCGATGGGGTCGACTCGCTGGGCGCCGCGCTGGAGATGCTGCACACCTATTCGCTGATCCACGACGACCTGCCCGCGCTGGACAACGACGATCTGCGCCGCGGACATCCGACCTGCCATGTTGCGTTCGGCGAGGCCATTGCGATTCTGGCGGGCGACGCGCTGCAGACGCTCGCCTTCCAGACCATTGCTCAGCTTCCCGCCTCCGCCGAGGCTGTGGTGCAGATCCTGCGCGAGGTCTCTGTTGCAGTGGGCACAGGAATCGGCCGCAGCGGCGCGATTGAAACTGGGTTTGCGCCGGGGATGATTGGCGGCCAGGTTGTCGATATTGAGTCGGAGGGCGTTGCACCGACGGCCGAGCTGGTGGAGACCATCCATCGTGCCAAGACGGGCGCGTTGATCACCGCAAGCATCGTATGCGGCGGCCTGTATGGGCTGGGAAGTAAGGGAGCAGGCCATAGCGGCCCGTCCGACAGCATCGCTCGGCTGCGCAGTTTTGGCGAGAGGGCCGGCCTCGCCTTCCAGATCGTGGACGACATTCTGGACATGACGCAATCCTCCGCCGAGCTGGGCAAGACCGCGGGCAAGGACGCGGCCAGCATCAAGGCAACCTGGCCCGCCGTTTATGGATTGGAGCAATCGCGCCGCGATGCCGACTGGCTCATCGCCGGGGCCTTTGCCGCCGTGGAACCCTTCGGCGCTGCCGCCGACCCGCTGAAGTCGCTGGCCCAGTACCTGACCACGCGCACCCACTAGGACCACCGATTTAAACTGCCGGCGAGAGTGCCGGCAACCGGCCCAGGAACGAAACGTTCATGGTGTATAGTAATTGCGATAGAAACAACCTACCCAACCATCAGGCTTGTAACCGAGAGGGACTTTATACTTCATCGCTTGAGGAACCCGCCCATGCGTCCGTGTAAGTTTGTGCTTATCTTTAGTGTTCTGGTTCTCAGCGCGTGCATTGTCTGCTGCTCGCAACTATTTGCTCAAACATCGCCTGCTCCGCCGACCTCCGCAACGACTCTGCGGGTAAACGCCCGCGAAGTGTTTGTGAACATCAATGTAACCGACGCAAAGGGCAATTACGTTCACGGCCTGACAGTGAACAACTTCACCGTACTGGAGGACGGCAGGCAGATGTCGCCGCGCAGTTTTCGAGAGCACCGCAGCGACCAGGCGGCGACGGGTTCCTCGACGGCGGGGACCTCGACAGCGGCCAATCCATCTCTTCCGCCTAACACATTCAGCAACACCGTAGTGTCATATACTTCAAACCCGATGAATATCCTGCTGCTGGACTCGCTGGACACACCGGTGGCGACCCAGTCCATTGTGAAGCAGCGCATGGTTGACTTCGTAGACAAGATGCCTGCCGGCACTCGGCTTGCGATATTCAGCCTGTCGCCGACCGGGCAACTGTCCGTGGTGCAGGGATTCACTACAGATACGGAACTGCTCAAAGCCGCCCTGAAGAGCAAGAAGCTAAATCTGGGGATTCCGACGCTGGAGGACACCGGACAGGACGCTCATGTCGATACGCCAGCCAGTATGTTTGAAGGTCAGCAGACAAACCAATCCGCTACGAAGCCGACGCCCCAGCAATCCCCTACGCAGCCGCCGCCCCAGGCCTACGACCAGGACATTGAATGCGAGCACGCCGCGGAGCGCGGAGAGTATACCTTCGCCGCCATGAATCAAATCGCGCGCTATCTTTCCGGCGTACCCGGACGCAAGAACCTTATCTGGTACACGGGAGCGTTTCCTGTCTCGATGACAAATAAGCACAGAGAAAACTGCTATGACTTTCGCCAGGACATGGTTGCTGCCGAAGGCCTGCTGGCTCATTCGTACATCGCAGTCTTCCCAGTCGATTCCCGCGCAATGGACATTCAGGCGAAGAATACCCCCGGGAGCACCATTGTCCACAGACAAGCGGTGGAACAGTTGCAGATGGAAGGCATTGCCGCAGCCACTAACGGCAAGGCTTTCTTCAACACCAACGATCTGGCGGGCGCCGCATTGCAGGCGATCGAGTACGGAGACAACTACTACGTCCTAGGCTACACGCCGCCCAATCAGACGATGGATACACGGCGACGATCCATCAATGTGAAAGTCGACCAGCCAGATCTAACCCTCAACTACAATCACTCCTACCTCGCACTACCACCCGGCATCATGCTCAACGGGAAAGCCGTGGAAAGAGCGACCCCGCTTCAGACGGCCATGCTGCATGGAACCCTGCAACCCACCGAGATACTCTTCCACGTTGGGGTAACGCCGGCTGCCGGCAGCGATGCGATCCTACCTGCAGGCAGCAATGCCGACCCGAAGGCGATGAAGCCGCCCTACCGTCACCTCACCCTGAACTACAACATCGACATCAACGGGATTCAGTTCGATTCATCGCCAGACGGCAGCTATCATGGCCAATTTGAGTACGCTGTGCTGGTCTACAACAATGACGATGGCAAGACGGTCAACTCCAGTGTGATGGCGGCCAAGCCGAACGTGCCACTCGCCGTCTATCAATCCATGCTGGATAGCGGCGCCAATCTCCGTCAGGAGGTCGCAGTACCCGCCAAGGGCGATTACATCCTGCGCATCGGCGTCCACGATCTGACCACCGACCATGTGGGGGCCATCGAGATACCGGTCTCGGAGATCAAGCCGTAGGCTACTTGGAGCGTTGCCTCCCGATTGTAGGGGAAAGTGTTCAGCAACCGATCGCGCGGAGAAAAGAGGGCCCAGACCTAGGCTTTCCAGGGTCTGCTTGAGGCGGTTTGGCGCAGCACGCGCCAGCACCCCCGGAGGCTGCATGAAAGCAGCTATCCCTGGACATAAACCTTTGCGATTCTTAAGAAAATGGCGGGGACGACGGGGCTCGAACCCGCGACCTCTGCCGTGACAGTTAGAAGCTGAATCGCAACCCATTGATTCTAAAGCGCACTGATGGCTCAGAAAGCGCTCAAAACCACCCAAAAACACCCTTCAGCACCCTGATCGAACCCTTAATCTCAGAAGAAAGCAGAGGTCATCGGCCGACACTGATCCAGGTGCAGTTGCAAAACGGTTCACCACTGACTCTCGCATGCAGGGGAGCAGACCTGCCCCGCATCTTCTGGGACCTAACCCGTCTGCCCGGAAACATCACAACCGTGGGTAAACGCCCGCCACAGATACTCGGTTTGCGGCGTGAAACCCGGCTCTGAGCCAACGTAATAAAATCATCGCCAGCAATCAGAAAGCGAAAATATGTGATGATTCCCGCCGAGATCAATCGTAGAAACCGCGAATACTGGGGACAAGAATCAGGAACTCCGACGCCAGCTCCGTACGAGCGGCGCTTCGTTGCATATATTGACATTCTCGGATGGAAAGATGCATGTTGCGACTCACGGCGACATGCGGAAGCATTCGCCGTTGCCAAGATGCTCAGCGAACTACCAAAGAATTTCAACCAAGATTTGAAAGAGAGGCTAAACCACACCATGGGGGTGGTTCCCGATCCCACTCATCAAAGGACTGAGGTCGTTACGTTTTCCGACAACCTTGTCATTTCGACGCCTGTTGACGTTGGGTATGCGCTCCTCTTCAAGTTTCTCACCTTCGTCTGCCTGGAGCTACTTACACAAGGGTTCCTCACTCGCGGTGGCGTGACTGTTGGCGAGCTTTGCCACAAGGAGAATATGGTTTTTGGACCTGCGCTAATCGACGCGGTTGACTTGGAAAAAGAGGCAATCTACCCAAGACTACTGTGCAGTCAGGCTCTCGCTGAGAATATCAGCCGCAGCCCGAATTGCGATCCAAGCGATCCACAGGTGATCATCAATGACCGCCTTGGGCGATCCGTAGTAAACCTGCTGGCCTATTATCCCGCTGCTTGGCAGGACCCGGAAAGGAAGGTCACTGACACAATCAAGGCTGGCGAACTCCAGGACAGCCGTCTTGAGAAGTGGCGCTATATGCAAGATGGGCTCCAGATAATGATTCAGGCTGCAAGTAAACGCTGACGTTACTCGCCACGCCCGGCGCGCCGCCGCTAGGGGAACTATTGGCCCTTGCGGGTGAGTTGCACTTGTACAATGTCCCCGTCCCTCACCGCTAGGCTACCTTCCTCATACCCGTCCTTTTTCACATAAAGCGTGAAAGTTTCCAACGGGCTTCCAGGTTGTTGAAAGACGAGTATCGCCGGCGTCTTGGCTATCACGCTTCCATTCATGAGCAGCCATGCGCCAGCCGGGATCGTCTTTATCGAAGTCAGGCTGACACCTTGCAGGATAGCGCCGGTGAGGGATAGGGATTCTGTGCATGGCGTGGAGGCGTATGTGGCTTGGCCTTCTTTGCTGTACTTCACAACACATCGATATTTGTCGTTGTCGGCGTCGCTCGTCGTCGGCGACAAGCTCTCGGGCATCCACAGATAGACGCGCTCCCGGGTGGTATTGTTCGAAAGCCTTACTCCACATCTGGGAGAGATGTATCGCTGAGTCGCATTCGGATATGCCGGGTAGCCGTTTCGAGTGAGGGCATCCAATGCGAGTGTCTGCCATTCGGTGCACTCATCAAATGGCTCACTGGGATTGGGGCGTTGTGCGACTGCGGCATCCACGATCTTCTGAGCTGATACATATCCCTCTCCGGGCTCCGCCATCCACTCTTCGATTGGAGTTCCGACGATAGCATCGACGGTTCTGAGGCCACAATGAGGCTTGTAGACGGGAGATACGTCGCCCCCATGCGAATGTTGATTCACCACCACAGATTCTTCCCTCTGCCATTGAAGACAACTGCTGAATGCATCAGAACCATATTCTGTCTTATAGGCCGACTTCGCCTCGGCGTTAACGTCTATAGCAGACGCAATGTATATCTCAAAGCCGATTTCGACAGTGGATTTGTGAAGCTTGCCGGTTACGCTCATTTCAACGTCGGCGGGAAGCTTGTTTCCTACCGTGGTCAGACTGTCAACGTGGTTGCCAATCTGCCGATCTTGCACACAAAGCGGCTTTGCAAGCTTAAGGTCGGTGCCACCACTGATGGACACTCGACCGCTCACGGTTATCGTCTCTCCATCTTTGACGCACTTGCTAGCAGGTGGAGTTGCTGACGCTGACGCGGTGAGCCATATAGTGAGCAACATGGGAAGAGTGTATGAAGTTCGCGGCATTGCTAGCCTCCAAGATTCACAGATTAGATTGGTTTGTTGGACGCATTCTTGCACTCAGTCGAGCTTTCGCCAAGTGAATTGATAAATGGAGCGAAGGTTTGGATGTGTGCCGACGCTGCGCCTCAATGCGTCGGCGTCCGAGTCGTTGGGCGGAAGGGATCCATTCTGAACGCACGCACCCACTCCGACGGCACCCGATCAGTCTGGGTGCAGCGGGCGCCAAGTTCTGTGCAGAGCCCGGCACCGTACGGCACGACAATATAGCCAGTCTGTCGATCACCAACCATGAGACAGTCTTTCTGCTCGGCCAAATGAAGCGCCACCAGCAGACAGAGGCAAGCATCTAGGCTGTCTTGATCGCTCTTGCGTGGCGAAGTGTTCTGAGCAGCGAGGTTGAGCCACCGAACAAGACCCATTAGGCCGCAGTCGCGGAACGCGCCTGATACCCGCCCGCAGACGTACTGCCAATCCCGGATCGAGAAGGTTTTCCTTTCCGGGTTGTATTTGGGCAGGCGACCCGCAGCGCGTGAATCTGACAGCATCCAGCCGAGTGCAATCATCGTAAGCACCGGATAGGTCTCAAACACACGTATGTCCGTGATTGTCCCCATTGGATCTGCTGGACCTCCGAACCTGGTCAGGAACGGCCAGACCGGTGCCCCAATGCCGAACATCTCCTCCCGGTTGGTGTTGGCTGGAAACATCCCGCCGCGCCGGAGGCTAACTGGCGACGCGACGATATTCTCGACAGGCCGTTGGCCCGTCGCATTCTTCACGATAGTCGGCTGGTCGAGCAGTACGATTGTCGCCGTTAGCACCTGCTCGGCTTGCCACCGGAGAATGACTGCTTCAGCTTCGCGATAGTTCACTCTCTGTGGTACACCAAGACAGCGGAACGTCCCGTCATCAAGTTGGAGTACGCCGACGAGCGCACCGGATTTGGTGCGCGTCCACGCGGCATCGAAGCCGACGAGCAAAGTGGTCATGGGCAGGGATCCTTTCGCTGGCCCTACAAAATACCTCGCACTTGGGGTATTTACGAGTTTAGTCGTCGACTATAACCGAATCCAGCCCTACCGGATCTCCGTTCGCATCCAACAACTTTGTCTGGCCCGGCTGCTCCCTCATTCGCTTGCCGCGGCGGAAGGGCGCCGGTTTGGGCCGCAACGCAGGCGCCTGGGTGCGCCTTGCCCGCTGAGCCCGCAACAGGGGCGCTAGGTCTGCCTTCAGGGCGGCCAACTCGGTCTCGCCCGCCGCGGTCGTCGTCATCAACCTGACGCGGCGATCCGTCCCCGCCTTGACCTGGATCCAACCCACCTTCTTCTTTCCGAGTTTCACCATCAACTTCGACAGTCGCGGCTGGGCGATCCCTAGTTGTCGCTTCAACTCCGACTGCTGGATTCCACCCTCTCGCAAGCCCAGGGTCAAGAGGCGAACCACCAGGCTCGATTCTTGACGCGCCAAGCGGTCGGGAACCCCAGACCACCATTCCAACCAGACGCGGACGAACGCGTCGAACACTTTTTCATCCTTGGGGGCCATGTGTCCTCATATCCATTCCATTTGGCATATATCTTACACCTTCAGTCACATCGCGAAGATACATTCCATATGGAATATAACTCAACTGCACTAACAACCGGCGGCCAAGACAGCCGCCTTGAATGGAGAAATGCATGAAACAAACACCCGTCCGTAGTACGCCCGTCCCCGCCGCCGATGCTGAGTGGCCCGATCCTTTCGCCTGGCCCAGGGTGCCGACGCCGCCTCTTGTTCAGGTCCCGTTCATCTTTGAAGACATTGAAGAGGAAGGAGATACACCTTGCGAATAGGCCTGGTAAGTGCGCTGTTTATAGTGCTGTATTTTCTGTTGATCGGCTGGGCGGTCCACCTCTGCGAACTGGAGTTCTGTAGGTTCTTCGGTGCCCGCATTGAGTTCCCGCGTTACCAGCACCTGCTGCCTGCCCCTGGTCGGCTAGCAGCAGACTAACCGTCCCGTAATGGCGAAATGCTGAAAAACCCAGCATTTTCGTTATGTCGATGGCTCGATCCCTCCTTTGTTGCACCCTCAGTCGTGTCAGCAGGAAGTCCCTGCGGGCGAGGCCGCGGACTTTGATTCCGGACGGAGCCTACGCCGCTGGGGCCTCCTGACTGACAGACGCAATGAAGGAGGGTCGAGTGCTCAAACATGTAGAAAACATCAGCATTTTTGTTATGCAGATGGCTCGACCCCTCCTCCGTTGCAAAGTGTGGACGAGATCACAGACGCGATCGTCGCGTACTGATCGAGAACACAACCACTGCACCTCGGAGAGTCGCATGACCAGTTCAACCACGAAGTACCCGCTTCTCGAAGAGATCCTTGCCATCAGGGATCTACGGCTTCAACCCACCTACACCACCAGCAACGTCGCCGTCATCTTCAACGTCAGCTCCAAGGCAATTCAGAACCGCGTTGCCTCCGGGCAACTCATGTCACGCGACCTGCCTGGGCGTGCGAGGTTCCTAAACCAGGACATCGAAGACTTCCTCCAGGCCAGCAAAAAGAAGGCCGCCTGACGTGCAGACGACGACAACAAACCGTATTCCCCTCCTCCGTTCGATCAGTCGTCGGCAGCAAATTGCCGCCGGCTGCTCGTACCGAGAGGTTCCAAACTCTTCCGTATATCGCCACCTTCTGCGCGAAGTGACCGGGCCTGCAGTGAACGTCGCTGAGCTTCTGGTAGGTGCGCAAATACCCTGCATTTTTCAGATGTACTCCGCTGAGAAATACACAAAGGAAATGAATATATGAAAACGCTAGTTGTTCCGTTTGGTACTCAGATTGCCCTCCCAGTACGCGATCCTTCCGTAAACAGCACACCTGAGGTCACCAACCTCAAAACCGTCGGTGATCTCCTGAATAGACTGGCGAAGAATCCCCCGCTGGCCTACCGCATGATCAGGACCACGTGCTCCCTCCTCGTCACCTACCTCGGCCTGCCAATCGACGAGATGCTGATTGATTCAGTCAACGAGAGCAAAGATGGCTTCCGACCATTCTTGGAGGGCCGCACCTATGCCGAGAACTCTGTCCGCACATATGTGAACCACGTCAGGATCCTGCTCCGTTGGGCGGGGACGTTCGGTTGGAAGTCCGATGACGGTGTGCCGGAAGAATGGCGCGGCGTGCTGGCCCTGGCCAAAGAGAAGAAGTGCATGGACATCGTTCTGTGCCTGGCCAAACTCAAGAAGACGCCCAACGATGTCACGACCGAAGACGTTGACCGTTGGGTTCAGATGAAGGTAGCCCAAGGCTTCTCATATTACCCGACCATCCGAAAGAAGACCCTCTTCTGGCGCCTTCTTGTTGACTGCGGTTGCACAGAGCAGGTTCCTATGTGCATTGTGCGCGAGAAGGACTACGGAATACCACTCGAAGATTTCCCTGTGGAGTTGAAACGGCAAGTGCGCGAACTGCTTAGGTGGAAGCGTGCAGAGTATTCGAGGGGTCGGCCGAAGTCTGGGCACCATCGGGAAATCACTTCGAAGAGATTGGAACATGTCATCTGCGCGCTGTACGGTTTCACCGTCAACATTCGCGGAGAATCAGGGGTCAATTCCCTGGCAGAGCTAATTCAGGAGCAAACCATCGGCGAGCTCGTCGAGTGGTCCATCAACGAGCGCAAGGTGAAGGGGCAGTCACTTCAGGTAAACCTCGGCACGTTGTGCGCGGCCATGCATCAGCATCCCGCATACAAGTCAATGGACCTTACGTGGTTCAGACCTCTTCTAGATGGCATCCCCATGGAACGCGAATCGGAACTGAAGAGGAGGAAGGCAGAGAAGTACCTGGAGTATGACGTTGTCGCATCCATCCCGGGGAAGATACGGGCTGAGAGACCGGCGGCTGCAAAGAAGGGAAAGAGCCGTGCCGCATTGCTGGTCATGCAGGAGCTCTTGATGAAGTGGTTCACCGTCCTTCCCTGGCGCCAACGCAATGTCAGGCAGTGTCGGATTGACGGGCCAACGCCCAATCTGTTCAAAGGGAAGATTCCGCCGTTCAGTGACATCGAGAAGCCCGAATGGGTAATCCAAGAGGAGCAATCGAATCCGGAAGCCGAATTCTGGCAGTTCCATTTCAGCCCCGATGAGACCAAGACCGGTATTGAGGTGGAGGCCCTATTGCCTCGACAACTGATTGGCCTACTTGAGGAGTATCTCAAGGACTTCCGGCCCTGCCTCTTAATGGCCCTGACCCAGAGACGCTCTTCTTGAATCAAGCAGGGAATCCAATGGCGCAAAACCAGGTGACCGAAACTGTCTGCGCCCTAACCCTGCGGCACGGGGGCCGGCGCGTTAGTCCACACCCCTTTCGAGACATCGTCGCATACACATGGTTGAAAGCGCACCCGAAGGACTTCTTGACTCTGTCAAAAATGCTCTGGCATTCCGACGTCAACACCACAATCAGGATCTACGGAAGCCGCTTCAACGAGTCCACTGGTGTTTGCGCCATGGAGGGCTGGCTGGACGACCGAGAGGCCAAGTCGAAGTAATCGACGTTGGTCACCCACCCCCGCCCCGCCGTCTCGCAGTCCGTCCCAGCTAGTCAACCCGTAAGCCCTTGTTAGGAGCAATTATGTCTGTAATACCTTTTCGCCCGGCAGAGCGTCCAATGACGCCCGTTGAAGCCGCGGCGTATCTCGGCCTAGATGTCAAGACAGTCACTCGGTGGGCCCGGCAAGGCTATCTGCCGGCGCATCCACTCGGAGAAGGCAAGCGCAAGTTCTGGCGCTTTTTCGAAAGCGAGCTGTCGGAATGGTTGGTGGCCAAGACCAATCGATTGGAAGCCGCATGACTTCTATCCGCTTGTCCTCGCCAGCCAACGATGTAGACTCGACCCAAGCCATCAGTGCGCGTGCTAAGGAGATCATCCGAATGCAAGCGCCACGATACCAACGAGGTTCCCTGAGTTTGCAAAAACGCAAGAGCCAACCCGACGCATGGGTCTACCGCTACTACGCCGACGAAGGCGACCGCCGTGTCTATAAGAAGAAGTTTCTGGGCACCGTGATCGAGTTCCCCAAGCGCAAGGACGCGGAGAAAGCTGTTGCGCAGCTCAGGGTCGACGTCAACGACGGAGCGTCATTCGCTCCAATGAACCTGGAGCAGCTCGTCACGCACTACAAGCGCGTTGAGCTTCCCCTTAAAGCCCACTCCACCGCTGAGGGCTATAAGAATTACCTGACTCTGCACATCGTGCCAAAGTGGGGTAAGCATAGTCTTTCGGCAATCAAGAGCGTCGAAGTCGAAACCTGGCTTCGCAACCTGAAGAAGGTCAATGGCAAGCCGGCGAGTCCCGGCACCAAGACCAAGATCCGCAACCTGATGTCGGCGCTGTTCGCCCATGCAGTTCGCTATGAGTGGGCGGCGCGGAATCCCATCACTGCGGTCAGAACTTCAGCCAAGCGGCTCCGCACTCCCGACATCCTCACCGCCGAAGAGTTGCAGGCGCTTCTCCTGAAACTATCTCAGCGCGAGCGCGTCATGGTGCTGATCGCCGCCATCACAGGCCTGCGCCGTGGGGAGCTCATCGCTCTCCGCTGGCAGGACGTCGACTTCGAACTGTTCCAGGCGAACGTGACGCACGCCGTCTGGCACAACGTCGAGGGCAACTGCAAGACGGAAGCTTCACGTAAACCTGTACCGCTTCCCCAGTTGGTGATTGAAGAACTGAAGCACTGGAGGTCAGTGACACTTTACCGCGCTGACACCGACTACCTGTTCCCCTCTGTGGCCAAGAACGGGTCGCAGCCGCTCCAGCCGGATATGATCCTCAGGCGCCATATTCGGCCGGCACTGAAGCAGCTTGGAGTCACCAAGCGGATAGGCTTTCACTCCTTCCGCCATGGTCTTGCCGTCATGCTTCGGCAGCAGGGCGTTGA
This sequence comes from uncultured Acidobacteriaceae bacterium, assembly GCA_963834805.1. Taxonomy (GTDB): domain Bacteria; phylum Acidobacteriota; class Terriglobia; order Terriglobales; family Acidobacteriaceae; genus Edaphobacter. Next base: position 54,360 of record CAWIDB010000003.1, read on the forward strand.
CCTCAAGACGGCTCAAGAGTTGTTGCGGCACGCGAACTCCAGGATCACTCTGGAGGTGTACCAACAGGCTGTGGGCGCGGAAAAGCGCGTAGCTCAGGGCCTTGCTGTGCGGGGTCTGCTTGAAGGGGGTTTGACTCAGCACCCTTCAGCACCCTCGGAGGCTGCATGAAAGAAGTGGTCATTGCCATAAGTCCCTATGTTTCTAAGGTTTATGGCGGGGACGACGGGGCTCGAACCCGCGACCTCTGCCGTGACAGTGAATTTGAAACTCGTAACGTATTGAAACAACAGCGCAACGGATGGCTCTTTTGGCGCTATTGGAAGCACCTGGGAACCGTTATTGTGTCCTTATCGTGCCCACGATTTTCTAACGGCGACCTCTGCCCAAAGTGGGCAGAGGTTGCGGGTCCTATAAGGATTCGTATACTGCGGCTGGTTGCGTTTGCTTCGATTATATGGGACAATCAGTCTGAGGTGATTGAGATGTCCCACGCCCTTCTAACCCCAACTCTTCCTTCCGAAACGGACGCACATCTCGCCAAAGAGACGAGCCGCCTGCTTGCACCCCGTACGCGTTCAGCGACTCCGCTGAGCGTTCGCGTCGGCGGCACGCGGAATGAAGAGACTCTTCAAATTCCAGCCCCTGCGGCTAAGATGCTGGTTCGCATACTGGAAGAAATGGCGCTTGGTAACGCTGTCACCTTATTCCAGTCCATGCGGAACTGACGACGCAGGAGGCGGCAGACATGTTGAACGTCTCGCGGCCCTCCCTCATCCAACTTTTGGACGAGGGAAAAATGGAGTACCGGAAGGTCGGCACACATCGTCGTGTTCGCTTTGAATCCCTGATGTCGTATAAGCGCCGTACGGACACTGAACGCCGGGCGGCTCTTGCCGAACTTGCAGCCTACGACCAGGAGATCGGGATCTGATCCGTGGCATTTATTGTTTCTTAAGATGCGAATGTGCGTTATCCGGCGGAGCTACGCAATTTCCTGATGCACCTCGCGCTGATGGGAATCTTTCTCGCTAAGCGGTCCGCCGATGTACATGAAGAATGGATCGGCAGCCTCCTAAAGAACCGCTCGGACCTCACGCGCACGCAGTTGGAGCGCACCCGGCAGCTCATGGATAAGGCCGCACCCGATGCACTCGTATCCGATTGTCCTGCCCCGACACGGTCATGAGATCACAGTACGCTGGCCGACTTTCGAGGAGTAATCGGCATCGGTGAGTGCATTGGCGATTTTGCTTCAAATGACCATGCGCAAGGATCGCCGGAACCTAACCACATTCGGCTATTTTAAGTTCCTCCTCGAGGGCCGTTCCAAACGGCTACTCAACACTGTCGCCCTGATTAGCCCTTTTGAAACACCGCAAGTGCTCTAGAACCCGTGGTTTCTGTCCCAGAAGGCCAGCCAAAATGCCCGATGCATCCCGATGAAAACAATAGAACGAAAAAGCTCAAAAGCACTGTTCCAAAACCTGTGGATTGTGAAACAGAGTCCCATCGGCTAAGACTGAGGTGGTGCCAGCCGAATACGCAGCTAGAGGGCCGAACAGATTCAAATTCACAGCGCCACAAAACAAAGCATATAATTTGCCCGATCTCGTGCCGCTTGACATACGGCATTCGAAGCAGCCGCCTCAAGTTCTCTGGGCGTGAACTGCACCCTTCGCGCAACGTGACAGGCTCGCGAGAGTGCCATTTGACCAGAAGACAATATTTTCCGACAGAGTGAGGCTGCCTATCTCCTCTAGGTTTCTGAGGGGCCAGGCGCTGTATGTGCGTATGACCAAGACTATAGATATTGCCGCCGACGTATTCGCACTAGGAAGTGACACCATCCGCTACGTCGGTCCTCGGTGGATTGAGGATCTCGCAGTTCAGCTTGATCCAGTGCTTGATTCGCCCGACGGCCACATTGTGATTCGGTCGCCCGGTGTGAGTTTTGCCAGTCTATATGACTGGGTCACGTTTGTGAGCGTAATGGAACGGCTTTTGAGGTCACCATACGTCCCATCCGTCCAAGTTGATTTCACGGATCAACAGCATGATCGTTTCGCGAATCTCGTCAACTTTCTGGAATCGATTGGTACACGTTCGGTTCTAAACCGATCGAATCGATTGGGCCGATTCTTGTACACCGGATTCACGCCGCAAATGCAGCGCATGAGAGCAAGGTACGTTAATCTCGAACGCTCCACAAATCTCTTCGGCTTGACAAGAATTGAATCGAAGGACGATTGCGGCCAGTTCCTGGACGAACGCAGTATTCGACACTGGCGAGAGAATATGGGGGCCAAGTATCATCGATCCCCACTCTTCCGTTTCGATGAAGTGTGGCGTGTACTGTGCCACGAATTAGCGGTAAACAGTTGGGAACACTCAGGTGTACCTGGATTCGTCGCCGCGCGAATCATCGCACGCGAAACAGGTGAACGACTCGGTCCACTCTGCAGTATGAGCTTCAGCGCTTCAGTCCAGAAACATATCCAGGCCATGGGAGATGGTCTGGAGTTGTGCGTTGCGGACTATGGTCAAGGCATCGTCACGACACTGCAGAGTGCCTACCTGAGCAGGACCGGGAAGACAGATATTCCGAACGCCGCCGACGTGCTCGCATTTGCCTTTGATGAGTTTGGCACCTCCAAGAGCGCAAGCGAATCGTGGGCTACTGAGCGACATGCGCTTGGCCGCATTCTTTTGATCGTTGCGAAATACGGCGGAATTCTCACTCTGCGATCAAAGGGAGCCGAAGTAGTCTATGCGGGCAGCACAAAGCGATTCAGGCGACTTCCAAATCACTTGGGTTTTGAACCTACGGAATCTAGGCATTTGAACTCCATTCTAAATGGCACTCAATTACAACTTGTGCTCCCGTTGGAACCCATGATTGGTCTCGCCGAGCGCAGATCAAAATCGATCTTGGTATCAGCGCTTCCCGAGTCACATCGGATTGATCACACACAGATTCGCGGACATCTTGTTCCTTTGTTTGAGGCGCTCAATGTCCCCGCAACCGGAGCAGGCGGCCAGGATCAACTGCAATTTCGAGAGGCATGCGAAAGGCTGTGCCTAAAGCTTGCTAACACGCGGCCGATTGGCGACCCACTTATATTTGACTTCCACGAGTTGAACTGGACTGCCCCACAGTTCGAAACCTTCTTGTACTTCTTTCAGAACATTATCCAGGTCTGTCCAGTCTTGCTTGTTCAATTGCGTGCGGCCTTGGCGCGGGAGGTGTTAGAACTCGAAACCAGCGGGGTCGCCACATATCTTGGCCCCGGATTGCTAATGACACCTCCCATAGATGTCGCGACTCGGCGCTATAGTGAGATCTCTGAAACGCGCTTTCTTGATACGTATCGCGAAATTCATTGCCCAGTGTTAGGCCTTGATGTAGACGGCCGGCCGTATCTATTTGGGGCTCCCACTCCGGCGTGCAGGGACTTACTTATGGACCTGATCAAAGGACGCTCTGCGACGTTATCAGATCTTGAGCACAACAATCAGGAAGAAATTGCCTCCATCCTCGCGGTATTGAATAACAGCAGCCAACTCTTCGAATGTCTTGATGGAAAATGGCGATGCGTGTGGAGCCCTGAGGACTTAGTAAATCAGTCCCGACGAGCCATGCAGCAAAACTTTGACGAAGTAGTGGAGAAGAGTGGCGCATGGCGGGGCAGAGAGTCATCTGGAAGCCCGGTCGACGCGGTTGACAACGTCGACAGGACCGTAAGGCTGACCATCGGCGCTGACAAAGGCTCCGAAAAGTTCAGGCTGCCCTGGCAGCACAGACGCGTGGACCAGCGATTCTTTGGCTTCCCGCCTTCTCACACGGGGTCGCTACGCGGATGAAGCGGCGCAGCTATCATTTTTCGTCGAGACAATTCCTGGAGGCTCATAACAAGTCTCTGTCGGATGTTCGGATTCTCGCCGGCGTCACTGCTCCCGCGCTTCTCTTGGCTTCAGCCATTCACCAGTGGTGGCCAATCGAAGCTGGTTTGGACCGCCCGACCATTCTCGACCTCGGTTATTCGTTACTCCTCCACTCAGATGCCAATTTGCCCGGATTCGGAGTGGAAGGTGGAGTTGTCATTGTGCAGGATGTGCTCAGTGCGGGGGTAATGTCAGGGCGCGTGATCGCTTGGCTTCAGAAACACCAGGTCGAAATCGTCGGGCTATTCTCCCTAGTTCAGCTCGCGGAGACCAGTGAAACGAGAGCGACAAAAGTGTTGGAGTGGCCGGAGCGCGAAGGTGTTCCGTGCCACGCG
>CAWIDB010000004.1:0-109754 GCA_963834805.1 uncultured Acidobacteriaceae bacterium
CAAGCTCATGTGCGATCACGGCCCCGCCATCATCGACCTGCTCGACCGCATGGGCGTCCCCTTCAACCGCACCCACGAGGGCCTGCTCGACTTCCGCCGCTTCGGAGGCACTCTCTACCAGCGCACCGCATTCGCCGGCGCAACCACCGGTCAGCAGCTCCTCTACGCCCTCGACGAGCAGGTTCGCCGCCACGAGGCCGTCGGCAAAGTCACCAAATATGAAGGTTGGGAGTTCCTCTCCGCCGTCCTCGACTCCAACGGTGTCTGTCGCGGCATCTGCGCCCTCAACCTCCGCTCTATGGAGACCCGTACCTTCCCCGCCGACGCCATCATCGTCGCCACCGGCGGCATCGGGGCCATCTTCGGCAAGTCCACCAACTCCGTCGTCTGCACCGGTTCCGCCCAGTCCGCCCTCTACCAGCAGGGGGCCATCTACGCCAACGGCGAGTTCATCCAGGTCCATCCCACCTGCATCCCCGGCGACGACAAGCTCCGCCTCATGTCCGAGTCCGCCCGCGGCGAGGGTGGCCGCGTCTGGGTCCCCCGCGACAAGAACGACAAGCGCGCCCCACAATCCATCCCAGAGGCCGATCGCTTCTACTTCCTCGAGGAGTGGTACCCCAAGTACGGCAACCTCGTCCCCCGCGACATCGCCACTCGCGCCATCCACCGCGTCGTCTATGAACTGGGCATGGGCATCGACGGACAGCCCATGGTTTACCTCGATGTAACTCACATTGATCGTGAGACATTGAATCGTAAACTTGAAGGCATACTTGAAATTTACGAGAAGTTCGTCGGCGACGACCCCCGCGACGTTCCCATGAAGATCTTTCCCGGCATGCACTACACCATGGGCGGTCTCTGGGTCGACTTCAACCAGCACACCAACGTCCCCGGAATCTTCGCCGCCGGCGAGGCCGACTTCTCCATCCACGGGGCCAACCGCCTCGGCGCAAACTCCCTCCTCTCCTGCATCAACGGAGGATTCCTCGCTGGCCCCAACGCCATCGCCTACGCCAAGTCCCTCTCGGCCGCGCCCGGCGATGGAGGCCACGCCGCTGAACTCCAGCGTCAGCAGGAGAAGAACGCCGCCCTGCTCTCCAACCCCGGCACCGAAAACCCCTTCAAGCTCTGGCGCGAGCTGGGCGACACCATGACCAAGCACGCCACCATCATCCGCTACAACGCCGGCCTCGAAGAAGCCGATGCCAAGATCGTCGAACTCCTCGACCGCTACCGCAACGTCAACCTCTCCGACAAGACCCAGTGGGCCAACACCAGCTTCGCCTTCGCCCGCCAGTTGCAGAACATGCTTCACCTCGCCCGTGTCATCGTGCAGGGCGCGCGCCTGCGCGACGAGTCTCGCGGAGCACACTACAAACCCGACTTCCCCGAACGCAACGACCCTCAGTTCCTCAAAACCACCATGGCAAAGTACGACGCCACCATCAACGCCCCGGCCTTCTCCTACGCCGAGGTCGACACCAGCCTCATTCCACCCCGCGCCCGCAAGTACGACGCGTCGGCCTAACAGTTTCAGCTTTGAAAGGGCGCGGCTTCAGCCGCGCCGCTAGCACCACCCAAATGATTGTCATTCTGAGCGAAGCGAAGAATCCCCGCATTTCGCACTTGTTTATTTATTCGTCATTCTGGCGTAGCCAGAATCTCCGTATTTTGCTTTTGCACTTTTTGTTTGTCATTCCGTAGCTCAGCGGAGGAATCTGCTTCTCGCATTTCGCAACCACCGCCTCAACTGCACTCTGAGGCACCAACGGAAGGGCACGGCATTAGCCGCGCCGCTAGCACCACCCAAATGATTGTCATTCTGAGCGAAGCGAAGAATCCCCGCATTTCGCTGTTGCTTGTTCTTGCTTCACGCTTTTTTTGTTTGTCATTCCGCAGTGCAGCGGAGGAATCTGCTTCACGCTTTTGAATTTGCACTTGATTCCGAGATAGGTCCGGGCTTCAGCCCGGACAATTGAACCAATATTGAAAACCGGGGCTTTAGCCCCTGAGGTCGAAGAAAGGACTACATGCCGCTCACCCCAGACGAAGAGTACCTAGCTGAACATTGCTATGGTTACGGGTGTTGGAGCGCTTGTTATTGGTTCATAGGGCCAGAGCAAGGCATGGGGACGGAAACCGTTGCAGAACGAGCCCGAGCATTCCGTGAAGCAGACAGTGACGAAGACGGACTCTGTGACTGCCGTGAATTTCATTGCAAAATCGGTGTAACTAAATGGCACACACACGATCCTGTGACCGGCAAAGTTAAGCCTCAGTCGACTTGGAACTATCACATCTCCCTTTTGAATGGATACAAAGACAAGCCGAACACCATAGGTGATCGTCGCAACTATCAGAGCACAAAATTGGGAATGGTGGGAGGGGAGACGTGCATCGCCGAATTGAAAGGGTTGTCTTCTCGCAGTTCCAAGGAATCAAAGAACCAAGGAAAATACATTCCAGCCAGAGTTAGACATCTTGAGAAGATGATTAAGATCCACCATCCTGTGTTCGTCGTTTTTTATGGTGAAGGCGACCATTACCATTGGAACTCAATCGCGGGGTGCGCACTAAGTTTAGACGATGTTAGGGAACACGCCGGGACGATGTTTGCTTTTCTGCCTCATACAAATGCGCGCAAAGGTCTCAAGAGATCGCACACAGACTGGATAAAAATCGGAAAGAAACTGCGGAACGAGCGTGAGCGTTTAGGACTACCAGATCGATGTATCAAATTACAGAACTAATTTGAATTTAGAAGTAATAACGTAAAAAGGAACACCACATGTCATCCACCATCCACGTCGAGGTCCTCCGCCAGTCCACCCCCGACGCTCCCGCGCGCACCGAGCGCTTCGCCATCCCTTATCGCCCCAACATGAACGTCACCTCTGTGCTGGGCGAGATCGCGCTCAACCCCGTCACCGCCGATGGCGCGCCCACCACTCCCATCACCTACGACTCCAACTGCCTCGAAGAAATCTGCGGTAGCTGCGCCATGCTCATCAACGGTCGCGCCCGCATGGCCTGCTCCACCCTCATCGACACCCTGCAAAAAGAGCATCCCGACCAGCCCATCCGTCTCGCCCCGCTCTCCAAGTTCCCCATCGTCCGCGACCTCGCCGTCGACCGCAGCGTCCTCTTCGAGAACCTCAAGGTCGTCAAGGCCTGGGTCCCCATCGACGGCACCTACGACCTCGGGCCCGGCCCGCGCCAGTTGCCCGAGGTGCAGGAAGCGCGTTACCCGCTCTCCAACTGCATCTCCTGCACCATCTGCATGGAGGTCTGCCCGCAGTTCAGCCAGAGCACCAACTTCGTCGGCGCAGCCACCATCGCCCAGGCCCGTTTCTTCAACATGGATCCCGCCGGCTCCGTCCTCAAGCAGGAGCGGCTCCGCGCCCTCGCCGGCGAAGGCGGCATTCAGGAGTGCGGCTTCGCCCAGAACTGTGTCGAGGCCTGCCCCAAGCAGCTCCCCCTCACCGAATCCATCTCCATCACCAGCCGCGAAGTCCTCCTCCAGCAGCTCAAAGACCTCGTCACCCGCTGACTCACCACAATCCTGCGTGCCCCATTCATGACGGTCTTATCGTCATGGGTGGGATTGTTTTTTGTCATTCCCGTGGGGAATCTGCTTCTGTCCTTTTTCTGCTCGTCATTCTGGCGCAGCCAGAATCTCCGTATTCGTTATTACGTATCTGGGTGCCCCATTCATGACGGTCTTATCGTCATGAGTGGGATATGGGTGCCCCATATCTCGATTTTGAGATGGGTGTATCGTGCGCAGCACAACCGCCTCTACTCGCCTCTTGATTACTACTTCGAAAAAATCGTGCTCCCCGGAATCTTCTCCTCATTCGCCACAATCCGGTTTTCTCCGCGCTTGGCCATGCGCATCGCCACACCGTCCATCTTTTTCTCTTCGCTTTGGAAGTCCTTGATCTTGTCCTCGCCTGCCGTCTCGACTGCCTCTTCCGAAGGCCGCGCCTCCATCTTCCCCAAATCCTGTTCCAATGCCATAAATCACCTCACCCAGTAAGACCCCATCCACGCCCCGCAGGTTGCCTCACCCGCCAACGCACTACACTAGCGTGGGAGGTGCAAGATGCCCACTCCGCCCGTCAACCCGCCCGATCCCGCCGCCGTCCACGCCTCGGCCCTCGTCATCGACGCCCACGCCGACACGCCGCAGCGTTTTGTCGAAGAGTCCTGGGACTTCACCTCGCCGCTCGCCATCGCCGATCGGCCCGCCGGCCATCTCAATCTCGCCACCGCCCTCCGCGGCAATCTCGCCGCCGAGTTCTTCGCTCTCTGGCCCGATCCCGCGCGCTGTCCCAACGCACGCTACGCCCTCCGCACCCTCACCCTCCTCGACGCAGTCCGCGAGCAGGTCCGCCGCCACCCCGATAGCCTTGCTTTATGCACTTCGGTACAAGCCATCCTCGACGCCCGCGCCCGTGGCAAATTCGCCATCCTTCTCGGCATCGAGGGTGGCCACGCCATCGAGAACTCCCTCGCTCTCCTCCGCCTCTATCACGCCCTCGGCGTCCGCTACATGACCCTCACTTGGACCAACTCCAACGACTGGGCAGAATCCTCCGGCGACCTTCGCCCCACCACGCCCACCGGCCTCACCCCCTTCGGCCGCCAGGTCATCGCAGAGATGAATCGCCTCGGCATGATGGTCGATCTCTCCCACGTCTCCGACCGCACCTTCGCCGAAGTCCTCGCCGTCACCCGAGCCCCCGTCCTCGTCTCCCACTCCTGCGCCCGCGCCCTCACCCATTCCCACCGCAACCTCACCGACGACCAGCTACGCGCTCTCGCCGCCAACGGCGGTGTCTGCATGGTCAACTTCTACTCCGCCTTCATCGACGAGTCCTACCGTCAGGTCTGGGCCGCGCAGAAGCCCGCCCTCCTCGCCGCCCACAAAAAGCTCGCCGCCGAATATGCCGCCAAGGGCGCGCCCGTCCCCTACTCCGTCGCCAACCGCCTCGACCGCGAATTCGCTGCGCGCCTTCCCCGCCCGCCCCTCTCTTCCCTCATCGCCCACTTCGACCACATCGTCTCCGTCGCCGGCATCGACCACGTCGGCATCGGCACCGACTTCGACGGCATCGCCGCCCTCCCCGAAGGCATCAACTCCGCCGCCGACCTGCCCAAAATCACCGCCGCCCTCCTCGCCCGCGGCCACTCCCCCGCCGCCCTCCACAAACTCCTCGGCGCCAACCTCCTCCGGCTCTTCATCGCCACCCAAACCGCCAGCGACCTCCTCCAAACTCCCTCCTCCGCAGCTCAGTAGATGAGATCATCGAATGAGAACCCTTGCTTCGCGGATTAAAATTCTGCGCGCACTCCCTAGGAGGATCGATGTCAGAAAGTGCAATTTCAGTCACCCCATCCAAAGAGGACGGAATGTCCGCTCCCGAGCCGGGACTGCGCCGCCAAGTCATGTCCTATGGCCCGTCCATCATGCTAGTGCGGCACACCATGCTCCAGGGATGGGTCGGCGCGCGCCACAGCCACCCGCATGAACAGTTGGTCTACATCGTGCGCGGACGCATCCGCTTCCAGCACCCCGGCGGCGTCTTCGACGCCGGGCCAGGCGACAGCTTTCTGGTTTCCGGCAACGTCGAGCATCAGGCCTCCGCGCTCGAAGACTCCGAGGTGCTCGACATCTTCACCCCCATGCGCCAGGACTACGCCTCCTGACCTCCGCCCATCCTGCCTGTTGTTTTTTTGTCATTCCCGCAATCGGGCCCCCGGCGAGCGCTTTTGTTCGCTGGGGTGAATAGGGAATCTGCTTCTCTCCTTGCTGTTCCCTGCTTCTGCCTGAATTGTTTAGCGCAGCCAAGGGTAAGATGGTCGTAAGAACATGACTGTCCGCCGCAACCCTCTTTCGCGGCGAAAAAGAGCCGGATAGTTGCCCTTGATTGCTCTGTTCGACGTATCGATTCGAGGATTGGGAACGCATGACGAACGGACCTAAGGATGCTCGCCCCCAGCATGGGCACGATGAGCAGAATGAGCAATCCATCTCCAACCCGCCGGAAACTCCCGCTCCTTCCCCCGTGGACCCGCAGCTCCAGAGAGCGATCGCCCACCACAGTGCGGGTCAACTGCCCCAGGCGGACGCCCTCTACCGGCAAATTCTGCAACTCTCTCCCTCCCATGCGGTCGCGCTGCATCTTTTGGGAGTGATCGCCCTTCAGTCCGGACAAGGCGCCGCCGCGCTGGATCTGATCGATCGCGCCATTCAGGCCAATCCGGATTACGCAGAGGCATACTTCAGCCGCGGCAATGCCCTCTATCTGCTTCAGCGATACCCCGAGGCGGTCGAGTGCTACGACATGGCCATCCGCCTCAAGCCGGACAATGCGGAGGCTTTCTTCAACCGCGGCAATACCCTCTATCTCCTTGGCCGCTTCCAGGACGCCCTCCAGAGCTTTGACAACACCATCCTTCACAACCCGGATTTCGCCCAGGCCCACTACAACCGAGGCAACACCCTCTATCTCCTTGGCCGCTTCCAGTCCGCCCTTCAGAGCTACGATAAGGCCATCCAGCTTCGCCCGGACTATGCCGAGGCCTGCAACAGTCGCGGAGGCGCGCTGCATGCGCTCACACTCTTCCAGGCAGCCCTCGAGAGTTTTGAAAAGGCCATTCTCCTCAAACCCGATTACACCGAGGCCCTGGACAACCGCACCAATACTCTTGAAGCCCTTCGGCAATATCGAGAGGCGCTCGATAACTATGAAAAAGCCCTGCGTCTCCGCCCGGATGAGTACAGCAGGATGCTCCCTCTTCTCGGCTCCGTCGATGGGGAGGTGGCGCGCATCGCGATGATCGAAAACGTGGCGGAGAGGAAGGCCGCGCTCGAGGCTCTGCCGCCCGGCCTGCATTCGCATCCGGCGGTCTGCAATCTTCGCTACGCCTGCTTTGCAAAGACCGAAGCTGGCGGCAAAGACCTTGTCTTCTATTGCGCCTGGACAGATGAGATATGGAACCCCCATACCGCCGGCACAAAAGGCATCGGCGGCTCGGAGGAGGCCGTCATCTGGCTCTCCAGGCTCCTCCATCGACGCGGATGGCGCGTCACCGTCTATGCCAGTTGCGGGGCGCGGGAACAGCAGTACGACGGCGTCTCATGGAAACCCTATTGGATGTGGAACCGCCGCGATAAACAGAATGTCACCGTCTTATGGCGGCATCCCCAGCACGCCACCTGCGAGATCAACTCAGACCAGGTCATCCTCGACCTCCATGACACCATCGCCGAGTACGAGTTCACCCCGGAAAGGCTTCACAACATCCATAAGATCTTCGTCAAATCCAGGTTCCACCGCTCCCTCTATCCCCGCATCCGCAATCATAAGTTCGTGGTCATCCCCAATGGCATCGATGCGGAACTGTTTGAGGGCAACACCGTCCGCGACCCGTTCCTGATGATCAACACCTCGTCGGCAGACCGTAGCCTTGAGGCATTCCTGGATTGCTTCCAGGAGATCAAAAAGCAGGTTCCCCAGGCCAGGGCGCAGTGGGCCTATGGCTGGGGCGTGTGGGATGCCATCTATTCATCGGACGCGCAGAGGCTGCAATGGAAAACTAAAATGCAGCAACGCATGAAGCAACTCGGCGTCGAGGAACGCGGCAGATTGAGCCACGGCGAGATCGCCCAGCTCTATCGCCAAGCAAACATCTTCGCCTATCCATCCGAGTTCACCGAGATCGACTGCATCTCGCTCTCCAAGGCCATGGCCGCGGGGGCCATCCCCATCACCACCGACTTCGCCGCGATGGGTGAGAAAGCCAGGCACGGAGGGGTCTTCATCCACTCCAAAAAGACTATGGACGCCTGGAGGCTACCCAACCAGTTCCATTACGAGATCACAGACCCCCAACAGAAAGCACAGTTTGTCCGCGAGGCAGTTAAGTTGCTCTTGGACCCTCCCAGCGAGACGGCGCGTGGGCCCATGCGCGATTGGGCCAGATCGACCTTCGATTGGAACAGGATCGCTGACTCATGGAACTCCGTCCTCACCGCTGGAGCGGTAGATTCCGCTGGGGCAGTAGATTCTTCGCCTGCGCCTGCACCGGCCGGCACAGCGGTCCAGAAAAAAAAGGAGAATGCCGCCTCTGCCTATAACCGTGGCAACGAACTCTATCTTGCCCGTCAACTCCAGGCCGCCGTGCAGAGCTATGACAAGGCCATCCAGCTCAACCCGCAGTATGCCGAGGCCTACCATAACCGCGGCACTGCGCTGCACGAGCTTCAGCAACTCCAGGCCGCCTGCGAGAGCTACGACAAAGCCATCCTCCTCAAGCCGGACTATACGGAGGCCTACTACAACCGGGGCAGTACCCTGAATGCTCTGCTGCAGTACACGGAAGCTCTGAAGAGCTTCGACCAGGCCATCCTGCTCAAGCCGGATCATGATCTGTCCCACAACAACCGGGGCGTCGCTCTGCTCGCTCTGCAACAGTACGACGCCGCCCTGCGGAGCTTCGACCAGGCCATCCTGCTCAATCCGGATTTTGTGGAAGCCCACAACAATCGAGGCCTTTCGCTGAAGGCTCTGCTGCGCTACACGGAAGCTCTCGAGAGCTTCGACAAGACCATCCTGCTCAAGCCGGATTTTGCCGGCGCTCACTGCAATCGAGCCAATGCTCTGCTGGCTCTCAAGCAGTACCGGGCAGCTCTGCAGAGCTATGACAGGGCCATCCAGCTCAAGCCGGACCATGAATACTTACGCGGTATGTGGCTGCATATGAAGAGGCTCCTCTGCGATTGGGAGGGTATCGAAAGCCAGTGCCGGCAATTGGAAGCTCTCATCCGGCATGGGATGAATGCGGCGCTCCCATTCACCGTTCTGGCCGTCAGCGGCTCTCCAGAGCTGCAAAGGCAGGCGGCGGAGATCTACGTCCGCGACAAGGTCCCGGCGCCTTCCATCGCCACCGTATTTTCCCCCAGGCCAAAACGCGACAGGATTCGCATCGGATATTTTTCGGCGGATTATTACAACCACCCAACCGCCTATCTGATGGCCGAGTTATTCGAGCGGCACGACCGCAGCCGGTTCGAAATCCTTGGATTTTCCTTCGGCCCGGATATTGTGGACGAGGTGACCCGGCGCATCTCCACAGCCATGGACCAGTTCCTCGATCTCCGCTCCATGACCGACCGGGAGGCCGCCCAACTCAGCCGCAAACTCGAAGTGGACATCGCGGTGGACCTGAAGGGGTTCACCGAAGACAATCGCGCCGGCATCTTTGCCCAGCGAGCCGCTCCCATCCAAGTCAGCTACCTCGGCTATCCCGGCACCATGGGCGCCGAGTACATGGACTATCTCATCGCCGACCATACCCTGGTTCCCCAGGCCAGCCAGCGTCACTATTCGGAAAAAATCGTCTATTTGCCGGACAGCTATCAGGTCAACGATTCCCGGCGCGCCATCTCCCCAATGCCCTGCACTCGCATTCAGGAGGGTCTGCCCGAGACGGCATTTGTCTTCTGCTGTTTCAATAACATTTACAAAATTTCGCCGGAAATTTTCGATATTTGGATGCGCATCCTCCGGCGCGTCCAGGGCAGCGTGCTCTGGCTTTTGAGCAGCAATCCCTGGGCCATCGAAAACTTACGCAAGCGGGCCGCGCTGCGCGGAATCGAACCCCAGAGGCTGGTCTTTGCAAAGTCACTGCCCGTCGATCGGCATCTGGCCAGGCACAGGCTCGCGGACCTGGTTCTGGACACCCTGCCCTACAACGCGCACACCACAGCCAGCGACGCCTTGTGGGTCGGGTTGCCTGTCCTGACACGCATCGGCGAGACCTTCGCCAGCCGGGTCGCGGCCAGCCTGCTGCGCGCCGTCGGTCTGCCCCAACTCATCACCGAAACGGAATCGGAGTATGAAGAACTCGCCGTCGAGCTGGCCCACAATCCCCAACGCCTGCATGCCCTCCGCCTGCACCTGCAACAAAACCTCAGCACCGCTCCGCTCTTCGATTGCGCGTCCTATACCCGCCACCTGGAGTCCGCCTACACCGCCATCTACGACCGCTACCTCGCCGGCCTTCCCCCAGACCACATCTCCATTCCCCGCTGCAGCTAACGCTGTCATCCTGAGCGAAGTTCGGCGTCCCACGCCGAACGAGTCGAAGGACCCCGAGGAAGCTCGTCGCGCCTCAGCCGCCCGTCTCGTTCTCCCACCGGACTCCTGCCGTTGCTTGTTCTTTTGTCTGTCATTCCCGCAATCGGGGCCCCCGGCGATCGCTTTTGCTCGCTGGGGTGAATAGGAAATCTGCTTTTGCCTTTGTCTGTTTTGCTCGTCATCCTGAGCGAAGTTCGGCGTCCTACGCCGAACGAGTCGAAGGACCTGCGTTTGTTCGTTCTTCGGCCTTTGCCCTTGCCTGTTCTTCGGCCTTTGCCCTTGCTTGTTCGCCCTCCGAAGCACAGCCAAGGGTAAGATAATCGTGGGCAACACCAAGCGTAAGTAGTCGAAGACATACCCTCGACAACTCGCCTTGTTCTGTAAATCGATTCGAGGATAGGAACGCATGAAGAACGGTCGCAAGAATGCTTCTCGCAGCCAAGAGTTGCAGACACCCAAGCATCCGGCGAGTTCCAATCCTTCCTCCGTGGATCTTCTGCTCCAGAAAGCCATGGCCCAGCACAACGCTGGGCAACTGTCCGAGGCGGAGGCCCTCTATCGGCAAATCCTGCAAGTCAATCCCTCCCATTTGGACGTGCTGCGTCTTCTGGGGGTTATTGCGTGCCAATCGGGACAAGCAGCCAAAGCACTCGATCTGCTCGATCGCGCCATTCAAATCGACCCAAATGTTGCAGAGGTCCACTTCGACCGTGGCAACGCTCTGCATGTTCTTCAGCAACTCCAGGCCGCCGTGCAGAGCTACGACAAGGCCATCCTGCTCAAGCCGGATTATGCGGAAGCCTACCATAACCGCGGCAGCACGCTGCATGCCCTCCAGCAATTCCAGGCGGCCGGCGAGAACTACGACAAAGCCCTCCAGATCAAGCCGGACTATGCCGAGGCCTGTAGCAACCAGGCCAATAATCGTCAGGATCTCATCCTCTATCGGGCGACCCTGGAGTTCTATGAAAAGGCCATGCGCCTCCATCCGAAGTATGAATTGTGGAAGGAAACAGGCGCCTTCGACTCTGTTGCAAATCGGGTCGCGCAGATCGCCATGATTGCGGATAAGTCGGAGAGGAAGGCCGCGCTGGACGCATTCCCGCTCGACCTTCAGACTCATCCCGCCGTATGCAACCTGCGCAACCTCAACTTTTTCAGGACCGCATCGAGCGGCAAAGATCTCGTCTTCTACTGCTTCCCCACAGATGAGATCTGGAATCCCCGGACGGCCGGGGCAAAAGGCATCGGAGGCTCGGAGGAAGCCGTCATCTGGCTCTCCAGGCTCTTGCATGAACGCGGATGGAACGTCACCGTTTATGCCTATTGCGGTGCCTACGATGAGGACTTCGACGGCGTTTTATGGAAGCCCTACTGGACCTGGAACTACCGCGACAAGCAGGATGTCACCGTGCTATGGCGGTATCCGCAATTCGCGTCGTACAACATCAATTCAGACGCAGTGATTATGGACCTCCATGACACCATCGCCGAGTACGAGTTCACCCCGGAAAGGCTTCACAACATCCATAAGATCTTCGTCAAGTCGAGCTTCCACCGCGCCCAGTATCCCCAAATTCCCGACCACAAGTTCGTCGTCATCCCCAATGGCATCGATGCGGAACTGTTTGAGGGCAACGCCGTCCGCGACCCGCTCCTGATGATCAACACCTCGTCGGCAGACCGCAGCCTTGAGACATTCCTGGATTGCTTCCAGGAGATTGAAAAACAAGTGCCAAACGTCAAAGCGCAGTGGGCCTATGGCTGGGACGTGTGGGATTCCATCCATTCATCGGACGCGCGGAGGATGGAATGGAAGACCGGAATGCAGCAGCGCATGAAGCAACTCGGCGTCGAGGAGCGCGGCAGATTGAGCCACAACCAGATTGCCCAGCTCTATCGCCAGGCAAACATCTTTGCCTATCCATCCGAGTTCACCGAGATCGACTGCATCTCGCTCTCCAAGGCCATGGCCGCCGGAGCCATCCCCATCACCACCGATTTCGCTGCAATGGGCGAGAAATCCCAACACGGCGGGGTATTCATTCACTCCCAAAAGACCAACTTCGACTGGATACAACCGGGCCAGTTCCACTTCGGCATGACAGACCCCGAACAGAAAGCACAGTTTGTCCGCGAGGCAGTTAAATTGCTTCTGGCCCCTCCCAGCGAGGTGGCCCGTGGGCCCATGCGCGAGTGGGCCAGATCGACCTTCGATTGGAACAAGATCGCCGGCTCATGGAACTCCGTCCTCACCGCTCGCGCAGCAGGTTCTGAGCCTGCGCCGCTCGGCACAGCGGTCCAAGAAAAACCGGAGGATGCCGCCTTCGCCTTTAACCGTGGCAACGAACTCTATCTTGCCCGGCAATACCAGGCCGCCGTGCAGAGCTTTGACAAGGCCATCCTGCTCAACCCCGAGTATGCCGAGGCCTACTGCAACCGCGGCATCATTCAGTATGTCCTTCAGCAAGTTCAGGAGTCCCTGGAGAGTTGCGCCAAAGCCATCCAGCTCAAGCCGGACTTTGCCGAGGCATACTTCAACCATGGCAATGCGCTCAATGCTCTTAAGCAGTACCAGCCTGCTCTCGAGAGCTTCGACAAGGCCATCCTGCTCAAGCCGGATTATGCCGACGCATGCTACAACCGGGGCACTGTTTTGCAGGCCCTCGGACAGTTCGACCAGGCCCTGCGCAGCTACGACCAGGCCATCCTGCTCAATCCGGATTATGCGCAGGCCCACAACAATCGAGGCGTCGCTCTGCTCGCTCTGCAACAGTACGACGCAGCCCTGCGGAGCTTCGACCAGTCCATCCTGCTCAATCCCGATCTTGCCGAAGCCCACAACAATCGAGGCAACGCTCTCTATAGTCTTGGGCGCTATCGGGAGGCCCTGCAGAGCTTCGACAAGGCCATCCTGCTCCATCCGGATTTTGCCGACGCTCACTGCAATCGAGGCAATACTCTGCTGGCTCTCAAGAGTTGCCAGGAGGCCTTGCAGAGCTATGAGTTGGCTCTCCGCTATAAACCGGGTTATGAATATCTGCCCGGAATGCGCATATACATGAAGAGGTTCCTCTGCGACTGGGAGGATATGGAGAGCGAGTGCAGGCAGTTGGAAGCTGCGGTTGTTCGCGGTGAGAGAGTTGTGATGCCATTCCAAATGCTGGCCATCGGCGATTCCCCTGCGATACAAAAGCTGGCCGCGCAGATCTATGCGCGCGACAAGACTCCGGCGCCTTCCATCGCCACCGTATTTTCCCCCAGGCCAAAACGCGACAGGATTCGCATCGGATATTTCTCGGCGGATTATTTCAAGCATGTAACCAGCTATCTGATAGCCGAGTTGTTCGAGCGTCACGATCGCAGCAAGTTCGAAATTATTGGGTTCTCCTTCGGCCCGGATATCGTGGACGAGGTGACCCAGCGCATCTCCACGGCCATGGACCAGTTCCTCGATCTCCGCTCCATGACCGACCGGGAGGCCGCAGAACTCAGCCGCAAACTCGAAGTGGACATCGCGGTGGACCTCAATGGGTTCACCACAAACAGCCGCCCCGGCATCATGGCCCACCGCGCCGCACCCATCCAGATCAACTACCTCGCCTATCCCGGCACCATGGGCGCCGAGTACATGGACTATCTCATCGCCGACCATACATTGATTTCAGAAGCCGACCAGCGTCACTATTCGGAAAAGATCGTCTATCTGCCGGATAGCTATCAGGTCAACGATTCCCGGCGTCCCATCTCCCCAATGCCCTGCTCACGCATCGACGAGGGTCTGCCCGAGACGGCATTTGTCTTCTGCTGCTTCAATAACATTTACAAGATATCGCCGGAAATTTTCGATATTTGGATGCGCATCCTCCGGCGCGTCCAGGGCAGCGTGCTCTGGCTGCTGGAGGACGGTCCCCAGGCCGTAGAGAATCTGCGCAAGCAGGCCGCGCTGCGCGCAATCGAACCCCAGAGGCTGGTCTTTGCCAAACGGCTGCCCGTCGACCAGCATCTGGCGCGGCAGACGCTCGCGGACCTGGTTCTGGACACCCTCCCCTACAACGCGCACACCACAGCCAGCGATGCGCTGTGGGTCGGCTTGCCTGTCTTGACACGCATCGGCGAGACCTTCGCCGGCCGGGTCGCGGCCAGCCTGCTGCGCGCCGTCGGCCTGCCCCAACTCATCACCACCACGGAATCAGAGTATGAAGAACTCGCCGTCGAGCTGGCCCACAATCCCCAACGCCTGCATGCCCTCCGCCTGCACCTGCAACAAAACCTCAGCACCGCTCCGCTCTTCGATTGCGCGTCCTATACCCGCCATCTAGAGTCCGCCTACACCGCCATCTACGACCGCTACCTCGCCGGCCTTCCCCCAGACCACATCTCCATTCCCCGCTGCAGCTAACGCTGTCATCCTGAGCGAAGTTCGGCGTCCCACGCCGAACGAGTCGAAGGACCCCGAGGAACTAAACCTCACCTCAACCGCCCGTCCCTTTCATCCACATATCTCACGCCGTTGCTTGTTCTATTTGTCTGTCATTCCCGCAATCGGGGCCCCCGGCGAGCGCTTTTGCTCGCTGGGGTGAATAGGGAATCTGCTTCTCGTTCCGGTTCTTCGGAGGGAGCAGTGGGCTTCAGCCCACTGAATAGCCGCAACAGGAACACGGGCTTCAGCCCCGGGTCGTTTCTCCCATGACAACCACCTAATACCTCGCCATCTCCTCCATCGCCTTATACAAATCCTCCGCCTGCGGCAGGATCGCATCCTCCAGCAGCGGCTGATACGCCACAAACGTATCCATCGCCGCTACGCGCCGCACCGGAGCGTCCAGCCAGTCGAACAGCTCCTCCCCAATCCGAGCGGCAATCTCCGCGCCATATCCCCAGCTCAGCATGTCTTCGTGCGCCACAATCACCTTGCTCGTCTTGCGCACGGACGCGGCAATCGACTCCCAGTCGTACGGGCTCAGCGTTCGCAGGTCGATCAGCTCCACATCCACTCCCGCCTCGCGCTCCAGCTTCTCCGCCGCCTGTAACGCCCGTGGAACGACAGCGCCATACGTGATCACCGTCAAATCTTTCCCTGCCCGCACCACCTTCGCCTTGCCGAACGGGATCGCGTACTCCGGCCCAGGATATGCGCCCCTCCCAAACGTCTCGCGATACAGCCGCTTGTGTTCCAGAAACAGCACCGGATCGTCGCATCGGATCGCCGTCCGCAGCAGCCCCGCCGCATCCAGAGCATTGGATGGCATCACCACCATCATGCCCGGCGTATGGGTAAAGATGCTCTCGCCACTCTGCGAATGATAGATCGACCCGCCCGTCAGGTATCCGCCAATCGGCACACGCAGCACCAGTGGGCAGCTCCACTCTCCATTCGACCGCCAGCGGAACGGCGCCAGCTCATTCCTCATCTGGTGCATCGCCGGCCATATGTAGTCGAAGAACTGGATCTCCGCCACCGGCTTCAGCCCGCGCGCCGCCATGCCGATCGCCCGCCCCACAATGTTCGCCTCGGCCAGCGGTGAGTTCCAGCAGCGGTCGCTGCCAAACTCCGTCTGCAATCCCGCCGTCAGCTTGAACACCCCTCCCTTACCCTTGATCTCTCCCGTCCGCAGGGCCTCATCGCGCGTCGCATCCGCCACATCTTCGCCGAACACGACCACACGCTCGTCGCGCCGCATCTCGTCCTTCAGGCAATGGTTCAGCAGCTCCGCCATCGTCCGTTCGCTGTCGTCCGCCGTCGCCTCCGGCTGCGTATCAAACCGCGCGTCCGTCGGCTTCAAATTCTCCGAATACTGGTGCCGCAGAATCGCCTCCCGCGACGTGCTTGGCAGCACAGCCTGCAGCGCCCGGTCCGCAGCCCGCTGCACCTCCTCGTCCACCTTCTGCTCCAGCCGGTTGATTCCCTCCTCGTCCAGGATCCCTTCCCGCAGCAGCCACATCTGCATCTTCGCCAGCGGATCGCGCGCGTTCTCCGCCTGCACCTCTGCCTCGCTCCGGTACTGCCTCTCGTCGTCGCTCAGCGAGTGGCTATACGGCCGCACCACATGCCCATGCACCAAAGCGGGCCCGCGCCCCGCACGGCAGTACGCCACCGCCTCCACCATCGCCCGGTAGCTTGCAATCGGGTCCGTCCCATCGATCTCCGCAAAATGAAAATGTGGGAAATTCGCCACCAGCCGCGATATATTTCCCCCCGGAGTGTTCGCCTCCACCGGCGTCGAAATCGCGTACTCGTTGTCCTCCACCACATACACCACCGGCAACTTCGCGTTGCTCGCCGTGTTCAGCGACTCCCAGAACTCGCCCTGGCTGGTCGCACCCTCGCCCAGCGACACGTATGTCACCTCATCGCCCTGGAACGTCACATCCTTAAACTCGCGGTAGTCGCCCGTATGCCTCTTCGCCGCCTCCGGGTGCCGCGCAAAGTATCGCCCAGCCTCCGCGCATCCAATCGCGTGCATGCACTGGGTCGCCGTCGCCGAACTCGGCGTCACAATATGCAGCTTCGTGCTCGACCAATGCGACGGCATCTGCCGTCCGCCGCTCGCCGTGTCCTCCGCAGCGCCCACCGCCTGTAGCAGTTGTTCCTCCACTGTATTGCCCAGCGCAAGGCATATCGCACGGTCCCTATAATACGGGAAGAACCAGTCGTACCCCGGTCGCATCGCCATCCCCGCCGCCACCAGCAGCGCCTCATGCCCCGCGCACGATACCTGGAAGAAAATCTTCTGCTGCCGCTTCAGCACAATCTCGCGGTCGTCCGTCCGCCGCGACAGGTACATCAGCCGGTAGAACTCCACCAACTGCTCCCGCGTCATCGCCGTTGGGTGCCCCATATCTCGTTTCTGAGATATGGGTTCACGCACCGTCGTCTCTACCGCCGGTCCTTTTCCGTTACCACCCGATCCATTGCGACCATTGCGACGAGCCATACGCACCCCCGATCACAACATGGCCCACTCACGATTCTACCCCCAAACCCTCAATTGAACCCACGCCAACCAGTCCCCTCTTCGCTCATAGCTCACAGCTCATAGCTCGAGTCCCATCGCTTTTCGCCGACCGCTCACAGCTCACAGCCGGGTGCCCCATTCATGCGCGCTCTTTGCGCATGGGTGGGATATTCTCTGGGTGCCCCATTCATGCGCGCTCTTTGCGCATGAGTGGGATATTCGCTGGGTGCCCCATTCATGCGCGCTCTTTGCGCATGGGTGGGATATTCTCTGGGTGCCCCATTCATGCCGCGCTCGTTGCGCATGGGTGGGATATTCGCTGGGTGCCCCATTCATGCCGCGCTCTTTGCGCATGGGTGGGATATTCGCTGGGTGCCCCATTCATGCCGCGCTCTTTGCGCATGGGTGGGATATTCGCGCGAATGCGCGAACCGCATTAGTTGTCCTGTTTGTCATTCCGAAGTGCATCGAAGGAATCTGCTTCACTCCTCGTCTTTGCCTTTCCGAATTAGCGTGGGGTTTAACCCCACGAATAATCGTCATATAACCAACACGGGCTTCAGCCCCGGGCCTTCTTACAGGAATGACAATCTAGCTGCCCATTAGCCTGCGAACGTCAACCCCGCCTGTGGCCCCTCCCTCTCAGTACGGCCAGTACCTCATCATGGGCACGCCCCAATCGATCTTCGCGTCATGAAAGTCGATACTCGGCAACTTGAATTTCCTGTCCTCGACTACGCGCATGTCAATCACGGTCAGATGCAGACGCGGCTTCACTTCCCCGCCTGCAACCTCATCGGCGGTCACCCATCCGGCCCTCTGCAACTGCCTCTCGACCACCGAAAATTTCTCCTCCTCCTGCGCTACAAACTCCCGCAGCTTCCGCTCATACTCCGCCGTGCTCGTGGCGAGGATCGTCGTCTTCTCGACTGGCTGCAGTACGAGGTCTATCTCAACACGATCAAGCAGCTCCGCTACAATCTGCAACCTTGCCTGTGTATTCAGGTCGCCAATCGGATAGCAGGTAGGAAACACTTTGGTCCGTGTACCCTCGATTCGCGCAACCTGGATTCTCCCGGCAATGCGATAGCTCGTCGCATTCTTCGCGTAGATGTTCGTACGCAGCGAGTACTGCCCCAACAGCGGCCAATCGCTGGGTTGTGGATGTTCAAGTGCTGTATCGGCCTCGCAAGATGAGCCACTAGCGAAGGTTGTCCCCGGCTTGCTGGGGACGGGGACTTGCACCGTTACATCGCCTTCCACATCCGCCCCGCGCATCAGGCTCGCCACAAACCCCGCCGGCGGAGTCTTTTCCCGCGCCAACAGCTCCGCCGCCACGCGCCTCTGCTCCCCGTGCTGCGGATTGGCATCGTGAACCATCGTCAGCAGCGTTGGCTCCGCCTCCGTCTCCGGCATCCGCGATAGCAGCAGCGCCGTCTGTGCCGTAAAGTCCCCCTGTAAATTCAGCAGTCCCTTTGCAGAGACCCGCCCATCCAGCAGAATCACCGCATCCAGCACTGCCGTCATCGCGTCCAGCCGGTCCACCTGCTCCGGCTTCAGCGTTGGATCAGGCTTATAGTAAGGAAACTCCGGATCGTCATGCGGCGGCAGCGGCTCCCACCGCTCCGCCAGTCCCTCCAACTCCGGCAGCAACGTCGCATCCTTCGTCTGCGCAGCGTAGTACGCGCCCCACGCACGGTCCCGTCCGATGTCGCTCTTCAGCCACGCCGCAATCTTCTCTGCCGGCGGAGTTCCCGCATAGGCCGCCGGAGTCTGCGCCGGCGCAAATCCCCTTGCCCACAATCCCGCCGCCATCGTCCAGCACAGCAGCCCCATCGTCCACGTTCGCGCATCCACTCGCATCTGGCCCTGCTTTACTCGAACCTCGTACCTGGTACCTGCTTCACTTCTTCGTCACCTTAATCAGCAAGCACGTAATCTCAACGCCCGGCTGCAGAACGTACCAGTGCGGCACGCCCGGCGGAATCACATACACATCTCCTGCCGTCACCGTCCGCGACACGCCGCCCTTGATCGACGATCCCCCAAGCTCATTCGGCCCGGTCGTCACCTGGTCCACCACCTCGCCGCCCGTGATCAGCGTCGCCGTGCCAGACTGCACTACCACAAAGTCCGCCACCGCCTGATGCACCTCCACCCGTCCCGTCGCTGTCCGGTGCGAGATCATCATCGCGGCATTCTCAAAGCTCATCCGCGCCGCTCCCGCCGGTGGCACTCCCTTCGGCCACATCGTGATCCCGCTATCCCCCTGCGCCATCGCCATCGAACACCCCAGCACCGCCACCAGCATCACTCCGTAAATCTTCATTTCTCTCCTCCGCAACCGCACTCCGCCCATCATACCTTCCCGGAATCGAACACACGTAATCTCTCGCTTCGCCCGCGCCCGCTCACCCCTCCCCCAATTTCGCCGATGCAGATACCAGTGCAGCTCTACACCCTCAGCACCGCATCTCCCGAGGCCGCCATCTTCTCCTCACTCCACTCCGCCCCCTGCAACCCCGCATTCCGCACCCTGCGGCTTATCTGGTTTCTGCGCAAACGCATCGTCCTCGTCGCGCTCACTCTCATCGCCGTCATCCTCGCCTGCGCCCTGCGCGCGCACGCCCAGCAGCTTCCCAGCCCCATCGGCGCGGCCGTCCCCCATCGTTATCTCATCGTCTACCGCAACGGCGTCATCCCCGCCGACGCCGGGGCCCGCGCCCGCCTCGCAGGCGGCCGCCTCCTCCGTGGCAATGTTCCCTTCGGCATCACCGTCCTCGACACCTCATCCGGCCCAGACGAAGCCGCCACCATCGCCGCCCTCCGCGCCGACCCCTCAGTCCTGTACGTCATCCACGACCTCATCCTCTCTGCCCACAACCTCATCCTCCGCCCCATCCTCTCCGCCACGGTCGGAATCGCCCCCACTCCCGCACCCACTCCCGCTCCATCTCCCACTCCCTCCCCCGCCGCTCCCTACGACACCTACTACACCTCCTCCCCGCAGGAGTGGGCCGTCCTGCAATCCGGGGGCTTCGGCGCAGGCGTCCCCGGTGGCCCCGCCCACGGCCCATGGGACACCACCATGGGAGCAGGCATACGCATCGCCATCCTCGATAGCGGCGTCGACGCGCTTCACCCAGACATCGCGCCCAACCTCGTCCTCAACCTCTCCGAGATTGACCAGTCCCCCATCACCGGCCTGCCCAGCCCCTGCGACGACGGCTCTCCGCAGGACCAGCAGGGTCACGGCACCTGGGTCGCCTCGCTCGCCGCCGCCGCCATCGGTCCCGGCACCGGCCTCCTCATCGGTGTCGCCCCTGCCTCCTCCATCCTCAACATCAAGGTCATCGAGCGCCTCCCCGACCCCTCCAGCGCCGCGCACGACATCGCCACCCAGTGCGCCACCGGCCAGGCCAGCGGCCTCCTCAGTTGGGCCATTCAGGGTATTGAAGACGCCATCCAGCAGCACGCCGATGTCATCAACCTCTCCTTTGGAACCATCGTCGATCTCGACACTGGCGAGGGTGCCGGCCTCCAGGCCGCCTTCGACCGCGTTACCTACGCCGCCAGCCAGGCCGGGGCCGTCCTCATCGCCTCCGCCGGTAACGATGGCGTCAACCTCACCCCGCCACGCTACATCGAACTGCCCGCCCAGTCGCGCAGCGTCCTCGCCGTCGTTGCCTCCACCAATCCCGCCTGCGCCGAGGACCTCACTCCCAATGCCGTCTGCGTTCCCGGCCCCATCACCCTGCCCTACTACTCCAACTTCGGCGCGCCCCTCAACGCCATCGCCGCCCCCGGCGGCAGCTATCCCGATGGCCCCGAAGACGCCGTCAGCGGATGGGTCCGCGGAGCCTGCTCCAACGGCCTTCCCAACACCGCCGGCGGTCCCCCCTCCGACTCCACCCACAGCTTCGGCTGCTTCAACCTCGGCCACATTCAATACGTCCAGGCCATGGGAACCAGCGCCTCCGCCCCGCTCGTCGCCGGCGCTGCGGCCCTCCTCCGCGCCGCCTACCCTGCCTGGTCCCCCGCCCAGATCGTCAACGCCCTGCGCTCCTCGGCCACACCCACCTTCACCCTCCCCTACGCCCCCCTCCTCAACACCCCCGCCGCCCTCCCGTAAACGCACTTGTCAAGGGTCTCACCCCTCCAAATTCCACACAACTCTCACCATATCAATCACATAAAAGTTGAAAATACTTGGCATACTAGTTTCCCTCCAACCCGTATACTTAAGGTAGTAAGCAAGAGTCAGAGGCCCGGGTGCCTCATTCATGCGCGTTTCTTGCGCATGGATGGGGGGCCGGGCCTTCGCTTTTAACCCGCAACTATACGTTTCCGGGCCTTCGCCTTAAACCCTGACCGTATATACATAATCTATATTAATCCCAGGCCAAGTCCAGGATTAACATGCCTATTTCTATGACTTTATCGTTTTTTCGGGTTTTTTCTATCAACCGGCAGACCCGGAGAGGGTATCGTATGACCAGCACAACCAGCACCGTCGAACTCACCGAGACCACCATCAAGCGTTATCTCTGCCGCCACATCCACACCTCCGGCCGACCGTTGCGGCTCGCCTGCCCTGCGCGGTGAGTCCTTCTGTTACTACCACCACACCACCCGCAACCCAGCTCCGCGCTACCATGGAGTCCACCCCAGTCAGTGCATCTTCGAGCTGCCCTCCATCGAAGACCACGCCGGCATCCAGTTCGCCCTTGCCCAGGTCCTCGCCCTCATCGCCTCCGATCAGCTCGACCACAAGCGAGCCAGCAATATCCTTTACGCCCTGCATGCCGCAAGCTCCAACCTCAGGCGCGAGCAGTGCTCCGCGGCCGCCGTTCGCTCCAGCCAGAACTCTCCATCTAGTACTTCATGTTCTAACGGTAACATACATAATTCAAATGATTTAGTTGAAGATGTCATTCTTGACAATCACTTCGGCCTCATCGCTCCCATCGCCGAACTCTCCACCCCAAAAGAGCCGCAAGAATCCCACCGCAACCAATTCATCGAGATGCTCGACGGCCTCTTCCACCCCGCTCCCGATCCCGATCCTGCCCCCAACCAGCAACCTTCCTCAACCCTCCCCACCCTCCAGGCCGTCGCCGCACCATCCGTGGTTGCCCTCAACCAGCAACCGACAACCCCCAGCCAGCAACCTTCCCCCCTCACTCCCCCTTCATCCCCTCCTTCACGTTGTGCGCCAGCTTCTCGATCGCATCCGCCTTGCGCACCACATCCAGAGACAGCGTGTTCTTGTTCGACTTGTCCACAGCCGCTTTCAGTTCATTCGCCAACTCCACCAGCTTCGCCGTCTCCTCCACCAGCTTCTTCTGCCGTTCGTCGTTTACCTGCCTTGCCTGGTCCTTCTCTATCTTCTCCAGCCGTGGGTCCGGAGGCACCAGTAGTCCTGCCGGCGCGGTCTGTTCTGCCTGCGTCCCCGTCCGTGTCTCGCTCCCCTGCTCTCTCTGTCCCGCGCTCCCCATCGCCAGCAGCAATCCCCAGGCCGCCGCCCACACCATGGTCCTGCGAAGCATCCTCATCGCTCCCCCTCCTTGGCCGCCCATGCGGCGTGCCTCACCCAATCTCATTCCTGCCTCTCCGCACAATCAATCAAACCGAGAGATACTTGACCCAGGCCCATAACAACAGCCGCCACAATTAACGGAGACGTTCCCCCATCATGTTCCTCTTCACCCTCGCTACGCAAGACCTCGCCAACCTCGCCCACGACGACGCCACCTTCAACGATGTCGTCCATCACTGGCACCGCGATCTCCTCGCCTTCGTCCACGGCGACCTTCCCCGCATGCTCGTCATCCTTGTCATCGCCTTTATTCTCATCCGCATCGTCGGCTTCTTTGTCCATCGCATGCGCGACCTCGCCGACCTCCAGACCGACAATCCCCAGCGTGCCTCCGAACTCCGCACCCTCGCCGCCATCCTGCGCGCCACCGCCTACGGCATCATCGGTTTCATCGTCCTGCTCCACATCCTCTCCGTCTTCAACATCAACCTCACTCCGCTGCTCGCGTCCGCCGGCGTGGTCGGCGTCGGCATCGGTCTCGGCGCCCAGTCCCTCTTCAAGGACGTCCTCAACGGCATCTTCATCCTTCTGGAAAACCAGTACAACGTCGGCGACACTGTCCGCATCGCTGGCCTCGCCGGCACCGTCGTGGACCTCACCCTGCGCGTCACCACCCTGCGCGACACCGATGGCACCGTCCACTACATCCCCAACTCCCAGGTCGCCACCGTCTCCAACACCTCGCGCGACTTCACCGTCGCCACGCTCTCCCTCGCCGTCGACGCCTCCGCCGACCCCGATCGCGTGCTCGACCTCCTGCGCTCCACCGCGCTCACCCTGCGCAACGATCCCGCCTTCCAGCAGATCGTCCTCGCCGATCCCGTCATTCCCGGCGTCGACGCCATCGCCGGCCGCGTCGTTACCTACCCGGTCAGCATCCGCGTCGCAGTCAACCAAAAGGACCCCGTCCTGCGCGAACTCCGCCGCCGCATCCTCCAGGCCTTCGCGCAGAACTCCATCCCCCTCGGCACCGACCCCAACAACATCCTCCTCATGCACCACGACGAATCAAAACCGTCCGCCTGAGGAGCGCAGAGTTTTGTGTTGTCATTCCGTAGCGTAGCGGAGGAATCTGCTTCTGTTCTTGATTTGTCATCCTAAGCACGGAAGGGCCCGCGTATCGGGGATCCCTGCGAGCGATCGTTGCTCGCTGGGGTGATTTCACGCGGGCCGAAAGTCACACTCATTTTAATGACTCGCGTTCCCTTGAACGCGTGACGATCAAGGGAACGCGAAAATGTCACCCACCCGCCCCTACCACTCCAGGTGCAGCAGCGACGTCGCCTGCCGCGGCATCTGGGTCGCAATTGTCACCGTCCCGCCGCGCGCATCCAGCCACTCCGGCGAGGTCAGCAGTTGAAGCTGTCCCGCCGCCTTCAGTTGTGCGTACTGCTCCGGCGTCGGCTCTTGCGGCTCACCCATCGCCTTCCATACCGTGAATGCGTTCGAGTGGTTGTCGTCGATGCGGAAGTGTTCCAGCCGAACCCGGTGTACGCCTGCCGGTATGCCCGCGACCTTCACCGTAACCTTGGTATCCGCGGCCGGCAGGTCGTCGTCGTGATAGTTCCACACCATCACCGCGGCCTCGTGTGCGCTCTTGGTCGCAAACGCGTCGATGTCCGGCTGCTCACGCACTCCGGCCCTCGCAATCACACTGGACGCAATCTGCCCCGAGCTGCTCGTCTCCACCCGGTCGCCGGAGAACATCCCCGCCATGCGGAAGACGTTCAGCTCCGGCTTGTCGATCCCGTTGGTCGCCAGCGTGCGGAAGCCCTCGAAGTACTGCTTGCCCTCGAACTCGAACGCCCAGTTCAGCATGCCCGCCAGATTGGCATGCGATTGCGCCGCCAGGTCGGTCAGGGCCTTCATCGCCACCGCAGTGTACGCCGGATACATCAGGCCGTTGCGGTAGCCGTTGGCCGGGTTCTCCTTGGCGGAGCAGGCCGCGCAGCCCTCCGGATCGGCCTCCGACAGGATGATCGGCAGGTTGTGGTACTTCGCCGACGCAGCCACTGTGCGGAATCCGCTGGCCGCCGCGTTCAGCTCGTTGCTGATCCCCATGCGCACGTGCCCATCCACAAAGCGGGCCTGCCCCTTGGGATGGAAGGTAACAAAGTCCAGCGGGATCGGCTCGCCGGTCCACGCGTTCTTGTCGTACTCGCAATGTTTGAAGAAGTTATTCAGAAAGGTCGTGGCTCGTGTAGATCCTGGTCCAGTCACCGCAGGTCCGCCCACCATCGCATTCGGCAGGGCCTTCCTCACCCCCGCAACCGAGTAGTCGTACAGCTTGTAGTACTCCGCCGGCGTGCCCTTCCAGTAACCGATGTCCGGCTCGTTCCACACCTCGAAGTACCAAGTCGCAACCTCGGCCTTGCCGTATCGCTGCACCAGGTGCTCGGTAAAGTGCTGCACCAGCTCGCCCCACATCTTATAGTCCTTGGGCGGGCTCTGCACCGAGCCGCTCACGGTCTTCGGATACGGCAGCTCGTACGGCCCATCTCCGCTGGCCAGGTCCTTGGGCATGAATCCAAGCTCCACAAACGGCCGCACTCCGGCCTCGTGGTAGGCGTCGAAGATCTTGTCAAGGATCGTGAAGTCGTATACCGGCTTGCCGTTGGCGTCCAGCGTAAACACGTTGCTGGAACTCCACTTCAGGCTGGGAACTCCATCCCCGGTGGTGAACAGATGGTGCGCGCGAATGTACACCGGCACAGGCGACATGTCGTGCAGCTCGCCCAGCAGTTGCCGTCCGTACTGCATGAACGTGTAGTCCGATTCGTCGTATCCGAACCATCGCCCAATCGGCTTATACGCGCCCAGCGGCTTGGCCAGATCGACCTCGATCGCAACTTCAGCCGGCGCGGCTACTGTCTGGATCGATGAGGGCTGGGCTGCGGAAGTCTGCGACAACCCGCAAAGCGAGCTGCTGCACAACAGAGCAAGGACAAGTCTGCGCACAAACGTATGCATTGTGACCTCATCGTAGGAGCTCGCCGAAGCGCGCAATCGATCGTGGCTTCAGCCGCCGAGGGCTGGTCGTACCTTGCTTCAAACCCGCGCCTTACTGCACTTCTTCATGATCGCCGCATGAAGCCGTTCCCGCAGTTCATCCGGAAACTCGTAGACCTCGTTCTCGCGATAGATGGAGATGGTCATGCGCGTGGTGTCCATCACCACCTCGCAGTGGCTGCATTTCTTCACATGCGCCCGCACCTCCGCCAGCACGTCGGCATCCACCTTGCCGTCGAAGTAGTCGTCCAGTTTGCTCAGAAACTCCGTGCAGGTCACGGTGTTGCCTCCTCATTCGTCTGCCGGAAGTAGCGGCTCAACCGCTCCCGCAACTGCAATCGGGCGCGCAGCAATCTCGATTTGACAGCGGGTACGCTCAAGCCGAGTGCCTCCGCGGTCTCTTCCGTCGAGAGATTCTCCACGTCGCGCAGGGTGAACACGGTGCGGAATCCCGGAGGCAGTCCCTGGATGGTCTTGCGCAGTATCGCTCCGAGTTCGCTTTGTCCATAAATCTGCTCCGGATTGGGCCTCCACTCGGCAAAATCGCGCGGAATGGAGCCATCTTCCGTCTGTACGTCTTCGTCCATGGATACAGTCTTGCTGGTCTTGCGCTTGCGCAGGCGCATCAGGCTTTCGTTCACGGCGATTCGCACCAGCCACGTGGAAAATTTGGAGTTGCCCTGGAATTGGCCGAGTTTCTCGTATGCTTTGAAGAATGCGTCTTGGGTAATATCTTCCGCGTCCTCGCGGTTTTGCGTGATGTGGTGCGCGACCCTGAAGATCTGCCGTTCATACTGCCGTACCAACTGCTCAAACGCCGCCGTGTCCCCTTGTTTGGCGCGCGCTACCAGAGCAACGTCGGGGTGGATCTCTTCCGCAACTTGGGATTGGATGGCTGGCATAGGTAAAAGTTGCAATTGTGCGTCTAAATCGTTACTGCCCGAATAAGGCAGCTTCACGGAACGCGCGGGGCCACTCACCGCAACTTGTACAAGTGTAAATGCGTTGCCATGTTGCGGGCAATGGCAAGCCTTATGTGGGAGTTCAGCTTGTTCGGAAGGGCACGGCTTCAGCCGTGCCGGACAGCACTCTATTTTTACTCGATCGCTTCTCCATCGAGAGAAGAAAAAACGATGTACCTCTACTGGTTCGCGCACGGGCATGTCGTGCGAGAAAGGCAGTACCCGGCTTAGAGTGGAAGTATGGGCACTGACGGATTGCGATGCAGGCGAGCGCAGCCCTCCGTGGTTCGTCGGCGAGCTGATGGTTGGAGCGTAAAGCAATGTTGGACAGTAGGACTTTAGTTCGAGTGGCCCTGGTTTTGACTTGTCTGCTAGGGCCTGGCATCGGCCCGCTGGCGCAGTCCTCTGCTGGCGCGGGCGCAACTTCGTCGGCGCCAACTGCAAAGAAGACGGCAAAGCCCGCACCCTCCTCCTCGGCAAAGAACAAGCCCGCCGCGAAGAACACACCCCGGAAGAACGCGACGGCCTACTCCTCGCCGCACTCGGTCAAAACTGCAAGCCTCCACAAGAAAGCATCCACGGCCGCTGCCGCGTCCAAGGCAAAATCGGCGAAGTCCAGAGTCCGCCGGCGCGCCCGCTACAAGCCGCCCACGGCGCGCAGCATCAAGCTCACCAAGGCATTCCACGCCTCCGAGCAGTTGCGGCCCATGGCCCAGCAGCTTGCCGCCGCCACTTCGGCCGCCGCATTCGCCGGAGTCTTGCACTACGCGCAGAGCCATCCCGGCGAAGGCGCGGCCGCGGCCTATCTCGCCCTTGGCCACGCCTGCCTGCAGGACCATCGCTACGCCGAAGCAATCGGCGACTTCAATCAGGCAAAGCGCTCCGGGGAAGCGTTGGCCGACTACGCGGACTATCTTGCCGCGCAGGCGGCCATCCAGTCCGGCCACGCAGGCGATTCCTACACCCTGCTCGACCGCTTCGCCGATCGTTATCCCGACAGCATCTTCGCCGCCACCGCGCCCGTGCTTCTGGCCAGCGCGCACCTGCAGCAGAACGATGCGCAGGGAGCGTTGCAAGTGCTCACGCCGCTCGCCAATTCGCTGCAGTCGCAACCGGTGAACTTCCGCTACACCCTGGCCCGCGCCTATCAACTGGCGGGTGATACCGCGCACGCTGCGCCCATCTTCCGCGCCATCTACGCATCCCAGCCGTTCGCGTACGAGGCCTCGCAGTCCGCCGCGCAGTTGCAGGCCATGGGCGTCCCGCTCAGCGCCGCCGAGCGCAAGACCCACGCCGACGCGCTCTTCAACGCCAAACGTTACGGCGAGGCCGGCGCAGAGTACAACGCCATCGGCAGGAACAATCCCCAACTCAGCCCGGCCGATCGCGACGCGCTCACCCTCTACGCCGCGGTCTGCGACTTCAAGCTGAAGCAGTTGAGCCGGCGGGACATCGAGAAGCTCCCCGAGACCGGCGACGACACCGCCGCGCTCAAACTCTACATGCTGGCCGAGATCTCGCGGGACGAGGACGACCGCGCCGGCCACGATGCCCTCATCGCCCAGTTGGTCGAGCGTTTCCCCACCAGCCGCTGGCTGGAGGAAGCCCTCTACTCGGGCGGCAATATGTACCTGCTCAAGCACGACGCGGGGCAGGCCATCGTTCACTACTCCACCCTGGTCAAGCTCTTCCCCAACAGCGCCTACGCGCCTTCCGCCCACTGGCGCGCGGCATGGATGAACTACCGCACCCGCAACTACCCCGAGGCGGCGCGCCTGATGGACGAGCAGATCGAACGCTACGCCGGAGGCATCGAGATTCCAGCCGCGCTCTACTGGCGCGCAAGAATCTACGAGGACGAGGAGCACAACTTTCCCCAGGCCGTGAACTACTACCGCAGGCTGCTGGACCTCTACCCCGACTACTACTACGCGGACCTCGCCCGCCAGCGCCTCACCGTGCTGGGCGCGCAGCCCGCCACGCCGCCGGCCCCTGCGCTGAACGCCGCAAAGAAGGCGCCGGACCCGGACCTGACCGGCGATCTGCCGGAGAACGACATCCATCTCATCAAGGCGCGCATGCTCGCCAACGCCGCGTTGAATGAGTACATCGGGCCGGAGATTCGAGCCGGCGCTTCTTCGGATGAGTGGGGCGCCCTGGCGCAGGCCGAGATATACGTCTCCTATGGCGAGTACACCCGCGCGCTCCAGTCCATGAAGCACAGCGGCATCTCGTTTTTCACTCTGCCCATGGACCAGGTGCCCGCAATCTACTGGCAGCTTCTCTTTCCGCAGCCGTACTGGAAGGAGCTGGTGGCGGACGCGGGAAGTAATGGCCTCGACCCCTATCTGGTTGCTTCGCTCATCCGCCAGGAGTCGGAGTTCAACGCCGGGGCCATCAGTCCCGCCAACGCCTACGGCCTTATGCAGTTGCTCCCGTCCGTAGGCAAGTCGCTGGCCAAAAAGCATGGCATCAAGCGCTTCTCCACCAGCCAACTGCTGGACCCCACCATCAATATCGAGCTGGGCACCATCTTCCTCAAGCAGGCCATCGACCGCTATGGCGGCCAGGTGGAGTACGCCCTCGCCGCCTACAACGCGGGCGATACGCCGGTCCGCCAATGGCTCGCCAGCAACGACTACAAGGATGTCCCGGAGTTCGTCGAGTCCATCCCCTACACCGAGACCCGCGAGTACGTTCAGGCCATTATGCGCAACCGCGAGATGTATCGCGCGCTCTACCCCGCTCGTTAGAGTTGGCCTGTGCAGTTGCCCTGTCGCCCCTTGCAGACGATGGACGCACCCGGATCGCTCATCTGTCCCGCGTGTGGGTTACGATGTGGAAGGCAACCGCAACGCCCGGATGGTGGAATCGGCAGACACAGCGGACTTAAAATCCGCAGACCGTAACTGGTCGTGGGAGTTCAAATCTCCCTCCGGGCACCATGGAAGCGCCCCATGGAATCAATGGTTCCTTGAGCGGTTTACGGCCACCAAGCGCCACCCGCTGGTTTAGATCCACTTCTTCCACAGCAACCAGACCTTCAACGCCTGCGCAAGGCCCGAGCTGGCGCGCAACGTCGGCAGCCCCGCTTGCCCGAGGTGGTACTATTCTCCCGTCTTTCCCAAGCTGTAGAAATCGAAGCCACGGCAGTGAAAGGAGATCGTATGGCTCTGCCGCACTCGTACGGACTTGCATTGGCGCTGACGATTTTCACCATGCTCTGCTGGGGATCCTGGGCCAACGTGCTCAAGATCGCCAAGGGCTGGCGCTTTGAACTCCTCTACTACGACTACTCCATCGGTGTGGCTCTGGGCGCCGCGCTGGCTGGGCTCACCTTCGGCACGTGGGGGTCGAACGGCCTCCGTTTTGCGGACGATCTGGCGCACGCGGGCGCCACGAACCTTCTCTGCGGGTTCGCGGGCGGGGTGATTTACAACCTCTCCAACATCCTGGTGGTGGGCGCGATCTCCGTGGCCGGAATGGGGGTCGCGTTCCCCATCGGCGTGGGTCTGGCCCTGGTGGTCGGGGTGATATGGAACTACTTTGTCAACCCGCAAGGCAATCCGGTGCTGCTCGCCGTGGGCGTCGCCCTGGTTGTGGGGGCCATCGTCGTGGACGCCATCGCCTACCGCGCGCACGCCGTCAGCCAGAGCGCCGCGGGAGACAAGGTGGACGCCGCGGCGAAACGAGCGGCGACCTGGAAGGGCATCCGGCTGAGTGTCATCGGCGGCATATTGATGGGGATGTTTTACCCGCTGGTTGAGATCGGCAAGTCGGGCCCGAGAGGACTCGGCCCCTACGCGGTCGGGTTCGTCTTTGCCCTGGGCGTGCTGGCATCGGTCTTTGTGTACAACCTCTACTTCATGCGTTTTCCGATCGCGGGTCCGAGGCTGAGGTTTGCGGATTACCTGAAAGGAAGTTCGTGGTTTCATCTTCTCGGGATCGTGGGCGGCATCGTATGGATCGCCGGATCGCTCTCCAACTTCGTGGCCGCCAGCGCTCCGCGCGCGTTGCAGGTTGGCCCGGCGATCAGCTACGCCATCGGGCAAGGCTCGACCATGGTCGGCGCTCTATGGGGCGTCCTTGTATGGCGCGAGTTCGCCGGAGGAGGAGCGAAGGTGAATCGGCTGCTGGTGCTTATGTTCCTCCTCTTTGTGACCGGGCTTGGAATGGTCTCTGTCGCGCCACTCTATGCGGCCCGCTAGAGCTGCGCTCGAAAGGACAACGTGGAACCACTACTGCTCGGAGTCGATGCCGGAACAAGTTCCGTGAAGGCCGTTCTTCTGGACCTTCGCGGAAATCTCTGCGCCGTCTGCCAGGCGGAGTATCCGCTGCATCATCTTCGCTCCGGGTGGGTCGAGCAGGACCCCGAGGACTGGTGGCAGGCGACTTGCAAGGCGATTCGCGGGGCGCTGGCGAAGGTGGAGCAGGGGCCGGAACGGGTGCTGGGAATCGCGGTGAGTTCCCAGGCGCCGACTCTGCTGCCGCTGGACCGCGCCGGACGGCCACTGCGCCCGGCGATGATCTGGATGGACCGCCGCGCCGAAGCAGAGGCGGTTCGCTTGACCGAACTGCTGGGCGCGGACAACATCTATCGCATCACCGGCAACCGTCCTGACGCCTTCTATGTGGCCGCGCGACTGCTCTGGCTGCGCGATCACGAACCCGATGTCCTGAAGCAGACCTGGAAGTTCGTCCAGGTGAACGGATACATCAACTACCGGCTTACTGGGCGGATTGCCGTGGACCCGGCGCACGCCGTCCTGTTGCAGATGCGCAACTACTCCACAGGCGAGTGGTCCGAGGCGCTCTGCTCCGCCTGCGGGGTCGATCCGGAGCAGTTCCCCGAGGTCATGGAAGCTCACCAGATTCAGGGCGAGGTCACCGCCGAGGCCGCCGAGGCCAGCGGCCTGAGGGCCGGAACTCCTGTAATGGCCGGGACCGTCGACAGCCCCGCGGCGGCGCTGGAGGCCGGCGTGGCCGAGCCGGGAATCGCCGTGGAGATGACCGGGACCTCCACCGTCGTCATCATTCCCAACGACCGCGGCCTAACGGAGCCTGCGCTGATCGCGCTGCCCCACGCCCTGCCGGGAATCCACCTGCTGCTGGGCGCGATGGTCTCTTCGGGCGGCTGCCTGCGCTGGTTTCGCGACCAGTTTGGCCAAACAGAGATGCAGTCGGCAACCGCAGACGGTTCCGACTCCTACGATCTGCTGACGCGGCAGGCGGCGGGGATCGAGCCGGGCAGCGGCGGAGTTCTCTTCCTGCCGTACATGATGGGCGAACGGTCGCCCTTGTGGCACACCAACGCCCGCGGCGTCTTCTTCGGCCTCTCGCTGGCCACGCCCCGAGCGGCGCTGGTGCGCGCCATTCTGGAGGGCACGGCCTTTGCCCTGCGCCATAACGTGGAGACGGCGATTCGCGCCGGGGCCGAGCTGCGCGAGATGCGCAGCGTCGGCGGATGCAGCCGCAGCGATCTGTGGAACCAGATCAAGGCGGACGTTCTGGGGCTGCCGCTGCTGCTGCCGCGTACCTCGGTCGGCTCTCCGTTCGGGGCTGCCATTCTGGCGGGAGTGGGAGCGGGCGTCTTCCCCAACGTGCGCGATTCGCTGCTGGAGATGGTTCATCTGGAGCGGCGCTTCGAGCCGAACGCGGCCAATCATGATCGTTACACGCAGTTCTATCGGGTCTACCGCGACATCTATGAGCACCTGAAGGGCGACTTCGATCGCCTGGCTGCCATCAACCAGTGAGCCTCACTCCTCGAAGCTCATCCCATGGACACTTTCGAGGAGATGCTTGGTGCGTTCGACCTCGGCGGCGGCGGTCTGTGGCGGCCATTGGAGGACGGGGGCGACGATGGAGGCCAGCTCTTCGATGACGGGGCGGGTCGCCTCGCCGAGCAGGCCGATCAGGGTGCGGCGGAGGATGAGATCGTCAAGGTGGACAACGCGCTCGTTGAGGGCGATGAACTCGATCTCGCGCCGCGAGTAGCCGGAGTGGGAGGCAAGCGGCGCATCTACATCCGACTGCATATAGGCGGCGACGCGGTCCGCGCCCGTGCCATAGCGGTCGATGAGCGTCTGTAGCCGCTCCTGAGGCAGTCCAGTGCCCTGCGGCATCCGGGGATAGTTCTTGCCGCCGCCGATGGGAAGGTCGGCGGAGCTGCGCTGGCGCGGTCGGCCCAGGACGCGCAGGAGTTCGTCGGTGACCTGCTCGGCCAGGGCGCGGAAGGTGGTCCACTTGCCGCCCACCAGCGAGTAGACGGGAAAGTCGATCCCGTTGCCGGGAGGAAGCACGGGGAAGCTGTGGTCGCGGCTGATCTGGCCGGGCGTGAGGGCGTTGCTGCGTGGCAGTGGCCGGACGCCGCAGATGCGGAAGACCACGTGCGAGCGGTTGACCCGGATGGAGGGGAAGGCCTGCTGCATGGCATCCAGGATGTAATCCGCCTCGGAGTCGTCGCAGGCCGTCTCCGGATCGTCGGTGGGGATGTCGGTTGCGCCGGCGACGATCTTGCCCTGCACGGCGTAGAAGATGCAGATGCGGCCATCGCGGTTGACAAAGTAGATCATCTCGTCGCCGGTGGCGCGGACCAGTTCGGGGTGGTCAAGCACGATGTGGGAGCCCTTGGTGCCGCCGATAAACTGGCTGGGACGTCCGAGGTCGCGGTTGACGCCGTCGATCCACGCCCCGGTGGCATTGACGACGATCCTTGGCCGCACCGTGCAGGTTTCGCCGGAGAACTCGTCGCGCAGTACAACCGCGTCGCCGGAGGCGCTCTGCAGGCGGACGTAGTTCAAGGCGTGGGCCTGGGGACAGGCTGCCTCGGCGTCTTGGACCAGCTCGAGGCAGAGACGCTCCGGGTAGGTGATGCGAGCATCGTAGTAGGTTGCGGTGCAGAGAATCCCGGGGTTCAGTGTAGGGCGGAGCGCGAGGGCAGCGCTGCGGGAGCGGAACTGGTGGCGGGGCAGCGGAGAATTGCGGCCGGCCAGGAAATCGTAGAGGGTGAGTCCGGCCTTGATGACGAGGGCCCCGCGGTCGCCGGGCCGGGTGGGCCAGCGTAGCAGGTTGCGGATGGCGGGAACCATTCCGGAGGTCCAGTTGAAGATGGGGATGGTGGTGGGCAGGGGCTTGACGTAGTGGGGGGCGTTGCGGATGAGGCGGTTGCGCTCGCGCAGCGACTCGCGCACCAGGCGGAACTCGGCGTTCTCCAGATAGCGCAGGCCGCCGTGGATGACGCGCGTCATGGCGGCGCTGGTGCCCGCGCAGAAGTCGGACTTTTCCACCAGCAGCACATCAATTCCCTGCAGCGCCAGCTCATTGAACAAACCGATCCCGTTGATGCCTCCGCCTACGATCAGAACGGAGAGATCGGGATGGTTTTGCCGTGAACTGAAATCCGGTCGCATCGTGGCCCCTGTGTCTCCGAAACTGTATCACGGGTGACCGGCTGGGAGGGACTGGTGGAATACACGTACAACCCCGGCAAGATGCCTCCGAAGCAGTGTTTCGATCAACAAATATCGGTTGCTTAGCGAAAAAGCGGGGGGTATAGTGATTGCGCTGCAAGCATGCAAAGTGTGTTCTGACTGAATCGCCGCGCCCGCGGACGAGATGGGAGGCATTGGACATGGCCCTAAGCGCAGAGTCCAACCCGATGCGATGGCCAGCCGGCCCTTTGGAAGTCGCACTGCGAGAAAAGACCAAGGGATTTACGCCGGAGAAGGCCGAGGTGCTTGGCAACTGGCTTGATCCGGCCATGCTGGGAATATTGCAGGGTACGCCGGTGAATAGCCTTGTCGTCCGTTGGGCCTCTGGCCTGGCCGCCGATAACGACCAGCAACAGGCGCTGACACCGCTGATCGAGAAGGGGCGTGAGACCGGCGTTGGGTTCGTTGGGCTGATCGAGGGCGACGCAAACAAGCCAGCCGCGTTGGCAGCGGCTCGATCGGCGGGGCTGATCGCCGTGGCCATGGAGGACGACGCGCCCGCGGACGCCGGAATTCCGGTGATACAGCGTGCCGCATCCGCCAAGATGAGTTGGAACGCGAACTCGCCGTTGCTGAACATCTCGGATGGCCTGTGGCCGGGAATCCCCCAGGACGTGAATCAGGCGGGCGGCCCCACCAACCTGCCGTGGGTGGATTCCAACGGAGCGGTGCTGCGCATCGTGCGAGCGATGGCGCCCGGCAAAGGCGTCTGGATCGAATTCGAACCGCCGCAGCAGACGACATCTCTGACTGTAGAGGCCTATATGCTGGGGGTGGCGGACCCGGCAAGCTATGGTGCAAGCTGGGTGGTATCGCTGGACGACGGGTTGCGCGCCGACCTGAGCGCCAAGAAACAACCGGCCATGGATTCCTGGAAGAAGGTCGCAGCCATGATGGCCTTCTTTAAAGAACACAAGCAGAGCAGGAACTATCAACCGATGGGACGTCTGGCCCTGGTGTCGAACTTCGCCGGGGACGACTGGGACCGCGGCGAGGAGACACTGAACCTGCTGCCGCGGCTGCGCGAGCCGGCCCGTGTGATTGCGCGCTCACGGGCAGTGAGCGCATCGTTCGACGGCCTGCAGGCGATCTACTACACCGATCGGGAGCCGCCGGACGCCGCGTTGCGGCCGAAGCTGCTTGCCTTCGCGCGAGGCGGCGGGGTCCTTTTTGTGCCCTCCAAGTGGCCGAATCCGGAGGGCCCGCCCGCAGCGGCAGAAGCCTACCTGCTCTTCAACCTGCATGCGTTGGGCAAAGGCCGGCTGGCGGTATGCAAGGAGGAAGCGCCGGACCCATACGACCTGACCATGGACCTGCAGAACATCATGAGTCACCGCAACGATCCGATACGGCTGTACAACGCATCGTCGATGAACTTTTTCTATGAAACGTCGGCTCAGGGCAAGCAGGGAGTGATCCATCTGCTGAACTACTCGCGGCGGCCGGCCAGCGATGGGCCTCTGTTCTATGTGAAGGAGCCGCATCGCACGGCGCGCCTGGTGAGTCCGGAGTTGGCCTCGACCGTTGAGCTTCAATGGAACCCCCAGGAGGCGGGCGGTTCGGAGCTGTCGCTGCCCAAGATTTCCGTCTACGGCGCCATCGAGTTGGAGAGTTAGCAGGAGAAGGAGGCCGCTATGAAAGATGAATTGACCCGGAGAGAGATGCTGCTGGGGGCCGGCGCCTTGCTTGCGCTGCCTGCATGGCCGGCTTGGGGCAGCGCCGCCGTAACCGCGCCAACCGCCAAGGTCACGGTGGGGCGATGCAGGACCTATGGGCCGGAACTGGTGCCAACCCTGGCGGCCATGTTCGATCAACTGGGAGGCCTGGACCGGCTGGTGAAGGGAAAGACGGTCGCAATCAAGATCAACATGATCGGCGTGCGTTCGCAGCGGTTGGGGACCGCGCCCATGGAGGAAACCTTCTGGACGCATCCCAAGGTGATTGGAGCGGTGGTACACCTTATGGGAAACGCGGGCGCTCGCCGTATCCGCGTGGTGGAAGGCCCGTGGTCGAGCGCCGAGACGCTGGAAGAGGTGATGCTCTCGATGAACTGGAAGCCTCAGGACATTCTGAGCGCGGCCAAGAACGTGGAGTTCGAGAACACGGATTACCTGGGCTACGGGAAGACATACTCGCGGTTGATGGTGCCGGGCGGTGGCCTGATCTTTCCTGGGTACGACTTGAACCATTCCTATGCGGACTGTGACGTCTTCGTCTCGCTGGCCAAGATGAAAGAACACGCGGCCACTGGGATCACGCTCTCGATGAAGAACGTATATGGGTCGACTCCGACTACCATCTATGGGCAGGGCGCCGGGGTGGACGAGCCCAGCCTGCGGCCTCACGGCGGACGCGGCGGCGTCTTCCACTTTGCCACCCGCGCGCCCTCCAAGAGCGCGCCCCAGCAGATCGACATGACTCTGCCCAAGGACGCGGGATACAGGCTTCCGCGCATCATCGCCGAA
Organism: uncultured Acidobacteriaceae bacterium; assembly: GCA_963834805.1. Taxonomy (GTDB): domain Bacteria; phylum Acidobacteriota; class Terriglobia; order Terriglobales; family Acidobacteriaceae; genus Edaphobacter. The sequence goes on from CAWIDB010000004.1 coordinate 36,642, forward strand.
CTGTGCTCGGCGCGGCCGGTGCATCTGGCGATCATCGACGGCGTGAAGGCCGCAACCGGCGCTGAGACGAACTACGGAAGCCGACCGCAGGCCGCGGTAAATCCCGGAGTGCTGATTGCCGGGACGAACTGCGTGGCTACCGACGCGGTGGCGATGGCCGTGATGGGGTACGATCCCATGGCCGGCAAAGGGACCGCACCGTTCGCCAACGCAGACAACATGCTGCAAATCGGCGAGACCCTGGGAGTTGGCGTGCGCGATATGGGCCGCAACGAGGTACTCGGCGTACCGGTGTCGCAGGTGGTGTTCAGCTACAGCGCGGTGCGCGATAAGATCCTGGCCGCGGCTACAAAAAAAGCGTGAGCCGCAACGAATTGCTGCGGATGGTGGAGCACGTCGACGCCATGGGCTCCACCTGCTCCGTCGTTCTCTATGGACAAGACCAGGCAGAGATGGATGCGGCAATCGACGCGGCCTTCGCCGAGGTTGCGCGCCTGGATGCCCTGCTCTCCAACTACAGAGCGGACAGCGAGTGGAGCGAGGTGAACCGGCGAGCAGCCGAGGAGCCGGTGCGGGTTTCGCCGGAACTATTTCAGTTGCTGTCGAAGTGCATGGAAATCAGCCACGAGAGCGAAGGGGCCTTCGATATTGCGGTGGGGCCGCTGATGAAGCTGTGGGGCTTCTATAAAGGATCGGGCCGCCTGCCCAGCCGGGAGGAGGTTGCCCAGGTGCTGCCCAGGGTGGGTTGGCGACACGTTGCCCTGGACGCGAAGAGCCGGACGGTGCGCTTCGACTGCACCGGAGTGGAGCTGGACCCAGGCGGAATCGGCAAGGGATATGCCGTGGATTGCATGGTGGAGATTCTGCGGCGGCGCGGATTTCAGACTGCGTTTGTGACGGCATCTGGCAGCACGATGGTTGGGATGGGGGCTCCTCCAGAGGAGCCGCGGGGCTGGCCAGTGGGCATCAAGGACCCGCGCAACAGACGCCGCACGGTGGACGAGGTATACCTGAAGGACGCATCGCTCTCCACCTCCGGCAGCACGGGGAAGTTCTTCCGCGCGGAGGGACGCGTCTACAGCCACATCATGGACCCGCGGACGGGTTTCCCGGCGGAGTCGAGCGGATCGGTATCGCTGATCGCGCCGCGCGCCATCGACAGCGAGGCGTGGTCCAAGCCGTACTTCATCCTCGGACGCGAGTGGACCCAGAGGCATAAGCCGGATGAGTTTCGCGTCTGCTTCTGCGATGGGCGGACAGAAGAACCATGCGTGTGGCTGGGTTGACAGGGATGCAAACGCGAAGCCGTGCCCATGCGACAGTGACCTGCCTCACTTCCCACGGACGGCCGCTAGTGAAATACTTGGTTTATGCCTACCGTTACGCGTAAACCAGTGATCGCAGCCAATTGGAAGATGTTCAAGACTCCCGGCGAAGCCGTTGCCTTCGTCCAGGCCTTCATCCCCCTCGTCGCCACCCAAAGCCATGCAGAGATCGTTCTCTGCCCCTCTCCCACCCTTCTGCCCACCGTTGTCGAGGCGGCGCGCAACACACCCGTTGCCATCGCCGGACAGAACATGCACTGGCTGGACCAGGGCGCGTATACCGGCGAGACCTCGCCGCTGCAACTCAAGGCGTTGGGCGTCACCCATGTGCTGATCGGCCACAGCGAGCGCCGCCAGTACTTCAACGAGACGGATGAGACCGTGAACCTGAAGCTGAAGTCGGCGCTGGCCCACGGGCTGGTTCCCATCGTCTGCGTCGGCGAACTGCTGGCCGAGCGCGAGGCGGGGCAGACCACCGCAGTGCTGGTGCGGCAGACTACAGTCGCGTTGAGCGGCATCGACCCCGCGGCCGCCAAGACGCTGGTGATCGCGTATGAGCCGGTGTGGGCGATTGGAACCGGACGCACCGCGACGCCGGAGATCGCGCAGGAGGCGCACAAGATCATCCGCGCGCAGATCGCTAAGTCGCTTTCGCCCGAGCTGGCCGCAAGCACGCGCATCCTGTACGGCGGATCGGTGAAACCGGAGAACACGGCCAGCCTGTGCGCGCAGGAATACATCGACGGTGCGCTGGTGGGCGGAGCAAGCCTGGAGGCGGTCTCATTCTCGCAGATTGTGGCCAACTCGGCTGCCAAATAGCCGATCTTCAAATCATCGAATGGGTGCGTCCTGCGAGGCGCACCTGTTTGATTTAAGGTAGTGTCTGAAATCTGAACGCCATGGACCTGCACGAAAAAATCCGCGCCATCCCCACGCTGCCCGGCTGCTACCTGTACAAGAACGCCGAGGGCGCGGTGATCTACGTGGGCAAGGCGAAGGACCTGCGCGCGCGGGTGCGGTCGTACTTTCTGCAGGCGGCACAGGCCAACGCCAAGACCGGCTCGCTGATGCGCGAGGCCGTGGACATCGAGTACATCACGGTGGGCAACGAGCGCGAGGCGCTGGCTCTGGAAGACAGCCTGATCAAGCAGCGCCAGCCGCGCTACAACATCCTGCTGCGCGACGACAAGACCTACCCGTACATTCAACTGACGATGAAGGACCGCTTCCCCAAGGTGTTTGTGACACGGCGTCTGCGGCGGGACGGATCGGCCTACTTCGGCCCATACTTTCCCAGCAGCCTGGCGTACCGGCTGGTGGAGCTGATCCATCGCAGTTTTCTGATTCCAAGCTGCTCGGTGGACCTGTCTCGCTATCATCCGCGCGCCTGCCTGCAGTACTACATCAAGCGATGCCTGGGGCCGTGCGTGGAGGGGCTGACCACTCCGGAGGCGTACCAGCAGGCGGTCCGCGATGTGCAGATGTTTCTGGGCGGCAAGTCGGGCGAGCTGGAGGCCGAGCTGACCAGGCGCATGGAGGAGGCTGCGGCGGCAGAGTTATACGAGGCAGCTGCGCGGTTGCGCGACCAGATCGTCACCGTACACCAGATGCAGGAGAAGCAGCGCGTGGCCAGCGCGGAGGACGAGGACGCCGATGTCTTCGGTTTCCACTACGAGAACGGAATGCTGGCGGTGAACCTCTTTCATATGCGCTCGGGCAAGATTGTGGACCGGCGCGATCTCTTCTGGGAAGACCTGCCGGAGCTGCTGGTTGAGGAGGCGGATGAGGAGGAGAAATCGGATGCGAATCAGGCCAACGAGTTCAGCGCGGCGGCCTTCTTCTCTTCCCTGCTGAAGCAAATTTATCTGGGCAATGCGTCTGTGCCGCGCACCGTGCTGGTGCCTGTGGACTTTGCGGACCGCGCGGTGCTGAGCGAACTGCTGACCGAACGGACGGGCCACAAGATCGAGATCCTGGCGCCGCAGCGTGGCGAGAAGCGCTCGCTGGTCGATCTCGTCTGCCTCAACGCGAAGCAATCGTACGACCAGCGCTTCCGCGTGCTGCAGCCGAACATGAAGGCCATTCAACGCGCGCTGCAGGACGCGTTGACCCTGCAGGAGATGCCCCGGCGCATCGAGTGCTTCGACATCTCGCACATCCAGGGAGCGGAGACCGTGGCGTCGTTGGTGGTATGGGAAAACGGCGCCATGAAGAAGTCCGAGTACCGCAAGTTCCAGGTGAAGACAGTGACGGGCGTGGACGACTTTGCATCGATGCGCGAGGTGGTGGGGCGGCGCTACAAACGCCTGTTGGAGGAGAAGAAGGGCATGCCGTCGCTGATCTTGATCGACGGCGGAGTGGGACAACTGCATGCCGCGTACGACGCGCTGGCCGCGATCGGCATCCAGCCGGGAGTGCCGGGCCAGCCTGCGCTGGCGTCGATCGCCAAGCGCGAAGAGGTGCTGTACGTGCATGGGCAGGAGTCGGAGCCGATTGTGCTGGAGCGGCGTTCGCCGGTGCTGCACCTGGTGCAGATGATTCGCGACGAAAGCCACCGCTTCGCCGTGACGTACCACCGCAAGCGGCGCCAGATGCGCGACCGCGACTCCGAGCTGGACACCATTCCCGGTGTTGGCCCGCGCACGCGGCAGCGGCTGCTGGAACACTTTGGCAGTGTGCGCGCCATCGGCCTGGCCGGCCCCGACGCGCTGACGGCAGTGGTGAGCGCAACGACGGCTGCGCGCATCCGCGAGCACTTCGACCAGGCAAAGTCTGAGTGAAATTGCGCGGGCCGATCACGGCAGGACCAGGCGCAGGAGGAGCGCGTCGTCGTCGGGACCGCGGTAGTAGCGTGGGCGGCGCGCAACCTGGGTGAAGCCGAGGCTGGCGTAGAGGGCGACGGCGGCTGTGCTGTTGGCGCGGACTTCCAGCACAACTTCGCTTGCTCCCTCAGAGCGAGACCAATCGAGCACGGCGCGGCAGAGCGCGCAGCCAATGCCGGCGCGGCGCGCGTTGGCGGAGACGACGACACTTTCCAGCTCGGCGACGCGGTTGGATACGCTTACATGCGGGAATTTTTCTCCTTCCCCTTCAGGTTGTTCAGGGTCATGGTCAGAATGACAATTTTGCTTCAGGTTTGCCGGGTCGTGCGTTGCAGGATGCAGCAAGCCCACGGCGAAGCCGATGAGTTGGCCGTTCTTCTCTGCTACAAAGAGACCGCGTTGGGGAGGGATGGATTCCAGGATGCCCGCGTAGGCTGCGAGCGGCCAGTGCGGCGCGAGATCGGTGGCGCGTTCGAGTGCCAGGACCGCATCGAGGTCCGAGGCCACGGCACAGCGCAGATGGAATTGCGGAGGGGTCATCGGGCAGGCTTTGCGGAGCGAGTAGGGAGAGGCTGCGGAACGGATGCGGCAATGGGCTTGGCAAAGATCTCGGCGTCGCTGCGGCGCAGGTAGTTGGCGTCGATCGTCGCGGGGTCGTCGAAGGCGCGCTGCTGGATGCGGGCGAGGGCAAGAGGCAGAGCGTCCGCCGCAGTGGGCTCGGCGACGAGTTGCGGAGCGAGTGCGGCGAGCGATTGGGTTACGACCGGTTCGCAGACGATGAGGATCGGCTGCCGTTTGCTGCTCTCGCCGGCAAAGAGCTGGTCGCGGGTGACGAGCGCCTCGCGCAGGCAGACCCCATCGGCGTAGAGGCCGAGGTAGAACTCGCCGCGTCCCGCATCGAGCAGGGCGTGTGTGCGATTCTCCCACCCGTCGCCATGAAGCTGCAACGAATGGGACGCCCCTTGCTCTGCAAGGACGGCGAGGCGAGAGATAGCGACCAGCGGAAGGTTGAGCGCGTGGCATAGGCCCTTGGCGGCGCTGAGGCCGACGCGCACTCCGGTGAAGGAGCCGGGACCGTGGACCACGGCTACGGCGTCCAACTCTTTCAGAGTGATTCCGCTGCTCTCCGCGAGGGAGTGGATGGCTGGGACGAGGCGCTCTGCGGCGGAGCGGCCGGGAAGGTTTGCGGAGGCGGTAACGGCGGGCGAACGGGCGGTGTCGGCCAGGGCCAGGCTGCCGGTTGCGCCGCAGGTATCGATGAGTAGAATCTTCAATGTTGTGCGGCCTCATGCGCCTGGACTGGGTGATCGGGACGGCTACAGATCAGGTTAGAGCAATTGTGAAGCCTAATCCAATAGACTATGGATTCACCTCCTTGGCTTGCGCATTGCATCGCAAGAGTTTTGCGGAGCATCGAAGACTATAGCCTTAGAATCATGAAAGAGAGCCGGTCACAGGGATGACGATGAAGGATGATGCAGTAGCCGCGAATGGGGATTTTTCCGCCGAAGTAGCGGAGTGGGTTGAGGCGTTCGACGAGGTGGTGGCCAGCGGCAAGACGAATGGCGTGGAGCTGCTGGAGGCGCTGCGGCTGCGCGGACGCGAGACAGGGGTGGTGCTGCCGTACCGGCTGTCGACGCGCTTTCGCAACACGATCATGCCGGAGGAGGAGCTTCCCTACCCCGGCGACCGGGAGATCGAGCGGCAGATCAAGTCGCTGATCCGCTGGAACGCCATGGCCATGGTGCATGGGCAGAACAAGAAGGACCCGGGGATTGGCGGACACATTTCCACCTATGCGTCGCTGGCGACTCTGCTCGAGGTGGGCTACAACCACTTCTTCCGCGCGAAGTACACCGGTGCGGACGGGCGCGATCTGCCGGGAGACTTCATCTACTTTCAGGGACACGCATCGCCCGGGGTGTATGCGCGGGCGTATCTGGAGGGACGGCTCAACGACGATCACCTGAAGAACTTTCGCCATGAGTTGCGTGATAAGCCGGGACTCTCCAGTTACCCGCATCCGTGGCTGATGCCGGAGTTCTGGAACTTCCCCACGGTGTCGATGGGGATTGGGCCGATCAATGCGATCTACCAGGCTCGCTTCATGCGCTATCTGGAGAACCGCGGGCTGATTGAAAAGACCCCGCGCAAGATATGGGCGTTTGTGGGCGACGGCGAGACCGACGAGGTGGAGACGCTGGGTGCGCTCTCGCTGGGCGCGCGGGAGAAGCTGGACAACCTGATCTTTGTGGTGAACTGCAACCTGCAACGGCTGGATGGGCCGGTGCGCGGCAACAAGCGCATTGTCGACGAGCTGGAGGGCGTGTTTACCGGGGCTGGGTGGAACGTCATCAAGGTGATCTGGGGGGCGGACTGGGACCCGCTGTTCGCGCGCGACACCAACGGGCTGCTGCTGCGCAGGTTGGAGGAGTGCGTGGACGGCGATTTGCAGACCTACAAGGCCAAGGGCGGGACTTATATCCGGCAGCACTTCTTCGGCAAGTATCCCGAGCTGCTGGAGATGGTGAAGGACTATACGGATGAGCAACTGACCAACCTGCACCGCGGCGGGCACGACCCCGTGAAGGTGTTCAACGCCTACAAGCGGGCTATGGAGCACAAGGGCGTTCCGACCGTAGTGCTGGCGATGACGGTGAAGGGGTATGGGCTGGCCTCGGCACAGTCGCGCAATGCAACCCACTCCGAGAAGAAGCTGACGGACGAGGGGTTGGCGGCGTTTGTAAAGCGGTTCAACATTCCGATTCCTGAGGAGTCCGCGAAGCAGGCGACGCCATACCGGCCGCCGCAGGACTCGACGGAGATGGTGTACATGCAGCAGCGGCGCAGCGAGCTGGGCGGCTACATGCCGACGCGGTCGTTGCCGGCGGCGGAGTTCAAGGCGCCGGGGCTGGATTACTTCGCGGAATGGTTGGCGGGCTCGGGCGGACGCGCCGTTTCGACCACCATGGGGTACGTCTCCATCCTGCGCCACCTGCTGAAGCATCCGGAGATCGGCAAGCACATTGTGCCGATTGTGCCCGACGAGGGACGGACGTTCGGGATGGAGTCGGTGATCCGGCAGGTGGGCATCTACGCGCCGGAGGGACAGCGCTACACGCCGCACGACAAGGAGATGCTGCTGTTCTACCGCGAGGAGCAGGACGGACAGATTCTGGAGGAAGGGATCACCGAGGCGGGATCGATGGCCTCGTTTACGGCCGCGGGGCAGGCCTACTCGACCTACAAGATTCCCATGATTCCCTTCTACATGTACTACTCGATGTTCGGGTTCCAGCGGATCGGGGACCTGGTGTGGGCGTTTGCGGACGCGCGCTGCAAAGGGTTCCTGATGGGCGGAACAGCGGGACGGACCACCATGCTGGGCGAGGGACTGCAACATCAGGATGGGCACAGTCACCTGTTGGCCAGCACATTCCCGACCTGCGTGAGCTACGATCCCGCCTACATGTATGAGATGGCCGTGGTGTTGCAGGATGGCATACGGCGGATGTACGAGAAGGGCGACGACTGCTTCTACTACCTGACGATGTACAACGAGGACTACCCCATGCCCGCGATGCCGGAGGGCGCGGCCGAGGGGATTCTGAAGGGTATCTACAAGTTCCGGCCGGCGGCGAGCTTGTCTGCAAATGCAGGCGAGGCCACGGTGCAGTTGTTCGGCTCGGGGGCGATCCTGAACGAAGTGCTGCGGGCGCAGGAGATTCTGGCGGAGAAGTTCCAGATTGCGGCCGACGTGTGGAGCGTGACCAGCTACACCGAGCTGCGGCGTGAGGCGATTGCGACCGAGCGATGGAACCGGCTGCATCCGGCGGAGGCTGAGCGCAAGACCTACATTGAGACGGCACTGGCGGGAGCGAAGGGGCCGATCGTTGCGGCAAGCGATTATATGAAGTCGCTACCCGACGTACTGGCGCCGTGGCTGCAGAGCGAGGGCCGATGCAGGCTGGTGACTCTGGGGACGGACGGCTTCGGACGCAGCGACAACCGCGCGCACCTGCGGCGGCACTTCGAGGTGAACGCGGAGTCGGTGGTTGGAGCGGCTCTGTCGCGGCTGGCGCGCGAGGGCAAGATCAAGGGGAAGAAGGCCCAGGCCGCGCTGGCGGAGCTGGGCATCGATGCAGAGGCCAAAGACCCGGCGCGCGCGTGAGGGAGACGCAGGCAGGGACCGCGGCAACACAAACACAGACAGGGGCCAGGCAAGTGGAAGCCAATGCGAAACGGGACGGCTCAGGGGCAGAGCGGGAAAAGACGGATGCGAATCCGGCGGGCACAAAGGCAGCGCGGGAGAATCCACTGATTCCCAACCAGCGGCTGCGGCGGATTTATCTTGCCATGGCGCAGGCGCGGGCCCTGGAGAAGGCACTGCCGGACGCGAAGCGCGGGCGGGCGATGGGGCCGGACGCAAAGAGAACAACCACCGTAGGACTGGAGGCGTGCCTGGTGAGCGCGGCCGTCGATCTGGGGCCGGGCGACCTGGTGAGCGATGTCCTGGCAGGCGGCGTGGTGGATTTTCTGCGCGGGACGGTGCTGAGTGAAGTTCTGCAACCGGGGAAGGCGGATAGGTCACGCAAGCGCAGGGCAAGCGTAAACGGCACGGCGGCGGAGTGCGGAACGGCAGCGCGGTTGCCGGGCGCGGCGGATGACTCGGAACGGATTTGGATGGCGCTGGGCGCGGCTGCGGCGCTGAAAGCAGCGGCGGTGCAGGCAAAGGTCGAGGACAAGGCGGAGGGTGGAACGGAGCGGCAGGCTGGCGTGGTGGTGCCCTATCTGCTGGCTGGAGGATTGACTGCGATACAGTGGAAGAAGATCTTGAAGTTTTCTTCGGACCATGAACTACTAGTAGTGTTTGTTATACTTCCGGAACGGGGAGGCAAGGCGCGCTCGACGAGAACGGGCGCAGTGAGCGCCCTGGCCCTGGGATGCGGCGTTCCGGCGATTGTGGTGGACGCGCACGACGCGGTGGCGATCTACCGCGTGGCACAGGAGTCTATTGGGCACGCGCGCATGGGCGGCGGACCGGCGCTGATGGAGTGCGTGCCGTTCGCGCTGGGAGGCGCGGCAGGCAGGACCAGGGTGATGCAAGACGCGATCGCGGGGCTGGAACGGTACATGGTGCAGCACAGTGTCGCGACCAGGGCGTGGATGGAGCGCGAAGCGAAAGCATTCGCAAAGCGGGTTGCAAGGTAGAAATCGACCTCCAAGGTAAGCGCGCGCAGTTACACTGAGAGGACGATGGAGCAGAGTTCCGAGGTGCGCGTGCGGAGAATTGTCTCTGGATTGATTTCGGGCATTGCGGGTCTGGGTCTGGTGCTGAGTCCTACTGTGGGGACGGCCCAGGCTGCACAGACGGCCGCACAGACTCCGGTAGCGGCTTCCGCGCCCAGCGTGGACGGACAGGACAATATCCAGTTGGCGCCGGGCTACGCACAGCAACCGGTGAATCCGCAAGCCGCGCCCACTCCACAACCGGCTGCCGCGCCGGTGGTGATGACAGCGCCGCCGACGCCGCAGGTTCCTTATACCGCGATGCCTGCCTACGGCGAAGCGGAACTTAAAGACACGGACGGCAGCGCCTACATTCCGCTGGACAGTTGGGTGTACCCGGCGATGCTGCGGCTCTACTCGCTGGGTTATCTGGACACGATGTACTTGTCGATGCGGCCGTACACGCGGCGCAGCGCGCTGCACATGCTGCGGGCGTCGGCGAGCACGATCCTGGCCGGCGACGATGGGCAGGCGCAGGAGATTCTGGCGGCGCTGCTGACGGAGCTGACGGACGAGGGCATTACCAACAAGACGGAGCGCGGAACCGTCTACGGGCTGCAATCGGTCTATACGCGGATGATGGGGGTTTCGGGGCCGATCCTGGTGGACAGCTACCATTTGGGGCAGACGTTTTTCAACGACTACGGACGTCCGCATGAGACGGGCTTCAACAACAACACAGGTTTTTCGACGCTGAACGAACAGGGGCCGTGGTCGCTGTATGTGCGCGGCGAGTACCAGCATGCGCCGAGCGCGACGGGCTACAGCCAGGCGCTGTCGCAGCAGGTCTCGCTGCTGGATGAGGTGACGTTTGCGCCGCCCAACGATCCGCAGGCGACGGTTCCCAGCGGGCCGATTGCAGCCGCGAACCCGTTTCGGCTGGTGGAGGCGACGCTGTCGGTCCACATTCTGGGACATGAGATCTCGGGGGGAAAGTCGGATGCGTGGCTGGGGCCGGGGATGGGCGGCGCCATGGACTGGTCGAACAACGCGGAGAACATCTACTCGTTCCGCATCGACCGGGTGGAACCGATCAACATCAAGTACCTGTCGCGTTGGCTGGGGCCGGTGCGCTACGACTTTTTCTACGGGAGCCTGAAGGGACACACCGATCCCAACGACGACTGGGTCCACTCCGATATGTTCAGCTTCCAGCCGACGGCAAACTTCCAGTTTGGCTTCCAGCGGACGGTGATCTTTGGCGGCGCAGGCCATGAGCCGGTGACGATTCGCACCTTCCTGAAGGGCTTCTTTGACACCAACGACACCAATGCAGGAAGCAAGTTTTCGCGGGACGATCCGGGGGCGCGGTTTTCGGCATTCAACTTCAGCTATCGGTTGCCGTTCGTGCGCAACTATCTGACCCTGTACGCGGACTCGGAGTCGCATGACGATCTGACGCCGGTGTCCGCGCCGCGGCGCGCGGCGTACCGTCCGGGAATCTATCTGGCGCAGTTTCCGGGATTGCGGCGGCTGGACCTGCGGGTGGAGGGCGTATCGACCGACTGCTCTACACTGGTGTGCCAGAACGGAAGCAACCAGTACATCGAAGATGCGGTGCAGAAGCAGGCATACACCAACAAGGGAAACATTCTGGGCGACTGGATCGGGCGCGAGGCCAAGGGCGGACAGGCGTGGCTGACCTGGCACCTGTCGGGCAACGAGTGGGTGCAGGTGGAGTACCTGAACAAGAAGACGGCGAAGGACTTCATCGCGGGCGGAACCACGCAGAACCAGTTCCGGCTGGAAGTGGTGAAGCGCATCGGACCGGCGATCGAGGTGAGTGAATGGTTCCAGCACGAGGGGTGGAAGGCGCCGATCTATAAGTCGGGAGAGCAGAGCGACAACACGGTGACAGTGCAGGTGACGTTCTTCCCCAAGCTGAAGACGATAGCGCCGTAGGGCTACTAGGATTTGGCGGCGATAGAGGAGTGTGCGAGGCAGGACTGGAAGTAGGCGAGAGTTTTTTGCAGGCCTTCACAGAGGCAGACGGTGGGCTCCCAGCCGAGCAGAGTGCGGGCTTTGCTGATGTCGGGGCAGCGGCGGGCGGGGTCGTCCTGGGGCAGGGGCTGGTGGATGATCTGTGACTTGGATCCGGTGACGCGAAGAACCTCCTGGGCACACTGCAGCATAGTGAACTCGTCAGGGTTGCCCAGGTTGACCGGGTCGTGCTCGGCAGAGTGAGCCAGGAGAATGATTCCTTCGATGAGGTCGGAGACGTAGCAGAAGCTGCGTGTCTGCAAGCCGTCGCCGTAGATGGTGAGGGGCTCGCCGCGGAGGGCCTGCATCATGAGGTTGGAGATGATGCGGCCGTCGCTGGGATGGAGGCGCGGACCGTAGGTGTTGAAGATGCGGACGATGTGAGTGTCGACGCCATAGTAGCGGCGCCACGCGGCGACGGCGGCCTCGGAGAAGCGCTTGGCCTCGTCGTAGACGGAGCGCGGGCCGACGGGGTTGACGTGGCCCCAGTAGCTCTCAACCTGGGGATGGATCTCGGGGTCGCCGTAACACTCGCTGGTGGAGGCTTGCAGGAAACCGGCAGAGTATTTGCGGGCGAGGTTAAGGAGGCGGATGGTTCCTGCCGAGCCGACTAGGAGGGTCTCCGGGCCGAGGCGGGCGTAGTCCACGGGGCTGGCTGGCGAGGCGAAGTTGAAGATGAAGTCAACCGGGCCGGGATCGAAGGGGAGGGTGATGTCGTGATTGAGGAAGGCGAAGCGGGGCTCCGCGGCGAGATGCTCGAGATTGTCAAGGTTGCCGGTGGAGAGGTTGTCGACGCCGAGGACGGAGTGGCCTCCGGGCCGGGCGAGAAGGGCGTCGGTGAGGTGGGAGCCGAGGAAACCCGCTGCTCCGGTGACAAGGATATTCTTCGTGGTGGCCTGGGTCATGGGAGAGTTGACTAGCTCACAATCTATAGTATTTCAACTAATTATGTAACATGCTTTGTTGTACGAACGGCAGAATTGATTTTAATCGGCAAGCTCTGGATGAGAACGATTACGCATGTGGTGCTTCGGTCAAGATGAATACGCGGTATGGTGCGGCGGGCAGTTCCCATGGGAATAAAGGCCGTCGCTCAAGTTGGAGGTCAGGGTGCGGCCGATGCGGCAAGTTCGAGAATGTGATCGGGATAGACTGCCGGGCGACCGATGCTGATATAGGTGAATCCGTGTTGCTGCATGATTGCGGGGTCGAAGAGGTTGCGGCCATCGATGACGATGGGGTAGCGCATGACGGTGCAGAGGCGCTGGAGGTCGAGCGCGGTGAACTCGGGCCAGTCGGTGAGGACCAGCAGGGCGTCGGCGTCGCGCGCGGCGGCGTAGGCATCCTGCGCGTACTGAAGCTGAGGACTGGCGGGAAGTTCGACCTGGGCGCGCTCGATGGCGGCTGGGTCGTAGGCGGCGATGGAGCAGCCTTCGGCGAGCAGCATCTCGACCAGGTCGATGGCGGGCGATTCGCGGATGTCGTCGGTGCCGCCCTTGAAGGCGAGGCCGAGGACGGCGAGGCGTTTTCCGCGCAGCGTCCACAGAACGGAGCGGACCTTGGCGAGGAAGCGCTTTTCTGCTGGACGTTGATCAATTCCACCTCGGATAGGAGGTTGAAGTCGATGCCGAGTTGCTCGGCGACGGAGCGGAAGGCAGCAATGTCCTTGGGAAAGCAGGAGCCTCCGTAACCGATTCCCGGGCTGAGGAAGCGCGGGCCGATGCGGCTGTCGAGGCCCATGCCGCGTGCAACCTGCTCGATGTTTGCGCCGGTGGCCTCGCAAAGGTTGGCTACGGCGTTGATGAAGGAGATTTTGAGGGCCAGGAAGGCGTTGGAGGCGTGCTTGACGATCTCGGCCGACTTGGCGGAGGTGAGCAGCAGGGGCGGAGGGGCGAAGGCGGTGCAGCGGCCGGGTATAGCGTCCGGGCGGGTGTAGTAGGAGCCGGAGGCGAGCGGTGCGTAGAGTTCGCCGAGCAGCGCGGCCGCGACCTCAGAATCGGCGCCGACGACGATGCGGTCAGGGTGGAGAAAGTCGGAGACGGCGGTTCCCTCCCGCAGGAACTCGGGATTGGAGACGACGTCGAAGAGGCTGCGCGCGACGCCGTTGCGCTCGATGGTGCGGCGGATCCACTCGTTGGTGTAGACCGGGACGGTGGATTTTTCGACGATGACCTTGTAGCTGGTGAGAGAGCGTGCGATCTCGCAGGCAACGGATTCGACGTAGGAGAGGTCGGCGTCGCCACTCTCCGCCTGGGGGGTGCCGACGGCGATGAAGATGACCTCCGAGGCGCGGGTGGCCTGGTGCAGATCGGTGGTGAAGCGAACCTGGGTGTTGCGATGGCGTTCCAGCAGTTCGGGGAGGTTTTTCTCGTGGATCAGAGTGTCTCCGGACTGCAGGGCGGCGACCTTGCTCTCATCGTTATCGACGCAGATGACGGAGTGTCCCATCTCAGCGAAACAGACAGCCGCGACAAGGCCGACGTACCCCGAACCTACGACTGCAATCTGGATGGATCTGCTCACACGGTATCCGGCGAAAGGGTTACTTGCAAAGCGATGCATCCAGTCTAATGAATTATCGGACCAAACGGAAATCGTACTGCCGGCGGTGCCAAGACCGGAGCAACCCGGGAGGCGCCCTGAAGGTACGATTTGTATTCTTGAAATGAGTAAGGTCGGTTAGACTAGCTTGACATGGGTCCGCATAAGACGCAGCTTCCCCCTGTGGCGGGCGTTTCCGAGATGCAGCAGCCCGGCATGGGTTCCGAGACACGCGACACTTCGTTGACCGAGGCGGTGGCGACGCTGCGCAAGCGGCAATGGGTGCTGATCCTGGCTGCGGTGCTGGGGTTGAGTTACGGAGCGTACAAGGCGTATACCCAGCCCAAGCTGTTTGGGGCGACAACCACCATCCAGGTACACAATGGAGCGTCCAACGAGTACCGGGTGGACGTAAACTCGGATTACGGGGACGATCAGCAGACCAAGATGAACACCGAAGTGGCGATCCTGCAGAGCAGCGCTCTGTTGACGACGGTGGCGCGGGAGATGGACCTGGCGAACAACCCGGATTTTTTCGGGATCAAGGGCCCGGTCCCGCATCAATCGCTGGACGACCCCAATGTGCGCAACAACGTGGTGGGGGAGCTGCAAGGCAGCATGATCGTGGCCATCGTGCCGCGAACGGAGATGATTCGCATCACGTATTACAGCCTGAGTCCGAAGATGGCGGCAGACATCGCCAACCGGATCATCTACGACTACATTCAGCGCAGTTATCAGACACCAGTGGAATCGACCAGGCGGGTTTCGCAGTGGCTCTCCGGACAGTTGGATGAGCTCAAGACGGAGGTCGAGCAGTCGCAGGAACAGATCATGGCGCTACAGCGGAAGCTGGGGACGCTGGGGTACGACTCGTCGCACAGCCAGTTGCAGTCGTCGCTGGAGGAGTTGCTGTCGGCGGAAGAATCGGCGAAGGTGGCGCGCATCACGGCGGAATCGCGCTACCGGATGGTGGCGGGCATGGACCCGAATACGATCGGAGATTCGATCGAGACGACTCCCGGCACCGCGCCTGGGGAGCTGAATACACTGCGCGCGCAACTGGCGACGGCAAAGGCGAGCTACGCCGAATTGACGGCGCCGGGCGGAGTGGGGGAGAACAATCCGCGGGCCAAGTCCTTACAATCGCAGATCAATACCCTGACCAAAGAGATCGATACCGAGCAGAGCCGGTTGGAGATACAGGCCAAGGAGACCTATCTGGCGGCCAAGGCGGCAGAGGACAAGATCGAGCAGGAACTGGACATGCGCAAGGCCGAAGCCTACCAGCAGGGAGACGACCTTGTGCAGCTAACCATCCTGCAGCGCGAGTTCGATCAGAACCGGACGCTGTATGACGGACTGATGCAGCGGCTCGAGACGGCCAAGGTGCAGGCGGGCTTGGAAGCTCTGGAGGTGGACGTGGTGGATCCAGCGCTAGCTCCGCTGAGTCCCACCATGAGAGCGCCCTCGTCGATCATTATCTCGAACACCGTATTTTTTCTGCTGGGCGGCATTGTGATTGTGTTCATTCTGGAGGGCCTGGATACCGGGATGCACAATATCCAGGAGATCGAGACGGTGATGGGCATGCCATCGCTGGCGATCATTCCGCAGTCGAAGCGGACGAGCGTGGAGCAGACGGCGACGATGTCCACGGCGCAGCGCAACATCCATGTGCTGACCCAGCCCAAGTCGCAGTTCACCGAGGCATTCCGCGCGTTGCGCACCTCGCTTCTGCTGGCGACGGCGGGGCAACCTCCGAAGTTCATCCTGTTTACCAGCGCAATGCCCTCCGAGGGCAAGACGACGATGGCCAGCAACCTGGCGTGCATTCTGTCGCAGAGCGACGTGCGCGTCCTGCTAATGGACGCCGACCTGCGCCGGTCCAACATTCATCATCGGTTTGGACTGACCGGAAAGCTGGGACTGACGACTGTACTGGCGGGAACATCGACCCTGGAGGAGGCGGTGCAACATATTCCCGAGACTCCCAACATGGACATTCTGCCCAGCGGTCCGGTGCCTCCGTTCCCCACCGAGATGCTGAGTTCGGAGACCATGCAGGCGCTGATGAAGAAGCTGGGGAAGATATACAGCCACATCGTGATCGATTCCCCGCCGGTGCTCTCGGTGACCGACGCAGTGGTGCTGGGAAACATGGTGGACGCGGTGGTGCTGGTGGTCCGCCACGGCAAGGAGAGCAAGAATGTGATGCGGCGGGCGCGCGACCTTCTGGCCCGCTCGGGCGCGCCGATGACCGGCCTGGTGCTGAACGCAGTGGATGTTAAGTCGCCCGACTATTACGGGTATTACGGATATTCGGGTTATTCGTACGGAAACATCGACGCCGACACATGGGAGACACAGAACTCTGCGCCAGGCAAGAAGGGCGCGGAAGGGAAGGCCAAGCCATGACCAGGGACTATGCAGGCAGAAAATTCGCGCTCGTGGGCCTGATCCTGGCATCGGTTCTGGTGACGGCGTGCTGGGCCGGGCAGGCGGGAGCGCAGACCGGCGCAGCCGCGGCCACCGGCGCAATGCCGGACGCGCAGCAGACAGCGCCCTCGCCGGCGGCTTCGCTCGCCAGCCAGTCCATGCTCTATCCGGGAGAGGACTTCAAGTTAGGCCCAGGAGACCTGATCACGGTGCGGGTCTTTCTGCAACCGGACTACCAGGCCACCGTGCGTGTGGGGTTGGACGGCACGGTGCAACTGCCCTTCATCAACAGCGTCCATGTGGAGGGCCTGTCGGTGCGCGAGGCCCAGACTCTGATCGCGGACCGGCTGCGGATGGGACAGTTCTATGACAACCCCGAGGTCACCATCCAGGTGATGGATACGGTGAACGGATCGGTGATCGTCACCGGGGAAGTACGCGCCGTAGTGCCCGTCACCACGCACAGGAGCCTGCGGGAGGTACTGTTGATCGCGGGCGGGTTGCCGGCGACGGCGAGTCATACGGTGAAGATCGTCCGCCCAGGGGTGGCGGAGCCGATCGTGGTGGACCTGGGGACTGACCTTGCGGCCAGTTCCACGGCGAACTTTCCCGTCCAGCCCCACGACATCATCCAGATCTCGCGGGCCAGCGTGGTGTATGTGCTGGGCGCGTTCCCGCGCCAGGGCGCGGTCCCGCTGGACCAGTCCACGCCGCTCACGCTATTGCAGTTGGCCGCGCTGAGCGGAGGCCTCAACTTTGAGGGCAAGTACGCCGATCTGCGCCTGATCCGCACCGTGGGCAACCAGCGCAAGCTGGTCAAAGTGGACATCAAGAAGGTGCGCGACGGCCGTGCCCCCGATCCGTTGCTCCAAGCCAACGACATCATCTTCCTGCCCACCGACGAGATGAAGGCCACCATCAAGAGCCTGGGCACGGGCGGCGTGATCGGACTGGCCACCCTTCTGATTTCCATCCACAATTACTAGAGATAGCTGCTGGACGCGGCACTGCGGCGCGAGGAGATCCGCGCAAGACAGGCGACCGGGAGATGGGAGAGAGGCATGACCCGCGGGCCTGAACGATCGAACCCACGCAATATGCGACGCGTGCGGCTGGCCTGCCTGGTGAGCCACCCGATCCAGTACCAGGCGCCTCTTCTGCGCCGGATCGCCGGGGAGACGGACATCGATCTGACGGTTTTTTTCGGCTCGGACTTTTCGGTGCGAGGATACCGCGATGCAGGCTTCGGGGTGGGCGTGAAGTGGGACGTTCCCCTGCTGGACGGATACAAGCATGTGTTCCTGCCCAGGTTGCGCGACCGGGGAAACGCGAGCTTCGCCAGCCCGGTGAACTACGGCCTGGTCCGCCGGCTGCGAGGCGAGGGTGGCGATGCGGCGTTCGATGCGCTGTGGGTGCATGGCTACTCGACGGTGAATGCGATGCAGGGAATCCTGGCCGCCAGGGCGCTGGGCATTCCCGTGCTGCTGCGCGCGGAGTCGTGGCTGCGCGACCGCGGACGGAGCGCCCTCAAGCTGACCCTGAAGAAGGCATTTTTTGCAGGACTGAAGCAGATGGTGGACGGTGTGCTCCCCATCGGCACACTGAACGCGGAGTATTGGAGACACTACTTCGGCGACGGCGTTGCCCAGTTTTCCATGCCCTACGCGGTGGACAACGATTACTTCGCCCAGCGCGCGCGGGCAGCCGAGGCCGGTCGCTCCGCGTTACAGGCGGAGTTGGGAGTGGACCCCGCGCGGCCGGTAATTCTATTTGCCGGAAAGCTGCAGCCGCGCAAGCATTGTGACCACCTCATCGAGGCGTATGCGCGGCTTGCGCGGGCGCAGGGCAAGGAACGAGGCGCGGTGCTGGTGATCGTGGGCGACGGCGAGGAGCGGGCGGCGCTGGAGCGGCAGGCGGTGGCGACCGGCCTGAACAGCATCCGCTTCTGCGGCTTTCGCAACCAATCCGAGCTGCCGCGCTTCTTTGACCTGGCCACGGTCTTCGTCCTGCCCTCGCGGCACGAGCCATGGGGGCTGATTGTGAACGAGGTGATGAATGCCGCGCGGACGGTGATCGTCAGCGACGACGTGGGCGCCGCACCGGATCTGATTGAGGACGGAGTGAACGGGTGCATCGTTCCGGTGGGCGACGTGGACGCGCTGGCCGCCGCGCTCGACCGCGTGCTGGAGACTCCGGGCAAGGCCGAGGCGATGGGACAACGGGCCTTCGAGCGCATCCAGAGCTGGAGCTTCGAGGAAGACGTGCAGGGACTGCGCCGTGCGCTGGCGCACGTTGCGCCGTGGTTTGTGGCGTAGGAGTCACAGGTTGATAGTTGCTGGTTGTTGGTTGTTGGTTGATAGCTGTTTCAGGCCTTGCAGTCGGTCGAGAATGAGGCTGAGTTGATGGTCGTTATGGTAGCCGTCGCGCTCGGCGCGCTCTCGGCCCGCCTTGGCGATTCGCGCGCGGGCCGCTTCATCCGGCAGGTAGAGCCTGATCTTTTCGATGCACTCTTCCAGGGTGGAAAAGAAGACGGCCTCCTTGTCCTCGACGAAGCGGCTGAGATGGCCCTGGGAGCGCTCGACCAATAGGAAGCCGGCGCATCCTGCTATCTCGAAGCTCTTGTGGGTGAACTCATCCTGGTTGGACTTGGTGAGGAAGCTCAGATTGATCTTCGATCTCCAAACCCCCTCGCGATAGGCGTCCCCCTTAAGCTCCCCTTCGCGATACATCGAATCGAACTGGGCCGGGGTCAGGGCGCGCCGCCAGGCCCGCTCCGCGCCGGAGATCACAACAGGCAAGCCTGCCTGCGAGAGCCTGTTGAGAAACTGGGCGCGGTCATCGTAGGGTGAGCCGATAAAGGATACCCCGCGGTCGCGGTTGGCGTCCGGCCAGCCATCCGGCGGAGGATAGTGGGCCAGACGATCGTAGGCTGTCTGGATCTTGATGACATCGCGGGCGCCGTGGCGTTTAAGGTCGGCCACACTGACGTCGCGCTGGGTACAGTGCAGATCGAAACAGGGGATGGCCTTCTTGTACAGACGCAGACCTGAGTCGCGGCGCGGCCCGAAGGCGTTATCGATCATGTAGCAGACGGTCTGGACGCCCAGTGCGCGGCAGCGCAGTACGGTGGCGGGCTGGAGCTGGAGCACCTTGTCCGCCCAAAGGAGGCCGGGCCTGTGCTGCTGGACAAGGCGCAGGACCTCTCGATTGAGGCGGGCCACATTGGGCCCGGCAGCCAGCCAGAAACTAATCTTGCCAAGCAGCCTGTTGCCGGAAGCAAACCGGTCCGTGTCCAGCGGGACGACTTCGTGACCCATTCGTTGTAGGGCCAACAGGCGCGCTTTGGCCGAACTGCCTTGATGCAACTGGCTCACATATAATATCTTCATCTACCAAGCATGTTAACATTCGGCGGTTCCTTCCACTCTTCAGAGCATCCAAGGTATTGCGAGCAGGCTGTAGCAGATGAGGACCGTCGTTGAGAATCCTGCATTTCATTCCTTCCGTCGATCCGGCCACCGGAGGCCCCGTTGAGGGGCTGCGCCAGCGCTGTAATATCTATCGCACGAACGGGCACGAAGTCGAAGTGGCTTCGCTGGATTCGCCCGCAAGCCTCGCGCAGTGGGATTTCCCGGCCAAGGTCATTGGTCTGGGCCCAGGCTTGGGAGTTTACGGCTACTCGCGCCGTGTGATGCCGTGGCTGAAGGCCAATCTTTCCCGCTTCGATGTGGTGTTCCTGGCTGGCATCTGGCAGTACAACCTGTACGCCGCGCATCGCGCCCTTGCCGGCAAGGACATTCCCTGGGCCATCTTCGTCCATGGCATGCTCGATCCCTACTTCAAGAATCGCTATCCGCTCAAACATATAAAGAAGACGATCTACTGGCAATTCTTCCTGGGCAAGATCATGCGCGATGCCAGCGCCGTGCTGTTTACCTGCGAAGAAGAAAAGGTCCTGGCCCGGCAATCGTTCTCCCCGTACAAAGTACGCGAGAGAGTTGTACCCTATGGCACCTTCGGCCCGGATTGCGATTTGGCAGCGGCCAGCGAGGAGTTTCTGGCGCGATGGCCCGATCTGCGCGGCAAACGGCTGGCGCTTGCCCTGGGACGCATCCATCCCAAGAAGGCGACCGACATTCTGATCCATGCCTACGCGCAGACGCTTGGCGACGACGACGCGTGGCGCCTGGTGATCGCGGGCCCCGACCAGGTGGGATGGCAGAAGGAGCTTGAGGCGCTGGCGGCAAGACTCGGTATCAGTCATCGGATTACCTGGACTGGAATGTTGGAGGGCACGCTGAAGTGGGGGGCCTTCTCGGCCGCGGAGGTGTTTGTCATCCCCTCGCACCAGGAGAACTTCGGGATTGTTGTGGCAGAGGCCCAGGCTTGCGGTCTTCCCGTGATCTTCTCCGAGAAGGTCAACATCTGGCGCGAGGTGATGAACTACTGGGCAGGGCTGGTGGGGGAAGATACAATCGAGGGGACCACGGCCACGCTGCGCCGCTGGTCGGAACTCAGCGCAGAGGAGATTGCGGCGCTGCGCATCCGCAGCAGGAAGTGCTTCCATGAACTGTTCGACTTTAACATCACCTCCAAGCGGGCGATGGAGGATGTCGAGTATGTGGTTCGGACGACGCCACGTTATACACAGAAGAACAGTGGTTAATGGCTAGTCGCTAGTGGTGGTCGCTGGCTGTTATGCGTGAAGCAGGGGCGGGATGGCGAAAAATGTGCGGTACAACGCGGCGGAGCACATCGCGGCGGAGACGGCGGCGGACCCGTATCTGCGTCCTGCGTTTGCGTCCGGCGACCGGGTGCGACGGCAGATGTGGAACCTGTGCTGGGCTGTGCTGTATCGTCCGTCGCCGCGCCCTATGCATGGCTGGCGGGCGTTTCTGCTGCGCTGCTTTGGCGCGACCATGGGAGCAACCTGCCACTTCTATCCCGGCTCGAAGATATGGGCGCCGTGGAATTTGCTATGCGCTGACCAAGTGACCGCGGCCGATGGCGTCACAATTTACAATCCGGCGCCGATACGCCTGGGATCGCACGCCATCCTGTCGCAGGAGGCCTACCTCTGCGGCGCGACCCACGACATCGACGATGCGCGCTTCCCGTTGCTGGCCTGTGAGATAGAGATTGGCGCGTATGCGTGGGTCTGCGCGCGGGCCTCGGTGGGTCCGGGCGTGAATGTGGGCGAGGGCGCGGTGCTGGGACTGGGTTCGGTAACAACCCGCGACCTGGAGCCGTGGAGCGTCTACGCGGGTGTCCCCGCGGTGAAGGTGAAGGAGCGCAAGCGGCCGGCTACGAAATGATGCGGCTGTAATCCCACATCTCAGAAGCGAGATGCGGGCACCCGCGGGACAAAGAATGCGGGGATTCTTCCCCATTCCCTTCGACTGCGCTCAGGGTCAGGGTCAGAATGACAACTCAAGAGGTGGGCATCCAGGCTGATTCTGCGCGTCAGCCGCGCAGCTTGGCGAGCAGGTCTGCGGGGTGGACGGGCTTGGCCAGGACCTCAAACTCATGGCCCTCGTGGCGCGCCTTCTCCAACAGGCCGGCAGTGGCGGCCTGGCCGCTGAAGAGCAGGACCTTGCACTGGGGCATCTTCCGGCGGGCAGCGATGGCGGTCTCGATGCCGTTGATGCCGTTCATGATGACGTCCGTGATGAGCATGTCGGGCTGGAAGCTATCGAGCGCCTCGATGGCAGCCTCGCCGCTGTATACGGCGCGCGTCTCGAAGCCGGCCTGGTTGAGGATGATGGCCAGCGTGTTGGCGATGACCTGTTCGTCATCGGCCACCAGGACCCTGCGTTTGGACGTTGCGGCGGCGGTCGCTTCAGTCATGCGGAGTGTCCCCTGTCGAAATGAAAAATGCGGTCAGGTGCGACTCGCGAAGGTGCGCCCATCCTTCGCCTATAGGGACTATGATACGCCGCGCGCGGCCAGAGCGCCGGGAGGTCGCCCCGGTGTGCCTTGCGGCCATGCGGCAACGGCCCCGCACCATGCTGTATTCTTCTGTTAGCGAAGCAGGGGGCGGACGGAGCCTCTGCATCCCGAGGGTCTACGATTGCACAAGGCTGTTGCCGTATCACTCAAGGGTGCATGGGTCGCGATCTTCGCCGCACTCGTCTGTCTCACGGGATGGGACGCGCCGCTTTGGGGCCAAGCGATTGACGGGGCCGGCGGAGTTGGAGGCGTGCGGAGCTTCGGTCTCTCATCCAGCTACAGTAAGTCTTCGAGCCACATGCTGATCGGCGATGCCACCGGCCGGACCATCTGGACCCTGGGCGCCGAATACACTCGCCTGCTGCACCTGGCCCCGCGCTATCGCATCGACTACGAGGGTTCGGTGATGCCGCTCTTCGAGGAGACGGACCCGACCTTGACCGGCACCGTCTTCACCTACAGAGGGCAGAACTATTATTCGACGCAGAATCCTGTGCGCTTGGTCGCGACTACCCATGCGCCGGTGGGCAGTGCGCTGACCACCGGCGGCACATTCGCTACGCTCTACGCGACCTACGGACGGCAGGACACCTACGCGGCGGCCTTCACGCCGATGGGCGCAAGGATCAGCGCAATGCCACGCTGGCGGGTCCAACCGAGCTTTGCCATCGATCTGGGCTTCGTCCTTGCGGCGCGCGACATTCCGGTGGACGGCGCAGACCAGTTCAACTTCATGTTCTCGTTTGGCCCAGGCGTGCAGTTCTATACCAGTCCGCAGGCCTCCCTGCGCGTGGAGTATTTCTTTCGCCACGTCTCCAATGGCAGCCTGGGAGATGTGAACCCCGGCATCGATCAAGGCGTCTTCCGCCTGACCATCAGCCGCCGCTGGTAGGGTTCCCCCCTCGCCGGTTTGGGCCCATGGCGCGCCGCGATGCGCGGTGACGCGACAGGCAGGAATGCTACTCTAGACCTATGAAATTCGGCGTTCTGGTCTTCCCCGGCTCCAACTGCGATCAAGATACGCACCACGCCATCGGCGCGGTGGCGGGCGTTCCGGTGACCTATCTGTGGCACGAGTCGCACGACCTGGAAGGATGCGACGCAATCCTGGTGCCGGGCGGGTTTGCCTATGGAGACTACCTGAGGACCGGAGCGATTGCGCGCTTTGCACCCATCATGCAGAGCGTGCGGCGATTCGCCGATGCGGGCGGACTGGTGATGGGCATATGCAACGGATTCCAGATCCTGTGCGAGGCGGGACTGCTGCCCGGCGCTCTGATGCGCAACGCGGGCCAGAGATACGTCTGCCGCCATCTGCATCTGCGGGTGGAGACGGCGAACTCGGCGTTCACCCATGGACTGGCGCGCGGGCAGGTGCTGCAAATGCCCATCGGCCACATGGAGGGCAACTACTTCTGCGACCCCGAGACGCTGGCGACGCTGCAGCGCGACGACCGCATCGCCTTCCGCTACGCGACCGCGGCGGGAGAGATCACCGCGGAGGCGAATCCCAACGGCTCGCTGGAGAACATTGCGGGAATCCTGAGCGCGGACCGCAACGTGCTGGGCATGATGCCCCATCCCGACCGATCGAGCGAGGCGCTGCTTGGCTCGACCGATGGGCTGCTGCTCTTTCAGTCGATGGCGCGCAGCCTGGCGACGGCGTAAGGCGAAACCGGCCCGGCGAATTCCACATCTCACAATCGAGGTGTAGCGCATGCGCGGCGGTGGTACTCTTGCGTTGCGATGATCGATATTCATCATCATCTTCTGTATGGGCTGGACGACGGGGCAGACAGCCTGGAAACCTCGGTCGAGATGGCGCGGCTGGCGGTGGCCGAGGGCATCACGCACGTCGTCTGCACGCCGCACGCCAACAGCTATCACGCCTTCGACCCCGCGCTGAACGTGGCCAGGATTGAAGAGCTGCGTGCGCGGCTTGCCGCCGAGAAGATTCCGTTGACTCTGGGCCTGGGATGCGACTTTCACCTCTCCTACGACAACGCGAAGCGGGCGCTGGCCGAACCGGCGCGCTTCAGCATCAACGGGCTGGGCTACCTGCTGGTGGAGGTGCCGGACTACGGGCTTCCGCCGGGGCTGACCGAGACCTTCTACCAACTGCGCCTGGCCGGGCTAACGCCGATCCTGACCCATCCGGAGCGCAACGCCACCCTGCAGCACGAAACCGAGCGGCTGGTCGAGTGGCTGCGCGCAGGCGTGCTGATCCAGGTGACGGCGGACGCGCTGACTGGCCATAAGGGCAAGCAAGCGCAACAGGTAGCGCACGAGCTGCTGGAGAAGCGCTGGGTCCACTTCCTGGCCACGGACGCGCACAACCTCACCACGCGCCCGCCGCGCATGCGCGAGGCCTGCGAGCTGGTCGGCAAAAAATACGGCGCGGCGTATGCCTACAGCCTGTGCGTCACCAATCCGCAGGCCGCCTACCTGGGCAAGGAGTTCGAGGTGGAAGAAGAGCCGCGCGGGCTGGAGCCAGTGGTAAAGGTGCCGGGCTGGTGGCAGCGCATGACGGCGTGGCTGACGAAGCGCTAAAGGCCGAGGCCGCCGTCGACGGTGAGAAGTTGGCCGGTGATGAAGTGCGGCCCGGTGGCGAAGAAGAGCACCGCGGCGGCAACATCCTGAGCGGTGCCGTTACGTTGCATGGGAGTCTTGGCGGCAAAGCGGACGTACTCCTCGCCAACCTCGTCCTGCACGATCATTCCCGGCACAACGCAGTTGACGCTGACCTCCGGCGCCCAGGCCTTGGCCATGTTCTGCGAGAGCATGTGCAGCGCCGCCTTGGAGGTACAGTAGTGGGCGTGCGTGACCCAGGGATGCATTCCGCCCAGCGAACCGATGTTGATAATCCGTCCGCCAGCCGCGCGAAGATGAGGATAAGCCGCCTGGCCCATCAGGAACGGAGCGCGCGTGTTGGTGGCGAAGATGCGGTCCCACTGCTCGGCGGTGATCTCCTCCAGCGCGGCCTGCTCGAAGAGGCCGGCGTTGTTGACCAGAATGTCCAGCCGGCCAAACTCCTCCACCACCGCGGCGACGGATTGGCGGATGCTCTCTGCGTCCGTGAGGTCGGTGCGGACGGCCAGCGCATCGACCTCGAGCGCGGCCAGATCGCGCACCGTCTCTTCCGCCTCGGGCTGCGAGTCGCGATAGGTGATGGCGACGTTGGCGCCGGCGGCAGCAAGCGCAAGAGCGATTGCGCGACCGATGCGTTTTGCTCCGCCGGTGACAAGCGCGGTCTTGCCCGCCAGCGGGACGGATACGTCGTGTGATTCGGTGGTTGAAGGCTCAGGCATCGCTTGCCTCTAGGGCTGCGGCGCGGTGCCGGAGGGGGCAGCAGCCGGCGCGGTGGAAGAGGGTGCGGAGGAAGTTGCCGGAGTGGCCGTCTTGGGTATGGGCCGGATCGGGTCTTGTTCGCCAGGCTTCATCTGCGCCGGCTTGCCCGTGTTGTCGATGTAGGCGGAGACCTGAGCCCGCGGGCGGATCAGGGAGATGACAATCTGCCGGTTCGCCTCGTTGATTTGATAGTCCTGGGCGAAGGTGGAGAAGCCGTCGGCAATCACCTGGATGGTCACCTTGCTGCCGGTGGGGATGACGTCGATTGACGCCTTGCCATCGGGGTCGGTCTTCAACTCCAGATTGCCCTCGTCGTGGCCGTCCTTGGTGGGGTGAAAGATGACCGCGGCGTTCATGATCGGCTTTTTGTTGTAGTCCTTCAGCACGGTGACCTCGACGTGCGAGGTGTCGGGCGGCGCCTTGTACTTGCGGCCATGCTTCTCCGGCGCGGGGGTGGTGTCGTCCTGAGCGCGGGCGTGCAACGGGGCGAACGAGAACAAGAACGCGACTAAGCAGAGGAGAAAGGCGCGGCCAGTGTGGTTGCGGAGCAGCATGCCGCCATTTTACGCCAGACTTGACTGTTTGGGCTTTGAATCGTTTGCTGGGCGTTTATGGTCAATTCGATACAAGTTGAGCGACATTCACTCAGATTTCACGCAGAACGGGTTGACAGGCGAGGCAAGGTGGCCTATCGTTAGCAATCGAGGGACCTGAGTGCTAATGAGCACGGTGGATCCCTCCGGCGGCGGAACGTTGGCCCGGCAAATGTGCCGAGGCTGGTTGGCCGTCTCGAATTCTACATTCCACGATTCTGTACCCATACTTTGCAACGAGGAGAGACACGCAATGGCAACAACAAAGTTTACCCCCCTGCACGACCGGATTCTGGTTCGTCGCATGGAAGAGGGCGAGAGCGTACGCGGCGGCATCATCATTCCGGATACGGCCAAAGAGAAGCCGCAGCAGGGCGAAGTGATCGCCGTGGGCAAGGGCAAGTCCAACGATGAAGGCAAGGTCTTTCCGCTGGACGTGAAGGCCGGCGACACCATCTTGTTCGGCAAATACTCGGGCACCGAGATCAAGCTGGACGGAGAAGAGTTCCTCATCATGCGGGAAGAGGAAGTCCTTGGCATCGTCAAGAAGTAGCACTTCGTGCCGTTCTCGACCGCGCTCTCGCGCGGTAAAGACAACCAAGCCGATATATCGGCGACGCAATACATAACATTCGACCGGCCAATGAGCCGGTAACAGGAGCAGCACAATGGCAAAACAGATTTTGCATGGAGAAGAATCCCGTCAGGCAATCCTGCGTGGAGTGAACATTCTGGCTGATGCGGTGAAGGCGACGCTCGGCCCCAAGGGACGCAATGTCGTCATCGAGAAGAAGTTCGGTTCGCCGACCATCACCAAGGACGGCGTGACGGTGGCCAAGGAGATCGAGCTGCCCAACGCGATGGAAAATGTGGGCGCGCAGTTGGTGAAGGAAGTGGCCTCGAAGACCTCGGACATCGCGGGCGACGGCACCACGACCGCGACCGTGCTGGCCCAGGCGATCTACCGCGAAGGCGTGAAGACCGTAGCGGCGGGCGCCAACCCCATGGCGCTTAAGCGAGGCATCGACAAGGCGGTGGAGTCCATCATCGGCAAGCGCGATGACAATGGCGTGTCGTCCGGCGGCGCGCTGAACAAGCTCTCCAAGCCGGTCTCCGGCGACATGATCGCGCAGGTGGGCACCATCTCCGCCAACTCCGACGCGCAGATTGGCACCATCATCGCCGAGGCGATGAAGAAGGTGGGCAAGGACGGCGTCATCACCGTGGAAGAGTCGCGCACCATGGAAACGCAGTTGGAGGTCGTCGAGGGAATGCAGTTCGACCGCGGCTACCTGAGCCCCTACTTCGTCACCGACGCGGAGCGCATGGAGGCCGCGCTGGAGGACCCCTACATCCTGATCTACGAGAAGAAGATCTCATCGATGAAGGACCTGCTTCCCTTGCTGGAGTCGATTGCGCGCACCGCCAAGCCGCTGCTGATCATCGCCGAGGACGTGGAAGGCGAGGCGCTGGCGACCCTGGTGGTGAACAAGCTGCGCGGCACGCTGAATGTAGCGGCCGTGAAGGCGCCCGGATTCGGCGACCGGCGCAAGGCCATGCTCCAGGACATCGCCATTCTGACCGGCGGCAAGGCCATCACCGAAGACCTCGGCATCAAGCTGGAGGGCGTGAAGATTGAGGACCTGGGCACCGCCAAGCGGGTCACCATCGACAAGGACAACACCACCATCATCGACGGCGGCGGAAAAGCCGGTGAGGTCGAGGGCCGGGTCAAGGAGATTCGCGCGCAAGTGGAGAAGTCAACTTCCGACTACGACAAGGAAAAGCTGCAGGAGCGGCTGGCCAAGCTGGTGGGC
This sequence comes from uncultured Acidobacteriaceae bacterium, assembly GCA_963834805.1. Taxonomy (GTDB): domain Bacteria; phylum Acidobacteriota; class Terriglobia; order Terriglobales; family Acidobacteriaceae; genus Edaphobacter. The sequence goes on from CAWIDB010000004.1 coordinate 64,745, forward strand.
GGCGTCGCCGTCATCAAGGTTGGCGCGGCCACCGAGACCGAGATGAAGGAGAAGAAAGCGCGCGTGGAGGATGCCATGCATGCAACCCGCGCGGCGGTCGAGGAGGGCATCGTCCCAGGCGGCGGAGTGGCCCTGCTGCGTTGCGCTGCGGCGGTGGACACGCTGATCAAGACGCTGGAAGGCGACGAGAAGATCGGAGCAACCATCATTCGCCGCGCACTGGAGGAGCCGTTGCGGCTGATCGTCTCCAACGCGGGCGAAGAGGGTGCGGTCGTCATCGGCAAGATCCGCGATTCCAAGGACGTTAACTTCGGCTACAACGCGGCCACCGACGTGTACGAGGACCTGGTCAAGGCCGGCGTCATCGACCCAACCAAGGTGACGCGCACGGCGCTGCAGAACGCGGCGTCCATCGCAGGCCTGCTGCTGACCACCGAGGCCATGGTCTCGGAGATTCCGGAGAAGAAGGAAGCTCCGGCAGGCGGCGGACACGGCGGCGGCATGGAAGGCATGTACTGAGCCGCTGCATCAAACATCAAACAGGGAAGGCCCTTGGACTTCGATCCGGGGGCCTTTTTTTATTTTGCCTTGGCAGCGTCCCGGATGTGGAAGCGCGCCCGGAATTGCATAATCAGGCGATTGACCACGATGGGCCAGGGAATGTCCTCTGGTCCGATGAAGTGCTCCGCCCAGACAAGATCGCCTCGCCCCGGACCCGATCCGTGCGCGAATACATGCAAGGCGGCGATCTGCGTGTCGCCCGTGCTGTATTCGACTCCCTGAGGATCGACAGGGACCAAGAGAAAGGTGAGGTCCGCGGGTTCTCCAGCGGCGGGCGCGGCTAATCCAAGTGTCGCAATCAATGTTTTAAGCTGGTTCTGCGCTGCGGGGTCGACAGGACCGGTTTGCATGGCAGCGGTCTTCGCTTGTTTAAGCGTCTGCTGAAAGCTCGCGAGATTGCATGTGTACTGATTGCTCTCAAGCTTGCATGCGGACGCGATGCTGGTAGTCTCTGTGGAAGTCTGACCCGGCATGGCCAGAGTGGAGAGCAGGACGCAAGCAACACCCAACACACATCGAAAAGTACAGGCCTGAACAACCATGAGCGGAATTGTACGCCTGCTCGATGCCTTCCCAGCTCCCGTTTCCTGCAATCACTCCATGTTGCCGGGGAGGACCTTGCTGGGGGCGTGGAGTTTGGCCTTGGGGGCGGTGAACTTGATGCGCACCAGATCGCGTGCGGGAATGTTGCCGGCTGGCGCGAGGAAGGTGGCGATGTAGGTCTCCGCGAGGGCGCTCTGGAAGCTGTGCAGGAACGGCTCGGTGGAAACGGGGTTGCCCACGCCCTCCCAGTAGTTGATGCCGCCGGTGGACTGGGTGATCTGGTTGAGGTAGTCCTGGCCACTGTTGTCAACCATGCCTCCGCCCATGCCTGTATCGCCGAAGTAGATGGCATAGACGGCGACCCCGGCGCGCTGCGCATCGGCGATGGCGTTGTCGACGTAAGGGCTGCCCTGGTTCATAATGCTGGTGCTGCCGTTGTAGGGATCGACGCCGTTGGTGAGCATCATGATGAAGCGCGCCTTGTGGGGAGCGGCGGCGCCGGGCCAGTTCTTGACGAAGTCGGAGAGGCAGATGTAGGGGCTGGCGCTCATGTCTGCCATGCCATCCGGCAGGTGAATGGTAGACGCGGTGCGATCGTGGTCTGTGGTGAAGCTCTGCGCGGTTACGACATGTCCGTACTGCATATAGCCGACCAGGACCTCGACACCGGGAGCGAGGGTGCGCACGAAGTTGCGCAGATTGTCGATCTCGCGGCCAACGCTTTCGCGCAGGCCGTCGTCGATCAGCAGCGCGACCTGGGCGTTGGCGGGAGTCACCGGCTCCCACGAAGTGAGCGTCTGCTTGCGGTCGTTCACCATGACCGTCAGAGCGGCGGCATTGGCTGGCGGCGTGGACTTGGCATCGACGTTGACCAGCGCCTGGGTCGGCACAGGGCCTTCCATCTGTGCCAGCGCGGAGTGGCCAATCGTAAGGACGAGGACGATTAAGAGGGCGGTAGTGAGGGATCTAATCATGGCTTAAGATTAGACCCTGACGCACCCCTGACAGTTGCCCTTTGTTTGCGTTTTATCAAGAAATACGGGTTGAAATCTGCGCCATCAGTCTCCGCCGATGCGCAGCTTTAGGCCCGTGCGAATCGTAAAGGGCAGCCCTGGATAGCCGATGGGCCCGATGTGCTGCTGGCTGACGAGGTTGTCCAACTCGGTGAAGGCTGTAATGCGCTTTTTGACCGCGTAAGTCAGGTTGGCGTCGAGTTTGATGTAGCCGAAGTCGAGGTCGCGGTTGGGCAGGACCATCGAATTGGCGCCTGCCAGGTCTGCGTAGTCGAGGAAGGTGGAGTCGTCGGAACGGCTGGCGAATGCTCCTTCGAGGGCAGCGGTCAGCTTCATCCCGGTGTACTGCGCGGCGAAGAAGCCGGTGTTGGGTGGTCGGCGGAAGGGACGTCCGCCGATGAAGGGCGAGTCGCCGATGGGGGAGTTGGGGAAGGAGGGGTTCGTCTCGGGGTAGCCGCCGGGCAGAATGGATAGCGCGGAACTGGCGAACGACTGGTCCACCTTGGCGTTGAGATAGGAGTACCCGGCACGCAGAAAGAGCCGGCTGAACGGCTGATACTGCAGCTCGGACTCAAGCCCCTGCGCGTGGAAGGCGAGCGAGGTCGCATCGGCTCCATAGATGCTTGCGAGATTGCCGGGAAAGCCGAAGTCCTGCTTGAGGATTCCCGAGCTTACATACTCGAGTTGGTGCGAAAACGCGTTGTGGTAGTAGCCCGCTTTGAAGATCAGCTTCTGGCCAACGATGTTCTGGTCGATGCCCGCGTCCAGCGTTCGAGTGCGCAGTTCGCGCAGGGGTGTAATGCCGTAGCTCTCGATCTGGCTGGGGCCGCCGGGGAGTGACTCAAGCTGAGTGTAGAGACTGTAGAAGTCGGCGCTGAGGGACGGTTCCTGCACGCCGGTGGCGACGTTGAAGCGGAGTTTGGTGCCGCGGAAGTAGCCGGTTCCAGGACGGACGGGAATGTAGGCGAGACCGAGGCGAGGCGTACCCGTGATGCCGTAGAGGTGGTTCTTTTCGATGGCCCCGCCCGCGGAGTAGAAGACGCGGCCGAGGATGTCTCCGCTGAACTGCAGGGTGTACTCGAAGTTGGTGCGCTTGTCCTTCCAGTCTTCGCCGTAGGTGTTGAAGATGTAGCTGCCTCGCTCGTCCTCGTAGCGGAACCCGAAGAGCGCCGCAATGCGGTGGGGAAAGACGTAGTCGGACTGGTAGTAAAGCTCATCGCGGTTGGAGTCGGAGTAACTGGGTTGCGGATAGCATGAGTTGGCCGGAAGTGGATAGCAGGCGTAGGAGAGGATCGCCTGTCCCGTGGCCCTATACCCGTTGGCCCCGCGGATGGTGACAACCTTGCCGTAGTAGTCGCCGCCATAGGCATCGTTCAGAAAGATGCCCGCGGGATAGTAGGTGTTGTACTGTTCACGCTTGCGCGCGATCCCGTAGCGCACCAGGTTGTGCCAGTTGCCATGCTGCGTGTTCTGCAGGGTGATGCCGGAGAAGAGATTCTGATCCTCCTCTTTGGCATCGGCGGAGATACCGTAAAAATCGTGCGCGTTGGGCTCGCCCGAGGCTGAGTCGGTGTTGCGCAGGGTGAAGCGAATGGGGGTGCTCGCCGTGATGTCGTAACCGAGGTTGGCCAGGGCTGTGCCGGAGTGATACTCATCCATGGGTAGCGCGTTCGAGGTGTCGAAGCGCGAGTATCCGGCGAGGTAATCCACCCGCTTGCGCGTACCGCTGACAATCGCCTCGTTCTGGTAGCTGTGGAAGTTGCCTGCGTCGCCGGTGTAGTTCAGGACAGGCCTGGTGGCGCTGCCGCGCGGCGTACTGAAGGCGATGGTCGAGGATGCCGCGTCCGAGCCGTAGAGGATGGAGTCCGGGCCGCGGTAGATCTCAAGGTTTGCGATGCCGGACGAGGTAAGTGTGCCGAAGTCGAAGGTGCCTCCCATGTTCTCCGCCGGAATGCCGTCGATCAGCACCTTGTTCGCGTCGGAGTTGCCGCCGCGTACGAAGAGCGAGGTGACGCCTCCGCCCTGCCCGGTCTGGACCAGGGTGACGCCGGAAGACTGGCGCAGCGCGTCCACCACCCCGATGGAGGTGGCGAGATCGCTGTCGGGAACCAGCGTTACCGCCGAACTGGCCTGCTGGATCGGAGTAGGCAGGCCGGTGGCCGTCACCGTGATCTCCTCGTGCAGCGAGGCGGTCTCCAGAACGACGTTCTCGGTGATCTGGTCGGTCGCGCCGGCGTAAAAATCCTGGCCAATGCCGGGATAGAAGGTCAGCGCCGAGGTCAGCAGAACGAAGCGGCCAGCCAGGGCGGAGCGAATCTCAAAGGCGCCATCCACGCCGGCGATTCCGATGGCCACCGGCCTAGGCCCCTGAATGAGTTGGACGCGAGCACCGGGAATTGGGCGGCCGAGCGCGTCGGTGACCACGCCGCTTACCACCACCGCGTGCGCCGGCGTGGCAGAGAGGAAGCCGAAAATTGCGAGTAAGAGGAGAGCGGCGAGCGCAGAAGTCGCTCGCAGAAGAGATGCGGCCGAAAGGCGGCCGGAGAGTGTGGACATGTCGGAACTCCTACGCTCCCCCCGGGAGCGCGGTTACAGCGGTGCAACAGTGTGCATCTTCCGTCGAATTGCGGCTCGCGTGGTTTTCTCTCAAAGAAAACCACGCTTGCACAATCTTCGTCGAGGCCAGAAACACTGTGGAACCGCTCTGTACGCGGCGAAACCGGTCTCCTGACTTACGCGGGTGCATGCCGGCCAAAGACTGGACGCTTCCCTTCCCGTCGCCTGGCGGCTTCAGTGGGAGGTGTCTGGCTGGCATTCACGCTTCTCCGAGTGGGCTGGAGCAGACGTGCGCGATCACAGTTGCGGGGCAGTGGCGGAGTTTCACCGCGCTTCCCGAACATTCCGTAGCGGGCAAGGGTTATGGGTGGAGCGACGGGCAGTTCAAAGCCAGCCGCAGGACAAGAACGTGACTCAAGTTGTAAGCGTTCCTGTGGTCGATGTCAAAAGGTAGGAAGCAACTGGCGTTTTTCGCCAGATACCAGCCATCCTAGACATTCCGCAATGTCGTCTGTCCAAACATCGTTTGGAGTCGCAGCGACGGGCTGGAAGATTTCTATAAGGGAGCTGTCCTTGGAACGGGGCCGCAACCAAGAACCCAAGGTATACCGAAAGTTCTTCCAATCACCGGAAGATGGGTGCATGTTCACGGCCAGAATGTCGAAGTCGCCGAAATGATAGGGTCTTGTTTTGACGGTAATCATGTTGGTAGCAGTAACGTCCGTGGTCGCTTCCTGAAGATGCTCCACGGTCTTTTTCTCCCCACTCCGAGTCTTCTGAACCTCAACGACATACAATGAACCTTCTTTGTAATGCGCTGGGTAGTAGAGCTTTGGGACACCCTTTTCCATACGTTGCAGTTTGACCTGAACGCGTGCCGAGAGTTCCCCCTTTTTGAAGAGGGCGTCGTAAGACAGATCACCGCTAATAGGAACGGACTCCCAGCCCGAGGCCGCTATATTCGGAACCACGTCATTCACGAACACAGCCTCGGCAATAATGCCCCTCACACCACGCTTGGTCAGATCAGACGATCGGCTGATTGCACTCAGAATCGTGTCTGCGTCTATTCCCCACTCGCTCTCTAAGGGATGGGGCATTAGTGTTCTCAAATACGCTTTGAGGGCTTTACGGTCCTCAAGGGAACAATCTTCAATTAGCTTCTTGATTACTTCAGGGGATTCGCTCATTTCGCAGGCCTTCCCGGAGGATCAGGTACAAAGGCCTCGATCTCGGAGCGATTCAGCAGAACCTTTCCACCAATCTCCAGCACCTGGAGCCTTCCTTTCTTGATGAGCCGAGAGATCGCCTGCCGGGAGACGCCCCGAATGCGCGCCGCCTCAGCTTGGGAGACCCATTCGAGACCGTTTTGGAATTGGATTGACAATGTAAACCTATTTCTTCTATCGTATTTCTACGTGAGGCCGTAATATGGCAACAGCCGTGTCATCGAAGCCCCAAATCGTCTCCACACTCGAAGAAGCAGCATTTTCGCGCGATGTCCGTCTTTCTGATGACCTCAAGATGGATCATCCGTCACGGCTCGTCGAAAAGTCGCCTTACTTCACCTCGAAGTACGGAGTTGCCTATCTGGGTGACTCTCTGGAATTGCTCAAATCGCTGCCGTCAAGCAGCGTCAATTTGGTGGTGACATCGCCACCCTACGCATTGCACTTCAAGAAAGCATACGGCAATGAGCACAAAGACCACTATGTCAAATGGTTTTTGCCGTTTGCAAGGGAGATTCAGCGCGTCCTCACGGAAGATGGCAGCTTCGTGCTAAACATCGGGGGCAGCTACAACCAGGGCACGCCAACCCGATCAATCTACCACTTTAAGCTGCTCATCGCCTTAGTGGAAGAGGTCGGTTTCCATCTCGCTCAGGAGTGCTTCTGGTACAACCCCGCGAAGTTGCCTGCTCCGGCTGAATGGGTAACCGTACGACGCATTCGCGTTCGGGACTCAGTAGAATATGTTTGGTGGCTATCTAAATCGCCATATCCAAAGGCATCGAATCTCAATGTTCTCAAGGAATACAGCGAGGACATGATTCGGTTGAATCGGAATGGTGTTCGCGGTACGGTGAGACCGTCAGGACATGTAATACACAGCTCCTTCGACACCATTAGTGCTGGCGGTTCGATACCACCCAATGTGACAGAGGCTGACTTTGACGTGCCTGAGAGCATATTGAAGATGGGCAATAACGCTGCAAATGACCTCTACACCAAGCGATGCAAGGAGAATGGCATCAAGATTCACCCGGCGCGCTTTCCGGCTCTATTGCCCAAGTTCTTTACCAAGCTTTTGACCGATTCAAACGATCTGGTTCTCGACCCGTTCGCAGGCTCACTCACAGCCGGAGCCGTCGCCGAGTTGCTGAATCGCCGCTGGATTGCCGGAGAAGCCGTCGAAGAATATTTGCGGGCTGGAATCTTCCGTTTCGAGGAATCAATGCAGAACCCACTCTTGTTCTAGAGCGACAGAGCTTCACACGAACACAACCGACTTGCGCCCACGCATACGGGGCGGCTTGCGTCGAGATGCGCCTTGGCTTATGCTGGCTCGTCCATCTTGTGAAGGTCTTTGCCGGGCTTGAAGCGCACGGCCTTGCCCGGCGAGATGCTGACTTCGGCGCCGGTGCGCGGGTTGCGGCCAATGCCGGTCTTGCGCGGCTTGACGGTGAAGACGCCGAAACCACGCAGCTCGATGCGGTCGCCCGCGATCAGCGTTTCCTTCATGCTACCGAAGATGGTGTCGACCGCGCGCTCCGCCTTTGTTCTGGGGAGTCCGGTACGCTCGACGACCCTCTGGATAAGGTCCTGTTTGATCAATATGGGCCGCCTCTCTCACGCAAATTGCAGACAGCGGGCAGTTAAGGGCCACACTGCGCTACTGTGTGTGATGGTAGGAACTAAGCCCAAGATTGTCAACGCGTGAATGCTGCCGTAAGATTTGGCTATCCAAAACGATGCGGACCGATCCAGTTGCCCGAACGCCTGCCGGCGCCCCGGAAGCAGCCCGGAGAGGCCCGCCGAGAGGCAAAAACGACCGAGATGGCCATCAAGAGCGACCGCTGGATCCGCCAGCAGGCAATCGAACACCAAATGATCGTTCCGTTCAGCGAGAAACAGGTCAGCGCGGGCGTCATCAGCTACGGACTCTCCTCCTACGGGTACGACCTGCGCGTCTCCGATGAGTTCAATATCTTCACCAACGTCAACTCGGCGATCATCGATCCCAAGGCCTTCGACGAGCGCTCGTTTGTCAGCGTGCAGGCGGCGAGCGTCATCATTCCGCCCAATTCGTTCGCCCTGGCGCGCTCCATCGAGTACTTCAGGATTCCGCGCGATGTGCTCACCATCTGCGTGGGCAAGTCCACCTACGCGCGCTGCGGCATCATCGTCAACGTCACGCCCTTCGAGCCGGAGTGGGAGGGATTTGTGACCCTGGAGATTTCCAACACCACGCCCCTGCCCGCGCGCATCTACGCCAACGAAGGCCTCTGCCAGATCCTCTTCTTCCAGTCCGACGAGGTCTGCGAGACCAGCTACGCGGACCGCAAGGGAAAGTATCAGAAGCAGCAAGGCATCGTCCTTCCCAAGCTGTAGCTTCCTGTAGATGGAGCGATCGGGGTAGACGGGAATGGTGTCGCACTGCAGAACCAACCGTGTGGCAGGGCAGAGGCGCCACGGGACCATGCGGATAGATGAGGCTTGAGTTCGATGGAGGAATCTGCCGCAAAACGAGCGGTGCGCATTGGCGTGGTAGCCACCGACCCGCTGCGTACGCTCGGACTGCAGTCCATCCTGCCGAAGTTTGAGATCATCCACCTGACGGCGCCGGGAGCGCTGGACGATGTCAATCTCTCCCTGGTGCTGGTGGACGCCGAATGCACCCGCCATCTGTTCGAACTGCTTGCCACCTTCCACCACATCCGCCCCCAACTGAAGCTGATCGTGCTGGGCACGGAGACTGGCCCGGAGTACATCCAGCGCATCATAGGCACCGGGGCCAAGGGATACCTCACCTTCTCGGCCAAGGAGTCCGAGCTTGCGATGGCCATCGAGATGGTCTGCGACGGCTCGGTGTGGGCTCCGCGCAGAGTGCTCTCGCGCCTGCTGGATCGGCAACTGGGCTTCTCCAGCTCCGCCAGCGCACCCCCCAGGTTCACCCCGCGCGAACTCCAGGTGCTTCAACTGCTTCGCGCCGGACAGTCCAACCGCGAGATCGGACGCGCTCTGGTGATCGACGAGAGCACCGTCAAGGCGCACATTGGCCGCCTGTTGCGCAAGGTGGGGGTGAACAACCGCACCGCGCTGACCATCCACCCCTCCACCCAGTTCGAATAGGCATACCTTGCCACGCTGAAGCGCAGCCTCAATCGGCGCACAAAGGTTCGCATTGCGCGGATTTGCCCGGCCTTCTCTGCGTCGTGCGGATTGCTTAGGCAAACTGAAGAGTGCTTATATTAACTAATTGATAAACAAAATGGGTACGAAAGTCTCTATACCTTCGTACTGTTGTTCGCCCGTCACAATTGGCCCATTATGGAATTGCAACACAGACCTGGGAGAGGGGCTACAAGGTTGTGCAGCTATCCTGCCAACGCTTGCAGCCCCATTTTTTCTGTCCCGCCGTCTTGGGCATTTTCGCTGGGCCGGTTTGCGCTCCTGCCTTCTCCCATCGGCACGGTACTCCCCATTGAAGCAGCAAATTTGCTTCCGCCATGCACGTCCTGGACAAATCTCCGGCACTTCGTCTTCTCACCGTGCAACTTCCCACATCCATCCCAACATCGAATGAGTTGATTCTGAGTTGGCGGCTGCGTTCTAATCGAGATCGCGGGCTACGCGGACCAGGCGGATCCATTCAAGAAGCAGATGCAATCAAGAAGCAAAGGGGTATCAACCTATGAAACGACTCTCCGGAATTCTATGTGGCTTGACACTACTGACCACTACTACGCTCGCAGCCGTTGCACAGGATCACGCCAAGCTCGATGAGCGTCTCACCAGCGCGCAGGCCGTCATCCAGGAAGTGATGGCCACGCCCGACAAAGGCATCCCGCAGAGCATTCTAGCCGGGGCCTCCTGCGTCGTTGTCGTTCCCAGCTACAAGAAGGGCGCCCTCATCGTCGGAGCGCAGTACGGCCAGGGCGTTGCCACCTGCCGCACGCACAACGGATGGAGCGCTCCGGTCTTCATCCAACTCACCGGGGGCAGCTTAGGATGGCAGATCGGCGGCCAGGCCACAGACCTGGTTCTGGTGGCCATGAACCAGAACGGCATGCAGGACATGCTAAAGAACAAGTTCAAGCTGGGCGCGGACGCAGCCGCCTCGGCCGGACCGGTCGGGCGTAACGCACAGGCCGGAACCGACTGGAAGATGAACGCCGAGTTCCTCACCTACTCGCGCTCTAAAGGTCTCTTTGTCGGCCTTGACCTCACGGGTACCGTCCTCTCGCAAAACCAGGACGACACCCGCGCCGAGTACGGCGCCGACATCCCCTTCGACGTCGTGCTCAAGGGCAACAAGACGGTCCCGGAGAACGCACGGGCCTTCGTCCGCACGATTGCCAAGTACTTTGTAGTATCGAAGGACAACCAGAAACAGTAACCGAGCAGCATCCGCGTCCTTGCATCGCAGGTTAGAAGGACGCCGTACCCCCATAGCACACCGAAGCCGCCTGCCGGAAGCACTCCGTGGCGGCTTTGTTGCATTTGGGCTCCGGCTGCTCTTCCGGGTTAAAGAACCTGCGCGATCCATGTAATCCTGCGCCATCGATTTGCGTCTATTCAGCAGGGAGCACTCCACCATTCGATCCAAACCAACCGCACCCAGACCCGATAGACTGGAACCTTGACCCCCGAAGCCCAACCCATCTCTGAGCCGGCGAGCCCTCCCAGCCTCCGCCATGCGGTTGAATTCGCCGTTGCATGGTTCTTCATCCACGTTCTGCGCGCTCTGCCGCGGCGTGTGGCGAGGGCTTGCGGAGAGGCCATCGCGGTCCTCGCGTTTCTTCTGCACGGCCGCCTGCGCCGCGTGGGACGGCGCAATCTGGAGCTGGCCTTCCCCACCCTGCCCGCCGCAGAGCGCGAGGCGATCCTGCGCAAGGAATATCGCCACCTGGGCTGGCTGCTGGCCGAGTTCTGCCAGATGTCCACCTACACGCGCGCATCGGCCAGCCGCTTTATCCGCTACGAGGGACTCGACCACTACCTGGCCGTGCGCGACCGCGGCAAGGGCGTTCTGGTGCTCACCGGGCACCTGGGCGCGTGGGAGCTTTCCAGCTTTTACCACTCGCTGGCAGGCTACCCGATGGGCATGGTGATCCGCCGCCTGGACAATCCGCTGGTGGATTCGCTGGTGAATGCGATCCGCTGCCAGCACGGCAACCGTGTGCTGCACAAGGACGACTTTGCGCGGGGCCTGATCGCGGCAATGCGCGCGGGCGAGACGGTGGGCATTCTGATGGACACCAACATGACGCCGCCGCAAGGTCTCTTTGTGCCCTTCTTCGGGATCCAGGCCTGCACCGCCTCGGGCCTGGCGCGCGTGGCGCTGAAGACTGGCGCCGCCGTCCTGCCTGGATTTCTGCTCTGGGAGGAGTCGGAACGCAAGTATGTGCTGCGCTTTGGCCCCGAGCTGGCGCTGGCGTCGACCGGCGACTCGGAGGCAGACGCGGCCAGCAACACCGCCCTGTTTACCGCCGTGATCGAGGCCGCCATCCGGCGCTACCCCAGCCAGTGGCTGTGGATGCACCGCCGCTGGAAGACCCGCCCCCCGGCGAAGCATCGCTTTATTGAGCAGGATTCGGGTCGCGGTTCGACTCCACCCCTCTTCCGGACACTATCGATCGGGAGGCTGTTCCCGGCAACCGCAAGCGCGGCGACATAAAATGTAGTGGCGTCTTGCGCAGCACTGGCGGCGTCCGGGGAGTGAGATGAGGAGCTTCAAAGAGGTCACGCAGGGCAATCCGATCATGTTTTATGAGTACATTGCCAAGTGCCTGGTGGGCGTGACCGTCGGCTATCTTTTGATGCAGACATTTCCCCGGCAAAGCGGCCAGTATTACTGGCTGTTGATCTCCATCCTGCTCTCCATCACGCACGACAACAACAGCAAGGTGGCCCTGGACCGGATGCGGGGCAACATCGTCGGCTCGCTGGCGGGCCTGGTCATGTACCTGCTGCACAGTCCGCCGAACCTGCTCACCATCTGCCTGGGCGTAGTGGTGACGATCCTGCTCTGCTTCCATCTGGACCTGGTCGGTGTCTGCCGCACCGCCCTGGTCGGGTTCATCATCGTGATGATCTACGAGGAGACCCACAGCAGTTGGAAGGGGGCGATCTACCGGATGGTGGGCGTCGTTTTTGGCTGCCTGATTGGACTTGGCATCAACTACATCTTCCGCAAGATCACCGCACCGCTGTTTCAAGCGATGGAGGCCCTTGAGGAGGACGACGCCCCGGACAATGGCGGAGAATAGTTTGTCCAGCACGGGGGAGCGCGATTGACGGCGGAGGTCTGCGGAGGTAATACTCAAGAACCGGTCGCATCAGCATCCGTATCTCCCCGCGGAGACTGTGGGCCGCACTTTGTTAGCGAGACTCAAGGCATGCCTGGCAGACGCAAAGGCATCGAATAGACCGGTTGCAAGCGCGAGGTGCAGCATGAGCGAAATGACGACTACCGTAGGCACAATCCTGAGACAGAAGACGGGAGGGGTCTTGTCGGTCGCGCCGGACGACTCCGTGTATCACGCCATCGAGGTGATGGCGGAGAAGAGCGTGGGCGCGCTGCTGGTGATGGAGGGCGACCGGCTGGTGGGAATCGTCAGCGAGCGCGACTATGCGCGCAAGGTGGTGCTGAAGGGGCACACGTCCAAGGAGATGCGGGTTGCGGAGATCATGAGCAGCCCGGTGATCTCCGTCTCGCGCAACCATACCGTGGGCGAGTGCCTGCGCATCATCACGGACAGCCACATCCGCCACCTGCCGGTGACCGAAGACGGCGCCGTGGTGGGCGTGCTCTCCATCGGCGACCTGGTGAACTTTGTCATCACGGAGCAGCAGGAGACGATCCGCCACCTGCACGCGTATATCTCGGGTGCGGCGAACTAAATTGCTCAGGCTTTCTGCGAGCAGGTGGAATGGCTACGGCGCATCGTCGCTGGAGTCGTTCTCTTCGACCAGCGAGGCCGCGCCGACGACATCGTAGGTGGTTGCTGCGCCGCCGGTGGGCTGCAGGGTGACGCGCATGGGTTCGCGCTGCCACACAGCCTGCTTGCAGACGGGCGAGGCGGGCGAGGGCTGGGGCCATTTACCGATCTGCTGCTGCACCACGGCGCGGCGCGCTCCAAGCTGCGCGACGATGGCGAAGAGCCCTCCCTTGGCGGTCTCGGCAGTGCCGCAGTAGGCCGCGTAGTCGCGGAACCAGACAGCATCGGAGACCTCGGCGTCGAAATCCGGCAGATGCAGCGCGGTGATGTGGCCGGTGCTGCGGTCCACCAGCAGCCAGGGGCCGGGCTGCCAGCTCCAGCGCGGGGCCGCGTCGCCGGGCAGCGCATCGTTCAGGCGCAGGGCGCGGCGGACGGTGAAGCTGCGGTCGGTGACGTCGTGCGCGTCGCCGGTGGTCCACTCCTTCTGATGGCCGTCGACGGTGAGCGGACGCACCTTGAGCGTGATTGGGTCGCTGGCTTTGCCGGTTGCGGGAGCGCTCTCGGGCGGCGTGTAGGGCACCTTGCGCACCGCGCCCAGCAACACAACGTGGACCTTGACCGGCGCAGCCTGGGCGTTGGGTTGCGAGAGGGGCAGGAGGCCGAGCGGCAACAAGCCCAACGGCCACGCACGCAGACGCACAACAGCGGAGCGAAATATCTGCATGCGCGGCAGAGTAGCGCGTGCGGGGTGCGGAAGCAAGCGGTGTTTTCAAGAAAAATGCGACTTCGAGAGATATTCGAGGGCCAACCTCCGATCCGGCATGGCAGGCAACAGAAGATGCCACGAATGGGCGGAACGCCGCATGTTGCGGCGCCCAACGCCGCCGCAGGATTAATGCAGCGGATTCTGCGGGGAGATTTGCAGAGGCCTGAGTTTCCGTGGAGCGCGGCGGAGTAGTATCGTTGTGGCAGGACGCTGGCGGGCAACCGCCGGGCGATGCGGCTGAAGTTGACCCACGGCAGGCCGGCGAGACAGGGCCACCAACCGCACCTACCATTCAAGCAATCAAGAAAGGAAATATGCAACCTATGTGGAAACCGAACCCGACTGGACCGCTCCCTCCATCACCCCCAGAGCCGACGCGACCGCCGGTCCCAGCGCCGACCATCTACGAGTCCAGCACACCAAAACCGGTGGCAGCGCCCATCGCCAGCCCGATCCTAGCGACCGGCGAACAGGCCACCATCGGCAAATCGCTGGTGGTTAAGGGCGAGGTCTCCGGATCGGAGTCGCTGTACATCGACGGCAAGGTGGAAGGCACCATCAACCTGCCCGGCAACCGCGTCACGGTGGGGCGCAACGGACAGGTGGCAGCCAATGTTCTGGCGCGCGAGGTGGTGGTGCTGGGCAAGGTGAAGGGCAACGTGAATGCCAGCGACCGCGTGGACATCCGCAGCGAAGGCTCGCTGACCGGCGACGTGACCGCCGCGCGCATCTCCATCGAGGACGGCGCGTACTTCAAGGGCGGCATCGACATCCGCAAGCCGGGCGAGGCGAAGAACGGCCATCCTCAACCGGTAGCTGCGGCAGAGCCTGCCCCGGTCATCCCCACCGCAACTTTACCCCTGGGGTAAGGCGCGCAAAGAACGCAGCGAAGACTATTGTGGCCCTGGCGATTTGCCGGGGCCATTCTGCGTAGAGGCGTACAGCTCACTGAGGTGGGATCAGCAGCAGCTTGCCGGTGGTCTTGCGCCCTTCCAGGTCGCGGTGGGCCTGGGCGGCATCGGCCAGCGGATAGTTGTGTTCGAGGCGCAGCTTGAGGCTGCCCTCGGCGACCCAGCCCAGCACATCGCCCGCGCGCTGCACAAGCTCCTCGCGGGTCGCGGTGTAGTCCTTCAGCGTGGGCCGCGTAACGTAGAGCGAGCTGCGGGTGGAGAGCTGGATAAGGTCGAAGGGCGGCACCGCGCCGCTGGCTCCGCCGTAGAGTACGAGGATGCCGCGCGGACGCAGGCATGCCAGGCTGCCGTCGAAGGTGGTCTTGCCGACGGAATCGTAGACCACGGGAAGGCCCGCGCCTGCGGTCAATTCGCGGACCCTAGCGGCAAAGTCTTCACGCGTGTAGAGGACCGTCTCATCGGCCCCGGCGGCACGCGCCAGCGCGGCCTTCTCCTCGGTAGAGACGGTGGCAAAGACGCGCGCGCCCAGCCGCTTCGCCATCTGGATCAGAAGCAGCCCAACGCCGCCCGCGCCCGCGTGGATCAGCACCGCGTCGCCCGGTTGGATGGCATAAGTCGAGTACGCAAGGTAGTGCGCCGTCATCCCTTGCAGCATGGCCGCGGCGGCCTGGCGCGTGGTGACACCGTTGGGAACCGCAATCAGCCGGGCAACAGGTGCAACAGCAAACTGGGCGTAGGTTCCGGGAACATTGCACCAGGCAACGCGGTCGCCAATTTTGACGCTGGACACACCCGCCCCAACGCCAACGACGACGCCCGCCGCCTCCTGGCCGGGGATGTACGGCAGCGGCGACGGATATCGGCCTTCGCGCAGGTAGATGTCGATGAAGTTGACGCCGCAGGCCTCGATCTGGACCATAGCTTCGCCGGGGCCGGGCGTGGGGGTGGGCAGTTCGCGGGGCACAAGCACTTCGGCCCCGCCGGTCTGAGTGATCTGGATCGCTTGCATCATACTTCGATGCTACCGCGCGCAGAGCGATGCGGGAAGCGAAGTCGCAGACGGGGCTGCCGCGGAACCGCTCGCTGCCGATTCGCCGCGGACTGTTCGCAACTCGCCGTGCGCTCACCCTTGCTTTCTGAGACAATAGGTTCCGCATGCAACCCGACAATCTGATCTCGCTCAAAGACGATATGGTGGCCTTCATCGCCGGCCATGGACTGCGCCATTTCAACGCCTATGTCACCGACGAAGTTCCCACCGTCGTCTTCGAGGACGAAGATCCCGATGCGTGGAAGGACTTTGTGGAGCACGCCAAGGCCAGCGGGGCCAGCTTCCTGACCATGAGCGAGGTGGCGCTGGAGAAGTCCGACGTCGCCATCCTGCTGGAGCAGTTGCGCGACCAGACCTACCCCGACGCCGACTCGATCGAGATCGACGACGCAGAGTCCCTGGTGAAACACGTTGGCAAGATCGGCTACCTGCAGTTGGGATTCGCCCACCAGGGCGTGATGTTCCTCTTCGAGACCTCGACCGAGTGGTACGAACAGTTCCAGGAGCTGATCGAGACCGTCACCGACCTCGGCGGCATGGTCGTCGACGACCACGACCACGACGAGGACTGACGCACGTGCCGTCGAAGTTGCCGAATCAGGATTGTCCAGCGGTGCAATCCCCATGTAGTCCAGCGCCACCGACCGCGTGGCTGCTGAAATCCACTGACCACCCCGTTGCCGCCAACGCCGCCGAAGTCCTGGCCGCACATCTCGGCTGCCCGCCGGCCATCGCGCAAATTCTGGTTGCGCGGGGCATCGAATCGCAAGCCGCGGCTGATGCCTTTCTCCATCCAACCATTGAAGCTCTGCTCGACGACCCGGCGAACGACCCCACGCAACTGCTGGGCATGAAAAGCGCCGTCGAACGAATCCTGGGCGCAATCCAAAATGCCGAACCAATCCTGATCTACGGCGACTACGACGTGGACGGCACCACCGCGACCGTCCTGCTGAAGACGACCATCGAGCGCATCGGGTTGGCAATGGAGCCGCAACGGCCGGCGCAGGTCAGCTATCACCTGCCCCACCGCATCCGCGAGGGCTACGGGATGCAGAACGCGATCCTGGCTGAGGCGGCCCAGTCCGGCGTGCGCCTGGTGATCAGCGTGGACACCGGCATCCGCGCCATCGCCGAAGCGGTGGAGGCGCGCACGCTTGGCCTCGACCTCATCGTCACCGACCACCACCCGCCCGGCGGCGCAGAGATTCCCGACGCGCTGGCCGTAGTCAATCCCACGCAGCCCGGCTGTCCCTATCCCAACAAAAACCTCTGCGGAGCGGCCGTTGCCTTCAAACTGGCGCAGGCGCTGTTGGACGCCGCAGCCCCGCTCACCTCGGACGCAGCAGCCTTCCGCGCGCGCACCCGGGGCGTTCTGGTCCCCTCGTTCCTCAAGCTGGTGGCCATCGCCACGGTCGCGGACTCCGTGCCGCTGACCGGCGAAAACCGCACGATTGCGGCCCTGGGGCTTGCTGCCCTGGCCAACCTCGTGCAGCCCGGCCTGCGCGCGCTGATGCAACTGGCGAAGGTTCCGCTGGACCGCGCACCCACCGCGACCGAGGTGGGTTTCCGCCTGGCGCCACGCATCAACGCCGCCGGAAGAATGGACATCGCGGACGATGTGGTGGAGCTGCTGATGACGCGCGACGTGGCCCGAGCGCGCGATCTGGCCCAAAAATTGGACCGCTTGAATCAGGACCGCCGCGCCTCCGAGACGCGCGCTCTGGACGCCATCGACCGCGAGCTGCTGACGCTGGTCGAAGCCGATGGCGCGTACCCGCGCGAGTGCCTGATCCTCGACCACCCGGGGTGGCATCGCGGCGTGCTGGGCATTCTGGCCTCGCGCGTGGTGGAGCGCACGGGACGGCCCGCGCTCATCGTCACCCACGGTGAGGGCGACGCATACGGCTCTGGCCGCTCCGTTCCCGGCTTCCACCTGCTCGACGCCATTACATTCGTAAACGGGGCCGCCGATGCCGGGGACCCGGCCGGGCCCCTCTTCCATCGCTTTGGCGGCCACGCGCACGCGGTCGGCTTCTCGCTGTCCTCCGACCGGCTGCCCCTGCTGCGCGCCCGCATGAAGTCCTATACATCCACGCGCCTCACGCCTGCCCTTCTGGCCGCACAGCTCGACTACGACGCGGAGCTCTCGCTCTCGGAGGTCACGCCCGAGCTGATGAGCTGGATTGCGCGTCTCGCGCCCTTCGGCATCGCCAACCCCGAGCCGGTCTTCCTTACCCGCAACGCAGTCCTGGCCGCGCCCATCCGCCTGATTCAGGAAAAACACATCGCGCTGCAACTGACGCAGAGCGGTGCCGGGCAACCATCCAACCCTGCCGCAATCCCGGCCCTCGGCTGGAGCCGCGACGCCGTGGGCTGGCCAGTACGCTGCCAGCGGCTGGCGCTGGTCAAGGGCTCCGCGATCGACGTTCTCTATCGTCTGCGGCACAACACTGGACCCTACGCCAGCCCGCGGTTCGGCGGCCTCGAACTCGAACTGTGCGACCTGCGGCCCGCCAGCGCGCCGTTGCAGCCCTGTAAATGAGTCCTGAACTATAGCAATCCGGCCCCGCTTCGCTCGCCGATGGAACACCCTCGAATGTTGCTTGCCGTGCAAGAAGTATTTTGCTCCCTTCGGCGTGGCAATACGTCCTATATACTGGCACTTGAAGACATGGCATCTACTCCCAAATCAAATCGAACAACGCAGTTGCTCCTCTGGGGGGCCGTCCTTGCCGTCCTCCTTCTGGCGCTCTATGCGATTCGTGCGCTCACCAGGGAGCATATCAGTGTCGTGGCCACCCAGGTCAGCTATCGGGACCTGGTCAAGACCTCTTCGACCAATGGCAAGGTCGAGCCGGTGGACGACTTCGAGGCCCATGCGCAGGTGGCCGGCCAGGTGCAGGATATCTACGTCAATGTCGGCGACAAGGTCCATGCGGGCCAGTTGCTGCTGAAGATGGACGATGCGGACGCGTTGGCGCGGCTTGCCTCCGCCAACTCCGCTTTGCGCGCGGCCGAGCTCGCGGTCAGCGACATCGAACGGGGCGGCAGCCAGGACGAACGCAATACCTACGCCTCCGATGAGAAACGCGCCAAGCTGCAACGCGATCAGGACGCCGCCTCGCTGGCTGCGCTGCAACAGCTTCAGCAGAAAGGTGCAGCCTCGCCGGCGGAGATCGACGCCGCCACCGTCCGCCTGCAACTGGACGACAACATGCTGCACACCATCCAGCAGCACAGCACCCAGCGCTACAGCGATGCCGATCGCGCCCGCGCCAAGGCGCAGTTGGCCGACGCACTCGCTGCCGTCGCAGCCGCCAATCGCGACTATGCCAGCGTCGACATCCACAGCAAAATCTCCGGCACGGTCTACTATCTCCCTGTCTCCCAGTACGATTACGTCAGCCTGGACAACAACGACCTGGTCTACGTTGCGGACCTCAAACATCTGCGCATCACGGCTTACTTCGACGAGCCAGAGATTGGCAATCTGGCCGCAGGACAGCCGGTCAAGATCGCCTGGGAGGCCAAACCGGGGATCGCATGGCATGGCCACATCACCCAGGCACCCACCACCATCATCAGCTATGGCACGCGCAACGTCGGCGAGTGCTTCATCGATGTGGACGATGCCGACGGCGTCCTGCAACCCAACGCCAATGTCACCGTCACCGTCACCACCGAGCAGCATCCGCATGTGCTCAGCGTTCCGCGAGAGGCGCTGCATGAGGAGGGCTCACAGCCCTACGTCTTCCGCATAATCCACAACAAGCTGGTGCGCACTCCTGTGCAGTTAGGCTCCTCAGCCAGACCGGCCATCGTCAACCTTACGCAAGCTGAAATCACAGGAGGCCTTGCCGAAGGCGACACGGTCGCCCTCAACGCCACCACCAACCGCGAACTCAGCAACGGACTCGAAGTAACGCCCGTTTATCGATGAGCATGAACGCACAATCCTCCGCGATGCCTTCGTTCAAGCTCTCCCAACCCGGCGCCGTCAAGCTGGGAAGGCTGTTCGCGCCGGTTTTTGTTCTGGGCCTGATCTTCGCCAATCCAATCTTTGCCGGCCCGCTTCACGCCGGGATGCCCTTGGCGGACCTTGCAGCCGCCGACCGCTCGCTGGGACCCGATGCAGACGCCTATCGCGCCTTGCTGGACGGACGCAACGACGACGCCTCTGTCCTGCTGCGTGCGACCCTTGCCGCCAACCCCGCGGACGCCACAGCGCACCAGCTTCTATGCCGCGTCTTTTACGCACAGGACGACGCCGGCGACGCCATCCAGCAGTGCGAACTGGCCGTCTCTTACGCGCCTGCCGCGAGCGATCTGGCCAGCGACTCTCAGCTTTGGCTGGGACGCGCCTACGGCATGAAGGCGCGCCACTCCAACCTTATCGTCGCATTCACCCTGGCGCGCAAGGTGGACGCCAGCTTTGCGCGCGCCGTCCAGATCAACCCCTCCAACGTGGCCGCTCTCAACGACCTCGGCGAATACTACGTGGACGCTCCGTTCATCGTGGGCGGCGGCCCTGACAAGGCCCGCGCTCTGGCCGCACGCATCATGCCCCGCTTTCCTGGGGCCGCGCATCTCATTCTGGCGCGCCTTGCGGACTCCCAAAATGATCTCACTACTGCCGAATTCGAGTTCAAACAGGCCGTTGCCGCCGAGCACACGCCCGACGCCTGGATCGACCTTGCCCAGTTCTACCAGGGCCACGCACGGCCCGATGATGCGCTGGCTGCCGTAAAATCCGCCCTGGCCGCCGACCGCACACACGGCCCCACGCTGGTGGACGCCGCCAGCATCCTCACCGCGGCCCAGCGCGCTCCCGACCTGGCCGAACGCTGCCTGCGCGACTACCTTGGCTCCCGCGCAAAGTCCGACGCAGCACCCGCCTTCAAGGTCCATCTGCAACTAAGCCGGATGCTGGCAGCACGCGGAGACACCCCCGGCGCAGAGCGCGAGGCTGCCGCGGCAGCAGAACTCGCGCCGGCCTTTATGCGAAGCACAAGAACAGCCCAGGGTCTCTGATGGGTGAAGACTATACCATGGAAGTTGACAACCTTGGAGTGAAGCTCTCAGCACCCATGTCCTCTCTCGCCCCAGCTCGCCTGTCGTCGTATATCGTTGCCACAGGGAATCTGCGTCTTCCTTCGCCGGCCAATGCACGACGCAATCCACCATGGCGTCTGCTCCGCTCCGCTCTGACTCTGTGCATCTCTCTGCCGTTTGCGCCCGCCCACGCGCAGATCTCGATCGGCGCCGCGGTCGACCTCGCGCTGCGCAGCAACCCCCGCGTACAAAGCGCGCAGGCCGACGTCGCTAAGGCGCGCGCCCAGCTCTCCGAGACCCACGACATATACGTCCCAACCGTTATTGGCGGCGCGGCAGTCGGCCAGTCGTACGGCTACAGCACCAATCCGCCCACCCTCTTCACCGACACCGGCAGTTCGCTGGTCTACAACGCATCGCAGTTCTCCTACATTCGCTCGGCCAGTGCCGCAGTCGATGCCGCCCAACTTGTACTCAATGACGTCCGGGAATCGGTCGCCGAGGAGACCTCTCTGGCCTTCATCGCGCTCGATTACGACCAGCAGCGCGCGCAGGTCGTCGGACAGCAGTCCAGCTACGCCGCCACGCTGGTTTCAATTGTGCAGGACCGCGTCGATGCCGGCCAGGACACCGCGATCGAACTCACCCAGGCCAAGCTCACCGCTGCCCAGCTTCGCCTCGCAAGCCTGCGCGCCCAGGACGACACCGCAGTCGATCGCGAACATCTGGCGCGGCTGCTCGGCCTGCCTCCCACGGCGCTCAGCGTCGACGGCAACTTCCCGGCTAATCCACTGCCCCTCGACACAACGGTTGACACATCGGTGAACGGCTATGCCAATGCTGCCGTCGCGTCCGCCTTCGCCAACGCCAAGGCCAAACAGCAACAGGCCATTGGAGACGAGCATTTCCGCTTCAGCCCCCAGATCTACCTCTTCGCCCAATTCAATTACTACGCCACCTTCAGCGACTCCTTTTCGCAACTGCAAAAGATCTACCAGGCGAACACCGGTAAAACCACGCTGGGTTCCAGCGAGGGCGCCTTTGGCATACAGATCAACCTGCCCATCATGGACAGAACTCGAGCCGCCAAGGCGCGCGAGTCCGCCGCCGATGCCGCCCGCGCCCAGCACGACGCAGAAAACGCACAGAACAACGCGCTGGACGCCCAGTCGCGCCTGCGCCATACCATCTCCGAGCTGCAGTCGCAGGCCGAGGTCGCCGCGCTCCAGCAGCAGCTTGCAGAGCAACAGCTCGACGTCCTGCAACAGCAGCTCAAGTCGGGCAACCCCGATGGCACACAGATGACCCCCAAGGCCGAACAGAACGCGAGGATCAATGAGCGTGAAAAGTACCTCGGCGTGGTGGATGCCGGCTATCAGCTTCGCCAGGCCGAGATCCACCTGCTGCGCCAGACGGGACAGCTTCAGAGCTGGCTCAAAGTTGCTGCCGCTGCCACAGCGCCCGCAACGCCACAACTCCAAGCCGTTCCGTTACCGGCCCCCAGCCCGCAACCCTGAGCCGATCTACTTTGAGAGCAGGAAGACCCCCGCGCACACAAACAGCGCAGCCAGCCAGCGGCGGCGATTGACGTTCTCCTTGAGGAATATCTTGGCGGCGAACGCGTTGCCCATAAAGGTGAGCGATGCGCTGGCCGGCGCAGCCAGCGAGAGCTCGACGTTGGACAGGGTGAAGAGCAGCGAGAAGAAGCTGACGGCCATGGACAACACGCCCAGCAGAAACATCGGGCTGGAGATGACCGCGCGGATGGCCCCGCCGAGGCCGGACTTGGCGCGAATCAGGTCGAGGTCGCCGATGCGCCGCATGGCCCCCGCCGTCAGCACATCTCCCGCAACCGCCGTTGCCGCCACCGTAAGAATCGTGGCCCACGTCTCCAGAGTCCCCGTGTAGATATGGCCTGCGTGGATCATGGTGTTCCACCCGTCCCAGCGGCCCCGCACTCGCGTGCGGAATCTTCCGTCGCGTGTTGCGGCTTGTGCTCAGTCAGCGACGGCCCGTTGGCGACAAATCCAACGCCGCAGACAATCAGCAGGATGCCGGCCCAGCGGTAGACGGTGATCGTCTCATGCTGCCAGTACTTTGCCAGAAACGCCACCACAACGTACCCGAATGCTGTGGCCGGCAGCACAAAGGTGAGGTCGGCCCAACTCAGCGCGGTGAGGTAGCTGGCGAAGAAGCCCAGCAGGCAGAGGATTCCGGTGACAACCCAGGGATTGCGCAGCGCCACCAGAAGCAGTCCCAGATGCGCCAGCGAGACCGGGCCAACCTGCGCCATGCCATGCGACAGCAGCGTGTCGCCCACCGACGCCGTCAGCATCACGGCAAGTAGGATGAGATAGCGCCGCAGAGTAAGGGTGTGCTTCATCTAACTTTTAGGCTATCCGAAGTGCATCTGCGCGCGTCATGCCTTTTAGCTGGAGGATGCCTGGGCCTTGAGTTCTTTGGCGGCCCTGACCTCACGGCTGGTCTTGTTGCGCTGGGCGCGCAGCTTCAGGAAGGAACGCGCCTCGGTATAGAGCCGCGGGATGTCGCGGTTGAGGATGGCCTTCCAAACAACGCGGAAGGCCGCCTTGGGCCGGAAGAAGTACTCGTCGTAGAACTTGTGTACCATCTCCAGCACGTACTCGGCGGGCAGGCCGGGATATTCGATGTGGGCCATCTGGTGCCCCGCGTCGTCGCTCATGGAGAGGTTGGTGATATAGCCCTTCTCCTTGGCAAAATCGTACAGCTCGGTGCCGGGGAAGGCGTGCGCCATGGAGACCTGGATGGTCTCGCAGTCCACCCGCTTGGCGAACTCGATGGTGTTGCGGATCGACTCGGCGGTCTCGCCCGGCAGGCCGAGGATGAAGTCGCCGTGGATGACCAGGCCCAGCTTGTGGCAGTCGCGGGTAAAGTCCAGCGCGCGCTCCACGGTGGCGCCCTTCTTGATGTTCTTGAGGATCTGCGCGTCGCCCGACTCATAGCCCACGATCAGCAAACGGCAGCCCGCCTCCTTCATCGCCTTCAACGTCTCGTAGTCGGTCGTCACGCGCGAGGTGCAGGACCAGGTCAGCCCCAGCGGCTTCAGCTTCTCGCACAGCTCGATGGTGCGCGCCTTCTGGATGTTGAAGGTGTCGTCGTCGAAGAAGAACTCCTTCACATGGGGGAAGAGCTTCTTGGCGTTGGCCATCTCGGCGGCCACATCGTCGGTGGACCGCTTGCGCCATGCGTGCCCGCTCAGCGTCTGCGGCCACAGGCAGAAGGTACACTGCGCCGGGCAGCCGCGGGTGCTATACAGCGCAACGAACGGGTGCAGCAGGAAGGGCACGGTGTACTTCGTCACGTCCAGGTCGCGCGCGTAGATCTCGGTGGCCCAAGGCATCTCGTCGAGCTGCTCCGGGGTCACTTGCGGACGGTCGGGGTTGTGCTGGATCACGCCGTTGTCGTCCCGGTAGCTGACGCCGAGGATCTCGTTCAGCGGCTTGCCGTTGGCGTACTCCACGATGGAGAAGTCGAACTCGCGGCGGCAGACGAAGTCGATGGCTGGGCACTCGTTCAGCGCGCGATCGGTGGATGTAGTCACCGGCGGCCCGACGAACGCGATCTTGATCTTGGGGTAGGTCTGCTTGATGACCGTGGCCATCTTCTGGTCGCCCTCCCAGCCCATGGTGCTGGTGAAGAGGACAAGGAACTCATAATCCTTCAGAATCTCCACGACATCCGCCCACTTGAGGTGATGGGGTGGCGCGTCCACCAGGCGCGACCCCTCCAGCATGCCCGCCGGATAGGTGAGCCAGACCGGGTACCAGTAGGACTCGATCTCGCGTGTGGCGGGCCAGCGGCTGCTTGCGCCGCCATCGAACTTCTCAAAGGAGGGCGGGTTCAGGAAGAGGGTCTTCAGCGGAGTTGTCATTCCCTTCATTTTACCATTCATGGGCGGTAATCGCCGCTGTATTCGAGGCAAATTCGCAGCGGTGTTGCTCCATCTGCTGGCTGACCCAGGGGCAGTCCGCGCCCTTCTCAGCGAAAGCCAGTCCAGCCGAGGCCCTACTCCTTGTATGGCATAACCGCCGCGCCCTTGGCGGAGAAGTATGCCGCCACGGGGTCGTTCTTCAGCGCCTTCAGCCCGGCAACCACGCACTCGGCATTCAACTCCGCCCCCGCGCGGCTGGTGTGGGTGTGCGGATCGCCGAAGAGCGGCTCCACGGCAGCCTCGCCCAGCGCATCGTAGCGCCGCCCAATGATCTCGTTCAGGTCGACAAAGCCCACACCCTCCTGGGCCGCCACCTGGCGTGCCCAGCCACCGTAGTTGGCGGCGTTGCGGATCACCTTGCCGTCCTGCCATAACTTGCGCGGAATCGGCGAACAGACAATCGGGATACCGCCCTTGGCCTTGGTATCCTCGACAATCTTGCGGATGTACCAGCCGTAGGTATGCACCGTCTCATGCATCTTGAGCAACGGGTTCTCGATCTCCACCGTCTCCTCGCCCACGCCCGGCAGCGAGGCGCGCGCGCGGGAGGGATCGTCCGGCTTGCCTTCGTCGTTGTGGCCGAACTGGATCATCACCACGTCGCCCGGCTTGATCATGGCCAGCGTCGATGCCCATGGATCGCCACCCGGCCTGTTCATGTAGGTGCGGCTGCTCAGCCCGCCGATGGCGCGGTTGACTACATTGATCTTCGTGGTGTCGAAGTAGTCCACCAGCGGCTCGCCCCATCCCCACTGCCCGCCCGTACCGTCGCCCTGCCCGTTGCGCACGGTGGAATCGCCGACAAGGAAGAGCGTCGGCAGCTTGGGGTTGGCAGGCACGGGAAGCGGAATTCGCGGCCCCCGCGGCGCCGTCGCAGGCGCAGCAGTCCCTGCGGGTGGTGTCTGTGCCGCACCCGCAGCAGCCGGTTGGGCCGCACCCACCGGCGGCTGCGCCACGCCGTGCCATGCGACACAAGGCAACAAAATCCCAAAGAGAAGAGAAAGAAAAGTTGGCGACGATGGACGGGAAGAACGGATGGATTTCATGGCTCCCATGTTTACTGTCTGCGCCGCACGTTCGTCAAGCAATGCTAGCGCGCCTGCGACTCGAACTCTTCGCCCATCATCTGCTATCGTTTCCGCACCATGAAAATTTCTCGTCGCGCCGCTCTCAAATCCTCCGCCCTCGCCGCCACAGCCCTCGCTCTTGAAGGTCCACGCATCTTCTCACAAGCCTCCACCTCGGTCGACGCGCACATCGACATCATTCCCAGCGAGCCGATTGGAACTATCTCGCCGGAGATATACTCCCACTTCATCGAGCACCTGGGCGGCGTGATCTACGACGGCGTGTGGGTCGGGCCGGAGTCGAAGATTCCCAACACCAACGGAATCCGCCAGGCGTTCATCGACACCATGCGCGCCGTCGAGGCCCCCCTGCTGCGCTGGCCGGGCGGCTGCTTCGCCGATTCATACGACTGGCGCGATGGCCTGGGCGCAGCAGCCAAGCGCCCCGCGCGCACCGGATTCTGGGGCCAGCAGGACCCCAACCAGTTCGGACTGCACGAGTTCATGCACACCTGCCGCGCCATTGGATGCAAGCCGTATCTGGCCGCCGATATGCGCTCCCTGCCGGCGCGCGACTTTTATCAGGAGATCGAGTACTGCAACGCGCCCGCGGGCCTGGTGCCGTCGAACTCCGCGGCGCCCGCCACGGCGGACGCGCTGGCCGCGCAGCGAGCGGCCAACGGTGATCCCGAGCCCTTCAATGTGGACCTGTGGGGGGTGGGCAATGAGAGCTGGGGATGCGGCGGCAACCTTGTGCCGGAAGAGTACGCCGCGATGTTCCGCCGCTTTACCGCGTGGACGCCGAATTACAGCCGCACGCCCCTGCGCTTTGTCGCAGTGGGGCCGAATGGCGATGACGTGGATTGGACACGCCGCCTGTTCAAGAGCCTGTACGCCAACGCAGAGCGACGCAATATCTTCGGCCTTTCCGTGCACTACTACACCTCGGGCAGCGCTACTGGGTTTGCCGAGGGCGATGCACTGGCTTTCAACAATGACGAGTACTACGACCTGCTGACCCGCGCCAGCATTATGGAACGCATCGTCACCGACCACTGGGCCGCGATCACGGAGACCGCGCAGCCCGGCCAGAATCTGGTCAAGCTGGTGGTGGACGAGTGGGGCGCGTGGTACGGCAAAGGCACCGCGCTGGGCCCCGAGTACAACCTGTCGCAGCAGTCCACCATGCGCGATGCGCTGCTGACCGGCATTACGCTGGACATCTTCCAGCGCCACGCCGACAAGGTGGCCGTCGCCGCCGTCGCGCAGTCCATCAACTGCATCCACTCACTGATGCTGGCGCAGGGAGACAAGTTCACCGTCACGCCCACCTTCCACGTCTTCCGGATGTATATGCCGCATCGCGGCGGGCAGGCGGTGCGCGCGGAGTTCTCCGCACAGGCGATTCGCAATCCACTGGCCAATGCATCCATTCCGGTGGGTGGCAACAGCTACACCGGATCGCTGGAGGCGGTAAAGCTGCTGGCGGGACTTAGCGGATCCGCGTCCATCTCGCCCAGCAACCCCAAGCTGCTGACACTGACCGTGGTCAACCCGCACATCGACCAGCCCGTGACTGCGGAGATCGCAGTCGCCGGAGCCTCTGTCGCTAGCTACAACGGTCAGGTGCTTGCCGAGCCTGACGTTCATGCGCACAACGACTTTGCGCATCCAGACGCGGTCAAGCCATCGGCGGTCACAGCGACAACCCCTAGTGGCGGAAGGCTCGTCCACAGCTTCCCACCGGCTAGCGTTACGACGCTACAGATCATGCTGGCGTGAAGTATGGCCGGCACTGGCGAACGCGGGATTATTCGGGAAGCTTCGCTATAAACGCATTCATCTCCCGCAACACGTCCGCTTCGTTTGACTTGTACACAAAGTGATCCGCGTTCTGAATGCGAACAACATGCGCCGAAGGAACTCCTGCCTCAAACGCATTCGCTTGTGCAGTCGTGGTGTCCAGATCGTATTTCACAATAGCCGCCCGCTGAGCAGCGCGTATATTCGGGCGTGGGACCAGGGTCGTGCGGATCGGCGAAGATCGCAAGAGCAGGGGCCTTGATCTCCGTGTACTTCTGCTCTCCCAACTCGATCGCATCATCCGGACCGAACTCGCTCGCGGGCTCGGGTGGATCTGGAGGGACATTCGCCACCGCCTGCTGCACTTCCCGCAGCTCTTTCTCCAGTTGTGGCAGTTTTGCAAGGAGTTCCGCAATGTTTTTCTCTTCATCTCCCTCCCCGGTAAGAAGCCTCTCAAGCTCCTTTCTCATCTCCACAGCGTCGATTTCAAAATCTCCATGAGCGCGGTCGTAGAAGGCATAGCTATAGCCCGCGTCCAGGTACACCAGCCCCGCAACTCGCTTAGGATGCCGCGACCCGATGGAACTGAGTTCCTCGCCCGCAATCGAATGCCCGACCAACACGGGACGCTGTTTCAGATGGAGAGCATCGATCACCGCCAGCACGTCGTCGCCTAGCCGATCCGCGCTGTAGTTGGCTGCAGTCGGCGGAGGAGAACTGGACTCTCCAAACCCACGCCGCGAAATGCCGTACACGTGGTACTGTCCAATCAGCTTCGATGCGAAGGTATCGAAATCGTGCGCGTCATATCCTAGCCCTGCCAGCAGCACCAGAGGCCGCCCGGTGCCACCCCAGTCCAGCACCTCTAGCTTCACACCTGGTGCGACCGGCACAAACAACGACTTACACTCGCAGTGGATGTCTCGCGGCCACGCCGTCGCCTCGGTCGGATGCACAAATATCAGGGGAAATGTCCCATTCTGAGTCCATTTTCCTACAATGGATCGGCCGTCAGCCGTGACCGCTCCCTTGTACGAAATCTTCAGCTCCTTGATTGAGAAAGAAACGGTTGAGCCTTGCTGCGTGATCGAGGTAATTGGAATACCTTTCGCAAGCTCGTCGATGCTGAAATATTTGGTGATAATATACGTGACTGACTGTGAGAATTTTTAGGGTGTGGCGCGGTGGCAATCGAGCAGATTGGCAAAGGATATTAGCGTAAGCGCAGCAGAATCTGCATGGTAGCTATTGACTGCCGCGCAGGTTTAGTGTCAAATGGAGAGAAGTAAGAGGCAAGCTGGCCGTCTCGCAGGACGATCTACTAACGCTGAAGGCGCAGTGCTCTTGGTTCCCCGAATGGCTACGGATAAAACCCCTTGAGCTAACCAGCTTGCCTCTTAGCCTACTGCCATCTCCAGATACCGTCAAGACAACAACCTTATTATTTTGTTGGATATACGGTGTCATTAGGTAAAATTACAGGCGTCTAATCCCGGAATGCCTCTTTCCGTAATTCCTTGAGATATTCCGGTTCCGGCAACTGGCTGCGGATGTGTCGGACTGAGTTCTCTAAGAGTTCAATCCGGGCGTTCGTCTTTTCAACTTCCGCCAGCACCTCTAGGACGGCTGCCGTCGTGACGCGGAACCGATATTCGTAGAACACATAGACAATGATCCCAAAAACCACCCATCCGATAAATCGGGGGATGTGATCGAGCATCTCTAAGCCAGCTAACAAGAGAATTACCGCATCGCCAAGCCATCCCTTTAGCCATAAGATAGAGGCGATAAATCCAATCGCGAATATACTCCACGCGAGGGGACTCTTGACCTTTTTCCTGTCCATCCACAGGGGCACAACAAAGATCATTGCAAACACTGCGACGATTGGAAGCCAGTCCATAGGCGTTCACCTGTAATTGAAAAATTTCACGGAACCAACCGGCTTCTAATATCGAAGTCAATCGCGGCAGACAAGTCTTTGTGTGGTTGCAATTCAGCATCGCTCAAAATTCTGAATTCGCTCAGAGTAAATATCCCCACCTGTACTCCTTCGACCTGATCGTTTTTTGCCATGAGGACGGTATGGACTGCGAGGGGAATAAAATTCCTTATGTCTCCCGAAACTGAGCCAGCATAGTGATTCAGAAAGAACGCCGCAGGGTTTTCGCCGCTTCCGCCCAATATGCTCTGGCCCTCAAGTCCGATTTGTACATCTGGAACCAACACAGTTGTATCTATCGTCCACAAAGATAGCGCACCATTCTCTCTAAAGACCAGCATCGTGTATCCGCCTTTGGACTCCGGTACGCCCTGCGCCCTCTGATGATTCGCGTCTCTCTGCCGTGCATTATTAGTGCATTTATCCAAAATTGTGCGGGTCGCAACAATATCGCTGCTGATAAATTGCGTTCCCCTCGATATTTCTTTTTCGATCTCATCTATCACCACGCTCGTAAAACTAAGGTCTCCCGCCGAGCAGTGCGCGAAATTCCCGTTCGCATGAATTTCAATTTTTGGTCCGAGCCTGGAAGTGGTGTATCCGTGCAGCGAAGTCTTTTTTAGATCGCTCGCCAGTAGCACGCCCTGAGATGTGCAAAATCCGACCTGAAATGTCATAGCGCGAAATGCCTCTTCACTTATTGTGGGGCAAGCTGGGCGGATCGTTTCCGATTGACTGCGGACACACATTAGGATACCCTTCTCTCTAGCCAGAGAGAAGAGAGCGTCAATGCCGAAACCGCCCACCGATTCCGCCAAGAATGTTAGGGGCGATTTTGCTACGTTCACCGAATTTATGCGGAAGCTAATTGCGGTTCCGCATTCAGAAATCAAGGCCCAACTGGAAGCGGAGAAGGAGACGAAACAAACGTCTCCCCGCTAGAAGGCTTGTGTTTTCTCTCCCGTCTTGCCGGTCAGTTCTGCGTAAGTCAGTCTCTTGCCAACAATCTGTGAAGTTGCCAGCATGAAGCGATCCGAGTCATCGAGCGGATTGTCTTTAGTTGCGCGGTTGTTATAGCGAAATGCCTGCTCGTCAACGTAGCGATCCAAGTGATACGGCTCGACCGCGATATATGTTCCGCGCAATCCACGCTTGAGCAGGCTCCAAAAGTTCTCGATCCCCTGAGTGTGAACTTCGCCGCGAACGTACTCATTCAGGTGATTGACGGTCTCATGGACGAAATCCATTTGCTTTAGAGATTTGTATTCTGGCAGTCTATCCGAGTAGATAGTACTTCCTTTTTCGATGTTATTCAAGATGGCATCCATCAGCACTTGACGCTTGATTCCGGGGATCACATGCGCTCTTACCTGCCTAGTGTTGCGGTCGATCATTCCGAAGACAGGGGTTTTGTTGGTTGCGCGTCCCGCCCCAGTCCTGTATTTCGGGTTGGGAACCATGAGTCCGTCTCCACCTTCGACAAAGGCATTCTTTTTGCGAACGCTGAGATGTTTGTTTCCCGGTGCCCCTCCGATGTAGGCTTCGTCAACCTCGACAGGTCCACCCATCTTGAGAAAAGACTTCGTATTCATGGCGGTACGAATCCGGTGCAGCATGAACCACGCCGTCTTTTGGGTTACGCCGAGCGCACGGTGCAACTCATAGCTGGATATGCCATTCTTGGAGTTTGCCAGCAGCCACACAGCGGGAAGCCATTTCTCTAGCCCAATCGCGGAGTCTTCAAATACAGTTCCAACCTTGAGCGAGAATTTCTGTTTAGCATGATCCCCGTAGCAGCGATAGACATTCGCCTTAGCCAGCCAAGTCAGCTTCGTTGCGCCGCAATATGGACACTTTATCGCCCCATCTGGCCAACGCAGGAATACCATGAATTTGCGGCAATTCTCCCGATCCGCAAAGTGGATAATCGCTTGCTGTAGCGTCTTGATTGACTGTTCCATGCTTCAAGACTAGACTAAAACCCGCAGTCTGTCAAGTATATTATTGCCAAATATTTCGCCTTCCAGCCGCCATCCTCTGCTGGGTCGACGTGCAGGATCAACCGCAGGCTACCTTTAGGAAATACAAGCATACCCTGCCAGTCACCCGAGATATCCTGGGCGTTCAGCGAGGAGGCCATCAAAACCAACACTGCGATAGCACAGAAAATACGCTTCGTCATAAACCTCCGTGTAGCTGCCTGACGGCTTCATTATCATCGCCGCCCTCTGGGCAAGCAATCTCCAGAGGCCATCGCGTTGCAGATTACCCGGAGCGCGCGTCTACTCTGCGTTGCGATGGAGCGCATCGTCGTAGAGGGGCAGCGTGTGCAGCCGGATGCGCACCAGCGTCGGATTGCCGCTGCGGAAGTTGAGGCCGCGGTCGGTCTGGTCGCCGTTGAGGATGCGCGTGGTCTGCCAGACGCCATCAACGTACTTCCCTTCCTCGGCGCGCAGAATTTCAAGTTGCAGATTGGGCGTCTGCTGCAGCACGGCGGCAGGCAGGGTGAAGCTGACGCTGACATCGAAGCCGCTGACCAGGAACTCCAACGGACCGAGCTGCGCGACTACTGCGCGGCCCTGCAGGGTGGGCGTACCGGGAGGAAAGGTTCCGTCGGACTGAGGAAAGCCGAAAGAGGCGACCGCGTCGGCATCGGCGAAGTGGATGGACTGGCGCGCCGCGCCCTTGTCCTCTACAGCGGTGAGCAGCTTGCCGTCCAGGTTGAGCTGGGCGATCTCAGAGCCGGGAGGGTTGAAGAGGACGTAGTTCTCAACGGGGTTGACGGCGCGTACCGGAGCGGAGGCGATGATCCCTTGAGGGTTGGGAACTTCCGGCGTCTGCTCGTGGTCGATGCCGAAGGGCGAGAAGCCGATGGCTCCATGGCCCAGCGCATAGAAGAAGTAGCGGCCGAAGTTGCCACCGAACTGGCTCTCGGGAATGAAGAGCGGGTTGTCGGCGCGGCCGTAGGTGGCGACGATGCTGCGGAAGAGGCTGAAGTCGTCGGAGTAGAAGTCCGGTGCCAGGATGTCGATGGCGGGCGCGGCAGCCTTCCAGATCGGTATGTTAGCCTGCTGCGGACCGCCGGAGGGATACTCCTGCCCGGCGCTGGGACGGTCGCGGTTCTCCAGCGCGTGGACCGGGTAGGCGAACCAGACGTTGCAGTACATCGGCAGGGGGTACTCGGCCTTGCCTGCGGCGGCGACTTCACCGATGTAGTGCGCGGTGGAGTAGGCGGCGAAGCTCTCGTCGGCGTCGGGGCCGAAGGTCTTGACCCAATTGCCGCCGGTGGGCAGGTGCAGGGCGCGTACAAAATCCGAGGGAACGGGAGCGTCAAATAACTTCTGCGCGGCGGGAGAGAAGTCGCGGATGGAGCCGACCGAGCCGGATTCGTTCTCCACCTGAATCATGATGACGGTGTGTTGAGCGGCATCGATAGTCTTGACGTGATGCAGCAGCGCGGCGAAGGCTGTTTTATCGGCGTCGAGATTGGCGGGCGAGTTGGGACTCATCACGTCCAGCAGCTTGCCGTAGGCGGTTTCCTCGCGCGGGTAGGTCTTGGGGTCGGACTTGATCCACTCCGGAACATAGTGGTTCTGGCCGTTCTTCCATGTGCCAAACCAGAGCAGGACGAGGTGGAGGTGGTGCTGGCGCGCCTGCGTGATCATCAGGTCCACGTTGGAGAAGTCGAAGGTTCCCTTGGTCGGCTCCATCTGCTCCCAGTAGACGGGGGCCTCGACGGTATTGGCGTGCATGGCTTCAGCGGCGCTCCATGCGCCGGGAAGGGTCGCGGGCCACGCGCTGGAGTTGTTGATCTGGCCGCCGAGTACGAGGAAGGGCCTGCCATCGACAATGAGGGCAAAGCGGCCATCCCGCTTTTCCAGATGGGGGATGTCGTTGGACTGGGCCGGAGCAATCGGTGTGTGGAGCAATGCGAGGAAAAATGCGGCTAATACGAGCTTTTTCATGGGGCCTTCCATCTTTATGTTGCACAGCAGAATTCTACTGGATCAGCATGGAGACAATCGCCGCGGACATGAGGTTGGCCATGGTCCCGGCGAGCATGGCGCGGAAGCCGAGGCGGGCGAGGTCGTTACGGCGATTGGGGACCAGCGCTCCGATACCTCCGATCTGCATCCCAATGGAGCCGAGGTTGGCGAATCCGCAAAGCGCAAAGGTGGCAATGGAGAAGGTGCGCGGCGAGAGCGCGCCGGGGCCTGTCTTCAACAGGCCGAGCTGGGTGTAGGCCACAAATTCGTTGAGCACCGCGCGGGTTCCCAGCAGGTTGCCGATGACTGGCGCCTCGTGCCACGGGATGCCAATGAGCCACGCAACCGGCGCGCCGAAGAAGCCCAGAATGGCGTTCAGCGAGTGGGGAAACGGGATGTGTCCGTGCGCCCACGCGAAGTTCGATACGCCGTTCATCATGGCGTTCAACAGCCCGACCAGCGCCAGAAAGCTGATCAGCATGATGGCCACGTTGAAGGCCAGCGCTCCGCCGTCGATGGTGCCGCGCGCAATCGCACCGACAAAGTTCTCGTTGGCGTGCTCTTCGGTGGGCGGCATGTGGACCGTGCCTTGGGTGGCGGGGACTTCTGTCTCGGGCACTAGCATCTTGGCGACAAGAATGGTTCCCGGCGCGGTCATAATCACCGCAGAGAGCAGGTCCTTCGCGTTAATTCCAAAGCTGATGTACGCAGCCATGATTCCACCGGAGACGTGCGCCATGCCCGCGGTCATGATGGTCATAAGCTCGGAGTTGGTGGCTCCGGCCAAGAACGGGCGAATGGTGAGCGGGGCCTCGGTCTGACCCATGAAGATGCTGGCGGCGACGTTGGTGCTCTCCGCGCCGCTGGTGCCCATGGTGCGCTGCATGATCCACGCCACCACTTTGATGACGCGCTGCATCACTCCGATGTGGTACAGGATGGCGAAGAACGCGCTGACGAAGATGATGGTGGGCAGCACGGCGAAAGCGAAGACGTGGAGGATGCTGTTGGGGTCGCCCAACGGCCCGAAGACCATGATGGAGCCGTCGGCGGCATGGCCAAGCATCGAGGTGACCGCGTTGCTACAGACCTGTAACACGCGTTGTCCGTAGGCCCACTTGATAACCATGAAAGCGAAGACGATCTGCAGCCCGAGCCCCCAGGCCACCGTGCGCCACTTGATGGCGCGGCGATTGGTAGAGAGCGCGTAGGCGATGCCGAGGAACGTGATGAGTCCGAGAAGTCCGGTGAATCGTGCCACGGTGCGCTCCCTTGGGCGGTTTTGGCTCGTCTGCTATGGCCTGATGAAGTGTGGGTTGAGTGTAACCAATGAGGAGTGCGCTGGGCGAAGGAATTCGTTACGGCTGCCTGTGATCATCCGAGCTGGTCCTTCGTAAGGATCTCGCGGGTAAGCGGGATTGGCGTGGGTGGTGCGTCGGAGATATGCAGCGTCTCGCGCAGCATCTCTGCGGGTTCGTCGAGCAGTTTAGCGTCTTCGCTGAAGAGCGTCACCAGCGGCTGCCCCGCCTCAATGCGGTCGCCGAGCTTGGCGTGCATCTCGATTCCGGCGTGGGCGCTGACAGGCGCGCCGGGATGGGTGCGGCCTGCGCCCAGTCGCTGCACGGCCCAGCCGATCTGCTTGCAGTCCATTGCGGAGAGGAAGCCTGCGCAGGCTGCGTTAAGGGTGCGCGTTACGGCTGGCTTGTGGAAGGCGGCGGGATTGGCGAAGGCGGCTTGCGCGGCGACGAAGTCGTCCGATTGCAGCTCGACCATTCGCAGAAAAAGCTTGTAGGCCGAGCCGTCGGTCAGCATCTGCGCAGAGAGCTTTGCTCCATCCTCAGGTGTCGCAGCCTTGCCGCCCAGGCAGAGCATCTGGCCGGCGAGCGCGTGGGTCAGCGCCAGCAGGTCGGCGGAGAGGCGCAGCTTTTCCGGCGTAAGAGTGAAGGCGCAATCCGGCGAAAAGTGCTGGAAGAGTTCGAGGCACTCTTGCACCTCGACCCAGTTGCCAGCAAAGCGACCCAGCGGCTGGTCCATCGAGGTGAGCAGGGCGACGGTGCGCGTACCGGCCCGTTCGCCGGTCTCCACCATCAGCCGCGCCAGCAACTGCGCATCCTCATAGCGCAACATGAAGGCGCCGGAGCCGGTCTTCACATCCAGAACCAGCGCGTTGAGGCCAGCAGCGAGCTTCTTACTCATGATGCTGGCTGTGATCAGATAGGGCGACTCGACCGTTCCGGTGTGGTCGCGCAGCGCGTACAGGATGCGGTCGGCGGGGACCAGCGTGGGCGTCTGGCCGGCCATCGCGAAGCCGCACTGTTGCAGGATGGAGAGGAACTCCGGCAACGGGAGCTGGGTGCGGAAGCCGGGAATCGTCTCCAGCTTGTCTAAAGTTCCACCTGTATGTCCCAGGCTGCGCCCACTGATCATCGGGTCCTTCAGCCCGGCCGCTGCGACGAGAGGCGCAATCAGCAAGGATGTTTTGTCGCCGACGCCGCCGGTGGAGTGCTTGTCCACCGTGAACGCGCGGAGAGGCGATGTATCCAGCGTTTCGCCGGAGAAGCGCATCGCCTGGGTGAGCGCGGCCAGCTCGCGCGGGTTCAGTCCGCGCAGGAAGATCGCCATCAGCAGCGCGGCGGCCTGGGCTTCTGTGGGGGCGTCGACGGGTGGGTTGGCAGTGGACTCTTGCTCGACCAGCGCACGAATGAAGCCCTCAATCTCGGCGTCGGAGAGGGCGAGGCCGTCGCGCTTGTGCTGGATTACATCGATGGGGTGAATGGTCACAACTTCGATTCTATGCGAGCCGGGTTTTCAGTTGACGCAGCGGGCGGCTGGAACTATGCTGTCGCCGAAGGATGGCACCGTATACTCTTGTCGGAAAGGGCCAAATGAAGACCAGAGGAATGGCTGTAACAGGATCACTTCTCGCGTTGTCTCTATTCAGCATCGGTTGTGGCAGCAGCAACAGCAGCAGCAGCGCAATAACACAGGGTCAGGCTTTGAGCGCTACCACAGACATCTTTACTGCCATGAGCGATGCGATCACAGCACCTGCATCTGGACTGATTCGGACACCTGCGGTTCAGGAAGCCGAGGCGGATCACATCCGCAATGCCAATTTGTCGGAGACTCCGATTGTTCCGTCTGTAGCTGGCGCGAACCTGCTCGCGACATCCAGGGCAGAATCGCCTAAAACGACTTTGCCGTCCTATACGTATAAGTGTCCGTCCGGGGGGACCATCGTTGTAAGCGGGTCTTACACCGGGACGGCTACCTCTGCATCAGTAGACATTGTCGAAACAATCAACAGTTGCGCTGACAACGGATTCACCATGAACGGGAACCCGAACGTTACAGTCATCGATACCCTGAATACATCCGGCAATATTGTTACGGATGTTATGACCATGACCGGTGGTTTTACTGTCGGGAGCAACAGTTGTTCGATCAATGTCACAATCTCTGCCACGGTCAATGATCAAACGTATGCAGTGAGCGGGACCTCGAGCGGTTCTGTCTGCGGAGTTAGCGTTAACGGTACTCTCTAGCGGGCTTCTGTCGGTCAGATTTCGGTCTGGAAGCACCCCACTACAACTGAATCTCTGGTTGCTTTTTTCTGGTTGCTGGTTACCGGCCATCCGTGATCGGCGACGGCGTGCCAGTGGTGGGAGTCTATTCGGGGGCGAGCCGGAAGGCGGCCGGCAGCAGTGCGGCCAGCGTGGTGGAGACAGTCTCGCCGCGTTCGTTGGGATAGAAGACGGCGGTCTCCGGCGTGCCGAACTCGAAGACGGTCTGGCGGCAGGCCCCGCATGGCATGCAGGCTGCGCCATTCAGGTTGACGACGGCGATGGCGCGGATGCGGATCGCGGGGCCGTAGAGGGTGACGGCGGATGCGATGGCCGCCTGCTCGGCGCAGCAGGTCAGCCGATACGATGCGTTCTCCACATTCGTCCCCGCGACGATCGCCCCGTTCTGTCTCTGGTCTGCCTCCAGCAGGACCGCGGCGCCGACACGAAAATGACTGTACGGCGAGTAGGAGTTGCTGGCGGCCTGGGTGGCGTGCTGCTGCAGGGCGGCGATTTCAGCTTCGGTTGGCGGCATAGATCAATGAGCCTAAAGGGTGGGGGTGCGACAAGGCAAGCGACCAGCGGTACGCGGCCCCTTTTGCTCGCGGTTTCGGGCTCATGGTTAGGCGGTGGCAGCCCGATAAGGGAAAGGTGGAAGACTTAACAAAGGAGTTTATCGCGGAGAGCCAGGAAGGGCTGGAGCGGATGGAACTCTGCCTGACCGAGCTGGAGAAGCGTCCGGACGATGACGAACTGGTGGCGGAGATCTTCCGCGCGGTCCATACCATGAAGGGGACGACGGGCTTTCTGGGCTTTGGCCGGCTGGAGAAGCTCGCCCACGCGGGCGAGGGCCTGCTGGGAGACCTGCGCGACGGCAAACTGGCGGTGACCACGGAACTGATCGGCGGATTGTTGCGGCTGATCGATGGGTTGCGAGCTATCTTGCAGTCGATCGAGACGGCAGGGACGGAGGGGGAGCGATTTGAGGAGGACGATCGCGAGTTGATCGCGCTGCTGGCAGGGATGAAGCTTGGGAAGCTCGTGGCGAATGGAGTATCCGCATCGCAGAATCGAGATGTGGAGCGCCCGGCGGTTGCCAGCCAGGCGGCCATGGCAACCAGTTCGTCCACCCACGACAAGACGCTGCGCATCGATGTGGAGGTGCTGGACCGGGTGATGAATCTGGTGGGGGACCTGGTGTTGACGCGTAACCAGATTCTTCGCTGCTCTCCCGGCGCGGAGAACTTTCCCATGCTTGCGCGCAGGCTGGACAGCGTGACCGCGGACCTTCGCGAGAGTGTGATGCAGGCCCGGATGCAGCCTGTGGGGCATCTTTTCCGTAAGTTTCCCCGCATGGTGCGCGACCTGGCCATCACGTGCGGGCGGCAGGTCCGGATTGAGTTTGAAGGGCAGGAGACGGGGCTGGACAAGAGCCTTCTGGAGGCCATCCGGGACCCGCTGACCCATGCGGTGCGTAACGCCGTGGACCACGGGATCGAGCCGCCGGAGGAGCGGGTGAAGGCAGGCAAGCCGGCCCAGGGCGTGGTCCGTATGCGCGCCTTCCAGCAAAGCGGGTATGTAGTGATCGATGTGATCGACGACGGCGCCGGAATCTCGACCGGGCGCGTGCTGGCCAAGGCCATGGAGCGCGGATTGCTGACGCCGGAACAGGCGGCTTCGATGGGCCAGCGCGAGGCGCTGCAGTTGATCTTTGTGGCGGGTTTCTCCACCGCGAAGCAGCTCACCAGCGTCTCCGGGCGCGGCATGGGGATGGATGTGGTGCGGACCAACGTGGAGAAGGTGGGCGGAAGCGTGGAGTTGGAGTCCCATGTGGGGTCGGGAACCACTGTGCGGATGCGTATTCCGCTGACCCTGGCGATCGTTCCCGCCCTGGTGGTGCAGAGCGGAGGAGAGAGCTTCGCGCTGCCGCAGAACTCGCTAGTCGAGCTGGTGTATGTGCCGCGTCGCGAGGCGGAACAGACGGTGGAACGGATGGGGACGACGCAGCTTTACCGGATGCGCGAAGGCTTGCTGCCGCTGGTGTGGCTGGACCATCTGCTCGGATTGAAACCAAGCGCGGGCGCCGAGGAAGCTGATTTCTATATTGCCGTGCTGGAGTCGGAGGGCCGCCGCTTCGGGCTGGTGGTGGACGATCTTAAGGCGCCGGAAGAGATTGTGGTGAAGCCGCTGTCGGCGGAGCTGCGGGAGATTGGCGTCTTCTCCGGCGCCACCGTGCTGGGCAACGGAACGCTGGCGCTGATTCTGGACGTGGCGGCAACCGGAGCACGGGCCGGTGTGCGCCAGGTAACGGAAGCGGTGACCGCGTTGGGCGCGGGCCGGGCACAGGCCGTGACGGCGCAGATCGAGACGGATATCGCGATGGTGATCTATGAAACGGAAAAACGCGGGCTTGCGGAGGGCGGCAACGGGGAGCAGATGGCGATGCCCTTGAGCGCGGTGGAACGGATTGAAAGCGTGCCTCTCAGCCAGATCGAGTATGCCCGTGGAAGAGCGGTGCTGCAGTACCGCGGTGAGCTGATTCCGTTGCAGGATGAGGGCGAAGTGTTGCGCGAGTTGAGCGCTAAGGGTTGTAGCGCGACGGCCACCGTGCTGATCTGTCTTCGCCCCGAGGGGCAAGGAGCAAGGCGCGTGGGGATGGTCGTGCGGCGCGTGCTGGATGTGTCGGCGGGCAGGCTGCTGGCCGCGGATGCGACAGTCTGTGAGCAGCAGTTGGCTATGGTGAACGACCGCGTAAAGACAGTGCATCACGAGTTCGCGCCATGGGTTGACGGTCCGCCGGCGGCTGCCCTCAGGGAGGTCGCATGACCGGCGCAGCGGAGAGGAGGACGGCGGCGGATGGCACGGTGTCGATCTGCTCGCTGCGCGTAGGGACCGGCTTGTTCGGCATCGACACGCGGCAGATTCGCGAGGTTCTGAAAACGGCGTCGCCGCATCGCGTGCCACTTGCACCGGCTTACATCGCCGGTGTGGTGCCGTATCGCGGAGAGGTGCTGACCACGGTGAGCTTCCGTGCTCTGCTCGGATTGGAGCGCTGGAACGGGGCAAACTGCGTTCTGGTCTTCGACGACGAGCAGAACGAGGAACGCTTTGGACTAATTGTGGATGGCGTCAGCGGCTTGATCGCGCTGCAACAGGGCGCGCTGGAGGCAAACCCCAGCGGCCTGGATGCGCGCAGCATGGCGCTTTTCGATGGAGCGTACAAATTGCACCCCGGCTTGATGGTGCATCTGGATCCGCAGAGGCTGCGGCCATCGCGGCTGGCCGAGAGCGGGCTGTTTGCAAACGAGAGCAAACCGATTGGCAGATAACCGCGGAAGAGGCAGGGAGAACGGAGATGAGGGCATTGATCGTGGACGATTCAAGATTCATTCGCCAGTACATGCGTCAACTGCTGCAGGGCATGGGTCTGAGTTGCGAGGAGGCCAAGGATGGGAACGAGGCGCTCGAAATGCTTCGCGGTGCATTGTCGTTCGACTTCATGCTGCTGGATGTGAACATGCCGGGGATGAGCGGCCTGGAGTGCGTGAAGACGCTGCGCGAGGCGGGTTTGCAGCCGCCGATGAAGGTGATGATGGTGACCACCGAGGCGGACAACTCCTACATCCGCCAGGCGCTGGACTATGGCGCGGACGAGTTCCTGATGAAGCCGTTCACGCCGGAGAGCCTGCGCGAGAAGTTGGCGATGATTGGGCTGGCGGCATGAGAAGAAGTGGCGATCGGTAAGCACCATGAAAGGGACAGTGCAGTGC
The DNA here is from genome assembly GCA_963834805.1 of uncultured Acidobacteriaceae bacterium. Taxonomy (GTDB): domain Bacteria; phylum Acidobacteriota; class Terriglobia; order Terriglobales; family Acidobacteriaceae; genus Edaphobacter. Next base: position 105,466 of record CAWIDB010000004.1, read on the forward strand.
AAATGGGACCGATGAGGCCGATTCGAGTGCTGGCAGTGGACGACTCCGCAGTGATGCGCGGCATGCTCAGGTCGCTCTTCCTCAAAGTGGGACAGAGGCGCTCGAGCGAACTGCCGGCAATGGAGCTGTGCGGCGTGGTGGAGGACGGCGTGCAGTGCCTTGCAGCAGTGCTCCGGCTGCGCCCCGACGTGGTGGTGCTGGATCTGGAGATGCCGCGGATGCACGGGTTGGACGTGCTGGAGCGGCTACATCTGGAAGAGCCGGGGCTTCCCGTGATCATGTGCAGCGCCTATACAGAGCGTGGTGCGCGTTCGACCCTGGACGCGCTTGCCATGGGCGCGGCGGACTATGTGATGAAGCCCAGTGAGCAGAGCGGCCTGGCCGCCGCGATGGAGACGCTGGCAAGCCAGTTGCTGCCCAAGATCGCCGCGCTTGCGGGAGCTGGGTTTGAGCTGCTGTCGGGAGTGCGAGGAAAGACAACCCAGCAGGAGGTTGCAGGGTCGAAGCTCTCTCCAAGCCTGGCGGCTGCGTCATCTTCGGCGGCTTCGGGTGCCAGCTGTGTCCAGTTAGAGATTGTGGTGATTGGCGTGTCGACCGGCGGGCCATCGGCGTTGGAGACCATGCTGCCCAGGCTGGCAGAGGACTTCCCCGTGCCGGTGATGATTGTGCAGCACATGCCGAAGCTGTTTACCGGCGAGCTGGCGGAGCGGCTTGATCGTCACTGCGCGCTGCGTGTGCGTGAGGCACACGATGGTGCGGAGGTAAGGCCGGGCACCATCTGGCTGGCGCCGGGAGATGCCCACATGGAGGTCGTGGAGGCGAACCATGGGACCGCGGCCGCTGGCGGCAAAGGTAGAGTTCCCAGGGCCGTGGTGCAGCTTCATCAGCAGCGATCGCTGAACCATTGCAAGCCTTCCGTGGATTACCTGTTCAGTTCGGCGGCGAGACTCTATGGCGCTGGAACGCTTGCGCTGGTGATGACCGGGATGGGTTCGGACGGGCTGACCGGTGCGCGGCGCGTGCATGAGGCGGGAGGCTTGGTGCTGGCGCAGGATGAGGCCACTTCCGCGGTGTGGGGAATGCCTGGACGGGTCTACCAGGCGGGACTGTCGCGCGAACCGCTGCCGCTGGCGGCGCTGGCGGGCGAATTGACCCGGAGAGTGAATGCGGGACGGAACCGGCGCGCCGTCCGCGAAGCGGCTGCTATTCCGCCATCGCGGAATGGAACCGCCGTTTCCGAGCCGCAACCGGAGGTGAGCCATGGGTTGCTCTGATTCCGATTACGCCTATCTTCGCCAACTGGTGCTCTCCGAGTCGGCGAACCTGATCGACCCATCGCGCAACGCCCTGTTCGAGACGCGGCTTACGCCGATTGCGCGCATGGCCGGGGCGTCCACCCTGGAGGACTTCGTCAACCTTCTGCGCGTCGACCGGACGCCGCAGTTGCACCGCGCCGTGGCCGAGGCGATGACCATCAACGAGACCAGCTTCTTTCGCGATGGCAAACCCTTCGACGTGCTGCGCGAGACCATTCTGCCGCGCCTGGTGGAAAAGAACTCCGCGCAACGAAAACTGCGGATATGGAGCGCGGCCAGCTCGACCGGGCAGGAGGCGTACAGCATCGCAATGTTGGTCCGCGAGTACTTTGCGGAGTTGGCGAGTTGGGACGTGAAGATCGTCGGCACCGACATCTCCCGCCAAGTCATCGAATACGCCCAGCGGGGCCGCTATCGCCGGATGGAGGTCAATCGAGGACTGCCGGCGCGCATGCTGCTGAAGTACCTGGTGCGCAACGGCGACGAGTGGGAGGTGACGCCGGAGCTGCGGTCCATGTGCGAGTTCCAGTATGCCAACCTGTGCGCGCCACTGCCTAGGTTGCCCGTCTTCGACCTGGTACTGCTGCGCAATGTGCTGCTGTACTTTCCCCAGCAGGACCGCAGTTGCGTCTTCAGCGACGTGTACCGCCAGATGACGCCGGGAGGGTATCTGATGCTGGGAGCGGCGGAGCAGGCGGAGGACTCGACCAACTTGTTTCAGGCGGAGTTTGCCAGGGACTGTTACTTCTACCGGCCCGTGCCTGGGTCGTAGGAGCGCGTTCCCTTAAACCTTCGGCATACCGTAAAACCTATCTCCAGCGGTGGACGATTGTTACACCGCTGTACCGCCGCTCAAGCGGAGTTACATGACCTATTTTCCCCTCCGGCGCCTGCATCGACAGTGCTTAATGGGATCGTCCTGCATTTCTCTAAAGGCAGCGGCATCAAATTGTTGATAGAATCTGCAAATTTGAAAGGCAGGATATAGGAAATGCCCAAAAAGAGAGTTCTGGTCGCGGGTGCGGGAGGCTTTATCGGCGGTCACCTGGTGAGGAGGCTCAAGTCCGAAGGCTTCTGGGTGCGGGGCGCGGACATCAAGAAGCATGAGTTCGCCGAGAGTGAGGCCGATGAATTTCTGCTCGGCGATCTGACCGACGTGAATAACACGCGCGCCGCGGTCGCCGGCATCGACGAGGTCTACCAGCTCGCGGCCGACATGGGCGGCGCAGGCTACATCTTTACCGGCGAGCATGACTCCTCCGTGATGCACGACTCGGCGATGATCAACCTCCACATGCTGGAGGAGGGCCGCAAGGCCGGGGTGAAGAAGTTCTTCTACTCCTCGTCGGCGTGCATCTATCCGGAGTACAACCAGATGGACCCCGACAATCCTAAGTGCTCGGAGGAGTCGGCGTATCCGGCCGCGCCAGACAGCGAGTACGGCTGGGAGAAGCTGTTCAGCGAGCGGCTCTACTTCGCCTATCACCGCAACTTCGGCATGCAGGTGCGGGTGGCGCGCTTCCACAATATCTTTGGCCCGCTGGGCACATGGCGCGGCGGCAAGGAGAAGTCTCCCGCGGCGCTCTGCCGCAAGGTCGCCGAGACACCCGAGGGCGGCGAGATCGAACTCTGGGGCGACGGCAAGCAGACGCGCTCCTTTCTGTTCGTGGAGGAGTGCGTTGAGGGCATCCGGCGGCTGATGGAGTCTGATTTTTCCGGCCCGGTGAATATCGGCTCCGAGGAGATGGTCACCATCAACCAGCTTGCCGGGATCATCATGGACGTTGCCGGAAAGCGGGTACGGATCAAGCACGTTTCCGGGCCGCTGGGCGTACGCGGACGCAACTCTGACAACCATCTCATCCGCGAGAAGCTGGGCTGGGAGCCAAAGTTGCCGCTACGCGCCGGCCTGGCAACAACCTATGCGTGGATTGCGCAGCAAGTCGCTCAATCCAGCGTCTCATCTTCGGATCGTTCCTGATGCGGAGTTGTTTGTTGCATTAGATTTTGGACTGCGACTGGCGTGAGCGGTGCTGTGATGAAATTACTGATGCAATGCCATGTGTTCTGCCCGGATGTTGTCTCGGTGGCATAGCACTTCGCCGGCAACTTCATCGCTTCGGTCACTCGATCCGGCCGATATGCGCGCGCCTCTCTCTCTTCCCTTTACTCCCCCACGTCAAACGGTGTCATACTGATCCTGTAGATTGCGGGTATGCACCTCCCGCTGCTCCAAGTCTCGCTAAGGAAACGCACTCAATATGAAAGCGGTCATCCTCGCCGGCGGTATCGGCACACGTCTCAGCGAAGAAACCACCGTCCGCCCCAAGCCCATGGTCGAGATCGGCGGCCAGCCCATCCTCTGGCACATCCTAAAGATGTACTCCCAACAGGGCATCAACGACTTCATCGTCTGCCTTGGATACAAGGGCTACATGATCAAGGAGTACTTCGCCAACTACTTCCTGCACACCTCAGACGTCACTTTCGACATTGCGCACAATAAGATGACCGTCCACAACTCCGTCACCGAGCCATGGAGCGTCACCTTGGTGGACACCGGAGACGACTCGGGAACCGGAGGCCGCCTACGCCGCGTCGCCAAATACCTGGAAGGCGAGGAGACCTTCTGTATGACATACGGCGACGGCCTCGCCGACGTTGACATTCGGGCCACCATTGCCTTCCACAAGGAGCATGGCAAGCTGGTGACCCTCACCAGCGTTCAGCCGGTCGCCCGCTTCGGCGCGCTCGGCCTCAAGAACAACCAAGTCTATGCATTTCGCGAAAAACCCAAAGACGAGGGTGGATGGATCAATGGAGGCTTCTTCGTCCTTTCGCCCAAAGTTATTGACGAGGTCAAGGACGACCACTGGATGTTCGAACAGCAACCCATCGAAGTCCTAGTAGCCCGTGGCGAAGTCCAGGCCTATACCCATCACGGATTCTGGCAGGCCATGGACACCCTGCGCG
>CAWIDB010000005.1:0-23334 GCA_963834805.1 uncultured Acidobacteriaceae bacterium
ATCGGCAAGCAGCGCGGCGCGAAGAACGCAGGCAGCGTGAGCAGCTACGCGTAGGCGAATGGACGGGGAGAGAATAGGGGCCGGACTGCGAGGTGCAGTTCGGCCCTGTTCTTTAATCTCACTACGAACGCGCCACCGTTTTCCACCAGTGCGCTTTCGACCACCCCGGCGAACAAAGACCGCTCGCCGGGGGCCCCCAACACCGCGCATGAGTGGGGCACCCGGTTTCATTGCGTGATGGCATTCACAGGCAGGGCGAGGCGGGGGTTGGTATGCTGAAGATGACATGGCGAAACCAATTGTTCTGACGATACTTGACGGATGGGGCTACCGGGCCAGACCAACGGAAATGCGATTGCGCGGGCGCGCAAGCCGGTGTACGACGGACTGCTGCGGGAGTTTCCGAACACGCTGCTGCATGCGAGCGACCACTATGTGGGGCTCCGGACGGGAAGATGGGCAATAGCGAGGTGGGCCACCTCAACCTGGGCGCAGGGCGGATTGTGCGCATGGACATTACGCGCATCGACCTGGCGATTATGGATGGGAGCTTCTATACCAATCCAACGCTGCTGGCGGCGGTGGACTATGCGCAGGAGAAGGGAAGCGCGCTGCACCTGATCGGGCTGCTGAGCGACGGCGGGGTGCACTCGCACCAGAGGCATCTGTATGCTCTGCTGCGGCTGGCGGCGCAGAAGAGACTGAAGCGGGTGTTCGTGCATGCGTTCATGGATGGACGCGACACGTCGCCGACCGGCGGGGTGGGATATATCGAGGAGCTGATGGCGCAGTTCCGCGAGATTGGCGTGGGACAACTGGCCAGTGTGAATGGGCGCTACTACGCAATGGACCGCGACCTGCGCTGGGAGAAGGAGCACCAGGCCTTCGACGCGATGGTGACGGGGCATCCGGTGGGCGGGACGTATACGGATGCGCTGGCGCGGGTGAAGGAGCTGTACAACAGCGGGACGACGGACGAGTTCCTGCCGCCGTTTACGGTGGTGGACGCGGCGGGACACGCGGTGGGGCCAATACGCGACAACGATGCGGTGATCAACTTCAACTTTCGCGCGGACCGGGCGCGGCAGATTACGCGGGTGCTGGCGAGAAATGTTTCTCCAAAGACAGGGGGACTGACGGCGAATGACGGGATGGACCTGCCGAAGGCGGCGGAGCTGGACGCGGAGATACCGCGGGCGACGGCGCCGACGGGGCTGCATGACGTTTGCATGACGCAGTACGACAAGAAGTACACGCTGCCGATTGTGATTCCGGCGGAGTCGATGGACCACCTGCTGGCGAACATGATGGCGCAGGCCAACCTGAGAAACCTGCGCGTGGCGGAGACGGAGAAGTACGCGCATGTGACGTACTTCTTCAACGGCGGGATCGAGAAGCCATTCGCCGGGGAGGACCGCATTGTGGTGCCGTCGCAGAAGGTGGCGACATACGACCTGGCCCCGGAGATGTCGGCGGCGGGGATTGCGGACGCGGTGGTGAAGGCGGTGGGGGACACGGCGTTCGACGTGATCATTATGAACTTTGCCAACGCGGACATGGTGGGGCACTCGGGCAAGATCGAGCCGACGGTGAGGGCGGTGGAGACGATCGACGAGCAGTTGGGCCGCGTGTACCGGGCGGTGAAACAGCGGGGCGGGGCACTGCTGGTGACGGCGGACCATGGCAACGCGGAGATGCTGATCGACCCGGTGACGGGCGGGCCGCACACCGCGCATACGACGAATCCGGTGCCGCTGATCCTGGTGACGGACGCTGCGAAGGGGACGGTGAGCCTGAAGCCGGGTGGGAGCCTGCGGGATATAAGTCCGACGATCCTTGGGCTGCTGCGGATGGAGAAGCCGAAGGAGATGACGGGGAGCGACCTGCGGATTTTTACCACTGCATAGGGCGGGCTTACAGTGGGTGCTAACAGGCTAGTTTTCCATTTCTGTTAGTGAGCCCGGGGCTAAAGCCCGTAAATCCATGGACTTATTCAGGGGGCTGAAGCCCCCTGCTCCCTCCGAAAGGCAAAAACGAGAGTTTTCAGCATCCTCTTTCAAACCGGACCCCACCCATGCCGGGATGAGACTCCGGCATGAATGGGGCACCCGACGATTTCTACATGGAGCCTGCGGGCATGGTGGCACTGTCGGGCATGGTCATGACGGCCAGGGTGGGCTTGGATTTCTGACGGGGCTGCTGGATGGGGTTTTGGTGCTGGTTCTCAGGCTGGCTTTCAATCATCGCGAACATGGTTTTCATGTTGCAGGCGAGCTTGCCGGCGGAGGCCAGCGTGGATGAAGAGACTGCGCCGCGATAGCAGTTGATGGAAGCGTTCTTGGTGGTGACGCCGATGGGCAGGACGTAGTGGTAGGCGCCGGAGGGAAACTCCGGTGTGGGGCTGGTGATGCCGTTGCAGGCGTCGAGCTGGGAGACGCTAACGATGCTGCCGTTGATGTCGCGGCCGCCGTAGATGGGGAAGCCGTCGAGGGCGATGCCGATGATGTGCGAGGGGCCGGTAGCGGTGTCGACCTGCGAGGTGACGCAGTTGGGCGTGCCATGGGCGTGCCACGTCATGCCGTTGGAGTGGGAGTTGCACTGATCGAGGAAGTACGCGGTTTGCTGGTTGCCGTTGCTGTCGGTGAAGGTATAGGAGGCGTTGTCGGAGACGGCGGGCGTGCTGGCGTCCATCTCGTAGGGATTGAACATGGCTGTGCCTGATATGAGATAGCCGATGGCTCCGAGGCTGGTGGCCGTGGTGGAGGAAGCCTGGGTGGGGCAGATGTTAAGAGTGGCCGAGGAGCCGCGCAGCGACGGCGCGATCATACTTGCGTAGGAGATGACGGCCAGGGGCGTATTGGTGACGGCGGTGTAGGCCACCGGCGTCTGACCCATGTTGGCCGGGGCGAGGTAGTAGGGATTGGGCGTGTAATCGGGCTTGCCGCTGGTGGTGAGGGTCATCTCGCAGGAGCTGGGAAACGATACAGAGACGGTAGAGCCGAAGGACATGGCTTTGTAGACGGCGGTGTAGGCGTTGGGCGTCCCGGTGGACGAGGTGGAGGCGGCGGAGAAAGCAGAGGTGGCGCTGCTTCCGCATCCGACGGCAATGATTGCGCCGGAGAGAGAGACGGCGAGAAGACGGAGGATGGAGATTCCGCGGCCGGGGCCCTGGGCCGCATGAGCAAGTGTGTTCATGCGCGTGTCCTTTCGGAGTGCATTTTCTCTCGCGTCGATTGGGGGCCCGGAACGCGCGGGAGTCGAGATTGCAGGGTATGACGGGAGTATGAGGCGGGGAGATTACATAGGGAGTGAAAACATAGAGGGCGATTGTGACGACGGAGGGAAAAAGCAGGAGATTATTGGGAGAACGGTACGGAGGGTTGTGGTTGGGCAAAGACCATCGGGGTCCTTCGACTGCGGCGCTCACGATAAAGCTGTGCGCGCCTCCGCTCAGGATGACAGCATGCATTAGCTTTAGAGACAGAGACTAGAAGTCGCGGCGGCCGTCGAGGGCGCGGGAGAGGGTGACCTCGTCGGCGTACTCGATGTCGGAGCCGGCGGGGAGGCCGGTGGCGATTCGGGTGATGCGCAGGGTGGGCGCGATACGGCGCATCTCGGCGGCGAGGTAGGCGGCGGTGGCTTCACCTTCGGTGGTGGGCGAGGTGGCGAGGATGACCTCGTGGATGGTGCGGTCCAAATATTGACTGGTGGATTGATCGGGCAACGCAGCAGAACGATTTAATTCTTCCCGCAAAGTATCTGAACTGATATTTTCTTCGCGCAAAGGACCTGAGCTGGTCTCCTCTTCGGCGAAGACTTCCGGGCTGGCGGCTTGCACGGCGGGAGCGAGGCGGGTGAGGAGGTTGCCGATGCGTAGCTGCTCCGGGCCGACTCCGCCGATGGGCGAGAGGGTGCCGTGCAGGATGTGGTAGACGCCGTTGTAGCTGCGGGACTTCTCGATGGCAGCGATGTTGGTGGGCTCTTCGAGGACGCAGACGGTGTGCCGGTCGCGCGTGGGGCTGGCACAGTAGACGCAGGGATCGACCTCCGTGATGTTGTTGCAGATGGAGCAGAGGCGGAGATGGGCGCGCAGGACGAGGATGGAGTCGGCGAGGGCGCGGGCGTCGTCGTCGGTGCCGCGGAGGAGGTGGAAGGCGATGCGCTGGGCGGATTTGGCGCCGATGCCGGGGAGCTTGCGCAGCTCGTCGATGAGGCGGGCGATGGGGTCGGCGAAGCGGGCCATTGCTTACTCCAGACCAGGGAGGTTGAGACCGCTCATCATGCTATTGACGGAGGACTTGATGGCCTCGTCGGCGCGGCGGCCCGCCTCGTTGATGGCGGCGGCGATGAGGTCTTCGAGGAGCTCGATGTCGCCGGTGGAGGCGCCGAGGGCGGTGGGTTCGATCTTGAGGCGGAGGACTTCTTTTTTGCCGTTCATGCGGACGGAGACCATGCCGCCGCCGGATTCGGCCTCGACGATGGTGGTGGCGAGCTTCTGCTCCATCTGGGCCTGCATCTCGCGGGCCTGCGACATCATTTCTTTCATCTTGGCGAGATCGGGGAAGGGCATGGGACTCCGTTGGATTAGCTTTGCGCGGGCCTGATCGCTAAGCGATCAGGCCCGCGGGGAGATTAAATGGATGCGTCACGGCACGGCTTAAGCCGTGCCCTTCCGTTCTTGCCTGCGAGTAGCGCGGTTGACAATAGCATCATGATTCTTCGCGGAGGTCGATGACGGTTTGGAGATCGGCGGCGAAGAGCTTTTGCGCCTGCTGGACCATTGGATGCTCGAGGGCACGGGCCTGGACCGAGCCGATGCGGGCGGGGCGAGGTTTTTTTGCGGGGGGCGCGGCGGCGGCAGGCAGCAGGGTGAGCTTGAGGACGCCAGCGTCGCGCAGGACGGAGCGAAGGATTTTTTCTGCTTCGGGGTTGAGGACGGCGGGGAGCATGGTTTTGGAGAGTGCGGTTTGAATGCGGGCTTCGCCGTCGGCGATGGTCCAGAGGGCGTTGTCGAGGGCTTCGGCGGCGGAGGTTTGCGCGGTTGCGGTGAGGGCGTCTACAACGGCGCTCTGAGGGTCGGTTGCCACTCCGCGAAAAGGCAACCCACTCATGCCGGGATGAGACTCCGGCATGAATGGGGCACCCGGCTCTGTTATCAATGGGGCACCCGGATTTGGTATCAATGGGGCATCCAATCTGGGCGTGGGAGCGAGTTCGAGGGCGGTTGCGCCGCGGGTCTCGGGGATGGGTTGGGGTACGGCAGAGGAGATGGGGATGGGTGCGGACATCTGAGGAGTGCGGCGGGAGATTGTCCTGCCGGAAAGGAGAAAAGGCGGTTGTGGTGGGTTTGGTGGTTGGTCTCCCACCCATGCCGGAATGAGACCCCGTCATGGATGGGGCACCCGGCTTAGTGGCGATCTTCCCACCCATGCCGGGATGAGTACCTCATCATGGATGGGGCACCCAGTGTTGTGGAAGGGAGCTGGCTGAGGGCCTCTTCGATGGGCAGGAGGCGGCGGAGATGGACGAGCTTGAGGAGGCCGAGTTCGAAGTGGAAGGGCTGTTCTTGCTTGATACCCCAATTCATCGAAGGTGCGCAGCATGACCTGGAGGAAGCGGGCCAGCTCCTCCTCGCTGAAGAGGGCGGCGGTGCGAGCGGCGCGGTGCTGCTCGTCTGGAGAGATTTGCAGGAGCTCGTTGCCGAGGCCTTCGGCGGCTTCACCTTCGGGCGAGAGTGCGGCGATTTTTGCGATGAGGGTGTTGCGCAGGTAGCGGACGCACTGGCGGGCGAGCTGCGCGGGGGGAGTTGCCTGCGTCGAGGAGCTGGTTGGCGGCGGTGATGACCTCGGCGGAGTTGTTGGCGTTGACGGCGTCGAAGATGCGCTCGAAGACGGCGTTGGGGACGTCGACCCGGAGCTCGCGAATCTGGGCGGCGTCGAGGCGGGGATGGCCATTTTCAATGGGCGCTGAGGCGATGGCCTGGTCCATGATGGATAGGGCGTCGCGCATGAAGCCGTCGCCGGCCTCGGCGAGGAGGGCGAGTGCGGAGTCGTCGGCGAGGACGGCCTCGGCGGTGGTGATGGAGCGGAGCTGGCCGAGAATGTCGACAGCTTGACGGCGCGAAAGCTGAAGTGCTGGCAGCGGGAGCGGATGGTCTGGGGAATGTCCTCGGGCCGCGCGGCGGCGAGCATGAAGATGATGTGGGCGGCGGCTCTTCCAGGGTCTTGAGCAGGGCGTTAAAGGCGGCGTCGGTGATCTGGTGCGCCTCGTCGAGAATGTAGATTTTGAAGCGGTCGCGGGAGGGGGCGTAGCGCGCGGCCTCGCGCAGTTCGCGATCTCGTCGATCCCACGATTGTAGCGGTGTTGATCTCGATGACATCGACAGCGTTGCCGGCGCGGACTCGGTGAGGATTCGCAGACCCCACAGGGCTCGACGGTGGGGCGGGCGGCGGAGCCGATGGGGTTGCGACAGTTGAGGGCCATGGCCAGGATGCGTGCGATGGTGGTTTTGCCGATGCCGCGATGGCCGCTGTAGATGTAACCGTGGGCGATGCGGTTCTGCAGGAGCGCGTTGCTGAGGGTGACGGTGACGTGGTCCTGTCCGACGACGTCGGCGAAACGCTGGGGGCGGTACTTGCGGGCTAGAACCTGATAGGCCATGGACGAGATTGATTCGACCGCCCTGGTGGAGACGAAGCTGTGGATGGCCGCATTACGATAATTGGAAAGAAAAGACAAGAGCGACAGACTTGTGGAAGAAAGGGACGAGCGGTTGAGGCGGTATGCAGTTCGTCGGGGTCCTTCTACTGCGCTGCTCACAACGTGAGCAGCTCCGCTCAGGATGACGGTTCTGAGGGATGAGCTGCGCTCAGGATGGCCGGCATTTGCGCTGTCTGTTCCGTATAGATTGCGCAGGGTAGTGAGGTCGCTGTAAGTTTGGTGTATGAGAATCAGGGCTATTTCCCTATCTGCAGTGCTTATGGCGGCCAGCGTGTTTGCACAGACCGCGGCAAAACCGATTGCACCGAACGGTGCGGCGAAGGCCGCGAACACGCTGATGCCTACGCGGTGTCGCGGGCCGACCTGCCCGGCAGCGAGGGCGTGACGGTAAAGAATTTCACGCTGGAACGGGAGGGCGGGAAGTTCACCTTCGAGCAGGGCGATTTTTATTTTTACACGCCGGTGGAGGGCCGGGTGACGGGCGCGGTGTTTGTGGGCAAGGGCGGGTTCGACCTGACGGGGCAGGACATGGTGCAGCAGCGAGTCGCTGGCCCTGCCGACCAAAGAAGAAGCTCGATGCAGGAGGAGTTCACTATGCTGGTGCTGCGCTTTGCGGACGACACAGCGGATGAGATTCGCAAGGCATCGGCGGGGGCGTCCAAGGCGCCTCCGGCAGAGGTGCGCGCGGCGGCCGAGGAGCTGGCGAACGGCTTTCGCAAGAACCTGCACAACAATGTGGACCTGCGGCTGCTGGCGGACGTGCTGGGCGACGGCGCGGACGGGCGGGGCGATTTCTTTCTGGCGTCGTTCCGCATGGGCGATGCGGCGACGGGAAGGAACGTGCTGTTCCTGATTGACCCGGAGGGCACGTTCCACGCCTCGCCGGACGAGGTGGAGCTTATCCGACGCGAACGGCGACGAGGTGCGGCCATGGTTGTCGTATCTGATGGAGAACGCAAAAGAGGACGACCTGGGGAACCGGGTGCAGGTGACGGACGAGAGGCTGGACGTGACGTTCGACCCGGCGGGCACGATGAAGAGTTCGGCTGAGACGACGATGAAGGTGCTGCGGGATGGGCTGCGCGTGGTGCGGCTGAACCTGGATCCGACGCTGCGCGTCTCCGGGGTGTACAGCGAGGATGGGACACCGCTGGACTTCTGTGCAGGAGGCCAAGGAGAACGACGCGGAGTTTGCTGTGGTGCTGCCGCAGGCGGCGAAGGCGGGCGATACGCTGCGCCTGCTGACGGTGTACAGCGGCGGAGACGCGCTGAAGGCCGACGGCAACAATACCTATCATCTGGTAACGGGCGCCGAGGACAGTGGAATCCCTCCGGCCTGGGCGTAGAAGGCGGACAGCGCCAACTTCCACATGACATTCCATCTTCCGAAGGACCTGCAACTGGTGGCCAGCGGGAAGCAGGCGAGCCTGTCTGCGGAGGGCGATGGCATGCAGAAGGCGGTGTGGGAGACGCAGGCGCCAATTAACGTAGCGGGGTTCGACCTAGGCGACTTCAAGACGGGAGCGGAGCAGATCACCCAGGGCCCGATGCTGGACGCGTATAGCGATGTGGACCTGCCCGACCTGTACAAGACGCTGCTGCAGACCGCTGCACCGGGCAACCAAAACACCGCTCAGGCGCTGAAGACTGAGCTGTCGCAGGGGGAAGGCGGCCATGCAGCTCTACTCGGACTACTTCGGCAAGCTGCCCTACGACCATATGGCGCTGGCGCAGCAGAGCGGGTGCACGCATGGCCACATATGGCCGATGCTGGTATTGCTGCCGATCTGCGGCTTCTGGGACCCGACGGTGCAGCAGAAGCTGGGGATGTTCAACTGTGAGGTCACTTTGGCGAGGGTGACGCCGACCGAGGTGGCGCACCAGTGGGTGGGGCGGGCTGGTGGGGCCCTGCAGACCATCGCGACCAGTGGCTGAGCGATGGCCTGGCCAGCTACTCAGTGGGCATATTTCTGAATGGCACATCCGCCAAGCCGGAGGACTACCGGGAGTTCTGGAAGGAGAAGCGGAGGTCCCTGCCCACGAAGAACGATCAAGGAGTGCGGCCGTTCGACCTGGGGCCGCTGACCATGGGAGAGCTGGGCGCGAAGCGCAAGCCCGGCGAAGACCCCTACCAGGTGCTGATGACCAACAAGGGAGCGTATGTGGTCCACATGCTGGACATGCTGTACTGGACACCTGCCTTTGGCGAAAAGCCGTCGAAGGTGCGCGATGCAGAAGTTTGTGCGTGATTTTGCGGGCAAGACGGCTCGGACGGAGGACTTTAAAGCGGCGATGGAACGCTCCATGTCGCACGCGATGGACCTGCAATTCAACGGCAAGCTGGACTGGTTTTTCAACGAGTATGTATACGGCACGGATCTGCCGCACTACACGATCAGCTCGGAGTTCACGGTGGACGACAAAGGCATTACCAGCGTGCGTATGAAAAGGCCCACGCAGAGCAACGTGTTGCAGAACTTTGTGATGCTGATCCCGATCTACCTGGAGGTGAAGACGGGCGAGGTGCATGAGATATTCAAAGTAGTGATCCACGGCAACGGGACCATCGACACCACCGACAAGCCCATGGTCCTAGGCAAGTTGCCCACGCCGGCCAAGGCGCTGCTGATCAACTACAACTCGGATGTGCTGAGCGACGAGTAGGGGGGCGAAGCTCAGGAGGTAGCGGAGCGTTTTCGGCGTGCGAGACGGGCGCGGCGCTTGAGTTCGAGGTCGGAGAACATGGTGGCGCGGCAGTTGGGAGCGGCGCAGAAGCATTTCTGGTGCTCGTCGTCGGAGTCGTAGAGGTTGTACTCGTAGGTGAGCTCTTCTCCGGCGGCGATGTTGCGGATGGCGGAGATGAAGACGCGGTCTCCGTGCTGCTCGGTCTCGCAGTTGGGGTTGCAACTGTGGTTGAGGAACATGGCCATGCCGAAGCCGTCGATGACAGTGTTGCCCCCGCAGGAGAAGAGATAGGTGACGGGGCGGCCCAGGTAGCGCGCGTCGGCGACGGCCTTGGACATGCGCTGGCCATCGTACTCGCAGACGCGGACGCCCTTGGGGATGGGACGCATGGTGTAGCAACCGGCGGCGTGGATGGCGGAGGAACGAACGATCAGTCCGGGAATCATCATACTGGGCCGACTATATCAAAGGAGCGAGGGGAGCTGGGTTAAGGAGATTTGCGAAGACGATTGGCGGAGGCGCATCGTCTAAACTGAAGGGGAAGGGGAGCGAGATGCGGAGAGATGCTGGGGTGGTGCTGGTTGCGGCGGCGTGGGCGGGGATGTCCTGCATGGCCCAGAGTACGCCGGCAACGAAGCCCTTGCCGAAGCCCGACAAAAGTCTCGCGCCGTGCTCCGTTGCTCCGCAGCCCGTACCCTGCGGCGCGACCCCGGCGGTGGCGGGCAAGCCGAGCGCGACGGAGCAGTTTCCGTTTCCCGGCGAGGAGAGCGGAAGCAGCGTGCCGCTGACCCAAGGCGCGGCTGCGCCGAATGTGAGCGGCGTTCCGCAGACGCCGGACGCACCGGGAGCGAGTTCCGGCGCGGCATCGGGAACGGCGGGGGCAGGGAAGACGGCCACGGCGTTTCCATTTCCCGACGAGGATGAAAAAGGCGCGAGTGCGAGCGCAGGCACGGGTGGGGGCGGAGGCGGGGAAGCGGGCGGTTCGAGCAGCAGTTCCAGCAGTGCCGACGATGCGGGTGCGGACGTGCCGGATGGGACGGCGGATGGTGCTGGGCTGCAAGACAAGGGCAGCGAAGGCACGACGGGCAGACACCTGCTGCACCGGGTGAATCCGGTGGGGACGAAGCTGCAGAGCGCGGACGAGCGCGAGGCGGAGGACTTGAGCGTGGCCAAGTTCTACAGCGATTCAGGCGATCTGCAAGGGGCGTATCTGCGCAGCCAGGATGCGGTGAAGACCGTTCCCGACGATCCGGAGGCGCACTTTGCGCTGGCCGAGGCGGCGCTGAAGTTGAACAAGCGGGACGAAGCGATTGCGGAGTACAAGGCGTGCCTGAAGCTGGACCCTGTGGACAAAGAGGCGAAGGCGGCGCGCAAGGCGCTGGCCCGGCTGAATCCGTAGGGCTTCAAGAGAGGCGGTTGCGGACGAGAATATCTTGGGAGGGGCTGGGTCGTCGTCCGGATCGGGCGAAGAGGCCTGGGCATCGACGATGGGGGGCGAGGGCTGGCCGTCTTCGGGGTCGAGGTCCTCTTCGACACGCAGATATTTACGCATATAGCGAAGGGGTTCCTCGGCGAGGGCGAGTTCGCGGAGGTGATAGCGCCAGGCGTCGGGGCGGGCGCTGCGCCGGGTGTATCCCTTGCGGGTCACAGTGGCGATGGTGCCATCGGCCTTGCGCCGGGAGAAGGTCTGATTGGCGACCTGAAAGGTGATCTGTTCACCGGCCTTCCAGAAGGTGGAGGCGAACTCATGGGAGAAGAGGAGGGCGTAGTATCTGCGCTCGGCGCAGAGAGTTTCGACCGCCTGACGGGTGGTTTCGAAGGGCAAGCCAAGCTTTGCGATGTACCACTTGCGGAACTCGAAGCCGTTGGCCCTGGCCTGCGAGACAAGCAGATGAAGCAGTTCAAAACGGGTCATAAACAGTCTAATTTCTTTGTCAACAGATAGGACTCCCAGCGCGCAAGAAGGGTCCGACGAGCCTAGATGCAATGTACCTCAGATGATTCGGCGGGATTGCGAATTTGTTACTTCAGGCGCATCCTATTGGTACACACTTGGATCTGTGCCTCGACCCTGGGGCTTGCAACGAGGCGCAGCTCTGCTAGCGGAACAAGGCACATAGAACACCTGGTTCACCGGGCCAAAGGGTGTTCGGGAGATAGGCAGCCATGGGTGTTCGGTGTCCGAAGTGCAAAGAACACGACATACGGAGGTCTCATCGCCGGCTGCTGGACTTTTTTTTGCGCATGGTGGGCGTGGTTCCGTTGCGCTGCAACATCTGCGAGCACCGCTTCTACCGGTTTCGCAGAAGCCTGCGAAGCTGATTTGCGGCCGTTGGGAGAGATGGATTGAGGCAGTTTTCCGCCTGTGGAGTGGGGTTTCCGTGCGCAGGCCGTATGAAGGGGAGCAGAGATCGTTGCGAGCAGTCGATGGGATGGGTTGGGGTGATTCTTCGTTTGCGCCAGGGGGCCGTCGCGGGCGCTTCATGGGCGGATTGGCTTTGAGCAGAGTGCAGGCTGGGGGGGTTGCACTGGCACTGATGATGTTTGCCGGCTGTGTGCCCGCCCGCGCCGCGTCCGCGCCCGCCGCTGCCCAGACGAAGGCGGATGCGGCGGTCCAGCATACCGACCCATTGAACTTCGATCCCATGGTGAGGGATGCCTATGAACACTTTTATATTCTGGACTTCGATGGCGCGATAAGCCGGTCGGATGCGGTGCTGAAGGCGCATCCGCAGGAGCCAATGGCCTACGGATACGATCTGATGTTCAATGTCTTCCGCGAGCTGTACCACCAGGACCTGTTGGATACGACGTACTACGCGCACGACAATTTTCTTACGACGAAGCGGAATGTGGCTGTGCCCGCGGCCTCGCGTCAGAGGATCGAGTGGCTGACCAATACGGGCATCCGGATCGCCGACGAGCGGATCAAGGCCAATGGAAACGACAAGGATGCCTACTTTGCGCGGGGGTATCTGCGCGGGATGCATGCGGCGTTCATCACGCTGGCAGACCACAGTTATGTGGCGGCGGCGCGGCAGGGATATGAGGCTCGCAACGACTCGGAACAGGTGTTAAAGATCGATCCGCAGTACACGGACGCGAAGATGGCGATAGGCATCCAGAAGTTCGCGGTGGCCAGCCTGCCGCGCTGGGTGCGCATGGTGGTAGGCATCTTCGGGGTGGGCGGAAACAAGGAGCAGGGACTGGCGTTGCTGCGCGAGTGCGCGGCGCATGGGGTGGTGACGGCGGTGGAATCGCGCACCGCGCTGTCACTGTTTCTGCGCCACGACGGGCGCTACCCGGAGGCGCTGGCGGTGCAGCATGGGCTGGCGGTGGAGTATCCGCACGACTACCTGTTTCGCTTGGAAGAGGCCAACCTGGCCAAGGACGAGGGCAACGGGCCGGGCGCGATTGCGCTGTACAAGGAGGTGCTGGCGGATGCGGCCAAGCCGGGATACTTCGTCGATCCGCGGCTGCAACTGGCGTTGTTCGGGCTGGCGGACACGCAACGTGGGCAGAACGACATTGCGGACGCTGCGGAGAACTACCTGCATGCGGCGGAGCAGCCCGAGTGCAGCGACTGGCTGCGCAAACGCGCGCAGTTGAACGCGGGGGAGATGTACGACCTGCTGCACCAGAGGGCGCGGGCGGTGGGGCTGTACCAGATGGCCTCGTCGGGCGGAGGAGACCAGTCGCAGGCGGAGATGGCGCGGCGGTTGCTGAAGACGCCTTACGCGGGGAAGTAGGCGGGCTGCGCAGCGGAACCAAAGAGACGGCGCGTGCGTAAAGAAGACTGGGATGTGGCAAAATAAGAGACTCCCGGAGGCGTGCGATGTATTGCTCTCATTGCGGAAGACCGATGGATGCGGCAGCGCGGTTCTGCCCCGCCTGCGGTGCGGCGGTGCAGCCGGCAGGCTATGTGCGCGTGCCGGTGTTCGGGCAACTGATGCGGCCACGCTATCCGCGCGTCTTCGGCGGAGTGTGCTCCGGCCTGGCGCTGCACTACGGGGTGACATTACCACGGTGCGCCTGCTGTGGGTGCTGTGCGTGCTGTTCGCGGGAACCGGGGATACTGGCGTACATCATTGCGTGGATCGTGATACCCGAGGCACCTTACGTACTGCCTGAGAGCAACACAGGGAGCGGGGTTTGAACGCTCGCACGGTGAAGGGTACGGGCAAAGGCACGGCGACTGTGGTGGCGCGGCCGTTCAACTATCGCGGGCGGGGATTGTATTGCGATGGAGTCTCGCTGGAGGGGCTTGCGGAGGCTCATGGGACGCCGCTGTACGTCTACTCGGCGGAGCAGATACGGTATAGGTTTGGGCTGTTTCAGGAGGCGTTCGCGGGACGCGAGGACCGTCGCTATGCGGTGAAGGCGAACTCGTCGCTGGCGATCCTGTGGATGCTGGCTGAGTTGGGCGCGGGGTTCGACATTGTCAGCGGCGGCGAGCTGGAGCGGGTGCGGAGGGCGGATAAGGCCGCACTGAAGCGGGTTGTATTCTCTGGCGCGGGCAAGCAAGAGTGGGAGATCGACGCGGCGCTGCAGGCCAGGATATTGATGTTCAACGTGGAGTCGGAGGCGGAGCTTGCACTGCTGGCGGCACGGGCCGAGGCGCTGGGCGTGAGGGCAAGGTTTGCGCTGCGGGTGAATCCGGATGTCTTCGCGGAGACGCATCCGTATATCTCGACCGGGCTGGGGAGCCATAAATTCGGCGTGGAGATTGGGCTGGCGCGGGCGATCTATCGGCGGGCGGCGCGGTCGAAGTGGCTGGATGCGGCAGGGGTGAGCGTACACATCGGGTCGCAGATACGCGCGGTGGGGCCGTTTGCGTCGGCGTTGGAGCGCGTGGCTGGGCTGGTGAATGAGTTGCGCGAGGACGGGCACAAAATTCGTTTTGTGGATGCGGGCGGCGGGTTGGGGATCAATGACAACGATCGCCGACGGAGCCGAAGTTCGATGCGGCGCGCAAGGTGCGGGAGTATGCGGCGGCGCTGGGGAAGGGGCTGCGGAATCCGGCGCGGTGCGCTTGCTGGTGGAGCCGGGGCGATTTGTGGTGGCGCAGGCGGGCGGCTACTGACGCGGGTGGTGGTGGTGAAGAGAACGGCGCGAAGACGTTTGTGATTACAGATGCGGCGATGAACGACCTGATCCGGCCGGCGCTGTACCAGGCGCACCATGAGGTTCTGCCGGTGAAACAGGGGCGCGGAGTTACGGCGAAGGTGGATGTGGTGGGGCCGGTGTGCGAGTCGGGAGACTTTTTTGCGCATGACCGCGCGATGGCGAAGGTGAAGGCGGGCGAGCTGGTGCTGGTGCTGGACGCGGGTGCGTATGGGATGAGCCAGGCGTCGAACTACAACACGCGCGCGCGGGCGGCAGAGGTGCTGGTGGATGGGGATGCGGCACGGCTGATTCGGCGGCGGGAAACGCTGCGGGAGTTGATGGCGGCGGAGATTCTCTAGTGAGCGATCCTGAAGGTAAGTTCTGGGGATCGGATGCTGCCTCCCCAGAAGGGAAATAATGTGGTGCCATCTCTCTTAGAGTGAATGTCCACTTCGCTGTATTTTCTCCTCAAACGGTAGGTGCCGGGAGCGAAGCTGAACTTCCCGATGTTTGGTTGCCAAGAGACATAATTGCCAAGGTCGACAGGGAAGATGAACCTGGCACCTACTGCCAGCGGAACGTTCAGCGGAGCCACTCCCCCAGCGATGCCTGCCGGCTCCCTCAGTTCCAAGTGTATGACTTTACCGGATGACGCGTCGGTGAGCGAAAGCGGACTTCGTCGAGGTATTGCTTTGTTTCGTTTGACAGCATATTGCCCAGATACAGAATAAAGTCGTGGTCACCGACATTCTGGAGTTGCACTTCGAAAGAAGCTTGGAAGGGTCCTCCTGAAGGAGGGTGATCCGCAGAGATGCGTCGTCGTGAACTTGTGCGGCGGTTGAAAGCCTCATTACTGACGCAACGAACAGAGTAAACAGGGCTAGATTCTAACAGGTCGCATCACGCACCTCACAGTCACCATATACCTATAGACACCGCCAGTGATCTCAGGGTTCCTTCGATGTTGAGTATGAGGTAACTAGAGGTGGCAACAAGTGTGAGCGCGGGGCCGATGGAATTGTGGTGGGGAAGGGAAGGCCCGGGGCTGAAGCCCCACCTTCAATGACGAGCTATTCAGGGGCCTGAAGGCCCCTGCTCCCTCCGTGTCGCGCTGCGCGCGATACCCACTCATCGCATGAGACAAGAGCGCGATGAATGGGGCACCCGGTCGTGTGAATGATTACGCGTTCTAGATTGCATGGCAATCGAGAACACGCAGTCCAAAAAAGAAAGTACTATTTTGGCACGCGTGAAATCACCCCAGCGAACAAGTTCGCCGGGGACCCCGGATACGCGTGCCCTTCCGACGGAGACTCGTTTCAGTGCTTGGTCCAGCCGTGCATGCCGGCCTGGAAGCTGCGGCGGTCGAGGCGGGGCAGGGCGCGGGCCACTTTGGGGGGAATGAGCGGGAAGTGGCGCGCGGCGATAAGGAGGTCCGGGACGCACCAGACGTTTTCTTCGGAGGTCATCCAGTGGCGGCCGTCCAGGCGGGCCAGGTTGACCGGTGAGGAGTAGGAGCGCAGAGTGCGTTCGCCGCGCAGGTTGTAGTAGTTCTCGAAGTAGCTGAGGGCGAGCTCGCGCAGGGTGCGGTAGATGGGCGCGCGGAAGCGCAGGCCGGCGAAGTTGGACTTGGCGATGCCTCCCCAGAGGCCGCGTTCGCGGTAGAGGGCGATGACGTGGTCGTCGTCGTGAGTGGCTTCGAGATCCATGAGCAGGGGCGGGTGTCCGTGGATGCGGAGTGCGGCAGCGGCAAGCAACGCTCCCTCCAGGCAGTGACCCTTGCGCTCGCGCAGGGCGCGGGCGGGCGAACATGCGGTGTTGGCGTACTGGTAGGGCAACGCGTCCAGGAATCGCTGGATTTTTATGGGTGTGTTGAGAGCCGCAGGGTGCGCAAATCCTTGGGAAAGAAGCCGAAGGTCTGGTCTCGGCGGGGTTGGTATTTCGACGGGTGCTTAGGTTGCGAAGGCAAAGGCGCGGCTCGTTATCTGGAGGGTATGGGGAATTATATCGAGGGGTGAGAAAGGACGAGGGGGAGCGGTGGATCGCGGGGTGAGTAATGATCCCATGTCTCAAAATCGAGAGATGGGGCACCCGGCTTTGTGGGAAGGGAAGGCCCGGGGCTGGAGCCCCACCTTCAATGACGAGCTATTCAGGGGCCTGAAGGCCCCTGCTTCCTCCGGATCGCGCTTACGCGCGATACCCACTCATCGCGCAAAGGACGCCCGATGAATGGGGACCCGAAATCCCACCCATTCCGCAAAGAATGCGGCATGGATGGGCACCCAAACTCGCCCTAGCAAGCTAGGACGGGGCACCGTGAGTGCGTTGATGCGGGCACCCCGTGCTAAAATCGGACGTTGCGTGAGGCTGGCGACGGGACGCGGCCTACGCCCAGATCGGCTTGTTCAGCCAGCCAAAATCACAGAATTAAGAGGGAAGAATGTCAGGCCATTCGAAGTGGGCGACCATCAAGCACAAGAAGGGCGCGACCGACGCCAAGCGGGGGAAGGTCTTTACGCGCCTGATCAAGGAAATCACCATTGCGGCCAAGAGCGGCGGGGGCGATCCGGACGGCAACCCGCGGCTGAGGACGGCGATCCTGGCGGCCAAGGCGGAGAACATGCCGGCGGAGAACATCAAGCGGGCGATCCAACGCGGGACGGGCGAGCTGGAGGGGCTGTCGTACGAGGAGGTGGTGTACGAGGGTGATGGGCCGGGCGGCGTGGCCATCATGGTGCAGGTGCTGACGGACAACAAAAACCGTGCGGTGAGCGAGATCCGGCACGCGTTCCAGAAGAACAACGGGAACCTTGGCGAGTCGGGGTCGGTGGGCTACCTGTTCAGCAAGAAGGGCGTGATCGCGATCGAGAAGTCGAAGGTGAACGAGGAGAAGCTGACGGAGATTGCGCTGGAGGCGGGCGCGGACGACCTTTCGGACGAGGGCGAGACGTGGGAGGTGGTGACCGGGCCGAAGGAGTTCGAAGCGGTGCTGGAGGCGATCAAAGCGGCGGGGATCAAGCCGGAGTACGCCGAGGTGACGATGGTGGCATCGACGCGGCAGAGGCTGGAGGGAACGCAGGCGACGGCGATGATGCGTCTGCTGGAGGTGCTGGAAGATTTGGACGATACGCAGAATGTGTACACCAACTTCGACATGGACGAGGCGGCGATGGCGGCGCATAGCGGATGATGCACTTCGTGCCGTCCTCGAAAAACAAGACGAGGTTCGAGATTGATGGAAGGTAACAGAGGCCGCCGGAGCGCCGGCGGCTTTCTTCTGCGCGGGAATTTCAATTGGAGCAGGAACGGAGCAATACATTGAATGTCACGAGGAATTTAATTTGGATTGCGGTTGCGATGGCGCTGCTGACGGGAGTGGCTGGGGCGCAGAGCTCGGCAACGAGTTCTGTTGCGGCAGACAAAGCCGGGGCTGCGATCGGCAACCCGATTCAGCAGGAGGTGAGGCCGTTCAGCTTTGGACCGATTGTGCAGGGCGGAGTTGGCGTGACCGAGGACCGCAGCAGCTACAGGTTTTTCATGGTGGGGGTGCATGCGGGCAAGGTGCTGACGACGATGCACGGCAACGGGCGGATGCGGGGGAACTTCGAGTACGCGATGGAGGCGTTTCCGTTTTGGCAGTCGTACACGCCGACTTCGTGGCGGCAGAACTGCGTGCTTGTGCCGGCCGGAGTGAATTGCACCTCGGCGCCGTTCCGGATTGGCGGGACGTTTACCGGGATGACGATTACGCCGATCATTCTGCGCTGGAATTTTGCCGGAACGAGGCGGTTTGCGCCGTGGGCACAGGCCGCGGGAGGGCTGCTGTGGACCAAACACAAGTATCCGGCCTTCGGCGGACCCTCGGTTCCGCTGAACAATGGGGGATTCAGCGCCAGCACGCTGGGCGACAATGGGCCGAACGACGACACCAGCGTGTGGAACTTTACGCCGCAGTTCGGGGTGGGGGTGCATTACTTTACAAGCGCCAAGCGTTCGATCGACCTGGGGGCGAACACGGTACACATCTCCAGCGCGTCGCTGGGCGACAAGAACCCCGGGATCAACGCAAGCGTGCAGTTCACGCTGGGGTACAGTTGGTGGAAGTGAGCTATGCCTACGCACCTGAATCCGAATGCGGTGATTGAATGCGTGCCCAATTTTTCCGAGGGCAGGGACGAGGCCAAGGTCGCGTCGATTGTGGCAGCGATGCAGATGGAGGGGGTGCGCCTTCTGGACTGGTCGCTGGACGAGGCGCACAACCGGAGCGTGGTGACGATTGCGGGCACTCCGGTGGGGGTCTTCGAGTCGGCGGTGCGCGGGGCAGGCCGGGCGGCACAACTGATCGATCTGACCAAACAGCGGGGAGAGCATCCGCGGATCGGGGCGGCGGACGTGATTCCATTTGTTCCGGTGAGCGGAGCGTCTCTGGCGGAGTGCGCGATGCTGGCGCGGCAGGCTGGGCTGGAGATATGGCGGCGATTCGGTGTGCCGGTGTATTTTTACGAGGCGGCGGCGGCGCGTCCGGACCGGGTGAACCTGGAAGACGTTCGGCGGGGACAGTTCGAGGGGCTGCTGGAGACGGCGCACCGGGAGACGGCGCGGCGGCCGGATGTGGGCGGGCCGGAGATCCACCCCACGGCGGGAGCGAGTGCGGTGGGGGCACGCAGCTTCCTGATTGCGTACAACATTTATCTGGAATCGCCGAAGACAGCGGCGCAGGCTGGGGGCGGGTTGCCTCTGGCCGCGCAGGCGAACATTGCGGCGGCGCGCGCCGTGGCCCGCGCCATTCGCGCTTCGGCGGGCGGAATGCACGGGGTGAAGGCGATCGGCGCCAACGTGAACGGGCGGGCCCAGGTGAGCATGAACATCACGGACTTCCGCGCGACCCCGATGGGGCGGGTGCATGACAAGGTGTGCGAGCTTGCGCGCACCCACGGCGCGGTTGCGGCGGAGGGCGAGATCATAGGACTGATTCCGCAGGAAGCGTACGACCCTGCGGCGGAGTGGCTGCGCGAGATTCCCAACTTCGACCCCGAGGCCAAGGTGCTGGAACGGCGACTGGAGCACCCGCTGCCATGGCCCGCGGGCTGAGACGGATGGGTGCCTGGCGCCCTGGAAAAATTAGATGGACTGAAGATATGACCTCAGCGGCTAAAGCCGCAGGACAAACGCAGCGTTACGGCACGGCTGAACCCGTGCCCCGTAAGCAAGACGAGATACGGCGATAGCGGCGTTCGAGGTCGCACAGGCCAGAATGACGATATGGGATTTCGGCAAACCTTTCTACAATCGGTACGTCCAAGGGAGTGATACTTTCCTTGATCGTCGATTAAGAGAACAGTAGAATGGTAGTGCTAAGTGCGAAACGCGGTACTGCAAATCAACCACCACCGATGTACGGGAGCTAACTGTGGGCAATTTTGTCTTTAAATTTCGATCCAGATACAACCGGCCGTGCAGGCTGCGCCTGGCGATGGCCGCCGGATTGACGGTGCTTGTGTTGGCGATGGCTCCGTATGCCCACGCCGTACCGCTATCGAGCGATGCCAAAGCCTCGATTCCGCACGACGTGCAGCAGATCATCATGGTGGACTACCGTGCGATGCAGAACTCACCGGTGGCGATGAGCCTGAAGGACCGGGTGATGCCGCCCGAACTGAAGAGCCTGGAGCAGGCGCTGGAGCGATCTGGGCTGAAGGTGGACGAGGACACGGAGGCCCTGGCGTTCGCCTCATTTCGCCTGGTGACTCCGAGTCCGGACAACAAGGGGACGGTAGAGACCGAGCGGATGGTAGGCATCGCGCAGGGGCAGTTCCATACCCGCGACATACTGGCCAGCTTTACCAAGAACAAGGTGAAGCCGGTGACGGTGCGCAACAACAGCATCTATCCCATGGGCTCGACGGGGTTGAGCGTGGTGTTCCTGAACCAGACGACGATGGTGTTTGGCGACAAGGATGCGGTGCGGGCCGCGGTGGACGCACGGGACGGCTTTGTGCCGAATTTTCTGACCGACAGCGACCTGGTGAGCAGTATGGTAGCGGTGGACAGCCACGCGATCTGGAGCCTGCTGGACGCCAAGGGGACGCAGATCATGATGCGCAACGTGCTTGGCACGGCGTCGCAGCTAGCGGACTACGACACCGTGAAGGAGCAGATGAAGGGCTCGCGCTACACCATGGACTTCTCCAACGGGGTGAAGTTCGACATGGCAGTGAACATGTCCGACACGCTGACTGCGGCGACCTGCGCGACGGTGCTTAAGGGAGTGATGTTGCTGAAGAAGCAGCAGGGATCGCCACTGGAAAAGACGGCTCTGGATGAGACGACCATCGACTCCGGTTCGGGCTCGCTGACGGTGGATTACTCGTCCACGGACAGCCAGTTTTCCAGCCTGCTGACGTCTCCCCTGTTCCAGACGGTGGTGAAGTAGACGATCGCGCAGATTTGCATCAAACGATAAGCCCGGACCTGCCAAGGTTGCGGGCTTATTTATTTGCCGGGCAGATGCAGCAGAGAGACGACGCGCTCCTGGACTTGCTGCATGGTGAAGGGTTTGGTGAGGAAGCCGTGTGCGCCCGCGGCCATTGCCTGGATCAGCCGGGGATTGCCGGGGTCGGCGGTAATCAAGAGCAGAGGGACGCCCGGCGCAAGGTTGCGGCGCTGCTTGTGCAGCAGGAAATCGAGTCCGTCCATCCGGGGCATGTGCAGGTCGCAGAGGATGAGGGTGAAGGGCTGATTGGCGGCGGCGGAGCTTACGAGCGCATCCAGACCCTCCCAGCCATTGGCCACGTGCAAGACTTCGGTGAGACCGGGAAGGACGCAGCGAAGCGCGCTCTCCAGGATGCGGCGCATGGTTGGGGAATCGTCGACGATCAGGACCCTTATGCTCATGCCCGCGAGGAGGCCTCAGAGGGTCTATCGGCGGGTTGGGAGTGAGCGTGAGGGGAGGCGATGCGGGTGCGCGGTGCGGGCGAGTATTATCGATAGTCGTTGAGCAGTGGCTCCATGGGCCAAGGAGTATTGCGATGAAGAAGATGGGCGGGTTGGTTGCGGTTCTGGTGGTGACGGTTGCAGTGGGATGCGGGGTGACGCTGATTGCACAGTCAGGATCTGCGGTGCAACGAACCAAGCTGACAGAGGCGCGAGAGATACAGGGCTATGCCTGCGCCACAGGCTACGCGTGGTTCTACGCGGATGGGAAGCTGGAGAGCTGCGCGGTGTCGAAGGAGTTCAAGTTCGGCGAGGTGAAGCTGCCTGTGGGATCGATTGTCAGTCTTATGCATGACGGAAGGCCGAAGGGTGCAATGATGGCGCACGATACAGTGATCGCGGGGGTGAAGTGCAGCGGCGGCAATTGGCTGCTGGGGCCGTCGGAGGGCGCGGCGACGGGTTTCTACCCGAATGGAAAGCTGAAGGTCTGCTATTTGGCTGGAGACCAGGTGGTGCAGGGAGTACCGTGCAGGCATGAGGAAAGTATCCTCGGCGTTGCGTACGGCATTGTCGTCAAGCACCCAAACGACCCCGACATTGAGTTCTACGAGAGCGGGAAGCTGGAGTCGTGTACGCTGGCGAAGGATTATGGAGGGAAGCGGCGGGGAGAGCGCTTCCAGCAGGAGAAGTGAAGGCGGGCGTTACAAGCGGCGAAAAAAGAGTTGATTTGGCGCTACGAGCAATAGGCCCGGGGCTAAAGCCCCTTGATAAGCTTGGGCTTATTCAGGGGGCTGAAGCCCCCTGCTCCCTCCGAAAGACAGAACACTAGTTTTTGCGCAGACTATAAAGCCCTCTTGATTTTCGGGACTGATGGACGGGCTGAAGCCCGTCCCCTTCAAAATGGGGGTTGATTCATCGAAATCCTTTCGCGCGGCGGAAACTATAATCGGGGATGAGGTATATGCGGATGGGCGCTGTGTTGATCTTTGTGTGGAATGCGACGCGCGGCAGCCGGTTTCGGCCCTGGCGGAGCGAGTTCCTGAAGTGGCGTCTGGAGACGTATACGGGACGACACGCGGACGAGATCGGGGTGCGCGACTTTGTGCGGTTTCTGTACAGCGAACGAAGACAGGTGGTGCGTTATTTGCGATGGCTTGCAGAGATGAGGGGTTACGCGCACGCGGCGGAGAGGCGTTGAGGGCGGTGTATTTGGGGTGGTGTTGCATTGCCGGGTTGCGGCTTAGGGTGCTATCCTTTACGGAGACACTACGGCCACAAGTGAACTAGAGATCAGGAGCACCAACTGCTGTGCTGGAATCGGTAAAGAAGACAGGAATCATAGAAAAGTATCGTACGCACGAGACGGACACCGGGAGTCCGGAGGTCCAGATCGCCCTCCTGAGCGAACGCATTGGCGAGTTGACCGAGCACTTCAAGACGCACAAGAAGGACCATGGCTCCCGCCGGGGACTTCTGATGCTGGTGAGCAAGCGGCGCGGTCTTCTCGACTATCTGAAGAAATGCGACGCAGACCGCTATCGCGAGGTCATCACGAAGCTAGGCATACGCAAGTAGACTCGACTGGGACAACCCCCATCATGGACGAAAGCACGACCCGCCCCACCCCGGCAGTCCAGTTCACGCGCAGCCTCATCGGCCAATGCCGCCGGAGCAACTGACGTGGGAGAGACTGCCTTAGTAAACGCTAGCTGCCGCGAAGCCTGGGTCCCAGGCCGGCTGGGTAGCGCCACGGGCCAAGGAACGGACCCACAGATTTTAGACCTGCATCCCGCCTGGGGCCCCGAGGCCGGCCAAGCAGAGATGCATTCCTGCGCGCTTGGCTGAGCGGCGCTGCAGCAAGTTTCCCAATTGATAAAAATAGACGAACCA
>CAWIDB010000006.1:0-2103992 GCA_963834805.1 uncultured Acidobacteriaceae bacterium
CGATTCGGGGAGTCGCAGCAATGGGATTGCGAGTACCATCACCCGTTCGTTGCCTGAATCTGAGTGAACAGGTTGCCCAAAAGCTGCACGCCAGCACGGGACCCTATTCGCAGGGGCGAGCTCGCGATGTGCTTGACATCCTGCTGATTGACTTGCTGGGCAAGTTGAACGTGACGACGGTACGCGCGGCAGCCGAACAGGTTTTTTCGCAGCGGGCGACCCATGACTTTCCGCCGGTGATCCGAATTCCGGCAGAGTGGAAGCCCGAGCTTGAGGTACTCGCGAAAGAGCTTGGCTACCCGGCAACCTCTGCGGCAGAGATCGAATCCCGATTCCGCGCTTTTGTAAACTTGATAGCAAATACCTCATGAAGCGCGGATAATGTTATGAGTGTTGCTCCAGGCAAGCAGTGCTGATGCGTGGTGACGGCAATGGAAGTAAGCGTGGACGGAAGGCCCTTTGTTGTGTGAGGTCGTGTCCGCTTCGGTCTACGTGGACACGACCTATATATTGAAGGGGACACTTTCATGGTCAGGAGCAAGGGCTGGCTCAGGGGGTTCGGTCTGGGATAGTGGTTATGCTGCCTTCGCCTTTGCCAAATATGCCACTTTTGCCAGATACGCGGTGTACCAGGCTGTCTTAGCCTTTGGGTGGAGCTTGCCCAAGGACTGTAGTCGCACACAGCTAGGGCAGGAATAGTCGCCTCGGCGGCGGAAGCACCAGCTCGCGATCGACATTCCTGGCTGGCACTGTAGCTTTTCCAATGGTGACGCACATCGCGGACACGTCCGATCGTCCGGCGTCGGATATTTCTGTATCGATTCCCCGTTCGGGCCTGTCGTGTAGAGCATGCGTCTCCTTCGTTCAAGCTGCTTCTTTTCGTTCGATTTTGGCTGCGTTGTGACATGTCCGGCAGAGATTGAGCAATGCGTCCGGGTGGTCATCGCGCTTTCCAGCGCCCCGGCCGTGGATGTGGTGACTGTCGCCTTCCGGCGCCGGCATTGGGCATCTCTCGCAAATACCCTTGGACCTGAGTCGGATGGCTGCTTGCGCCCTGGCCCAAGCTGCATCGGTCAAGCAGATTTCTCGCTGACCTCGGGGGTTGGTAGGGTCGGGAATGAACTGGACTCCGTTCACCACTTTCCATTTGCCGTTACTGTCGATGGCGCGATTGGACTTCCGTTTAGCTTTTCTCGCCAACCGCTTCGCCTCCGCGGCGGCGTAGTCTGCTGCGGCCTTGACCATGTAGGGTGGAAAGGGTGTGACACGGATACCTGATGGGGGATAGGACGCGCTAGGAGGCTTGTGGAAGCGCGCGATTGGCTTGCGCGGTACCAGCGTCAGTGCGGTGGGCTTGGCTCGTTTCAGTGGCTTCCACGTCGACTTCCTCACGATTGCCGTCCTATTGATTGCGGAGGGCGCTTTCTTCTCCGTCTTTGGAGGCTTTGGAAATTGCATCTACGTCCTCCGTTATTACAAACAAGCGCGCGCGGAATTCTGGGCGCGTCGTTGTGAAGCGTTCTGGTGATCTTGGGGGGAGACGGTTATGATTCCATCTCCCCCTTGTTGGTCTAAGCTGCGGCGGCGATATCGAACGTCCAATTCTGACCTGTCTTGAGCAGTCGAACTTCCGAAATATTCGCTGCATTCAGCGCATGCGTGAGGTCATATCCACCGACGACTTTCCCGAGTTCCAGCCGCGCCTGCCCGATGTTTCCACCGAGGGCACGAACGATCTCTCGTTCGACGTGCTCCGTAAACCAGTCATGCTGGGTATCGTACGAATCGGACTCCACGTCGTCCCCAGGATCGAAGCCGATGTGATCTACAGCGGCCTCTAACCCGAACACACCTGCATACTGGTCGGACGCCAAAACCCAAGGACTGGTCTTGGTGACCAATAGTGCGCAATCCTGCGAGTCGTCCTCGTTGGCATATCCGGCGAATGGAAGATCCCACGTGAACGGTACGGTGGGCTTGTCCGGCCGATCGAGAGCGAATCTCAAAGTGATTGTGTCGACCACGGTGAGAAGGCTGGCTGCGTCGTATTCCTCTACCGGCTTTGAGTCAATCGTCAACTCGATGCGTCGATACTGTGGAATTGCAGAGTACCAACTGTAACCTTTGTATCGAGGCTCATGCTGCACGGGACGAAGCCCCAGTTTATGGAAGTGGGAGAACCCCATTTCGAAGGCAAACCCTGTGCGATCGTCCTTATCTATGCCCTCGACAAAAGCCACTTCGCTCGGGTCGATTATTCGTGGTGAGGTAATCACCTCTGAAAAAGAAGATTCGTCGCAATGGGAGTTCTCCGAACACAGTCAACCGTGTTGTCATAGCTGCTGCCGGTGTTGTTCGGGGCATCCTTCGTGAAAGATATCTCGTCCGACCGCCATGAGAATCCGTGAAAGAGATTGACGCGATTGATAAGGACAGTCGCTTTGTTCTGCCCAATGTCGGCAGAGCCAAAGGGCTGACGCACACAGTTGGTGGGGGAGACGGTGTCGGCATCCATCACGGTGACCTGGAGACCATCGGTAAAACCCCACGCGATGAGAGCGTGATTTAGGTAGGGAAGCCCGAAGAGGACGGCGCTGCCGTTTCCTCCGCAACCAATCAGGAGGACACGAAAGCCGCGCCGGGTGGGACCGGGATTTGGCATGTCGTGTGTGATTTTTATGAGATGCTTCTTGCGAGTCAAATGCTCGGCTGCCACACCAACGTCAATCGTCAGTATAGGATTGTTCGTTGACAGTGTTGGCCCCAGCGCCCATCAGTGCGGCGGGTATATTTTCGGACGCCTTCTATTCCGCGGGAAGAGCAATTCGACGAAGGTTTACTTCGCCGTTTCTCTTTAGATCGACTTCCAGCACTTGGTTTGTCAGATCTCCGTTCTTTACAAATTCGTCAAGAATTAGATTGAATATCTGACGCTGTAGATCAAGGTTCAACCCGAATGGGGCGTTAATGCAGACGAGACCGGCGTGAAGTCGCACATCCGCATATTCCCCTGTCGAGCCCGGCTTGTTTGCAGGGCCACGGAAGTCGATACTGTTGTTGGTTACAAACGTCCAATCGCCATCGATGATTGTCGACTTAAGCTGCCAATCCTTCTGGCCGCCCTTGCCGAGATAATTGACGTGTGAACACTGGAAATTGCGCTCGTGGGCCAGCAATTCGAGCGACGGGCTCAAATTCTCATCAATCAGAAGCTTTTGCAATGTCTCAACCCTCGGCAGATGCAGTTCGAAGATGCTTCTTCGAAATGGAAACTTCCAGTCCTTTGGGGAAGGTCCTCCGCTTGGGGCGGCCCCTCAAGGGGTTTGCCTTAGCATAGATCGAAGCTAGTTCAACCTGTGACTGTTTGAGACGAGGATATATCTCCAAAATCTCCTCGACGGCCGTGCCTGAATCAACCAGGCTTACGACGTCATAAATGGGAATTCGCGTCCCCTTGATGACTGGCGTTCCGCGGAGAATCTCGGGATCTTCAATGACCATAGCTTGAGCCTGCATGAGTTGGTTCGAGCGTTGCTCGACGTCTTCCCAAATGTGAGAGAAATTGACCTGTACAGTACGTGATTCTTCCACACGGCAATCCTTCAGTTCGAGCCAGGAGTGATTGTGCATCAGCCCGTCACGTATGGTCTTCACCCGCGCTGCCGAAGTGAGCAGGTCCGCAGTCTCGAAGTAAAACGCGATCCAGACACAGGCATCCTTGCGCACCGTTCGGCCCCGGGACATACTGTAGAGCTTCTTCGGAAGTATCTTTCTGTCAATTACGCGATTGATGTTCGCGACCGTCACCCCCGCTACAATCGCGGCCTCGCTGGTTGTCAGGTTCTCGATCAATGCTTCCATATCTCCTCCGGCTCTCCTAAATAAATCTTCCCACCCATGAGAACAATTATAGTGCATGATTGACCGTGAATGCTATGTCGCGAGAGGCAGCGATAAGGACGCAAATATCAACCCAGTAAGTATATCGTGCATGACCATCAGGGCAGCAGCTGCTACGGCGATCCAGATGGCGCTGGCGCGCGATTGATACCAGTGCATTCCGATGGCGCATCCGATCAGAAGAAGCGCCATACTGTAAACGAAGATCAGCACCGGATGACCAAGTGAGATCCGTATGTTTTCTGACATAAATACCTTTCAGTGCGTCAAAATGGCCTTCTGGAGGAGTACATAGCCGCCACGGCATAGCCCACCAGGACCGGAAAGGGCCACTCTTCCGCACCGCGCGTGGTCGCTCTGGCGAGCTGAACGGTAATTCCTGCTGCAGTCCGACGTGTGGCTTCGGCGTATGATCTTCGTCGGCGGGCGGCCGAGCCGAGGCTGGCATCGAGACCGAGATAGGCAGCCACGCCTTTCGCGCCACCGGCATCACGGCTTATCTGAAGAATGGCGGCAAGTTGGAGATCGCCCAGCAGATGGCAGCCCACGAGTCGACCAGAACGACGGGCTTGTACGACCGGCGCAGCGACGAGATTTCGCTAAATGAAGTTGAGAGAATCGAGATCTAGAAAGTTCTATGTGTTGGTATGCTTTCGGAGGTCCTTAAGCAAGACAAACAGGTGCAGCGGATCGGTGGGCGAAGGAGCGAAGTCAAACTGCTCGTAGTACCGCTTTGCTCCATCATCCTTTGTATGGACAGCCAAAGCCCGAATGCCAGCAATATCGGCGGCCTGCAAAGTGCGCAAGATAGCATCACGCAGGAGAGTGCGGCCAATTCCCTTCCGCTGCCAGTCTTTGTGAACCGCGAGGCGGGCCAGCAGCATGATTGGAACAGGATGCCACGCCAGTCCCTTCTGGAGGCGTTCCGGGGCATCCAAGTATTCGATCTGGCCTACGACGAGGCTGTAATACCCAACGATGGCACCGTCTACAAGCCCAAGATAGGTTTGAGCTGCATTTGAACCTTGACTCTGCAAGGCGTGCTTGACGAGCCAACTGTTGAGGTCAGGCTGTCCGCAATCGAACGTGTCGACCGCGTGCTCGCGCCGGAGCTTCTCTATGGTGTGAGTTTTATTCAACGCTCAAAACCTGAATCGAAAATCCCCGCCTCATCCAATAAGGCTCTCATTCTAGGTAAGAATTGTGGCGGAGCATCGAGGGCGGTCTGGAAGGCTGTCCAACTCTCTGCATTTAAAGCGAAGATGCGTCGCTCCGCAAGCGTCTCCTCCGCTTTTGCAAGGGCGCTCTCCATTACAAAGTCGCTCATCGAGCGATGCGAGGTGGCCGCGGCAGCCTGTAGCTTCGCTTTTGCCGAGGGAGAAACCCTTACGTCCAGTTTTACCGTGCGTCGCTCCGTCACCATGGGTTGAGTTTCCATTGTTCAGTCCTCTTTCCAAGTATAGCCCACTATGTAATGACATTGTCAAGACATAATTTACTGGTGTACTATGAGCGCCGGTGCAATACTAGGCCATGTAGCGCCGCGTACCGGCTCGTGCCCCGTCCAGGTCAACGCTTCGACGACCTGAAACTGACCGTTATTGAGCGTCGATCAAATCTTCTGTCGCGATTTGAAACCGTCGATGTCCCAGCCAATGGCCTTGTTACTGTCGAGAGCGTCTTGCCGTTTGATCAAACCGGCTACGTCATCACACACAACGTGCAGGGGGTCATCGCTTACCAGCAGTCGGGTCCATTCATTCGTACGGTGAAAATTTCGCTTGGCGTGGCAGGACGTACGGTCAGGGTCCAAGTTCCCCGGACAGAGTCGCCGCGTAGCCCGACCGACAGTTACGAGATCACCGAATATGCCCACGAAATTCCGATAGATGTTGGCGAAGGGCGGCACGACGCAATCGTCAAAGTGGTTGAGGCCGAGCAGCGTCGCATCCGAAGGGCCGCAGCCAAGCGCTACAAGCAGACTTGGTTTGATGTAGGTCAGCGTGACCAAGCCATCTCGTTCCTGCAGGAACAGTTCTCATGAGCCAGATTATCTGTGATGGTTGCTGATCCCTATTTTGGGGCGCGCCAAATCCTTCAGTTCCTGCACGCAGTTCCTCGCACACAGATTGAATTCACCATCCTCACGTCACGACTCGCATTCGAAAGCGAGCATGCCGAGGCGATCGACGCGCCGCTGGAAGACGCTCAGAATCAGTCCGAGAAGCCTGCCGCTCCTATCCGTCTGGCGAAACCACGTTGACAGTTACAGATTGCTAGCGGCACTGGGCGGCAGCATAATCATGGTAGTGGGTGGCGGAATTGATTGTATCTAGCAAGAGAAGAACGATGCTGGGTTGTGACGGGGTTGTCGTTCAGCGAAACATTGAGGTTAGCCAATGCGTATTGTAATTATTTCCGACACCCACGCACTCCACAACAGGATAGAAGGTCTTCCCGACGGAGATGTTCTGGTGCATGCCGGCGATTTTATGAACTCTGGGTATGATCCGGAGGATGTTTGGTCCTTCAGTCGCTGGCTTGGAAAACAGTCGTTCAAGCACATCGTTGTTTGCGCTGGCAATCACGACCGATATTTCGAGAATTCCCCGCAAGAAGCCCGCGCCCTTCTCCCCAATGCGATCTATCTTGAGAACACAGGCGTCACGATCAACAACGTCACTTTCTGGGGGTCACCGTATACTCCTGAGTTCCTGAATTGGGCCTTCATGTACCCTCGTGGTTTGGGGGCGAAGCGGTACTGGGACCAAATCCCTTACGGCCTGGATGTCCTAATTACACACGGGCCGCCATTTGGGATTCTCGACCAGGTCGCACCAGGCGGAGAGCATCTCGGATGCGCGGAAC
Source organism: uncultured Acidobacteriaceae bacterium (assembly GCA_963834805.1). GTDB lineage: Bacteria > Acidobacteriota > Terriglobia > Terriglobales > Acidobacteriaceae > Edaphobacter. The sequence goes on from CAWIDB010000006.1 coordinate 6,769, forward strand.
TACTTGAGTCCGTAGAACAGAAGAAGCCCAAGGTGCATCTATTCGGCCATATTCACGGAGGCGCAGGAACCTTCGAACGCGGAGCCACTCGCTTCGTAAATGCGGCATACCTCAACGAGCAGTACAAGCCATTGAAGCCCGCAGGCAAGATACGCATCATTGATGTTTAATGTCTTGAGGCTCGCAGGCCACTCACTTCTGCGATGACGGCGTGATTGAGTGTGATTTATGTATGCTCGATGCGATGCTGAGGCGGAGCTTAAACAAGGAGGCCTGACGATGGAGACCGCATCTTTTCCAAGACCGGATTCTTTCGCCCATCATGAGTCTCTCTGGCTCCCTGCATCTGCTGTGGTACAGAAGTTGGTGGAGATCATCGGGCGCAAGCTCACCGCCTATGTGGGTGGCGTGAAGGATGCCCGAGCAGTGGACCGATGGATTGCTGGCGGCGACATCTACGGTGATTCTGAGGCCCGTCTGCGATTTGCTTTTCAACTGGCGCGCACTCTGAGCGAGCACGATTCGCCTGCTGTGGTACAAGCATGGCTGACTGGCGTGAATCCGGAACTTGGTGATCGGGTTCCTCTACAGCACCTACGCGAGAACGACATTGATGCCGTGGCGCCGGCAATTTTGAGCGCTGCGCGCACATTCCTCGTTGGAGGATAACCCCACTTGAACGAAGCCGCTTTGGGAGTGGCGGACGATGTGCGTGTGCGGGCGGTGTAACCGTAAGAAAAGCGCTCGATTTCCAACTCTATTGGAAGTGGCAAAATGGAACTCATTGGCCTATATCTGGCCGCACATGAGACCCCTGGACCCGGAAGTACACGTCCCCCAAAAGCTTTGCGTCTCCTGCGACGATCTGATACCGCCCGCTCCGGCGGATGCCGGCTACTGATTCGCCATAGCTCATGTGTATATTCCCTCATCGATCTGCCACAGCATGTTCTCGATGAGTCGTCCGCCGGACTCGGTAGTGAGCATCTTCAGAGCAGTACGGTTGTGGAGGCGATCCTCTGGCATGCGCAGCCAAAGGAAGTCAGCCAGACAGTATGACAAGGAACCTGCCTGCCAGCGCAGCTAATTTAAGCGGACTATGCCCTGACTTCCTAAGCGCCGCAATGTTCTGCCAGCCAATATAACTCTTGAATTGCACGGTCACATCTGCTATGTTAGTGTGCATAAAGTATGAAGAGGCCGCAAATGCAACCCGAACTCTATGAACTCGAGCTCTACGTTCAAGACGCCTTGGGCGTTTCCGTGAAAGCCACGCCTTGGAGCGGGGCCCGCCAGTTGCCCCCCGTCCTCAGGGAAAGATACAGTTTCGCGCAAGCGGAGTTGCTAGGACTACGCGCCCTTCTCGTCATCGACACCAACTCCGAGGAACAGTCGCCGGCAACCGTGCGTAAGCACATGGACATGCTCCAAACCAAGAAGCACGCGGACCTCATCTATGTCCGCGCACAGGTGACGGCATACAACAGGAAGCGGCTGATCGAGCAAAAAGTTCCGTTTATTGTTCCAGGCAACCAGATGTACTTGCCTATGCTGGCAATTGATTTGAGGGAGCATTTCCGCAGAATTCGCAAGGAGGCTCCCACCTTTAGCCCGTCCACTCAGGTTGTCGTCCTCCATGCAACGCTCCGCGACGCAGGTCAAGTGTTGATTCCATCTGAAATGGCCTCGCTATTGGGATACTCGGCCATGACGATGACCCGCGCTTTTGACGAGTTAGAGACGGCTAGACTTGCTGAGGTGACGGTCCGCGGCCGGGAGCGTTGTCTCCGCTTCAACGGGGACCGAAGAGAAATCTGGGAGAAAGCTCAATCCTTCCTTCGCAGCCCGGTGAACAAACGACTGTTTATCCGCCGCATTAATGGCGCGGAAGGCGCTATCTGTGCGGGACTCACAGCATTGGCTCACTACAGTATGCTGGCACCGCCGGCGTACACGACCTACGCGCTGAGCCGGGAAGATTGGAAAGCGCTGCGGCAACAACACAAGATCATCGAAGTGCCTGCTCAAGACCCGGATGCCAGCGAGATTGAGGTCTGGTGGTATTCTCCGGCGCGCTTCGCCGAACACGGCATGGTTGATCGGTTGTCGCTTTACCTTTCTCTGAAGGCCGACCACGACGAGCGCACCGAAACTGCGCTGGAAGAGATGATGGAGAAATTCAAATGGTAACCCGATGTATTGCAGGTTACCGAAGGCAGCCACCTCACGCCGCTACCGGTTGATGAGGATATGTCCAGCCTTTCGGCGATTCTCCTGGATAACGACTATTACGATTTCATCCGAGCCGGCAGACAGGAGATCGACGGACTCCCCTGGGTGGGCGTCGCGCAACTGATCGCTTTGAAGGCGCGGGCATGTCTTGATCTGACAGAGCGCGCAAGGCGTCGTGAACAGATCGACAGCAAGACTATCAAGAAACATAAAAACGATGTGTTCCGGCTTTACCAGATTCTCGATCCAGCTATTGATCCAGCGGCTCCGAAGACCGTCAAGGAGGATGTTCGCGAATTCATCTCCCGCATGCGCGTCGAGGAAGTTGACCTCAAATCCCTGGGTCTGCGCACCGGCACACGCGACAGTATTCTGGGAGAAATCGCCAGAGTGTGCCGTCTCGCAGAGAGTGAATAGTTCCAGGCCTGTCGCTTACACTGGCCTATTTTCTGAAAGTTTCTGCATCACAATCGCGGATCGACGGGATCGCCTGAATCTTCCTGCCGTATTATTCATCTTCTCAGCCAAGGAGATAGGATGGCCGCGGCGGCGAATCTGATGGTGACGCTCTTCATCGCCCGCTCGGAAGACACGTCTTCCACAAGACCTGGGGGATATTCTCCCGGCCTACACGCGACTGGACAGAAGAGGCCTGTTGGGAGTTGGAAACATTTTCCTGCGAGTTGGTCGTCAAAGTGGTTGCGAAAGGTCTTATCGAGTCGTCTTATGCCGGATAGATTGGCAGGTACGATGAACCTTCAAGCAGGTCTTCTTGGTTCTGACATCCGGTTCGCGCTTTGTACCTAGAATGTACCCAAAAGATGCGCTTTTGGCGTTTCTGGCGTTTCTGGCTGTTTGTAGAATCAATAACTTACGTGGGTAGGATGACGGCTGGGGCTCGCCCCCTCCCGGCACCATATAAATATAGTAGAATCAATAAGATACTCTGTACTATGCGGGGATGTCCTTAGCGTGTGCGCTTGGACCATTGTTTGAGCGCCGGTGCAAAACTAGGCCATGTAGCGCCGCGTAAGCGGCGGCACATGGCGGTGTAAAAGCAGGCCACCGCCGGGATTGGTTTCTATGGACAGTTGCGCAAGCAACGGGGTTCATGGAACACCGGAGGGATGTACAAGGTGGAGCTCTATAGACGGGTACGGCGAGCGGTTCTGGTTGAGGGGCGGAGTCAACGGGCGGTAGCGCGGGAGTTTGGTCTGTCGCGAGAGTCAGTGGGGAAGATGCTGCGCTACCGCAATAGATACACGATGCCGTACACAACAGCGAATCCCACTAGATAGCCAATGGCGTCGGACACAAAAAAATAGACCAATTAAATTCGCGGCGAGAATGGTAATTGCTCAGGGTTGTCCCAAGGATGCCGCCCAGAGAGAACCACAACCAATACAGCGGTGATGGTAATTCACGCTCGTACCATTTCATGTGGCCATAGTAGTCCCGACAATCCAACTTCGCCTATAGCCTTGCGCAGAATCTCCGCTTCCACCTTCTTCATTGCGCGTTCCGGCTCGGGCAGCAATCCGCAAAGCTCTTCGATGCTCCAAACACGGCCTTGGCCTCATATGAACGGCTGTGGGGCGCGGTCTCGATTCATGCGGTTGAGATTTACTGGATCGCAAACATGGACTAATTCGTGCTGATAGAGTTCTGTTTCACTCCCAACCGTTGCAATGGTCGCAAGGCACTCCATGCAAGTTGTCTCATGGGTGCCATCTTCATTATGGCTGCGTTCGAACTCTTGAATGGGCATCGTGTGCCTCTTCCCGGCAATAGTCCGCCTCGTGTAAGCAAGAGTATCGCCGACCCTAAAGAAAGAATGCCCTGTTTCGCTTTCAATTATGGAATTTTCATACTGAGCCACTACCCGCCGTTAGGACATAGGGCGCGTCTCACCTGTTCACGTCCTTCAATCTCGCCTACTGATACATCGTAAGCTTCAGCGTGACGTCTCCCCGCCCCGATTGGATGCCATACTCAGGAATCAACGAGCTTGTCTCCTACGTTCCAGTCGAGCGAGTTGTTCCTGAGTTAGGGTGTACCCTGTAGACCCTCGCATTGGGAAAAGCATAAGTTGAAGTGATAATTGCATCATATCCATATTGAATAATCGCTTGGAGTGATGTATATATCACTCATGCAGACTCTGGCAGAACTCGGCGAAGCGGTTGCGGCAAGGCGAAAAGCTCTCAAGCTGCACCAGAGCGAGGTTGCGGCACGTTCTGGCCTGACGAGGGAATCCCTTGTGCGATTCGAGCGAGGACAATTAACAGAATTTGGTTCCCGCAAGCTGCTGGCTGTCCTTGCTGTTCTCGGAATGGAGATGACCTTCACCGAAGTTGGGAAGTCGGGCACTCTTGATGAACTGCGTCGTGAGCGAGGTACGGCATGAAGCTGAATGTTCACGTACTCGGTCAGCACGTTGGCGTACTCGAACAGGTTGGTGACTTCAAGAGCGTCATGGCTTACCTGCCGGACGTTGCACCGGAAAACCTCGTCTCCCTGACTATGCCCGTCCGAACAGAGTCCTATCCGTGGGATGACCAACTCCACCCCATCTTCAGGATGAATCTCCCAGAGGGGTATCTCCTCCAAGTCTTGCAGGAGGAGTTCGGGCCGCACATCGGCGCGAGTCCGGTTGCCCTCCTTTCCGTCATCGGGCGGAACATGGTGGGAAGGTTGAAGGTCGCACCACCGGGAGCAGCACTGGATGAACCGGCCAAGCCCATTGAAGTGGCGGCACTTCTCAAGGGAGACAACTCCGAGGAGGCGTTCTCCCAGCTTGTCCGCGAACACGCCAAGAGCGGCGTATCGGGAGTTCTGCCGAAGTTCTTGGACACCGAAGCGCAAGAGCAGGGTGGACTTGGGCAGCACAAGAAGGCGACTCTCCTCACGCATCAACACATCATCAAGGGCTCATCATCGAGGCTCCCATTTGCCACGACCAATGAACACCTCTGTATGCAGGTTGCGGCAAAAGTCCTCCCGTGTGCAAAAACCGAACTCTCGCAAGATGGAAATGTTCTCGTGGTGCATCGCTTCGATGTTGATGAGAACGGCAAACCTTTTCGCGCTCTAGAGGACTTCTGTGCGCTGCTTGGACTACGGCCAGAGAACAAGTACGAGACCACATGGGAGAGAATTGCCAAGGCAGTTCGTGACCACGTGGACGGCAAATACCACTACCAGACTTTCCAGAAGCTCACGGCAATGCTGCTGATGACCTACGCGATGAGGAATGCCGACTGCCACTCGAAGAACTTGGCACTACTCTACACATCTCGGGAAGATGCACGTCTCGCGCCCGTCTATGACTTCTTCACCACCTCGGTCTACACCGGATATCGGGACAATCCCCCCGGCATCATGTTCGGCGGCAGGAAGACGTGGTTGCCGGGGAAGACTCTCGCGAAGCTCATCACAGCGACCTTCAACATTTCTGAGAGGGAACAGAAGGAAATGGTGGAGCGCATCTGTGACGCGGTGGCAGACACCGCTCCTGCGGTTCGAGAGATGATGGAAGGCCTTGCTGGCTTTAGGGACACAGGAAAGCGGATGTTGACGACTTGGAGCGACGGGGTGAACCATCTGCGGGATTCCCGGATGTACGCTCTGAGCCCTTGGAAGTCCAGCGAAGCCTTCGAGGGGATTTCCGACTCGCCGAAACTCTTGAACCCACGAACAGTGGTCGGTCGTTCGGAGTTACTCGCTCACGGTGGCCGAAAGGCCAAGAACAAAACACCAAAGAAGAAAAAGCCGAGCGTGCGATGACGGCTGCGCAAAGATACGGTCAAACGAAACACACGAGACATGGAAAATCCTCGATGGCGACGATGAGCGGACTTCTATTGTGCCACGCCGCTCCGGCGATGCTGCGGGTGGAAAATGACTGACGATGCCTTCCCCAGAAAGACAAATGATTCATCCGTTGGTTCTTCTCCAGCAGGTGATGCCGTAGCCCCAAAAAACAGCCCGGCCTACATGGCAGTGCGAGGCGCAGCAGAACGGGCAGGCGTGGCACCTGCCTTCCGGGATATGTGTATGCTCCTGAAAGCGCCGGCAAGCCTTGACTCCTTAATCCTTGTCGTTCGTAACATCAGGTACATGCTGACGGTCTTGACGGGCGATTTAGCGCTTAGTGCCGATAGGTTTTCTGACTGGACTGTGATGGCAGACTGGGTCTGGGACAATCAAGACGCAATCGTGGTTCTAGGGGGCGACGCGGTTGCGTTGAAGCCTCCACCGAAGAATAAATCTGTAGCTAAGGTCATTCCCCATCCAATGCAAGGGTTTGGTTTAACGAGATACCCCATATACTCGGCCACCTGTAACAACGCAAAGAGTGATGATCACATCGCGAACTACGCGAGGTTGCAAGTTCAACTGTTGGTAGCACGACGAGACGAACTCGCTAAGGAGAAGTCTAGCAACCCTCGACTATATGTAGACCTGTACGAGGCTTATTCGGGGGACGGTGACTTTGCTAAGAATGTCCGCCAACCGGATGCCGCGGCACGCGCGGTGCGGGGTTTGAGCGGTCGGCCAGACGATCGAGTTCTGGCAGCAGCGAATGGCACCCCAGAAAGCTTTGTAAAAGTGTTGAAGAAACTCAGCGAGGACTCGCCCCACCTGACTCCTTCGCGGCAATGGCTAGACAATCTCCGGCACTACTGTGGACTGCTAACAAAACCTCACGAGGGCTGGACGCATGGCGGCGGCTCCGGTGGCGGCTACGGAGTGTATGGTTACGTTGAATACAACAGTTGTCGATTCGGGGTTGAATTTACCCGTGCTGACGAGGATGACGAGGGGGAGGAGTCCAGCCAGGAGGCAATCTTTGAGACCCCCGGGGCTCCGAAGGTGACAGATGATTCTGACGCGCCTCCCGGTGAATCTGTTCATACACCAGCACTGATGTTGCAAGATGGCCCAAAGAATGGCGGCGGCAACAAACCTGGCAGGAGCGCTTCCGCGCGCACCAATGTAGCCGCATTAGAGATCGATAAAGACCATCTGCAGTGGTCGGCCATCCATCTCAGGTCCGGGGAGCTTGTCAAATCGCTTCTCACACCTCTCGCAATAGTTGGAGAAGGGTTGATTATACGGGATCTCGAAGATCTCGAGACGTGCGCCCTGATTGCGGTGTGCCTCGAGACGGGGCGCCCACTGCAGGAGGCGATGAAGATTGTGAGCGGAAATGCTGACACTACAAACAACCTAGCATTCATTCCATCCAAGAACCCGCTGAATCCCTCCCGTTGGTCTTGGAGAGCACTGGAGCCAGCCTATGCAAAGAAGCGGCCTGTGGTGAAGGATCTCGAAGTCGAGCGAGCTGCTCATGTGCGTAATGATGTGCATCACGTTGCGAATAACCTGCTCCGCGAGTGGAGAAAACACCAGAGAAATCGCGAACTTCCACTCTTCTTGGACGACCAAAAGATCTATCAGCAACGTATTAGGAAATGGCTGGGAGAGCATGACACCACAAAACGTTTGACTATCAGCAAAATAAGTCGGCTGAAATGGTCTCTCCTGTCGCAGGAATGCGGGGGCGACATCGCGACGGTTAGCTTGGTTCTGGGGCTACCACATCCACTCGCCCACGTTTCTCTCTATTACTCGTTGCTCTCGGTCACGGAGGCCACGTATTTATTTGATCGAACCACAAGATCCCTTTGGGGAAAATGTGAAACGAAGCCACGGAGGTCGCGCTGGTGAAGACCTCTCCTGAGACGTATATTGGCAGCCGCTCTTGCCCAAGTCTAGAAGCTGTTCGTAGCTCGATCCAAATTACTTATAAGTCTGCTCGCAAGCTTGCTCACTTGAATCTGAAGCAACACCTGCCTAGGCACTTCGTGGAGTTATTCAATCAAGCCGTTCTCCATTTGCTCTGGCACCAGGCCTATGCGATTGCGGCGCGCGGAGTTCGATCTCCCTATATCCAACTCTCCAGGGTTTGTCAGAGTTCCGGATTAGCCACTCTCACGGATAAGGATTCTGGGAGTGGACACAAGACACGGCTTGTCTGGATGCCTCCCGAACTTGTCAAGCACATGCAACAGACCGAAGACTGCGTCCGGCAACTGCGGACAAGGCATAGCCTCGAGTGGGACGCAGATCGTTCGCCATTGTTCTTTTTGACTAAAAATCTGAAGTCTCGCGTGATAAGCCCAAAATCGATCGAGGAATTGAGTCACGAGTTCTTTCCCTTCCCGGCCAATACATCACGCCGCGTTATGCGTTTCATGCTCCTCGAAGCGAAAATGTCGAGCGAATACGTCGAAATGTATCTCGGACACTGGGGAGATCGGCGCGAACCGTGGGGCAAATGGTCAAGCTTTGATAGCAGCGCATATCTGAGCGATCTTAGACTTCGCCTCCCAATAATCCTTGCCAAGGATCTCGGTCTCAAATGCCCGTCCAACAAACGAAAAAGGAAAGCCGTCCATGCCGAGTGATCTTTTCGCCGAGCTTACAGACCCCAGCAATTTGAAGCTAACCAAGGACCAGACCGCCAACTTTTATTATTTGGAGAAGATTCTTGCAGAAAGCTCTGCGACCGTCGCGGAAGCGCTCAGGCTCGGTGACGGAGATACTTGGACGCAATCGGATATGCGGGCACTCGAACACGAACTATTAAAGGATGTGCCCGGAAGCAAGGAGCTTTACTGCGTCTTCACCGCATTGACCAAGATCGTTGCACGCTATCAGGCTCTTTACCCCAAAATCGATTTCCCTTTTCCGCGGTCCATTCATCGAGTGCGCCTCGAGAACAATCCGTTTCACCCTGACTTGGCTGTGTCGGAGCACCTTATCGAGCGGCTCTCTGCGGCAGTAACTGAAGCAGCATGCACTTGGCAGAAGGATGGATTCACTCGCAATACCGACCCCGAGTCCGTGAAGCGGGCCGTTATCCTTGGCGTGCTTTCCAGCATCCTGGACTTTCAGCTTCTTCACCGGTCGATGCTCATCGCGCTCATCGAGGCATTGGCTGACCGAGAGAAATCTCTCCTGACGGGGGCCGATGGGAACTCCTATGCGTGGAGTTTGTCGCTGGCCTGGCAGGGCGTGGAAGACGCGGAAGGCAGACTGTTTATCCCAAGAGATCCGACTGGAATACTCCTTGCTTGGCCGTCGGAGAAATCGATTCGCCACATCTTTGCCGAAGGTCTCAACAAGGACAACGTTCTGGCTGTGCGCCACAAAGCGATTTACGCTGTACTTGATAAAGCAGTCCATGAGATTCTCCGCAACGCACAATCTGACGAGAAAGTGACTCTGAAATCCATCCTGAGTGCGGCCGGTCGCGTAGCCTATCTCCGGATGCCCGCCGCACTTGCTGCGGTCCGTTGCCGAAAGACCGTTAGTCATGCCCCGCGAAACGAGGTGTTGCGGCGGATATTTAACGATGATCCGGTCCGGCGGGAGCCCAAATACCTTGCTGAGAACGCTCGGCCCGAGTCGGGGATCAAGAGTGTCGAAAAGGAAGTCAGCGATACCACGGAGGTTGAGCCGATTTGGCTGGAAGCGATGCGTGACGCTTTCAAGCTTCCCTCTCGATCCAAGGTGATTAGTGCGCTCCAGTGCATAAGGGATCAACTTAGCCAGCCGGGTTCCTGCATAGCCGGCTTTTCCCTCTCGCTCCTGGCCAAGAATCGATCAGTTGGAAGCACAAAGCGATACAGCCTGTTGATTGCGCGTCGCTGCGGATGCAGACTCAAGGACATCGACCCTACGTCGTTGACAATCGAGGATCTGGAAGATTATTACCGCAAAGCACTGGACGACGACTGGGATCAGGATCCCGCAGGTGTGCAAGCGCAAACATTCCAACGCAATAAGCGCGCCACTATAGGCGCCATTGTGATGTTTCATAAATACCTTGTAGAGCATGCAGGCGTGGGCCCTTTAGATGAACTTGCGTACCTACAGAAGCCATTTGGTTTGCTGCATGTCGATGCCAATTTCATTACGGTGGATGAGTACTTCCGCGTTCTTGAATATATCTCCGATCCCGTTCGTCCCGTGGACGATTACCTGCGGCGGGTGTTGAGACTAATCGTCATCCTTGCCTTTCGCTGCGGACTCAGACGCTCTGAGGTCTTCTACCTCATGGCCAACGACTTCGATGATGCAGATTACTTGCATGTCCGAAACAACAGCCTGCGCAGGGTCAAGACCTCAAATGCCGCCCGGTCAATTCCAGTCGGCGTTCTTCTCTCTGAGGATGAATTGACTGAGTTGAACGAGTTTCTTGCCGAGAGGAGGGAGTTGTATCACGAAGGCTTAATCCTCTTCGGCAAGAAGGGGGAAGTAGACGTTTCACTTGATCCAGACAGTCTGATCGACAAGATTCACACGGCGATGAGAGAGGAGCTCAAAGATAAATCTCTCAAGCTGCACCATCTTCGTCATAGCTTCGCGACCCTTATGACGGTAAAGCTTATGCCAAATGGAACTGATTTTGTACGCAGATTCGTTGGGGCGAGGGGCGATAAAACCTTGGAGTGGCTCATGGAGGTCCGAGACGGAAAATCCTTCCGGGAGAGGCTATTCGGAACTTCCGAAATTAGAAGTTTAAGATCTTCAGGCAGTTGCCCACCTCCTTGGACACGGAAGTCCCGCCACCAGCGTCGAGCATTACATTCATAGCCTGGATTGGTTCGAACCAATCAAAGTAGCCGATGTTACTACCCGAAGGGTGCGCATAAATTGATATTGGGTCCACAATCGAGATCAACAATCTACCGCAAAGCAAAGCGTGGCCCGCAGGGACGCTCCGCATCCATGTTGGCAACGAGCAAGCTGCCGACGTCGAAACTAACGTTTCAATTATCCCAGAGGAGCGATGTCCCGGAATGGCTTTACGCCGATCAAGCGGATAGCCTACATCCCGTTTTCAAATATGGTCTGAAGTCAAACAGTCAATATCCCGATGTCCCAAAGCACCCGGTGAAGCAGAGGTTGGCCGAGGAAATCGCGCACAAGCTCGAAGTTTTAGCGAGCAGGTATCCGGAACTTGTTCGAGAAGGAGTCGCTGCTTATGCCATGAGAGTCCAGGCGGATAACCGGATGATGCTGACTCCACGGAGCGACGAGCGTTTGCTCAAATCCTGGATGAAGCTTGTGAGCAAGCTGAAAATCGAACGACTTGGTTTCCGGTATACCGCCTTTACAGTCGACGGGCAAAAAGGCGATTTAAAAGAGCAGTTCGAGCGGATCGGTATTCCGAGGCCACCAAACGTGCGCTGGGTCAAAGCCTCCAATAAGAAGAACCTTGGTGCCCTCAGAAACCTTGCGATTGATGTCATTTACAAATCCTGCGGTTGCGGAGCGACGCTCCGATACGTCATAGCGATGTCGGCGATCGCCCAGCCTTGGCCGACTGGTACAGTTGAGCGGGGCCCCCACGCATAAATCCACCCTCCCAGCACATCCCCACTCTCTCCATCCTCATCCGCCTAACTAGAACCATCCGGAAAGAGACTCGGCGATCAGCCACTTTCATGACGATCAAACAAGCTCAGTATTCGTGGCGGCAAAGGTTCGGCGGCTTGGGTCAGCCCGAGGAGTGCAATGATTCTGCCGGCTATGGTGGCCACTTCCCGATGCCGTGCAGTCCCAAGATCCACGCAAATGCGGCTGTACTGAATTTCTAGTACAGCCGCATAGTGGATGAGGCTCTCCCGGTTTCGCGGCGATCTGGGCTCCCTACCCAGCAAACGGATGTTTACAAACATCCAGAGAATCTGTTGGAACACTGTCAAGCATGGCCTCCTATTTCAAACGGAATTGCCGGGAACTGACGGGGTGGAATCGAGGGAAAGGGATCTATTGGGGGGGCGACCGAGGCAGTGTGCCGACGGACATGACCGAGATGCCAAAAACCAGGTTGGACCGGGCACTCGAAGACGCGCAAAGTGTCCCGATCGTGCTGTCTTGCCAAGACCTCCTCGGCCGATTCCCGGCTAGGCCAGGAACGCTTGGGGAAGCCTCCGCCCATCCGGCAGGACGGGCAAGGGGGCGTCAGAGGTGACCAGCGGCTGATCTTGCTGAGAAACTGCTCCTGCCTGGACCGGGTTCGAGGAGGTGCTGGGGGAGGGGCAGCCACCAAGGTCTGTTGAACACCCTGATTTGGGAACGATGCAATGGCTCTTGCGATCGACCCAAACTCCCTCATAAGTCGGCGTCCGGTCTGGCGCGCGAGCCTTCGCTGGTCGACTCCAATCGCGTTGTATTGAATTTGTACCGCCGCTCCCCATTGCTTATAGCTGCCGCCTGAAGGGACGGGTGAAATCCCAATGCTTCTTAGATAGAGCGCCAATCTGCGCGCCACTTGCTTGTCTGGTGTCATGAGCTGCCTTTCTTGAGAGTTCCTCTGCAGAGGTGTGATTGTGGGTAGGGCCGGAGTGCGGCGCGTTCCTGACCGCGTCTGTGCAAAGAACTCGACTATTTAGGTGTTGCTGTAAGCACATCCGCAGGAAGGCCGCGGCCGTAAACTAAACGTATGGTGAGCGGGCGGGTAATGGCTCTGGATGTCGGCAAAGTGCGGGTGGGCGTCGCGCTATCGGACCCTCTGGGTTACACGGCGCAGCCTCTGCTGACGCTATGGCGCAACAGCCGAGGCGAGGATCTGCGCAGCCTGCTGCGGTTGATTCGCAAGCATGAAGTCATCAGGATTGTGGTGGGCAATCCGCTGCATATGTCGGGCGACGTGAGCCCGTGGGCAGCGAAGGTGCAGGAGTTTGCCGACGAGTTACGGAAGCGCTCTGGGCTGCCGGTTGAACTTTGGGATGAGCGGCTGAGTTCAGTTGTGGCGCACGAGATCCTGGACGAAGCAGGGCGTGACCGACGGGATCGTAAGTACGTGATCGATCAGGTTGCAGCGGTAGTGATTTTGCGCGGTTAGATGGAGGCCGGGGAGCAGGCAGCTGCGCTGGAGCAGCGAAATCTGCACAAACAAAATGGTGCGGAGGAATAGGACAGTCCAGCAGCATTCCCCGAAGCAACGGGCCTTCTGTGGGGCACACAGGACAACCAACGCATCTATATATAGCTCCGTTGGAGATGCGCAGACCCTTTTTCCAGAAGCTCTCCCGCTACGATAGGAGAGAATGCTCGACACCAAGGCCCTATCTCCCGAAGCTCTGCTGCAGATCACAACCTCGCTCAATATCTCCATGCACTCGCTGGTTGCCGTCATCGGTCTGCTCGAGGAGGGCGGAACCGTGCCCTTCATCGCACGATATCGGAAGGAGGCCACCGGCAATCTCGACGAGGTGCAGATTCGCGCCATCGAGGAAAAGCTCGCCTACCTCCGCGATCTACAGAGCCGCCGCGCCACAATCCTCGCGTCGATTCAGGAACAGGGCAAACTGACCGATGAGTTGAAGGCCAAGATCGAGGCGACCTTCGACCGCGCCGAGTTGGAAGATCTCTACCTGCCGTACCGCCCCAAGCGCCGGACGAAAGCGACAATCGCTCGCGATAAGGGTCTCGAACCGCTCGCCGACTACCTCTGGAATCAGCAGGCCACCGCCCTGCCGCTCCACCAATTCGCAGCCACTTTCGTTAGCGTAGAGAAGGAAGTAGCCACTGTCGAAGGTGCCCTCGAAGGCGCCCGCCACATCGTAGCCGAGCGGATTAGCGAGGACGCCGAGCTACGAAAGTTGACCCGTCACCTGATGTTTGAAGAGGGAATCATTCAGAGCCGCCGCACGATTAACGGCGTCGACGAGCAGGAAAAGTTCAAAATGTACTACGAGTATCGCGAGCCGGTGAAGACAATTCCGTCGCACCGAATGCTCGCCATCCGCCGCGGCGAGACCGAGTCGATCCTCTATTTTCTGATCGAGATTGATCCGCTCCGCGCGACCGGCCTGCTCCGTTCTCGTATCCTGCGCGCCGACGGAGACTGGACGCCGCAGCTCGAACTCGCGATCGATGACTGCTGGAAACGCCTTCTCAACCCGTCCATCCAGGGTGAGATTCGCCTCGAACTCAAGAAGCGTTCCGACACAGATGCCATCCAAGTCTTCCGCGACAACCTGCAAAATCTGCTGCTCGCTGCACCGGCTGGACCCATTTCAGTTCTGGAAATTGACCCCGGCCTGCGCACCGGATGCAAGGTCGCGGTGGTTGACGAGACGGGCAAGTTCCTCTCGAATGATGTCCTCTATCTGCACACTTCGAAGAGCGCGGCGGGCGGTGCCGCCGACCGCTTGGTCGCGCTTATCGCAAAACATAATGTCCGCGCCATCGCGATTGGCAATGGAACAGCCTCGCGGGAAACCGACGCTTTTGTCCGTGAGACGCTGCGGGAAAATCACCTCGACACAATCTTCTCCGTCATGGTCAGCGAATCCGGCGCCAGCATTTACTCTGCCTCTGACATTGCGCGGCAGGAGTTTCCCGATCTCGACCTCACCGTGCGCGGAGCCATCTCCATCGCACGTCGGCTGCAAGATCCGCTCTCCGAACTGGTCAAAGTTGATCCCAAGTCGATCGGCGTCGGCCAGTACCAGCACGATGTCGACCAACGCCAATTGCAGCAATCACTGGAGACAACCATCGAGAGTTGCGTCAACCGCGTCGGCGTCGATCTCAACACATCCTCGTGGACTCTGATGCGCTACGTCGCCGGAATTACCGAACGGGTTGCACTGAATATCGTCACTTACCGCGACGAGAACGGCCGCTTCAATTCGCGCAAGCAGCTCAACAAGGTTCCCGGAATCGGTGCCAAAACGTACGAGCAGGCTGCCGGTTTCCTGCGCATCCGGGACGGCGAAAACCCGCTGGATGGCACCGCCGTCCATCCGGAATCGTATCCGGTGGTCGAGCAAATCGCGCTCTCGCTGGCAACTCCAGTCGGCGAGTTGATTGCAAATCCTCAACTTCTGACCAAGGTCGATGCGCGACAAATCGACGCCGGTGCGTTCACCGTCAAGGACATTCTGGAGGAGTTGCGCAAGCCGGGCCGCGATCCGCGTGAGCAGTTTATCGCTCCCAGTTTCAACGAAAAGGTCCGCGAGTTCGCCGACGTTCAGCCAGAAATGATCCTCGAAGGCGTCGTCACCAACGTCACCAAGTTCGGCGCATTTGTCGACATTGGCGTCCACCAGGACGGGCTTGTACACATCAGCGAACTCTCGAACCGGTTCATTAAAGATCCCTCCGAGGCGGTCAAAGCTGGACAGATTGTGAAGGTGAAAGTGCTCAGCGCTGACGCAAAGTCGAAGCGGATTGCGCTGTCTATGAAGGCGCTCATGGGTTCCACCATGCCGAAGAATAGCCGGCCCAATTCACCGCAACCGGCTACCAAACCGCAACCGAGTCTGAGCGAAAAGCTGGTCCAACTCTCTGCCAAATGGAAGGTCTCCTGAGGCGTGCCCTCGCGTAACTTTAGATCGCAAGCCGTCGACACCCTGCCACAATTCTTTCAATTCCGGTCCCTCAGACCCACGCAAAACTGGGATGATGTCCTCGGTTTAGCGGTGGTTTCGATCGTTACAGGCTATGTGCCGGCTGACCCAGCTAATCATTTTCACCACAATTGCGGGATCGCAAATTGGCCTAATCATGGTGAAAAGTCCCATTCTGGGTGATATGAGAGGATCCCTCCAACTGACGGTTTTCCCTTTCTTCTTAGTACGATAGCCGCCCAGACTTGGATGATATTTATGCCTTGAGATTAGAGGAATTGCGCAAGCCGGAACGCGATCCGCGCGACCAATTTGTAGCTCCAAGTTTCAACGAAAAGGTCCGCGAGTTCGCCGACGTTCAGCCGGAAATGATCCTCGAAGGCGTCGTCACCAACGTCACCAAGTTCGGCGCATTCGTCGACATCGGCGTCCATCAGGACGGCCTTGTGCACATCAGCGAGCTCTCGAACCGCTTCATAAAGGATCCCTCCGAAGCGGTCAAAGCCGGACAGATAGTGAAGGTCAAAGTTCTCAGCGCCGACGCAAAGTCGAAGCGGATCACGCTTTCTATGAAAGCGCTCATGACCCCCACGCCGAAGAATGACCGACCCAATTCACCGCAACCGGTTCCCAAACTGCAGCCGAGCTTGAGCGAAAAGCTCGCCATGCTGTCGACCAAATGGAGGGTCTCCTGAGGCGCGCGCTCGCGTAGCTTTGGCTCGCACCCCGTTAGCCCCCTGACACAACTCTTCCAATTCCAGTCCGTCAGATTGACGCAGATTGGGACGATGTCCTCGGTGTGCGATGGCGTAGATCGTTACGGGCTATGTGTCGGCCAACCCAGCTAACCATTTTCACCAAAATTGCGGGATCGCAAAATTGGCCTAATCGAGGTGAAAAGTCCCATTCTGGGTGGTATTAGAGATTCCCTCCAACTGACGGTTCTCCCTTTCTTCTTCATACGATAGACGTCCAGACTTGGAGGATATTTGTACCTTGAGATAGCTAGAATCCCCAGGGTGGATTTTTGTCGATTTTCGAGGACGAATATGCCCAGCTATGACCGGACAGGACCAATTTAGCCCCATTCCTGCATCAGATAGGGTTCTGCGATCGCAGATGGAACTAAGCCGGATGAAAAGTCTCATTCCGGGTACCCTGAGAAATTCCCTCCAATTGACGGTTTTGCCTTTGTTTCTCATATGATAGACGCTCAGACTTGGAGGATATCTATGCCTTGAGATGGCTATCCGACCAAGTGGCGAATTTTGCCGATTTCGAGTATGAACATGCGCGCTTACGGTCGGTCGGCCCCAATGTGACCCCTTTACCGTGCCTGTCAAGTGTTATCCAATAAAGCGAAATAAAATATACAAATTTGCCATTTATTGCTTATAATAAATCTCGTTATGGGGAAAACGACTCCAAACCTTATACCGCGCGTCTCCCGGTTGCTTAACGAGCTAGGCATGCACCTCAAACTAGCGCGGCTCAGGCGAAAGTACTCAGCTGAGACGGTCGCACAGCGTGCAGGAATAACGCGACGCACGTTGTCCAAAGTGGAACAGGGAGACCCTGGAGTTGCACTGGGAGTGTATGCGCGTGTCATGCAGGTATTGAGACTAGAGAGCGACCTTGCACTGTTAGGAGCCGACGATGAGCTCGGGCGGAAACTACAGGACGCAGGAATTACTCCGAAGTTAAGAGCGCCCAAACGCACCTCAGCCGCGACGGTTGACGCAGCCCAGGGACGTCTCTGATGGCAGGTATCGAGACGGTTGAAGTCTATCTTGACGCCGATCAAATGACAGCGCCGCGCTTCATGGGAACGCTTCATTGCCAGCTGAGCGGCAGGGGAGAGTTGTTCTCATTCCGGTATGACAAGACCTGGATTGCTCGTGTTGAAGCCTTCGCTTTTGACCCCGACCTTGCGCTTTCTGAGGGCCACCAATACCCGTCCGCGGACCGCTCAAACTTCGGCATCTTCACGGATTCATCTCCCGACCGCTGGGGACGAGTCCTGATGCAGCGCAAGGAAAACTTGCGCGCGCGTCACGAGGGTGTGCGCCCTCGGACCCTGACCGAGTGGGATTTTCTACTCGGTGTTCATGACGAAACTCGTCTTGGCGCGCTGCGCTTCAAACTTTCCGGCGGTCCTTTCGTCGACAGCGAAACGAAGTTAGCCGCGCCACCTCTGACCTCTCTCCGGGAGCTGCAAGCGGCCAGTCTTCAGTTCGAGCAGCACATAAACGACGAGGATAATCCCGATTACGAGAGGTGGCTCAGACAACTCATCGCCCCCGGAACTTCTCTCGGTGGCGCACGGCCCAAGGCTTCTGTGCGCGATGAAGCCGGGGTTCTGTGTATGGCTAAATTTCCGAGCCGCCGGGACACTCGGAACGTTGGAGCCTGGGAATTAGTCGCCAATTCGCTTGCGCGAAAAGCGGGAATCAATGTACCCGAAGCCAGGCCGCTGCATTTTCAGGAGAGCGAGTTCACGACATTTTTGGTGAAGAGGTTTGACAGAACTGCGCCGGGAAGACGCCTTGCATTCGTATCGGCCATGACCCTCACGCAGCACAAAGATGGAGATGAGGGCGCGAGCTACATCGAACTTGTCGACCTTCTCCAATCCCGAGGCGCCGACACTAACGCCGATTGTGAACAGCTATTTCGCAGGGTTCTGTTCAACATTCGCATCCACAATACGGACGACCACCTGCGCAACCATGGCTTCTTTGTCGGCGCACAAGGCATTCGGCTTTCGCCGGCTTACGACATGAATCCCTCCGTCGATCGCAACGAACTTTCGCTTGCCATCGACGAGACGGACGCAACCTGCGATGTCGCGGTTGCAATGAACGCGCACAAAAGCTATGGCATTTCCGCCGCGCAAGCGGACAAGGCTTTGCAGTCTGTCGAGACGGCTGTAGCCGACTGGAAGGCCGAAGCAAACAGGTTCGGAATCCCCAAAGCGGAACAAGTTGTCATGGAACCGGCGTTCGAAGGATGAGCAGTTTGCCGCCAGATTATGCAGGCCAATGGTCACGTGAATCGAGGAGGAATTGTCCAACTCGGTGACCATTCGGGGCAAGAAAGTTCAGTCTATCCAAACGCTAATTGGACTCTGGTTACCGTCCGATACAGCGGGTGATGTTTCCGAAACCGGACGCATCACCCGCAGTTTTCGCAGGCGACTTCGCTAGTCAATATCTTCGGGAGGATCTTGAGGGAGCGAACGTTCGTCACCCCGGCAAGGCTGCGATTCATTGCAGTCGCCGTCGATTTCGGAGTCGTCGTCGAGATTTAGGGTGTCCCCGGAATCATCGAATTTGTCGTCGGTCGCCTCGTCAATGTTATTTTCCATGGCTAATTTCCTTTTTCAGAAGTGGGGCGCGAAAGTGCGCCGTAAGTTGTGGACGTGCTGAAGGCACGTGTAGGGTCCGACATTTGTGCACTCGATTAAGCGTGCTCGGAATTCTCAAGATTTTGGAGTTCCCGCGGCTCACGCCACGGCTTTGCGGAGGACCAGAACTTATCCCTCGTGCTGAACGCGCTCCAAAAGTCTGCCCAATCCTGCATCAGTTTGGTGCCGGCGGCGGGGCTCATTGCGTTCCGACGGTGGTTTGTGCTCAGCGTGCAGAAAATCACTCTACGTGGATCGTTGTGTTCCGCGAGCTTTTCAAATTGTTACGGCCCGGACGTTGCGGAGGCAGAAGGGTATGAGCCCGATCCACGACCGCATGCCCGCCATTCCCAGTCCGCAGGATTACGACGAGTGGCTCGACCGCGGCGAGGTGGAAAGGGCGCCCATTCACTTGCTCCTTCCCTTCCCTGAAACCACACTGCAGATCCACACCGCCAATCCAGGGGTCGGCAATGTGCACAACCAGGACGCCGCCTTGCTCGACCCGCAGTAAGAAATGGAGACTATCCACTTGTTCACTCTCAGTCTTCAGATATGTTATTCGGACCACAACTTCGCTTGCTTGGCGGCGACTCCGGCACGGTCCAGTTCGACCAGCCGCGACTTCCATTTGTCTACCAGTTTCGCCGCCTGACGAGAGCGCCGCTCGGCACGGGAAAGCATTCGCTCCACATGGATGCGCTGCTGTGTCGGCTTGTCGGCGGAATGATCGGGCACATTGATCCTGACGCACACGAGGAGAGACGTACAACCGGATTTTATGCAAGCTGGATTGAGTATGCTATGAGCCCATACACGACCACATGCCCGCCATTCTCGGTCCGCAGGATTACGATGAGTGGCTCGACCGCGGGGAGGTGGAAAGGGCGCCCATTCACTTACTCCTTCCCTTCCCTGAAACCACGCTGCAGATCACTCAAGCAGCAAAGCAGTAATCGATTTGCAACAGCATCTCTTCTACTATGCGAGAGCCGGCCTCCGTCCGCAGAAGCTCAAGTGGAACGCGTCCCTCAAAACGTGCCTTTGGTTTTCGCAACCAGCGCGCTGCTTTTGCGTCATCACCGAAGACCTCTTCGGCCTGCGAAGTGATACGTGCTATCCGGACAGCGCGGTCGGACTCGTCGTGGGTTAGCAATTCGTGCTGAGTCCTCCGGTGAGCCAAAGTTCGCCTCGGCACAATGAGGCGATAGATCTCTTCATCGCTCATTCCAGCGGTTGATAGCGAGTCGACTGAACTAAGAGGGAGGCGTCCCTCCACCAATCGGGCCAAATCACGGTCCGATTGCAAAGGGCTAATCCCTAGTTTGGTCTCGATGCGACGATAGAGCATGAATGGTTCTCGCTTCGCACGATGCCGAGCGATTTCAGGCACAATGGCCTCCTGCGCAATATGACCTTAGACTATAGGGCATAGCGCTCAACCTCAAAACATCATGGGGTACGAAGTGCATGAAATCGGCTTTTGACCAAGTTCGAGGGAGCCTCTCGTTCGAACGCCAATTGGTTGCTCAAGTATGCCAACTCCTCTACAGCCGCCACTCTCCGTGCTCCCGGATCGCTGCGTGCATGGCGTCGGGGCCAGGTCCAACTCGCCGGGCCAGGACACGGCACCGTAATCGAGTGCGACCTGCGCGAACAGAGACGGGTCACGGAGCGCAGCGAAGACCCCAGCCTCTGGAGAATGCACCAGGGCGGACACGTTAACCACACCGGCAAGGCCATCGGCGAATGCAACCCGCAGACGGAACCCTGAAAGGGCTTCGACTTCGGTCACGCTCCATGGCGACCGGGGGGCGGATTCCGGTGTGGCTAGGGCAGCAGTTGAATCTTCTCGGGGATGTGATTCTGTACGCATAGCTCCCAGTCCTCAATGAATTCGTGCGGTGTAGCTCAACCCGCTCCCAGCACGAGGGCTGTTGCCCGGCTGGGTAACTTGGCATCGATGGTAGCAGAGGTGCGAATGTCGAGCACAGCCTCGAATTCCATACTCACTGAAAGTGCGGGGATCAGATCGAACTGCCTGCAATGTTCCCTTTGAGCAAGTTCGCAAAAGCCAGGTCCGACTTCGAGGACTCGATCTGATTGCCAGTCCAGATCGCGCCGATTCAGGTGGCGAGATTGGAGTGTAGTGGGTGGTGGGATAATTGCGCATTGGGTAGGTTCATGCCTGCCTTCAATGAAGGCTGCGATCTCTATCTGGCAAATACTTGAGGCGGACTCATTGGTTGTTTCAACATCAAAACAACAGAAGTTCACGTGCGGTCCCCGGCGACGAATCTGAACGACGTGTCCACTTTATTCCTATTCGGCGGATGGGGTTCCGGATTTTTCTATAAAAATAGTCTTGAATCTATATAGATTAGAGTCTATATTTGTCTACATGGCAACCGAGGTCATCGTCACCGCCGAATTCGGTGCATGGTACGAGGGCCCAGCTTGGCCGAGCAGAATTCCGTCGGTCGGGTGGTTGGCCTTCTGGGGGAACGTGGTCCGACACTTGAATTTCCCTTCAGTAGTGGAATCAAGGGTTCGAGCTTCTCTGGAATGCGGGAGCTGCGGATGCAGCACGCTGGCGACCCGTACCGCGTCCTATATGCTTTCGATCCGATCCGGCAGGCCATTTTGCTGGTCGGTGGCGTCAAAACGGGCAATGGGAAGCGGTGGTATGAGGAAGCAATCCGTTTGGCGGACAAGCTGTTCGCTGAATATCAGCGAGGGGAGTAGATGCCTCTTGCGTGCAATGGTGGCCACTTCGACGTGGCAATAACCTTTGGAGGCGACCGCTTCCGGAAAAGACTGAGTCATGAAAACGCTGGCATGGAAGGATCTGAAGCACAAGGCGTCGCCGGAAGAGCGCGAGCGCATCAAGCGCGAGGCGATCGATGAATTCGACCGGATGGGCTTTGCATCTCTTCGCAAGGCCCGCCAGCAGACGCAGGCGGAGCTCGCTGACAAGCTCGGAATTGACCAGGCGAGCGTATCGGCAATCGAGAACCGTTCGAACCTGCTGCTGAGCACACTAGCTAAGTATGTCCGTGCTCTGGGCGGGGACGTCGAGATCCGCGCCGTCTTCCCGGAAGCGACGTTCAACCTCGAACCGCTCTTGACGGGCGAGATCGTGCCGACGCCAGCGTCCGTCTCCATCTCATCCAAACGTCGCGCTGCAGGCCAGAAGTCGTTGGGCGGACGCCGCAGGGTTGCGGCTGTGGTTAGCTGAGAGCTTCGCGAATGAGAAGCTCCTCCAGTTTGCGGATGAGGGTCTGATGGTTTGGGTGGTAGCGAAGCCGGTCGATGCGGCCCGGTGCCGTAATCAACCTGGCATTCTTCATTATGGTATGCATACCATAATGAAGATTATGGTGAGTTCCGCGTCATGGTAAGACACGGCGGAGATCCGCGGACTTCGCATGAAAACCTCCGGCGTGGTCGGGTTTTAACACAACATAATTTCCTTACAGAGATTCGAGCCAGTTCAGAAGGCTTGATGACAGCCGGAGCGCCGGTGGTTGTTTCGGACACGGACCGTTTGCCAACTCAAGAGCCTTCCTCTTCATCTCAAGATCGGCCTGAACGTAGACTTCGGTGGATTTCATATCCACATGTCCCAGGAAGTCTTTGACCATCACAAGAGGAACGCCAGATTGAAGCAGGTGCATCCCCTTCGTGTGCCTCATCGTATGCGGGCTGATTCCCGCACGTGCCAGAGTGGGCATGGAGTTCGCAGCGCTGCGCAAATGCTTTAGTAGGATGTAGCGAGCGCCATGTCGGCCCAAGGGGTGACCACGGCCGTTTTGGATCAACGGCTCTTGTTCGTCGAGCTGACGTCCATGTCGGGACAGAAACTTACGAACGAGATTAGCCGATTGTGGTAGCAAAGGACATAGGCGTTCTCGGCGTCCTTTACCCCACACCCTGGCAAACGAGGGTGCTTGCAAATGAAAATCGCAGGGCCTCAGATCAAGCAGTTCTTGAATACGTGCGCCTGTGTCGTAGAGCAAGGTGAGCAACAGGTAATCCCGTTCTCCATGTCTGGAGAGGCGGTCTACTTGAGCCAGAAGGTGACCAAGTTCCTGCTCGTTCAGGTAACCGAGGATGGGGTGAAGTGCTTTCTTCGCGGGGATGGCCATAATCGGACAGCATAAAGCAGCCAGTGATGGCTCCTGGCCCACAACATAGCGAAAGAAAGTCTGAATGGCCGCAAGCCGCGCATTTCGAGTGCGGATCGTGTTTGAGCGTTTGGACTCCAGTTGTGCCAAAAACTCCAGCACCATTGGAGCGCTGAAATTCTCAATAGCAAGCTGGTCAACGGAACATCTGCACTGAGCGGCCGAATACAGAAGCAGTAGCTTAATTGAATCCCGGTACGAAGCGGTTGTGTGCGGACTGACACCGCGCTCAACCGCCAGATATCGAAGGAAGAAATTGGATAACAGGTTGGCGAACGGCGGATTTCTCATCAGCGGCCCCCTTCCTGGATGAGGTAGCCGAAGCGAGCTTGGTGCCGTCTGGTGATTTCGCCCATGAGATTTTTGGTCAATTGCAAATATCTTTGCGAACTGGCCAAACCAACATGCCCGAGATAAGCGGCAAGGAGCGGCAAGGAGCGGCAGCTTCGCACCAAGGTCCACGTTCTGTTCGCACCACAATAGAAGCCTCAGGGCTGCAAACGAATGACGAAGGTCGTGCAGCCGAACACGGATCTTGGATGTGCGTTCGATGCCGGCAGTCTTCAATGCATGATGAAACGCTCCACGCAGCGCTGAGATCGAGTAGCGGCCACCGCGTGGACTAGGAAACAAAGGCGTGTCGGGAGCGCATGCTCCGTAACGCGTTGTTACAAGAGTGCGGCAGCGGAGGATGTGTTGGACCAGATCCGGCGCTATCGGAATCACTCGCGACTTGCCGAACTTGCTGTGGCGGATCAGTAGCGTACCGGCTTCGACATCGAAATCGCCCTGCGTAAGCCGCAGCAACTCTCCTGCTCGCAACCCAGCTAAATATAGGAGCCGAAGGGCGGTGCCA
The DNA here is from genome assembly GCA_963834805.1 of uncultured Acidobacteriaceae bacterium. Lineage (GTDB taxonomy): Bacteria > Acidobacteriota > Terriglobia > Terriglobales > Acidobacteriaceae > Edaphobacter. Next base: position 30,889 of record CAWIDB010000006.1, read on the forward strand.
AGCACAGCAGCCCGTAACGGAGACGCCTGTCCGGGCGGTAATTCGGAGCAAACTCGCAGGAAACGGATGCCCTCCTCCTTGCTGAGGACGCGGGGCACAAACCTCCACGGCACAATGCGAAGAGAGCGCCGATCCGGCACGATCACACGGACATCGTCCAGTCGTAGGAAGCGGCACAATTCCCGAACGAGCGTCAAACGATGTGAGCGTGTTGTTTCCGATTCAGCACCTCTTCTCGCAACGTAGCCGTACACGATCGCGGGCGTTATGAGGAGATCGATCGGAGACAGGTGAGTCTTGAGGAAGCGATCAAACTCGTGCAAGGAGCGGGTCTCGTCCCGATAACTGTAGCCCATCGCATACTTCATGGAGAGGAATCGATCAAGTTGCGGCGCCAGTGGCGAGACAAAATCGAAAATAGAACTTGAAGGTGCAGTAGTCATCGGTTCACCTCCGCTTCGGAGATCGCCACTGCACGAAGGCCTGCCAAATCGACGCGCGTATATCCGTAGGTTGTATCCGTGGATGCATGGCCCAGGACATCTGCGATTGTTTTGATCGGGCGTCCAGAAGCCAGCAGTCTTGTCGCAAGAGTATGGCGCAGCAAATACATACCGTGTCGCCCGGTTCGGGATGCGAGGCCAGCGCATCGCAGGGCTTTGCGCATGATCGCCATCAGATTATTCTGAGCAGCAAACGGTTCGAAAGGCGCACAGTGCCTAAGAAAGACCGTGCGCTCTGAGGAAGCGGGGCGTCCGTTGCGCAGGTATTCGCTGAGAGCAATCGCAACGTCCGGCAAGAGTGGAAGTGCAAGCGGGCGTCCGGTCTTGAGTTGTCGAAGATCAATTCGTGCGCCGCGCCAATCGATCTCATCGAGCGTCAGCCGTCGAATGTCAGAGGGACGCATGCCGTAACGTGCAGCCAACAAGAGAATTGCGTAGTCTCTGCGGCCAAGCGGCGTTGACCGGTCCACTGCGACCAAGATGCGATCAACCTCTGGCTGACCTAGCACATCCGGAAGGTTTACATGCCGATAGCGTCGGGGCCGTGGAACCGCATCGCTGAGGGAGTCAAGAACCCATCCCTTGATGGCCGCCCAGCGAAAGAAGACTCGCAACATGGAACCATACCCGCGCCGAGGCCGCAGGCATTTCTTGTTCTCGTAAAACTCTCGCACATGTCCCGGCGTAATGGCACAGAGCTGGGTGATGCCAGCACTCTCCAGGTATTGCGCGAACAATGAGAGCTGTCGGCTGTATTTCTTTAGCGTCCTCTGAGCCACTCCACGATGCGATTGCACAAAATGCAGATACTCTTCCAGAATCGAAGTGAACCAATCTGGAATGAAAGGCGGACAATCGATTCGACGACAAAACTGCCCCTGTTCATCGGCATCAAGAAAGATTCTGATCGAGACCCGAAGGACGCGGGATCGGCTGGCACTAAGGCCTCTTGTTCGCTGGGCCATGTATCCACGAACATTTTTGTCGAGCATCGCCGGTAAGGATGGCCCATTGTTGAGATGAGACGAGAAGCGCAGCCACTCGTGAAGATGTTGGCGTATGACTTCGTTTGCATACCGCAGCTTTAGCAGATGGGCTCCGAGCTGATCGATACGCTGCTTGTATGGTGAGGTTTGGTAAGCAAGCTGATTGTGACCTGAGAACCAGTTTAAAAACATCGCAACTCCTTTCAGAAGTCGAAATTCAAGGAATTACGATATTGTTCACGGGGCGCGTTATGGAAAGTGCGAAAGGCAAAAGAGACGGACAATTGCTGAACTCATACGCCCGGAAGCACTGTTCTTACCATGACGCGGAACTCACCATAATCTTCAGCTGGTCGCGTCTCGATGATCACCCGCACTTCCGGCGATACCGCTCCGCGCAACTTGCGCACGAAACGCTTGACGCTCTGGTAGCCGCCCCCGCAAACGCGTGCCCATCGACCAGACCTGCCAGATGCCTTCGCATTGCGGCCCAGCGACAGCTCCACCGCGATCATCTCACCGTACGCTTCACAGGCACTCACCGAGCGCTTCCCGTCCGGCTCTGCGGGCATCGCGGGCGGCCCAAAGCCGATGGCCACTTCTATGGCCGGCTTTGAACATATCTCTGGGTTTGAGCCACCCGAGTCGGTGGTCACCTCTATGGCCGCTTTTGCGCGGCCCCCCAAGTCTACAAAACTCAGGTTCAGGCTTCAGTTTCACTTGATATGTTTCGTATTACATACATTGTCGCAGTATGGCTACGACCGGCAAGAGCAAACTAAATCGTTTCTATGCGCAGACAGTTGCAGGGGTTCCTTTTAACCTCGGAGGACCTCGCCGGTCTAGGCATATCTGCCGATCTTGCCGTTCATTATGTCCGTGCTGGCTGGCTGAATCGCTTGGCAAGAGGGGTGTTTGTGCGACAGGGCGAGGCCCCTGGACCCCATCCTTCCCTTCGGCTGTTGGAGCGTATGATCCTCGGATTTCACGTCGGCGGCAAAACCGCATTGAACTGGTATGGAGTGCGCCACTACGTTGCCCAGCAGGAGACGCTTCACTAGTACGGTTCGGTGGCGGCTAAGCTGCCAGTCTGGTTTGTGGAGCGATTTGCGGCGGAGTATCACCGCAAGCGTCTCTTTGCGAAACCACTGGACAGGCTGTTGCATGTCGCACCGTTTGAAGATCGCGCCGACGGTCCGCAGGTCTCCGCGCCGGAACGGGCGATGCTTGAATTGTTGAGCGAAGTCGGCGTACGCCAGCCGCTTCAGGAGGCAAGAGAATTAATGGAGAGCGCATACAACCTTCGCGCTGATGTGCTGCGCGAGTTGCTGAAGTGCTGTACGAACGTCAAGACGGTTCCCTCTGCCTGCAACTGGGGCGCGAATTTTCACTCCCGTGGATCAAGAAACTCAATCCCGCGGAACTACCAACCGGCAGCGAACGGCCCTGGGTGTCGCGTTCCGCTGACGGCCTACTGGTGCTCAAACCATGAACCAAATCTATCTCGACACGGTGAGACTGCTGACACAGATCGCGCCCATAGTCTTTGCGGATGGCGTCTTCGCACTCAAGGGCGGCACGGCCATCGGTTCGGGCACTGAGTCTCAGGAGTACATCTTGTATCCCTAAAGTATCCCCTGGACTTTCTGGGTCTCACTCTGTTCTCGTAAGCCATTGATTTTATGGTAGCGTTACCGGGGCTCGAACCCGGACTCTCCGCCTTGAGAGGGCGGCGTGTTAACCAGTTACACCATAACGCCATCGTCGCGCGCAGGAGGATGTTCCCTCCAGTGCAGCCTCAACTATACCAGCGCGCGGTGGGCGGCTCAACCTTCGCCCCAACCCAATGCGCCTTACAAACCCAGCTTCTTGACCTCGTCGTTGTAGTACTTGCGGTAGAGGATCTCCCACTCCTGCGATCCTTCCAGGATGATCTTGCGCTGCGAGGCAATCTTCTGCCGCGCGTTGGCGTCGAGTTTGGTCTCTTCGGCCAGCAACTTCTCCAGCGCCTTGCGCGCCTCCTGGCGGATGGTGTTGCGATCCTCCAGAAAGTCGCACTCATCGATCTCCGCCAGTGTGTCGGCCACAGTGTGCGCCAGCTTGTTCAACTTGTCGGCCGAGATCCTCACAGCACCGCCTTGTACTTGCGCGCCAGCTCGTTCTTCACCTTCTTGAACATCTCCTGATAGTTCGCGCCGGTGCGCAGCATGTCTTCCTGGAAGGCGTCCAGGATGACGCGCACCTCGTCGTTGATGCGGTCTTCCAGCGCCAGTTCATCCACCATGGCCGCCGCCACCCGCTCGTTCAAAACTGTTGCCTTCGCCGTCGTGATCATCTTGGCGTCCACCAGGTGCTTCACTGTCCGGCGCGCCAGATACCCAACATAATCTCTCGAGAAAATCATCGCTTTCCTTCAGAATACACCAGCCCGCGGTTCGCTTGCTGAAGGAACGGCTTTGCGTCGCGGGCGTCCCCTCGTGCATCATGGAAGCCAGTCGTCCTCCCTGCTCTTCTGGGCCGTGCCCCCGCGCGGGAACGCAGGAACGCAGCGGGCGGGAGACGCCAGGACCGTGCAGAACGCCCGGAACAAGCCTCATCCAGCGAACCAGAACGAGACCGAGGACAATCCATATGACGACTCGAACGCGTTTCCGCTCCAACCCCGCGCCAGCCCCGAAGACCACGCCCATGACGAAGGGGCCGTTGTTCGGCCTTGCCGCGGTCTGTCTTCTGGGCATGATCTGCATGTTCCTGTGGACCAGCCGCCATGCGCCTGCACCGGTTGCGCCGGTCGCCACACAGTCCCGCCCCCCCGTGCCCGCGTTCACCCCACAGCACATCTACTCCGAGACCGCCAATCCCGCGGCTGAGGTCGCCGCCGGGCTGGCCCAGGCAAAGCGTGAGCACAAACGCGTGGTCCTCGACTTTGGAGGCGACTGGTGCGGCGATTGCCAGGTGCTCGATCTCTATTTCCACCAGGCCCCCAATGCCGATCTCTTGCACAATAACTTCGTGCTGGTGCATATCTGGATCGGCCACATGGATGCCAACCTCGACGTGGCCGCGCGCTATGGAGTCCCCATTGCCAGGGGCGTGCCCGCGCTCGCAGTTCTAGAGGCGAACGGCAAGGTCCTCTACGCGCAGGCGACCGGCCAGTTCAGCGACATGCGCCACATGCAGCCAACTTCGGTCACCGAGTTCCTGGAAAAGTGGAAGAGCTGAACGCAGCCGGTCCGGCCCGCGAACCGGGGCAACCCGCCCCGAGCTTGGTTGCGCCCGTGTCGCGTCCGGTCGCACCCAGGCCACGCTCAGCCCGCCGTCGCAACCGCATGAAGCGCCTGTTGCGCGGTTACGCGGTGTTCGTGCGCGCGCTGCACCGTACCCTGCTCAGCGTATTGGCCCACGATTGCCTGAACGTGGCGCAGTCCACCGCTTACTCGGCCATCGTTGCGCTCTTTCCTGCGCTCATCGTCGCCGCCGCGGTCATCGGCCTGCTGCCGGACACTGCGCCGGTGCGCTTCCAGCTCGCCGGCTTCTTCGACCGGGTGTTGCCGGCCAGCGTAAGCCTGCTGCTGGACGCTGCCTTTGAAAATGCCCCCAAGCACGCCCACTCGGTGCGCGCGCTGGTTGGCGCCGGAGTGGTGAGCTTCGCCGGGGCCTCCAACGTCATCTCCACCCTGATGGAGGGGCTGCGCCGCGCACGTGGGCTGCCCCGCGATTGCTGGGGCTTCTGGCAACGCCGCCGCCGCTCCTTCGAACTGGTGCCGCTGTCGCTTGTGCCGCTCACCATCGCCAGCCTGCTGGTTGTCTTCGGCCATGCGGTGAGCCTATGGCTGGTGTCCATCATCGGCCCCCAGGCGCGAGCGCCCATCTACATGGCCACCCTGCTTCTGCGCTGGGCCGTGGCACTGGGAGCCAGCGTCGGGCTCATCGCTCTGCTCTATCGCATGGGAGTGCCCGCCGAGCGCCTCCATCGTTCGATCGTCCAGCCCATCCGCCGCCCCGTCCGCGCCTGCCGTTCATGCAGGTTGGTGGAGCATCCTGCCGGGGGCTGTGCTGGCCACCGTGCTCTGGTTCCCATCCACCCTGATCTTCGGCTGGTACGTGACCCGGCTGGCCAACTACTCGGAGGTCTATGGGCCGCTGGGCGCGTGTATCGCGCTTCTCTTCTGGCTCTACATCATCTCGCTCAGCGTTCTCTGCGGAGCGGAGTTCAATGTCCACTTCAACGCCCAGATCGAGGCCCACTTCGGCGGCGCGGTGCAATCCCGCAAGATCTGAAGCTCTGCCCCCTGGGCATCCCCCGCCGGAGGTTGGTAGAATGGTCTGGAACTGCGAAAAATTGCGGTCCACAATGTCTCTGAAGCATTTGCGCCGACCGCTACCCACCTCCACCGGCTCCCTTGGAAGGAACCAGGCTCAGTTATGGAAACCGCGAATCGTATCGCCGCATCCCGCGCACTCTCAGGCAGTTCCGGCGGCTTTGCCGAGGTGGACCACAACCGGCGCGCCAAGATCGTGGCCACGCTGGGCCCGGCATGCTCATCGCCCGAGGTCTTTCGCGAGATGGTGCGCGCCGGCGTGGATGTGGCCCGACTCAACTTCTCCCACGGCACCCACCAACTGAAGGGCGAACTGATCCGCATGGTGCGCGCAGTCTCCGCCGAGATGGGCAAGCCCATCTGCATTCTGGCCGACCTGCAGGGGCCTAAGATCCGCACCGGAAGGCTGAAGAACCATGCGCCGGTGCAACTGGTCGCGGGCCATCGCCTCACCATTACGCCGCGCGACGTGGAGGGCTCGGCCTCGGTGGTCGGCACCACCTTCCAGGCCCTGGCCGAAAACCTGGAGCGGCGCTCGCGCATTCTTCTCTCCGATGGCCTGATCGAACTGCGCGTGGTGCGCATCGCCGGCGCCGACGTCATCTGCGAGATCGTCAACGGGGGCACCCTGGGCGAGAACAAGGGAATCAATCTGCCCGGAATCCCGGTCAAGGTGCCGTCCCTCACCGAGAAGGACGAGGTAGACCTGGCCTTCGCGGTACGCGCGGGGGTCGATGCCTTTGCCGTCTCCTTTGTGCGCACCGCCGACGACATTCGCCACGTCCGCCGCCGCCTGGACGCCGTGAACTCCGACGCCTGGATCATTGCCAAACTGGAGAAGCCGCAGGCCGTCGAGCACCTCGACTCGATCCTCGAAGCCACCGATGGCATCATGGTGGCTCGCGGCGATCTGGGCGTCGAGGTCCCCCCGGAAAAAGTCCCCGCCATCCAGAAGCACATCATCCATCGCGCTGCGGAGTATCGCAAGCCGGTCATCACCGCAACCCAGATGCTGGAGTCCATGATCGAGAACCCCCGGCCCACCCGCGCCGAGGCATCCGACGTGGCCAACGCAATCTACGACGGCACCGACGCCGTAATGCTCTCGGCGGAGACGGCGGCCGGCAAATACCCGGTGGAGACGGTGGCCATGATGGCCAAGATCGTCGCCGAGACGGAACATCAGGTCCGCCTCGATCCGCCGCCGCAGCGCGTCTCGCCGCGGATCAGCCGCCTCTCCGTGGCCGAAACCATCTGCGAGTGCATGGCCCACTCCGCCGAAGACCTGGAGCTGGCCGCCATCGCCATCTTCACCGAGACCGGCTCGACCGCGCGGCTGCTCTCCAAATACCGCCCCGTGCCGCCTATCTTCGCCCTCTCTCCGTATGAAAAAATCATTCGCCGCGCCACCCTGCTCTGGGGCACCTTCCCCATCCTCTGCGAGCACGCGCGCAGCATCGACAGAATGGTCGACATCGCCGAGGAGATGCTGGAGCGGCAGGCCGGCGTCCTCTCCGGCCAGATCGTGGGCATCGTGGCTGGAACCCGCACCCGCTCCGGCGCCACCAACTTCATGCGCCTGCATACCATCGGCGACCGCGACAGCAGAACCGGCAAGGTCAAAAAGACAAGACGGTAAAACAGATCGCCCCTCGGACAGACTTATCGGCGAGGAGTCTCGTCGTCGCAAAGCAATTCAACGCTGATATCTTCGAGACTGCTTCCACGCTAGGGTCAGACGTTTCCCTGCGTTCCAGCTTGGCTCTCCATCTGACGGAAGAGTTCAGTCAGATGAACGTGGATCGGGGTCCCTGAAACCTCCAGACGCTCCGCGGCAACCCACTCCGGCCCGGAACACATGCGGCCGCTCCGCGTCTTCGGATCGATGATCCAAACCGTCTCCACGCCCATCTGCCGGTAGTCCTGGCAGCGCTCCTGCAAGTCGGAGTAGCTGTCGTCGGGCGAGAGAATCTCGATGACCAGAAGCGGAGGTTCGATCAGAATCTCCGGCTGCGGTCCGGGCCGGAGTACCACAAGATCGGGAACCCGGACCCGCGTCGGTGAGACCTGCACCCGCTGTTCCGTGCTGCCGATAACGTTCCATTTCGATTCATGGCTGCCAAACCATAACGCCAGCAGCCACTGGATTCTTGCGTGCTCCCATTTGCCCACGTTTCGCTCCCGCACCTCGCCATCGACGTACTCGCGGTCGGGCCGGAAGGTGGTCACGAGGTACTCGGAGACCGGGATTTGGATCGCGCTCGCCATGGGCACAGTGTACTCCAAAGCTGAGATTTCCAGAGGGAGATTCAGGTGCAACAGTACAATCGAGCCATGGGACGCATCCGCATACTCTCCGATCAGGTGGCCAACCAGATTGCCGCCGGCGAGGTCGTGGAACGGCCCGCATCGGTGGTCAAGGAGCTGCTTGAAAATTCCCTGGATGCGGGCGCAACGCGCATTCGCATCGAGGTGGAGGGCGGCGGCCGCAAGCTCATCCGCATCGTGGACGACGGACACGGCATGGTGCGCGACGATGCCCTGCTGGCCTTCGAGCGTCACGCCACCTCCAAGCTGCACAGCTCCGACGATCTGCTCGCCATCCGCACCCTGGGTTTCCGCGGCGAGGCCCTGCCGTCCATCGCCAGCGTCTCCCGCCTGGCCCTGGAGACGCGCGCCGCAGAAGACGAAGCCGGGACGACCGTGGAGATTGCGGGCGGCAAGATCGCTCGCGTGGAGGACGCCGGTCTGCCCGTGGGCACCACCATCGTCGTGCGCGACCTCTTCTACAACACGCCCGCGCGGCGCAAGTTTTTGAAGTCCGAGCAGACCGAGCTGGGCCACATTGCCGCGCTGGTGACGCACTACGCGCTGGCCCATCCCGAGCGCCACTTCGAGCTGCACTCCTCCACCCAGGCGCTGCTGATCGCGCCCGCCGTGGCCAACACCGGCGACCGCCTCTTCCAGATCTTCGGCCGCGAGACGGCGGAGCTGTTGTTGCCCACCGCAGCCGAGACCGACTTCAGCCGCGCCGGCCTGCCGGAGCCTCCGCCATGGAAGCGCGAGGCCGGCTACGAGTCCCCTGGACCGGGATTTCTGCGCCTCTCCGGATTCATCTCCAAGCCGGAACTGCAGAAGCTGAACCGCAACTCGGTCTACATCTTCGTCAACCACCGCTTGGTGCGCGACCGCGTCGTGCTGCACGCGCTGGCCGAGGCCTATCGCAACATCATTCCTCCCACCTCGTTCCCCGTGGTGCTGCTCTTTCTCGATATGCCGCCGCAGGAGGTGGATGTCAATGTGCATCCGGCCAAGACCGAGGTGCGTTTTCGCCAGTCGGCCTTTGTCCACGACTTTATCCGCGACACCGTGCGCACTACGCTGATGACGGCGCGTCCGGCGGCCAGCTTCGCCACCGCGCTGGGCGAGTCGCATGGCGGAATTGGAATCTCGCAGGCCAGCTCCTCCCTTCTGCTGGACGTCAGCCCGATACCGGGTGCGCCGGACGATGTGACCTTCTCCCCGCGCGCCGTCGCCCAGCCTGGAATCATCACGGAGTCAGTGGGTCCGCCCTTCGTCGAAGACATCGACATCTTCATGTTGCGAGAGACGATTGTGCGGCAGTCCGCTGCACGGCTCGACTTCAGCGAGCAGGGCATCGCCGTGGGATACGAGGAGGAAGAATACGCCGAGGGAACGGTCACTTCCTGCGGCGGTGAAGGCGAGGACCCTGCGGCGGCGGGCGAGGGCGCGGCCTCCGCGCGATCTGCCGGCGAGGTGGAAGCCGAGACCCTCAACGCGCTGGCCACGCTCAAGCCGCTGGGCCAGTTGCGCGACTCCTTCATCCTGGCCGCCAACGACGAGGGCCTGTGGATCATCGACCAGCATGTGGCGCACGAGCGCGTGCTCTTCGAAAAGATCCTGCGCGCCCGCGAGGTGGAGCAGGTCCAGCGCCAGCGCCTGCTCATGCCGCTGCTGATCGATCTGCTCCCCGCGCAGATGGTCTCCTTCGCGTCCATCGCGCATGAGCTCGACCTCAACGGATTCGAGGCAGAGCCCTTCGGCCCGCGCACCCTGGCCATCAAGGCCGCGCCGGTGGGCCTGGAGGGCCGCGAGTTGGAGCGCATGCTCGAGGAAGTGCTCGCCGTCCCAGACCGCGAGCAACAGCAGGAGAACGCCGAGACGCGCCGCCGCCGCATCGCCGCTTCCATCGCCTGCCACGCCGCCATCAAGATCAACATGCCGCTGGAATCGACAAAAATTGCCTGGCTGCTGGCGGAGCTGGCCAAGACTGAGCATCCCATGAGTTGCCCGCACGGACGCCCCATCGCCCTGCGATATTCTCACAAGGACATCCAGCGCGCCTTCCAGCGCATTTAGAATGGAAGTAACGCGACGGATCGGATCGACCTTCTTTTCACACAATCCTGCACCTCGCTCTTTGAAAATTGTCTGCAACCGGCCTGCACTTAGGCCCTGGACCCTGAATCGCTCCCACGCTCGCGCGTAGGATTGCTGTCGTGCCGCCTTCGCAATGCATCGTGCGCGCCACCCAGCAGGAAGGCATCCCCATTTTGAATAGCCCCAGCAATCCGAGCAGCAGCGAAGCCGCCAACCCAGAGATCCCGACCGCCGCCCAGTTAACGGAAACGCGCCTCAAGCGGTGGCACCAGCAGGGCGAGGCGTTGCTCAGCGTCGAGAACCTGCGCGCCTGGATCAATAGCGCCGGCCTGGTCTTGTTTATGCCCAGTCCGCAGATCGCGTCACCCGCTCCCTCGCTGGTGGAGGCCGTGCTGGGAGCGCCCACCCCAACCCCCACCATCGACCAAACCGCGCAGGCCCGTAGCCTGCTCGCACGCCTCGTCGCGGAGGGCCTCGCCGTCCCCCTGAACCTGATGGGCGCGGGCCCCGGCACGGTCCACGCAGGCGCCCCCGGCGACACCCCGGACTTCGTCGCATCCACTGCAGTCTTCTCCTACGTCTTCACCCTGCGCGGCGACAAGGCGTGGAAGCAGCCGCCTGCCACCTCCGGCCCGTTCAAGGTTTCGCCGTTGGCTCTGGCCACATTCGAGGCGCTCTCGCGGCGCGGCCCGCTCTCCGCCTACGACCTCACCACCGAGGTTGGCAAGGAGGTCACCGAGGCAGCCATCCTGCGCTCGCTCGCCGAGCTTTGGATCCACCTGCGCGTGCTTCCCCTGGCCCAGCCCGATGGCGCGGCCACCCTGTGGGAGCTGAGCGGCGCGCGCTTCACCAAGCAGATCAAGGCAGGCGCCAACGCAGGCCAGCCCTCGGCTCTCTCCGCGCTGATCTCCCTCTATCTAGGCCAGGCGGTCGTTGCCGGCCAGGATGAGATCGAGAGCTTCCTCTCGCCGCTGACCGCACGCTCGCGCATCCGCGACGTAATTCACGCTCTGCTTTCGGCGCGCAGGCTCGACACAGTGGCCGTCGAAGGCCGCACCATGCTCTACGTCGCCGGTTCGCTGCCTGTCTTCCTCGCGCCCGAAGCGGCGACAGTCGAAGCTGGATCGCAAGCAACCGCCGCGGTTGAGGAGATTCCAGTCGAAGCAGGTGCAGTATCCATCGCGGAGGGTGAAGGCGCTCCTCGCATTACCAAGTTCATTCCCAGGCCGCGCAAGATCGGCACCGGCTACCTGGCCAAGGCGAAGCCGTCCAACTTTGGGGCAAAGCCCGGCCCGTTTGAACGCGGCACGAAGGGATTTGGCGCCAAGCCAGGGTTCAAAGCTCGCCCCAATGGCCTATTCAAGCCTGACTTCAAGCCACGCGATGCTTCCGGGCCACCCCCCGGACGCCAGCGCAGACCCTTCAGCAAGCCCGCCGCTTCGGGCTCCAACAAGACGGCTGGCTTCGATCAACCCTGGCAGGAAGAGAAGGCGCGCCGCCTTGCCGCTGCGGCAAGGCCATCGCAGGTCCCGGACGAGACTCAGTACCCGGCGGTTGATCTGGCCGCTACAACAGCCCCAAATGACGCCGCCCAGGAAATCCAGCCCCGCAAGCCACGCGTATACAAGCCACGCGACGAAGGTGGGACAAGCGGCCCGCGTCCACCGCACAAGACATTCAGCAAACCTGGGACCTTCGGGCGCAAGCGGGAGGGGTCTGGTTCCAGTTCGAGGCCGGGGGCACGGCCAGCCAAGCGAGGCGACGCCCACCCACCGCGCAAGGACTTCGCTCCGCGTTCAGATCGCAAGCCGGATCGCGGCGAGCGGCCTGCGTTTGGCAGTCCCCGCACCCCCGGTTCCTACGCGCCCCGCCCGTCACGCGGCCCATCGCGCGGCCCGGACTTCAGCGGCAAGCCACGCTCCTCCAAATCTGCGGGCTTCTCCAAATCCAAACCAAAAGATACATTTACTGGTAAATCATTTGTAAACAATCGGTTCTCCGGTAAACCGAAAGAAAAAGATGAACGAAACTCAGCGGGCGAAAGCGGCAAGCGCGTCTACCGGAAGTTCGACGCGCCACGCAAGTTCGCGGGCAAGCCCTTCACCAAACCCGGCGGGTTCTCCGGTAAAAAGCCCTTTGCCAAGTCTTCCGCCAAGCCGGGTGGGTTCTCCGGCAAGAAACCGTTTGCCAAGCCGGGTGCGGCGTTCCTCGGCAAGCCCACAGGCACCTTCGCCAAGTTTGCCGGCAACAGGAAGCCCTTTGGCAAGCGGCCGCCTGCGCGCAAGTTCAAACCCAGGAAGGATGAATCCGCCGGATGAGAGGCCAACTCAAGTCAGTGCAAGAAGAAGTGCTGCCGCACCTCGATGCGGCAAGCGGCCCGCGCCGGCCGGTCATCGCCATCGACGGCCCGGCCGGTGCCGGCAAGAGCACGCTGGCGGCGCACCTGGCGCGTCGCTTCGGCTTCCTCAACATCGAGACCGGCGCCATGTACCGTGCGCTGGCTTTGAAGGCGATTGAGAGCGACCTCTCGTTCGACGAGGAGGGCCCGCTGCTCGCGCTCGCCCAGGCCACCAGCATCGTGCTTGAGCCCCACCTCGATGGCAACCGCGTCCGGCTCGACGGGATGGACGTGTCGCAACGCATTCGCGAGACGGACGTCACCTCGGCGGCCTCACAGGTCTCCATTCACCCCCGCGTCCGCGCATGGATGGTCCAGCAGCAGCGCGCTCTGGGCGTCCACGGCGGCGTGGTCATGGAGGGCCGCGACATTGGCACAGCGGTCTTTCCTGACGCCGAAGTCAAGATCTTCTCGATGCCGCGCCGGAGGTCCGCGGCAATCGCCGCTTCCGCCAAGTGGCTCCCGTGGAGAGGCCCACCCCGCGCCAGACCCAGTCCCGTCAGGCCCCCGCCCCCACCACCGCCGAGCAGCAGCGCGTGGCCGAGCAGGCCATTGTGGACGAGATGCGCGAGCGCGACCGCCGCGATCGCAATCGCACCCAATCGCCCCTGCGCCCGGCCCCCGACGCCGTCCTCCTCGACTCCACCGCCATGGGCCTGGATGAGGTCCTGGCCAGGGCCGAAGAGATCGTCCGCGCCCACCTCCCGCCAGCCTGACCTGCCACCCATCCCGCCGCGGTTTTTTCCGCGCCGGACCATACGGAACCATCTTCTCAGGCAGGGCTCTTGTCCAGCTTATTCAGCAATATAAACAGATCTGTAATAATTTTCTCGCATAATTCGTTGCAAAGTGTGCTACTCTTCAGTCATCGTTTGAAACAGATTGGTTTCTGCGACGTTTGTATGTTGTCGATCCCCGATTTGAATCTAGCGGCAAATTCATTTGTATTAAGGAAATAATTAACATGGAACAAGGAACAGTGAAGTGGTTTAACGATGCCAAGGGGTTTGGCTTCATCAGCCGTCAGAACGGCGAGGACGTGTTCGTTCACTACTCGGCGATCAATTCGAACGGTTTCAAGAGCCTTCAAGAAGGTCAGGCTGTGCAGTTCAACGTAGTCAAGGGACCCAAGGGCTGGCAGGCGTCCGACGTTCAGCCTCTCTAGGCCTTTGAACACTCTGTAGTAGGTTAGCTGCACAATCAAGCCGCACCAACGGCTACAACAAAGATTTGCGGAAGGGATGGCTGCGGCTATCCCTTTTCGCCGATTTAACCGCAGCTATCCGCGGCATTGCCGGCCAGCGGCGGGGTCATGGCTGGGATTGCATTGCTCCCGGGGCTTCCCCGCCGGGGGCCTCGACAACACCCGGAAGTATCGTGGAGCTTGCGCGAAATTTGCGGTACTCCGAGTCCTGTGACTCCACCACGCCACTGTGGTTGAAGAACAGCGCGATGCGCGCCGAGCCGCGCCCGCCAAAAGACGCTGGCAGCCATACCTCGCCGTTGACCTTGGTCCACTCCGCCTCGAACGACGTGCCTCTGTGGACATCGGCCAGCAATCCGCCTGCAACTTTGAAATTTTCGAAGAAGTGGCCTTCCACCCGCACCAGAGCGTGGTCCTGCTCGTCCACCCAGACGGTTCCCGCCAGATCGTGGATCGCGCCTTCCAGCAGATTGCGTGTCTTCGCCTTGGGGTCGCCTCTATAGTCCACCGCGATGGTGTCGCGGCCATGCAACTGCACCCGTCGCGGATTGCTGAACGCGCCCAGCTCCAGGAAGCGCGCAAAGCTCACCTCGTCGGAGTCTCGCTTCTTCTGCGCCGCTTCGCCGGCGGCTTTCTTTGCGTCACGCTCCCTGGCTTCCGCAATGCGTCTGTCGATGCGTTCGTTCTGCTTCTTCAACTCGTCGCCGGTGATCGGTTTGCCATCGCGCGCCAGCAGCCTGCTGATATACACGCCATTGATCCAGAAGCTCTCCCTCTGTTCCGTCGAGGTCTTCTTCACCGCCCCGTGGGAGTCCAGGTCCTGCTCCGTATCGACCGAGCGGAAGATGTACTCCTTGACCGTCTTCAGCGAGACCTTCTGCTGCGCTTCGACCTCTTCCATCAGCGAGTTGATGTCGGGCAGGGGCCTGTCGGCAAAGGATTTACTCGCTGCGGCCTCCACTTCCCCGCTGCCCTGCGCGGATTGGGTTGCCTGCGGGCTTTGGTTGCCGGCCTGCGCGTGGCCTCCAGCGCAGATCGCCGCGCATCCCAGCACAAACAGCATCGCCATCCGGTCTTTGCAGCCCACACCAGCCATAACCCACTATAGGACACTCCACGGAGCAGCCTCTCAGCTCCCGGCGGCTTGTCCCGGCCCCCAACTAGCTATCCCGAAGCCAAGATGCCGGCCGCGCCGTGCTCAGCCTCAAGAGCCTCTGCCAGTGCCATCCCCGTCACCGGCTCCGCCAAGGCCCATGCGTTGGAGGAAAAGACCCTCCTCGACCTCGCCTTCGGCGCTTAGGGCTCTTTCACTGTATGCGGGGAGCGCTATTGAGCTTCCTTCACCTGCTCGGTCACCCAGTCTGTCCAGATGGCCTCGTCGATGGGGCAGGCCAGCGGCGCGCCGTCCAGCACCGCGGCAACAAAGTTCTCCACCGCCGGATAATGCACATTGGCATGGGTGGGCAACTGCTCCTCGGTCAACCTTCCATTGCTTGCCAGCAGGCGCAGCGCCGGTCCATTCAGCGGGTCGAGGCTGATCTCGCCCTCGCTGCCAATGATGCGAAACTGGTCGCGCGGGATGCGTGAGTTCCAGCGCACATCCACCACCGCATGAACGCCGCCCGCGTACTCGATCAGCGCGGTGGCCGAGTCCTCCACCGCCAGCTCATGCACGGCGTTCGATAGCAGCCCGGTGGCGCGCTGCGGCCTGCCAAACAAAAAATTGCATGCGTCGATGCGGTGCGACCCAACGTCGTACAACGGCCCTCCACCGGCCAGCACGGGGTCTTTCAGCCAGCCGCGCTCCGGGCTCTCCAGCCAGCCATGGCAGTTCGCCTCCACCAGCACAGACTGGCCAATGGCACCTTCGCCGATCAGTTGCCGCGCGCGCACCAGCTTGGGATAGAGCCGCCGGTAGTACGCAACCCCAAGCAGTCGGCCCGATTCGAGCGCCGCCTCGGCCATCGATTCGGCCTGCGCATAGTTCATCGCCACCGGCTTCTCACACAGCACATCTTTGCCCGCGCGCAGGCTGGCAATGGTGTGTTCTGCATGGAACGCCACCGGCGATGCAACATAAACAGCGTGAATCGCAGGATCGCGCAACGCCTCGCCGAGATCGGTATAAACCAGCGCTCCGGGATACGCCGCAGCCTTACGCGGGTCTCGCGTCAGCAACGCGTACAGGCGGCTGCGCGGTTGCGCCAGCACCGCCGGCAACACGCGCTTGCGCGTGATGTCTCCAATTCCGATGACCAGCCAGTTGAGCATCTTTGAAGTAAATCATATTTACGGTTGCCCCATCCATCGCGCCTTTGTCTTACGCGATGGGTGGGTTTCCTTGCCGCGGACCGGAAGGGCACGCGTTTACGTAGCCTGTCCTGAGCGAAGTTGAAGGATGCCGAAGATCGTTCCTTCTTGATCTTGTGCGGCCAGAATTGCTTTGCCCTCATGGCCGCGCCAATCCAGGTGTAGGGTGGGATGTAAAGTGAATAAGGAGTAGCCGATGCCAGCCGACCCCAATCAAGTCATCGCCAACCTCCGCGAGCTTGCCGCGCTCACCGGCGACGCCAACGGAGCGCAGCGCATCGCCTTCACGCCGATCTGGCAGCGCGCGCGCGAGTGGTTCGCCGGCAAGCTCGCCGAACTACCCGTTACGCAGCACCGCGACGCCGCCGGCAACTCCTGGGTCACGCTGCCTGGCGCTTCGTCCCGCTCGCTTGTCCTGGGCAGCCATCTGGATTCCGTTCCCAACGGCGGCTGGCTCGACGGCGCGCTCGGCGTCGTCACCGCGCTCGAAGTCCTCTGCGGCATCGCGCGCGACACCAACCGCCGCCCGCCCTTCACCATTCGCGTGGTCGACTGGGCCGACGAGGAGGGCGCGCGCTTTGGCCGCAGCCTCTTCGGCTCCTCCGCCTTCGCCGGTACGCACAGCATCGCCGCCGACCGCGTGCGCACCGACCGCGACGGCGTCACGCTGGAAACAGCCCTCGCAGCTTGCGGCATCGACATCGACCGCATCGGAGAGGCCGCATGCGAGCGAGCGAACATCGCCGCCTACCTCGAACTGCACATCGAGCAAGGCCCCGTCCTGGAACGCCTCAACCTCCCGCTCGGCGCGGTCCTCGGCACCAAGGGGGTCGAACGCCACGCCATCACCTTCCACGGGCAGGAGGCCCACTCCGGCTCCACGCCCATGGCCGACCGTCGCGACGCCCTCGCCGCCGCCGCCCGCCTCGCCCTCGAAATCCGCACCATCGCCACGCATCATCCCGACGCCGTCTGCACCATGGGAAGCGTCAAGACCTTCCCCGGAATCGTTACCGCCGTGGTTGGCCGCTGCGAGGCCACGCTCGATCAGCGCGACCTCGACCCAGCAATTCTCGCTGCCATGTACCGCGAGGCGCAGCAGGCCAGCCGCCGTTTCGCCGACCAGGAACGCTGCACCGTCGAGTGGTCGCGCATCTGGAGCATCGAGCCGATTCCCTTCCACCCCGCCCTCATCGCCCTCTGCCGCGAGGCCATCGCAGAGACGCTTGGCGTGCCTGCTCACAGCCTTCCCTCCGGCCCCTTGCACGACGCCGCCGAGGTCGCCCGCCTCGGCATTCCCACCACCATGATGTTCGTGCAATCCCTGCGCGGCATCAGCCACAACAAGATCGAAGACACACGCCTCGACCACCTCAGCCTTGCCGTCGCCGCCTTCGACCGCCTCGCAGCCAAAACCCTCCGCTGGATGGAATCGCAATAGCACCATCAAAATACCAGGCATCCTGCATCCAATCTTAATCAGGAGGAGGTACGCCCATGTACGAAGGCATTCAAAGTCTGGTCGGCCATCTGTCCGTCGATGAAACCGTCGCCCACCTGAAAACGTTGTTGCAGCAAAAAGGCGTGAAGCTCTTCTGCCTGATCGACCACTCCGGCGAAGCCCTGGCCGCTGGCTACACAATGCGTCCAACCAAGTTACTGATCTTCGGCAATCCCAAGGCTGGAACTCCGCTGATGCTTGCCGCGCCCAGCGCCGCGCTCGACCTACCACTCAAGATTCTGGTGGCGCAGAACGAGACCGGAAAGACCGTCCTCTCGTGGAACGATCAGGTCTGGATGCAGCAGCGTCATGGCTTCCCTGTGGATTTGATGGCAAATCTTGCGGCCGCCGAAAACCTGGCCCGGGCTGCGGCAAACTGAACCGTAATAGCCATACCTATTGTCCCGCGCGGCTTATCCACTGCAGCACCGGCCCCCAATATGCCTCCGCCGGTCTCAGGTACGGCTCGTTGTGCGTCTGCCCGTGGACCACCGCCAGCTCGCACCTGCCGCCGCACGCCTGCGCGATCTGCCGCGCCATATTTACCGGAAACAGGCGGTCTCTGTCGCTATGCACCACCAGCACCGGCAGTTCCAGTGTTGGCGCGACCGCGACCGTATTCCACGCATCGGGAAATCCCAGTGTCACCCAGCATGGAAGGCCCATCGCGCGCACCGCCTCGCGGAAGGATGTAAAGGCCTCGCACAGGATGAGTCCCGCCGGCTGCGGTGTCAGCGCGCCAACGCCGCTCGCCGCAATCCCGCTGCCCAGCGAGAATCCCAGCACAAAGACGCGCACCTCCGGCCCCACGCGCCGCCGCAGCTCCGCGTACGCCGAAACCAGGTCCTCGTCGCAATGCTCTACGCTAACCGTACCCGAACTCATTCCATACCCCGAGTAGTTGAAGAACATCGATCCAACGCCGTACTGGGAGAGGAAGTTCTGCATCGCGCTCCAGTGCATGCTGGTTTCGCCGATCCCGTGGCAGAGCAGAATCACCGGCGAACCCTTGTCCCCCGCTACCCACACCCCGGCCAGCCTGCGCGTACCGCTGGCGAAGAATATCTCCTCGCGAGAGCTGGCTTTCACCTCGTTCCGCGTTCTACCCAATAGCGTGTCACGCGCCATCAGCACGCGGCTCACCAACGTAATCAGCACAGAAAAAATCCGCGAGCGCCATCCCCGCCGATCACTTCGCATGATGCTCTGCCACCTCGACGAGCTTCTCCACTCGCTTTTGCTGCGCCTCCGGCGTTCGATAGTAGAACACTGCCAGCAGTTCGCCGCGGCGCTGCGCGGCAGTCATCTTGCCCCATCCCACGCGCGCCTTGGGCCTCATTCGAAACGCGGCATCAATCACCGGTGGCAGCTCGCGCTCGCCCTCCATCGTCGCCAGCAGCCGCTCCGCCATCTGCTCGGTGCGCCGCATCCTCGTTGCTTCGCTCTTCGGCTCCATCACCCACTTGCCGATCTCGCGCCGCGTGTATTCCGTCAGCTCGCTGTACCACTCGCGCAGTCCCGGCTCGTCATCCAGCAGCACAGCCAACCCGTCCGGCAACTCAGCCTCGCGAGGCTCAAGGTCCGGGGCAATGACAAACTCCACGGGTTCTCCCACCCGCGCGCTTGCTGCCAATTGCATCTTCTTGTTCACCAGCACAAACTGCCCGGCACGCCGCGCACCGGCAAACAGCGATGTTCGAAAGATCTCGCCCCCCACCTCCACCGTAATGCGCTGCCGCACCATCTTCTTCCACGCCTTCGCCGCATCGAACGGCAGCCACGCAACCACCCAACCCAGGCCATCGCCCAGCGGCTCCAGCACCGCCCGGAACCTCTTCGCACGATCTGCCACGGACTCCTCCCGATGCTGAGCTACCAGTTGAGTCCGCCCGACTTCGGCGGCCACGCGCCGCACATCTGCCGCAACAAAACGATGCGCCCGAAGTGGTACGCGTTGTGCGCCGCTAGACTCTCAAGCTGCTCTCGAACCGTCATCGTTCTCAACGGCTCGCCCGGCCGTGAAGAACACTGCACCGGCAGGTCGAGCCGATTCTCATCGCGCGCAATCGCTGCTGCCTCCTCGATCCCGCGAAAGAACCGCAGGCAAAGCTCATTCCAGCTCTCGCCTTCCGTCTCCGCCTTCCCAGGAAACGCATCCGACGATCGCACCGGATAAGCCGTCGCCACTCCGGCAATCCAGTCCAGCGACATCTGCAGCCAAAACACGATATGCCAAAGCTCCTGGTAGATCGTATGCGGAGCACCCGCGATCTCGCGATGCACCACATCAGCACCAAGCCCCTCAAGAATGTGCGCCGGTGCGGCGTGCGCACTCTCGCCCACCAATGCCGGTTCAAGTTCATTCATATCCACCCCCAGATCCTCATCGCCTAGCAATCTTCCTGATGATAATTGCCTTGCCGTGCGAGACTCCAGATCCGCCAGCCTGCGGAATGACCTAAACTTATTCCTATCGCCACCATCTCCAATCCGCGCGTCTTTCTCTCCGCCGGCGAGGCCTCCGCCGACCACTACGGCGCGGGCATCGTCTCCCATCTGCGCACGCGCCTGCCTGAAGCAACCTTCACCGGCCTGGGCGGGGCCGAGATGGCCGCAGCCGGTCTTGAACGCATCGTCCGCGCCGAGGATGTCGCCCACATGGGATTCACTGAGGTCATCCGCCACGCGCCCAATATCTACTCGCAGTACCGCAAGCTGGTGGCGTCCATCCAGCGCAACCGGCCCGATGTTGCCATCCTCATCGACTTCCCCGAGGTCAACCTCCGCCTCGCCCGCCATCTCAAGCGTCTCGGCGTTCCCGTACTCTGGTTCGTCAGCCCGCAGCTCTGGGCATGGAAGCGCGACCGCCTGCGCCAGGTGCAGCAACTGGTCGACCGCATGATGGTCATCTTTCCTTTCGAGGCGGCTTTCTACCGCGCGCGCGGCGTGGATGCGGAGTTTGTCGGCCATCCCCTGGCCGCGCTTCCGCTGCCCGCCATCTCTCGCGAAGAATACGCCACCGAGTACGGCCTCGATCCCGCGAAACAATGGATTGCGCTTCTCCCCGGCAGCCGCCAGAGCGAGGTCCATCGGAACCTGCCGAGGATGCTGCATACCGCGGCCATCCTCAGTCTGGACATGCAGAGAAGATGCCAGCTCCTGCTGCCGGTGGCATCCACCATCGATCATGCTTGGATCGAAAAGGAGATCGCCGCTTGCTATGCTGCCGAGAATAAGAACAATCCCGGGGATGGCGTGCTGCCCCGGATCGTACTCGTCCCCGACGCCCGCGAAGCTCTGCACCACGCCCGAGCCAGCGTCGTCGCCAGCGGCACAGCTACCGTGCAGGCGCTCACCATAGGCAATCCCTTTGTCGTGGTCTATCGCGTATCCGCGCTCACCTTCGCGCTGGCCAAACGCATGGTTCGCTACCCCGCCGAGATTCCCGCCCTGTCGGACGCCGACGGCAATCTGCCGGTCGCGATGGTCAACCTCATCGCCGGGCGCCGCATCGTTCCAGAGCTGCTCAATCGCCGCTTCACAGCCGCCAACGTGGCCGCCGCATTGAGTCCCCTGCTGGACGAGACGCCGCAACGCCGCCAGATGATCGCAGACCTCGCCGAGGCCCGCATCAAGCTCCTGCCCACCTCCGCCCAAACAGGTCAACCCGCCGACCCCATCCGCCGCGTCTCGGACACCGTGGTCGAGCTGCTGCAAGCTGCCTCTGCCGCCGTACCCCGAACTCCCGCAACAAACGTCTAACCATTTGGGTCTCAACAACAGCCAGCCTCGCGGCTGCTGCATCCAATGTCCAAAATCGCGCATACACTTTACCATTACATTTAGGTTGAACCGCATCTTGAGGATTCACGAACACATGTCTCTCCGATCTCGAACCCGCCTTGGAATCCTACCGCGAATCTGGATCGCCCCGATCTTCCGCGCTCCCAGCTTTCGCGCCTTCGCCGTTGCTTTTCTCACTCTCTGCGCGCTCTGGCTCCCTGCATGGCTTCCTGCGTCTGCCGCGCCCGCGCGCCCGCTGCTTAATATCACCGACTACGTCATCACCGCCGACCTCGACCCATCGACCGGCAAGCTGGCGGCCACCGCCGATGTCACCTTCACCGCGCTGGATGACCTCACCACAGCCAGCTTCGAGTTGAATAACGGCCTCAACGTCGCGTCGATCATCGACAACTCCGGTGCCGCGCTCAACTCCGAGCGGCTGTCCTCCAACTTTACCGTGCGCATCACCTTGCCCAGGCAGTTGGCCAAAGGCTCCACCAACGCCTTCCGCTTCACCTACTCCGGCACGCTCACCGGCTCGGACACCAGTCCGGTCGACGGCATCAAGCTGGCCGCCATCGCCGACCCCATCAGCATCCTGCTCTACCCTGGCCGCTGGTTTCCCATGACCGGGCTCTACACCGACCGCTTCACCGCCGAGATGCACATCCGTGTACCCGCCGACTACACCGTCGTCGGCAGCGGCGTCTCGTCGAAGAAGACACTGCCCGACGGACGAAACGAGTTCAGCTTTACCTGGTCGAAGCCGGGATTTCCCGGGACCATCGTCGCAGGAAAATTTCTGCCACCCATCACCGCATCCGGCATCAGCAACATCCACCTCTATGTCACCGAGAAGCGCAAGGAAGGCGCGCCTGATTTCGCCGCACTCGCCGGACGGGAGTTCGAGTTTATGACCAACCTCTTCGGTCAGCCCGAGTCCGGCCGCATCAATATCGTCGAGTTGCCCGAGGACGCCGTCTCCGCCTCCTGGGCCCCCGAGATGGCCTGCATCGCCGGCAATCGCATCGTCGATCGCACCACAGCATCGCAGCGCCTGCTCTCCAACACCCTGGCCCACCAGTGGTGGGGCTCCGAAGTCTCGCCCGAAACACTCAACGACGCCTGGATCACCAACGGCATGAGCCGCTACGGCGAGCTGATGTACCTGGAAGACTCCGCCGGCAAGAACGCCTTCCAGACCGCTATCGGCGACGTCTCCGCCGGAGCGCTGGCCTACGATACCGAGCCGCTCAGCACGCTTGGCCGCCTCGATCCCTTCTCGCCCCAGTTCCAGTCCATGACCCTGGAAAAGGGCGCCATGGTCTTCCACATGCTCCGCTGGCAGATGGGCGACGACGTCTTCCAGAGCTTCCTGCGCAACCTGCTCTCGCAGTACGCCGGCAAGGGCATCCGCAGCTCCCAGGTCGAGACCGTCGCCGAGGCGCAGACCGTCAACGGTTCCCACCTCGAACTCACGCCGTTCTTCTCCCAGTGGATCGACGGCACCGGCGCGCCCGCCTTCACCGACAAGTACACCGTCTACCGCCTGGGCAACAACAAGGGCTTCCGCACCGTAGGCTCCATCAGCGAGGACCTCGACCTCTTCCGCATGCCGGTGGAGCTGCGCATCGAGACCGACGGCAAGACCGAAGACCGCCGCATCGATGTGGCCGGGACCGACTCCTCCTATACCGTCGAGACCTTCGGCCGCCCGCGCCGCATCTCCATCGACCCGGAGAACTGGCTGCTCAAGAGCACCCCCGACATGACCATCCGCGTGGCCGTGCTGCGTGGTCAGCAGTTGGTCGCGCAGGGAGACCTTACCGGCGCGCTCGCCGAGTATCAGAAGGCGCTCGACGAAAATAAATCCAGCTCCCTGGCCGCCTATCGCATCGCAGAGGTCTTCTTCATGCAGCACAACTACCAGGCCTCCGCCAACAGCTTCCGCGACGCCCTGCGCGGAGACGACGACCCCAAGTGGACCGAGGTCTGGAGCCACATCCACCTGGGCTATATCTTCGACTGCACCGGCCAACGCGAGCGCGCCGTCAACGAGTACCGCCTCGCCGTCCAGACCAACGACAACACCCAGGGGGCCGTCAACGAAGCTCGCGCACGCCTTGCCTCCCCCTATAAATGCGCCCGCGCCGATAACTAACCTTGCACTGAATCCTTCTTGCGCTATACTCACCCCTGCTTATCTCAACCAAGGAGTCATCCATGCTCAAGGGATTTCGCGACTTTATCCTGCGCGGCAATGTGGTCGATCTGGCGGTCGCCGTCATCATCGGCGCGGCCTTCGGCAGGATCATCACCGCCTTCACCACCAACATCATCAGTCCGCTCATCGGCGCCATCGCGGGCAAGCCGGACTTCTCCTATCTCTTCCTCACCCTACACGGCGGCAAGATCGGCTACGGCAGCTTTCTCACCGCGGTCATCGACTTCCTCATTCAGGCCTCGGTGGTCTACTTTCTGCTGGTATTGCCGGTGAACTATCTTCTTGCCAGGATCAAGAAGCCCGCCGCGCCCACCACCAAGCCCTGCGCAGAGTGCCTCTCCGAGATTCCCCTGGCGGCCCGCCGCTGCAAGTTCTGCGCGCAGCCGGTGGCATAACCCGTGCTCACCTTCCTTGGATACAACTTGCGCTGCATCCCGTGGCGAGCAAGTGCTATGGCCCGTCGAGGTTCCAGGGCCAATCATAGGAATCGGAAGTCATTCAGCCGTTTGCACTGGAGCAGTCCGCAATGCTTTACCGGTCTCCCCAGCTCTTGCCGTTGTCGGCAATTGCTCTGTTGCACCACCGCACGGACACGCGTACGCACAGGTTCAAAAAGGATCTCCCATGATTCGATTCCGGGCCGTGGAATCGCATAGGGATATGTGTAGCCTGCCTACGCCGCACCGTACTCCGTGCAGCGTGGCAGGCATGGCCTTCAACTTCAGCAAAATCGAGCCTCGCTCCTCCTGCCGCGCAGAGCAACCCTGCCAAATCGTTCCACGCCCAACTGGCTCCGCCGGCATCCGCGCGCGTCGAGCCCGGCAAGTTCTGCTTCGAGACCCCCCAGCCTTCGCCTATGCGCTAGGCCCTAATACGACAGCGCCAGTAGCTTGTCCCAGATCGCAGAATCGACCGGAACTCCCAGGCGGAGGTTCTCTTCGCGCAGGCGCAGCGTCTGTTGCCCGGGGTATCGCACCGGGCGCGCAGGGTTGAGTGGCGCCACCACTTCAAGCGATTCCAGAATACCGTTGGCAATGCCATCGAACTCAGCCCGGTCCGCGAAGCTGGAAGGGTCAATGGCCAAAAATACCTGGCTCATCCCGGACTCGCGCTGTGGATCGCGGGGAAGCTGGTGCGTGGCCTGACCGCCGGAGAGCATCGCCGCAAGCAGGTCCAGAGCCAGCGAGAGGCCGGAGCCCTTCCAATAGCCGATCGGCAGAGCGCGCTTTGTGGTTTCGATAACACCAGGGTCGGTGGTCAGGTTGCCCGCTGCATCGTATCCTCCGGGGACGGGCAACTGCTCGCCGCGCGCGGCATACGCCGAGATGGACCCGTAGGAGAACTGCGAAACTGCCATGTCCAGCACAACGTGCGCTCCCTGCGGACGCGGAATGGCTATCACCAGAGGGTTGTTGCCCAGCGTGGGAGTGGCTGTGCCCCAGGCGGGCAGGTTGGCCAGCGTGTTGGTCCAGCACAGGGCGAAGACGCCGCGGTCCGCCGCCAGCCAGCCGTAGCTGCCGCCGCGCATCCAGTGGTTGGTGTTGGCCAGGGCAACTCCGCCCAGCCCGTGCTCGCGCGCCAGCTCGATGGCGCGTTCCATGGCTGCGTAGGCGTTCAGGTTGCCCGGGCCGAGATGCCCGTCCCAGCGCTCCAGTGCGCCGGCGCCGGCCACGCGCGTTGGCTCGGCGGACACATCGATGCAGCCATTGGCCACCATCGCGGCGAAGCGCGGAAAGCGGTTGAGGCCGTGGGTGTAGACCCCGTCGCGCGTCGTCTCCGCGAAAAGCCGCGCACATAGTTTTGCGCGCCCGCCCTCGAGGCCGAGGTGCAGCATCGCCCGCTGTAGCGCTTGGTATAGATCGGAGTAGGCAACTCGAAGCATCGCAGTGTCCAGAAATTTACCCTAATTGCTCAATCCGCTCATTCCGTCGTGGCTTCTTCCTCTTCTTCCACCTTGTCGCCTTCGCCCGGCGCCAGAAACAGGTTCGATTCCAGGCCGTGCTGGCGCGTGTACAGGTCGAAGTAGCGCCCGCCCATCAGGTACAGCGACTCATGGGTTCCGCGTTCCAGAATCAGGCCGCCCTCGATCACCAGTATCTGGTCCGCTCGCCGGATCGTCGACAGCCGGTGCGCAATCACAAACGTCGTGCGCCCCTCCATCAGGTGGTTCAGTCCGCTCTGGATCATCGCCTCCGATTCGGAGTCGAGCGAGCTGGTTGCCTCATCCAGAATCAGAATCCGCGGGTTGGCCAAGATCGCGCGCGCAATCGATATGCGCTGCCGCTGGCCGCCCGAGAGCTTCACTCCGCGTTCGCCCACCACCGTCTCATAAGCATCGGGAAACTTCTCGGTAAACTCATCCACGCGCGCGATCCGGCACGCCTCCATCCACTGTTCCTCGGTCGCTGACGGACGCGAGAACAGCACATTCTCGCGGACCGTCCCGTCGAACAGGAACGTCTCCTGCAGCACTACGCCAAGCTGTTCGCGATAGCTGCTCAGCCGGATCGTCGCCAGGTCCACGCCGTCGATCCGTACCTGTCCCGTGCTCGCCGTGTGAAATCCGCAGATCAGGCTGATGATGGTCGATTTGCCCGAGCCCGACGACCCCACCAGCGCGGTTACCGTCCCCGGCCTCGACTCGAAATTGATGCCATGCAGCACCGGCTTGTTCTTCTCGTACTCGAAGACCACATTCTTGAATTCGACATCCCCGTGCACATCGAACGCGTGGGTGCGGGTTGGCTCCGAGTCCTCCTCGCGCTCATTCAGAATCTCCGTCGTCCGGTCCAGCCCGGCCAGCGCCTCGGTCAACTGCGTGCCAATGTTCACCAACTGCGCGATGGGCGCAATCATAAACGCCAGCAGCATGGTGAACTTCACGTAATCCCCCGTATTCAGCCGCTGCGCCACGCTCTCGTGCGCGCCCAGATACATGATGAGTCCGCCTACCAGACCCAGTACCATGGTCGAAGACAGGGTCATCAGCGATTGCGCCGTAAGCGAGCTGATCACATTGTTGAGCAGCCGCTTCACGCCCGCCGCAAAGACCCGCTCTTCGCTCGCCTCCGCATGGTAGCCCTTCACCACGCGCACCCCGCCCAGCGATTCGGTCAACCGCCCCGTCACCTCCGCGTTGATCTTCGCCCGCTCGCGGAAGATCGGCCGGATGGTCTTGAACGCACGCTGCAGGATCAACCCGAAGACAGCCATCACGCAGAAGGTCAGCAGCGTCATTCGCGCATTGATACGGACCATGAGAAAGAAGGCGATCACCGCGGTCAGGATGCCCCCGATAAAATCCACCAGTCCCGTGCCCACCAGGTTGCGCACGCCCTCCACGTCGGTCATGATGCGCGCCACCAGGGTACCCGTCCGGTTCTCGTCGTAGAACGATACCGGCAGCCGCCCAATGTGTGCCTGCACCTGCATCCGCAACTGCGAGATCAGCCTCTGCCCCTCGGTCGAAAGCAGTTGCGTCAGCGAGTAGGACGTCACGCCCTGCACAAAGGTGGCTGCCGCTACTGCACCGATGATGCCCGGCAGAGGCCGCATATCGTGACCCACCATCACCTTGTTGATAAACGGTCCCGACGACACCGGCAGCACAAAGCTGCACGCCCGGTTGATCAGCATCAGCAGAAAGCTGCCCGCAATCAGCCAGCGCCGAGGCACAATCAGCTTCCATACCTCGGGCAACACCTTTTTCAACTTGGGCTTGGGACGCATCTTCGTTAGGTCCGCGCTCACCGCGCGCCCTGCGCCACGGCTTGGCCGGTCTGCGGAATGCATCCCGCCGCCCATACCCCCACCCATGCCATGCGATCCAAACGAAGAAGACATATATCAGAAGTGTACCCTGCCGACGCACCATGTACCCAGCCCGGTCGCTGCATCCGAGATGCGGCTAGCGGTACGATGGAGCGGACCAACCAGATAATATGGATCGGCGGCATACCAATCGGTGGGCCGTGCGTCAGTAGGTTATATGGGAAGGAAATCCTCAATGGCAAAGGGTCTGGCGGGCAAAGCACGGCATTTCATCCTTCTGTTAATCTCCGGAACGATACTCACAGCAGCCTGTTCCACCGATGCGCAGGTCGCTCCCCTGGCGCCGAAATGGCTGGCGGGAACGCCGATTCCGCCGGTGGAGACCTTTGCCGATGGGCTGGCGCGACATCACATCGATCTGACAGAGGCGTCGCTGATTGCTGCACTGCAGAATCCGGATGGCGAGGTGCGAAGCCTGGCAGCAGCGCAACTTGCCGTCACCGATGATCGTCCGGCACTGACACCGATTCTTGATGCACTGGAGGTGGAGATCGACCTTCAGGTGCAGGTGAACCTGGCGGGCGCGGCGACCTGGCTTGGTTCGCAACGAGCTCTCGATCGATTGCAACGGCTCTGCCAGAATCTAAATGTGCCCTCGACGGTGCGACTGGATGCCGCGCGCTACGTCTCCAATAAGGAGCTGTCTTCCTGCTATCCAGCGGTGGAGCAGATTGCGCAGACAGACCATGACGCAAGCGCCCGAGTACTGGCGATCATTGCCGCGGTCAGCTATCGAGGGCAGAGCAACAAGGCGCAAGCCCTGGCAGTCTCCGCACTGTCGGATAGCGACCCAACGGTCCGCATCGCGGCGGCGGACGCGCTGCGCGTCCTGCACGCAACCGGAGCGCTCGATGCGCTTCGCCACGCCCTTGAGATCGATGGCGATGATACGGTTCGGCAGTATCTGCGCGAGGCGATCCGCATCTTGTCGATCCCGGACAAGCCGCAATGACCGATCGCGCTGTCGCGCGCGCTTAACTCGCTCCTCAGTATGTTGAGACGCTCCTGTCCATTCGCTACCCAGCGCTGCGCGTCCGCCGCGCCGCGATAAACGAGCGCACGCACAGCAGCACAAACACCAGGCAGATCGCCGCCATCGCCATCTGGTCCCACACCGCGACTGCGTCAGTATGTGCAATCGGTGCTCCCTGCGCCCTCACCAACACCACAATCGCTCGTGACCCCGCCCCCAGAAACCCCAGCAGGCCCACCGTAACCGCAACATGCATCCACAGCATGCGTTGCTTGGCGTCCTCGGTGCGGGCCAGCGCGCCGGAGACCGCCAGCGCCAGCCCGGCCCAGGTCGGGATCAGCGCGGTAGGATACACGCTCCCCGTGGCCACGAATCCCCATACGCCAAGCACAATCAATACAACTCCAATAAAGATGGTCGGCTTTGCCATGTCGTGGAACTCCTTATGTCTTGGAAATAATCCGGAAATCCTTCTCTCAACCTGAGGTACGGACGGCCTTATCGTCCGTTGCGAAGTGGACCAACCCCCGCATTCGTTCTTGTTTCGCGACGGTTCAAGTGGTGTTTCATAATAACCGAGGCGCCCTGCCTCATGCCGCGGCTGCGCTCTTCATCGCCGCCAGCACCTCGTCCGGCGTCCATTCGTTGGTGGGATACCACTCCCGAACCCTGCCGTCCTTGCCAATCAGGGCCGTCGACAGCGAGTGGGTCAGCGTGCCTCCTTCGCCCGGCGTAATCCCTACGTCGAAGAACTGCGTCAGCGCGGCCAGCTCAGGCGCAGACGGCACGGCAAAGTCCCAGTGCGCGAATGTACGCTTCGCATCGCCGCCGATATACGTCTCGCCGTAGCTCTTCAGCACCGCCGGCGTATCGACCTTGGGGTCGAAGCTGATACTCAGCAAGTGAGTCTTGGTATAAAGCGCCGGATCGGCGCGCAGCGCCTTGTCGATCTGGGCAAAGTTCCGGCTCATGCGGATGCAGTAGTCCGGCAACGGGCAGCGCGTGTACACAAAGGTCAGCAGCAGCACCCGGCCCTTGAACTGGGCAAGATGGATCGCCCGGCCGTCTTCATTGGTCAGCTTGAAGTCCGGCACCGCATCGCCCGCCGTGGGAATGTGGTACTGCACCGTAGGCTTATTGTCGGGCCTCGCCTGCGCTGTAATCACGATGTCGTCCAGCACCACATCCTGGTACTCGTCGTCAACCTTGCGCGCCAGGATCGTCGCAGTAATCATATCGCCCGGATGCAGCTCGCTCGTTATCGAAGGGTTCTTCAACTGATACGGCATGGTCATCGCATCCATGAATCCAGGCACCGCCTCGTTATCCAGCATGATGCTTCCCTTCGCCGCGTCCACGCTGACGACCTTCCCCCGCACTGGAAATGTCTTCAGCTCGCCCGCCGATGTGGGCCCGCCCGGCGCACCGTTGCTGGAGTGTTTGCATCCAGCCGCCAGGATCGCAACCAGAATCAATCCCACAGCCGCTCGCAACGCGAATCGCATACGCGCCTCCCTCATGTCTCCATCATAACTTGCGGACCGCTGCGGCAACAGCTCCCGGCAACCCGGAAATATTGTTTGCTTTAGATCTTTTCGGACTGTGCCGACGTTGTACTGTTGGAAGTTGCGATTCACAGATGCTCACCATGGCGCAACAAATCGAAACCTGGCCCCAGACGGTCGCTCAATTCGAGTGTCTCGTCGAGGCCACGCAGAACGACCTGGTCAACTTCGCCTTCCATCAATTAGGAAACCAGGCCGACGCAGAGGACGCGGTGCAGGACGTCTATGTTCAAGTGTACCGAGACCGTGCCAAGCGACAGCACATCACCGAAGTCCGGCCGTATCTCTTTCGCATGGTACGCAACCGCTGCACCGATCTTCATCGCTCTCGGCAGCGGCGCGTTGCGGAACCTATAACGGACAGGGTCGCGTCCGGCGAGGACACCTTCTCTACGGTCGCGGCCAGGGAGCAATCCGGCGAACTCTGTCGATTGCTCGAAGGCATTCCCAACCGGGAGGCGGAAGTCGTTCGGCTGCGGGCTTTTTCCGAGCTATCGTTCGCCGAAATTGCAATTGTCGTGGACGCATCCGTCCCAACGGTGAAGTCGCGGTTTCGCTACGGTCTCGATAAGTTGCGCCATGCGCTCCATGCAGAAGGGGGAACCAAATGAACTGTCGGGAAGCAAATCAACGGATGATCGACCTCTTCGACAAAGAAACGACTCCCGCGAAGGATCTGGTTCGTGAACATCTGGCAAACTGCCCGGCCTGCCGAGCACTCTTCGAAGAGCGGCAACAGGTCTTCGAGCAGGTGCGGCAATCCAGTCGAATCGCGGCTTCACATCAATTTGGAGCCAAAACCATGAACGCAATCGCGAACGCGGCAGCACTGGAAACCCTACCAACCGGAAACTTCTGGCACTTGCAAGGCTGGCGGCGTTGGGCCGTTGCAGCCGCTGCAACCGCCCTGCTCATCTTCTTGCTGCCCATGCTGTCTCTCCACCTTGGCGGAGGCCGTTCGACGCCGGCGTTCAGCGTGCTGGCTCAATCCATCCAGGCCATGTCCGATGTGCAATCCATCCACATGACCGGACAAATGAGGACCTTGCCCGGAGACAACTTTGAGCTGATCGGAACCGATTACGGCTTCGTCCCGTTGGAGATATGGCGCCAATATAATCCCAGCCGCTGGCGGGTGGAGAAGACCGGTCGGACCGTAGTCATGGACGGTCAGTCGTCGGTCCTCTACATCGCCAAGTTGAATGCTTATATGAAAGCGCCGCCGCAGGCAGGCTTTGTCGAGTGGTTGCGGCCATTGCTGAATCCCGAGAGCATACTGCAAAGCGAGCTGGACTCCGCCAAGCAGAAGCCCTCTCAGGCGACGGTCACCGAAGCTGACGGAACCATCACCCTTACCGTACAGCGCAAGGCAAAGGGTTCCTTCACAAATTCGTGGGCGATGAACAAGTCCATCGACGAGTCGGACCACACCTGCATCTACAAGTTCGATTCGGCCACCAAGCGGCTGCAAAGCCTGCACGTCGCGATTCATACCGGCGGGCAGGATGTCACAGTGCTGGAGTTGAACGATATCCGCTACAACCAGCCGCTCCCCGTCAACATCTTTACTCTTCAACTCCCCGCAGGGGCCGAACTGCTGCCTGCGGTCGACGAGTTGCCCTCAGCCGCGGCGCCCATCCCGGGGCCGAAAGAAGCTGCCGAGTACTTCTTCAATGCGCTGGCTCACGAAGACATGGATCAGGTTCGCGATGTGTACCCGGCCAACCCCCTCGTGATCGAGATGATGAAGAAGTATTACGGAGGCCTGTCAGTCCTCTCCATCGGCGAGCCATTCAAGTCAGGACTCTATCCCGGATACTACGTCCCGTACCAGGTCCGTATGCGCGATGGCAGTGAGAAGTCCTACAAGCTGGCTGTGCGCAACGACAATCCTCAGAAGCGTTGGACGGTCGACGGCGGATTCTAAATCTTCGTCCAGTTGGGAGGCTGCACTCCGGTGCAGCCTTTCGTTTTTCCAAGCCATTGCCCGGAGCATAAACAACTCCCGCCTGAGCAGCACGGACGGCGATGCAATCGAACTGATAGCCAACTCGCTGACTCGCTAACTCGCTGCCGCCGCGTTTTCCGCACCTGCCCGGCGTATAAAAGGCGTATGGACGGTCCGCACACGCTGCTCCGGCAGATTCAGCAGGCGCTGGAGCAAGGCTGGACCGTCGTCACTGCCAACCAGCGCGCCGCGCGCACCCTGCATCGCGAGTTCGACCTGCAGCAGCTCGCCCTCGGCCTCGCTCACTGGCAGCCACCGGCAATCCTCGCGTGGGATACCTGGCTCGTCAGCGTCTGGCACCGCCTTTTGCTCGACGGCCACGCCTTCGATCTTCTGCTCAACCCCACCCAGGAGCACACCCTCTGGCGCGACCTCATCGCCGCCGACACCGCACCCGACGGTGCAGCGCTCAGTCTCCGCCCCATCGACGCCCTCGCCGAGCTAGCCGCCGGCGCATGGCGTCTTCTGCACGACTACCGCGCCCGCCGCCGCCTGCAGGCCTCCGTCTCCAACGCCGACACGCGCGCCTTCGCCCGCTGGGCCGGCGAGTTCGACCGCCGCTGCGCCCGCGCTCAGTTCCTCACCGAAGCGCAGCTCCCGGAAACCCTGCGCGCCGTATTCTCAGCCGGCCGCATCGCTCCTCCAACCGGCCTCCTGCTCGTCGGATTCGACTTAAGAAACCCCGCGCAGACCGCCCTGCTCGACACCCTCGCAACCGCCGGTTCTGTTGTCGAAGAACTGGAGCACCCCTCCGCAACCCCCAGCCTCACCCTGGTCGACGCGCCCGATCGGTGTGCCGAGCTCTCCGCCTGCGCACTCTGGCTGCGCGCCCGCCTCACCCGGCAACCGGCCTCCCGCATCGCCGTTATCGTTCCCGCCATCGAGACCGCCCGCGCCGAAATCGACCGCGTCTTCCGTCAGACGCTCGCGCCCGAACTCAACCACATCGCCGCGCCCGCCAACTCCGGCCCCTACGAGTTCTCCCTCGGCGTCCCACTGGCCAGCACCCCGATGGCCGCCGCCGCGCTCGACATCCTGCGCTGGGCCACCGGCGCGCTTCCCCTCGACCGCGTCAGTGCCCTCCTGCTCTCACCTCATTTCGCCGCGAACAGCTCGCCCACCTCATCCGAATACCTCGCACGCGCGGAGTTCGATGCCTTCGTCCTGCGCCGCCAGCCACTGCTCCAACCCCAGGTCTCGCTCGACGATCTGCACGCACTCGCCTCCAACCCGAAGCACGGCGCCTCCAACCTGACCCTCCTGCTGCGACACATGAACGCCCTGCGCGATCTCTTCCCACGTATCGACCGCGCGGAACGCAGCTACGCCGACTGGGGTGCGGCCTTCCACGAACTGCTCGAAGCCGCCGGTTGGGCCGCGCTCAGCCACCTCGACAGCACCGAGTTTCAGACCCGCCGCAAGTGGGACGACGCCCTCGACGAGCTGGCAAGCCTCGACTTTGACTCTCGATCCGACGGCGCGCGCGTCTCCTTTGCCGACGCTCTCGACGCACTGATTGGCATCGCCTCGCAGACCCTCTTCGCGCCCGAGTCGCGTCACGCGCCCATCCAGATCATGGGGCCGCTGGAGTCCGCCGGCTCCAGCTTCGACGCCCTCTGGTTCCTCGGCGCCGACGACCTCTCATGGCCCGCCCGTCCCACGCCCAATCCCCTGCTGCCCTGGCTCCTGCAGCGCGAACTCGCCATGCCTGGCGCAGACCCCGCGCACGACGCAGCCCACGCCCGTCGCATCACCCAGCGCATCGCCGCCAGCGCGCCCACCGTGCTCTTCAGCTATGCAAAGCAGTCCACCGAGAAAGGCCGCCAGCGCCCCTCCCCCCTCGTTGCTGGTTTAGCCGTCATTGGCCTGACTTCGACCGGCCTTGCCCTCGAACGCCGCAGCGCTCACCAGATCGCTCCCGCCGAACCCGCGCCCGCGCCCATCCAGCTTGAAGCCTTGCCCCACGACGCACCCATCCCTCCCCCGCCCGATCGCGTCCTGCAGGGCGGCGCCTCCATCCTCCAATCGCAGGCTGCCTGCCCCTTCCGCGCCTTCGCCGAGAAGCGTCTCTTCGCCTCCGCGCTCGATCCCGCCTCGCTCGGTCTCGATCCACGCCAGCGCGGCAGCCTCGTCCACTCCATTCTGGAACGTTTCTGGGCCAAGGTCCAGACCCAGGCCGCGCTCAAGCTCCTTAGCACCGCCGAACGCAACGATCTGCTCAATCAATCTATAGAAGCCGCCTTCGCCAGGGACTACGCCCACCCTGCGTCCGGCTGGCCCCGAGCCTACCTCAACACGGAACGCCAGCGCCTGCTCAAGCTCCTCGGTCCGTGGCTCGACTACGAGGCCGGCAAGCGCTCGCCCTTCACCGTTCAGTCGCGCGAAGAGAAGCTCGAAGATGTCCAAATCGGCCCCTTGCGCCTTGACATCCGCATCGACCGCGTCGATCTTGCACTCACAGACGATGAGCCCACCAACGAGATCATTCTCGACTACAAGACCGGCCCCGCCCACCCCGCCGACTGGCTCGGCGACCGGCCCGACCAGCCGCAGCTCCCGCTCTACGCCGTCGTCTCCAATCGCTCCAATCTCGCCGCCATCGCCTTTGCCAGCGTCCGCCCCGGCAAGGACATGGGTCTCCAGGGCTACCAGTCGCGCGACGGAATCCTTCCCAAAGCCGCACAGTTGAAGGCCGCTAGCCTTCAGGATCAGGTCCGTGAGTGGCGCGATGTCCTCACCGCGCTGGCCGAAGACTTTTACTCCGGCCAGGCCAGCGTCTCGCCCAAGAACTACCCGGTGACATGTGCCCACTGCCATCAGCGCCTGCTCTGCCGTCTCGACCCATCCACCCTCGACGTCAATGTTATCGACGAAGACGCGGACGCCGGCCCCAACTCCTCCGATTCCGATACCCCGGAGGCAGCCCATGGCTGACGTCCTCCGTTTCCCCTCCAGCGCGCCGCCCGACGCCGAGGCCCGCCGTCAGGCCCTCGACATCCGCCGCTCCTTCATCGTCGAGGCACCCGCCGGCTCAGGCAAAACCGGCCTGCTCATCCAGCGCTTCCTCAAGCTCCTCGCCGACCCCTCCGTCGATCAGCCCGAGCAGGTCCTCGCTATCACCTTCACCCTCAAGGCCACCGCCGAGATGCGCGACCGTGTCCTCGCCCACCTCGCCGCCGCGGATTCGGAGCCAGAAGAACTGGGTGCCCCATCCATCGCAGCCTCACCGCGATGGCTGGGAGACGAACTGGTTGCCCCATCCATCGCAGCGACCGGGATCCACAGCGAGCGGTCTTTGCTCACTGGGGTAGCAGAGCGATGGGTGGGAGACGACAACCCACCCCCCACCGTCTTCCTCTCCGAAACCCTCTCCCTCGCCCACGCCGTCCTCACCCGCGACCGTCAACTCGGCTGGCAGCTCCTCGACCACCCCCACCGCCTCAACATCCGCACCATCGACTCGGTCTGCGCCGAGATCGCCCGCACACTCCCTGTGCTCTCCGGCTCCGGTGGCCGCCTCACCCCCGCCGACGACGCCGCTCCCCTCCACCGAGAGGCCGCCCGCCGCACCCTGCTCCTCCTCGGTTCTGGCGATGCCGCCTTCGACCACGCCCTGCGCGACCTCCTCCTGCACCGCGACGGCAACCTCGCCAACTGCGAAACCCTCCTCGCCGAGATGCTCAGCCTGCGAGACCAGTGGGGCGACCTCATCCCTCTCACTCCCACCCAGCTCGACGACGCTTGGCTCGACGCCAACGTCCTGCCCCGCCTCGAACTCGCCCTCGACCACGCCATCCAGGCCGCCCTCACGCCGCTTGCGCAAGCCTTCCCCGCCGAACTACTCGCAGAGCTTACCGCCCTCGCCGCCGACCTCAGCCATGCCGCCCCCTACGACCCCGAAGTTCCGTCACCCATCGCTCGCTGCGCTGGCTTGCGCACCCCGCCCGAACCCCTCGCCTCCCACCTCGACCACTGGCTCGCCCTCATCCATCTCCTGATCGTCGATGGTGCAGAACTCCGTAAAGAAAGAGGCATTAATAAGAAAACATTAAAGTTTGACTACAGTAGAAAATCGCGCGAACACTCCCGCCTCGTCGCCATTCTCAATCAACTCAACGGCCGCGACGACCTCCTCCAACTTTTGCAAAGCGTCCGAGCCCTTCCCCCCGCCCATTACCCCGTCGGCCAGTGGGCCGTTGCCAAGTCCCTCTTCCGCGTCCTCAGCCGCGCTCTGGTCGAACTGCAACTCGTCTTCGCCGCACGCAACCAGTGCGATTTCACCGAACTCAGCCTGCTTGCCCGCCACGCCCTCGCCGCCGACTCAGGCCCGGAAGACCTTGCCGCCGCCCTCGGCGCGCGCCTGCAGCACCTCCTCGTCGACGAGATGCAGGACACCTCCACCACCCAGTACGACCTCATCGAGCAACTCACCAAAAATTGGGACAGCTACTCGCAGACCGTATTCCTGGTCGGCGACCCCCGCCAATCCATCTATCTCTTTCGCCAGGCCCGGGTCGAGCGCTTCATCCACGCCCTGCGCACCCAGCGCCTCGGCGATCTGCCCCTCACACGTCTCTGCCTCACCGCTAACTTCCGCTCCCAGAGCAACCTCGTCGAGCAGTTCAACCGTGACTTTGCCCTCATCTTCCCCAACGGGTCCGTCCCACACGCCTTGCCCTATACCCCCGCCCAACCCACGCTCCCCGCCTCGCCTCGCGCCCGCGCCACCGTCTGGCATGCCAATCCCATCCCCGTATCCACCACGGAACCGGGTGCCCCATTCATCGCCCCTCTGTCTTATGCGATGAGTGGGCATTCGAGCGAAGCGCGAACCGTCTTCCCATCCGCTCCTGTTACTCCCGCCCATCTCAGGCAGCAACAGGCCCGTCGCGACGCCCAGCAGATCTGCCGCATCGCCCGCCAGTGGATCGCAAAGCCGCTTCCGCCGGGCCGTACCGAGCCCTGGCGCATCGCCGTCCTGGTCCGCATCCGCACTCATCTCAACCAGATCGTCGCAGCCCTTAAACATGAAGATGCAATCCCCTTTCGCGCCGTCGAGATCGAATCTCTCGACCAGCGGCAGGAGGTGCTCGACCTCGTCGCGCTTACCCGCGCCCTGCTCCATCCCGCCGACCGCGTCGCCACGCTCGCCCTGCTGCGCTCGCCTTGCTGCGGCCTCTCGCTCTCCGACCTGCACATCCTCACCGGCGCGGACGACCCCAGTCTCAATGACCACTCCATCCAGCGTCTCATGGCCGAGCGTGCTCCCCTCCTGCCCGACGACTCCCGCCAGCGCATGGCCCGCCTCTGTTCGGTCCTCGAATCCGCCGCTTCCCAGCGCACGCGCCTCACCCTAGCCCAGCTCGTCGAACACGCCTGGCGTTCCCTTGGCTGTGATGCGTGCCTCAATGATGAGCAGCTAATCAACACTAGTATTTTCTTTCAGTTACTCAATAAACTTCAAGATAAACAAGAAGATTCTCCCTCCTCCAGCCTGCTCGATTCCACCCGCATCGAAGAGCACCTGCAAATGCTCTACGCCGAACCCAATCCCATCCCGGCCGAATCCCCCTTCATTGAACTCCTCACCATCCACAAGGCCAAGGGACTGGAGTGGGACGTCGTCCTGCTCCCGTCCCTCGAGCGTCAGCCTGCGGCAGATCGCAACCGCCTGCTCACCTGGTCCGAACTCGGACCGCCCGAATCCTCCGCCGACACCGCAGCCCACCTCATGCTCGCCCCCATCGCAGCCAGGGGCGAGAACATCGACCCTCTCACCCGCTGGCTTAACGGAATCCACCGCGCCCGCGAGGCTGCCGAACGCAAGCGCCTCTTCTATGTCGCCTGCACCCGCGCCCGCCAGGAGCTGCATCTCTTCGCCGCACCCCAACTCACCTCCAGCGGCGAAATCCATCCCCGCACCGACAGCCTCCTCCACGCCGCCTGGCCCGCCGCCCAACCCCACTTCGTCTCCATGGTGGAGAGTCCAGCCGAACCCCTCGAACTCGTCCTCGACCTTGCCGCATCCGCCTCCGCATCCCCCACCCTGCAACGTCTCCCGCTCGCCTTCGATCCCGCCGCTCGTTTCTCCCTGGCCCGCGCCCACAAACTACCCTACGGCAGTCCCGACAGCGCAACCGCCTCCAGCCAGGAGGCCCCCTTCTCCCGGCCCGAGGGTTCGTTTGCCGCGCGTACCTTCGGCAACGTCGTCCACGCCGCCCTCGAAATCTTCGCCGACCGCCTCGCCAACGGTCACTCCCCCGCCGCCCTGCTCGCCGAACTCCCTTCCTGGCCCCCGCGCATCGCCGCCCTGCTGCGCGCCGACGGCCTCGCCCAAGCCATTGTCAACCGCCTCGCCCGCGAAACCCGCGCTGCCCTGGAAAACGTCCTGCGCGATCCCGACGGCCTCTGGCTGCTTTCACCCAACTCCTGCGCCGCCAGCGAATACGCCCTCACCGCCTGCTCCGAGGCACAAGATTCCAAGGAGACCGCCTCCATCCGCCCCGTCTCCATCCGCATCGACCGCATCTTCCGCGCCGGCCCCGAACCCCACGCCCCCGGTGAGGATGTCCTCTGGATCGTCGATTACAAGACCTCCGCCCATGGCTCCTCCGGCCTCAACGGCTTCCTTGCAGCCCAGCGCGCAACCTACGCTCCCCAACTGGAAACCTACGCCCGCATCCTCACCCAGCTCCCATATCCGCCAGACCGTCCGGCGCCCGCACAAGTCCGCCTCGCGCTCTACTACCCCACCCTGCCCCGCCTGCTCTGGTGGCCCCTCGCCTGAGCTTTTTCGCAATGGGTCTACAGGCTGCGGAAAAATCCCTTTTTTGCCTTTCGGAGGGAGCAGGGGGCTTCAGCCCCCTGAATAAAGCCACTGGATTCAAGGGGCTTTAGCCCCGGGCCTTCTGTCAAGTGTGGCAATCAAGCCTTTTCCTCAGTCTGTCTTCCCGTGCCGAACGCCGCTCCCATTCCTGAAAAATGCTCTACCATCTTCCTCATGCGTCTCGCAGACACAGCAGGCAGCAAGCGGCGCGATCTGGCCGAGCTTTGCGTCGGATACGCCCTCATCCTCATCGTCATCTGGACGCCGCGCCCCTGGCAGCGTCCGCTTTACATCGCGACCGCCATCTTCCTCGCCGCAGTCCTCATCCTCTCTTTCACCGGCTGGAAGCAGATGGGCCTGCAAAAGGCCAACCTCGCGCGTTCGTCCTGGGTGGTTGGCGTCGCGCTGCTCGGGGCGGCAATCGCCATCGTCCTTGCCGCCCGGATGAACACCCTGCAATGGCCCGGTGGCCCCATGCCGTTTCTCCGCCGCTATCTGGGCTACGCCATCTGGTCCGTCCTGCAGCAGGTCCTGTTGCAGGTCTTCTTCCTTGCGCGCCTGATGCGTCTCCTGCGCGGCCCTGCCTCCGCTGTGCTGGCGGCCGCAGCCATCTTCTCGCTCGCCCACCTGCCCAACCCTATTCTGACTGTGAGCGCCTTCCTCTGGGGTCTCGCTGCCTGCCTGCTCTTCCTGCGTTACCGTAACCTCTACCCGCTGGCCATCACCCACGCCATCCTCGGAATCACCCTTGCCATCACCGTGCCCGGCCCGGTCATCCGCAACATGCGGGTCGGCTATGGCTACCTCACCTACTCCGCGCATCACCTCAACCACTGACTCCACACCGTGTCCACCAGTGCATGGGTGACGGCCGACGCGCCAACCCGGCGCTCGCGCCTCCAGGCCCGTCCATAAAATATCCCCGCCAACGCGGCCAGCATCACATACCGCCAGTTGAAGTGCGCGGCGCGCTTGTTGAAGTGCGCCAGCCCAAACACCACCGCCGTCACCAGCAGTGCCGCTGTGCGTCCCAGCCGCCGCTCCAGCAGGTTCTGCATCCATCCCCGGAAGAACAGCTCCTCCGGCACGGCGATGAATGCAAACGTAAAGAGAAGCGCGCCCGCCATCCCAACAGGCCGCGGCCACGCCGCATGAACGTGCAGAAACTCCATCCCCAGGCCAAGCGCAATCGCAATCGGCGCGTACCACCCAAACTCGCGCAGCCCGGTGCGCATGTCGCTGAGGCGCAGGCGCAGATCGAATCCCACGCCATTCATCTGCCTAACCATGAGAAATCCATAGATGCCCGCATCCAGCAGCAGCATCTTGTTGAAGACCGCAAGGTGGGCGGGCCACGCGCTCTCAAACCAGCGCAGGTCCACCGCCAATCCAAGCACCGCTAGCACCGCAAGATCGCGCCAGTTGCCTCGTTGCGCGAAATCGATCCCCCCGGCCTGCCACAGCAGCGCCGCAACCGCGACCGGAAGCAGCGCGTACAACGCAAACCACTCCCAGCGAAACACTCCCCCTGAAATCGCCACCAGTAAATACGGCACGCACAACCCAGCCGGGCCCAGTAGCCGCAGCGGCAGCGCCAGCCGTTGCACCCACGCAGCCAGGCTCGTCGAAAAAAATGCAGCCGCCACAATCGGGGCCAGCGTTAGCACAGCCGCAACAACCATCGCCGGACCGATCGCGAACCCGAGCCCGCCAGTCAGAGCCATCCCTCTAAAATACAACCCGCCGAATATGACGTTGCCGGCGGCTGCCCCATCCATCGCAGTCGTACCGCAATGGGTGGGATGTCAAACCACCGTCGGATAGACCACGATGCTACGAAATCCCCGGTCAATCCGCCAGCGACGCCAGCGCGCGCTCCAGTTTCA
This sequence comes from uncultured Acidobacteriaceae bacterium, assembly GCA_963834805.1. Taxonomy (GTDB): domain Bacteria; phylum Acidobacteriota; class Terriglobia; order Terriglobales; family Acidobacteriaceae; genus Edaphobacter. The sequence continues at coordinate 71,613 of CAWIDB010000006.1, forward strand.
CTCCGCGCGAGGCCTTCAGCAGCACAGCGTCGCCGGGCCGCAGGTTCGCCTTGAGCCACGCCCCAGCCTCCTCCGGCGTCTCCACAAAGATCGCCTCCGTTCCGCCCTGCTTTGCGCCCTCCACCAGCTTTGCCGCCAGCCCGCGCACGCCAACCACCATATCCACGCCGCGCTCCGCCATGCGCCGCCCGCATGCCCGGTGCAGTTCCCCGCCTTCGGGTCCTAGCTCCAGCATCTCGCCCGCCACCACGATGTGCCTTCCTCGGTTTGTCGCCGGCATCGCCTGCAGCGCGTCCATCATTGCATCCAGCGCGCGCGGATTGGAGTTGTAACAATCGTTGATACACTTCGCTCCCCGCCACTCGAATATCTCGCCGCGTTTCTCGCCCGCGCGCATCTCGCCCAGCGCCGCCGCGCACTCTGCCAGCGAGATGCCGCTCCGCAACCCCACCGCAATCGCCGCCAGCGCGTTGTGAACATTGTGCCGGCCCAGCAGATGCAATTGCACGCTGGCCCGTTCGCCCTGCGCCATCACTGTAAACACCACGCCCTCCGCGCCCACCTCCGCAATTCCGCCCGCTCGCACCTCGGCGCAATCGTCCGTTCCGTAGAAGACCGCGCGTTCGCCCATCCCCTCGCCAAATTTAGTTACATATTCATCGTCGCAATTCAGCACAGCGATTCCATCCGGTGGCAGCGCCTCGATCAGTTCGTACTTCGCGCGTGCAATCCCCGCAATGCCGTCGGCAAAGTATTCCAGATGCACTGGCGCAACATTCGTCACCACCGCCCAGTCCGGCTCCGCGATGCGCGCCAGCGCTGTGATCTCACCCGCGTGGTTCATTCCCATCTCGATCACCGCGACCTGGTGCTCTGGTTCCAGTCTCAGCAACTGCAGCGGCACTCCATATGCATTGTTCAGGTTGCCCTGCGACTTCAGCACACGAAAGCGCGCGCCCAACACCTGCGCCACCGCCTCCTTGGTCGTGGTCTTGCCCGCCGATCCGGTAATGCCAATCACGCGCCCGCCCCACTGCCTCCGAACCATGCGCGCCAACCGCTGCAATGCAGCAAGCACGCTGTCAGTCTCTGTTTCGGCAACCCGTAGAAGACGGCCCGCGTCCACCCCACTCGGCGCATTCCATCCCGCGTTCACCACTGCGGCCACCGCTCCTTTGGCCAGCGCCGCTTGCACAAAGTTGTGCCCATCGAGCCGCTCCCCGCGCACCGCGAAGAATAGCTCGCCCGCCGCAATCGTGCGCGAGTCGATCGAAGTGTCCGTCGCCTCCGCATCCGCCGCGAACTCTCCCTCGGCGTCAATCCATTCGGCCACCTGGCCCAGCGTCAGCTTCACTGCATCTCCTTCAAAATGCCCTCCGCAACCACTACATCGTCGAATGGGACTGTCCTGTCGCGCAAAATCTGCACCTTCTCGTGCCCCTTGCCCGCCAGCAGCACAATATCGCCCTTGCGCGCGGCGCGGATTGCAATCCCAATGGCAGCCGTGCGGTTCGGCTCCACGATGCACTCGGTATTCGTCTCACGAACACCTGCGAGAGCCTCCTCGATGATCGCCATCGGCTCTTCGCTGCGCGGATTGTCGCTGGTAAGAATGACCAGGTCGCTTCCTTGCGCCGCCGCCCGCCCCATCCGCGGCCTCTTCGTCCGGTCGCGGTCCCCGCCGCATCCAAACAGCGTTATTACCCGCCCGCCGCGCTCCTTCACCAGCTCGCGCGCCAGCCCAATCAGGTTGCGCAGAGCATCGTCCGTATGCGCATAGTCCACCACCACCGTGAAGCCTGCCTCCGCCGACCCCAGCACTGCCTGAAAACGTCCCGGCGCGGGTTTCAGTTCGCGCGCCGCCGCCGCAATCTCCTCCAGCGCTAGCCCCCGCGCCAGCGCCGCGCACATCGCCGCCAGCAAGTTGGAAACATTCACCCGCCCTGTCAGCGGCGACTGGATATCTATTGAACCTGTATTTGTTACAAATTGAAATCGCGTCTCTCCCGCATGCATCTGGACCCGCTCCGCGCCATAATCTCCACGTCCCTCCGCGCTGAATATCATGCATTGCGAGCGGCTCGCGGAGCGGGCCATGGCCTCTGCCGCCGGATCGTCCGCATTGATCACTGCCACGCGCGGAGGCGCTGTCCCCACGCCTTCAAACATCCGCTTCTTCGCCGCCAAATACTTCTCCATCGTCCCGTGATAGTCCAGATGGTCCTGCGTCAGGTTGGTAAAGATCGCCACATCCACCGCAATCCCCCACACGCGCTCCTGCTCCAGCGCGTGCGAACTCATCTCCATCACCGCTTCTGTCGCGCCCGTCTCAACCCCTTCGGCAAAGATCTTCAGCGTATCGCTAGCCTCCGGCGTCGTGTGCGGCGAATCGCGCACCTCGCTGCCAATGCGCGTCTCAATCGTCCCGATCAGCACGCACTTCCGTCCCACGCTGCGCAGCATCTGCTCCAGCAGATAGGCCGTGGTCGTCTTGCCGTTGGTACCCGTCACCGCGCTCACTGCGAGCCTTCGTTCGGGATGGCCCATCACCGCGGCGCTCAACTCGGCCAGCGCGCGCCGTCCATGCACGACACGCACCGCGGCAATCGTGGGATGCTCCCGCCGCAGCCTCGCGTAAGCCTCCTGCGAGTCGGTCACAATGGCCGTCGCACCCTGCGCAATGGCCGCATCGATGTACCGATTTCCGTCCGTTGTCCCGCCGCGCATGGCCACGAAGGCCGCGCCACGACGCACTCGCCGCGAGTCATACTCGACGCCGGCGATTTCGCCGCAGCCCCCTCCACCTTCGATCCTGGTAACTTCCCTTAGCGCGTCAGCCCACTGCATATTCCGATTCTATGTCCCTTGTTGACTCGCTGACTTGCTAACCTGCTGACTTGCTACCGCGTGAAGCGCACCACCACTTCCGTGCCCAGCGGAACCATGGTTCCAGCCGCCGGCGCCTGCTCGCGCGCCAGTCCGCTGCCCACCGGCTCAACCCGCAGGCCGAGGCCCGCCGCGGTCTCCACCACATTGCGCAGCGCGGCGCCGCTGAACGACGGCACGGCCACGTGAGCGCCGGCATCCACCACGACCGAGCCATTTGTACGCGGCTCGACCTGTGGCGCAACGCTGGGGGCGCGCAGCGCAGCGGACGTGCCCGATGCGGCGTCCGGCATCGCCGAATTTGTCCCGCCATTGGCGTTGAAGGCGGCCAGCACCCTGGCCGGTAGAAGCCCCAGAACGCGCGAGGTCTTCGTACTGCCAGCGGCCTGTGGCGACGGAACAGGCGTACCGGTCGCATCCGTTGGCGCAGCAGCGCGGGCCGCGTTCGCGTCCGTCGCGTCGCTGGACGAAGCGCGCAACGGATCGTCCGCCGGCAGATTGTTGATCGCGTCGTACATCGCGTTCAAGTCGTCCAGGTGCTCGCTTGGCGCATCGCCCGGCGTGTCCTGCGATGTTGCCGCCAGCAACTGCTTGCTCGTCTTGATCGGTTGGTCGTGGGGCACACCCAGGTACTCCAGCACCTGCTGCGCCACCGTCTGGAAGACCGGCGCAGACACCTCCGCGCCGTAGCGGCTTCCCACGGTTGGCGTGTCGATGACCACCGCGATGGAGACCGCCGGCGAGCTGACCGGCGCAAAGCCCGCGAAGCTGGCCACCAGCTTGGTATGCGAGTAGGTATGCGTTGCCGGATCGATCTTTTGCGCCGTTCCCGTCTTGCCGCCTGCGCTGTATCCATTCAACTGCGCGGCCCTGCCCGTCCCTTCCAGCACGATGCCCTGCATCATGGAGCGCATCTTGGCCGCCGTCAGCTCCCGGATCACGCGGTGAGCGCCCTCCGGCAGCTTCGCCGGAAGCTGGTTCGCGGGATGGAAGGCCGTCGGCTGCAACCGCGCGTCGCCCTTGGTCGCGTCGGTCGATTGCAGCAGGATGTGCGGCGGCATATACACCCCGCCATTCGCAATGGTGCTCACCATGGTGACAAGCTGTACCGGCGTGACACCCACCTCCTGCCCGATCGCCAGTGACAGGATGCTGGTGGAGCCCCACTTCTTCGGGCTTTGCAGCAGACCGCGCGTCTCGCTGGGCAGTTCGATGCCCGTGCGTTCTCCAAATCCATACGCCTTGATGTATTTGTAGAAGGTCTCCGGGCCGACCTTCAGCGCCATCTTGGCCGCGCCAACATCGCTCGAATGCTCCAGCGCGTACTGCACCGTTACGCGGCCGAAGTGGTCGTCCTTGTCGTCGTGCAGGGTGCGCCCATACAGGGTCATCGACCCGCCCTGGCAGTCCACCATGTCGTCCGGCTGCACTCCCGCCGCGTCGATCGCGGTCGAGTACGTCACCAGCTTGAACGTCGAGCCCGGCTCATACACATCGCTCACCGCCAGGTTGGTCAGCGACCCAGGCTCCATGTGCCTAGAGTCGTTGGGATTGAAGCGTGGCGAGATGGCCAGCGCAAGAATCTGTCCCGTATGCGGGTCCTGCACCACCACCGTGCCGTGCGCTGCCTTCACCTTGTCCATCTGCGCGTCCAGCGCGCGCTCCGCCATGTACTGAATGTTGGCGTCGATGCTCAGCACCAGGTTTTCCCCCGGCAGAGGCTCGTTCTCCACGCTGCCCATCACATGACGCTTGGCGTCCACCGCGGTCAGCATGTGGCCGGGTGTGCCGTGCATCTCGTCGTCGAACTCCTGCTCCAGACCGCCCAGGCCGGTATCGTCGCTTCCCACATAGCCCAGCACCTGCGCGGCCAAATCGTTGTTCGGATAGAAACGCTTGAACTCCTTCTGGAAATAAACTCCCTTCAGGTTCAGTTCGCGCACGCGATTCGCCGTCTCCGCATCCACCCTGCGCGCCACCCACGCAAAGTCCTTCGAGTCGTTGAAGCGCGCCAGCATCTGCGGCTCCGCGGTGAAGTTGTCCTCGGGATCGGCATGCACCACCTTGGACAGTATCTCAGCCGCTGCCGCGCGGTTCTCGCCCAGCTTGGACGGGTCCACATAGATCGAATCCACCAGCACCGTCATCGCCAGCTCGCGCAGGTTGCGGTCGTACAGCACACCGCGCTGCGGCGCCAGTTCGTATGCGCTGCTCTGCTGGCGTTTGGCCTTGTCCACCCACTCCCCATGCTGCACCACCTGCAGCAACACCAGCCGCACGCCGATCGCAACCACCCACGCGCAGAACAGGATCGCCACCCATGCAAAGCGTACCTTGCGGATCGGTGCGGTCAGTGTTCGGCGCGAACTCTGTCGGGTCGCTTGTTTCATAACAGGGTCAAGCACTCAGGGCAGCGATGGCGTGGATGCCTGCGCCAGCACGGGAGCGTTGCTTCCCGCCCCATCCGGGCGCACCACCTGGCCAGGCTCCGGGGCCTCCAGCCCAAGCTGCTGGCGGGCAATCTGGTCGATGCGCACGGGATTGCTCAACTGGGCCTCGCTCAGGCGTAGTTGCCGGTTCTGCTCCTGCATCTGCTCCACCTGCACCTTCTGCGTCTCCACCTGATAGCCAATCTCGATGGCCGAAAAGTGCTGCCACACATACACCATCACCAGCAAAAACAAGATGCTCATCGTAATCGTGAAGACGTTCATCTCGCGCCTGCGCTCCGGATCGTCGGCCTTCACAATGCGGCTGTTGTCGATGTGCTTGGCGAAGAATACCTCGGGCGTCGGTCCCCGGCGGGCGCTCTTCTGCAGCTCGTACAGCTCGCGGTTGCGCTGCGCGCGGGCCTGCGACGCATGGCCCATGCTTTCCATGCCCATTCCGAAGATCGCTCCCGGCCCTGCTGTCGCCATCGTCGCCATCGCACCCTCCTTTTCCGTCGTTCGCACTTCCAACAACTAACAACCAACAACTAGCAACTTCTTTTCTCCGCCGCCCTTAGCTTCGCGCTTCTCGATCGCGGATTTCGCATCTGCTCCTGCTCTTCCGCAACCACCGGCTTCTTGGTCAGAACTTGCAAAATCTTCTTCCGCCCGGCCTCGCGCAATGCGTCTTTCACCAGCCGGTCTTCCAGCGAGTGGAAGCTGATCGTCACCAGCCTTCCTCCCGGTTTCAGCAGAGACGGCGCGCATTCCAGCAGCGACCGGATCTCCTCCAACTCATCGTTCACTCGAATTCGAAGCGCCTGAAAGGTGCGTGTCGCGGGATGAATCTTGTCATTTTTCATTGATGGGGCCGCGGCCGATACGATTCCAGCCAACTCTGCTGTCGTCCGTATCGGCCGGGCCCTAACAATGGCTCTGGCGATTCTCCGCGACCTCCTTTCCTCTCCGAATTCGTAAATCAGGTCGGCGAGTTCGTTTTCGTCTTCCTGATTTACCACTTGCCCGGCCGTCAGCCCGCTGCGCGTATCCATCCGCATGTCCAGCGGCCCATCCGACCGAAAACTGAATCCTCTCTGTGCCTCGTCCAACTGCAGGCTGCTCACTCCAAAGTCCGCCAGCAAACCGTCCAGGCTTCCCGGCCCGATCGAGCTGGCCAGCTCCGAGAACGCCCGCGTCTGGTAGATCACCTCGGGCATCTCGCTTCCCAGCTCGGCCCTCAGCTCGTCCATCCGCGCCTTGGCCAACTCCATCGCCTCCGGGTCGCGGTCGAAGCAGATCAGCCTGCCCGTCCCGCCCAGCCTCTTGGCAATCTCCGCGGAGTGCCCGCCCAGCCCTACCGTCGCATCCACAATCGCGCCGCCCGACCGCACATTGAGGTACTGCAAAACTTCCTCTAAAAGAACCGGCACATGCTGCGGTTTATTCATCCCGTCCGCCTCTGTGCTGCCCCTGGGGGCCAATCCAATCGCTTGCTGCCCTGCAAACCCGTCTCGCTACGTCTCGTTGGTCTTCCCCGCAAACGCGCTCAAGTCCTCGTCCGTCAGCTCCACCGCTCCCGTCGCCTTGGTCATCATGCCGGTGAAGACCTCGCTGTTCACAACCTCCAGCAGCGTCTGCGACCCCAGCACCTCAACGTCTCCCGTCACCTTGGCCATCTCGCGCAGCTTCTGCGGAATCAGCAGCCGGCCCTGCGAATCCATCTCCGCCATCTGCCCGTAAAAATTCGTCACGTCCTGAAACTTCCGCCGCACCGGGTCCATGGGAGACATCTTCTGCAGCGACGCCTCAATCGCCTCCCACTCCTTCAGCGGATATACCTGCGCCCGCTTGCCATCCATGCTCGTGATGTAGAACAGCGGCCCGTACATCTCATCCACCCGGCGCTTGAACTCAGCCGGCAGCTTCAGCCGGCCCTTCTCGTCCACGCGCGTTGGGTGATTGCCTCGAAACATCGCAGCCTCAGAGTCCGAACCAAACTAGCCAGCCCAGGGAAGACAGCTTTGGGGAGTAAACTGGCTTGGAAGTGAGCGGTTTATTCCGCTGTACTCCAATTTTTACCACTTCACTCCACTCCGCAATCCTGCCGCAGTAGAACCTGCTTTGCAAGCCCTAAATTGGGAAATCCGCAAGCTATTTTTGCGCTGAATGTGGAAATATCTACTTATAGAGTGGATTAAGCCACAACCGCTATATGTAGTGTTTTGCCGGATGGTTCCACCGCAAACTCCCCCTTGCGGCCCATCTCAACTTCGTATAGCAAAATAAAAGCGAAAGTCACCCTCCGCCATCCCCCGCCCCAATCACTCCCCCGCACCCGTTTCCACCCGCCGATTGCGTCCCAGCCACCACACCAGGTAGGCCAGCACAATCAGGTTCGCCACCAGCACGCACACCCGCATCCAATCCGTGTGCCACGCGATCTCGTAGACCTCCCACGGCAGAAATGCTATGGTCACGCCCACCGTCAGGTACTCGGCCCATACTTTCTCCAGCACCAGCCCCACCCCCTCCGTCATGCGCAACCCCGCATAGAAGAAGGTCACCACGCCAATCTGCTTCAGCCGCAGCGCCGTGATCGCATCCAGACGATCCAGCATCCACGAGATCAGCCGCCCGTCGGGATCGACCCGCAGACGCCTCGCCAGTTGCAGCGCCGAGTCGCCCAGGTCGCGGTGGATAAAATGAAATGCTCCCACGCCAACCAGAAAGAAGAAGACCGCCTCCGCCAGTTTGAGCAGACCAATCGCCAACAGGCCGCTGTCGTGGTGCCTGGCGACGTGCTCACGGGTTGTGCCGGCTCTCTTGCCGCTGGCCGCTCCGGCTCTTTTTCCGCTGGCCGCGCCGGCTCTTTTTTTGCTGGCTTCGTCCACTTCTTCGATTTCAATCCCACTCATACGCTTCGATGCCGCGCCCCCACTGCTAAATGCGCCCTATCAAGTTGACGGCTGCCCCGCCCGATTGTCAACCGAAGGGCCATACAACTTAAATCGCATTTACCCTACCGCAGCGCCATTCTTCGGCTCTCCATTGCGGCGAGATACGGTCGCGCCTTCTCCAGCGCCGCCTCCGCCGTCAGCCCATACTTCTCGCGTAGGGCCTCCAGTTTGCCGTGCTCGATGAACTGGTCGGGCCAGCCCACGCGCACCACCGGCACATCCAGTTCCATCTCGCTCAGCGCCTCCAGCACCGCCGAACCGAACCCGCCCGCCAGCACATGGTCCTCCAGCGTCACCAGCAATCCGCACTGCCGCGCGTACTCCGCCACGCACACACGGTCGATCGGCTTGGTGAAGCGTGGGTTGATCACCGCCACCGAGAATCCCTCGCGCCGCAGCATCGCCGCCAGACGCACGGCCTCGGGAAGCATCGCACCCAGGCCCCAAATCGATATATCCAGGCCGGCTACATCGTGGCCGTCCTCCACCACCTCCGCCACGCCGATCTCCAGCGCTTGCGGCTGCGCCTTCACCGGAACGCCCGGCCCCGCGCCGCGCGGATAGCGGATCGCCACCGGCCCATTATGCAGCATCGCCGTGTACATCATGTCGGCCAGCTCGTCCTCGTCCTTGGGAACCATGTGGACGATGTTGGGCAGGCTGCGCAGGTAGCTGATGTCGAACAGCCCGTGGTGGGTTGGCCCGTCGTCGCTGGATAGTCCGCCGCGGTCCATGCAGAACACCACCGGCAGGTTCTGTAGGCAAACATCATGCACAATCGGATCGAACGCGCGCTGCAAAAACGTCGAGTAGATGGCGCAGAACGGCTTGTATCCCTTGGTCGCCATGCCCGCCGCGAAGATCACCGCATGCTCCTCCGCGATGCCCACGTCGAAGAAGCGTGCCGGGTGCCGCGGCCGGAACAGGTCGAGCCCGGTGCCATTGGGCATGGCCGCCGTAATCGCCACAATCTTGTCGTTGTTGTCGGCCAGCTTCGCCAGCGTCTCGGCAAATATCTCCGAGTAGGTCTTCTGCCCTGCCGACTTGGTCTCGCCCGTCTCCGGATCGTACGGCCCCAGCCCGTGAAACTTCTTCTGCTTCTCCTCCGCCGGCTGGAAGCCGCGCCCCTTCTGCGTGATCGCGTGCAGCACCACCGGCTTGTTCTGCTGCTTCAGAAACTTGAATGTCTCGATCAGCAGCGGCAGGTTATGCCCGTCCACCGGCCCGTAGTAGCTCAGCCCGAACTCCTCGAACAGCATTCCCGGTCCGATCAATCCCTTGGCCGCCTCCTCCGCCTTGCGCGCCACATGGCGCACCGCCTTGCCGCCGAAGCGCTCCAGCAGGCCGGCCGCACGGTCGTGCATTGCGGCCAGCATCGGGTTGGTCACCATCTTGTGGAAGTATTGCGCTATCGCACCCACGTTCTTGTCGATCGACCATGCATTGTCGTTCAGCACCACGATCAGCCGCCGCGTCTGCGCGGCAATGTTGTTCATCGCCTCGAACGAGATGCCGTTGGTAAACGCCGCGTCCCCGCACAGCGCCACGATATGTTCCTTGCCGCCGGACATGTCCCGCGCCACGGCCATGCCCAGCGCCGCGCTCAGCGCCGTCCCCGCGTGCCCCGCGCCATAGCTGTCGTGTTCGCTCTCCGTGCGCAGCATAAAGCCGTTCAGCCCGCCCGCCTGGCGGATGGTTTCGAACCGCCGGTTGCGCCCGGTCAGCATCTTGTGCACATAGGCCTGGTGGCTCACGTCGAACACCAAGCTGTCGCGCGGCGTATCGAAGACGTAGTGCAGGGCCAGCGTCAGCTCCACCACGCCAAGGTTCGGGCCAAGGTGCCCGCCCGTCTTGGCCACGCCCACAATCAGCCGCTCGCGGATCTCTTCGCCAAGCTGAGTCAGTTGCGCAATGGTCAACCGCTTCACATCCGCCGGAGACTCAATCCTGCTCAACAACTCTTCCATGCGCTCGCCTGTCCGGGCCCCATCACCCCTATGTCCTTCGCTTGCGTAGAAGCCCAGTCCCTAAGTATACCAACCCCCCGCACACTCCAGCGGCCGCTGCATCCACTCCAACCCACTCGGCTGATTTCGCGTATCTTGCAGGCCCCCGAAGTAGCACCCGCTTCCCCGAAAGTATGAGTGTCTTATGCCTCCTCACTGCCTACCATTAAAGAAGGTAAGATGAACGCTACCTTGGATAAACGCGAAGTTACGCGCAGTGAGGCCTTGCAGTTGGAGACCCTCGACCAATACGAGGTGCTCCGGGCCGCGCCCGATCCTGCCCTGGACGACCTCGTCGAGTTGGCCGCTAAGGCATGCAATACTCCTGTCGCCGGGCTCGCCTTCGCCACCCCCGACCACATCTCGATCAACGCACGCTACGGCATCGGCGAGACCGAACTGCCTCTGGGCAGCCTGCCCGCTTTGCCTCCGCTGCGCACTCAAGGCGTCTACGAGGTCCCCGACACCGCGCAGCTTCCCGCCTTCGCTCGCGCTGGGATCGCGCTCGCCGGCCGCACCTTCCGCTTCTTTGCCGCCGTTCCCCTCGTCACCCCCTCCGCGGTGCGCATTGGCTCGCTCTTTGTCCTCGACAGCCCCGCCCGCAGGCTCACCCCCCTTCAGTTGCAGACCCTGACCGTCCTTGGCCGCCAGGCCATGACCACCATCGAACTCAACCACACCCTGCGCCAAATGGAGCGCGTGGCCCGCGCCCGCCAGCGTGTCGAATCCGCGCTCACCGTCGAACGAAACTTCGTCTCCACTGTCCTCGATACGGTCGACGCATTGGTCGCCGTCTTCGACACCGCGGGACGCATCGTCCGCTTCAATCGCGCCTGCGAGTCGGCCTCCGGATACGACTTCCCCGCCCTCGTCGGGCGCACCCTCTGGGACATGCTCATCCCCCATGCCGACGTTCCCGCCGCCGTGCAGAACTTCGCCCGTCTGCGCGCCGGTGGCTCTCCCGCCGCTTTCGAGAACCAGTGGATGCATCGCGACGGAAGCCTGCGCCGCATCGCATGGTCGGCCTCGCCGCTCTTCGACGACCAGGGCCGCATCAACTTCATCATCGCCACCGGCATCGACGTCACCGTCCAGCGAAGCGCCGAAGAGACCCTGCGCGAGAGCGAGGCGCGTTACCGCCAGTTGGTCGAAGGATCGCTCGGCTTGGTCTGCACCCACGACCTCCAAGGAATCCTGCTCTCCATCAACACCCACGGCGCGCAGACCATAGGCCGCGCTCGCGAAGACTTGGTCGGCCATCGGCTCTCCGAGTTCATGCCCCAGGACCGTCGCGCGGAGTTCGACCAATACCTCGGCAATATCGCCCTCAACGGTGAAGTCCAGGGGCTGCTTCATCTCTGTCACGTAAACGGCGGCGTGCGCGTCCTGGCTTTCCGCAACAAGCTCATCCAGACCCCCGCGCGCGGTCCCTACGTCCTCGGCTTCGCCATCGACATCAGCGAGCAGGTCCACGCCGAAGACAAGCTGCGCGCCCTCATGCGCCAGTCCAACTCCGTCCTCGAGTCCGTCGGAGACGGCATCTACGGCATCGACCTCCAAGGCATCTGCACCGTCGTCAACCCCGCCGCATCGCAGATGCTTGGCTTCAAACCCGAGGAACTCCTCGGCCGCAACATGCACTCGCTCATCCACCACACCCGCGCAGATGGCGCCCCGTATCGCGAGGAAGAGTGCCCCATTCAAAACTCCATCCACGACCTCGACACCGTTCGCATCTCCAACGAAGTCTTCTGGCGCAAAGACGGAACCAGCTTCCCGGTCGAGTACGTCGCACGCCCCCAGATCGAAATCGAGCAGGAGGCACGGACCAGCATTGAGCCCACAATCCAGTCTGGCAGTCTCTTTGAAATCGAACACAAAATCGATCCCGAATTCTCGCCTGCCACGCAGCAGGTCAAGCCAGCAGGCAAGGCCGTCGGCGTCGTCGTGGCCTTCACCGATACCACCGAGCGCCGCGCCCTCGACCGCATGAAGGACGAGTTCATCTCCACCGTCTCGCACGAGCTGCGCACTCCGCTCACCTCCCTGCGCGCCGCCCTCGGACTCATCACCGGAGGCTCGCTCGACGCCCGCCCGCAGAAGCTCCGCCAGATGCTGGAGATCGCCGCCGGTAACACCGACCGCCTCGTCCGCCTGGTCAACGACATCATCGAACTGGAACGCATCGGCTCCGGCAAGGCGGAGCTGCACAGCACCATGTGTTCAGCCGACGACCTCTTCCGCCGCGCCGCCATCCTCATGCAGTCCGACGCCTCCAATGCCCAGCTCCGCATCACCTTCAACTCCCAGGGAGTCAACGTCTGGGCAGACCCCGACCGCATCCTTCAGGTCCTCGCCAACCTCATCTCCAACGCCATCAAGTTCTCCCCCCCAGGCACGGAAATCCACATGCGCGCGCGCCGCAGCGAGATCGACGAGGCCGAAATCCAGGTCCGAGACCAGGGCCGCGGCATCCCCGAAGACAAGCTCGACAGCATCTTCGAGCGTTTCCTCCAGGTCGATGCCTCCGACTCCCGCGCCATGGGAGGCACCGGCCTCGGCCTCTCCATCTGCCGCTCCATCATCACCCAGCACAGGGGCCGCATCTGGGCCACCAGCACTCCGGGCAAAGGTTCAACCTTCCACTTCACCCTCCCCACCCGCCCCGCCGGCAATCTGCTCTAACAACAGAGACATCGCCCTTATCGCAACTCCACGCGTATCGTCGCGCCGTCCGCATCCATATACGTGACCTCGCGGCCCGTCATCGTCACCACAGGATCGTACTTCCCTCTGCTTGTTCCGTAGCTGTTCCAATCCAGAGGAATGATGGAAGCACGATCTGCATCCGTCACGCACACCATCCAGCGCAGGCAGGTCAACCGCTCCGGAGTTCCCGGCACCTTGTTCCAGCCTTGTACCAGGATGCGGCTCTCTCTCGGCTCCGCCTCCCGCCACAACAGCACGTCGTCCGAGACATTGACGTACACCTCCACCCCGCTCTGCTTCGCATCGTTCTTGATTACCGTGGCCAGCGGGTCGCGCACATAGATGCGCTGCCGATTCACCGCTATCAGCGCGATCCCCACCACCAGCACCAGCAGCAGAATCTTCTTCATCGCACCCCTCAACCAGCAACCGGCAACCGCCTTACTTCTTGTCCTTCTCCTCGTGGTACTCCTGCTCGGTGTTGATCTCCCACAGCGCCTGCTTGTCCACCTTGCCTGCCACCAGCCCATCCACCACATGCATCGCCGTCAGCATGCTGTGGTCCTGGTTGTTGTACTTGTGCATCCCGTTGCGTCCCACCAGGAAAAGGTTCTCAATGCTATCGGTAAACGTCTTCAGCTCGTCGAAGCGGTCGTAGGTGCCGAAGTACGCCGGATAGGTCTTGGGCACATGCACCACATGCGCGTCGCTTACATCCGCGGCATTCAGGATGCCGATCTTCGCCAACTCCGCGATCGCGAACTTCTTCATCTCCTCGTCGGGCTTCTTCCACAGATCGTCGCCCTCGTAGCAGAAGTACTCCAGCCCGATCCACACCTTGGCCGGATCGCCGACCAGGTATGGACTCCAGTTGTTGAAGAGCTGCAGCCGGCCCAGCAGCACGTCCGGCTCCTGAATATAGATCCAAGTGTCCTTCAGCAGGCCGCCGTCCGGCTCCGTCACCTTCAGCCGGTCCACCAGCAGCCCGACGGTGATGAAGTCGCGATACTGCAGTCCTTCGCTGACCTCAAGCACATTTGCCGGAATCGGCGCCTTCATCGCGCGCAGCAGATCGCGCATCGGCATGGTGGAGAAGAAATAGTCTCCTGCAAACGTCCTTCGCTCTCCATCCCCACGCACCGCCTCGATCGATGCCACGCGCAGATCGCTGCCCTCGGCGAAGTTGAGCCTGTCCACCTTCCAGCCCATGGCTATCTCGCCGCCCTTCTGCTGCACCAGCTCAGCCACATGCTCCCACAGCTGGCCTGGGCCGAACTTCGGGTACATGAAGCGCTCGATCAGCGAGGTGTCCGTTCCCTTTTGCGCCAGGTCGCCGCCCTCGCTCTTTGCGCTGAACAGCTTCTTCACGAAGTGCTTCACCGCTCCGGTCAGGCTCAACCCCTTGACGCGTTGCGCGCCCCACTCCGAGGATATCTCGTGGCACGGCGTGCCCCACACCTTCTCCGTGTAGCTCTTGAAGAACGTCAGGTACAGCTCGCGGCCGAAGCGGTTGATGAAGAAGTCTTCCAGGCTCTTCTCCGGCTTAATCTTATGCACGCGCGACACCATGTAGCTCGCCCCCACGCGCGCCATGCGCACCAGGCCCAGGTTCTTAAGCGTCGTCGCCGTCAGCGTGATGGGATAGTCGAAGAACCTCCGCAGATAGTAGATGCGGCTGCGTCGCGGCCGGATCAGCATCACCAGGTCGGGATTGGCCGGCTCCGCCACCAGCACGGCCTCGGCGGCGTCCTCCGCGCTGACCTCGTCGGATTCTTCCTCCTCCTCTTCACTCTCCGTGTGGCGCAGCGGGCCCAACCCGCGCAGTGGAGGCTCTTCCGCCAACCGCGCCGGCACCGTCACCACGCGCCGCTTGCCCTGGTAGCCGATCTCGGCCGCCTGCGCCTGCGCCTCTGCCCCTGGCTCCGTGGCCGGATCGCCCGCCACCGTTAGATCGGGAGGCATCAACTCCATCCACCACTGCATCACCCGGTCGCTCTTGGAGAAAAACCGATGGCCCCCGATGTCCATCCGGTTGCCCTTGTAGCGGATCGTCCGCGAAATCCCGCCAATCTCCTCGCTGGCCTCAAGGATTACGGGAACAATCTCGGTGCGCCTCAGCAGCTCCAGCCCGGCTGTCAATCCCGCCGGCCCAGCCCCTATAATGACCGCCCTCTTCGCCATCCAATCCTCTACTCCCTCTGTACTGGGCTGGTGATGAGTTTAGCAGCATGGGTCTCGACCACCCTCGCGGAGAACCGCATGCAGCATCGTTAGCCTGTTTTTCCCTCAGAAACGTCTAAGATGGAAAGGGCCTTTGCCAACGAGCGCTGCGATGCTCTTCGCTGGCATGGTCCATGCATCTTCAGGATCGAGTCTGTAATTCTATGGCTGAGTATGTCGTCAGGTTGGCGGATGAGCGTGGCCGGGTGCAGGAACAGACGCACACCGCGGCCACCGAGGAGGAGCTGCGCGCGCGCTTCACCCAGGCTGGGTACTACGTCTACTCGGTCAAGGCGCGTGGCCTGCTGGCCGGCTCAGGCAAGGCCAAAAAGGTCAAGCTGGAGACCTTTCTCGTCTTCAACCAGCAGTTCCTCACCCTCATCCGCGCCGGCCTTCCCATCCTTGGCTCCCTCGAGTTGCTGGCCCGCCGCCAGAAGCTGCTTCACTTCCGCGCCCAACTGGAGGACATAGCCACTCGCGTCAAGAACGGCGAATCGCTCTCCGAAGCCTTCGTGGCCCAGGGAGGCTTCCCCATCGTCTATACCACCACCCTGCTGGCCGGCGAGCGCTCCGGCAATCTGGAAGAGGTCATGCAGCGTTACCTCGACTTCCAGCGCGTCAGCCTCACCTTCCGTAAGAAGCTCACCGCCAGCCTCATCTATCCCGCCGTGCTGGTCGTCATGGTCATCAGCCTCTTCATCTTCCTCATCACCTTCGTCGTTCCCCGCTTTGCCGAGCTGTACGAGCAGTTGGGCACCAAGCTTCCCCCCATCACTTCCTTCCTTCTCCAACTGGGCAAGGGCGCGCAGAGTTACGGGATCTACGCCGCCATCGCCTTCGCTCTGCTTGTCTTTCTCTTCGTCCGCTGGATCAAGACCGACGCCGGCGCGGTTCTGGTGGACCGCATTCGCATCAGCCTGCCCCTGGTTGGCCCCGTCTGGCTCAAATACCAGGTCGGCCTCTTCGCGCGCACTCTCGCCACCCTGCTCACCGGTGGTCTGCCCCTGGTGCCCAGCCTGGAGGTCGCGGCCCACTCCATCGGAAGCCGCCAGATCGGCAACGCCGTCTTCCGCGGCGTCGAGACGGTGCGCGAGGGCAAGGGCCTCTCCACCAGCCTCGCCAACACAAAAGTCTTTCCCGAGCTCGCCGTCGAGATGATCGAGGTCGGCGAATCCACCGGAGCCCTGCCCCAGATGCTCAACTCCGTCGCCGAGTTCTTCGAGGAAGACGTGCAGACCAACCTCACTGCCGCCATGAGCCTCATCGAGCCCGTCATCCTCATCGTCATGGGGTGCGTCGTGGTCACCATCCTGATCGCACTCTACCTGCCCATCTTCAGCCTCAGTTCAGGCACCGGCGGAACATAGCAGCCACGCAGGAGACTGCATCGTCTGCACCAGACGTCTGCGCAAAATCGCAGTTTGCCCCACTCTTACTTCGCGTCTCCCCCGATGGCCACCACAAAGTACCGTGCCGGAACTGCTCCCACGTTCTTCACCGTATGGTTGGTCCCGAAGGCCACATAGAAGACGCCGCCCGGCCCAACCCGCTCCGCCACCACCTTCCCATCCACCTCATGCTGGAACTCCAGCTCGCCTTCGCGTACCAGGATGAACTCCGTATGCTGGATCACGTGCAGCGGGTTGGGCACAGCCTCGGCCACCTGCATCGACTGGTGCAGGTTCACCGTCTCCCCCGTGGCCAGCGTGCCATGCGCAATGTCGCGGCTCTCTCCGCCATTGGCCATCGTCCTCACCGGCATCGCCTCGTAGGCAATGGCATGAGCGGGGCCAAGCGTGCCTGTAGCCACTGCGGATTTTGGCGCACTGGCGGCAGCAGGTTTCTGCTGCTGTGCAAAGGCTTGCGGAGCGCCCGTGCCAATGGCGGCCAGGGCTGGTAGGGTGGCACACACTTCACGTCGACTCATCTTTTTCATGGACGCAATCCTATCTCATGGAATTGATGTTCGACATCCTGCGCTTTTGCTTGCACCACGAACCTAGTACCCTGAACCCTATACCTCATGCATCTCACCGACTCCCACGCCCACCTCGACATGTTCCCCGACGGCCTGGCCCCGGTGCTGGCGCGCGCGCAGGCTGCCGGCGTCCACACCATCCTCGCCATTGGCATCGGTGACGGCCCGCACCAGATGCAGCACGCTTTGGAGATCGCGCAAGAGTTCCGGGGCCAACCGGATACGCCCGCTATCTACGCCAGCGCCGGCATCCATCCCCAGGAGGCGCACCAGGCCAACCACGAATCCCTCGCCCGTCTCGCTGCGCTTGCTGAGAACGAACGCGTCATCGCCATCGGCGAAATCGGCCTCGACTACTACCACCTCGACAATCCCCCAATCGCCGTGCAACGAGCCGCCTTTGTCGCCCAGATGCAGGTTGCCGCCGCCGCCAACAAGCCCATCCTCATCCACTGCCGGACTTCAGAGCTGGCCACGCCCGAAGCCAGGCAGAAGTTCGCCGCGGCCAACGCATGGGAGGACATCCTGGAGCTGGTCCAGGCCCACTGGAACCCCCAGGCACGGGGCGGAATCCCCGCCGGCATCCTGCACTGCTTCTCCGGATCGCTCGAGCAGGCCCGCCGCGCGCTCGACCTCGGATTCTATCTCTCCTTCGCCGGCAACCTGACCTACCCAAAGGCCGTCGGTTTGCGAGAAGTCGCAGCCGCTGCGCCCGCCAACCGCATCCTGATCGAAACCGACGCGCCCTTCCTCGCGCCCATCCCGCACCGTGGAAAGGAGAATGAGCCGGCCCTGATGGTCCACACCGCCGAGTGCCTCGCCCAACTTCGCGGAACTTCGTTGCAAGAGATTGCCTCGCTTACGTCGGCGAACTTCGCCCGCCTCTTTCCAACAACCAACAACCAGCAACCAACAACCTGTAACTGACAACCGTCCTATACTGTTCTTTATGGCATCCGACAACAGCTTCGATGTAGTCAGCAAAATCGATCTGGCCGAGGTGAAGAACGCGGTCGATCAGGCAACCAAGGAGATTCACACCCGCTTCGACCTCAAGGACTCCAGGTCCAGCATCGCCATCGAGAGCGCCGACGTCATCCAGCTCGCCTCGCAGGATGAGTACAAGCTGGAAGCGGTCAAGGAGATTCTGCGCCAGAAGCTGGTCAAACGAGGCGTCTCGCTCAAAAACCTGGAGTACGAGAAGATCGAGCCCGCGGCAAACTCCAGTGTCCGCCAGAAGATCAAGATGGTGCAGGGCATTCCCTCGGAGAAGGCCCGCCAGATCGCAGCGCTGGTCAAGGAGATGAAGCTCAAGGCGCAGGCCAGCATTCTGGGAGACACCGTGCGCGTAGTCAGCAAGGACCGCGACACCCTGCAGAAGATCATTGCCAAATTGCGCGCCGCGGACTTCGGCGTCGAGCTGCAGTTCACCAACTACCGCAATTAGCTCGCCTGTCGCACCTGTTCACGCACAAGGTTCTCCGTGGCTTCTTTATGCCTTTTTTGGGCTGGCAACGAATCGCCTAATCCCAGCCCCAACCTGCTACTCTAAATTCAAGTGAGCGCTCTCTCCATTGCGACGGCAAAAGAGGTCTTCGATCTCTTGCGCGACGACCTGGCCGCCATCGAGCAGGAGTTTACCCGCCAGTCCGCCTCCGAGGTTGACGTCATCACCGACATCGCGCAGTATCTGATGGCCGGCGGAGGCAAGCGCATCCGTCCCCTGCTTCTTCTGCTCTCCTCCAAGGCGCTGGGCTGCACCAGCCGCTCGCGCATCCGCCTCGGCGCGGTGGTCGAGATGCTGCATACCGCGACCCTGGTGCACGACGACATCATCGACGAGGCCGACACGCGTCGCGGCCGCCCCTCCTCCAACACCACCTGGGGAAACGCCAAGTGTGTGCTCGCCGGCGACTGGCTCTACATGCAGTCCTTTGCCACCGCGCTGGAGGAGCGCAACTTCCGTGTCCTCGAGCTGCTCATCGCGCTCACCCAGCAGATGGTCGAGGGCGAGCTGCTCCAGATGCAGAAGCTCGGCCGCCTCATCAACGAAGAGGAGTACTTAGACCTTATCTATCGCAAGACCGCCTGCCTCTTTAGCGTATCCATGCAGTTGGGCGCCGCCATCGTGGGCGCCAGCGAAGAGATCGAGGCACAGCTCGGCGAGTATGGACGCAACCTCGGCCTCGCCTTCCAGATCGTCGACGACATGCTCGACCTCACCGCCACCGAAGACATCCTGGGTAAGCCCGTGGCCAGCGACCTGCGCGAGGGCAAGGCAACCCTGGCTGTCATCCACGCGCTGGAGCGCGGCACCGGCGCCGACCGTGAGGCCATCCGCACCGTGCTCGCCGAGCGCAGCTTCACCTCTGTAACCCGCCCGGCAATTCTTGAGATCCTCGAGCGCCACGGCTCCATCGCCTACGCCATGGACACCGCATGCGCCTACGCTGAGGCAGCCCGCCTCTCCATCGCCGACCTGCCCCACTCCGAGGCCAAGCGCGCTCTGCTCTGGGTCCCCGGCTTCGTCACCAGTAGAGACCGCTAGCGCGATTGAACAGAAAATGCCCCGCGCGGCTGGTTGGCCATGCGGGGCGATTGTGTTTCGGGATGAATTGCGGGAATCGCGCTGCAATTACGCGCTCTTGGCCTCCACCTGCTTGGGCTGAGCGGCGGACGAGCCGATCTCCACCTTCACCTGTTTCGGCTTCGCGGCCTCTTTCTTGGCGAGCGATATGGTCAGTACGCCCGCATCGTAGGTTGCCTTCACCGCAGCGGCGTCCACCGTCTGGGGCAGAGTGAAGGTGCGGGTGAAGCTGCCGTAGCGCCGTTCGATGCGATGGAAGTTCTCTTCCTTCTCATCCTTCTCGAACTTGCGCTCGCCCTTCACGGTCAGTGTCTGGTTTTCCACGTTGACGTCCAGAGCGTCCTGCTTGATGCCCGGCACCTCCAGCTTCAGCACCAACTGATGCGCGTCCTCATAGATGTCCACCGGGGGAATGAAGCTGCCCATGGCCAGCGACTCCTGCTCACCCTCCGGAAGGGAAAAGTCGTTGAAGATCGAGTTCAGGCGGTTTTGCAGCACAGCGACATCGGCCAGCGGCGAACGGAACGGAACAAATCGAGTCAATGTAGTCATCTCAAAGTCTCCTCCAAGTAAATTTTTCTGCCATCGGATGGCGTTCAGCCACCCTCGGCATCCATGTATAAATAGTATCATAAAACAAGCAGATAATATGACAAAAATACACTCATATTTTTACTATCTGTTACCCTCATCCCTTAGTATAGTCTATCTATAACAAAATAATAGCCGATGCAATCGTCAGACTTCCAAACTCTGACCCAGTCGCCTCGGCGCCGTGCTGCGAAATCACTTTCAACCTGCGTGGAAGCAGCTACTTCGTCTCTTCGCTCGCATCCATCCCGCCGTCCCCTGCCTTGTCCAGCTCCAGGTCCGTAGGCTGCATCTTGCCGCCTTTGCCCTCCACCAGCACCTGGATGCGGCCCTCCGCCTGCTCCAGCTCCTGCTTGCAGGCGCTGGTCAGCTTCATCCCGTCCTCGAAGAGGCGCACCGATTCGTCCAGCGTCAGGTCGCCGCGTTCCAGCTTCTCCACCACCGTCTCCAACTGCGTCAAATGCTCTTCAAAGTTTGCCATTGCCGCCTCTTCTTTCTCTGCTCTCTCAAGCCAGTCCCAGCACCTGTGCCGCTGCTGTGTACTTACCGAAGGGCGCGCTCACCTGGCAGCCCTGCACCATGGTACGGGCCTCGGCCAGCATCTGTTGCGCGATGCGGATTCCCTCGGCGCGCGCGGCCTCGGGCGTGCTTGCGTCCGCCATGCGGGCCATAATCGCATCCGGCATGGATATCTTCAGATCGTTCTTCAGGAACTCGGCATTGCGCAGGCTGATGAGCGGCCAGATGCCCGCAATCACCGGGATGCGGAACGGCTCGACGCGGCGCAGGAATTGCTCCAGCAGGCGCAAGTCGAAGACCGGCTGGGTGATGGCGTACTCCGCGCCCGCCTCCACCTTTTGCCCAAAGCGGCGCACCTCGAAGTCGATGTCGCTGAAGCCCGGGTTGGCGGCGCACGCCAGGGTGAAGCCGGTGGACGCGCCGATGGGGTTGGTGCCAAGGTCCAGGCCGTAGTTCAGATTGCGCACAATGCTGGTCAGTCCGATCGCGTCCACATCGAAGACCGCCGTGGCGTCGGGATAGTTCCCCATCTTGGGCGGATCGCCGGTGAGGCAGAGAATGTTCTTCAGGCCGAGCGACGAAACGCCGATCAGGTCCGACTGGATGGAGAGCAGGTTGCGGTCGCGGCAGGTGTAGTGCAGCACCGTCTCGATGCCAACCTTCTGCTGGATCTGGATGCACAGGCTCTGCGCGCTCATCCGCGCGCTGGCCCGTGGCGAGTCGGGAACATTGATCGCGTTGACTCCCAGCTTGTGCAGCAGCGCCGCGCCTTCGATCTCCTTGCTGCAGTCGATGCCCTTGGGAGGAACAATCTCCACCAGGGTGCAGAACCTGCCGGAGGCGATCAGCGCGCCGACCCTGGATCGCTGGGCCAGCGGAGGAGGCTCCACCTGGCTCACGATGCGCTTGGGGCGATAGCTTGGCCCGGCCGCCTCCATGACGGCCTCGGAGTCAGCCTGCGGCGAGCTCTGCGCCGCGCCATCGGTTCCGTGTCCAGCCACACCCACTCCAGCCGCGTCCCTCCGCGCCGACGCCTCCTGCGAAAGCAAGGCACGCATCGCCGACCTCATGGCGCGGATGTGGTTGGGCGTGGTTCCGCAGCAGCCGCCGATCAGGCTTGCGCCCGCGTGGATGAACTTGCGCGTGAAGCTGGCCATGTACTCGGGAGAAGCCATGTAGATGTTGCGTCCCTCGACGGCCCGCGGCATGCCTGCGTTGGGCATGGCGGCCAGTGGCAGGCGGGTTGCCAGGCGCATCCGTTCAATCACGCTGAGTACAATCGCGGGCCCCGACGAGCAGTTGCATCCCACCGCGTCCGCGCCCCACTTGGTCAGCCGCTCGGCGGCAATCTCCGGGGTGGAGCCGTCCAGGCAGTTGCCGTCCTCGTCCACGGTCATCATGGCAACAAGGCGCAGGCCCGGAGCTGCTTCACGGGCAGCGCGTATGGCCTCGCCCGCCTCGGCCAGCGAGGTCATGGTTTCCAGAATCAGCAGGTCCGCGCCCACACCCGGCCCCCCCTCGGCCAGCGCGGCTATCTGTTCGGCGAAGGCTGCGCGGGCCTGCTCCTTGCTCAACTCACCAAGCGGTTCCAGCCGGACGCCCAGCGGGCCGATGGCCCCAGCAACATACGCCTCGCTGGCCTGCTTTTCCGCAATCTGCGCCACACACTGGCGGGCGATGCGGACAGCGGCCAGGTTGATCTCGCGCACGCGGTCGCGCAGGCCGTAGCGCTCCAGCCGGTAGGCGTTCGCGCCAAACGTGTTGGTCTCTACGATCTGGGAGCCGGCCTGCAGGTATTCGGCATGAACTCCGGCGACAATCTCCGGCTGCGAGAGGTTCAGCTCGTCGAAGCAGCGGTTGATGTAGATGCCGCGGCTATACAGCATGGTGCCCATGGCGCCGTCGGAGAGCACACGTCCGCCGGCAAAGAGCCGATCGACGGCGGTACCCTCCGCGGTTTCCGTCGCGCCAGTCTTCGTGCTGCCTCTTGCGTCTGCCACCGTGGTCAAGTCCGCGCCTGCCATCGCATCTCCCGCAATATCTTTCTGCAACGTCCCGCAGTATCTTTCTGAAAATGTATTGCTCCATCCTAAGCTAGGTTCGCAGCCAGCACCAAACCCTTGCCGGACGGGCTTCGCGCCCCTCTTCCTTTGCTATACTCGGAGGGTAGAGAGGTTTTACGGTTGGCGGCTCCTGAGCGCATCACACTCGCATGGCTTTGCTTCAGGAAATCCGCTCGCACCGTCTAAGCCAGTCCGAAGGTACTGTGAAACATCTCTAAGCCCAGGCGAAACCCTTGTACGATGAAGGTTGGAGTTGTCCACGTTGAAGAATCGAAGTCTGTTTGTCCGCGGGGCCGCTGACCAGCCGTTCCCCAGCCTATTGCTGCATGCTCCGTCGATCCCATCCTCGGCCCCTGCACAGAGGACCTCTGGCAGCGCCTTCGGGTTCCGCTTGCTATGCGTCCTGCTGTTTTCTTTGTCCGCGCTTGGGTTATGCTCATGCCACTCGGCAGCCTACTATTACTACAAGTTTCCTGAGTACAACTATGCCGGCCGGCCCGTGCCGCCCAGCAAGCTGGCGCAGCGAGTCATGATCGGCGTCAGCGTCAACGGCTCCACCGGCAACCTGCAGATTGTCGACGCCTTGCGCGACCTTCGCAACAACGTCGAAAACACCATCCCCTTCTATTCGATCAGCGGTTATGCCTCTGGGTATCCCGGCACCATCTTGAACTTCCCTGCGGAGATGCGCGCATACGTCTACTCCAACAGTGACGGCAATCTTACCAACATCAACTACTCCACCGAGTCTTCTGCCGGTTCGGTAGGCACGTTCGAGTCCGGAGCGGGCGCCATCTCGGTCCCTTCGGGTTTCGGGCACTACTACGGGGCAGAGGAGGCCGTCGGCACACTCGAGGTTATCGACAATCTGACCGGGCAAGCCTTCGGACTCAGCCTGCCCAATGTCTTCAAGGTCTTCGCCAATACCGGGGACTCGGTTGTGCTGGCCATGGTGCATAACTCCAATTCGCTGTACCGGGTCTTCAAGTTGAACCAGAACCAGTTCCCAACCGCGCAGGCGGCCATTGCGGCCACCGGATCCGCCGATTGCCAACCGGCCCTGTTTCCCGTCTATTGCGTGGTCCAGGTGCCGGGCACATACGACCAGCCAAACAGCGTCTACTACTCGCTGGATGGCACCACGGCCTATGTCCTCAACTGCGGACAGGAGTGCGGCGGTAAGACGGCCAGCGTCACCCTGCTCCAGCAAGGCCCGCTGAACACGCTCGTCATTCCCACGTCGCCCGTGCAGCCCAACCCACAGATCGCCAACGTGCCTGTGCCGGGAGGAGTCACCGAAGCGCTCTCCGACGGGACGACGCTCTACCTGGCAGGACAGCAACTTCAGCCGGACGGCCTCTTCGAGGGGTTCCTGTCCACCATGAATCAGGCGACCAACACCATTACCGGCCAGTACCCCATCTCCGATGGCAACCACTCCAAGATCCTCTTTGCCGACAACAATACCTTGTGGATCGGATCGCAATTCTGCTCCACCGGCGAACGCGCCAAGCTGGGCGAGAACTACAACTGCCTCACGGTGGCCCAGCTTAGTACTTCCACGCCCGCTCAGGTTCTTTCCGTTCAGATCGTGCCCAACGTCACTCCCGGTTCACCTGCCGCGGTGGTCCCCTATCCCAACCAGAACAACGACCAGTACTACTACGGCAGCCTTACCGGCCTGTGCTGGGTGCAGAACTTCAACAAGGTCTACACCGCGTACGGTGGCCAGGTGCATATCTTCAGCACTGTCCTTACGTCGACTGGCAATGCAAACGAAATTGACAACGAGTTTGTCACGGTGCAGGGCACGGCGCTCGATGTCGCCTACATGGACGCGCTCTCCGACGGCGCCGACTAGAGCGTCTTCGCTGCAATTCCATCAGCCTGCCTCAGCCCCGGCTGAGCCGCGCCAGGTCGCGCAGATATTGCTTCAGCGGACGCGCCGGACAGCCCCAGAAGACCTGGCCGGGGCCGTGTATCTTCTTGAAGCTGGGAACGCCGGCCTGGGCGCCTAGAATGACGCCGGGCCCAATATGGACGTGCTCGCCCAGACCCACCTGGCCGGCCAGTACCGCCCCGTCCTCGACCACGCAGGACCCGGAGATCCCCGTCCCCGAGGCCATGACGACGTTACGCCCGATCACGCAGTTGTGGCCGATATGCACCAGGTTGTCGATCTTGGTGCCCGCGCCGATGCGCGTCTCCCCCAGCGCGCCGCGGTCGATGGTGGAGTTGGCGCCAATCTCCACATCGTCTCCGATCGCAAGCCTTCCCTGCTGCGGGAAGGCGATGTACTCCCCGGTGGCGGAGTTGCGCGCGTAGCCGAATCCGGTGGCCCCCAGAACCGCCCCCGCCTGCACCAGGACCCGGTCGCCAATCACTGTTCCCGCGTAGATGGTGACGTTGGCCAGCACCTCGCACTCTGCGCCGAGAACGACTCCGTCGCCCAGCACGGCGTGGGGGCCGATGCTGGTTCCACGTCCGAGCTGAACGTCTGCGCCCAGAACAGCCGTGGGATGGATGCGCGGCGCGGAGTCGCCCGCAACTTGTACGCGCGATTTTAGCCACCGCGCCGTAAGTGCAAACCCATAGCGCGGATCGTCTACGGCGAGCACGCGCGGGTCCTGCTGTTCGCCGCCGGCAAGCAGCGCGGACCGCGTTAGAATCGCTCCCGCGGAAGACTTGAGCGCATCGCTGAGGGTGGCGGCGTCGGTGGCGAAGACCAGCGCGCTGGGCGTGGCTGTTTCGATGCTCGACACGCACAGAATCTCGCTCGCCGCAAACAATGCCCGCGGCGTAGTCGCGCCCACCACTTCCGCGATTTCAGCGATGGTTGCCAACGGCTCCTGCCCCTCCTCGAATGACCACACCTAGAATGTCACATCTGCTACGGGAACGGCTGAATTTTGCTCCGCCGCAAGGTTCCCGTAGTGGAGGAGCAAGGGAGCGTCTGGGCTGGCGAGAACTTTCGGAATCTCGCTGAGCAGGGCCTCGCGCTCCGCCTCGCGCTGAGTGCGCAACCGCGTTCTTACGCGCTCCAGCTCGCCGTCGTTGTAGCCGGGATGGCAGCAGATCTCGTAGGTCCCAGTGGGCGGAAGCGCGCGCAGAATCTCGCCGAGAGTCGCCGCGTTGAGCTGGCCGGTGGCAGAGATCGCAGCCGTGCCATCGGTGGTTAGCACGCGGCCGTCGAGGAGTTGCGCATGCGCTTCGAAGCGCGGTCGTAGCAGGCCGGTGAGGCGGACGGCGAGCCGGCGCAAATGGCTGCCGTGGTCGAGCGCGAGCGACCAGCCCGGCTCGAAGGGTTTGCGAATGGCGCGGATTCCGCAGCGCTCGGCGGCCTGCAGCAGCGGACCGGCGATGGAGGGAAAGATGTGCGTGTGCTTGTGCGTGTCGAGGTGCGTGGGGTGGATTCCCGCGCGCTGGAGTTTCTCGATCTGCGCCAGGGCCTCGCAGGCAACCTCGTCCCGGTTGATCCTGCCGAGCAAGAGCGCCTGCACAAAATCGGCCAGCGATGCGCGAAAGTTTTTTCCGTCGGGGCCGAGCAGGCTGCGAATTGCCCTGGGCGGCGAGACCGGTGTGCCATCGACCAACACAATGTGGCAGCCGACGCCCAATGTGGGATGGGAGCGGGCGATCTCGACGGCGTCGTCGAAGGCTGCTCCGGAGGCCATCAGCGTGGTGGAAGAGAGCACGCCGGCCGAATGCAGTTCGCCGATGGAGAGGTTGATGCCGTCGGTAAGTCCGAAATCGTCGGCGTTGAGGATGAGGCGCGCGGGCATGGCTTATGGGTTGATCTTCGTTGTGGACGTAAAAGCAGACAGATACTTGTTCAGGTCGTAACCGGCGAGCTGTGCGGCCTTGCGCACGGCGGATACCGCCTCTTCGATTGCGGCGATGCCGGCGGGCTGGACGGATTGCGATTGCATCCCTTCCGTCCGCGCGATCTCAATCAGGGGAGGAAGCTGCATCCAGGTGAGCAATTCTTCGAACTGCTGTTTGTTGAAGTAGGTGATGCCAGCGGCCACATTGACGCCCGCCAGCCAGCGAACGTCGGGGTCGGCCCAGAGGGCCTCGCAGTGTATGGCTTCGGGCGCAACCGCGGACGGGGACAGTAGCAGGCGTACCTGCGCGGCGGCCTGCCAACTGGCTTCGCCCTCCATCCCCATCGAGGAGAAGAGCTCAGCCAGCGCATGACGCAAAAGCAGCCGGTCGAACAGTTCGACACGGTCGCCGTTCGGGGCGCAGTGCGCTGGGATGCTGCGCAGTACGATCCAGGCCATGATCGGCGCCCAGGTGCGTTCCTGGCGCGTGGCGGCAGCATTGCCCGGCAGGATGGGACGCGACTGCGCGGGCCAATCGGTGGAAAAGCTCTGCGCCAGTGCTTGCAGACCTGCACCCGCTGCCAGCATTGCGCGGAATCTGGCGGAGTAGTCTGGCGCCGGCTTCGCCGTAGGTTGAGACACGCCGCTGTCTTGCGTCGTGGATGCGGTCGAGGCATCGCGACCGGCTGCCGGCGCGGCATCGGCGGCCGTGCTGGACGCCGGCCTGCGGTTCTCTTCGGGAATCTGTTCCAGAAGCCGGTCGAAGAAGAACTGGCTCTTGTCGGCCAGCGCGCGTAGGTGCGGATCGAGTTCTTTCTTCTTGCTCGACAAGGGAGGGGCCCCGCTCTCCTGCCCGGCAGTCTGCTTTGCTATCCCGGCGGCGGCCTCGGCAAGGGCGCGGACGTTGGCCGGACTGACCGCGTTGCGCAGCGCCTCGTGCAGCGGACGCAGGCGGAGTTTCACCATCTCGTCGTGGATGCTATGCACGCCTCTTCCTTGCAGAGAGTCGCACAGCCTGTCCCACGGCCACTCAGTGGTGGGCTGCAGCACGCGCCAGTCCAGCAGGACGACACACTGGAAGCCGCGCAGGTCGAAGCTGAGACCGCGCCAGTGTATCTCCGTAGCCCGGCGCAGATACTCCATCCCGTGGGTATCGCGGAAGGTTATGACGATCGACTCGCCGGTGGGCAGGCCGAGGCCGTCGGAGAGGCTGCGCTGGCGCAGCGAGCCGCTGCCCTTGTCCATGAACGCCGCGGAAATATGGATCGTGCCGCGGGTGCTGCCGTACTTGTTGTTGTAGAGCACCAGCGAGCGCTCGTCGCCATAGCGGTTGGAGTACGCGAATACGTTTTCGTTGACGTGGCCGTAACCGTTCCAGAAATCGTAGAGGGTAAAGTCGCTGCTTCCGGCAAAGATGTATCGCTTGGCAAGCAGCGGCGCAATCTCGCGCTGGTGGCGCAGGACGAGGTCTTCGTTGGGCCACTCATCCATATACGCCTGCTTGAACTCCATGCCGTAACGCTCGGTGAATCCCTCGATCTGGCCGTGGGCAAACATGGGCAGGCCGGGCAAGGTGGCCAGCAGGGTGCAGACGCCGAAGTACTTGTCGCCGGTGCCGAACTGGTCGATGGCGGTGCGCTCGTCGGGATTCGACATGAAGTTGACATAGCGCTTCATGATGTCGGGATCGAACTCAATGGTCTTCTTCAGATAGGAGCGGTACTTTGCGTTCTCCTCGTCGCGCATCATGTTCATGAACGCCGAGTTGTACACGCGATGCATCCCCAGGGTGCGAACGAAGTAGCCCTCCAGCAGCCAGAACGCCTCGGCCAGTAGCAGCGTTCCGGGCACTTCGGCGGCCACGCGGTCCACCACCTCGCGCCAGAACTCGTGGGGCATCAGCGCGTCGAACTCCTCCTGCGACATCGCGTTCTCTGCGCGCGACGGAATCGATCCGCCCGCTCCGGGCAACGGGAACCACAGCCGTTGCACATGCCGTTTGGCCAGCACCATCGCCGCGTCGAAGCGGATGATGGGGAACAGTCGCGCGACGTGCAGGATGGCCTGGATCACCTGTTCGCGCACCTCGGCCTTGGAGTAGTCGAGCTGCGCGGTGTCGTTCCACGCAAACGATGTGCCGTCGTTGCCGTGGTAGACATAGCGCGTCGATCCATCCCAGTGATGGCGCAGGCGGAAGGCGACCGCCGCGTCGCTCTGGTCGTAGTAGCGGTCGTCGATCTTGATCTCCACCCGGCTGTCGGTGGACAGGTCCGGCCCGTTGAAGCTGTACGCCGGAAACGGGCTCTCCCAGCGATGCAGGAACCAGTCGGGATGCTCGATCACCCACGGCGAGTCGATGCCCATGTGGTTCGGCACCATGTCGCTGGCCAGGCGCAGGCCGTAGGCGGAGGCGCGGTGCTTCAGATGGTTGTAGGCCTCCCATCCGCCCAGGTCCTCGGCAATGTCGTAACTCTTGAGAGAGTAGGCGGAAGCCACCGCGTCGTGGTGACCGCGCAGGCGCTTGATGGTGCGCGATGCGCTGCTGCGCTCCCACAGCCCGATCAGCCACAGGCCGGTGATGCCGCGCGAAGCCAGCAATTGCAGCTCCTCGTCGGGAATCTGGTCCAACCGGTGGATGTGGCGCAGATATTTTTTGGAAAGCTGTTCCAGCCAGACGTAGGTGCTCTTGGCGATCAGCACCACGTTGGGCATCCATGCCTGGTCGGCGCTGAAGGCCTCGTACTCGTCGAGCGGGGCCTGATAGTCGTGAGCGTAACGGCGACGGCGAAGTTCGTCGAAACCGATGTACTCGTCACCTTCAAATCCCATCGAGCCCCAGGAGGGCCCGTGGCGGAACTGGTCGGGGCCGGCAGGATTGAACCGCATCCAGATGGCAAGGTCCTCCTCGCGCAGCACGTCGATGGCCAGCAGGATGCGCTTGAGGTCGCCGCCCAGGTAAGGCGCCCAACGCTCGCGTATGTAGTCGAGTTGTCCAATCAGAGAGTCGGGCGAGGCCAGCATGGGCGCGCGCAACGCGTCGTAGAGGCTGCCGATCTCCGGCGCCATGGGTGGGCGCGTGCTGAAGAACTCCGGAAAAGACGCGGTAACGCCAGCATAGACCGTCTGCTGCTTTAGGCCGTGATCGTCAAAGAGCTGCCGAAAAGGCTTGAACGCTGGGTTGCAGTTGGCCATCCATAACATCAGCAGCTCTTCCAGCGCGGCCTCGCAGTTGGGCCGACCATCGGTGGATTGGCTTAGCCACTCCTCGGCGGTGAGCTTGCCGAGGTAAACGGCAACGTTGGGAAACTGCTCGGTGAAGGCCAGCAGCAGGGCTTCCAGCTTCCCCGGCTGGCTCTTGCCGGAGTCAATCTGCGCAGCGAACCAGCGCACCGCCTCCGCCAGCACGGCGGGGTCGATCTGCTTGCGGTAGCGCTCCACCAGGGCGTGGCTCAGCTCGTCGATCAGGCCCATGGCAAACAGAGCTCCGCCGTTGATCGCGCCGGCTGGATCGGCGTCCGCGCCACGCGCCCCGTCTTTGCGAGACCCGTTCAGTGCCTCGGCCAGCTTTCTGCTGGCGGCAACATCGGCGAAGACAACGTTTCCCGTGTAGCTGAAGAGCACGTCGTCGACCTT
Source organism: uncultured Acidobacteriaceae bacterium (assembly GCA_963834805.1). Classification (GTDB taxonomy): domain Bacteria; phylum Acidobacteriota; class Terriglobia; order Terriglobales; family Acidobacteriaceae; genus Edaphobacter. Next base: position 102,015 of record CAWIDB010000006.1, read on the forward strand.
GGCTGCTTCTCGTACGGCGCGCGAGATGTGAAATTCCATTTTTCAGATGCCTCGGATCGGTTCTACCAGTATCGCTCGCAAATCAGGTCTGGTCTATTGGTTGCACGAGGGAAAGACTATCGCAGTTTGGTATCGCAATTTGATGTAGCGGAATGCCTGCCCAGTCGCTGCCGCAAACACGCAGCCCCCGGCGCATTCGAGGTGCGGGCGGGGGCTGTGCGATACGACGGGAGAACTTGGGGAACCCGGATTGCTAGGCTGTCCTGCGCAGGGTGTAGCTGCTCAGGGTCTTGATGTAGTTGCCCCGTTCAAACGGAGAGACGTCCGGTACGGAACGGCGGCTCAGGCTGCCGCGCATCTGGCGGATGGACTGATATTCGTGCTCCTCCATCCAGCGCAGCAAATCGCATTGGATGGTGTCGAGCTGCGCGATGCCGTGCATCAGCAGCACCGAGGCCAGCATGGCAACCTGTCCGCCGGCCATGATGGCCTTTAGAACGTCTTCCGCGCTGTGTACCCCGCCGGTAACGGCAATGTCCGCGTTCAGATCGCCGTAGAGAATCGCGGTCCAGTGCAACCGCAGCAAAAGCTCTTCCGGCCGGCTGAGGGTCAGCCGCGGAGTCACGTTGAGGTTTTCGATGTCGAAGTCCGGCTGGTAGAAGCGGTTGAAGAGGACAATTCCATCGGCGCCCACTTTATCCAGCTTGGCGGCCAGGTGCGGGATGCTGGTGAACTGCGGAGAGAGTTTGACCGCGATAGGCAGCTTCGTGCTCTGCCTCACCTTGCGTACCAGATCGACAATTCCATCTTCGATCGCGGCACTCGTGATTCGCGGGTCTGTGGGCAGCGAATAGGTGTTGAGTTCGAGCGCGTCCGCGCCGGCCTGCTCGATCTCCTTGGCGAACTGCACCCATCCGCCGGAGGTAGCGCCGTTCAAACTGGCCAGAACGGGTATGCCGGCAACACTCTTGGCGCGGTGTATGTGGCTGAGGTAGGCGTCCTGCCCCTGCCGGTAGCTGGCATAGGCGGGAAAGTAGTTGAGCGACTCCGCAAACGATTCCGTGCCGCGCGATAGGTCGCTGTCCAGCGCGTTGCTCTCCAGGGTGAGCTGCTCCTCGAAGATCGAGGGCAGCACCACCGCGGCAGCCCCGGCAGCTTCCAGTCGCTGTATGTTCTCCGTGGATTCGGTCAGCGGTGAGGAAGAGGCCACCAGAGGGCTCTTCAGCTTCAGACCCATATACTGCGTTGTCAGGTCGATCATTCGTCGCCTCCTCCCGCACCCAGCGGGGCAACCACTCCTTCTTTTTCCGGTGGCGCGATGTGCGGCGTCTCCGAGCGTCCCGCCATGGCGGCGCGGCCGGAGTAGACCCTCCACGTACGCTCCACGTCATCCTGCGCCTGCTCCAGCAAATGCTTCGCCACATCAGGACGGCTGCGTGCCAGCATGGTGTATCGCGCCTCGTGGTAGGCGTACTCCTTCAGCGGGATGGAAGGTGCCTTGGAGTCGAGTTGGAAGGGGTTCTTGCCCTCGGCGCGCAGCATTGGGTTGTAGCGCATCAGCGGCCAGTAGCCGGAGAGCACCGCGGCCTTCTGCTGGTCCATTCCGTAGGTCAGGTCGTAGCCATGGGCGATGCAATGGCTGTAGGCCAGAATCAGCGCGGGGCCGTCGTAGGCCTCTGCCTCCTGGAACGCCTTCACCGTCTGCATGTCGCTGCTGCCTAGGGCAACGCGCGCCACGTAGACCGATCCATAGGCCACCGCCTCCATGGCGATGTCCTTCTTGCTGTTGGGCTTGCCGGCCTCGGCAAACTTGGCCACGGCGCCGCGCGGGGTGGACTTGGACATCTGTCCGCCGGTGTTCGAGTAGGTCTCGGTGTCCAGCACCAGCACTTTGACGTTCTTGCCCGAGCCGAGTACGTGGTCGAGACCGCCGAAACCGATGTCGTAGGCCCAGCCGTCGCCGCCGATGACCCAGACGCTCTTGCGCACCAGAGAATCAGCCACGGTGAGCAGAGCGCGGGCCTCGCTGGAGTCGGTGGTGGCTAGCTTCGAGCGAAGCGTCAGCACGCGTGCGCGCTGCGCCTCGATCTCGCTCTCCTTGGCCTGGCTGGCGGTCAGCAGCGCAGCCACCAGCTCATCGCCGGCGACCGGCGCCAGCCGCTTCAGCAGGTCCTCGGCGTACTCCTTCTGCTGGTCGAGGGCGAGTCTCATGCCGAAGCCGAACTCGGCGTTGTCTTCGAACAGCGAGTTCGACCAGGTGGGTCCGCGTCCCTTGTCGTTCTTGGTGTAGGGAGTGGTGGGCAGGTTGCCGCCGTAGATCGACGAGCAGCCAGTCGCATTGGCTATAAAGAGCCGGTCGCCGAAGAGCTGGGTCAGTAGCTTGATGTACGGCGTCTCGCCGCAGCCCGAGCAGGCGCCGGAGAACTCAAACAGAGGTTCCAGCAGTTGGATGTCCTTCACCTGGGTGTGCGAGAGGCGGTTGCGGTCCACCGTAGGAATGGACTCGAAGAAGCTCCAGTTCAGCGCCTCGGGCGCGCGCAGCGGGGCCTGCATCTCCATGTTGATGGCCTTGTGCTTGGCCTCGCTCTTGCTCTTGGCCGGGCAAATCTCCACGCACAGGCTGCATCCGGTGCAGTCCTCGGGCGCCACCTGCAGGGTGTAAAGCTCCTGCTCCATTCCCTTCCACTTCGGCTTGGCGCTCTTGAAGGTCTCCGGGGCCTTGGCCAGCAAGGCCGAATCGTAGACTTTGGCGCGGATCACCGCGTGCGGGCACACCAGCACGCACTTGCCGCACTGGATGCACAGGTCCTTGTCCCACACCGGAATCATCTGGGCGATGTTGCGCTTCTCCCACTTCGCGGTGCCGGTGGGGAATGTGCCGCCGATCGGCAGGGCACTCACCGGCAGCAAGTCTCCCTTGCCCGCCGCCATCTTGCCCAGCACGTTGTACACGAAGTCGGGGGCCTCCTTGGGAAGCATGGGCAGCAGGTCGAAGGTGGCTGTGGCCTTCTCCGGCAGCTTCACCTTGTGCAGGTTGGCCACGGCTTCATCGACCGCGGCAAAGTTCTTCTGCACCACCGCGTCGCCGCGTTTGCCATAGGTCTTCTTGATGGACTTCTTGATCTGCTCGATGGCCTCGTCGGACGGAAGCACGCCGCTGATGGCGAAGAAACAGGTCTGCATGATGGTGTTCAGCCGGTTGCCCATCCCCGTGTCGCGAGCCACGGTGTAGCCGTCGATAACGTAAAACTGCAGCTTCTTCTTGAGGATCGTCTCCTGCGTCGTCAGTGGCAGGTGGTTCCATACCTCCTCCGGCCCATAGGGGCTGTTCAGCAGGAAGACCGCGCCGGGTGCGGCGTGGGCCAGAATGTCCATGCGCTCCAGGAAGGAAAACTGGTGGCAGGCCACGAAGTTCGCCTTGCTGATCAGGTAGGTCGAGCGGATCGGGTTGGGGCCGAAGCGCAGGTGCGACGTGGTGACGGAGCCGGACTTGCGCGAGTCGTACACAAAGTAGCCCTGCGCGTAGTTCGGCGTCTCCGCGCCGATGATCTTGATCGAGTTCTTGTTGGCGCCCACCGTTCCATCCGCGCCCAGTCCGTAAAACAGCGCGCGCACGGTCTTCGGGTCCTCGGTGGAGAACTCCGGATCGTAGTCCAGGCTGCTGTGGGTCACATCGTCGTTGATGCCGATGGTGAAGCGGTTCTTCAGATGCTCCTTCTTCAGCTCGTCGAAGACACCCTTGACCATGGCAGGAGTGAAATCCTTGGAGGAGAGGCCGTAGCGCCCGCCGATGATGCGCGGCTGCTGGGCAATGGGCGACGTGCCGGTGGAGAATGCCTCGCTGAAGGCAGTGACAACGTCCTGGTACAGCGGCTCACCCAGCCCGGTGGGCTCCTTGCAGCGGTCCAGCACGGCAATGGACTTCACCGTCTTGGGCAGCGCGGCCAGGAAGGCCTCGGAGGCGAAGGGGCGATACAGGCGGACCTTGAGCAGGCCGATCTTCTCGCCCTGCGAGTTCAGATGGTCGATCACCTCTTCCACGGGGCCGGCGGACGAACCCATCAACACAATCACGCGCTCCGCATCCGGTGCGCCCACGTAGTCGAACAGGTGATAGGCGCGGCCAGTGACTGCGGCAAAGCGGTCCATCGCGTCCTGCACGATGGTGGGGCAGGCCAGGTAGAAGGGATTGCAGGTCTCGCGCGCCTGGAAGAAGACATCGGGGTTCTGCGCCGAGCCGCGCAGAATGGGGTGGTCGGAGCTGAGCGCGCGCTCGCGATGGGCCAGAACATGCTTCTCATCCAGCATCGCCTGGATCGTCTCGTCGGAGATGGTCAGCGCCTTGTTCACCTCGTGCGAGGTGCGGAAGCCGTCGAAGAAGTGGAGGAAAGGGACCCGCGATTCCAGCGTCGAGATGTGCGCCACCAGAGCCAGGTCGGCCGCCTCCTGCACCGAGCCCGACGAGAGCATGGCGTAACCCGTGGAGCGGCAGGCCATCACGTCCGAGTGGTCGCCAAAGATGGAGAGAGCATGGGTCGCCACCGTGCGCGCGGTCACATGGATCACGTTGCTGGTCAGCTCGCCGGCGATCTTGAACATGTTCGGGATCATCAACAGCAGCCCCTGCGAAGCGGTGAAGGTGGTGCTGAATGCTCCCCCCTGCAGTGCGCCATGCATGGCGCCGGCAGCCCCGCCCTCGCTCTGCATCTCGGCCACCACCGGCACCGTGCCCCAGATGTTCTTGTGGCCCTCCGATTGCCATTGATCGGCCCATTCCGCCATGGTGGACGACGGGGTGATCGGGTAGATGGTGATCACCTGGGATAGACGGTACGCCACCCGCGCACATGATTCGTTTCCGTCAAGAATCGCCGTTTCATTTTCAGACATTCTGTTGCCTCCAATACCCACTTCCCCATTTTGCTCCCTGCGCATGCAGGAAAAAAGTGAGCCACATCACAAGACTATTGGGACGAGGGTCTGGTAAAGTGGAATCCGAGGACAAAGCTATATGACGAATGGTCTTTATTTGCCCGTCATTGTGCTTTTGCTGGCGGCTGTCGCCTTTGCCTTGGCGACGCTTCTGCTGGCCTGGTTGTGGGCCAGGGTCTTCTCTCCGCACAAACCCGGGCCAAGCAAGAATGCAATCTACGAGTGTGGGCTGGAATCCCAAGGCGACGCCTGGATACAGTTCAAACCAGGCTATTACCTGTATGGAATCCTCTTTCTTGTCTTCGATGTTGAGGCCATCTTTTTGCTTCCCTTCGCGGTCGCATTTGCCGGCTTTTCAGCGGCGGAATTGATCGCCATACTTCTCTTCCTGCTCTTGTTGGTGGAAGGTCTGGCCTGGGCCTATCAGAAGAAAGTCCTGGTCTGGACGTAGCAGTGTCCATCCCGGGGGAATCCCATGCGCTTTCCGCCAACGTAACCAACCGATTCGAGAGGGTTCCAAGGATTTCAGGGGTGGATGAAACGATAAAAAACGAGCTGAGCAAGCAGGGGATATTCACCACATCCCTGCAAGAACTCTATAACTGGGGCCGCACCAGTTCCCTCTGGCCGCTGAACTTCGGCCTGGCCTGCTGCGCCATCGAGATGATTGCCACCACCATGGCGCGCTACGACTTGGCGCGATTCGGCGCGGAGGTCTTCCGGCCATCCCCCCGCCAGGCAGACCTGATGATCGTGGCCGGCACAGTGACCAAAAAAATGGCGCCCCAGGTGGTCCGCCTCTATAACCAGATGCCGGAGCCGAAGTATGTCATCTCCATGGGAGCTTGCGCCATCTCCGGAGGCCCGTTCAAGCAGGGATACAACGTCCTCAAGGGCATTGACCGCTACATCCCCGTGGATATATACATTCCGGGCTGCCCTCCACGCCCCGAGGCCCTGATCGACGCCTTCATGGAGTTGCAGAAGAAGATCGACGCACAACCCTTGACCGGCTCTCACAGGCCGCGTCATCTAAACGCCGGCGAGCCCAGCGAGTTCGTCGTGCCGCGGTTTGGCGAACACGATCTGGAACCGGCGCGTAACCCCGCCATCTGGAAGCCACCCCTGGTCCAGATTGAGCAGACAGGTACGGATGAATCTGGAAACCGTTAAATCCGAGATCGAGGCCCATGTTCCCGGCTGCCGGCTGGAGTTGGTTGTCAACCCCAGCCCGTCGGACCAGCATTCGCTGCTGCTCGACGCCGGCCATGCTGCTGCCGTGGCCGCCTATCTGCGCGATGCCGCCGATCTGCGCTTCGACTTCTGCTCCAATGTCACCGGCATCGACTGGCCAGACAAGGAACTCTCGCAAAAAGTGAAGCTCCGCAAGCTGGTCGACGGAGTGGAGCAGGAGGTCGAGGAGACCCGCACCACCACCGTCCCCGGATCTCTCGAAGTCGTCTACCACCTCTACTCGGTCGAGAAGAAGCACGGCCCCCTTGTGCTGCGCATGCGCACCCGGGACCGCGACGCCGGAGTCCATCTGCCATCGCTCACCCCCATCTGGCGCAGCGCGGAGTTGCAGGAGCGCGAGATCTTCGACCTCTTCGGTGTCGTCTTCGACGGACACCCCGACCTGCGCCGCCTGCTGATGTGGGACGAGTTCCAGGACCATCCCATGCGCAGGGATTACCGCGATCCGGACGACTACGAGTATGAACCCACCGCACACGACGAAGTGTTGCAGCGCGCGCAGCAGCACCTCAACCAGGCAAACCTGGCGCAACTGAGCGAAGCGGAGGGCAGATGAGCACGCTCACCCATCCCGCTGCCCCTTTCAATTTTGAACCTGTGACAGAACCAGGCAGTGATCAGTTGCTGGAAATCGCCATGGGGCCGCAGCACCCTTCCACCCACGGCGTCTTTCGCATGAACGTCGTGCTCGACGGGGAACGCGTTGTACGCCTCAAGCCGGTCTTCGGCTACCTCCATCGCAACCACGAGAAGATCGCCGAGAGCGAGACCTACCTGGGTTCCATGCCCTACACCGACCGGCTCGATTACATCTGTCCCCTCACCAATAACTGGGCCTACGCGCTGGCCGTCGAGAAGCTCGCGGGCATCCAGGTGCCGGAGCGCGCCGAATACTTGCGCGTCATCACCGGAGAACTCACCCGGCTGCAGAACCACGCCTGCCTCATCGGTTTTCTCATGCAGGACATGGGTGCCAGCGGGACCCCACTGATGTATGCCTTCCGTCAGCGGGAGATCATCCTCGACCTCTTTGAAGCCCTCACCGGAGCGCGCATGATGTGCAACTACATGCGCTTCGGAGGTTGCCGCGTGGACCTTCCCGCCGGATGGCTCGATCAGGCCAAAAAAGTCGTCGCGGACTTCCCCCGCTTCATGGATGAGTATGAGCGTCTTCTGGTCAGTAACGAGATCCTGATGGACCGCACCCAGGACGTTGGCGTGCTTTCCAAGGAGCTTGCCGTCAGCGCCGGCATCAGCGGGCCCATGGCGCGCGCCAGTGGCGTGGATTATGACATCCGCAAGGTCGACTGCTACAGCATCTACGACCGCTTCAACTTCCGCGTCCCGCTGGGCAGCCACGGCGATGTCTACGACCGTTTCATGGTCCGCATACTGGAGATGCGCGAGTCGGTCGGCATCCTGCAGCAGGCCATGCGCGACATTCCCCAGGGGCCGATTGTCGACCCCAAGACCAAGATTCGCGGATTCCGCCCCAAGCCCGGTGAGGCCTACGGAAGGATTGAAGCGCCCAAGGGAGAGCTTGGCTTCTATCTGGTCAGCGATGGCTCGCCCAACCCCTATCGCTATCGCGTGCGTCCGCCCAGCTTGGTCAACCTCACCGTGCTGGAAGACCTATGCCTTGGACGGAATGTGGCGGACATCGTGGTTATTCTTGGCAGTATCGACATTGTGCTGGGCGAGGTCGACCGATAGGGTCGCTTCTTTGGAGGAGCAACTGTGGTTGGTGAAGGCATCCTGAAGGGATTGGCGGAGACGGCCCGGAACTTCTTCGGCAGCTACGTCAACAAAGACCGTCTCACCACGGTCCAGTATCCCGAGCAGCGCGAGCCCCAGATCGAGGCCACGCGCGACTTCCCCTTTCTGGTCTACGATGGCGCGGACTGGCAGCAGGGTCTACGCTGTGTCGCCTGCCAGATCTGCGAAAAAGAGTGCCCGCCAAAGTGCATCTTCATCGAAAAAAGCAAGGACAAGAAGCCCGATGCGTTCGGCAAGTCGCAGTTCTACCCCGCTACCTTCAATATCGACATCTCCGTCTGCATGAGCTGTCAGATCTGCGTCGAGGTCTGCCCTTTCGATGCCATCAAGATGGACGTGGACTATCACCAGAGCACAGACGACCGCTTCGGCGGTCTTCTGTTCAACAAACAGCGGCTTGCTAAATCGAACGAATACTACAACGCAATCCATCCCACGGAGGCTGCCGCCGTGGATGCCCAGCGCGCTGAAGAACTGGCCAAACTGGAAGCCAAGGCCAAGGCTGCCGCCGAAGCCAAGGCCGCTGCAGAGGCCACTCTCGCCCAGAAAGCTCCGGCCCAACCAGCCGCCGGTGAGCTGCAATGACCCATCTGGCTTTGTCGATGCAACAGCTCGATCAGATCTTCGTGCTTGCCACGCACTGGCTGCTGAACTATCTCCCGGCCGCCCTTCAGCCGCTAGGCTCGGCCATCCTGTCGGTTACGGCCATTATTCTCGTCTTCGCCACGTTGTTCGCACTCGTCACATGGATGGAGCGCAAAGGGCTGGGTAGAATGCAGAACCGCTACGGTCCCAACCGCGTCGGTCCATGGGGCTTCTTTCAACCCATCGCCGACGGAGTGAAGTCGCTCACCAAGGAAGACATCGTCCCCTTTACGGCGGACCATGCGGTGCATTATATGGCGCCTGTCCTGATCGTGGCCGCCTCCTTCCTGGGATATGCGGTCCTCCCCATGGGCCGAAACATGGTCATGGTCGACCTCAACGCCGGTGTGCTCTTCTTCTTCGCCGTCGGTTCGCTCATGGAGCTGGCCGTCTTCATGGCCGGATGGTCCAGCCGCAGCAAGTACTCCCTGCTCGGCGCCATGCGCGCCATCGCCCAGATGATCAGCTACGAAGTGCCTCTGGTTCTGGCCTCCATCGTCGTCCTCATGCAGGCCGGTTCGCTCTCCACCGTCGCCATCGTCAATATGCAGGCCGTGTACTCGGGCATCTGGCCGCACTGGTTCGTTCTGACTCCCTGGGGATTCGCCGGGTTTGCTCTCTTCATGATCGCCGCTACCGCCGAATCCAACCGTTCGCCCTTCGATCTGCCGGAAGGCGAATCGGAGATCGTCGCCGGCTACTTCACCGAATACTCAGGCTTCAAATTCGCCCTGTTCTTCCTGGCCGAATACATCGGCATGTTTGCCACCAGCGGATTGGCAATCACCCTGTTTCTTGGCGGATGGTCTGCTCCGTTTTCCTTCCTCACATGGGTCCCTTCTTATCTCTGGTTCTTCGCAAAACTCCTGACGCTGATCGCTGCGTTCATATGGGTGCGCGGAACTCTGCCCCGCCTGCGCATGGACCAGTTGATGAACCTGGCATGGCAGTTCATGCTCCCCATGGCGCTGCTTAATCTACTGACTGCCGGCGCCTGGCATCTCATGCCTGCAGGACCGTTGAGATGGCTTGTATGCAGTATCATGGTTGTCGTTCCGTGCATTTTATTGGGTAGAGGACTGAAACATAAGAAAAAACTTCAAGTCCGTACCTATCATTTTTCCCAGTGACTTCATAACTATCGCATCAACGCCGCCTTAGTATTTGTAATCCGAATCCAACTGTAAAAATATCGAGTTATTCCCATGACTGCATCCTTTATCTTCCTTGCTGTGCTTACGGTAGCCGGAACGGCGGCAGCCATGGGCCTGCGCAACGCAGTGCACTGCGTCTTGGCGCTGACCCTTGGCTTAACCGGCATCGCCATGCTGTATCTTCAACTGGATGCACAATTTGTAGGATTCACGCAAATCATGGTGTATGTGGGCGCGGTGGCTATCCTGGCCGTCTTCGTCATTATGATGACCCGCAACGATAAGACGGTGGCGCCGCCGGCCTTATCGTATTCAGGTGTGGCGGGCGGCCTTATTGCAGCCGCCGTCTTTGCGGTCCTTGCCTGGGCAATCTGCTCCAGTGCGTCGCGCGCGCAAGGCCTGCCGGCGCAGCCCGACGCCACGGTGCAACAGATCGGCGACGCGCTGTTACATCGTTACGTCCTGCCCCTGGAGATCATGGGCCTGCTCTTGACTGCCGCCCTGATCGGCGCCGTAGTGATCGCAATGGACCGCGGGGAGGAGATGAAATGAACTCCTTGCAAAATTATCTGCTCCTGTCCTCGCTTCTTTTCTCCATCGGCCTTGCCGGCGCTCTGACCAGGCGCAATGCAATTCTTGTTCTCATCGGAATTGAACTGATGCTCAACGCAGCCAACCTCAACTTCATCGCATTTTGGCGCTATGGCCCGGACCCCCAGGCATTGACCGGGATCATGTTCACAATTTTTTCCATCACCATCGCCGCCGCCGAAGCAGCAGTCGGACTCTCTATCATCCTTGCCGCTTATCGCCACTCCCGCACCACCGGCTTAGACCGGATGAATTCGCTGAAAGGATAATTTCCGCCCTCTTACTAACATATCGTCGTATTGGCCTGCCATCTTCATTCTGAGCGAAGCCCAAAAGCTATATAGTTCGCTCGCTGTTGCCAACCATTGCCTAAGTCTTTATAACCGCTCTTTATTTGCAGCTTCCGAGACTCAATGACCTGGATCGTTCAATATCTCTGGCTGGTTCCCACGCTGCCCATGCTTGCCGCGGCCATCGGCGCTCTGCTGCGCCGGCGGGACCGCGTAGCTGCCGCTTGCCTGGCGATCGGCTCCATGGCCGTCTCTTTTCTGCTTTCCATCTGTGCTCTGCTCCATGTGCTCGCCAATCGCAGCGGCGATCCAATACTCACCTATAACTTCTCATGGTTTCAGTTTGGCAATGAGTGGCTCAAGCTAGGCTGGATGCTCGATCCGCTGACCGCCTTAATGCTTCTGATGGTCTCTTTTGTGGGCCTGCTGATCTTTATCTACAGCGTCGGATACATGGCCCACGACGAGAACTTTACCCGCTTCTTCTGCTTCCTCGCTCTCTTCGCCGGAGCCATGCTGGGCGTCGTCGTCGCCAATAGTCTGCTCCTGCTCTTCATGTGCTGGGAGATCGTCGGCCTCACCTCCTATCTTCTCATCGGCTTCTGGTACCACAAACCGGAGGCCGCCGCAGCCGCCAAGAAAGCCTTCATCACCACCCGCATCGGCGACCTCGCCTTTCTGCTTGGAATGGTCTGGCTCTACGCCAGGACAGGCACTCTGCTCTTTTACGATGGCGGGGCCGGATGCCTCGAGCATTCCGCGCTTGCCCATCTCGTAACCCAGTCAACCGTCCTGGGGTTGACTGCCTCCACAGGCATCGCGCTGCTCATCTTCTGCGGCGCGGCAGGTAAGTCCGGACAGGTTCCCTTGCATGTCTGGCTGCCCGACGCGATGGAGGGCCCCACGCCAGTCAGTGCGCTGATTCACGCCGCCACGATGGTCGCCGCCGGAGTCTTCCTCATCGCCCGTATCTATCCCCTCATGAGCGCCCACGCGGGCCTCTCCCTCACCCCAACCATTGCGCTCCAAGTGGTTACCTGGGTCGGCGCCATCACGGCCCTCTTCGCCGCAATGATTGCCGTCGCCCAGTTCGACATCAAGCGAATCCTCGCCTACTCCACCATCTCGCAGCTTGGCTACATGATGATGGGACTGGGCGTCGGCGGCGTCGCAGTGGGCATGTTTCATCTCATAACTCACGCTTTTTTTAAGTCCCTTTTATTCCTCGGCGCAGGATCGGTCATTCATGGCTGCAACGGAGAACAGGACATCCGTCGCATGGGTGGTTTGCGCAGGCTCATGCCCATCACCTTTGCCGCGTATGCCGTGGGAATGCTCGCGCTCTGCGGATTCCCGCTCTTCTTCTCCGGCTTCTGGAGTAAGGACGATATTCTCCGTTCCGCACTAACCTGGAGCGTCTCCCGTGCGCCGTTTTACATGGGTGCATTCGGCGCGCTGCTGACCGCCTTCTACATGACGCGCCAGGTCTTCTATGTCTTCGGAGGATCTTCGCGTCTGGCCGAATCCAGTCGCGACTTACACCTCACCTCTCATGCAACAGGCTCCGCGCACGCCTCCGCTCTCCCTCACGAGAGTCCCGCCGTTATGACCATTCCCCTAGTCATTCTGGCAGCGTTCGCCATGCTGCTTGGATTTATCGGCACGCCAGCGTGGCCGTGGTTTCAGTCCTTCCTCGACGGCACGCACACCACGCTTGCTTTTTCCGCATTCTCCGGTCTTGACGTTCTACCGGTCATGCTCTCCTCCTCACTTCTCGTCTTTTGCGGTCTCGGCCTGGGCTGGGCGTTCTATGGACACAAGCCCATCCAACGCGCCAGCGACCTGGATGAACTGGACAAACTGCAGCCATCCATCTTTAACTTCCTGGGCCACGCGTTTTACGTGGACGCTCTCTATGGCGCGACTCTCATTCGCTGGAACACTTGGTGGTCCAAGGTCTGCGACTGGCTCGATCGTTGGATATGGAACGGCGCGGTGCAAACCGTCTCCTATTTCGTGCTTGGGGTTGCTCACTTGGACGACTTCTTCGACGCATCCATCGTGAACTCCGGCTTTGATGAGAGCTGTCAGGGCGTCTCGCGCGGCGGACAGATACTCTCCCTGCTTCAGAGTGGCCAGGTACAGAGTTATATGCGCATCGTCGGCTGTGCCCTCATAGTGCTTGTGCTTTACCTGCTTTGGGGGGCAAAGGCATGATCGCCATTCCCTGGATCTCCCTTTTGACCGCCCTGCCACTGGCAGGCGCGCTTATTCTTCTGGCCCTGGGAGGACTCAACAGGACTTTTCTCCGTTATGCAGCGCTCGCCTTCAGCCTTGCCGCGTTCGTGCTGACCATGATTGTATGGTGCCACTTTGATTCTTCGTCGGGAAGCCTTCAGTTTCAAGAGCGGCACAGTTGGATTCCCGCCCTGGGCGTGGAATATCGCGTCGCAATCGATGGTCTTGGACTTCTGATGTTATTGCTCACCTCGATAGTGGTGCCTATTGCAATACTTGCCTCATGGCGGATTCAGGAAAGAGTACCACTTTATTATTCTTTGGTCCTCATACTGCAATCGTGCCTCTTCGGGACCTTTACCGCGTTGAATTTCTTTCACTGGTTTATCTTTTGGGAACTAGGCCTTATTCCCGCGTTTTTTCTTATCAGATTATGGGGCGGCCCGCGCCGCACCAGTGCCGCCACGCAATTTCTGGTCTACACCATGGTCGGCAGCATTGCGTTGTTGTTGGCATTTCTCGCACTATTCTTAGCTACCAGAAAATTCGACTTCATCGACCTTGCGGCAATGGCGCACAACGGCCAGCTTATGCCTGCCGTGATCGACAAGCTCGACTGGCGACGATTTACTCCGGATCATTTAGCTCTGATCGTTTTTTCCGGTGCGTTTCTCGGATTTGCAGTCAAAGTGCCTCTCTTCCCCTTTCACACATGGCTGCCCTCGGCCTACTCCGAAGCTCCCACCGGAACCACAATCCTGCTCACTGGCGCCATGTCGAAGATGGGAGTCTACGGCTTTCTCCGCATCCTTCTTCCCATCTTTGGGGCCCAGATGCAGGTAGTCCTCACACCCCTTCTTTGGCTTGCCGTCGCTACCGTTGTTTTCTCTGCATACGCCGCGCTCGCCCAAAAAGATTTAAAGCGCATCTTTGCCTACTCCTCCATCAATCATCTCGGCTACTGCCTTCTCGCCATCTTTGCCGTTGCAAAATTTACCGGTTCGGACACATCTCTCACAGTCCAAAAGTATGCGGCAATGAATGGGGTCTTCCTGCAAATGTTCAACCATGGACTGACGGCCGCAACATTGTTCTGGTTCGTCGCCTTGCTGGAAAAACGTAGCGGCGGTCTGCGTGGATTGGACGATTTTGGCGGTCTGAGGAAGGTCGCGCCTGTCTTTACCGGACTCATGGGCATTGCCCTGTTCTCATCCTTGGGCCTTCCCGGTCTCAACGGATTCATCGGGGAGTTCCTCATCTTCAAAGGATCTTTCCCGCTCGTAACCTGGGCAACGTCGCTCGCTGTCCTAGGTCTGCTTATGACTGCAATCTTTATTCTTGGTATTTTGCAGCGCGTCTTCTCTGGTTCGCTCAACCTGAGATGGACCGGTTTTCCCGATCTTACTTTGGGCGAGCGGCTGGCTCTTGCGCCCGCAATCGGCCTGATGTTTGTGCTGGGCCTCTATCCCCAACTGGTGCTCGGGGTCGTCAACAATACGGTGATCCAGATGGTGCAACAAATAAAGTTTTGATCGATTGATGAATCTGGTATTTTGATGATGCTTGCTTGGACGATCTACATCTCGTTTCTCGGCGCGGCTGGCCTGCTTCTTCTGCCCAGGGGCAGCATTGCCCCGACACGTATCCTGGCGTTGCTGACAGCCGTGGCTGGGTTTGCCATTACCCTGACCTACTTCCTGCTACACAGGACCGGAGAGATGTTGACCATCGTTCGTGTGCCTTGGGTCCCTGCTCTCGGTATCGAATATCATCTCGCCGCGGATGGCATCAGCCTTATATTGATCTTATTAACCGGAATTATTGCAATCACAGGTATTCTTTTTTCCTGGAATATTGAAGAACGCTCCAAGGAATTCTTTGCCTTCTACCTGCTCCTCATTGGCGCAGTCTATGGCGTATTTCTCAGCTACGATCTATTCCTTCTCTTCGTCTTTTACGAAATTGTCATTATCCCAAAGTATTTCCTGATCGCCATCTGGGGCTCGACCCGTCGCGAGTATGGCGCAATGAAGCTCGCTCTCTACTCCTTCGTCGGCAGCGCCATGGTGCTGATTGGACTCATCGCCGCCTATGTCGTGGCCGGGGCAAACACCACCTCGCTCAGCCAGTTGGCGCAGTACCCGTTTTCACCGCACTTTCAGATGCTGGCCTTTCCCCTGGTATTCGTCGGCTTCGCGGTTCTTGCAGGCATGTGGCCTTTGCACACCTGGGCTCCCACCGGCCACGTCGCCGCGCCCACGGCGGCTTCCATGCTGCTCGCCGGAGTGGTGATGAAGCTGGGCGCCTATGGCTGCCTGCGCGTCGCCATGGTCCTGTTTCCGCTTGGCCTGGGGCCGTGGGGCTTTCATGTCTTCGGTCTCGGTTCGTGGCGCGATCTCTTTGCTCTACTCGCAGTCATCGGGATTATCTACGGCGCTCTGGTCGCGCTGGTGCAGAAAGACTTCAAATTCGTCATCGGCTATTCCAGCGTCAGCCACATGGGATTTGTCCTGCTCGGGCTGATGACCTTGAATCAGATTGGAATCTCCGGCGCGGTACTCCAGATGTTCTCCCATGGCATTCTGGCGGGACTACTCTTCGCGGTTGTCGGTCGCATGGTCTATGCCCGCACCCATACCCGCGACCTTGCGGCTCTGAACGCGATGAATCTCCACAAAATCATCCCCTTTGCCGCAGTCACCTTTATCATTGCCGGGATGGCCAGCATGGGCTTGCCCGGATTCAGCGGGTTTGTCGCGGAGTTGATGGTCCTGATCGGCGTCTGGCGCGCCTATCCCCTGCTGGCTCTCTGCGTGGGATTCGGTATTGTCGTCGGCGTGGTGTACATCTGGCGTGCCATGCAAAAAGCGTTCTTCGTGAGCGCGGGGACCGTACCCGCCCCACCCAACCCACCGCTGCCCCCGATCACGATTCCGGAACGCCTCGGCGCAACCATTCTGATCGCCGCCAGTGTGCTCGTCGGACTCTATCCGCAGGTGCTTCTGAATGTCATTGTTCCAGCCTTGAATTCTCCGCTGTTTGATGGCTTGCGCAAAGGGAGTTGGCAATGATCGCAATCGACTATGCGCAACTTCTGCGGTTGGCCTTGCCGGAGGTCATCGTCGTAGCCACCGCGCTGATCGTGATGGGGACCGACTTTCTGCTCCTGCGCAGATGCAATACACGCGTCCGATTCGTTATTGCCGCGGGAATTGCCTCCATCGGCTGCGTGGCGGCAATCGTGAGAATTATGCTGGCGCCCGAGGTCGCAAACATCCTCAACGGTGTGCTCGTCGCGAATCCGTTGACCCATCTGGTGCAGATTGCCGTGCTTACGCTGACAATCTTTACCCTGCTGCTCTCTGTGGATTCGACCTTCTCGCAACACATCGGCGAGTTTGTCCTGCTGCTCCTGGTCGCAACCGCTGCAATGATGTTTCTCGCAGGCACGCAGGATCTGCTGGTTATCTTTATCTCCCTGGAACTGTTGAGCCTGTCGCTCTATATCCTCGCTGCCTTCAACAAGAGCAGCGCGCAATCCTGGGAGGCCGCGCTGAAGTACTTTCTCTTCGGCGGAATGTCGGCGGCGTTTCTGCTATTTGGATTCAGCCTGCTCTACGGTCTCTCAAATTCCATCAGTCTCCCGCTCATTGCCGCGGCCATTCACGGTCCCGCTCTCAACCCTCTTCTGGTCATCGCCATCGTCACCACTGCCATTGGATTTGGGTTTAAAGTCGCCGCCGCTCCCTTCCATTTCTGGGCGCCCGACGTCTACCAGGGAGCGCCCGCGCCCAGCGCCGCGTTCATCGCTTCCGGCTCCAAGGTCGCCAGTTTCTTTCTCTTCTTCCAGGTGATGGCGCTTGGTTTCGTGGGCGCGGAAGGCGCCGCCGCCTTGCCCGGCTTTGTGCGCGGCTGGGTCCCCGTGCTGGCCCTGATGGCCGCCGCCTCCATGTTGCTTGGAAATCTTGTCGCCATTCGACAGTCCAGTTTGCGCCGCTTGCTCGCCTACTCCGCCATCGCGCATGCGGGATACATGCTTCTGGCAATTATGGCCCACACCCAACAGAGCCTCGCCGCACTGCTCTATTACGTTGTCACCTATGCGCTGGCCACGCTCGGCGCATTCGGCGTGATTGCGGTGGTCGAGCAGCAAACGGGCGACGACCAGCTCTCCAGCTTCGACGGGCTCAGCAGGCAAGCGCCCGTACTCGCATTTTGCCTTGCGATCTTCATTCTTTCCCTGGCCGGCATTCCGCCTCTGGCTGGATTCTTCGCCAAGTTCTATCTCTTTGTAACGGTGCTGAACGCAGCGCCAGGGTCGATGGGCCTGCTCTGGCTGATCGTCCTTGCCATCGTCATGAGCGCCGTCTCGCTCTACTACTATCTGCGTGTGCTCAAGCGGGTCTACGTCGCGCCTCCCGCTGCCGGCGCCGCTGCGATACGCACGCCGTTTCTCAGCCAGGCTCTTCTGCTCCTGCTTGCCTTTGCTGTTGTGTTGTTCGGCTGCGCTCCGCAACTTCTGCTGCGCTGGATCGAGGCCGCCATTCAAGTCTCCGGCCTCTGATCGTACCCAACCGATGCATTGGATTTAATGGTTCATGAAATGTTCGCAGATATGTATCACGCCATCACCCGCGTTGCCGCGCGCAGCGTCTGCTGCCGCACCGTCAATGCCTCGATGCGGTCGCGCAGCACGGTATAGCCGCAGCCAATGCCGCGCGGCACCTCGATCTCGCCCTTGGAGCTCACCATTACCTCCGGCTCGATGATGTCCTCGGCCCAGTAGCGCGCCGACGCCGACACGTCTCCCGGCAGCGAGAAGTTCTCCAGCGACGAGAGCGCAATGTTGTGTGCCCGGCCGATGCCCGTCTCCAGCATCCCGCCGCACCACACTGGAATGCCGCGCTCCGCCGCCGCGTTGTGTACCGCTATCGCCTCCGAGAAGCCGCCTACGCGGCCTACCTTGATGTTAATAATGCGACACGATTCCATATCGATCGCCGCCAGTGCATCTCTCCGGTTGTGGATCGATTCGTCCAGACAGATCGCCGTATCCAGCCGTTTCTGCAACATCGAATGGAAGTAGAAATCGTCGTACCACAGCGGCTGCTCGATCATCAGCATCTTGAACTGGTCCCACTCCACGATGTGGTCGAAGTCCACGATGCGATAGGCCGAATTGGCGTCGCAGCTCAACTGTATCTCCGGCCAGCGCGCGCGCACCTGCTCAAAGATCTTGGTGTCCCAGCCCGGCTTGCACTTCAGCTTGATGCGCTGATAGCCGGCCTCCAGTGCCTCGGCGATCTTCTCCATCAGGGCCGCCGGCGACGGCTGTATGCCGATCGAAACGCCGCACCCAATCACGCTGCGCGTTCCGCCCAGAAGCTTCGCCAGCGACATCCGCTTCTTCTGCGCTTCCAGCTCCCACACCGCGTTCTCCAGCGCCGCCTTGGCCATGCGGTGACCGCGTACCGCGCAGAACAGCGACGGACAGCTCCCCCCGCCAACCAGTTCCTTCCCCACTAGGCGCGGCGCAAGCTCCGTCTCGGTGACGATCCACGCCGTGTCGATGCTCTCGTCGGAGAAGTAAGGATGTTCGCCCGCCACGCACTCGCCCCAGGCCGTCAGCCCGTCGGATTCGATCTCCACCAGCAGGATGCGGCGGGTTGTGGTCAGGCCAAAGCTCGTCTCAAAGGGAAACGCGAGAGGCATGTTGATCTCGCGTAGATGAACTGCGTCGATGGTCAGCATTGTCGTCGTCCTGTCGTGATTGCTTTTGTTCCCTGGCCCCTCTTCCATGTCGGCTGGTCTCTGCCTTACAGCCCGCTCACGCGTCCCAGCAGGAAGAACCCGTCGCCGTTCGTGCAGCGTTCGTAACCGGTGATAGCCAGCCCGCGCGCAAATGCCGATTCCAGTATGAGCCGGTTGCGCGTCTGAAGAGACTCTGCCAGACTACGCCGTTTCGGGTCGCGTTTCCAGTCGTGAATGATGCACGGCACGTCAATGCGCTCTACCACCTCGTCGCCGGCCGCCTGCTCTGCCGTCTCTTCACCCTTCGTTTTTTCTCCGCTTGCTTCTTCGCCTAATACCCGCCGCACTCGCTCCGACCTCAGCCACCACTCCACGACAAGCCGGTCCGTCGGCAGCCCTCCCTGCAGCGGTGAAGTCGATGGGCCATAGATGTTGCGCAGGTAGCGCCGCGCAATCGCGCCCAGCCGCGCAATGTTCAGGTGTGCGTTCTTGATCTCCAGAGGATCGAAGGTCCACTCCATCAACTCGAAGCCGCGCGCCAGTGCATCGTCGCGTTGCGCCAGCTTCAGCCTTCGTCCCAGCCCCGCGTTGCGGTACTGCGACAGCACGGCCAGCATGTGCGAGTGCAAATACGGCCGGCCATCGCGATAACCGGGAAAAGCCATCGCAAAGCCCACCAGCACCTTCCCGTTGTAGGCCCCCAGCACCTGTCCGCCGATGCGTTCGGCCACGATAAACACCCGCTTCGGGATCAGGTCGCTGTCGCTGTAGCCCCACACCGCAAGCTGCACATCGACGCACTGTTCAAAGTCCGCCAGCATCGTCACCGGCGCAATGCGGATATGTTTTGTTCTTAGGTCCACGGCCGTCTCGCCCTGGCTCCCCGATGCATCGCTCCTCTGCTTCGGCTCGCTCATGGCTTCGACCCGTCCTGCACAGCATCGCTGCTGCGTTTCGCCCGGTTCCACAACGCATCCAATTCAGCAGGAGTGTGCGAGGCCAGTGCGTCGAACCCGCCCGCCTCCGCCTCCATCGCACAGAACCTCTCGCGAAACTTCGCATTCGCAACTCGCAGCGCGGACTCCGCATCCACCTTCAAGTGCCGCGCCAGATTCACTGCCGTAAACAGTAGATCGCCCACTTCCTCCTCGACGCGATATGGCTGCTTCTCATCGATGCGTGCAAGCTCCACTTGCAACTCCGCAATCTCTTCCTGCAGCTTCTCGAAGGTCCCCTGTGCATCGGGCCAGTCGAAGCCCGCCTTGGCCGCCTTCGACCCCAGTTTGCGCGCTTCCATCAAAGCCGGCATGGAGCGCGGAATCTCATCCAGCACCGAGGCTACAGACTCGCTCTCCGCGCGCTTCTCGCCGCGTTTGATCTGCTCCCAGTTACGCAGCACCGCGTCCGCGTCCGTAGCATCCACCAGTTTTCCTTCCACTGGAAACACATGCGGATGCCGCCGCACCAGCTTCGCATTCAGATTTGCCGCAACATCCGCGATGTCGAAGTGGCCCGCCTCCGAAGCCATCTGCGCATAGAAGAGTATCTGCAGCAAAAGATCACCGAGTTCGTCCTTCAGCTCCGGCCAGGCGTGGCGTTCGATGGCGTCGAAGACCTCGTAGGTCTCCTCCAGCGTGTACCGCTTGATGGTGTCAAAAGTCTGCTCGCGGTCCCACGGACAGCCGCCCGGAGCGCGCAGCCGCGCCATAATCGCGATCGCCTCGGCCAGCGGCCCGGCAGCCCGTTCCCCCACGCCTTCCTGCCGCGGCTCGTCCCTTGCTCGCATCTGCGATGTTTCCACTTCGGCCATACCACCACTTTACCCGATGCCTTTGCGCAGGAGTAGGATTCGTAGCGAGGGCTTTTCATGAGCGGGAAGATTCTCGCGTTGGGGTTTATCTGCACGGGGATGGCGATGGGGCAGACGGTGAGTAAACCGGCGGCTGCTGCGGCCCCAGCAGCATCAGCGGTGACTGCGGCACCAGCTAAGGCGTATGCGTTCGAGGTCGTTTCCATCCGCCAGAACAAGACTCCGGCAACAGTGGCAGTGCTCAAGCAGGACGGGCCGACGGCGGATGGCTATCGCAGCCATCAGCCCCTGGCGTTGTTGCTCTTAACGGCCTATGTTCCGCAGGTGGGTGGAGCGGCGTTCTACACGATCGACCAGATCAAGGGGCTTCCGGACTGGATGATGAGCAATGGCTACGACATCGACGCGCGGATCGCCGACGAAGATAGGACGGAGTGGCAGAAGCCGGAGATGCAGAAGGTGATGTTGCGGGCGATGCTACAGGCGATGCTTGCGGAGCGATGCAAGCTGGCGGTGCATCGCGAGATCAAAGACGCTTCGGTCTATTCGCTGGTGGTCGGCAAAAGCGGGATCAAGTTCAAGGAGACGGACCCGACGGTGGAGCATCCGGATGGACAAAAGATGCCATTCGGCGGAGTCCTGGTCGGTCACGGCGAGGACGGGATGAGCTTTTACGACACGTCGATGGCCTCGTTCGCTTCGCTCCTCTCCTCATGGGCGAATGGAGGACGCCCGGTTCAGGATAAGACAGGGCTGACCGGAAAGTACGACTTCACATTGAAATTCGGGAAGCAGGACGAATCGGCCGATGACGCCGATCTGGGAATTTCTCCCCTCGGGGAAATGATTCTTTCCGGACTGAACAATCTTGGCCTGAAGCTCGACTCCGAAAAGGGTCAGGTTGAGACGCTGGTGATCGACCACATCGAGCGGCCTTCGGAGAATTAGCCGCGCAGCGCCATCTGGTCTGTCAGAATCTGCGTCAGGTCCGGCTTCTTCAGTCCGTGCTCCTGCTCATTGAACTTGTCCACCTTGCTGGACCAGTTCATGCTGCAGAACTTCGGCCCGCACATGCTGCAGAACGCCGCTTCCTTGTAGTAATCGTCGGGCAGCGTCTCGTCGTGCATGGAGCGCGCAGTCTCCGGGTCCAGCGAAAGCGCAAACTGCTTGTCCCAGTCGAAGGTATAGCGCGCCTGCGAGATGGCGTCGTCGCGGTCGCGAACGCCGGGCCGGTGCCGCGCCACGTCGGCTGCGTGGGCCGCGATCTTGTAGGCGATAATCCCGTCCTTCACGTCCTTCTCATTGGGCAGGCCAAGGTGCTCCTTGGGCGTCACGTAACAAAGCATCGCCGCTCCGTGCCATCCAATCATCGCCGCGCCAATTGCCGAAGTGATGTGGTCGTAGCCGGGCGCGATGTCCGTCACCAGCGGCCCCAGCACATAGAACGGCGCGCCGTCGCACAGCTCGACCTCCTTGTCCACCTGTAGCTTGATCTGGTCCATCGGGATATGCCCCGGCCCCTCGATCATCACCTGCACATCGCTCTTCCACGCCTGTCGAGTCAACTCACCGAGAGTTTTCAGTTCCGCGAATTGCGCCTCGTCGCTGGCGTCCGCCAGGCATCCCGGCCGCAGCCCGTCGCCCAGCGAGTAGCTCACATCGTACTTCGCCATCACCTTGGTAATGCGGTCGAAGTTCTCGTACAAAAAGTTCTGCTTGTGGTGCGATGTCATCCACTGCGCCAGGATCGCGCCGCCCCGGCTCACGATTCCCGTGATCCGCTTGGCCACCATCGGCACATACTGGATCAGGACCCCGGCGTGAATGGTGAAGTAGTCCACGCCCTGCTGCGCCTGCTCTTCGATCACTTCAAGGTACAGGTCGATGTTCAGGTCTTCCAGCCTCTTCACCCGCGCCAGCGCCTCGTAGATCGGCACCGTGCCGATGGGTACAGGCGAATGGCGCAGTATCTGCTCGCGAATCATGGGAATGTCGCCGCCGGTCGACAGGTCCATCACCGTGTCCGCTCCGTAGTGCACCGCGGTGTGCAGCTTGCGCAGTTCCTCGTCCACATTCGACACCATCGCCGAGTTGCCAATGTTCGCGTTGATCTTGCACAGCGACCCTACCCCGATCGCCATCGGCTCCAGCTCTGGGTGGTTGATGTTGGCCGGGATGATCATGCGCCCCGCGGCGATCTCGTCGCGCACAAACTCCGGCGCCAGCTTCTCCACCTGCGCCACATAGGCCATCTCTTCGGTGATCATCCCCTTGCGCGCAAAGTGCATCTGGCTCATGTTGTCGTCGCCGCTGCGCGCGGCCTCGGCTCGGCGCTTCACAATCCACTCTGCGCGTGACGCAGGCACCTTGTAATCCTTACCCAAAACATGCACTCCGTTTCCGTTCGTATTCCGATGATTTCCGTTCGCGCTCATAGGTTTTCCCCCCGCATGAAATGCCGATGTTACCTACAAAGTATACCCCGCAACAGCCCCTGTTTGCGCGGGTGCAAACGACATCGCGATGAAGTCCAGAACACTACAAACTGGCCGTTGCAACGACTTCTGTATGAGCGTGTTGCAGGGGCACCGCGCCGCATACCAGAACACCGCGCAGCGGTCCAAGTCGGTACGAAGTACCACGAAGGCCGCCTTCGCGGTCTTCTTCTCACAAAGAAATCATTGCAGACGGCCTTTCATCCCTACAAGAATTGTGGATCAGCACAATCGCTTACACACCACTGAACGCAGAGAATCCCCCATCGATCGGAATCACCACGCCGGTTACGAACTCCGACGCCGGCGACAGCAGCCACAGCACGCCGCCGAACAGGTCCGCGGATACGCCCAGGCGTCCCATCGGCGTGTGCCCCACAATCGTCTTGCCGCGCGCCGTCCACTCGCCCGTCTCCTTGTCGGTCAACAGAAAACGGTTCTGATCGGTCAGGAAGAAGCCGGGCGCAATGGCGTTCACGCGAATCTTCGGCGAGTATTCCTGCGCCATATGTACGGCCAGCCACTGCGTGAAGTTGCTCACCGCGGCCTTGGCCGCCGAATACGCGGGAATGCGCGTCAGCGGCCGGAACGCGTTCATCGACGAAATATTCAGGATCGTGCCATATTCCTGATCCGCCATCACCTTGCCGAAGGCCTGCGAAGGCAGGATCGTGCCCATCACATTCAACTCGAAGACCCAGCGCAACGCGTCGGCGGGAAGATCGAAAAACTTCAACTCCGCGCTGGTTGTGGCCGTCGGCTTATTGCCTCCCGCCGCGTTGATCAGGCAATCCAGCTTGCCCAGGCGTTTCATCACGTCTTCAGCCGTCTTTGCGATGCTCTCGCGGTTGAGCACGTCGCACTTGAACACGGAGACCTGCTTTATGCGCTCTCCCAGGCGCTGGATCGTCGCTGGATGCAGTTCGGAAACAATGTCCAGAATGGCGACCTCCGCGCCGCACCCAGTCAACGCATACACAATGTCGCTGCCCAAAACTCCGGCGCCACCGGTAATGGCCACCGTCTTGCCCTTGAAGTCGTACATCTTCGTCAGTTCTGTCAAACCAAAGGAATCTTGCTGTTCGCTCATAATCTCTCCATTTCAGTACCGCGTGCGAAAACAAATCCTGTTTCTGAACAATTCCCGTTGCGCTCGCCTGCTACCGCTGAATGCGCGCCGATCCGCCGCTGGCAAACGCGACAACCTGGTCTAGCGTCGCCATCGTGGTGTCGCCGGGGAAGGTCGTCATCAGCGCACCATGCGCCCATCCCAACTTCACCGCCTGCTCTGGCGTCTCGCCATTCAACAGCCCATAGATAAAGCCGGCCGCGAAACCATCGCCGCCGCCTACGCGGTCCAGCACCTTCAGCTCCGCTGTCGGCGCGGTCACTGCCGTGCCGTTCACCCATGCCACCGCGCTCCAACTGTGGTGGTTGGTGTTGTGCACCTCGCGCAGCGTCGTGGCCACAACCTTCGTCTTTGGGAAGCGCTTCACCACCTGCTCCATCATTCCCAGAAACGCGCCCGTGTCCAGCTTGGAACTGGCCGCCTTGGCGCTGGCCGAAACATCCGGCCCCGCAAATCCGAGTCCCTTCTGTAGGTCCTCCTCGTTGCCGATCAGCACGTCGGCGTTCTCCACAATCTGTCCCAGCACCTTGTGTGCGTGCTCTTGGCCGCCCTGCGTCTTCCATAGCTTCTCGCGGTAGTTCAGGTCGAATGAGGTAACCACTCCCGCCGCCCGCGCGGCCTGCATCGCCTCAACCACCAGCGCCGAGGTGGTCTCCGAGAGCGACGAAAATATCCCGCCCGAATGGAACCACCGCACCCCCTCGCCGAAGATCGCCTTCCAGTCGAAGTCGCCCGGCTTCAGTTGCGCCGCAGCTTCATTGCACCGGTTATAGAAGACGATCGGAGCGCGCACGCCAAATCCCTGGTCGCTGTATACCGTGGCCATGTTCGGCCCGCGCACGCCGTCGTGCGCGAAGCGCTTGAACAGCGGCTTCACACCCATCCCCCGCACCCCCTCCGCGATCAGGTCGCCGATGGGGTACGAGACGATCGCGCTGGCGATTCCCGTCTTCAACCCAAAGCAGTCCGACAGGTTGGCCGCAACATTGAACTCTCCACCGCTTACGTGGACCGCGAAGTTGGTCGCCTTGCGGAACGGAATGATCCCAGGATCGAGCCGGTGAACCAGCGCGCCAAGTGAAAGTAGATCGAGCGAACCCTTTTCCGGGATTGTGAAACCAAGACTCATGACCTTCTCCTTATACTTCTTTGTTTGTCACCGCAATATTGTTTGTCATTCCCGAAGGGAATCTGCTTCTTCATTATTGTTTGTCATTCCGCAGCGTAGCGGAGGAATCTGCTTTTGCATTGAGCCAGCCTCTACTGTCCCAGGAACACCGGCTTGATATGTCGTTCCCACAGGTTGGTGGTCACGTTCTTGGCCACCATTGCCTCGTTGGCCTCCAGCGCGTCCAGGTAGCGCGGCCCCATCTTGGCGGCGATCTTGAAGCCGACATGCAGCAGTTGCCGGAAGCTGGGGTTGTACGACGCATTCTTCTGGTCGTGGCGCAGCGCTGAAGTGTACTGCTGGCTCGTCCAGCCATTCACCTCCGCCCCCGTGGGCAGTTTGCTCTCGTCGATGTCGATCACGGTGGCGTACGGCGCGGTCAGCTCGTCCTTGTGCGCCAGCGCATCCGCATAAACCTCCTTCGCAATCGCCAGTCCATTACCGCCCGCCTCCGCCAGCCCGATCAGCTCTTCCAGCCAGGTCGTGCCCGCCGTCTTCAGGTGGACCCCGGCGTTGAATTTCTTTGCGCCGTCGTGGATCGCCTTATAGATGGAAAACTTGTCCGACCCCGAATGCACGCTCAGCTTCAGATTCGCGGGCAGGCCGTAGCGCTGGATCGCGTAGGCAATCGCCGCCAGGTCCTCCTCAAACTCCTTGGCAAACTGCTTCACATCGCCCACATAGTCCACCCCCTTATTGAAGCGACCGGTGAACTTCGGCGCAATCGTCTGGATGGGAATCTTCTGGTCGGAGATCATCGCCAGAATAATCAGCAGCTCCACCGGCGTCTGAGGCAGGTCCGTCTCATCCATTGAAATCTCCGGAACAAAGCGGCCCGAGCCCTTGCTCTCGTTCAGGAACCGATAGATCTCGCCCGCGTTCTGCACCGCAGCAAGAAACTTATCGGCAACGCCCTCGACAAACGCCTTGTCGGTTTGGAACGGCTCGGCAATCCCAGGAATCGTCACCGCCCCGATCAACTCCGCGTGCGCCGCGACGAACGCAGCCACGTCCTCCGCCTTGGCCGGCTGGCCGATCATCTCCGCCACATCCAGGGTGAAAAAGTCGCAGGGGTCCAGGAAGCGATGCACCGTCTTCAGGTTGATGTGGTCCGCATCCAGAAAGTAGGGCTTGTTCCAGCCCATCTCCTTCACCGCCGCGTCGGCCGCGTCGCGCGTCTGCACCGGCTCGGTGCCGATGATGGTATGCTCCCGGTTCGACTTGTTCCACACCGGGACCACCTCAACCCCCCCCTCCGCAGCCTTGATACATGCTGCCAACTGGGCCTTCGCCTGGTGGGCAAACCGGTCGCCCACCCCAATGGAAAACTTCGGTAGTTCCAATGTTTCAATCACTGCTGTGTTCATTCTTTCTCCCTGTGCCGTCTCTGCGTCACACTGTCTCAACTAATCTGCACCGCTCCCAAGCATACTGCGCTGCTAACCGGCGCGGCAAATCCGCGCGTCGCTTGCAGTACAGCGACACAGCGTCAGTTGAGCATTGTGAAGTCAGGTGAGCGTTGCATGCATTGGCTCAGTGGTCGTCGAATCCTTGAAGCGCCCTTCGTACGCCCATAGCCCAAGCCCCGGATTCGAGATGAAGAATATCTCTTCGCCATCCACCGTGTTCCATCCATCGCTCAGCTTTGCCGGATCGTACTTCGCTGTGTACTCGGCCAAGTCGCCGTACTCGAAGTGCGCGCCCTCGATCTCTTCCCGCGTTAGGTGGCCGGGGCAGTAGCGAATCCGGAACCTCCCCTCGCTCGATCCGTGGATCAGGTGCGCAGCCGCCGATAGATTGCTCGCCAGCCCTGCGTCGTTCTTCACCGCCTCCAGCGTCGCCGGTGTGCCGCAGTAGCCGAACTTGCGGATCAGCATGTCGATCGTCGGGTCTTCGCCGAACTCATGCACCCCCGGCGCCTGCACAATCAACTCCGCGTCGTCTGCCAATGCCATACGGGTGCGGTAGACGCTCTTGTTGCCCAGCCACGTGCTCTTGAACTCCTCCGGATCCAGGAACACCACCGCCTTGTGGATCTCGCGGTCCATCATCAGGAAGTTCACCTTCAGGCTCAACTCCGCGGCGCGCTCGAAGCACTCCGTATCGTCGCCGATGAACAGTCCGTTCAGCGCCAGCTTGCCCGCCGCGTTCTTCGACACGACAGTCAGGACGTAGACAATCTGCGGCAGCAAATGGCCAAAATGTTCACTGGAGTAGTTCAGCACGCGCCGCACCGGAGTGTCCGCTCGCCCCATCATGCGCTCCATCCCGTACACCGCGCCCAGGAAGTGGCTGCGATGGATGCCCATCACTCCGCCTGTGCCGATAAACACATTCTTGTTGAAGCCGGCCATACCCACCACTTCATGCGGCACTATCTGGCCAATCGACAGGATCAGATCGTGCCCGCCGTCGCGCAGCAGCTTGTTCACCTGTGCCGGCCACGAGAAGTCCAGCATCCCCTCGCTGACCTCGCGCACAAACTCACCCGGAACCTCGCCCAGCGTCACAATGTCGTTGCGCCAGTCGTGTACCCGGAACAGGTCGCGCGGCGTCGGCCCGAACATCGTCTGGATCTCGTGGTCGGTCATCGCCTTGTGCGTGCCCAGCGCGGGCAGCACGTCCGTCAGCGCGTTGCCGTAGTAGTTCCACGCGTACTCGGTCAGCTTGCCCGCCATGGCGTGCATGCGGGTGAAATCCGGCGGCACGGCAAGCACTTTCTTGCGCGCGCCCAACTTGTCGAACGCGCTGGCAAGGGCTGCTTTGATCTCGGTGGGGGTAAATTCGGTGGCCGGCGATCCGGCGGCAAAGTAGAGGCTCATACCTGCAATTCTACTCGCCCCACGCCGCCGCTGGCAGTCGCCTTAGCCGGTCCTGCACCAAGCGGTCCGTCCCTTCGCGGTCCGCAGAGAATTGTTCGGCGTGATCTGGTGGGCGAGGCGGGAATCGAACCCACAACCACCAGCTTAGAAGGCTGGTGCTCTATCCAGTTGAGCTACTCGCCCGCGTCCGGGAGGCCCCGTTGCAAGCCGTCCCTCGCTCGTAGGCGCATCCGCGCGCGCCCTCGGTTTATTGTATCCGCAACCGCACCGTATCCTGGCCAAAACACGACCCTCGTCAAGACTGCCAAGGTGCAATCGTCGCTCTTGCGCACGGCGTCACCTTTGCCCCAAACAGTGCGAACGCTGCCCCGCAACGCCTGCCAGCGCGGCCGCATATCATACTTCGATGAATTTTTGTTGGAGGTGTATAAGAGAACTCCTTTGCTTGCAACATTGTCTGTGACGAGGCGCACAGACAAACCTGCCCTCACTGTACGATTTGTAATAATGGATTAGAAAATGTCGCGAGACGCAGTTTAGCGGCATGGATGACCCGCACCGTGGCCGGATGGTGGGATGAATCGCACGCACTCAGTCTGTTGAACGTTCCTGTTTCTCTTTCGTACTGACTCTGCCTGACGCCATCCCCTTTCGGGTTCGCCCCGCGACAGCCCCTGCCCTATGGAGGATTTACTGATGAAGCAAGGCGTGATGGAAGCACCGCTTGCAGAAGATGCAGGCTCGACCTCGACACCAACCAAGTACACATATTTCTTCGGCGGCGGCAAGGCCGAGGGCAATGGCCGCATGAAGGATGCACTGGGTGGCAAAGGCTCTGGCCTGGCCGAGATGACCAACGCAGGCCTGCCCGTACCGCCCGGATTCACCATCCAGACCGAGGCATGCCGCGAGTACATGCGCGGAAAACTGAACCCGCAGATCGACGCTCAAATGCTGGACGCGCTCAAGCGCCTGGAGAAGCTGCAGGGACAGGAATTGGGCGCGCCTGAGAATCCCCTGCTGGTCTCCGTGCGTTCCGGCGCCAAGTTCTCCATGCCCGGCATGATGGACACCATCCTCAACCTCGGTCTCAACGACCGCTCGGTCGAGGGCCTCGCCAAGGGCAGCAACGATCCCCGTTTTGCCTATGACTCCTATCGCCGCCTCATCCAGATGTTCGGCAACGTCGTCCTCAATATCGACAAGAAAAAATTTGAGCATATCTTCGACAGCGCCAAGGCGCGCGAGCACGTCAAGCTGGACTACCAGCTCAGCGCCAAGGCCCTCAAGGAGGTCGTCGCAGAGTACAAGAAGCTCATCAAGAAGGAGAGCGGCAAGGACTTCCCGCAGGCCCCGCTGGAACAGTTAGTGGCAACCCGCGACGCCGTCTTCCGCAGTTGGAACAGCGAGCGCGCCAAGACCTATCGCCGCATCAACCGCATCGACGACTGGCTGGGAACCGCCGTCAACGTGCAGTGCATGGTCTTCGGCAACATGGGAGACAGCTCCGGCACCGGCGTCGGCTTCACCCGCAACCCAGCCACCGGCGAGCACGCCTTCTTCGGCGAATACCTGATGAACGCGCAGGGCGAGGACGTCGTCTCCGGCATCCGCACCCCCATGCCCATCAGCGAACTCGAGCGCGCCATGCCCAAGGTCTACGAACAGTTGCGCACATGCACCTGGCGCATGGAAAAGCACTACCGCGACATGCAGGACTTCGAGTTCACCATCCAGGATGGCAAGCTCTACATGCTGCAGACGCGCAATGGCAAGCGCACCGGCCTGGCCGCTGTGCGGGTCGCCATCGACATGGTGAAGGAGGGCCTCATCACTAAGGAAGAGGCTGTCATGCGCGTCGAGCCAGACCAGATCTACGACTTCCTGGTTCCTCGTCTGGTGGAGAAGGGCGAAAAGATCGAAGTCCTTGCCACTGGCCTGCCCGCCTCGCCCGGTGCTGCCGTCGGACAGATCGTCTTCACCGCCGAAGAGGCCGTTAAGGCCCGCGCCACCGGCGCCTTCAAGGACATCATCCTGGTGCGCGGCGAGACCACGCCGGAGGACATCGCCGGCATGGAGGTCGCATCCGGCATTCTCACCTCGCGCGGAGGCATGACCTCGCACGCCGCCGTCGTCACCCGCGGCATGGGCAAGTGCTGCGTGGCCGGCGCCGGAGATTGCGTGGTCGATGAGGCGCACAAGGAACTGCGCGTCAAGGGCCACACCTATCGCCACGGCGACTGGATCTCACTGGACGGCACCACCGGACGCGTCATCGCCGGCAAACTGAAGACCCTGCCCGTGCAGCCCGACGATGCCGACCTGGTCACCTTTATGAGCTGGGCAGACCCGCTGCGCAAGCTGCAGATCCGCGCCAACGCCGACATCCCGCGCGATGCCAAGCAGGCGCTCCTCTTCGGAGCCGAAGGCATCGGCCTCTGCCGCACCGAGCACATGTTCTTTGCCGAAGACCGCATCGAGCATATGCGCGCCATGATCCTCGCCAAAACCGAGAAGGACCGCCGCGCCCCGCTCAAGAAGCTCCTGCCCATGCAGCGCGCCGACTTCGTCGGCCTCTTCAAGGCCATGGGGCCGCTTCCCGTCACCATCCGCACCCTCGATCCTCCGCTGCATGAGTTCCTGCCCAAGCGAGAGGACCTTCTGGTGGAGATCGCCCGCCTGGAAGACACCAAGCCCCGCTCGCCCAAACTCAAGGTCCTGCGTCCGCTGCTGGCGCGCGTCCAGGAGCTGCATGAGGCCAACCCCATGCTCGGCCTGCGCGGATGCCGCCTCGGCATCTCCTTCCCGGAGATCACCGAGATGCAGGTGCGCGCCATGATCGAGGCCGCCGTCATCATCAAGAAGAAGGGCGGCGAGCCGCATCTCGAAATCATGATCCCGCTCATCGGCACCATCGAGGAGATGCGCAACCAGACCGCCATCGTCCGCCGCGTAGCCGCTGAGGTTTTCAAGGAGAAGGGCGTCACGGTGGACTACAAGGTCGGCACCATGATCGAGCTGCCCCGCGCCGCCCTCACCGCCGACAAGATCGCAGAGGAGGCCGAGTTCTTCAGCTTCGGAACCAACGACCTCACTTCGACCACCTACGGCATCTCCCGCGACGACATCAACCAGTTCCTGCCCGCATACATCAAGGCTGGAATCTTCAAGCAGGACCCCTTCCTGACCCTCGACCAGGCGGGCGTCGGCCAGCTCGTCGAGATGGCCACCGACCGCGGACGCGCAACCCGGCCCACCCTCAAGGTCGGCGTCTGCGGAGAACATGGCGGCGATCCGGAGTCCGTCAAGTTCTGCCACCGCGCAGGGCTCAATTACGTCTCCTGCTCGCCCTACCGGCTGTTGGTGGCGAGGCTGGCGGCGGCGCAGGCCGCGCTCCAGGAGAAGCAGGACGGGAGCGAACTGAAAGACCTGCTGCGCACCTCCGGGGCTGGAACTCAATAAACGTTCCGCTTTGCTTCAACCTGCCGCCGTTGACCGCACTCTCCGGGTCAGCGGCGGCCTCGTCTCTTCCGCCCGTCATTCTGAGCCGAAGGCTCAGAATCTCCTTTCCACCCGTCATTCTGGCGAAGCCAGAATCTCTGTCGTTCGTCCTTGATGTTGCTTTTGCTTTCGGAGGGAGCAGGGGCCTTCAGGCCCCTGAATCCATCCCGCCGAAGAAACGGGCTTCAGCCCCGGGCCTTGCCTATGCGGTTGTTTGTTCTCTGTCGTAGATTGTTTTTACGTCGTCATCCTGAGCGAAGTTTCGCGCACATGCATCCATGACCCAGCCAGTCAGCACTAATCCCCAATCCGCCCCTCCCCTTCGCATCCTCCTTGCGACCGAAGCCGACATCCCGCGTCTCGTTCCCATGATCAACGCCGCCTTCCTCGTCGAGACGTTTCTCGAAGGCACGCGCACCGATGTGGCTCGCCTCTCTGCCTACTTCCTCAAAGGAGAACTCCTGCTTGCCGAAGACGCTTCAGGCCGGCTCATCGGCAGCATCTACACCGAACTGCGCCTGCCCCGCGGCTATCTCGGAATGCTCGCCATTGATCCTGCACATCAGCGCTCGGGCCACGGACGCACCCTCATGGCTGCCGGCGAGGAGTACCTGCGCCGCAAGGGCTGCCAGGCCGTCGACATCTGCGTCATCGAATGGCGCACCGAACTGCCCCCCATCTACCGCAAACTCGGCTACGTCGAGACCGCCATCGAAGACTTCACCCCCTCCCAGAAGCTCAAGCCCGGTACCCCGCCCTGCCGCGTAATCACAATGTCCAAGCCCCTCTAAACTTCAACTATGCTCGTGCCGAAAGAGCTATACTGAACTCAGTTCATTGAGTGCCAAAAGCAAGTTTCAGCCAGCCCCGGATGGGGGCGTCACGGCTTCGACGGGATTGCTAGCGGCAGAAAGACATGCCGGGGTGGGTACACCCGTAATCGCGCCCAAAACCATAAGTGCCGAACCTCAGTTCGCTCTTGCTGCCTAATTAATTAGACAGCCGATCGCCTCCGCTTCGCCTGTGGGCGGAGTCCGATCGTCGCACAGCAGGCTGGCCTGAACCGCTCCGTCTGGGCGGAACAGGCGAGATCGATCAGACTGGTCGTCGCCGTTTCTTTGCCCGTTCCTAGCGTCGATGACGAGACAAAATCGAACCGGGAAAAGCATGAACGCTCTCTGTTGAAGGCAGTTTCGGACGCGGGTTCGACTCCCGCCGCCTCCACCAAGTCATTTATTTTCAATTGTTTACAGGATTTATTGCACTGCTATATGTGCAATATCTGTGGCTAACTTTTGCCATCCGGCATCTCACCCGCCGAGCAGTTTTATTACACCCCGCAGCGAGACAGCGTGAATGGCTGCACAAAAGCCTGCCATTCGGGAATCATCGGTTACGTCCCACAAGCCGACTTCAAGTCGCTGTATCCGAAGCGCCCTCCCAAAGCGCATTCGAACTCAAACTGTCACGTGTGGGCGCTCCAGATACAGCACTAAGACTTCTCGTTACAAATCTGCGCCTCGCTGAGAGCATTGGCGATTTCTCGACACTTGACCCGGGCGATGCATGGCTGAACATCTGGCCTGTTCGCAAAGTTACAAGACAACCCCAAAGAACTGTTCCGAAAGGACGTCCAACACGATGAGCCTGATTGACCTTTTTGGAACAAAGCAACTGCGTTAGAATCCGCACTTCCTGTCCCAGAAGGCTTGCCGATGCATGGGCTGTATCCCAATGGAAACAAAACGAAGGAAGACTCCAGAAACTCTGTTCCAAAAGGTGTGGCTTCGGGAACACCTCAGCGTTCGTAGCCACCAAGCCCAGACAACCCGAATTAGCGTCGTGACACTGACACGGTTTCGCCCGGATTGGTGCTGCGGTGTTTACTGACACACATAGTCGACACAACTAACACCATAGCGCCCACTACCACATATTGCATAGATTTCATCTATGGGATTGGCGCTTTTAGAAGTGATAAACGATTCCGGCTGAGATTTTAAGGTGGTTCTGCCAGTTGTTGGCGTTGTTGGGCAGGTCGGAGCGCATGTAGTCCAGTTCGAGGATGCGTGCCGAGAACTTTGGCGTGACGACCAGCTCGCTGCCTCCGCCTGCCTCAAAGATAAACGCGGATGCTGAAGTGCTGGTGCTTGCGGGAAAGATGGAATCGAATCCGCGCACCGCGCCCATCAGAAACTGTCCGTAGGGCGTGTAGCGTCCCATGCGATGGCGAAACTGCGGACCAGCCATCAGTGTCATCAGTCCCAGGCCGTAGTTTGCGCCGGAGACGGTGCCGGCATGCACCACGGAGAAGTCCGCCACCGCGGAGAGCCGGTCGGTGAGGGCAAGGCGCGCATTCACGCCGCCGCCCTGCAGCGCAAAGCATCCGCAGGAGCCGGGACCCGCATTGCCAATGTCCGCCGTATAGTTGACACCCACATCGACCGAGAGCGGCTGGTCAAACATCTGGGCCGATGCGGGCAGCGCCGCGCCTGCGCACAACAGAAGCAGCAGCGCGACTCTCTTCCATGGGCTGTGTAGCATGCGTTCTCCTAAGACCAACCCCATTACTGAACCGTCAGCGTCACGCTTTGGGTATGCGAGACCTGTCCGCTGGTTGCCGTTACCACAATGTTGTACGTCTGTTGCGCTGTGCCGAAGAATCCGCCTGAACCGCATCCCGTCAGCGTGCCTAGGATGCCGGCGAGCAGCAGCACCATCAGCAGCAGTCGCGGCGTGCGGCGGCGGGTACGCTCCACCACATCGCCAACTCGCTTCACCCCGGCAAAGGGCAACAGCAGCAGCAGTGGCATGGTCAGGCTCATCCATCGGTCGTCATGTCGGCTCAGTTGCGCCAGCGGATTGACGGTCGTCACCACCAGCGTCATCACCGTCGCTCCGCCACCCGCTGCGATCGAGGACGGCGTCAAGGTGTAGGTGGCACCCGGCGGCAGGCCGGTCACCGTGAAGGTAACCAACTGCGGGAAGCTGGCCAGCGATGGCGACACAGTAAAGATATACGTTGCCGATCCGCCGGGAGTGACGGTCTGCACGGCCGGACTGCCCGACGACGGCACCAGCGTAAAGGTGAAGTCGGCGCTGCTCACCGTTTCGGCGACGCCGCTGGAGGTGCTGGCGGCAAAGTTTGTGTCGCCGCTGTAGACCGCCGTCACCGACGAGGCGCCTATCGGTAACGCCGCCGTACTCAGCGTAGCCACACCCGCCGTCATGGTGGATGTGCCAAGCAGCGTTGCGCCATCGTAGAAGCTCACCGTTCCTGTAGGCGATCCAGTGCTTCCGGTGCTGCTGTCGCTGACGGTTGCGGTCAGTGTGATCGTGATGGCCTGGTACGGTGTGGCCGTCGAGGTCGTCAGCAGCGTCGCCGAACTGGCCAGCGTAACGGTTAGCGTTCCGTTGGTGATGGTTTGCGTGTAGTCCGCAAGATTGGTCCCAGTCGCTGCAGGAACGATCGTGTAGCTGCCAGCGGAGGATGTAGAAGTTGCAGTGGTCGTGAAGCTCTCGCTGAAGGTATCCCCGTTTTTTTGCCCCGTGATGCTGCCGGTAAATGTCGGGTTCGCTGTGCCATACGACCTGCTTGCGTTATTGGCTAAAATCGTCAGTGTTGCATTGCCAATAATCAACGTCCCAGTCGATGATCCCTGATAGTTTGGATCGTTGATCGTGCCGACTACGGTGTAGCTGCCGGTGAATGTTGGTGCAGTCGGGTTGCCGTTGTAGGTGAATGTAACAGTCAGCCCGGTTGGGTTCGTGGTCGCCGTGGCCGCCAACGCGGAGCCATTGTAGGTCGGTGAAAGGCTACCCAGCGCAACGGTTGCCGTCGCTTTATTGACCGCGATGCTCGCCGCGATCTGCGTTGCGGCTGTGTAGTTGGCGTTACCAGACTGGTTGGCGGCCACGACAATGGTGCCCGCACCAGTCACCGTCAGCGTGCTTCCGCTGATTGAGCCCGGACCGGAGACGACGCTGAATGTGACAGCATTGCCCGAAGCACCGCCTGTCGCCGTCAGCGTGAAGGGCGAGACTCCATACGTTACAGGTGTGGTTGGCGCAAAGCCGGTGATGCTCTGCGATGCCTGGTTGACCACGATGCTCTTCGTGACCTGCGTTGCTGCTGTGTAGTTGGTATTGCCGAGCTGATTTGCCGCTACCACCACCGTGCCCGCACCGGTCACCGTCAGCGTGCTTCCGCTGATTGAGCCCGGACCGGAGACGACGCTGAATGTGACAGCATTGCCGGAGGCGCCGCCAGTCGCACTCAACGTGATCGGTGCAACGCCGTACGTCACCGGCGAAGTCGGCGGCGTAAAGGTGATCGTCTGTGTCGCCTGGTTGACCACCACCGACTGCGTTACCTGCGTTGCTGCTGCGTAGTTGGTATTGCCGAGCTGATTTGCCGCTACCACCACCGTGCCCGCACCGGTCACCGTCAGCGTGCTTCCGCTGATTGAGCCCGGACCGGAGACAATGCTGAATGTGACAGCATTGCCCGAAGCACCGCCTGTCGCCGTCAGCGTGAAGGGCGAGACTCCATACGTTACAGGTGTGGTTGGCGCAAAGCCGGTGATGCTCTGCGATGCCTGGTTGACCACGATGCTCTTCGTGACCTGCGTTGCTGCTGTGTAGTTGGTATTGCCGAGCTGATTTGCCGCTACCACCACCGTGCCCGCACCGGTCACCGTCAGCGTGCTGCCGCTGATCGATCCCGGCCCCGAAACCACGCTGAACACGATCGCATCGCCCGATGCCCCGCCAGTCGCACTCAACGTGATCGGTGCAACGCCGTACGTCACCGGCGAAGTCGGCGGCGTAAAGGTGATCGTCTGTGTCGCCTGGTTGACCACCACCGACTGCGTTACCTGCGTTGCTGCTGCGTAGTCTGTATTGCCGGCCTGATTGGCGTCGATGACCAATGTACCCGCCCCGGTTACGGTGAGCACGTCGCCGCTAATGCTTCCGGTTCCCGTGCTGCTCGCGTCAATCGAAAAGACTAGAGCCTTCCCGGATGCGCCGCCGGTAGCAGCCAGCGTAATGGTCAGCCCCGTGGCAAAAGTTACCGGCGAAGCCGGTGCCGTAAAGGCGATGCTCTGGCTGATCTGACTCACGTTAAAGCTGCTGCTGGCGGCCGAAGCCACCGGCACGGGCGAAAGCGTCGGGTCCAGCACCAGAGACGCGGTCAACGTGTCGCCGGTATCCGCGCTGGTGAAAATCAGGTTGCCGAAGCTGGCCTGGCCGTTGGAGGCGCTGGTGGCCACGCTGGTGGTCGACGAGCCGGTGTTCAGGTCCAAGTGCGCGTCGCTCATCGAGACCGTGCCCGAGCCAGCCGTGAACACCGTCCCGCTTTCGGTCAGCGTCACGATAGGCGCAGGCGACATGGCTGTGCCGGGCGCCACGTTCGACGGCTGCTGCGCCGTAAAGTTCAGCGCGTAATTGGTCTGCACCGCGCCCGCGTCTACGCAGGCGGCGCTCGGCGGCGTGTAGTCGGCGTAGGTGGTGTTGGTATTCGGCTCGCCGCGCTGGTCGGTAGTCACGCCCGAAGGAATGTTCGCAACCAACCCCGCGCAGATCGCCGCGCTCCCCGGCAGCGGAATCATGATCTGCGTCGGCCCGCCGTAGCTGCCCAGGGGCGCCAGGTCGACGGCCGCGCTGTTGATGGTGGCGTTGTTAGACACCCCGATGATGTTGCCGCCGCTGTCGCTCGTGGGGCAGAAACCGATGCAATCCGCGCCCGAGGTTGCCGTGTTGCCGCTCAGAATGTCGTTGGCTATCGTGGCAGTGCCGGCGCCCAGGTAGATGCCGCCGCCGTATGTGGCGGAATTGCCGGCGATGGTGCTGTTGGTCAGCGTCAGCGTGGCGTTGTTGTAGATGCCGCCGGCGTCCTCCCCCGCGGAATTATTGGCGAACGTGCTGCCGGTTACTGTCAGCGTGCCCGAGTAGTTGATGATAGCGCCGCCGAAGGTGCCGGTATTATCGGAGAAAGTGCTGCCGGTCACCCTCAGCGTGCCGACGTTGTAGATGCCGCCGCCATACTCCCCCGCGGAATTATTGGCGAACGTGCTGCTGGTTACTGTCAGCGTGCCGTTGTTGTAGATGCCGCCGCCGTTGCCAGTTGTGTAGCCGTTCGTAATATTCAGGTTGGCGATGGCCGCGGCGGTCACGCCGGAGTTTATGGTGAAGACCGGGAAGTCGCTCGATGATCCGCCGCCGCTCACCGTCACCAGGTTCGTCAACGTCGCTCCGCTGCCCGTCGTTGGGCCGGTGATCGTCGTGTTCGACGGAATGGTCAGAGTACCGCCGCTGGTCAGCGTGATTGTATTCGCGACCGTCGAATTGCTGGCCGCAAACACCGTCGAATCGAACGTGATGTTCCCCGAGCCGGTCGCTAGCGCCGCCGCCAGCGCATCGCGCAGCCCACAATTGCCCGCGCCCGTCGTGCTGGGGTTGGCAGGGCAGTTCGCAGCTACGCCCGTCGCGTCGTCCGTTGTCGTGTTCACCACGAAAGTCGGAATAGCGACAGTGGTCCCGCCGGAGGTTCCTGTAATGCTCGACGTGCTGGTGTCCGTCGCCGTCACCGTCTGGCTGCCCACCGTCCCGAACTTCACCGTGAAGGTATGCGCGCCAGCGTCCCCGCCGGTAAAGGTGTAGCTGCCCGGCAGCGTCGCCTTCGCGTCCGAGCTGGTAAAGCCCATAGTCCCCGTATATCCCGTGGCCACGTTGCCATACAGGTCATACGCAGTCACCGTCACACTTGCCACACCGCCCAGAAACGCCGACGATGGTGCGGAGACCCCGAAGCGCGTCGCCGTCCCCGGATACACAGTAAAGTTCGTTGTCCCGGCAATCAAAGGATTCGCCGCGTCGGTGGCCGTAACGGAATCGGTTCCCGCAGTCTTCAGGCCAATGGTAGCCGTCGCCACCCCGTTGGTCAGCGTGACGGGGCCGAGGTTCACGAAGCCGGGGTCGCTACTGCTCAAGTTCACCGTGCCGTTGAACGAGGTCACCGTGTTGCCGTAGGCGTCCTGAGCCGTAATGGTGATGGAAAATGCCGTGTAAAACGGCGCCGGGTTGGGCCCGGAGATGGCAAACTTTGTGAGTGGCCCCACGGTTGCCGTACCGCTCAGGCCGATACTTTGCGTAGTACTGGGGCTGGCGTTCAGGTTGGTGTCCGTCAGCACCGCGCTGCCGGTAATGCTGCCGAGGGATGTGGGCGTAAAGTCGATGGCGGCATTGCAGCTTGCGCCCGCCGCCAGGGTATAGGCTGTCGACGAGCTGGTGCTGGTCTGCGTGCAGGTGGAGGCGTTGTCCCAGGCAAAGTTCGCCGCAACGCTTGGGTTTCTCCCTGTGGTCGGCAGCGGGAAGGTCAGCGTGGCGTTGCCAATGTTGGAGATGGTCACCGTCTTCGGGCTGTCGCTGCTGGTGCTATTGGCCAGCGTCGCCGCAAAGCTAAGGCTCGGCGGGTCGGAGTAGTCAAGCTCGTCTACCGTGCTGTTATCGGCGACGTAGACGTTACCACGGCTATCCACCGCCACGCCCTGGGATAAGGTGAAGCCGCTGGCCAGGGTGTTGATGGTGGGCGAGGCCGGGATGCTGCCATTGACCGCGAGAATCTCATACACCTCGTTGGTCCCGACGTCGGCAACGTAGACGTTGCCAGTGCCCCCCACCGCAATGCCAGTGGGATTGTTAACGTTATTGTTACCGCTGAAGACGCTGCTGCCGATATTGGTGACACAAACGCTCGACATGCAGTTGGGGCTCATCTCAAACACCGCAGCGGCATTGTAATCGGCGACGTAGACGTTCCCGCTGCCGTCCACCGCAACGCCCTGGGGAGCGTTCGCACTGCTTTGGAAAAAACTGCCGCCCAGCTTGGTGACACACGCGCTCGACGTGCAGTTGGGGCTCAACTCGTATACCGCAGGTATCCCGTCATCGCCGACGTAGACGTTCCCGCTCGCGTCCACCGCCACGCCCTTGGGACTGACGAAGGCGAAGTTCCCGCCCAGCGGGACGATGGTGGGCGACGCCGGAATGCTGCCGTTGACCGCCAGAATCTCTTTCACCTCACGGTGGCCCGTGTCGCCAACGTAGACGTTGCCGGCTCCATCCACCGCCACGCCAATGGGCTCGCTGAAGCCGCTGCCCAATGCCCTGGGCGTGCCGTTGCCCGCCGGAATCTCATACAACGCGCTGTCTGTCCCGTTACTGATATTTCCGTAATCGGCGACGTAGACGTTGCCACTCCCATCCACCGCCACGTCGGTGGGATGAAGGAAGCCGCTGCCCAATGTGCTCTGCGGTGTGGCAGGGCCGTAGACCAACGACGGGCTGGTGCCGCTGACCATGCTGAAGTTCACCTGCGGCCCGGTGCCCGTGCCATAGACATCTTCGGTTGCAATGACCGCGCCGCCGGAGCCCACCAACTGCACCGCGCCCAGGCGCTGCCCCGGCCGCGTGGGTTTGAAGGTAGCGACAACCGTGCAGGTATTGCCCGCTGAGTAGCTATGGCTGGTTCCGTTGGTGGTGCAGGTGCCCGTGCCCGCGTCGGTGAAGTCCAGCCCGGTCGCGCCCTGCGTCAACACCGCGGGCGCTGCGATGGTGCCGCCCGTGTCGAAATAGAATGTGAGCGTTTCTGTGGGAGGAGTGGATGCAGCCACCGCCGCAGAGCCGAAGTTCAAGGCCCCGGTCACAATCTCCTTCACCGCGTTATTGAGGGAATCCCCAACGAAGACATCGCCGCTGGCGTTCACCGCCACACCACCGGGATGGTTAAAGCCGCTGCCCAGGGTATTCACCGTCGAGCTGGAGTTGACCGTGCCCACTGCCGCCCCGCCAGTGCCCGCCACAATCTCCTTCACCGCGCTGTTCGAGTAATCGGCGACATACACGTTCCCGCTGCTGTCCACCGCCACGCCCTCGGGATTGTTGAAACCGCTGCCCACCGTGTTGACCGTGGAGCTGCTGGTGACGACGCCGCCCACCGCCACAATCTCCTTCACCGCGTTATGGTTGACATCCGCGACGAAGACGTCGCCGCTGGCGTCCACCGCCACGCCATAGGGATCGCTGAACCCGCTGCCCACCGTGTTGACCGTGGAGCTGCTGGTGACGACGCCGCCTACCGCCACAATCTCCTTCACCTCATTGTGGCCTGCATCCCCAACGAAGACATCGCCGCTGGCGTCCACCGCCACGCTAAAGGGATTGCTGAAGCCGCTGCCCACGGTGTTGACGGTCGAGCTGGAGTTGACCGTGCCCGCTGCCGCCCCGCCAGTGCCCGCCACAATCTCCTTAACCGCAATGTGGCCCCAGTCCGCGACGAAGACGTCTCCGCTCCCGTCCACCGCCACGCCAAAGGGCTCGCTGAAACCGCTGCCCACCGTGTTGACCGTGGAGCTGCTGGTGACGACGCCGCCCACCGCCACAATCTCCTTCACCGCGTTATGGCTGGAATCCGCAACGAAGACATCGCCGCTGGCGTCCACCGCCACGCCAACGGGCTGGTTGAAGCCGCTGCCCAGCGTACTCACGGGGCTGAAGTGCGCCGTCTGCGCCGAGACGGGAACCCACGACCCGTACAGCATCCCAGCTAGTGCAATACAGAGTGCAAGCAGCCTGCTCCGCCGCCAACCGGAATGCCGCTGCTGGGTCCTGGAAGCAAGCAGTCCCAAGGGCCAGCCGTTGGCACTGCTCACGGAGATTCGACCGCATACGGGCTGGGCAGCTCGTGCCGGATGCGGGAAGATCGACCACACAACAGCACGGACAATGGAGAGAGGCATTACGTACGTCCTCATACAGTCGCTAGTCTTTCGTTACATGCCTGGATACAGCCACTTACTAT
Source organism: uncultured Acidobacteriaceae bacterium (assembly GCA_963834805.1). Taxonomy (GTDB): domain Bacteria; phylum Acidobacteriota; class Terriglobia; order Terriglobales; family Acidobacteriaceae; genus Edaphobacter. The sequence goes on from CAWIDB010000006.1 coordinate 143,433, forward strand.
TCGCTGGAACCTAAACAGTGCATCCAAACACTTCCACGTCTAATCCTGCGGGAAGTCTTTGCCTGTTGCCGCCCGCTTAAACGTGTACGCGCGTGCGACCAAAGGCATTAGCTCCAAGGCCTGCTCAGATAGAGCTGTCATGAAGAGATGCAGTCAGGTTATGATTCGATTCAGTTCTGCAGTTAAGAATCTATGGTGCGCGGTAGTTGTGAACCCGAGGCATCGGAGAACCACAACTTATCTTAGGACCGGTTTTTAAACGAGTCTCTAATGAGGAATGGACCAGTGCTTTGTCGCTCTGCCACTAATTGGCAAATACCAATTTCCGGTACCATCGGTTGTCTGGGCTTGGTGGCTACGAACGCTGAGGTGTTCCCGAAGCCACACCTTTTGGAACAGAGCTACGCGTCATTGTCGATCATCTCTTTTCAACAGATTGCAAGGACTCCACCAGCCGGCCTTTTGGAACAATCTTGAGCGGGCCTGGACCTCAACTCCGGAAGTTGGATGTCAATAGGCAAAAAGGGCCGATTCGCTCATTCACCAGGTATTCAGCAGCATCAATTACGGTTTCTTACGGATTAGTCCTGTGAAACGCCGTTGTGGTCTCAAATTTTCGTGTGTGTGATACGTGTGTGATTTTCCGGTAGTGTCCTAATTTCGCCATTCGACATCTCACCCGCCCGCACTTGCAAGTGCGTTCGACAGGGCCATTGAGGGTCAGGAGAGTAGACCGTATTCGCGCAGTTTGCGGTATAGATTCCGCTCGCTGATTCCGAGCATCCGGGCAGTATTTCCGCGATGGTCTTTGCAGGCCTCAAGCATCGACCTGATATGCGCCCTTTCAACATCTTGGAGCGTCTGCGGCAAGTCGGTAGTGGCGGAAGAGCTCGCGGGCGTATCGGATTTCGTGTTGCGCAGGGCGGCAGGCAAATGCTCCGGCAGTACGCAGGAGCCTTCACACAGCACCAGCGCCGCTTCAACCACATGCAGAAGCTCGCGCACGTTCCCCGGCCAGTTGTGACGCCGCAGGAGTTGCAGGGCTTCCCCAGTGATCTGCTTGTTTGTGCCGAATCGCTCGTTGAGCATCCTGACAAACTGTTGCGCCAGCAGGTCTACGTCAGAGCCCCGCGCGCGCAAGGGAGGAACCTCTACCGTGATGGTGCTCAGACGGTAGAACAGGTCTTCGCGGAAAAGGCCCTGCCGCACCATGACCGGAATATTGCGATTGGTCGCAGTGAGAACCCTCACGTCCACGTGGATCTCCCGCGTGCCTCCCAGATGCCGAAAGGTGGAGGTGTCGAGCACACGCAGCAATGTGGTCTGAGTCGCGGGGCTGATCTCACCGATCTCGTCCAGAAAAATTGTTCCGCAATCTGCCACTTCAAACAATCCCGGCTTGGCGCGCTCCGCTCCAGTGAATGCGCCGCGTTCGTGTCCAAACAGTTCGCTCTGGAGCAGATTTTCCTGCAGTGCGGCGCACTCCACCACCACAAAAGGCCGGGTACACCGTGGGCTGCGCGCGTGAATCAGTTTAGCTACGCGTTCCTTGCCTGCCCCCGTTTCCCCCATGATAAGGACGGCGGCATCGCTCGGTGCTACCCGGTTGATGACGTTGAGCAGGCTGCGGAACTCCTGGCTGTCGCCAATGAAGGAACTTCCAAGGTCGGGAGGTGTCAACCCACGCTCAAGCAGATTTGCCCGCTGCCGCAGCGCCCGCCGCTCCAAGGCTCTTTGAATGCGAATATCGAGCTCGTCCAGGGGGCAGGGCTTGACCACATAATCGAACGCACCGATGCGGATCGATTCGATGGCCGTGTCGATGGACCCGTGGCCGGTCAGCATAATGACTTCGGTAGCTGGCGCAGTGGCGTTGATGGCCTTCAGAACGTCAAGTCCGCTCATGCCCGGCAGGCGCAGGTCGAGCAGAACCACTTCAGGCTCTGCGGCGGCGACACGCTGGATGGCTTCCTCGCCCGAGCTCGCGGTTGTGACCTCGTAGCCGAGCCGGTTCAACTCGCCCGCCATCACGTGTCCGAATGCCGCGTCGTCATCGACTAGAAGAATGGGGGATGGCTTCACGGTCTAGCCTCCCGCTCCGGATTGGGATGGATTGCTGGCAATACCACCTCGAACATCGACCCTTTTCCTGGAGTGCTTTCAACCAGAATATCGCCTCCCCAACCGTGCACGGCGTTCAACGACAGGAATAAGCCGAGGCCGGTGCCGCCCTGACGCATACTGAAAAACGGCTCAAAGATATTTTTCAGATTTTCCGCGGCAATCCCGCATCCCTCGTCTGTAACGCGAATACGAATGTCGGCGCCGCCCTTGGCTTCAACAACAACTTTGCCGCACGGCCTGGACGCCTGAATCGCGTTGAGCAAAAGATTGATCAAGAGATCTTGCAACTCCGCGTCGCCGGCTCGCACATGCAATCCGCTCGAGAACGGTCGCACGATGATCTGCACGGAATGCGCACGCGCTGTGGGATCGACCAGCCGTTGCGCGGCCTCGACCGTTTCGCGCACGTCGACGATCGCTCCGTCATGGCGCTGTCCTCGCGACAGGCGCAAAAAGTGCTGGGTGATGCCGCGGCAGCGCAGCAACTGCTCGCGAGCAATCGCGGCATTCTCGCGAATTCTGGCCTGGTCCACCTGCCCCTTATGTTGGGCAGGGATATCCCGGAGGATACCTTCGATGCAGGTAAGCACAGTGCCTAGCGGAGTGTTCAACTCATGCGAAAAGCCTGAGGCCAGCACCCCCAACGAAGCAAGGCGATGGGATTCGGCCAAGTTCGCCTCCGCGGCCCGCCTCTCCGAGATGTCACGCCACACCTCGACCACGTGCGTCAGGCGGCCGTTCGCATCTAGGATCGGCGATATGTGAATCTCCTCCCAGGTCACCGTGCCGTTGCCGGTCCTATGTTCGCAGATTCGCACTTGGTTCACTCCTGAACGCAAATATTCCTGCGTAGGGCAGTCGGGCAGGTTGCACGATCCCTGCCCCAGTTGATAGCAGCCATAGCCCAGAACTTGGTCGCGGGTGCTGCCGGTGCGCAACAGGAACGCGTCGTTGGCCGCGATAATCTTACGTTTCGGATCGAGGACGACAATCCCGTCGTCAATGCTGTTGATCACGGTTTCCAGCCGTTCCCGCTGAGCGCTTACTTCCCCCACCAGCCCGGCCACCGAGTCGGCCATAATATTGAACTCTCGGCCCAGCCATGCCAGGGTGTCCGATCCTTCCACGGCCGCGCGCTGCTCTAGGTTGCCTTGCGAAACTAGGCGCGCCGTGGTCTCAAGACGCTGCAACCGGCGCAAAACCGACAGGCGGATCACCACAAAGATGGCTCCCACGATGAAGAAGGTCAACGCACCCGTGCCGGTGACCATCCAGCGCAAGTCCCGCGTCATGCCAGCGCGGACTTCGCCGGCGTCGTAGTCCAGAATTAGAATCCCGTTAATCTTCTGCACCGGATTGTGGCACTTGTAGCACTCCGCACGGTTGCGAATCGGGACCACGGTTCTTAGAATTGCTCCGCCACGGGTCTCAATCACGCGGCTCGTTCCCCGGCGCTCTGGCGGATCGCGATGGCAGGCCTGGCAGGTAGGAGAGCTGATCCTGAAATCCTCCCCTTTCAGCGGTGAACTCGAGTACTGCGGTACGCCATTGCGGTCCAATAACACGAGTTGCTCCACGCTCGTTTGTTTGCCGAACCCCTCAATCATCTCTGCAATCTGAGGCCGGTCGTTGTTCAGCATCGCGTGCTCAAGAGCGGTGTGGATCAACTCGCCTTCGGCCAGCGCATTGGTGCGCGCCATTTCCAGAACACTCTTGAAGTGATAGACCGAATAGAAATAGGCGGCCACGGTGCAAGCCACCACCACGGCTGCAGTAACACCCAGCGTGAGACCCACCGTCATGCTGGCGAAACGCAGCTTCATGATGTTGTAACCAGATTTCGCATTGTGGCACACCCAATTGGCGTCGTCAACCGCTGACGAATTGTCAGAGGTGGCATGACAGGGTGGCAGCCATCCACTCGCAACTCGCACACGCACACTGAAATCAAAGAAGTTAGAGGACTCCTCACGATGGCACGCAACGTGCGCTATGAAACGCCAAGGAGGATCATTGTTATGGAGATGCTCTTGATGGGATTGTGTATGGCGTTCATTGGTGTAGCCTTCACCACTATAGCGTTCGTTGCGGCCACACGTCCAACGTCCTCGGCTCCAACGGTCCAGCCTCAGCTCCCTGTTGTGAAAGCGGCCACCACGGCCCGCTTCTTCTCAGACAACGAGGCACCGTCCATTCCGCTGCGACCGCTGGTGCCGATTGAAGTTCTGCTGCACCAAATCGAAAACCACGTTCGTCTGGAACATGCCGCCGCGGAATCGTTCGTCGCGTTTCCAACCCAGACTCTGTTGTACCGCAAGACGACTTCGCCGTTTGTGAACTAAGGGGCCGCACATGGTGCATGAACTGCTGAGAGGTCTGTCTTCCGCGGAAGCGGATCAGGTGTTGGCGCTGGGCTCCAGGGTGGCAGTGCCCAGCGGAGGGTCGCTTTTCCGGCTGGGAGACACCGCAGACCATCTCTTCCTCACCGAGCGCGGCCGCATCCGGCTGACACTACCCATGCTGGTTCGAGGCCGGGAAGAGGACATCCTCATCGAGGAAAAATCGCCTGGTGAAACCGTGGGCTGGTCCGCCTTGGTCCCTCCCTACCGCTTCACCCTCTCCGCTACCGCGCCGCTGGAAACGGAGGTCATCGCCTTGCCGCGGGAGGCGCTTTGCACCTTTTGCGAAATTTCGCCGGTGGTTGGTTACAAAATCGGCTTGAATCTGGCTGTTCTGGTGGGAAAACGGCTGCAACTGGTCCAGGCCATGTGGTTGCGCGAGATGCAGCGGACTGTTGAACTACAGGCGGCCAGCGTTGGAGAGAACCGATGAGTCCAACCCGGCCGGCGCAAGCAAATGGAATCGGCCTCAGCTATGCCGTTCCTAAGAAAAAGTCCGCGGTAGACATGTCGCGGCTTACACAAGAACAGCAAAGACGGCGAGCCGGGAATGAGTACGGAATCCACGCTACAAAGGAGCTATACGGTGAAATCAAACCTGAAGTATGGGGCAATTGTGTGCCTTGCAGCATCCATCGTCACACCGGCGTTTGCGCAGAACTCCGGGGCAGACATATACAAAGCGAAGTGCGCCATGTGCCATGGCGCAGACGGCCTAGGCACCACTCCTGCCGGCAAGGCCATGAAGGCTGTATCATTCAAGGACCCGGCAATCGTCAAGGCCTCCGACGCTGAACTGATCGCCGCCGTGAAGAATGGCAAGAACAAGATGCCTCCAAATGTAGCCAAGCTGACTGACGATCAGATCAAATCCGTTGTGGCATATATCCGCACACTGCAGCAGTAGCCATCAGGAAGAACAGGCAGTAGGGACGAGATTTGTCGGGAGGTTGAGAGCATGTGCGGCGACCAGAATACGCAACCGGGAGCAACGCGACGCCGCGCGATTGAATACTTCCTTGGCGGCGGCATTCTAGCCACGTTTGCTTCCTTCCTCTATCCCATTATTCGCTATATGGTGCCTCCGCCCGTCGCAGACCTTGGCGTGAACGAAGTGGTGGCTGGTAAGGTCGGGGACCTGAAGCCGAATTCCGGGGCAATCTTCCGTTTTGGCAGTAGCCCAGGCCTGCTCATTTTGACCAGCGACGGCGCCTATCAAGCGCTCTCTGCCACCTGCACCCACCTCGGCTGCACGGTGCAGTATCGCGGCGATTTGCACCAGGTCTGGTGTCCCTGCCACAACGGCATCTACGGCATCGATGGCCGGAATATCTCAGGCCCGCCACCAAAACCGCTTACAGCGTACGATGTCCACGTACGCGGCGATGACATTGTCGTCACCCTCAAACGGGGGGCCTGACCATGATCTCTGCCATCTACCGCTGGTTGGATGAACGGCTTCATCTGGACGGCCTCATCGCCCCATTTCGCCACAAGACCGTCCCCGTTCACCGCTTGACTTACTGGTATTTCTTCGGCGGCATCACCCTTTTTCTCTTCGGGGTCCAGGTAATCACCGGCATTTTGCTCCTGTTGTATTACAACGCAGGCGCCAATGAGGCGTTCGAGAGCGTGCAGTACATCATGACCAAGGTGCGCTATGGCTGGTTGATCCGTTCCATCCATTCCTGGTCGGCCAACCTGATGATTCTCACTGCGTTTCTGCATATGTTCAGCGTGTTGTTCCTGAAGGCCTACCGCAAGCCCAGGGAGCTCACCTGGGTCAGCGGCATGCTTCTTCTATTCCTTGTCATGGGATTTGGTTTCAGCGGATATCTGCTGCCATGGAACACGCTGGCCTTCTTCGCCACCAAGGTAGGAACCGCCATGGTGGGACAGATTCCGATTGTCGGCCAACCCATCATGATCTTTCTGCGTGGCGGCCCACAGGTGACCGGAGCCACCCTGATCCGGTTCTTCGGCTTCCATGTAGCGGTTCTGCCCGGGCTGGTGGTGATCCTCATCGCAATACACCTTTTTCTGGTGCAGCGCCTTGGCATGAGCGTTCCTCCCAAAATCGAAGAGGAATGGATTGAAAACCCCTCGGCAAGACGTGACATGAAGTTCTTTCCCAACTTTATGCTGCGCGAGATGATGGCCTGGTACGTGGCGATTGGCGTGTTAGGCGCTCTGGCGGCAATCTTTCCATGGAACCTCGGTGTCAAAGCAGACCCATTTGGCTCGGCTCCGGCCGGCATCAAGCCAGAGTGGTATTTCCTCTTCATGTTCCAGACCCTCAAGATCATTCCGTCCAAAGTGTGGTTCGTCGATGGCGAGGTCCTGGGCGTGCTTGGTTGCGGCCTGGTCGCTTTGTTGTGGCTTCTGCTTCCATTTTTTGACAGTGTGCCGCCCTCACGCCCAAAGAGGTGGATCACCGGGCTGGCAATCTTTGCTCTTATGTACGTAACGGGTATGAGTATTTATGGCTACCTTGCGAAATAACCTCCGGATGTTGCGAGCAGCCCGCACGCTCGGGCTGACCGGGACCATCGTGCTCACGGCGTGCCTGGGTTACGGGCAAACCACCAACTCCTGCCTGGATTGTCACTCCGCTCTGCCGGACCCGCTGGGCGTTACCCAGGAGAAGTTCAGCCAGGACATCCACGGACAAAAGGGCCTGACCTGCACCAGTTGCCATGGAGGCGACGCAAGCAGCTACGATCCATCCGTATCCATGGGCGCCAAGGCCGGGTTCAAGGGCAAGGTCGATCGCAAGCAGGTGCCGCAGTTATGCGCAAGCTGCCATTCCAATCCGACCTACATGAAGCAGTACAATCCCGGCCTTCGCACCGACCAGTTGGACCAGTATCACACCAGCATGCATGGCAAGCGCTTCGCCGCGGGAGACAGCAAAGTTGCCGTATGCATCGACTGCCATAGCGTCCACGATATCCGGCCGCCCAGCGATCCCCGTTCCACGGTCAACCCCGTCAACATTGCAACCACCTGTTCGCGCTGCCATTCCGACGCCGCGTACATGAAGCCGTACGGCATTCCCACCAACCAATACGCACTGTACAAAACCAGCGTCCACTATCAGGCGATGATGGTGAATGGCGATCTGAGCGCGCCTACCTGCACTACCTGCCACGGAAACCATGGCGCCGTGCCGCCGGGCGTGGACAAGGTGCAGAATGTTTGCGCCAACTGCCACGTCTTCCAGGCCCAGATGTACGAAAAGAGCTCACACAAAGCGGCCTTTGATGCCGCAGGCCTGCCGGGATGCGTGGTCTGTCATTCCAACCATGGCATTCACATGCCATCGGACGCCATGCTTGGCACCGGCACGCAAGGCGTCTGCATGCGATGCCATCAACCGGGCGACAAGTGCGATCGGGCAAGGGTTGAAATCCAGAGTGGCTTGATGAAACTGGACGGCGCTATTACGCAGGCCGATCAATCTCTTTCTGTTGCCGAGTCTTCCGGCATGGATGTAAGCGAGGCCCGGCTGGCACAGAGCCAGGCCAGGGACGAGCTGATTAAGGCGCGCGTCACCATCCATACCTATCAGGAGGCCCTGGTGGATCAGGACGTCCAGGCCGGCCTCAAAATCGCCGCCAAAGATGAACAGGCCGGCAAGGACGCGATGGTTGAGCGCGACCAGCGTCGTATCGGACTCGGGATATGCTTCGTTGCCATTGCCATCATGCTGGTTGGACTTTGGCTCTTCATCCGGAAGATCGAGCGATAGATTCGGCCTCTTAGAACATTTGCATCGACTCGCGAAGTACAGGAGAGCCCTAGCTTTCTCACGTACGGGAAGCAAAATGACAATCCCAGTTCAACCAACGCGACTCCGCAACGGCGATCGCGTTGCCATCGTCGGTGGTGGACCTGCGGGCTCATTTTTCGCCATCCATCTTCTTCGAGAAGCCAGGCAACTCGATCTGAATATCGAGGTTGTCATCGTCGAGAAGCGCGGTTCATCCGACCTGAACTTCGACGAATTTCAATGCCGGGGATGCAACTTCTGCGCAGGCATTATTTCACCCAGGTTGAGCGAGATCCTCGAAGACTGCGGCCTCGCCGTACCAGCTGAGATCATACAAGGGCGCATCGACTATATCTGGATCCACGGGCAGTGGAAGAACCTCCGGCTTCGCGTTCCCAAAGATAAGCAGATGTACTCAGTATTCAGGGGCTCGTTACCGGGCAGGAGGGCTGGCAGACCCGCGGGGTTCGATGGGTTTCTGCTCGGGGAAGCAGTTAAGGAAGGTGCGCGCATCCAGTATGGCGAAGTCCAGGCGATTGCCTACGCTGCGTCGGGGATGCCACTACTCACCATGCGAGCGCCCTCCGGAGAGGAAGTCTCGCTCGATGCCAGCTTCGTCGGCATTGCCACCGGAATCAATGCGCACTGTGGCGTCGATTATGCTGCCGATGGGCTCATCGCCTCCGTCAAGCGGTTGAGCCCGTCGTTCGTTTCCGGTAAGACACGAAAGACCCTCATCTTCGAGTTGGACGTGGGAGAGAACTTTCTCCAACGCAACATGAATCGTGAGATCTACTTTATCGAGTATGGCTCAAAACACCTCGCCCTTGAGCATACTGCGCTCATTCCCAAGGGAAGGTTCTTGACCGTCGCCATGATCGGAAAGTGTATCGACGAGGCAGTCTTGCCTCGCGACAGCCGGCAAATCGTCCACGAATTTCTGGCCCTGCCGCAGATTGACCGCATCCTGCCTGGCATTGCGGCAGCTCCCTTGGCCTGCGCGTGTGCTCCCAGAATGACCGTGACCACTGCCACTTGTCCTTTCGGCGACCGGTTTGCCATCATCGGCGACGCAGTCGGGGCGCGATTGAACAAGGACGGTCTCTACTCAGCACACGAGACGGCGAGCCGGCTGGCCCAGGCCGTGCTCCATCAGGGAATCGATAAGCAGGCTCTCGCCCGGGGATACGGGAAGACCGTCCAATGGCTTGTGACTGACAATCATTTCGGACAGTTCGTATTTGCCGTGAACCGGATAGCTTTCACCATGCCAGTGGTGAGCCGCATCGTGTACCAGGCGTTTGCCACCGAATACAAGGTGCATGACGAACAAAGTCGGCCCCTGAGCGTGGTGCTCTGGAAGATCGCTAGCGGCACAACCGACTATCGGGAAGCATTCCGCGAGATGTGCAGCTACCCGGTTCTGCGCTCCGTTCTCGCCGGTGCGGTGGTCACGTTAAGGAATGTAGCGGTGGAGATGTTTCTCGGCGTGAAATGGGGGGAGTATGGACGCTATCCCACCGTCGTACTGAAGGAGAAGCGCGAGGCGCTAAGAAAGCAACTTGTGTCAGCTCTGGGAATGGAACTTGGTCAATCGCCAGACTTCGAACGGATGTACTGGATCAAGATTCGCGGTTCCGACCAGGAAATAATGGAGGAACTCGCCAAGTTCGGCCAACCCGATGCGAGATTTCTCAAACTGCGAATCGTCGACATGCGACAGATCCAGGGAACGCCCAATCAGGTGGGATCGGTAATTCGATACAGGATACCGTTCGTGCAGTTGGGCGCGGAACTCCGGCTGACCAACCGGGTTCGCTCCGAGACCTTGCTCTATCAGGCCGACGAGCGGCTGGTGGACCATGGCAAACTCATCTTCAACGCCGCACCCACCAGCGACGGTAACCGCAGGCTCTCCATCTACGCGGAGTTCGACTACAAGAAAGGCAACGGATTCGCTAGTCGGATTATCTGGAAGATCGCCAGATTATTGTTTCCCGAGTTCGTGCACGACATCGTCTGGAACCATGCCCTATGCACCATCAAGGAAAATGTTGAGCGTAAGCAGGACCATACCGGGTAGGGTCGGCTCTCCTGACCTTCGCATAATCTTGCGGCTGACTTAAGTTCGGCATTCATTATCGAACTGCCTGAAATGTTATGCCTTATCGGGATCAACTCGACCTCTACAATGGGACAGTAGGAATTCTTGCCTTCAAAAGAGCTTCGTCGAGGACGCTATGACGATTCACCTTGCAATGAGGGTGGGCCTTGTGGTTTTCTAGCGTAGCGCCTTCGGCCTCTACGCTAAGGATACGGATGAGGTTCAAAGCGAACCTTGCAATGGGCAAAACTTCATAGGAGCATCAATGCCAATGAAGAACCTTGATCGTAGAGCATTCCTGAAGGGCGCGGCCCTGGCCGGTGTGGCGTCCGCTGCGCAGGCCGCCCCGCCTGGGCGCAAGTGGAATCAAGAAGCGGACGTCGTGGTGATCGGATCCGGCGCTTCCGGGCTGCCCGCTTCCATTATTGCCAGGGAGAACGGCGCATCGGTAATCCTGGTCGAGGCCAACCACGACATCGGCGGCCACGCCGCCGTCTCCACCGGTAACATCCCGCTAGGCGGCGGCACCGCGGCTCAGAAAGCGGCCGGAATCGTGGATTCGCCCGATATCATCTTTAGGGACCTCACCGACTGGTCCGTGGTGGGGGGCAACGGCGCCGGCGAGTACCGCTACAACGACCGCGACATTGTTCGCGCTTTCGCCGACAACAACGTTTTCGCTTACGACTTTCTCGTGGCCCATGGACTGACATGGACGAAACCGGTACCCGATCGTGGCGGCATGACCCAGGCGGGCCAGTCGGCTCCCAGGGCCATGCACGCGGCCATCCTGCAATACGAGCGGATTCAGACCGGCGTAGTCGAGCCCCCCGACGTCGGGAGAACCACTTCCGGGGGCATCGGCATCGTGCGCCCGCTGGAGGCAGCCGCGCGGAAAGCGGGCGTGCAAATCCTTCTTAACCACAGGATGACCAGCATTATCCGGGAGAACAACAACACGGGCCGGGTGACCGGAATCACCGTGGAGGCTAACGGCGCTAAGCTCAATATCCGCGCCCGCAAAGGCGTCATCATCTGCACCGGCGGCAGCACCGGCAACGTGGATTTCCGCCGCATATTCGATCCCCGCCTCACCGAGGAATACTGCAGCAACGCGGGCGAGCCCTATACTACCCAGGATGCCAGCGGAGAAATCGCCGGCATGGAGGTCGGGGCATCGCTTTGGGGCACCGCCAACATGACTGCGGAATTCGGCGCCCATATCTCTAAGCCAGGGTATATCGGGTGCCAGCACGGGTACCCCTCCATGTTTCCAACGTGGCAACCGACCAGCAAGTATTTCCACCTGGCTCGCGCCACCGGCCTGCAGGTCGCGGGATTATCAGAACGTGATCTGCGTCAACCAGGTCGGCGTGAGATTTTATGACGAGACGAAGGGCGCGTTCGGCAACGCCGCCGCTAGCCTCGATGCCAACCAAAATTACGTGCAGAACAATTGGCGCAACGCGGCCAATAACAAGTGGGATCCCATGGGCTACCTTCCGGCCGCCATGGGCCTGAATGGCGGCACCGGCCCCGGCGGCGGGCCGATTTGGGCCATCTTCGACGCCGACGCCGTCACGCGCGAAAATGGACCGTGGCCCCGCCCTATGTGGATAGGGAGGCTGGCTTCTTCTTTAGTGGCAACACCATCGCCGAGTTGGCGGCCGCCCTCAGCAAGAACAAGTATATGAAGAAGCCGATGTCCGGCCAGGCGCTCCAGGAGACCGTTGCCCGCTACAACTCTTTTGTGGACGAAGGGCGAGGACGCGGATTTCGACAAACCCGCTCCCAAGTACAAAATCCAGACGCCTCCGTTCTACGCCGCTTGGGCCACGCCGGTTACTCATGATACCCGCGCCGGCCTGCGCGTCAACGCGAACTTCCAGGTGCAGGACCTCAAGGGCAAGGTGATACCGGGCCTCTACTGCGCGGGCGAGTCCGCCGGTGGATTCGGCGAGCACGGTATCGCCCGGTGCGTCGTCGGGGGCCTCATCGCCGGCAGGAACGCCGCCGCCGAAAAGGTGTGAAGCGCTTTCATCTTTAGCCGTGCCGAGAAAGACGCTGGAATTGTGGTTCGCCTTTATGCCCGTTCAGCCTAAACCGAGAGGCAGCCAAGGATCAAAGCCCAGCCGTGTACAGGAGGATCACCCGGTAGATTATGTCCTTTCACCGCTGAAAAAGGAGATTTCAGGTATAGTTGCACTTGCTCGAAAACGGAATGGAGGGAAGACGATGAAGTTGTCAGGAAGCGTGGCTGCAATGGCGTTTGTGGCAGCAGTGGTCGCATCGGTCGGGATGGTAGCCCAGGCGCAACAGGCAGCGCCCGCCGCTTCCAAACAATCGGGGCCTGCGCCTCTTTATAACACTGCGAAAGCGAAGCTGCTGGCGGGCAAACAGGTGTTCAGCTTTACCCAGTCCACGATGGATCCCGCGGGCTACTGCGAGAAGGCCAAACACTACGACTACACGTGGTTTGAAATGCAGCACAGCACGCTGGAATTCAAGGACATTGAGGCGATGATCGCAGCCTGCCCGCATGTTGCTGCAATACCTATGATCCGTCTGCCCGATGCGCAGGAGTGGCACATCCAGCACGCGACCGATATCGGCGCTCTCGGCGTGATTATTCCGACGGTAGACGATGTCGACCGCGCGCGGGAAGCAGTTAAGTGGGCCCGGTATCCGCCGGTGGCACGGCGCAGTGCAGGCCAGGGACAGGCTGCGAGCATCTGGGGCATTAATGGCATCAACTACCGGCAGACCATCAATGACAACATGCTGGTTGTCATCATGATTGAAACGCCGACGGGCGTTGCCAACGCATTCAATATCGCCTCGGTACCCGGCGTAGATGTCGTGATCACCGGCAACAACGATCTGAGTTCGTTTTCGGGCTATCCGCAAACCGATGACAAGTATCACGAGTTAGTGAAGAAAGTGCATGACGACACGATAAGAGCAGGCAAGATTTTCGGGCAGGCTGCGGCGACGTATGCGACGGGGCCTTACAGCTATGACGCACGGTTCTTCCAGAACGGCCCCTCGAACGATGGCTATGTTCCGCCTGCCGCGCGCGGCGCTGCACCAGTCAATGTGAATGCAGCGCCCAAGGGCGAAGAGCCGTAGATTTGTAGAAATTTCTTTCGCGCTTTTTGTCCTTGCCAATCCTGTATTAAAGGATTCGGCATCGGCCACAGGAACAACGGAGCAGGCCATTGTGCCTCGAGGTTCAGTATCTAACTATGCTCGATGAATTCCCGTGTACTTGTGGTGTACTCCGAAACCGCGTATTGACCGTTTCCCGCTTATTGCAGCGTCCATAAAACTCAATAAGTTGCTTGTTTTCAATGCAGCGAAGCAATCCGACTCCCGCCGCCTCCACCAAATAATTTGTTTTCAATAGTTTGAACGATTTTCTGCGCTGATATATGCAGTTTTGAGGTTCGCTTTTGCCATACGACATCGCACCCGCCGTGCAGTTTTCTGCCACGGTGAACTAGGCGTGAAGTTTCAATAGGTTGTCCATTCGATCCGGATCGGAGAAGCTGATTGTGTCAAGCAACAGCAAACTTCGGAGGATCGAATGGACTATCACAAGAATGCCAGACTTACGGTGTCGCTGCGCGAAGAGTTAGCCAAAAGAGTTGTTCTCGAGGGTGTCAGGTTGATGCTGGCCGTGTCCATCTTCAAAGATAATATGTAAAGCGGTTGCAGGATTTTAGACCAGGAGGAGCGGGCAATGGCCTATCGGCCAGGCAATTCCAGGTTTGCTGTGCTCTTCCGGATATGTACTGTCATAGTGGCTCCGAGGCAGAGTTACTCTGGAATTGCCAATAGCCGAATCGCTAACGGCCAAGTGTGCGATCGAGTTCAGCCTGGGCGATCGCACGGTCCTTCTCGGCATCGAAAAGCTGAGCTTGCGCCTCGGCCAATTGAGCTTCCGCTTCCCGCAGCGCCGACAGATTCGCCGTGCTTGCATGGACTTGATCGCCGGTGATACGGAGATTTTCGGTTGCAGCTTTGACTTGTCGTTGCGCGGCGTCCAGTTCATCCTGGGTGCGATTCAGTTTTCGAAGTCCCTTTTCGATGTCGATGCGCACCTGGCTTTCAGTATGTTGGACGTTTTCCTCTGCCTCTGAGACCTGCTCATGGCGCTCCCGAACCAGGCCAATGCGTTTGCCAAACTCCGAGATCGTCCACTCCGACCGGAATCCGACAACATCGGTGTTTCCCGCCAGAAGCGCCGTTCCACTCTGATGAACATTCTGCACAAACGCGGTGACGTCGGGAATGTATTCCGCGCGAGCGGCGTTCAGTCCCGAGTGGGTTTTTTCAAGGGTATGGCGTGCTGACTCGAGCGTAGGGTTGTGCGCCAATGCCTCGGTTTCAAGGCTCTGTACCGAATCGGACGTTGCAGAAAACGTTCCGGTAAGTGACGGCCCCTTGTCTTCCTCAGGTTCGACCAGTTCAAATTTGGTTTCCAGCGGCAGACCGAGCAGATCGTTGAACTGGACGCTCATGTCGTCGATTGCATCTTCCACTGAGCCGAGCGCATGCCGTGCTGTTGCTAACTGGGCTTCGCCTTCCAGTACCTTCGCTTCGAGAACCACTCCGGAGGCGACACCGTTTCTGGCCTCGTCCAGGCCCTGCTCTTCGGCCTGGATGCGCAGTTCCAGGGCGTGCTTGCTCCGCTGCGCCGAGAGTATCTGATAAAAGAGGGTCTTCACATTCAACGAGATTTCGTTCCGGGCCTGTTGGAGATCGGCGTGCGCGCCGGCCGCATCCGCGCGGGCCACGGAAACGCCCGCGTGAATCTTGAACAACTGCGTGATCGGTTGAGCCGCGCCCGTCGTGGTGAGGTAGGTGTCCTGTTTGCCCACAGTGAGGTTAACAGTTTGGTTGGGGATAGGTCCAGTGGTTCCGTAGGTGCCGAGCCCCCCCGTGGGGATGCTAAGGAAGTCATATTGGTCAAGGTGTGTCGCCACGCTTTGGTTGGCGATGACCGGAAAATAATCCGCCCGCGCCTGTGTCACACGCGCATCCGCTTCCTCGGCTTTATCGCCAGCCATCTTCACCAGAGAGTTCTGCTTGGCGGCAAGCTGAATCGCCTCGTCCAGTGTGATGGACTTGGATTGCGCTCGCGATGGTGCAGCGGGCAAGAGAAGAAGAAGAAGAAGTGGCGCGGCGATCGCTGTGTTTCGCATCCGCTTGCTGTGCACCACGACGAATAGAACCGGGATCGCCACAAGAGTGAAGATCATGGACCCAACCAGGCCGAAGGCGATGACGCTGGCCATCGGAGACCACATGGTCGATCCCGAAATAATCATCGGAACGACTCCTACCGCGGCCGCCATGGTTGTCAGGAAGATCGGGCGCAACCGGCGCTCGCCGGCCTCGAGTGCGGCTTGTTCCAGTGTGGCCCCCTCGCTCATGCGCTGGTGGATGTATTGGATCAGGATGATGGCGTTTCGCACGACCAGTCCGCCCACGCTGACGACGCCAATAAACGCTGTGAACCCGAAGGTATTGCGCGTCAGGAACAGTCCGAGAGCTGCTCCGGGGATCGCAAGCGGCAACGCCGTCATGACGATGAGCGGGTCGATGAGCGTACGGAATTGGAAAAGAAGGATAAGGAAGATCAGCACAATGCTCACTGCGAGCGCCACCATCAGCTGGCCGAATGCATCCTGCTGGTTTTCGTATTCACCGCCGTAATCGATCCGGTAACCGGGCGGCAGGGGCATGGCATCGATCTGCTTGCGCGCATCGTCGAGGATTTTGCTCGCCAACTGTCCTTGCACCGGAAAGGCGCGCACGGTCAGCGTGCGTACGCCATTCCTGCGGACGATCCTGCCCGGCTGCCATTCCGGCTTGAGCGATGCCACGGCATCCAACGGAACTTTTGCACCGGTCACCGGTGAGATGACATACATGTCTCCCACGTCCTGGAAGTTGTGTCTTTCCGAGGGGTATAGCCGCAGTTTGATGTCCAATTTGCGATCGCCCTCCCAGGCCGTTGCCGCAGGCAGGCCGTCGAAGCCGGAAGCAAGTTGATTTGCGATGGTTTCATTGGTCAGGCCCAGGCGATTGGCAACTTCATCGCGTACGTGAACTCCGGCCTCGAGACTTTCTTCGTGCCAGTCGGTGTTGATGTAGGTAGCACCCGGCGTATGCCGCAGAATGTCCTGCACCTTGTTGCCGATCGACTCCAGGGTGACTGCGTCGTCGCCAACGATACGAACCTCAACCGGTGACTCCATGACGTCTCCCTGTTGGCACTCCTTGACGATTACCGTTGCTTCCGGAGCAACGTCCCGGAGCTTATCGCGCAACGCATAAACCAGTGCGGGTGTCTTATCGACATTGTTGGTGTTCACCAGGATCTGAGCGTAGTTTGGAGCGGGTATCTGCGGGTTGACGTTGTAGTAGAAGCGGGGGAAGCTTGAGCCGATAAAGCTGTTGTAGTTCTTAATCACCGGCTCATGCGCAAGAACTGCCTCGATGCGGCGCACGGTCGCATCCGTGCTCTCGATCTTGGTTCCTTCGGGGGACCAGACATCGATGACAAACTGCTCTCGTTCCGCCGTGGGAAAAAGATGTTGCGGCACAAGCGTCAGAAGGCCAATACCAGCCATGAATGCGATGACGGTGGAAACCAGAACGCCCTTCTTGTGCTGCATCGCTTTGCCGATGAGCCGGTTATAGTCTCTCTGCATATAGTCGAGAATGGACGGCTTGCCGGGCGTTCCCGAATCCCCTTCTCCGCTGCTCTTCAGTCCAGTCCGGATGAAGGCCTTCGACATCATCGGCGTCAGGAACATGGCAACCATGTACGAGATCGACAGCGAGAGTGCCACGGTGATCGGAAGTGCGCGTATGAACTCGCCCATTGCTCCCGTGAGATAAAGAAGCGGGGCAAAGGACGCGATGATGGCCAGTGTGGCAGTCAGGACGGGAACGGCTAATTCGCTCGCCGACCGTTCCGCCGCTTCGTCGATCGGGACCTTGGCGTCGAGCAATTCGATATAGTTGTCGACAATCACGATCGCGTTATCCACCACCATTCCAAGCACAATGATCAGTGCGGCGATCGAGACTTGTTGAATCTCCACGCCAAACAAGGGAAGGGTGCTGAAGGTCATCGCGATTGAGGTGGGGATGGCGATCGCAGCCACCAGCGCCACCCTGAGAGGCAACAGCACGATGGTTACCAGAATGACGGCAATGATGGCTATGCCGAACTCCTTCATAAAGTCCTGGACCCGTTCGGTAACCATCTTGGGCTGGTTTGCAATCAGATCGAGTTTGACGTCTGGGGGAAGCGTGGCCTGAACGCTATCCAGCTTCACGTGCAACGCCTTGCCAAGGTCCTCAATGTTATAGCCCTTGTTCATCTCGACGGAGAGCAGAATCGTTTGCTCCCCATTGATTCGCACGTATTGGTCAGGGTCCTCGTAGGTTCGTTGAACTGTGGCCAGGTCCCCGATGTAAACGGGCTGGCCCGTCGCGCGCGAGACATCGACCATGGTTTGACGGATCCCGTCGACCGTATGAAGTGGATCGCTGGCATTGATCGGAGTCTTATTGCTCCCGTAGGGAACACGGCCTGCGTAATCGATCGTGCTTCGTCCCTGAAGGGCCTGCATCACCTGAAGCGGCGTGACCCCATATTGCGAAAGCTGGGCATTGGAGGAATCGACTTCAATCTCCTCAGGCTGGTCCCCGATGCGATGGATCTTCGATACGGAAGGAATGGTGCGAATCCCGGCTTCCACAGTTCGAGCGTAGTCTTTCAGTTCGCGGTAGCCGTGCGAACCGCCATGCACGGCGATCAGGACCGCGACAGTATCGCCGAAATCGGAGTCCACGATCGGCCCTTGAACGTTCGAGGGCAGGTCGGTGAGCTTGAGCTGGGCCATATCGAGACGCAATCTCGACCAAAACTCATCCGAGTTCTGGACCCACTTGTTCAGCTCGACGTTCACCACCACCATGCCGTTCATACTCGTCGAGTACGTCTTTTCACGACGCACTTCCGCAAAATGGAAAAGATTCTCTTCGATCTTGCGAGTGACTTGATCTTCCACTTCCTGGCTTGTCGCGCCTGGATAGTAGGCCGCCACAACGCCAGTGCGGATGGTGATGTTCGGGTCCTCGCGGCGCGACATTCTCGCCATGGAGTACACCCCGACAAGGAATACCACGGCCGACAGGAACAGCGTTACCTGCGGATAGCGCAATGCGGCGCGAACCGGATTCATCGGCTGCCTCCTTCCATCTTCACAAGCGATCCCTCGCGAACATTCTGCTGGCCGTCCACAACCACCTGCTCATTGCCCGTGAGACCGCTGCGGATCTCCACTTCGCTTCCGATCATTGCGCCAACGTCGACACGGCGGCCGTACACGCGGTCCTGGCCTGGAGCCAAAACGTAAACCTGCATTACACCCCGTTCATCGCGGACGATCGCAGAGCCCGGAATGGTAATGGCATTCACCTGGGCATCTCCCACCAGGTGGGCGTCGCTTACCATGCCGGCACGCAGCAGGAGAGCGGGGTTCGCAACCACGATCTTCGATACGTAGGTGCGTGAGGCGGGGTCGGATGACGCGGCGATCGCTTCGATGCGCCCTTCAAACTGCTGGCCGTCGAGCGAAGGAATGGAGACCACGGCGCGGTCGCCTTCGCGCACCTTTCCAACCTCATCCTCAGGAATCCCAACTCGCACTTTGACAGGGTTCAGGTCGAGAATGGAGAAAACCGGAACACCGGGAGCGATCGTGTCTCCCACATCGATTTGGCGCATTCCTATAGAGCCCGTAATCGGGGCGCGCAACTGGCAATCGGACAATCGCTTTTTCGCTTCCTGACTTTGCGCGGTTGCCGCGTTCAACTGCGCCGAGGCGGCTTGTTTGTCTTCCACACGCGTTCCGCTCCGCGCCATGTCGTAGCGCTGTTGCGAGGCAAGATACGCAGCTTCGATCTTGTGGAAGTCGTTGGCTGGCAGGCTTTGATGGTCGTAGAGATACTTGAGGCGCTGGTATTCGTCCTGAGTGCGCTCGAAATCGATCCGCGCCTGCTCCAGCTCCTGCTGCCTTAGCCCCGCCTTTGCTTTCGCATTTTCGGCGTTGGCTGCTTCTGCTTGGCCGGCAGCAGCATCGTATCCGTTCCGATAATCCGTCGAGTCCAGGTCCGCCAGGATCTGGCCCTTCACCACATGTTGGCCCTCTTCCACATACACATGCGATACGCGGCCGCCAACCTGGAAGGCGGTTAATGCCGTAACATTGGCTTCCACCGATCCACTGACCGCAACCGAAACAGGCTGCTGGATATGTTGCGGAAGCTGCACCCGCACGGGAACGGGCTGGTTCGCGGCCACCTCCTGCTTGCCGTGGCATCCAGACAGCAGGAGGACTGATGCGCTAATAACCACAAAGGCCCGCTTGATGTGCGGAGATACAGTCTCACAAGAGCAGTAGACAATATTCATCTCAGTACCTTTCACGAATTAGGTGTGTTCCGAACTTGGTACGGCAGTGGATGCTAAGCACCCCAATCTGGCCCGCGTCTTTTTGCCCCTTTGCCATCTGGTGAGAGCTGTGGCCCTGTTCGGCTCCGTGCCAAAACGCTTTCAACAGATCTCGACCGGCACTGTCACATTCGCAGGTGGAATGCCAAATCGGAGTAGGCCGTTAATTGCCGTAGAATGAGGTGGGTACGAAAGGCGGCCTCGGAATGGGGGTTGTCAAATGTCGCAATTGTCGAGGCAAGTTCGACAGCAAGGTACGGTCGCTCATTCAGGTTGCGCCCCTTGACGCCTGCGGGGTTAGCACCTACGCTTACATTCAGATAAACCAGTCAGAAGCAACCGGCACGCGAAAGCGTCAGGCTACGAAGAAATTCGCTGGTCATGTGGCTTTTTTTTGAAATCTACCCCAGGGAAAGGTCAATGCTTTTCGGCTGGGTTGCTGATGCGCCGCCGTGCGCATAACGGGGCCTGACCCAAGTTGGTTCTCCGATGAAAGACCCAACCACACAACCGGATCTACAACGTCAGAACAAGCGACTTCAGTTGCTCCTGGACTTGACCAACAGGATCACGTCAAGCTTGGACGTATGGGAGGTCGTACGAGCAGTTTCCGCGAATGTACGCGAAGTAATGCTGGGCGATCTAGTTGGCATAGGATTGCTCGACGAGGCTTCGGGAAAACTCAGAATATTCGCTCTCGATTTGCCAGAGAGCCCAGGAATCTTAAGAGAAGGCTTGCTGTTCAGTTTAGCGAGGCCGGACAGAATTGCGTTTGAGACTCTCAAGCCTACAATCGCAACCACCTCAAATCCTGACGACTTTGCCCCCGAGGTTCAGGCGCAACTGGCGCTTCTTACTGAACCGAAGACCGTTTGCAACATTCCGCTTGTGAACCGCGGTCGCGCTTTGGGCCTCCTAAGAGTCGGGCGAACAGCAGAACATCCCTACCATGCCGACGAGATCCAATTCCTCACCCAGGTAGCCGGCCAGATTGCCATCGCCATTGAAAATGCCCTGGCCTATGAAGAGATTACCCGGCTGAAAGACAAGCTCGCCGAGGAGAAGCTCTATCTCGAGGAGGAGATCCGTAGCGAGATGGGTTTTGAGCGGATCATCGGGAACAGTGCGGCAATTAAGCACGTCTTGCAGTTGGTGGAAACCGTTGCTCCCAGTGATTCCACCGTTCTTTTGCTTGGAGAAACCGGAACCGGAAAAGAACTGATCGCCCGTGCAATCCATGAACGCAGCCGGCGCAAGGACCGCACCTTTGTGAAGCTGAATTGCGCCGCCATTCCCACCGGCCTGCTGGAAAGCGAGCTCTTCGGGCATGAGAAGGGGGCCTTCACCGGCGCAATCACGCAGAAGGTCGGGCGCATGGAACTGGCCGATCAGGGCACGCTGTTCCTGGATGAAGTGGGTGATATTCCACCCGAAATCCAACCGAAATTATTGCGCGTCTTGCAGGAGCGCGAATTCGAGCGCCTGGGCAGCACGCAAACCCGCAGAGTAAACGTGCGTCTGGTGGCGGCAACCAACCGCGACCTGGAAAAGATGGTTGCCAGCCGCGAGTTCCGCAACGATCTCTACTACCGCTTGAATGTGTTTCCCATCCGCATTCCGCCCCTTAGAGAGCGCAGAGAGGACATCCCCCTGCTGGTCGGCTACTTCGTGCAGAAGTGCGCCAAGCAGATGCAAAAACGCATCGACGCGATTCCTGCGTCCGTGATGAAGGGGCTTACGGCCTGGGACTGGCCCGGCAACATCCGCGAACTCGAGAACTTTGTCGAGCGTGCCGTCATCCTGACCCGCGGCAAGTCGCTCGAGGCCCCCCTCGGGGAGCTTCGCAAATCCAAAATGGCCGAACCGGTGCAGGCCCCGGTCCCAAGATCGGAAGACGATATTGCACGGATCGTCAAAGAGACCATCGCGTCCCTGCAGGGCAGGAGCGCTGAAAACGAGCACGCCAAGACGCAGCACGATGAGATCGTTCGCGCGCTGACTGAGTGCAAAGGCCAGGTCGGAGGCGCCGAGGGGGCTGCTGTACGCATGGGAATCAAGCGCACAACCCTGATCACGCGGATGAAAAAACTTGGAATCAACCCATACGATTACGTCTGAGACCACATGCCACGTTGTACTTGCTCTGCTTGCAATCGGTTCCGGAGCAATCGTGCTGCGTGGAGTTATGAGGGTTGCGCTCTGCGTTCTCCACCTGAGATATTCCGTTTAAGGGCCCTGGCCAATGGAATCGGTGGCTTCCGGGAGTTTTGCTCCGGCAGGTGATCGAGCAGGACCACATTCAGCAGCGACTTATGGACCCGGATGCGGCCGTTGTATTCGATGAAGCCGAGCTTGCGGAAGCGGTTCATAAAGAAGCTGACGCGCGACCGTGTGGTGCCGATCATGTCCGCCAGGGTCTCCTGCGAGATTTTGGGAATCAATGTTTCCGGTTCGCCCGGCCGGCCAAACTCCCCCATCAACAGCAGAATCCTGGCCAGCCGCTTTTCGCTCGAGTTGAAGAGCTGGTCCACCAGATCGGCCTGGATGCGCATGCTGCGCTCCAGCAAAAACTTCAGAAACAGGTCGGAGAGGTCATGCTCCCGCTGCATCGCTAGCACCATCTCCTCCCGGCCTATCTTGAGCGCGGTACAGGCGGTAATGGCAGTGGACGTGGACAAACGCAGCCCAGGCACCGCCGCCAGCGATCCTTCTCCGACAAAGTCGCCGTCGGAGAGAAGCGTAATCGTGGCTTCCTTGCCTGCGGCCGAAACAACCGTGATCTTTGCGCGGCCCTTCTGCAGATAGAAGACCGCGTCCGCGGGATCTCCCTGGGTAAAAAAGTTCTGCTTGGGCGCCAGTTGCACAATCCGTCGCCCCAGGCCGGCGCTGGCCAGAAAGGCATGGACATCGAATGGGGGTTTCTCAAGCTGTACCATCGAATGCCTTTCCAGGATGAGGTCTTTGTAGACCACCGTAGCGAAACGTGCTCGACCGCATCGTCCAAACAGTTTACAACCGAACTGTACGGCGCGTGGCCGAAACCGGTGAGATGAGCCCATCTTCCTGCCGGCTGCAGGCAACATTGATTTCGAAACCTTTTGAGGCAATCCTGCGCACGTTGGCGATTCAACCTCACGCAGGCGCTCGTGGCTGGCGAATACGGCGCCGCATCGGGCAATCTACCTCTTGGATAACGGTTCAACGGGTTCTGGCGGAGTGCTCGATAACCTGTTGGATATGAACGTCCACCTGCCGCAGTACGGCTGGCGCTACTGCGCAGGCGTCGGTTTCGTAGCTCAGCAGGGGCATGTTGTGTTGCATGCTGAGAGGCTTGAGGATCGCCTCTGAGATGCGGAAAGGAAGACAGTTGAACGGCCCAATCAGGATGATGCCGTCGTAGCCCTCGTATTCGGCGTTCAAGCCCCTGCCTACCGTCGGCGTAATTTCGCCAAATATCCGCGGCGAGATGTGTTCCGAACTCTTCTCCAGCACCGCGGCAACATCGTTGGCTCCGGAGATCAACAGGCCGGTCCTCAGGAATATCTCGCGGTAGTGCTGCTCGGCCTTTCGTCCGGACTGGTATCCCCACCATTGCTGCAGATACTGTTGTCCGTCGGCTTCCAGCATTCTGGTGCAGGCCTTGGCCAGGGCGAAACCTCCCGGCTTCAGGCCCCAGTTGTTGGCCATCTCCCTCATCCCATCGTAGGTGACATAGAGGAACAGCTCGGCCAGATCGACCGGCTTGAGGATGATTCCCCGCGCCGCATAAAGGTCGCGCACCCCATCCATGAAGAACGGACTGAAGCGGGCGTAGAAGTCGCCGGTGACAACCACCCTGGGGCAGTCCCTGGGCTCGCGCGTGCGTGGCAGCGCGACCAGTTGCTCCACAAAGACGGGCAGTTGAGAGATGAACTCATCCAGTGTTGTTGCCTTTTCCCGGAATTGCTTCCACCCCTGCTGGAATTGCTCAATGCTGCCGGGGGCGCCCACGACGCGCAACACATGTTCGATCTCGACCAGGATATCCGCGATCAGAATCGCCGGCGACAGGTGGTTCAGGAGCAAGGTGGGCCCGAATCCCAGATAGCCGTCTTCCGCTCCCGGACTGACCATGAACACATCGGCCAACTGATGCTCGGCGATGAAGCGTTCGAAGTATCCCATGTAGGCATCGGCGGCGCACGGAGCGCCGCCCCGCATCATGAAAAAACCGACAATCTCGCCCGCTTTGCGGTCGCGTAGGATTTGCAGCAGTTGTCCGATGCTGAGGGGCAGCGGCAGACATTCGCGGCCGGAGGTGGACTGCAGGCCCAGATCGAGTTGACCGCGATCCAGCGGAACCACCTGGCCGGCATGCAGACCAAGCCAGCCGAGGGCCATCGCCGCGGACTCCGCGTGGACCTGCGAGAAGTTCAGAAGATGCAGTTTGACCCGCGGGTCGCTGAGCGGAACCCGCTCGCCGTCCGACGAGATCACTACCCCGCCCTTCACCAGCTTGCACGGCGTGAACGGCTGCGCCACGATGGGTTGGGCCGCGTGGTAGTTCTGCACAATGTCGAGAAATGCCTCCAGGCGCGTCTGCACTCCGGCATCGGCGGTCTGGGCGTCGATCTCCAGAATCAGGTATGGCTTGGCCCCCAACTCCGAGGCAAGCAACGCATGGGTGAATGCGTCGATGGTGCAACTGAAGTTACTGATGCTGAGCAGAAACAGGTTCGCATAACGCTTGGTCAGCGAGGCCGCGCTCATGATCTGATTGGCAAAATGCCAGACCGTGGGCCCAGCCCCGGACGCCATCAGGCAATCGGCGGGAATCGCCTGCACGCCCATGCTGGAGAGCTTCTTGCCCACCGATTGCGAGGCCTCGGGCGTGTACGCGTTATAGCTGTGGCCCGCCAACAGAATCGCCGGCTTGCCGTCCGCCAGCGCCTGCGCCAGGGCCCGGCGGCCCATCTCCATCAGCGCGCCTTCGGCCTTCGTCTGCGCGCCGACGGCGGCGGCCCAGGCCTCCCCGGCCAACTCGCGGGAGACCCCCAACTCGCGCACGGCCATATCGGCCATCGCCGTATTGGCCGCGTATCCATTGCTGAAGTCCAGCACCGGCGAAAGGAATTGCGTATCGGGAAACGCCTTGGCCACAAAATAGGGTCCAGCCTGCGTGATCGGGCAAAGATAGGAATCCTTGCACGTTTCGTTCTGAGGCATGCGCGCCACCTGCGGCAGGAAGACCACGCGCATGCCCTTTTGTTGCAGGTCCATAACTGCGCCGTGTGCGATCTGCGCAGGCAGGCAAAATCCGGAGTGCGACTTCAGATCGCCTCGCGGGTCTACCGCAGACAGCACGGTCTCCATCCCCAGGGCAGAGAAGAATGTTGCATAGAGAGGGAACAGGGAGTGCGTCGTCAGCGCGCGAGGGATGCCGATGCGTGTCTCCGATATTTGCGCCTTGCCATTGGGGTGGCCAAAGGACTCTTCCAGAAACGACCGGGCGGCCTCCAGCGTCGGTCCCACATCCCAATAAGCTCGCTCTTTCGGCTCATGCTTCGGCTCTGGTTCCAGACGCCTGGGAGCGCGATAGAGGATCGCGGCCCGCTCTTCCACCAGGTCTGGCGCGGGCGCGATGCGCATCTTTCGCTTCCACACGTTCTCGTACAGGCTGCATCGCCCGCCGAAGGGAAACCGCCGCCCATCCACCTCAAAGCGCTCGATGTTGCAGTACATCTTGCACACCTTGCATGTGAACTGGCCCACCAGGTTCATCTCCGCCGACGCCAATTTCTCGAGATCGGTGGTCGTGCCCAGGACGCCGCCTGAACGGTCGAGCGCGAGCAGCCCAACCCCAAGCGCGCCCAGCAACTCCGGGTTGGCTGGGATCACGATCGGTCGCCCGACGCGATGTGCGAATGCGTATCCAACGGCACGGTTCAGGGCCACGCCGCCTTGCAGCAGCACCTTCTTGCCTACCGGCCGCTGTCCTTTCACCTTCGTCAGGTAGTTTTCCGCAATGGCATACACCAGGCCGGCCAGAATGTTGTCGCGCTCCAGTCCCTGCTGCTGCGCGATGCGTATGTCGGAGTTGATGAACGCCGCGCAGGTCGTCTTAAACTTCACCGGCGCCTCCGCGGCCAGCGCGTGCTCCGCGATGTCGCGCACGCTGGTTCCCAGGTCGCTCTGCGCGCTCTCCTCCAGAAACGAGCCGGTGCCTGCCGAGCAGGCGTTGTTCATGGCATAGCCGATGGGCACGCCATTGCGAAGATAGATGTATTTGGAGTCCTGGCCGCCAATCTCGAAGATCGTGTCCACGTCCTCGGCAAAGTGTGTCGCGCCGGCGGCATGGGCCGAAATCTCGTTGTACACCTGCTCGGTTCCCAGGCACGCGCCCACCAGTTCGCGGGCCGAGCCGGTTGCGCCAACCAGCCCCACCGGGCGATTGCCAACCTGGCGCATCAGCTCCCGCAGGCACTCGCGCACCGCTGCCACGGGGTCGTCCCGCGTGCGCGTGTAGTGCGTGGCCACAAGCGCGCGCGTCGCGGGATCGAGCAGGACCGCCTTGGTCGTCGTCGAGCCTGCATCCACCCCCAATACCATCGGGCCACCCGGCGGCGCCTGCATGGGCGGCGCGGCCATTACCTGCACCTGGTCCTCATATCGAAAAAGCGGCGGCAGCGTCTCGAAAGTCGCCGGACGCGCAATCTGCGGGGATTGGTAAAGCGGCTTGTCGCGCGTCAGCAATGCACTGCCCCACGCTTCGAACCATTCGCTCTCCGGCAGCACGATCAGCTCCGTCCCGGCCAGCTTCTCTCGCAATGCCTCCACCAGGGCGCGGTTGCGCGTCACGCCTCCAATCAGCAGCACGCGGCGCAGCGGGTTCTGCCCCTTCTCCAGCAGCGCGGCGACCTTTCCTGCCATGCTGTCGTGCAGCGTCCTCAGGATGTCCGCCGGGGTCGCCTCATGGCGGTTGAGCTTGTGCGTCACGTCGGATTTGCAATGCACCGTGCAGCGCGAAGCCAGCGGCACCACCTTTCCCTCGGCCGAGAGCTCGATCGCCGTCTCCAGTTCGAGCCCCATCCGCCCCACCAGTTGCACGAAGAACTCGCCGCTGCCCGCCGCGCACTTGTTGTGCGCCAGGACATTGATCACCCTTCCATGCGCCAGCGTATAGACCAGAAACGATTCGCCGCCCAGCGAAACCACTGCGTCGAACTCGCCTTCCGCCTCGCTCAGGGCGCGTTGGATCGCGGCAAACTCGGAGATGTGGCCCAATTGGCCGGATACGCCGAAGCATTCCGCGCCGGCGAACTCCGGAAGGGCGAGCAGTTGCTCAATAACCTCCAGGGGCCGTCCCTGATGGGCCATCACCCTGGCAGTTTTGCCGCCGGCCTCCACTGCCACCACCTTCACCGTCAGTGCGCCAATGTTGATTCCCAGGATGGACATGGCGGCTCGGACCTCAAACAGCAGGTGAAAGTGCTTCGCGGGCAGGCGAATACTGAAGATCCGATCGATTTTAAACAGCAATCCGGCAGATACTGTACGCCCAAACGGAGGGGAAAGATAGCTCGTTCGCATGGTCGCAGAACGATCGTACTCATGGGGCTTCCCTCCGGAGAATCGCCCGGACGATCCGGCCTGCCTTTCGCAGGGGCAGATGGACCCGGTGTAGTTCACCGTGGCAGAGGCGTCGTAGCGCAACCTGCGGCAGTGGATTCAGGACGAGAGCGACTGTCCCATGGGTTTGCCGGCGGCTACATCAGCGAGCGCCTCCCCCATAGCTTCTCCGCGGCTGCAAATCCTGAATCCATATGCAACTCAGCCCAGTCCTTACAAGGTGCCTTCCTTCAAGAGGCTGGGATCTTCCTTGAGCGCGATTCCGGTGAGGCGGCAACTGCGCGCTGCGGTCAGGTACATGCACAATTGCGCGGCGGCCATCGTATAGCTCAGCCCCTCTGTGCGAATGTTCGAGATACAGTTGCGTTCGGCGTCCGTGCGGCCAGGACGGGGGGCCCATGTGATATAGGCGCCCAGCGAGTCGGGCGAACTGAGCCCCGGCCGCTCGCCGATCAGCACCACCGACAGTTGCACGCCGAGCGCCAACCCAATCTCGTCTCCAATGGCCACCCTTCCCTGCTCCACCACGGCAAGAGGCGCCACACGCCAGCCCTCCAACCGGGGAAGCAGTTGTTGAAGCAGGGAGGTCGCATGCCTCTCAACGGCAATCGCCGACAGGCCGTCCACCACCATCAACGCCAGATCCCAGGAACCGGACGGCAAACCGGCCAGGCTGGCCTCGTTCAGTCTTTGCCCAAGGTCCGGGCGCTTCAGGTAGGTTGCGCGGTCCGCCGCCATAGTGTGCAGTCGCAACACGGGTCCGCCTGTGATTGCAGTTAGCTCCGCCGCCAGTGCTGCGCCGTTCAGCGCCGCGTGTACTGCGTCGCGGGCCTGGGCGTGCGCAAGCTGAAAATCCAGCAAATCCCTTGTCTGGAGACTGACTCCGGTGCGGCCTAACGCCACCCGTGCGGGAGTCAGCGCGCGCATACGCGCGGCAAGCCCCGTTGTTGAATGCAGCATCTCACTCATGCCAACAGCAGCCTCTCCGGATGACTGGCCTCCAGTGCCAGACGCTGATAACTGTCGCCTGCCAGCCACCTCTCAAACTCCGGAGCTGGCCGCAGCCCAAGCACACGTCGCAGATACAGTGCGTCATGGAAGCTCGTGCTCTGGTAGTGCAGCATCACATCGTCCGCGCCGGGCACGCCCATGATGTAATTGACGCCTGCCACGCCCAGCAGCGTCAGCAGTGCATCCATGTCATCCTGATCGGCTTCGGCGTGGTTGGTGTAGCAAACGTCGCAACCCATGGGAACACCCAGCAGCTTGCCGCAAAAGTGGTCTTCCAGTCCGGCGCGGGTAATCTGCTTGCCGTCGTAAAGATACTCGGGACCGATGAAGCCCACCACGGTGTTCACCAGCATCGGTCGGTAGCGGCGGGCCACTGCATAAGCGCGCGCCTCTAGTGTCTGCTGGTCCACGCCATGATGGGCATTGGCGGAGAGCGCCGATCCCTGGCCGGTCTCAAAGTACATAATGTTGTCGCCAATACTCCCATCGGCGCACACCGCACCCCGCCGCAGCGATTGCCCGGCCTGATGCGCCTCGTCGAGCAGAGCCAGATTTACCCCAAAACTGCGGTTGGCTGCCTCCGTGCCGGCAATGGACTGAAAGATCAGGTCCAACGGCGCACCCTGTTCGAGCGCCTTCAGTTGTGTAGTGATGTGCGCCAGCACGCAGCTCTGGATAGGTATCTGGAAGCGCTGGCGCACAGCATCGATCAGCCGCAGCAACTGCGTTGTAGTCGTTACGCTGTCGCCCGCTGGGTTGATGCCGATCACCGCGTCGCCCGATCCCAGCAACAGCCCATCCAGCATGGCTGCCGCAATGCCCGCCATATCGTCGGTTGGATGGTTGGGCTGCAGGCGCGCGCTCAGCCTTCCGGCTAGTCCCACGGTGGTGCGGAAGCGCGTCACTACGCGCATCTTTGCCCCCGCCGCAATCAGGTCCTGCACCCGCATCAGTTTGCTGACCGCAGCCGCCATCTCCGGCGTGAACCCATGCGCCAGCTCTGCCAGCCTATCTCCGGTAGCGTCGTCGGATAGCAGCCAATCGCGCAGCTCGCCCACCGTCAGCGATCGTATGGGCGAAAAGGCCTCGGCGTCGTGTGTGTCCACGATCAGCCGCGTCACCTCATCGTCCTCGTAGGGAACCACCTGTTCCGAAAGAAAATGCAGCAGCGGAAGATCGGCCAGCGCAAACTGCGCAGCCACGCGCTCCTCCGCGGATCCAGCCGCCAGGCTGGCCAGTGCGTCGCCGCTGCGCAAGGGAGTTGCCTTGGCCAGCAGTTCGCGCAAATCCGCAAAGACGTAACGCCTGTTGCCTAGAATGTGTGAAAAAGCCATGCGAGTGGATATAGAGTAACCCGGAGTAGAGATGGGCTGCGTGCTGTTTCACTCTTCCCTGGTGCTCCTTCACCCCTCGCAAAACCCGTATCCATCGTCATTCCATCCTCCGCTCCGGCCCTCGCCACCGGCCAGAAGGGCCGGTTTTGTCGTACTCTTTTAGAGGACGTTTTGCCTGGCGCGGACATCCCCGAACGAAACATTCGACAGGAATCTGCGTCCATAGATGGAGTACGCTCTACGCAGGAACAAGGGATTCCCATGAGCTCAGTTTGTGCAGCAAGGATCGCGGGCGCATTGGTTTTTTTTGCGCTCGTCGGCGCGACGGGATGCAAACGCGCCCCCTCCGATCCAAGTAAAGAGGGACCGTCCGCGGTCACCGTGCAACCAGACGCAGACCCCGCGCTGGTGCAGGTGCAGAATCTCGCAGCCTTTCCTCTGTTCGCGGCGGCCAGCTACGTGGCGCCCTCCACGCTCAGCGCCACCGGCACCGTGCAACCAGACGTCTCCCGCACCATCCCCGTCATCTCGATCGCCTCCGGCCGCGTCGTCGCCATCCACGCGCGCCTGGGAGACACCGTCAAGAAGGGCCAGCTCCTCATGGAGGTGCAGAGCGCCGACGTCTCCTCCGCCTTCAGCGCCTATCTCAAGGCCGTCAACGACGAGCGCCTCACCCAGACGCAGCTCGATCGCGCCAAGTTGCTCCACGACAAGGGAGCCATCCCCACCAATCAGCTTGAGATCGCGCAGAACGCCGAAGACGATGCCAAGTCTGCGCTCGTCGCCGCCGAGCAGCAGCTCCACGTCCTCGGCGTCGATAAGGACCACCCCACCGAAACGGTCAAGGTCTCCTCGCCCGCCAGCGGAATCATCGTCGCCCAGAACGTCACCGACGCCGCCGCCGCGGGCGTCAACTACTCCGGCTCCGCTACTGCTTTCACCATCGCGGATCTCTCCCGCGTCTGGGTCGTCTGCGATGTCTACGAAAACGACCTCGCCCAGGTTCATCTCGGCGAGAAGGCGGAGATTCGCCTCGCCGCCTATCCTGGCAAGGTCCTCACCGGAGTCATCAGCGACATCGGCGCCCTGCTCGACCCATCCCTGCACACCGCCAAGGTCCGCATCGAAGTCGCAAATCCAGGCACGCTGATGCGCGTCGGCATGTTCGCCTCCGCTACCATCTTCGGCAAGGCCACCCAGACCCACGCCAGCGTTCCCGCCACGGCCATCCTGCATCTGCACGACCGCGACTGGGTCTACATCCCCGCCGCGGGCGCTATCCCCGCCGATGGCACGGGCAACTTCCGCCGCGTCGCCGTCCAGGCCGGTGATATGCTCCCCAATGGAATGCAGGAGATCGTCTCCGGCATCGCTATCGGACAGCAAGTCGTCTCCAATGCTCTCACCCTCCAGAATGCGGTGGAACAATAAATGATTCGCCGCCTCGTCGATTTCGCTCTCGACAATCGATGGCTGATGATCGGCGCTACGATCATCCTCTTCGCTTGGGGCATCGTCTCTTTCCACTACCTTCCCGTCGAGGCCTATCCCGATGTCGCCAACAACTACGTCCAGATCATCACCCAGTGGCCCGGCCGTGCCGCCGAAGAGGTCGAGCAGCAGGTTACCGTCCCCATCGAAATCCAGATGGCAGGCATTCCCCACCTGCAACACCTGCGCTCCACCTCGCTCGCTGGCCTCTCCAGCGTCATGCTCATCTTCGACGACGACTCCACCGACAAGGACAATCGCCAGGAGGCCTATCAGCGCCTCGGCCAGGTCACGCTGCCCGTCGGCCTGCAGCCCCAGATGGGCACCGACTGGAGTCCCGTCGGGCAGATCTACTGGTACACCCTGCGCTCCACCAATCCCGCCTACGACAGCATGGAGCTGAAGTCCCTCGAAGACTGGAAGCTCGAAAAAGAGTTCAAGTCCGTCCCCGGAGTCGTCGATGTCTCCAGCTTCGGCGGCATTACGCGCGAGTACCAGGTCCGCCTCGATCCCGACAAGCTCATCGCCTACGGCCTCACCATCGCCCAGGTCGAGCAGCAACTCGCCAACAACAACGTAAACGCTGGCGGCAACTTCATCGAGCAGGGCGAACAGCAGATCAATGTTCGCGAGGTCGGCCTATTCAGCAACGTCCGCGACATCGAGAACACCGTCCTCAAGGCCCAGAATGGAACCGCGCTCCGCGTCAAAGACATCGCCACCGTTGTGCAGGGTCCCAAGATCCGCCTCGGCCAGATTGGCAAGACATGCCGCATCGGTGCGACCCCTATCGACGAATCCGACCCCACCGCACGCCCCGACCCATGCGTCGAGCAGGCCGATAGCCACGGCAACGCCATCCCCATCGAGAAGCAGGACGGCAAGCTCATCGACAATCCAGACGTAGTCGAGGGAATCGTCCTGCTGCATAAGGGCGATAACTCCGACTCCACCCTCGAAGCCATCCACAAAAAAGTCGCCGAGTTGAACGGCGACGCCACCCACCCCGGAGTCCTTCCCCCCGGCGTCAAGATCGTTCCCTTCCTCGACCGCAGCGACCTGCTCCACTACACCACCCACACGGTGCTGCACAACCTCAGCTTGGGCATCTTCCTCGTCGTCATCATCCTCTTCCTCTTCCTCGGCAATGTGCGCGGCGCCATCATCGTCGCGCTCACCATGCCCTTCGCTCTGCTCTTCGCCGCCATCTGCCTGGACCTTCGCGGTATTCCAGCCAACCTGCTCTCGCTCGGCGCGCTCGACTTTGGCATGGTGGTCGACGGCTCGGTCGTCATGATCGAGAACATCGTCCGCCATCTAAACCACAGCCGCAGCAAGTCCCTCTCCCCAACCCAGATGATCCGGGAGGCCGCCCACGAGGTGCAGCGGCCCGTCTTCTTCGCGCGTGGAATCATTGTCGCCGCCTACCTGCCCATCTTCACCTTGCAGTCCGTCGAGGGACGCCTCTTCAAACCCATGGCCTGGATGGTCAGTTTCGCGCTGATCGGAGGCCTGCTCTTTTCCATGCTCAACGCTCCCGTCCTCGCCAGCTTCTTCTTCAGCAAGGGAGCCAGCGAGTGGGAGAATCCCTTGATGGTCTGGCTCACATGCATGTACCGCAGACATGTCAAGTGGGCCATCCAGCATCGCTACATCACCATAGGCCTGGCCGCGCTCGCGCTTGCCTTTTCCATCTTCCTCACCTTCGGAGGCGTCATCGGCTCCGAGTTTCTCCCTCACCTCGACGAGGGCTCCATCTGGGTGCGCGGGACCCTCGCCCCCTCCACCGGCCCCACCGAGAGCCTGCGCATCGTCAACGAAGCACGCATCCGCCTCAACGCATTCCCCGAGGTCACCAAGGTCGTCAGCCAGACCGGCCGCCCAGACGATGGCACCGATACTACCGGCTTCTTCAACACAGAGTACTTCGTCGATCTCAAACCCAAGGACCAGTGGCGTCCCGTCTTCCGGCAGAATAAAGACGAACTGATCGCCGCCATGAACCGTGAATTGAGCAAAATTCCCGGCGTCGGCTGGAACTTCTCCCAACCCATCTCCGACAACGTCGAAGAGGCGGTCAGCGGAGTCAAGGGCGAACTCGCCGTAAAAATCTATGGCGACGACCTGCGCACCCTGGAAGCCAAGGGCGACCAGATCGTCTCCATCATGAGCGGAATTAAAGGCGTCCAGGACCTCGCCCTCTTCCGCGTCATCGGCCAGCCCAATCTCAACTACACCGTCGATCGAGCCGCCGCCGCGCGCTACGGCATCAACGTCGCCGACGTGCAGGATGCCATCCAGACCGCAGTCGGAGGCAACGCAGTCACCCAGGTTCTGCAGGGCGAGGCGCGCTACGACGTTGTCCT
The DNA here is from genome assembly GCA_963834805.1 of uncultured Acidobacteriaceae bacterium. Lineage (GTDB taxonomy): Bacteria > Acidobacteriota > Terriglobia > Terriglobales > Acidobacteriaceae > Edaphobacter. Next base: position 177,180 of record CAWIDB010000006.1, read on the forward strand.
GCGCTACCAGCCGCAATACCGTGACACCCAGGAGGCCATCGACAACATCCGCCTGCTCGCGCCCTCCGGCGAGCGCGTCTCCCTCGCCCAGCTCACCAACGTCAAAACCGTCGACGGCGCCGAGGAGGTCTACCGCGAGGCCGGCCAGCGCTATGTCGCCATCAAGTACAGCGTGCGTGGACGCGACCTCGGCTCCACCGTCGAAGAGGCCATCCGCAAGGTCAACGCCCAGGTCGCGCTTCCCCAGGGCTACAAGATCGACTGGGCCGGTGAGTACGCCAGCCAGCAGCGCTCCTCACGCCGCCTCATGCTGGTGCTCCCCATCACCGTCATCGTCATCTTTGTCATCCTCTACATGATGTTCCACTCCGGCAAATGGGCCACGCTCATCCTCGCCACTGTCTCCATGGCGCCGGTGGGTGGACTCACCGCGCTGCTGCTCACCCATACCCACTCCAGCGTCTCCTCCGGCGTCGGATTCCTTGCCCTCTTCGGAGTCTCCGTCGAGGTGGGTGTCATCATGCTGGAGTACATCAACCAGATGCGCGTGCGCGGCCACACCATCGAGGATGCCGCCATCGAGGGCGCCGTCCTCCGCCTGCGCCCCATCATGATGACCATGCTGGTCGCCACCCTCGGCCTGCTGCCCGCAGCCACATCGCACGGCATCGGCTCCGACTCGCAACGTCCCTTCGCCATCGTCATCGTCGGCGGACTCATTGGCGCGCTGGCCATCAGCGTCTTCCTCCTGCCCACCCTCTACGTCTGGATCGCGCGTCCCGGCGATGTCCTCCCCACGCCCGAAACCGAGTTCGAGAACTAATGGGAATCAAGCAATCGCGGTCCGATCGAACCACAATCAAGAGCTACCAGGAAACAACTATGGTGAACATAATATCCGTAACCCAATGCCCTCGTCTCTTTGTGCTCGCTGTCATCATCCTTGCTTGCGCCGCGTCCCGCGCTTCGGCCCAGAACCTGCCTCCTGCGCCTGCGCCTGCGACTCAGGCTCCACCCCCTGCCGCTCCAAACGTACTCACTTGGGACCAGGTGAAGACCCGCTTCGAAGCTGTCAATCCCGCGCTGAAGGCAGACGCCGATAGCGTGGACGAGATGCGCGCCGAAGAGATCACAGCCAATTTGCGTCCCAACCCGCAATTCAACACCACCGTGGACGGAACAGAAATCGCTCCTAACGATGGCCATTGGCAGCCACTGCAGGGAACCTTCGTCGAACCCGGTATCAGTTACCTGCACGAGCGCGACCACAAGCGAGAGTTGCGCCTGAAAAGCGCGCAGGAAGGTACACACATCTCCGAGTCCGAGCATGAGGACTTGAAGCGGACCCTCGAGTTCGCGCTCCGCTCGGCCTTTGTGCAAACCCTCGAAGCCAAGACCGTAGTCAAGCTTGCCCAGGACGACCTCGCCTACTATGACCACATCATCGACATCAGCCGGACCCGCCTCAGCGCCGGCAATATCGCCCAGGTCGACTTCTCCCGCATCCACCTGCTCCGCGTGCAGTACGAGTCGGAACTCCAGACCGCCATCGTCAACCTGCGCACCCAGAAGATCCAGTTGCTGCAACTGCTCAACGACCGTACTCCAGTCGATCAGTTCGACGTCACCGGCCCCTTCGATTTCTCTGAGTCGCTTCAGCCCCTCGCCGACTTCCGCCAGATTGCTCTTGCCTCACGCCCCGACCTGCAGGCCGCGCTGGAAACCATTCAGCAGGCGCAGACGAACCACAAACTGGCCGAGGCAAACGGATCGACTGACCCCACCTTCGGCCTGTGGTACACCTGGAACTCGGCAGTCAATAACTCGAACCCTATTGACATGCAGACTCTCGGCGGCAGCGTGAGCATTCCGCTTCGCATCTTCGATCGCAATCAAGGCGAGAAGCAGCGCACCCTCATCGACATCAACCGCAGCCAGCAGTCGGCTGATGCCACCACCGCACAGGTCTTCAGCGACGTAGATTCGGCGTATGAGCAGGTCCGCAGCAACATCGCCCTGCTCAAGCCTTACAAGGAGACGTATCTGAACGAGGCCACCCAGGTCCGCGAAACCATCACCTTCTCTTACCTTAACGGCGCCGCGTCGCTGATTGATTTCCTCAACGCGCAAAGCGACTATCGCGTAGTGCAACTGGCTTATACCCAGTTGGTCGGCTCCTACCTAGTCGCCGCAAGCCAGCTCAATCTGGCCGTCGGACGCGGAGTGATCCAATGACATGGATCGCCATCCACCAGCTCAGCTTCGTCACCGCCACCAGCATCATCCCCTAGCTACCCTGAATCGCGGACGAATCTCCGGTGCCTCCCCTTGGTTCACTACGAGGCAGGCACCATCGCCACCTTCAGCCCCGGCGTCGGATGCGGCCCGGGATTATACGGCGCGGTCAGCAACGGCGGTGGAACGCGTTTCATCAGCGGCTTGGCATCGGGCGAATCCACCTCAAGCCGCACCGCGTCGTACATGATCGATGCGGGCACCGCGGTAAACAGCGCGTCCTTGCCCGGCGGGAACGGCTCACTCTTGTCCGGCGCAAGGCGAATCTCGTTCATGCCGGCCTTCAGCAGCGACGCATCGAACGTCACCAGATATGTGTGATACGGGCTGTCCTGGTTGCCCGATCGGTAAGGCGCCATTCCGGTATGCACCGTCTGCACGTTATCCACCTGTTGTCCATTCACCAGCACATGTAGTACGCCGCCCGATGACGCCGCCACGCCCAGTGTCAGCGTCGCCTTCCCCGTCAGCGCCTTGGGCATATTGAAGTGGATCGTCCAGTAAGGCACCTTGTTGTACCGCGTCCACTGCGAGTAGTTCCAGTCCTTCGCATAATCGCTCTTGCCGATCGTGTAGTCCACGTCGTTGGGAAAATCGTTGATGTAGTAGGCAAAGTTCTCCCAGTGCCGCGCATCGTCGCCATGCTTGAACTCCGCGCTCGACCGGTCTGCATAGCCAATCTGCCACAGGTACGTCCCATGCGTCACCGGCTTCCACGCAATCGTTCCCAGATTGACCGCCGACGTGCCCACCACCACATTCTCCTGCCGGAACGGCTCGAACTGGTCCGCTCCACACACCACCAGCGCGTACGTTCCAGGCCGCACCTTGTCGATCTTGAAATGCCCCGTTGCGTCCACCGGAGACCAGAAGTCATATCCCTTGATGTTGGCCTGCCAATCCTCGCTCGGCGGCACCAGCATCGCCCACGCGCCCTTGGTCGTGGTCCCGTCGGTCAGCTTGATCTGCCCGCTCACCGTGCCGCGTGCCAGCGGATAGTCGTCGCGCTTCAGCCAGGCGTACGGCCACTCGCCCATCTGCACAGCGGCCTGTTTCTTGGCGTCCGCCCACAGAGCGGCCACGTTCTGTTGCGGATCGCCCACCTCCGAGTGGTTGTAGTACAGAAACACCGGCCCGAAGACCTTGTCCCATGTCTCGCCCTCCGCCACGCGGATTCCGTTGGCGCCAAAGTGCCCGCCCACGAACATGCTCAGCAGCGTGTTGCCGGAGTGAACCATCAGGTCCTGCTTGTACGGTCCGCCGCCAATGTACTCATTGCTCGGCGTTATCATCCACTCGCCCATTCCATGCCCCACCATGCCATGCACATGGTGGTCGGCCATGAACGCCGAGTAGTTGTACTTGGTATAGATCGTCCCGTCCGCCCACTGCCATGTCGTGTCCTGCACCTGGCGCACGAACCGTCCCTGCGGAGGATCGCCCTGGCGAATGTCGTCCACAATGTGATGGTCGAACAGGGCTTGGCCGTTCGGTCCATACAGCACGAAGCGCGTCTCGCCCACGCTGGCCTCCGGCAGATTGGCCGGGTGCTTGTACACCGCGTACATGTAGAAGCCGCTGATGCCCCGCCGCATCACCACGTGAAACTCCGTCTCAAAGTTGAAGTTGGCCGTCGGCGCGCCCGGCCACATGATCTCAGCCTGCTCCGGCGTGTTCGTGACGATCTGCATATCGCCGTTCGATACCGGATAGATGCGGTCGCCACCCGAATCGAAGTAGATCGCGCGTCGCTGGTCGGAGAACTCCGTCGACTTGCCGTTCACCGTATACAGGATCGATGCGCCCTCCCCGTTGCGTGGCCCGCTCGGTCCCATCGGTCGCGTGCGCGGTGGCCCGCCCGGTGCATTGCCGCCGGGGCCTGCCATCGGCGCGATAGGCGCCGGTGCAGCCACGGGCGCGGGCGGCGGCATCATCGGCTGGGGGGCCGTGCCCGGCGCAAACTGCGCGCCTTTCTTCCAGAACGTCACGCTGACAATGCCATTCGACAGCGTCACCGTGGTCGGCTTATCGGTCAGCGTCACCGGTTCGGACGCTGCTGTCTGGGCAAGGATCGCCATGGGTACGCAGCAAAGGCCGATGGCCAGGGCTTGGGCAATTACGCTTCGTTTCATCATGGGAAGGTCAACCTCATAGATTCGCTGCATCCTGCTTTGGCCCGCCCCGCGAACTCCGTACCAGGGCCTGGATAATATGTTGAGAACAGCATGATTCGACTAGTGGGAATACGCTGGCTGTCGGGAAGAAGTCGCAGTCTGAAGATTAGAAAAACTCTGCTCCGGTCGCATAGGGGCTGTCAAATGAAAGCTTGCGTTCAGCCGATCGGCAAGGATAGTGCAATTTGGATATTGCTATGGGGTGAAAATAATTGTCATTCTGACCCTGAGCGCAGCGAATGGGGAAGAATCCCCGTATTTCGTTTGCCGGGTGACGCACAAACTCTTCGCTACAAGCTCAAAACCTGAACGACAGCCCACCCTGGATCGTCCGCGGAGACTGCGCCAGAAACAGCGTCTGTCCATCCGCCGACAGAATTGGTTGATAGCCCTCCGCCAGCAGGTTGGTCACATCGATCGTGGCCTCCAGCCCCGGCGGCAACCGGTCTCCCCAGCGCAGCTCCTGCCCCACATAGAAGCTCAGATATGCCTGGTTGCTGCTCTCCTCGTAAGGCCCCACCGCCGTCACCAGGTGCTCCGGCTGCCAGCGGTACGCCGCGCGCAGCCTCGTCCCCGTCCGCAGCATCCGCCCCTTCACCGCCACCGTCGCCGCCTGCGCTGCCTCCGCCTGCAACCCAGCCGCAACCTCCGCCAGCCCCTGCGCGCTCGCATTCTGCTCCGCCTGCGCCGCGCCGCTCACATACTCCAGTCCCGCCCACAGGTTCGATGACAGCGGCTCCCACAGCGTAAGCCGCACTCCAAGCTGAGTGCTTCCCCCTCCCAGAAGCCGGAAGTTGCCCGTCGCCGTATCCACCATGGCTCCGCTCTCAGCCAGTTCAGCCGCGCTCATCGCTCCGCCGCCCGCCACCGCCGAACGCCCAATCGCATCGCGGTACACCGCTGCCTCCATCACACCGCCTCCGGCCTTCCGGCTCAGTGCGATCTCCTGGTGGCTGCCGCTCTCGGTGCATAGCCGTGCGCCGCACACCGCCGCCACCGGCAGCTCCGCCGCAATTGAATCCAGTCCATCGAAGCTCTGCATCTCGCGCGAGGTCGCCAGCTTGTAGCGCACCGCCCACACCTCGCCCGGATGCACCGTCACGCTCAGAAACGGCTGCGTGGTCAGGGCCGTTCCCGTGGTATGGATCGCGTACACCGTGCCTCCCGCCTCCACCTCCACGGCGTCGCCCAACTGCATCTTCTCCGCGCTCGTCATGCGCATCGCCTGCATGCCCATCGCGTTGCCGCCGGCCCCGTTGGAACTCATCATCTCCGGATGCGACGCAACGCTCACTGCCAGCCGCGATCCGTCGCCCAGCGCCCCACTGCGTTCGTATCCTGCATCCACTTCGCCCGCCGGAACGCTCCCCATGGCCGTACCGGCCGTCGCAACCTCGGCCCGCAGCGCCACATCCGAGCCGTCGTTCCGAACCCGGTCCAGCGTAACCACGCTATGCACTCCGCCTCCGCCAAACCCGCCGTTGCCGCTCTTCATGGAGACGCGCGCCTCGATCGGCGCACTGCGCGAAGCCTCCCCTGCACCCTGCGACACCAGCACCACGCTCCCATCGCCCAGCAAGCGCAGGATCGGCCGGTTCGCCATGGAGCGCAGAGTCCATGTCCAGTCGTCGCTCGGTTCATCCGGTTTGCGCCGCTCGGCTGGAAGCATCGCCACAGGGTCCGACAGCATGCTCAATGTCAGGTTCACCGTCGCCCGCATCCCGCTGGTCAGCCGCAGATTGCTCCGCGTCGCGGGCATGAACAACGCCGCCGACGCGCGCACTCGATACTTGCCCGCTGCCAGGTTGACGATCCGATACCGCCCAGCCATGTCCGTCAGCGCCGTGCTCACCCGATTCGAGTCGACGGAGAGCGCCTCCACCAGCACTCCCATCTGGGTCACGCCCTGCGCATCGCGCACCACCCCGCTGACCGTCGCAGCCGAAGCCGCAACGCCCATCCCAGGCGACAGCCACAGCAGCAGCCCGCCAAGCGCCAACCCGTATCGTATCCAGCTACGTTGCACAGTCCGCATCATCCTGTGCGTCGTGGCCTTCTCCTCAAATGAGGGCCATAAAAGCTGGCCCGTCGGAACGCTCTGCGCCGGCAACCGATCATCGCTCTGCTATCCGCGCAATCGTCGCGCCGAATCTCCGCGCATCCGTCCTTAGCTTGCTTCCATCGAGCGCTCTTTTTGACTCCCGCGCTTCGATCCCTTCCTGCTTACTTACAGCAGAAACCATGACCCTCAGTCCACGGAAAACTTTGCCGACTCCTCCGTCTGCTGCTTGGTCACCCCATCGTTCACCTTGATATTCACCTGGTACTGCCCCGGTTGCAGGCTGGACAGAGGAAGGCTCTTCTCCAGCGTCACCTGGTCCGCGTTCGGACTCAGCGTCTTGCTCGACTCCTGGGTATTCAGCACCGGCTTATGGGTGTCCAGGTTCACAATCTCATAGCTGATCGTCGCATCGTTCTGCTTGCTCTTCTCGTCGATCCCCAGGTTATACACCTGCATCCAGAAGTTCAGGTTCTGGGCCCGGCTGAACTTGGCCGGAACCGGCACCGCTCCATTGGGAGCCACCCGGGGACGCACAAACGTGTCCCCAAGCACAAAACTTCCCGTCCCGATCTCCTTCGACGGGACCCGGTACATCTCGTCGGCCAAGATCAACGACGAGTGTCCCAGCGTGTCGTCGTCGTACTTCGGCACGTTGATCGCCCGCGTCCATCGCCCTACGTGGTCCGGGTTGTTCACGTCCTTGATCACGATGTCGATCTTGTACATCCCGGGTTTCAGAGGAAGGGCCGTCCAGAAGATCGACGACTGCTTCTGTTTAGTCGGCAGAAGCTCGCTCGGCGTGTTCACCTCCAGAGGATACTCAAACGTCCCATTGGGAACAATCTTGTGCGTCATGTTGGACACACGTCCCAGCACGTTCACCTTCCCCACCGACACCCCGTCCTTGGTCACGAACGTGATGTCCGAGTTGTGTACCTGGATCGTGATCGGCACAATCACCGTGTCGTTGGTCACCTTCACATAGTCCGTCCGCACATCGAACAGGAACGGCGGCCCGGTCAGAATCTTGGAGTCCGCCATGAACTCTTCCATGTCCTGGAACTTGATCGGAGGCGGGGCCATCACCTTGGCCATCATGTCCAGACGGTCGAACTGCTTGTCCTGCTCCTGCGCCGCCAGGCCGGGGGCCAGACCCAACTGCTCGATTCCGCCCGCGCTCCGGTCCTTCTTCTCCGTCTCGCCATTCTGCTCCGATAGCGTCAGTCCGGCGTTCGGTGTGTTCTTCAGGGCGTCCTTCTCAGACCGGTCGATGGTGTAGTGATAGTCCCCGCACATGCAGGTGTCCACAAACTCCAGATCGATGTTGTCGCCAATCCCTTCCAGATACCGGTAGTGCCATATCTCGAACGGGTACGCCACCGTACTGCCGCCGCCCTCCGACATCGGACGGTCGTACGTTCCCGCGCTGGGGTGGCTGTCCTTGTCGTCCGGCGGCCCATACGCAATGTAGATGTGCCCGCGGTCTGTCATCCATCCCGGCTTGCCCGACGCAAAGTGCTCGTTGGCATACGCGATCCGCGCGTAGATCTCATCCTTGTACTCGTTATCCAGGGAGTCGGGGTTGGGGTTGCGCCGCTGCCAGAAGTTCTCGATGAACTGGTCCCGCTCCTCATCGTTGCTCAGTTGTTTGAACGCCTGCCGCTCGGTGTCGGTGATGATCCACGCCACATCCTCATCCAGCCACGTCTTGTAGACACCCTTCAGCTCCTTTTTCAGGGCCTTTTGCTGGGTGATCTTTTCCTTGTCCGTCAACCGCCGCTTCAGCGGGTTCGGCTTCTCCGTCGTGGCCGGGACCTGGGTCACGCCATCGGGGATTGTAGCCGCCTGGGTCGCGCCTGCGCCGGCCGTCGCCGCCTGACCACGCGCGCTGACCCACCCCGCTCCAAGGGACAACAACATCACGCCCAGAACCACTCCGCCTACTGCTCTCATCGCCTGCAATGCTCCTGCTTCGCGAACTTCCCCTGTATGGTTCCTTCTCGTGACCCCGCCTCCGCTCCGCTTGGCCCATCGCACCGACGCAGGGACGGAACCCGACTCTCATTGTAGTGCGCCCACCTCCCCGTTACAAGCCGTCTTCCCGCCTCGTCCCTGTTATCATCATCTGAAAGAGTACGCTCGCTATCAGCCGCAGAATTCGTCTCACGACTGGAATGAATGTCCGTCCTACGTCAACATCGAACAGCGCCAACGGCGCGCTCTATCCCAGCCTGGGGTGCAGCCCCAGGAAACAGCCAGGAGCGGCGCCAAGGGCTGAATGCCCGTTCTATAGTGTGTGTTGAAGAGGCAGGACCCTTCGACAACGGAACTATCGCTGCCTCAACCGCGTACCTGCTCCCAGCAAACCCTCTCCGTCAGGAGCATGGAAAGATCGAATGAGCACTAAGAAGATCATCGCAGTCGTCGTCATCGTCCTTGCTCTGGCGGGCGTCATTGCAGGCACCATCCTGCACGGCCAGGCAGGCATTATCAAGGTCGCCACCGGCAAGGCCGTGCGCGAAAATCTCGTCTCCACTGTCAGCGGGACCGGCCAGATCAAGCCCAAGACCTACGTCAACGTCGGGGCCACCTCCTTCGGTCGCATCACCCACCTCTATGTCAAGGAGGGAGACCACGTCCATAAGGGAGACATCCTCGCCCGCGTCGAGAGCGTGCAGCCCGAGGCCACCGTCGACGCCCAGCAAGCCGCCATCGCAAGCTCCAAAACCGACATCGCCTCCTACGTCGCCGCCGAGAACACCGCTCAGGCCAACATCGCCGAGGCCAAGGCCGACCTCGAACAGAAAAAATTCGACTTCGACCGCGCCCAGGCCCTCTACAACGCGCAGCTCATCGCCAAGCAGGACTTCGACGCTAAAAAAGCCGCCTACGACGTCTCCGCCGCCACCCTCGACCAGCGCGTCGCCGCCCTCGCCCAGGCCAAGGCCCAGACAGACAGCCAGCGGGCCCATCTCGACCAGGCAGTCGCCAGCCAGCGCGCCAACTACGACGCCCTCGACAAAACCATCTCCCGCGCTCCCTTCGACGGCCTGGTTACCAACGTGCCCGTGCGCGAGGGAGAGACCGTCGTCGTCGGAATCCAGAATGCCGAAGGGTCCACCCTCATGACCCTCGCGGACATGTCCGTCATCACCGCAGAGGTCAAGGTCGACGAGACCGACATCGTCAACTTGCAGCTCGGTCAGCCTGCCGATGTCACCGTCGACGCACTGCCCGGAAAAACATTCAAGGGCCACGTCACCGAGGTCGGCGATCAGGCCCTGCTACGCTCCACCGGCATTGCCACCTCGCAGTCCACCAGCGGCACAGAGGAGGCCAAGGACTTCAAGGTGGTCGTCACCCTCGACCAGCTCCCCGGAGAAGACCTCGCCGAACTACGGCCCGGCCTCTCCACCACCGCCAAGATCACCACCGCCGTGCGCTCCAACGCCCTCACCATCCCCATCCAGGCCCTCGTGCAGCGCGACCCCGCCGCCGAGAAGGACCTCGCCGACCACGCCGGCAAACCCTCCTCCACCGTCGCCGCGGCCACGGATCCCTCCGGCGAGCCCGCTAAGCCCAACCTCGCCCAGGGTGTCTACCTGCTCACCACCAGCCATGGAAAGCTGCGCGCCAACTTCGTCCCCGTCACCACCGGTGTCACTGGGGCCACCGAGATCGAAGTCCTCTCCGGCCTCGCGCCGGGCGATGAGATCGTCATCGGCCGCTACCAGGTTCTGCGAGCCCTCAAGAGCGGAACCCTGGTCAAGCGCGACAACTCAGCCCCCGTCACCACCACCACCGACGACAGCAACTCCTGATCCATCCGGAGCGTCCGATGCCCCTTGATACCGCCCCCAACCCCATCCCCCTTCCAGAGAACGTCAACCCTGAAGGCCCCATCGATGGTGAGGTCATCGTCACCAGCAATCTTTGGAAGACATACGAAATGGGCGTGCAGCAGGTCAACGCCCTCTGCGGCATCAACCTGCGTGTCCGCCATAACGAGTACGTCGCCATCATGGGTCCCTCCGGCTCCGGAAAATCCACCCTGATGAACCTCATCGGATGTCTCGACACGCCCACTCAGGGCCGCTACTGGCTCAACGGACACGACGTCTCCTCCCTCAACGACGATGAACTGGCGCGCATCCGCAACAAGGAGATCGGTTTCGTCTTCCAGACCTTCAACCTGCTGGCCCGCGCCACCGCCCTGCTCAACGTCGAGTTGCCCCTCATCTACAACGGAACACCCTCGGCCGAGCGCATCGCCCGCGCCAAGGCCGTCCTCGAGTCCGTCAGCCTCGGCGAACGCATGACCCACAAGCCCAACGAACTCTCCGGTGGCCAGCGCCAGCGTGTCGCCATCGCCCGCGCCCTCGTCAACCGTCCCTCCATCATCCTCGCCGACGAGCCCACCGGGAACCTCGACTCCAAAACCGGCGACGAGATCATGGCCCTCTTCGACCACCTCCACGCCATCGGCAACACCCTCATCGTCGTCACCCACGAGCCAGACATCGCCGAATACGCGCAACGTATCGTCACCCTCCACGACGGCGTCATCTCCAGCGACCGTCTCTCCCAACGACACGCCTCCGGAGGCTCCAAAAAAATCCACGTCTGAACGCACTGTCCCGGGTGCCCCATTCGTTACGCGGCCTTTGCGGAAGGGTGGAATTTGGGTGCCCCATTCATGACGCGGTCTTTGCGGCATGGGTGGGTTATCGTTTGCGGAAGCAGCACGACCGTCTTCCTCGACATACCAATAAAAATTGTCATTCTGAGCGCAGCGAAGAATCCCTGCATTGCTTTGTCATTCCGTACCCTGAGCTTGTCGAAGGGGAAGGAATCTGCTTCTTCCTTTGCCTTTGCCTGCGAAGGGAGCAGGGCTCTTTAGCCCCCTGAATAAATTCCATGGATTCAACGGGCTTTAGCCCCGGTGGTATGCCTTCATCTTTCCCGCCCGATCATATGCAACCGCTTCAGATACGCCTTCGCAGCCTCCAGTTCGGGAAACAGTCGCTCCTCCGCCTGGAACGCCTTGGAGTGAACGCAGCGCCGTCCCGCCTTCACCCGCACCGGGTGCTTCAGGTGCAGCATCTCGTGGTACAGCAGATACTCGATGGCGCAGCGTGGCGTATCGGTCCGGTCGAAGACTCGGCTCACCATGATGGTGTTGTGGGCGCTGTCGTAGTGGCCCAGCATGCGCCGCGCATGGTGCGCGCTCCAGGTCAGCGTCGGCCGTCCCAGCAGTCCATGAAAGAAACGCGTGTTCAAGCTCTCGAAGACCTCGTCCAGATTGTAAACACGGCCCTGCGCCGATAGGATCGTCTTGCGTCCGCGCGTCTGCCGGATCTGCTCCGTCTGCCGCGCCACCGCCTCCGACGACACATGGCGGCGATAGCGGTCCGCATGCGCCCGCGCAATCGGCTTCTTGTACAACTTGGCCAGCAGGATGTGAGCGATCGCGTGGTGGACAGACTCCGGCGCCGCCTCCAGCAGGTCAGACAGCCGCACCAGCAGACGCCCCTCGCGCAGCCGGATCGTCGTATTCAGCGAGGTGAACCGGCGAAAGCGAATGTCCAGCGCGGGCATCGGCGCGCGCGGACGCAGTTCGCGGTATTCATGCTCAAAGATTTCGTTCAGTGCGGTAGACACGCTACGTTTGAGATTACTACGGCGTGGCTGGAGCACCAGCCGGAGCAACCGGCTGCAATACCGGTACTGCCGGAGTTGCTGGCGCTGGCGCGGCTGCCGAGGGTGCCGCAGCCGCAGCCGGCGTAGCGTCAGACGCTGCCGGAGGCTCCTGCAGCGGTTCCAGTCTCGCAACCTGCGCAACTGGAATCTCCACCGCGCCTACCCGGTCCGATACCAAATCGTGGATCGCGGTGCGCAGATAGTACTGCCCCTTCACAGGCACGCTGATCTCCTGGTGGAACGCCATGCCGCCGGTCAGCAACTTGTTGTAGTCGGCGGGTGTCAGCATGCGAAAAACGCGGTTGCCCGTCGTCACCAGCAACCTGCCATTGTTATCGTAGACGTACGACCATATCTCCAAAGCGCAGTGGTGATTGCCGTCTGCATCCAGCCTGCAATTGACCGCCTTCGGGTCGGGTACAAGGTCCACGCCGTACTCCTTGAAGGGGCCCTCCACCTTCACCTTCGGATCGGGATTGGTCTTGTTGCTCGCCACCACCGCCTCTTCCGGAGGAGTGCTCGCCGGACGAATGCGCACCTTAAACAATATCTCCGTCGGGTTCGGGCCGCCGTGCATCAGGGCCGACGTCATGGTCGTAGGCGTGGACAACGCTGTGGCCGCTCCCTGAGCGTTCAGCTTGTTCCGGTCGTTGGGATCCAGCGCATAGTAGCCATTGCGATAGCTGAGGTTCTTCGCGTTCGGATTGTTCACCTTGATCTTGATCGTCCGGAACCGCTCGTCCCACTGTAAGTTGGACGGAGTATACGTCAGCGTGTAGTAGTTCGAGCCTTCCTCAATCGCCTTGCCCACTGCCTGGGTCAGGCCATTGGTGTTCACAAACGCCTCGCCGCCCGTGTCCTCCGCCATGGCGTACATCGACTCGTGCTCCTGGGCCTGCTGGTTCATCCACCCCATCGTCCCGCTCTGAGCGCTGTCCGGGGAAGGTACCCCCGTAGAGTTTTCGTTCACAAAGTTCTGCGACTGGTCGGTCTGCAAACCACGCGCATCCACCGGATACACCGCAACCTGCGCGCGCGTCAGCAGGTTGTCCATCTTGCGCACTGCTTCGTCGTTGCGGATCACGGAGTCGTTCGGATCGGCCTCGCTGAGGTTCGGCTCCACATCCAGTGGGAAGCTGGCCGAGTACCATATCACATTCTTGCGTCCCGGAATGCCCACCAGGTACCGCGCCAGTTGGTCGAACGAGTTCAGCGTGTACAGCATCCGGTTGTTCTGCTCTTCCGCGGTAATCTGTGCATCGGCGCGAGCCTGGTCGTCGAGCATCTCTTGCGTCACATCGGCATACTGCGCGGCAGCGTCCGAGAACGCCGTTGTGCCCATCGGCCCGCCGTTGACTGCATCCGTTAGGATGTCCGAGACCTGCGGCGTCCCCTTCTTCCCCGTCAGCACAGCCTTCAACGTCTCCATGTCCGAGGTAAACCCCTGCAGCATGTACAAGTGCGTCGTCATGCCGAAGATGGCAATGCGCGTGCCCGCCGGCGCCTTGTCCAGGTAATCCAGCAACTGCTTGCGCGCAAATACCTGCGCCGTCACCGGCGTGTTCAGGTAGTCCAGCAGAAGCACATTCGCCGGCCCGTTCGTCGGGGCCGCGGATATATTGCTGAACATCCCGGCAGGCAGCTTCGGCGCCAGCGCAATCTGCCTCGTCGCAGGTCCTACTTTATGCTCTTCAAAGTGCCGGATCGTCTGCTCTTTGCCGTTCTCCATAAGCGTGAAGTCCGACTGTTTCAATCCATGCACCGGGTTCTTGTTCGCGTCGGTCACCACTACATCGACCACCACCAGGTTGCTGAAGGCGCGCAGCGTCGCAACCTGGGCTGCGGACTGTGTCCCATTCGGCGCTGCCGGCGCATCGGGTACTGCGACCGGAGAGGTCGCGGGCGCACTGGGTGGAACCGCCGGAGGCGTAGCAGAATCCGTCTGGCCGCGCATCCCTGCCGTCACAAACACTGCGGCTAACGCAAAGGCGGCAATCAAAAGCAACGGACGAAGCGGAAACGAACGTGGCTGGGTTGGCCGAGGCACTGGATTCCTCCTGCGGGTACGTCTCAAGGATACACTCCCGCGAATAAATATGTATCCGTAGAGTTAGACACAAAGATGGAGGTAAAGTTGCAGCGAGGGTTCTCCCCTCGTCGCGCCGCCTTCTCATCCCTGCCCGTCCAGTGGGATACCCCAGCCCCCCAGCGGGCCCACGGTTCACCCCTTACTCGCTTCCTTGGGCGCGATCCTGCCATCCCCTGCGTCCGCATCCTCAACAGGATGAGCGATGTGCCCCACCTGCAGCTTCACCAGCTCCGGCTGGGCGATCCGCGTCGGTCCCAGCACCGCAATCCGCGGCAGCGGCCCGCGCACCATCGCCACCTCGTCGCACGCATACAGCCGCGGACAGGCCTGGCAGTCCTTGTATATTTTGTCCGGCAGCGTCGTCCGGTCGGCCAGCCGGAAGCCGAAGTGAAAGAAGAAGTCCGGAATCCGCGTAAACATGCACACCGACGCAACGCCTTGCTCCTCGGCCTCTTCCAGCAGAGCGCGCAGAATCCGCCCGCCCGCTCCCTGGCCCTTGGCCTCCGGTTTCACCACAATCGACCGCACCTCGGCCAGGTGCGGCCCATACAGGTGCAGCGCGCCGCAGCCCAGAAAGATGCCGCTCTCCGACTCCGCCACCGCGAAGTCGCGCACGTTCTCGCAGATGTCCGCGTAGTTGCGGCGCAGCAGAGTTCCATCGCCGGAGAGCGAGTTGACCAGCTCGAAGATGTTGACCGCGTCCTGCAGCCGCGCCTTGCGCACCACTGCACCGCCCGCGCGTACTCGCGTGGATGCGGTGGATTCGCTGGCGGCCATCAGGGACGAGCTGCTCAATTTGAAAATCTCCTCTCTCTATCTTCTCAGACTTGCGCCGCCGCAACCGAACTCAAACGCTCGCGCGCCTCAGCCAGTGCGGCATGGACCCGCGCACGCGCCGTCCCGCCAACCACATCGTGGCAATCCAGCGTGGCCTCTAGCGCAATCGCCGCATGAAAGTCCTCGCCAAACGCCTCGCTCAGCCCCTGCAACTCCGCCAGCGGAATCGCATCCAGTTCGCGCCCGCTCTCCAGCCCCAGCCGCACCGCGTTGCCTACAATCTCATGCGCCTTGCGGAACGCCACACCCTTGTTCGAGAGATACGTCGCCGCCGCCATCGCGTTCAGATAGCCCGTTGTCGCCGCCGTCTTCATTCGCTCGAAGTTGAACTTCAGCGAGCGCGTGAACGCAGGCAGAATCCCCAGAATCCCGCGCGCCGTGTCCGCCGCGTCGAACACCGTCTCCTGCCCCTCCTGCAGGTCCTTGTTGTACGCCAGCGGCAGTCCCTTCATCAGCACAGTCAGCGTCGTCGCCGCGCCCGCCAGCCGTGCGCTCTTGCCGCGCAGCAGCTCCGTGAAGTCCGGGTTCTTCTTCTGCGGCATTGCGCTCGATCCCGTCGAGTACGCCTCCGGCAGATCGAGAAATCCAAACTCCGCCGTCGCATAAAGCGTCAGCTCCTCGGCAAACCGCGAGATATGAACTCCCAGCGCGGCCAGCGTCTGCGTGAACTCCAGCAGAAAATCGCGGTCTGAAGTTGCGTCGAGACTATTGGCCGTTGGTGCATCGAAACCCAACTCCCGCGCCGCAATCCTCCGGTCCAGCGCCAGCGTCGCGCCCGCCACCGCGCCCGATCCCAGCGGACAATAGTTCATCCGCTTGCGCGCGTCCATCAGCCGCGAAATATTGCGCTCGATCATCGACCCATACGCCAGCAGCCAATGCGCCACCAGCACCGGCTCGGCCCGCTGCATATGGGTGTACGAGGGCATCACCGCATCGCCCGCCTGCTCCGCCAGTTCAATCAGTGCAATACCCCATTTGCGCAATCCCTTCACCGTTGCGTCAATCGCCTCGCGCACAAACAGTCGCATGTCGGTGGCAATCTGCTCATTGCGGCTGCGCCCGGTGTGCAGCTTCAGCGCCAGCGGGCCAATCACCTTGGCGAGCTGAAGTTCCACAAAGTGGTGAATGTCTTCGGCGTTCGCCATCGAGGCGGCCACATCGGCCTCGGTCGTGGCCGGGAACTCCTCGCACGCGCCGTCCCCATCCAGGTTCAGGTTCGCCTGAATGGCGAAGTGGCTCTTCATCCGCAGCAGCAGCGGGTCGTCCTTCGCCAGCACAATCCGCGTATGCTTCACATGGCTTTCGTTGAACTCCGGCTGCCGGTTCAGCCAGCGGCGGATGGATCGCGGCGTCGTGCCCAGCTCCGCCCCCAGCAGCCTGGGATTCACCATGCCCGGCTCCAGCGGCGCAAACTCGGGCGTGATGTCTCCAACCTGGTCGAGCCCTTCGATCATCCTCTCCAGCTCGGCATCCGTCAGAATCCCGGCCGCCGCAATCATCCGTGCATGCGCCTTCGACGCAGCAACTTCTTGCGGTAGCAGACGCACATCGAACGGAAACGACCGCTGCCACTGCTCGAACACAGCGTCCAGCGGCTCGCGAAAGCGACCCGACCACATCTTTCCGGATTGTTCCTGGTTGGACATTACTCCTTGTCCTTCCCGCTCCTCAACTGTGGCATCTCGGAGCCTTTGCTCAGCGTGATTAGACCACTCTGCGCGTAGGTCATCAGCTTTGCGCGGGTGTCGGTGATGTCCAGGTTGCGCATGGTGAGCTGCCCGATGCGGTCGCGCGGACTGAAGCTGGACTCTGTCTTCTCCATGCTCAGCCGCTCCGGCTTGAACGTGAGATTCGGCGACTCGGTGTTCAGGATCGAATAGTCGTTGCCGCGTCGCAGTTCCAGCGTTACCTCGCCGGTCACCGGCTTGGCGACCCAGCGCTGTGCGGCCTCGCGCAGCATGATCGCCTGCGAATCGAACCACCGTCCTTGATAAAGGAGACGCCCAAGTTTGCGTCCGTTCTCGCGGTACTGCTCAATCGTGTCCTCGTTGTGGATGCCGGTGATCAGCCGTTCGTAGGCGATGTAGAGCAGCGCCAGGCCGGGTGCCTCGTAGATACCTCGGCTCTTGGCCTCGATAATCCGGTTCTCGATCTGGTCGCTCATGCCGAGCCCGTGCCGTCCGCCAATCCGGTTGGCTTCGAGCATCAGGGCTACAGGGTCTGAATACTCCGTGCCGTTTAGCGCAACCGGAAAGCCTTCTTCAAATCGCACAATGATCTCTTCGTGCTTGATCTCAACGTCATCGCGCCAGAAGGCAACGCCCATAATTGGGACCACGATCTTCATGCTGCTGGTCAGCAGCTCAAGGTCCTTCGCCTCGTGGGTTGCCCCCAGCATGTTGGAGTCGGTCGAGTACGCCTTCTCCGCCGACATCTTGTATCCAAAACCGGCCTTTTGCATGTAGGCCGACATCTCGGCCCGTCCGCCCAGCTCGTCGATAAAGGTCGCGTCCAGCCAGGGCTTGTAAATCTTCAGCTCCGGGTTGACTAGCAGGCCATAACGGTAGAAGCGCTCGATGTCGTTGCCCTTGTAGGTCGAGCCGTCGCCCCAAATATTGACGTCGTCTTCCTTCATCGCCGTCACCAGCATCGTCCCGGTAACAGCCCGGCCAATGGGCGTCGTATTGAAGTACGGAACGCCGGCTGTAGTGATATGGAACGCTCCCGCCTGTAGCGCGGCGATGCCTTCGCGAACCAGCGGCCCACGGCAGTCGATCAGTCGTGCCTTCTCCGCGCCGTACTCCAGCGCCTTCCGCGGGATTTCGTCATAGTCCGCTTCATCCGGCTGGCCGAGGTTTGCCGTGTAGGCGTACGGCAGCGCGCCCTTCTGCTTCATCCAATGAAGCGCGGCGCTGGTGTCCAGCCCGCCGGAGAAGGCGATCCCCACCTTCTGGCCGATTGGCAACGTTTCTAGGATTACCGACATGGCAATGGTGACCTCAATCTCTTCGCTCTAGAATGGTTAGCCGCGTTTGCGTGCCTGCAATCCGCGGTCGCGCGCACTGGAAATGCGTTTCGCCCCGCCCAGCAACATCAGCAGCAGGGCCTTCTGCGCGTGCATCCGGTTCTCCGCCTGGTCGAAGACAATCGACTGCGGCCCGTCCAGCACTGCATCGGTCACCTCCGCGTTGCGGTGCGCCGGCAGGCAGTGCATGAACACCGCGTCCTGCTGTGCGCGCGCCATCAGCGCCTCATTCACCTGGTAGGGCTTGAAGATCGGCGCCCGCTTGGTCGCCTCGTGCTCAAATCCCATGCTGGTGCATACATCCGTGTACACCGCGTCCGCCCCGGTCACCGCCTTCACCGGGTCCTGCATCAGCGTGATGCTGCCGCCAGTCTGTTCGCTGATCTCGATCGCCTTGTGGATGATCTCCAGCTTGGGCGCGAACGCCTTGGGACTGGCAACCGTGCAATGCACGCCCAGTTGCGCCGCCGCCAGCATCAGCGAGTGGCACACATTGTTGCCGTCGCCCACGTAGGTAAAGTGCAGGCCCTCCGCCGATCCGAAGCGTTCCTCCAGGGTGAAGAAGTCCGCAATCGCCTGGCACGGATGCTCCAGGTCGGACAGCGCATTGATCACCGGAATGCGCGAGCACGCAGCCATCTCCGTGATCGTCTCATGCGCGTAGGTGCGCAGCACAATCACGCTCATCCATCGCTCGATGTTGTGCGCCATGTCGGGCAGCGACTCGCGCTCGCCCAGCGGCGACTGCGTCTGGTCCACGAACAGCGCATTGCCCCCCAGCGTGTTGATCGCCGCCTCAAACGTCAGCCGAGTGCGCAGCGACGCCTTCTCAAAAAACAAGACCATCTGCCGCCCGTCCAGCGAGTGGCGAAAGTCCTCCGGGTTGCTCTTCACCGCGTGCGAAAGCTCCATGATCGCAGCCATCTCATCCACCGACAAGTCGGCCACGGAGCACAGGTCGCGCCCGCACAGACGCTTGGATGCCTCGGAAAATGCGTTGTCGGACTGGATGCCAAGCTGCTTGGAGGATCGCGCCGCCTCCGTATTGGCTTCGGGCTTCGGGTTCATCACGACAGTTTTACTACCCATGGGACTCTTCTCCTGCCGGCGCTGGGCCGGCCAATGCTGCACTGTTCAAGGTAAGTGTGGTCAGAATTCCATCCAGCGCCGCAATGGCCCGGTCGACGTGCGCGCGCTCAAGGATGAATGGCGGTAAAAATCGCAGCACGGTCTCGCTGGTGCGATTCACAAGTATGTGCTGGTCCAGCATCGCCGCAGCCGCCCGCTTGGCCAGTTCCTCCGAATCAAGCTCCATGCCCAGCATCAAGCCCATGCCGCGCACCGCGGTAATGCAATCGTGCCTCTTGCTCAACCACTCCAGCCGTTCCTTGAAGTGGCCGCCTACGTCGCGTACATGCCCCAGCAGGTTCGTCTGCTTCATGGTGTCGATCACCGCAATGGCAACCGCGCATACCAGCGGCCCGCCGCCGAACGTCGTCCCATGCATGCCTGGCGTAAAGGCGCGCGCAGCCTCGTCCGTGCACAGCATCGCGCCCATCGGCAGGCCGCTCGCCATCGGTTTGGCCACCGTCGTAATGTCCGGCAGGATCCCGTAGTGCTGGTAGGCAAACCACTCGCCCGTCCGCCCCATGCCGGACTGTATCTCGTCGGCCAGAAGTAGCGCTCCGGTTGAATCGCACAGCTCGCGCGCCGCCGTTATAAACTCCCGGCTCACGGGCCGCACCCCGCCCTCGCCCTGCACCGCCTCGATGCAGATCCCGCACACCGGTTCGTCCTGCGCATCGTGGAACCTCGCGCGCAGGTCCGCCACATCGTTGAAGCGGACGAACTCCACGCCCCCCATCACCGGCTCAAACGGAGCGCGATACTTCTCCTTGTGCGTCGTCGCCACCGCGCCCATCGTCCGTCCGTGGAAGCTCTGCTCCACCGCCAGAAAGCGCGTCCCAACCCTCTTGCCCTCGCTGCGCAGCAGCCCCGCGTGCGCCCGCGCCAGCTTCAGCGCTGCCTCCCACGCCTCCGTGCCGGAGTTGCAGAAGAACACCCGGTCCAGTCCGCTCATCTCGGTCAACCGCAGCGCCAGCTCCGCCGTGTGCTCGTGATAGAACAGGTTCGACGTATGCAGCAACCGCTTGCTCTGCGCCGCAATCGCCGCCTCCACCGCGGGATGCGCGTAGCCCAGCGCCATCACGCCAATCCCGCTCAGCAGGTCCAGGTACTCGTCCCCCTGCTCGTCGCGCAGAGTCACGCCGTTGCCGCCCACAAACAGCACCGGGGTGCGCTGGTATGTCTGCAGCATCAGCTTCTGTTCTGCCGCCTGAATCGATGCCAGCTTCAGTTGACCGTCCTGTATAGCTTCACTCATGCCACCATGACCTCCGTTCCGTCGTTGACCTTGGTCGAACACAGGTCCGGTAATAAATACGCCGCCTCCGCGGGCAGAATTCTCACCCGCTTTACGCCGTGGGTCAGCGCGTCGCGGCATGCGTTCAGCTTGGGCAGCATTCCTCCCGTCACAACCCCCCGCCGTTCCAACTCCGGAACGTCCTTCAACGACAACCAGCGCATCACCGCGCCGTCCGCTCCCTTCACGCCGGGAACGTCGGTCAGAAACACCAGCGCGTCGGCCTTGGTGCAGATCGCGCACGCAGCGGCCATCTCGTCGGCGTTGATGTTGTAGTACTCGCCGTCAAACCCCAGTGCAATCGACGAGATCACAGGCACCGCGTCCATCTTCCAGATCGCCTCCAGCCACAGTGGATCGGTCGCTGCAATCTCTCCCACGAATCCCAGGTCCGGCACCGTCTTCTTCTTGCGCGCGCGGAACACGTTGCCATCGCCGCCCGCCAACCCCATCGCCGATTGCCCATGCGTGCGCAGCGCGGCCACCAGAGATTTGTTCACTCGTCCGGCCAGCACCATCAGCGCGGCGTCGCGCGTCTCCGCGTCCGTCACCCGCAGGCCGCTGACGAACTCGCTCTTTTTGCCCATCTGCGCCAGCGTCGCGGTCAGTTGCTTGCCGCCGCCATGCACCAGGGCCACCTGGTTGCCGTCGCGCACCAGTTCGAAGATCGCCTTGCCGCACTCGTGCAGCAACTTCTTGTCCTCGATGGAGGCGCCGCCCAGCTTGACCACGTATTTCACCGCAGGCCCTCCGCTTCGTCCCAGCCGCACATCACATTCATGTTCTGCAACGCCTGGCCCGCCGCGCCCTTCAGCAGGTTGTCCAGGCACGACACCACCACCAGCCTCCGCCCGTCCTTCGCCAACTCGAATCCCAGGTCGATGTAATTCGTTCGCACCACATGCTGGATCTGAGGCAGCTCCGGCGTGGCGTGTACGCGCACCATGGGGCTGTTCGCGTAAAAATTCCGCAGACAAGCCTCCATCTCCTCCGGCTCTGCGCGCTGGGCCAGCCGCACATAGATCGTCGAAAGTATCCCGCGCGGAATCGGCAGCAGGTGCGGCGTGAACTGAAGCTGCTCCGCCGTCAGTCCAAGCTGCTCCAGCATCTCGCCCACATGGCGATGCCCAAAGACCGCATACGCCGAAAGATTGTCCGCCGCATACATGAAGTGCGTCTTCGCCGTCGCAGCCTTGCCTGCCCCGCTCACGCCGCTCTTCGCATCGCACACAATCCCATGGTCGAGATCGACCAGCCCCGCGCGCAGCAGCGGCGCCAGCGCCAGAATAATCGATGTGGCGTAGCACCCGGGGTTCGCCACCAGCCGCGCAGCGGCAATCGCCTCGCGATGCAGCTCCGGCGCGCCAAACACTGCCTCCGCCTGCAATTTCTCCGCCAGCGCAGCATCCGCATCGTGCAGCTTGTACACCGCGCGGTTCGCCGCATCGTGCAGCCGCCACGCGCCGCTCAGGTCGATCACCCGCACCCCATGCTCCAGCCACTCCGGGGCCCACTGGCGCGAGTTCTCATGGGGCAGCGCCAGAAACACAATCTCCGTCCCCGCCTCGCGAATCAGCTCCCAACTGAACGCGCGCACCTCCGGCTGCCGCTTGCCCTCGCCAAGAGCCAGTTGCGGATGGATCTGCTCCAGCGGCACCTGCCCGCCCGCAGCATCGTCCGCCACGCGTCCCAGAAACAGCGGCTTGCTCTCGGCCAGCCGCGGGTGCGCCAGCAGCAACCGAGCCAGCTCTCCGCCCGCATATCCGCCCACTCCGGCCACAGCCGTGCGCACCGTCGCCCGCGGCTGCTTGCCGCGCGTCCGCCATGCTGCTTCGAGTTCCGTGCTCACATCCTGCATAACAACCGTTTCCTTAACTCAGCCAATATAGCTTTCAATCCGCGCCTTCAACGTGCGCGCCTGCCGCTCGTCCGGGCAAACAATAAAGACCGTATCGTCGCCGGCGATGGTGCCCACAACCTCCGGCCAGTCCTCGTAGTCGATCCCCGCCGCCACCGGCTGCGCGGCGCTGGTGGTCGTGATCAGCACCAGCTGGTTCATTGCCTGGCGCACCTCAATGCCGAAGCTGCTCAGCACCTCGCGAATCCCCGGCAGAGCGTCCTCGTCCTCTTCCGTCCCATTGCCCGGCAGCGCATAGCCCGCCGGCCCCTTCGATAGCCGCAACTCGTGAATGTCCCGCGACAGCGTCGCCTGCGTTACATGGAACCCCCGCTGCGCAAGCCTGCGCCGCAGATCGTCCTGGCTAGGCACCGGCGACTGGTTGATCACCTCGCGTATCGCGGCATGGCGTTGTTGTTTCATTATGGCCCGTCCGTGCTGCTCGTCGATGCATGACAACCTCGCTGCACCGGTTGATGCATAAACATGCACTTAATATGTATAATTATACATTGGCCCGTTGTCAAGACCGGTTTTCACATCCTGCTGTCCGCGTACAAGGCCGAATCCGTTCTATCTTCAGAGCTTGTAAGCCTTGCGTACCAGGTTGACGGCCAGGTCCTGCACCACCTCGTACGCCTCGGCCTCGTCCAGCCGGTGTTCCGCCACCAGCCTTGCCAGAAACGCGCAATCCACGCGACGGGCCACGTCGTGCCGCGCCGGAATCGACAGAAATGCCCGCGTGTCGTCGTTGAAGCCGACCGTATTGTACAGGCCTCCGGTCTCGGTTGCGGCCTCGCGAAAGCGCATCATCCCCTCCGGCGAGTCCAGGAACCACCACGGCGGGCCCAGCTTCACCGACGGAAAGTGTCCGGCAATCGGCGCCAGTTCCCGCGAAAACGTCGTCTCGTCCAGGGTAAACAGAATCAGGGTAAAGTTCACCTCGTTGCCGTACTTCGACAGCAGCGGCCGCAGCGCCGTCACATACTCCGTCGGCGAGGGAATGTCCGCTCCCTTGTCGCGCCCGAACTTCTTGTACACCACCGCATTGTAGTTGCGGATGGCGCCCGGATGCAGTTGCATCGTCAGTCCATCCTCCACGCTCATCCCGGCCATCTCCGTCAGCATCTGCGCCTGGAACAGCTCCACATCGCCCGCCTGCATGCGTCCCGTAAAGATGCGCTGGTAGAGCCGCTCGGCCTCTGCCAGCGGCAGGTCCGCGGTCTGCGCCGTCAGGTGTCCGTGATCGGTCGCCGTCGCTCCGTTCTTCTTGAAGAACGCCCGCCGCGAGCGCAGCGCCGCCAGGTAGCCCTTCCAGTTCGACACGTCATCTCCGGAGACTTCGCCCAGCTTCTTCAGGTTCTCCTGGAAGCCTGTGTACTCCGCGTCCACCACCGCATCGGGACGGAACGTCGGCACCACGCGGCCCTTCCAGCCCGAGGCCTTGATCGCCCGGTGGTACTCCAGCAAATCCACCGCCGCGTCCGTGGTCGCCAGCACTTCGATATTGAATCGCTCGAACAGCGCGCGCGGCAGAAACTCCGGCGTCTGCAGTTTCTTCTCGATCGCCTCATAAAACTCATCGGCGTTGGCCGCGGACAGGCGCTCCGTCAGGCCAAAGACATTCTCAAAGGCATAGTCCAGCCACAGTCGCGTCGGCGTGCCGCGAAATAGGTAGTAGTTCCTGGCAAAGATGCGCCAAACCTCCCGCGGATCGACGCTCTGCTTGCCGTCCTCCTGAGGGATTCCCAGCGATTCCAGCGGAATTCCCTGCGAATAAAGCATGCGGAAGATGTAATGGTCGGGCTGGATGAACAGCGCCGCCGGATTGGGAAAAGGCTTGTTCTCGGCAAACCAGCGCGGATCGGTGTGGCCGTGCGGAGAGATGATCGGCAGGTCGCGTACGGTCTCATACAACTTCACGGCAACGGCGCGGGCGGTGGCTTCGGCAGGAAATAGCCGCTTTGCATCCAGCATGGGTCCCAACTCCTCTAACTTTGTTTCTGTGGTGGTGGTTCGTTGTGTGGTCCAGGCAAGTCCTGCATCAGGTGTTCATCGCGGTCTGCAACGCGGCAAAAACCCGTTCTCCAGGCTCTGGAGTACGCACAGACGAATCAAACACTATCGAAAATAGTATAGTCCCGCCTGTTGACCAACTCCGCCAGCACGCAGACCAACACCGCACGGTTCAAATAATTCCGCCGCAATGACTGCGTAAGTGTGAAGTATTAGCGGGCCGCACCCGCCTGCGGAGGCGCGAAGTTCACCGTGATCGTGGCTTGTACTTCCACAGCCGCGCCGTCCACCTCATACGGACGGTATAGCCACTGCTTCACCGCTGAGATGGCGGCATCCCGAAATCGATACGGGCCGGAGACAGCCTGCACGTCGCCCACCTCGCCCGTCTTCGTAATGGTCGCAAGCAGAACGACATCTCCCCGCGCGTCCAGCGCAATCGCATCCGCCGGATACACCGGGTCCACCTTCTTCTCCAACTGGCCTGCCATCACTCGGCCGGATACCCTCATCACTCCCGCTGGTGGCGCAAGCAGCGGCGCGGGCGCGGACACTTCTACACCGTCCGCGCCGGTTTGTGTCTGCGTCAAATCGAAGAGAGATTGTTTCAGAGTAACTCCCATGGAAAAATTCAGCGTGATTGTCGTGTCAACCGCAAACGCAACGCCCTCCACCCGGGCTGGCTCGTATCGCCACTGGGTCACCGCATCCCTTGCAGCATTCCTCAGTATCGGGTCTCCGCTGGCGATTTTAATGTTCTTCACCGTTCCATTCGCAGCGATCGTCGCCTTCATCACCACCGCCCCTTGTACCACTCTCTGTCTCGCTTCCAGGGGATAGATCGGGTCGGTCCGTTTGATCAGGCGCGCTGGCGCAACAAACTGTTTTGTTGTTGTTCCTGCGGAGGGATTGGGCTGCGAATCCTGGCCCTGGGCAGACGGCCATGCTCCGGCCATAATCAGTACGCTTACGGCAACCCACATCGTACAAATTGTTTTCATGGTCTCTTCTCGCGGCACTTTACGTCCGCCGGAATCATTCCACGGCTCACAACGTCCGTCAATGTGTCTTTGCGCTGCGTCTGCAGTTACGGCTTGATCACGATCTTCATCGACCCTGCCTGCGGGTGCGATGCCAGGTCGATCGCCGCAACCGCATCCTCCAGCGGGAACCGGTGCGAGATCAACCGCGTCAGGTCGAAGCTGCCGTCGCGATACCCCTCGAACACCAGCCGCGCCACCTCGTCGTTGATCGTTACCGACGACGAGTACGACCCCATCAGAGTCTTCTCGTCCATGCACACCGCCGCCGGATCGAACGGCGCCTCGCCGTGCTGCGTCGAGGCAAACAGCATCACGCGCCCGCCCGGTCGAATCGCGTCCATCGCCACGCGGACCAGCGCGTCCGCGCCCACCGCCACCAACACCACATCCGCGCCCCGTCCCTCGGTCGCCTTCTTCGCCTCGGCCATCACATCGCCCCGCGCGTCCAGAGGCCGGTCCAACCCGAACTTCGCCGCAATCGCGTGCCGCTCCGCATAAAGGTCGCTGGTCATCACCGTCGCTCCCGTGCGCCGCGCCAGGGCCGCCAGCAGAATCCCAATCGGCCCCTGCCCCATCACCAGCACCGTCTCATCCGCCTGCAATCCCAGCAGCCGCACCGCCTTGTAGCATGTATTCACCGGCTCAATAAACGAAGCCTGCTCCAGCGGAATGTCGTCGGGAATCTTGATCAGCCCCGCAGTCTTCCCCTCCCGTCCAACGATCCAGTCCATCACACGGATGTACTCCGCAAACCCTCCACCCGCCGCCGCAAAGCCCGCCGTGCATCCCACCTTCTTGTACGTCTCGCACTGCGCAAAGGTCTGCTTGCGGCAGTAGTAGCATTGTCCGCACGGAATATGGTGGTACGCCATCACGCGGTCGCCGATGGCAAAGCCCGTCACGCCTTCGCCCAACATGGCAATCGTCCCCGCCATCTCATGCCCGAAGATACGCGGCGCCAGGTGCGACCCCGAATGGATCTTCTTCAAGTCCGTCCCGCATATCCCGCAGGTGTCGATGCGCACCAGCACCTCGCCCGGTCCAATCCTTCCATCCGCATCCAGTGGAACCGGAACCGTCTCCACCCGCACGTCGTTCACCCCGCGATACACCGCAGCCCGCATCGTCGCCGGAATATTGCTATTGGTTTCGCTCATCAATCTGGAATCGCACCTGTTCGAATCATTTCATACAAATTGCGTGGTTTGTCATGGATGAGAAAGTGAAGAATTGCAGAGGCTAAATAATTCGCCCCGTTCGCACTTGCCCTGCCCAACCGAATTAACCCAGGCCAATAGCCGGGATGCAAAAGCATGTACCCAATCAATTTCGCTATCTGCATCTGTCCCATCGCACTGATAAATGGATTCAGATTGGGCAGTCTCGCGCTCACATCATCTGTAATGATTTTCATGCAGCAAACCGGGATACCGCGCATCTGCGCCAGCCGCGCAATCGTCGCGGATTCCATATCCACCAGCATGCCGCCGTAGGTCTCCGCCAGCCGCCGCTTCTCCGCCTCATTCGCCACCTGGGCCGTCGTCACCAGCACATCCGGCTTCTCGCGCTCGGCCAGCACAAATCTCTCCCCGGTCTGCGCATTCACCACAATATTCGGAATGTGGAACTCGCCCGGATGTCCTTCATCGCGCAACGCGCCGGCCCAGCCAATCGACAGCACCATATCCACCGGGCCATCTGTCTCTGCCTGCGCAAAGGCCCGCGTTGCAGCCTCAGCGCCCATCCCCGCACATGCTGCAATCCATCTGTCGCAACCGGCATCCCGCGTCCACTTGGAAACAAATTGCTGCCGTGTCGGCACGCGCTTCCAGCCCTTCACCAGAGGCTTCAACTCCCCCGGCAGCGCGGCAATGATGCCAATCCTCATCGCGCCTCACTCTGCATACTCGCCGGCGTTGGCGCGTAGCCATTCGCCACATACCACTCGATCGCGGCGCGCAGTGCGTTGTACACCGGCAGCACGCGAAATCCCAGCTCGCGCTCCGCCTTCGCCGACAGCGCGAACATCTGCTTGCGCGCCATGCGCACCTCCTCCACGGTCGCGCGCGGCTCCTTGCCCAGCAGCCTGCCCATAATCGTCTCGTCGAAGAACGCGAAAGCCAGTGCCACGGCGTGTGGCACTTTCATCGTCGGCGACGGCAGCCCCGTAATCGCCGACATGCGGTCCAGAATCTGCTTCAGCGACAGGTTTTCCCCGCCCAAGATGTATCGTTCGCCCGGCATGCCTCGCTCCAATGCGACAACGTGCATGCGCGCTACCTCCGCGACGTCCACCAGGTTCAGCCCCGTATCCACATACGCGGGAAATTTGCGGTTCAGAAAGTCCACCACAATCCGTCCCGTCGGTGTCGGCTTCGCATCTCCCGCGCCAATCGGCGTCGTAGGGTTCAGGATCATCACATGCTCTCCCGCGCGCGCTGCCTGGATCGCCTCCTGCTCCGCCATGAACTTCGACCGCTTGTACGGCCCGATCATCTCGTCCAGCGTGACCGGCGTATCCTCATCCACAATCGTACCGTCCATCTTGAAGCCCATCGTCGCCACGCTCGACGTATACACCACCTTCGCAACGCCCTCTTCGCGCGCCAGCCGCAGCAGCTCCCGCGTGCCGTCCACGTTGGCCGCGTACATCTCCTTTGGATCGCGCACCCACAGCCGATAGTCCGCCGCCACATGCACCAGCGCATCGCACCCACGCACGGCTGTTCGCAACGAATCCGCCTGCCTCAGGTCGCCCACCACCACCTCCGCCGCAATCCCCTCAATCGCCGCCAACCGGCTGCTCTTGCGCGTAAGCAGGCGCAGCTCCGCTCCCGCCGCGGCGTAAGCCTGCGCCACATGACTGCCGACAAATCCCGTGGACCCCGTAAGAAAGACCTTCATGCCGATGAAGCCTATCTTACGTGAATCTCTGAATGAGTCATGTTTTGAAAGGGCAGGACTTGAATCCCGCCATGCGTATGCAATTGTTTCGCTGACTGGCCGGCTCGCTGACTCGCCGACTTGCTCCGTCAGTCCAGCTTCTCCGGCTCGATCTGAATGTTCTTTTCCCCCGCCGCCTTCTTCTCCCAGTACTTCTTCACCCATGCGTCGAACGTCTTCCCGGCTGCATTGTCGCGCCCGGTAAAGGCCAGCGCCGCAATCTCCGAGTAGGCAATGTTCACCCTTGTCTTCTCGTTTACCGGAATGATGCGAACAAAAGAATCGGCCAGTGTAGCGCCCGTCCGCCGGTCGAACAGATAGCCCTGAACCTGGCTGCCATCCTTGCGCGTCAGCGTAATGTCGCCGCGATAGTCGAAGGCCTTCTCCAGCGCCGCGCGCACCTCGTCCTCGCCGGCCAGCTCGGGAACCCATCCCTCAAGCTGCTCGCGCTCGCGTCCCGCCGCAATCTCCATCTCGTCCGCATTCACCTGTGCCGGCTTCACTGCCTCCTGCGTCATGCTACTCACCGGAAACCCCCTGCAACTCCGCCGCCGGTTCCGTCGCAGCCGCATCCGCAATCTGCACCAGCGGCCCGTGCTGCGCCTTCGGCCACTCGTTCAACAGCTTCTTCGCATCCTCGTCCTCATACAGCGGCGGGAAGATGTACTTCATCGCCGTCACCAGAAATCCCTTCAGCGAACTGAAGTTATAGTCCACCGCCGAGGCCTCGTGTCCGGAGTGCACCATGCAGTTGGCGCACTTCGGGTTCCCGCTCTTCGCCCCGTACTTCTCCCACTCCACCGAATCCAGCAGCTCCTGAAAGGTGTCCGCGTAGCCGTCCTGCAGCAGGTAGCAAGGCTTCTGCCATCCAAAGATCGAGAACGTCGGCATCCCCCACGGCGTGCACTCAAAGTTCCGCTTCCCCATCAGATACTCGGAAAACAGCGGATGCGTATTGAACTGCCACGTCTTCTTGCGGTTCGACAGGATTGCGCGAAACAATCTGCGCGACCGTGCCTTGCCCAGAAAGTGGTTCTGGTCCGGCGCCTTGTCGTAGGTATAGCCGGGCGACACCATCATGCTCTCCACGCCCGCCGCCATCATCTCGTCGAAGTGCGCGCGCACGCTCGCCGGGTCGGCCCCGTCGAACAGCGTGGTATTCGTCGTCACCCGGAACCCCGTCGCCACAGCCGCCCGCACGCCCTCCATCGCAATCTCGTACCCACCCTCGCGGCACACTGAAAAATCGTGGTGGTCCCGCTGCCCATCCACATGCACGCTGAATGAAAGGTACTTGCTCGGCTTGAACAGGTGCAGCTTTTCTTTCAGCAGCAGCGCGTTGGTGCACATGTAGACGTACTTCTTGCGCGCGACTAAACCAGCAACGATTTCAGGCATCCGCGGATGCAGCAACGGCTCGCCACCGGGGATGGAGACCATCGGCGTCCCGCACTCCTCCACCGCGCGGAAGCACTCCTCCGGCGTCAGCTCCGCCTTCAGGATGTGCGCGGGATACTGGATCTTGCCGCACCCGGCGCACGCCAGGTTGCAGCGGAACAGTGGCTCCAGCATCAGTACCAGAGGGTACCGCTTGCGCCCCTTCAGCTTCTGCTTCAGTACATAGGTCGCGACGGTCCATGCTTGTGAGATCGGTACGGCCATTCAGTGTTCTCCTTGTTCATGTTTCACATCCACCCACGCAGCCCCACAACTCACAACTTGCCACTCCCGCCTACGCAGCCCCAGCCTCCCGCTCCATCACCCGCTTGTAGGTCGTCAACGCCAGCAGCGGGAAGTAGTCGCGATACAGGTGGTACGCCAGGTAGAAGACGCGCGGAAATCCCGTCCCCGTATAGATCGCCTCGCCGTTGCGTCCCTCCGCCGACTCGTCCCACGTCCCGTTGGCCAACTGCTTTGACACCAGCCACCGTATCCCCTTGGCCACCGAGTCCGAGCGAGTATCGCCCGCCGCCAGCAGTCCCAAAACAGCCCATGCCGTCTGCGATGGTGTGCTTGGCCCTATGCCGCGCTGCCCCGGATCGTCGTAGCTTTCGCAGGTCTCGCCCCAGCCCCCGTCCGCGTTCTGCACCATGCGGATCCACTCCGCCGCCTGCACAATCGGCGGCTCATGGTTCCACATGCCCATCGCCTCCAGTCCGCGCAGCACCAGAAACGTCCCATACAGATAATTGACGCCCCAGCGCCCGAACCAGCTTCCGTCGGGCTCCTGCTGTTCCAGCACAAACTGCACCGCCCGTTCCACGCGCTTATCGCGCCGGGTATAGCCGTAGCTCGCCAGCATCTCCAGAATCCGTCCCGTAATATCCACCGTCGGCGGGTCCAGCATCGCATTGTGGTCGGCAAACGGTATGTACTGGAAGATCATCTTGGTGTTGTCGCGGTCGAAGCTCGCCCATCCCCCGTTCTTGCACTGCATGGCGAAGATCCAGTCCAGCGCGCGTTCGCATACCGCATGCTGATAGCGCTCCCGCGGATTGCGTACATGGTTCAGGGCCAGCAACACCTGCGCGGAGTCGTCCACGTCCGGATAAAACTCATTGTTGAACTCGAAGTACCATCCGCCGGGCGCCACATCCTTAATGCTCTTCGCCCAGTCGCCCTTGTGGCGCACCTCTTTGCTCAGCAGCCAGTCCGCCGCCTTCAGCAGCCGCGGATCGTTCTTCCCCACTCCAGCCTCGCCCAGCGCGAAGACGGCATACGCCGTGTCCCACACCGGAGACATGCACGGCTGCATGCGGAACGTCGGGGTCGCGTAGTCCAGCTCGCCATCCGGGTTGTCGATGCCCAGCTTCTCGAACTCATCCATCGCGCGGATGAACTGCGGATCGTCCTGGGTGTAGCCCAGGCACGCCAGCGCGATGATCGCATTCACCATCGCGGGATAGATCGCCCCCAGTCCGTCCGACATCTCGAAGCGCTCCAGCAGCCACTTCTCCGCCCGCTTCAGCGCCATCTTGCGCAGCGGCCGGATGTGGATGCGCTCGAACCAGTGGGTGGTGCGGTCCATCGCCAGGAAGATGTTGCGCCAGCCGATCAGGTGCTTGCGGTCCCACTTCAGGTGCAGGTTCGCCTTCTCGCGACCGCCCACAAACAGTTCGCTGATCCCCTGCTCCGGCGGTATCTTCTTGAACGGCTTCTTCGCGTACGCCACCGAAAGCGGCACCAGGATCGCGCGCGACCACGACGAGATCTCGTAGATATTGAAATAGAACCAGTTGGGAAAGAGGATGATCTCCGGTGGCACCGCAGGCACTGCGTTGTAGTCATACTGCCCCAGCGTACACAGGTAGATCTTGGTGAAGGTATTCACCTCGGTCACGCCGCCATGGGCCAGAATCCACTCCCGCGCCTTCACCAGCACCGGGTCGTCCGCCGGCCAGCCCATCAGCTTCAGCGCCAGGTACGCCTTCACCCCAAGCGAGATGTTCGACGGCCCGTTGGGATAGATGCTCCATCCTCCATCCGCGTTCTGGTGGCGCAGTATCTCATTCACCGCGCGCTCCATCTTGCCCCGGTCGCCCGTCCCCAGCATGGTGTGCAGAAAGATGTAGTCCGACTCCAGCATGGAGTCGGCTTCCAGCTCGCCGCACCAGTAGCCATCCGTGTGCTGCTGCCCAAGCAGCCATTTCGTCGCCCGTGTAATGCCCTCGGAGACCCGGTCCAGCCCAAGGTCCATCCGGCCATAGCGAGGCCGCGCGGGCATTGCAGGCGCCGCCTTCGGATTCCCTGAAAATGAACTCATCGATCTCAATCTCTCTGGATCGCCAGACTCCCGATCGTTCCCTGCCTGGCTCTCTGGAATTGCAACTCGCAGGCTTCTCTCAAAAACGTCCTGCGTAGGATTGCATGCTATTGCTGGACCGGCGGGGCCGACGCAATCGCCTGCACAATCTCCGGTGGTAGTCCGAAGCGCACATTCTCTGGCATCACCTCAACCTCGTCAACCGACCCATACCCCATCTCTTGCAGATAATCAACCACATGCTGCACCACAACCTCGGGAGCGGATGCGCCGGCCGTCACGGCAACCGTATTCACCCCCGCCAGCCACTCCATCTGGATCGCATCCGCCGAATCGATCAGGTAGGAGTTGGTGTGCAGGTTCTTCGATACCTCCACCAGCCGGTTCGAGTTCGAGCTGTTCTTCGATCCCACCACCAGCACCAGGTCCGCGCCGTGGGCCACGTTCTTCACCGCTACCTGGCGGTTCTCCGTCGCATAACATATGTCCTGCGCATGCGGTCCGGCAATATTGGGAAACTTCCGCTTCAGCGCGTCAATCATGTACCGCGCCTCGTCCAGAGACAGCGTCGTCTGCGTCAGATACGCAACTTTGTTGGGGTCCGGAACCACCAGTTTCTCTACCTCTTCCACGGTCGACACCACCTGAGTTACCTCCGGCGCCTCGCCCTGTGTCCCCTCCACCTCTTCGTGGTCGCGATGCCCCACCAGAACCAGCGAGTAGCCCTGTTTGGAGAACTTCACCGCCTCCAGATGGACCTTCGTCACCAGCGGGCAGGTTGCGTCAATCACCTTCAGCTTCCGCTCCCGCGCATGCTCCCGCACCGCCGGCGATACCCCGTGCGCCGAGTAGATCACCCGCGCTCCCTCCGGAACCTCGTCCAGCTCGTTGACAAAGATCGCGCCCTTCTTCGCCAAGTCCGTCACAACATAGCTGTTATGCACAATCTCCTTGCGCACGTAGATCGGCGCGCCAAACGTCTCCAGCGCGATCTGCACAATGTCGATGGCGCGCACCACACCCGCGCAGAAGCCCCGCGGCTTCAACAGTAGTACCCGCTTGGCGGGGACCGCCGTGCCGCTCTGCTTCAGGTCGGGTGTGTCCAGTGTGGTTGTAGTCACAAAATTGAGTATACCGTGTCTCGCCCCGTGGCAACACCTCCGGGGCCACTATCAACCTGCCGTCGCCTCGCATCCCCTCCGCGACAAGCCTCGCCTCTGGCGCGCCATGCGTCAGATATAAGACAACGGAGCACCCTTCCTGCGTAGTTTCAACCCACAATCCCAGCCGGGCCTCCGTCGTCCACTCGGTCCGGCAACTATGCCACTGCCTTCTCGTCGCATCCTACATGGCCGCAGTGGCAGGCCAGGGTCATCATCTTCTTCGAGTCCTCGCAGTGCTGGGAACAATATTTCTTGCCTGCGGGGGCCATGCAGGTACATGCCATATGAGCGCACTTAACGGGTACAGCAGGTGTGGTAGACATTGTGCCTCCTCAAAGCGATCCAGCTCCGGTCTTCCAGGAGTGCAAAGATTGTACTCGCTAACTATCAGAGTGGGATGCTAATTAATTCAAGAACGTCGCCCCAGTCCGGCCAACTTCGAGGAGACCCCCTATGTCCCGTTTTCTTAGCATCTCATTTCTGATCAGCCTGATCGCTGCGGCAGCCCCGGCATCCGCCCAAACCCCCGGCCCCGGCCCCATGCCGCCCATGCCGCCAGCCGCTTCCGCCCCGTCCGCACCGGCGGCCCGCCCACCCCGTCCGCCCAACCCCACCCGCGATCCTCTCGCACCCGGCATGGTCAAGGCTACCGAACTCCCCGACGGCGCCGTGCCGCCCGCTACCGCCGACGGCAACTTCATCATCGGCCCCACCCATAATCCCTCGCCGGATACCACCGTTCAGCCCGGCGTCCCCAAGGGCACTGTCTTTGAGTTCACCATGAGCTCCGCCGACAGCAAGTTCTATCCCGGCATTGCGCGCGACCCTGGCACCTTCGGCGCCACAGACCCCTCCGATCCCACAAAGATGGTCGTTACCACCAGCCATCCCGCTCCTTACACCCGCCACGTCGCCGTATATGTCCCCAAGCAGTACGTCCCCGGCACCGCCGCTCCCTTCATCGTCGGGGCAGACGGCATCGACCGCGGCCTCTTCACCACCCTCGACAATCTCATCGCCCAGCACCGCGTTCCCGTCATGGTCGCCATCTCCATCGGCAACGGCAGTGGCGACGCCCAGGGCAGCGAGCGCGGCCTGGAGTACGACACCATGTCCGGACGCTACGCCGAGTTCGTCGAAAACGAAGTCCTCCCCCTGGCCGAGAAGACCGCCAACGTCAAACTCACCAGCGATCCCGACGGCCGAGCCACCATGGGAGGCAGCTCCGGAGGCTCCTGCGCCATGATCATGGCCTGGTATCACCCCGAATGGTATCACCGCGTTCTCACCTTCTCCGGCACCTACGTCAACCAGCAGTGGCCGCACAACGACCAGACCCCCCACGGCGCATGGGAGCTGCACGAACACCTCATCCCCAACTCGCCCGCCAAGCCCTTGCGCATCTGGATGGAGGTCGGCGACAAGGACAACTACAACTCCAACGCCCTGCGCGACAACATGCACGATTGGGTCGTCGCCAACGAGAACATGGCCAAAGTCCTCGCCGCCAAGGGCTACCACTATCAGTTCGTCTTCGCCCGCAACGCCGGTCACACCGACCGCGCCACCCACGTCCATATCCTCCCCGAGGCCCTCGAGTACATCTGGCAGGGTTACCCCATCAAACAATAATCTCCGTTTTCCTGAACCGGGTGCCCCTTTCATGACGGCTTTATCGTCATGAGTGGGATTTCGGGTGCCCCATTCATGCGCGTCCGTTGCGCATGGGTGGGGTATCGTTCGCGACAGCGAACGACCAGTGGTTGCCTGTCCTTGTCTTGCCGGAGGGAGCAGGGGGCTTCAGCCCCCTGAAGTAGACCAAACACCTCAAGGGGCTTTAGCCCCGGACGGGTGCCCCATTCATCGCGCCGTTGTCTCACGCGATGAGTGGGAGGTTACCTACCGGCTCGACTTCAGCAGGCTCCTCGCGTGTTCCACGCTGCTCTCCGTCAACTTCGCCCCCGATAGCATCCTTGCAATCTCCTGCTCGCGCTCTCCCTCCTCCATCCGCCGCACGCTGGTGCGTGTCCGTCCGTCCTTCTCCGCCTTCTCAATCACAAAATGCTGGTCGGCGAACGCCGCAATCTGCGGCAGGTGCGTAATGCACACCACCTGCTGCCGTTTTGCCAGCATCTTCAGCTTGCGCCCCACCGCCTCCGCCGCCCGCCCGCCAATCCCGATGTCGATCTCGTCAAACACCAGCATCCGTGGCGTCGGCAACTGCGCCTTTCTCTTGCCATGCCCCGCTCCCGCCGCAAAGCTCTCCTCCACCGTAACCTTCAGCGCCAGCAGCACCCTCGACATCTCCCCGCCCGACGCAATCTCATCCAGCGGCTTCAGTGGCTCACCTAGGTTGGTCGCTATCAGGCACTCCACCCGGTCCCAGCCATGCGCCGTCCAGCTCGCCTCTTCCTCCGCAGCCGTCACCTGCACCTTGAACCGCACCGTCATCGCCAGGTCGTTGATCTCCGCCGTCGCCAGCTTCTCCAGCCGCGCCGCCGCCGCCCGCCGCGCCTCCGTCAGCCGCGCCGCCGCCGCGCGATACTCCGCCGCCTCCCGTTCCAGCCGCACCCGCAGCTCCGCCAGCAGCTCGTCGCGGTTCTCCACCTCGGCCAGCCGCCGTGCCGCCTCCTCGCCGAAGCGCATCACCTCCGCCAGCGTCTGACTCCCGCCCGCCCCGCCATACTTCCGCTTCAGCCGGTCCAGGGCCGCCAGCCTGTCCTCAATCTCCGCCAGCCGCTCCGGCGATGCATGCACCTTCTCCGCAAAGTCCCGCACCTCCGCGCTCACATCCTCCACCGCCGCCTTGGCCGCCGCAATCTGCACCGCCGCCTCAGCAAACCGCGCGTCGAACTTCGCCAGCTCCTCCACATGCTTCAGAGCCGCCGTCAGCGTCGCTTCCGCCGCGCCCTCCTGCTCATACAGCAGCTCGTGCGCGCTCCTCGCCGCCGTATACAGCTTCTCCGCATTGGCCAGCACACGTTTCTCCGCCTCCAGTTGCGCGTCCTCATCCTCGGCCGTCAGTTGCGCGTCGCCAATCTCCTTCGCCTGGAATCTCCACAGATCGGCCATGCGCATCCTGTCCTGCTCCGATGCCTGCAACTCACCCAGCCGTTCCGTCGTCGTCCGCCACGCCGCAAACGCCGCCGCCGCATCGTCCGTCGCAATCCCGCCAAACCGGTCCAGCAACCCCCGCTGCTGCGCCTGGTCGAACGAGCCCAGCGTCTCCCCCTGCGAATGGATCAGCCCCAGCTCCGGTGCCAGCTCGCGCAGCACAGCCACAGTCGCCGGCTGGTTGTTGACGAAGACCCTCCCCTTGCCTCCCGCCGCAATCTCCCGCCGCAGCAGGATGTCGTCGCTGAAAGCCCCCGCGTCGATCCCATTCGCCTCCAGAATCGCCGCCGCTCCCTGCGTCCCTTCAAAGACGCACCCCAGCACCGCCTTCTCCGCGCCATGCCGCACCACATCGCTGGAGGCCTTCCCACCGAGGAGCAACGCCAGCGCGTCGATCAGGATCGACTTGCCCGCGCCCGTCTCGCCCGTCAGCAGGTTCAACCCCGGCCCAAAGCTGGCCACCGCCTGGTCGATTACCGCATAGTTTTCCGCCCGCAGCTCCAGCAGCATATCCGCCCGTGCCTCACCCTCGTTGCGAAAAGCCTAGCACGTCAGCGCAATCTGTTGGAGTACGATCAATCCGTCATCACTCTCCGGCAGCCAGCGCCGCCTTAGCCGCCTTCTTCCGGTGCCAATCCTTGAGGCGGTGCCAATCCTCCCTGAGGTTTGGAAAGATAGGTGTCGACCAATAGAAGCAATTTGCTATCCAGAACTGGTAAAGGAATTGGTAAAAACCATCGATATGTTGACTGGCGACGAATCCTACTATCTGCAGAAGACGGCCATGCAGATGCAAAAGATGTATTACATAGAAGAAAAGAGCCAAAGCCAAAACCCAGAGCGGCACATAAATCAGCTGAGCCCGCCACGGACCAACGCCCTTGCGAAGCAGCGCTCGGGACGCAAACAGACTCAGCACCCCAACCACCGGCCAGTACAGCAATACGAACAGCGTCTCCATGGTCACTCCATGCCCGCTGGCTTCGCTTCAGCCGCCTTCTTCCGACGCCTCTCCTCCCTGATCCTTCGACCGACAGGTTCAAGCGACAGATTGAGGCATACTACTACCCATAACGTGTAAAGCAACCCGTAAAGAAAATGGTGAAAAGCACTCACCCCTTGACCGTAGAGTATCTGCAAAAGACGGCCATGCAGATGCTCAATTACGGATCCGAAAACAACCATGGACAAAACCCAGAGCGGCACACTAATCAGTAGAAGATTCCACCACGGCCCAACACCCTTGCGAAGCAGCGCTCGGGACGCAAACAGAATCAGCAATCCAACCACCGGCCAATACAGCAATACGAACAGCGTCTCCATCCTCACTGCCCTCCCGGTGCTCCACCTTCCGGCGCTCCGCCGCCACCGCCCATTCCCTCACCGCCTCCGCCGCCCATTCCCTCACCGCCTCCGCCGCCCATTCCGCCGCCGCCCATTCCTCGCCCCATGCCCATTCCGCCACCGCCAGTCGAACCACGCTTGTAGTAGCTGGTTTCAAAGCTGGCAGGTTTTCCATTTTCCACATACGGAATAAACAGCAGCAACGTCGCCCTGGAGTAGCCCGCGTCCGCGGCTTCCTTATCGTCGGCATCCTCCACCACGGCCTTCGATACCATCCCTTTTGCATCCACCCAAACTCGCAGTTGGGCCTGTCCGGCGACGTCCGGAGTGGGCTGCGGCGCATTTGGTTTTCTCTGATTCATAGGCAGCTGTGGGTGCGCTTCCGCTCGGAACACTAATCCTCGCTGCTCATCGATCCTCGTGCCTGCCGGCTCTTGGATCGCCCCAGCCGGAACAGCCAGCGCATCCGCCGATATATCGGTAGTCGCGTCCGTCAACTTCGCCTCAAATAGCTCATGCTTCCCATAAGTCTTGCGGACCGTGGTAGCCAGATGCAATGGGCCAACCTGCTTCCAGCCCGCGTACGCCACCTTCTCTTCGTCCTTGATGACCAGCGAAACGTACCCGGTCGCCGGGTCGAAGCACACAGAACCACGATCGTCCTCTCCGCCGCACAGCAGCGTAGCGCCATCCACCGTGCGCTCTTTCATCTTTTGGTCCCCGCGCATGGCCATCATCAATACACTGCGATACATCCAATGCACTTCCGCAAATTCCATGATCCGCAGAGGCCGCAGTCCCTTTTCCATCGCCCATACACTGTCACCCTTGGTTAGATCGCTGTCGTCATAAGCGTCTGTATGGATCACGGTATGCACTCCGTCTTTGCTGATCCAAGTCTCGTAGGTGCCATCATGTTCTTTATTCTTGTAGTCCGTCATCTTCAGCTCGTAGCGCAGGTGCAAGGAAGTCAATGGTTCATTCTTCGCATTCATTGCCATCGTTGCTATCAGGTTCCGCTGCAAGGCCTGGGTGAAGGTGTCGCTGCCCACTGCGTGCGGCAGCCCGGATGGGTTTTCCGCAGTTCCTCCGGTCGGCGGCGGAATCACCTGCGGCCCCGCCGGCGCACCCGCCTGCCCTCGCGGCTGCATACCGCCCATCCCCCGTCCCTGCCCTCCGCCCTGCATCCCACCCTGCCCACGCCCCTGAGCACA
The DNA here is from genome assembly GCA_963834805.1 of uncultured Acidobacteriaceae bacterium. Taxonomy (GTDB): domain Bacteria; phylum Acidobacteriota; class Terriglobia; order Terriglobales; family Acidobacteriaceae; genus Edaphobacter. The sequence continues at coordinate 216,284 of CAWIDB010000006.1, forward strand.
AGCGGCCCCGGCCAGCGCCACCAGCATCGCCAGCCCCAGCCCAACTCCACGCCAACCCCAACCAGCCTGCCGAACGCTCCCTCTCGCTTCCTTCGAAAAGTTCATTTCGCCTCCGTGTGTCCGCATGCGATCCCCACCAATCTAGGCCGCACTTTGCATCGGATCAAGTTAATTCCCCCGAACCATCCCGTATACGCGCGCAGCCCACCATCCCCGCGCCACGCCTTACAATAGAGCTAATGATTGTGCATCCTTTGGCCTCGCCCATCGCCCTCGCACTCTCCATCTTTCAGGAGGATGTCACCGCGCCGCCGGTTGCCGCCTCCAGCAACGCGATCATGGAGATGGTGCGCAACTCCGGTCCCATCGCCTTCGCCGTCCTCATCATCCTGCTCGCCGCCAGCCTCTTTTCCTGGGCCATCATGCTCGCCAAGTGGCGTCGCTTCGGCCGCGCGCGCCGCCAGAGCCAGAGCTTCCTGCGCGCCTTCCGCAAGTCCGGCCGCCTCTCCGAGATCGCCGCCGTCGCCGCCAACTTCCAGCCCAGCCCCCTGGTCTCCGTCTTCAACGAGATCAACGACGAGTATCTGCGCCAGAGCGGAGGCCGTGGAACGCCGCGCAACCCCGTCGCACTCGAGCGCGCCGCCCAGACCGCATCCTCCGAGGCCCTCACCGCCATGGAGTCGCACATGACATGGCTCGCCACCATCGCCAACGGAGCCACCTTCGTCGGCCTCTTCGGCACCGTCTGGGGAATCATCGACGCCTTTCACGGCCTGGGAACCTCCGGTGCCGCAACCCTGCGCTCTGTCGCGCCCGGCATCTCCGAGGCACTCATCACCACCGCCGCAGGCCTGGCCGTCGCCATCCCCGCCCTGGTCGGTTACAACCAGCTCACCGCCCAGTTGCGCGACTTCGCCTCGCGCATGGACGACTTTGGCCGCGAGCTGCTCAACGCCATCGAGAACGCAGCCCTGCTCGCCCCGCCGCCGCCCGAAGACCCCGCCGCGCAGCACCACCGGAGGACATTCTGATGAATTTCTCCTGCTGCAGCCCGGGGAAACCGATCTCTACACGCCGTTTTTCCTCAAGAAAAACGGCATTCGCTGATCTTGGCAAAATCGCAGCTACAGGAGTAATTCATTAACCATGGCCTTCTCCTCCAGAAGCGGCGGCCAGACACGCACCCAGACCGCGCTGGCCGACATCAACATCACTCCCCTGGTCGACGTCGTCCTCGTGCTTCTCATCATCTTCATGCTCACCGCGCCCGTGCTGCAATCCGGCATCGTCGTCGCCGTCCCCCACACCCGCACCGTCAACCAGCTCACCGAGCAGCGCACCGTCGTCACCATCGATAAGGACCAGAACGTCTTTCTCCAGACCACGGGGCCTGACCAACCCGTCAACCTCACCGCCCTCACCGCCCAACTGCGCAGCGTCGGCCGTGGCGATCCCGCCAAGCGCACCATCTATGTCCGCGCGGATGGCCGCGTCCCCTTCGAAGCCTTCGCCTCCGTCATGGACGCCGTCAAACGGGCAGGCATCACCAATATCAGCATCGTCACTCAGCCGCTGGAATCCACCCCAGCCTCTGACACAGCAACAAAGTAGGCTTTTTGATAGGGCGGGAGTTTAGTCCCGCCGTAAGTACCATAGGTACGATTGGGCTTTAGCCCCTGAGGGAATCTTTCCAAACCGGATTTTCTTCGCATCCCATGGAAACCCAGATCGCAACTCGGGCCCTCGACATCGTCCACGGCGACGACCGGCTGGGTAGCGGGTTCGCCGGCTCGCTCCTGCTCCACATCGCCATCGCGGCCTTGCTCCTGTGCTGGGCCTGGCTCCTCCACGCCGGCCAGAACTGGGGCGAACCCGGCGTCGCCGCAGGCGCCATCCAGGCCACCATGGTCGCCGACATTCCCCTGCCGCCCAAGCAGCCCATCAACCCGGACAACGTGCTGGCCACCGAAGCGCCCTCGCCCGCGCCCATCACCTCCAAGACGCACACCGCGGAAATTCCCCAGCCCAACGCCATCCCCATCCCCACCAAGTCCACCAAGCCGCTCAAGACCGCCGACAAGTCCTCTCCAGCTCCACCGCTCCATCCCCAACCCATCCAGGTCAATCCCAACCAGGTGCAGACCGGCGAAGCCACCGGCTCCAACCTCACCATGAGCAGCATCCAGACCCGCGCCGGGACCAACATGGTCCAGACCTCCGACGCCGCCTTCGGCAGCAAATTCCCCTGGTACGTCCAGCAGATCACCCAGAAAGTCGCCGCCCAGTGGTACACCGGTATGCTCGACCCCCAGGCCGCCGGACACCGTGTCTATATCACCTTTCAGGTGGAGCGCGACGGCTCGCTTACTCACATCGTGCTCGCCCAGCCGAGCCGCGATCCCACCCTCGACAGCACCGCGCTCAACGCCGTCCGCCACATCGACACCTTCGGCCCCCTGCCCGACGCCTACACCGGCAGCCACATCAACGTCACCTACTACTTCGATCCCCCGCCCCGCCACTAGTCCGTTTGTTATTTCCAATGTTGTTTTGTCATTCCGCAGCGCCCTTCGTTTGTCATTCCGCAGCGCAGCGGAGGAATCTGCTTTTGTTCTGTTCGCTGGTCATTCTGATCGCTGCCCGATTGTCGTTGTCATTCTGACCCAGAGCGTAGCGAATGGGGAAGAATCCCCGCATTTTGTTTGCCGCAACCCATCCCCCCTTCACTCGGAATGTTCTCCTCCCACCGTCTACAACCAAAGATTCATCCTGACCGTCTACCATAGAGAGTATGGATAGTATGCCTCGCACATCCCGCCGGCCTTCCGTCCCATTCCGGTCCCTTGTGGCGCTTCTGTTCCTGGCGCTGGCTGCGTCTCTAGCTCTGCTCGTCCCGCCCGCCACGGGCCAGGACAACGTCATCACCGGAACCAGCTCCGGAGTCGCCTCCATCCGCATCGCCGTCGCCGACTTCAAGCCCAGCGCAGCCGACCCCCAGACCACAGCCTTCAAGCAGACCTTCGACTCAACTCTCTACTCCGACCTGGCCTCGGCCGGCATCTTCAATATCGTCTCCAAGAGCCTCATGCCGCCCGGTTCGCCCGGCACACCCGCCGAGGTCCAGTTGCAGAGCTACTCCAGCGCCCCCTCCAGTGCAGCCATGGTCGCCTTCGGCTCGCTCGGCGTCACCGCGGGTAAGCTGGTCGTCAACGGATTCCTCTTCGACACCAAGAACCTCCAGTACCCCCAGGTGCTCGCCAAGCAATACAGTGAAGACCCCACCGACGACTCCGCCCGCCAGGTCGCCCACCGCTTCGCCGACGAGATCATCTATCGCCTCGGTGGAGGGGTCCCAGGCATCGCCGAAACCAAAATCTACTACGTCAAGATCCTCGGCGGAGGCGTCAAGGAGATCTGGGCCATGGACTACGACGGCGCCAACCAGCACGCCATCACCCACCTCGGCGCCATCTCCATCTCCCCGCGCATCTCGCCGGACAACACCCGCCTCGCCTTCGCCTCCTTCGGCAAATACGGCAGCCAGCTCAAGATGTACTCGCTGCTGCTTAACCGCTACATCGCCTTTCCCAGCGGCAACGTCAGCTCCGAGTCCCCCGCCTGGGCGCCCGGCGGCAACGAACTGGCCTACGCCGCCGCGCCCAACGGCTCCTTCGAGATTTGGATCGCGGACTACAACGGAAACCTCGCCCGCCGCATCACCAGCTTCCGCGGGGCCACTTCGTCCCCCTCCTACAACCCCAAGACCGGTGCGCAGATCGCCTTCATCAGCGGGCGCACTGGCCTGCCTCAGCTCTACATCATGGATTCCGACGGCTCCAATGTGCAGCAGATGACAGACGGAGGTTACGTCTCCTCGCCCTCCTGGTCGCCCAACGGCCAGACCATAGCCTTCGCCTGGGACCGCAAGTACGGCCCCGGCGCGCCCGGAGGACAGGACATCTACATCATGGATGTCGCCACCAAAAAATGGACCCAGCTCACCCACGACGGAGGCCGCTGCGACTTCCCCTCCTGGTCGCCCGACGGCCGCCACATCGTCTATTCCAACTCCGCCGACGGCCGCTCCGATCACTGGCGCGTATGGACCATGCTCGCCGACGGAACCCAGCGCCGCCCCCTCACAGACAACGGGGCTGATATGCCCAACTGGAGCTGGAAATAGGCCCCCGCTTGAAATTTCTTGCAATTCCACTTTCTTCTGTGACGGAATTCTTGTTATTCAGTAACATAGAATGGACACGCCGTTGGCTCCGCTGTTAAATACACCCTAGGAATCGCAGTTGGATGTAGCATTGGCAACGCAGGAGAATACGATGACACACATGCATTCGTTTCAGCCGAAGTCATTCCTTACCCGGCCACTCCGTTACGCCCTTTTGCTCACGGTCGTGCTCGCATCTCTCTCCGGCTGCCACAAAAACGCCAGCAACAGCGTGAATCCAGACATTCTCCCGCCCACGCCCGCGCCGCTGCCTCCTATGCCCACGGCTACCCTCACCGCTGATCCGGCGGCCATCGACGTCGGTCAGTCGGTCGTCCTCAACTGGCGCACCACCGATGCCAGTGCCGTCACCATCGACAGCATTGGTTCGGTCAATCCCAACGGCACCCAGACCGTCTCGCCCACCACCTCCACCAACTTCCATCTCACCGCAAAGGGTGATGGTGGCTCCGTCGAAGCCAGCGTTCGAGTCACCGTCCGCGTGCCCGTCCCGCCCACCGCCCCTACCGACAACACCGCAACCGCAGACATGGGTTCCGAGACCGCCTTCCACGAAAATGTCGCGGACATCTTCTTCGACTATGACAGCTCCGACCTCCGCCCCGATGCGCAGGCCGCCACCGTCAAGGCCGCTTCCTATCTCGTCGCCCACCCCGACATCCGAATCGTCATCGGCGGATACTGCGACGACCGCGGCTCCGCGGAGTACAACCTGGCCCTGGGCGAGAACCGTGCCAACTCCGCCAAAACCGCGCTAGTCAATGCCGGCGTAGCTCCTGCGCGCATCCGCGTCGTCAGCTACGGCAAGGAGAAACAGTTCTGCACCGACGAGACCGAGTCCTGCTGGCAGCAGAACCGCCGCGCTCAATTCTCGCTCGACCGCTAACGATCGCTGCGTTGTCGTGAGTTTTCTAGTTTTTGGTCGATTGCGCCTTTGCAATGAGAAATCGCGACGTTGCACATAGGGCCGCCTAGTATTGCGTCGTTGCTTCTAGGTTCGCCAGGGCTTTAGCCTCTGGGGTATGTATTTGTTCATGACTACATCACTAACTATCGCTGAAATATCTTATGCTCATTCGTTATCCCTTCTTTTCGTGTCTCCAAATCTCCACCTGAGATAATAGTCCTATGACTCACCCATCCCTCACCCCCCGATTCGCTTGCGCTCTCATCGTTCTGGCCCTCGCCGCGCCGCCAGCCCACGCCGCCAACAAGGACATGGTCCAGCTCCAGACCCAGGTCCAGGAGCTGCAAACCGCCGTAGCCAATCTCCAGCAGTCCAACGCCGAGAACATGGGCGTCCTCAAGGACCTGGTGCAGCAGACCACCGACTCGGTCAATAAAATGTCCCTCTCCATCAGCACGCTGCAGCAGCAGTTGGTCGCCCAGCACGATTCCACCAACGCCAAGATCGACCAGTTCTCCACCCAGATGCAGACCCTCAGCGACTCGCTCGACGAGGTCAAGGCCCGCCTCAACAATCTGGAGAAGGGCATGAAATCCGTGCAGGACCAGCAGCAGTCCATCGACGCCGCCCTGCAGAATCTCGCTCCGCCCAACCCAGCCGCGCCCGGCGCTGCAACCCAGCCCACGGACAACTCCGTTCCGCCCACCCAGCCCACCGGGGCCGCTCCCCTCCCCAATAGCGGCTATCCCATGTCCGTCAATACTCCCTCCCCCGTTGCACAGGGAGCTAACGCCAATTCACCGGCTTCGCCAGCCTCTCGCGCACCGCTGGCCGCGCCCGGAGCGCCCTCCGCCGCAACCCTCTACAAAACCGCGCTCAGCGATTACATGGCTGCCAGCTACCAGATGGCCGCCTCCGAGTTCGCCGAGATCGTCCGCTCCTATCCCACAGACCCCTCCGCCGGCAACTCCCTCTACTACCTCGGAGAGATCGACTTCCGCAGCGGCAAGTATGCCGCCGCCATCAAGGACTACGACCGAGTCCTCACTCAGTTCCCCAACAATCCCAAAGTCCCCGTCTCCTACCTGCACAAGGCCCAGGCTCTCCTCGAGACCGGCAAGCGCGAGGCTGGCATCACTCAACTGCGCGCCCTCATCACCCGCTTCCCCAACTCCCCGGAGGCCAACCAGGCTCGCGCCAAGCTCAACGGTATGGGTGTCCCCATCATCCCTCGTCGCTCAGCCCAGTAGCGCGTCCTCATCGTCTCACCGCCCTTCTCTGCGCCAAATTTGCTTGTCATTCTGCCCCTGAGCTTGTCGAAGGAGAAGTGTCCCCGTATTGCGCCTTTGCCGGTTCTTGCACTTTCCTTGGAACATCCAATAAATGCGTCTAAGCTAGTAAGGTTGAGTTGCTGCAATGCTGCATATCCCAGGCTGGAGAGATAGACCCCCACGTGAAAGAGCGTATTCGCAAACTGGACGGACGCGGCGACGCGAGCCGCAAACCTGTTCGGCTGGTGGCCGCGGCCCTGATCCTGCGCCAAGCCGCCGACCAGCCCGGCGGCACCGAAGTCCTCGTCTGCCAGCGCCGCCCAGACCAGCCCATGAGCCTCAAATGGGAGTTTCCCGGTGGCAAAATCGAACACGGTGAGACTGCCGAGCAAGCCCTCGTCCGTGAACTCGAGGAGGAGCTCGGCATCCAGGCCGTCATCGGACGCCGCATCGCGCAGATTCGTCACCGCTACCGCAACGGTGCCACCATCGACCTTCAGTTCTTCGTGGTAAACCACTTCTCCGGAGAGCTGGACAACCACATCTTCAACGCCCTGCAGTGGTCTCCCCTCGGCGCTCTGCCCACCTACGACTTCCTCGCCGCAGACCACAACCTCATCCGCGACCTCGCCGAAGGCAAGCTCCTCTAGTTCATTCGAAGCCCCTCGAGCGCCGCCACAATCTCCTGGGTCCGCCGCACCCGCCCAATCCGCGGAAAGATCCGCTCCACCGCATTGCCATGGCTCGCTGCGCTGCGTCCCGTCATGGCGTCCTCCGCAAACACAATCTCATAGCCGCGCTCATACGCATCGCGCGCCGTGCTCTCCACGCCAAACTCGGTCGCAATCCCGCAAAGCACAATCGTCGTCATCCCACGCCGCCGCAGTTGCAGGTCAAGGTCCGTCCCGTAGAACGCGCCCCACTGCCGTTTCAGGATCGCAATATCTTCCGGCTGCCGGTCCAGCTCTGCAATGAACTCGCTCCAGTCCGCCGCCAACGGCGCGGCTCCCCCCATCGGCGCGTCCACCGTCTGGTGCAGCCGGTCCGCTCCATCCGCCGCCCCGCCCACATGCACCAGCACGGCCTGAGATCCCTTGCCGCGTGCCGCCGCCAGCAGCCGCACGCAGTTCGCAATCACCGTCGCCGTAGGATGCGGCGCGCCCTCGAACGCAACAATCCCCTTCTGCAGATCGATCACCACCACCGCCGTCCGCCGCGCCTCCAGTACCAGTTCGCTCATCTCGCTCTCCTCTTCCCTGTTCCTACCCGCCCGTCGCCTGGTTCCACAGCATCACCAGCGACAGCCCAATCACAATCGCCGCCGTAATCCACGCCACCCAGTTGAACCAGGTCGAGTTGCTATGCTTCCCCATCAACTCCGTCTTGTTGATCAACCGCAGCATGAAGATCATGATCACCGGCAGCAGCACTCCGTTCAGCACCTGCGACAGGATGATCACCTTCACCAGCGGAAAGTCTGGCCACAGCACCACGCCTGCGCCCAGCACGATCAGCGCCGTGTAGAACCAGTAGAAGAATGGCGCCTCCTTCAGGCTCTTGTCCAGCCCGCTCTCGAAGCCCATCCCCTCGCACACCGTATACGCCGTCGACAGCGGAAGGATCGACGCCGAGAACACCGACGCATTGAACAGCCCCGCCGCAAACAGGATGAAGGCAAAGTCCCCCGCCAGCGGCTTCATCGCGCCTGCCGCGTCCGACGCCACCTTGATATCGCGCATCCCATGCACGTACAGGGTCGCCGCGCACGCCACAATGATGAACCATGCCACCACATCGGTGAAGATGCAGCCCACAATCACATCCAGCCGCGAAGCCTTGTACTGCCGGATCGTGATCCCCTTGTCCACCACCGACGATTGCAGATAGAACTGCATCCACGGGGCAATGGTCGTTCCAATTAAACCGATCGTCAGATAGATGTAGCTCTTGTCCTTCCACACCGAGCGCGGCGGCAGCGTGATGGTCGCCTTCAGCGCCTCATGCCAGTCGGGATGGCTCACCACGCCTGCCGCAATGTAGGCAAGGTAGAAGACGCTGGCCACCAGAAATACCTTCTCCACGCTCTTGTAGTCGCCCTTCACCACCAGCGCCCACACAGCCGCCGCGCAGATCGGCACGCTCAGGTACTTGCTGACGTGAAACAATTGCATCGAGGCCGCAACGCCGCTGAACTCCGAGACCACATTCCCGTAGTTCACCACCACCAGCAGGATCATCATCACAAACGTCATGCGCAGGCCGAACTCTTCGCGGACCAGGTCGCTCAGCCCCTTCCCCGTCACCACCCCCATCCGCGCGCTCATCTCCTGCACCACAATCAGCGCCAGCGTCACCGGCAGAATCGTCCACAGCAGCAACAGCCCGTACTGCGCTCCTGCCTGCGAATAGGTAAGGATTCCCCCCGTATCGTTGTCCACATTGGCCGTTATGATTCCCGGCCCCAACACCGCCAGGAACAGCAGAACGCGCAGTCGCCAATGCCTCCACCAGAGCTTCATGGCCGCCCCGCTCCGGCGTTCGTCTCCGGTCCGCGCCCCGGCGCAAACCCAGGCTCTGCGCCCAGTCCTTCGCTCAACGGGTTCTTGGCCAACCGATTCTTTCCCACCATGCTGGGGTTTCGCCGATCTTCTGGTTAAATAATCGTCCGCAACTGCGCAATCACCTGTTCCGCGTAGATCACGCCCGCTATCTTCTTCTCCGCGTCCACCACCGGCAGCGCGCGCAGGTTGTACTTGTCAAACAGCTCAGCAACCTTCTTCCAGCTCGTTTGAATGTCGCAGGAGACGATGTGGTCGTCTGCCAGGCTGGCCAGCGCGCTTCCCCCGGGCGCCAGCAGCACCTTCAATAGAGGAACCACGCCGCGCAGCACTTCATGTTCATCCACCAAAAAGATGTGCGTCAGCGTCTCCATGTCGTCGCCAAACTCGCGCAGCGCCGTCACCGCGTCCACCGCATAGGCCCCCTGCGGCAGCGAGATGTAGTCCGTCGTCATCTGCCCAGCGGCCGTATCGCCGGAGAACTCCAGCAGTTCCTCCACGTCCTGGCGTTCCTCCGGGTCCATCTCCTCCAGGATCGCCTCCGACCGTTCCTCCGGCAGCTCCGCCAGGAAGTCCGCCGCCGCCGCCGGGTCCATCTCCTCCACAATCCCAGCCACCTGCTCCGAGTCCAGGGCCTCGGTCAGCGACTTCTGCATCTTCGGCTCGATCTCTTCCAGCGCCTCCGCCGCCACATCCTCTTCCAGAGATGTGAACAACGCCTGCCGCTCCGCCGGCGCAAGGTCCTCCAGAATGTCCGCCAGGTCCGACGGATGCATCCTCGACAGCTTCTCCTGTTCGATCTTCAGCCGAACCCGCCGCGACGGGTCGCGATCGATCAAATCCACAAAGTCCCACGGAATCGCACTCGTCCGGAAGTGTCCCGATACCCGCTCCACAGTCGCTGCGGAGAGCCCCTTCAGCAGCCGCCGCACCGCGCCCCGCGTCCCCACCTCCACCTCCGCGATGCGCAACTTCAGCTCCCGTCCTTGCAGCCTTCCTTCCAGTCCACCCGGCACCGTCTCCGTCTCCCCCACCGGCTCCCACACCAGGTCCACGTCGTTCACCCGCACCACCTTGTGTCCATGCATGTCGATAATCTGCTGGTCCAGCAGGTCGCGCTCCAGCAGCAGGTACGACTCCTCCTTCGGCATCGGCGTCGCCTCCGCCTGCCCGCGCATCCGCAGTCCGCCCCCCGGTGTCAGCTCCAGGTCGCACACCGCAACCATCGACATCGGCTCCCCGCGCGCCGCGCCCGCCAGCCGCAGCACCAATCCTTGCACATGGTTCGCATCCAGCGGTGGAGACACGGCAAACTCGCGCACATGCCCCACCGTCCGCCCGCTGGCATCCGCCACCGGCGCTCCCATCAACGCGGAGACGCTCGTTCTCTGGCTCATATGTTTCGTCATAGGCACACTTAGACCCGGGTCGCTCGCGCAAAACCCCTTACCCGCATCCTACCCCAGCCGGAGGTACTGCTGCCGGCCCGCAACCGATTTGCACCAAACCTTCATACACTTTCACAACCACCCTGGGGCCGCATCCGTCGCCCAACCTTGACATTCGAAAAATCCACAAGCAAACTTCCATCATCGCCGCTGCCCACTCCCACCTCTCTTCCGGCAATGGCGACAAGGAACGAATTGCCCGATTCCACCACAAGCCGCGTCTCGCTCACACTCGGTTCCTCGATTGAGAGTGTCGATGCAGTGGAGCGCACAGCGGAGAATTTCGCCCAGAGGGCCGGCTTCGATCCAGACACCGTGCCCAACATCGTCATGGCGGTGCGTGAGGCAGCGATCAACGCCGTCCTCCACGGTAACGCCTACAACCCAGAAAAGCACATCGCCGTCTCCTTCGAAACCAACTCCGACGGCCTCACCGTCCGCATCTGCGACCAGGGCAAGGGATTCGATTTCTCCTCGCTCCCTGACCCGCTCGCCCCGGAGAACCTCCTGCGCGGCTCCGGCCGTGGCATCTTTCTTATCAGGGCCTTCATGGATGAGGTACACTTTCGCCAGTTGCATCCGGGAACGGAACTCACCCTCATCAAACATCGCGCACCGGCCAATCCGGTCGCCTAAGCCTTAAGGAGAAACATCGCATGAGTATGAAAGTCGCAATCCGCCAGGTAGACGGAATCACCATCCTCGACCTCAGTGGCCGCATCACCCTTGGCGAAGGCAGCGTCACCCTGCGCGACAGCGTCCATGATGTCCTTGCTAAGGGATCCAAAAAAATCCTGCTCAACCTTGCCCAGATCAGCTATATCGACAGCTCCGGCATCGGAGAGCTGGTCAGTGCCTTCACCTCCGTCAAAAACGCCGGCGGCGAGCTCAAGCTGCTCAACCTTACCCAGAAGGTTCACGACCTGCTCCAGATCACCAAGCTCTACACCGTCTTCGACATCTGGGACAACGAGGCCTCCGCCGTCACCGCCTTCGCCTGAACTGCTACTCCGGCAAGATCGCATAAGCGCCAACGGCGCGCTCTATACAGGAGCGCCAACGGCGCGTTCTATATCAGCCTGGGGCGCAGCCCCGGTCTTAAACGAAATAGGCCGTCGCACACGCGACGGCCTTCCTTCGTTCGTCCCCACCCCTACTTCGAGAAGTCCACCTTTGGGGCCTCCTTCGACCCCGCATCCGCCGAGTAGTACTCCGTCTTCGCATGGAAGCCAGCCATCCCCGCCCACACGTTGTTGGGAAACTGCTGGATGAACACGTTGTAGTCCTTGATCGCCGCGTTATAGCGCAGACGCGACACCGCGATCCGGTTCTCCGTCCCCGCCAGCTCGTCCTCCAGTCGCATGAACTGGTCGTTGCTCTTCAACTGCGGATAGTTCTCCTGCATCCGCATCAATGGCAGCAGCGCCACGTTCAGCCGGTCGTTGGCCGCCAGCTTCTCATCCGGCGTCCGCGCCGTCATCAGCCCAGCACGCGCATTGGCAATCGCCGTCAATATCGTCTCCTCCACATTGGCGTAGCCCTTCACCGACGCCACCAAATTCGGGATCAGGTCCGCCCGCCGCTGTAGATCGACATCGATGTTGCTGAACGCAGCATCCACGTCCGCGCTCTTCTGCACCATCGTGTTGCGCGCCGTCACATAGCTGCCGAAGGTCAACAGCGCCATCAGTACAATCAACCCAACCACGCCCAGCACAGCCCACAATGTCTTATGCATAATCCCTCGCCTTTCCGTTTGTCCTTCCCATTCAGTACGTCAACTCTCCGCCCGATGTTCCGCAAGTACCCTCAAACCTCATAGCTCTCAACCAACAACCATCAGCCTGCAACTGCCCTCAAAAACCTCCGCTCGCCCCGCCGCCGCCGGAACCGCCGCCGCCAAACCCGCCAAATCCGCCACCGCCGCCAAATCCGCCACCGCCCTCGCCATCGCCTCCGCCAAACCCTCCCCCGCGGCCACCGCCGCCCATCAGGCTGAACAGCAGGAAGAACAGCAGCCCAATGTGCCCGGTGCGGATCAGCACCCCAATCACCACCAGCACAATCACCGCGAAGATCAGGGCCCCGATCGGGCTAACCTGCGCCTGCGGCTGCGAGTAATCTGGCTGGCGCGCCGGCGTCTCGATCCCCTCCAGCCCGGCCAGCGTCACTCCCGCATCCGTTGCAATCACCTGCGAAATCTCGCGCACCCCCAGTGCTATCCCCTGGTTGTAGTCGCCGCTGTGCAGCAGCGGCTGCATCTCCCGCCCAATGTCTCCCACCTTCCCATCCGGCAGGATCCCCTCCAGCCCATAGCCCACTTCGATCCGGTACTTCCTGGGGTCCAGCGACACAATCACCAGCACGCCGCGGTCCGTCCCCTTCTTCCCGATCCCCCACTTCTGAAACAGCGCGTTCGCAAACTCCTCCACCGAAGGCGCAGGCATCTGGTCGGCGCTCATGCCTTTCATTGGGTCCGCTTCCAGCTTTTTGACCGTCACCACCGCAATCTGCGCGTGGGCCTGCTGGTCCGCCTCGGTGCATAGCTCTTCCAGGCTCTGCTTGGTCTCCGCCGTCAGCACCCCGGCAAAATCGCTCACATATCCGGTCGGCGCGGGCATCCCGGCCACCGACTCGCCCCGCAGCGCACAGCCAGGCGCCAGCAGCAGCACAACCATCGTCAACCAGCGCAGTGTCCGCTTCATCGCTCCCCATTCTATCCTGTCCGTTCACATGGGCGCGCCGGATGCCCCATTCCTTCCGCGTTCTTTGCGCAATGGGTGGGGCCGTCGTCTCGCCAACAAAAAAGAGGGCCCGAAGGCCCCCTTTCCCTAATCTGCATCTCTCCGTTACTTCTTCGCCGCAGCCGGAGCAGGTTGCGCAGCCGGGTTCGCCGGGCGCGGTTGACGCTGTGGCAACGTAAGCCCATCGTCTGCGGCCACCTGCGCGATCATCCTCAGATGATCGTGCATCACCCGCATGTCTTTCAACACCTCTGCCGCCAACCCTGGATCGTTCGCCACCGACGCTTCCATGTAGTAGTCGTGCAGCTTCGTCCAGTGCGCCTTGAGTATAAAAGTGATGTACTCCGTGTCGAAGGCCTTGCCCGAGAGGCCGTTCAGCTTGTCGTACTCCGCCTGCTCGTCCTTGTTCATCTTCCCCGGCAGCAGAACGCCCAGCGAGTCGGCCACGGTTGCCAACCCCTTATTGATCGCCTCATGGTCTGCGACGATCTTCTGCGCGAACGTCTTCACCACCGCGCTGCCCTTCTCGCTCGCAAGTTGCCCCAGCTTCACGTCCGCGATACCTTCCTCGGTAGCCGTGCGCAGGAACTCCTTGTCCACCATCTGGCGTCCCGTCAATCCCGGAGCGCCCAGCGTCTCCCGCATCGAGCCTGGCGACTCCGAAACTACCCCCCCAGTCGCCCCAGTCGTCACTGGCGCAGTCTGGGTCTCACCAGATGTCATCGCGCCTGACTGCTCATTCTGGTCCATCTGCGCAACTAGCGCGGGCGGCAGCAGCAGCACTGCCGCTCCAGCTACCGCAATCCATCTGTTTCTATTCATCGCTAAACTCCTCGCTGTGGTTCCAGATTCACACCCGCGGCCCGCACTCCCTTGCTTGGAGCGTTATCCTATCTCCATAGGCAATGAAGTAGCAACATCTCTCTTCTACAACGTTCCTTCCAACCAATCCGGCACTCATCCACTCGGGAGTCTCACCCAGCAATGTCGCAAACCGGCGCCTCACCCGCATCCAACCCATCCACTCAGCCTCCCAGCGCCCGCCGCGGTCCCACCTCGACCACGCTGCACGGCGCCACCCTGCACGACGACTTCCGCTGGATGCGCGACAAGAGCTCGCCCGAGCTGCTCGCCTACCTCGAAGCAGAGAACGCCTATACCGCCGCCCTCATGGCGCCCACCGCCGAGCTCCAGACCGCGCTCTACAACGAGATGCTCTCCCACATTCAGGAGACCGACGAGAGCGTTCCCTACCGCCTCGGAGACTGGTTCTACTCCACCCGCACCGTCGAGGGCAGTCAATATCCCATCCACTGCCGCCGCCGCGCCGCCAGCCCCGACCTCAACTCCGTCTTCGACCCCGCGCAACCCGAGCAGGTCATCCTCGATGTCAACCTTCTCGCCGAGGGCAGTCCTTTCATGGACGTCGGTGCCATGGCCGTCAGTCCCGACGGCAACCTCCTCGCCTACACCACCGACCGCACCGGTTTTCGTCAGTACACCCTCCATATCCGCGACCTTCGATCCGGGGCCGATCTCCCGGACACTGCCGAGCGCGTCGGCTCGCTCGCCTGGTCCGCCGGCTCGCGCACCCTCTTTTACTCCACCGAGGACGAGACCACCAAGCGCCAGGACCGCATCTTCCGCCACACCCTCGGGGACTCTGTCGAAAAGGACCATCTGGTCCTCTTCGAAGAGGATGCCCGCTTCAACCTCAGTGTCAGCCGCACTCGCGACGGCCTCTACCTCCTCATCGAGTCCGGCAGCCACACCACCAACGAGTTCCAGTTCCTCCCCACCGGCGACCCCACAGCCGAGCTCCGCCTCATCGCGCCGCGCCTCGACCAGCAGGAGTACTACCCGGACCATCGCTTTACGCCAGAGACGGGCGGCCTCTTCTTCATCCGCACCAACGACGCGGGCAAGAACTTCCGTGTCGTCACAGCGCCCGTCGCCACGCCTGGCCGCGACCACTGGGTCGAGCTGCTCCCGCTGGATCCCGATCTCCCGCTGGAGGACTTCGACCTCTTCCACTCCTTCGCCGTCGCCACCCGTCGCAAGCGCGGCCTGCCCACCCTCGAAATCCTTCGTTTTATCGACCAGCCGGGTGCCCCATCCACCGATCTGGGTGCCCCAGCTCTCTCTTGTGAGACCCGGGTTCTTACCCTTGAACCACCGGTCGAGATCGCCTTCCCCGAGCCCGCCTACTCGGCCTCCGCGCACGTCAACCGCGTCTTCGCCGCCGATGTCTTCCGCTACAGCTATCAATCGCTCGTCTCGCCACCCTCGGTCTACGAGTACAACGTCGCCCGCGTCGACCCCACTCTTCCCGTCGATCAGTCCAGACTGCTCAAGCAGCAGGCCGTCCCCGGCGGATTCAACCGCGCCCACTACGCCTCCGAACGCCTCTGGATCACCGCCTCCGACGGCACTCTGATACCCGTCTCCATCGTCTACCGCCGCGACCGCTTCCGCCGCATCGCCATCAATCCCCTCTATGTCTACGGCTACGGATCGTACGGCTACCCGCTCCCGGTCGGCTTTAGTGCCACCCGCCTCTCTCTGCTGGATCGCGGAGTCGTCATGGCCTACGCCCACATCCGCGGCGGCGGCGAGATGGGCGACGCATGGCACGACGCAGGCAAGATGTCCAAAAAAATGAACACCTTCACCGACTTCATCTCCGCCGCCGAGCAGCTCGTCGCGCGCGGTTACGGCAACCCCGGTAAAGTCGCCATCGAGGGTGGCAGCGCAGGGGGTCTTCTCATGGGCGCGGCCGTCAACCTCGCCGCCGCCACCGGCCGCCCCACCCTCTTCCGCGTCGTCCTCTCCCATGTCCCCTTCGTCGACGTGTTGAACACCATGCTCGATGCCTCCCTCCCGCTCACCGTCGCCGAGTACGAGGAGTGGGGCAACCCCAACCAGCCAGAGGACTTCGCTACCATGCTCGCCTACTCGCCCTACGACAATCTCGACAGCCTCAAGGACAAACCCCTCCCCGCCATGCTCGTCAAAACCAGCCTCAACGACTCGCAGGTCATGTTCTGGGAGCCGGCCAAGTACGTCGCCAGGCTGCGCACCATCAACACAGGCCCCAACCCTCTGCTCCTTCACATCAACATGGACGCAGGCCACGGCGGCGCCTCCGGCCGTTACGACTACCTCAAGGAGATCGCCTTCGACTACGCCTTCCTGCTCACCCAGCTCGGCGTCGTCACACTTCCCTGATCCACTCCTGACCTGTTGTTCTGCCCGTTATCCAAAGTTAATGGGAAAGATTCCCCAATCCAAACGGCTTCTCTGGACGAAGCCTCCACATCGACGCCATTTCGTGAAATGCTATAGTCGGCGAGTCGGAACTTCGGCGAGTCGGCAATACAGAGAGCAAGAGGGAGAGTGACATGGGATTAGTACCGATGGTGATTGAGCAGACCAGCCGGGGCGAGCGCGCCTACGACATCTACAGCCGTCTGCTGCGCGACAACATCATCTTTTTGGGCACGCCGATCGACGACAACATTGCCAACCTCATCATCGCGCAGATGCTCTTTTTGAGCGGCGAGGACCCGGAGAAGGACATCCAGCTCTACATCAACTCGCCCGGAGGCTCCATCACGGCGGGCCTTGCCATCTACGACACCATGCAGTACATCAAGAACGACGTGCAAACCTTGTGCATCGGCCAGGCCGCATCCATGGGCGCGTTTCTTCTGATGGCGGGCAAGAAGGGCAAGCGCTTCGCCCTGCCCAACGCGCGCATCCTGATCCATCAGCCGTCCATGGGAAACCTGAGCGGGCAGGCCACCGACATCGACATCCACGCACGAGAGATCCTGCGCATCCGCGAGATCACCAACAAGCTGATCAGCAAATCCACCGGCCAGTCGCTGGAGCGCATCGAGCGCGACGTCGAGCGCGACTTCATCATGACCGCCGAGCAGTCCAAGGAGTACGGCATCATCGACGACATCATCGACCGGCCGCGTACCTAGCTTGTCATTGTCCAGGTTGCAAACCCCGCCGTGTGCCCCATTCATCCCGCGCTCTTTGCGCAATGGGTGGGGGCCGTATCATCGGGCCGCGACATGCGCAAAGTTACTCCTGGCACAAGAGTGCATAACCGAAAAGGGGTATCTTGGTGACTTCCGTGTAGTGAGATGGAGCTTGGTTGTGGTGTAGACTTTATTAGTTCCCGCTCTGGCGGTCTGTGCCCAGGAGTTGTCGCGATCATGAAAACGTCTCGAGGTTCAGACGAATCGCTTCGCTGTTCGTTTTGCCACAAGTCGCAGGATGCGGTGGCGAAGCTCATCTCGTCGCCCTCCGACTATCCCAGGGCCTACATCTGCGACGAGTGCGTGGGGGTATGCAACTCGATCCTGGAGGACGACCGCGGCGAGTCGCTGCCCGGGTCCTCGCCGGCGCAGCTCCCCAAGCCGCAAGAGGTGAAGGCGTTTCTCGATGAGTATGTCATTGGCCAGGAACAGACCAAAAAGAAGCTCGCGGTGGCTGTCTACAACCACTACAAGCGCATCCAGATGAACAAGACGCGCAGCAACGATGTCGAGCTGACAAAGTCGAATATCTTGCTGGTCGGCCCAACCGGTTCGGGCAAAACCCTGCTGGCGCAGACGCTGGCCAAGATGCTCGATGTGCCCTTCGCCATCGTGGACGCAACCACCCTCACCGAAGCCGGGTATGTCGGCGAGGACGTCGAAAATATCATCCTGAAGCTGCTGCAGGCGGCCGAGGGAGACGTCACCCGCGCGCAAAGCGGAATTATTTATATCGACGAGATCGACAAGATCGGGCGCAAGGACGAGAACCCTTCGATCACGCGCGATGTCTCGGGCGAGGGCGTACAGCAGGCGCTGCTGAAGATTCTCGAAGGAACGGTGGCCAATGTGCCGCCGCAGGGCGGGCGCAAACATCCCCATCAGGAATTTACCGCGGTTGACACCACCAATATCTTGTTCATCTGCGGTGGCGCCTTTGTGGGACTGGAGAAAGTGATCGGGCGGCGCATCGGCAAGAAGTCGCTGGGCTTCCGTGCAATCGCCGACCCCGATGCCAAGGAAGGCGATGTAACGCCGATCCGGGCGCAACGCGACTGCGAGTTGCTGCGCCAGGCGGAGCCGCAGGACCTGCTCAAGTACGGGCTGATCCCGGAGTTCGTAGGCCGGCTGCCGGTGCTGGGCATCCTGGACGAACTGGATGAGTCGGCGCTGATCGAGATCCTCACCCAGCCGAAGAACGCCATCCTCAAGCAGTATGCCAGGCTCTTCGACTACGAGGGCGTCAAGGTGACCTTCTCTGAAGACGCGGCCAAGGAGATCGCGCGCGAGGCGCTGCAACGCAAGGTGGGAGCGCGCGGGCTGCGCATGATCCTGGAAGAGCTCATGCTCGACCTGATGTACTATGTGCCCGGCAACAAGAAGGCCGGCGACCTCATCATCACCGCGGAGATGGTGAAGAAGCACAGCCTGACCCTGTTGACTCTGCTGGAAAAGGCCGGATAAGGCTGCCCTGGCCCACGCTTGCGCCAATGCCCCTTCTTCGCAAACTCGCGTTGAGAAGGTGCTCGGCATACTTCATAGTGACAATCAAAAACTAACAACCGCGAAATCGTGGGTCTTCCCTTCGTCTGCGTTCAGAGCACACGGAAGGCTTGCCTGTTAATGCGCTGGTAACGGCATGCACGGGTAACCACAGGGTTGCGACGGCAGTACGCCGTTAGGGTGGCCATGCGTAATTTGTCGCCGAGTTACCAAAGGGTGTGGGGACGAATCGGCCCATAAGCATTACAATCACCTGAAGCGTAATCCGGGGCTGCAACCTGGGCTGCGGACGGCGCGTCTTACGGAGAGAACCATGGCCAACCAATCCAGGACCGTTTTGACCGGCGAAGCCCGGAAGCTTCCCATGATGCCGATCCGGGACATGGTCATCTTCCCCCATATGATGACTCCCTTTGTGGTGGGGCGGGCCTCCAGCGTGCGCGCGCTGGAAGAGGCGTTGACGGGAGACCGCAAGATCTTTCTCGCCACCCAGCACGACGCTTCGCTCGACGAGCCCAGCGCGGAAGACATCTACGAAACGGGCACCATCGGCAACATCGTTCAGAGTGTGCGCATGCCCGACGGCAACATCAAGGTGCTGGTCGAGGGGGTGGAACGCGCGCGCTCGGTCGAGGTAAGCGACGACGACGGATTCTTCGTCGCCACCGTGCGCACCGGCAAAACCTATCTGGAGATGACCCCGCAGGTGGAACAACTGATGCAGCGCGTGCATACGCTCTTCGAGCAGTATGTGAAGCTGCAGCAGTCCTTGAACCACGAGACCATGGCGGCCAGCGTGCGCATGGACGAGCCGGCCAAGCTGGCAGACACCATTGCCGCCAATCTCCAGCTTTCCATCGACGAGAAGCAGCAGTTGCTGGAGGTCTTCGACCCCGAGATGCGCCTGGCGCGCGTGGGCGATGTGCTGGATGTGGCCATCGAGAAGCTGAATATGGACCGCACCATCCAGTCGCGCGTCAAGAGGCAGATGGAAAAAGCGCAGAAAGAGTACTACCTCAACGAGAAGATCAAGGCCATCCAGAAGGAGTTGGGCCGCGGCGAAAAGTCCGAGTTCGACGAGCTGAAGAAGAAGATCGAAACCGCCGGCATGCCCAAGGACGTCATCGAGAAATCCTTGCAGGAACTGCGCAAGCTGGAGGCGATGCCGCCCATGTCGGCCGAATCCACCGTCTCGCGCAACTATCTCGACTGGCTGCTCGCGGTGCCCTGGAAGAAGCGCTCCAAGGAGATTCGCTCCATCGAGCACGCGGAAAAAATCCTCAACTCCGACCACTATGGACTGGAGAAGATCAAGGAGCGCATCCTCGAATTCCTCGCGGTGCGCCAGTTGGTGAAGAACCCCAAGGGGTCGATCCTCTGTTTTGTCGGGCCTCCCGGTGTGGGCAAGACCAGCCTGGGAATGTCCATCGCCAGGGCCACCGGCAGGAAGTTTGTCCGCCTCAGCCTGGGCGGCGTGCGCGATGAGGCGGAGATTCGCGGTCATCGCAGGACATACATCGGCGCGCTGCCGGGTCAAATCATCCAGTCCATGAAGAAGGCCGGAACCAAGAACCCGGTCTTCATGCTCGACGAGATCGACAAGATGGCCTCCGACTTCCGCGGCGATCCGGCCAGCGCGCTGCTGGAGGTGCTCGATCCGGAGCAGAATAGCTCGTTCCAGGACCACTATCTGGATGTCGAGTACGACCTCTCCAGCG
The DNA here is from genome assembly GCA_963834805.1 of uncultured Acidobacteriaceae bacterium. Taxonomy (GTDB): domain Bacteria; phylum Acidobacteriota; class Terriglobia; order Terriglobales; family Acidobacteriaceae; genus Edaphobacter. The sequence goes on from CAWIDB010000006.1 coordinate 236,728, forward strand.
TGTTGTTTGTGGCCACGGCCAATGTGCTGCACACCATTCCAGGCGCGTTGCAGGACCGCATGGAGATCCTCCGCCTGCACGGCTACACCGAACTGGAGAAGATGGAGATTGCCAAGCAATACCTGGTGCGCAAACAGCGCGAGGCCACCGGGCTGACCGAGCAGCAGATCGTCTTCGAAGACGACGCGCTGCGGGCCATCATCCGCGACTATACCCGCGAGGCCGGGGTGCGCAATCTGGAGCGCGAGATTGGCAATGTCTGCCGCAAGGTGGCCCGCAAGGTGGTCGAAAGCGGGGCAAAACATAGCGAGCTGTTGACCGGTGAGAACCTCAGTGAGCTGCTGGGCGTGGCCAAGTTCCGCGACTCGCAGTTGCATGAGAAGAGCGAGATCGGCCTCGTCACCGGCCTCGCCTGGACCGAGGTCGGCGGAACCCTGCTGCAAACCGAGGTGCAGGTGCTGGACGGCAAGGGCAAGCTGACTACCACCGGGCAGCTCGGAGAGGTGATGCAGGAGTCGGCGCAGGCCGCGCTCAGTTACGTCCGTTCGCGGGCCCAGCATCTCGGCCTGGGCAGGGAGTTCTATCGCCATGTGGACATCCATGTGCATGTTCCCGAGGGAGCGATCCCCAAGGACGGGCCGTCGGCGGGTATTACCCTGGCCACAGGACTGGCCAGCGCGCTCACCAAGATCAAGGTCCGCCGCGACATCGCGATGACCGGAGAGATCACCCTGCGCGGTAAGGTGCTGGCCATCGGAGGCCTGAAGGAGAAGCTCCTGGCGGCGCACCGCGCGGGCATCTTCGAGGTCATCGTTCCCGCGGACAACCGCAAGGACATGGCCGATATGCCGGAGCTGCTGAAAACCGAGATGAAGCTGCACTTTGTCGAACAGATGGACGAGGTGCTGCAGATCGCGCTGGAAGAGAAGCTCCCCGAACTGAAAGATGAGGCCCTTGAAGTCCTGGCCGCGGCGATGCCGCCGATAATGCCTGAGACCCAGCCCGTTGCGCCCCAGTAGCGCAGTTGCCGGTTGTTCGTGAAATCAATATAAGATGGAGCGCCGGCGAATGCGCGCTCCTTTTGTTTGACTCCATCTGCGTCTTCCGCCTTGTGCTATCTGCAACCACCGGCAATCGACGGGATCAGCATCACCTCGTCGCCGTCCTGGAAGGCGTAGGAGTCTCCGCCCAGGAAGCGGATATCTTCGTCATTGATGTAGATATTGATGAACTTTCTTAGCTTGCCGTTTTCGTCCTTGATCTGGGCGGCAAGCGCGGGGAAGGTCTGGTCGATCTCGACCAGCAGCGCGGGAAGGTTTGCGGCGCTCGAGTCGAACTGCTTGCGGCCATCGGTGTGGCGGGTGAAGGCGGTGGGTAGAACAATCTGGATGGACATCGTGGCTCCTGGTTCTGTTTCGATTCCAATTCTATTGTGCTGTGCGACGAGGAGCGAATCGCTTTCGCCGATCGTATCTTTGTAATTCCGGTCTCATGCCTGCTCAGCCCGCGTTCACAAGTTCAGGTTCGGCGTCCAGCCAGCGCAGCAGCTCGTCGAAGTCGGTCAGGCGCGGGCGGATGCCCTTGCCTTTTGTTTTGTCTTTCGGAGGGAGCAGGGGCTTCAGCCCCCTGAATAAGCCCAATCGAATCAATAGGCTTTAGCCCCGGGCCCTTGCCGTTGCCTGTTTTTCACCAACAACAACCTGCAACCAACAACCTGTTGTCAATACCCTCGATCCTCTAAATTCCCCATAACCATCACCATTTCAATCACTTAAAAGTTGAAAATAGTTGGCATACTAGTTTCACCCCAACCCGTATACTTAAGGTAGTTAGCAACAATCGGAGTGGCCCGGTATAGCGCCGGGCCGTTGTATTTAACGGCATTGAATCCAAGAAAGTATCTATTGTTATATATATTTCTTGTCCACACCTAGTCCGAACCAGTCTAGGATTAACCATCATTAATTGTTTATTTTAGAGCTTTTCTTATTAATTGATTGGAGTACCCCTATGACCGACGCAGCCGAACTCACCGAGACAACCATCAAGCGCTATCTCTGCCTCCACACTCACTTATCCGGTCGCCGCTGCGGCTCGCCTGCCCTGCGCGGCGAGCAGTTCTGCTACTACCACCACCCCCGCCGCCACACCGCCCCGCTCGCCGATCGCCGCGCCATCCAGAGCACGCTCAAGCGTCTGCTTCCCGCCATCTTGGACGGCTCAATCTCTCCTGAGCGCTCCATCCTGCTCCTCAAACTCCTCAGCCTCGCCTCCAGCAACCTCGAGCGCTCAGCGCCGGTGCCCACACGCGGCTTGTGACCTGTGCCTGTCGAAGAGCCTGCTCTGAGCCTGCGAAATAAGCGCGCATTGTGATGGCAGTCACCGCAAGCGTGGACGGCTAGGCGTGTACTTGCTGCATGCGAATTTTGGGCAAATTCGGCGCGCTGGCGTCCGTCGTCTTCCTGCTGTCCTTCAGCTCGGTCGCACGCGCCCAGCCCAAGCCCAAGGACGCGGAGTGTCTCACCTGCCACGCCGACCCAACTCTCACCACCACCGATGCCAAAGGCAAGACGGTCAGCCTCACCGTCGACGCCGCCCGCATGAAGCAGTCCATCCACGGCGGCATCTTCTCCTGCGTCGATTGCCACAAGGACGTCAAGTCGTCGCCGCACGATAAGACTCCCGCTAAGATTACCTGCGCCGAGTGCCACGCCGGCGAGCAGGCCGCCTACAAGCACAGCTATCACGCCGCAGCGAAAAAGCCGGATGGCTCGCCCGCCGCCACCTGCGTCGATTGCCACGGCGACGCGCATACAATTCTGCCCGCCGGCGATCCCAGGTCGCTGGTCAGTCACTCCAACATTCCCGCAACCTGCGGCACATGCCATGGGCAGAAGTTTTTGATGCAGTCCACCGGAGGCAGCTCGCAGGTCTTCGTCGCCTACCAGGACAGCGTCCACGGACACGCCATCAAGAATGGTTCGCAGACCGCGGCCGTCTGCACGGATTGCCACGGCTCGCATCAGATTCTTGCCGCCAACGATGCCAAGTCGCCCATCAATAAGTTCAACATCCCTGCCACCTGCGGCAAGTGCCACGGCGATGTGCAGAGCGTCTTCATGCAGAGCATTCACGGCCAGGCAATCCTGCGCGGAAACTGGCTGGCGCCGGTCTGCACCGACTGCCACGGCATCCACACCATCATGGCGACCTCCAATCCCAACTCTTCGGTCTCCGATGAGAGCCTTTCGAGCACAACCTGCACGCGCTGTCACCAGGGGGTCCGGCTGACGCAGGAGTTCGACGTGCCGGGCAACCGCGTCTCAACCTACCTGGACAGCTACCATGGGCTCGCCTCGCAGGGCGGTTCGCTGGTGGTGGCCAACTGCGCCAGTTGCCACGGCGTGCATAACATCCTGCCCTCCAGCGATCCGCGCTCCACCATCAATCCAGCCAATCTGGACGCCACCTGCGGGCAGTGCCACAAGGGTGTCACGCAGAACTTCACCCGCTACAAGGTGCATGTGGACGCGGTGGACGTGGGTGGCGGACAGACCGCGGACAAGGGAACGCTCGTGCTGCGCTGGATCAGGTGGTTCTATATTCCCCTGATCGTGCTGGTCATCGGCGGAATGTTGCTGCACAACGTGGTCCTGTGGCGCGCCAAAGCCCTCGCCCGGCGCAAGGCAATGGGCCCCAGCGTGCTTCGCATGTCGCCCAACCAGCGTTGGCAGCACCTGGTCTTGCTCACCAGCTTCTTCATCCTCGTCGTCACAGGCTTCGCGCTCAGGTATCCCGACTCCTGGTTTGCCGTGGCCCTCGGCCTGGGCGAGCGCTGGCGCAGCATCATCCATCGCGTCGCCGGAGTGATGCTGATCGGCGATGGCGTCTACCACCTCTTCTATGTCGCCTTCACCCGCGACGGCAGGAAGCTGGTCCGCGACCTGCTGCCCAAGCCGAAGGACGCGCTCGATGCCTGGGGTACCATGCTCTTCTACCTCGGGCTGCGTAGCCAGAAGCCCAAGTTCGGCCGCTTCAGCTACGCCGAGAAGGCAGAGTATTGGGCGCTGGTCTGGGGCACCGCGCTGATGGCCCTCACCGGAATCATGCTCTGGGCCAAGGTCACCGTCGGCAACCTGCTGGCTCGCTGGTGGGTGGACGCGGCAACCGCGGTGCACTTCTACGAGGCGATCCTGGCCACGCTGGCCATCCTGGTCTGGCACTTCTACCAGGTCTTCTTCGATCCCGACGTCTATCCCATGAACTGGGCATGGCGCGACGGCAAGATGTCCGTCGAGCACTACAAGGAAGAGCACGAATTGGACACAGAGACCCTGGCAGAGACCACTGTGGAACCTGACCCAACCGCAGCAAAACACATTGCGGCCAAGCCCGAGGATCGGCCGCCGCACCAGTAGCAAGTGAACAACCAACACAGTTTCAACATTTCAAGAATGAGGTAGAACATGAAACTCCGCATTGCACCTGTAGTATTGGCATCCATCTCCATGCTGGCGTGGATGCAGGCACCCGCGCAGGACGGGGCCACGCTCTTCAAAACCAAGTGCGCCATGTGTCACGGCGACCAGGGACAGGGTAAGCCGCCCATGGCGCCCAAACTGGCCGGCACAACCAAGGACGTCGCCGCTGTGTTGACCAAGGGCGGCGAACCCAAGGCGCCGCACGTCAATCCCATGAGCACGCTCACCCCCGCGCAGGTTACCGCCCTCGTCGCGTTCGTCAAGACTCTGAAGTAGCCGCCGTGCATCTTCTCCGCCGCGGCCTTGCATCGCTTCCTGCAGGCCGCGATGGAGCGGGTTCATCGCAGGCGTTTGCAGCGTAGAAAGCAATTTGTCTGGTCTTCCTCACGGAAAACCTGATCGCATAGTTGTCGCGCGCGATCAGGTCCTCTGCGCCCGCGCTGGACGTTGACCGCCGTAACCCAATACCATGGTCTCAAGGAGATCCATGCCCTCAACTGAAAGTTATCAACTTCTGCTGGCCGCGGCGGCAGCCTGCGAAGACAAGAAGGCCGAAGACGTTCGCATCCTCGCCCTCGACCCCTCCGAAAGCGGCCTCACCGACTACTTCCTCATCTGCAACGGGACCAACGAGCGCCAGAACATCGCCATCACCGATGAGATCGAGCTGCGCCTCAAGCGCAACTTCGGCGCCTATCCCAACTCGGTCGAGGGACGCCGCCAGGCCGAGTGGATCCTCATGGACTACGTCGACTTCATCGTCCATGTCTTCTCCAAAGAGAAGCGTGCCTTCTACGGTCTGGAACGCCTGCGCAAGTCCGCCACCACCATCAGCGTCGCCGCGCTCAGCACCGAGCTGAAGGCAAAGATCGCCGGCGCGCGCGCCCATAAAGCCGCTTCACGCAGCATCAAGACGGCAAGCAAAACTGTTACCAAGGTTGCGCCGGCAAAGGCAAAGAAGGCCTCGGCAAAGAAGGCTCCGGCAAAGCCGCGCGCAGCTAAGAAAACATCCGCAAAGCCTGCCCGCACCGGGAAATCTAAGTAATCTATGAATAAGTCTCCGTTTTGATAGGGCGGGACTTTAGTCCCGCCGCCGGCAGCCTGCTTCCAATGCGGCTTTAGCCGCCGAGAGAAGATCGAGCAGTCAGTCTAAAGCATAAAAAAGGGAGCCGCATGCAACGGCTCCCCTTTTTACATCGTGTTGAGGTTAGAAGGTGTAGTGCAACTGGAGACGGATGTTACGAGCGGCCTGGAACTCCCATGGCGCGCCGTACTGGCTGTTGACGGTAACTTGGTCTGCGTTCATCAAGGTCTTCCATGGATACGCGTGCTCGAACACTGAGTACGCCTTTCCGGGGCTCACAAGCAGACCGCCCGGCGCAAGGAACGACGGCGAATAGGCACTGTCGATCGACCCATAGTACGCCACTACTTCATGCTGGTTGAGTGCATTGGTGAAGGTCGCATCGACGCTCACCTCTTGCGTGCCCTTGATCTTATAGGTCTGCTTGATGTTGATGTCGGTCTGGGTGAACCATGGAGTCCGTTTGGTATACGCATTGCCGACTGTAGTAACGCCGGTCGTCTGGTTCTGCGATACGTCGACCCACTTTCCGCGGCCTTCGGGATACACCGGGAACTGTCCCAGGTTGCCTCCTCCGGCGACGCTGTAGCCCACATCGACGAAGCTGCTCTGCGGCGTGCCGCTATAGGCGTCCTGGAAGAGGCCGATGGTGGTATTGGTCTTGTGCCCCTCATCGACGGTGTAGTAAGCGTATCCCTTCAAAGCGTTGGGACGATCGAGCGGTAGCTTGCCCCCGTCCGATCCTCCGTAGGCGTTGAAGGAGAAGTAGGTCTCGTCGAAGGCGCGGCTATTGTTGGGCGCGTTGCGTCCGCCGCCGCCGTCCGCCTCATCCGAGGTGGTCAGTCCGTTGTAGTTGCCCCGGAAGTTGCTGTAGGTGTACGAGAACAGGCCGGACCAGTGGTTGCTCATGGCCTTGCTTAGGCGGAACTCCAGGCCATCGTAGCTGCGCGCCGCCGCAGGGTCGGGCGGGCATGCGGCGTAGGAACTTGTCGCCGTCGCGCAGGTCGCGTTGACGGCATTCGGTCCAAAACCAGGATTGACAATGGTGAATATCTCATCGCCATTCGAGTCGAAGAGCGCCGCGTCTTCGATTACATGATCCAGTCTGCGGCGGTCCCAACGGGCCTCGAAGGCAAGCGTGCGGGCAATCTGGTAGTCGTAACCAAACACCGATTCGTGCTGGCGGTACGGCTTCAGATCGGGAACCACGCCTTCCGTGCCGCGGTTGTTGAGACTCTCGATGAAGGTGAGGCCGGAGGGTACTGAGCCGCCACTGAAGTTGGTGACGCTGCCGGTGGTGCCGGGATAGCAATAGCGGGAGATGCTGTCGAACACAGGGTCCACATTGGTGAGCGGGTCGGTGTTCAGGGCGTAGGCGCAATTCTGCCAGTACTGGCCGCCAAACGATCCGATCACGATGTTCAGTTTCATGTTGTCGGTGAACGAACCGTAGCTGCCGAAGACCTTCGATTTGCCGTTCTGCATGGGGTCCCAGGCGAAGCCGATACGGGGCGCCAGCTTGTCGCCCCAGCCGAAGTCGATGGGCTTGCTGGGGATGCCTGTCAAGTCGACAGCTGCCACATTGCTCTCGCTGGGCACATACTCATACTCGGCCCGCAGTCCGTAGTTGATGGTCAGGCCCTTGCCGATGGTCCAGGAGTCCTGCCCGAAGATCGCGTGGTCGTAACTGGTTGCCTGCCCTCTGGTGCCGTAGTCCGAGACGGTGACATACCCGTATTGTCCGGTGCAGTTGGGATAGCCGTACGACGCATATAAGGCATTCTCATATGCGGTTCCCTTGGCCGCTACAATCGCCGCGCAATTCGCAGCTCCGGTGGCGCCGGCAGCAAAGTAGTCTTCCGTGCCCCCGGGAAAGACCTCAACCTCCGGCGTGGGCCAGCGCTGGTTGATGTCGTTTTCCGAGCGGTTCAGTTGGTAGCCCAGCTTGAAGTTGTGCGTGCCATCCCAGCCGCTCTTGTACCAGGCAACGTCCTGGTCGAATTGGGTGCGCTTGTCCGCGTTCTTCAGCGTGTAGGTCTGGTCCTGGGGCTGGTTGAAGTAACCATTCGGCTCCTGCAGGTCCGTAGGGAGTGCATTGCCATAGACATCTGTCCCGCCTACGCCGCCGCCAAAAAAGCTGTAGATTACTCCGGTCGTGGGGTAGCCGAAGTCGTGATAGTTCGCGAAGAAGTATCCGAAACGGCTGGTGAACACCACCGAGTTGGACGCCGTGTAGTCCAGCCCGAAGTTATACGTCGAGTTGGGCGCGGAGTACCCCAGCGTGTGTTCGTAACCGAGCGGGGTCACGCCGGAACTTCCATTGAACAGCCCGTTGACGTCGTCGCCCACGGGAAGAGTCTCGCCGGCCTGACGCTGGTACTGGTCCAGCACCGAGGCGAAGACATGGATCTTCGACCCAATAGCCCCGTCCAGCCGGACGTTGGCATAGTAGGTCTGGGTATTCTGGCCGAACATACGCGAGCCGGTCTGGCCGGGGAAGGTGGCCGCAAAAGCTGGATTGTAGGTTACGGTGTGCTCTTCATCCGACCACTCCGGCGAGAAGGCCGCAAACAGGAAGAGCTTGTCCTTGAAGATCGGCATGCCCACCCGGACCCCGGGGAACATATCGCTGGTGTGGTACCGCTTGGGCTGATACATCTGCCACGGCGCATCCAGGACCGTGCCACTTTTAAGTTCTGTTACATTCCCGTTGGGATCGTAGCGCGGGTTGGCGCGCGGTGAGCCATTCATGCCGCTGTACTGTCCCATCATCCATGCCGCGCCATGAATCTGGTTGCTTCCCTTCTGCATGATGACGTTGACCACTCCGCCCAGTGCGCCGCCATGTTCGGCCTGGATGCCGGATGTGTCCATCACCATCTCCTGGATGAAGTCGAAGGGCACATTGGTGTGCGAGTAGCCGCCGATCAGATTGGCCGTCTCCTGGCCTTCCACCAGATAGGAGTTCTCCGAGTCGGCGCCGCCGGCGATCGAGTAGCCAAACGCGTTGCCGTTGCTTCCGCTGCCCGGCGAGGTCGCCCCGTTGCCGTTGCCGATGCTCAACTGCGACATGCCCTCCAGCGGTTCGTTGCGCGCCGAGGGGGCAAACTGGATCGCCGACTGAAAGGATGTGCCGTGTGGAACATTCGACACCACATCGTCGGTGATATTGGTGTTCGTCGTCGTGGTCGTAACGTCGATCTGCGGATTGGCAGACGTCACCTCCACCACGGTCGACTCAGATCCCATGGAAAGCGACAGGTCGAGAGTTGGAGCGTGTCCCACCTCAATCCGCAGGTCCTCGCGCTGGAGCGTCTGGAAGCCCTTGGCCTCCACCGTCACTACATACACGCCCGGCGGCAGATTGGTGAGGTGATAGTACCCCTTCGAATCCGTCGTTGTGCTCATGCCGCCGGCCAACGATGGTGTGGCCACACTCACTTTAGCATTGGTCACAACCGCGCCAGACGGGTCCTTCACCGTTCCCTGCAAGGATCCTGTCGTCTCCTGGCCTAGTCCGATCACCGCCAAGCCGAAGATCAGCAGCAGCGAAAGTAGCTTCCCAATGGTCGTTAACCTATTCATCGAGTTCTCCTTAGAGGAATCACCCCTGTCCGCTAAGTGGCGGAGTAACAGTCGGTGCAACACTACACATAGTTTCGGTTATGTGTATCTTTCTGCAATTTGCCCTCCAAAGTCCTTGCATATGGGGTGACTCCAGATTGACATTTTAACCCAATCTTTACAGCCATCTGCGCACTTTATGTCCTATTTGGTGACGGACTTGCTTTGGGATTGCGGAGCCATAATCCAATAAATCATATTATCGAAGATGATTTCTCTTACATCTTGCAGTACCCTCATAGCGTGAAGCTCATCCTTGCGGCAATCTCCCCGAATCGGTCCCTGACAAAATCCAGCGCGGCTGCAACTCTTGAGGAGGATTACCTCGCCCGCATCGCACACTACCTTCCGTGCGAGACGCATACCCACGGCTCCGAAGCTGCCTTGCTCACTTGGCTGGATCGTCAGGCCGCCCGCACCGCGCCCGTGCTCATTTTGCTGGACAGCCGGGGTAAGCAGCTTTCGTCGGAGGGGATTGCCGCGTTGATGGGCCGCCACCGCGACTCAGGTACGCAGACGTTGGTGATGGCCATTGGCCCTGCCGATGGCTGGTCCGACGCCGCCCGCGCACGCGCTGTCCTGGTGCTCTCGTTTGGCGCCATCACCATGCCGCACAAGCTCGTCCGGGTTGTTCTGGCTGAGCAGATCTATCGCGCCGTGACGATTCTGGCCGGGCATCCCTACCACTCAGGCCACTGAGCGGGGTGCGCTTTCCCACAGTGCTTCCATCTATAACTGGATCCATGCCCGATTCCGCACTTCCGCCCGAAGCTGCCCGCCGCGGATTGATCGTGATCAACACCGGCCCCGGCAAGGGCAAGACCACCGCCGCGCTGGGCACAGCACTGCGCGCAGCCGGCAACGGCATGCGCGTCCTGATCCTGCAGTTCCTCAAAGGTTCGTGGCACTACGGCGAGCTGGATGCCGCCGAGGCGCTGAACACAGCGCTGGGCGCATCCGAGAGCGCAACACGTGACTCCGCGCCGGGTGCCCCATCCATGGCAGTCTCATCGCCATGGGTGGGCGAAGCCGCGCAGAACTTTGTCATCAAGCAACTTGGCCGCGGCTTTGTCAAAGTCGGTGGCGCGGAGACCGATCCGGAAGACATTCGCCTGGTGGAAGCCGCATGGGCCGAGGCTGCCGCCGCCATCCTCTCCGGAGACTGGGACCTGGTCGTCCTGGACGAGATCAACTACGCCATCGGCTACAAGATGCTCGCGCCTGAGGCTGTCGCGGAGGTGCTGCGGCACAAGCCCGAGATGGTGCATGTGATCCTGACTGGGCGCAACGCCCATCCCCTGCTGGTGGAACTGGCCGACACCGTCACCGAGATGCGCGAGGTAAAACACGCCTACCAGCGCGGCATCCTGGCGCAGCGCGGCATCGAGTTCTAGGGTGCGTCCGGCTCGCTGTGGCTCCGGTCGCGTAGGAATGAGGCACCCGGCAATCGTTCACTTCTTCTCAAAGGATTCCGGATCGGCACTGCGCAGTTCGTTGAGGAACTGAGCGTACTCCGCCTCGCCCTTCTTCAGCTTGCTGTAGTCCACGTCTTTGTAATACTGACTGATGTAGTCGAAGGCGTAGGCGGTGTCCCAGGGAACATCAGTGTTTGGGTCTTTTGGATCCGTCACCGGGTTGACGACAGGCTTGCCCTCGGCTGCCGCCCACGCAAAGGGCGCCTCGCGGATGTCATATCCTGCCAAATACATCTGGCGGATGCCAATCCGCAGTACCTGCTCCTTTCTCGTAAGAGCAAACGCATCTGACGATAAATCCGGCGTAGCAGGGGGAGTAGAAGACGCTGCGTAAAGATTCTCTGGAACTGCATATCGTATTATGTAGCTACTTTTTTGCAGCACAAATGTGATGGCATAGGAGAGTATTGACGCCAACTGCGCCTCGTTGTCGATTCTTGTCAGTGTACGCTCTGGGATTAGAATCAGGCCGCTGGGTGAAGAGATCGCAAAATCATTGTTGAATGTTGTTCCACCAGACTGGATAACATAGAAGCGAAAGTGGATTTTAGTCGCATCTGTCTCCGGTAATGCTTTCTGGTATTGCGGTATCAATGTTGTGCCCAGGTTGGATACATAATCCTGGACATTCTGATCGGGAAGAATTTTTAGTATTTTGTCCGCGTGCGTGTGAGGGAACTGTATGCTGCCCGGATTATGCTTCCCATAATCTGGAGCATGAATCGCCGGCGCGAGCTGCGCCCAATACTCAGTCTCCTTTGTATCTATCTGGTTTGGCCACAATTGAAGCTGGTCAAGCAAAATGTGATCATTCACCTTGCCAGGTCCCCGATATATGGCCCATGTATTTGGCTGAAACAGGCTCGCGGAAAATGGTGGAGGAGGCGAGGGCGATCGCGGTAACACAGTGCCCATTCGCGGGGTCGAAAACATACCCCCTAACGGGCCAAAGGGTCTAAAATTCATCTGCGTTCCGCTCGGTGCGGTCAGCAACGTTGTATCTGCTGGCGTTATCCGCATGGGATATCCATCCAGCCACAGGGTTCCGGCCCATCCCTGTGCCGTCTGGCTTACCTGCGGCGTTTCTTCGAGCAGTGCCCCGCTTTCCCATTCGTGTTGCGTCTTCTCAGACCAAAAGGTCTGGCGAATGTTGACGGTGTACACGGTCAACTGCGAGGTGAAAAATGAACCTTGCTTGGTATCTCCAGTGACCTGGACATGAGAGCCGATCTTCAGCGACAAACTGTTGCAGGTGGAAGATCGTATGCTCTTTGGGTCAGGGCGGTTCTGTAATGCAAGATAATAATCATGCGCCAGAATAACATCGTAGGTCTTATACTTCCGCTGAATGTTGGAATGTAGATCCTCTGTCTTACACTGCGTCTGCCCGTCCATCACCACATGAAGTGTGCCCACATCAAATTCCGTCGGTGAGTCTAGTTTGGTGACAAAGCCATCGACGTTTGTTGTGGATGCTTGAGCCGTTGAAACCAGCAGCGCTATGATACATAGACATTTCAACCAGTTCCGGATGATTATTTGAAATATCAGCGATTTCATTGAGCACTTACTCATGGTGATGTCACCGGAACGAGGTCAGGCAGTGAATGGGGATGGAGTAATGCCGGGAACAGGCGTGGTGGGGGCCATGGGCATATTGCGCAGACGAGCGCCGGTGGCGGCGAAGATAGCGTTGCCGACGGCGGGAGCGATGCCGACGATGCCGATCTCGCCCGCGCCGGAGGATGGCAGGTCCTTGCGGTCGAGCAGGACGATCTCAATCTGCGGAGCGTCCATGAAGCGGGGAAGGCGATAGCCCGCAAAGTGCGGGTTGAGGATGCGTCCGTCGCTGAACAGGATGGCTTCCAGCAGCGCGCCGCCGATTCCCTGCACAATGGCGCCCGAGTTCTGGTTGTTCAGGCCGTCTGGATTGACAATTGCCCCCGATTCCCATGCCTGCACGACGCGCACGATCTTGACTGTTTTGGCTGTGGGATCGATGGCGACTTCGACGCAGGTGGCGACGTGGCCGCCCTTCTCCGTGCCGCAGGCGATTCCGAATCCACGGGTGGGCGTGGACTTCGACGCGGCCCAGCCGAACTTGTCTGCCGCCGCGTTGAGCACGGCCAGCAGGCGGGGCTCGGTGAGGTTCTTGCGGCGGAAGACAAGCGGGTCCATGGCGACGGCGTGGGCCAGCTCGTCCATGAACGATTCGCGCGCAAAGTGGTTCGCGGTGGAGGCGAGCGCCCGATAGGAGCTCTGGCGCAAGGGCGAACGGGCTCCGTGAAATTGCGTGACCGGGCCGGGTACATTGTAGGGCGTGGGCAGGCCCGCGTTGCCGGAGAGGGTGTTGCTGTGCTCCCACGCGAGGAGGGTGCCATCGCGCGCGACGGAGGCTTTCAACTCCATCAGTCCGGCGGGGCGGAAGTAGGCCCAGGTGAACTCCTCTTCACGCGTCCACACCAGGCGCACGGGCTGGCCGGCGGCCTTGGCCAAGCGTGCGGCCTCCACGGCGGTTTCGCCGGTGTGCTTGCCGCCATATCCGCTGCCCATGTCGGGCTGGAGGACGCGCACCTTGCCGGGGTCGAGGTGGAAGGCGGCAACGAGTTCGTCCTTGACGCCAAATGGACGCTGGGTTCCCGTCCACACGGTGAGCTTGCCGGTGGAGTCCCATTGGGCCACGGCAGCGCGTGGCTCCAGCGGCGCGTGTGCGATGTACTGCACGGTGTATTGCTGCGCGATCTGAATCGCAGCAGAGTCCGAGGGCTGCGCGGCTGGGGTAGAGGCGGGCTGGGCGGCTGCATTGGGGCCGAATCCCCCGCCGCCGCGACCGCCGGCTTCGGGGTTGGCCTTGAGGTACTCGAAGATGTTCTGGTTGGAGGGCTGCGCGGGAACGGTCCACTTTGCCTGAATGGCAGCGATGGCCTGCTCGGCCGTATATGCGTCCGGTGCAGCCACACCGATGAAGTCCCCGTCGCGGACCAATTTGACGCCAGGCATCTTTTCCGCTGCGGAGGTGTCGACAGAGACAAGGGTTGCATTGAAGCCTGTGGCGCGAAGGACTTTTCCAAACATCATGCCGGGCTGTGAGATGTCGGATGGATACTTATGCTTGCCGGTTACAAACTCCCGGCCATTGACTTTGGGGATGGGCGTGCCGGCAACCTTCCAGGCGTTCGCTGGAGTAAGCGGCGCGCTGCTGGAGACCGTGGTGACGATCTGTTCGCCGCGCGTGAGCTGACCGTAAGTGAGGGACTGCTTGCCGGCGGGATTGGTGACTTTGCCGTCGGCTGCGGTGAGCGATGCGGCATCGACGCCCCACTGTTTGGCGGCCATCTGGATGAGTGCCTGGCGGGCCGTGGCGGCCATGCTGCGCAGGCGCGGCCCCATCTGCGGCGTGGACTGGCTGCCAAAGGTCCCGGCGTCGTAGGGAACCAGGTCGGTGTCGCCCATCACCATGGTGATGCTGTCGAACGGGACCATCAGCTCTTCGGCCACAAGTTGCGCCAGTGATGTGCGGATGTTCTGTCCGATTTCGACCTTGCCGGTAAAGACGGAGAGCTTGCCGTCGACCCCGATGTGCAGCCACGCGGAGACTGCGGTGGGCACTGACTGGCGTCCGCCGAAGCCGCCACGGCCAGCCTCCTGCGCGAAGCCGGGCGCGTCTGTCAGGCAGACCAGCAGGCCTCCGCCAAAGAGATGGAGGAAGGTGCGGCGGTCGAGCGCGAAGTGATGCAGCTTGTTGACGGAGTCGAGCTGGGCGAGATCGGTGGGATCAGTGAGTGTTGCGCTCATCGTGCGCCGCCTTTCGCCATGGAATGCGCAGCTTGCTGCACCGCCTCAACGATGCGCGGATAGGTGCCGCAGCGGCATATGTTGCCATTCATGCGGGTCCTGATCTGCGCTTCGCTGGGATTGGATTGCTCATGCAGCAGGGCTGTAGCGCGCATGACCATTCCGCTGGTGCAGTAGCCGCATTGGTAGGCGCCCACATCGAGAAATGCCTGTTGCACGGCAGTCAGTTTGCCATTTTGCTCCAGGCCTTCGATGGTCGTGATCTTCTTGCCGGCGGCGTCAGCAACCAGCGTTTGACACGAGTGAACGGTTTGCCCGTCCATCAGCACGGTGCACGCGCCGCATTCGCCTTCGCCGCAGCCGTACTTCGTTCCGGTGAGATCGAGGCGATTTCGCAGGATGGAGAGAAGCGTCTCGTCGGCTGGCGCGCTGACTTTCATCCTTGCGCCATTTACGTTCAGAACATAATCGCTCATGGTTGAACTCCAAGCGGGGCGTGCAACCCTTCCGAGGCCCGGTAAGCGAGTCCGAGGAAGGTATTGGACTGAAGGATACGCCAACCCCAGGCCATGTTGCACAGCTTGCCCGCTCAGAGTGTTGCGGCGAGGATTATCGCCTGCCTCGGCTGTTGCTGGTAGCCGGGCGTTCGTGACTTTCTATGCGTGGAGCGGCTGGCCGAACGTAAGGGTGAGCGTAGGGATGGACGTAAACGCTGCGGTTCGCGTAGGTGCGCACCCAGGGCCGGTGGTCGACGAGCAGCGTGTGCGCTCCCCAGCCAAAGCCTGCGCCAAACCACCCATAGCGTCCAAACGAAGAACCCAGGGGCACCGCCGGACCGTAATGGATCGCGCCGCCGACGAACAGGCCGCGCCGCGGCGGGCCAAAGACGATCAGCGGATCGTAGACCGGCACATAGTAGAGATAGGGATCGAAGGGTTCAATCTCAACGTAGCCGCCGTCGTCGATGACATCGAGATCGGAGTTCGAGGTCAGATAGCCGTAGCTGCGTGCTTCGCGGCGCAACCGCTGCACCGCGTCCATCACGTCGGCGTTCTGCACCAGGACGGCGTTGCCAAGCTGCCCGGTCCAGTCGGGGTCGCGCGCCATCATGTCCAGCACGGAGGGAAATGGCAGAAGCGCGAGTACGCTGGGGTCCCAGGGCAGGTTGTCTGCCTGGATGGCCGCATACAAAGCCTCGCCGTGGAGGTAGCTATGCCGATCGGCCCACGCGGCGGCGTCGGGAATCTCGTCCCAGTAGGTGGCCGCGGTCAGGGTCTGGGCCAGCAATGGATCGGGATACAGCGCGATGCGATTGACCAGGGCATCGAGCTGCTCGGGCGGCAACGGCGCGGGCGGCTGCTGCGCTTGCTGGTCATACGGCTGCTGGCTGGGCTGCTGATTTGGGGGCTGACTCTGCTGCTGCTCGGCTGGAGGCGCGGAATACTGCGGCTGCTGGTCTGCAGGCGAAGGCGGCTGGCGCACAATGGGCGCCTGCGCCACGGCCAGCGCGCTGAGCATGCACATTAGAGCGGCTGAAAGTGTTCTTGCCAAAGCGTTCATACTTCCCTCATAACAGGCTCGTCGGCCAGTCTCTGTTCTCTGCGGTTTGCATTCCGCATGCATTGGAGTAGACGCGGATATTAACGGAAAGTTGTGTTGCGAGCGAGTTGAGCGGAACACAGGATCCGGAATATAAGTCGATTCAACTGAACAGGAATTCCTTGCTGCGGAGTTCCTTGACGGTGTCGCGCAGTTTGACTGCCTTCTCGAACTCGAATTTCTTGGCAGCCTCGCGCATGTCGGATTCCAGTTTTTCTATGTAGCTTTCGAGTTCGGCTTGCGTGGCGAAGTCGGGAATACCCTCGGCCTCGTCGGTAAGGTCGATGTAGTCTGCCTTCATGATTCCGGCCAGGCCCATCTCCAGAGGACGGACGATGGACTGCGGCGTAATTCCGTTTTCTTCGTTGAAGGCCTCCTGCTTCTCGCGCCGCCGGTTGGTCTCGTCGATGGCGCGCCGCATGGAGTCGGTCATCTTGTCGGCGTATAGGATGGCGCGGCCCTCGACATGGCGGGCGGCTCGGCCGATGGTCTGGATAAGCGAACCCTGCGAGCGCAGAAAGCCTTCCTTGTCGGCGTCGAGAATGGCCACTAGCGAGACCTCGGGCAGGTCGAGGCCCTCACGTAGTAAGTTGATTCCGATTAATACGTCGAATTCTCCCTTGCGCAGATCGCGCAGCAGTTTAATTCGTTCGATGGTCTCTATCTCGGAGTGCATATAGCGGCAGCGGACACCTACTTCGGTGTAGTAGTTGGCCAGGTCCTCGGACATCCGTTTTGTGAGGGTAGTTACCAGCACGCGTTGGCCTAGCTGCGCGCGTGTGCGAATTTCCGCCAATAGATCGTCGATCTGCCCTTTGACGGGGCGGACTTCCACCTGCGGATCAATCAGGCCGGTAGGACGGATGATCTGCTCCACCACAACGCCGGAGGATTTGGTGAGTTCGTAGGGGCCCGGGGTGGCCGAAACGTATATGACTTGGCCGGTCCGTTCTTCGAACTCCTCGAACTTAAGCGGGCGGTTGTCCATTGCGGAGGGCAGACGGAAGCCGTAATCCACCAGATTCTGCTTGCGCGACCGGTCGCCGTGCCACATCCCATGAAGCTGCGGAATGGTGACGTGAGACTCATCGATGAAGAGCAGGAAGTCGCGTGGGAAGTAGTCGATCAGAGTAGGTGGCGGTTCGCCCGGTTGCCGGCCGGAAAAGTGGCGGGAGTAGTTTTCGATGCCGTGGCAGTATCCTACGGATTTAATCATCTCCAGGTCGTATCTTGTCCTCTGATGGATTCTTTGTGACTCAACAAGTCGTCCTTGTTGCTCCAGTTCTTTTTCCCATATTTCCAGTTCAGCGATGATGGAATCCGTGGCGGCGCGCTTGCGTTCCGGTTGCACCACATAATGCGATTTGGGATAGATGGGTAGCCTAGAATACTTTTGGCGCACGGTGCCGAAGAGCGGGTCAATCTGCGAGAGCGAGTCAATCTCGTCGCCGAATAGCTCAATGCGGTATGCATTTTCGTCGTAGGTTGGGTAGACCTCAATGATGTCGCCGCGCACCCGGAATGTCCCGCGGCGAAAGTCGATGTCGTTGCGGTCATATAGGATATCAACCAGTTTCCGGGTAATGTCTTCGCGCTTGATCTTCTGGCCACGCTCCAGCAGCAGAAGCATTCCGTAATAGGCCTCGGGCGAGCCCAGGCCGTAGATGCAACTTACCGAGGAGACGATGATGGCATCGCGCCTTTCGAAGAGCGAGCGCGTAGCGGAGAGACGCAACTTATCCAATTCTTCATTTACCGTGGCTTTCTTTTTCGATGAATATATCCCCGGCGGGAATATAAGCCTCGGGCTGGTAGTAGTCGTAATAGGAGACAAAGTATTCGACGGCATTCCTGGGGAAAAACTGCTTGAACTCATGGTAGAGCTGCGCGGCCAGGGTCTTGTTATGCGCCAGGATGAGGGCCGGGCGCTGCACCTGCTCAATGATCTTGGCCATGGTGAAGGTCTTGCCGGAGCCGGTGACGCCGAGCAGGACCTGGTCCTTCTCGCCCGCCGCGAGGCCGGCCACCAGCTCGCCGATGGCGCGGGGCTGGTCGCCCTGGGGCGTATAGGTGGTGGCAAGCTGGAAGTCCATCTCTATAGGATAAGGTATTCGGATGAGGTGCATGGTGGAGGCGGCGTGACGGAACTTTGGCTGGTTCGGCATGGGGAGACGAAGTGGAGCGCGGAGGCCAGGCACACCAGCCGGACCGACCTTCTGTTGACCGCGCACGGGCGGGAGCGGGCAGTGGAGCTGGGCAGATTTCTTGCCGGGACGAAGTTTCAAGCCGTGCTGCGCAGTCCGATGCTGCGGGCGCGAGAGACATGCGAGATCGCTGGATTTGGCGATGTGGCTGTTGTCGACGAGGGGCTGCGCGAGTGGGATTACGGTGTGTATGAGGGACGCACGACGCAGGAGATTCAGACGGAAATTCCCGGCTGGTCGGTTTGGAAGGACCCGATCATCGGAGGTGAGAGTGTGGAACAGGTGGGTGCGCGCGCCGATGGCGTGATCGCTCGGGCGCTCGCCGCGGCCTCTGGGGGACCCACATCTCAGAATCGAGACCTGGGGAACCCGATCGGTGCAGCGGATACAGATAACATGGCGCGAGTGGCTCTGTTTGCCCACGCGCACATTCTGCGGATTCTGGCGGCCCGCTGGGTTGGGCTCGCGCCGCGTGACGGCAGCCTCTTGGTGCTGGGGACGGGGAGCGTCAGTGTTCTGGGGTGGGAACGGGAGACGCGCGTGATTCTACGCTGGAACCGCGGGTTCGAGGAGTAAGGTGGATGTGGCGTTTTGAATCCATTGTGGACACTCGAGCAAATGCAAGAACAAAGACAAAAGCAGATTCCCTTCGGGAATGACAAACAAAAACGTGAATGACAAACAAACATGGGGTAGGCCAATGATGAATCAGGCGAAGTGGTTGGTTGCGGCAGCGGCATGTCTTGGTATGGCCTGCGGGGCGCAGGCGCAGCAGACGAAGGGCATTGCGTTCCAGCGGGCGCAGCACCTGCAGCGCGGCGTGAATCTGAGCAGTTTCTACGCGCAGACGCGGGACATCTCGCAGGCGCGGTTGGACGCGTACATGTCTGTGGCAGACATGAAGGCGCTGAAGACTGCGGGCTTCGACCACGTGCGGCTGAGCATCAACCCGGCGCTGCTGATCGCCAGCCCGAAGACGGGAACGCTGCGCGATGGGCCGATGGCGCAACTGGACAAGACGGTGGGCCAACTGCTGGACGCGGGGCTGAACGTGATCCTCGACATCCACGCCGAGGAGGACTGGAAGGCGGCGCTGACCCACGGCGACGACGGCGCGTCGAACCTGTATGCCTTCTGGCTGAACTTTGCCGCACACTATGCGAAGAGCGATCCGAATCGCGTCTTCTTCGAGATCCTGAACGAGCCGTCGATGGACGACCTGTACCGCTGGGAGGGTATCCAGGACCGCGCGGTTGCGATGATTCGGCGCGTTGCTCCTCAGCACACGATCATTGCGACGGCGGCGGCGTGGGGCCACCAGGACGGGCTGCTGGCGCTGGAGCCGGTGCGCGACGAGAACGTGATCTACACCTTCCACGACTACGATCCGATGTGGTTCACCCACCAGGGGGCGACCTGGTCGACCACATCGTGGGCGTTTACGCACGGCATTCCCTACCCTTCGACTCCGCAGAACATCCTGCCGGTGCTGAACCAGGAGTCGGACGAGCGGGTGCGGCTGGAGCTGGAGCGGTACGGCGAAGACCAGTGGGGCCCGGCGCGGGTGCAGGTGGAGATTGACGCGATTGCGAAGTGGGCCGAGGAGCGCAATGTGCCGCTCTACTGTGGCGAGTTCGGCGCGTTCAAGGACCACTCCGACCCGAAGATGCGCGCGGCGTGGATCAACGACACGCGGACGGCGCTGGAGTCGCGGCAGATCGGCTGGGCAATGTGGGACTACGACGGCAACTTTGGCCTGGCCACCAAGACGAGCACGGGGATCGTCTTCGATCCGGCGATTCTGCATGCGCTGGGGATGGGAAAGTAGGTACGAGGTTCAAGGTTCGAGGAGCCGGTAAAATGGAGGTATGGTTCCACGGTTAGTGGTCTTCGATATGGATGGCACGCTGATCGACTCGCACATCGATCTTGCGAACTCAATCAACGCGATGCTGGCGCATCTGGGCAGGCCGCAACTGCCGCTGGAGGTGATCGCGGGCTACATCGGCGATGGGGCGACCCTGCTGGTGCGCCGCTCACTGGGCGATCCCGAGGGCGACGTTCACAATGAGGCCTATGTGAACCAGGCGCTGACGTTCTTTCTCGCGTACTACAGCGAGCATAAGCTGGACTATACCTTTGTGTACCCAGGCGTGGAGAAGGCGCTGACGGCGATCCGAGCGGTTTGGCCAGGGATTGCCATGGCGGTGCTTACCAACAAGCCGGTGAATCCATCGCGCGCCATCTGCGCGCACTTCGGGCTGGACCGCTTCTTTTTCCAGAACTACGGCGGCAACAGCTTTCCTACCAAGAAGCCGGACCCGGCGGGACTGCTGGCGCTGATGGCCGAAGCCTCGGCGCTGAATGGCTCGGGTGCGCCCATCACGGCGGCCGAGACGGTGATGATCGGCGACTCGGATGTGGACATCATGACGGCGCGGAACTGTGGCGCGCGCTCCATCGGATGCAGCTACGGGCTGGCCCCGCAGAGCCTGGCAGGGGCGCCGCCGGATGCGATTGCCGGCTCACCGCTGGAGTGGCCAACGGCGTTAGGCCGATTCGCCAACGCCACGATGGTTGGCTGAGTTGGCGAGGCCCCCTAATTGATCACGTAGGTCACCGTGGTGTTCGCCGGCGGGATGGTGGTAGAACCGCTAAAAGTCCCGATGACCGTGATCTGGTAGGTCCCGGCATAGGGGTTGGAGTTGGATGAGGGCGGGCCGGGCTGGCTGCTTCCACCGCAACCGGTGGCGCCGA
Source organism: uncultured Acidobacteriaceae bacterium (assembly GCA_963834805.1). Classification (GTDB taxonomy): domain Bacteria; phylum Acidobacteriota; class Terriglobia; order Terriglobales; family Acidobacteriaceae; genus Edaphobacter. The sequence goes on from CAWIDB010000006.1 coordinate 257,747, forward strand.
AGACGAGCGCGACCGACAAGGCCACCAGCAGCAGGCCTCCGAGCCGGCGGCGGCGGGGAAGCACGAGCAGGAGCAGGGAGGCGATGGTGACCCCCGAACCTGCGGCGAACCAGGACGGTGTGCGGGCCGGGCCCTGCCGAGCCAGCATGGTTCCTGGATCCATCTTACCGGGCAGGGTGGGCTGGCGCAGACTGGCCGTGATGCCGGAGAGGGTGAGGGTGGTGGTGGCTGTACCGTTGGCGGCGAGCGTGACCGAGATTGGGATGAGCGAGATATTGGGCTGGTAGCCACTAGTGGCTTCTGTCAAGGAGTAGGAAAAGGTCACCGTGCCGCTTAAGCCATTGAAGGAGTTAGCGGTTATGGTGACCGGTGGAATGGTGCCGCCCGCTGCAACGGTGACATTTCCAGCGGGAGCGGTAACGGTGAAGCTGGGACAGGTGGAGCCTGCGGTGACGGTAACGATCAGAGGATTGTTGATGATGGCGCCGCTGGAGTTAAGCGATGCGGAGCTGGCGGACAATGCCGGACCGACGGAGCCCTGGTAGTTCGAGTCGCCGGAGTAGACGGCTGTGATGCTCTGCTGGCCGAGGGCGGAGCAACTGGGGGTCCATGCGTAGGTGGCAACACCTGATGAGTTGAGCGTGACCGCACTACCCACGGCGACGTTGTTGACCAGGAACTGCACCGAGCCTGTGGGTGCTGCGGCCGAGCCCGTTACGGTGGCGGTCAGCGTGACCGCGGTGCCCGCGCCGACGGAGGTTGTCGAGGCAGTGAGTGCGGTGGACGAGAGGTTGGCGCCGAGCGATCCAAGGCCCTCCGGAGTGACCAGGCTCCAAGCATTGGCCAGGTTGTAGAGATCGACCGAGCCCCAGCCGGTGGCCAGATCGTAGCCGGTTCCCGTGGAGTAGCCGAGGGACAAGGAGGATGGGCATTCCACCGATCCCGCAACGCATTGCATGGCATTGCCGCCTGAGGTCACATCGTGGAAGACGCTGGTGGAGGTGGGGTTGTAGTACGCTGTATTGTTTCCCAGGGCGTAGAGGGTGGGGTTGATGTTGCCGAGCCTGGAGCCAACCTTCTGTTCGACCAGGGCGAGCATGCCGCTGAAGATCGGCGCGTCGAACGAGGTGCCTCCAAACAGTGATCCGCCGTTGAAATAACCGCTCGAGTTTCGGAATCCATTGGTGCACCAGCCCTCGGCGCAGATGAGGTATGCGTCGTGAATGTCTGAGGCGTCCAGGGCGAGGTCTGGCACGTCGCGCGCGGAGTCAGGAGATACCTGGGTGGTCATGCCGGAAGCCCCGGTCTCGACCTGCCAGGCCGGCTTGGCGAAGAAGGCGCTGGCCCCGCCTCCACCGCCCCCGAAGCCGCCGTAGCTAAGATCGTTCCATGCCGCTTCGGGGATGTAGGAGAGCGCAGAGCTGACGACGTCGGAACCCGATGTGCCTTTCCAATACTGAGTGGTGGACCAGGTGGTTCCAGAGCCGGTGGCCTCGAGGTCGCCATTGAACATAGTGCCGCCCATGGCGGTGACGTAAGGGGAGGTGCCGGGAAAATCAACGGCCAGGCCCTCTGTGGCCGCCGACTCCGTACTTGCTTCACAGTCTGTGGCTCCGGTGTCTCCGGACGCTGCCATGATGGTCTGGCCCTGCGCGGAGGCCTGCTTGAAGAACTGGTTATAAGCGTTCATGAACGACGAGCCCTCACCAGCTTCGCATAGGCCATAGCTGATGGTGACGATGGGAGCCAGGTTCTGGTCGATGGCCTGGGTCATGGAGTTATTGAAGATGTCCTTGCCATTGACGAAGAGGATGTTGGCCGAGGGCGCCATGGCTCCGGACCACTCCAGGTCGAGGAAAGACTCGTCCAGATCGAGCAGGTTGGGATCAGAGCACTTGGTGGTGCCGCCGGGAGTGCAGTTATTGGCCGGACCTGGATCTGTTCCCTCAGGCACGGTGGTGGGAAGGTTGGTGGTACTGAGGCCGGCAGCGTTGCGGAAGTCCGCAATGTCGGCTGTGCTGATGTCCACCGCGCCCATGACGGCTATATCGCCACAGGTTGGCTGCGGCGTACCCACGCTTTTGCAGTTGATGGGACCAGTACCGATTCCGGCTCCGTTGAGGCCAGAGGTGAGCAGCGGCTGCACATCGTAGATGGTGTAGAGGTCGCCGGGGGCGAGGAAATGGTTGCCCGTCTGGGACGAGGTGAAGTTCGGCTTAACGATGCTGCTGTGCAGATGTGGCCGGGCGCGGAAGTCGTGCAGCCCGGTGATGGCCCCGACTACGCCGGCAAACGAGCTGGGCACGCTGGGTTCGGTGATGTTGGCGAAGTGGGTCACGCCATCGAGGGAGAGGCTGTGAATGCTGGTGGCAAAGGCGGTCTGGGCCTGGGCGACCGTGCCATCGAAGGTGATGAAGGTTCCGCCATTGGCGACCCCGGTGACGGTGAATCCCTGGCTGGTGAGCCAGGCCCTGATCTTTGCAATGTCGTTGCTGCTGAGTCCGAACTGGGCGGCGTACTGTAGCGGCGTGAGCCACTGGTGATAGCGCGGCGAGGCGGGGTTCTGCTGGTCGGCGAGCAACTGGTCGAGCGCTGCCTGCTGCGCGGCGCTGGGCAGGAAGCGCAGCGACATCCCCTCCAGCCTGGTCTCCGCCGGGAGGGGGCCGAGATCGGTGGCAGCGCTCACCCTGGGCGAGACCGATCCAGGAATCACGGAGCGGCTGGTGTTGGATACCACGGCGGCAATGCGGTCGGGGATGGAGTTCTGGGCCGCGGCGGAGGTGGTCGAAACAGCGGACCCGGCCAGCACGGCAAAGACAGCATAGGCAATCAAAGAACGAAAAAACGATGATCCACGCATAAATAAATCCTGTATTGCAAATAGTTTGGGCCTAGGCGGCGGACAAAAGAATAAGCGCATCGGAAACTCGGTAGACCCGCCGCAAAGTGTGGGACGGGAGTTCCAAACAACTGGCTTACAAGATTAGACCATCCGGGGCAGGAAATGTTGCGGTAGGGCACGGCTGCGCGGTTTGGATTCTGTTCGATGGTGAGCGGAGCGGGCGGCGGCGTGCTACTCTTGCGCCAGGATGCCTGGCTACTTCGATCGATCACTGACCCAGTTGAAGAGCTTCGAGGGGTGCGTTCCCTGGATGTACCACGACAGCGTGGGCAAGGTGACGGTGGGGGTGGGGTTGATGCTGCCCAATGCGGCAGCGGCCTGCGCGCTTCCCTTTCAGACGGTGGAGGGAGCGGCGGCGACTGCGCCGCAGATCGCGGCGGAGTTTGTACGTGTCGAGGCGCTGACGATGGGCAAGCTGCCGTCGTTCTACCGGACTGGCGAGTCGCTGGAGCTGCCCGAGGCGGTGATGGACGAGAAGCTGAGCGCGGTGCTGACGGGCTTTGAGGCGACGCTGCGGGAAAGGCTCACGGGATACGACAAGCTGCCCGACGGAGTGAAGATGGCTCTGCTGGACATGGCCTACAACCTGGGGCCGGCGGGGTTGCTGGAGGGCTATCCGCGGATGATTCATGCAGTGGAGACGGGCGCGTGGGCGGCGGCCGCGGCCCAGTGCGCGCGGGAGGGGATCAACGCGGCGCGCAATGCGTGGACACGGCAGCAGATGCTGTCGTCCGTGGTCGGCGCGATCCAGGCCGGGGCAGAGGAGGTAGAGGGCTGGCTGAAGCGGGTTTGGCGCGTAATACGGCGGGTGCTTGGGTGGGGACGCAAGGACTGCTGCCGGTAGGCGCGGCTGTCATGTCGATCGGGTATGGTTAAAAACTGGATTGGATTTATTGCCGGGAGGTTTTCTGTGCGAATGAGTCGAGTGGTTAGTGTAGTGCTGGCTCTGGCAATGGGCTGGAGCGTTGCGGCGCGGGCCCAGGCCCCGGCTGGCGTGGTGCAGGCGAGCGGTGGCTACGCGCAATACCTGGCCGGATTCGAGAAGCGGACGACGGTGAAGGTGCTGGCCAACGGTCTGACGCTGATCGTGTGCGAGCGGCCGGAGGCGCCGGTGTTCAGCTTCTACACGCTGGTGGACGCCGGCTCCGCGAACGATCCGCAGGGCGACAGCGGGCTGGCGCATATGTTCGAGCACATCGCATTCAAGGGAACGACCGAGATCGGCACGACGAACTACCCGGCGGAGAAGGTTGCGCTGGCCAAAGTCGAGACGGCTTATGCGGCGTACGACACGGAGTTTCGCAAGCGGGTGGGGCTGGACGCGACCAAGCTCGCCAGTTTGAAGAAGGCGTTCGAGGACGCGCAGGCGGAGGCGCAGAAGTTTGTTGTGCCCAACCAGTTCGCGGAGCTGGCCGAAGAGAACGGCGCAGTCGATCTGAACGCCTCGACCGAGGAGGACTCGACCCAGTATTTCTGGAGCATGCCGGAGAACCGGCTGGAGCTTTGGGCGTACATGGAGAGCGGACGGATCGCGCACCCGGTGACGCGCGAGTTCTACAAGGAACGCGACGTGGTGCAGGAGGAGCGGCGGATGCGCACCGACTCCAACCCCATTGGGGCGATGGTGGAGCAGTTCCTGGCAACAGCGTATGTGGCCCATCCCTATCGCGTGCCCACGGTGGGCTGGGAGAGCGAGATCAGCCAGGTGAACGCGACTGAGGCGGCGGCCTTCCACGCCAAGTACTATGTGCCGTCGAATATCGTGGTGGCGGTGGTGGGCGATGTGAAGGCGTCGGAGGCAATGCCGGTGCTGACCAGGTACTTTGGCGCAATTCCCGCAGGGCCGAAGCCGGAGCCGATGAGCACCGTGGAACCGCCGCAGTTTGCCGAGAAGTCGGTAGTGATTCACGAGCCGACACAGCCGTTTTATCTTGAGGGCTACCACCGTCCCGACTATCGTGACCCCGACGACTCGGTATATGACGCGATCACGGACATCTTCTCCAACGGGCGCACCTCACGGCTGTACAAGAGCCTGGTGCGCGACCAGAAGATCGCGGCGGAAGCGGAAGGATTCAGCGGATTTCCCGGCGAAAAGTTCCCCGGGCTGTTCGCCTTTTACGCCGTGCCGGTGCCGGGACACACGCCGGACGAGATGCGCGACGCGATCCACAAGGAGATCGACAAGCTGAAGACGACCGACGTCACGGACGAGGAGCTGGAGATGTTCAAGACGCGCGCGCGGGCCGATCTGCTGCGCGGTCTGGACAACAACGAGGGGGTGGCGCAAGAGCTGGCCCAGTTCCAGACACGCTACGGTGACTGGCGCGAGCTCTTCCGTCAACTGGACCGGATCGACAAGGTGAGCAAGGCGGACGTTCGCCGGGTGGCCAACAAGACCTTCGTGGAGAGCAACCTCACCAGCGCGCGAATTGAATCTATTCCGCCCGCGCAGGCGGCTGGACAGAATGCGGGAGGTACGAAATGAAGGAACTCTCTCGCGGAACTTACTTTGCGGCATTGCTGGTGGTGAGTGGACTGCTGCTGTCCGCACCAATCGCTGTGGGGCAGAACGGGACGCAGGCCAAGGCAGCGTCTGCGCCAGCGACGGCGAAGGCCCCGGCGCAGGCCCAACCTTGGAAGAAGATCGCCATTCCTCCGCTGCACACGTTCAAGCCACAGCAGCCGAAGCGCATCGAGCTGGCCAATGGGATGGCGATCTTTTTGCAGGAAGACCACGAGCTTCCGTTCATCAACGGGTCGATCCGGATCCGTGGCGGCAGCCGCGACGAGCCGGCGGCGAAGGTGGGCCTGGTGTCGATGTACGGCGAGGCATGGCGCACCAGCGGAAGCACGGCGAAGAGCGGCGACGAGCTGGACGCGGAGCTTGCGGTGAAGGCGGCGAGCATCGAGACGGATGACGATGCGGCGTTCACCACGCTCGCATGGTCCAGCTTCAAGCAGGACTTCGACAGCGTCTTCGGCGAGGCGGCCGATCTGCTGCTGCATCCGGCGTTCAAGGCGGAGAAGCTGGCCATTGCACAGCGCGGGATGGCCACCGCCATTGCGCGGCGCAATGACGATCCGGGCGAGATCTCCGACCGCGAGGCCGACCAAGCTGGCCTACGGCAAGGACAGCCCCTACGCGCGTCAGGCCGAGTACGCGACCGTGGATGCGGTGACCCTGAACGACCTCAAGGCGTGGCACGACCGCACCGTAGTGCCGAATGGAATGATTGTGTCGGTGGTGGGCGACTTCAACTCGGCGGAGATGGAGGCGAAGCTGCGCAAGGTATTCAAGCCGCTGGCTCGCGGCACTGTCATCGAAACGCCGAAGCAGGACTTTCCCGGCCCCAAGCCAGGGGTCTACTTCGTCGACAAGGAAGATGTCAATCAGTCAACGGTCGCAATCGTCGGGATGGGCATTCTGCGCAGCAATCCCGACTACTACGCCATCAGCGTGATGAACGAGGTCTTCTCGGGCGGTTTCGGCTCGCGCGTGGTGCAGTATGTGCGCACCAAGCTCGGCCTGGCCTACGAGGTGGGCGGCAGCATCGGGGCGGAGTACGACCACCCCGGCCCCTTCGGCGCGGGGGCCGGCACCAAGAGCGCGAGCACGGTGGCCGCGACCAAGGCGGTGCTGGAAGAGATTGGGCGGCTGAAGACCGATCCGCCCACGCCCGAGGAGCTGAGCAAGGCCAAGGACGACGTGTTGAACTCGTTTATCTTCCGCTACGACACGCCGGAGAAGACGATGAACGAGCAGGTGACGCTGGCGTTTTACGGCTATCCCGCGGACTTCCTGGAGAAGTACCGCGACGGCATTGCGCGGGTAACGGCGGCGGACGTGACGCGCGTTGCGAATAAGTACATCGACGTCTCGAAGCTGGCGATTCTGGTGGTGGGCAACAAGACGGAGATCCAGCCGCCGCTCTCCGAGCTGGGCAAGGTGACGGACCTGGACATCACGATTCCGCCGCCGCCAGCGGGCAAGCCGGGATCAGCTGTAGGAAAGTGATGTTGCCAGCTAGCGCGAAACGTCCAACTAGCGGGCCATCCATCCGCCATCGACAACCAGGACGTGGCCGGTGATGTAGTCGGCCGCGGAGGAGGCGAGGAAGACGGCGGTGCCGGCAACATCGGTGGCCTCGCCCCAGCGCCCTGCCGGGATGCGATCGAGGATCGCCTTGCTGCGCACCGGATCGGCGCGTAGCGGCGCGGTGTTGTTGGTGGCGATGTAGCCGGGGGCGATGGCGTTGACCTGAATGCCCTTGACGGCCCACTCATTGGCCAGCGCCTTGGTGATCTGTGCCACGGCGCCCTTGGCCGCGGCGTAGGAGGGAACGCGGATTCCGCCCTGGAAGCTGAGCAAGGACGCGATGCTGATGATCTTGCCCGGGGACTGGCGCGCCATCATGTCGCGGCCGGCAAGCTGGGAGAGCTGGAAGACCGCGGTTTCGTTGATCTGAATGACCTTCTGCCAGTCGGCGAGAGGAACATTGACGGCGTCTTCGCGCAGGATGATTCCGGCGTTGTTGACCAGGATGTCGACGCGGCCGAATTTGGCAAGGACATTGGTGAAGAGGGCCTGCGGGGCGGCGGTGTCGGAGAGGTCGGCGCTGAAGGCTGCCGATTTGCCGCCGGCGGCGACGATGGCATCGGTAGTCTCGTTGGGTGGACGAACGTCGTGGGTGGCGACAGTGGCGCCAGCCTGGGCGAGGGCAATGGCAATGGCTGCACCCATCCCACCGGCCGAGCCGGTTACCAGGGCGATCTTGTTGTCGAGACGGAAGGAGTCGAGAATGTTGGGCATAATAAGGTCTACTTTACGCTGGCCCTGGCGCATCGGGCAAACGCGCCGGGCCGGGGGTCTGTGAGTTTGGTCACGCCCATTGCCGGACCTCTCCGCTACAATAAGGGGCGGTGTCTCCACTACGGCGCGACCGCACATGGAGATCGAAGGAGAACCCATGAAGCTGCTTCAGATGGCCGACCCCGTGCGCTATGCGCGGATGACAAGCGCGGAGCTGCGCGAGACGTTTCTGCTGGAGGGGATGTTTACCTCTGGATGCATCGAACTGGCCTACGTGGACCTGGACCGCGCGGTGATCGGCTCGGCGGTGCCAACCACCGGCGCGCTGACCCTGGAGACGCAGCCGGAGCTGCGCGCGAAGTTCTTTCTGGAGCGGCGCGAGCTGGGCGTGCTGAACACGGGCGGGCCGGGTTCGGTCAAGGTGGATGGAGTGAGCTTCAACTTAGGCAAGCTGGACTGTCTTTATGTAAGTCGCGGAAGTAAGTCGGTAACCTTTACCAGTAAGTCGGCGTCGGCCCCTGCGGCATTTTATTTGCTGAGTTACCTGGCGCACACGGATTATCCCACACGGATGGTGAAATTCGCCGAACTCAAAGGGCTGGAGCTGGGATCGACCGAGACCTGCAACAAACGGACCATCTATAAGCCAATCTATATGGAAGGCATCCGTAGCTGCCAACTGGTGATGGGATTCACCCTGCTTGCGCCGGGAAGCAACTGGAACACCATGCCCGCACACACCCACATGCGGCGGTCGGAGGTCTACATGTACTTCGATGTGGAGCCCGAGCAGCGCGTAGTTCACCTGATGGGGCCGCCGGATGCGACCAGCCATATCGTCATGGCGGACAAGCAGGTGGTGGTATCGCCGGGATGGTCGATCCACGCCGGCGTGGGGACCAAGAACTACGGCTTCTGCTGGGGCATGGGCGGAGAGAACCAGGCCTACGACGACATGGATCCGGTAGCGATTAAAGACTTGAAATAAGAGGGGGAAAATGAACGGATTTCGCACTCTTATCCTATCCGTGACAAGCTATGCTCTGTTCGCCACGCAGAGTCTGGCCATGCACGCCCAGGCTGTCGCACCACCCAGCCAGGGGCCTTCGATCTCCATAAGCCTCGCGCTTGCAAAAGACCATGTGCCCGTGGGTCAAACGCCGAAGGCCGTGGTGACCATGAGGAACTTAAGCCACCAGTTGAAATGCTTTCATACTGCCGATTCTCTCTACCGGGTGCATGTCGAGGGGAAGAACGGCGGACCGCCTGAGACGGATTTGCAGCGCAAACGTCAAGGAGAAGTTCGTCCGGGCAAGGATTCAGCGTCCGCAAACAGTTCCGCGGGTTGTCTGAATATCGCACCTGGAGATTTCGTATACATTACCTATGATTTAGCTATTTTCTACGATCTCAGCGTGCCGGGCGCCTACACCGTTTACATGGATATTCTGGACGAATCGAAGGACAAACTAGGAACAGGCGTCTGGCTGCGCACCAACACAGCGCAGTTCGAGGTGGAGGCGCCGGCCGAGATGCAGACACCACCTCTGGTGCAGGCACCGGCCCAGACGCCGGCTAAATAACGGTTGCCGGTTGTTAGTTGTTGGTTGAACCGAGGAGCTTGGGAGATGGCGGAAGGCGCAAAGAATAGCCTGATTATTCGCAGCAAGGACGAGTGCAAGTGGGACATGGTGAGCCTGGGCGAGGTGATGCTGCGGCTCGATCCGGGCGACGTGCGGGTGGCCACGGCGCGGCAGTTTCAGGTGTGGGAGGGCGGCGGCGAGTATAACGTGGCGCGCGGGCTGCGCCGTTGCTTCGGGCTGAAGACGGCGGTGGTGACCGCGCTGGCCGACAACGCCGTGGGGCGGCTGATCGAAGACCTGATGCTGCAGGGCGGCGTGGACCTGTCGCATGTGAAGTGGGCGAAGTTCGACGGCGTGGGGCGGACCGTGCGCAATGGGCTCAACTTTACGGAGCGCGGATTTGGTGTGCGCGCGGCGCTAGGCTGTAGCGACCGCGGCCACACGGCGGCCAGCCAGATGAAGCCGGGCGAGATCGACTGGGACGAGATCTTCGGCACCGAGGGCGCGCGCTGGCTGCACACCGGCGGGATATTCTGCGCGCTGAGCGAATCGACCGCCGAGGTTGCGAAAGAGGCGATGATCGCGGCGCATAAACACGGGGTCATCGTGAGCTACGACCTGAACTACCGCGACTCGCTGTGGAAGTCGATTGGCGGCAAGGCGCGGGCGACCGAGGTGAACCGCGAACTGGCGAAGTATGTAGACGTGATGCTGGGCAACGAAGAGGACTTTACCGCCGCGCTGGGCTTCGAGATCGAGGGCGTGGGCGAGGACCTGGGCGCGCTGGATTCGGGGAGCTTCCGGCGGATGATTGAGAAGGTGGTGGCGGCATTCCCCAACTTCCGCGTGGTGGCAACCACGCTGCGCCACGCCAAGACGGCCACCATCAACGACTGGGGCGCGGTGTGCTACTACCAGGGCGCGTTCCACGAGGCGCGGCCGATGCCGGACCTGGAGATCTTCGACCGTGTCGGCGGCGGGGACTCGTTCGCGTCGGGACTGATCTACGGCTTCCTCAACGAGAAGGGCGCCGACTGGGCCGTCAACTGCGGCTGTGCGCATGGCGCGCTGGCCATGACCACTCCGGGCGACACGACCATGGCCACCTTCGACGAAGTGCAACGCATTATGAAGGGCGGCGGCGCGCGGGTGCAGCGATAATTTGAAGGGCGAAGCAGAGAGGTATCGGCATGACGGTTCGATCTTTCGCAAAGAGGTGGCTGGAGTTCGCGGTCGTCTATATTCCGATCTTCTTTACGGTTGAGTACTTCCGGCATGGGCGAATATCTCGCGAGGATTTGATTGGCGCTTTGCCGATTGTCCTCGGGGTGGGCCTCGGAGCGGCCATCCCGCCTCGCGAGCATAAAGCAGCGGGCCGTTTAGGATTCAGGCTGGGCCAGAAGCTCAGAGAATACAGGGGAAGACATGCAGAAGGCTGAAGTGCTGAAGTCGTTGCGCGAGATTGGCCTGGTGCCGGTCCTGCGTGCGGAGAGCGAAACCCAGGCGTTGGCGCTGGCGGCGGCGGTGGCGGCGGGCGGGGTCAATGTTCTGGAGGTCACCATGACCGTTCCCGGCGCGTTCCGCGTGATGCGACGCCTCACCAAGGAGCTGCCCAACATCCTGATCGGCGCGGGTACCGTGCTGGACGCCGAGACGGCGCGCCTGTGCATTCTGGAGGGGGCGGAGTTTGTGGTGAGCCCGGCGCTGAAGATCGCGACCATCGAGATGTGCCATCGCTACGGCGTGCCGGTGATTCCCGGAGCGTTGACTCCGACGGAGATCCTGACGGCGTGGGAGGCCGGCGCGGACGTGGTGAAGGTGTTTCCCGCGAGTTCGCTGGGCGGAGCGAAGTACCTGAAGTCGATCAAGGCGCCGCTGCCGCAGGTGGAGCTGATACCTACGGGCGGCGTCTCGCTGGCCACGGCGGCGGAGTTTCTGGAGGCTGGGGCATTCGCCCTCGGCGTCGGAGCGGACCTGGTGAACCCGAAGGCCATCGCGGAGGGACACCCCGAGACAATCACCGAAAACGCACGAAAGTACCTTGCCATTGTGCAAAACTTCCACGAATCGAAGGCGCAGACCGCCAACTGAGCTTATTCTTTAATCTGCGCTGATGGTTCTACCGTGCAGCTCGGGATTGCTGTGTGAATATGGACACAGTAGTCGGTCGATTCAGTCTGTAGATTGGTTTCAAAGAGAATTCGAGTTCTAAATAAGCAAATGCTTTTCCCTGCCGATAGAGTTTTCGATATGGGTTGACGGCAGGACACATGGTTGCAGTGGCTTCACCTCAAGTACTTTTAGCAGCAAAGTTGGATTGCGCGGTTCCACAAAATAGAACCAAATTGCAGCATGATCGTGCGATGACCTGTACGGGGTAACCGTGCAGGAGTTGCGCGAAATTTCTCCCGGCAGATACAGGACTTCATGGCGCGAACGAACCGAGTGATATGCCCCAAATGCAACGACAGCTCTGCCATGCGCGTGCAGCGCAGCGGCTTTTTGCAACAAAGCGTGCTGGTCCACTTGGGAATCTACCCATGGAAGTGCGGTTCGTGCGGGAGTCTGTTTCTGTTTCGCAGCCGCGGCGTCCGTAAGAGGTCGAACAAGTTGGTCAATCCAGCCGACATGACGGACCCCAACCAGGAATCCCTTTTATAAAATGAGAGCCAGTATTCAGGCTGCCGGCGGCGGCTGGCGTACCCACAGCAGAGGCTGATGGATGGGCAGGGTGCGCAGGATGTCGGGCTGGGCCGGGTCGGGCGGCAGGGTCTTCCATAGCGCGGCGTACTCCGGACGCCGATAGGCACGCGCGCTCAACAGCAGGCTGACGCGGCGCGTGGGGAGCTGTTCGAAGTGCTGGGCGTCGGCGCGGAAGGGCCACAGGGAGCGGTCCGCCATGAACGGAAAGTGATAGGCGATGGCCGAGCGCATTCCCGGGCCGTCGTTCAATTCATACTCCCACACGCTGTCGAAGCGGGTGGAGAGCAACTGGCAGACAAGGGCCATCATGTCCAGGTTGAAAAGCGAGTCGCGGAAGGGCGTGGTCGAGGTGAGCTCGTGGGGGAAGCTGCCGTCTTCTGCGATCTGCGCGCGCAGGGTGACGGTGCGGAAGCGGTGCCGCAGCTCGTCCAATGGGCTGGTTTCAGATTTGGGAGCATCGCCGGCGGGCGTGGTTAACAGGGTGTAGGCGCTGGCCTGCAGAAGCCACGATGTGCCGTGGTGGTCCTTGCGGTCGCGCGCCAAGGCAGGCAGACGCGGGCCGCTGTCCTGCTCCTCGGTGAGCCAGCGCAGGTAGTCTGCGAACCAGGCGTTCAGCGCGAGCCGGTCGGACGGGCTAAGCGCGGAGGCGAGGAAGGGGATGGACTGCGCGACTTCGACCAGCGGCAACGTCTCCAGTATCCCCTCGAAACGGCCGCCCCCGTAGCTGCTGCTTGCGAGTTGCCCGGCAATGGCCTGGCCGTAGTCCAGACGCGGTGTCATGCGGGTGGCGGGATCGACGAACCAGTCACGCAGCCACAGAGCGGCGTGCTCCGCGTAGTGCGGGTCGCCGGTGAGCAGATGCGCCGAGGCCAGCGCGGGAACCGCCAGTCCCAGGGCGAAGAGCGCGTCGCGGTGCGCGGTGAAGGGCGGAGGCGGTGCGCCCGGTTTGGACGAAGAGCCTGTGTTCGCCGGAGGATTGCCTTCGGCCAACGAGGAAGGGTCGGCTTCGGAGTAGTAATCGTGCGGCGAGCCGGGACTGCGCGCGCATGGCAGCGAGGTGAGCGGCGTGGGCAATTGTGTGAGGTAGTGCTGGGCCGTGGAGAGGATGCGCTCCTGATCGATAGTGGCAACGTCGGGCCGGATCGCGGTTTCGGGTGGATTGGGTTGTGCCGCGAGAGAAGCCGCGCGCAGCAGGCCACTGCGCGAGAGAAGCAGGGCGGAGGCGCCGCGACAGGACGCCGCACAGAACGCCCTGCGGCTGGGCGCTGCCGGGGGTGCGTCCGTCTTGGATGGTAGTGTCATGAATGCATCCCGCAACCAGTCATGTCTGTGCGTATAGTATCGTTCCGTCGGTTGCGCCGTCACACGCATCCAATGCGTTGCGTGTCGTAATTTGAAGACTGCATGGGCCCGGAGTTTCAATTCCGGGAACGGCGGGAGCGGAATGGACCTCGGCTTTGGACATCTTGAAGCGACCCGCCTTTGGACGACGCTGGTGGCGGCGTTCCTGTCCTCACTGGTGGAGTGCGTGGAGGCGCTGACCGTGGTGTTGGCGGTGGGTAGCGTGCGCGGCTGGCCGGGCGCGCTGGCGGGAGCGGCGGCGGCGCTGGGAGTGCTGGTGGCGATTGTTGTGGCGCTGGGGCCGGCGTTGACGCGCATTCCGCTGTATCTGGTCCAGCTCGTCGTCGGGGCGATGATTCTGCTCTTCGGGATGCGCTGGCTGCGCAAGGCGATCCTGCGCGCCGCCGGGCTGATTGCGCTGCACGACGAAGAGGCGGCCTACGCGAAGAAGACCGCCGCGCTGCGCGGGGCCGGTGTCGCTAGTGGATGGGACAGGCTGGCCTTCGCCGCCTCGTTCAACATCACGATGCTGGAGGGCACGGAGGTGGTGTTTATCGTGGTTGCGCTGGGAGCGGGTAGAAGCGGGTTGATGGCGGTCGCCTCGCTGGGCGCGCTGGCTGCGTTGCTGGCGATCACCGCGCTGGGAGTCGCGCTGCACCGGCCGCTGGCGCGCGTGCCGGAGAACACGCTGAAGTTTGCCGTCGGCGTGCTGCTCGCGGCGTTGGGGACGTTCTGGCTGGGCGAGGGAGCGGGTATCGTATGGCCAGGAGACGACCTGGCTATTCCTGTGCTGATAGCGGCTTATCTGGGAGTGGCACTCATCCTTGTGCCGCTATGCCGGGCCCGCGCCAACGCGGTTTTGGTGGAGGACTGATGCGCTGGATTAAGTCGATTGCGCGCGAGGTGGTTGGACTGTTCGTAGAAGACGGCAGCTTTGCGATTGCCATTCTCGTCTGGCTCGGCCTCGCCGTCGCAGTGGTGCCGCGTGCGGCTGCGGGAGCGCGATGGGCCGGGCCTGCGCCGTTTGCGGGACTGGCAGCGATTTTGATTGAGAGTGTGTTAAGGTTTGCGCGGCGCAGAAGGTAGAGATCTTCAGTGGCTATTTCAGATGCCTATCGATGGCACTCTGGAAAATCATGAGGCCGATCATCGCAAGGACAAGCCAGCAAATCCCTACAATCAGCGCATACCTGCGGCGAGTACTATGCTCAAAGACTATCGTTCTCGCCGCAAGATCGCCCAAACGTTGGTGATTTGTTGTGAAGGCCGCGACAAGAAACCCGACTAAGTAACCTCCAGCCCAACCGAACAAACGAAACATATTTCGTGTCAGGCTTTGCATAGGTCTCATGGCACTGTAATTCGATGTTCTGACCTGAATGCCCATGATTTGCTTGCCTAGCGTGCCCTCGAAAACGCACTCTCCGATAACGTGATAGGAGATCCATAGCAACAAGCAAATGGCGCCAACCAGCAATGCTGGGCCTCCAGTTAGTGATGTAGCCCCATCTTCATACTGGCCAGTCCAGACTGCCACAACCAATATTACCAACCCGAAGGCAGGGAACATTTCCAAACAATCTATACACACGGCGACGATTCGATCCCCTAACCTCGCTACTCGCTCGGATGAATCCATTTCGATTTGTAATGCTTCATTCAAAACTCCACCTTCAGGGTGCAGCCCTTGCTGGAGCTTTCGCGGGCGAGCTCCAGCAGCTTGATGACGCGGAAGCCGTCCTCCGGGGTGACGGCGAGCGGGGCCATGCCGAGGATGGCGTTGCGGACGTTGGCGTAGAAGCCGCGATAGTCTCCCAATTCGGTCTTGACCTGGCGCGTGACCAGGGTTGCAGGATCGGCGGGATTGGGAGCGACGGTGAGCGTGCCCCACGCCGACTCATCCTCCTGTAGCCAGGGTTGTTGCGATCCCTGCGTGGGTACTCTGGCGCCACCGACCAGCGCGGGCTCCTGCGGGTCGAGGCCATGCTTGCGGAAGCTGCCCTTCGTCCCGTGGAGCAGGAAACGCGGCGCATTGTCACAAGCGAGATAGCTGGTGCGGCAGTGGGCCAGCAAACCTTTACCGTTTGCGGCGGGGTAATGAAGAGTGATGTCGAAGGCGTCCTCGATGGCCGTCTCATCGCGGTCCGCGCGCACGCTGGCGGTAATGGCGGAGGGTGCGCCGAAGAGCGTCAAGACCTGGTCGACGAGATGCGGGCCGAGGTCGAAGAGCATGCCATTGGCGGGATTCTCGGCTTCCTTCCATGTGTTCTCGCGCGGGATGGGACGGAATCGGTCGAAGTGCGACTCGAAGGTGACGAGGCGGCCGACGGCCTCTTCCTGTAGCAGCTTGCGGACGGTCTGAAAGTCGCCGTCCCAGCGGCGGTTATGGAAGGGAATGACCAGCAGCCCCTTGCTCTTGGCGAGCTTGCCGAGGGCGAGCGCCGCTTCGCTTGTCGCCGAGAAGGGCTTGTCGATGACGACGTGCTTGTCGGCTTCGAGGGCCTGCTTGGCCAGCGCAAAGTGGGTCTCATTGGGGGTGGAGACGACGACCAGTTCGATGGTCTTGTCGGCGAGGAGATCGTCGAGGGAGCGGACGATTTTGGTTGCGGGATAAGCCTTGGCGGCCTCGTCGCCCTTGCGCTGCAAAATCGCCGTCAGGCGCAGGCCGTTTACCGCATGAACAAACGGCGCATGAAAGACACGCCCACCCAGACCGAATCCAATGACACCAACGCCAATCTCCCGCTCTGCCATTACGTCCTCCCAATCTCTCTCAATGCAGGATAAACCCTGCGGAAGCGTGCATAGGCGGCGTCCATTGCGGCAGCGTCTCTGGGCTGAATGGTTTGCGCGACGTGGACCGTCTGGGCGCAGGCCGCTTCCACGCAGGGCCATGCACCCACGGCAACGCCGGCCAGCAGGGCCGCGCCGAAGGCCCCGCCCTCCTCGGCGGCGAGCAACTCCACCGGGCGGCCGTAAACATCCGCCTGAATCTGCCGCCAGAGCGGGCCGCGCGAGCCGCCTCCCCCGAGACGGATCTGCGCAACAGCAATCTTCAGTTCGGCGAACAAGGAGAGCGTGTCGCGCAGGCTGAAGGCGACGCCCTCCATGACGGCGCGGACGAAGTGGGCGCGGGTGTGCGAGGCTGTGATGCCGACGAATGCGGCGCGCGCCTCGGGATCGAGATGGGGTGTGCGCTCGCCGAAGAGGTACGGCGCCCAGAGCATTCCATCGCTGGCGGCGGGGACCTTGGCGGCCTCGGCGGTCAACTCGTCGTACGCGACGCAGGGGGCGAAGGTGTCGCGCAGCCAGCGCAGCGAGAGGCCCGCGCCGTTGGTTACGCCCATCACATGCCACGTCCCCGGCACGGCATGGCAGAAGGTGTGCAGGCGGCCGAGGCGGTCCATGGTGGGCCGATCGGTAGCGGCGAAGACCACGCCGCTGGTGCCGATGGTGGCGGATACCGAACCCGGCGCGACGATTCCCATGCCCACCGCGCCGGCGCCCTGGTCTCCCGCGCCCGCGACCACGGGCGTTCCCACAGCCAGGCCGGTGGCGGCAGAGCCGGATTCGCTGATGCGCGCGCATATCTCGGGGCCTTCAAAGAGACGCGGCAGCCAGCTTGTCGGAATGCCCGCGGCGTCGGCGACCTCGGCGGACCAGCGGCGATGCGCCACGTCGAGCAGAAGGGTCCCACTTGCCTCCTGCATGTCGATGGCGAACTCGCCGGTGAGGCGGAAGCGGACGTAGTCCTTGGGGCAGAGAACGTGCGCGATCCTGGCGAAGATTTCCGGCTGGTGCGCACGCACCCAGAGCAGCTTGGTGAGGGTGAAGTTGGGCAGCGCTGGATTGCAGGTAAGCTCTATGAGGCGGGCTGGACCGATCGTGTTATTGAGCCAGTCGCACTCCGGCTGGGTACGCTGGTCGCACCAGATGAGCGCAGGGCGCAGGACCTCGCCCGTAGCGTCGAGCAGGACGCAGCCGTGCATCTGGCCGGTCAAGGCGACGGCGTGAATCGCCGCGCCATCCAGTTTGGCGGCGGCAATCGCGGCGGCGATGGCCTCGCGCGCGGCGCGCCACCAGTCCTCGGGCTGCTGCTCCGCCCAGCCGATCTGTTCAGAGTGGATGGGCGCATGCTCACTGGCCGCCGATGCCACCACGCGTCCCGTGCGGTCCACCAGCACGGCCCTCGTTCCCCCCGTCCCAACGTCGATCCCCAGAAGCATCGTTCTTTCTCCTCTTCTAACGCATCCAAAGTGTATCCGCTTGGCCGAGGCGAGTGCATGCGCACCGCCGCCAATTTCACTCGTGAAGGACCGGAAGAACAATGGATGCGCCATTTTTTCAGTTATTCCCCAAGTACGGGTAACATAGAAGCAATGGTCCAAAGCAATGCAGTGTTGCCCGGCTGGAGGGCCCTAACGGCCGGCGGCCTCATTTCCCTGCTGCTTGCCGCCGCCACCATGGGGTATGCGCAAGGAGGCAGCACCGGAGCCACATCTTCCGCGGAGGCACAGGCAACGGAGGGCGCACTGCAGCAGCTTGCGGCTCCGGGCGGAGTGAACCTGGCCGCGCCCACCCAAGGCTCCTTTGGAGGATCGCTGGTGGAGGGTAAGGCAACGGATGGCGTGCTCGACCTGTCGATGGACGACGCCATTGCGCGCGGCCTGCGCCAGAACCTCGGACTCATCCTGCAGACCACCGCGCAGCAGAACGCGCACGGCGAGCAACTGGAGCGACTGCAGGCGCTGCTGCCCACCGTGACCGGCGATGCATCCATTGAGGCGGAGCAGATCGATCTGGCCGCCTTCGGACTGAAGTTCCCCGGCCTCAATCCAATCATCGGGCCGTTCCAGGTGGAGGATTTCCGCGCCTACCTGACGCAGAGCTTGGTGAATGTTCCAGCCCTGGAAAACTACATTGCCGCGAAGCACAACTTTGCCGCGGCAAAGCTCAGCGCAGAGGATGCGAGAGAGATGGTAGTGCTGACGGTGGGCAACGCCTATCTGCTGTGCATCGCCGACGGAGCGCGCATCACCGCGGTGACGGCAGATCTGGCGACGGCTAAGCTCTCGCTGGATCAGGCCATAGCCTCGCACGAGGCCGGGGTGAGCCCACGGCTGGACGTTCTGCGCGCCCAGGTGGACTACCAGAACGAGCAGCAGGCGCTGATCTCGACAACCAACCAGTTGGCCAAGGACAAGCTGTCGCTGGCGCGCGCCATCGGGTTGCCGCTGGACCAGGCCTATCGCCTGACGGACTCGGAGCCATATACCGCGCTGGATAACCTGGACCCCGCGGCTGCGTTTGCGCAGGCGCTGAAGAACCGCAAGGACCTGGCCGCCTCCAGCGAGCAGTTGGCCGCGGCGCGCGCCGGGCAGACCGCGGCCCACACCGACCAGCTCCCCACCGTGCAGTTCTCCGGCGACTTCGGCGACATCGGCCAGACCGCCGACCACTCGCACGGATCGTACAGCGCAACGGGCAGCGTCTCCGCGCCGGTCCTGCAGGTCGCCAAGACGCGCGGCGAGGAGGACGTTGCCGACGCGCAGGTGGAGCAATCGCGCGACAAGCTGGCCGACCAGGTGCAGCAGATCAACGCCGAGATACGAGACTCGATCCTTGACATTCAGTCGGCCGCAAAGCTGGTGGAGGCGGCAAAGTCCAACGTCGATCTGGCCACCGAGGCGCTCAGCGAGGCGCAGCAACGCTTCCAGGCAGGCGTGAGCGACAACCTGCCGGTGAGCCAGGCGCAATCCTCGTTGGAGCAGGCCAACGACCAGTACATTGCCGCGCTCTATCAGCACAACGCCGCCAAGCTCTCGCTGGCGCGCGCCCTCGGCGTCGCGCAGGCCAACCTGAAAGATTATCTCGGAGGAAAGTAATCGTGGCAGACGAACAGAACCGTAGCAGCACGCAGACCACCAATCAGTCCGCCGACCAGTCCGCCGAAAGCAAAGGCACCGCACCGGCCAGCGCCGACCAGGAGCGCGAGCTGGACGACAGCGCGCAGAGCAATGGCAGCCGCAAGATCGTTGTCCTCTGCGTCGTTCTGCTGCTGGCCCTGGGCGCGGCCTTCTTCTACTGGCGCGCCACCTTTACCGAGGACACCGACGACGCGCAGGTGGACGGCAACCTGTACCAGATTAGCGCGCGCATCACGGGCCAGGTGGTGAAGGTCCATGTGGAAGACAACCAGACCGTGCAGGCCGGCCAGTTGCTGGTGGAGATCGACCCCACCGACTACCAGGTCGCGCTCGACCAGGCGCAGGCCAACCTGGCCAGCGCGCAGGCGGAGTACGCGCAGGCCACCACTAACGTGCCCATCACGCAGGTGACGGTCGGCACCACGGTAAGCACCACAGCCAGCGACGTGAAGGGGGCAACCGACCTGATTGCGCAGGAGGAGAAGCAGGTGGAGGCTGCCCACGCGCGCGTCGATGAGGCGGAAGCCAATGCGCAGAAGGCGCAGGACGATGTCGATCGCTACACCCCGCTGGTGCAGAAGGATGTGATCTCCAAACAGCAGTACGACACCGCGGTGCAGGCTTTGTCGGCAGCGAAGGCTTCGGTACTTGAAGCCGAGGCGAATGTGCTGGCGCAGCAGAATGCGGTATCCAATGCGAAGGCACGGTTGGCCCAGTCGCAGGCCCAGTCGGAGCAATCGGTGAAGAACGGCCCCGGCCAGGTGCGCGTGCAGCAGTCCCGCGCGGCCGCCGCTGAGGCAGCCATCCAGCAGGCGCAGGCCAAGGTGGAACAGGCGCGGCTGAATCTTGGCTACACGCGGATCACCGCACCGGTGGCTGGAATCGTGAACAAGAAGAGCGTCGAGGTAGGCGCCAACCTGTCCGCCGGGCAGGACCTGATGACCATCATCCCGCTCACCGACCTGTGGGTGACGGCCAACTTCAAGGAGACGCAGTTGACCCACATGCGCGCCTGCCAAAAGGTGACGATCAAGGTGGATGCTTACGGCGGGCGCAAGTTCTCCGGCAAGGTCACGCAGATCGGCGGCGCCACCGGCTCCATGCTCTCGCTCTTCCCGCCGGAGAACGCCACCGGCAACTACGTCAAGGTGGTGCAGCGCGTTCCGGTGCGCATCGATTTCACCAACCTGCAGCAGGAGGACGGCGACTATGTGCTGCGCCCCGGCCTCTCGGTAACCCCGGTGGTTGAGGTCAAGGGCGACGTCCTGCATAACATTCCCGGCTGTTCCTAGAGCACGTTACGCAGGACGGATGGCATCGCCGATGAGCAGCAGCACGGGCGCGGGGCCAACCGCGGCGTCGGTAATTGCGGCCAGCGTGGTGCGCAGCACGCGCTCGCCGGGCGTTGTTGCATTCGAGACGGCCACGCACGGTGTAGCGGCGTCGATGCCGGAGGCGATCAGCTCATCCGCCAGCGTTTGGAAGTTGCGCCCCGGCATGTAGACCACCAGCGTCGCATCTTTGGGAAACGCGCCCTCCCACTTGGGGGTGAGTTGCAGCTTGTCGGCTGCGTGGTGCGCGGTAGCGAAGATCAGCTTGGAAGCCGAGCTGCGATCGGTGAGCGGGGTCTTCAGCGCGGCCGCCACGGCGAAGGCTGCGGTGATTCCGGGCACAATCTCGAAGGGAATCGCGGCCTCGGTGAGTGCGGCGATCTCCTCGCCCGCGCGGCCGAAGATCAATGGCTCACCCGACTTCAGCCGCACCACGCTGCATCCCGCACCGGCGTGCTCCAGCATGAGAGCATGGATTCCGGCCTGGGTGATGCGCGGCTGCCCGCAACGCTTGCCAACGGGAATGACGAGCGCGGTAGGCGAAGCCAGCGCGAGCACCTCGTCGGAGACAAGATCGTCGGGCAGAATGACATCCGCGGTTTCGATGAGGCGCAGAGCACGCAGCGTCAGAAGCTCTACGTCGCCCGGCCCCGCGCCGACAAGATAGACCACCCCCGATTGCGCCGAGGTCCTCATGGCTTGCTCTCGGAAGGACCGTTTGGCGTGGGCAGCGGATTCGTGAGCGCGTGGCGGCGGGCCATTGCGTGCGTAGGGCAGCCGTCGAAGCCGCAGAGATCGCGGGCGGCGAGTTGGTGCAGCAGCTCGCGTCGGGCCTCGTTGGCGGGCTCGCGCTGCAGAATCTCGCGGCGCAGATTGCCCAGCTCGGCCAGCCACTCGCCGGTGTCGAGCGGGAGCTGAGCGTCAATTTCCTTGCGCAGACGCTGCGCCAGCGCGGGGCTTGCGCCGGCGGTGGAGATGGCGATCTGCAGCTCGCCGCGACGCACGACGGATGGGAAATAAAAGTCGCAGAAGGGCGGGTCGTCGACGGCATTAATGAGGACGCCCGTGGCCTGCGCCTCGGCGAAGACAGCGCGGTTCACGACGGTATCATTCGTCGCCGCCACCGCCAGAAACTGCCCTGCAAGATCGCCCGTCGCGTACTCGCGCTGGTGCAACACTACCTCGCCCGCCTCGGCCATGGCCGCAATCCGCGCGCTCACCGCAGGCGCAATCACCGTGACTCGCGCCTCCGCCGCGCGCAGCGAATCAATCTTCGACTCGGCAATATCTCCTGCGCCGATGACGATGCAGGGCCGGCCCGTCAGTTTAAGAAAAATGGGGAAGAGGGACATAGGCCATTATGCTTCCATAACGTGCCGGCCACCAGCGGGCGGAGGATCGCGTTCGACCGCTGCGATGGCGGTGCCGGCAAGCTGGGCGCGCAGGGTCTCGTCATCGGTGCGGGCGAAGTAGGCGCGCAGGTCTTCGCCGGACTGGCGTTCCTCGAGATAGGCACGCAGGAGGCGCTCGATGGCATCGGGGCAATCTTCGGCCGCCGCGCGGAAGCCGATCTGGCGCGCGATGCCCGCGTACTTGCCCACCGCGCCGCCCACGCAGAAGTAGAAGGCATCGACCATGACGCCGTCCTTCTTGATCTTCTTGCCCTCTAGGCCGATGTCTGCGATCCAGCTTTGTCCGCAGGAGTTGGTGCAGCCGGTGACGTGCAGCTTGATCTGCTGGTCGAAGCCGGGCAGGCGCTCTTCCATCTCGCCGACCAGCCACTTGGAAAACGCCTTGGTCTCGGCGATGGCCAGCTTGCAGAACTCCGTGCCAGTGCATGCGATGGCGCCGCGCCAGAAGGGCGAGACCTCGACCCGCAGGCCGATCTCGCCTAGCCGCTGCACCAGATCGCGGGTGCGCGGGTTGGGGACGTTGGCGAGAATGATGTTCTGCATGATGGTGGTGCGCAGATGACCATCGCCGAACTCCTTCGCCAAATCTGCGAGATGGACCAACTGATCGCCGGTGAGCCGTCCGCGCAGCACGCTCGCGCCCACGGCGGAGAGCCCAGTCTGACGCTGCCGCGTTACGCCGATGTGATCGCGATAGATGTCGTCGGGGACGTCGTCCTCGGCGAACGGCGAGGGATCGAGTTTGCAGCCGAGCTTCTCCTCGATGGCTTCAAGCATGGTCTTCGCGGTCCAGCCGTGGCGCATGAAGAGATACTTGATGCGCGCGCGGGTGCGGTTCTCGCGCAGCTCGGTTTGCTCCTTGAATATTTGCGTGACAGCCTTCACCACGGCGTAGGCCTTGTCCTGCGGAATGAACGCGGGAATACGCACGGCGATGTGCGGCTCGGTGGAGAGGCCGCCGCCGACACGCAGGGTGTAGCCAACCTCATCGCCGCGCTTGATCGCGGTGAGCGCCACGTCGTTGATCTCCGGATAGGAGCACCACAGCGGGCAGCCCGTGACCGACACCTTGAACTTGCGCGGCAGGTTGTAGAACTCCGGATTCGCGGTGAGCTTGCGCGCGATCTCCAGCGCGAGCGGGCTTGCGTCGATGAGTTCATGCCCGTCCAGTCCCGCCAGTGGGCAGCCTGTCACATTGCGCATCACATCGCCGCACGCGCCCTTGGGGCTGAGGCCGATCCCGGTGAGCGCGTCGACGATCTCAGGCAGCGCCTGGATGGTCAGCCAGTGCAGTTGAATGTTCTGCCGAGTGGTGATGTCGGCCAGGTTGCGCGCGTATTTTTTTGTCAGTTCGCCGATAACGCGAAGCTGGTGCGAGGTAAGCAGACCGTTGGGCAGGCCGATGCGCATCATGAAGTACTCGGTGGCCTTCCCTACGCCGTCCTTGCCGCCGGTGACGCCCGCGCCGTCGCCCTGGGTGTACACACCCCACCACTTGAAGTAGAACTCGGCCCACTCCGGCAGCACTGCGCCGCGGCCCTGGCGGGCAAACTGGCGCACCTCGTCCCACGCCTCCCACGGATTCTTGGCAAGCTTCAACCGCTCGGCCTTCTGTGCCTTGGTCTCCTTGACGGATGGGGGTGCGGCGGGCGGCGTCTGAACAACGAGATCGGTCATAGGATTCCTAAAAATTCCTTATTTGGATGAACTACACCGGCAGAGCGGGCTGAACGGGCCAGTAAAGATGTATAAGTCAATAAAAACGCCCACCGGGTTTGTGGGCGCTCGATCTGCTGCTCTATGGCTTCGCGGATTGCAAATGCTACGAGGCGGAAGAGGGGCAACGGCGCGCGGAGCGGCAACAACAGGCCTGCCAGCACGCGGACGAATTCTGGTCGCACATCCTCATAGCCATAAGTCTATTTGCTCGCCGCCGCCGCGTCAAACCCTCTCTTGCGCTCATGGTGGGCGAAGAGGCTGCCCTTATTCCGCTTCGGCGAGCGAGAACTTGTGGCGGACATCGGAACCGCGCAGCCAGAAGATCACATCTTCGGCAATATTGGTGGCATGGTCGGCCGAGCGTTCCAGGTTGCGCGCCACCAGGATCGCGGTCAGGGCCTGCGTACTCACCTCCGGCTGCTGCTCCATCACGTCCATCAGATCTGCCTGCACGGCCGCGTTGCGCTCGTCCATCTCGTCGTCCATGGAAAGCACGCTGTCGGCCATCTTGGGGTCCGCCTCCAGCAGGGCCTGGATCGCCGTGCGGATCATCACTCCCGCGCGCTCGCCCATGAGCTGGATGTCGGCCGGAAGCTGGAACACCGTCTCTTCCTTCAACGCCAGCGTGCGTTCCGCGATGTTCGCCGCCTGGTCGCCGATGCGCTCCAGGTCGCCATTGATCTTGATGACCGACAGAATGAAGCGCAGGTCGATGGCCATGGGCTGCTCTTTGGCCAGCAGCTCGTAGGCCATCTCGTCGACCAGGGTTTCGGCAGTGTTGATTGCCTCTTCGATCTCCAGCACATGGCTGCACAACGCCATGTCGCGCTCCAGATAGCCTTCCACGGAAAAGTCCAGTGCCTGCTGCGACAACGCCGCCATTGCCAGCAGCTTGTCCTTCAACTCGGCCAGTTGCAGATGAAAATTGATGCGCGGCATGGGCGAAGACTCCTGATCTGAAAAAACGACAACCTCTATTGTGACGCAGTTGTGAAAACGCTGTGTGAATAGGTGGTGACAGAGTAGCCGCGAAGGTACCTTGGCCGCCTTGCTTGTCATTCTGCCCCTGAACGCAGCCGAAGGGGAAGGAGAAGAATCCCCGTATTTCGTCTTTGTCCTTGCTGACACCGCAAGCGTCAATGATAGAGCAGATACTTCTCCCGCCGCGTGCGAAAATCGGCCAGCGCGGAGGCCCAGCCTGCGGCAATGGCCCGCGGATCGTCGCCCCGGGCGAGGGCTGCCATCGTCTCGGCGTTGGCCACCAGCGGTGCGGCTTTCTCTAAATTAAACTGCGTGGGATAAAGGCGATGCAGCGCGGAGAGTATCTCAATGCCAAGCTCGGGCGAATCTAGTGCGACGCGTTCGGTCACGCTGAGGCGCACGCCCTGGATGGTCTGTCCATGGTAGGGGTAGTGGTTCGCGTCGTCGGCAACGGTGAAGGTGGCTGCGGCGAATGCCACGCCGGGAATCTTGCGCGCGGTGAGGTAGGCCGCAACGGCCTTGCCGTTGAACCAGGCGGGGAGGGCGGGAGAATCTTGTGTCATCGTGGATGCGCCCGCGCCAAAGACCTCGAAGGGCGTCGCGGTTCCCCGCCCCACCGAGACATTGGTCTCGTCCAGCATTCCGAGTGCGGGATACAGCACCGCCTCCGCCACGCTGCGCAGGTTGGGCGAGGGGTTCACCCACGGCACACCGGTTGCATCGAAGAACTCGTCGCGGTGCCAGTTCTGCATGGGGATGACGGTAAGCGATGCGAAATCATGATCAATCACTGCAGTGAGTCCTGACGGGACTGTCTCTACCGGGCCGTCTCCCATCCTAAAGCGCGTTCCGGAGCTGAAGCTGCAGTGGGTTGGGTACTCCCTCATGTACTTGGCTAATTCGCCAAGAGTCATGCCATGTCGAATAGGCACAAGAGCACGGTAGTTGATGTAAGAAGAATCCGTGTCGGAGATTGGCCCCTGAACCGCCTCGCCTCCAATCAGAGCTGGGCGATCCAACACAATAACTTCAAGATCATGCACGTGCGCTATCTCGCATGCATCCGCCTCCAAAAAATACCCAACTACAGTTTCGTAGGTATAGAAGCGGACGCCTGCGTCTTGCAGGTCGATGACGACGGCGTCGAGGTTGGCTAGGTCGGCGGGCTTGGGCCGGCGGTCGGCGTCGGTTGCCCCGTAGAGGCTGATGACCTTCAGCCCGCTCGCCGCATCAATCTCCTGGCCGATGTTGGTTGAGTCCTTGGCGCCGAAGAGGCCGTGTTCCGGCGAGAAGAGTTTGACCAGCTCGATCCCGCCGCCTATGCCGCGCAGCACGTCGATGGTGCGACGACCCTGTGCGTCCACGCCGGTCTGGTTGGTCAACAGGCCGATGCGCAGATGACCTCCGTTGCGTGCCGCAGCCTCCTTAAGCGCCGCAAAGTTCGTGGCTTCGAGGACGTCGATGCCGGTCAATACATGCGTGTCAGTCGATGAACTGGGTGCCCCAGGTCTCGACTTTGAGACCTGGGTTGTCGTACCGGGTGCCCCATTCATCGCGGCGACCGGGGTCCCCGGTGAGCGGTCTTGGCTCGCTGGGGTGGCAAAGCGATGAGTGGGAGATTCGACTCCCAGCACCTTCGCCACATCCGTGGCCACTTCGCCCCGCAGGGGCGAGATGGGTGGATTGCCGCGGGGATGAACGGAGTTCGCAAGCAGAATGACGTAGGTGTCGGAGGAGGGGTCGATCCAGAGGCTTGTGCCGGTGAAGCCGGTGTGGCCAAAACTGCCGATTGGGAAGACAGACCCGCGTGGGCGGGAGTAGGCGGAGTTGATGTCCCAGCCAAAACCGCGCAGTGCTACGCCGGTGGTTGTTTCTCCGTCCTGAGTGAAGATGGTCGCGCCGCCTTGCGCAGTCGCGGGCTGTTGCGGCGTGGTCATAAGCTTGAGGGTGGATTGCTTCAGCGGGAAGTTGCTGGAGCGACCGGCGAGGCGATCCAGCAGCGCCTGCGCGAAGAGGGCTACATCGTCCGCCGTGGAGAAGACGCCTGCCTGACCGGCCACGCCGCCCATTCGGCGTGTGGTTGGATCGTGTACCGTCCCGCGCAGCAGATGGTCGAAGTCGGGATTTGTTTCGGCGGTGCCTTCGTTGTCATGCTGGGTGGGGGCGATGTGGCTGATTGTCGCGGATATCCATGCATAACTTTGGCATAGCTGATCGACATCCAATCCCTTATCAACATCGATCTCGACTGCTGCGCCTGATACGCGGTGAGTCCCACATGCCTTATCGAAAGCGTGATAAAGCGTATTGTTCATCTTGAGCGGCGTGAAGATATGCTCCTGCGAGTACACATCGAGCGTTTCCCCACTGAGCTTTTCCACCAGCGCGCCTAGCACCATGTAGTTGATGTCGGAGTATACGAACTTCGTTCCCGGCACACTGTCCAACTTTGACTCCATTGCCCGGCGGATGCCTTCGGCCTTGTCCGGTTTGGCCAGGCCCCAGTCGTCTTTGAGGTCCACGTCGGGCGGCAGGCCGGAGTAGTGCGTTAGCAATTCGCGAACCGTTACCTTCTCCTTCCCATTCACTCCAAACTCCGGCAGGTACTTCACCACCGGGGCGTCCACATCAACCTTCCCTTGTTCCACTAGCTGCATCACAGCCGTCGCGGTCACAAGGCACTTGGTCAGCGAGGCCATGTCGAAGATCGTGTCTACGGTCATCGGCTCCGCAGCCGACGGTTTGCCGTCGAGTCCCGGCTCGCCGGCCAGCTTGCGCACGCCGTAGGCCTGGCGGAAGACGACCATGCCGCCGTGGCCCACAACAACCACCGCGCCGGGCATCTTCTTCTGCGCGATGGCTGTGTTGATTGCAGCGGAGACAGCGGAGAAGTCGGAGGCGGTTGCAGCCGGGTGCCCCACATCCGGGGTCCCCGGCGAGCGCATCTGCTCGCTGGGGTGGGCATCTCGATTCTGAGAAGTGGGCGACGTACCACCGCTCTGCGCGCCGCAGGGGCGCGACGCTCCGCTCAGGATGACAACCAGGAGGAGGGCGACCGTTGTCGATGGTGTGCGGCTGGATTGTTTGCGGAAGATAACGCTGGCCAGCAAGCCGACCGTGAAGGTGACAAGCGCGCCGATGAGCACGTACCAGGTCCACGCGACCTGAGGCACAGAGACGCCCGCAATGCGCACCGCCGCGGGCTGCAGCCACAACGCGATATTCAGCGCGAAGCCTGTCACCATGCCCACAATGGCTCCTCCCTGGGTAGCGGTGCGCGTCAACGTCCCCAACAAAAATACTCCCAGCAGGCAGCCGTAGGATACCGACGCGATGGAGAGGCCAATCTCGACGACGTTGCCCGTGCCGCCGGTGTGGACAGCGTAGACGGCGACGGCGAAGAGCACCAGCGCCCACAACACGGTGCTGGCGCGCGAGACCACCATGCGCTCGCGGTCGGCGGCGCGCGGTCGCCAGCCCATGTAGAAGTCCACCACAGTCGTCGACGAGAGCGAGTTGAGCGCGGCGCTAAGGTTGGACATGGCGGCGGCGAGGATGGCGGCGATCAGCAGACCGGCGATGCCGACGGGCATCTGCTGCACGATGAAGGCGGGGAAGATACGGTTGGTGTTCGCTCCATGTAGCGCGACCAGCGCCGCGGGGTGCAATCCATAAAACACAAACAGCCCCGCGCCGATCAGCAGAAACAGCGCGAACTGAATGAAGATGACGACCCCGCTGGAGAGCAGCGCGAGGCGGCTCTCGCTGAGGTTCTTCGCGGCAAGCATGCGCTGCACCATCAATTGATCCGTCCCATGCGAGGCCATGGTCAGGAAAGTTCCGCCCAGAACTCCCGCCCAGAAGGTGTAGGTGGTGGTGAGGTTCAGGGCGAAGTTGAGCATGTGGAACTTGCCTGCGGCCGCGCCGACTGCATGGATCGTCGCCCAACCGCCGGGAACGTGCGCGCCCAGGGTGGCGATGGCGACCAGCGTTCCGCCAACGTAGATGGCCATCTGCACCACGTCCGTCCAGATGACGGCGGCCATTCCGCCCTCGAAGGTGTAGAGCAGCGTGAGCGCGGAGATGAGGGCGATCGACAGAACGTCTCCTGTCCCGATGGCGATGCCGACGACGATGGAGACGGCGAAGACGCGCACACCCTCGGCCGCGGCGCGGGTAAGCAGAAAGAGCCCCGCGGTGACCTTGTGCAGGGTGTGGCCGAAGCGGCGGTCGATGAGCTGATAGGCGGTGAGCATCTCTCCCTGAAAGTATTTGGGCAGGAAGAGCACGGCCACCACAACGCGGCCGAGCATGTATCCGAGGACGATCTGCAGGAAGCCGAAGTCGTCGGCGAAGGCCAGTCCCGGTGTCCCGATGATGGTGAGCGTGGACGTTTCCGCCGAGACAATGGACAGCGCAATGGCCCACCACGGGATGGTCTTGTTGGCGAGGAAGTAGCCGCGCAGGGAGCGGTCGGTGGCCGCCGCGCCGCTGGCCGTGCGATGGCGGCTGAAGCGCAGCCCGAAGAGCGTGATCGCCACCAGGTACAGCCCAACCACGCCGAGATCGAGCGCATGCAAACGAACAGGCATTGCCTGAGTATAGCGGCTCGATTCCTCGAACTTCGACCACTGAAGTTGGACCTGCAAACTCACCCGTAGCTTATGATGGACTGCGATGAGCCACTTCCTCGCCATCGACGCGGGTGGGACCAAGACGCGGTGCCTGCTGGCAGACGAGAGCCACGTGCTGGCGCGCGCGACAGCCGGCACGGTGAAGCTGATGCGGGTGGGCGAAGCGGAGGCGAGCGCGCGGCTACAGGCCATGCTGGCGGAGGCGGCGGAGGCGGCGGGCGTCTCGCTGAAGCAGATATCTCGAACGTGCTTCGGACTGGCCGGGATCGGCAGTCCCACGGTGCGCGAGTGGGCCGGCAAAACGGTCACTGGTCTAGTCGCTGGCGAGCTGCTGCTCTGCGGCGATGAGGAGATTGCGCTGGATGCGGCCTTCGCGGGTGGGCCGGGAATCCAGGTCGTCGCGGGCACGGGATCGAATGCGATTGGACGTTCGCATACGGGCGAGATCTTCGGCGCGGGCGGTTGGGGGCCTGTCCTCGGCGACGAGGGATCGGGCACATGGATCGGCCTCGAAGCCATCCGTGCTGCCCTGCGAGCGCACGACCGCGAACGATTGAGCGAGCCGGACGGTGGCCAGACCGCAAACGATCCCACTTCCCTGCTGCGCGAGATTGAGCGGCACTGGAAGCTGGAATCGCTTGGCGAATTGGTTGCCTACGCCAACCAACGCGGCGATTCGGGCCATCCAGCGCCGGAGTTCGCCTCACTCGCCCCGGTGGTCGCACGCTGCGCCGAGCAGGGCGACGCGCTTGCCGCTAAAGTCCTGGCTCTTGCAGGAGTGGAGCTGGCCGAACTGGTGGCCCTTGTCTACCGCAAGATGACTTCCATCACATTGGGTGCCTCATCCATGACAGCTTCACCGTCATGGGTGGGTTCAGCGATCGGCGTGGCCTTCACTGGCAGCGTGCTTACCCATATCTCGCAGGTACGCGCCGCAATGACCGCGCGATTGGCCGTCTCGCTGCCCATGGTCCATGTGAGTCAGACGCCCGTCGAACCGCTGGATGGAGCCCTCTGGCGCGCGCGCCAGGGTGGACGATCCAGACAGCCTTGAAGAGGCTCAATCGGCACTAATAAGAACGCTCAGAATTGCTGAAAGTCCTCGCGAGTCATCGCGCCTTGACGATCTTCACCAGGCTGGCATCGCTGGGGCCGGAGAGCTGCGCGCCGGTGTGGGTCAGCTTCTGCGCGGCCTGCGACCAGTGCAGATGCGTGATCTCCATCGCGCCGGTTTCGTACGCGTAGGTTGTACCGTCGTCGTTGTATAAATCGAAGCTGGCATCGGTGCCGGGATAGACGCGCAGTTCCTGCAAGGGCTGCTTCTCATTGGTGCTCTCCACCGGCGCACCCATGGGCAGGATCGAGCCCGCGCGCACGAACAACGGCAGTGTGTCGATGGGCGCGGCAACGGTCACGGTCTGTCCGCCATGCATCTTCTGGTTGGTCCAGAAGTTATACCAGTCGGTTCCGGAGGGGAGATATACCTTCCGGTTCGTCATCCCCTGCTCGACGACGGGCGCGACTAAGATCGCGGGGCCGAACATATATTCGTCGCCGATGTTGGCCACCTTAGGGTCGTTGCCGAAGTCCATGAACAGCCCGCGCATGAAGGGCGCGCCGGTCTGGTGCGTGCGGTAGGCAAGAGAGTAGATATACGGCATCAGCGTGTAACGCAGGCGCAGATACTTCTCCAGGATCGGCTCAGCCTGCTTGCCGTACGACCACACCTCGTTCTGCGGACGGCTTCCGTGCGCGCGGAAGTTCGGCTGGAAGGCGCCGTACTCGAACCAGCGGACGTACAGCTCCGGATAATCGTCGTAGTTGCCAACCTCGTCGCGCGCGTCGGATGGATCGATCAGCGGCGGACGCTCCGGTTTGTGTATCGCCGGCAGATACTGCCATCCGCCGATGTCGGTGCTCCAGTAGGGCATTCCGCTAGCAACAAAATTAATGCCCGTGGGAATCTGCCGCTTCAGCGTGTCCCAGGTGGGGTAAATGTCGGACGACCAGAAGATTGTGCCGTTATGTTGCGCGCCGAGATACGCGTCACGCGCAAGAATCAGCGCCCGCTCGTTCATATCTCTGCGCATTCCGTTGTAAAAAGCAGCCGTGTGAAATAGCGGGTAGACGTTGAAGAACTCCGTGCCCGGGCCGACGTGGAAGTAGCTGCCGTTGGGCGGCAGATCGGGCTCCGTCTCGTCGGCCCAGAAGGCGTCGAATCCCTTCGCAACATAGTTGTCGCGTATCACGTCCCAGTACCAGCGCGCCGCATCGGGGTTGGTGGTATCGATGTCGGAACCCGCGCGGTCGTAGGGCAGCCCGTTGATGGGCGTGCCGTCGGCCCGATGCAGGAACCATCCGTTGTCGAGGACGGTCTTGTAGTATCGGTCCTCGGGAATGAAGCGCGGCCACACGCTGATCATGGTATGAAAGTTCATGGCATGCAGCTCGCGATTCATGGCGACCGGGTCGGGCCACTTCGTGGGGTCCATGTCCATCTCGCCCATCTTGGTGTAGTGAAACCAGTCGATGACGAGCACGTCGGCGGGCAGATGGCGGTCGCGATAGCCCTTGGCTACGGCCATCAGCTCGGCCTGGCTGGTATATCGCTGCTTGCACTGGATATACCCATACGCCGACTTGGGAAGCATCGGCACGTCGCCGGTCAGCAGGTTGTAACCCTCATATATCTCGTCGTAGGTTTTGCCCGCGATGACAAAGAATGAAACGCGCTGGCCCACGTCGGAGGTCCACCGTGTGACCTCGTTGAAGCCGAACTGCGCGGTCGTCTTGCCGGGGTTGTCCCACAGCAGGCCATAGCCCTTGTTGGTGACCACAAACGGAACGCAGACGCTGGGTCCAGCCGGAGCGTTGTAGTCGTGCGCGCAACGCACCGCATGGCCGCGCCGGTCGAGATAGCCCTCCTGGTTCTGGCCCAGGCCGTAGTAGTGCTCGTCTGCGGGCGAGGCGAAGGTCGCGCCCACCTGATAGAACGGGTCGTCACCAGGCCGCCTGTCGTTCAAAATTTCTGCGGTGCCGTCTTTGTAGTTGGGAACCGCCATCTGCCAGTCGCTCATCTCCAGCAGCGGCGCGCCCTGCGCTGTTTTGATGGAAATGTTGACCGGCGGAGTCGATCCATTGAAGAACTTCGCAATGTCCGCCTCAGTCCCAGTGAGGGTGACGTTTTGCTGCGGGGCCACGGTGACGCTCATGCGCGACGAGCGCAACACATCGCCAGTCGTGCCCGATGCAACGGTCCATCCGCTGGCCAGTGGCTTGGCGGTAATGCCATAGCCCGGTGCAGCCGTTGCGTCCGCCTTCAGCAGGCTGATGCTGACGCGGACGATATTCTCCGCGTACGGTTCGACCATCACCGTGGCTGTGCCGCGCGAGACAATCATCTGCTGCGCATGCATTGCCGGAGCCATCGTCAAAGCAAGCGCCAACGCGCCTGCCGTCCATTCCGCAGGTTGCTTCATTGGTTTATTTCCTCGACTCACTCACCAACTTTAATCTGTTTGCGCAGCGCAATTGCATCGGACGATCCGCCTACGCGAAGCTCCACGCTATCGTTCTCCACAGACATGGCGTTGCCGTCCCAGTAGGCCAGCACGCTCGCAGGCAGAGGAATCGCAACCGTCTTCGTCTCGCCCGCGCGGATCGTCACTCTGCGGAAGCCCTTCAACTCCTGCAGCGGTCGCGCGACCTTCGATCCGACATGCGCCACATACAGCTCAACCACCTCGTCGCCATCGCGCGCACCGGTGTTCTTCACATCCACGCTCACCGTCACCGTGCTGTCCTTGGCCAGATGCGGGCTGCTGACGCGCAGGTTGGAATACGCGAACTTCGTATAGCTCAGTCCGTAGCCAAACGCATACAGTGGCTTGCTGGCGAGATACATATACGTCCGCCCATTGCGGATGTCGTAGTCCATCATCGGCGGAAGCTGGTCCATCGACGCGACCCACGTCTGGCTGAGCCGCCCCGCCGGGTTGTAGTCGCCGAAGAGAACATCGGCCATGCCATCGCCCTGCTCTTCGCTATTGTGCGTCATCATCAGGATGGCGGGAACGTTCTCCTCGGTCCATGTGGTGGTAAAGGGAAAGCTGGCCTGCAGCACCACGACGGTCTTCGGATTGGCTGCAAGCACTGCCTTGGCCAGGTCCTCCTGCGCCAGCGTCAGCGTCTTGCGGTCGATGGCCTCCTTGCCATCGCTGGGCAGCGGACACTTCGCCCAGCCCGCATCGCACGTCGGATGGTTGCCAATAATCACCACGGCTACGTCGGCCTTACGCGCCAGATCCGCAGCCGCTGCGGAATCCGCGCCATCGGAGGTTGTCACCGTAACATTCTTGCCCGCTCGCGTGCGAATCCCCTCCAGCGGAGTGACGGCAAAGGGCGGCGTTCCGCTGTACCAGTCCAGTGCAACCTTGTCCGCCAGTGGCCCAATCACAGCAATGTTCTTCAGCGATGCGGCCTTCAGCGGCAGCAGCCCGCCATCGTTCTTCAACAGAACTATAGATTCATCGGTCACCTTGCGCGCCAGCGCCTTGTTCTTCGCCCACCACCACGGATCGTCCACGCTGCCGTTGGCCTGCGCCTCCGTGCCAATGCGCGCGTAGGGATCGCTCGCCGCCGGCTCCAGCATTCCCAGCTTGATCATCACGCGGAAGACGCCGCGCAGGTTGGCGTCGATGTCGGCCACGGTGATCAGGTTCTGCTTCAGCGCGTCCTGCACCGACGGCGTCGCGTTCTCCAGATACTGGTTGATGCCCGCATGGATGGTGGCCGCGGCGGACTCAGCCATCGTGTCGTAGGTGTGGCTGGCGTGCATCATGTTGCCCAGCGCGCCCGCGTCGGTGCAGATGATGCCGTCGAATCCCCACTGCTTCATCACCACAGAGTGCAGCACGGGGTTGGCGCCCATCGGCACCTTGTTCCACGAGTTGTAAGCGGTCATCATTGCGTTGGCGTGGCCCTGCTCGATGGCCATGCGGAACGGCACCGAGTAGTACTCATGAAACAGCCGGTCGTCGAAGTTGGAGCTTGATCCGGCGCGACCATCCTCGTTGCTGTTGGCCAGAAAATGCTTCAGCAGCGACGCGGTCATCCACGTCCTGGGGTCGTTGCCCTGCAGTCCCTCGGTGTAGGCCGTGGCCAGTGTGCCCACCAGGAACGGGTCCTCGCCGTACGACTCTTCCGTGCGCCCCCAGCGCGGATCGCGGCTCAGATCGGCGTTGGGCGCGCGCACCACCAGCCCGCCCTTATGGAACTTGTTGTAGGCCCAGCGCGTCTCGTACGCCTCTTCCGCTGCGGCCTGCTTCAGCAGCTCGGGGTCCCACGTCTGGCCCAGCCCGTGCGACTGCGGGAACTGCGTGGTCGGCGTCACGAGGCCCCGTCCACCCCATCCGCCGGGGCCGCCCAGCGCGAGGCCGTGCAGCCCCTCCACATGGTTCGTCCCCACGATGCCGAGTCGCGGAATGGTGGGATCGGTGCCCAGCATCGCCAGCTTCTCCTCCAGCGTCATGCGCTGGATCAGGTCGGTGATGCGCTGCTCCGCGGGTAGCTTCGAATCCTGATAGGGCAGAAGCTTGGCTGGCGCAGGCGCTGTCGGGGTCTTCGCGGTTGTCGCGGGTGCGCCTGGCGCGGGCTTCTCGGACGCGGTTGTCTTATTTTGAGCAATGGCCATGCCAGACAGCAGGACGAGGGTTGCTGCAACGGATGCGATGCGTTTCATTGGATGGGGTCCTTTTTGAGTCGTGGCCAATATACCAGCAAACACAGTGATTGTGGGTTACAAACTCTTTGCTTTGTCATCCTGAGCGGAGCGCCCTAATCGCCGTCATCCTGAGCGTAGCGAAGGACCCCTGTATTTCGCCTTTGCCTGACTTTGCGTGTCATCCTGAGCGTAGCGAAGGACCCCTGTATTTCGCCTTTGCCTGTCTTTGCTTGTCATCCCGAGCGTAGCGAAGGATCCCCGCATTTGGCTCGGCTTAGCCACGCATGCCCCAACTCCACCCATCGCGATAACGCCGCGATGAATGGGGCACCGGGCAGGTGTTGCGTGATGTGTTCAACATCACATTACCGAAATTGATCTCGCTGCAGGGACAACTGGGCGTATATTGGTTCGCAGCCGGGAAGGCAAAATGGAAATTCCGGTTACAGTACCTATACGCGTTGCGGATTCCATAGACTGCGGGTGGGGGCACTCATCGTGACGAACGACCTGCAACAGATAGCCGCGCTCCTTTTGGAGAACCGCTCCAGTAGAACGGACTGGGGCGAACTTTCGTGCCTTAAAGGAAGGGAATGCTCAAAACAGGTTGCAAACAAATTCCTGCTCTGTTGTCTACTTGATTGGCAGTGGGACGCTAACGTAGCGTGGAAAAAAGGCGAGGAGCTGGCAGAAAAACTCGCAAAACTCGGTGATCCGGAGGATGTCTGGGCAACGATTAGTTCCTTTTCAAAGGACGAGTGGGACTCGAAATACGAGGAGTTTGGCAAGCCGCACCGGTTTCACAGGGGCTACAAACGTCTATGGGCAATCGCCAACGACATCAGCGCTCGGTATGACGGCGATGCCCGGAACATCTGGACAGGCAAGAACCCCTTTGAGACAGTTATTCATCTGTGGGCTCTAGGAGCAGGCGATCAAATTTCCCGGATGATCGTCGGTGCGTTGCGCGATTGCGACCAAATCAAGGGAGACACTGGCGACGTGAAGGCGGACCTTCACCTCCGCCGGGTACTCGGTCGCGCAGTTTACGGCGATGAGATCAAGGCAACCGAAGCAACCAAAGTTATCCAACTGACCCGAAACCTTGACGCAGACCCGTGGAAACTCGATTTACCCCTGTGGAACATTGGAAAATCTTACTGTAGGCCGACAAGTCCAAATTGCCCGAGCTGCTACTTACGGCCCCACTGTGTCTACTATCAGCGGCATGGTAGCGTGGCGGTTAGCGGCAGTCTCGAAGCTTAACCGTTTCGTAAATCCATTGAGAGAAGGAGCGATTGCCATGAGCACTGAACACGACATTCCCTTGCCACATATCGTAATTGTGTTACGCGTGGTTGGGTGCCTTTGTCCCTTAATTGCGTTTATAGCAGCAGGGGCGACGAACGCGAGTGACGCAGCAGGCTGGATGATGATTTTGAGTTCTCTTATCGCTACGCTGTTATGGTTTGCTCTGGGAAGTGTCATTCAGCTGCTGAATCGGATCGAAAAGCGTCTGAGCCATTCGGAATCAATCACTTCACTCAATAACGACACCACCCAATAGGCGGGTGGCCCACATCTCGATGAATCACTGAAGCCGGGTGCCCCAGGTCTCGCTTTTGAGACCTGGGATCGCCGGCCGGGCAGCACAGGTTTAGACCTGCGGCCGAGGGCCTCCCGGTGCTCCTGGGCCTCCCGGACCACCAGGCCCACCCGGCCCTCCCCGTCCTCCGCCGCCACGGGCTGGCGCTGGAGGAGCGGGTTTGCCCTGGGCGAGCGGAGTCGGCTGGTCGTCGGAGCGCTTCACCCATTTGTAGATCTTCGATGAGTTCTGCCAGCAGTACTTCTCCTGCTGCGCGCGCGTCTTGGTGGAGTAGAACTGCTGCATCAGGCCAACCTCCTCGGAGATGGTGGCCACGCCGTAGCTGTTGGGGTAGTCGGTGCCGAACATGACGCGGTCCTCGCCGAAGGCCTGGAACAGATACTCCAGCCGCGCGCGCAGGAACTCGTAGTTCTTGACGATGATGCCGCCGTCCCCAGGCGTGGGATGGTAGACCTCGGTGAGCTTGACGAAGATGTTGGGACGCGCCGCCATCTCCTTGATGACCGCCTCGTAGGCCGCCTGGCCGTTGGGCCCGGGATCGCTCGTGGGATCGTAGCTGGGCAGGTGGTCCATGATGATGCGCAGGTCGGGCACCGCGTCGGCCAGCAGGACGTTGGCGTTCATCAGGTCCATGCTGGGGTTGGCGGTGTCCAGCGCGAGGTCGGCCTGCGCCAGCAGCTTCAGATTGGCGACCTGCGCAGGATTGAG
This sequence comes from uncultured Acidobacteriaceae bacterium, assembly GCA_963834805.1. Lineage (GTDB taxonomy): Bacteria > Acidobacteriota > Terriglobia > Terriglobales > Acidobacteriaceae > Edaphobacter. The sequence goes on from CAWIDB010000006.1 coordinate 295,129, forward strand.
CGCGACCTTGCCGCTGGCATCCCTGCTGTAGAAGCGGCTGGAACGGATGGCGCGAAAGAGCGGGTCGCGGTGAAAGTGGTTCAGATATTTGCTGAAGTCAGTCGAGCCTGGATCGATGTTTCCCGAGACGCCGACCATGATCGGATTGTCGCGGGAGACCTCCAGGTACCAGAGGTTGTCGTCGATGAACTGCGCGGCGGACTCCACCACAATCGCGCCGACGATCCCGGCAGCCCGCGCCATCGGAGCGTATGCCGCGGGCGTCGACGGCTTGTTCACCTGCCGGTAGAACAGCCCGCCCGTGTAGCCGCTGAAGACGGGACGGGTTTGGTCGAAGAGGTGGATGTGGCTATCGATGATGGGGATGGCGCCCGGCCGCAGCGGCAGCGCCTGCGGGGCATCCGGCGCGGCAGGAGCTGGGCCGTTCTTCTCATCCCAATCCGCTGCGCCCTTGGGGGCCTGCGCGCCTGCGAGTGCGTTGCTCATGCCTGAAAGCGCGGCGCCCGTCATGGCGGCGGTGCCGATAAACTGCCGGCGAGACATTTTGTTGCCCATCGTAGGTTCCTTCCCTCACTCGTTGTTGTGGCGGATTGCGAGTCCATGCATTGGACCGAGTTGCGCATTGAAGCAAACGGACCGCTCTTAGGCGATGCAAATCTTTCGCGAGAAGTGTATAGGTCGGCAGGTACGACCGTCCAGACGCGATCCCCTTACTCATGCGCGACCTGGAGTGTGCTCTTGGGGTCGATGATGAGCCATGCCAGCGCGCCAATCGCAGCAATAACGGCTGCGGTTGCGAACGAGGCGTTCCAGCCGAACTGGGCTGCAATCAGCGGAGTCAGTAAGGCCGTGCAAACTCCGCCAACCTGCGCTCCCATATTCATAATTCCCGATACCACGCCGACGTATTCTCCACTGATGTCGGCAGCGACGGCCCAGTAGATGCTCTGCGCGATAAACAGGACGCCCACGCCGAAGGCAAGCATAAACGCTGCTGCCATGGCGCTCTCGATGCGTGAACCCATCACCAGGAGGAAGGCGGTTATGCCGAGAGAGACGGCAGATAGCAGGCAGCGGCCCTGGCGCGCGCCATAGTGCTTCGTGATCCAATCGCTGAGCGCTCCGCCCAACAGGCAACCGGTGGTCATGGCCAGAAAGGGAAGCATGGTGTAGAGTGTGCTGGTCTTCAGGTTAAGACCGCGCGCCTGAGACATGTAGGTGAAGAACCAGGTGTAGAACATCCAAGCTACATAGCCGTAGGCGAAGTAGCTAAGGGTGACGGCAAGAACCGCCTTGCAGCTGAAGATACTCAGCCAGGGAATCTTATGCTTGCCATATTGAGAATCGTCCTCTTTGGCGGCAGGTTTTACGCGGCGCTGACTGATGATGAGCTCGCGCTCCGCATCTCCCACCCATGGATGCTCCTCGGGGGTATTGCGAGAGGCGAGGTACCAGACAAGTCCCGCCAGTGCACCGATGGTGGAGGTGAAACAAAATGTCGCGCGCCATCCGAAGCGCAGGATGATTTCGCCCATCAGCCGCGTTGTCAGCCCTGCGAGGCCAATGCCGGCGAAGATCAGGCCGTTTGCCTTGCCTCGCTCGCTGGCGGGAAACCAGCGCTCGACGAACTGACTGGTAGCGGGAAACATGGTGGCTTCGCCCGCGCCCAGGGCAAAGCGCAGAAAGATAAGGATGAGCAGCGGATTACCAAAGCCATGAGGAATAAACGCGATCAAGACGATAAAGATCGGCCTCCACACTCCCAACAACCCCAAGGTGAGGCGCGGGCCAAGCCGCCGCGCCAGCACGCCGGCGGGAATCTGCAGACCTGCGTAGCCAACCAGGAATGCGGCGTAGACCCATCCCATCCGGACATTGCTGATGCTGAATTCCTTGCTAATTCCAGTCGAGGCAATCGAAATATTGATGCGGTCGACGTAGACCGCGGCGCTGATGACCAAGAGCCAGAGCACAAGCAGATAGCGAATTGGAAATCCCGTGCTACGGGCCTCTCTTGAATCTGGAAACATCATTGGCACACAATCTCCGGCTGCGTGGGACCGCAACCATGGCGGGGAACGGACACAGTGCTGTCAGGTCGCTTGAGGTCACGGCGCGGAGATTCATGCATCATGGCTGCACTGCCGCGGGCGGCGAAGAGCTTCTCAGGTGAACTTGCCAAACCTTGGCCAGACGGGAGGTTCCTTTGGGGCCGGTGACCTCCAGGGTGACGGTGTAGTTCCCTTCCCTTCCCGGCCTGCCCGCATATTGATGGATGGGGTTCTGCTCCGTCGAGGTCGATCCATCGCCAGAACCTCCTTTCTGCCCGGTGCCACCATAGACACCCGAGTTCTGCCCCGTCGAGGTCGCTCCATCGCCGAAGTCCCACTTCCAGGAGGTGATCTGGCCGACGGACTGGTCCTTGAAGGCGACGATCCCGCGGTCCATATCGACGATGTTGTAGGTCCATTGCGCGTCGATGGGCTTCTGGAATTGCGGCTCCAGCGGCATCAGGCGGAAACCGACCAGATCGGAGGCATTGCCGAAGAAAGTCTGCTTGTGCGATAAGTTCCAGAACTGTCGAGCATTGGATTTGGGATCGTGATAAGCGATGACGGCCCAGGATAGCCCGATCAGCTTGTTCTCCGTCAGCACAGACTCGACCGCGCGCTCCGGCCCTTCGCATCCGGCATAGTCGAAGGGCGTGATGTAGAACTCCAACACCAGCTTGCCCGGCTCGCCCGGCTTGAAGTTGTACTTGATGGCGTGGTTGGCGTAGGGCAGCTCTTTGGTGTACTGGGCGCATCCCCAATCCATGGTCCAATCCTTGTCCAGCGCCGGGGTAAAAATGTGGTAGTTCTGTGCGTGGGCGCCCTGTTGGGCAAAGTAGGCGTCCGAGCTGCTGATGCGCGGATCGAGCTTGGACATGTCGCCGACCGCCTGCTGCGTCCATACATCGCGGTGATACTCATCGATCAGCGGCCCGCCGGAGAGATCGCCGTCGACCACCACCTCGAAGATGTCGTTATGCAGACCAGGGGCCGAAAAGTCCCAGTAGTCTTTGTTCGCCTCGTACAGAAAGTAAAGCCGGTTGAGGCCCTTGACCCAGCCCACTTTGACCTTGACATCGAGCTTCTTAGGATCGCGCGGAGTCACTGTCCCCGGCGGCGCCTCGGTGTCCACCAACTGGTCCATGCCGATGGCGTAACTGTCCGGAACCATCGCCCAGTCGTCGTCGTTGCCGTCGATGCGCGGGATCATGTTGGGAGGAAATTGAAATACCTTGAAGGTTACCTCCGGCCTCTCCAGCGCCCTTGCCGGAAAGATGGTCAGCAGCATGACACACAGAAGTATCCTAGTTCGCAACATTGCAACTCCTCCTTATCTCACGCGCGACGACGGCCGCGATCAGCGGTCGATCCGCGTGGTGACCTTGTCCAGTGCGGCGCGATCGATGGGATAGCCAAGCCCCGGCGCGGTGGGAGCGGGAACATAGCCGTCCGCGTCCGGACGGAATTTATAGCTGAAGTAGGAACGGTCGGTATACTCCGCAGGGAACGGCATCTCGAACCAGTAGACGTTGGGAAGCGCCAGCTCCACATGGAAGTGCACCGCCAAATCGAGCGGGTTGCCCCAGTTGTGGGGTGCGCACTCCATTCCGTGGGCATCGGCCAGCAGGCCAACGCGCATCGATCCGGAGATGCCTCCCACGTTGTCGGCGATCAGGCGAGCTACAGTCAACGCGTCCCGCTTGATGTACTCGGCGAAGTCCGAGATGGAGAAGAGGAATTCGCCTACATGGATCTGAAGATCCAACTCCTTGACCAGTTCAATAAGGCCCTCCTGATCGACCGTGCGGACCGGGTCCTCGAACCAGGCGTAGTTTAGCTCATCCAGCAGGCGGCCAACGGCCATGGCTTCGAAACGGTTATAGCCCTGCACGGGATCGTGCATCAGGACAAACTCGTCGCCCACTGCCTTGCGGACTTCGCGTATCTCCTCCATGTGTCCGATGTAGCTGGGGATGGCCGGGCCGGTTGCATGCTGCCCTCCGCCGGGATGGATCTTGTACCCCCGGTATCCCTGCGCCTTCGCCTTCAAGACATCGGGCACATAATCCTCCACGGTGGCCAGGTGCTGTGAGCTGGCATAGGCCATGACGCGGCTCTTGGTCGGCGTGCCACCGGAGAGGATCTTGTAGACCGGCTGGTTGACGGCCTTGCCCAGAATGTCCCACATGCAGACATCGGCGGCAGCAGTGTAGTAGTTGGGCCATGTGCCGGAGCTGCGCGAGAGCAGGCCCGTATCCGCACGGCCCGGTATCGAGTTGGCCCCATTGAAGAATGCGGGCGATCCGGCCGGTCTGGCCGCTGCGGCCGCGGCAGCCGCTCCGGGCGCGCCACCCACGGGCGGCGCCGGACGACGGACCGGGACCCCCGCGCCTCCGTTAAATCCGCCGGAGCCTTTCATGCCGGTGGTGGAGGTGTAGGTGGGCAACAGGTCCATCACGTTCTTGCCCACCAGCTCCGCCTTGGCCCAGTTGAGCCAGCCCGGAGTGGTGCTGCGATCACCGATGGTGTAGTTGCCCTCGATGCCGCTGTTGGTGACCACGGAGATCAACTCACCGGTCTCGGTGCCATTGAGCTTATGGACACCGGTTAGGTCCGTGACATAGATCTTGACCTCTTTGATAGTGAGGTCGGGGAGGTCGCCGGGTTTGACTCCCACCGTCTGTGCGGCGGCTCCAATCGGATCGGCGACAGCGGCAAGGCCTGCAGCGGCGAATCCAACTGAAGTCCCAAGAAAATTGCGGCGTGATAGATTCTGTTTCACTTGATTCTTCCCCCTGTACTTCATTCAGAACCGTGGACCTGTTTTGTTTGCGAAGTATGACCCTCTCCAGTACAACGAACCTGTGCGATCCCAGCATCCAGCGCCAATGCGGCCCATGGGTCACTGCGAAGCCGAAGGCAGAGCGAACGACAGTATATTTCCCCCGGATGCAATTGCGACGTACTGCTTTCCGCCGATTGCGTATGTCATGGGGGACGCCTTGAAAGTATGGTTGGTTTCAAAGTGCCAAAGATACTTGCCTGTACTGGCGTCTACAGCGGCAAAACCTCCGCTGCTTTCGCCGAAGAAGAGCAGGCCGCCCGCTGCGGTAAGCACTCCCGAATAGTTCGATTGCACCGGCCCGGGCAGGTCAATCTGCCAAACCACTTTACCGGTTTCTATGTTGAATGCGCGAAGAATTTTTTTCGCCGGATTTGTCGGGTCCACGTACCTGCCGTAGCCGCCATCCGCGGCCTTGCGATAGGTGGTGCAGTCCTCTACCGTCATCACATAATAAAGACGCGTGGCCGGGTTGTAGGCGGTGGAGTACCAGTTGGTGGCTCCACGAACCGCGGGGCAGGCCACCGTGCCCTGCAAGCTGGTCTCGTTGGCCGGAAGCAGGTTGGGGACGCCGGTCACCGGGTCGATTCCACTGGCCCAGGTCATCTTGTCCACCATTCTGGAGGCCAGCAGCATCTTGCCGTCGGTGCGGTCCAGAACATAGAGGAATCCGTTGCGATTGGCGTGCAGCAACAGCTTGCGCGGCTGACCCTGCCAGGTTGTGTCCACCAGGGCGATGGGCTCATTGGCGTCCCAGTCGTGGAGGTCGTGCGGAGTGAACTGGAAGTACCACAGCAGCTTGCCGGTCTTGGTGTCGATGGCTAGATCGCTATTGGTGTACAGGTTGCTTCCCAGCCGCTCGTCGCCGTCGGTGTCTGGATGGGGATTGCCCACCGGCCAGTAGACGACACTTCCGTCCATCTCCGCGCTGCCCGTAGTCCAGGTTGCGCCACCGCCCAGCGCCAGGGCAGTTCCCTTCCAGGTGTCGGCGATTGGGCCAGTGTCGCCGGGCTTGGGAATGGTCATGAACTTCCATGCCTCTTCGCCGGTTGTGGCCTTATAAGCGGCCAGGAAACCGCGAATTCCGTTATCGCCGCCACTTACGCCGGTGAGGACAAGATCGCCCACCACCAACGGCGCAGCGGTCCCGCCATACTGTCCCGCAGCGCCCTCGTGGGTGTTGACGTCCCAAAGCAGGGCACCGTTCAAACGGTCGAGGGCGAGCAGGTGGGCGTCGTCGGTGAGATAGAAGACCCTGTCTCCCAGCACCGCGACCCCACGATTGACGCCGATGGCCGCGTCACCGCTAATCAGCGCGGTCTGGCTCTTGGCTCGCTGATAGCGCCATATCTCGCGTCCGGTCTTCCCGCTTATGGCGTAGACCTGGTTGTTGCCGGTGACAAACATGACTCCATCGACCACAACTGGGGTGGTCTCCAGACCATTGAACTGGATGGAATAGACCCATTGCAGTTGCAGCTTTGCAACATTGTCGAGAGTGATTTGCTTGAGGCTGCTGTCGCGGGCGCCATCCAGGGTCCCATTGTAGTTGGGCCAATCGCCCAGCCTGGGATGGAGAACCTGGTCAACCTGGGCCGGGGTAACGGGCAGTGGCGATCCGGCCACCGGTCCAACGCCCACCCCCTTTAGCGTCTCTAGGTAGGCGATTAGGTTGCGCTGCTGCTCCGCGGTCCCCTTGTATGCGGGCATGACGGGAGTGCTGTCCGGAACCACGGAGCGGTATTCATCGTCCGACAATAGATGCAGTTTGCCGTCCCTGGTCTGCAAGACCAGATCGTGACTGCCCTGGGCGCGGTTGAGCCCTTGCAGCTTGCTGCCATCGTTCAGGGTCACGGTGACACTGTCGTAGGTGGCGGGAGCGGCCCCAAAACCTCCGCCGCCACCCCTGCCTCCACCTCCGCCACCCGAACCGGCGCTGGAGCCCGGTTTGGTGAGCGCCTGTTGCAATGCTGCCGGGTTCAGCCGACTGGCGATGCTGGAGAGATCGGGTCCGTAGGAGCTTCCCCGGCCAGCCGCCGTGTGGCAGGAGGAGCACTGTCCCTCGCCAAAGAAGATGCTCTCGCCGGCCTTGGCATCGCCGGCAACCGCGGTTGCCGCTGGAGCTGCGTTGAGGCTGCGGATGTAGCGGACAATCGGGTCGATGTCGGTCTGTGGCAGAGCGAAGGCAGGCATCTTGTTTTTGCCCTTCACAATGATGGCTGCGATATCGCTGTCGGACAGGCCGCGCAGAAGAGCGGAGTTCGCCAGAGTGGGCGCGCGATCCGTTCCCATGGAATCACCGCCGTGACATAACGTGCAGGTGGCCACATAGAGCGCAGGCGCTTGCATGGCCTGCGGGGCCGGCTGTGCCTGACGGGCGGGAGGTTCCTGGATGTTATACGCGCCCTGTGACCATGCCAGAACCCCCAAGCAGCCAGAAATGACCGCGGCGCATAGGATGAGTGCCAACACTGGCCGACGCAGGAAGGACCGTTTCGCGGAAGAATAAGTTTGACTCACTTGCAGATCCTCGATTGGTTAAGCTAAGACGCTGGGCCGACTGATTGGACGAGTGGGTTGTTGCGCTTGCCGCGCTAAACCGATCCGCGCAGGTACGGCTTCAGGTAAGTATTGAGCGCATTGATGACATTCTTTTTGTCCGCTTCAGTCATGGGCCCGTTGGAGGCGCCCATGCCACCACCGCCTCCGCGCCCTCCGCCCGCGCCACCGCCCATCCCCAGCATGGGCCGCGACTTGGTGTCCTCCTTGAAGATGCCGCGCGCCACCATCACGTAGCTGTCGGCATCGACGATGGTGGAGAAGGCCTGGATCCTGCCAAACATGTCGTAGGACTCGCGCGGCTTGCCTGCCTGCCACAGCTCCCAGGCCTGCTGGAATAGGTCCGCCATGCCTACTGTCGGGGCAAAACCGGTAAAGCCGAGACGCATCTCATCCATCATCTGGCGAACGCCCTTGCCGGCAAAGACCGCCAGCTTGCCATTCGTCCTGGACAGGAGCTCGCCGACGCGTTGCAGCGGGTCGCCCGCTTCATCCTTCACCACCGATACGGTAGGAATTTCGTTGAACACCTGAACTACCAGATCCACCGACTCGTTGCCCGAGGTCTGCACGAAAAGGGGAAGATCGGTGGCTGCCCCGATGGCCTTGTAATACGCCACAATCGCCGCATCGTCGCCCTCGGGGGGCAGGGAGCAGATGGCGTTCGCGCCATGCTGCGCAGCGTGTTTGGCAAACGCGACCGCGCCCGGCAGATCGTTGCCCTTGGTCTGCACGCCAATCACGATGGCGGTTTTGCCACCCTTGCCGGCCGCAATCATGGCCTCGGCCCCGGCAAGGCGCTCGGCGGTGGTGAGCGTGGACCATCCACTGGCAATCTGCGGCCAGATCAGTCCGGGAACGCCTCCGCGGTTGCAGAACCGCACCTCGTTGCCCAGGCACTCGAGGTCCAGCTTGTCGTCCGGCGTAAATGGCGTGGAGGCAATGGGAAAGAGTCCGTTGAAGGACTTTCTGCCGCCAGCCGCAGCCGCCATGCTGTACTTGGAGAATGCTGCGCCGGCCGCGACCGATCCGAGCGTTTTCAGGAGTGTCCTGCGATCCATTTCGGACGAAAAATATGCCATGATTAACCTCTCTAGAGTTGCGTACAGTGATACATGGCGCGTGTTTGGGATGTCAACCTTACCGCCAGATTGGACTTGGTGCAGTTTGGATTTACCCAAGTCCAGCGGCGGGATTAGACTTGGGGCGTAGCGACTGTAAGACACCCGTCTCATCCTGATTACCCATCGCACAAGTAACACGCTTGCACTTACGAAGCACTGGAGTCCGATTGATTTCTCTGACTAAGACATTGCCCGCAGTCCTCGTTGCCGGAGGACTGGTTGTAGCGTTCAGCGCACACTCGAACCCCGCGTATGCGCAAGCGGCCTCCGCGCCGCTGGGCGCGGCGATCAAGATCGCCACCGGCAGCGGAGTCATCGCCCTTCCCAAATCGCATGGCCCAACCTTCGACATCCTGAAGTATGGGGCGAAACCGGACGGCCCGGCGCTGGCCAACCAGACTGCCATCAACGCCGCCATCGAGGCGGCTGCGGCCGCAGGCGGCGGAGTGGTGGTGGTTCCACAAGGGACGTTCAAGACCTACTCCATCCGACTGAAGAGCAATGTGGAGCTGCGCCTTGCCAGCAAGGATTCCATTCTGCGTGCCGCCATTGCGGGCACCGGCGCAGGTCAGGACGGCGGGTTCTACGACGCGCCGGAAAAGAACCTATTTGTCGGCGTACAGGATGAGGGGCACTCGCACTGGGCGAACAGCCTGATCTACGGCATCGATGTGCATAACGTCACGATCTCCGGGCCGGGACTGATCGACGGAAGCTACACGGACAGTAAAGGCGTGGTGGTCGATGTGATCGCGGGAGGCGATCCGCGTGAGGTATCCACCAGGGACGCGGCCGGTGTGCCGGGCGGAGCGAATAAAGCGATCGGATTGAAGAATGCCGACAACGTTATCTTCCGCGACTTCCATGTAAAGAATGGAGGCCATTTTGCCATTCTCGGGACCAACGTCAATCACTGGACCGTGGATGGGATCATTCTGGATACAGACCGCGACGCATTCGATATCGACACATGCCAGAACATGACGGTGAGAAACTCCGTCTTCAATTCCCTGACCGACGATGCACTTGTTCTCAAGGGATCGTTTGGTGCGGGAAAGCATATTACGACCAAAAATATTTTGTTCGAGAACGACACGGTCAGCGGTTACGACGCAGGCTCTGTGCTGGACAAGGTGTACTCGACGCGCAAGCTGATTGCAACGGACCGCGACGGCCCCACTGGCCGGGTCAAATTTGGCACCGAGGGCTCCAGCGGGCTGGACACCGTCACCATCCGGCACATGATCTTCGACCGATCCCGCGGATTGGCGCTGGAATCGGTGGATGGAGCGGAGCTGAAAGACATTCTGTTCAGCGACATTCGCATGAGGCACATCAGCAGCTCGCCGATCTTTATCGATATTGGCGACCGCGGCCGGACCCCGGTTACGGGCACCAGCACCGGCAATGAAGTCAGCCCTGCCAACAATGTTCGCGTGACTGACACCGGCTGGATCCTGCCCAATGTGCCGGAAGTCTATGGCAGCTATCCTCCGCAGCGGTACATTCCCGCGTATAACAAATCGACACCAGTTTCGATCGGCGGAACGAACGCTCGCATCAGCATCGTCAATCCGGATGCGCCGACCAGGCTGAACCCGAACTCCATCCATCCCAACGACCCGCTCTATGCCAACGCAGTGGGATCGGGATTCGCAAGCATACGCAACATCGTGATTCGCAACGTCGTGGTCGAGGATGCGGACCCTCGCTATCCAATCCTGCTCAACGGCCTGGTCGACCATCCGATTGAGAATTTCAGCATGAGCAATATCACGGTGGAGTATCGCGGCGGGCTGACCATGGAGCACGCCACCGAGCAGAGGCAGTTGAACAGAAGCGTCGCGATCACGCCTTACCAGAGCGCTCCAACGACCCAGTCCCTGCCCTGGCTGGCAAACACCTTCTTCAGCCGGAATGAAGGCCTGTTGCCCAGAGTAAGTTGGGACGCATCCGCGAACGGCGGACAGGGAGGGTGGACCAACGATCCCTACAATATTCCCGAGATGACCCGCGAATATCCTGAGCCAAGCATGCTGGGAATACTTCCTGCCTATGGAATCTATGCGCGTCATGTGCGGAATATTAAATTGAGCGGAATTAAATTGAAGTACGAAGTAGAAGATAAGCGGCCAGCAATCGTATTGGACGACGCGGCCGATCTGCGCTTCAATAATGTTTCTGTAATGACCGCGCCAGGTGTTCCGGCCATAGTTAAGGTGACCAATTTAAAGAAGCGGCCGGCGGATGAAGAATATGTCAAAGAGATTCCGTATAAGACGACGCGAGTTACAAATCTAGTGACAACGCCTGCATTGCGAACCGTGGATGTGACGGTGGACCGGCCCTCGCCGGGAACGCCTCCGGACAGCCTCTATGCGAATCCGACAGCGCCCTCGGCCGCGCATCCGTATAGCTTCGCCGTGGCGGACGACAAGTATCCGCTGCCGGAAACGGTCTTTCGTCCGAGCTTCGATTCGATTGGCTCGAAAAAAATCGCTGCCGGAGAGACACTGCAGTTCACGGTGGTGGCGCGTAGCCCCGATGCAAACGTAAAGCTCACTTACTCGGCTAGTGGACTACCGGCGGGCGCGAGCTTCGATCCGGCGACGCAAATGTTTTCCTGGACTCCAACCAAAGCACAGTCCGGCAGCCATAGCGTGAAGTTCACGGTAAACGATGGCGTGCTGCCGGTGAGCACAGCGGTGACGATCAGCGTCAGTCAGTAGATACCGGGCTGAACGGAGCGATCCTATCTTAAAAGCGGTGAGGATGCGGTGAATAGAGCACCCGCCCGCTCCTTTTATTGCACGTCGGTTTTGGTGATGGCCTCGCCTTGTTTGACGTCGAGGGTGAGGCCGGAGAGGTCGATGTCGCGTGCGTGGGAGATGCGGAGGCCGATGTTGGCGGTGATATGGCAGTTCTGGAAGGTGACGCCCTGGATGGGGCTGTCGGGAAGGCCGTTGATGGTGCCGGCGGTCTGCACGTCGCCGGAGACGTTGATGATCTTGACGTTGCGGAAGGAAGGCAACGGATTCGCCGGCGGCACCGGCGGCAGCCGCGCCATGGCGCGATTGCTCCAGTTCAGATTCATCTCGATGAACTGTCGGGTCTGATGCAGCACAAGGTTGCGATAGGTGATGTTCTCCACCAATCCGCCGCGACTGGGGGCCGATTTGAAGCGGATGGGCGCGGAGTTGTTGTTGTCCATGACGCAGTTCTGGATGACGACGTTGCGGATGCCGCCGGAGGTCTCGCTGCCCATGTCGACGCCGGAGCCGCCGTTGCCGAAGTGGGAGTTCTCGATGAGGATGTCTTCGGCGGGACGGTTGACACGTAGGCCGTCGGCGTCCTTGCCGGACTTGATGGAGAGGCAATCGTCGTTAGTGTCAATGTCGACGCGATTGACATGCACATGGCGGGAGGAGTCGATGTCCATGCCGTCGGCGCTGGGAGTGGAGTGATCGCCGCGGATGGTGACGCCTTCGACCTCAACATTCTGGCTGTAGAGGATGAAGAGGCACCACACCGCCTGATGCTCCAGGGTGACTCCGGTGACGAGCACGTCCTTGGCGTTCTGGATGGCGACCAGGCGGGGACGGCCGCGGTACTGGCGTGGGGCGGCAGGCGACGCAGCGGCAGGCGGAGGCGGAGGCGGTGCGGGGGCGAGTGCTGCGGCAGTTGCATCGGTGGAAGCGGAGGGCGGCGCGGGCGGGCGATTCTGACCCCAATTTTCACCCGATCCATCGATGGTTCCCTCGCCGGAGATGATGAGTCCGGTGACGTTGAAGGCGTTGACGAAGGCCGAGGTCCACATCTCCTCGGTGCCCTCCCATCGGGTCTGCACCTGGGGATAATCGTCGGGGTCCCTGCTACCTTTGAGCACGCCGTCCTTCTCCAGGAGCAGGTTGACGCCCTGCTTGAGGAAGATGGCCCCGCTGAGGAAGGTGCCCTTGGGAATGACGAGGACGCCTCCTTTTTTGGTGGAGGCGCACTTGTCGATGGCGGCCTGGATGGCCTTGGTGTTCAGGGTTTTGCCGTCGCCGACCGCTCCGAAGTCGGTGATGACGTAGCGATTGGAGCGGTGGGTGGGGTGGGCGTAGCTCTTGGCGGAGGTTTTGGCGATCTGCGCCGAAGCCACGGACAGCGCAAGCGCGGCCAGAGCCATGGGTAACGCAATTCTTAAAGCCGCAACCAATTTGCGCATCGGGGCACCTGTTTGATCGGGTTAGACTTCCGTTGTCCTCTACTCCACGTCCGTTGTGGTCACGGGATCGCCCTGCTTGACGTCGATGGTCAACCCCGTCAGGTCTACGCCGCGCGCGTGATCGAGCCGGAAGCCGCGGTTGGCCGTGATGTGGCAGTTCTGGAAGGTGACACCCTGGATGGGGCTGCCCGCCAGTCCATGGATGGATCCGACGTTCTGCACGTCGCCGGAGACGTTGATGATCTTGACGTTGCGCACGACGGGCAATGGGTTGGAATCGGGTTGACGCGGGCCGACCATGCGCCACTCCATATTCATATCGAAGGCCTCGCGGGTGCCGTGCAGGACGATGTTCTTATAGGTGATGTTCTCCACCACGCCGCCTCGGCTGGGCTGCGACTTGAAGCGGATGGGCGTCCAGTTGTCGGAGTCCATCAGGCAGTTCTGCACGGTGACGTTGCGGATGCCGCCGGAGGTCTCGCTGCCCATGGCCACGCCGCCCTGGCCGTAGGCGAAGTGCGAGTTCTCGATGAGGATGTCTTCGGCGGGACGGTTGACGCGCAGACCATCGGCGTCCTTGCCGGCCTTGATGGAGATGCAGTCGTCATCGTCGTCGATGAAGGCGTTGGTGATGTGTACATGCTTGGACGAGTCGATGTCCATGCCGTCGGAGCTGGGGATGTTGTGCGCGGCGGTGATGTTGACGCCGTCGATCTCAACGTTCTCACTATAGAGAACGAAGAGGCACCAGATGGCCTGGTTATGCAGATGCAGCCCAGAGACGAGAACTTCCTTGGAGCTCTGGATGCCGATGAGACGGGGACGACCGCGGAACTGGCGTGGGGCGGCGGACGCACCTGGCGCGGCTGGACGTGCCTGTGCAGCCATCGGCGGAGCAACGGGTGCAGCGGCAGGTGATGGAGGCGGAGTCGCCATAGGAGCGCCAGCAGCTCCGGGAGCAGCGGCTGCACCGGGTGCGGGCGGGGGACGGCGCATGGGACTGTTTGCCATGAACTCATCGCCCGACCCGTCGATGGTGCCCTCGCCGGAGATGGTGAGGCCGTTGACACCATCGGCATTCACCAAGGACGCGGTGTACATCTCCTCCGTGCCCTCCCAGCGCGACTGGATTGCCGGGTAATCGTCGAGGTTGGTGGTGCCCTTGAGTACGCCTTCCTTCTCCACCAACAGGTCCACGCCCTGCTTCAGGAAGATGGCGCCGCTGCGGAAGGTCCCAGCGGGGACGACGACTACGCCGCCCTTCTTGGTGGAGGCGCACTTATCGATGGCCGCCTGAATGGCCTTGGTATTCACCGTCTTGTTGTCGCCCACCGCGCCGAAGTCGGTGATCAGGAAGCGCTTGGTGCGCTTGGGCGGCTTGGCGTAGCTCTTGGCGGAGGTTGCGGCGATCTGGGCCGAAGCCATGGTGGCGCACATAAGCAGCGCGGTCATCAAAAATGTGATTCTCTTCATTGTTAAAGTCCCCATTCTTTACGGCCCACGATACTATCATCTGCATCCCCTGTCTGACGAGAAGGGAGGATGTTTTGTCTCAGAAGAAGCTCAGCGCAGATTTTTTGGATCAACGAATGTATCCCCATCTCTGCCCCTTGCCGGAGAGAAGGAAGCATGGTCGTTGCGGCCCGGAGCGCGCTACAAATCCAGCAGCGCCACCATAAAAGACGGAGGCGCCAGAAGCGTCTCCGTCGCCTGCTTCGATCCGGATGCAGGGTTAGCTTTCCACCATCGGCTTCTGCCAGGAGATGATCTGCTGCCATGTATTCGGCAGTTGATAGGTCTTGGCGAAGTTCTTGACCGGAGGTCCAATGATCTGGATCTTGCTGATGTCTCCCTGGCCGCGATTGCCCGAGTCGATGGCGAACTTCAGGTAGCCGATCTTCTGGACATCGACGCCCATCAACTCCGCGCCGATGCGGTCCGCGGCCAGCCAGTCCAGGCTTGCGATGCATACCTTTTGGCTGATGGGCGTGCCATGCACCGGCCCGGTTCCTTCCATGCCCTCGTAGCCGTCAATCACAGCCAGATGCGGGTGCAGGACGCTGGACAGGGTGAAGATGTTGTAGTTGATGCCATGGGTCCCACCGCCATGCATCAGGCGCTTGTCCGAACGGCCTCCGCCCGGGCCGGCATTGGCGAGGCCAGAGCCGGTATCCTTGTGGCCCGCGCCGATCACAACATTCTTCAGGGAGAGGGTGATTCCCACCAGGTCGTGGGTCTTCAGCTTGGCGGCCGAGATAACAAAATTATTCGACGGATCCATCATGATCTTGGCCACGCGCACGGCATGCGGCTGGAAGTCTTTCTCGTCGATGCACTGCACGACAGTGACAGGCTCGGTGTCGAGATCCACCAGCTTGATGCCGTACTTCTTGGCCAGTCTGGGGTAGCCGTAGTTGGAGAAGCCTTCCATCACCGATCCGCCCGCGGGCGATTCCGCAAGGATCACGTTGGTCTTGCCGATCGACTTCAGAAACTCCAGAATGCCTTCCAGATTGTCCACATTGCTGGCGCACAGAGGCACGTTGGTGATGACATTGTTCGGCTTCAGGACGACCCGCTTGTTGCCGATGGCAGCGGCGATCTCCGCCTTGAACGGCTCGAGCGACTTGTAGGCAATGTCGGCGCGATCGTTGCCCGACGCAAGGGATACCTTAGCGGTTCCAGCGGAGTGGGCGGCGGGAGCGGCGGGATGCGCGGCGGCGCTGGAACTGCCTTTTGCCGCGGGAGCAGCCTGACCGGCCCATGCCGCGGGTAGACTAGTCGCCGCAACCGCTGCAGCACCGCCAAAGAACGAAGTTTTAAGAAACTTTCTGCGGGATTCCTGGCAGACCATCTTAGACATATTTCGGCACCTTTCTGGCTTCCGTCTCTGTATACACCGGCGCAAGAATCTAAAGCAACGGAGAAAGCCACTTTGCCGCATGATGTGTGACACAGATCACATTGCAGCAACGCCCTGATTCCAGCGCGTGCTTCCCTTCCCTGTTGTTTGAGTGATGACGGCAAAATGTCCGACGAAGGACTAAATAAGTCCGCGTATTGAAGGGGCGGAACAGGTGGCCCAATAGAGAGGGCGCTCAGTGTTTTCCTTGAGAGAAGACCAGGCGAGTGACCTTCGCCACGGACAATCTTCCTGTTGCAGAGGATTGAGAGCAAAACCAGGGAACCTATGTCCCCCGTGAATTCCTTGCCAGGTCGCCGCTCCTTGGGGTCGCGTCGATTTGAGTGCAGCTGCTTCCAGATACACCATCCCTGGTTTCGCTCTAGCGGTGGTGAGGGTGTGTACTGTGGATATGTACCCTGGGCGTGCGGTCGTGGTAGGTTCGCGTGGGGTGATGCCTGATGCCTGACCTTCCCTGCTTGATTGACGCATACCCGGAGGCCGGCGTCAGAACTATCAGAACAGCCAGCAAGAACGAAAGTATGACCCGAAAATGGTATTTCATGGCGAGTCCCTGTTCAACTACATAAATAGGACGCTATGGGAAATGGTTTATATTCCCAAAATATTTACTTATGCCCTGTGTGGCCCTATCGACGCAGACCGGGCACGGGACCGGACGCGCTGCCAGTGGACGGCGTGAGGCCCGGAAGGCGATGGCTGGTTCTTTGCCGCGCCGCTTGGTTCGAGGGGTGGCACCCGCCGTAAAACGCACCTAAGTTGCGTGAAATCGCAGGAACGATATATGGTAAGGATCAGGATGACAGCCAACTTCAGCCGCTTCTGGTTTACATACCGCACATGGCGCACAGGTGCGGGCTGGGTGGCATAGGCTCATCTGAACGATCTGTAGCAACGATCTGGAAGTTTCAGTTGATTCAAAGTCCATGCCAGCCGCGACCCAACCTGTCGCGGCTTTTTACTTTGTGCGGTTGAGTTGTGCCAAGGAGAGAACCGATGAGCCTGACTGCACCCTTGAGACCAAAGGTTGACGCTGCCGACGGTGCGCGGGTGGGCCGCTTCGGGGTCTATGGCGGGCGCTATGTGCCGGAGACGTTGATGGCCGCGTTGGAAGAGTTGGAGCAGGCCTACGCGGAGGCGCAGGCCGACCCCGCCTTCCAGGCAGAGCTGGACGATCTGCTGCACCACTACTGCGGTCGCCCCACGCCGCTCTACTTCGCCAAGCGGATGACGGAACAACTGGGCGGCGCGAAGATATACCTCAAGCGCGAAGACCTGCTGCACACCGGCGCGCACAAGATCAACAACGCGCTGGGCCAGGGAATGCTGGCGCGGCGGATGGGCAAGCGGAGGATCATCGCCGAAACCGGCGCGGGGCAGCACGGCGTGGCCACCGCGACCGTCTGCGCGCTCTTCGGAATGGAGTGCGTGATCTACATGGGCGAGGAGGACATGCGGCGGCAGGAGCTGAACGTCTTCCGCATGCGTCTGCTGGGCGCGGAGGTGCGCTCGGTGAGTACCGGCTCCAAGACCCTGAAGGACGCCATCAACGAGGCCATGCGCGATTGGGTCACCAACGTGCGCGACACCTACTACATTCTAGGCAGTGCGCTGGGGGCGCATCCCTACCCCACCATGGTGCGCAACTTCCAGCGCGTCATCGGCCGCGAGGCCCGCGCGCAGATCCTCGATCAGGAGGGCAAGCTGCCGACGGCGATTGTGGCCTGCGTGGGCGGCGGATCGAACGCCATTGGGATGTTTTACGACTTCCTCGGCGACAAGGACGTGCGCCTGGTCGGCGTGGAAGCGGGCGGGCGTGGCACGGCGCTGGGCGACCACGCGGCGCGCTTCCAGAAGGAGAACGGAGGCACTCCCGGCGTCCTTCAGGGAACCTTCAGCTACGTCTTGCAGGATGCAGCCGGCCAGATCGCAACGACGCACTCAGTCAGTGCTGGCCTGGACTACGCCAGCGTTGGCCCGGAGCACGCGATGCTGCACGACTCGGGCCGCGCCGAGTACACCTCGGCGAGCGATACGGAGGCCTTGGAGGCTACGTCGGCGCTGGCACGGACGGAAGGGATTCTGCCGGCGTTGGAGAGCGCGCATGCCATCGCCGAGGCGATGAAGATGGCCCCGAAGATGGCGAAGACCGACGTGATCCTGGTGAATCTCTCGGGCCGCGGCGACAAGGATATGGGCATTCTGGCGAAAGAGATGGAGCTGAAAGGAAGCGAGTTAGCAGTTAGCGAGTTAGCGAAAGACTGAGTGCAGAACAATGCCGATTGGATTCAAACGGAAGCCGGGGATTGTGGCGTATCTGACGGCGGGCGATCCCGACCTGGCGACGACGCGGGAGATTGCGCTGGCAGCGATCGACAACGGCGCGGATGTGATCGAGCTGGGCGTGCCATTCAGCGATCCGCTGGCCGATGGCCCGGTGATCCAGCGCGCCAGCCAGCGTGCCGTGGCACGCGGAGTCCACTTGACCGATGTGCTGGAGGTTGCGCGGCATTTGCGTGCGGCTCGGCCAGGATGCGGACTAGTGATCTTCTCGTATTTGAACCCGGTGATCCGCATGGGGATGAAGCAGTTCTGCGCCGCGGCGAAGGATGCGGGCGCGGACGGCGTGCTGCTGACCGACATGATCGTCGAAGAGGCGGATGAGTACCTGGCGGAGATGAAGGCGAATGGGCTGGCCCCAATCTTTCTGGCCGCGCCCACCAGCCCCGACGCGCGCCTGAAGTCGATTGCCGAGGCATCGATGGGATTTGTTTATGCCATCTCGAGGGTGGGGATTACAGGCACGCAGCAGAAGGTTGCGGGCGATGCATCGGAGCTGGTGGCGCGGCTGCGCGCCTTCACCGCGCCGCGAGGAATCCCAATCGCCGTGGGCTTTGGCATCTCCAACGCGGAGCATGTGCGCGCGGTGGGCGAGTTCGCTGATGCGGCCGTGATCGGCAGCGCGCTGGTGGCGCTGATTGAACACTCGACATCGCAAGAGGCCCCAGCGGCTGTCGGGCAATTCATTGCGGGACTGCGCGCATGAGGCGGGCGGCGATGGTTCGAGCCACACTCGCCCAGCAAGCGATTCACGGCTCCGCCTCGCACTCCATTTATGATGGTTTGGGCAGACAAAGTTCAGGACGCACACGCAAACGATGCGTTTCATTTCAAGTTCAAGGCGAGGCGATTGGTATGGATATCTACGACTGGCGGAAGAAGATCGATGAGATGGATGAAGAGATTGTGCGGCTCATCAGCCGGCGGGCGGAGGCTGCGAAGGCCATCGGAGCGCTGAAGCGCGAGACGCTGGCGCCGGTCTACGAGCCGGACCGCGAGCAGGCGGTCTTCCACCACGTCCGCGCGGTCAATCCCGGGCCGCTCTCCGACGGGGAGATGCAGCACATCTACGAGCGGCTGATCGACGTGATGCGCACGCTGCAGCGGCGCGACGCGTGAGGACCGTGATTGGCGAGGATTATATTGAATACGCAACGGATTAAGTTGCAAAACGGCGACCCCTGACAGAATAGAGATCAATAAGAGCTACAGAACCGGGATGTGTAGTTACAAATTCAACAAACGTGGATGGAAATGATGATTGTAGCAATGCAGGACCAAGCTACCGAGCAGCATATTCAACATGTGATTGAGCTCATGGTCGAACTGGGGTTCAACGTGCATCGCACGACGGGTGCCAACCAGACGATTCTGGCCGGGGTGGGCACGCCGGCACACTTCGATGTGGTGGAGTTCAAGGTGCTGCCCGGCGTGCATGACGCCTACCGCATCTCCTCGCCCTACAAGCTGGCCGGGCGCAGCTTCCGGCCGGAGGGGACCAGGATCGCGTTCAGCAACGGCGTCGTGGTAGGCGGCGAAGAGGTGATTGTGATGGCAGGGCCGTGCTCGGTGGAGTCGCGCGAGCAGATATTGCAGAGCGCCAAGCTGGCGGCGGCCTCGGGTGCCAAGTTTCTGCGCGGAGGAGCGTACAAGCCGCGCAGCTCACCCTACAGCTTCCAGGGCATGGGCGTCGAGGGGCTGAAGCTGTTGCGCGAGGTCGCTGACCAGACCGGTCTGCTGGTCGTCACCGAGGTGATGGAGATATCGCAGATCGAGGGGATGATCCCCTACATAGACCTGTTCCAGGTGGGCGCGCGCAATATGCAGAACTTCAACTTGTTGCGCGAGCTTGGCCGTGTGCGCACGCCGGTGCTGCTGAAGCGAGGCATCGCGGCGACCCTCGAAGAGGTGCTGCTCAGTGCCGAATACATCCTCTCCGGCGGCAACTACGACCTGATCCTGTGCGAGCGCGGCATCCGCACCTACGAGACCTACACGCGCAATACGATGGACATCTCGGCGATCCCGGTGCTGCACAAGCTGACCCATCTGCCGGTGATGGCGGACCCGTCGCATGGCGTCGGCATCCGCGATCTGGTGCCTCCGCTGGCCCTGGCCGCGGTGGCGGCAGGCGCGGATGGGCTGCTGATGGAGATGCATCCCAATCCCGATAAGGCGATGAGCGACGGCGCGCAGAGCCTGTATCCCGAGCAGCTTACCAAGCTGGTGGAGCAGTTGCGGCTGCTGGCCCCGGTGGTCGGGCGAAGGGTCGCATAGACGATGGCTCGCCGCGTCCTCATCGTTGGAACGGGGCTGATTGGCGCATCGGCTGGCCTTGCCCTGCGTGCCGCCGGCTTCGATGGCGAGATCTCCGGCACTGGCCCCACAGAGCGTACGCTGACCATTGCGCAGAGCATGGGCGCCATCGATTCCTGGGTTGCGCGCGAGGCCGCCGATTCCGTTGCAGCAACCTGCGACGTGGTCCTGCTGGCTGGGCCTGTGCTTTCCATCATGGACTGGATGCAGCGGCTCGCTCCCGTGCTCGGCGAGCATCAACTGGTCACCGACGTGGGCAGCACCAAGGTGCAGATCGTGGAGCTGGCGCGAAGGCTCTACAACCAGCCCGGCAAGGCGCGCTTCCTTCCCGGCCATCCGATGGCGGGCAAGGAGTCTGGCGGCGCGGCGCTGGCCGAGGCCAGTCTGTTCCTGAATGCGATGTGGCTGTTCACCCCACTGGACGAACCGCAGCACCCGCTGGAGACGGAGTGGCGCGGGTGGGTGGCAAAGTTCGGAGCGCGCACGATGGACCTGTATCCTGCGCGGCACGACGAACTCTGCGCGTGGGTGAGCCATCTGCCGCAGATGCTGTCGACGGCGCTGGCCGCGCTGCTGGAGGAGACCTTTGGCAAGGATGCGACAGGCCGCGAAGAGGTTGCAGCCATCGGCGGGCGCGCGCTGCGCGAGACGACGCGGCTGGGGGCCAGTCCCTACAGCATGTGGCGCGACATCGCGCTCTCCAACTCGGAGCCGATCGCCGCCACGCTGCTCGCTCTGGAACAGCGGCTGGCGCACCTGCGCGAGAACCTGCGCACGCCGGAGCTGAAGGAAGAGTTCCGCCTGGCCAACCAGTTCCGCGCGATGCGCGACCGTTAGATCGCGGTACCATCAAAGAAACGATGGCGACGACAAAACATTCCAACCTGAGCATTGGTCTGGCGGACGTGCTGGCCGCGCGCGAACGGCTGCGCGGGGCCATCTACGAGTCGCCCTGCCCGCACTCCATCATGCTCTCCGCGCTGACCGGCCAGCAGGTCTACCTGAAGATGGAGAACCTGCAGATGACGGGCAGCTTCAAGGAGCGCGGCGCGCTGAACCGCATTGCCCTGCTGACGCCGGAGCAGGCGGCGCGCGGAGTAATCGCGGCCTCCGCGGGCAACCACGCGCAGGGCGTGGCCTACCACGCCACCAAACGCGGCATTCGAGCGCTGATCGTGATGCCGCTGACCACGCCCCTGGTGAAGGTGACGGCGACGCGCGAGTTCGGCGCCGAGGTGCTGCTGCATGGGGCCAACTACGACGAGTCCTGCGCGGAGGCTGTACGCCTGTGCGAGGAGCAGCAGCTCACGTTTATCCATCCCTTCGACGACGCCGGCGTGATGGCCGGCCAGGGAACGATCGGCCTGGAGTTGCTGGAACAGGTTCCGCAGCTTGAGGCGGTCGTGGTGCCCATCGGCGGCGGCGGACTGATTGGAGGCGTCGCGTGCGCTATCAAGGAATCGCGTCCGGAGATTCGCGTGGTCGGGGTGCAGACCGCGCGGCTGCCGTCGATGCAGGCCGCGGTCGAGGCGCATCGGCCGGTCACGATCGATCCGGCCATTACCATCGCGGACGGCATCGCGGTGCGGCGCGCGGGCGACCTGACGCTGCCCCTGGTGGAACGCTACGTCGACGAGATCGTCACGGTGGAAGAGGACGAGATCGCCTCCGCGATCCTGATGCTGCTGGAGCGGGAAAAAACGCTGGCCGAGGGCGCCGGGGCCGCTGCGCTGGCCGCGCTGCTGCAGCACAGGACCAGCCTGCACGGAGCGCACACGGCGGTGCTGGTGTGCGGCGGAAACATCGACGTCACGCTGCTCTCCAGGATCATCGAGCGCGGCCTGGTGCAGGACGGCCGCCTGGTGCGCCTGCGCATCGTTCTGCTGGACAAGCCCGGCGCGCTGCACGAACTGACCCGGCTGATCGCCGCCCACCGCGCCAACATCATCGACACGCTGCACAACCGCGCCTACTACGGCGTCAACCTGGGCGATACGGCCATCGACATCACCATGGAGACGCGCGGCCCGGAGCATGTGGCCGAACTGCTGACCGCGCTCACGTCCGAAGGATTCACCCACACCCGCGTACTCTAAAACAACACCGGAGGTCATGACCTCAAGCAGATGGGTTCTTCCGCTTGCAATCACAACCCCCGGCCGGCAAAGAAAGATTCAGACGATCAGGTTCTACGGGATGTAATAACGCATGGAGACGAAGACCATCGGGTCTTCGGCGCGCGGTTCGGAATTACAAACCGTCAAAGGCAGCTCGCAGTGCAGGCCGCCCTTGATGATTTCGTATGCAGCGATTCAGCGCTAAGCCTAAGGCAGGTAGTAACGGAACGAGGTGAAGATCATGTTGTCGTCGCCGTGGGAGCCGCCGCCCGGGTTCAGAGTGCCGCCCGCGCCCGACCAAAGGTCGCGCCGTATGAGGCTATACTGAATGCCCTGACGCAGACGACCCTTGGGGCCGTTGTAGAAGTTGAACCAATAACCCGCTGTGAACTCCTGCACGTCCTTGTTATTACCCGCGCATTTATTCGTAGAGTTGCCGGGAGTCGTCGGATCCGCACTGGGATTCGCCGCGGTGGAGGCAGGCTCGATAAGGCAGCCCGACATATCCGCGGTATAAGCCCCATAGCCGACTTCGCTTGTGCCGCTCAACCTCCAGTCGCGTCCGATGTAATCGCCGCCGTAGTCGATGTACAGCGACAGCCGCTTGTTCGGATCCAGCTGAATTCCGCCCAGACCCGAGAAGCCATGCAGCGGCGAGATCGAGCCATCCGGGCGCAAGGTGATGTCGCCGATGGTCGACGAACCATAGCGGCCCACACCCTGGCCATACAGACCTTTCAGGTAAATAGTCGCTTTGTTGTTGACGAGCGGTCCGCGAAAGCCGCCGCCCACGCCAGCGCCGACCGTCTTTGTATTGTAGGGCGTGCCAGTCGTCGGGTAGATGCGGTCACGGAAGGTGCGCTCGATGCCGAAGAGCTCCCAGTGACCCCAGCCCGGCTCGACCGCGATCTTGGCCACCAGGTCGGGAGCGTAGTTGAAGGAGTAGTTCGCTCCTGCATTGAAGTGGCCTCCGCCGGCGCCGGCGGAACCGATGAGTATGTTGCTGGGCAGATTCTGTCCGCCCGGGTTCAGAGTCTCCGCGTTTTCAATCGAAATTCCCGCAAAAACATGCTGTCCGATATCCTTGGTGAAGCGAAAGGTGAACTGGCGCGTCCAGGCGAAACCGGCCTCGTACTGTGCGTCGATCGTCGCCGGTAGGATCTCGGTTCCGCGCTGCAGTCCCTTCGTCGTCTCGGCTACCAGATCCCATCCTGTGCCGGCCGAGACATCCCAACCGTTAGTCATCTTGGCCTCGGCGTACAGGACCCGCTGCCGCAGGGTGTAGCTGTTCGACTGGTTATTGTTCGAGTCTGCGCCGGCGGACAGCCAGTCAGCTTCCCAATGGCCGGTCAGAGTCATGTTGTCGAGCTTGCCGACACCCGTCAACGCGATGCGCGACTGGCGACCGGTGCCGTAGAACTCACTCAACTCGCTCGCGTCAGAATAGTTCAGCGGGATTCCGGTAAATGCAGTGTTGATGCCGGAAGCCGCCGCCGTGGTGCGGTTCACAGTTTCGGCCGCGACGAAGCTGCCCGCAGGCGAAAGAGTGACCCCCTTGTAGTAGATCGCGTCGGGCGATTCGACCTTTTTGGTCAGATCGTCCACCTTTTTGTTCACATCGGCCAGCGTCATATTGGCGGATGACGCGGGGGGAGCAGAGCTGGTCTGCGCATGCAGCGACGGGGGTTGTGCTGCCAACAGATCTGCCTTCACCGTATTATCGGCCACCGTCGTACTGGAGCTGGTTGTTGGAGATGTTGTGCTGGTCTGCGAATGCGGCGACAGGGGTTCTGCTACCAACATCGCCTTGGTGGTTTTTGCTGGGGTGGATGTGCCAGTCTGTGCGTTCAGCGACACGGACCCGAAATACCCGAGTACCACCGTCGCCGCAATCGCCGCTAGAAGTTGCTTCTTCATGGGACCTCGCTGGGAATCATAGTTAGAAGCAGAGGAACGCGCGCCACTCTTCAGGCTATTAGCCTGGGCCCATATTCCTCTGCTCGTTCGTTTCCTTGAGCTTGTCAAAGGTATGTGAATGCACTGCAAATTTTCCTAGAGCATATGCTGAAATTGGCGAAATTAACCCAGCATTCACAAAGCTCCGTGGAGTTCAAAGGATGGTTCGCGCAGAAAGCGGTTGGCCGGGCGCAGGCTGACTGGTTTACCGTAGGAGCATGCGGAACTCCCGGTCCGGCTTGGCGTTGTTTGCGGTATGGCTGCTTGCGGCTGGCACACAGCCGCAGTGCAAGGCCCAGTCGCAGACCGCGACTGCGCAGGCCCAGGCAGCGCGTCAAGCGCCGGCGGCGACCAATCTGCCCGCACAATCGCTGAAGCTGATCCCCATGCCGCGCGAGGTGAACGCCGCAGCGGTGCAGTCGCTCGCTGGCGGCGTCCAGATCACCTGCGCGGCACCCTGCGCACCCGAGGACAGCTTTGCCATCGACGATCTGAAGGCATACCTCGCGTCGTTGGGGGTCGCGGTCAACACGACCTCGCCCGTCAGCATTCTGGTCGCGCGCTACGGCCCGCCGCTGGCGAAGTCGATCTATAGCGAAGCGGCATCCAGTGATCCGACGGCGAAGGCCGACGGCGCAGCAACGCTCGAGATGCCTGACGAGATGAAGCCCGAGGGCTATGCGATCCTTCCCGACGGCAAGGGACTGGCCCTGACTGCGGCCAGCGATGCAGGCGTTTTTTACGCCTTACAGACGGTGAAGCAGCTTGTCACCGGCTTCGGCGCGAATGCCGTGCTGCACACCGCGACCATCCGCGACTGGCCGGCGATGAAGTACCGCGGGCTGGACGACGATCTCTCGCGCGGCCCGGTGACCACGCTGGAGTTCGAGAAGAAGCTGATTCGCACCCTTGCGGCCTATAAGATCAACCTCTACTCGCCTTACTTCGAGCACACGGCGAGCTATGCCGCGAACCCGCTGATTGCGCCTCCCGGCGGCGGCATCAGCGCGGCGGATGCGACGGCCCTGGTGGCCTACGCGCACCTCTATCATGTGACGGTTGTCCCGGAGCAGGAGGCTTTTGGGCACCTGCACAACCAGCTCCTATGGGAGCAGTACCAGACGCTGGCGGAGACGCCGCACGGCGCGGTGCTGGCGCCCGGACAGTCCGGTTCTATTGCGCTGATTAAGCAGGAATTCACCGAGCTTGCGGCGGAGTATCCAGGTCCGTTCCTGCATATTGGCGCGGATGAGACGGTGGATCTGGGAGTGGGCCAGACCAAGGCCGACGTGGACGCGCGCGGGCTTGCCCCGGTCTATCTGGACTTCATGCAACGGATCGTGACCGCGCTCGCTCCGCTGCAGCGCAGGCTGCTCTTTTGGGGCGACATTGCGCAGGACTCGCCGGAACTGCTGAAATCTATGCCGCAGAGCTTCAAGGACGCGACCGTTGCGATTGCCTGGGGCTACAACGCGGAGCCGCGCGGCTTCGCCAGGCTGCTGACTCCCTTTGTCAATGCGGGCTTCGAGACCTGGGTCTCGCCCAGCGTACACAATTTTCGCGTGGTCTACCCGGACAACAATGTCGCGCTGGCGAACATTCAACAGTTCACGCGCGACGGGCAGAGGCTTGGATCGACCGGGCAGTTGAACACCATCTGGAACGATGATGGCGAGGGCCTGATCAACCAGGACTGGTATGGGATTCTGTTCGGCGCGGCGGCGGCGTGGCAGCCGGGCGAATCGTCGATTGAGGCATTCGAGCAGAGCTACGCGCAGGTGTTTCACGGCGACGCATCGGGTGCGCTGAACCAGGCGCAACTGGAACTGATGGCTGCGCACGCGGTGCTGAAGGACCAGGCCCAGGTGGGCGACGCCACCAATGCTCTGTTCTGGCTCGATCCATGGTCGAAGGATGGGCAGAAGACCGCGGCCCAGATGCGGCCCTGGACGCACGATCTGCGCATGCATGCGGAGGCGGCGCTGACGCTGATTGCGCAGGCGCGCGCGGTGGCCGGGCCTAGGACGCCTTCGCCAAGCGGTGCGCCTTCGCCGAGTGGCACGGAGGACGGCGCGGCATCGACACTCTACGACGCAGCCAAGTACGGCGCGGCAAGCAGCAATCTGCGCGAACCGGATGCAATCGACGCCATGGAGCTGGGCGCAAGACGGATGGACTTCATTGGACTGAAGTTCCAGCTTGCCGACGAGATGGCAGCAGGCTACGCCCGCGCTCTGGCTGACTCCATTAGCACCGATCGCAAGACGCGCGCCAGCGTCAGCCGCGAGCTCTCCGACCTGAGCGGGATCAACGGGCGCATGCAGGACATCCGCAACGGAACCACCCTGCTGCGCGATATGTACGAATCGGCGTGGCTGCGCTCCAACCGTCCCTACTGGCTGCGCAACAACCTGGAGCAGTACGACTATACCACGCAGATATGGCTGGCACGTGCCGACAAGATTCGCAGCGCACAGCGCCAGTGGACCGACTTGAAGACGCTGCCTACCGCGGAGGAGTTGGGCATTCCACCCGCGCCCGCGCCCCCTGCAACTCCAGAGGGCGCACCGGCGGCAGCTGTGGGGACTGGGCAATGAAGACTTCTCTGCTGACAGCGCGGCAACTGATTACGGCGGATGGAATCGTGGAGAATCCGCGCATTGCAATCCACGCGGACGGGACCATCTCTGGCATCGAATCCGGCGAGCCGACTGTAGAAGAGACCACGCTGACGCCCGCCTTCTTCGACATTCATGTGCACGGTGCGGCGGGGCACGATGCGATGGAGGGGTCCGCGCAGGCGCTTGGCTGCATTGGAAGGTTTCTAGCCACCAAGGGTGTCGCGCACTTCCTGGCGACCACGGTGACCGCGCCCATCGACCGAACGCTGCGCTCGCTGGACGGTATTGCCAACGCGATCGACACGGCGAAGAAGGGCGATGCCGAGCCCGGCGCGTGTCCGGTAGGGATACATCTGGAAGGACCGTTTCTCTCCCATGCCAAGCGCGGAGTGCATCCCCCGGCAGAGCTTCAGCCGCCCTCGGTGGAGCTTTTCCAGCGGTTCCAGCAGGCCGCGCGCGGCCACGTTCGCCTGATGACGATTGCGCCGGAGATGCCGGGCGCGTTGGTGCTGATCAAATACGCAACTAAATCCGGCACTCGTGTCAGCCTTGGCCACTCGGACGCGACCGCGGGCGAGACGCGCGCGGCGATTGCATCCGGAGCGGCCAGCGCGACCCATACCTTCAACGCCATGCGCCGGCTGGACCATCGCGAGCCGGGAATCGCCGGAGTTGTCCTCGACGCGGAATCGCTCTACGCGGAGCTGATCTGCGACGGAATCCATGTGGCGCCGGAGTTTGTGCGGCTGTGGCTGCGCGCCAAGGGGGAGGAGCGAGCAATCCTGATGACCGACGGCATCTCCGCCACTGGAATGCCAGACGCCAACTACCTGCTGGGCGAGCTTGAAGTGACGGTGAAGGACGGTCGCTGCCTGCTGGCCAGCGACCTGGCCAACGGAGTGCAGACATTGGCCGGTTCGGTGCTGACGATGGACCGTGCGGTGGAGAATTTGCGGCGCTTTACCGGCGCCAGTCTGGCGACAGCGGTGCGCCTGGCAAGCCGCAATCCGGCGCGCATGCTGGGGCTGGATGCGATCGGCGAGATCGCCGTGGGCCGCCCGGCAAACTTCAATGTTTATTCCTCCGCGGGCGATCTGCGCCAGACCATCCTGCGCGGCAAAGTGGTCGCAGGCGCATAATTGCGCGAGCTTCGGATCGGATGCGATGATCTTCAAAGACCGTGAAGACGCCGGACGGCAACTGACAGTTTCGTTGCAAGAGTTTGCCAATCGGGAGGATGTCATCGTCCTCGGAATTCCCCGTGGCGGCGTTACCGTCGCCTTTGCCATCGCACACGCCCTGCATCTGCCGCTGGAACTATTTCTCGCTCATAAGCTGGGCGTTCCCCACCATGAGGAGCTCGCCTTCGGCGCGATTGCGGTTGGCGGCGGGCTGTATCTGGATGAACAGGTTGTGCGGATGGAGGGAGTCTCGCCGCAACAGATCGAACGCGTTACGGAACAGGTGAAACAGATGCTCGATCGCCGTGCCGTTCTCTACCGGGGCAATCGCCCGCCGCTCCAGGTGGAGGCGCGAACGGTGGTTCTGGTGGATGACGGAATCGCCACGGGAGCAAGCATGGCGGTTGCCATCCATGCGCTGCGGCAGATGAAGCCGGCGGCGATTGTAGTGGCAGTCCCCGTAGCGCCCGCCTCGACGTACGACTGGTTGCGGACGTTGGTGGATCGGCTTGTGTGCCTCTACGTGACGCACGATTTTTATGCGGTCGGCCAGTATTTCGAGAGCTTTTCCCAAGTTGAAGACGAGGAGGTCATATTCCTGCTGCGGCGTGCCGAAACATCCTCTGGCATGTGATCCAGCCACAACCCCATCTACCACGCGATAGATCACCGCCGCCCAAGGGATATCCTGCCGGTTACGTCAATTCCAGTTCGATCTTCTCCGTCTCGGGATCGAGTTGTGTGATACGGAAGCTGCGAATCTGTCCCACACCGAGCGGCTCCGGCTAGCTGCCGACTGCTGGCGCGGCCCCCTTCCAGCGGGCGTTCAGCATCGAGGTCAATGCGGATAGATCAAGCCCGGCGGAGCTTTCCTTCTTGGTCTTCGCCGCGACAGGAGTGCTGGCCGCAATTCGGCAGGTGGCGCGAATTCCCTCGCCCAATTCAACGATGGCAGAGTCCGTCGACTGCTCGACGACGCGTCCGGAGACCACATTGCCCGCTTTGTGCTCCGCCAGATACTCGCCGATGCTGGTGGGCGCCAGTTGCTTGATGCTGAGCTTGATCTGCCGCTTCTCGGGATCGATGGCAAGCACCAGCGCCTTGACGGTCTGCCCTATCCGCAGCACATCCTGCGGATGATTGATGCGCCGTTCCGCGGCGATCTCGCTGACATGGACCAAGCCCTCGACGCCCTCCGCCAGTTGCACGAATGCGCCAAAGTTCATCAGGTGCGTCACCGGCCCCTCGATTGCCGACCCCACATAAAATTTCTTGGGTGCGTCGGCCCACGGATCGCCCAGCGCCTGCTTCAGTCCGAGCGCGATCCGCCGCTCCTCCTGCTTCACCGACAGCACCACCGCTTCCACTGTGTCTCCCGGCTTCAGGATGTCGCTCGGCTTGTGGACCTTCTTCACCCACGACATCTCCGAGACGTGAATCATTCCTTCGATTCCCGGCTCCAGCTCGACGAACGCGCCGAAGTCCATGAGCCGCGTGACGGTCCCGGTGATGCGCTGGCCCACCTTATATTTTTCTGCTGCGGAGTCCCACCGCTCCGGCTCAAGCTGTTTGAGGCCAAGCGAGACGCGCCGGTTCTCGGCATCGACCTTGAGTACCTTGAGTTGGAGTTCCTGGCCGATCGTTAGCACGTCCTCCGGAGCATTGACGCGACTCCATGAAATATCGCTGACGTGCAGCAGGCCATCGATTCCGCCGAGATCGATGAATGCGCCATAGGCGGTAAAGCTGCGCACCGCGCCGCGGACGAGATCGCCCTCTTTCATCTCGGAGTAGAGGCCCTGCTCCTGCGCGCGCGCCAGTTCTTCGGAGATCACGCGACGGTCCACCACCACGTCCTCGTCCGTCACGTCCAGCTTAGTGATGCGGCAGGTGATCTCCTGGCCCACCAGCTTCTCCATCTCGGCGGCATCGCGGGTGCCGCTGCGCGAGGCGGGCATAAATGCGCGCACGCCTACATCGACGGTGAGACCGCCTTTGACCAGCGCGGTGACAACGCCAACCACGGGAGTCTTTTGGGTGAAAGCCTCTTCCAGCGAGGCCCAATCGGTGGGCTGCACCACCTTGTGACGCGAGAGTTCGTAGTAGCGTTCGGCGTTGCGTCCCTTCACCGAGACGGGAAATGTATCGCCCGCAGTGATTCCTTCGGCGTTGTTTTCAAAGGCGCTGCGCGGCAGAATCCCCTCGGACTTGTAGCCAATGTCGAGATACACAAACTCGGCGTCGAGGGAGACGACAGTGCCTTGCAACTGCTTCGCGCCCTCCGCCTGGTGAGAATGGGTGTGCTCAAACTGCGCGAGCAGATCCGCGAAGGATTCATCGGGTGCTTCAGCGGCGGTTTCAGTGGTGGGTTGAGCGGCGGATTCAGCAGCAGACTCAGTGGCAGGGGTATTCTCGTTTGGCATGATGGTATATCTACCATTTTGTCACGAGAGGCCCCAATGCAGGCCGGCATCTTTCATCACTTGCCGGGAACCATCCAGGTCAGGAGATAGGCCTGCAGCATGGTGATGACCCCAACCAGACCGGCAAGCATCAGGCTGTGCTTGAGGGTAAAGCGGAAGAGGTCGGATTCGCGCCCCACCAGACCCACCGCGCCGGTGGCAACCGCGATGGACTGGGGAGAGATCATCTTGCCGGTGACGCCGCCGCTGGAGTTGGCCGCCACCATCAGGGTATTGCTGACGTGGATCTGATGGGCGGTGTTGGCCTGCAGGTTGCAGAACAGGGCGTTGGAGGAGGTGTCCGATCCGGTGAGAAAGACACCCAGCCATCCCAGGAATGGCGAGAAGAATGGAAAGACGAGGCCGGTGGCAGCCAACAGCATGGCAAGGGTCGCGGACAGGCCGGAGTAGTTGGCTATGTAGGCGAAGGCAAGCACCATGCCGATGGTGAAGATGGGCAGCTTCAGTTCGTTCAAAGTGCTGCCGAAGGTCTTGATCGCTTCCATCGGCTTCATGCGCAGCAGCACAATGCTGACCATGGCCGCCAGCAGGATTGCCGTACCGGTGGCCGATAACCAGTTGAACGTATAGACCGATCCGTAGGGAGTGGGCGCATTTACGATGGGCGGCACTTTGATCACCAGCCTGTCGAGCATGGGCACCGGTGAGTTGATGACCGTCCAGGCCAGATGTCCTCCCTTGGCGAAGAGTACGGCAAAGGGCTTGAGCGACCATACGGTGACAAAGACGGTCAAGATGGCGAAGGGCGACCATGCCTTGGTCACCTGTGCGGTGGAGTGGCTTTCCGCTTTGATCCTGACCTCCTGGCCGGGGAAACGGAAGATGGTCTTCGGCTTCCAGACCTTGAGAAACAGTGTGAGCGAGAGCAGGCTCACCAGAGATGAGGTGATATCGGGCAACTGCGGACCGATGTAGTTGGAGGTGAGAAACTGGGTTGTCGCGAAGCTGCCGCCGCAGACCAGAATCGCAGGCCAGGTCTGCCGCACGCCGCGCCAGCCGTCCATGATTGCGATGACCCATAAAGGGATAAGAAACGAGAGAAAGGGCAGTTGGCGGCCCACCATTGCGCCGATTTTGAACGCATCGATGCCGGTGACCTGACCCGCGACGATCATGGGAATGCCCATGGCGCCGAAGGCCACCGGCGCGGTGTTTGCAATGAGGCAAAGTCCCGCTGCGTAGAGTGGGTTGAAACCCAGGCCGGCCAGCAGAGCGGCCGTGATGGCCACCGGAGCGCCGAAGCCCGCCGCGCCCTCCAGAAACGCACCGAACGAGAAGCCGACCAGCAGCATCTGCAGGCGCTGGTCTTCGGTGACGGAGACCACGGAGGCGCGGATGATCTCGAATTGCCCCGTCCTGACGGTTACCTTGTAAAGAAATACGGCGGTGATGATGATCCAGGCAATGGGCCACAATCCGAAGAGAAAACCGTCTCCCGCCGCTGCCAGCGCCATTCTAACCGGCATCTTGTAGAAGAAGACAGATACCAGGAGCGCGAGGACGACGGTCAACGTACCGGCCAGATGCCCCTTCATGCGGAGAACGGCCAGGGCCACAAAGAAGAAAAGAATGGGCAGCGCCGCAATCAGCGATGAGAGCCAGATATTGCCTAGTGGATCGTATACCTGCTGCCAGGTCTGCAAGGTGAAATCCTTTATAGAGGATAGTAATCATACTGGTTAGGTTCCGTGTGAATATTCGGTAAACGGTCAGCAGACCGTCATCGTCTCCTCCCGGCTGC
Source organism: uncultured Acidobacteriaceae bacterium (assembly GCA_963834805.1). Lineage (GTDB taxonomy): Bacteria > Acidobacteriota > Terriglobia > Terriglobales > Acidobacteriaceae > Edaphobacter. Next base: position 327,590 of record CAWIDB010000006.1, read on the forward strand.
ACTCTTCCAGCAAGTATGCGATGGAGTGGTAGGGACGCCCGGTCTCGGCGGTGAGACCGATCTCACAGGTGCGGTTGGTGGAGACGCCCTCGCGGGAGTTGGCCGGCAGAGCTTCATGGATCTTGCGCAAGGCATGGGCGGTGAGCTCCGGAACGACGAATCCGCGGTCCCCGGCAAATCCGCAGCAGAGAACTTCGGCCGGCTCGACGACCTGATCCACGCAGGCCTCGATCAACCTGCGCAACTTGGCTTCTGAAGCCGAGCGGCGCACGCTGCAGTTGATGTGCAGCGCAACCGGTCCCTCCTTGTGCGTGAGGTGCAGGCGCGGCAGAAGCGCATCGTGGGCGAACTCGTGGAAGTCGTAGAGCGGCAGGCGTCCGGCGAGATGCTGCTTCATGCGCGCCGAACAGGTGCTGGCGTCCAGTATCACCGGATAGAAGCCGCCTCGACCGTCGTCGGCCGCCTTCAGCAACGCCTGGGTGGCGGCATCGGCCATCGCGTCGGCGGCATCGGCCATGCCTTTGCTTTCCAGCATCTGGCCGCAACAGAGTTTGTCGAAGCCCTCGGGCAGGCGCGGTGCGTAACCGGCGCGAACCAGAAGTTCCATCACAACCTGGGCGAGCGATGCTTCCTGCGCGCTGTTGGCGCCGAAGATGCGGCCTCCGCAGGCGGGCAGATAGACCACCGGATCGCCCGCGCCTTTGTACGCAACGGGCAGCGTAGCGGCACGCGGCATGCCACGCTTCCATGCGCCTCCGGAGATGCTGGCGAGCACGCCATCTCCCACGACGCTGGCGGCGGCATGGCCGATGGCAAGGCCCGCGCGCGCCGCGGTGGCAAACTTGCCGAAGTTTCCCACCGTCCACTCGCCCACTCGGCGCGTAGCAGCACCCAGCTTGCGCCCGCGCAGCAGTCGCGTCAGGTCGCCGGTGTTGATGTCAACCGGACAGGCAGAGGTACACAGCCCGCAGCCGGCGCAGGTATCGAGGCTATCGTAGGCAAAGCCGACTTCGAGATCGCCGGCATCTTCGCCGACCGCAGCGCGGCGCGAGAGTTCGCGCCAACTGACGATGCGCTGGCGCGGCGACAGGGTCAGCCCATGCGACGGGCACATGGTTTCGCAGTAGCCGCACTCGGTGCAACGGTCGACGATCGCTTCGGCCACCGGCATGGGCTTGAAGTTCTTCAGGTGGGCCTGCGGATCGTTGTTGAGCAGGACGCCGGGATTGAGCATGTCCTCCGGGTCGAAGAGCCTTTTGATGCGGCGCATCAGATCGGTGGCCTGGCGTCCCCACTCCATCTCGACGAAGGGCGCCATGTTGCGCCCGGTGCCATGCTCGGCCTTGAGCGAGCCGTCGTACTTGTCGACCACGAGCTTGCAAACATCCTCCATGAAGCGCGCGTAGCGATCGACCTCCGCTGCGTCCGAGAAGTCCTGGGTAAAGACGAAGTGCAGGTTGCCCTCCAGCGCATGGCCAAAGATGATCCCCTCGCTATAGCCGTGTTGCCGCAGCAGAGCTTGCAGGTCCAGGGTTGCGGCGGCCAGCGATTCTATTGGGAAGGCAACGTCCTCGATGATGACGGTGGTTCCGGCGCGGCGCATGGCGCCCACCGAGGGGAAGGCGCCTTTGCGCACCTTCCAGTACATCTCGCAGGTTGCGGGGTCCGTGGAGAAACCGGCGGGCTCGACGGTAATGATGCCGGCCAGCGCTTTCAGCACGGCGTTTATGCGCTCTTGCAGAAGCATGGCATCTCCGGCGCGCACCTCAATCAGCAATGCGGCGGCTTCGTCGCTCAGAGTGCGCAGCATCGATGGCAGTCCGGGCTTGTCCTCCATCGAGCGCAGGGCCAATCGGTCGAGCAGTTCGACCGCCGACACAGGATGCGGTTTGAGGCGAATGACAGCTTGGCAAGCAGTTTCGACGTCGGGAAAGAAGACCAGCGCGCTGGCCTTGCACGGATCTTCAACGACGGTGCGGAGAGTGATGCGCGACAAAAAGCCAAGCGTGCCCTCCGAACCGATCATGAGGTGGGCGAGTATTTCGATCGGGTCCTGGTAATCGACCAGAGCGTTGAGGCTGTAACCGGTGGTGTTCTTGATCTTGTACTTGTGGCGAATGCGCGCGGCGAGAGTCTCGTCGGCGCGGGTGGAGTTGCCCAATTGCTCCAGCTCGCCGAGCAACCCCGCGTGGCTCTGGCGAAAGGCGGCGACGCTGGCCGCGTCTTCGGTGTCGAGCAGCGAGCCGTCGGCCAGCACAACGCGCAAGCCACCCAGAGTGCGATAGCTGTTCTGCGCGGTGCCGCAGCACATGCCGGAGGCGTTATTGGCGGCGATGCCCCCGATCTTGCAGGCATGGATGGAGGCCGGGTCGGGACCGATCTTACGTCCATGCGGGGCCAGGCGGGCATTCACCTCGCCGCCCAGAATGCCGGGGCCGAGGCGGACCGTGGATGCATCGGGCGCGATCTCGCAGGTGGCAAAGTCTTCACCGATCAATGCCAGCACACTGTCCGTGATTGCCTGGCCGGAGAGGCTGGTTCCGGCCGCGCGAAACGTCACCGAACGCCCGTGCTCGCGCGCCGCCTGCAGCAGGGCCTGCACCTCCTGCTCGTTTTCGACCACCGCAACCACTTCGGGAACCAGGCGGTAGAAGCTGGCATCGGTGCCATAGGCAAGACGGCGCAGGGGGTCGGCGATCACCTGGCGCCGCGGCAGAATACGAGAGAGTGCCTGGATTAGTGAACTCACGGATTCCTCCCCTCGATCAGGCAGCGCCGGCGTTTGGGTGCAGGGTCCAGCGGAGTGCGGCAACTGACCCGTGCGCGTTGCACCACGGACTGCAGGGCAGAAACAAAGTGCTTCGGGAGGCTGCAAACACACCGCCGGTACGACTATTGGACCGAACAGCCAGCATCCACGCCCAGCGATATTTTAACCGTCACCAGGCGATTCGAATCCACGTTCAACGAGCAGGTTTGACTGGCATATGCACCTCCGCTGGACTCGCCTTCAGCGGTCACTTCCCAACCTCCAAGCTGCACGTTATTTATAGTTTCGGACCTATCGTACTCAAGCCCAGGCGTGAATACGGATGTGGTGTTGAATTCACCGATAAATTGGCATCCAGCGGCGTTCCTGTCCGCACCGAAGCAGGAAACATACCTCGAATCGCTGGCCACGGAAACCTGCCTGCCGCTCAGAATGACGGTCCTGTTTGTGCCCAGGTTGTCCTCGGCAGAAGCGGTCCACGCAAACTGCACCACCATAGTTGCTCCCGCGACTGTCGGCGGTGAAGCTTTCGCGCTCTTCGCGCGATGCAGGCAGCCGCTGCAATATATCCCAAGGAGACCCATCGATACAATGAGTCCGGTTCTCGTCAATCCGCTCAAGTTTGGCTTCATGTCTGCTCCCTTCAAAGATTCCTGGCAGCCTGACCCCGTCACCCATGGCCCAGCGATTCCCACTTGCGCTCTGGACTACGAGCCACTATACCCCCAGTTGCCCCCCGCCGAGTCCGATTCTTAGCTCATTTCGATCTGAAAGTTTCGCGCATGGACGCAGGATCAAGCCGGACGAAGGGAGTTCTGCAGCCATTCCAAGTAGGGATGGCTGGCGGATTCGACATCGAGGACGAGGAACTCCGGGGTATGGTAGCTGTGCAACTGGTGGAGGCGCGCCTCCAGCGCGGGCAGTCGATCGGGGCCGGTCTTGAGCAGCAGAAGGGTCTCCGTGGAGGACTCGATCTTTCCCTGCCATCGATAGATGGACTGGACGGCGGGAATCGATGTGACACATGCGGCCAGACCTTCCTCCACCAGAGTGCGGGCCAGGTGCGCGGCCTCGTCGGGGTTGGCTGTAGTGGTGAGGACGATGCGGATTGGAGGGTTGGCTTCGAGCATGGCACGCTCCCAGAACCAGTGTAAGGGGAGAAGGATGGGATCGGCTGGATCATTCTTTGCAGGGAAAAGACTTGCGGCGATGGCACGCTGCTGCGCTTCCCATTCCTGCTTGCGAGCATCTATCATCGTGCGTGCTACGGGGCGTGATGACTCCGCGCCGAGCTGCGGGCAACAGATGTTCGCCGCTGAGTGATGCAAGTTGAAGGGGGACATTTCCATGAGCGCAACTGCGACGAGTATTCAACGCTACGAGATGCTGATTGACGGTGAATTTGTGTCGTCTTCCAAGATGATTCAGGTGGTAAACCCCGCGACAGAAGAGGTGATCTCGGAGTTTCCGTCCTGCACGGTGGAGGACGTGGACCGCGCCGTACTGGCTGCCGAAGCGGCGCAGAAGAGCTGGGCCGCGCTGCCTGCGATCCGCCGGGCGGGCTATCTGCGCGAGATTGCCGCGCTGGTGCGCGATCACCGCGAAGAGCTGGCGCGCGTCATCACGCAGGAGCAGGGCAAGATTCTCTCCCTGGCGCAGGTAGAGGTGGACTTCTCCGCCGACTACCTGGACTACATGGCGGAGTTTGCCCGGCGCTACGAGGGCGAGATCATCCAAAGTGACCGTCCCGGCGAAAACATCCTGCTATACAAAATGCCGATTGGCGTGATCGCCGGCATTCTGCCATGGAATTTTCCTTTCTTCCTGATCGTGCGCAAGATGGCGCCCGCGCTGGTGACGGGCAATACCATCGTGATCAAGCCAAGCAGCGAGACGCCCAACAATGCCTTCGAGTTTGCCCGGCTGGTGGCGCAGTCGTCGCTGCCCAAGGGCGTCTTCAATCTTGTCTCCGGCTCCGGATCGGTGGTGGGCAAGGCGCTGGCTGGACATCCCAGGGTGGGCATGGTGAGCCTGACGGGCAGCGTGGAGGGTGGCGTGGCGGTGATGCATGCCGCGGCAGACAACGTAACCAAGGTCTCGCTGGAGCTGGGCGGCAAGGCACCGGCCATCGTGATGGGCGATGCCGACATCGACCTGGCAGTGCGCGCCATTCGCGCTTCGCGCATCATCAACACCGGGCAGGTGTGCAACTGCGCCGAGCGGGTGTATGTCCATGCATCCGTCGCTAAGGAGTTCATCGCGAAGATGACGGCAGCGATGCAGCAGACGGTGACCGGCGATCCCTTTGCCCCGGCAACCGAGATGGGGCCGATGGTGAGCAAGCGGCAGCGCGAGCTGGTGCATGAGGCGGTGCAGCAGGCGCTGAAGGACGGCGCCAAGCTGGAGTGCGGCGGCAACTTCGCCAGCGGCAAGGGCTACTACTACCAGGCCACTGTGCTGACCGGATGCCGCCAGGAGACCGGCATCATGCAGCAGGAGATCTTCGGGCCGGTGCTGCCCATCGCCACCTTCGAGACGCTGGATGAGGCCATCGGCTACGCCAACGACTGCGAGTACGGGCTGACCTCGTCCATATACACACGCAGCCTGGATGTGGCCATGCGCGCATGCAACGAGCTGAAGTTCGGCGAGACGTACGTAAACCGCGAGAACTTCGAGGCCATGCAGGGCTTCCACGCGGGATGGCGGAAGTCGGGCATCGGCGGCGCCGACGGCAAGCATGGGCTGGAGGAGTACTTGCAGACCCATGTGGTGTACATGAACTACGACCTGAAGAAGCAGTAGTAGAGGTTAGAGGTTCAAGGGTCCGTAGCGGAAACCCACATCTCAGAATCGAGATGTGGGGCACCCGACGAGCGCAATTTGCTAGATAGGCCTTGCATGCCGCTAAGACGGGAGTATTCTGTTGTGTCATCACGATCAGCCGCTTACCCAATGCGACGAATCGTGATCGATGTACGGAGCTGTCGGATGCAAACCGGGCCCAGAGTTTCTCTCCTCACGCTTGCTTCAATCGCGCTTCTCACATTGGCTGGGTGCGGAGGAAGCACCACCCCCTCAACTCCGGCCGTTCATAACGAATGGACTTGGGTGAGTGGTGCGAACGTCGTCAACCAATTCGGAACTTACGGAACTATGGGAACGGCGGCCGCAGCCAATACTCCGGGAGCGCGCGTCAATGCAGTGACGTGGACTGATAAATCCGGAGATTTCTGGCTATTCGGCGGCTACGGAAGGAGTTCGGCTGTTGCCGATGAGGAGGGAGACCTCAATGATCTCTGGAACTACAGCGGCGGACAATGGACATGGGTTGGTGGATCGAGCCAGACTGAGCAACCAGGCATATATGGTACCAAGGGAGTGGCTGCATCCAGCAATGTTCCCGGCGGGCAATATCTGGCTGTTAGCTGGACCGATGCGCAGGGGAACTTCTGGCTTTTTGGAGGGCTTGGCATCGATTCCGCCGGAACGCGTGGCGATTTGAATGACCTGTGGAGGTACAGCTCGGGCCAATGGACGTGGATGAGCGGATCGAACCTAGCCGAACAGGCTGGGACCGCCGGCGCTAACTGGCCGGGTGTATATGGAGTACAGGGAGTTGCCGCTTCTGACAATGTTCCTGCAGCCCGCGTGCAGGCGAGTTCATGGAGCGATTCGTCTGGAGATCTCTGGCTCTTCGGTGGGGAAGGTAACGATTCGACCGCGTCATTTGGCGAACTCAACGACCTGTGGAAGTATAGCGGTGGCGAGTGGACGTGGATGGCAGGATCGAACCTGGCCAACCAATCCGGGACGTATGGCACCCAGGGAACAGCTGCCCCCGGTAACACTCCGGGGTCTCGCTTCGGCGCCGTGACCTGGACCGATTCGACTGGGAATTTATGGCTCTTCGGAGGTTATGGCGCCGGCTCGATCGGGAATGGTGGAGAACTGAACGATCTTTGGAGATACAGCGCTGGCCAGTGGACGTGGATGGGAGGATCGAATCAGGATGATGAGCTCGGGACGTATGGCACACAGGGAGTGGCTGCTCCGGGCAATATGCCTGGGGCACGCGACAGTGCTGTTAGCTGGATCGATGCTGCCGGTAATTTCTGGCTCTTCGGCGGAAGCGCACCCTGGGACTACAACGACCTGTGGAAGTATAGCGGGGGCCAATGGACGTGGGTGAGCGGGTCGAATCTTGCCGGCCAGACAGGGAGCTACGGGACGCAGGGTACGCCTGCCCCAAACAATGTGCCAGGGTGCCGCAACGGCGCGGTGAGTTGGACCGATACTTTCGGAAACCTCTGGCTCTTCGGTGGGGACGACCCCATCACAATCGGATGTGGCGGCGGGAAGTTCAATGACCTGTGGGAGTACCAGCCGTAGCGTGTCTACATCGGTGCAGCATATACAAGATGCCCGTGGCTAAAGCCGCATTATTATTCAGGATGCATTCATGGGCTTGAAGGCCCCTGCTCCCTCCGGACGGCAAAAACCCCACCCATGCCGCAAAGGACACGGCATGAATGGGGCACCCCAAGGACAACGACCGAGATTCTGACTCTACCCACCCCAGCCAGCAAGCTGTCCGGGGACCCCGGCTACGAGTCAGAATGACGAGCCTTGGGGTGAATGTCGAACCGTGGTAGTATCTCGGAAAGATTGTTGCCTGCTGCACCACGGCGCAGTCTGAAAATTTCACACGGCCCAGATTGAAGATTCCACCCGGCCAGATTGCCTAAGGCCACCCGGCCCTGATCGACCATTTCAGATGAGGAGAGTCCTGTGAGCCAATATTCCCGCCGCGAATTTCTGAAGACATCGCTAGCCGTTGGGGCCATGAGCACGGTGGGCACGCTGCCGTTGCATGCCGCGCCGCGCACGGCCACCGACCTGGTGCCGCTGGGCAAATCGGGATTGCAGGTGACGCGCCTGGCTTTCGGCACGGGCAGCAACAATGGCCGCATCCAGGCCGCGCTGGGTCAGCAGGAGTTTACCCGCCAGGTCCGCTATGCCTACGACCACGGCATCCGCTTCTTCGAGACCTGCGATACCTACGCGACCCCTGCCATGCTGGGAGAGGCGCTGAAGGGCCTGCCGCGCGACAGCTATCAACTGATGAGCAAGCTGACCACCAACAACGCCGATCCGCAGACGCATTTGGAGCAGATGCTGCGCATCTCGCAGACCGAGTACTACGACATCATGCTGCTGCACTGGCAGCACACTCCCGATTGGGTGACCGCAAGCGCCCGCTGGCAGGATGGGGTGCTGCAGGCGCAGGAAAAGAAGATCGTCCGCGTGCGCGGAGCGTCGGTACACGGCCTGCCCGCGTTGCGCCAGATGCCGGGCAACAAGTGGCTGCAGATCGCGATGATCCGCATGAACCACACCGGCACGCGCATGGACGGCCCCATCGCGGACAACGATAACAACGATCCGGCCGAAGTGAATGAAGTGGTGGAACACACCAAGCAGGTGAAGAAAGAAGGTATGGGCGTGATCAGCATGAAACTGATTGGTGAAGGCACGTTTACCCGCCGCGAAGACCGCCAGGCCGCCATGCGCTTCGCCTTCAACCACGCCGGAGTGGACTGCGTGACGGTGGGCTTCAAGAACACACGGGAGATCGACGAAGCGATCGAGAACCTGAACCTGGCGCTGGCGTAAGGCCGGTTACGGGGCGAACTTGAAGGTGACGGGCGCGGAGAACTCGTATCCGTCGCGCTTCAACTGCTGCTCGCTGCGCACTACCACTCCGTCGATCTTGACGTTCTTGAAGAGGATGGGGGCGACCTTGGCGCCCATGATCTGCGCGGGCCGCGTGGGGTGGCCAAAGGTACAGTTCTCAAAGACGAAGTTGGTGACGGGGTCGTTTCCGCCGTCGATGTAGATGTGCCCGCCATCGTTCTCGAAGCTGGTGTTTACAAACTTGAAGTCGTCGAGGACGATGCCGTCGCTGGGCTTCTGGCCGGAGGTGTATCCCTTGCCGGTGAAGTATGCGGGCGAGAGCTGGATCCATACGGCGTACTTATTCTGGTTGGTGACAAACTGCACATTGTCGAAGAGCAGATGACGGATGTTGGGCGCGCCGCCGTAGCCAATCGCAATCGACGCGGTGTAGGTGTAGTTGACGAAGTTGCGGACCGTCACGTCTTCCACGGTGGAGCTTTTGCCGCCATAGAAGGCGAAGGTGTCGTCCATGGTCATGGCAAAGCTGTCGGCGATGAGGATGTGCTTGCTGTTGCCGGTGATGTCGAAGGCGTCGTCGTGGTACTGCTGCTTGCGGTTGACGATTTTGATGTTGATGGCGGAGAAGTTTTCGGTGTCGCTGACGGTGGTGGTCCAGTAGGCCGAGCGCAGCAGGAGCAGCCCCTGGAAGGTGATGTTCTTGCAGTGGTTGACGATGTATCCTTTGACTCCGGTGCCGTGCGGATCGTTGACCAGGCCCTCTTCGGAGCGCGCTTTGCCGTCGCCGGTGTCTGGCTGGAAGTCGTGCCAGAGCCAGGGGTAGCCCTCCATGTCGATGGTGCCGCGTCCAGTGATGCCGGCATTCTCCACATTATTGAAGACCACCATCGCGCGCAGGCCGCGTCCACCGGAGGGCATGGGCGGCGAGACGTAGTCGGTGTTCTTGCGCGAACCGCGAATCACGGCCCCCGCGTCGATGTAGAGCTTGACGTTGCTCTGCATCACGATCTCGCCGGAGAGATAGATTCCGGCGGGAAAGAAGAGCACGCCGCCGCCGGGGCGGGCGGAGACATCGCCGATGGCCTTGTTGATAGTCGCGGTCTCCAGCGTCTTGCCAGTGTTGTCCACCTTGTAGTCCATGATGTTGACCACGTTGGCGTCGCCCAGCTTGGGCGGGTCCTTCTCGGCGGGCTCGGCAAACAGAAGCAGGCCGGGACTCTGGAAAGTGGGCTCTTCGTTGAAGAAGATGACAAGATAGCGCGGCCGATCGAGGTCGAAGCTGATGGACTTGCCGTTGATCTGGGGATGAATACCGTAGGCGGCGGGACGGATGTAGCAGGTGATGACATTGCGCTCGTTGACCAGCGAGGTAACGGTGACATGCACCTTGCCGGTGGTCGGCATGGCAAAACTGGCGTGGTCCATCCACTGAAACTGGTTGTAGGTGGGCAGGCGATGCACGAAGACAGGCTGGCCATCGACCGTGACCCTGTAAGCCAGGCTCTCCGGCGCGCCGGGATAGGCCGGGTAGGGCGTGGCCGAGGCGAACGCTGCCGCGGGCAGAAGCATGGAGAACGACAAGAGCATTGCCAAACGAAGCGCGGGGCCTGCCAACCATCTGAATTTCATTGCGTTCCTCTATTCTTCGCGACGAGCCGAGGGGCGGAGAGCACGCCCTGCTATGGTTAGATGTGAACTGCAAAGACCAGATAGCCGATGGACCTATCGGAGAAATTGCTCTGTTGCATGATCCTGCGCCGACATAAGCCCAGCATTCGTTATCGAACTGACTGTAATGTTGAATATCTTTTTTAGAAAAGAAACTTTTGTGAGTTTTTACGTGGCAATGCAGCGGGGGAGAATTACATCCTTCGACCCGGTAGAATCGACACAAACTGCAATACGAATAACAAATGCGTCTCCATCTGGATAGCCAGCACGACCCTACTTCCCTTCTTCCTTCTCTTCTTCGATCTTTGCATGGTGAAGCTTGGCCATCTCTTTGGCTCCGGTTGCTTCATCCATGAGTTTCATCTTTCCGCCTATCGACCACTTCACATAGTAAGTCCTTCCAGTCTCCACGTTCATCTGAAGCCTTTCGAACTGCTTCTTTTGAAGGTCGGTCAACGCTATCAAGAGATCGCCAGGAAAAGCGTATACTCTCGGCAAACCGAAAAAGACTACTGTACCCTGCGGTTCTTCTGTTGAGGCAAATTCACCATTGTGTAGAGCAGCCAAGAAGGTGCCGTTGACGTAAATCCTATCCCATCCGGCTGCACCCACGAATGAACTCTGCCGGTAAACGTAGATCAAAGCTGTTCCGCACTGCGAGGTGGGTGAGGCGGAGAGGGACTGCTGGTTTGCAGGAGGCTGCGTAGTCGGTGCTGAAGGGCTCGGCACCGGTTTAGATTGAGCTGAGGCCGGCTGTTGGGTGTCCTGTGGGACCTGGGGCTGCGCAATCGCCGTCGATGGGCTGGCTACAAACGCCAGCGCACAAAAAGCGAGCAGGATTTTGGGGAGCAAGTGGGTTGCGATCCTGTCGACTCTATCACGGTCGACACCAATAAGAATGGCGGTTTGCACTTGGTGGCTCCTTTTAATAGGGAATTTCCATGTTTCTTTCCCAGACACGAGAGAATATACCCCCAATTGCCTGGCTCGCCATCTATTTCGCATGATTTGACAGTCATTCTGCCGGGTGAATAGACTTCCGGCCATGAAACTCAGAGCCCTTTTCCCCCTTGCTGCTTTCGTCCTGATGACGTCCACCCTTCCGCTTTGGTCTGCGGATACAAAGTTCGTGCCTCCCACGACGCCGCGCGTGACCTACAACTTCAACTCCGACTGGAGGTTCATCCGCCAGGATGTACCGGGGGCGGAGGTGGTCAACTTCGACGACGACCAATGGGAGACCGTCAGCACGCCGCACACCTTTAATGATGTCGATTCGTTCCGCATGATCATCGACCATAGCGGCGGCGATCGCGGCAAGTATCAGGGCGTGGTGTGGTACCGCAAGCACTTCCGGCTGCCCGCCAACATGTCCGGCTCCAAGGTCTTCATTGAGTTCGAGGGCATGCGCCAGGCTGGGGACATCTATTTAAATGGCGTTCCCTTCGGCCTGTATGAGAACGGCATCACCGGATACGGCATCGACCTGACCCCCGGCTTGCACTTTGGCGACCAGGAGAACGTGATCGCGGTGCGGGTGGACAACCGCGGCGGCTACCGGGAACGCGCCACCGACACCGGATACCGATGGAACGCCAACGACTTCAACCCACAGTTCGGAGGCATCAACCGTCGCGTATGGCTGCACGTGACGGGGACGATCTACCAGACCCTGCCAATCTATTACGGCCTGGGCACCACGGGCACCTACATCTACTGCACCGACTACAACATCGCTGGCCATAGCTGCACGGTGCATGTGGAATCGCAGGTACACAACGCCACACAGGGCCGCGGACGCACCTCGGCCAACGTAAGCCTTTCGGCCGCGGTGGTGGACAAGGACGGCGTAGTGCGCGCCACCTTCAATGGCAGCAACGCCGACATCGTCGCCGGCGACAAAGCTGTTCTCACGGCCAGCGGCGCACTGACCGGCGCGCGCTTCTGGAGCCCCGACGATCCGTATCTGTACGACGTGTACACCATGCTGACGGTTGGCGGGAAGGTGGTGGACGTCACCAAGATCACCACCGGCTTCCGCAAGGTGGAGTTCAAGGGCGGCGCGGGCACCGGCGGCGTTTATATCAACGATAAGTTCACCTACCTGAAGGGCTTCTCGGAGCGCTCGGCGGATGAGTGGGCGGGCGTGGGCGTGGGCTATCCGGAGTGGATGCACGACTTCACCGCGCAGATGATTCGCGACGACCACGCCAACTACATGCGCTGGATGCATGTAACGCCGCAGAAGGAGGACGTGGAATCCTTCGACCGCTTCGGCATCGTGGAGATTGCGCCGGCGGGCGACAAGGAAGAGGACTCCTGGGGCACGCAGTGGCGGCAGCGCGTGGATGTAATGCGCGACAGCATCATCTACCTGCGCAACAACCCCAGCATCCTGATGTGGGAGGCGGGCAACACCGGCGTCACCGGGCCGCAGATGCAGGAGATGGTGGCGCTGCGCAAGCAGTACGACCCCAACGGCGGGCGGTTCATGGGATGCCGCTCCCTGCAGCAGCCGGACGCGGTGGCCGCGGCGGAGTGGTCCGGAACCATGCTAGGCGGACCCTATAACGACGCTGTGCGCAACCGCGAGCCGCTGATCGAGACCGAGGACTTCCGCGATGAGGGCGCGCGCCGCTTCTGGGACGACTTTTCGCCCCCGTACTACGGATTCAAGAAGGGGCCGAACGACACCTGGAACTACAACTCGGAGACCTTTGCCGTGGCGCAGGTGAAGCGCTACTGGAACTTCTACTCCAACCGCATCTCCAACACCGACCCGGCGCATGCCAAGTACTCTGCGTACGCCTCCATCTACTTCACGGATGAGGCTGCGGATGGACGGCAGGATTCCAGCGAGGTCTCGCGCGTAAGCGGCAAGGTGGACGCGGTGCGCCTGCCCAAGGAAGCCTACTTTGTGGAGCAGGTGATGCAGAACGAGAAGCCCGACATCCACATTATTGGGCACTGGACTTACCCGGAGAAACAGCCCAACGGAAACCCCACGGTGAAGACGATGTATGTGGTCGCCAACAACGTAGACAGCGTGGAGCTGTTTGTGAACGGCGCATCCAAGGGCAAGGTCACCGAGGCCGTAAGCGGCTACCTGTATACCTTCCCCAACATTGCGTTTGAGCCTGGGACGATCAAGGCCGTGGGATACAAGGGAACGGCTGCGGTAGCCACCCACGAACTGACCACCGCGGGCCCGCCCGCGGCGATCAAACTCACCCTGCACACGGCGCCCGGGGGCATGCGCGCCGACGGCGAGGACATGGCCCTGATCGACTTCGAAGTGGTGGACGCGAAAGGCGAGCGTTGCCCGACCGACGACGCCCGCGTCGACTTCACCTGGAGCTCGACGGGCAGGGCCGTCTCGGCCACTGGCCCAGCCATCTGGCGCGGAGGCTATAACTCAGGCAAGATCAACTCCACCAACAACCTGTATCTGAACACGGAGGACGGCATCAACCGAGTGGCCATGCGCTCGACCCTGCAGGCGGGGTCCGTCACGCTGACTGCCACGCGCCAGGGACTGAAGCCCGCAACCGTCTCCTTTGACACCAAGCCGGTCCAAATTACGGACGGCCTGTCGCAGGAGGAAGAGGTCACGCTGTCGCCAGCCGTGGCGAAGTAGGATCAGCAGGAGAAAGAAGATGCATGACGAGGGGCAGGGCTTCGGTCCTGCCCTTCGCTGTGTTGCATACCGACGCAGCGCGGTGGAGTTATACTTGTGCCAACCGGGCCCACAACTATAAAACCTCAACTCTGTAAACCTTCCTACTAAGGAGACCTTCAAGTGAAATTGATTCTGGCTCGTATTGCGATCGTTTGTCTTGCTGCCTGCATCCTCACTCCTGCATTCGCGCAAGGCTCCGGAGCGGACACTTACAAAGCGCAGTGCGCCCTGTGCCATGGCGAGGATGGCCTGGCCGCCACTCCGGTGGGAAAGGCCTTCAAAGCCGCGTCGTTCAAGAACCCGACGGTGGTAAAGACCCCGGACGCCGCGTTGATGGCAATCGTGAAGAGCGGCAAGGACAAGATGCCCAGCTTCTCCGCCAAGCTGACCGACGCCCAGATCAAGGACGTGGTGGCTTACATCCGCACGCTGGAGAAGAAGTAGCCGCGCGGCTACGGTTCGGCTGACTTTGTCCCGCTGAAGAGGCCGTAACGCTTCAGCATGACGAACCAGAAGGCGCCTCCGGCAACGAAGAGAACCAGGAAGATAAGAAACGGCGACCACTGCGTCTGCACGGCGAACTGCTGCGGGCTATAGTACGGCTTGAGATAGGCCATGCGCAGAAGCTCGCGCATGACGGACATGGCGAGGACGATCAGTGCCGTGATGCTGGTGACGCCCACGGCGGCGAGACGGATGTTCCCCTTCTTCAAGGCAGCGGACATCATAAAGATTGCGACCAGCGCACCCACCAGACCAAAACAGAGGAGGCTCGTGGCCAGCGGATCGGTGCCCATAAACACCATGCGCAGGGCCTTGGGCAGGCTGAACAGAAACCAGAAACCAATTACAACCTGGGTCATGGTGGCATACAGGAAGGCCTTGCCGCCGAGTTGGAAGATGGCGCGCGCATACTCCTCATCCTGCTTCCACTTGGTCCACGCAAGCAGGACCAGGTACAGGCCGCCCACGGCGATGGCCGCCGTCATGAAGTGCAGATAGCGCGGCAGCAGAGTGGGCTCGGAGAGATTGAGACCCCAGCCCGCGGTGGAGGAGAAGTATTTTTGCGCCCAGTTGGCGGGAACCTGGCTCAGGGTCAGATTGTTGGTGTAGATGAACCCGATGAGGAGAATCAGCGTGGTGCTGAAGAGCATGACGCGCCCAGCCGCACGGGGACGCCGCTCTCCCTTGTACGAGACAAAATAGAAGCCGTAGTAGGCGAAGACCAGGAATAAAAGCACCAGGAACCAGGGCCAGGCCACCAGGATGGACGAGGTGTAGAAGTACTGCCCGTAGAGGACCTGCACAAACAGAAGCGGAGCAATGCCCAGGCTGATGGTTGCAGCCACCAGGACAGGAACTTTTTTGGCCACGTCGAAGAAGATGCGGGTGCCGAACTGGTTGCCCTTCTGCCGCCAGCGAGCCAGCAAGGCCAGCACCGCTCCGCCCAGCATGCAGTTCATGGCGAGGATGTGCAGGGCGAAGGTGACAACCAGAAGCAGTTTGAAGACCCAATAGGGCGCGGGCAACGGATTGGGGTCCGGCGTGGGAACCATGCTGGGATCGAACATCTCAGTTACCTCCTTGGGTTGCCAGCAGGGGACGCTGGGTATCGACCCACTTGACCAGGGCGCGCCGTTCGTCCTCGGACAACTTCAAATCGGGCATGATGGGGAACATGGCAGGCAGGCTGCTGAGGGCGGCGACCGCAGTTTGCGGGTCCTTCGGCATATTGGTGAAGAGATGGTCGCCGGAACGCGCCTGATGGCACATGCCGCAGTTTTGGTCGAAGACCGCCTTTCCGTCCGGGTGAAGGTCGGCCGGTGGGTGCATGGGTTGCAGCGAGCCGAGATAGGCGGTCAAGGCGTTCAACTCCGCATCCGTCCCGGCAAAGGGAGGCATCACGTTGTTGTGCATCAGAAAGAGGACACCCAGCATGGCGTGGAGTTTGTCCTGGTCCCATTGGCGCTTCACAATGTACTGGTGAATGCCGCGGTAGCTGTTGGCGGTGTGGCAGCTCTCGCACTCCACGCGGAAGATCTCATGCCCGGCGGCGATCTGGTTGACCTGGGTCAGATCGCGGTTCTCCACCCATCTTGCAGTCTTCAGCACGCCGGCAGTATTGATATTGTCCACGGTGAACCCACCATCGCCGGGCATGGAGGCGGCGTACACCGAGTTGGCATAGAGATAGTTTTCGATGACGTAGGGTTTACGCACGGACTCGCGGACGAACTCAAACGAATCCATGGCCCCGAAGGCAACCACCGCAAGCACAAGGGCGAAGGCCAGATGCAAGCGGGTGGGACGTATCAAGGAGAGCAGGGCAAGCAGCAGCGTGCCCGCCAGCAGCATGCAGGCGAGCAGGGCAAAGTGGGTTCCGGTGGGCATGGCCCCGCGCGCGCTGGCCCACAGGTCGTGGGGAATGGCGCGGATGTACCACCCCGCGAAGACGGGCAGAAGAAGCAGCGACGGCACCGTCCACAGCGCGCCCCAGCGCACAATGCGCTTCTTTAGTTCAGCGTCTTTCTGCACGCTGGCGGTGATGAGCGCATAGATGCCGGCCAGGGCCAGCGAAATGCAGAAGCGGAAGAGCAGCGACGGGGCGTAGGTGGGATTGAAAAACCCACTCCAGAACTGGTGGTTCTCGATCCAGTGTCCGGGGGTCAGCATGAAGGTGATGATGCCGTTGATGACCACCATGCTGGCAAAGGCCGCAATAAAGTAGACCCACCCGAACCACTCATGGAGACTGGATTCCAGCTTGTCCCATCCGTAGAGGTAGAGCAGGGCAGCGGTAATCTCCAGGAAGAAAAAGACCCACTCGATGGCCCAGCCCCAGACAAAGATGTGGATCAGGTTGCTGGTTGCGGTGGGGCTGATGAGGCCGATGGTGAACCATATCCCCACGCCGCTGACCGCTCCGAAGACAACCGTGAGCAGAACAAAAAAACGGGTATGGAACTTCAACCAGGTGAGGAGTTGCGAATCCTTGTTGCGACGGGCCTTGCGCTCCGTCAGAACCAGAAACAACCCTCCGCCGACCGCGAAGTGGGAGACGAACACATGCAGGCCGGCCACCAGCGCCATCAGCAGGCCAGCGCCAAAGGCCACGTCCCAAACCGGATAATTCATACTTGTCCCCTCTGTCGATGTACTCGCACCATTTCTATCTCATTCTTGTGCTGCAAACCACACAAATTGTAACGCTCTTACCGCGTCCTCCGGCGCTGAGCTTGCGCCGCATCCGGGCGCCTGTCATCCTAGTGGGACGAGATGGCAGACTTGGTACAGATCGGGGCAGGGCCCGGCGCCGCATGCGCTGCCAGGCCGCGCAGTGCGGTGCTATGGCTGCAGGGCGTCACGCTGGGGTGGATGCTGGTGGAGCTGGGCGTCGCTGTCTACGCGGCGGCAACGGCCCACAGCCCCGCCATGCTGGCGTTCGGCTCCGACAGCCTGGTGGAACTGCTGTCGGCCATGGTTGTGCTGCTACAGTGGCTTCCGGAAATTTCTATTTCGGAACGAAGGGCCGGCCGAGCGGCCGGAGTTCTGCTGTTTGTGCTTGGCTTTGCGGTTGCAGGGATTGCGGTTTCGTCGTTCGCGCTGCGCTGGCAGCCTGAGACGAGTCGCGCAGGGATTGCCATCACGCTCGCGGCCCTGATCGCCATGCCCGTCCTGGCTACGCTGAAGCGCCGCGAGGCCCGCCGCGGCAAGAATGCCGCCTTGGCCGCCGATGCTGTGCAATCAGCTACTTGCGCGTATATTGCGCTGATTGCCCTGGCTGGTCTCGCGGTCAACGCGGCATGGCACATCGCATGGTTCGATTCGCTGGCCGCGCTGGCCATCCTTCCCCTCCTTATTAAGGAAGGCATATCGGCCTGGCAAGGCCATGCCTGCGGATGCTGCTGAAGATCCGGGGCTAAAGCCCATTGAATCCATTGGCTTTATTCAGGGGGCTGAAGCCCCCTGCTCCCTCCGAAATGCAAAAGCGGGAGCTTATCCGCAGCCTGTCAAGGCGCTGTGATAGCGATCACGGTATGCAAAGTTATACAGCGATAAGCTCGATATGTGGTTATCGGTATGAATATATCGAATGCTTTGCCAGTCGACCGCCCTACAGTGCCGCCTATCCCGCAGCCCAGCCTGAAGCGTTTGCCCCAGTACCACCATTATCTGGTGGATGCCGAGGCCAAAGGGACCACACGAATCTCCTGTAGCGCGATCGGCCGCGACTTGGGTTGCGTTCCGGTGCAAGTCCGCAAGGACCTGCAGTATACGGGGATCATCGGCAAGCCGAAGACCGGCTATTCGGTCAGCGAACTCATTCTGTCGATCGAAAGATTTCTTGGCTGGAACAACGTGAACGAGGCGTTTCTGGTTGGGGTGGGGAACCTGGGGACGGCGCTGCTGGGCCACGAACGGTTCTCCCAGTACGGTCTGCGGATTGTGGCTGCATTCGACACCGACCCGTCCAAGGTTGGTCAATGGATCCACCAGAAGGCGGTATTGCCGCTGGATAAACTGTCCGATCTGGCGCCGCGGATGAGCATCCTGCTGGGAATCATCACAACCCCGGCGGAAGCGGCGCAGGCGGTGGCCGATGAGATGGTGAAGGGCGGCATTCAAGCCATCTGGAACTTTGCTCCGGTAAAACTGAAGGTCCCCGAAGCCATCATTGTGCACAACGAAGACCTTTACTCGACGCTGGCCTCGCTCTCCTGGAAGCTGGCGAGGCGACTGGGTGTTCCCTTGCAAGAGAAGGAAGAGAAGGAGGCTGTTTGATGGCGTCAATGCCTATGGTCGTTGATCGCGCGCAGAAGTTTGAAAAGGTGTGCGGCATACTCGATCGCCATGCACGCCGCGCTTCGGGGTTGATCCCGATTCTGCAGGCGATTCAACAGGAGTACCACTATCTGCCCGAAGAAGTGCTGACCTATGTGGCGACTTCGCTGGATGTTCCCCCGGCGCGCGTCTTTGGCGTGGCCACGTTCTACGCGCACTTTGCGCTGGAGCCGAAGGGGAAGCACGTGATCCGGGTTTGTGACGGGACGGCCTGCCATGTGAAACAGTCGATACCCGTGTTGAATGCTCTGCGCCAGAAGCTGGGCACGACGGAGACCAGCAAAACCACGCCCGACATGCTGTTCACCCTGGAGACGGTGGCCTGCCTGGGCGCCTGCGGACTGGCCCCGGTGATCGTGCTGGATGAGCAGGTACACGGCCAGATCACGCCGGAGCGCGCGCTGGCCCTGGTGGATGAGATCAAGGCGCAAGAGGCGTCCACTGCTGCTGAGCAACCCTCAGCCGAGGAGTCCCATGCCTAACGGGGAAACGATCGCAATGGAAGTTATGAATGGAAACGGAAGCACGACGCCGGCCCAGGTGCGCCGGGTGGTGGTATGCGCTGGAACCGGATGCATGGCCAACGGGTCGATGAAGGTCTACGAGCGCTTCAAGAGCGAGGCGGCGAAGGCCGGAGTGCATGTGATTCTGGAACTTCGCGCCGAAGCCGCCGACGATGAGGTTCGGCTCTCCAAGAGCGGATGCCAGGGCTTCTGCCAGATGGGGCCGCTGGTGTCGGTGGCGCCGGACGGCATTCTGTACTGCAAAGTACGCAGCGAAGACGTGCCCGATATTGTGCAGCAGACGCTGGTCGACGGCCAGGTTGTGGAGCGGCTGCTGTATAAGGACCCATCGACGCGCAAGAGTTGCCGCGGGTTCGAAGACAATCCCTTTTACTCGCGCCAGGAGCGCCTGGTGCTGCGCGAATGCGGCTTTCTGGATCCGGAGGACATTGGCGAATATATGCAGCACGGCGGCTATCGCGCGGCGAAGATGGCCTTTGTGGACATGACGCCCGAGCAGATCTGCAAGATCATTTCAGAGTCCGGACTGCGCGGCCGCGGGGGCGGGGGATTCCCCACCGGGCGGAAGTGGGACGCGGCGCGGGTGCAGCAATCGGCCAAGAAATACGTGATCTGCAACGGCGACGAGGGCGACCCTGGCGCGTTTATGAACCGTTCGGTGATGGAGGGCAATCCGCATAGCGTGATTGAAGGCATCATGATCGCGGCACGCGCCATCGGCGCCAACGAGGGCCTGGTCTACGTCCGCGCTGAGTATCCCCTGGCGGTGGAGCGGATGCGCCGCGCCGTGGCGGACGCGGAGCGCGAAGGCATTCTGGGAACGAACGTCTTCGGCACCGGCCTCACCATGAAGTGCGACGTGATGGAAGGCGCGGGAGCGTTTGTCTGTGGAGAAGAGACGGCCATGATCGCGTCTATCGAGGGACAGCGCGGCATGCCGCGGCCCAAACCGCCCTTCCCCGCGCAGAGCGGACTGTGGGGCAAGCCGACGATCATCAACAATGTGGAGACGCTGGCGCACGTGTCGCGCATTCTGAACGTAGGCCCCGAGGTCTTCCGCAGCATCGGCACAAAAGACTCGCCGGGCACCAAGACCTTCGCTCTCACCGGGCACGTCGCCAACACCGGGCTGGTGGAAGTTCCCTTTGGAACGACGCTGCGCGAGATCGTCTACAACATCGGCGGCGGAGTGACGGACGACGCGGGAAAGGTGTGGAAGAACGGCTTCAAGGCGGTGCAGATCGGCGGACCATCCGGCGGATGCCTGACCGAGGAGTACCTGGACCTTCCCCTGGCCTATGAGACGCTGCGCTCGGCGGGCGCCATGGTGGGCTCCGGCGGGCTGGTTGCCATGAACCAGAACACATGCATGGTGAGCATTGCGCGCTTCTTCATGCAATTCACCCAGCGCGAATCCTGCGGCAAGTGTCTGCTGTGCCGCGAAGGCACGCGCCAACTGCTGGCCCTGCTGGACGACGTGATCGAAGGGCGGGCGGACGCAAACACGCTGGTCCTGCTGGAGCAATTGGGCCATGCAGTGCAGGTGGGGTCGCTGTGCGGGCTGGGCAAGACGGCTCCCAATCCGGTGCTGTCCACCCTGCGCTACTTCCGCAAGGAGTATGAAGAGCACGTCTTCGAGAAGCGCTGCCGCACGGGCCGATGCAAGGCCCTGCTGCGGCCGGAGATCAATCCGGCCAAGTGCAAAGGCTGCGGCATGTGCCTTTCGGCGTGTCCCGTGGGGGCCATCACGGGAGAAAAAAAGAAACCGCATCATATCGATCCGGAACTGTGCATCAAGTGCGGCGCGTGCGCAGCAGCCTGCAAGATTCACGCGGTAGAGGGGATATAGTCCGATGAATACACTCACGCAGCCGACTTTGACCATCGATGGACGGACGGTAGCGATCGAGGGAGAGCGCAACCTGCTCGAACTGATTCGCAAGGCGGAGATCGATCTGCCCACCTTCTGTTATCACTCCGAACTGAGCGTGTACGGGGCGTGCCGTCTGTGCCTGGTGCAGATCGAAGGGCGTGGAATCCAGGGCGCATGTTCCACGCCGCCCGAGGCCGGCCTGAAGGTGCAGACCACCACTCCGGAGATCCGCGAGATCCGCCGGATCGCGGTGGAGCTGCTTCTGGCCAACCACGATCAGAGCTGTCCGACGTGCTCGCGCAGCGCCAACTGCCAGTTGCAGAACCTGGCCCAGCGGCTGGGGGTGAAGAAGGTGCGCTTCAAGTCCGTGCTGCAACCGGCCCCGCTGGACGAATCGTCTCCCTCGCTGGTGCGCGACCCCAACAAATGCGTTCTGTGCGGCGACTGCGTGCGCACATGCTGGGAGATCCAGGGCATCGGCGCCATCGACTTCGCGCATCGCGGGCACGATGTCCGCGTGCAGCCGGCCTTCGGCAAAGAGCTTGGCGAAGTGGAGTGCGTGAACTGCGGACAGTGCGCCAGCGTCTGCCCCACCGGCGCTCTGACGGTGAAATCCGAGGAAGACGCGGTGTGGAACCTGCTGGCCGATCCCACCAAGAAGGTAGTGGTGCAGATTGCCCCGGCGGTGCGCGTGGGACTGGGCGAATGCTTTGGCCGCAAGCCGGGCGAGATCACCACCGGGCAGATAGTCGCCGCGCTCAAGCATCTCGGTTTTGCGCAGATCTACGACACATCGTTCGCCGCCGATCTGACGGTGCTGGAAGAGGGCACGGAGTTCCTGCAGCGCAAGACGCAGGGCGGGACTCTACCCATGTTCACCTCCTGCTGCCCCGGCTGGGTGAAGTACGCGGAGCAGTACTTCCCGGAACTGCTGCCCAATCTATCTACCTGCCGTTCTCCGCAGGCGATGTTCGGTTCGCTGCTGAAGACGATGCTTCCCGAGCAGCTCAAGATGGAACGCAAGGACATCAAGGTGGTCTCCATCATGCCCTGCACGGCCAAGAAGTTTGAAGCGCGGCGCCCGGAGTTTGCCGTGCAGGGCGACCCGGACGTGGTCCATGTGCTGACCACGCAGGAACTGGCGCATATGATCCAATCCGCCGGCCTCATCTTCGACACGTTGCAGCCAGAATCGTTCGATATGCCCTTCGGCTTCTACACCGGCGCGGGAGTGATCTTCGGCAACACGGGCGGCGTGACGGAGGCTGTGCTGCGTTTTGCCGCGGAGAAGGTGACGGGCACCAAGCTGGAGCAGGTCGAATTCCAGCAGGTGCGCGGCGATTCCGGACTGCGCGAGGCAATCATCGACGTCAACGGCACAAAACTCAAGCTGGCCATCGTCCACGGACTGCGCAATGCACGCGTGGTGGCGGAGCAGGTGCGGGCGGGCAAGAGCCAGTACGACCTGATCGAAGTGATGGCCTGCCCCGGAGGGTGCGTGGGCGGCGCCGGTCAGCCGGTGTCCACCGCAACCAACACGCGCGCTCTGCGCACCAAGGGCCTGTATCAGGCGGACAAGATGCTGCAACTGCACAAGTCGCAGGACAACGTCTTCATCACCGAATGCTACGAGAGGTTCCTGGGCGAGATTGGCGGAGAGAAGGCGCACCATCTGCTGCATACCAGCTACCAGAGCCGCCGCCGCATTGCCGACGAATCGCTTCCCCTGATGCAGCCGGTGGGCGAAGACCGGCACAAAGTGAGCGTGTGTCTGGGAACCAACTGCTTCCTGAAGGGATCGCAGGATGTGTTGAACGGAGTGCTGCGCCACGCGGAGCAGAACGGGCTGGAACACCGTCTGGATGTGCGGGCAGGCTTCTGCTTTGAAAAGTGCGAGACCGGACCGACCGTGATGATCGACGGCGTGCATGTTCCGCACTGCACGGCAGCCAAGGCCATTGAAGTTCTGGACAGCCACATCGAGAGCGACAGTCCAGGACAGACGGCCGGCACGGATTCAGAACGCATCGTCCCCCGCTAAGGGGGACGGAAAGTACGGCCGGGAGGCCGAACCTGGCTCCCGGCCGCTCCGGCCGGATGCGTTGAGTGGCACATACAGTACGAGGTGAGCTATGCCCGCCGAGGATGGAGCGATCGAGATTGTGGTTTGTCTGGGGAGTTCCTGCTTCGCGCGGGGGAACTCCGAGATTCTCGCTGCCCTGCAGCAATATGTGCAGGGCAAGGGGTCCAAGGCCCAGGTTCACCTCTCGGGATGTCTCTGTCAGGACCAATGCAAGCAGGGGCCCAATCTGAAGATTGGCAGCGAGTTCCATCACAACATCACCGCGGCACGATTGCGCGAGTTGCTACAGCAACTGGACGGGCCATCGCGAGGTGAACATGGCAAAGCTTAATGCCATCTACACCCGACAGCGCGAGTGTCAGGACTGCCACAAGTGCATCCGCGAGTGCCCGGTCAAGGCCATCCGGGTGGAGGATGGCTATGCGCGCGTAGTGCCCGATCTGTGCATCATGTGCGGCATCTGCGTTCTGGCCTGCCCGCACAGCGCCAAGCAGGTGCGCGACGATCTGCCCGACGCAAGGGCGCTGTTGACGAGCGGGCGCAAGGTGATCGCCTCGCTGGCCCCTTCGTTTGTGGCGCGCTATTCCGGGGTGCAGCCGTCGCACCTGATTCATGCACTCAAACGGCTGGGGTTCTTTGCCGTATCGGAGACCGCTCTGGGCGCCCAGCAGGTTTCGGCCAGCGTCTACTCGCTGATGCACCACAAGCCGAAGCAGATATGGATCTCTTCCGCCTGCCCTGTGGTGGTGGACTTCATCGCCAAGTATCACCCCGAATGCCAGCCCCATGTCATCGGCGTGCTGTCGCCCCTGCTGACCCACTGCAAGATGCTGCGCGCGTACTATGGCGAAGAGATCGCGACCGTATTTTTCGGGCCATGCATCGCCAAGAAGAAGGAGGCCGAACAGCATCCGGAGCTTCTGGATGTAGTGCTCACCTTCGAGGACCTGGACCGTTGGCTGGCGGAAGAGCATATTCATCTGGCGGAGGTGGAAGCGACTCCGGAGGACCGTTTTCAGCCGCAGGAGGCCGAGGAGGGTGCGCTCTATCCCATCGAGGGCGGAATGGTCTCCGCGGTTGCCGGCAACCGCGAGGTCAACAGCATGCAGTTCATGTCGTTCTCCGGTATATCCAACGTCGAGCAGGCCTTGAAGAGCATTCCCGAGTGGCATCCCGAACACAACATCTTTTTTGAACTGACCGCCTGCCCGGGGTCCTGCGTGAATGGGCCGAAGGCTGCGCACAACAGTTCGGTGGCACGGCGCCGCTATGACATCCTGAACTACGCAAAGCCTGCCGCGCGGCTTCCGCGCCGGCCTTCGCTGAGCACCACCGGACACTATGACGCTGCTCCGATCGCGCGCACCGAATACAGCGAAATGCAGTTGCGGGAAGCGCTGCGCACGGTGGGAAAGTACTCCGCCGACGACGAACTGAACTGCGGCGGCTGCGGATACGATTCCTGCCGCGACTTTGCCCGCGCCCTGATCGAGCGCAACGCCGAACGCATGATGTGCGCAACATATACCCGCAAGCTGGCGCAGAAGAAAGCCAACGCGCTGCTGCAGAAGATGCCCTCCGCGGTGGTCATCGTCAATGAAGACCTGAAGATCATCGAGAGCAACAAGCATTTTGCGCGCCTGTTCGGCCTGGATGGCGGCCAGCCCACGGAGATGGAAGGCGGCGCGCTCAGCGTGGAGGTCCCGTTCGCCAATCTGTTCAAACGCGTGCTGGAATCGGGCAAGGACATCCTGGGCCACGACGTCCGCTACCAGCGGAGCATCCTGAACACAAGCATCTTTACCATCGAGCCTCATGCTGTGCTGTGCGGCATCTTTCAGGACATTACCCAACCCATCTTCCAGAAAGAGCAGATCATCGCGCGGGCCCGCGAGGTCATCCAGAAAAACCTCAATACGGTGCAGCAGATTGCCTACCTTCTGGGGGAGAACGCCGCCGATTCCGAGATCACCCTCAACTCCATCGTGAATTCGTTCAGCCCCGAAGAGGCCGACGAGAACGAGTCCGGAGAGAAGCCGTGACCGGCGCCGAGAGCTTTATCGAGGTGGATTCCTGCCAGCGGGCCAAGCACGGTCAATTCATCTCCGGGGACGTCTTTCTCTCGCGCAAAGTGGAGCCGGAGGGACGCATCCTCACGGTGCTGGCCGACGGACTTGGCAGCGGGGTGAAAGCCAGCGTGCTGGCCACCATGACCGCCACCATGGCCTTGAAGTATACGGCCAGCGCGATGGACATCCGGACCTCGGCCGAGACCATCATGGACACCCTGCCCATCTGCAGCGTGCGCAAGATCAGCTATTCCACCTTCACCGTGGTGGATATGGCCAGCACCGGAGAAACGCGCATCACCGAGCACGGCAATCCGCCGTTTTTGCTGGTCCGTCCCAACGGCGAGTTGAAGATATCCAAGACCGAGGTGCGCCCCAAGCGCTGGCAAGACCGCGTCATCAGCTACTCCACCTTCGACGTGCAGCGCGAAGACCGCATTGTCTTCTTCTCCGACGGCATCTCGCAGGCGGGCATGGGGGAGTACCGCACCCCCCTGGGCTGGGGCCTGGACAACGTCGACAAATATGTGCGCGAACAGATTCGGTGGAACCCCTACATCTCGGCCCGCGAGCTGTCGCGGCTACTGGTGGCGAAGGCGGAAGAGTTCGACGCCCAGGGAGCGCGCGACGACATTACCTGCGGCGTGGTCTACTTCCGCAAGCCTCGCCAGTTGCTGGTTCTGACTGGCGCCCCTTTCGATCGCTCGCACGACCAGAGCATGGCCATGATGTCGGTCAGCACGCCCGGACGCAAGGTGATCTGCGGGGGGACCACCGCCAATATCATCTCGCGGCTGCTGAACCGCCCCATCCAGATCGACCTCGCGCAACCGCTCGATCCCAAGGTCCCGCCTTCGGCCAAGATGGAGGGCTTCGAGCTGGTGACTGAAGGCACGCTGACCCTGGGCGAAGTGCTTCGCCTGCTGGAAGAGGGCTTCGTTCCCGAAGAGATGCAGTCGAACGCGGCCGTGCGGCTTGCCTCCATGCTGCTGGACAGCGATATTGTGAAGTTCGCCGTCGGCACCCGGATCAATGAAGCGCACCAGGACCCCAACATCCCGGTCGAACTCGACCTGCGGCGCAATATCGTGAAACGAATCGCGCAACTGCTGGAGAGTAAATACCTGAAGCGCGCCCTGATTCAGTATCTGTGAATTGAATCGTTGCAGCGAGAAGAGAATCCCTGAAGCGACCTGCGGGTAGGCCGTGTTGCGTAAGCATGGACCCATGTCTCAGTGGCGAAGAGCCTGTCCTGAACAAAGTTCAAGGAGGGGCGCCCGATTGGGCGACTCATTTCCGACCTGGGCCACCCACCTCCTGAAGAGCCGGGCATTGCCCTCTGAACTTTAACATTCCAGGGGCAGGTCGGAATAATCCTTTGAAGGGGGCCAAAACAACTTGCCAGCCGCAGCCGCTTCACCGATGTCCGCGAAGCCCTCTTCGCTCTTCAGTATGACTGCCGCTTCGTCGGCCGGAACCGGCCTGCTGAAGTAGTACCCTTGAATCTCGCCGCACTGGTGGTGCCGCAGAAAGGACATCTGCGCTTCGGTTTCCACGCCTTCCGCAATCACATTGAGCCGCAGGCTATGTGCCATGCTGATGATGGAGGCTGTGATAGCTGCGCCATCGCAATTCACAACACAATCCCGAATAAACGACTGGTCGATTTTTAGTTTGTCGATCGGATATTGTCTCAGGTAACTGAGACAGGAATAGCCTGTCCCGAAATCGTCAATCGATAGTCTCACCCCCATCTCCTTCAACCCGCGGAGGACGGAGAGCGTCAGCTCTTCGTTGGAAAGCAAGACGGTTTCGGTGATCTCCAATTCCAGGTACTCAGGTGCGAGGCCGGTCTCCTGCAGCGCTCTGCGAATGAGCATGAGAAAATTGTCCTGGCGGAACTGGACCGCGGAGACGTTGACCGCCACGGGAATTGCATGCAATCCTTCGTCCTGCCATCTGCGCGCCTGTGTACACGCAGTTCGCAGCACCCATTCGCCGATGGGAAGGATCAGCCCGTTGTCCTCTGCGATCGGTATAAATCGGTCCGGCGGAATCAGGCCAAACCCCGGATGTTTCCAGCGAAGCAGAGCTTCGACCCCGGTAATTCGTCCGCGCTCAATATCGATCTGCGGCTGGTAGACCAGGAAGAACTCCTCCTGTTCCAGCGCCAACTGCAGGTTGTTGTCCATGTTCAATCGTTCTAGGACCTGGGCATTCATCTCATCGGTAAAGAAACGCACGTTTCCCCGCCCGTTCGCTCGGGAGGAATACATGGCGACATCGGCATTCCGGATCAGGGTTTCCCCGTCTTCGCCGTGATCGGGGAATATGCTGATCCCAATGCTGCAGCCCACGCTGAGCGATCGCCCTTGGACGATGAAACCCGGCTTCATTGCGACCATCAGGCGGCTTGCAACAATCGCCGCGTCGGCCGGGTCCTTCAAGTTGTCGAGCAGCATGAGGAACTCATCCCCGCCAACCCTTGCCACCATGTTCGACTCTGCCGCACATCCCCTCAGCCGCTTCGCAACATCCTTGAGAACGGCATCTCCGAAAGGGTGTCCAAACGAGTCATTGATGTTCTTGAACCGGTCGAGATCGATAAACAAGAGCGCAATTTTTTCGCCTCTCCGCCGCGCGCCAGTGATGGCATTTTCCAAGCGGTCTTTCAGATGGGCTCGATGCGGCAGCTCCGTAAGCGCATCGTAGTAGGCCAGGAATTGCATCCGTTCCTGGGCTGCTTTGTGTTCGGTGATGTCCTCGACCGTGCCTTCGCGAAGCACAACTTTGCCCAATGTGTCGCGCAGAACGCGCAGATTCACCCGCACCCACTTTCTTGAGCCGTCCTTGCAACATATCTCCAGCTCAGCGCCATGCACAGCGCCGCACTCCTCGGCTGCTTTGGCCAACTTGTTCATCCCGGCGGCATCAACCAGCAGCTTCGACCCCGCGAGGGAGATGGCCTCGAGCAACTCGGCCGGAGTGTCGTATCCATGCATGTTGGCCAAGGCAGTATTGATGTTGAGAAAACGACCGTCAGGAGCGGACTGAAAGATGCCAACCACTGCATTTTCAAAGATGCCGCGGTACTTCTCCTCGGCTTGCCTCATCGAATCCTCGGCCCGCTTCCGTTCTGTCACATCGTGTGCGGCGGCCAGGATCGAGTCGGTTCCATGGAAGTCGATGGAATGGCAGATAATCTCAACATCCAGGATTGTGCCGTCCTTCTTGCGATGCCTCCAGGTCCCGCGCTTCTGAAGTCCGGCCGTATGCGCCGCCATGTCTTGCAATAGATGAGGAATGTCTTCCTCGGGCCGGATTTCCAGGATGGTCTTCGCCAGAAATTCCTGCTCGGTATATCCGTACTGCTCGATCGCCGCCTTATTGACTGCAAGAATGCGAAGTGAGCTGCGAGCATACACATACATGGCAACAGGATTGCCTTCAAACAGCATCCGGTATCGCTCTTCCGATCGCCGCAGAATAACCTGCGAACGATTCTTCCCGGCGATGCTCAGCGCGATGGGGGCGGCACAGAGCGCGACCGCAATAGTGACAAAGAATATTGCGGCTGAGTGGGAGGTCAACGTCCCGGCATGAGGCAATAATTCGTTCTTAATCCCTTCGAAGGCACACAGGAGGAACCCACATACAGCGGCCGGCCCAATGGTACGGATAAGTGTGCCCGATGCACTTGTCACAATCGGCGATTCAGAGCTGCAGGCAACAAATAACTGAGACCGTGGCTTCGATAATCCGGGTTTATCCACAACTCTCCAATCCCTGATATTGCATTGCTTCGAATCGCCGGTATAAACCGGAATCGGAAGTGTACCCACAGATACTGATAAACGCAGATAAGCATAAAGTTTTGCGGTGTTTACGCGTAATTCCACTTTAGTCGTACAGAGAAAGGCAGTCGCATTGGCTGACAGTGAGGCCGCCTCATCGACCAATAGGAATCTTGGCCTGCATCGGCGCTCCCGAGCATTCCGCGGCACCGCGACTCCGCCGGTTTCGTAGACAGCAGATTGGTTGAAGGTATTGGAGCCGCTCATCCACGTCCATTCGTTATGGGCAACGGGAAGATTGGTGCCGGGCGGAGTGAGAAGAGAATCCCTGGAGCGCCTTCACGGTGCTGGCATTCGGCGGCGATGAGCGACAACGCGTAGACCGCGCCTCGTAACATAGACCCCTGTCTCAGAGGCGAAGAGCCTGTCCAGAGTGAAACCGAAGGATGAGGCACCCGCCAAATCTACTTGTTGCGCAGGGGCTCGATCACCGAGGCCATGTCCTCTTCGCCAAAGCCTTTTGCCACGGCGTCGTCAAAGAGCTTCCTTGCCGCCTGCGCCGTGGTTAGATCGAGGTCGCAGCGAGCGGCCTCGTTCTGCGCATAGAGCAGGTCCTTGGCCATCAGCTTGAGATGGAAGTTCACCGCGTAGATCTGGCTGACCATGCGAGCGGAGAGCGAGGCGAAGACCGGGCTGCCCGGCGCGGCCGACTTGAGAAATTCCAGCGACTTCTCGCGGTCGAGCCCGCTGCGCTCGATCCACGCCAGTCCCTCGGCCAGCGAGGCAATCTGCACGCCGCAGAGAAAATTGTTGATCAGCTTCAACTTGGCGCCGCTGCCCACCGGCCCAAGATGGACGATCTCCTTGCTCATTGCCTTCAGCACCGGCGAAACGGCGGCAAGGGTTGCTTCGCTTCCGCCCACCAGAATCGAGAGTTGGGCAGCTTCGGCCTGTGTGCGGCTGCCGGTGACCGGAGCGTCCAGAAACTGCAAGCCACGCTGGGCGGCCGCAGCGGCAAGCTCGGCGATCCACGCCGGGCTCACCGTGCTGGATTCGATCAGGATGGCCCCCTGGTCGGCAGCCGCAAGCGCGCCGTCGGCGCCGAGCCATACGTTGCGAGAGGCTGCATCGTCCGCCAGCATGGCGAGGACGATCGACGCTCCCTGCACGGCGTCCGCCGGAGTGTGCGCCAGTCGTGCGCCCGCGTTCACCAGCGGCTGCGCCTTGGCCGCGGTGCGGTTATATACGGTCAGCGAGAATCCAGCCTTCAGCAGGTTCGCCGCCATCCCGCTGCCCATCGTTCCCAGTCCTAGAAACGCTACCTTTGTGCTCACGAGACTTCTCCTTCTGTTATTGGATCATGCCAGCGGGCGAACCGCGACCAGGCGGTTCAAGTGCTTCGACTCCACGCGGATGGGGTTGCGCAGCGCTCGCCCGAAGCCCTCGAAGCGCACCTCCATCCAGTCTCCATCCTGCAGCACAATGCCCTCGCCAAAGCTGAGCCGGTCGGCCCCATAGAAGTGCACATGCACGTCGCCCGGCTGGCGATGGCCCTCGAACTTGAAGTGGTGGTGCTCCATGTTGGCGAGGCTGTGGCACATATTCTGTTCACCGGTCTGCACCGCCTTGCGCCAGAGGGTCTCGTTGCCGCGCAGTATCTTTGCCTCACCGTCGACGGCTTGAAATTCGCCGCCAACCACCAACTCTGGCCCAATGCTGCATGTGCGCAGCTTGGAACCGGCGAGGTTCAGATAATTGCGCCGCTCAAATTGATGGTCGGAGAACTCATTGCCTATCGCCATCCCGATGCGATATGGGGTGCCGTCCTCGCCAACGATATAGACGCCGGCAATCTCTGCCTCTTCGCCGCCATCTTCGGAGTGGGGAGGCACGGTCAACGGCTCCGATGGCGCGCGCAGGACCGCGCCGGTGCCTTTGTAGAACCACTCCGGCGCAATGCCAATCTCACCCGGTGCAGGACGCCCGCCTTCAACGCCCCATTGAAACATCTTCATGCTGTCGGTCACAGTCGCTGCCGGCTTGGCGGCTTCCCCCTTGGCAGAAGCGGCTTCGTGCATGGCATTGCGCTCCCTGGCGCTGCCCAGATGGGTGAGTCCCGTTCCCGAGACGACAACCCGCGAGCGTTCGCCCGGCACGTCGATGGGCGGCAGCAGATGCCACTCGGAGGCTTTGGAATAGATTGCGTCGTAGTCCAGCACATCGCCGTGCGCCAGGGAGTGCGCGCGCTCGGCGAGCCCGCAGCCATGGCACAGACATCCCTTGGCCAACTCATAGACGCTCTGCACCCCGGTGAGGCAGCGCAGATGCGGCTCCTCCACCAGCGCGACGCGGCGTTCCGTACCGTTGCCGATCTGTACCAGATGAATCATGGTCCACCCTCCCCTATTCGATGATCCTGAAACGCTTCAACGACTCTTCGTTCACAGTCAGGCCCAGTCCGGGAGTGTTCTCGTCGAGGTCGATGGAGCCATTCACCGGGACCGGCTCCCCATCGAAGATATACCAGAAGAGCTCGTTGCCGACTTCCACATCGACCTTGGGAAAGAACTCGGCAATCGGCGAGTTGAGGCTGGCCATCACAACGTGGTAGTTGTGCATCTGCCCGGCGTGGGGAACCACCGGGACCTGGAACGCCTCGGCCAGCGCGGTAATCTTGCGCGCCTGGCTGATGCCTCCCACGCGGTTGGTGTCGAACTGGATATAGTCCAGCGCATTGGCCTCCAGCAGATCGCGGAATCCGAAGACGGTGAACTCATGCTCTCCGCCTGCAATCGGCACGCGGCCGTAGGCCTTCAGCTCCTTGTATCCTCGGGTGTCGTCGGGGATCACGGGCTCTTCCAGCCAGCGCAGGTTGAACGGCTCCAACAGCGGCAGCATGCGCTTGGCGTAGTCCAGGGTCCAGCCCATGTAGGCGTCGGCCATCACATCGACGCCATCGCCCACTACTTCGCGGACGGTGCGCACCAGCTCGACGTTGCGCTGCATGCCCTCCGCGCCATCGATTGGCCCCCAGCCAAAGCGCAGCTTCATCGCCTTGTAGCCTTCGTCCTTATACTTCTGCGCCTCCACGCGCAGCTCGTCCAGTGGCATGGAATAGAGACGGCTGGCATAGACGGGAATGCGGTCTTTGGTGCGTCCGCCCAACAGGCGATAGACGGGCTGTTTGGCAGACTTGCCCAGCAGGTCCCACAAGGCAATATCGACCGCGCTGATGGCCGTCATGGCGACACCCTTGCGGCCGAAGGCCATGGTGCGGCGATACATCTGCTGCCACAAAAACTCAGTGTCCCACGGATCGGAGCCGAGCAGCAGCGGCTTTAGGTAGGTGTCGATGCAGGTCTTGGTGACCAGCGGCGACAGCGCGGCATCACCCAGGCCCACCAGACCCGCATCCGTGAAAATCTCCACCAGCACCCATCCATGGAAGGCGAAGTTGCCCATGGACGCCTCGCGGAAGCTGACCAGGTCCATGGGGTTGGTGCAGAAATGGGGAGGCAGCGGCGTGGTCTTGCCCTCCCACTGAACAACGCGCGTGCGCACTTCGGTGATCTTCATGCTCTGCTCTCTATCTCCCTGAGGTCATCCGCGCGAAGCGGTTGGATTTTGCCTGCAAATAAAAGAATAGTCGTGTACCCGATCAGATGGAACGTCCCCACCAGCACAAACAGCGTCCCATAACCGAATCCATGGTCCAGCAGATGCCCGGCCACAAGGCCGAAGATGACCCCGCCAATCGCACCGCCGAAGCCGACCAGACCCGACACCGTCCCCACCGCCGACAGCGGAAAGATGTCCGCCGGCACTGTCATAATCAGTCCCGACCACGATTGCTGACAGAAGAACGCGACGCTGAACAGAACGATAGCGGCCTGCACCGGCACCAGCGGCACCAGCATCACCACCGGCATAAACGCCGCACTCAGCCCCAACGCGATCTTCCGCGCCGCATCCAGCGACCGCCCGCTCCGCAGCAGCCGGCTGGAGTACCACCCGCCCACAAAACTCCCCACGCCGGACGCGGCATAGGGAATCCACGCATAGTAGCCCACATGCTTCACATCGAAACCGCGCACATCGTAGAGATACTTGGGCAGCCAGAGCAACAGAAAGTACCAAGCTGAATCGCTCATGAACTTCGCGAACACGACCGCCCGCACGCTGTTCATGCCGATCAGCTCAGCAAACGTAAACTGCTCGCCCAGCGCCCGCGCATCCAGCGTATTCGACGACACCGTTGGCCTGCTTCGATACGAAGCAGCCCACCACAGGACCCAAACCATCCCAACCCCGCCCGCAACAAAGAACACCCACCGCCAGCCGAGCGTCAGCACAATCCGCGTTACCACCGGCGCTGCCAGCACACTTCCCACCGCCGTCCCGGCATTGACGATCCCCATCGCGGTCGACCGCTCCTCCGGTTCGATCCACTCTGCCACCACACGCACGGCCGCCGGAAACGCGCCGCCCTCACCCATTCCTAAGAGCAGCAGCGCCACCAGCAGCAGCGTGAAGCCCGTCGCAAACCCTTGCAGCGAGCACGCCACGGACCACCACACCATAATCAGCGTGAAGCCAAGCCGCGTCCCCAGCCGGTCCAGCAGCCGTCCGCCGCCGATATACATCACCGCATACGCCAGAAGAAACGCCGAAGTCAGATAAGAAAATTGCTGGTTCGAGATGGGGATGGTGCGCTCAATCGCCTTGATCGCGACGGGCAGGGTCTGCCGGTCGAAGTAGCTGATGGCAATAGCTGCCGTCACCAGTGCGACAAAGTACCACTGGGCCTGGGTCGCGCCCGGGCGCATGGTTGGCTCGGCTCGACTCAACAGGGTCGCCGCCTTGCCAAGGCCTGTGCAGAGTCGGACAAAATGCAATCGGAGACCATCGGGACAATACTATTCACTCCACGCAGGATTCTCCAATTAAGGGGGCGGCAGGTGACGCGGAGTGGGTCTGTCGAAGCTGTGGCCCGCCAGACTTTTCTACAGCAGCCGGCCCTTGACGCGTTCTGCCGCGAATGATCGACTGAGTCAGAACATGACTGAGCAAACGATGCCTGCGCCGCAATTTACCCTCGACGATTACGAACGGAAGTTTGCCGATCGCCATCTGCTGCATGGCGTGTTGGCGAAGTGGGCGAAGGCCAGGCCGCAGGTCCCTGCCCTGCTCAGTGCGGAGGGCGGCCGTGCGGTGCCATGGAGCGAGTTCGACCGCACGACCACGGCGTTGGCGAGGGAGTTGCTGCGCATGGGATTCGCCAAGGGCGATTTTCTGGTCACCCTGCTGCCGATGTCCGTGGACCACGTTCTGCTGGAATATAGCTGCTTCAAGATCGGCGTGATCGTGGCCCCGCTGGACCTGCGATTGCCCGCCGCCGAGGTGATTCGATCACTGGAGATATTGCGCCCGCGCGGGTTTGTCTGCCTGGGAGTAAAGGCACCGTTCGACTTTCGAGAGTTGTGGCGCGCCGTGCGGGAGCAATGTCCCTGGCTCCAGCATTGCTTCGCGGTGGACTCGGAGGAAGCGATTGCAGGCACACAGTCCTACGCGTCCATTGCCGAGGCGGCGTTGCATGCCGTGACGGATGCAGGCTCTGCTTCCCTGCCGGAGATACTATGCGACGTGACGGAGGACGACGGCGCGCTGATTATCTTTACCACCGGATCGACCGGTTCGCCCAAGCCGGCCCTGCTCTCACACCGCAACATCACGGTGCAGAACATGTGCATGTGCGGCGCATTCTTTGGCGGAGACAGCGGCACCCGGACCCTGGTCAATCTGCCTGCGTCTCACGTCGGCGGGCAGACGGAGACGTTGATGAGCACCCTCTTTGGAGGAGGCACGGCCGTCCTGCTGGAGGTCTTCGACGCAGGCCGCTCGTTGCGCGCCATTGCCCAGCATCGCGTGGAGCTGCTGGGTCAGATTCCGGCGATGTTCAACCTGGAGTGGATGCTGAAGGACTATGATCGCCACGATCTCAGCAGCCTGAGATTTGCGGCCTATGGCGGGCATTCGGTGGCGCGTCCGTTTGTGGACCGGCTGGCCACCATGGCGCCGGTGATTGGCAGCGGGCTGGGGCTTACCGAGGCCGCCGGATTCTGCACCTACGTTCAGACAGACGCGACCGGCAAGGAGGCAATCCTCACCGGGCTCGGCCACGACATGCCTATCTATCCCTGCTCCATTCGCCGGCCCATGCGCGCCGATGGCAACGCAGGCCAGGAACTGCCCTCCGGCGAGATTGGAGCCGTGTGCTTCCGTGGGCCGCAGACCTTTCTTGGCTATGTCAACGATCCCGCGGCCACGGCGCAGGCACTCTCGCGCGACGGATTTTTATATACCGGCGATCTTGGGTACAAGGACGCCGCGGGCCTGCATCTGACCGGCCGGGAGAAGTGGGTGATCAAATCGTTTGGCTACCAGATCTTTCCCGGCGATGTGGAACGGCATATCTGCTACCTGGCGGAGAAGGTGGCCAACTG
This sequence comes from uncultured Acidobacteriaceae bacterium, assembly GCA_963834805.1. Taxonomy (GTDB): domain Bacteria; phylum Acidobacteriota; class Terriglobia; order Terriglobales; family Acidobacteriaceae; genus Edaphobacter. The sequence goes on from CAWIDB010000006.1 coordinate 363,095, forward strand.
CGTGGTAGTGGGCGTGGCGCATGCCGTCGTCTCCGAGGCAGTGGTGGCCGTGGTGGAGAAGAGACCCGGTGTTGAACTGGACCAGCAGGAATTGAACCGTCATGCGCGTTCACTACCAACGTATATGCGGCCGCGGCATTGGATTGTCATGGAATCCGGCCAACTGCCACTGAACCGCTTGGCGAAGCCGGACTACGCTCGCGCCCAGGAGATGGCCCGCCATGAGATTGCGCAGATGCAGGACCGAGGCGAGTGGGACAGCGTTTATTAATAAAACCGTGAAGGAGCGCCTTCGGCTGGCTGCGGCTTATCCCTCAATCTCCACATGCTTGGCGGCCAATTGAGCGCGGAGCACCAGCTCGGCGGCAAGCAGGCACTGGGTCTGGTCCTGCGCGGTGTGGGTGCGATGGACGACATCGGAGATCAACTGCGGCCCGAAGGGCAGGGTGAGGTTGTTGCAATCGATGTAGCGGGCCTCTTTCTGGTCCACGATAAAGAGGTGGTTGCCGCCCTTGCGTCCGGCGATGTCGACATACTTTCGCAGTTCGATGTATCCGTCGGTGCCCAGGATGAAGAGCCGCCCGTCGCCCCAGGTGCCCACACCCTTGGGAGTGAACCAGTCCAAACGGACATAGCCGAAACCGGCGTTGCCGCGCAACAGCATGTCGCCGAAGTCCTGAAATTTGGGATGGTCCTTGTGGCGCACGTTGGCCACCTGGGAGGCAACCACCTCGGCGTGCGTGGAGCCGGTGTAGAAGAGGAACTGATCGACCTGGTGCGAGCCGATGTCGGTGAGGATGCCGCCGTACTTCTCTGGGTCCCAGAACCAGTCGGGCCGGCCCGATGCGCCTCCCGCATCGCCGCCGGACTGGACGATCTGGTGGGGCGCGATGTTGGTGGTCTGGATCACCTTGCCGATCGCTCCCGCCTGCACCAGTTCTCCAGCGCGCACGGCTGCCTTCACTTCCAGCCGCTCGCTGTACATGATGGCGTAGATACGTTTGGTCTGGGCGATTGTACTGCGCACTGCGGCCAACTGTTCCAGAGTGGTAACACCGGGCTTATCGCTCAGATAGTCCTTGCCGTGCTGCATCGCGCGGACCCCCAGCGGGGCGCGTTGATTGGGAATCGCCGAGCTGAGAACAAGCTGAATCGAGGGATCGTTGAGGATCTCGTCCTCCGACCGGGCCGCCTTCGCCTGGGGATAACGCTTAAGAAATGCGGCTCCGCGTTCCGGCTCCGCTGCGTAGACGCTGACCAGCTCTCCGCCGCCGCGAATCATGGCATCCACCATGCCGTAGATGTGATCGTGGCTCATGCCCACGACAGCGAAGCGGACGGAGTTCGCCGGAAGAACGGATGCAACCTGCGCGGGCTGCGCAATCTCCTCCACCACGCTGCCCGCGAACGAGGAAGCAGCAAACGCAGACGCAGGCAGGGCCGGGTACAGGCTTGCAGACCCCATGGTCTTCAGAAACGAACGCCGATCAACTCCATCCAATGGCATACACATCACCTCAACAGCCCATCATACGATGCCCGGTGCGGCTGCGTGCGCCTCTCGAAGCGGGTACAGTCCGCCCCAGAGGATCAGCTTGCCAGAGCAGTCTCCTCCTCCGCCTCTGCCTCTTCCTCCGCCACTGCGCTTGCGACTGCGCTGGAAGTTTCCTTCCTTGCGGCCACGACCGCAACCGGCATTGCCGCCTCGGCCATGGCCTCCGTCTCACGGCGCTTGGTCAGCTCCACAAAGGACCATCCATAGTAGCTGTCCATCAAGATCGCCCGGAACTCCTCGATCAGCGGATAGCGCGGATTGGAACCGGTGCATTGATCGTCGAAGGCATCGATGGCGATCGCATCCAGCTTCTCCATGAACTCCTTTTCGTCGACTCCGGCCGCCTGCATGGAAAGGGGAATCTCAAGGTCCTTCTTCAGGCCCTCCACCCAGGCAATCAGGTTGGCAACCTGCTCGTCCTTGGTTTCTCCGCCCAGGCCGAGATAGCCGGCGATCTCGGCGTAGCGGCACTTTGCCTTGGGCCGGTCGTACTGCGAGAAGGCGGCCTGCTTGGCCGGATTGTCGTTGGCGTTGTAACGGATCACATTGCCGATGAGCAGGGCGTTGGCCAGGCCGTGCGGCAGATGGAAGGCCGCGCCGATCTTGTGCGCCATGGAGTGGCACGCGCCCAGGAACGCGTTGGCGAAGGCGATGCCGGCAATCGTCGCCCCATAGTGCACCTTCTCGCGTGCCTTCGGGTCGTTGGCGCCGTTCTTGTAGGCCGAGGGCAGATACTCCTTCAACAGCTTCAAGGCATGGATCGCCTGCCCATCGCTGAACTCATTGGCCATGATAGAGACGTACGCCTCCAGCGCGTGGACCACCGCGTCGATGCCGCCAAACGCGGTGAGCGATTTGGGCAGGCTCATCACCAGGTTGGGATCGACGATGGCAAGGTCCGGGGTCAGCTCATAGTCGGCGATGGGATACGTCTTGCCGGTCACGTCGTCGGTGACCACGGCGAAGGGCGAGACTTCAGAGCCCGTGCCGGAGGTGGTGGGAATGGCAATCAGAGTGGCTTTGATTCCCATCTTGGGGAACTTGTAGATGCGCTTGCGAATGTCCATAAAGCGCATGGCAAGGTCTTCAAAATCGACCTCCGGATGCTCGTACATGACCCAGGCAATCTTGGCCGCGTCCATGGGAGAGCCTCCGCCAAAGGCGACAATCACGTCGGGCTGAAAGCGGTTTGCCACCTCGACGCACTTGCGCACGGTGGTCAGGTTGGGATCGGCCTGCACCCCGGAGAAGGTGTCCACCTCCATGCCCAGCTCCTTGAGCGTCGCGGTCAGATCGTCGGTCGCGCCGGTGCGGAAGAGGAACTCGTCGGTCACAATCAGGGCGCGCCGCCGGCCGGCAATGTCCTTCAGGGCCTCGGGTAGGCACCCGCGGCGGAAGTAGACCGCGCCCGGCAGCTTGTGCCACAACGCATTCTCCGCGCGCTTGGCCACGATCTTCTTGTTCAGCAGGTGCTGCGGACCCACGTTCTCCGACACGGAGTTTCCTCCCCAGCTTCCGCAACCCAGGGTAAGGCTGGGCGCGAGGCTGAAATTGTACAGGTCGCCGATGCCGCCATACGAAGAAGGCGTGTTGATGAGGATGCGGGCTGTCTTCATGCGCTGGCCGAAGTACTCGATGCGCTCCTTCTGCTGGTCCTGATTGGTAAACAGCACGGAGGTGTGTCCCATGCCGCCCATGGCAACCAGCTTGGAGGCAATCTCCACCGCGTCCTTGAAGTCCTTGGCGCGATAGAGCGCAAGAATGGTGCAGAGCTTCTCGTGGGCGAAGGGTTCGGCCACGGTTGCGTCCGTGACCTCGCCGATCAGCACCTTGGTTGTCGCCGGCACCGTGATTCCGGCCAACTCGGCGATCCTGGTTGCGGCCTGGCCGACGATCTTGCCATTCACCGCTCCGTCCACCAGAATGATGCGGCGCACCGCCTCGGTCTGCTCCTTGTCCAGAATGAAGCCGCCGTGCCTGTTGAACCGGTCGCGCACGGAATCGTAGATGGAATCCACCGCGATGACGGCCTGCTCGGAGGCGCAGACAACTCCGTTATCGAAGGTCTTGGACATCAGAATCGATGCGATGGCGCGCGTCTGGTCGGCGGTCTCGTCGATCACCACCGGCGTGTTGCCCGCGCCAACGCCAATGGCGGGAGTGCCCGATGAATAGGCTGCATGCACCATGCCCGGCCCGCCCGTGGCCAGAATCAGCTTGACCGCCGCATGACGCATCAACTGGTTGGAGAGCTCCACCGTCGGCTCGTCGATGCATCCTATGATGTCCTCGGGAGCGCCCGCCGCAACCGCGGCCCGCAGTACCAGGCGGGCGGCAATGCAGGTGGACCGGCGCGCGCGCGGATGCGGAGTGATGATGATGCCATTGCGCGTCTTCAGGCTGATCAATGTCTTGAAGATGGCCGTTGAGGTGGGGTTCGTGGTGGGAATAATGCCGCAGATCAGGCCCACCGGCTCGGCGATCGTGATGGTGCCCGCCTCGTCATCCTGGCTCAGGATGCCGCAGGTCTTGTCGTCCTTGTACTTGTTGTAGATGTACTCCGAAGCAAAGTGGTTCTTGATCACCTTGTCTTCCACCACGCCCATCCCCGTCTCTTCGACGGCCAGCTCAGCCAGCGGGATGCGGGCATTGGCGGCGGCCAGCGCCGCGCAGCGGAAGATGTGGTCCACCTGCGCCTGCGAGAAGTTGGCAAACTTCTGTTGCGCGGCCTTGACCCGCGCAATCAGCGCCTCCAGCTCTTCCTTGTTGGTCACCCGGCTTTCCGGCTCCTGGTTCGCTGCGATAAATTCATCGAGTTTTTTCATGGTCCCCTCTTTCTCCTGCCTGCACTGGGAAGCTGTCGATGGACAGGTTGTCGCTTCTCCGGCAGTCGCTCTATCTATCGATATTTATATATCGATAGATATATAGCTAATGTAGAACCGAATGGCCTTGGAACTCAGTGACAGCGGTCACAGCCCATGTAAATGGCAGGGACTTATGATTTTGTTCCGGGTGACAGAAGCCGGATGGTGGGCCACGATAAGTGAATTTAGTTTGCGCAGTCTGCCTGACCTTCCTACCCAAGCACCGCGAAAAAGTATCTCAAGGACGCAGTCGAGTTGAGGGGAGCACGCAATTTCCCCATCTTCGACCTTGAAATGCAGCATGGCTCTTGCAAGCGCTAGAAGCGTACAATTCATGCGACTCGGTACCGATCAAAAGGAGATTCCAGATGAAACACGATAAAGTTTCGACGTCCCGCAGAGATTTCCTGAAGAACTCCATGCTGGGTGGCGCGGCAGCGATTGCGGCGACGCAGGTTCCAGCAGCTATGGCACAAACCGCACCGGCGGCAGCTCCTCCGGCAGCACCGCCAGCGGGCCGTGGCCAGTTCCAAGCCGGCCCTCCGCAGCCCCCCTTCACTCCCATCGACCCAGCCAACTCGCCGGTGGGAACAGCCTTCGGTGTCAAGCCGGGCCGCGTTGCCTGGGCATTCAATGCCAAAGCCACGAACTGGGATGGCGTGAACAACGCCCCAGGCTGGTGGGACGACAGCAACACGCATCCCGAGCTGGTGGCGGCCATGCTCTCGGGCAGCATCCGCTCGATTGGCGACGCCAACAGCGACAAGGAGGCCTGGAACAAGATTTTCATCGACTTCAACAAGCGCCACGGCAAGGGCGCGGTGGGCTACAAAAAGGGCGAGAAGATCGTCCTGAAATACAACCTGAACCAGATGCACAACAACGACGGCAGGAGCAACGATTCCTACATTGCTCCGCAGCTCTCGCAAGCCCTGCTGCGCCAGTTGGTACAGCAGGTTGGGGTTGCGCCGGGCGACATCACTGTGTATGACGCCATCCGCAACGTACCAGCCACCATCTACGCCCCCGCCACCAAGGAGTTTCCCGGCGTCCACTTTGTGGAATCGACCGGAACCGATGGCCGCGAGAAAGCGGTGGCCGACAAGTCAAAGCCGCTGGTCTTCTCCAGTGGCAGCTTGACCTTCTACCTGCCCACCGTTGTCACCAAGGCCGATTACATGATCAACGTAGCCGGACTGAAAGGCCACACCATGGCGGGCATGACGGTGTGCGCCAAGAACCATCAGGGAACGGTGCTGAAGGAAGATAGTTCAGCCGGTGCGCGCGATGTGCATCCCACCATTGCCGTCAAGGGCGGCGGACGCGGTCCGGCCCCTCAACAGATGGGCGCCTACAACGGGCTGGTCGATATGAATGGACACCCGGATGTTGGCGGCAAGACCATGCTGTATCTCATCGACGGCCTGTATGCCACGCAACACAACGAATTCCGTTTGGCCGCGGTATGCAAGTGGCAGAGCGAACCCTTCAACGGCCATTGGACATCCAGCGTCTTTGCCTCGCAGGATCCCGTGGCCATCGACTCGGTTGCGCTGGACTTCCTGCGCAGCGAGCCGACCCTCAAGACCATCGTCACGGGCGCGGTGGATAACTACCTGCACGAGATGGCAGAGGCCCGCCAACCGCCCTCCAAGACCGTTTACGATCCGGCGAAGAGTGGCAAGCCGCTGGCCAGCCTGGGCGTCCACGAACACTGGAACAACGCCACGGACAAGAAGTACAGCCGCAACCTGGGAAGCAAAGCGACAGGGATCGAGCTGGTCAATGTGAAGCTGGCCTAGCCAGATCACCTTACCGCCAGCCAACTCGCCGCGCTCCACCGTCAGCCTGGCAAGGCCTCGGGAGATGCCTGCGCCGGGACCACCGCAGTCGGTTCATAAGGCCGCTCTACTGGTAGGTGCCCGACTTCTTGAAGTCGCCGCCTTTGACGATGGTGATGTCGGTGGGATCGACGTGGCGCTTGAAGGCGTCGCTGACCTGTTGTGGCGTGAGGGCGGCTACGGCAGCCTCCAGCTTCGCGTCCCACAGCATGGTGCGGTCCCATCGCTCGCGGCCGCTGAGAAGGTCCGCGACGGACCCATCCTCGGTGCGCTGCTGGGCGCGTTCATCCAGCCAGGTCTTCTTGGCCTTCTCCACCTCGTCGGCGGTAAAGCCGTTCTTGAGCGCGAGCCCCAACTCCTGATTGAAGTCGGCCTCCACCTTGGCCATGTTTTGCGGCGCGGCGATGGCCCCCCCGGTCAGGAGGCTGCCATCATCCTTGGTACGAATGGTGAATCCCGCGGAAGCACCGTAGCTGAGTCCGTCCTTGACGCGAATGCGCTGGAAGAGCCGCGAGTTGGGCGAGCCGCCGAAGATCATGCCGGCGATGGTGAGGGCCGAGTAGTCGGGGTCCTCGTCGCTCATCTTCATGGGCATTTCAAATAGGAATTCGGCATTCTGCTTGTCCGGCGTCTCGATCTTGTCGTTGAGGAGCGGCACGGGGACGTAGCTGTAGTGAAGGCGCGCGTAGGGACTTGCGCTCTTCCAATCGCCGAAGAGTTCGGTGACCAGCTTCTTCATCTGCACCGGGTCGAACTGGCCGCTGAGGACGATCTCGCCCTCGCCGGCGCCATAGAACTGCTTGTAGAACTGGCGCGCATCGTCGAGGGTGAGCTTGTTCAGGTCCTCGATGCGTTCGTCGATGGTCGAGGTGTAACGCACGTCGCCGCGCTGGTACTGCGGGTTCATATGCCGGTCCATCTCGATGGAGGCCAGGGTTGCGGGGTCACTCCTGCCGCTCTCGGCGAGGGCGATGCGCTGCTGGCGGAGTTGCTCGAAGTCGGTCGCGGGGAAGCTGGGCTCACGCAGCAGCTCCCTGGTCAAGCGCAGCGAATCGGCCAGGTTCGCGTCCAGGGTGCGGACGGACACCGCAACGCCGGCGGAGTGGCCAACTATGCTGATCTGCGCCTTCAGGCGGTCGGTCTCATCCTGAATTTGCTGGCGGTTCTTGGTGGTGGTGCCGCGCATCAGCAGGCCTCCGGCCATGGTTCCGGCAGCGGATTTACCGAACAGCGACTTCTCATCGCCGAAGCGAATGTCCATGGTGGCCGTCACCGTGCCGCCGCGCGTCTTCTTGGGGAACATGACGAGCTTCAGCCCGTTGGGCAGCGTGGCGCGGACAACGCGCGCCTCGATGTTCTGCGGAGTGGGATCGAAGATCTCGCCCTGTTGGATGGCCGCGCCGCCATGGTAGTCCTTGAAGCGCACCGCCGGATCGGGGGTGGGGGGAATCTCCGCGCGATCGGGGGTAGCGGTGGGAATGAATTCGCCCAGCGTGCGGTTGGTGGACTTCAGGTAGGCCTTGGCCACGCGCGTCACATCGGCCGGCGTGACCTTGTTCACCTCGTCGCGCATCAGGTAGAAGGAGCGCCAGTCGCCGTCGCCCACGTAGCCGCCAAGCATGAGGGCAACCTGCTGCGAGTCGGTGAGCGCGAGCTCGATGTTCTTTTCGATGCGCGCCTTGGCGCGATCGACCTCCTCCTGCGTGGGCGGGTCGCTGGCCAGGCCCTCGACCGTCTTGAGAAGAATCTGCTGGGCATCGTCGATGGACTGCTCCGGCTTGAGCTGCGCGAATACCAGCTCAACCCCGGGGTCGTGCATGGCGTCGGCGCCCATACTGACCCCGACGGCCTTCTTGGTGTCGACCAATGCCTTATACAGACGGCCAGTCTGCGCAGCGCCCAGCACCTGGGACATGACTTCGAGGGGCGCCATATCGGGATGCAGCGCGGCCGGAATGTGATAGACCGCGATAATGGCCTGAATGTCTCCGATGCGGCGCAGGGTGACGAAGCGCTCGCCCTCCTGGGTTGGTTCGACGGTGTACGGCGGGGTGAGCACGCGCGCCGGACGGGGCAGGGCGCCGAGGGTCTGGGAGACCATGGCCAGCGCCTTGGATTCATCGAACTGACCCGCGATGATGAGGTCGGCGTCATCGGGCTGGTAGTACTTGTGATAGAAGGCCGCGAGGTTGGCGATGGGCACGCGCTCGACGTCGGTGCGGGCGCCGATGACCGTCTTGCCATAGTTGTGGAAGTTGAAGGCAGCAGCCATGACACGCTCGTCGAGGACGTTCAGCGGACTGTTCTCGCCGGCCTCCATCTCGTTGCGGACGACCGTCATCTCGCTGTCGAGGTCCGACTTCAACATGGTCATGTGGGCCATGCGGTCGGTCTCCAGGTCCAGCGCCCAGCGCAGGTTGTCGTCGCTGGCGTTGACGGTCTCGAAGTACATCGTCTGGTCGTAGGAGGTGGTGCCGTTGAAATTGCCGCCGCCGGTGCGGTCGGTCAGTTCCTTGAAGATCACGCGGCCGTCCTCGGCGCTCTTGAAGGTCATGTGCTCCAGCAGATGGGCCATTCCGGTCTCGCCGTAGCCCTCGTTGCGCGAGCCCACACGGTAGACCACGTTGACGGTGATCTTGGGCTTGGAGTTGTCGGGAAACAACAGGACGTGCAGGCCGTTGGGAAAGGCGTACTCCGTGACTCCCTCAACGGCGGTCACCTTCTGTACGCCTTGCGGCAGGGTTTGAGCGAAGGATGCGACGGTCAGCAGGAGGGTTGCTGCACAGAGAGCAAAAAACTGTTTCAGGCGCATGGGGGACCCTTTCGGCTTGCAGCGACCGATTATACTCGGCCGAGCTGCGAGCCGGTGATATGGTGTCGTTGTCCGTTGATGAATAGCAGATTCGCTCCGCCGGGAAGATAACGGCATCAGCTGTGAACAAAGCTCGCCCGGCCGTATGCCATTAGAGCGGAACCAGAGTAGGTGTATCCGGGGTGAACAAGCCTTGCGCGGTTTTCTCTTAAGTAAAACCGCATCGCATACTCTTCGCCAGGCTATAGTAACTATGGTTCCGCTCTCGTACCTACTCCGCAATCATCCCGATCGTCCTCAGCCACTTCTCTACCAGCTCGGGCCACCGGCTCACAGGCAGCTTCGTCGGCCGCAGCCCGAAGGCGTGTCCACCCTGCGCATATAAATGCATCTCCACGGGAACCCCGGCGTTTTTCAGCGCGATGTAGTAGACCAGCGATTGGTTGATGCCGTCCACCTGGTCGTCCTCATTCTGCAGCAAGAACGTAGGCGGAGTCTGGCGGGTGAGGTGATCGCGAATATCCGGGTTCAGCTCGGGCTTTTCAAGTTTCTCATCGCCAAACGACAGATGCCCGGGATAGATCGCCACCGCAAAGTCCGGGCGGCAGCTTACTTTGTCGGCGGCATCGACCGCCGCATAGATGCGTTCGGAGTGGACGCTGGTGGCGGCGACGAGATGACCGCCGGCGGAGAAGCCTATCACTCCAATCTTGTGCGCATCGATGTGCCACTCCGCGGCGTGAAAGCGCACCAGCCCCACCGTCCTCTGCGCATCTTCCAGCGCAATCGGCGACTCCGGATACGCGCCCCAATACTGTGTCAAATGCGGAGCCGGCACGCGATACTTCAACAGCACGCATGTAATTCCCTTGGCCGTCAGCCAGTCGCAGGCCTCCGTGCCCTCCAGGTCGATGGCCAGTTCCTCATAGCCTCCGCCGGGAAACACAACCACCGCCGCGCCCGTGTTCTTTCCCATTGGCGAATAGACCGTCATCGTAGGCCGCGAGACGTTGCGGATCGCAGTCACGGGGCTGCCGCCGATGAACTCCTTGGGATTGTTGTCCGTCTCCATACTCTCCGGCTCCGCAACAGGCTTCGCATCCGGCGCGGCTCCGGGCCATATCGCCACCTGTGTGTGACCCGCTATCGGCTGCCACGCAGTCTTCTGCGCGCTCACCCCACCAACCCCAAACACAACACAAACAGTAAAGATCAAAGCCTTCATCGCACTCCCCACAGCATGTACATAGTTCGTCACGGCCTAAGCTGAGTAGAGTGTAGTGATGTCTAAAAGGGATTCATCCTCTTGTCGCAGCGGGAATCGACTCAGTTAACAAACATCAACCTCGTCCAAAGCCGGGTGCGATCAACCGCATCGTCACCACGCCCAGCGAGCAGATCACCGCGGTCAGCGAGACAGATCCAGATAGGCTTCAACCTGCAAAACGTCTTCATCCTTGGCGACCATCTCGTACAGTACAGGGTTGACGAAGAATCCATGGAAGAGCCGCGAGACCAGTCCCGCGACGATTACGATGACAAAAGGTTTTTGCGTGTCGGAACCGATGCCCCTGGAGAGCGCCGCGGAAACGAATGCGGGCGAAGCTAATGAACGCGCTGGCAAAGCCGAAGAGCGAGCAGCAATACTCTTGGGAGATATACAACCTAGAAGACTATCGCCGGACGAGCAGAATAGCATTACAGATGCGCTCAAATCATTCGCTGGCAAAACTGTAGGAGTTGCCACGTACAACCAAGATGCCGAGGCAATGCTGTTGGCAATCCAGATTGCGAATGCTCTCGGCAAAGCAAAGATTTCAGTGCATAACAGGATCGGCACATTCGGTGCCGTAGGGTTTCCGCTCATGCTCAGCGTGATTGTCGATAAAAACTCTTCATACAAGAAACTTGAATCGGCGCTATTCAAAGCGCTCAAGCGCAAAACAGGACTGGCAACCTTTGACGAAGCCGTTGTGTTCGGGCAGGGATCAATGATGTATCTTCCTCCCGGCCCAACACATGAAGACGCAGATATTTTTGTTGGGGAAAAGCCGCTTGCTGAAGAGACTCTCCCCAAACAGCCTATGAGCATCAGTAATATGAGCACCAAGCCATAACGCTGTGGAAATCGACCGGCACCACTACCGCCTATTCCGTTAGCACCCTGCGAGATCATAGCTGCGCTACACTAACAAACGAACTGGTAAATCAGATCGGGCAGACCACGAGGAAATCAGTCAATCACATGAAAAACATAGAACGATGGCGGTGCGTGGGCTAGATGGCGACTGTAACCCCATGGCCCCGCCAGTTGGGCTTCACCTGCCCGGTGGAAATCGCCTCATGACCTGCAAATCCAAATTCGAACCAGGAAACAAAACGGAGAATCGAACATGTCATCCAAATATCGTTTAGCGTCTTTTGCGGTTCCGGCCCTGTGCGCCTTGTTTATGACGGTCAATCTACATGCGGCCACAGTCGAGACCAAGCCGACAGTCAAGGTCAGCATCAAGGACATACCCCACCTGGAGAAGCGCGACGGGATGACCAAGCTGATTGTGGATGGACGCCCCTTCATCTGCATTGCGGGCGAACTATCCAATACCGCCTCGTCGGACCGCGAAACCACCAAGGCCACCATCGCGCGCCTGGCCCAGGCCAATTTCAACACCATTCTTACCGTTGTTTCCTGGGACCTGGTTGAACCCGAAGAAGGCAAGTTCGACTTCTCGATGATCGACTATCAGATTGAAGCCGCCCGCGCCAATAATGTGCGGCTCGTCTTGCTGTGGATGGCCAGTTGGAAGAATGGCTTGTCGCACTTCCCGCCTCTATGGGTCAAGGCCAACCAGGACCGCTTCCCGCGCGTGGTCAACGGCCAGGGTAAGACTCTTGAGATCCTCTCCACGCTGAGCGAAAACAATCGTAACGCCGACGCCACGGCCTTCGCCGCCGTCATGCGACATATCCGCGAGGTGGACAAGACCCACACCGTCATCGCAATCCAGGTCGAAAATGAAGTGGGCACCATGGGCACCACCAGGGACTTCGGCCCCGCCGCCAATGCCGCCTTTGCCGGCCCGGTTCCCAAGGAGTTGACCGACTATCTTCAGAAGAACAAGGACCACCTGCTGCCGGAACTGAAGAGGATTTGGGACGCCGCGGGCGACCGGACCAGCGGTACATGGGAGCAGGTTTTCGGCAAGAACGTTCAGCGTCCGGCGGACGATCCACCGGTGCCCAACAGCCCCAATCGCACCAAGCGTCCGGCCGGCGCCGAGCTGTTCAACCACACGGATGAGATCTTCATGGCGTGGAACTACTCCCGCTACATCGGCTACGTGGCGGCGCAGGGCAAGAAGGAATATCCCCTCCCGATGTATGTCAACACCTGGCTGGTGCAGCCCAACGACATTGGCGCGGGCGACTACCCCAGTGGAGGGCCCGAGCCGCTGGTGCACGACATCTGGCGGGCCGGCGGGCCGGCGATCGACATCCTGGCGCCGGACATCTACCTGCCGGATTACGAGGGAATCATCAAGACCTACTCGCGCAATGGCAACCCCGCCTGGAATCCCGAAACCGGACAGAACGCCAACAACGCGTGGATGGGGTTCACGCAGCTCAAACTCCTTTGCTTCTCCCCCTTCGGCGTTGATGGCCTGGATCCGAACCCTGTCAACCCGTTCGTGCGGTCGTATGGCTTCATGAACTCGATCTCGGGCGCGATTGCCGAGGCGCAAGGCAAGCCAGATGCGATCAAGCTGATCGAGCTGGAACCGGGGCAGAATCCAGGGAAGGTCGCGATGGGCCGATATATCTTCGATTTCACCCTCGTGTCTGGAGCTCGTGGCGGCGCAGCTGCCGGTGAACGTGTTGGCGCCGCTGCGCCGACAACGACGCCTGGTGCCCAGGCCGCGCCTCAGGGTCAAGGACGCGGCGGCAGTGTTGGGCTATCCTTCCTCGACAAGCCTTTCCTGCTTATTGTCAACACCGCCCCGGATGAGTATTACTTCGCGACCAACACATCTTTGCCGTTTATCGTTATGCCAAACAACATCCCCAACGCCAGGGTCGCTGCGCCCGCCATCATGGAGCGCGGCGCATTCAAGGACGGCATATGGGTCATGCAACGCCGCGTCAACGGCGACGATATCATGGGCCGCGGCTACGACGTCTCGGCCGCAGCCAACAACAACCAGCCCGGCTCTCAGATACCGCTGGGCGCCCGGGGCAGAGGCGGCCGTGGCACCGGAGCGGGAGGCACCGCGCCCCAACCGCCGGCCGTGATGCGCGTTGCGTTCTATCACTATCGCTAAGTCAAAGAGGAGAACAATTCATGAAACTGAGATACCTGCGCTGGCCGACTCCCGGTTAACAATCAAGCCTTGATCTTTATGATCAGCGAACGGGCTTTAAAATATATCCATGAAGCCCTGAAGAGTTGATGCCCTCCATGGAGGCGTGCCATCAAACACACAGACAATCTGATCGCAGCCGCCAAAACCAGCGCCGTACCGGGCACTCCAGAAGGCACCGGCCGGAACGAACTGCAGGGGATCAATCAACTCAAATCGACTTATCCTTAACGTGGCCCAAACCCGAGATCGCGATCGAGTCCTGGCTGTCGAATTCCCTGATCTTTCCCTGTTCCGATTCGGCTTGGCAAGGCTACTGCGGTTGTGGGGCCATCCAGCCATGCAATTGTAGCCAGTTGGCGAGCAGCGTGGGAAAGACGGTGAGTTCACGCAGTGCAGGGGGTTGGTCTACTCCCATGTGTGTTCCATGGGGTCCGAGCTCGAATATGTGCAACTCCGCAGGCACGCCAAACTTCTTCAACGCTGCATAAAAATCCGCCGCATTGCGCGAGTCAACGCTCATGTCGCCGCTCGTCGAGTAGAGGAACGACGGGCTTGTATCTGTACTCGTATGCTTAATCGGGTCGATCGCATCGATCGCCGCCTGCGTCGGCTGCGGGCCGAGGATCGACTCCTTGGGCAGAGTTCCGTTGGTCAGGGGCACACTCATGTCCAGCCGCCCGTAGGAGACGATCTCAAAGTCCGGCCGATCGCTCACCCGATCGACAACGTCTTTCGCAGCCGCGTCGCCCGCCGTGTGTATCGTTGCAAGGTAGCCTACAAGAATCCCGCCCGCGGAAAAGCCCCAGACGCCAATCGCGTCCGGCTTGACCGCAAGCTCAGCGGCATGCGAGCGGATGTAGCGGATGGCGCGCGACGCGTCCAGCATGGGAGCGGGGTACCCATAGGCGGGCGAGAGCCTGTACTCCAGCACGAAGGCCGCAACACCGTGCGCGGCCAGCCAGCGCGCCTCATCCGCTCCCTCCTGCTCCATCTTCAGGCTGGTAAAGCCGCCACCCGGCATTACGATCACCGCGGCGTGCGGCCCGCTCCCAGCGGTCGGATAAGTAAAGAGCTTGGGGACATCGCCCTCGGCCGTGCCCTTCGCTCCGGGCGCGCCCTCGGGCCACAGCACGATCGACTGCGCGAAGCCCGTAGGCGGCGGCGTGCTCCTCGCAGGCCTCGGTCGAGCTGCGGGCGTCTGGGGCGGAGTCTGGGGCGAGGCGGCTGTTGGAGTCTGGGCGGCAAGCGGAATGGTCAGTAGTAGGAGGGCGGGGGTGAGCTGGCGTCGGTTCATAGCTCGGAGCATAACGCACCCATAAGTCGTCTGTGAATCATCGTCCGCCGGACTCGGCGTGAGCCAGGCCATCTGGCTTATTTGACTCGCGAAGTTAATGGGATGGTGCCGCTTTTACCGATAAGGTGACTCTTCACGCAGCTCGACCACGAGCCGCAGACACAGGTCGGTTGCGCAGAGAGATTTGATCGCACCATCGTTCAATCCGTCGATCGCCGATAACGGGATATGAAACAAGAGATTTAAGCCTGAAGGGTTCTATTCGAGGGAGTGCTACCAGCAAAAGCCACTCCCACCGGCGCAAACCACGTGTCTGTTGTACTTTCTCATTTCGCGGTGGGATTCTATTCCGCGTAACCGACAACTAGCATCTCCACGGGAGCTGGCTTAGTTCCAACTTAAGCCCCAGTGCGCAACCGGCCTGGCGGCGCGGTCGACGGTTCAATCTTTGTGATAGCATCCGGGACATGAATTCTGACGGCCCCATCACTCGCAGAGACTTTGTCAAAGCTGCCCTCTTTGGCGGCAACCACGATTACGACCGGCCTCGGTCTCGAGCCAATGAGCGTCCGCGCCGCCGCCCCTGCCACCCAGCCCACGCTGGCGAATCCCCTGATCGGAATTCAGGTTGAGGTGAATTCGCTGCAGAACAACATGGTGAAGTTTCTGGACGACGTGCAGACCCGCTCCAGTGTCAACACGCTGATGATGCACTGCGTCCCTTTCGAGGACTCCTGGGCAGGTCTGGACCGGGCCAGCAACCCCCTCGGCAACTTTGCCACTGCCCATCCGCAGTACTATCGCAATATCAAAATGCAGCCTAAAGCCCTGGGCGCGGGCGACTTCAACCTTCCCGACGAGTTTCAGAAAATCACCGAAGAGACGAAAAAACGCGGCATCAAGATTATCCCCTGGATGGAGGAGGACAATCGCGCGCGCCCGCAGATCAAGGGCTTTGACGAGCTGTATGAGGTCGATCTGTATGGGCGGCGTACTTCTCACCATCCCGGAGGACCGTGCCTCAACAACCCCTATTTTCGTAACCTTCTTGTCGCACAGGTAAACGATTTCGTCCGTTCCTACGATGTGGATGGTATACAGCGGGGAACCGAACGGCAGGGGCCTTTGGGCAACGCGCTGGGCGCTTGGCATCATGGCGGAGACCCTGGGCACAGCGATCCCGGGCAAACCTCCTGCTTCTGCGATTTTTGCGCGGCTAAGGCGGCCAAGCAGGGCATTGATTTTGCGCGGGTCAAAAAGGCATATCTCGCGCTGGAGCCTTTCGTCAGGAACGGACGCGCGGGCAAGCGCCCGCTGGATGGCTATTTCGTCGAGTTCTGGCGCCTCCTGCTGCGCAATCCCGAATTGCTGATCTGGGAAGAGTTCTGGTCCGAAAGCATGCGCGAGACGCAGCGCCTTGTCTCCGCCACCGCCAAGGCGGCCAAGCCCGGCATCCCCGTGGGCTACCACATCTGGCAGAACATCTCCTTCAGCCCGTTCTACCGCGCCGAGCAGGATTACCGCACCTTCACCGAGTATGCCGATTTCCTCAAGCCCGCGACCTACGACAATCCAGCCGGGGAACGCATGGCCTCGTTTGTCGACAGCGTCACCCAAAACGTATTCGGAGACCTCAGCCATCAGCAGATGCTCGATTTCGAATACAGCGTGATGGGTTTGAAGGAAAAGTCGTATGCCGAGCTCACCGGCCGGCCCGCACCCAGCGCCCAACCGCAACAGCCTGCGCAGCCTGCCACCCCAGCTCCTCGCGCCGCGGCCAATCCGCGCTTCTCCAGCGATTATGTTTACGAGGAGACAAAACGCGCCGTGGATGGCGTCGCCGGAACTAATACGCGGATCACGCCAGGACTCGGCATTAACATTCAGGAGCACAACAGCACGCCGGATAGCGTCCGCGATTGCGTTGAAGCCATCTTCCGCGCTGGCGGCAGCGGCCTGGTCCTCTCCACGGCCTACTCGGCCATGGGCCCGGAAAACCTCAGCGCCGTCGGTACAACCCTCCGCGAACTCAAATTAGTCTGATCTTCACGCTCGCGGAAACAGGCGTGCCCTGCGCCTGAACCTCATCGCGAATCCATTCGGATCCTGCATTCTTGATACTGGCCAAACTGGTATATGTCTTGCAGTCGGGCTTGGAACATTGTCTGTATTCCATGCAATGCCGGTCAAAGCCGGGGCCAAATACTGGGTCGAGCATCTGGGCCTGGGCTACCAGCAGGCCGACATCCGCGCCAATGAGTATCTCCGCGCCGCCTTCCGCCGCAGAGGGAGAACGGTGTACATAAGCTATCTCAGATATTTCAAGCCAGCGCACTGCACACCTTGGACAGGCCGTCACGGTCAGCTCCTGTTCCCCTGACGGATCCTCTTCCACCCCAGACACAGCCGTTTATTTGCCCTCACCCCGCGCTGACAGGCCCAAACCCACCCGCGGAATCCACACGTCGGCCGCTCTCGTCCCCATGAAGTACACAGGAGTCCCTGGCAAGGATTCCCAATGTCTGTTAAAGATGAATCCAGCCGCCACGGATCAGCGATAGAGATCCCGCCGCGACGACGATCCATAGCAGAATCCCTTGCAGCAGCGGTCGAACGCCGACCTCTTGCAGCGTCTTCTTTGAGAGGCCCGTTCCAATCAGAAAGAGCGTGACCGTCAAACCGATAACTCCGAGATGCTTGAGATTTGGATAGAACGTGTTAAATGTGTGTATGTAGGTATTGGCCACTGCTGCCAGACAAAAGAAGAGAATGAACCAGGGCCAGTGGATGCGCGCTTTACTCTTCTTGGCCATCGCGGTTCCGAACGACAGAGGCACGATCCATAGAGCGCGCGCAAGCTTGACGGTGGTGCCGACGGCAAGGGCCACTGCACCGAACTTCGCCGTCGCGCCGACGACGGAGCTGGTGTCGTGGATGGCAAGAGCCGACCAGAGGCCGAACTGGGTTTGGGTCATGTGCAGCGTCGTACCAATTGCTGGAAATGCGAGCAAAGCAACCGAGTTGAGCAGGAATACGGTTCCGAGAGAGATGGCAATCTCCTCTTCGTTGGCGTTGGTGATTGGCGCGATCGCGGCAATGGCGCTGCCACCGCAGATTGCCGTGCCCGCCGTGATGAGAAACGAGGTTCTTTGTTTTACGACCAGCAGCCTTCCCAGTCCCCAGCCCAACAGCATGGCGAAGCTGATGCTCCCTGCGGTGTAGATAAATCCGGTGCGTCCGACGTGAAGAACCTGCTGTAGATCCATGCCGAATCCAAGGCCCACAACGGATGCCTGTAGAAGAAACTTGGAGAGCTGTCTCGCTGCGATGTGAAACGGGTGAACGAAGGTGAATCCGTAGAGGATGCCGCCCACCAGTGCAACCGGGGGTGAGACTAGGCCGCTCGCAGCGAGGATCATTCCGATGAAGAAGATGTTCTTGGACACTGATGCCTAACCTGCAACCAGTTCGATCTTGATCTCAGGCGGCGACAGCAGCGTGTTGTGCACCAGGCAGTGATGCACGGAGCGCATGAGGCCTGTGGTGTGGTCTTCGCTGAGGGCGACCGGGCAGGTGACCTGAACGCGGAAGTTGCCCATCCGTGCGGGCTGCGTCAGCTTGTCGGCGGTCACGATGACCTCCACGCCGCTCTCCGCCAGCTTGCGGGACTGTAGATACTGCACGGCATAGAAGGCGGCGCAGGAGCCCAACGAGGCGAGCAGCAACTCCGGCGGCGTCATGCCGGAGTCTTCGCCGCCATTCTCGGCCGGCTGGTCGCAGAGGACCATGTGCGACCGCGACTGGATGGAAAACTTTACATGGTCAAGATGCTTGATTGTGACTTCCATAAGGATCATTACCTCTCAACAGAACAGAGACACATAGACGGCGATTCGTTACAGCACGGCGGAGATTATTTATGGGCGCTCGGAATCCCCAGCAATCGCAGATATTCCTGGGTGAGAATGGAACGCAGGCGCGGTGCAACGGCGGGGTCGCAGGGGACCTCCAGCGAGCGGCAGCGGTCGATGGCAACCCGCAGGTCGCGCAGGAATGCGACGCAGGCAGGGCAGGACTCGATGTGGCTACGCATTGCTTCGCAGGATAGCGGCTCCACTCGACCGTCTAAATATTCGGAGAGATTGGCAAACAATTCGCGGCACTCGGTGGGGCGCTGCGCGCCTTTGGCCCGGCTGCGCCTGGATGTCTTTGCGGTCGGCTGGATTCCGGCTGGCTTGCCGCGGGCCGGCAGCCCGGGTGCGTCGTCCAGCGTTCTGTGCATCTCCTTGCGCACGGCAAGGCGCGCCCGATGGAGACGGACCCGGACCGTCCCAGGTTGCAGGCCAAGGACCTGCGCGGCTTGTTCAGTGGTCAACTCCTCCATGTCGTGCAGCACGAGAACGATGCGTAGTTGCGCGGGAATCCGCAGGACCGCCTGGTGCAGCAGGTGGTGCTGTTCGGCGTGTAACAGATTGGCCTCGGGTCCCGCTGCGGCGTCCTGCAACAATCGTCCCAACTCCGCCTCGCCGGGCATCAACTCATCCAGCGAGAGGATGTGTTTGGGAGCAGATGCTCCCTTGCGGCGCATGCGCCAGCAGCGGTTTCGGGTGACTGTGTAGAGCCAGACCGCGAGAGCCTGCGGGTCATGAATCCTAGCAAGGTGCCCCAGTGAACGATAGAGCACCTCCTGCATGGTGTCTTCCGCGTCTTCGGAATGCCCGCAGACCTTCATGCTGAAGGAGTAGACCGTGTTCTGCAGCAGGCCGATGGCCTCATCGACAGCTTCAGGAGTATTGCGGCGCAGCAGGCCGGCAGCTTGAATCAGTTCAGGTCGCATCGATGGGGGCACTCACGATCAAGGCCAGTATAGTATCCCTATTTCTATAACGAAGGCCCTATCGCGGCCACATCTTCACCCACCCGGGCTATTGGCTCCGGCCAACCAGATGAACATCAGGTACGACTATGCGCTTGCTGAATACACGGATCAACGGAGTCGCCCGCTTGCATGCCGGCTTCGATCATAAGCAGGCAGATGGGGCAGATCTTCTCGAGCCACTCGCGCGATTTGGACGCGCCAGAATCGGAGTCTGAAGCGAGCCATGCGCGCAGCAAGGCGATTGTCAGGTCCAATTCGGCGCCAGGCCGGCCTGCCTCCAGACGAAACATCTGGCGATAGACCTCATCCTTGAACTGTTCGCCATGATTTCGGCGAGGAGGTCTCGACCGGGCTGTATCTTTGCGTACAGTCATCGCTTTCTTTCACCTTGCACGAGCCACGAGTAGAGACCGACGTTGGCAGTTGCGACCTTCTGAAATCCGTTGGAACACAGGGCATCCACGGCATGGGACGAATCCAGGCGATGCTCCAGTGGCGGGCCGTGTTCCGGCAGGACATCGGGCCGCCAATCGAGGATTGCGATGTGTCCGTCCTCCTTCAGAACGCGCGCGAACTCTCGCACAACGGCAGCGTGGCCTTCGAATTCATGCCAGACATTTGCGGCGAAAACAAGATCGCAACTGGATGCCGGAAGGCCCGTGTTATGGGCCTCCGCGTGGATCGGCTCGACGTTGGAGAGAGTGAACTCATCCAATTTCTGCCGTAGCAGCGCAAGCATCTCCTCTTGGGCATCCACCGCATAGACCTTGCCCTGCGGGCCGACAGCCTGCGCCAGGGGCAACGAGAAGTACCCCGTTCCGGCGCCCACGTCGGCGATGGTTTCGCCTGAGTGCAGGGCCATGGCTGCCAGCACCTCCGCAGGTGGAAGCCATGCTCTGCGCGCCGGATCGTCGAGCCGCAGCGCGTGGGCGGCGTTGAATCGCCTCTCGTTCATTCCTGCCTCACTTGGTTGAACAACAGCCAGCATTGTCTGAGCAGCAGCCTGCATCTTTCATCCCCATGGCGCGCAGAATTGACATCGCCGGGCACCAATTTGTGAATGCCGACTGCAACAGGTTGAGTCCGACAAAGACCGCCAGCCACAACCAATAGAGTGAAACATAGTGCGCCAGTGCAAGCGACAACAGCACCATTACGCCTGCCATCAGGCGCACACCACGTTCAATTGTCATAGTAGTTCTCCTCGATTTGTGTTGGGTTCGCATGTAATTCCAGATTCACCCCGCAAGTGGACCATGTAGTAGAGCACCGGGATTGTAGGCCACGAGAGGAAGGTCGAAGCAACCGCGCCGGCGATCAGCGAGAGCGCAAGCCCCTGGAAGATGGGGTCGGAAAGGATGACGCTTGCGCCTACGACGACCGCGGCGGCGGTCAGCAGCATGGGACGGAAGCGAACAGCTCCGGCGTCAATCACCGCCTCGGCCAGAGGCATTCCCTGGCGACGGCGAAGCTCGATGAAGTCGACCAGGATGATGGAATTGCGCACGATGATTCCGGCCCCGGCGATAAAACCGATCATCGAGGTCGCGGTGAAGAATGCGCCCAGCAGTGCATGCGCAGGCAGGATGCCCACCAGCGTCAGCGGGATCGGCGCCATGATGATCAGCGGCACGATGAAGGACCGGAACCAGCCCACCACAAGAACATAGATGAGAACCAGCACTGCGGCGAAGGCAAGCCCCAGATCGCGAAAGACCTCGATGGTGATCTGCCATTCGCCGTCCCACTTCATGGAGTAATGGTCTGTCGAATCCGGCATTACCGCGTTGTAGCGGGTCAGTTTGTATCCATCCGGAAGCGTGAGTCGGTCCAGGGCCTTATTCATCTTCAGGATCGCGTAGACCGGGCTCTCTTCCGCTCCCGCCACGTCTCCCGTGACGTACACCACGCGGCGCAGGTTCTTGTGATAGATGCTGGGCTGGATCGTAGTGTGCTCGACGGTCACCAGCTCGCGCAGCGAGACCATGCCGCCGTCCGCGCCGGGCAGGCGGATATTCTCCAGCCCCTGCTCGGAGGAGCGGTCCGCCCGGTCCAGTTCGACCGTTGCGGGCACCGGCTCGCGCGTGCTCTGGTCGTGAACCAGCCCGACCTGCGCTCCCGAGAGCGCCAGCGCCAGCGCATGGGTTACATCGGAGACCGCAATGCCGTGCTGCGCGGCCTTCACCTCATCCACGCGCATCACCAGCCTGGGCTGCGGATCTTCGACGTACCAGTCGGTGTCTACAACGCCGGGTGTGCTCTGAAAGATCGACTTGATCTGGTGCGCGATCTGCGTCTGCCCAGCCAGATCGGGGCCGTAGACCTCGGCCACCAGCGTCTGCACCACCGGCGGGCCCGGCGGAACTTCGCTGACCTGGATGCGCGCGCCGTACTGGTTGCCAATGGCATCTAGCAGTGGACGAAGCCTCTTGGCAATCGCATGGCTCTGCTCGATGCGCTGGTCCGCAGGCAGCAGGTTCACCTGGATGTCGGCTTGGTTCGGCAGGCGGCGCATGTAGTAATGGCGCACCAGCCCGTTGAAGTTATACGGGCCGGAGGTCCCGGTATAAGTCTGGTAGTTGAGAACATCCGGCTGTTGCGCAAGCTCCGCGCCGAGCGCCTGAGCGACGCGCGCCGTCTCTTCCAGCGGTGTGCCGTCGGGCATGTTGACGATGACTTGCAACTCGCTCTTGTTGTCGAATGGCAGCATCTTCACGCGCACCAGTCCCAGCGGCACCAAGGCCACCGAGATCAGCAGCAGCACAGCCACCGCGATAAAGAACAGCCCGCGATTGCGCGCCGAGCGAATCAGCGGCGTCATGACGCGGCGATAGAGCCGGGTCCGCCAGTTTTCGGTCTCCGGTTCCAGTATCTTTGCCCCGGCAAGATGCCTGCCCAGCAGCCGCATTGCGGCCCACGGAGAGACCACAAAGGCAACCATAAGCGAGAAGAGCATCGCCGCCGATGCCCCCACCGGAATGGGCCGCATGTACGGCCCCATCAGGCCGCGCACAAAGGCCATCGGCAGCACCGCCGCAATCACGGCGAAGGTGGCCAGAATGGTGGGGTTGCCCACCTCGGCGACCGCTTCCACCGTAACGTCGCTGCACGGGCGCTCCCGGTTTTCCGGCAACCGGAAGTGGCGCACCATGTTCTCCACGACGACGATAGCGTCATCCACCAGGATGCCGATGCTGAAGATCAGCGCGAACAGTGTGACTCGGTTGATGGTGTAGCCGAGAAGATAAAACACCGACATGGTGAGCGCCAGCGTGACCGGAATGGCCAGCAGCACGACACCCGACTCGCGCCATCCCAGAAAGAGCGCGACCAGGAACGTCACCGATAGCGTGGCCAGCAGCAGGTGCTCCAACAACTCGTCCGACTTGTTCTTCGCTGTCGCTCCGTAATTGCGCGTGGTGGTCAACGTCACGTCATTGGGTATGGACACGCCCTGCATCCGGTGGACGCTTTGGAGCACGGCGTTCGCGATGTCGGTGGCGTTGGTGCCCTTGCGTTTGGCCACAGTGATGGTTACCGCCGGATACTGCCGTGGCGCCGCTCCGCCTGCGTTCGTCGTGCCAAAGGTCACATAGTTCGCTGGATCGTCAGGCCCGTCGACGATCTGTTCAGCAACATCTCGCAGATAGACCGGCTGCCCACGAACCACGCTTACCACCACAGCCTCCAAATTTTCTCGGCTGGTGAAGATATTGCCTGCATCCACGCGGACTTCCTGGTTGTTCTCGGCAAAACTTCCCGCCTGTACCATGGCATTGGCGGCCTGCAGGTGCCCGACGATGGCCATCGGCGACAGGCCGTATGCATTGAGCTTCTCCGTGCTGAGCAGTACGCGCATAGTACGCGGAAGCCCGCCGATGATCGTCGTCTCCGAGACATCGGTCACCTGCGCGATGTTATGTTGCATCTCGGCCGCGATGGCGCGAAGTTGATAGCCGTTGTAGTGCTCGCCCCACAACGTCAGCGCGAGGATCGGCACATCGTCGATCGAGCGGGCCTTGATGATTGGCTGCGAGACTCCCGGCGGCATGCGGTCGAAGTTCGAGTAGAGCTTGCTGTAGACCTTGACCAGCGCGTCTTCCTGCGGCGTGCCAACCAGAAAGCGCACGATTACCAGGCTCTGGCCGGGACTCGACGTGGAATACACATACTCGACGCCCGAGATCTGATGCACCAGGTTCTCGATGGGCAGCGTCACGCGCTCTTCCACCTCTGCCGGAGACGCGCCCGGCATCGTGGTAGTGATGTCTAGCATCGGTACCAGAATCTGCGGCTCCTCCTCGCGGGGAATAATCGCAATGGCAAACGCACCGATGGCCAGCGAGGCCGCGATGAACAGCGGTGTCAGCTTCGAGTTGAGAAAGCTGTGGGCCAGTCTTCCGGCGATGCCAAGCTCCTGCTTCATGGCTGTACCTCGATGCGCTTGCCGGCTAGGTCGCGGTCGGAGGGAGCATCCACCAACTTTTCTCCGGCAGAGATGCCCGACAGGACTTCCACGAGGTCGCCTTGTGTCGCGCCTAGCGTTAGGGAACGGAGCTGCGCAATCCCCTGGCCGTCGATAACATACGCACAGGCCAGCGAGCCTCGCATGACAACTGTGGTGCGCGGAATCACAATCGCCTCCCGAACTCCGTTGGCAAACTCCGCCGTGCCATACATGCCGGCGCGTAGTTGGTTCGACGAGGGCAGATCGATCTTCACCAGAAAGCTGTGGCTGGCCGGATCGGCGGCTGGGTCGATCTCTGCAACAGCGCCCGCGAGGTCCGCGGAAGACGCGCCATCGATTGCAATCCGCGCCTTCATCCCCTTGTGGACCGCGCCGATCGCCGACTCATCGACCGTGGCTTCGAGTTGCAGTGCGCCGGCCTGGTCCACCTGCAGCAAAGGCACGCCCGGCGAGGCCAGTGTTCCTGGATCGGCCATCCGTGCTGTCACCACGCCGGCAAATGGAGCCACCAGACGCGAATAGCCGAGCATGGTACGCGAACCGCTCTCCTGGGCGAGCGCCGCGTTAGTTTGTGCGCGCATTGCTTCAAGCCTTGCCGTCGACGCCTCGGCCCGCTGCGCAACCTCATCCATCTCCTGCGGACTGACGCTCTTCTCGGCCTGCAACTGCCGGTATCGGTCCAATGTGCTGGCCGCGAGTTTTGCATCGGTCTGTGCCGCTGCCTGCTCGTTTTGCGCAGCCTTCACGGCCGCCTGCGCCTGCTCCGCCGAAGCGCGCAGGGCCGCGTCGTCGAGCACCACCAGCGTCTGTCCCTCGCGCACGCTGTCTCCCTCGCGCACCAGCACCTGCTGAATGCGGCCGACAACCTGTGCGGAGATAACCGCAGTCTGTCGCGCGTGGATCGTCCCCGTGGCCCGCAAATTGAGCGGCTCCTGTTGCTGGCGGCTCTCCAACACGCGCGCCTGCACCGTCTGAACCGCAGCCGGTGAAGCGGGTTGGTTGCCGTGACAGCCAGCCAATATCGCCGCAAGGACGGCAAGCAAACAACTCGTGAACACTCTCTTCATTGCAAATCCTCCGCCGCATCGGGAGTCAGTGTCCCGGTTGCGTAAAGCAGTTCCGCATAGGCCATGGCGTTGCCGTAGACCGCCTTCCAGTACATCGACTGGCTCTGCCGCTCGGCGTCCTCGGCACGCAGCAGATCGGTGATGGTCGCCAGTCCTGCTCCGTAGCGGTTCTTGAGGATGCGCAGGCTCTCGGCCGATTGGCCAGTGCGGCCCGCGCTGTATCGAGCGTGAGTGCCGCCGTCTGCCGATGGATGTGGGCCTGGCTCACCTCAAACCGTACATGCTGCTGCGAGGCGCTCAGTTGCGCGTCGATCTTCTGCTTCGCTGCACTCTCCTGAGCAAGCTGCGCGCGCTTGCCCATGGGCAGAATATCGACGGAGACTTGCACACCGGCCACCCAGTTATTGCCACCCGCACTGCCCAGCGACCCACGGTCCTCCTCCCAGTTTCCGTAGGCGCTCACACTTGGGCCGAACTCCGACCGCGCCGCGCCCACAGCCGATGCCTGCGCCGATTGCGTCTGCGCCAGTGCCATCAGATCGGGCCGCGTCTTTTCCGCTGTTGCAATCTCCTCGTCCAAAGCAAGCTGCGCGAATGTGTGCGGCTCAATCGGCTTCAACTCGGATGCCTTCAACTCCGGCGCGCCCATCGCCTCGCGCAACTCCGCCCACGCCAGTTCCAGGTCGCCTTGCGCCGCGATCAACTCTTCCTTGCGCGCGGCCACGTTGACCTCGGCCGACATCTGGTCCGACTCCACCGCGAGTCCTGCCTTGACGTGCTCCGCAACCGAGTTCAGCAGCGCCGCCGCCGTCTCCTGTTCATGCTGCGCAACATCGATCTCCCGCTGTGCGTAGAGCACAGCCTGGTACGACTCGACGACGCGCAAAACAATCTGCTGGTCCACGGCCTTGGCCGACGACGAGGCGCTTACGCGGAAGAGGTCGGCGCGGTGGATCTCCCGCTGCGTCTTGAACGAATCGAACGCTGTCCACGATCCCGAGAAGCGCGTGGCAAAGTTGCCGATCGGCTGGGGGCGGTTCAGATTGTTCAGCGCGAAGTCGTCCTGCGTGAACTGGCGTTGCAGCAGCCGCGTCCCGAAGGCATACACGGGGTTGTCTCCGCGCGAGATCTCTTCCGCGAAGTTGAGATGCGGCAGCAGCTGGGTGCGCGCCATCGCAGCCGCAGACCTGGCCTCCTGGCCGCCTGCTTTCGCCATCTCGACCGCTGGATTCTGTTCCAGCGCCTGATCGATGGCCTGGCGCAACGTAAGCGGCTCTTGCGCGGTGGCGGCCAATCTTCCCATACAAAGCAGAAGAGTGAGGCCTAGAGTTTGATAGACACGAGAAATCATTGGAGCAATCCCTTGGGATGGTGCATTCCAATGAATAAAGCCATGAATGATGGAGTTCGTTACAAGGAATCCGAATTAATTGCATGAGACCGGTACTCATATTCCCCGGCGGTCTTCAAAGTCACAGGTGAAAGAGGAAGAAGATTCCCAGGCAAGTCAGCGCAAGTCCATACCAGCGTTCGAGCCTTGCCGCGCGTGTCTTGATGGCAAGACTCGCTCCAAGAAACGAGAATGGGATCGACCCCAGAGCCACTAGAGACGTAACCAGCCATGAGATGTGGCCGAGGTAGGCGTGGACAACGGTGCCCGGAACGGCAAGGACAGCGGAGACCGCCAGAGAGCACGCGAAGGCCTTCTTCATGGGCTGCTTGAGGAACATCGTATAGCACGGTACAAGAAGAAACCCGCCTGCATTGGCCAGCAGTCCCGAGATCAATCCCACGCCAGTCGCGACCGCCACAAGTCGCGCTCGCCAGTAGGCCGGGCGCAGCCCCTGCGGGTTGTCCTTGGCTTCTTTGGCCAGCGACCGGTCCTTGGGAAAGAACAGAAAAGAGACTCCGAAGGCAAGCACCAGAAGCCCCGTGACAACCAGCAGGGGCTTGGCGCCGACATAGGGCGATAGCAGGGAGCCGGCCACGATCGCAGGGGTCCCGATGGCGATGCTCCACCACACAATCTCCCCATCCAGAAGATGGGAGCGCCAGTATTCCACGGATGCAACCAGTGTGCTCGGGACGGCCGCGGGAAGAGGGGACGCAACCGCAACGAATCCGGGATAACCCAGCAGGCTGAGCAACGGGGTGGCCACTGCGCTGCCTCCCTTGCCAAAAAGGCCGCCCAGAAAGCCAATCGCAACGCCCGTCAGAACAGCTCCCAGATGTTGCCAGGTCAATAGAACCCTCTGTTGTCTATGTTCTGTACCGCCCGCGTTACCGGTGGCCTGTGCTGCCAGGCAGCGGCTGGGCGCAGTTCCATTTTATCTGCCGCAGCAGGAGGCCGCTTGGGAGCCGGCGTGTTTCGCGCCACAGCATGCGTGCGCGGAGGACGTATCCGCAGCCTGCAGCCGCAGGTGCTCGAACATCTCTCGCGCTTGCTGTCCGCTGATATTCGCGGGAGCTACCCAGCCCCGGATTCCTTCGGCCTTCAGATGGCCCAGCGCTCCGTTGCCGATCTCGCTGAAGATTGCGTCGCTGCAGTTCTGGCTGGAGACCAGATCGATCACACTTCGTCCATTGGCGGCTTCGTTCTTAAGAAACGCGACGGCACGGCTGTCTGTGTCCGCCACCATGACCCATTCTGCCTTGCCGAAATGCGACGACATCTGCGACTTGACCTGGTTCTCCGACATCATCACCGCTACTTTGCTCATTGGGAATCCTCATCCTTCAATCCAGAGTTGCGATTGGCCCGCGTAGAGACACCTGCGAACAACCGACTAGATGTAATATACACCTATGGAGCGTGTGCCGCTTTCAAGAAAGAAGCCGGAAAATATGCGAGTAAGCGAAGGGAGGTGCAGCGCATGAGGTCATCGGTCAAGGATTGCGCTCGACGCGGATGCAGGCAGCCCGGTATGGGACATCCCTGCACCTGTGCCATGGGCAACGTCTCCCGCTTCATCGAGCCTGTGGTGTTGCGGATTCTCAAGGAGCGGAAGAAGTCCTACGGCTATGAGATCGCCGAGTGCCTGCCACGATACGCGCTGACGGACGCTACCATCGAGGGCGCAGCTCTCTATCGCACGCTGCGAACCCTGGAGGCCAATGGCTACGTCACCTCGACGTGGGAGGACGGAGATGGGCCTGCTCGGCGCAATTATTCCCTGACCCGTGCGGGGAAGACGCATCTGCGCGATTGGGCGCATCTGATGGAGACACTGGGCCGGGAGATGATTGCATTTCATCGAGAGGTCACCGCGCGACAGGAAGCATGACAATGCCGCGCTCAGCGACTGGGCAGAAGGAATTGCAATTGCCTCTCGATCTTGCTCAGGTCCGTCTCTCCCTGAAACTCGGCGCGAATCATGCCGTGCCGGTCGATCAGGTATGTCACCGGCAGACCGAGGATCCCACCATAGAGATCGCCTAACTTCACATCTCCCATGGCAACAGGGTAGTTCAGCTTCAGTTTGCCAACCAGGCTGCGCACCAGCGCCGGGTCGTCGTCCAGGGAGATGCCGATGACCTGCAACCCGCGCGGGCCATACTTTTTTTGCCACTCCACAAAGCTCGGCATCTCAACCTGGCAGGGAGCGCACCATGTGGCCCAGAAGTTGAGCAATACCACCTTGCCCCGGTAGGCATTGAGGTCGAGCCTCTTGTGGTCGAGGTCCGTGCGCACAAACTCCGGGGCCATCTTGTGAACGAGCGAGGTTGCCGCGCAGGCGGCGCGTATCCCTCCTGCCGCAAGGCAAGCAGCCACCCACAGAAGCGACAACGCGAACCGGCGAAGCGCGAAGGGCCGCGCATGCCCCGCCACCGGCTCAGGGGCAGCCTTCCGGGCGATGCCCCGGCTAGTGACTGCGTTCAACCGGATAGCCCTTGGCGACCCAATCGGCGCCCAGATTGTTGGCAATATAGAGGACCTTCACGTTGCTGAAACCCATGTCGCGCATTTGCTTGAATGCAGGGCCAAGATTGGGGCAGCGGTCCCACGGACAACAGCCGCAGTAGAGGACGATGAACTTCTTCCTGGAGAGCGAGGCCACCGTGCTCTGCAGCAGTTGCAGACCGGCGGGTTGCGAACCTGCGCCGGCGTAGACGGAGCCAGGGATATGGGCCTCATCGAAGAGAAGATGCGAGCCAACCTGCAGCAACAACGGCTTGCCTGTTCCCGCGGCTTGCAGCATGTGAGCCAGTTCCTCGGGCTGAATCAACTGAGCCTGGGGAATCGAGTAAGCGCTTCCCGGCCCTGTCGAGGGGGTCATTTGCGCCGGGCATTGCGCGCAGACGAAGAGCAGAACCAGCATCGCCAGCGCGGCGGTCACAGATGCTCCTGGAACGAAGGCGTGTTTCATTGAATTTCCTCCGCACCCAGTCTAACCCCGGATCGCGTGTCAGGAGCAAAGTGTTCCTTGGCGGAGACACGCCACTTCTGTCTAAACTATCTCGGCGGCCCTGCCTCCAGGGATATCTGCTGTCACGCGTGCCTCCGCGATCTGGGCAGCGACCGATCTCAGTCAAGAAGAGAGGCAATCCGTCCACCGGGCTATACGCCCAAAGCGGATTATCTGGCGCTCACAATCCGTGCCGCTCGGCCATAGGAGCCAAGATTGAATGCGCTGGTATAACCCAGGCCCTTCAGTTTTGCTTTGGCCGCGCTGCTGCGCATTCCGCTCTGGCAATGCAACAGCAACACTTGATTCTTATCCTTCACGCGGCGTGGCAGCGCGGTTTCGATTTCCTCCAGCGGAAGGTTGATCGCGTTCGGCAGGTGGCCGGAGCTGAACTCTGCGGGGCTGCGTACGTCAATCAGCAGAGCGCCGTTCTTCAGGTGCTCAATGGCGCTCCCGGCCGAAATCTGGCTGGAGCGTTTCCAGATCGAATAGAGAACCACCACGATTGCCAGGATGACGATCTCTGCTGTCCAATTCATAGGTCCAACTTTCCTGCGGCTTGTTTCGGTTTCGGCCCACAGTAGTTCTCGATTGCCGATATGCCCGGAATGCATGCAACAAGGGTGCCGAAGAGGAGGAGGATGGCGCCGATCCATATCCACATGACGAGCGGATTCAGGAACGCCTTGATCGCAGGCAGTCCGCTGTCCTGGTTCTGCCCTTCGAAGACGACATATAGGTCCCACAGTGGCGTGGAGTGGTTGGCGACCATTGTCTGTACGTTCTGGCTGGTCTGGTAGAGGCGCGCTTGCGGTGCCAGTTGAAACTGCTTTTTGCCGCCGCGGTAGACATCGAGCAGAAGGTTGCCTGCAATGTAGTTGTCGTTGGACTGCTGCGTGTAACCCTGGGCCACCAGATGGTAGGGGCCGAGATCCATGCTCTGTCCAACATTGAGTTCTCTCTCAACGCTGCGGTTGAAGGCCGAACCGGCGAACCCGATAAACATCAGCACAATGCCGAAGTGAACGATCAATGCGCCGTAACGCCGGGTATTGCCGCGCACAAGCCTCAGCGTCGAAGACACCAGATTCTTCCCGGTCTGCTGCTGGATGGAAAGTGCCCCGCGCACAACCTCTCTGCCGATGGCGGCAACGACGAAGGCGGAAATGGAGAAGCATACAAGCGCATAGAGGTCGCCCTGGTCCGCCCATGGATGGATGCCACACGCGACCAGTACCACGGCGGTCAGCACGCCCGCAATTGCCGGTGCGGCGAAGTTCTTGCAAATTCTCTTTGCAGAGGCGCTTCGATTGGCAAGCAATGGCGCGGTCCCGGTCAACAGAAGCAGGAAGAGTCCGATGGGAACGACAACGCGGTTGTAGAACGGCGCCTCGACAGTGACCTTATTGCCCACCGCGAATTGCGAGAAGACGGGGAGAAGGGTCCCGCAGAAAACGACGACGCAGGCCGCGAGCAGCACAAGGACATTGAAGAGAAAGCTCGACTCCTGCGAGACAAGCGACTCGATGGAATGCTCTGGCTTCAAATGGTCGCGCCGAACGGCGAAGGTGGCCGCGCATATCAGCAATACCAGTGCGAGAAAACTCCAGAACCAGGCGCCGATGGAGGACTGGCCGAAGGCGTGGACCGAGCTGACGATGCCCGATCGCGTGAGCAGGGTGCCGAAGATGCAGAGCACAAAGGTGGAGAAGAGGAGCCAGATATTCCACATCTTCATCATTGCGCGCTTTTCCTGCATGATGGTCGAGTGCAGAAATGCGGTGCCGGTAAGCCACGGCATCAGCGAGGCGTTCTCCACCGGGTCCCAGCCCCAGTATCCTCCCCATCCCAGCACCGCATAGGCCCAGTGCATTCCGAGGACAACTCCGCAGGTGAGAAACAGCCATGCCACGATCGCCCAGCGCCGGGTGATGGGAAGCCACTCATCTACCGGGGCGCGCATCATCAGCGCACCGAGGGCGAAGGCAAACGGCACGCTGAAGCCGACATAGCCGAGATAGAGCAGTGGCGGATGAATGACCATCTCGGGATACTGCAGCAGGGGATTCATGCCATAGCCATCTGCAGGGACCGCGCCAGGCAGACGGGTAAAGGGCAGCGCCTCGAAGTTGAGCAAAAGAAGAAAGAAGACCTCGATGCCGGCCAGAATGGTCGACGCAAAGGCGGTCAGTCGGAAGCCGGCTGTGTGCCGCAGGCGAACGATGAAGCTGAATCCTGTCAGCAGCCAGGCCCACAGCAGCAGCGATCCCTCCTGACCAGACCAGAGCGCGGCGAATTTGTACGCTGCGGGCAGCGCACGGTTGGATTCGTGCAGCACGTAGGAGAAGGAGAAGTCGTTGCTGAAGATGGCCCACAGCAGCGCGAAGACCGCTGCCGAAACCGCGGCGAATCCCATCATTCCAGCGCGCCGCGCCGCATTGGCCAGCCGCTCCGGGGATATGGGGCCTCGACGCCCAGTCGAGATCTGACGCAGCGCAACCGCGCCTAGTACGAGGTTGCAGATCGCGAGCATCAGGGCAAGCAGAAGCGCGGAGCTACCCAATAGGAACATAGGTATCCAATCTCATTTTGATCGACGCGCTCCACTTTATAAGATCAACGGCTTCTATAGGATAGAAGCTGGACCGCAAACGACGCTGTGACTGTGCGCACAATGCGCGCCGGGCGGGCCTGAACAGCAGGAAAAAAGGTTGAGCCTTCACAGCGGCAGGTTGTTCAGTACGCCAGACTATCGCAAGCCGAGCATTGCATCTGAGAATGGGAGACAAACGAAGGTGAACTGCCTGGACACACATCGGACCGTGGCAAACATGATCGCCGATCGTCGTCATCGCTCTCCATTACACAGCACACAATGCAAAAAATTCGCGTCCGATGGAGAGTATCACGCAGGCACGAGCTCTGAGGAAAGCTGAAGCCGGACCCTCGACTGCATTCGGCAGCACTACGGGTGCAGGCCAGCCTTTGCCAGCATCAACAGGAACTGGTGCTGGTTGCGCACGTTGATTGACTTTGCCGCCAGCCTTCCCTTTCGGCTGAAGACAAAAGTCATCGGTAAACCATCCACATGAAACTCCTCCAGGACCTTTCCGTCCGTATCCAGAAGCACAGGCAGGTGGACCCCGCCCCCGCTGAAAAATCTGTTCAGGTCGGATGGGGCGTCCGGCGTAATCGCCAGGACAATCAGCCCCTGCGACTGCAATCGCATATACACCGCATCGAGGTCAGACAGCTCCTTGGGACAGGGAGGACACCAGGTAGCCCAGAAGTTGACCAACACAACCTTGCCGCGAAGCGCTGAGAAGGTGACCTTCTTCCCCTTCATGTCGTACAGCGTAAAGTCGGCCTTCTCGACATCCGCGTCGCTCGCCGCCAGGATGGCGTTTGCCCTGGCAAGTTGAGGGCCCGTGAAATCCGTTTTGATTCCCTCGTATCGCACCAGTCTGGCAAGGTCGAAGTAGGGCATTGCCGGCGCTTCGTCCGGCCCTGACAAGGGGACTTCGGTCAGAGCCTGAGCCAGCGTGTCGGCGGCCATCTGCATCGCCTCGCGGCCGGAGTCGCCTGCCTCCGCCAGTTGGCTCAGACCATCCGCCATATGAAGCTTCTGCACGCTCGCCGGAAGCATTCGAATCTCCTTGGCAAGATGGATCGTCACTGCCGGAAGCTCGGCGTCGGGAACGCCCTGCAGTCCCCGCAGCTCCGTGTCGATGGAGGATGCCGTCGTCTGACCAACCACCGCAGGCGGCGTCGCAAGAAGAAAGATCGAAATCAGGACACCGTTACATGAGCGCATAGGGACCCGGGGGTTTAAACTGGAATCTCCTTACGGCGTTGAATCGCTAAAATTGTACCCCTCCCCATGGGTAGTGCATGGCCACACCTGCGGCATTGGTCTTCCCTTATCGCTGAAGAGCCATACAATTTGAGCGAATCAGGACTGAAATAGGAGATTCCAGCTTAGAGGATTGTCTCCACTGACCCCACCATTCTCTGCACCCAACTCTTGCAGATTGTGTTGAGGAGATCGTTCTGTTTGAAGGACTGCCGACCGAGTGGGGTGTTGAGGTCGTAGCCTTGCAAAAGGGTGCAGCAGATGCATGAACCGTGGACAGATTCAATCTGCGAGGTGAGTTGGCGCACCAGGAGGGAGAGTAATACATGGCGACGAATCGGCAAGAGAATCGTCAGGAAGAACACAGTATTCCGTGGCTTGGATTTATAAGATTCCTGTTTATCGCGGTCCTGACCGCCCTGTTCTATGTGCTTGTCAGCAGCATGGTGCGCCACCACTTTTTTAGCGGGGGCCAGATGAACCAGCATAACGTAACCGAACCATAGCAGTGCTTTAGGCCAACGCCGGAGTGACGGGGCACGCCGTTTTGGGTGTCAATGTGAATCGGGCGGAAGCATTGTTGAATCGCCTAGTCCGCAACCAAATGTCTGCTTCGCCGTCTAATCTTTTGCAGGAGCGTGATGAAGTGAAATTGGTGGTTGGCTATTCGAGAGTCGGATAGTCGGGCCTTTGACTTGGATTGTCGGGCGGAGTTGGATAGCTCTTGCTTCCGTCGTTCAGTTCCAGACGGAGGTAATCCCATACGACTCCGGTAGTGACATCTCCCGCAGGCACCGCGAACGTCATCTCGTTCTCGCCCGCCTTCATCAGCGAGGCATCGAACTTCACGATGTACTGGTTCCACACGCCCTTGTTCGTGTTGTAGCGCAGCGCGTTGGTGGAGACCGGACGGATGGTTCCAGCCTTCTGTCCGTTGACCCCGATGTCTAGGGTAGTGCTATCAGCCCCGGCCAGCGCGACACGCAGGACTGCCGTGCCCTGCGAGGCCTTCGCCATATTGAACTTCACCGTCCACGTGGTGGCGCGTCCGCGTCCCCACTGCGGCCACATGTCCTGCTTTCCAGTTGGGTTATTCACCCAGCCGAAGGGTTGGTTGTAGGGATCCTTGGCGGCGGGGTTCATCCATGCTGTGGTGGTGGAGTGCGGCACCTCCTGGAAGAACCAGTCCTTGGCCGGGTTGCTCTTGCCGATGGTGTAGGTAACGTCGTTCGGGAACAGGCCGGCATAGCGAAGACCCCAGCCCCATATCCAGTAGTTGGCGCCGTCGCCCTTGAAAAATTTATCGGCGGTGCGGTCAGGGTAGCCGATCTCCCAGATCTGCTTGCCGTAGCGGACGGGTTTCCAATCGAGTTTGCCGAGATCGATCTTCTTTCCAGCTTCCACCGTCACCTTCGCACTCCGGTCGTATTCGCCCAACACTCCGTTGGCAAAGGCACGCAGAACGTAGGTGCCGGGCCGCACATTGGGAATGGTGAATCTGCCATCCGCAGAGCCGTCGGCCCAGAACTCGTAGTAGTTCCCGTCGTGCGGCCAGGTTACGATATTGCCGTTCCCAGGCCGCAGTTGAAATCCGCTCCCGCTTCCTGTGTAGTTTGGGTGCGTCAGGCCGACGGTCAGATTGGGTAGGGTCTTCTTAGTTGCTTGCGGATCGTCCAGAACCAGTTGTCCAGTGACCATGCCGCGCTCCGCCTTGTGCGCGTAATCCATGCCCTCAACCCAGTCAAAGGGCCATGCGGCCTTGACCGTCTTCGCCTTGGCCATTGCGTCATTCCATAGTGCGAGAGCGTTGTCATGCCACTCCTTGGGCACAGCCAGGGTGCCGCTGCCGTAGCTGGCGGTGAACTTGTCGAGTTCGGTCTGCGACGGGTCCTTGGGATGATCCACGGCATTGAAGTAGACGAAGATAGGGCCAATGACGTGCTTCCAATCTTCGCCGGCGGGAATGTCGGTGTTCGCGCCTCCGCCGTAGTGGCCGGAGGTCCAGTAAACCTGAATGGTGTTATTCGAACCCCACGCCCAGGGGCCGTTCAGGTCCAGCTTTTCCGCGCCGCCCCCAATATATTCCGTGGATGGGTTAATCAAATAAACGCCGATGTGGTCTTTGGGGCTGGAGAATCCCCAGGCGGGATGCCGGTACATGACGCCACTGTAAGTGTATTTGTGTTCGACCGAGTTCTTATAGAAGCCGGTCATCTGTATGGTCTGCTCCTTGGCGTGAATCACGACGCCACTGCGCACGTCTTCATCGGAGGGCGTGAACATCATGCGGTCGGCGTCGACGGTGAACAAGTTGAAGTTCGGATTGAGCTGGACGTCGAATTGGCTCTCGCCCACGTGCGCGGTGGGATACGAGGCCGGGTGGGAGAACTCGGCGTAGGCGTAATAGCCGCTCTGGCCGCGCTCCAGCGTGTAGCGTAATTCAATGTCCATGCGGCCGTTGTTCACGCCCTTCACCGCGACCTCCGCGCGCTCGCCGCCGTTGGTCGCCGGGTCAATGGTCACCGAGGGGGTCACTGTGCCGGACGGTATCTGTTCCCAGGTCGGGATCTGGGTGCCCATGGGCGTCGGCGGAGTGTGGTAAACATCGCCTCCGGTCTGGAACGAAGGTTGCAACATCTCAATGCCGTGATACATGACCTGCTGCACACTGCCGATCTTCTTGAGGATGGTTGCCTTGATGATGCCGTTGTCCAGCGTCCATGTGTCGCCGTTGTCGGTTAGCGTAACAGGATCGTTGACCGTAACTTTGGCGACCTTCGGCAGTACGGCAGCGGCCTTCTGCGCTGGGCCGGCAGTGGCAGGCTTCGCTTGAGAGGCAGACTGTGCCTTGGCAGCCTGCTGCGCCACTGCGCCGTATGTCAGTACAACTGCCAGGGCAAAAAACAGGGATGCGAAGAGGAGCCTTGATTTCGACATAACGCCAACCTTTCAGAATGAGCCTTGAGATGAAGACGTATCTCGCTTGCATAGAGTCTCCGCTGAATCGCCAAGAATTTTACCGCGCGATGAATATTGCATTGCCAATGCTGCAAGTACGGTCGGAGCCGAGCCATTCCGTGTCACCCTGGATCCGAACAGGTAAGTCGCGCAATCGAACTCCCCGCAAAGTCGCGTTTGCGGTAAAGTGCCCCAGAATGATGCCCGCGCCCGTCACTCTACTGGAAACGCCAATTTGCAGTATCTATCGTGCTGAACACTCCCTGCGGGGACGACAGGGTCTTTGCCGTTGGAACGAATGCGAAAAAGATGGCAAGCCGGGCACACGGGGGTATAGCCTCTCGTCATCGGGCAAGCAAAATGGAAATTCCTAGTTAAATGCGATGACGCCGCCGATTGCCGAGGAACTCGTCCAGATCGATCTTGTGCGGCGCCGGCCGGAGCGCAAACCGGAGTGGCTGAGGGCGCGTGCGCCCGGCGGCGAGACCTTCCATAACCTGAAGAAGCTGGCACGCGAGCTGCATCTTCACACCGTTTGCGAGAGCGCCAACTGCCCCAACCTTGGCGAGTGCTGGAACCAGAAGTCGGCCACCTTCATGATGTTGGGCAACCTGTGCACGCGGCGGTGCGGCTTCTGCGCCGTCCCGAAGGGAAAGCCAGCCCCGATCGACCTGGACGAGCTGCGGCGCGTGGCGTACGCGGTGGCGCAACTGGGGCTGGCCCACGCGGTGGTGACCAGCGTCAACCGCGACGACGACAACCTGGGCTCGGCGCGCGCGTTTGCCGAAGTGGTCCGAGAGATTCGCTTGCAGGCGCCGGGCTGCCGGGTCGAGGTGCTGACGCCGGACTTCCAGGGCAACGACGAGTCGCTGCGGATTGTGGCAGCGGCGCGGCCGGAGATACTGAACCACAACATCGAGACCGTGCCGCGGCTGTACGCGATTGCTAAGAGCGGTGGGCGATACACTCGCTCGCTGGAGTTTCTGCGGCGGGCCAAGGAGCTTGCGGCGGAGGCCGGGCACCCGCAGGTGACCAAGACCGGCATCATCGTGGGCATGGGCGAGGATATGCACGAGCTGCTGGCGGTCTTCCGCGACCTGGCCGAGCGCAAGGTGGACATCCTGACCATCGGGCAGTATCTGCGGCCCAGCCGCGACCACTTGGTGATGCAGCGGTTCTACACGCCGGACGAGTTCGCGTTCCTGAAGCACGAGGCGCTGGCGATGGGCTTCCGCCATGTGGAGAGCGGCCCGTTGGTGCGCTCCAGCTACCACGCGCAGGAGCAGGCGGAGAGCACCGGGCTGGCGTAGGGGACGTAGAACCCACATCTCAGAATCGAGATGTGTGTAGAATTGACTGCCTGTTGGTGCCTGGACTGGAGGATAAGTTCGCGATGACGCCGCCTCCGTTCAAGCTGGTCAAGTGGTATCTGGATTGTGTCACGGACAGTGGCGACGCAATCATTCTGTATTGCGCTGAGTTGCATTGGCGTGGATTCGATGCCACATACAGCAGCGTGCTTTCCACGCAGGGGCAAGCGGTCACAACGCGGAGTTCAATGGGCCACTATCGGCTTTGTGCCAATCAGGACCGAATTGAAGTCGAACTCCCGCGATTGAAGGTTGCCGGAGAATGGAAGGCTGCGTCAG
This sequence comes from uncultured Acidobacteriaceae bacterium, assembly GCA_963834805.1. Taxonomy (GTDB): domain Bacteria; phylum Acidobacteriota; class Terriglobia; order Terriglobales; family Acidobacteriaceae; genus Edaphobacter. Next base: position 401,105 of record CAWIDB010000006.1, read on the forward strand.
AGGCCGTTCAACATACGGTCTTCGAGGGCCCTGCTGGCAGTGTGCAGTGGAACTGCCTTCAGCCTGGGGCGTTGGCGCGGATCAGAATCGGAGACAGCGAACTGTCCGGCCTCGGCTACGCAGAGTGTCTCACTTTGACGTTGCCTCCGTGGCAGCTTCCGATGCGGCAGTTGCGATGGGGGCGTTTCGTCTCCTCAACAGACACCTTGGTCTGGATCGACTGGCAGGGGCCTTACTCCACTTCGCTGGCCATTCATAATGGACGCGAGCTCATTCTGCAATCGGTCTCGGACACAGAGCTATTGCTCGATGGCGCAATGTTGCGCATGGAAGAGGGGTTGCCGCTCCGCGCGGGACGGTTGGTCTCGACCATCTTGCCGGGAGTGCCGGCCCTGAAAAAGCTCCTTCCTCGTTCTCTCTTCAACATTGAAGAACACAAATGGAGAAGCCGCGGGGTGCTCGACACAGAGCACGGCCAGAGCCACGGATGGGTAATTCACGAGGTGGTCCATTGGAATCTCTGATGCGTTCGTTCCCCGGCAAAGTACTCTATGGACTCCTTTTTGTTGTTCTTGTTCCGTTGGCGCTGGTTCTTTGGGCAGGGGCGACACGCAATGCAGTCCATCTTCCGGCCCTGCACTTTGTTCTGTGGGGAGCACTGCTGACAGCCTGCGGAGTATCCATCGTCACAGCGGGAATGCTGTCGCTGTGGCGCATGGGCGGCGGCCTGCCCATGAATGCATTTCCTCCGCCACGCTTTGTTGCCAGTGGCATCTACAGTCTGGTTCCACATCCGATCTATGGCGGATTTGTGATGGCCTGCGCTGGCGTTGCGTCGTACTTCGGCTCGGCAAGCGGGTTGTGGCTGGTTACGCCCTGCGCCGCTCTGGCCTGTGCATCGCTTGTGTTGGGCTACGAGCTTCCGGATCTGCGCAGAAGATTCGGAGCGCAGCAAACCTCGCTTTGGCTTCCCCGCGATCAGCCTGGTTCACCCTCGTTGCTGGAGCGACTTCGCATCTATCCGGTTATTCTGCTTCCCTGGCTGGCGATCTTTGAAGCGATCGGCGCACTGGGCAAGGCACCGGATGCCGTCAGCACCTATCTACCCTTCGAGCGGAGCCTCCCGGTCATTGCACCGACCGAGATTCTATATGCCAGCACCTACATCGTCGTGCTGCTGACGCCTCTGTTAGTCAGCTCCGGGACATCTCTCAAGCGCTTCGCGCAACTTGGCCTGCGCGCCATGGCGTTGTTGTTTCCGCTTTATCTGGTTCTCCCCTTCTTCGTTCCGCCACGCCCTTTTCATGCCACAACTGCTATTGGCTTGTTGCTGAACTGGGAGAGAACACCCATCTCCATCTCTGGCTGCTGCTCATTTCCCTCCTTTCATGTTGTCTGGGCCTTCATTGCTGCGGTTGCCTTAGGCGAGGGAAGGCGTTGGAAGAGCATCCTGTGCTGGACATGGGCCGTTCTTGTCGCCTTCAGTTGCATCACGACAGGCATGCACTCAATCCTTGACGTTGTGGCCGGAGCGATTGCCTTTCCGTTGATTCTCCGAATGGAGGATATCTGGATGGCGATGCTTCACCTTGCCGAACGCATTGCCAACTCTTGGCGCGAATGGCGTTTTGGCCCCATACGCATCATCAACCATGGGGGCTACGCGGCAGTTGCGATTCTGATTGGCATGTTCCTTATCGACACCCTGCTGGGACCGGGACGCGAAATCCTGTCGATCATCTTCTTTCTATCCGCCACAATCGGAGCCGCGCTGTGGGCGCAGTGGGTGGAAGGATCGCCGTCGCTGCTGCGCCCCATGGGCTTTTACGGAGGAATGCTGGGAGCAATTCTGTGCTGTAGTTCCGCGCCACTGTTTGGCGTCAACTTGTGGGTTGTATACGCAGTCATCTGCATTGCGATTCCCTGGATCCAGGGCATCGGCAGGCTACGCTGTCTGGTCCAGGGTTGTTGCCATGGACGCCCGACCCAGCAGGCGCACGGAATTCGCTACACCCATCCCCGCTCTCGCGTATGCCGCCTTGCGAATCTCGCTGGAGTCTCCGTCTACGCCACCCCGGTGTATTCGATCCTTTATAACCTGGTGGTAGGCATTGCACTCCTGCGCCTCTACCAGTTGCACGCATCCTGCACCATGATCTTCGGCATCTACCTGTTGATCTCCAGCTCCGGACGCTTCGTTGAAGAGGCCTATCGCGGCGAACCGCAGACCTCGATCTTCTTCGGTCTGCACGTCTATCAATGGACCGCGCTGGCAGCCGCCATTGCAGGAGCCGTGATTACAACGATCCACAGCCAGCCGCTGCCACATGTGTTCGCGTTGCGTTTCAGCTCAGTTCTCCTGGCCATCGCATGCAGCGCCGTCGCCTGGTTCGTTACCGGCATCGATTTCCCCGAATCTTCGCGCCGTTTTGCACGCCTGACTTGACGCAAAGCATCCCGTTCAACAAAACCAGGTGATATACGGGCTTCACGTTACGGAAAAAATGATAGTCCTTAAAGGCAGCAACGCTCGGAGGACGAGATGAAGAGTCACACGGAGTACCTGGTCTTTGAGACGAAAAAGCGCAGAGAGATGGTCCATATTACCGACCAAGTGGAGAGGATTGTGGAACGCAGTGGGGTGCGAGACGGCCTGTGCTTCGTATCGCCGATGCACATCACGGCGGCCGTGTATGTAAACGACCTGGAGAGCGGGTTGATCGAGGACATCGGGAAGTGGCTGGAGGAGTTGGCGCCGGCGCGACCGGACTACAAGCACCACAGGACCGGCGAGGACAACGGAGATGCGCACCTGAAGTCGCTCTTGCTGCATCACGAGACGACCCTCCCGGTGACCGGTGGCCGGCTGGACCTGGGAACATGGCAGCGTGTCTTCTATGCCGAGTTCGACGGACAGCGCCGCAAGCGGGTGATTGTGAAGGTGCTGGGGGTGGAGTAGGCGGGAGAACTCGTTTAATGAAATAAGCGACCGCAGCCATATGGCCGTTGAGCCGAAGCCTTGGCCTTTTCACGCATTGACTTCCCCATCGTCATAATCTTTTCTCAATTCTCTTCAGCGGAACGAACAAGACGCTTACCATACTTCCGTATGCGCATCTTTGTTGGAATAGCCATGACGGCTGCGGTTATCGACGAGCTCTCGGCGATCTCGCAGCGACTTCAATCCGACGGGGATGGGCTACGCTGGTCGGCGCCCGAAGCGTGGCACATCACTCTGCAATTCCTGGGCAATGCAGACCGGAAACAACTCGAATGCACCGTCGCACGTTTGCATGAGATTCATCTGCCTTCCGTTCCCATAGGGCCTGCCGGTCTGGGCTTTTTCGATCGTGCCGGGATTGTTATCGCCAGTAGCAAGCCCACAACCGCCTTTACATGATGTGAAAGCCAACCTCCCGCAATACGGGGTTCCCAGTAAAGGGACGGGCGCGGGTATCGTCTGGAGCACTTTTAATGGGATGGTCCGCCGCTTTTACCGCAAACGGGAAGTCGAATTCCCTGATGTTTTCCCTGTCAACAGGCGTGCCGCCCACAGCATGGTTCGCACCAGACTCCATCCACCATCATCCGATTCAGTATAAATAACTTATTGGAACATTGAACGGATAGGGAGCGCACACCCTGGCCAATTATAGTGTCCCGTTGGTGTCCCATAACTGGGCATGCAATGCCGCCTTTCAAGTAGAGTTTAATCGCGGGCCCCGGAGTGAGAGCCAGCATTCACCGACTGCTCCGTCTTGCGGACAGTCAACATGTTCTCCTCCAACATTTCAGTGCCTGACGTGCAGGCCTTCATGTAAGCTATCGCGGGAACACAAGGCCCCCTATGGTCGTCTCTTTCGCCGCCAACCTGAACAAGTTATTTTGAGGGAAATATGAACTCACGAGCGAGCCTTCTTCATCCGCGCGATCAACTGATACAGATGATGGATCGCATCTATCGCTATCGGATGACGACCACCTCCGGCGGCAACCTTTCGATTCGAGAAGCAAATGGAGATATCTGGGTCACACCCGCCCGCGTCGACAAGGGCAGCCTGCGGCGCGACGACATTGTTTGCGTACGAAAAAACGGTTCGGTGGAAGGTCTTCACCCTCCGTCCTCTGAGTTGCCTTTTCACCAGGCGATCTACGACGTTCGGCCGGACCTGGGGGCCATTGTGCATGCCCATCCGGTGGCCCTGGTTGCCTTCAGCATTGTTGGCCAGGTACCGGATACGCGTCTCTTCCACCAGGCCAGTAAAATCTGCGGAACGGGAGGCTTTGCCCCCTACGCATTGCCGGGAAGCGCTGCCCTTGGGCAGAAAATTGCCGGCACTTTTAAACAGAATTTCAACTGCGTCATCCTGCAGAACCACGGAGTCGCCGTGGGCGGCACGGACTTGCAGGAAGCTTTCCAGCGATTTGAGATGTTCGAATTCACCGCGAAGACCATCATCAAGGCGAGCCTGCTGGGTGAAGTTCATTACTTAACCGACGAACAACTGACTCTGTCGAAAGAAGAGTTTTCGCATTTCCAGGAATTCGATCGCGGCCCAGCCGACAGCCGCGAAAAAGAAACTCGGCGCCAGTTGGCCGACTTCATCCGCCGCGGATATCAGCAACGCCTGCTGATCAGCAAGGCAGGCAGCTTTTCCGCGCGATTGGACGACGATTCGTTTCTGATTACACCCCATGTGCTGGACCGCAGCGTGGTAGAACTTGAAGATTTCGTTCTGATCTCCAAGGGCATGTGCGAGCGCGGCAAGGTCCCCAGCCGCGCGACTCCGGACCATCAGGCCATCTACCGCCGCCATCCTCAGATTGCCGCCATCGTCAATGCGTCGCCGGTGAATGGGACCGCATTTAGCGTGACGGACAGCCCCTGCGATTCTAGGACCATCCCCGAGAGCTATGTCTTCCTGCGCGAAGTGCAGAAGGTCCCCTTTGGCATGCAGTTCGCCGATGGGGAAGAGCTGGCACGGCGCATGTCACCGCGCAATCCCATTGCGCTTCTGGAGAACGATGGCGTGCTGGTCCTTGGCACCAGCATCCTCGATGCATTCGACCGCCTGGAAGTCCTGGAATCGACCGCCGAGGCACTCATCAATAGCCGTCCCCTGGGCAAGGTTGCGCCCATGTCTGAACTCGTCATTAAGGAACTGGCCGCGGCTTTTTCTCTGGAATGATTTGAGCATGCCTAGATCCGCCCCGCCGCCCGCAACGCCGCGATCTCCGCATCCGTGAATACCCGCGAACGGACCAGGAAGCGCACGCCCTCGCCGTTCTCAAGCGAAAACATACCGCCGCGGCCCGGCACCACGTCCAGGATCAACTGCGTATGCTTCCAGTATTCAAACTGGCTCTTGCTCATGTAGAACGGAGCGCCCCGCGTACTATCAGACGACCCGATCGTGGCCAGCAGCACATCGCTGTCTCCCACCACAAACTCGCCCAGCGGATAGCACATCGGCGATGAGCCATCGCAGCATCCGCCCGACTGGTGAAACATCAGCGGCCCATGCTTTGCCGCCAGCTTCTCCATCAACGCATCCGTCGCCGCAGTCGTCAGCACCTGCTGCGGCGGATCCGTGATTTCCGCCGCAGCAGTCAGATCAGCTCCAGCCGTCTCAGGGAACGCCATTAGAAGAACCCCATGGCGTTCGGGTTGAAGCTGACAAGCACGTTCTTGGTCTGCTGATAGTGGTCGAGCATCATCTTGTGGGTCTCGCGTCCCACGCCCGACTGCTTGTATCCGCCAAACGCCGCGCCCGCCGGATAGAGGTGATAGCAGTTGGTCCACACGCGCCCAGCCTGGATGCCGTGGCCGAACTTGTACGCGCGATTCATGTCCCGCGTCCACACCCCCGCGCCCAGTCCGTACAGCGTGTCGTTGGCAATCTCCAGCGCCTCATCCTCATCGTGGAATGTCGTCACCGAAACCACCGGCCCGAAGATTTCCTCCTGGAAGATGCGCATCTTGTTGTTCCCTTTGAAGACGGTCGGCTCAACATAGAAGCCATCCTTCAAATCGCCTTCCATCTTCTTCTGCTTGCCGCCGATCAGCACTTCAGCGCCCTCCTGCCTGCCGATGTCGAGGTAGGAAAGGATCTTCTCCATCTGCTCGCTGGAAGCCTGCGCGCCCAGCATGGTCGACGGGTCCAGCGGGTTGCCCTGCTTGATCGCCTTCACGCGCTTCAGCGCCCGTTCCATAAAGCGGTCGTAGATTGTGTCCTGGATCAGTGCGCGCGACGGACAGGTGCAAACCTCGCCCTGGTTCAGCGCGAACAGGGTGAAGCCTTCCAGCGCTTTGTCGAAGAATGCATCGTCCTTTGCCAGCACGTCCGCGAAGAAGATGTTGGCCGACTTGCCGCCCAGCTCCAGCGTCACCGGGATGATGTTCTGCGAGGCGTACTGCATGATCAGCCGCCCGGTGGTTGTCTCGCCGGTGAACGCAACCTTGTTCAAGCGCGGGCTGGACGCCAGCGGCTTGCCCGCCTCTAGGCCAAAGCCGTTGACCACGTTCAGCACGCCCGGCGGCAGGATGTCTTCGATCAGCTCCATCAGGCACAGGATCGACATGGGCGTCTGCTCGGCCGGTTTCAGCACCACGCAGTTGCCCGCGGCCAGCGCCGGCGCCAGCTTCCACGCCGCCATCAGGATGGGGAAGTTCCACGGGATGATCAGGCCCACCACGCCCAGCGGCTCGTGATAGTGATACGCCACGGTGGTCGAGTCGATCTGGCCGATCGAGCCCTCCTGCGCGCGCACCACGCCGCCAAAGTAGCGAAAATGGTCCACCGCCAGGGGCATGTCCGCGGCCATGGTCTCGCGGATCGGCTTGCCGTTGTCCCAGGTCTCGATGGTGGCCAGCATCTCAAGGTTGTCCTCGATCCGCTGCGCAATCCTCTCCAACAGGCGGCCGCGCTCGGCCCCCGACGTCTTGCCCCACGCCGCCTTGGCCGCATGCGCCGCATCCAGTGCCTGGGCCACATCCGCGGCCTGCGAACGCGCAATCTCGCACATCGGCTGTCCGGTCACTGGCGTGATGTTTTCAAAGTACTCGCCCGCAACCGGAGGCATCCACTTGCCGCCAATGTAGTTGTCGTAACGCTTCTTGAGGTTGACCGGGAACCCATAAGCACCCGGCTGAACTTTGGTCATGGTGGTAGGCATGGGCACGTGCTCCTTTGCAATTGAAATGATGGCGAGCATTGGCCCACGCCCCATCGTCTAAGCTGCGAATTGTATTTCATCGCTGCATCCAATGTCTCCTGGCATCGCCGCCGGGTGGTTTCTGAAATGTGCGTTGGTGGGAAAGAGCGGGATTTCGCGGGAAATGGCGGGTCGGAGGGCGTTGGTTGTAAGCTGGTGCGTAACCATGGCTAAGCCTTCTTCGTTGCTGGACACGCAGGTCATCTATTGCGGCGACAATCTGGAGCAGTTGAAGAAGCTCCCCAGTGCTGCATCGACCTGATCTACATCGATCCGCCGTTCAACTCGAACCGGAACTATGAGGTCTTCTGGGGCGAGACGAAGGAGAAGCGGTCGTTCGACGACCGGCACGAATCGACGCAGGCGTATATCGCGTTCATGCGGCCACGGTGCGTGGAACTGGCGCGGGTGATGAAGAAGACGGGCAGCTTCTACTACCACTGCGACTGGCACGCGAGCCATTATGTGAAGGTGATGCTCGATACGATTCTTGGGGAGAACTTCTTTCAATCAGAAATTATTTGGAAGCGAACGAGTGCCCATAGCGATTCAAGTACATGCGGACGTGCTCACGACACACTTTTTCTTTATACAAGCTCAATGGAATTTACCTGGAATCAGCAGTTTCAACCCTATGACCAGAAATATATTGAGAGTCATTACAGGCGAAAAGATGGAAACGGACGGCTCTATAGAACAGACAACCTTACTGCGTTTGGGCTTTCAGGAGGCGGTTATACCTATGAATGGAAAGGTGTAACGAAACTCTGGAGATTGCCATTAGAAAAAATGGATCAACTCGATCAAGAGGGCCGCATTCATTACACAAAAAGCGGAGGAGCAGAATACATTCGTTTCCTTGATGAAATGCCAGGGATTCCTCTACAAGATGTTTGGGATGATATAGCTCCGATAAATTCACAGGCGATAGAGCGCCTTGGGTATCCGACGCAGAAACCGATTGCGTTGTTAGAACGGATCATCAAGGCGTCGTCGAATGAGAACGACATTGTGCTGGATGCGTTTTGCGGGTGCGGTACGGCGCTGGTGGCGGCGCAGAACCTGCATCGCCAGTGGATTGGGATCGACATCTCTCCGACGGCCTGTAATGTTATGGCGAAACGGTTGCGCACCGTTTGCAAGCTGCCGGAGAGTGAAAAACTCTGCCAGATTGGGCGCGGGTTTGTGGTGCGTAACCTGCCGTGGACGGAGAAGCAGTTGCGCACGATTCCGCCCTTCGAGTTCGAGAACTGGGCGGTGCTTGCGCTGGGCGGCTTGCCCAACAAGACGCAAGTGGGGGATATGGGGATCGATGGGCGCATCTTCCCAGTAGGTTCGGAGCCGAGCGCGAAGAAGGACGCGCAGCTCGACTTTATGGACGAGTGGTACCCGGTGCAGGTGAAGCAGATGGACAAGGTGGGACGGCCGGACATCGACAAGTTCGAGGCGGCCATGATGCGGGCGAAGCGGAAGAAGGGGTTCTTTGTGGGCTTCGACTTCAGCAGCGACGCGATGCTGGAGATTGGACGGTTCTTCCAGCGCGAACACATCTCGATTGTGGCGCTGACCGTGCGCGAGATTCTGGACGAGACGATTGCCAACCGGCTCGTTTGATGCCCGATGAGTTCCGCGATTGTCCAGATGTGGTCCGTAAATTCAGCCTATGCTTCGTTTCTTCCACCGATTGTGGCTGGCGGTTTCGCGCAGGACTTGGGCGGCTAAATTGGCGTGGGAAACGTCTGCCATGGTAGCATCCGCCCTGACCCAATCGAGGACCTTGCGATGAACCCCAAAGCCATTCTGCTTGCGGCGACCGTGTTGCTGACCGGCCTCGCCTCCGCCCAACCTTCCGCGCAGCCCGCCGCGCCGCCCTCCGCGACTCCTGCGAGCCGGCCCACTCCGCCGATGGCGCCCATGACCACGGCCGAGGCCCTGGCTGAGGTGGTCCCGCAGATGGCCGTCAAGGGATCGCCGACCTACGCGCCCAATCTGCCGAAGAGGACCCGCCGCTGCCTCATCACAGACTCGGGCGCGGCCGGCGACGGCAAGACGGTGAACACCAAGTCCATCCAGTCGGCCATCGACAAGTGCGCCGAAGACAAGAATGGCGGGACCGTGGTGGTTCCCAAGGGCGTCTTCCTCAGCGGCTCCATCTTCCTGAAGCAGGGAGTCAATCTGCTGGTGGAGAAGGACGGCGTGCTGAAAGGGACCACCAATATCGACGACTACCCCGAGCTTCCGGAGCTGCCCGGCGGCCTTCGCGGCGGCGGCACCGCGGCGCTGGTCAATGCGGACGGTGTCACCGGCCTCACCATCTCCGGCGAGGGCACCATCGATGGATCGGGCGAAGACTGGGTGTTGCAGAGCCGCCGGCCCCCGGCGCCCGCTGCCGGAGGCGCGGCGGCGACTCTGCCTTCCGCGACTCCGCCAACTGCTCCACGCCAGGAACGCGGCCGCCCGCGTCTGATGGCGATCAAGAACGTAACCGGCGTCCAAATCTCCGGGCTGAACCTGCACAACCAGGCGACGTGGTGCCTGTGGGTCCTCTATAGCCAGAACGTCGAAATCGACGGCGTGAAGATCACGGCCGAGCACAACATTCCCACCTCGGACGGCATGGACATCGAGTCGTCCAAGCATGTGCATGTCAATCACTCCTACCTGGAGGACGACGACGACTGCATCTCCATCAAGTCGGGCAAGGACGCCGACGGACTGCGCGTCAACCGTCCCGCCGAGGACATCCTGATTGAGAATTCGCACTTCGCCTACGGACAGGGCGGGGTGGCCATGGGCAGCGAGGTCTCCGGCAGCATACGCAATGTGACCACGCTGAACTGCCTCTTCGACGACGGCAACTGGGCGCCCATCCGCTTCAAATCGCAGCCCAGCCGCGGCGGCGTGGTGGAGAACATCACCTACAAGGACATCGTGGTGCACGGCACGCGCCAGGCCTTCGAGATGAATATGGAGTGGCGGATGGTGGGGCCGAGGCTGCCGGACTCGAACCCGCTGCCCGTCATGCGCAACATCAGGATCATCAACGTGACCGGCGATGTGCAGTCGGTCGGCGTTATTCACGGCCTGCCGGGAAGCCCGATTCAGGGCGTTACATTTGAGAACTGCAATATCACGGCGGAGCGCGGCTTTCGGCTGGACCATGCGCGCAGCGTGGACCTGAAGGGGCTGACGATCAAGGTGAAGCAGGGCGATCCCGTGACCACAACCGACGTCGAGTAGACCGTAATTGTGCCAGCGTGGCTGGCTGCGCTGCGATCTCGCGCAAAGGCGTGGATAACTGGCCATGTCGGGACTTCCGATCACATCGTAGAGTCGGAAAATCCTTATGGGACACTAAAATCCGCCTGAGTGTCCGATGTCCGCCTGTCCAGTGTCCCAATAAGTTATTTATAATGAATCGGATGGCGGTGGATGGAGTCTAGTGCGAACCATGCTCTGGGCGGCACACCTGCTAACAGGGAAAACATTAGGGAATTTTTGTATTTCGGCTGGCTTTCCTCGAGAATAACCCAGCAAATCCGGCCTCCGCATGGCCTAGGCACCGGATCGGAACAGGGAATAACAGGGAAAGATCAGGGAATTCGACTTCCCGTTAGCGGTAAAGTGCCCTGGACGATACCCTATATTGCACGAAAGCCGCATCAACTGAGTACCAACACCCCTATTCACGCCACTTGATGTTGCACCCGATGCTCGAGCGCTGGTTAGTGTCTGGTCGCTTCCCTGCAACCAGCGCGTCCAGCGCCGCGCGCAGGTCCTTCCCCGTCACTGGAATGTCGTTGCCGCCGCCGCTGGGCCGCCGCGGGCGCGAGTCGTCGAGCTGTCCGCGGTACACCAGCTTCATCTCCGCGTCATACAGGAAGAAGTCCGGCGTGCACGCTGCGTGGTACGCCCGCGCCACCTCCTGCGTCTCGTCGTACAGATACGGAAACTTGAACCCCAGCCGCTCGGCCTGCTCCTTCATGTTCTCCGGCGAATCTTCCGGAAAGTTCTCCACATCGTTCGCCGAGATCGCCACCATCCCGATCTTGCCCAGGTAGTTCGCGCCGATCCGCGCCAGCTCCTGCTCCACGTGCTTCACATATGGGCAATGCACGCAGAGGAACATCACCAGCAGCCCGCACCCTTTGGCCACATCGTCGCGCGCTACCGTCCGTCTGCTGACCACATCCATCAGAGCGAACGCCGGTGCTTCTGTCCCCAGCTCCATCATGCTCGATTCTGTCTTTGACATGCCAGTATCCTAATCGAATTCTCACGCCGCGGCGGCAAAGAAACAATGGTACGCCCCCTTGGTTAAAGGCGTTAGCACTCATCTTCACAAGGTACTCATCGCTGTCCCCCGAGTCAGTTTCTTACAGTGCTGCCGTTGCCACCCGAAGCAATTCCTCGCCCGTGAGCGGAAGCGGATTGGCTTGCATGCTGCTGGCGCGCGTTGCTTTCTCGACTACTCCGGGTAAATCAGCTTCGGAGATCCCCCAGGCGCGCAGAGGCGGGACATTGAGCTCAACACAAAGCGCGCGTACCCAGTCGATGCCGTCCTCCGCGCTTGCTTCACTCCGACCGGTTAGCAGGCGTGCGATGGCGGTGTAGCGTTCCAGTGCGGGATCCTGCGGCGCGCGTGCCCGCAACGCGGCTACATTGGCCGCCATGCCGTGCGGCAACAGCGCTGCACACAGCGCGCCGTGCGGCGCCTTCCACGAACCTCCGAGCGGTGCCGCGAAGCCGTGCACAACGCCTAGTCCGGCGTTCGCTAGCGCCAAGCCACCGTACAGGCTTGCCAGCGCCATGTCGCGGCGCGCCTCCCGATTCGCGCTGTCGTGGTATGCGCGGCGTAACGCACCGGTAATACGCCTGATCCCCGCGACACAAATTGCATCCCCCAGTGGATTGGCGCGCACACTGACATACGGCTCGATGAGCTGCGTCAGGGCGTCAAGACCGCTGGCTGCGGTGACCGCAGGAGGTAGTCCATAGGTCAGCTCGGGATCGACCAGCGCGATCCGGGGCAGCATGAGTGGACTCCGCAAGCTCGCTTTGACACCGTGCTCCGTCGATCCGAGCACGGCGTTGCGTGTGACTTCGCTGCCCGTGCCCGCTGTGGTTGGCACCGCAATGAACGGCAGCGGCGGGGCCACAATGGCACGGCCCTTTCCCACCACATCGAGAAACTCGAGCGGCTCACCTCCGTTGGTGGCAACGGTGGCAATCGCCTTGCCAGCGTCAATTGCACTGCCCCCGCCAAGTGAGATGATGACATCGCAGCTGGAGTTTTGCACGCATCGTGCGCCCTCACGAACCAGATCGACCGTCGGCTCGCCGGGCACCGCAAAGACCTCGGCCGAGAGTGCCGAGACAAGCCATGACGCACGCTTTGTCGAGGCGCCGGTCACCACGAGCGGGCGGGTGCCGAAATTACGAACCAGTTCAGGCAGGGTGGCAGCTGTGCCCTCGCCGAAGATAATGCGCGTTGCGGTCGCAAACTCGAAGCGCATAGTTCTACCAGCCTTGGGGATCGGGGAAGACGGCGCTGTACCTCGCGCTATGGCGCGGTTCGGCCATCATAGACGCGACCGCATCGCGCCACTTTGCGTAGTGCGCTGTCTCTTTATGCGCTGTTGCCGCTTCTGGCGTGCGGTAAACCTCGATCAGGATGAACCGGGTCGCATCGTCCTGTTGCTGCACCACGTCAAAGCGCGCAATACCGGGTTCCTGAACACTCGAGCTGGCGTTTTCAATGGTAGCCCGCCAGAAGTCCGCAACTGACTCGGGTTTGACCCGTACATGCACGTGAACGATAAGCATCGGATTTACTCCTTGTTCCTTATCGTACCGCTATGCCGTGCAGCCCGAGGATGACGTTCTCGCTGTCTCCTGTGGCGTTCTTCTGGTCCGTCACCTCCCCGGGAATCTATGGTTGCGCTCGGCTATCTTTCAAGCCCTAACCAAGCGGACACCCTGCCATGAGATCTGCGTGGCGGTGGACGCAGATGGATATACTCCAGGATGGTTCAGTCTATTCGAGAGTCGGATAGTCCGGCCTTTGACTGGGATTGTCGGGCGGAGTCGGGTAAGCCTTACTGCCGTCGTTCAACTCGAGGCGGACGTAATCCCAGGCGACGCCGGTCGTTACATCTCCGGCGGGAACGGTGAAGGTCATCTCATTTGCGCCCGCCTTCAGCAAAGCGGCGTCGAACTTCTGGATGTATTGATGCCACAAGCCCTTGATGTTGGCGTTGTAGCGCAGAGTGTTGGTGGCGACCGGATGGATGGTTCCGACGGTCTGTCCGTTGACACCGATGGTCAGCCCGCCTTGCGTATTCGAGCCGACATAGAGGGACTCTGTCAATCCTCCCAAATCGGAAGGCTTTCCATTGGCATCGAGGATGGCCAAGTTGCCACCGCCGTCAGCCCCGGCTAGCGCCACACGCAGGACGGCCGTGCCATGAGAGGCCTTCGCCATGTTGAACTTGACGGTCCAGGTGGTGGCCCGTCCCTGGCCCCACTGCGGCCACGGGTCCGCTGTAGTGGCTGGGATTGCAACCCAGCCAAAACGCTGGTTGTAGGGGTCCTTGGCGGCAGGATTCAGCCAGGCAGTGGTGGTGGAGTGAGGCACCTCCTGGATGAACCAGTCCTTGTGGTAGTCACTTTTGCCGATGGTGTAGGTGATGTCATTAGGGAAGAGGCCTGCATAGCGCAATCCCCAGCCCCACAGCCAATAGTTAGCGGGATCGCCCTTGAAGAACTTGTCGCCGGTGCGGTCGGGATAGCCGATCTCCCAGATCTGTTTGCCGTAGCGGACTGGTTGCCAGTCGAGTTTTCCCAGGTCGATCTTTTTGCCTGCTTCCACCGAAATGTCTGCCTTGGCGTACTCGCCGAGCACTCCGTTGGCAAAGGCGTGCAGCGTGTAGGTTCCGGGCCGCACGTTGGAGATTGTGAATCTGCCGTCTGCTGTGCCTTCGGTCCAGAACTGGTAGTAGTGCGCGTCGTGCGGCCAGGTTATGATTGGGCCGTTTCCTTCCAGCAATAGAAACCCGGTTCCCAATCCTTTGAAATTTGCATGAGTAAGGCCAACATTCAGATTGGGGAGGAGCTTAGAAGCGGCCTGAGAATCGTCGAGAACCAATTGCCCGGTGACGGTAGCGCGCCCGTCCTTGTGCGGGTAATCCACGCCCTCGACCCAGCTATACGGCCAAGCGGCCTTGACCGACTTCGATTTGGCAACTGCGTCGTTCCACAGGGCAAGCGCGTTGTCGTGCCAGACAATAGGCACAGCCGGCATCCCACTGCCGTAGGAGGCCTTCAGCTTGCCGAGGTCAGCCTGTGTTGGGTCCTTGGGATCGGCCAGCGAATTGAAGTAGACGAAGATCGGGCCGACGACCTTCCCCCAGGTCTCGCCGGCGAGGATTTCAGTGTTGTTGCCCCCATAGTGGCCAGAGGTCCAGTAGTCAAGCAGGGTTTGTGACAGGTGGTCGATTAGATCTAGTTTCTCCGGGCCGCCGCCGATGTACTCATTGGATGGGTTGATGAAATACACGCCGATGTGGTCCTTGGTGCTGGACCAGCCCCAGGCGGTGAGCTTGTACATCAGGGCGTTGTAGGTGTACTTGTGTTCGACCGAGTTCTTATAGATGCCTGAGGTATAGATGCTCTGCTCCGGAGCGTGAATGGTGATGCCGCGTCCGCCGGGGCCGCCGAGCGCGTTACTCATGAGCATGTTGCGGTCCTTATCGACAGAGAGCCAGTCAAAGGTTGGGTTCATCGTCTCCAGGATGAAGCGGTCTTCGCCTATGTGTACGAAGCCGTACGAAGCAGGGTGAGTGTATTCGTTGTAGGTATAGAAGCCGCTAACGCCGCGCTCCAAGGTGTAGCGTGTCTCAATGTCCAGGCCGCGACCACCGCCACCGCCGCCGCCGAATGCGCCGGGAGCGCCACCAGGAGCGCCACCACCGCGAGGACCGCCGCTAGGACCACCGGCGCCGGGAGCGCCTGCACCTGCAGCGCCACCACCGCGAGGACCGCGAGCACCAGCACCGGGAGTACCTGCACCAGGAATGCCTGTACCAGGAGCGCCGCCGCCAGGACTGATGCCTTTAACCGAGACCTCCGCACGTTCGCCGCCGTTGCGCGCTGGGTCAATCGTCACCCTTGCGGTGATGGTGCCGGAGGGTGTAAATGACCAGTTATGAACACGGGTCAGGATGCTGACACCGTGATAGACGAGCTCCGACAGATTGCCATTGCTCTTGAGAACAGTGACCTTGATGATGCCGTTGTCCATGGTCCAACTGTCGCCGTTGTCGGTGAGGGTCACAGGCGATTTGACCGTCACTTTGGCGACCTTCGGCAGCACATGGGCGGCCGGCTGCGCATGAGCGGCAGGCGCCCCTTTGGTAGCTTGCTGCGCCACTGCGCCGGATGCCAGGAAAACTGCCAGGATAAGAAACGTGGATTGGAAGAGGAACCTAGATTTCGTCATGACGACAGCCTTTCCGAACGAACCTTGTGATGGATGGGCTTGGGCTTTCCGAAGTCCAGAGAAGCATAGTCGTCTCGCCGGTTTTCCGTCAAAGCAAGTATCTCT
Source organism: uncultured Acidobacteriaceae bacterium (assembly GCA_963834805.1). Lineage (GTDB taxonomy): Bacteria > Acidobacteriota > Terriglobia > Terriglobales > Acidobacteriaceae > Edaphobacter. The sequence continues at coordinate 416,925 of CAWIDB010000006.1, forward strand.
CCATCTATGCAGAAGGCTTACGCCTCGCATAGCCCCGGATCATTGTTCCGCACATTGCCCACGCGCGGGTCTACGAGATAGGCTTTCATCTCACCGGCATCGTAGGGACGGAGCAGGTCCAGGGGCGGACGTTCGGGGTCGTTTTGCGTCAGCCATCGGTCATAGTCGGATGGTTTGAGAATGACGGGCATCCGGTTGTGTACGGTCGCAGTGAGTTCGTTCGGCTCTGTGGTGATGATGGCGAAGCTCTGCAGCCAATCCCCGCTCGCCGGCTCTTTCCAGGCATCCCACAGACCCGCGAAGGCAAACAGTTCCCCTATGCCACGAGTTTCTTTCGAGGGACGTCTCTAGAGGGCCAGCTCAAGAACAAGTTCGTGTCACTGGTTCCGCGTAACCGTTAGCTTTACGGATCCAGAATTGTTGAAATACATCCAGGGAATGTCATTTGCATAACAACCGAGCATCGCATCTTTGGCCACCGTGAGAGTCGCTGCGGAGCCGATCAAGAATGTTTCGCTTTCGTCTTCATTTAATGCCCCAATGAGAGCGAACCATCTGTCATTTGGCCGTCTACGAAATCTCTCGGCCAAGCGAAAGAGCCAATTAGGGCTGACATAACCGTCCGGGCCACACTCTATTTGGGCGTCGTACCACGTGCCTGTAGCCTCAAAGCTGTACCGCTCTCCAGCCTTCATTAGCAGAGAAGTGTCATTCCATTTGGGTCTGGAGCGAATCTCGAACTCTTTGTTTTGTCCCGGCCACAATGCAACGTGAGAAGTCATAAAATTCCTCCATTTTCAATCACCGATTCGATCATTCCGCTGCTTCAATCGATTACGCGGGCCCCAAGTTAAGGTGTGTTGTTGACTTCGTTCTTCGTTCAATCGGACATCTGATGGGATCATAAAGCCTAAATCTTATGAGCGGATTGCCCCGATTCCCAACCCAGGCGACCCCATTCCAGAGAATGTCGTCATCGAAGATGACACCCAGTACAGTTATACGTTGTGCTGGACGACAATAACTATATTTGCTGCCAATATCGACCCCGATGTACCCGTCGATTGGTAGGAGATGGGTTTTCGTGGTGGAGAATATCCGGGATGCCAGTGACAAATCTACAATGTACAAGTACGGCAATTAAACTTAGTGAGTTTCTGCCAAATGGCTACGCTGTTGGCCAAATCACCAACAGTGCAATCCGCGCGCGGTCTTTTCCTGTGACGAAAAATTGACTTGAACTTTACCGCGCCAGTAGGTACCATCCATGCACATACCGCAGCAGGGAGGCACATTATGAGCACTTCTCTCGACCCCGGCAAGGCAGCTTTCTACGCCCAGTTCGTTGCAGCCGCCTACAACATGTATGCCGTTAATAACGACGATTTACGTCCCGCCCCCAAAAGTATTCCTCCTGGCTGGGCACTCTCCGCGTGGATCAACATGTCGGACTTCCTCTTCCAGATCACGGAGCCAAAGTTCTACGGCATTGTTGTGCATGAACTCGGCAACCCCGACAATCGCATTATCGCAATCCGTGGCACTGAAGGCATCGTCGAGTGGCTAGACGATGCCGCCTCCATCGTCATGGTGCCGTTCAGGCAGGTTCCCTCCGCTGGCCGCGTGGCCTTCGGCTTCGACAACATATACTCCACCATGAAGGTCGTGCCTGTACCCCCCGCCGCGCCCACTATGGCATCTGCTGCCGAACCCGAGCTCACCGGATCCTTTGGAGACCAGCTCGAGCAGCTTGCGCTCCGGCGCGAGGCCGAGCGCGGTGTCGCACACGACTTCGCCGAAGGTCGCACCCGCCGGGAACGCCCCACCGTGGTTACTGGCCATAGCCTCGGCTCCGCGCTCGCCACGCTCTTTGTCCTCGAGAACAGCGTCAAGCAAAAGTTCGACATCTCGCTGAGCAGCACCCTAGCATCGCCCAAGGTCGGCAACCTTGAGTTCAAACACCTCTTCGATGCCCTGCCGCTCATCTCCTGGCGCATTGTCAACACCCGCGACGTCGTCCCCAAGCTCCCGCCGACCATCCCCTTTATTCTCGACTACGAGCACGTCGCTGTAGCCTACCCATTCGACTCTTCGCTCTTTGCGAAGAAGAACCTTGGGTGCTACCACAGCATAGATACCTACATGCACTGGCTCGACAGCAGTCTGCCACTGGCCCCTGAATGTGTCTAGGCTGTATCGACATGAGCATAGAGGTGCTGCAAAGAGAATGGGTCGACATACTGAGTGGAGTTCGACGCGTTGTTGTTCGCCGAGCGAAGTTGATAACCCCAAAGGTGATTGATCTACCTCAAAACATCCTGATCGGTACTGGGAAGTCGGCATTGCGACTAGGATACAGGGGGCCGCGAGGTGGACACTGGCACGGCAACAGCGTCAGACGTGTCCTGGGGCTGCAGGAGGGCTTGAACGTCGGAACCCTGAAAGCGCCCATAACAGTGACCAACCTAGCGCAAGTATGGCCAATGGAACCCCCACCGCCATACCTGCAACTTCGCATACCCTCATCCAAGGGTGAAAGTGTTCAAGTGGCCTCCCGGCCTTTGCATAGAGTTTTTCTGAAAGTGCACGGTTATCTAGGTCTTTGTATTCAGGATAGAGCCGCCTGAAGTCGCTTAGGCGAAACCAACAAAGGTTGTCATCATTGCGCGAGTAGTCAGTGCCAAGCCCCCACGGGTCAAGCCGCAATCGACGGGAACCATAGTGTATCCGCCATACTTCGCGATCTCCGCATCCCAATCGGCAGATGCATTCCTAAATTCATTGTGAATGGAACTGTACGAAGCAACAGCGATACCGACACAAAATAGCACACTGAGAACGATCCACAGCCGAAACAATCCTCGTCGTATGTTCATATCGACAGATTGTACGGTGTTGACGTCAATTGTGAATACCCATCCTTATCGAAGCTAAGGCCTTAGATGAGAATGATTTACCCGCCAGTGCCATGCAGGTCCAGGTGAGCGCTTCCAAGGTCGCGCCTGGCGTCCCTCATCGATCCAACCCCCTCGTTGTGAAAAAAACTTAAATTATTTTCGTCATCTTGTCACTAAAACGGGCTCGAAATCGCACTACATAGTAGCAGTTGTTTTTGGTTGACCTCTCGACCCACGTCGCCGGGGGTCTTGATCTGACCTGAGTTGGTGAAAACATGGAGATCTCTCCAGCATCCCCGATTGTCCGTGCCCCGTCCCGTGCGGCGCAGTACGTCCGCATGTCAACAGAACATCAACAATATTCCCCCGAAAACCAACTCGACGTGATCCGGCAGTACGCCGCCGACCACAACATGGACATCGTGCAGGCGTACTCGGATCACGGACGGAGTGGACTCAACATAGTTGGCCGCGAAGGCTTGAACCAGCTCATGTCGGATGTCGAAGCAAAGCGAACGGATTTCACTTCCCTGCTCGTCTATGACGTGAGCCGTTGGGGCCGGTTCCAGGATGTGGATGAGAGCGCGTACTACGAGTATGTGCTCAAGCGTGCTGGGATCCGACCAACCAAGTCGAGCTTACCGCTCAGATCGCGATTAATCAGACGGTGCCACTCCCTCCAGTTGGAGAGCAGCACCGCATCGTCGCGAAGGTCGATGAGCTGATGGCGCTGTGTGATCGGCTGGAGACTGCGCAACGCGAACGGGAAAGCCGCCGGGATCAGCTCACAGCTGCATCCCATCATCACCTGAACAATGGAGCGGATGCGGAAGTCTTTCGCAGCTACACCCGCTTCTTCGTCGGCCACCTCCTGCGCCTCACCACACGCCCCGACCAGATCAAGCAACTGCGCCAAACCATCCTCAATCTCGCGATCTGCGGAAAGCTCGTCGAGCAGGAACCGTTTGACGAAACCGCTTCCTGCCTTCTTGAAAGGATTCGGCAGTTTAAAGCAGAGATGCTTCGCGAGAAGCAAATTAGAAGAGAACAGAGCGTGGAGCACTCACTGCCGAAGATAGGAACAGCACTTCCATCCACTTGGGTTTGGGCGTCCGTAGACGACGTAGCAATTGTGCAAGGAGGGAAGCGTCTGCCCAATGGGACGACGTTCTCGAAAGAGCCGACTAGTCATATTTACATCAGAGTAACGGACATGAAGAGCGGCACTATAAACAGTGATGATCTGCGATACATTTCACCAGAAGTGCATCGTGAGATTGCGCGATATACGATCAATAAAGAGGACCTCTACATCACCATCGCAGGAACCATCGGGCAAGTTGGGAGAGTGCCAGAACACCTGGATGGTCAAAACATGACAGAAAATGCTGCGAAGATTGTTTTTCGGGGACTTAATCCAGATTACTTCTGCATGGCATTGGGATCAGAGCCCGTTCAAGAGCAGTTTAGAGACAAGACGAAGCAGATGGCACAGCCAAAACTCGCATTGAAACGAATTCTGGGAGCAAAGTTTCCGCTCCCACCCCTCGCCGAGCAGCAACGCATCGTTGCCAGGGTCGATGAGCTGATGACTTTATGCGATCAACTGGAGGCCCGGCTCGCCACCGCCCAGACCGAAGCCAGTCGCCTGCTTGAGTCTGTCCTCTTTAATGCTCTCAGTGCTCAGGCGCCATCACAATCCTCTCAGCTTTTCGCGTAAGCAAGGCTACCAAGGGAAACCATGCTCGACTTTGACGCATTGATCAGGCACTTTGGACCAGGGGCCATTCGGCGATTGGCCAGCGAAGCAGCCTGGAATCACGGAGCGATTGTTGTGATGAATTCGAAGAGCGCAGATAGCCGTCCCTAGATCCTTCGTAGCCGGTTTAAGGGTTTTCCACATGGCTTTGCGCTTAATACAGCGCTCTCGTCGGCGTTCGATGCGATTTGCCCGAGCAAGGCGCTGTCTGTGTTTTGGGGTTAATTGCAAGAAACCGGACTTCCAATGGTCCGATCAGAGAAAAGGCCTTTTCTCAGGCATCATTCCGGCAGGAACGAAGATTCTCTGGTGCCAAAACTCGTAGCAATGGCCCGACAATGCGGGCTTATTGCTATATAAGCTGAATATAATGAATAACTTAAGACTACATGGCGGGGGAAGTAGAATTCGAACTCTCGGTAGAGGTTTTTGCAAGCACTTGAAATAAAAAGGTTTAGAGGGAAATAATTTCTCTGAAGTGGATCTTTCAGCTAAGTCTCCGTCAAAGATTCTGGACCATCGAGAGTGGTCTGCTCCTAGGGTGGCCCAAGGGATGGATCAAAAGTTCCACTGCTCTGGTCGATCAGAGAAAAGGGCGACTCAAACGCAGATTAACTACTCGGAGAGAAATTCTCTGGTGGAAGTAATAGTGGAAATGGCCCGGAAACACGGGGCTAAATCAGACTCAAGTTACACATTATAAATGATTTAGACTTAATGGCGGAGAGTGGGGGATTCGAACCCCCGGTAGAGCTTTTGACCCTACAACGGTTTAGCAAACCGCCGCCTTCAGCCACTCGGCCAACTCTCCGACCTCCCCGCAACTCCACTTCAGGCAAGCGCAGGGACCTCCTGATTATACCCGCCAGCCCACGTCTCGCCTCATGCTTCAGGTAAATTCTCCTCATTGGCAAAAATTTTCCGGAGGCCGGCGCGTGCGCAAACCCAACAACAAAATGCGACTGCTCCCCCTGATCGCAGCCACCTACTTCATGGTCGCCGGTGGCCCCTACGGGCTGGAAGACATCCTGGGCGACGCGGGCTACGGACGCGCTCTCCTGCTCCTGCTCCTCATTCCGATCGTCTGGAGCCTGCCCACTGCGCTCATGGTGGGCGAGCTCGCCTCCGCGCTGCCCCAGGAGGGCGGCTACTATTGCTGGGTGCGCCGCGCCCTGGGCCCCTTCTGGGGATTTCAGGAGGCATGGCTCTCGCTCGCCGCCAGTGTCTTCGACATGGCCATCTATCCCGTAATCTTCGTCCTCTATCTCTCCCGCGTCGCGCCCGGCTTGACCTCCGGCTCCCGCGGCACGCTCTGGGAGCTGGCCGTCATTCTGGCCTGTGCGGCATGGAACCTGCGCGGCGCAAGGTCCGTCGGCGAAGGCTCCATCGGTTTCTTCGCCGTCCTGCTCGCTCCCTTCGTCGTGCTCGCCGGAATTGGCTTCTGGAAGGGATTCTTCAGCCACGCCACCGGTCTGCTTAGCTTCGGCGGCCACCTCCATCACTCGCTCACGCTGCTCAGCGCACCGGTCGCCGCGCCCTCGCTGGCCGGCGCCGTCTCCATCGCGTTATGGAACTACATGGGATGGGACAACGCCTCCACCGTCGCCCAGGAGGTGGAAGACCCGCAGCGCAACTATCCGCGCGCCATGCTGTTCTCCGCCGCGCTGGTCGCCATCACATATATAGTCCCGCTGGCCGCTGTCAGTCTCAGCGGCATCCCGGCCGGCCAGTTCACCACCGGAGCATGGGTAGAGGCCGCACGCTCGATCGCCGGCCCTGGCCTCTTCGGGACCCTCCTTGCCCTCGCCGTCGTACTGGGAGGAATGCTCAATGGCGCTGGAATGTTCAACGCCCTCATGCTGAGCTACGCACGCGTGCCCTACGCGCTGGCCCAGGACGGCCTGCTGCCAAGTTTCCTCACCCGCACTACCGCCGCCCTCCCCAACCGCGCCCCAGTCCCGTGGGCCAGTGTTCTGCTATGCGCCGCCGCATGGGCCTTGGCGCTTGGCCTCTCCTTCGAGAGGCTCATCTCCATCGATCTCGTCCTCTACGGCGCCTCCCTGCTGCTGGAGTTCGTCGCCCTGGTCGCTCTCCGTCTGCGCGAGCCCGCCCTTGCCCGCCCATTCCGCATCCCCGGCGGGTTAACCGCGGCGGTTCTGGCCGGCGCCGGCCCAGCTCTGCTCATCGTCTTCGCCCTGTTTGCGGCCCGCCATCAGCGCGTCGGCCCCCTTCCAGCCCTCACTTTCGCCGCTCTGGTTGCGGCCGCCGGCCCACTCGCCTACTGCATGGCCCGCCTCGCCGCAACGCGCCAATCCCCGCTCCAGGGCCGGTCGCCAAGATAACACTGGCGCGTTGTGCATTCATGGTGGTACATTTCCTTTCTCTAAGCAAATCGGTAGCAGGCAGCCGGGTAAAGTTGGGGCCTGCCAGGCATAAAAAAAGACTTTCCCGAACGCAGATTTTTCTATATGCTTCTTCTGGCTCCGCAATACAAAGGATTCCCCCAATGAAACTTTGCTTGAAGATTTTCGTTGTCGCCATCGTCGCCGCTTTAACGTTTTCCATGATAGGTTGCTCGAATCCCAATGGTTTCGGCTATCAGAACGTCAGTATTTCGTTGACCGAATTCTGCAACTATTCATGTTCTTCGATTGCTTATGACCCGAACAACCCGGGCGTGTGGGAGATAGCGCAGACTGAGTACTTCGTCACAGCGACCGCATATAACGCTGCGCCAAACTTCACCTGGGCCCTGTATCCGACGGAGAACCTCTCGGAGCCTGCCCCCTACCCAACGGGAGGCGGCATTCCGGTGGGTGAATCGTCGGCTGGCCCCACGGATGGCTGGCTGGATGCGAATCCCGGTGAGATCGGAAACACCGTCATCTACTATCCCCCCGGGGGCGCGCCAGTCTATAGCGGCGCGGCCCTGACGCAGGCGCAAAACTTTCAGTACACGATTACTTACACGCAGCAGACGTTGTCGGTACAAGGGGTGCCATCCATTACAACCATCAGTACGCCGGCGACTGGAATTCCGCAGGGCGAGATTTTGTTGGCTGTCTCGGTGCCCAGCAATCCCTCCAATCCTGCCCAGACGTATACCTACTACCAGTTGATGGAGATTATGGGCGGGCGCTCCGTCTATCTCTCGCCCAGTAACCCCACCAGCCCCGCCGGGCTCACCAACAGCGTTGTCACCGTTCCCCATGGAACCAGCTTCCAGTTCTACGGCGGCGAGGTCGGCAATGGGAACTGCACCACCGCGTCTTCCTGCGCCCTGAATGCAACTGGCTATCAGACCATCAATAGCATCGACAACACAGTTGTATGGGAGGCTGGCAATACGTCTACCACGGCCGTAGTCGGCGGCAATGCGACCTACGGAACCATCAGCACCTCTGGCCTTTACACCGCTCCAGCTGCGATTCCGGCGGGCACAACAGCCCCGCAAGCCTGCGTCGTAATAGCCGCAGACACCCTGCTGACCACTACCAAGTACGCCTACATTACCATCAATTAGAGCAAGTTTGCCGCAGGCTGCACCATCTTCAACCAGCCGGAAAAGGCCACCCGCATGGGTGGCCTTTTCCGCAGGAGAACAGCCTTTGAAGACCTGGATCCACCCATCGCCGGCGTGATCGAATCCATTCCCGCCCGCGCAGGCTCTCGCGCCTCTCTGCTCCATCCTCCCCTGCGCCGCAAGTCCACCAGTCCCGCCGCAAGTTATAATCAGACCCATGAAAGCCCATGTCTACGTCACGTTGAAGCGCACCGTCCTCGATGCCCAGGGCCAGACCGTCGCCGGAGCGCTCCGCCGCATGGGTTTGAACGGGGTCGCCGACGTCCGCCAGGGAAAGTACTTCCTGCTCACCCTGGAAGAGTCGCTCGCATCCAACCCCGCCGCTGCCCAGCTTGAAGTCGAACGCATCGCGCGCGAGGTCCTCACCAACCCCGTCATCGAAGAGTTCTCCCTCCGTCTCGAACCTTGAACGTGCGCACCCCGCCCCGCGCCGGCCATATAAGCATTCCGCCGCTTCTTCTGAAGGAGGGATGCTACGCTCAGAGATTGGGAGACATATCACGTTGAGCACACCTCGCCCTAACCTCGCCGCCGGCAACGGCAGCCGCTTCCTTCGCGCCTGCCTCCGCCAGCCCGTCGACCGCACTCCCGTCTGGTTTCTGCGTCAGGCCGGTCGCTACATGCCGGAGTATCGCGCCGTCCGCAGTCACCACAGCCTGCTCGACATCTGCCGCACGCCCGAGATCGCCGCAGAAGTCACCATCACCGCCGCCGAGCGCCTTGGCGTCGACGCCGCCATCATCTTCGCCGACCTCCTGCTGCCCCTCACTCCCATGGGCCTCGACTTCGAGTTCGTCGCCGACGAGGGCCCGCGCATCCTCACCCCCATCCGCTCCGCCGCCCAGGCCCGCGCCCTGCGTACCGATCATACGGATGATCTGTTATACGTCGCCCGCGCCATCGAAAAGGTCGCCGCTCACTTCAGTTCGCCCCGCGCCGATGGAGACCAGCTTGGCATCATCGGATTCTGCGGCGCGCCCTTCACCCTCGCCAGCTACATGATCGAGGGCGGCAGCTCGCGCAATTACATCGAAACCAAGCGCTTCATGTACGCCTCACAACCAGCCACCAAGGCGGTGGACACGGAGGGAGCAGGGGGCTTCAGCCCCCTGAATATCCGCAACCTGGAATCGGGCTTTAGCCACGGATCCAACCCCGACCCCGATGCCTGGCCCATCCTCATGGAGAAGCTGGTCACCGTGCTCGCCGGCTACGCCGCCCAGCAGGTCCAGGCCGGGGCCGACGTCATTCAGGTCTTCGACTCCTGGGTTGGCGCGCTCTCCGTCACCGACTATCGCCAGTACGCGCTCGCCCCCACCACCGATCTCATCACCCGCATTCGCGCCCTCGGCGTCCCGGTCATCTACTTCGGCGTGGACACCGCCTCGCTCCTGCCTGCCATGAGCGAAACCGGCGCCAACGTCCTCGGTCTCGACTGGCGCACCCCGCTCGACCACGCATGGCGCGCCCTCAACTACGCCGTCGCCGTGCAAGGCAATCTCGACCCCATCGCCCTCTTCGCCCCGCCCGAAGTTCTCCAGGCCCACGTCGCCGAGGTCCTGGCCGCCGCCGCAGGCCGCCCCGGCCACATCTTCAACCTTGGCCACGGCATCGTCCCCAACACCCCCGTCGATGCCGTCCTCGCCGTCGTCCAGCAGATCAAGAACTCCCGGTAATTTGGGTTCCCCATTCATCGCGGCTCTATCGCGATCCGGGCTCCCCATCTGCATCGCGGGCACCCCATTCATCGCAGCTCTATCGCGATGAGTGGGCCTAAGTGTTCTCCTCTTACTTCCCCTTGCTCGCCGCCTGCAGCTTCTGGATCGCCTCTTCCACCTGCGCCGTGGACCCCGGCTGTATCGAAGTCAGTACCCTGCGCACCGATGCCCAGTCGCTGGCCCCGATCTGCGGCCCTACCGGCTCCAGCAGCACTCCCTCCCGCACTCTGCGGATACGCACCTCCGTCCCCTCGAACCGGAACTCCCTGGGCAACCGCACCGCCTGGCTCGCCCCATTCATAAACAGCTTCGCCCGCTTCTCCTTCGCCTTTACCGCCGTCTTCGCCATCCTTCACCTCGCTCCATAGTATAGATCAATTAGTCTATACATTCATCCCTCTGTTCTGTCGTCCAACCCTTCCGTATCCCTGCGACCCACGTAAGATAGAACCCGGAGGGTCGCACACCAGACCAGCATGAGCCAGCCCGTAGATACCACCACCGCCGTCCTCCTGCTCGCCCACGGTACCCCTAACGTCCTCGGCGAGATGGCCGAGTACCTCGCCAAAGTCACCGGCGGACGGCCCCTCCCACCCCATGTTGTCGCCGAGCTGCAGCACCGCTACACGCAGATCGGCCTCGGCGACACGCCCGGCGCCGAGCCCCCGCCCCTCACCCGCTGGACGCTGGAACAGGCCCGCCTGCTCCAGCTTGCCCTCCAGCAATCCGGCCACGTGATGCCGGTCTACGTCGCAATGCGAAACTGGCATCCCTTCATTCCCGACATGGTCCACCAATTGCTCGCCGAAGGCGTCACCCGCATCCTCGCCCTCTGCCTCGCTCCGCAGAACTCCAGCACCAGCACCGGCCTCTACCGCCGCGCCCTCACCGCCGCGCTCGAGGCCGAAACCGCCCGCAACCCCTCCGCGCCGAAACCCTCCCTCACCTTCGTCGAAGCCTGGTCCGAGGAGCCTGCCCTCATCCAGGCCTTCGCCCAGCGCCTCATCGACGCTTACCCCGATGCATGCAAAAAAGCCGCGGCCACTCTCCCGGTTCTCTTCACCGCACACTCCGTCCCCTGCCGCACCATCCAGTCCAGCGAATCCAACCCCACCCCCGACCCCTACCCGGTCGAGGCCAAACGCACGGCAGAACTCGTCTTCCAGTCAGCCGCCCGCCAACTTCCCACTCTGAAAAAATGGTTCTTCGCCTTCCAGAGCCAGGGCGTTGCGGGAGGCCCCTGGATCGGTCCCACCGTCGAAGATACCCTCGCCGCCATCGCCGCGGCGGGCCATCCCGCGGTCGTCCTACAGCCCATCGGCTTCCTCTCAGACCATGTCGAGATCCTCTACGACATCGACATCGCCTTCGCCGCCACTGCCCACACCCTCGGTCTCCAACTCTTCCGTACCGATAGTCTCAACGACTCGCCACTACTGACCCAGGCCCTCGTAAACGTCGTCCTCGCCCACCTGCACGATGCCTCTCAACCAACAACTGACAACCTGTAACCTGCAACCGCCCCTACCGCACCACCAGCAGCACCACTCCATGGCGCGGAATCGTTGTCCGCCAATCGTCGCCAATCTTCCCCAGGTCCTTCGCCGCCCACACATCGCGGGCCGTCACATGCTCCGGCAGGCCGGCCTCCTTCAGGTGCAGCCTGATCCCTCGCATCTCGCTGGCTGTCTCGCCGAAGTTGAAGATCGCCACCGCCGCCGACTTATGTCCCGCCACACTCTTCAGCGGCTTCGCCCATATCTCCACAGGCCCCTCGGCATAGATCCGGCTGCCCTGCTTCCCAAGCGAGTCCTGATCGATCGCGATCACCTCTTTGTTCATCAGGATCGCAGCAATCTCCGGAGTCATCTGGGTCAGGTTGTTGCCCGCGATCAGCGGCGCCGCCAGCATCGCCCACAGCGTCATGTGGGTCACATTCTCGTCGTGGGTCAGCCTGCCGTTGCCCACCTCCAGCATGTCCGGATCGTTCCAGTGCCCTGGCGCGGCAAACTTCTCCAACCCAGCCTGCGACCGCCCAATCAAGCTCATCCGGTCGAAGTTGGCCGAGATGTCGCCCGTCGTCCGCCATAGGTTCGCGCCCACGCTCGGCCCCCAATCCCACACCGAATCGTCGCCATACTGGCACAGGCTGTACACCATCGGCCTGCCCGTCTTCACCATCGCCTGATGCATCTTCTCGTAGGCCTCGCGCATCAGCTTGTTCTGCGCCGACACGTCATTCGGGGCCTGTTGCCGCATCACTCCGCCATAGCTGCACAGGTCGTACTTCAGATAATCGATCCCCCACTGCGCATAGGTCTGCGCATCTTGATCCTCGTGGCCCAGGCTGCCCTCGTAGCGCGCGCAGGTCTGCGGCCCCGGCGAAGAATAGATCCCCAGCTTCAGCCCCTTGGAGTGGACGTAATCCGCCAGCGCCTTCATGTCGGGAAACTTCTCATTGCTCTGGATCCGCCCGTTGGCGTCGCGCTTGCCCTCCCAGGTGTCGTCGATGTTGACATACACGTAGCCCGCGTCGCGCATGCCGCTCGACACCAGCAGGTCCGCGGTGTCGCGAATGTCCTTGTCCGTCACCTTGCCGGCAAAGAAGTTCCAGCTATTCCATCCCATCGGCGGAGTCGCCGCCACCTTTGGCTTCGTTGCAGCATGCTGCGCGCCGTGCGTCCCCGCTCCAATTGCCGACTCCGCTTCCTGCGACAGTTGCACGGATTGCACGTTTTGCGCCGCTTGCGCCGCAGCCCCAACCGCCCAACCCGCCACAGCCAAAACCAGACAACCTGCCTGCCACATCTGCCGCCGTACGCGCATCCCCAAGCCTCCGTAAAACTCCCCACGAATCTTAGAGTCTGCGCCGCCAACATGCAAATCTGATGCAACAAATTGCGATTCAAGAGAAGAACAATCGGAATGGCGGGACGGTCCCCTTAAAAATACTTGCGCTCCCACTCTCCGGGTTAGGAGAACAGGAGCGCAAAGGGCCGTGCTACGAACTCGCAGTCGTTTACTGCTTCTGGATCTTGATCGCAATCGTCACTGCGGCTTGCACCGGCTGATTGTTCACCGTCGCCGGCTTGAAGCGGAACCCGTTCACCGCATCCAGCGCCTTCTTGTCCACCGCCGCACCGGCCGAATGGGTCACCGTCAGATTGCGCAGGAAGCCGTACTCATCCACCGTTCCGCCGATCACGACTTGGGACAGGTCCGGCGTGGTAGCCAGGTCCTCTCCCGACAGTTGCACAACCACCGACCGGGTCATCCTGGGTGCGACCGTCTCGGTCGGCGCGCTGCCGCCCAAGCCGTACTCCAGTCTTCCGGCCCGGCGCAGGGCCTCCTGGGTAAAGTCCTCCGTGAGCTGGGTGGAAACATACTCCCGCACCGTGACAGGACTTGCTGAACTCATGGTTGAAGCAACATCTGCCGCAACGGATGCCTTGACAACCGCTGCCAATCCGGCAGGCTGGGTAACCTCGGCGCGTAACTGCGTCGAGGGAGTGACCGGCTTGGATTGCGCCGGCGCGATGGTCTGTCCATGGGCCAGGACAGGAACCAGTACGAGTGAAGAAATAATCGCTAGTCGCATGGAGTGTCTCCTTAAGAACAAGTTTTGCTCAAAACAACTATATGTCTAAATAATGACAATTGTCAATAAATATTTGTAGAAATAAATTTCCATAGCAAAATCATAGAGATACAAACAAGCGATATGCGTCCATATCAATAAATCAACAAATCTTTCTTGGATTCAACCTCGGCGCAAGACCACCCCCCACGTCCTAGCCACCCCACCCGAATACGCTCCCACAACCCGTAAACTGCCACGTACCCGCCTGCTCTGCGCACACAGCTCACCCGCGCAGCAAACCGCCGCCTGCTCTTACCTCTGATTGTTGTCCGGCCACCCCACCCCGCCCTGCTCGTCCCCGGCTTCCACACCACCTACCCGCGCCGAGAGACTCACCCTGCCATGCTAGCTTCCAGCAACGACTCCAACTCCTGCACCGTACTCGCCGGAGGATGACAGGCATTCCCGCTGCACACCACCACGCAGCTTGCTGTCATCCTGGTCAAGTAGGGCAGAGTCTTCTGCAGTTCGGGCGGCAGGGTTCCCAACTGCGCAGGTCGCAGCCGCACCACGCTCTTGTTGGCCGCGTACTGCCGCAGCGCCGTCGCCTCCAACTGGCACGCCGCGTCATCTTCGCCGATCACGCACACCTGCATTGCAGGCGTCAGCAGACGCTGCAGCGCCAGTGCATAGGTTGCCGCGTAGAGCCCAAAGTGCTCCACCACACCCGCAAACGCCTCCAGCGTCTCCCGCGCCCTGGCCGCATACTCCGCGCTTCCGTTCAGCGCATGCAAACGCATCAGCAGCATCGCCGCCACGGGGTTTGCCGCCGGGGTGGGCGAGTCCTGCAACGGCTTGCGCCGCGCTCCCAACACTCCCAGGCTGCGTTCCCCGTCCACCGCCTTCTGCGCATCGAAGAAGCCGCCTCCCTGCGGATCGTAGAACCGCTCCAGCATGCTCTGCATCAGCTCCTCCGCAGCCTCGTAGAAGCGCATCTCGCCGGTTGTCTCCCACGCATCCAGCGCCGCGTGCCCTAGAAACGCATAGTCGTCCAGCACGCCCGCCACCTTATACTTGTCATTCCGTAGCGTAATCGTGGTTCCCGGCGAGCTTGCTTGCGGGGGTGACGGAGCGGAGGAACCTGCTTCTTCGTTTTGCTCGCCATATGCCATCACATGAGCCAATCCGCGCTCCCGCCCGCCCCACGCCGTCGCCAGAGCCCGGTCCAGCGACTTCAGTGCAAAGGCGCGCGCCTCCGCCATATCCAACACGCGTCCCGCCTCCAGGGTCGCCGAGATGCACATCGCGTTCCACGCAACATACATCGTCTTGTCCACATACGGCGTAGGCCGCGCCAGCCGCGCAGCCAGCATCTTTTGTTTGGCCGAGTCCAGCAGCGCGCGCGCCTCCTGCAACTCCACACCGGCCTTGCGCGCCACCGCATCCAGCCCGCGCTTCACATGCAGCACGTTCTTCGACACGTTGTGGTGCATATCGCCGATCACGCCCAGTTCGTAGTATCCCGCCGCTATCGCCATCTCTTCGGCCGTCAGCACCTCTGCCGCCTCATCCATCGTCCAGGTAAAGTAGTCGCCGTCGTCGTCCAGCGAATAATCCGCGTCCTGCGACGCATAGAACCCGCCCAGTTCACGGTCGCTCAGCCACTCCTCCATCCAGCGCATCACGCCGCGCGCAACCTGCGCCATCTCCTCCTCGCCGAAGGTCTGGTAGGCGTGCAGATAGTTCTTCAGCAGCTCGCTGTTGTCGTATGCCATCTTCTCGAAGTGCGGCACCACCCAATGCTCGTCCACCGAGTAGCGATGAAATCCTCCGGCCAGATGGTCGTGGATCCCGCCCTTGGCCATCTTGTCCAGCGTCAGCTGCACTGTGTGTTTGGCCGCCTGCGCCACCGTCACCGTCCCCAGTCCGCTCTTCTTCACCGTGGCCGCAGCCGCGCTCGCGTCCCTCCGCGAAGCCACGCCGGTCAGCAGGTCCAGCGCGCTGGAGTGGGGAAACTTCGGCTGCGCGCCAAATCCCCCATGCCGCGGGTCCGCGCTCTTCAGTATTGACGCCACCATCTTGGCCACCAGCTCCGGCCCAATCTCGTCGATCGAGCCGCCCGCCCGTCCGCTGAACGCCTCGTTATGCTCGATCGCGTTCATCACGCTCGCAGCCGACTCATCCACCTCCGTGCGCCTATCCTGGAATGCATCCGCCATGGTCAGCAGCACGCGTTGGAAGCTCGGCCGCCCATGCCGGTCCTCCGGCGGGAAGTACGTCCCTCCGAAGTACGGCTTGCCCTCGGGAGTCAGAAACGCAGTCAGAGGCCATCCCCCCTGCCCGCTGATCGCCGACACCGCGGCCTGGTAGCGCGCATCCACATCCGGCCGCTCGTCGCGGTCCACCTTCACCGCGACAAAATGCTCATTGATGATGCGCGCCGTCTCCGCGTTCTCATACGACTCGCGGTCCATCACATGGCACCAGTGGCACCACACCGCGCCAATGTCCAGCAGGATCGGCTTGTCCTCGCTCAGCGCACGGTCGAACGCCGCCTCGCCCCACTCCATCCACTGCACCGGCTGGCGCATTGCCGAACGCAGGTACGCCGAGGCCGCGCTCTGTAGCGCGTTCTTCCGCTCCACGCCCCCATCGTCAGCAATCTTCAACGGCACCTCGCTCACGAATGCTCCACCACTGCTCAGCTTCCACCTGCACGGATGCCGCGCCGCTACTGCGCCGGAGCGGGTCCCACCGAAATCGGCTTCGGCGCAGGCGGTGCTGTGGGCGCGGTCAGCCCCGGAATCGCCGGCGGCGCCGTAATCACGCCCGACGCTGCTTCCGTAATGCTGATTCCGTACCGGTCCAGCGTATTCGACAGCAGTTGCAGCAGACCGGCGCGGTCCTTGGCATAGGCCGCCGTCGCCGAGATCAGCGTGTTCTCCGCCGTCGCCAGGTTCCTCTGCTGCTGCAGCACCAACGCCGAGGTGGAGGCCCCTAGCTTGAACTTCTTCTGCTCCGCGTCCAGCGACTGCGCCGCATACTCGCGCGCCGCCTGCGCCGCCGTCACCTGCGCCCGGTCGTTGGTCAGCGCGTACTGCCCGTTGATCACCTGGATGCGAATCTGGGTGTAGAGCTGCTGCAACCGCATCTGCGCCTGCCGGTACTCCATCTGCGAACGCGCCTGGTCGGCCTGTGCCACCCGGTTGCGCAGCGGGATCGTAATGTTCATTCCCACGCCCTTATCCGGGGCCGTGCTGTTGAACAGATTGACCACCGCCGTTCCATAGCCAACCGGGGAGACACCCCCGTTCAGCGGAGTACACGGCACAAAAGTCGCAGATCCGAAACCCCCGCAGTTCTGATAAGAATTCTGAGAACCGGCCAGTTGGCTCGAACCGTAAAACGCATACGCGTCCACCGTCGGCAGCAACCCGTTCTTCTCCGCCTTCATCGTGATCTCGTTGTTCTTCATATTCAGAACAGCCTGCTCGATCTGCGGATTGTTGGCGTAGGCTTGCTGCACCAGCGTATCCACCGTCATGTCCTCTTCCGGCAGGCGGTCCAGTCCCACCCGGTCGGTGGGAATCACCGGCGCATTGCTCAGCACAGGGTCTTCCAGATTGCGCGCGATCGCCTGCTTCATCAGCAGTTGTTGATACGTCAGGTTTGACTGCGACGCCACCAGCGCCTGCTTGTCGGTGGCCATCGCTGAATCCGAGTTCACCACATCCAGCGGAGCCAGTGTGCCAATCTGCAATTGCCTGTGATTGTCCTCGGTCAACTGCGTCGACTGTGCCAGCGCGCGCTCCTTCGCCTGCTCGTCCTCGTACGCGCTCACCAGCCCCCAGTAGATGTTCTCCACCTGGTTCACCGTGTACAGCAGCTGCTGGCGAAACGCCGAGTCGGTAATCCTGCGGTCGTTCTTCGCCTGCACCATAAACCGCCCGTTGATCCCCCGCCCAAAGCCCTGCAACAGGTGTTGCGTCGCCGTCGCGCGGAACGAAGTCGTAATATCCGGACTATACGCAACGTACGGATTGTTGGTGTTTACACGGCTGTTGTTGTAGGTAACTCCCAACTGCGTTCCGGTCAGAAATCCCTGCGTGTAGCCGAAGTTGTAGGTGTATGTGTTCGTAAACAGAACCGACTTGCCGCCGCTGAACAGCAGGTTCGACTGCTGCTGGTTCGCAGTTTCATATTCCAGACTGCCGGTCAGCGTCGGGTCCAGGTTCTCCGGCTGCGGCCCGCCGCCATTGGTGCTCAACACCAGACCTCCGGCCCCCGCTCCGCCTCCGCCCGAGCCACCCGTCGTCCCGCCCGGCCCGCCGCCGCCCGTCACCGTGGTCCCCGATCCGCCCAGCGTATTGGCCACCAGCCCGGTCGATACTCCGCGCAGTCCTGCCCCAGCCTTCGAACGCAGAATGTCCGTGTCCGCAATGTCAAGATTGATGCGCGCGATCGCAATGTCGAAGTTGTTTTCCAGCGCCAGCAGCACCGCGTCCGAGAGGCTCAGATATATCTTCCCGTCGCGCACCAGCGAGTCCAGCCGTGGCGTATTGCCCAACCGCGGCAGATCGACGCTGGTCCTCGTATAAGGCTGGAACGGGTTGGGAAACATCGGCTTCAGTCGCGTGTAGTCCCTGCCCGTGTCACGCAGATACAGTGGCTCGGTCAGCTTCGGCGCCGCAGGCAGGCTGTCTGTCGCCGGCGCAGGCGGCAGAGCGACCGCCGCGGGCGTTGCAGACGGACTGCTCTGCGAGGCCGTAGTTGCCTGCGCAACCTGCGCCCCCGCCATTTGCATATTTCCGTTCACCAACAGCAGCGATATCGCAGCCGTTGCCTGCAAATCCTTCCATCTCACGCTCATCTTCTCCAACTCTTCTGCTTGGCAACCGCCAAAAGCGCACACTTTTACTACGCACCCGAACGCAGCCTGGTTCCAATCGATGGTGCAATCGCTCACTGCCGCATGTCGAATGCCCAAGTATACCAACCCGTCACACCCTCGCCCCTTCGCCATTCGTGATACCGTGCTATCGGGGTCCCCGGCAAGCCTGCTGGCTGGGGCGGAAAGCATCGCCATGACGAACTGGAAGATCACCCTCGCCTACGATGGAGGCCCCTACCGCGGCTGGCAGATTCAGCCCAACCTGCCCACCATCCAGGGCCTGCTCTCCCACGCCCTCCATCGCACCGTTGGCGAGCGCGTCCTGCCGCAGGGATCCGGACGCACCGACGCCGGCGTACACGCCCTCGGCCAGGTCGCCAGCTTCTCCCTGAAAGCACCCATCCCCGCCGCCAACCTGCACCACGCACTCAACCGCTGCCTGCCGCCCAGCATCCGCGTCCTTACAGTCGAAATCGTTTCTCCAGACTTCCACGCGCGCCACTCCGCCCTGGACAAAACCTACGAGTACCGCATCTTCCCCCTCTGCGCCGAGACTCGTAGCCGGGTGCCCCATTCATCACGGCTTCATCGCGATGAGTGGGAGGAAAACATCTGTCCCCCCACCCTCGCTCCCTACGTCTGGCCTTGCCCCTGGCCTCTGGATCTCGACGCCCTCAACCAGGCCGCCAGCCACGTTCTCGGCACACACGACTTCACTTCTTTCGCCGCCGCCGACCCCGACCTCACGACCCGCACCACCACAGCACCCCAAACCTCCATCCGCACCATCACCCACTCCCAATGGCACGCCGCCGATGGCCTTTTCCTCTACCGCGTCACCGCCAATGGATTCCTCCACCACATGGTGCGCAACCTGGTTGGGACCTTTGTTCAATGCGGCGCGCATCGGCTCGACCCCGGTTCCATCCCCGCCCTGCTCGCCGCCCGCGACCGCGCAACCGCCGGCCCCACCGCGCCCGCCTCGGGCCTCTTTCTCGTCTCCGTGGAATATCCCGGTCCCACCCAATGAAGCGCGCGTTTTACTTCGCCGACACCTTCAGGCTGTAGGTCGCCGAATGCACCAGAAAGCCATCCGTCGCCGACACTGTCACGGTATAGGTGCCCGGCGTGGTCCACGACGGATTCTGGCTCGGCAGCTTGCCCGTGCAGCCGGTCAGCCCGAGGCCCATCGCGCCCAGCAGCAATAGCAGGGTGCCCCACATCTCGAATTTGAGATGTGGGAGGAATGCGCGTCCACTCCTGCGCGTTCGCCACATCAGCCATCCGCTCGCCGCCGCAATCAACCACAGAAAGTTCCGGCCGCCATAGCTGCCGTAGCCGATCACCGTGTACTGCGAGGTGGTGGTGAAGCTGACCACAGCGGTCGCCGCCGTGCCCCCCTCGATGGTCGCTGAGTCTCAAGGCGCAGGCCGGTGCAGCCACTCCCACCCCCGCGCCCACCGGCGCCGGGCAGTTCAACGAGAGCGGCGCATTGAAGCCCGCAATCGGAGTCAGGGTCGCGGTCGTCGCCGTCCCATCCCCCGCAACCACCGATCCCGAGGTGGGGCTGAGGCTGATCGTGAAGTCGATGCCGTTGCCGCTCAGCGTGGCATTCAATCCGCTATACAGCGGATTGCTCGAATTGACCCCTGCTGTTCCACTCTGTGCGCCGGTCGTGGTCGGCAGAAAGGTCACGCTGATCTGGCAGCTCGCCAACGCGGCAACCGAGCTGCCGCACGCAGCGGTGCTCACGGTAAACGGGCCCGTCGTCGAAAACACCGGCACGGGCACCGGGCCCGTGGCGTTGCTGCTCAGCGTCAGGGTCTTGGTCGCCGAGGCGCCCACATCTAGGCTGCCAAAATTCAGCGACGCAGGCGAGAGCGTGAATCCCGGCACTCCCGTCCCGGTCAGCGATGCGGTCAGTGTGTTCGTGCCCGACACTACCACCAGCGTGCCCGAGCGCGGCCCCAGCGCCGTCGGCGTAAATACCACCGTGATTTGGCAGCTCGCGCCCCCGGCCACCGTGCCGCAGTTGTTCGACGTGACCGCAAAGTCCCCGGCGTTTGTCCCGATGATCGCAGCCGACGACACCTGCGACGCGAAGCTCGAATTGTTGGTCCAGGTGAAGGTCTGCGGGGCGCTGGGGTAGCCCACCGCCTCCGAGCCGAAGTCCTGCGTCAAGGGAGCAAGCGACGGCTGCCCGCCCTCGCTGGTCAGCTCGAAGAGCATGTACTCCAGCAGCTTCTCCTGCGGCGTCATCGGCGCGGAGTCGCATTCGTTGGGAAAGTATGTAGACGGTGAAGTACTGCCATTCTCCACGTGGTACTCGTTGAACAACACTCTTCCGCACTGGTTCCCTGTCTGGCCAGACTGCGCAATCGGCGTATCCCACACAAACTGCATCACCGGATTGCCGTAGGATGAATTGTTCAGCGTCAACCAAGACTGGGTCGGCGCATTCACGCCGTTCTGGTCTACCCGTAGCGTATTGATTTCCATCTGTCCTGGACTCGTCGATGCTCCAACATTCTGTAGCCATGTTGCCAGCGTCTGTCCGTCGGTAAAACTAGTGTTCACCGTTGCAACCCCTGGGTCTGGCGAGACTGAATTGGACCTTGTGCCACCTATCCAGTTGGCAACACTATCGAACAGCGGGTTGGTAAACATCCACGAGTAGCCAAAGTGGCTGGTGTAGATGCGTCCGCCCGCGTTCGCAAATGCAATTAAGTTCTGAAGTTCAGCGTCAGGCTTGTTGATTTCGCTGCCCTCACACGGCAGCATCAACACGTCGTAGTTTTGCAGCGTCGAGTAATTTCCCATCAGCGAAGCTTGGGTTTGAGTACCGGTGTCTAGGGTTACCCCTGATCCGTCAGCGCCGCCTCCGCCAAACAGGTTGATCCGTCCTCCGCCGCCCGGATCGGTGAACTCCGATAGGCTGATGCCCATCTTCAGCAGCACGCACTCCGCCTGGTCGGCCGAGCCAGTTGCAATTGCGATCAGTGGAATGTCTCCCTGGCTCTGGTTCTGCGGCATCACGGCAAAGTTCGCCGGCAACGCAGTATTCGTGCAGGCCACCGTGCCGGGAATCGTCAACTGCCGCCGCCACCGGCCCGACACAATCACCAGCGGGATGTTCGCTCCCACCGGAACATCGATCAGGGTAAACTTGCCGTTCACGTCCGTCGTGGTGCCCACCAGCGGCGAACCCGAGGGAGGCGCGCCCACCACCGGACAGCTCACCCCAGGCGTAAACGGCGGCACCGTGTCATTGGGAATGTACACTGTCACATTGGGCAGCGGGTCCGTGCCGTTGGGCGCGTACACCACGCCGCTGATGGATGATGTAGTCGCATTCCCTGGACACGACGTCTGTAGTAGCTGGAGACAGAGTCCCGTCGTGCAGGCCGTCTGTGCGACAGCCACGCCGCCAAGTCCAAGCACGACGATCAGCAGAGCAGAGCAACTTCGCATGATGCGCCTGTCCGGGGAAACGGTAAACCCTATGCCATGCGCAGGAGTTTACACCGTTTCCTTTGTAGCCGTTTTTTCGCGGCGCGTGACAATTCGTAGACGGCCCTGGCGGACGATTCGATTACTTCCATCCATCGCCTTGCAATTGTTCTGCAATTGCCTGTTAGATTGTCCTGGATCGGCAACCGGTCCTGCAAGGCAGGAAAGGAGGAGGATGAACGGTTCGCGCACCGGGAAGACCTCCTCGCGCCGCCGGTATGGAATCCGCCGCCTGCAGGCTACCTGGCGCCGCTGGCACGTTCTCGTCCTTCTGCTCGCCTGCAGCCTCAGTGCCGCGGCTCCGGCGCAATCCACGCCTACCGCCAGCCGCCCCGGCGATCTGCAGTTCGGAGGCGGCTTCACCTTTGGCAATTCCGAATACAACTTCGACAAAGTCACACTCAATGGAGGCGCCTTTTACGCCACCTTCGACAAGAGAAGCCACTGGGGGTACGAGGTCGACTTCCGCCAGGTCAAGCCCGCCTCCGACTCCACCGTCTACCAGCGCACCTATGAGTTCGGCCCCCGCTTCTACTTCAACTACGGACGCTTCGTCCCCTACACCAAAGTTCTCTACGGGCGCGGGGTTTACAACTTCTCCGGCAACGTCGCCAACATCGCCTACAACCTCTATACTTTCGGCGGCGGGACCGACTTTCTCCTCACTCCCGGACTCAATCTCCGCGCCGACTACGAGTACCAAAGCTGGCAGGGATTTCCCCTCGCCACCCTGAACCCCAGCCTCGTCACCATCGGCGTCGCCTTCCACTTCCGCAAGTAGCGCGCTCCGCTACTCCTCGTCCAGATACGCGCGCGAGTTCAGCAGCGGCCGCTCGAGATTTCTCACCCACTCGGTCATCTCCGCGCCGCTCTTGCCCGCCGCCGCGTCGCGCCCAAACTCGTTGCGCATCGCCTGCATCTTGGCCTCCACGTCGTCCAGCGCGCTCAGCAGCACCGCTTCGGGAGTCATCGGCAGCTTGGGCGAGCCAAACTCATATTTTCCGTGGTGGCTCAGGATCATGTGCTCCACCAGCACACGCAGCTTCTCGGGAAATCCCGGCAGACCCGCCACTTTTTCTATCAGCATCCCCTGCGCAATCGAGATGTGGCCGATCATCTGCCCTTCCAGCGTGTACCCGAAGGTCGTTCCCCAGCTCAGCTCGCGCGTCTTGCCGATGTCGTGCAGCACCGCGCCCGTCACCAGCAGGTCTGCATCCACTTCGGGATAGAACGGCGCCGTTGCCCGGCACACCCGCACCAGCGCCACCACATGCTCCAGCAGACCGCCGATCCAGGCATGGTGCAGCACCTTGGCTGCCGGGGCCGCGCGGTAGGCCGCTGCAATCTTCTCGTCGTCGAGGAACGCGAACACCAGCCGCCGCAGCTCCGCATTCTTGAACTCGTCGATATAGCCGCGCAGCTCCGCCCACATCTCGGCGATGTCGAACCTGGTGGTTGGCACAAAGTCCGCCGCCTCCACCTCCGACTCCGCCGCCAGCCGCATCTTGGTCAATGTAATCTGATACTTCCCCTGATACTTCGACACCTGCCCCTGCACCTTGACGTAGCAGCCCTCGCTGCACGTCGCCACGGCGGACGCAATGTCCTCCCACATGCGCGCGTCCATCGTCCCCGTCTTGTCGCTCAGGGTCAGTGCCAGATACTGCCCGCTGCCCGTTTTCTTCTCCCGCACCGACAGCGACGACACCGCAAAGAACGTCGTCACCGAAGCGCCCTCGAACTTCGCCGCATCCGCTACATAGAAATCTTTCATGCAGCCAGCATACCCCCACCCGCTGAAAAACCGTCCCGTTTATCGGAAGGGCACGGCTTCAGCCGTGTCGAAAGCGTAGCCATTTTAAATGACAGCGCTCCCTTGATTGCAAAGCAATCAAGGGAGCGCAAAGAAACTACTGCGCTGGCGCAGCAGCAGGAGTCGCCGACGCGCTGGGCTGCGCGTCCGCGGGCATCGTCACCGCAGGCACGGGCGGAGGCGGGCTCACCACCGGCTCGCCGTTGACACGAACGCTCTTGGGTGGAATCGGCGTCCCCTCGGGCTTGGGCGCCGGCGGAGTTGGCGGCTTCTCCTGCAGCCGCTCCTTGGCCTCACCCTTCGCTCTCTTCGGCTTCTTCTTCTTGGCTGCCGTATCTCCGCCCAACCCCAGCGAAGCGTTCTGGACCTTCTGCGCAACCTGCTCTTCCGTTGCCAGCGGGGCCGCCGTAGCAGCGGCAATTTGCTTCGCCTTCGCCGCCTTTGCCGCGTCTCTTCTGGCCTTGTCTTCGATCGGCGCGCGGTCGCTGTACCTTGTCTTCTTCCGCTCCGCCACGGGAGTAAGTGGTTGGCCGTCCGATGCCAAAGCCGTCGTCTGGTCGATCGTCGCCATCACGGCCCCCGGCGCGGGCAGCCCACCTGCGGCTACGCCCGTTCCCTGGTCGGCGCCAGGCGCCAACGTCTCCTCCGGCATGGCCGGAAGCGCGTTGCGCGGCGCCTGCCCGAAGCGGATCTTCTCTTTGCGAATCTTCTTGGGCTTCTTGTTCTTCTTGTCCGCGGCCACCGTCTTCATCTTTGCGGCGGTAGAGTTAGCGGTTGGGGCCGCGCCAGTTGCGGTCCCTGGCTTCGCGGACCCAGACGCCGCCGTCCCCGTAGCCACCGCCGTTGCCGAGCGGCCATGAATGAGTCGCGCCTTTTGCGACTTCTTCTTGACCGGCAGCGGCGTCGCGGCCGCAAACACCGGCACCGTCTGCTTGGCGCTTGCCCCCGTGTCCACGAATCCCGGCGCAATCTCGATGTACGCCTTCTCCCGCAGGCCCGTCAGGTACGCCTTCAGCGCAGGCTGCATCGCCTCGTGGTAGAGCCCTTCCTGCACCTGCGATTCCACATCGCTCAGCGGTGGAATCCCCGCCTGCGTGTGCTCTGTCACCTTAAACACCACAAATCCCTGCCGCGTGCGGATCGGCGCGGTCCATTCGCCCGCCTTCAGCGCAAACACCGGGTCCTCCAGAACACTGGACCCCAGATCGCCGCGTTTGTACTCCCCCAGTTCCCCGCCGTTCGCCGCCGTCTGTCCCGCGGAAAGCTGCTTCGCCATCTCTTCGAAGCTCGCGCCCGCCTTCAGCTTCGCCACCACATCGTCCGCCCTGGCCTTGGCCTGCGCAACTTGCGCATCGGTCGCGTCCTCCGGGGTTGGCACCAGGATCTCGCTCAGCTTCACCTGCTCCGGCTGCGCGTACTCCTGCTTGTGCTGGTCGTAGTAGGCCTGCACCTGCTTGCTGGTCGGTGGGCGCAGTGTCTGACCAACCTCCTTGCCCACTACCACCTGCTGCATGATGTTGTTCTTGATCCCCGCCTTCCAGTCCTCATACGAGATGCCCTCCTGGCGCACCGCCTTCTCCAGGGCTTCCATCGAGTCCAGGTTGTTCCGCTTGCGGATGTCGTCCAGTTGCCGGATCACATCCGCGTCGACGTTGATGTCCAGCTCTTTGCCGCGCGACAGCAGCAGTTGCGTGTCGATCATCCCGCTCAGCAGGTCCTTCTGCTGTTGTGCCAACTCGGCCGGGCTCCACTTCTCCTGCTTCCCCTCTTCCAGCAACTGCTGTTGCGCGCGCTGGTAGTCGCTGTTGTCGATGATCTGGTCGTTCACGCGTACGATGGGATACTCCACCACCGATCCGTTGGGCGTGATCGCCGGCTGCACCGGCAAGGTCAGCTGCGGCTTGGGCGCCTCGATCGGGCTCTGGTATCTCGGCGCCTGCACCTGTCCCCACGCCGCGCCCGCCGCCATCAGGCCCCCAGCCAATAGAAGCGCCGCTCGCACCCCATGCAAAACCCGCCGCCCAGCGGCATCGTCCATTCTGGTTCGCATCCTGTCCACAGAGTTCAAGCTCACAGTTCTCAAAAGGTCTCTCTCGCTTCCCTTGCCCCAACCAACGGCTCTCGCCTTGCCAGCCAATCCAACGCTCCTATTCTATCTGTCCCACCCCGCCGCGCACCAATCTTCGGCTTTCAGACGGTCCAGACGCAGCCCGGCCCACGATCCATCCTCGAAGACGCAAAGCAGGAACGCCCGCCCGTCGCCTCCGCCCCGCTCACCGAACCGATGGTATACTCGTCTTAATATGGACGGGGTTTTACTGGTCTACCCAGCCTTAGGTCGCGGCCAACTGGCGCCTTTCCCGCTCCACTCGAGGTAATTAAAGCCGATGGCACCCCGCACCCGCCGAGCACTCTTCTCTGTCACGCTGTTTCTGGCAAGCTGTGCCCTGCTCGGCTCCTTCATCAGCAACAAGGTCGCCGCCCAGTCCGCCTCCGACGAGTCCACTCTGCGCGATTCGCTACACCAGTTCACCGACGTCTACAGCGTGGTGGAGCAGAACTACGCCGAGCCACTGGACCAGGACAAGATCGACAAGGCCATCTACGACGGCGCCATCCCCGGCATGCTGCACGCGCTCGACCCGCACTCCAACTTTTACGATCCCAAGGCCTTCGCCCAGATGCGCGAAGATCAGCACGGCAAGTACTACGGAGTCGGAATGTCCATCCAGCCGCAGCCGGACAAGAACGGCGTCATTCACGTCGTGGTGCTGGCTCCGTTCGAGGGTACGCCCGCATTCAAGGCAGGCATACGCCCCGGCGATGCAATTCTCTCGGTTGACGGAAAAACCGCGGTAGGCCTCGATTCCTCCGCGGTCGCCGCCATGCTCAAGGGGCCGCGCGGCACCCACGTCTCGGTCGCCATGCAGCGCGAGGGACACGACGGGCCGCTCACCTTCGACCTGGTGCGCGACGAGATTCCCCGCTACTCCGTCGATCTCGCCTTCCTGCTCAAGCCCGGCGTCGGCTACATCCACATCACCAATTTCATGGAGACCACCAGCCGCGAGTTGGGCGACGCCCTCGACAACTTCCAGACAGCCGGCCCGCTGCATGGACTCGTCCTCGATCTACGCGAAAACCCCGGAGGGCTGCTGAACGAGGCCGTCAATGTCTCCGACAAATTTCTCAAGGAGGGCCAGATCGTCGTCTCCCAGCGCGGCCGCGCCTTCCCCGACCAGGTCTACCGCGCAGCCCACGGTGAGGAGGGAACGGACAAGTACCCCATCGTCGTCCTGGTCAACCACAACACAGCCTCTGCCGCCGAGATCGTCTCCGGGGCGTTGCAGGACCACGACCGAGCCCTCATCGCCGGCGAAACCACCTTCGGCAAGGGCCTCGTCCAGACCGTCTTCAATGTCTCGGAAAACACCGGTCTCGCGCTCACCACCTACCACTACTACACACCCTCCGGACGCCTCATCCAGCGCGACTACAACGGCGTATCGGCCTACGACTACTTCTTCGTTCGCGACGACGCCAAGAAGGCCGACAAGTCCAACCTCGAGGTCAAGCTCACCGACTCTGGCCGCACCGTCTACGGCGGCGGTGGCATTACGCCGGACGAGAAGATCAGTGACGGCTCTTTCGATCCCTTCGCTCTCATCGTTCACGATCCAGAATATTACAACCGCTTCCAGACTGAGCTGCTGCAGCACTACATCTTCGTCCAGAATGGTATAGGCAACTTCTGCAAGCATTATATTGCCGCCCACCCTGTTACCAGGGACTTCACCGTCGACGACGCGGTTATGCAACAGTTCAAGGACTTCCTCAAGGCCAATCAGATCGACTACACAGACGCCGACATCGCCACCAACATGGATTGGATCAAGGCCACCATCAAGACCGAGCTCTTCACCTCCCAGTTCGGTCAGCTCGAGGGCCTCAAGGTCCGCGCCCAGGCCGACCCTGAGATCGCCAAGGCAACCACCTTCCTGCCCGAGGCAATGGCGCTCGAAGACCGCGACAAATCACCCCAGAAAACCGCCAGCCTCGTCCAATAGACCCAGCCGAAATAGCGCCAAAGGTTCGTCCGGAAAGTTCGCAGCATGCGAGCGAGAAGGAAATAGTCCAAGCCGAAATAGCGCCAAAGGCGCGTCCTATACCAGCCTAGGCCAACGGTCTAGGTATTCGGCACAGACCCCCCACAGAGGGCTGAAAGCCCGCTCTATATCTACCCTGCCGGATCGAACAGGACAATCATCTATCAGTATTGGAGAAGAGAGATACCCTGGAGCGGGAGACGGGGATCGAACCCGCAACCAACGGCTTGGGAAGCCGCTACTCTACCATTGAGCTACTCCCGCTTCACCTCAGAATTATACCCCGCGAACGAATCGCCGCAGCCCGTGACATTGAGCAGCCGAACCATGGGCAACTGCGCTCCGACTCCCGCATTCAGCTTATGCCCAGCCCTTGCGAGCCTTCGATGCGCAGAACGTACGGCATTCCTCCGGCCGGTGCGGTTGGCGGCAGCGTAACCACCAGCGCGTCGGCATTTTGTTTGAAATTGACGTGCTGCGCCGTCGCCCCAAGCAGTGTCACCCGCTCCACCTTCGCCAGGTTGCCGGAGAGCGACTTGATGCTCGCGCTCCCGGCCTGCGGATAGCGGTATCCGAAGGCGTACAGCTTGTCGCCCGCGGTAGTGAAGCGGAAGCTGGCCTCGGTGGTCTGCACCCGCGGAGTGGGACCGTCCTTGATGGCGTTCGACTGGTCGGCGGTCGAGCCGCCCTTCCAATCGGGGGGAATCTCCGCCGGCGTTCCTGGGCCTTCGCCGGGAATGCGCCACGCGTGCGAGTCGTAGATGCCTTCGCCGTTCGCCTTCATCCATTCGCCGATGGCAGCCAGCACCGTCTGCTGGTTCTGCGGAATGCTGCCGTCGCCCATGGGCGAGACGTTGAGCATCAGGTTGCCTCCCGTGCTGGCGTGTTCGATCAGTTCGGAGACAACGCTCGCCGGCGTGCGTATGCTCATGGGCTGCGGCGATTCGGTGTAGCCCCAGGTGCTGCCGATGGCGTCGTCCGACTGCCACGGATACGGGTAGATCCACTTCGGCGCGCGCTGCTGCTTCTCAAAGTCCTGCACGCTGCCCGCCAAGTAGGCCCAGTCCTTGGTGCCGAAGGTGACCTCCTTGCCCCACTGCAACGCGCTGTTGAAGTAGTACGTCGCCGCGCGCAGTTTGATCGGATCGTACACCCGCGGGTTCACCCCGTTGTCGAAGTAGATGAGCTGAGGCTGGTACTTGTCGATCAGTTCTTGCACCCGCGCCAGCCAGTCTTCCTGGAATACTTGAGACGCGCCGCCGTCGTTCATGTCGCCCGGTATCGGAGGCCCGTAGAATCCCGCATAGCGCGGATCGAACTGGTCGTTGGCCAGGCCAGCCCTTGGGTAGGCGAAGGTGTGATGCTCCATGCGGTGCGTGGAGCAGCCGAAGATCATGCCCTGCTTCCTGACGGCGGCGGCTAGCTCGCCGGTCAGGTCGCGCTTCGGGCCCATCTTCCCGGCGCACCACGGCGTGATGTCGGAGTCCCACATGGCGAAGCCGTCGTGGTGCTCGGCCACCGGCACAACGTACTTCGCTCCGGCGTTTTTGAACAGTTGCGCCCACTCGTCGGGGCGATAGTTCTTCACCGTAAACAGAGGGATGAAGTCCTTGTAGCCGAACTTGTCGGGCGGTCCATAGTGCTGGGTGTGCCACTCCACGTCGGAGGTGTACATGTGCTTGATGTACCACTCGTTGATGCGCGCCGGAATGGAGTACAGCCCCCAATGGATGAAGATGCCAAACTTCGCCTGGTTGAACCACGCGGGCGTGCGATGCAGTTCGCGGATCGACGCCCACGTCGCCTTGTATGGCCCATCGATCGCCGGCTTCGGCTTGGCGTAGGCGTCAGGCGCGCCGGCCGGAGCGCCGTTCTGGGCATGCACGCCGCGTGGAAGAAAAGTGGAGGCAGCGGTAAGCAAGGAGGACTGGGCAATGAAACTGCGTCGGCTGATCGGCATGGCGCTAAGCCTATCCCACCGAGCGTAACACTTTCAAATGGGAGTTCTTGGGCTCAGATTGCGCCGGATTCGACTATCGGGCCGATGACCTGTTCAGGGCCGCAGCGGCGCGTATGAGCGTTCTGAAGGCATCCTCATCTATTTCATCCCCCTCATGGAAATCGATAGCGCGCCTGGTGTTGCCTTCAAGGCTGGAGTTAAAGAGTCCTGAAGGGTCCTGGAGCGAAGCACCCTTGGCGAAGGTCACCTTCACAACGCTCTTGTACGTCTCGCCGGTGCAGATCATTCCATCGTGATACCAAACCGGAACGCCTCTCCACTTCCACTCCTCGACCACCTCCGGGTCAGCCTGCTGGATGAGAGCACGGAGATGAGAGAGCGTCCTGCCCCTCCAGTCGCCCAGTTCCTTAATCTTCGCGTCGATCAGCCGAGAAGGGGATTCGCCCTTGGCCGTTGCGCTCTTTTGCATATTGTTTGCACCTCATTCGGCTGTTTTCGATCTTGCTAAGGTGCCAATCGCCAATTGTTCATGGCAGGGACAAATCTGGGCTAGGAAACTACTACGGCTGATCGGCATGGCGCCAAGCCTATCCCACCGAGAGAACGACTTTCAACTGAGGGCGTGCGCTTCCTTCGTGTGCTGTAGATTCTGCTCTACATTCGCCGCATTCTGCGCTACCCTTGTACGGCTCCCGTTCGCGTCCGCAGAGTTTCACCAGGAGACCATCCATGCCCATCCCTCGCAGTAGCTTCCTGACGGCGGTTCTGACTGCCGGACTATTCCTCGCCTGTTCCTACATAGTTCCCGCAACCGCCCAATCAACCGCAACGCCCGCACCGGCCGCCAAGCCCACCCAATCCATCTCCCAGAAGATCGCCGCATCGAAGGACCTGCTCGACATCAACACCGCCTCCGCCGCCCAGCTCAAGGCCCTCCCCGGCATGGGCGACGAGTACGTCCGCCGCATCATCGCCGGCCGTCCCTACACCGCCAAGAACCAGCTCACCACCCGCGGCATCCTTCCCCAGTCCGCCTACGAACAGGTCCGCGACCTCATCATCGCCCACCGCCCCAAGAATTAAGCAGGCGTATTCCCGGAACAAGTTCCTGCATCCCTACGTATCGCTGTGTGGAGTCGAGATTCAGGGCAAGGGGGGCTCGTGGCTATGCACGCCTGTCGCAAGATCAGTTCGAACAACTTCATCCAGATCGTTGGAGTCCTTGCGATGTTGACCGTCGCAACGGGAAATAGCGCAGCGAGTTACGCGCAGCAGCCGAGGACAGGTCCGGCGGCGCCGAGTGCTCCACCTGCGTCAACTGCTCCACTGGAATTTGAAGTAGCGACGATCAAGCCGGACAACTCCGGCAAGGGCTCTTGGCGGAATACGTCCGACGGCTTTATCACCTCCGGCACGTCCGCCCTCCGCCTCATCATGAGCGCGTATAGTCTCTCGTTGCCGCAACAGGTCATCGGCCTGCCCGCATGGGCCAGCAGCGATCCCTTCGAGGTCGTTGCGAAGATGGATGGCGACACAGCGGCGGCCTTGGCGAAGCTGCCGCCCCAGCAGCAGTGGAACGAGAGGCAGAAGATGATGCAGGCGCTGCTGGCCGAGCGCTTCGGCCTGAAGGTGCATCACGAGACCAGGCAGATGCCGATCTATGTGTTGACCGTGGTGGACCCCGGCAAGCTGAAGCCGTCGGCCAACGGCGCGGAGGGGCAAGCCGTGTATTCAAACGCCAAGATCACCGCGCATGCGCTCTCCGTCGACAGCCTGATGTTGAACATGACCAACAATGTAGGCCGAATAATAGTTAACCAGACCGGCCTCAAAGTCACCTACGATTTCACGCTGGAATGGGCGCCCGACGGTGCCGACCCCTCCGACCCACGTCCCTCCATCTTCACCGCGCTCGATGAGCAGCTCGGCCTGAAGCTGAAGCCGTCGCAAGGGCCGGTGGATGCAATCGTCATCGATCACGTACAGCGACCGTCGGAGAATTAGCGACCTTCATCAAGGCGTGGGTTTGTAGATTGTCGAAAAACAGGCTACGACTTTGTGGCCTGCTGCGCAAATATCTCCTTCAGCGTGTCTCCGGCAGCCGTAAGGTTGGCCATCCACATCTCCACATACTCGCGCGATAGCACCACGCCGTCCGCTCCCGCGCCGAAGGCAGCCCGCAGCGCGGCGCTTACATCCGCCGGCTTGGTCTTCTTGTCGGTCGGCTTAGGATTTGCCGACAGCGTCGGCACATCAATATCGATTCCGGGATAGATCTTCACCTCGCCGCCCGTTCCCGCAATGGCCCGCTTGGTCTCCTCCGCAACATAATCCGGCGAAAGTCCCGCGCTGGCCAACTCGTCGAATGGAGCTTCCTTGTAACCCATCATCTTGTAGTAGAGCGGCAGAAAATCCTGCGGAGTGGCGTCGCGGAAGACACCGCGATCCAGTCCGTTCAAAAAGGTCTCCAGTCGAGGCCCGCCGGCATTGTTGTACGTCGCCAGCTTCAGGAAATCCGCGGTGCCCTTTCTCTTCGAGTAGTCTTCTTCCGCCCGATAGAACGGACTGAAGGTCATGCTCTGCATAATGTGAAAGCCGAATGGCTTGGTGGGCGCCATCTCTTTTCCGGTACCGTACAACTCGGCCTGCATCTGCTGGAAGCTGTCCGTCCAAAGCGTCTCCCAGCTCAAAATCTCGGGATATTGCAGCAATATCCTCCAGAATGTGGAGAAGTAGCCATCCATAGGCCGTGCGTTCGCACCCGTCGCTCGGAACAGCAGGCCCATCTGCCGGTATCCCTCCTTCGCACGCTCCACCGAGATGCCCCGCTCACGGCCCTTTGCCTGGCAGAACTCGCAAAAGCAGGTGCCTCCGCCCCCTCCGCTCAGCACGCCATTCAACGGCCCCTCGCGCTCGCAGCCCCAGGCCACGCCATCCACCTCACTGGCATAGCCGCCCAGCAGACTCTCCACCTTGCCCATCAGAAACGCGCGATAGTCGGGGTGATTGAAGCATGCGCTCGAAGTTCGCTTGCCATTCAGATCGACCTCGGTCACCGCGGCAAAGTTCGGGATCGCGCGCGGCAGAGCTGCATTGGCGTTGTTCAGGTCCCAGGCAAAGAAGTCCATCCCCCGTGCCTTCGCCTTCGGCGCCACCTGCTCAATCACGTTGAACTTCCCGTAAGCGGTCGAGCGAAAGTCCTTCAGGATCGTGTTCTGGAAGTACTTCGGGTCGTAATCGTAGAACGCACCCGCGGCCGCGCCCGTCCCCGGCATCGCCGATTTACCGTGATCGGGCAACCCGCCGCCCGTCCGCAAACGCACTTCGCCGTAGGAGAATGTGTAGGCCCAAACAGTGTTGACGCCGCCCTTTTGAATGTTGTCCAACACCTGGTCGACGCCCTCGTCCACCCACCCAAAGGCCCGCACCTGGATGCCGACAAAGTTCTTCCTGCTTTGCACCGGAGCGACCCGGCCGCGGCGACCGGTTGGCGCTGCTGGTTCGGCTGGAGTTGTTCGCGGGGTTGCCGGTGGGGCTGCACTCGGCGGCGCTGTCTGCGGACGCGCCTCCTGCGCCATCAGGGCTGCGGATGCACTGGCAAGCCGGAGAAATGTTCTGCGATCGAGACGAGGGTTCATGGGTCATGCTCCTTTGCGGGACGAATAGGAGACGCTAAACGGGATTGTCGAGTTTCGCGAACCTTTGTACCAGACTTGGCAATACTCTGTTTTTTAAATTCTGCGGCTTACATTTGCTCCACAACAAAGTCGAATAAATATCAATCAGCGTAGTATGGAATCAATCACGCTGTACCACCTGCCAGTTGAGTGTGCAGCAGCGGATGGGTCCTTCGTAGCAGTGACGTTTCAGCCACCTGAGAGGTGTGCGATGAAAACCGCGTCTATCATTCTTCTTCTCTGCGCAACATCCTCCGCGCTCTGCCAATCAGCAGCTCCTGTTCCGCCGGGCCCTCCCAGTCTGTGGCAGACTCCGCCCGCCCCGGCGAAGCCCTGGATGGATTTCAGTAAGCTGCTATCGATGGGGCCGCTGAACTCTTCTCCACCCGCGAGACTGCCGGTCGTACCAAAAACCGGTGTCTCCCCGCGCTGGAACGACGCGCAGATCGATCCGAAGATCATCGTGCGTCCGACGCAGTCCAAACTTGGCGTACAGCCGACTGGTACCATCATCGCGAAAAACGAATTCCCCAACCTCAGGTTTCTGCCCATTGCATCGTCCGGCTCCTCATCGTATGCAATCCCTGCGCAGTGGCCAGGTTCCAAGCTGGAAGCGATTCCAACCACGTGGCCCAAATTCAAGTTATCGCTGGTTCAAGGCGCGAAGCAGGCTGCGCCGCCGCCTCCGGCTAAATAATTCTTTCCGGCGCGCTCCAACTCCGCTGCGCGTTGACAAAGCCCCGCCCAACCGGTAACTTCATAAGAGATGAGCTTTTCGACCGAGCATCGCGGACACCACCATCATCATGCGCACAGCGTGTTGGCGGCAGTCTCCGGTGCGGCGAAGTAGCAAGACCCACACCAGGATTCCAAAAGGCCCGCCGACGCGCACACCGCGAGCGGGCCTTTTTGCTGCGCGCGGACCGGTGCCAAGGCGAAACTCCCGAAACCGTGTCAGATCGATAGAAACCGCGGATCATAAACAACTCGTTAGACATATCATTCAAAGAGAGAGACACACAATGGACGCATTGAAAAACGCACCCACAATCGACTTCGCCAAGATGGACGGCCTGGTCCCCGGCATCGTGCAGGACGCCCGCACCGGCGAGATGCTGATGCTTGGCTTCCTCAACGAGACCAGCTACCGGAAGACGCTTGAGTCCGGCTTCGTCACCTTCTGGAGCCGCACCCGCCAAAAGCTATGGATGAAGGGCGAGACCAGCGGCAACCGCCTGCGCATCGTCAGCGCCAGCACCGACTGTGACAACGACGCGCTCCTCTTCCGCGTCGTGGTCGAGGGCGATGGCCTGGTCTGCCACGAGGGAACCGTCAGTTGCTTCACCAAACCAATTTCGGTTACAGATTCCGCGGAGGCCAAATAATGGCGAACAAACTCAAGCTTGGAATCCCCAAGGGCAGCCTGCAGGACGCGACCATCGCCCTGTTTGAGCGCGCCGGCTGGCGCATCGCGGCCAGTGGCCGAAGCTACTTCCCCACCATCGACGACCCAGAGATCGAGTGCATGCTGGTGCGCGCGCAGGAGATGGCGCGCTACGTCGAACACGGCGCGCTCGATGCCGGCCTCACAGGCAACGACTGGGTGCAGGAGAACCAGACCGACGTCGAATACATCACCAGCCTCACCTACTCCAAGGTGAGCCGGCAAAAGGTGAAGTGGGTGCTGGCCGTGCCCGAGGACTCGCCCTTCCAGAAACCCGAGGACCTCGCCGGCAAGATCATCGCCACCGAGTTGGTCGAGTTCACCAAGCGCTACTTTGCCGAGCGCAACATTCCGGTTAAGGTCGAGTTCAGTTGGGGCGCGACGGAAGTGAAACCGCCAACCCTGGCCGACGCCATCGTCGAGGTTACGGAGACCGGCTCCAGCCTGCGCGCCAATCGCCTTCGCATCATCGAGACGCTGATGGAATCAGAGACCCAGCTCATCGCCAACAAATCCGCCTTCGCAGACGCATGGAAGCGCAATAAGATCGAAACCATCTCGCTGATGCTCAACGCAGCCATCGCCGCGCAGGGCCGCGTCGGCCTCATGCTCAACGCGCGCAAGACCGACCTCGACGCAATCGTCGCGCAACTTCCCGCGCTCAACTCGCCGACCATCTCGCATCTCAGCGACCCTGCGTGGGTCGCGCTCAATACCATCCTCGATGAGGCCATTGTCCGCGATGTCATTCCCAAGCTCAAAGCCGTAGGCGCCACCGGAATCGTGGAGTATCCGCTCAGTAAAGTTGTTTTATAACTTTCGGAGTCACAGATGAAACTGGTACGAACATTTGGGCGAACCACGAAGGCCGCCGCCGCGTTGATCGAGACGATCGAACGGCGCAGCTCTTCCAATACCTCGAGGGTCGAACCGGTGGTGCGGCGCATCCTGGCGGATGTGCGGCAGCGCGGCGATGAGGCCCTGCGCCGCTATGCGGCAAAGTTCGATGGCCTGCATCCGGATGCATCATTGCTTGTCTTACGCGACGAGATGGAGGCCGCGTGGAAGTCCACGGCTCCCCAGTTGCAGGCTGCAATGTGCACCGCGCAGGCCAACATCCGCGCATTCGCCGAAGCGCAGAAGCCAAAAGAATGGACCGTCGCTCCGGCTAAGGGTGTGAAGACGGGCCAGCTTGTGCGGCCCCTGGAGTCGGTCGGATGCTATGTTCCCGGCGGCCGTTACCCACTCCCTTCCACGCTACTAATGACCGTGACACCCGCGCAGGTAGCGGGCGTCGCGCGCATCGTCGTCTGTTCTCCCAAGCCCGCCCGTGAGACGATGGCCGCCGCTTGGCTTGCCGGCGTCACCGAGTTCTACCGCGTGGGCGGAGCGCAGGCCATCGCCGCGATGGCGTATGGAACAGAGTCCATCGCCCGCGTCAACAAGATCGTCGGCCCCGGCAATCTCTATGTCACCGCCGCAAAAATTCTGCTCTCGAACGATTGCGGCATCGATATGCCCGCCGGTCCCACAGAGATTGTTGTCACTAGTGAAACTGGCAATCCAGCCGGAATCGCCGCCGACCTCGTCGCCCAGGCGGAGCATGATCCCGAGGCGCTCGCCGTGCTCATCACCAGCAATACCGCGCTCGCCGAGGCGGTTAAAGCAGAAGTAAAGACTCAGTCGCGGGGAAATACAATCGCCAAACAGTCCCTCGCAGCGCAGGGATTTATTTTTGTGACGGAATCCGTTACAGAATCGCGCACACTGACCAATCGCCTCGCGCCGGAGCATCTTACCGTAGATACGGCAGCGGATATGAAGTGGGTGCGCAACGCCGGATCGGTGTTTATTGGCGACTATTCGCCGCAAGCGATGGGCGACTACCTCAGTGGGCCGAACCATGTACTGCCCACCGGCCGCGTGGGCCGCGTGCGTGGCGGCTTGAGCGTGCTGGATTTCTTGAAAGTCATCACCGTACAGCAGTACACGCGCCGTGCCCTGCGTGCATTGGGCCCTCATACGATTGCATTGGCGGAAGCGGAAGGCTTGATGGGCCACGCCCAGAGCGTGCGAGTGAGGATGCAATGACATATGCTACAAAAATAGTTACAGAAAAAGCGGCCGGGTCGCAAATTGTAACCAAGGTTGTTCCGCGCCGCGCCGTGCTGGCCATGCCGGAGTATCACCCCCCCCTCGCAGGACGCAATGCCCTGCGCCTTGATTTCAACGAGAACACCTTTTCCCCCTCGCCGAAGGTACTCGAGCGACTGCGCAAGATCACGGCCGAGGGATTGACCAAATATCCCGAGCGCGAGGGTGTCGAGCGCATCGCTGCTGCGCACTTTGGACTTCAGGCGGACCAGGTCCTGCTGACCAATGGAGTCGACGAGGCAATTCACCTGGTCTGCGCCGCATTTCTTGAGGAGACCGACGAGGCGCTCATCTCCACGCCCACCTTCTTCATGTTCGAGGTTAGCGCGCGCATGATGACCGCACACCTTACGCGCGTTCAGGCGGACACGTCGCTGGAGTTTCCCTACGATCGCTTTCTCGCCACCATTACGCCGCAGACCAAGCTGATTATCGTCGCTTCGCCCAACAATCCCACCGGCGCTGTAGTGAGTCGCGAGCATCTGTTGGCGATTTGCGCAGCCGCCCCGCAGGCCGTCGTGCTGGTCGACGAGGCCTATTACCACTTCCACGGAGAGACGCTGTTCACAGATGTAGGTAAGGTTTCGAACTTGCTCGTCGCGCGCACGTTTTCCAAGGCATACGGGCTGGCCAATCTGCGCATCGGTTTGCTCGCAGGCAACGCGGAAATGATGAAATACGTGCGCAAGGTCAGCTCGCCCTACAACGTCAACGGCGTTGCTCTGGATTGTCTTCCTGTCGCACTGGCCGACAACGCCTACGTCGCATGGTACGCCGAGCAGGTGAACACCGGCCGCGACCGCATGATGGACGGCCTGCGCGCGCTCGGCGTGGACTTCTTTCCCAGCCACGCAAACTTTGTGCTAATGAAGATCGGGCCGAAACACGCCGAACTGGTGGCTGCCATGCGTGCGCGCGGCGTGCTGCTGCGCGACCGCTCAACCGACCCCGGTTGTGCTGGCTTCGTCCGCATCACTATCGGCGTGGAGGAGCATGTCACGCGAGGACTCGCCGCATTGAAGGAATCCTTGCTGGAGATTGGATGGACCCAATGAGCGATGAGATAAGGACAGGAACAATCCAGCGCTACACCACGGAGACGAAGATCGCCCTGACGCTCACCATCGACGGGCAGGGCGCGTACTCCGTCTCCACCGGCATTCGCTTCTTCGACCACATGCTGGAGCTGTTCACCCGCCACGGCGGCTTCGACCTCACACTCACCTGCAAGGGCGATCTCGACGTCGATCAGCACCACACCGTCGAGGATGTTGGCATCGCTTTGGGCGAGGCCTTCGCCAGCGCGCTGGGCGATAAGAAGGGTATTCTGCGCGCCGGATATTTTGTGATGACGATGGACGAGACGCTCGCCGTCGCCGCCGTCGATCTCAGCGGGCGCGTCGCCTGCGTGGTCGACGACCAGGTAACAGTGCCGCTGGTCGGCGACTTCCAGACCGAGCTGTTGCCCGACTTCTTCGACGGCTTTGCGCGCGGCGCGAAAGCGAATGTGCATGTGAAGACGATGTATGGGCGCAGCAATCACCACAAGATCGAGGCCATCTTCAAGGCCTTCGCTCGAGCCCTGCGCGGCGCATGCAGCCGCGATGAGCGCATGAAGGAATTACTGCCAAGCACGAAGGGGTTGTTGTGATTGCGGTGATCGATTACAAGGCGGGCAATCTGACCAGCGTCGTGAAGGCGTTGCGCTACCTTCTGGGTGACGAGCGAACCGCGCGAGAGGTGGTGGTGACGCGGTCGCCTGATCTCGTGCGTGGCGCGGATAAAGTTGTGCTGCCCGGCGTAGGTCACTTTCAGGCAACGCAGTTGCTGGCCGATCTCGGCCTGACGGAAGCCACCCGCGACAGCATCGCCAAAGGCGCGCCGTTTCTGGGGATATGCGTTGGCTTGCAGTGGCTCTTCGAGGGTTCCACCGAAGCTCCGGGAACACCGGGGATAGGCGCCTTCGCCGGAATGTGCGAGCACTTTCCAGCTATAGAAATCAAGCAAATTGATGGAAAGAAAATCGCCGCGGAGTTGAAGTCGCCGCACGTGGGTTGGAACTCGCTGGAACAGATTCGTTCAGATTCGCGCCTCTTGTGCGGCGTTGCGAACGGCTCGTTTGTCTACTTCACGCACTCGTGGCGCGCTCCGGTCGTACAAGCAACCGCAGCGGTTACATATTATGGCGGAGCGTTTACCGCAGCCGTCGAGCACGACAACGTAATGGGAGTGCAGTTCCATCCAGAGAAGTCCGCGGACGTAGGTCTGCGCGTCTTCAGAAATTTTGTGGAGTTGTAGATGCTCACCAAACGAATTATCGCCTGTCTGGATGTGCGCGGCGGACGCGTGGTGAAAGGCGTGCAGTTTGTCGACATTGTCGATGCGGGCGATCCGGCGGAGCTGGCGCACCGCCATGCGGCGCAGGGCGCGGACGAGGTTGTGCTGCTGGACATTACGGCGACGCACGAGGGCCGCGGCACGCTGTTGGAGACGGTGCGGCGCGCGGCAGCGAAGCTGTTCGTTCCCTTCACCGTGGGCGGCGGCGTGCGTACGGCAAACGATGCGGCAGCCGTCTTCGATGCGGGCGCGGACAAGGTGAGCATCAACTCAGCGGCGATTGCGCGGCCACAACTCATCGGCGAGATCGGCGCCAGCTTTGGCGCGCAGGCCGTCATTGTCGCCATCGACGCGCGGCGTGGAGCAAAGCCCCCCGAAGACGCCGAAGTCTATGTCAGCGGCGGGCGCAAGCCGACGGGCATGCGCGTCGTCGAGTGGGCGCGCGAAGCCGAATCGCGCGGCGCGGGAGAGATTCTGCTGACCAGCATGGACTCCGACGGCATGCGCGACGGCTTCGACTGC
Source organism: uncultured Acidobacteriaceae bacterium (assembly GCA_963834805.1). Classification (GTDB taxonomy): domain Bacteria; phylum Acidobacteriota; class Terriglobia; order Terriglobales; family Acidobacteriaceae; genus Edaphobacter. The sequence continues at coordinate 456,876 of CAWIDB010000006.1, forward strand.
GAGTTGACCGCCGCGGTAAGCGAGTCGGTGCAGATCCCCGTGATCGCCAGCGGTGGCGCGGGTTCCGCGGCGCACTTCGCCGATGTCTTTGGCCGTGGCAAGGCAGACGCCGCGCTGGCGGCCAGCATCTTTCACTTCGGCGTCACAAGCTCACGCGAGTTGAAGGCGCAGTTGGCGCAGGCGGGCGTGAGCGTGAGGCTGCCATGCTGATTCCTTCGATCGATCTGATGGGCGGACGCATTGTGCAGTTGGTGCGGGGCGAGAAGCTGAAGCTGGCCTTTGACGATTTTGAGTACTGGGTTGAACGGTTCGCGAAATACCCTCTGGTGCAGTTGATCGATCTCGATGCGGCGATGCGCCAGGGCGAGAACCGCGCGCTGATCGAGAGCATCTGCCGCCGTCTGCCCTGCCAGGTCGGAGGCGGACTGAAGACCGCGGACGATGGGCGAAAACTGCTGGATGCCGGAGCGAAGCGCGTCATCTATGGGTCGAGCCTCTTCGGCGTCGCACAGGCGCATGAGACGCGCCGGCACAAAATCATCCATCTTGAGTTTGCAGGAGAGCTGAAGCGCGTGCTGGGCGAAGACTCCCTATGCTTCTCCGTCGATACAAAAAATGGCCGCGTCGCGGTGAAGGGATGGAAGGATTCCGTCGACCTCACGCCGGAGGAGGCCATCACATGGCTTGAAGATTTCTGCGCCGCGTTCCTCTACACGCATGTGGACACCGAGGGAACAATGCAGGGTTTTCCGCTGGATGTTGCGGCCACGCTGCGCGCCACGACGGCGAAGCAGTTGATCGTTGCGGGTGGCATTAAGGCACGCGCGGAGGTGGACGCGCTGGACGCGATGGGCGTGGATGCGGTCGCGGGCATGGCGGTATACTCGGGCGCAATGGAAGCGTAATTGGGAGGGACTATGGACTACATCAATCTGGGCCGCACTGGGGTGAAGGTCTCGCGCATCTGTCTGGGGTGCATGTCGTACGGGGTTCCTCCCGAGGGGCCGTTGCGTCCAGGCAGCAATGCGTGGAGCCTCAACGAGGAGCAGAGCCAGCCTTTCTTTCGCCAGGCGCTGGACGCGGGAATCAACTTCTTCGACACCGCGAATGTCTACTCCAACGGCGACAGCGAGCGCCTGCTTGGCCGCTTCCTGAAGGCCCACGCAAAGCGCGAAGACGTGGTGATTGCGACCAAGCTGAACGGCGTGATGCGCGACGGCCCGAATGGCGGCGGCCTCTCGCGCAAGGAGATTTTTTTCGAGATCGATGATTCTTTGCGCCGCCTGGGCACCGATTACGTCGATCTCTATCAAATCCATCGCTGGGACAAGACTACCCCCATCGAGGAGACGCTGGAGGCGCTCAACGACGTGGTGCGCGCGGGCAAGGCGCGCTATCTGGGCGCCTCGTCCATGTGGGCGTGGCAGTTTTCCAAGGCGCTGTACACCTCGGAGAGGCATGGCTGGGCGAAGTTCGTCACCATGCAGCCGCACTACAACCTGATCTTCCGCGAGGAGGAGCGAGAGATGCTTCCGCTGTGCCTGGACCAGGGCGTGGGTGTGATTCCGTGGAGCCCGCTGGCGCGAGGCAGGCTGACCCGTCCGTGGGACGCGGAGGCCACCAAACGCTCTCAGACCGACGGCTACGCCAAGTCGCTGTACACGAAGACCGTGGAAGCGGACAAGCGCGTGGTGGACCGGCTGGGCGAACTGGCCGCGGCGCGCGGCGTTCCGCGGGCGCAGCTTGCGCTGGCGTGGCTGCTCAGCAAGCCAGCAATCACTGCGCCAATTGTCGGCGCAACCAAGCCGCACCACCTGGACGACGCGGTCGCGGCCGTCGCGCTGAAGCTGACAGCAGAGGAGATCGCAGCGCTGGAAGAGCCGTACACGCCGCACCCTCCCCCTTGGTCTTAGCTAATTTCCCGCGTCCGCGGCGGAGATGGCGTAGTAGCCGGAGCGGGTCTGGATATTGAGCTTGCCGCAGTTAAGGTAGATCTTGCGGAAGGTTCCGTCGGCCTTGTTGTTGGTTGGGGTGTAGCTCAACAGGTACTGGGTGCGCAGCTCGTCCTGGATCTGGTTGAAGGCGTCTTCCAGGCGTTTGCCGTCGTGGCCAACATTGATGACGCGGCCTCCGGTGTCGGAGGCGAGCTTATCCATATCGCGCGCTCCGGTGTCGGCGAGGTTGATGGTACCGTAGCCGCCGCCGTAGAAACTGCGGTCCGCGATGAGGATGACATAGACGATGGCGTTGGCCTTCTGCGCGGCCTCGGTCGCGGTCTTCAGCGTCTCCTGCGAGCCCTGGTCGCCGCCATCGGTGAGCAGGACGAGGACCTTGCGACCGGCCTCCTGCGCCAGTTTGTCGTGGGCCGCCAGGTAGACGGCGTCGTACAGCAGGGTTCCGCGCGGGGTGCCGTTGCCGGTGGCCGAGCCGGTGCCCGCTCCGGTGTTGATGGTGGCCTTGTTGAGTGCGCGTGCAATCTCGCTGGCGCGGTTGGTGTAGTCGGCCAGCAGGTCCACGTTGATGTCAAAGGAGATGAGGAAGGCCTCGTCCTTGGGGGTCAGCACATCGCGCAGAAACGTGGCGCCCGACTGCTGTTCCAACGGGAGTACGTTGATTTGGCTGCCGGATGTGTCCAACAGAATGCCGATGGTGAGCGGCAGGCTCTTCTCCTCGGTGAAGTTCTTGATGGTCTGCGGCACCTTGTCCTCGGCGACGACGCAGTCGCTCTTGACCAGGTCGGTGACGAAGCCGTTCTTGTCGCGCGCCGAGAAGTAGAGGTTCACCAGGTTGACGTTGATGTTGAGGGTAGCGACGTTGCTCTCTTCGGCAGATGGAGGGGGAGCATCCGTAGCGGGGGGCGGCGCGTCGGGCGTGGGCGCCTCCTGGGCCAGGACCGGGGCGTGCAGAGACGCTGAAAACAGGGCGATAGAAAGCAGAGCGGCGGCGAGGACAGAGGAGCGCATAGCTTATTAGACGACGAAGAAGGCCCCCAGGCAGCGATTTTTCACGGTGGCGCCGCATCGGGACACCCGACGAAGCTGCGCGAGGTCAAGTTGGGGCATAAAGGCGCAACACCGAGGCCGCCAGCCGCGTCCAACAATGGGACAGGAACAGGGCGGCAGCGAGGTGACGTGTGCGCGCGCCGCTGGTAGTCTGATAGAGAACGGCAAAGGGGTCTTCGATTTGAGCAATCGATTATGGGCAGGATCGCTGGCGTTAGGTATGCTTGGCGCGCTGGCATGGGCGCAGGCTGGGCCGGGAAATGCCATGGCGGCGAAGGCAAGCGCCGCGCAGACAGGGCAGCAGACACTGGCGCAGCAGGCGATCCCGGACGCTCCAAAACCGCAGGCCAAGCTGCCCAACCTCGGATCGGTGACTCCGGGCCAAGGAACAACCTCCAGTTCCGCCAGCGACGAGTCGCCAAGCGACAGCGCGGGCGCGCCATCTGCCTCGCCCGCGCCTGGCGCCGCTCTGCCACCCAGCGGAGCAGCGGAGCCGGTGGAGGAACAGTCCCCGGCCCATGAGACTCCATCCAACGAAGAAGCCAACGCGCCGACATATAGGGTGCAGGTGAATGACGTCAATGTGCCGTTTACGGTGAAGGACTCGAAGGGAAACCCGGTGGCGGGTATACAGCCCCGCGAAGTGCAGGTGTATGAAAACGGGCTGATGCAGCACATCACCCGGTTCACCACGGACGCGGTTCCGCTCTCCGTGGTGCTGGTGATCGACCAGAGCATGACCTACGACATTATGGAGCGGGTAAACGATTCGCTGAGCGCGGTGCAGGGAGCGTTTACGCCATACGACGAAATTTCGGTATACAAATACAATAACGGCCCCAATATGGTGACCGACTTCACCGGGGCACAGAGCGCGCGCATGACCCAGGCCATCTTGATCTCCAAGGGATCGGGGCGCGAGCCGCTGATGGCGGGCGACCTGAGCGGGCCGATGTCGCAGACCACGGTCATCAACAACCAGAACTTCGACCCCAACACCGCTTCGCAGCGTGGCGGTTCGGGCATCGTGTTGAACCCGCCCAAGGAGTTGCATACGCTGAACGACGCAATCCTGGCGGCGGCGACCGCGCTCAGCAGACGGCCCTCGGGACGACGACGCGTCATCTACGTCATCTCCGACGGCAAGGAGTACGGCAGCAAGGCAAAGTACAGGGACGTGGTGAGGTATCTGCAGACCAACGAGATCGAAGTGGATGGAACGCTGGTGGGAGACTCGTCCCTTCCGGTGCTCGGCTTTCTGGATCGCATGCACCTGCCGCTGACCATGCGAGACAACATCCTGCCGGCGTATGCGACTGCCACGGGCGGGAACTTCGACGCGGAGTTCCGCACCGGCGGGATTGAGAGGAGCTTTGCCAAGATCGCCGCGGAGGTGCGTACCCGGTATACGCTGGACTACACCACCCATGAGCCGTTGATCGACGGCAAGTACCGCAAGCTGGAGGTGAGGGTGCTGCGCCCCGGTCTCACCGTGATTGCCAAGCAGGGCTACTATCCCATGCCGCAGCCAACCCGTCCGCAACCCACCGCCGCGCAGTAGTCAGATCGAGGCGTAATGAATTCTCTGCTCGGCGGCAATATACTGCTTTCGCTGGGCGCCGCGGGGATGTGGGGCGGCGGCGACTTCTCCGGCGGCATGGGGGTGAAGCGCGCGGGCGGAAGCCTGGGTGCGGCCCTGCGCGTAGTGCTGCTGAGCCACGCAACCAGCTTCGCCGTTCTGCTGGCTCTGGCCCACCTGCGTGGGGACGCAACTCCGCACGGCACGCTGCTGGCCTGGGGAATCGCCGCGGGAGTGGCCGGCGGAGGGGCGCTGACAGCCTTCTATATCGCTCTCGCGCGCGGTGCAATGGGCGCCTCGGCCGCAGTCAGTGGCCTGCTTGCCGCCGCGATTCCAGCGGCGCTCACGCTATGCCAGCAGGGACCGCCCGGCATCAGTCCTCTGCTGGGCTTCGCCGTGGCGGGGATGGCAATCTGGCTGATCGCGGTCAGCCCGGAGGAGAAGGTCACAGGCGGCAGCGCACGCCAGACCATGGCCCTGGCAATGCTGGCCGGCGTGGGCTTCGGATTCTACTTTGTGGCCTTGAAGATGGCCAGTCCGGTGGGCGTGATCTGGCCGATGGCGTCGGCCAGAATCGGCAGCCTCAGCATCTGCTCCCTGATGCTGCTGGGGGTGAGACTGAGGAGCGCGAAGACGGACAATGCGCGTGCCAGGCTCAACCGCGCGGCGGTAGGCTGGTCGCTGACAACCGCGCTGCTCGACACCTCGGGCAATCTGCTGTTTGTGGCGGCGACGCGCGCGGGCCGTCTGGATGTCGCCTCCGTGCTGGCCTCGCTCTATCCGGCAACCACCATTCTGCTGGCCGCGCTTGCCCTGGGCGAGTGGCCCACGCGCAGACAGGTGCTGGGAATGGCCACAGCGGCGGTCGCCGTTGCCCTGATTGCGATGTAGAGATGGTGTTGGACCCTGTGGCCCTGCCCCAGGCTGGCTTGGACTGCGCCTTGGGCGGCGATGGCCGGCTTACTTGGTGACTGCCTCGCTCTGCGCCTTCTGCTCCGCCGCAAGCCTGGCTTCTGCCGCAAGCTTCGCCTCGGCAGCCAGCTTGGCCTCCTGATAGGCCTTGGCCTCCAGCTCTTCCTTCTTCTTCTTCTCGTCCGAGTCTTCTTCCTCAATGCCCTTCAGACCGGATTTGAATCCGCGCAGGCCTTCGCCCAGACCTTTGCCCAGCTCCGGCAGCTTTTTGCCGCCAAAGAGCACAATCACAATGAGGCCAATCACCAGCAGATGCATTGGTTGAAACAGGTCGCCCATAGAAACTCTCCTTGCAGGATTGGGCGTACGCACGACGCCGGACTGCACAGATCATTGTCGCACATCTGGCGGCGGCATACAGCATTTTCCTGCGGTTGCACTGGAGCAACCAGGCACCGCTTCGCACTACACTAATCCCGTGCCCACAGAGACCACCGCGAATCCCGATGCCGCCACGCCGAAGCTGCGATTGGCCCAGAGGCTGGCCATCGCTGTCGTTCCACCCATCGCCGCGCTGCTGGTCCGGCTGCTCGGCCTCACCCTGCGCTACCAAGAGCGCGCCGAGCCCGGCGTCACGCCCGGCGACCAGCTCCCCTGCCCCCGCGTCTTCGCCTTCTGGCATCGCAGCCTTCTGGTTGCGGCGCACCGCTTCCGCGATCAGGGAATCACCATTCTGGTCAGCTCCAGCTTCGACGGCGAACTCATCACCCGCACCACCGAGCTGCTCGGCTTCCATGTGGTTCGCGGCTCCAGCACGCGCGGCGGAGCGGCCGGCCTGCTCGCCATGCAGCGGGCCTATGCCGAGGGAAGCTGCTGCGCCATCACCGCCGACGGCCCGCGCGGGCCGGTCTTCGTCGCCAAACCCGGTACCGCGTTGCTGGCCAACTCCGTCGGCGAACAGAGTGCCGACGGCCAGCCCGCCGGCACCTGGGTCGGCTGCTTTTACGTCCTGCCCCAACGCGCCTGGCTGCTTCGTTCGTGGGACCGATTCATAATTCCCAAGCCCTTCTCGCGGGTGGTGGTCACCTGGCCCGCGCACGTTCCCGCCGGCCAGGTCACCACCGCCACCGTGCAGGCCGCGCTCGACCGCTCCGTGCAGATGGCCGAGGAATGCAGCTAGACAGGAAACCTGTGCTCGTCTCGGATTTCAGCTTCGATCTGCCGGAAGAACTGATCGCGCAGCACCCGCCCGCCCAGCGCGGATCGAGCCGCATGCTGGTACTGGACCGCGCAACCGGCAGCCTGCGCGACGGCCTCTTCGCCAACCTCCCCAGCCTGCTGAAACCGGGCGATCTGTTGGTCCTCAACGACTCCCGCGTTCTGCCCGCGCGGCTCTTCGCCACACGCAGCGGAGCACGCACACAGCACAACTCACCCCAGCCCAGCGGACTCATCGAAGTTCTGCTGACCGAAGAGGTCGATAGCCGATCCGACGCCTATCCCACATCTCAATCGCGAGATGCTCACTCCAGCCAGCAAGCTGGCCGGGGGCCCCGAGGTGTGGGGCAACCGCTTGTATGGCGCGCGTTGGTACGGCCGGCCCGCAAGATCCAACCCGGCGAGACGCTGTTGTTTTTCGAGACTGGCGCCAACGGCAGCGCAAACCCCCTGCTCCGCGCCGAGGTCGTCGCCGCCGGGGCCTTCGGCGAGCGCACCCTGCGCTTTGCGCCAGTGGAGGACTTCCACGCGACGCTGGCGCGCATCGGACACATGCCGCTGCCGCCCTACATCCATAGGGAGCAGTCGTCGCAGGCCGATTCAGCCGAGGACCGCGAACGCTACCAGACCGTCTACAGCCGGCAACCAGGCTCAGCCGCCGCGCCTACCGCCGGACTGCACTTTACGCCGCAGATGCTTACCGCACTGGAGGCGCGCGGAGTGGAGATCGCCACTCTCACCCTGCACGTCGGGCTGGGGACCTTTCAGCCGGTGCGGGTCGAGCGGGTGGAAGAGATTCGCCTGCACCGTGAGCGCTATACCCTGCCCGCAGACACGGCCGAGGCACTCAACCGCGCTCTTGCCGAGGGCCGGCGCATTGTCGCGGTTGGAACCACCACCACGCGGACGCTGGAGCACATCGCGGCGCAGAGCGCTGCCGGTCCACTCCACCTCGAACCCCACTCCGGGTCAACCTCGATCTTTCTCGCGCCGGGGCACAGGTTCCGCATTGTCAACGGACTGCTGACCAACTTTCATCTTCCCCAGTCGACTCTGCTCATGCTGGTTGCAGCCTTCGCGGGTGATGCCGCTATAGCGGGTGCCCCAAAACCTGCCCTGAGCTTGCCGAAGTGTCTCGTTTCTGAGATGTGGGAGGAACCATCCCAATCTCCCGCCGGCCAAGGCCGCCAAACCATCCTGTCCGCCTACGCCTACGCCATCCACCAGGGCTACCGCTTCTACTCCTACGGCGACTGCATGTTACTGCTATGAACGGGTTGGGGCTGGTTTAGCGGCCGGTATTGCTTGGAATCGCGCCATTTCCAGAGGTTTTTCCACATTCCAGCGGCTTTTCCACATTTGCACCCTTAGTCCACAGCTCCTGCACCACTCCTGCGCCTTGCCCCGCGTTCCGTCCGGCCCTACTCTCAACGGATGCCGAAGCTACAGAAATTTCCGCTGGCAAACCCGCGACGGGGGCGCTACGCCTTCCGCCCGGCCCAGGTGGCTGGAAGGAGGGTGTCCTGGCAGACGTTTTGCGACAAGGTCAAACCCGCATGAATTGCTCCAATTCAGAGAATTCCACAGCAATTCCCCTTATTTTTTCGTTTACCTGCCGTCAACAATCCCAAAAAAGGGAGTATTCGCTGAGGTAACACAACATCTTGTGCTTTATACTTGACACACACCACCGGGGGCGGTACTTTCACCACTGCAACTTCAGTTTCCGTCGAAACGAAAGTACAAGGTAAGTCCGGTTCCCCTATCGCCTCACGCAATCTCGCGGCCGGTCCGCAGGGCCCACCGCCGGGACAGAGGTGTTGGTAGACCTCTTACATGCCGCACTGCGAATAGATGGAATCAAACTGGCCTAAGCTGTACAAGCCGGCAGGCACCGTCGATGTAATTGTCAACTTTACAAGCTGCACCAGGCCCCCTTTTGCAGGACTCGTACCAGTGCTAGCAGAGCATCAAAAGAGAGAAGAAGGAGCCTCCCCGATGACACCGATCCGCACCCATACCGACGCGATCAATCTCTCCGCCGCCCACCCCCCGACCGCTGAGCGCCCCGCCGCCGGTCGCACCTCCGGTCTCTCCTTCTCGCGCCACTTCACCCGCCCCGGCATCTCCCCCTTCGACGAGATTACCTGGGAGATGCGCGACGCCGTCATCCAGGACTACAAGGGCCGCACCATCTTCGAGCAGAAGAGCGTCGAAGTCCCCAGCGACTGGTCCATGACCGCGACCAACATCGTGGCGTCGAAGTATTTGCACGGCCAGGTGGGCACCGCGGAGCGCGAGAGCGGGGTGCGGGCGCTGATCACCCGCGTGGCCGAGAGCATTCGCAACTGGGGCATCTCCGGCGGATACTTCGCCACCCCGGCCGACGCCGACACATTCTTTGCCGAACTCTCTCACCTGCTGCTCAACCAGAAGGTCGCCTTCAACTCGCCGGTGTGGTTCAACGTGGGCTGCGACCGGCTGGAGCCCAACTCCGACGCGCAGAACTGGCACTGGAACTCAGCCACCGGCAGGGTGGAGTTCTCCGTCACCGGATACAGCAAGCCGCAGTGCTCCGCCTGCTTCATCAACTCGGTCAACGACTCGCTGGACTCGATCCTGACACTGGCCAAGACCGAGGGCATGCTCTTCAAGTGGGGATCGGGCGCAGGCTCCAACCTCTCCAACATCCGCGGCTCCATGGAGACCCTCTCCGGCGGCGGCACGGCCTCTGGCCCGCTCTCCTTCATGCGCGGCTTCGACGCCTTCGCCGGCGTCATCAAGAGCGGCGGCAAGACGAGGCGCGCCGCCAAGATGGTGATCCTCAATATCGACCACCCAGACATTGAAGACTTCATCGAATGCAAGGTGAAGGAGGAGACCAAGGCCTGGCACCTGGTGCAGGCAGGCTACGACGGCTCCGGGCCCGACTCCGAGGCCTACAGCTCCATCTTCTTCCAGAACGCCAACAACAGCGTGCGCGTTACCGACGAGTTCATGCAGGCGGTCGAGTCCGACGGCAGCTTCACCACCCGCACGGTCAAGGGCCGCGAGCCGGTGAAGGAGTACCGCGCGCGCGACCTGATGCACAAGATCGCCGAGGCCACCTGGAAGTGCGGCGACCCCGGAATGCAGTTCGACGATACCATCAACCGCTGGCACACCAGCAAGAACACGGCGCGCATCAACGCCTCCAACCCATGCAGCGAGTACATGTTCCTGGACGACTCGGCCTGCAACCTGGCCAGCTTCAACCTGCTGAAGTTCCTCACCCCCGGCGGGCAGTTCGACATCGCCGCCTACCGCTATGCCATTGCCATCGTGACCACCGCGATGGAGATCATCGTGGACGCGGCAGGCTATCCCACCGAGATGATCGCGCGCAACTCCCACGACTACCGCCCGCTCGGCCTCGGCTATGCCAACCTGGGCGCGCTGCTGATGGCCTTCGGCCTGCCCTACGACTCCGACGCGGGCCGCGACTTCGCCGCCACGCTCACCTCCATCCTGTGCGGCGATGCCTACTGGCAGTCCGCGCGCATTGCCGAAGCCTGCGCCCCACTGGGCGCGGCTACCCCGCTGACGCAGCAGAGGGAGATCACCGGCGGATTCGGCGTCCCTGCGAGCGAAGCAAAGCGCGGTGAAGGCGCGTGCCCCGGCTTCTATGTCAATCGCGAGCCCTTCCTGGACGTCATCCGCATGCACCGCGCCGAGGTCAACAACATCGGCAAGCCCACCATCACCAGCCCGCGCACTACGCAAGAGCCCTTCCACGTCCCGCAACTGGAGCAACTGATCGCGGCCAGCCGCCACGCCTGGGACGGAGCGCTGGCCCACGGCGAACGGCACGGCTTCCGCAACTCGCAGGTCACCGTGCTGGCTCCCACCGGAACCATCGGATTCATGATGGACTGCGACACCACCGGCGTGGAGCCCGAGCTTGCCTTGGTGAAGTTCAAGAAGCTGGTGGGCGGCGGCATGATCAAGATCGTCAACTCCACGGTTCCCTCGGCCCTCATCAAGCTGGGCTACAACGAGGCCCAGGTCAACGCCATCGTCAGCTACATCGACGCCACGGGAACCATCGAGGGCGCGCCCGGCATCAAGCCGGAACACCTAGCCGTCTTCGATTGCAGCTTCAAGCCCGCCAAGGGCACGCGCTCCATCCACTACATGGGCCACATCAAGATGATGGCAGCCACCCAGCCGTTCCTCTCGGGGGCGATCTCCAAGACCGTCAACCTGCCGCAGGACTGCACGGTGGAAGAGATCGCCGAGGCCTACATGCAGGCCTGGCGCCAGGGCATCAAGGCCATCGCCATCTACCGCGACAACTCCAAGGGAACGCAGCCGCTCAACGTAGTGGCCCAGACCGACGACAAGAAGGGCACGCGCGCGGTCGCCGCCGCTTCGAGTGAGTCAACCGCCGAAACAGAACGGAGTCTCGCCGCCGCCGAGCGCATCAATTCGCTGGAGGCAGCCAACGCCGTGCTCACCCGCCAACTGAACCAGATCCTGGCCGCCAGCACGCAGAACGTCGATGAAGCCGACGCCCAGGCCCCGCCGCGCGCCAGCCGCCATCGCCTGCCCGGCGAGAGGGCCTCGGTAACGCACAAATTCTCCATCGCAGGCCACGAAGGCTACATCACGGTCGGCCTCTATCCCAACGGACACCCCGGAGAGATCTTTATCCGCATGGCCAAGGAGGGCTCCACCGTCTCCGGCCTGATGGACAGCTTCGCCACCGCCATCAGCATCTCGCTGCAGCACGGCGTGCCGCTGAAGGTTCTCTGCGAGAAGTTCGCCCACACTCGCTTCGAGCCCTCCGGCTGGACCGGCAACCCAGAGATCGGCTTCGCCAAGTCCATCATGGATTACATCTTCCGCTGGATCCAGATGCGCTTCCTATCGGGCACACAGCTCGACCTCTTTGCCGGCCTTGCCCCAGCGGCCAGCGTGCCGGTGGAAGGCACTGTTACCGCTCCCGGCAATACGGTCAGCCTGGCCGCCAACACAGAGGACGCTGCCCCAACGCCGCGCCAGACCACGCCGCACGCGCCGTTGGACACCCTCTCCGCGGCAGTCGATGCCAGCCCGCAGGCCATCCTGCAGCGTGAGGCGCGCGCGAACATCGGGGCCCCCAGCGCCTCGGGTGCTGGGGTAAATCACCACGCCATCTCCGACGAAGACATCTTCGACAACGGCGCCGCCAGCAAGTACAACGGCAACGGCCAGAATGGCGCCCACAGCGCCTATGAGGACCGCACGCCGCCCCGCCACGGCATCGCGCCCGATCCCTCCGCCCACACGGAGAACGCAGCCCAGACAAAGGACTCCCTTGCCGATCGAGGCGTCTACGGGGTCCCCGGCGCCCCTGGCGCTGGAGTGATCTATCACGCTTCGGACGCCATGAAGAGCATGTACGACATGGGCGATGCGCCCAGTTGCGCCACCTGCGGCGCTATCATGACCCGCTCCGGCTCCTGCTATCGCTGCATGAGCTGCGGCAGCACCAGTGGCTGCAGCTAAGAAATCTCTGCACAAGTCCACATCTTGTGTGGGGGTTGCGTTCGGCGCGGCCTAATCTTTCATGTGAAATATGGCCTGGTTGATGTCAGGCCAAAACTCTTTGAACACAAAGGTGGCAGCATCGATGCCGATGTCCATGCCCCAGTTCGTCGCGGTATTGCTGAAGGTGCGTTCATGGGACGGATAGTATAGGTTCGAAATGCCGGCGGCCGCACCGGCGCCGAAGACCTCGCCTATGTTGAAGGTCGCGGTTCCTGCATCGGACCGGGTGATGACGGCTCGGCTGAGGGCATAACGTGAGCGCTTGAAAAAACCACCTTTGCCCAGGGTGTAATAGCGAATGTCTTCATGCGTTAGCGTCGGAACTATGGCTTCAACGGAGATATTCTCAATCGACTGATCGGCGAAGCTGTGCCAGTAATAACGGCCATAGCCAACAGCGCCTTGATGGAACTCCGTAGTATTGTCGATTGCCATCGAATAGCCTGCCAGCGCGGCGGGTAAAACAAAGGATGAATAATCGAAGGTGTCTTCGCTGGCAGTAATGAATTTCTCCTTCGCCGATTGTGCGGGAAGCGCCTCATTCACGCTTACCGCGCGAAAGTTGGGAATGATTCCCAGTATTCGTTTGGTCTGATGGGCCCTCTGATCGCCCGGTTGTGACGCCGCGTCGCTCTGCTGATTGACTGCCAGCTCGTTTGCGCCAACCAAGTCTGCAGCGCGAATAGCGCGCGTATCGCTGACCAGCGTGGATTTCATGTCTGGCGAATCGGGCAACGTTGCCTCAGACGTCCGCTGCGCCTGCATAACTCCGTAAAACGAAAGCGAAGACAAAAGGACGTAGATTATATAAAAAGAGTATTTTTTAGTCATATAGGAACGGCCTTAGCGCACGGATTGCTTTAATGTCTCAATGCGTTGATTTGATAGCTTCTCCTCTTGTAGCATGGCGTAATTGCTTGCTTACTTTTTCGAGAACTACGACTAGCGGCATGTAGTCGTAGAACTTCATATAACTAGTCGTGGTGGCTTGAGGATTAATCATTGACAGTAACTTTCCAATGCGACAAACAGTTATTACTGGCCTGCAATTTGTTAACACCGCACAATATTTGTAGATGCAATTCCCTTGGTCGCGTTGCGTGTATCAATCACCAGTTCGGAATTCTTAACGATCTCTTGATAGTCGTATGCAGAGTGATCCGTCAGGATTATCACGCAATCGAATTCCGGGGTCCTCTCCAACGGCGTGCTGCTCATATTAAGGGCGTACTTCCGTCCGTAGCCGACCGTTGCAAAGAACGGGTCGTTGTACTCTACAATCGCTCCGCGCCGTTGCAACAATTCGATAATGCTAAGTGAGGGCGATTCGCGAAGATCGTCGATGTCGCTTTTGTATGAAACACCAAGGACCAGCACACGTGCGCCTCGCAGTATCTTGCCGTGTTGACTCATGGCTTCAATCACGTTATCGACCACGAAATACGGCATGTAAGCGTTGATTTCTCCTGCCAACTCGATAAAGCGCGCGTGGAAGTCGTACTCCTGTGCCTTCCAAGAGAGGTAAAACGGATCGATAGGAATGCAGTGACCGCCAAGTCCTGGCCCGGGATAAAAGGCTTCGAACCCAAACGGTTTCGTCTTCGCGGCGTCAATGACCTCCCATATATCGATTCCCATGCGCATGCAGAGTTGTTTAAGCTCGTTAACCAGAGCGATGTTGACGCATCGATAGGTGTTTTCCAGCAGTTTAGTCATCTCTGCTGCAGCGGGCGTAGATACCTCAATCGTGCGATTGAATATTGTCGAGTAAACGGCGGAAGCCAGTTCCCGCGCCACCGGTCCGCAGCCACCCACCACTTTGGGAATATCGCGCCGTGCTACGGTATTGTTTCCCGGATCTTCCCGTTCCGGGGAAAATGCCACATAGAAACCTGGGCTCGCGGCATCGCGCGCTACCCGTAACCGAGAAGGGTTCCCCTGCTCCAACAGTGGAACGACAACTTCCTCCGTGGTTCCTGGATAGGAAGTGCTCTCCAGGATAATAAGTTGTCCTTCCCGCAAATGGGGCGCCAGCGATCTTATAGTGTTGGTGACATAACTGAGGTCCGGTTCGTGATGAGCATTCAGTGGCGTCGGAACACAAATAATTACGACATCCATCAGTTCAGACTGGCTGTAATCGACGGTAGCTTGAAATCCATCCTCCCGGGCCCTCTGTATTTCGGTGCTTGGAATGCGAGCGATATACGATACGCCCCCATTTAAGGTATCGACCTTGTGGGCATCGATATCAAACCCGGTAATTGCAAAGCCTTCCTCACTGAATAGCAGTGCGAGCGGAAGACCAACATAGCCCATTCCAACAATTCCTATGCGGGCCTTGCGCAACTCGATTTTCTGCTTCATATTGTGTAGTTTATCCGTGGCCAAAGCGATCATCACATTGCTCCACTCAGAATTTGGTGCGTTGGAAATTCTTTAGTATCTGTCAACTTCATTTTAGAGTTTCTTCTGAAACTGCGCGTATGTATCGTAGACGAGTCGAAACTCCATCTGCCTTACGTTTGCAAGCAAACTCCGCACAATTGGCAAAACCAGACTACGGACGATCGTTTTACAATTGGACACCTGCTATCAATCTGATCTTACGTCCTATCGTTGCCATAGAATCAGCGGCTCTTCCAATGGCACCGTTAGGGTATCGATGGCTCCTATAATGCGTGCCGTGTAGTCGTTTTCCGGTCTCGCATCAGGGACTTCCGTTTGATAGACAAATCCCCCTTTGACACCTACCAGTTTGGCAATTCTATTCATTTCCTTTATGAACGGCGCGGCTTCGGCATTGTCTGCGAAGATTTCGACGCGAATATGGTCTGGATGGACCCCTCCTAAATATACGTGGGCCTGAATGAGATAATGATCTTGCTCTTGCCTGATTTCCACGCTTTGAAAGTGAACTTCTGCGGAGTGTTCTCTTAGTTCTGTTTGCCACTCGCGGATCTGTAGCGCTAGTTTACCTGTGTTTTCTATACGTTTTGTGTAGGTCTCTGCGGCAGGAAGATAATAGTGCTCTGTATATTCACGGACACTGCGGTTTGCCGAGTACTGGCAAGTCAGTCTGGCCATGCTCTCTCTCATCTTGGCTACCCATCCCGTGGGAATCCCATGGCTGTCCCGGTAATAATATAGTGGAACGATCTCGTTCTCTAGAATGGAATATAATTGCTCTGCATCCGAAGTATCTTGTGCAGATTCACTGGCATAATTCTGATGATCTCCCACCTTCCATCCCAGGGATGGGTCATACGCTTCCGCCCACCAGCCATCTAGCGACGACAGATTCAAGCCTCCATTGACTAGAATCTTCATCCCACTGGTTCCGCACGCCTCCCAGGGACGACGGGGGGTGTTGATCCAAACATCGACACCCTGTACTAACTGCTCAGCAAGCAGCATGTCATAATCGCTTAGAAATACAACCCGGCCGCGAACTTCCTTGCGCCGTGCAAATAGTACCCATTGCTGAACCATTGCCTGCCCTGCACGGTCCTGTGGATGGGCCTTGCCGGCAACGACTAACTGAACCGGATGTGTTTTATTGCAAAGGATTCGAATCAAACGTTCTGGGTCGCGAAGCAGAAGATTAGGCCGCTTGTAGGTTGCGAAGCGGCGGGCAAATCCAAGAGTCAGTACGTTCGGGTCAAATATTACCGCCCCAGTTCCATCTTGATCCAACAAGGCGCCAATAGAGTCCTCTTGTCTTTTATCGCGAAGCCTAACTTTATTGACTAAGTGTTCACGATTAATGCAACGCATTCGCCAGATGGCTTCATCTGGAACGCATCGTATTTGATCCTCGATATTCTCAAGACTATTTCTCCAGCGTTCGGAACCGCATGCCTTGGTCCACAACTGGTCCGCTTCGCTAGAGTCCCAGCCTGGGACATGCACTCCGTTGGTGACACATCCGATAGGTACCTCCTCAATTGGCCAGCGTGGGAAAAGACCGCTAAACATTTTTTTACTCACTACCGAATGCAACTGACTCACCGCATTTACAGCTCCACTGCCATGAATGCCAAGATAGGCCATATTAAAAGGCTCAGTGGAATCGTCGGGATTTGCTCTGCCCATTGCAAGCAGGTCTTTAATATTTACATGTAAGTCTCGCTCCGCATATTCGCGAACATAGTGCTCCATTAGTGATGCTGGAAAGCGGTCGATTCCAGCGTCAACAGGAGTATGTGTGGTAAACACGTTGCCGCCGCGCGTTGCCAAAAGCGCAGAGGCAAATGGCAACCCGGTCTCTTCCATAAAGACGCGTGCGCGCTCCCAGACTGCAAATCCTGCATGACCTTCATTTAGATGACATACCTCAGGTCGAATGCCGAGCTTGTGTAGCATTCGATAGCCAATAATGCCCAAAATCAGTTCCTGCTGAAGGCGAAGTTCAGTCCCTCCCCCATACAGTTCGCTCGTTACTCCGCGATAGGCTGGTGGATTCGCCGGATCGTTACTGTCCAACAATAGTAGTCTTACCCTTCCAACACTTACTTCCCATGTGCGTAACCATACTGCATATCCCGGCAACTGAACGCGAACTCTGAGCCACTCTCCTGTACTCTCCCTAAGCGGTAGAACCGGGAGTTGTGAGGGGTCGCTGAACGGATAAATAGCACGTTGCAAGCCATCCCTGTCGATAACCTGTCGAAAATATCCTTGCTGGTAAAGTAGTCCGACACCAATCACAGGAACGCCAAGATCACTGGCCGACTTCAAATGATCCCCGGCTACGTTACCCAGACCGCCAGAGTAGATTGGCAGCGCCTCGCTTAAGCCGAATTCCATGCAGAAGTAGGCCACGGAATTAAGCTTTGATGCAGGATGCACTTTCTGAAACCATGTTACCGGCTGGCCTTCTGTCGCCGGCTCACTCTCATTTATCTGACACTTTCGCAGGCGATCCAGTTCTACACGAAAGCTTCTGTCGTTGAATAATTGCTTAAGCTTTGTGGACGAAGCCGCCTGGAACACAACCCAGGGATTGTGGGTAATCCCCCATAGTTCCGGATCGATTTTACCCCATAAGTTGTCGGACGCATGGCTCCAGGACCATCGCATATCGAGTGCCAGTTCCCCGAGTTCTTCCACCCCGGAGATATTCTCGATTTCTTCGCGTAGTCTCCTCGATTCCGCCATTCGTTCCTCCCTTACTCATATAACGCGCTTCTGGTTTATGCATATATTGAACTTCTGCCGAGAGCGTAACTCTCCAGTGCCCTCCTGCTGGGAATCGTCACCGTACAACCGTGAAAAATAACCAGACGCCGGCGTTTAAAATAAGTGAGTATACGAGTTACAGTCTCTCGCGATATTCCTATAAATTCACCGATCTCAGCATGTGTAAGCGTCAATCGTAATTTTGTCTCGTCCTCGGTCTTCGGCCGGTCTTCGCTCCAGTCTAGTAACAGTTGAGCCAGTTTTCCGGAAGCTGAGGAGCTTAGTCCCACCGCTCGCAACTTTTCCAAGGCAATATTAAGGTCACGGCTAAGTTCCGTGGTTAAAAATTGATATGCTTCTGGATGACGTATTAGAAAAGCAAGAAACTCGCGGCGTTTGATTATAGTGATCTTCGCAGAAGATATTGTTTCGGCACTCCACTCAATAGGACGGCCGGAAAGGGTAGAAGCAATCCCGAGTATCTCGCCAGTTTTGGCAATATGCAGAATCATCCGCTTGCCGCTGCTTGAGTTCATTGATATCTTTACCTCTCCTGCAAGAATAAAATATACTCCTGGCAGTATTTGTGTCTCTGAGAATAGTAATTGGCCAGATGAATAGTTGGATGAATATTCCAGCGACTCTAGGTCAAGAAGCGCCGCTGGTGACAGCTCGGCAACAAACTCGCCAATCTGTGTAGGTTGGCTCTTATGACAACACGCATACTCACGCATGATTTGCATTTTTTAGTTCCTCGTCAGTACGATGAGTAAACTGTCTCGTTATGTTATTGGATCAACAATGCTCCGGATACTAGCTCTATGTTTGTCAAGCCGTGAATAGTTCTTAGTGTATTTCCATACCGGTGCTTGGCTGGTATGGGCATTGATATTCTCGTCCGCTTTTACCATGCGATTGTCAATACTGAATCGCCTATTGACACCCGTATATGCTTTCGCAAGCATAGTTCTGGCTCTCCATAATCTGCTCTTGAATGCTGCCACCGTAATTCCCAAGTTGTGTGCGCTCTCTCCAATGGTGGCATCGTCATGATTGCGAGCTTGAAGAACAGAGCGATATTCACTGGGAAGTTTCTGTATTTCGTTATGTAATATCTCTATACGTTCACGGCAAATGCATTTCTGCTCAGGTGTAGGACGGTGGTCTTGTAGATCGCACACTTGCCTCTGAGAATGCGCGTCTTCCACTGCGTCGAGATAAATCCATTGCGCTCGACGTGATCTTCTTTTTGAGGACAACACCGAATTGATGGCGATGGAGATCAGCCACGATGAGAACCTGGATTCTCTCCGAAATCTACCAATATTAATAAATGCTCGTAACATTGCATCCTGTACCGCGTCTTCCGTGTCCTCAGCGTTGACCGTAAAGCGCCGCACAGTCCTATACAGCAGATTTTTATGCCGCTGCAGCAGCTCGCTCATGGCGCTGGATATCCCATTCTGAGCGGCCATCACCAATTCATCATCTGTATAGCACTGTAAATCATCGAAAATATCGGCTTTAGATACTTTTTGAGACTCGGTCTCCAGCGGCGCGTCAACCCGTAACTCGGTTTCGTTATACGCTTCTATCATGGTCAATGAGTCCTTCGACTCTACGGATCGTTGTCGCAACGAACTGATGCAATTTGAACGCCAAATGGATCCCACACTCTGGTTGAATTAAGCACACGGAATCAGTAGCATAGGAGTTCATAAAGACTGACAAGCCGGTGGTGTCGTACAATCCGACACCAATTCCGACAGTTGCCGGAACATTGGTACCCATATATCGATGATTGAGTAACCAGAGTTCGGGACCGCAAGATTGGACGGGCGCGTCAGCTACACCGGATAGTCGCACAAATCATTTTTGCGTTGCCCCCAAGGACCTCCAACACGGCTGGTGTCATCCATCCGGCTTTTAACAGGAATAATTCTCGTTTCAGATTTATTTGGTTGATTTATTTACGGTTTGCATATTTATTATCTGCGGTTCGCACAGCCAGTCCTCCATGCGGCCCAACGCGCTTAATAGGTCAAGGCGCGCCTTGTTCAGGTTGAGTCCGGCCTCCAGCGCGTCCTCAAATTTCTGGCGTTCGTCGATTCGGGCCACGTATTCTGCTTTTGGAGACAGTTGCGGCTGACCGTCAGGGCCATTTCCACTGCCGTTGCCTAGATTCAGTTGGACAAGCACGGACTTGAGCTGTTCTTCGGCGATCTCCTGCTTTAAACTGGCAATCTTCGCTAAGGCATTCAACTCTCTCAAGTTGTCGGTGAGCTGCACAAGATGGAGGCCGTACTGTTCCTGGGCCTGTTCGGCTTGAACGGTAGCATGCAATGCATCGGCTGCTGACTGTCTGGCACGGTCGCGTTGGGCGAAGTCGAGCAGCGGAATATGAATCGAGAATCCCGAACTGAAGTTGTCTGTCTTGAGGGGGCGCGCGAAGTAATTGTTGGCGTTGTTCAGCAACGTAGTGTCGCGGTTGTATTGTGCTGAAAAGCTGATCTGGGGGCGGAGCAGGTAATATTTATCTCCCTGTGCCATCTTTTGTTTGGAGCGCGCAATCATCTGGGCCGATTCGATGTCGAAAGACAAACGATTGGGCGAATCTGCTCGGATCTCTGGTATCTCTGGAATGCTGGCGTGCTCGGTCACGATGGAGTCTACAAGCAGGCCGGTTATACTGGCGAGCTCTTTTGCAAGCGTGCCGGAGTGAGTCTCAAGATGTAGATACTTGAGTTCCAGTTCGGCAGCCGTCAACCTGGCCTGCAACAAGTCATCCGGCGGATCGACACCAGCCTGCGTGCGCTGCTGTTCAATATCAACCAACCGATCGGAGTATTTCATCTGCTGTTGTGCTGCCAGCAATTCCTGACCGGCCGTATCCAGATCGATATAAACCGTAGCCGTATGGAGTGCTGCCTGTTCGCGAGCGTTCGCGAGGTTAAGAGTTGCGGCCTCAAGTCTGTCTTGGGCCGCTTCGATATACTGCTTCTGGGGAAGACTGAACACCAGCGACTGCATGGTGGCGTTCAATATGGTAGGTGGGGTTCCCTGAAAGCCGACCGCATGTAATGCGGGTAGCCCCGAGTCGAATTCTACGGCTGGAATGAATATGTCCTTGGCCTCGCTCAGCGCGCCACGGGCCTTTTGTACGTCTCCCCCCGCCAGTCTTACGGCGCTGCTGTTGCGTTGGGCAAGGTCCACTGCCGAGGCCAGTGAAACCTGCGCCGAAAGGTATGTAGACGCTGATACAAGCGCGGTTCCAAGCAGAATTGGCACCCATACCCCACATAGTTTTTTTGCAGGCTTCACATGCACTCTTCCCATCAATGCCAGGCCTTCTGGGGCTTGGCTATTTGGAGCTTCACGTCCAAAGTTGGCCTGTATTCATGGGCCAGTGCTGGCACATCGCATTGCTCTCGCTTTGCGGTTGGAACGTATCCGTGTAGCAGCTGCGTATCCATCGGGCACAAAAGAATCGGTCCCCGTAAACACCAATCTCTACACCTGGTTCACGGAATTTGATTTGATCTCGACCGGGCCTGTCCAGCGGAATTCGAAACGCCAGCAAGAATGCTCCCCGATCCCGCGCATACAGCGCTGGCACTCCGGGTCTTCCCGGTACACTGGCACTTTTCCGGTTCGGTCGATATATCCTCGTGTGGAACTAGACCATGTTTGCGGGCTAGAATTGAGAGTTCGACTGCCGTCCCTTCGGTGCATAAGTGATCTCTCCTTCCTTTGTAACTACATTCGCTACATTTGAGAATCGTCGGGTTTTGCTAACCGCTTTCTTTTGCCGGGTGAACCTGTACCAGGCACAATACGTTGAATCTTCGCCGTGTCGTGCAGATTCTCACGCTCGGAAAGCTACTTCATACCGCTCCGGCGGGATTCGTCGATTCCATAGGGCAATTCAGATGCCAAGAGATTTCCGCTTGTGGATGAGGTATAAGTATTTGAAAAACGGTGATCGGTAGTATAGCGACGTCTGCCAGGTCCGCCGTGTGTCGGCAGTTCCGACATCCTCTCCGACAGTTCCCAAGTTGTGCGACACTTGTGTTGGAAGGGATTTTTAGATGACCGTATCGTTGCATCCCGCTGACGAACCACGGCAGTTTGCACCGTCCGGAGGAGATTCGCAGCGCGAAAGCGAACGCCTCAAGTTGCTCCTGGAAATGACAAACACGCTAGTGTCGAATCTGGAGTTCCGCGACCTGCTTCGGGCGATTTCGGCGAGCATTCGGCAATGCATGCACTGCGACGGCGTCGCGGTGTGGCTGCCGGATAAGGAACAGCGCCAATTGTGCTCTATGACCATGGACTTTCCGGATAGCAAGGGATTCCTCAAAGAAAATCTTCTGTTGCCGATCGACAGTACGGGTCTGGGCGAGGTCTTCAAATCCGGGAGACCTTCTGTGGCAACCAAGACCGATATGATGAGTGGCCCCATCCATCACATGGCTCGTGCGGAGGACATCGCGTCTGGCTGCTGCCTGCCCCTGATCAGCCGCAACCGCACGCTTGGAGTGCTGGCGATTGCATGGCGGATAGAGAACGCATCCAGCGCCGACGATATTGAGTTTCTCATGCGTGCGGCGGGACAAGTTGCCATTGCCATCGAGAATGCCACGGCCTACGGCGAAATCGCTGAGCTAAAAAACAAACTCGCGCAAGAAAAACTCTATTTGGAAGAAGAGATCCGCAGCGAGGCCGACTTTGCCGGAATCGTTGGCCAGAGTTCAGCTCTCCGCCAGGTCCTTCAACTCGTCGAAACTGTGGCTGCCAGCGATTCAACCGTCTTGCTGTTGGGTGAGACCGGTACGGGGAAGGAACTGATCGCGCACGCTCTTCACGATCGCAGTCTGCGCAAGGATCGGACCTTGATAAAACTTAATTGCGCGGCGATTCCCACGGGGTTATTGGAGAGTGAATTGTTCGGTCACGAACGCGGCGCTTTTACCGGCGCGCTCACACAGAAGATGGGTCGGCTTGAACTGGCGGATCGTGGCACGCTGTTTCTGGATGAGGTTGGGGACATCCCCCTGGAAGTCCAACCGAAGCTCCTGAGGGCCTTGCAGGAACGGGAATTTGAACGGCTGGGAAGCACACGACCCCAAAAAGTCGATGTTCGCCTGGTGGCCGCGACCAATCGCGACTTGAAAAAAATGGTGGAGGAAAAACAGTTTCGAAACGACCTCTACTACCGTTTGAATGTGATCCCCATCCGCATTCCGCCTTTGCGCGAGCGTCCTGAAGACATTCCTTTGCTGGTGCGCTATTTCGCGCAGAAGTATGCCCGCCGCATGAATAAGAAGATCGAAAGCATCCCCGCGGCGTCCATGCGCCAACTGGCCCGCTGGCATTGGCCGGGAAATGTTCGCGAATTGGAGAATCTTGTCGAGCGCGCGGTGGTCCTTTCACGTACGGAAAAACTGGAAATTTCAGTGCCCGAACTGGACGGCGAGGGTATGGACATTGCTCCCGCAAGTATGGACAAGTTCGACGAGCAGGATAGGATCCTGCAAGCCCTGAAAGAGACCAGGGGCCGAGTCGGTGGAGCGGATGGCGCTGCCGCTCGCTTGGGACTCAAAAGGACTACTCTGCTCACTCGAATGAAAAAGTTGGGTATTGACCCGCGAAATGTTTCATAGAAAACCTCTTCCCTTTCAGTAACACGCTTGATTGGGTGGGCACATCTGCCTCTGCTACCCCTGCGCAGGTGTCGCGCCACTTCGACATTTCGTCACCGCATCCCCGACAATACCGACACAACCGCCTTCTTATCTCCGTGATGTTGCTTATATTCAGCAACTTACATGGCCATCGCCTTTGGCATCTGCATTGCTTTCTCCACCCATAGCAGTACGAAATAACGGAGACGAAGCAGATGTCGACAATGAAATCCGCCTTCCTGTACGCAATGCAAGGTTTGGCTGGAATCGGCTCGGTCTTGGTCGCAATGTCGCGATTTCAGGCTTGCAGGCGACCCAACCTTCCGTGGGCGTTCTCTTTCGTCTCCATAGTTATGTTGGTCCTCACCGGGCTTGATTTCCCGGTCAAGTATTTCCTTCTATCCCCACATTTTGGGTTGAGTCCTTCCGTATCTCGAAGATCGTGCTCAATGGGGCATTCAGCGCGCTTCGCGATGCCGTCGCCGCCGGATTCCATCGATCAGCGATAACGCACTCGGATCAGATTGAAAAGCCCCTCAATGATTCACACTAAGGAGTAAGCCGGTATGGAATATAGTAAATGTTCGTTTCGTCCTAAAGTCGCCAATTGGAAGTGGGTTGCGCCCATACTGTTCCTGATTTTTTGCTTTACCGCTCAATATACACAGGCGCAGAACCTGGGCTTTGAAGGTCCGACAGGCATCTTTATTACGCCAACGGCCTATGTCTCCCCCTCTCCCCTTAAAGGGGTAGGAAGGGCCTCCGGTGCCTTTCACAGCCTTGCGGGCGGTCCGGTGCTCGGCAACTTTAGCACCGCGTCTGTCACTTTTGGCTTTGCCCAGCGCTTTGAGATTGGCTACACCGGTGTGATCCATAGCGACGGCAATCCAACACAAAACGTAGGAAATATCACCAATTTGAGCCCGCTATGGAAAGATGACTACTCCATCGTTCACGGCAAGGCAAATGTTCTTCCAGAAAACTTCATGGGCCTGAAGTGGGTTCCGGCGGTTTCGGTGGGTGGTATCTTCCGCTTCAACGACAATGAAATGTTCAACGGCGGGTCCGATCAACCACTTACTTCCATCTTCGAAGTAATGGAGAATGACGGATACTATCATCACACTTGGAACGGCGACGGCTATCTTGTCGGCACCAAGACCATCACGCATATCTACGCCAAAACTCCGATCACTCTCTCCGGCGGTGTGCGTTCCACCAATGCTGCGCTGTGGGGCCTGGCCGGCAATGCTTCCTGCTTCAAGACGCGTGGCTTTGGCTCGGTGGCCGTAGAGGTGCCAACGCTTCCCTACGGAATCAGGGTCATCCCGGCAGCGGAGTACTCGCAGCAGCCCAAAAACGTGGCCTATGGTGGATATAGCAGAGTCGCTGGCGGCAATATGCCTGGCACGGGCATTCATAACAGCCAGAGTGTCCTCGACATGCAAGGTTCCGAGGCCTACTCTCTGCGCATTATTCCTTCGCCCAAGTACAAACTCGACCTGGACGCCTCTGTGCTGCACATTGACGACAATGTCGGATCGATCCCGGCAGCTTATAATCTGACCGGCAAAGCTGTTCCCATCCGACTCGATGCCAAATATCGCGTCATGTTCGGCGTTTCCTATGGGTTCTGACAACTTGTAGTTATGGCGCCTATTCAGTTGCTTCAGATAGGTGTAAGAAGACTTACATGAAGGAGAGATAGGCAAAGACACTGTGCTCCTTCGCACGTAAATCACTCGGATTGGTTAACGATCGGCTCGTCCGGTCGTTGACCTCCAAATACCTGATAAGACTTGTCGTCCTGTGATCGCGCGAAAGAACAGTAAGTGGCGATCGCGCTGGGAATCGGACGTTCGAATAAGTATTCATCCTAACCGCAACGGAATCTTATCGCGCACAGGAGCAATACTTGCATAAGAATTATGCGTCACATTGGCAAAAGCGGTTAACAATGATTTGGCCAGATCGGTATCGATAAGTTTTCCTTGGCAGGAACCATGCTGAAAATCACAACAATAAAAACAGATCGCCGGCTCCGCTTTGTTCTAGACGGAGAAATGATTGCACCTTGGGTGGAGGAACTATACAGAGAATGGCGTAAAGCCAGCGGCCTGGCAAAAGGCCTCCCTACGGTCGTTGACCTAAGAAACGTCCTCACCATCAGCGATGAAGGAAAAGACCTTCTGCTCCTTATGATGAGCAGGGGGGTTAGGTTTATATGTGGCGGCATTCTCAATAGGCATGTCTTGCAACAGTTGTCGCGCAAGTCGACTCATCGAGTGGGACCAGAGAGCGAAAACGGGAATCGCGCATTCTCGTAGTTTTATATGTCGGATTTTTGGACGCTTGGTCCCGTCCCGGCTAGGGTTTTCGGAATTTATGAGGTGCTGTCGCTATGCGGATAAAGCCAAGGTTAGCATTGCTGATAATACCGGTTCTTTTCCCGGTAGCCGCAAAACACTCTTCTGCGCAGAAAATTCAAGTACAGAAGGACCAGATTTTGATTTTACATATGGTTACTCCAACGGGAGATATCGGGCAGTCGAATGGCACGGCGGCATACCGGGTCATTATTCAGGGAGCACCGTTCGTCGAAGTGCAATTAGTCGACCCATTGCCTGTCGATAAGGTACATCATGACCGCATGGTGTTTGCATGCGAGGAAGTAGGAACGTATACCGATGGTTCGACAGACAAGGACTGGACCATTGGCAAGAAATGCAGGTTGCGCTGACCGTTGCGAATCTGCCAATACAGTTGCGGCTATGGAGACACTATTACTTTCAGATCAAGCGTAAAAGCATCTTGTTTCGCTTCACGTGCTTTATTGGATCCCGCAGCACGTGGACCGGCCACGCGCGTAACAGTAAATGCTGAAGATAGAAATACAGTTACAGATATTGCATTTCAAATTTATGGAAGATAACGTCATCACTCAATCGAGAGAATACCCTACAAGCGCCCCAGGGTAGACAAGCCGTCTTCTAAGGCTCTTCATTCGATGGATGTCGGTGGGGAGGCTCTTGTTCTTGGCGTGGCTCGATCTGCCGGTTGTCGAGGGTGTCGTCGGCATTTTCGAAAAATACAAACAAGCTGCACTTAACCTCCTTGCCTAATCAATAATTTGCGTGGCCCAGGGTTTGGCATTTAGATTGCAACTCCTTAAACGCGCGAAGGTAAACAAGATGCTGAAAATATTTGACGCTGAAACTCGCACATCGCAAAGTCCCGCCGTGCTGGAAGCGATGACTACACCCCGTATAGAGCGCCGTGTTGCATCGAACGGCGAGTTGACAGAGCATGCACTCCAAGGTTTGCTCACCAAGATGAAGACGATCGGACTACGCCCCCGCCATGTTTACAAGCAAGAAAAAGGAGGAATGAGAAGCGTGCTCCAATTCCGCAGCGAACCCACTCTGGTCTGCTCGGCTGATTCCCGTTTGAGTGCACAGACTCCAGGCGCTGACGTCGAGCACCTTCGGTCCGTACCGCTTTATAGCGACGTACACGTCCCGAAGTTGCCAGCGATTGCAAGGTTGTTGTTATCCGCGTTGCTCGCGCTTTCTCCCTTGGGAATTCTTGCGCAGCAGCAGCCGGCCTCTGCGCAATCATCGTCAGGCTCGTTGCCGCAGGCGCCGGGTCCTGCGCAGCAGCCGCTGAATCTTAATATGGCGTCGGTTGCGAATCTATCGGCAGCTCAAAGTTGGACTTCCAAGCAGGCCCATCAGGACGTTGCAACGGCGAATGCCGTTGCCAAGGAGGCCGCGAGCCTGCGCTGGGGGCAGGTTAATTTCAATACCCAGTATTTTCGCCTGAGTGATCCGGTCCAAATCAAGTCGCCCATCCCGGCGAACCTGGTGCCCGTACTCGGATTGAGTTCTCTGGTTACGCCTCTAGGTCCGCAGGACAGCCTGCATGTCAGTTTTGAGACGGGGGTTCCCCTCTTCACCGGCGGCAAGATCACCTATGCGATCCGCGAAGCGAACGCGGGCAAGAAGGCCACGGCCGCGTATGCCGGCGATGTCGATGCGGATGTGGTGCTGGATGCCGAGCGCAATTATCTTTCCGTTGTGTTGACCCGGGAGGTCGTGAAGTTGAACGAAGAGGCGTTGCGCACCTACCAGGAGCATCTGGACCATGCCCGCTCTGCCTACCGCGAGGGGACGGCTGCAAACTACGATGTCATTCGCGCCGAGGCGGCGGTGAAGGAACAGGAGAAACGCCTGATCGAGGCGCAAGACCAATACGATCTGGCCACGGCGGCTTTGCGCACGTCACTGGCTCTGGGCAACTCGACCGCGGCGGAGGTTACGGGGCAGCTCTTCGACATTCCCGATGCGGTGGACCTGAATCAGGCCATGGCCGACGCGGTCAAATCGAACTCCCTGCTCAAGGCGCTCGATCAGAAGGTGGTTGCGAACAAGGACGCGGTGCGGGTGCAGGAGGGCGATTTTCTCCCCCAGATCACGGGCATCGCCGGACGCGAGGGCGACACCGCCAAACTGAACCAGACAGACCCGACCTGGTTTGCGGGCGCCCGCGTATCGCTCAATCTGTTTGATGGCGGGGAGCGCCGGGCCAGGGTTTCGGAGGAAAAGTCGCGCCTGCAAAACACCGAGTTCGAGCGCCACCATGCGGAAGACCAGATTCAGTTGGCCGTGCGCAGCGCCTATCTCAACCTGCAATCGGAGCGTAGCGCGCTGGCGGCCGCCTCCAAGGCCGTCGAACTGGACACCGAAAGCCTGCGCCTTGCCTCCAAGCGCTTCGAGGTCGGCACCGGAACCAGTCTGGAAGTACTCGACGCAACGGTATCTCTCACCGCATCGCAAACCAGCGTTCAGCAAGCGCTTTACGGCATCGATCTAGCCTATCTCAGCATACATCGCTATCAAGGTGACATCTCCGACGTCGCCTCAAGGATACAGAAATGAAAAAGAAACACACTTATACGACCGCTATTCTCGTTGTACTTGTCTCGATCTTCAGCTTGCTCGATACGGGCTGTCAGAGAGATCCGAAGACAATGATTATTGACGGCAACATTGACTGCGACGAGATCAATGTTTCATCCAAGGTCCCCGGACGCATCAAGCAGCTCCTGGTCGATGAGGGCACCTCGGTTAAAAGTGGGGGACCCGGTGGTCGTTCTCGAGTCCAACGAGATTGACGCTAAAGTCGATGCGGCATCGGCCGCCTATCAGTCCACAGAAGCGCGAGTTGCGCAGGCCGGTACCGCGGTCAAATTCCAGCGGGCTGCCTTTTCCGATCAGCTCGACGAGGCCCAAGCGCAGTATGACGCTCGCAAAGAGGATGTGCGGCAAGCCGAAGAAAACCTCAACGCCGCAAAATCCAATTTCACCACCCAAGAGGATAGTTATAACCGGTTCCACGGTCTGTTTGCAGACGGTGTCGTCCCCCGTCAGGTAGAAGAGCAATATGAGAACGGCTACTCCGCCGCCAAAGCGCAATTCGGAGCGGCTGAGTCCAAGGTGGACCAGGCCAAGGCGGGGCTCAAGGCAGCTGCGGCGGCCCTCCAGTTGGCCAAGGATGAATCCCTGCAAGTCACCCTCCGCGAGCAGGAGCGGTCAGCGATTCAACAGCAGGCCGATGCCGCTCAAGGTGAGATGCATGAGGCACTGGCCTTGCAGGGTGAAACCCGTATCGCGGCCCCGGTGGCAGGCTATGTCTCTGAGAAGATATCCAACACGGGCGAGATGGTGGCTCCCGGTTTTCCTATGGTCACCATCTCCCGCGCCAACGACTTCAAGGTCAAGGTCTATGTGGATGAGTCGAAGTTCGGCTATCTCCAGATCGGCCGGCAGATCAAGGTCATCCTCCCCGCATTTGGCAACAAGGTGGTCTACGGAAGGCTGATCCGCATCAATCAAGCCGCCGATTTCGCCACCAAGAAGGCCACCAACGAACAGGGGACCCTGGACGTACGTGGCCTCCAGCTCGTGATCAAGCTAGATGACGACCCGCGCTATCGCAATGGCATGACCGCCCGGGTCGAGCTCGATGAGAGTGAAAAATGATCCGCGATATTCTCAAGGTCGCAAAGCGTGAGTGGAAATGGGTCCTGCGCGAGAAGCAATATATCGTGCTGGTGCTCCTGGGTCCCATTCTCTTTGCGCTCTGCCTTGACGCAATGTACGCGCCCAAAAAGGTCCTCGCGCTCCCGGTAGTCTTCGTCGATCAGGATCACTCACAGCTCTCCCGCGAGATGACTCGCGCCGTTCTTGCGAACGAGACCTTTAAGCTTGGCGGATACATCAATTCCACGAAGGAGTTTCCAAAGCTGGTCGCAGAAGACCGCGCCTATATGTGCCTCGTCTTCCCTTATGGAATGGAACGCGATCTAGCGGCGGGTCGCGGCGGGCGCGTGGAGGTTTTGCTGGACCAAACGAACTTCCTTACCGGCATGGTCGAAATGGCCAAGGTAACCGAGGTGCTTACGCCGTTTTCGGTGGTTGCCGACGCCCGGATCATTGAAGCAATGGATGGAGTGACGCAGGAACAGGCGCTGCGTAGAGCCATGCCTCTGGATGTGGGCACGCGGATGTTGTTTAACCCCGGGTTCACCTCGAACTATCTCAACTACATTCCGGTGGGAGTGGCAGGCGTTGGACTGCAACTGTGCGCTCTTCTGATCGGCATTCGTTCCGGAAGCTCGGAATTCCGCGAACGTGCCTTTCAGCCATTGTCTGCGGTTCAGGCCAGCCGCATCGCATTCGCAACCGGCAAGGTCGTGTCCTATCTTCTCCCGATCCTGCCTGTCTTCCTGATCACGGTCCTTGTCCCTCATGTGCTGTTTGGGGCCCCGTTCGTGCGTACGGGAATCTCCTTCTGGGTGGTTCTTGTCTGGTACCCGGCTGCAATGATCACGTTCGGTTATGGCCTCTCGGCCCTGACCGGCGATCCGTTGATCTCTACTGAAGTCTGCGCGCTTCTCACGTTGCCGAACTTCCTGGTCACCGGATACACCTGGCCCATGTTTGCGTCGCCCAAAGCGATGCTGCTGCTTACTTATGCCATGCCCCTGTATCCATTTGTGTTTGCCCTGAAAAAGATCACCATCCTGGGGGGCACGCTCGCAGACTGCGCAAACCAGATATGGTGCCTGACGGGCTGGAGCCTCTTTGCCATACTGTTCGCCTGGGAGGGAACGCGCCGCATCTTCAAACACCGTCCCGAAGGGTCGGTGAGCCATGGTTAAGACACTCCTCAAACTGTGTCTTCGGGAAATCAAGAGGATCGTCTCCGATCCCCGCATCATCGCCCTGCTGGTCTGCGGCCCCTTTGCTTATGCTTTCATCTTTGGCGGAGTGTACTGGAACGGAAGGACTACATCTGTTCCGATCATTATCGTCGATCAGGATCATTCCAGACTGTCGCGCGAACTGACCACTGCACTTCGCTCATCCGACAGCCTCAGCATTGTGGGCTTCGCCAACTCCCCGGCCGAGCTGCTCCCCATGGCGCGCCGCGAAGAGGCCTACGCCTGTGTCATGTTTCCTATGAATTTCGAGCGGGACGTGCTCGCCGGAAGAGCGCCACGAGTGGCTGTCGTGCTCGATGCCAGTAACGTGCTCATCTCCGGCGTGGCGTATCGCGCCGCCCGCGAAGTTCTGGGCACCTACCAGATAGGAGCGGACCGGAGGACCCTGGAGGCCACCGGAATCCCCAACGGAAGCGTCGCCGTCGTTTCCCGGCCGATTATCATGGCCGGACGCCAGCTCTTCAATCCGACATCCAACTACAGCTATTTCCTTCTTATTGGCCTGGTGTGCGCGGCCAGCCAGTCTGTGATTCGCATGATTACCGGCATGTCGATCGGGCTTGACAGCTACGCGGCGCTCCGCCAGTCCGTGACGGCAGATTTGCCCAGCCTGCCCTGGTTATTCGCGACCAAAGTTGCTGGAACATGTTGTCTGGCTATTCCTGTTGTCTTTGGCGCTGCGGCCTCAGTCCTCACCTTGTTTGGAATGCCGCACCGGGGCAGTCTGCTGCTGATTTTCTCGGCCCTCGCGGTCTATGTCGTGATTCATGTCTGCATGGGATTCGGCTACTACGGTCTCTGCAAATCCTACATCCTCTCCACACACCTCCATCTGTACATGGCGCCCGTGCTGTTCTTCCTCTCGGGATTCACCTGGCCGTACTACGCAATGCCTTCTGCAATCCAGGCCATCGTTCAATTCATTCCTATCTTTCACATGAACTGCATCATGCGAAAGGTGAATCTGATTGGAGCGACAGCAGGCTGGGTGTTTCCTCACCTCCTCGCTCTCGCAGTGTGGCTGGTGGTTGCCTACGCATGGGGCTACGCAGCCTTCAAACGATGGTGCAGCGCGCAAAGCATCGCGCCATCTCCGGCTGAAACTCCCAAAGGTCGTTGAGGTAGCCCAGGGCGCCCACCGAATCGGAGCCATAGCCGCCAAGGAGCCACAGATTTCCTTTGCTGTCGGCGAGAGCACATGCATGACCAAACCGTTTCCCTGGGAGTGGAAAGGTGAAGAGCAGAGAGTGCTATCCGCTTTTCCACATCCCCCTGCTGCTGAGACGAATCATATATTTAGCCGTCGCGTTATACTGGCAGTCTCGTTGAACAGGGCCACAGACGGATTTGTTACAAGCCATGGAAGCATGGTAAATTGCTGTGAATCAGTCATATATGCTGGATTTTGTCCGCCAATGGATGCGTCGAATGTGAATATCTCACGTTTTGCATGAATTCTCAGCGACACAGTCGTCCCGTGGGATCAGCCAGTTCCAACTTATGCTGTCGGTTTCTACGCAAATTGTTGATAAAAT
This sequence comes from uncultured Acidobacteriaceae bacterium, assembly GCA_963834805.1. Classification (GTDB taxonomy): domain Bacteria; phylum Acidobacteriota; class Terriglobia; order Terriglobales; family Acidobacteriaceae; genus Edaphobacter. The sequence continues at coordinate 488,843 of CAWIDB010000006.1, forward strand.
GGGAAGTATAATTTCACATTACAGGTGAACCCGGCAATTGACCGCAGTGTAATGTACCAGCCGAGTGCTCCATTCATGCGGCTTCATGCATGCGTGGGCAGAGAAACCGATTCAACGAAAGGAACATGATGAACGAAGTATTGGAAGCGCCTGCACAGATGGCCCGCGTCCGCTCCGAAGAGCCGGAGATATACCAATCAGGGGATTGCTGGCGCTTTCGCTGGGCCGGCCAGGACCACGGCTCCTTCGACTCCGAGCAGGGCGCAAAGTCCGCCGCTCACCGCTACAAGAAACATGCCACTATGCAGCTCGCCGCCGCCTCTCTCGAGCGCCATTGAGTTCTTCTGAGCATCGACAAGCGCGTTCACACCGCGACCGTAAACGTGTCCTCGCTGCGCGTCACCGCGCGGTACATGGTGTCGCGCTCGAACGGCACGCGCCCGGCCTCGGTAATCAGCCGCACTAGGTCCGCCCGCCGCAGTCCCTGCGGAGTCGTCGCCCCCGCGTCGTGATAGATCTTCTCCTCGATTACCGTGCCGTCGATGTCGTCGGCTCCGAAGCGCAGCGATATCTGCGCCATCTGCGGCGACACCATCTGCCAGTAGCTCTTGATGTGCGCGAAGTTGTCCAGCAGCAGGCGGCCGATGGCAATCTGCTTCAGGTCCATCATCCCGGTGGTCTTGGGAATGTGCGCCAGCGCGGTGTTGTCGGGATGGAAGGCCAGCGGAATGAACGTCTGGAAGCCGCCCGTCTCGTCCTGCAGCTCGCGCAGGCGAAGCATGTGGTCGACGCGGTCCTCGTCGTTCTCCACGTGGCCATACAACATCGTCGCGTTCGAACGCAGCCCGATCTTGTGCGCCGTGCGCGCCGTCTCCAGCCACTCGCTGCCATCGATCTTGTGGTCGCAGATGATGTGCCGCACTCGGTCGGCAAAGATCTCCGCGCCGCCGCCAGGCAGCGAGTCCACCCCCGCAGCCTTCAGCCGCAGCAGCGTCTCCTCGATCGACATCTTGCACAGCTTGGCGAAGAACGCCACCTCCACCATGGTGAACGCCTTGATATGCACCTTGGGGAAGCGCTGCTTCAGCCCGCGCACCAGGTCCTCGAAGTACTCGAAGGGCAGGTCGGGATGCAGCCCGCCCACAATGTGGAACTCCGTCACCGCCTCGGTCAGCCCGGAACCCGCCGTCTGCCAAGCCTCCTCCAGCGCCATGGTGTACGTGCCGGGCGCGCCCTTCTTGCGCCCGAAGGCGCACAACCGGCAACTGGCCACGCAGACGTTGGTGGGGTTGATGTGCCGGTTCACGTTGAAGTAGGCGATGTCGCCGTGCATCCGTTCGCGCACCGCGTTGGCCATCCACCCCACAGCCAGGATGTCGCCCGTGCGATAGAGCGCCACGCCGTCGTCGAAGCTGAGCCGCTCGCCCGCCTCCACCTTGGCCGCGATCGCCCGCAGCCGCGCGTCGCTGGTCACGAACCCGTGCCGCAATCCCGGCTTGGAAGCGAGTGAACTCACGTTGATTTCATTCTATCCCGCCACGGTATTGGGTGCCCCATTCATGCGGTCTCATCGCATGAGTGGGTTTACTGGCGCCCCATTCAAGCGCGATTTGTGCCTCAGTGCTTGGCCAGCTCCGCCGAATCCACCATGAGTGGCTGCACCACCATGCCATCGAACAATGTCGCCCCCAGCAGATAACTGCCCACCGGCCGTACAAACCTCAGGTTCCAACCCGTGTCCCACCAACTGACCTTCATCGATGGAAGGGCCACCGCGAAGGCCACCGTCTCCGGCCCTTCCGTGGTCACCAGGATCCGGTTGGCGGCCTCATCGTAGAAGATGCTGTTGATATTGCGCACAAACAGTCCCTTGAGGGGCTGCCAGCTTGCGCCCCGGTTCGCCGAATAGTAGACCCCGTCGCGATCGGCGATCCACAGGGTCCCATCGCCGTCGATGGCCAGCGCCGTGACCTGTCTTTCCCCGCCCGGCAGAGTCAGCGCTTGCCACGTCTTGCCGGAGTCCGCCGACAACTGCATCGCCCTCAGGCTGGCCGCCGCCACCATCGCCTTCGACGCGGCCATGTATCGCCAGTCGTCCACGGGAATCTCTGCAACCGGGGCCCACGTCAAGCCGTTCGTCAGGCTGCGCATGACCCCATCGGAGGTCGCAGCGAACATGGTGTCGCCACTCACCGCAAAGTCAAAAACGCCTGCGTATAAGCTCTTCTTCACAGCCACGACGCGCGCGTTCGTCTGCCGAGCCGCACCTTTCCGCTGGCGGGCCCTCTTACCCACAGGCGCAGGCGCGGTCTTGGCGTTTGCCCCGGCAACGCCGCCGTCTCCCACAGGTTGCCACACCCCCTCCTTCAGCCGATACATTCCATGCTCCGTACCCGCCAGCATGGAACCGTCCGGGGCCTGGCCGAGGCTGAACACATCGTGCCCATCCAGTCCATCGCTCAGTTGCGACCACCCCTTGATTCCGCCGGTATGGCTCACGAAGACGCCGCCCGACTCCTTATCGTTCACCACGCCGACGTACACCGTAGACGGGTGCTGCGCGTCCCCGCTATAGGCCGTAATCTGGCGCGCCGAAAATCCGCTGTTGGACGGCAGAAAGCTGGTGCCCCCATCGTCGCTGGCTAGCACGCCCTGGCGGTCGGTGGCCAGCAGCACGTTGTGCGAATCCGTTGGATCCACATACACATCGTTCACAATCACGTCGGAGCTGGTCGTCTCGGTCCACAGCTTGCCCGCATCGTCGGTGCGATACAGACCCTCGGTCGTCCCCGCATAGACCGTGTCCAGGCGGCCTGGGTCCTGCTTCAGAACCCGCGTCCTGCGCGCCGTCGACGGAATGCCCTGCGATTTATTGATGCCCACCCCGCCCGTAAACTTCGCGCCACCGTCCTCGCTCTTGTAGATTCCCGAGCAGGCGCTCAGATACACCACCTTCGGCTGCTTGGGATCGACCAGAATGGAGAAGACGTCCGAGTCCTCGATGATCCCTTCCTTGATGCTGGTCCAGGTGGCGCCGCCGTCGCTGGTCTTCCACGGCAGGTGCCATGTGCCCGCGTAGATCATGCCGGGGTCCGTTGGGTCGATGGCAATCGACTCCACCTCGTGGATCTCCTTGTTGTCCTCGGGGCTGATCCTCTGCCAGTGGGCGCCGCCGTCCTGCGAGCGGAAGACCCCTTCCAGCGTTCCCGCCACCATGATCTTGGGATCGGATGGCGCAATCGCCAGCGCGCGCACCGATTGCCCGCGCATCTCCGGCTGGCTGGTCCACGTCAACCCGCCGTCCTGACTGATAAAGATTCCGCCGTCGGGATGCTGCAGATCGGCCGCCACCCACGCCCCTGCCACAAGATGCTTCGGGTCGGCCGGATCGACCAGTATCTTGGCAATCACAAGGTCGTCGCGCTTGCCGATCAGAGCCAGCCGGGCCCACATCTTGCCGCCGTCCTGCGATTGATAGATCCAGCCGTTCGCCGTCCCCAGATAAAGATGCAGATGGTTGGCGGGATCGGCCGCAAAGGTGCGCGCATCTCCGCCGTCCGGGCCCTCCGGGAACCAGGAGACAGCATGACCCCGGGAGCAAACCAGACCCAGAACCAGGACCATGCAATATGTGTGAATCCGGCGCTGTCTGCTGTTCAACGTTACCGTCCCATCCCGTCGCAATCCTCTCTTTAGGATACATAGTCCCGAATCGATATATCCTGCCCCACCCAGCACAAAGGCCGACTGGAACCAACCCAGTCAGCCTTGTGTGCTTCTACAACTTCCCGTTATTCGCGACTACTTGGTTGCGGCCGCAGGCTTCGCCGCTGCCTTCTTGACCGGCTTCACCGGCGCTGTCCGAGGCACAGACTTCACTGCGCTCTCGTCCACCGGGGTGTCGCTCATTGCGGGGTTGGCCGCTCCAGCCGGGATCAGCGTGGTGGTCACCGTCTTGCCATCGTCGGTCCCGGTGTAGACCAGGATGCGAGAAGCATCGATGCCCTTCTCCGACACCAGGTAGTCCTTGGTGTTGACCGCGCGTTCCGCGGCATCGCTCGGCTTCACCTCAGGATGCTTCCTCTTGGCTTGCCGGGCTGCTTCCTTCTCCTCTGCCGCCTTCTCCTTGGCATCCTCGTTGCCAACCAATGCCAGCTTGGCATCGGAGGTGCGTTGCAGGCTGAGGGCGACATCGTCCAGGCAGGCCTTGGCTTCGTTGTCCACCCGCGTCGGGCGCTTGGCATCGCGCTCGAAGCTCACCGCGCACAGGCTGGAGGCCTGCGGAGCCGGTGGTGGCGGAGGCGGTGGAGGTGCAATCACGTTGACGCTGGTGGTCGCAGTGACGTGGTGTCCTTTGTCGTCCGATACGCCGCAGGTCACCGAAATTGCTAAGTTGGCCCCGCCTGGCGCAATCTGCGGTGTCGACAGCGTCGCCGATGGTGTGGTGCTGCTGATCGACCCCGCCGTCGCGTTATAGCTGTACGTCAGAGGACGGTTCTGCGGGCTGGACGCATTGGACCTAATCGTCGAGATGCCGCCCGCATTGACCGACGAAGGATTGGCCGAGCAGCTGATGGTCGGCGGCTCGAATGCCCGCACCGTGAACGTCGCAGAACAGTCCGCCATCTGCCCAGGCTTCGGATTGACGCCCTGCGAGACATGGCCCTTGACTGTGTAGGTGCCCGGCGTCGCGGTCGCCGTGTTCACGTTCGCGACATTCGATGTTCCAGAGATTGTGCCGCCATCCGTCGTCCAGGTGTAGGAGACAACCTTCTTCGGGTTCGGGTTCGGGTTCAGATTCATCGCCGTGCCCGTCACCGTGATCGGGTCGCCGGGGAAGACCAGCGATGGAGAGAGCGAGCAGCTATAGGTCACCGCCGGAGGAGGCGCGATGTGGCCAAAGTGGGTCACAATGCCCGTGCTCACTTCAGCGGCACTCAGATTCGTGTGTCCGCCCAGCGCCGCGGGAGCAGCCGTGGGCAGTCCGTTATAGGTGCCGAAGTCTACGTGGCTAAAGCGATAGTCGGCCTCCACAACACGTATGCTGAAGCGGTGGTCGTAGAACGGAAGGTCCAGGTCCATGCCGCCGCCGGCTGTAAATCCATACCCCCATCGGCCGGGCTCATTCGACACTGAAGCCGGAGGATAGTTGCTGTCCGGGCCTGTCACCTGCTCGGCCCCAAACAATCCATGGGCAAAGAACGTTACGTTGTTCAACGACGACACGCGGTAGATCGGGCCACCCGATATTCCCACCGCCCCATCGCTTGGCGTGCTGCTGTTGACCACATGGTTGACGTACTGCCCCTCGAGCCCCAGATGGTTGTTGAAATAATAGGCGAAACTGCCGATCGCACCCACGTTGATGGAGGAGTAGGAGATCCCAGCAGGTTGCAGCTTTCCATGCGCGCCAAAGTACGAGTAGCCCATGAAAATATCTGCGCGGGACGGGTTCGAACCCGATGCGGGAGCAGTTGCGGCGGGTGTCTGTGCACCCAGACTTACTGCGCTAAGGCTGACTGCGCATGCTGCCAGCACCAGCCGGCCAAGACTGCGAAACGGATATTCCATCATAGACTTCCTCCACTGAGATCACTTTCTGTGTGCGAACCGGGATTCTTCGCATTGATACCGCTGTACTCAGATCAACTTGATACTGGATGTTCAGATCATCCAAAAGTTTACCGCAGTTGCCCGAGATGTCCATAAAAATCACACGCCGACTCACGGCTGGAACGATTAACCGTCCAATAATCCCATCCTTCCTGCAACGGCCGAATTCCACCTTCCGAAATGAACGGCCAAACCACATGTCAAAACCCCAATCCCTTCCTTAAACCTGCAACCTTCATCCTGCCAGATTCAACGCCTTCCGCACAGAACCCCGTTCCGCCTGGATCTTCTCTTGCAGCAGAGTAATGGCATAGAGCAATTGCTCGGGCCGCGGCGGGCACCCAGGAACATAGATGTCCACCGGAACAATTTGGTTGACTCCCTGCACCACCGCATAGTTGTTGAAGACTCCGCCCGAGGTGGCGCACGCGCCCATCGAGATCACCCACTTCGGCTCCGGCATCTGCTCGTACAGCCGGCGCACCACCGGCGCCATCTTCTGCGAGACCCTGCCCGCCACGATCATCAGGTCGCTCTGCCGCGGCGACGGCCGGAACACCTCCGCGCCAAAGCGCGCAATGTCGTAGCGCGATCCGCCCATCGACATCATCTCGATGGCGCAGCAGGCCAGGCCAAACGTCATCGGCCAAATCGAACTCTTGCGCACCCAGTTGATCGCGGCATCCAGAGACGCAAGCACAATGCCCTCGGTCTGGTCGTATCCCCAGTTCACCTCACGCAGCTTCTCCCGGTTCCGGGCGGTGCTGTCCAACGCCCCGAAAAAGTACCGGTCGTTCCCCTGAGGCCCCGTAGCCGGACGGCCAGCAATCAGATTCCTATCTGCGGTCAAGGCCATATCTCTCTGTTAATAAGATAAATACTAGTATATACCGCCCGTCAGGGATTGTTCCAGGGGCTTTTCAGAACACTCTTCCATTACCAGGAAGAATGCCCCGGAACAGTTATTGCGATGCCTCCATGTGTTGCAAGGTTGGCTGCTTCACCGATTTTTTTCGCCGGCCCAACCCGATGCCAACAGGGGATGGCCCAGCCAACTGCGCAGCCTAGCCCTACCCCGCGTTGGCCTTCATCGCAGCCAGCAGGGCCAGCTTCAGTTCCTTCTGCTCGGCCGCATCCAGCTTCGCCCCGTCGCGGGATATGTAGAAGACGTCGATGGCCGTCTCACCCTCGGTGTCCACCAGCGCCACCTCGATATTGCACCCGCACTCGGCCAGGGCGAGGCTGATGGCGCGCAGCAGGCCGGGAACGTCCTGCGCCACCACCTGTAGCAGGGTGCTGTGCGACGAAACCTCGTTGTCGTAATCCACCCGCGCCTCCACCACCACCTTGGGCGTCCTGCGCCGTCCGCGCCGCCGCCCGCTCAGCAGCTTCTCCACCGCCAGCTTGCCCGCCATCACGTCGTGTACGCTGGCCACAAACGTCGCGTGCTCGGACTTATTCATCTCCAGCGTGCGAAAGGTGTCGGTAAAGCGGAAGTTGTCCACCACCACGCCCTGCAGGTTGCTGAAGGCGTCCGCCGTGACGATGTTCATCCCCCACGCCGCCAGCGCTCCCGCCATGTCGGCAAACAGTAGAGGACGGTCGCGCGCCAGCAGCGTGATCTCGCTGCTTCCCGGCGCATAGTGAAACTCGATCTGCACCGGGTCTTCGGCGAACCGGGCCGCCATATCGAAATGCAGGCGCACCTGTTCCGGCGTGCGCGTGCGCAGATAGCGCTCCGGAAATCCCTCCAGAAACTTCTCCACTTCGCCGCGTCTGCCCGGCAGCAGGGCCGCCACGCGGTTCACCAGCTCCTTGCCGATGCGTGCCCCTACACGCTCGTCGTCCACGCTGCGGTCCAGAAAGCTGGCCGTGGCCAGATACAGCCGCCACAGGTTTTCCGCCTTCCACGGCGTCAGCGCGTCGGGATGCACCGCCTGGATGTCGGCATAGGTAAACAACGTCAGCATGCGCAACGCCTCCAGCGTCTGCACCTTGCCCGCGAACGCCCGCACCGTCTCCAGATCGAAGATGTCCCGGCGCAGCGCGGCCGACATCTCCAGATGGTTGCGGATCAGGCCCAGCATCAGCTCGCTCTCGTAGGCATCCAGCACCAGCCGTCCGGCCACGCTCTCCGCCATCCGCGCGCTCTCCTGCGCGTGGTCGTCGCTGCTTCGTCCCTTGCCTGTATCGTGCAGCAACGCCGCCAGGAACAGCAGCGCGGGGTGCTGCACATCGCGCAGGATCCCGCCGAAGCGCTCCGCCCACACGCTCATCTGCCCCGTCTGCGGCTGCTCCAGCCCATGCAGCGTGTCGATCACCACCATGGTGTGTTCATCCACCGTATAGCGGTGGTAGGCGTCGCGGATCACCAGCGCGTCGATGCCATGGAACTCCGGCAGCAACAGCTCCAGAATCCCCAGAGCATGCATCGTGCGCAATGTCTTGCCGGCATGAAATCCCAGCAGCATCTCCTGCACATGCCGCCACAGCGACGGCCCCTCCTCCAGATGCGCCGACAGCAGAGGCAATCCCTGCGAGATGCGCTCCTCGCTGCCGCGCTCCAGCACGCATCCGCTCCGCGCCATGGCCACAAACAGTTGCAGCACCACGTCCGGGTCCTGCGCAGGATCGCCCCCCCCCTGGGTCGCGGCATCCAGCACCAATCGCCCATTCACCACCCGGAAGCCCGCCGGAGCAGGGTCTGTGCTGCGCCGCTTCCGGGCAAACGCGGCCTTGGCCGAGGCGGTCCAGCGCACCTTGTGCGGCTTGCCTTCGATTCCGTCCAGCATCTGGGTCAAACAGCGCTCCACGCTGCGCGCGTGCCGGAAGTAGAGACGCATCCAGTAGGCCGCCTGCACCCCCTGCGCAGACGGGTCCGCCAACTGCTGCAGCCGCCGTACCCCCATTCCGATCCCCATCGCGGCGGCCGCGTCCTGTGCGTGCCAGTCCAGTGTATTGTCGTCCCGTTCGTGCCGGTAGTGCAGAAAACAGCGCACCGTGAACAGAAACTGCACCGCTTGGCGAAACTCCTCGCGGTCGCTCGCCAACCCGCCACTCGAGTCACTGGGTGCCCCACTCGGGGGCCCCGGCGAGCGATCGTTGCTCGCTGGGGTGGCACGTCTCGCTTCTGAGACGTGGGCTGGTTTCCCCGCATCGGCCAGCCGTTGCAGCCACGCGCACACATGCACATCGCGCAGTCCGCCGGGACAGTCCTTGATGCTCGGCTCCAGATGGAAGGGCGTATCGCCATACTTGGCGTGCCGCTCATCGGTCAGCTTCACCAGGCAAGTAGCTAGGGCCTTGTTCTCCCGCTCCAGCATCTTGGGAAATCCCACATCGGCCAGCCTCTGGTACACCGCCGCGTCCCCCGTCAGCAGCCTGTGGTCCAGCAGGGCCACGGTAAACTCCGCATTCTCTTCGTCGAAGCGCTCCGCCTCGCTGCGCTTTCTGGAGGTCGGCGCCAGGCGTATCCCGCAGTCCCAGAGCTGCTGACTGATGCGCCGGATCGGCTGCTTGATCTCCGCCTCCGAGACCTTCCCATCCAACAGATACAGCAGGTCCACATCGGAGTAGGGGAACAGTTCGCGCCGTCCATAGCCTCCCACCGCCAGCACCGCGATCCCCTGCCCCAGCAGCGGGGTCTCGGCCACCGCCAGCTTCCACAATCCCACAATCAACTCGTCCACCGCCGCCGCGCGCGCCGCCACCGTCTCCGCGCCGTTCGCGCCGGTGGCAAACGCACCGCGAATGTCCAGCAGCCTTCGCTGGTACTGGCCGCACAACCCCTCGCCTGTGGTCGGACTTTCCTGCATGGCTGTGTTCCGCTCTGCCTTTTGGCTGTGTTTTAGGTAGTATCTACCAGCATACAGCCGCCCGCCACCAGCGCAAACGCTAGCCACCGCACGCATAACTGCGCGTGTGCCCCAGGCCGGGTGCCCCATTCATGCTTGTTCTTTGCGCATGAGTGGGATTCACAGCCACGGAAACACTTGTTTTGCTTAAGGGCACGGGTTCACCCGTGCCGCAAGTCCCGCACTTGCAAAGCGGCTTTAGCCGCTGAGGTCAGCTTGTATGACACATCGACTGTACCCCCCAGCCTTTCTAGCCACCGATCCAACCGCCCCTACAGCGCGATCTCGCCCCGCTCGTCGTTGCGAATGCGGATCGCCTCATCCACCTTCGACACAAAGATCTTTCCATCGCCGATGGTTCCCGTGCGCGCCGCCGTCAGGATCGTCTGCACCGCCTTCTCCACCATCTCGTCCGCCACCACCATCTCCAGCTTTACCTTGGGCAGCAGGTCGACCGAGTACTCGCGTCCGCGATAGAACTCCGTGTGCCCCTTCTGCCGCCCATGTCCGCGCGCCTCCAGAATCGTCATTCCCTGCACGCCAATCTCCACCAGCGCGTCCTTCACCGCATCCAGCTTCGAAGGCTGGATCACTGCTTCAATCTTCTGCATTTAATTCATCCTCTCACTTGCTTGCCTTCAGGCAAGCTCTAGCATAGTACGCCTCTCTCGGTTGCTGCTACCAGCCCCGATGAAGAAAGAAGTGCATGCCCGGCCCAGGATGTGCACCCCTCGCATCGAACTGACTCCGTCGGCTCGCATTGGACGAGTGTTACACCCGGATCAATGCGCCCATTCGTAGCCTTCCTCGCCATGTTGCGACAGATCCAGGCCTTCCCTCTCCTCCTCCGCACTCACGCGAAGTCCGATGGTCTTGTCCACCAGGAACAGAATGACCAGCGTGCCCACAATGGACAAGCCCCAGGCAATCGCAACGCCCATCGCCTGGTTCCATATCTGGTGGTGGTTGCCCTCCAGCACGCCCGTGGCAACGCCCTTGCCGAAGGCCGGGTTGATCGCGCTATTGGCAAACAATCCCGTCAGCAGCGCGCCAATCGTTCCGCCCGCGCCATGCACGCCAAACGCATCCAGCGAATCGTCATACCCGAACCACGTCTTCACCTGCACCACCATGAAGAAGCAGCACACGCCGGCGATCAGTCCGATCGCAATGGCCGCCATCGGCGACACAAACCCGGAGGCCGGGGTGATCGCCACCAGCCCGGCCACGCAGCCCGAGATCGCCCCCAGGCAAGACGGCTTGCCGTTGTGGATCCACTCCGCCGCGCTCCAGCCAATCGCCGCCGCCGCCGCGCCAAAGTGGGTCGCCACAAACGCCGAAGTCGCCAGCGTTCCAGCCGCCAGCGCCGATCCCGCGTTGAAACCGAACCAGCCAACCCACAGCAGGCATGCCCCGATAAAGCTCAGCACCACGGAGTGCGGCTGCATCGCCTCTTTGGGATACCCAATTCGCTTACCCAGATACAGCGCTGTGATCAGCGCCGAAACGCCCGAGGTCACATGCACCACCGTTCCACCGGCAAAGTCCATGCAGGGAAAGCGCCCGCTGCCCGAGTTCAGCAGCCCGCCCACGCCCCACACCATGTGCGCCATCGGGCTATACACCACAATCGCCCACAGCACCATGAACACCAGCATCGCCGAGAACTTCATCCTCTCGGCAAACGCGCCCGTAATCAGCGCCGGCGTGATGATGGCGAACATCAACTGATACACCATGAACGTCTGCAGCGGAATGGTCGGCGCGTACGAACTCGGCTCCAGCCCCACCCCTTTCAGAAACATATTGTGCAGCCCGCCGATAAACGCGTTCCCGCTGCCAAACGCCAGCGAGTAAGTCACAATGGCCCACAGCAGCGTGATCACTGCCATCATGGCGAAGCTCTGCATCATGGTGCCCAGCACGTTCTTCTTGCGCACCAGTCCGCCGTAGAACAACGCCAGCCCAGGCCCGGTCATCAGCAGCACCAGCGCCGCCGCGGTCAGCATCCACGCGTTGTCGCCCGAGGTCTGCGCCGTGGCAATCGCCGCCGTCTGCGCCGCCACCTGCTTCTCCAGCGCCGCAATGCGCTCCGCCTCCGCGCTAACCGGCGCGCTGGTCACATCGGGCGCTACCAGCACCATCGCCGGCATCTGCGCCTGTGCCTTCATTCCAACCATCGGCGGAAAGCCCGCCACCACCCCAATCGACAACGCCAGGGACACCTTCAGCCACATTGATCGCATCTGCCCATCACCTGTTTTGAACTCGGCCCACACACAAACTAGCGCCTCCCGCTCCCGCAAAGAGATATTGCACTCCGTACGGCTCCGTGCATCCTGAGACCCAATCTGTGCGATTTTGCTGCCTTGTGTACTCTACACAAACATCCCGTAAGCAAACCATTAAATCTCGCAGTGCTGTGCTCGCCGTCACACTGCCGGTGATCTCTCACCCCTGCCCGTAGGTAGCTCCCGGCCCGTGCTTGCGGAAGTAGTGCCTATCCAGCAGCGCCTGGCTCACCCCCACCGCGTCCGCCTTCAGGGTCAGCGTCCGGTACGCCATCTTTGCGCAATACTCCAGGATCACCGCGTTGTGCGCCGCCTCCTGCGCGTCCCTGCCCCACGCAAACGGCCCATGCCCGGCCACCAGGCAGGCAGGCACGGCCAGCGGATCGATCGCCGCGTGCTCGGCAGTCGCCGCAAAGCGCCGCACAATGGCCAACCCCGTCTCGTAAACGTAGCGCCCGCCAATCTCCTCGTCGGTTAGCGGCGCAGTGCATGGCACCGGCCCGTAGAAATAATCCGCATGCGTCGTCCCCAGCGCCGGAATCTCCATCCCCGCATGGGCAAAGCTGGCGGCAAACTCCGAGTGGGTATGCACCACTCCGCCAATGGTTGGAAACTCCCGGTACAGCAGCGTGTGCGTCTCCAGGTCCGACGACGGCTTCAGCGTCCCCTCCACCACCTTGCCGTCCAGGTCGGTCACCACCATCAGCTCCGGCCGCAGATCGTCGTAGTCCACGCCCGACGGCTTGATCGCCACCAATCCTTGTTCGCGGTCAACTCCCGAAGCATTGCCAAAGGTGTACAGCACCAGCCCGCGCTTCACCAGCTCCAGGTTGGCCTCGTAGACAGCCGTACGCAGTTCTCTCAGCAGCATAGGTATCAGGATACAACCGGCGGAAAAACTCCGCATCCTGCCCTCCGGACGGAGCGCAAGGCTCTAGCCCTGCGAAAAACTCCCCTGGAAGGAAATGGCTTTAGCCACGGAAATTCTTCTCGCAGGTTGCAGGTTGTTCGTCGTAGGTTGTCAGCGGCGATGGAAGAGAAACATGAGCAGAAGTACCAACAGGGTGACCACGATGCTTCCCGGCCACACCCACCAGCCTTCGCCGCTTGCGTAGCCAACCACCAGGCACCCAGAGAGTCCGGCGCACAGCCAGAGCCCTGCGGCTAGCATCGATGCGCCCCTGGCGGCTCTCATCCCCTTCGCCCCTAGCGCAGTTGGTTCTCTTCGCTCGAACTCAACCGCAGAATGCGGTCGACGACGTACGGGGGGTGTTGGGCCGCGGTGTGAAAGAAGAGGACCTGTAGCTCTCCCAGCAAGCCGATGCCGAGCATCTGGATGCCCGCCAGGATCAGCACACCCGCAATCACGAACAGCGGCCCATGTACGATCAGCACGCTCTGTCCTGTGAGTACCTTGAGCACCAGCAGCCATGCGGCCAGACCGCTGCCGGCAAGTATGCCAAGTGCGCCGATGGCGCCGAAGAAGTGCAGCGGGCTGGACACGTAGCGCATCAGAAACCGGATGGTCAGCAGGTCGAACAAGACCCGCATCGTGCGCGACAGGCCGTAGTGACTGGCGCCGTGCTGCCGCCGGGGGTTGGAGATGGGGACCTCGCAGATGCTGGCCCCGTACCAACTGGCCAGGGCCGGAATAAAGCGGTGCATCTCGCCGTACAGAGGAATGTTGTGGATCACCTCGCGCCGGTACGCCTTGAAGGTGGTGCCGAAGTCGTGGATGTCCACCCCGGAGATGCGCGCCATCATCCAGTTGGCGCAGCGTGAAGGGATCCTGCGCAGTAACAGGTTGTCGGCGCGGTGCGACCGCCATCCGCTGACCACGTCGTAGCCTTCCTCCAGCCGCTCCAGAAACTGGGGAATCTCCTCCGGCGCGTGTTGCAGGTCGCCGTCCATCGAGATCAGCATCTCGCCCTGCGCGTGGTCGAAGCCCGCCGCCAGGGCCGGCGTTTGTCCAAAGTTCCGCCGCAGCTTGACCACCAGCACCCGGCTGTCCACCGCCGCAATCTCCTCCAGCATGCGGCAGGTCCGGTCGCGTGAGCCATCGTCCACAAACACCATCTCAAACGTACTGCCCACCTGCTCCATCACCAGTTTCACCCGGTCGTAGAGTGCGGTCACGTTCTCCTCTTCATTGTGGAACGGGACCACGATCGAGTACTTCGGCATTTTTAAATGATACGCCCGCCGAACCCCCGGTTGGGTTAATGCCCGCCCTGGACCCGGAATCGGCCACCGCTAGGGCGGCCTCACGGGCGGATCGATACCGGCGCCGGCAACGCCTGCATCCTGTTCGCCACCGGAGCCCAGTGGCGTCGGCAGCGCGCCTGCAGCACTCCTCTGCCCGTCCCGCAATGGCCGCCGCGAAACTTTACTGCCGCCGTGCCCGTCCAAATTTCAGGCAATTTTGGCCCGCTGAGGGAGTTCTTTCGCTCCAGTGCAACCGCATGAGAACCATCTCCCGCAGCAAGGAACGATCGCATCGTCAATGCACTATCGTGAGTACGCCGTGCATTCCCGCGCCCATGTTATCTATTGTTAACACCACTCCAGTCATGAAAGGCCGTGCGATCCAATGTCATCCCGCAAAGTAACTCGCCGCGAATTTGTCAGCGCCTCCAGCTTTCTTGCCCTGGGACTTCCGGTGGTTCTGGGCCGCTCCTATCCTTTGTTTGCCGCGCCCACGGCGGCGGCGGGCGCAACCTACGTTCCGCCCAGGTCCCCGCGCACCACGCTGAACTTCAACCTCGATTGGAAGTTCATCGGCGGAAATCGCTGGGACCCAAAACAAGACAAGCTGGTTCTGGAAGAGGTCCCCGAAGACGACGCCGCAGCAGCGCCCGCCTTCGATGACTCCAAATGGTCCACCGTCGCCACGCCGCACAGCTTCAACGATGTCGACAGCTTCCGCGAGCTCATCTCCCACGGTGGCGGCGACCGCGGCACCTACAAGGGGATCGTCTGGTATCGCAAGCACTTCAAACTCCCCGCCCTGCCTGCCGGTCATCGCGTCTTTATCGAGTTCGAGGGCATGCGCCAGGCCGGCGACATCTACCTCAACGGCAAGGATGTCGGCCTCTACGAGAACGGCGTCACTGCCTACGGCATCGACATCACGGATGCCTTGTTGCCCAACGGCCAGGAGAACGTCCTCGCCGTCAAGGTGAACAACTCCGGCAACTACCGCGAACGCGCCTTCTGCATGGCCAACCCCAAGAACGCCGACGGCACCCCCTGCGTCGGCCAGGGCTACGAGTGGAACGCCAACGACTTCAATCCCAACCACGGCGGCATCAACCGCCATGTATGGCTGCATGTCACCGGCCCCATCCACCAGACCCTGCCGCTCTACTACGGTCTGCAGAGCCAGGGCGTCTACGTCCACGCGGACAACTTCAACATCGCCGGCAAGACGGCGGATGTCACCGTCGATGCCGAGGTGCATAACACATCGGGCAATCGCGCAGCGGTCGGCCTCTCGGTGGCCGTCGTCGACAGCAACGGCCACGTCCGCGCCCAGTTCGCGGGCAAACCCATGGACATCGCCGATGGAGAGAAGAGCATCCTCTCCGCCACGGGGGCCTTGAAACAGGCGCGTTTCTGGAGCCCCGAGGACCCCAACCTCTACGACGTCTACAGCATCCTCAAGGTGGGCGGCAAGGTGGTCGATGTCGATCGCATCGAGACCGGATTCCGCAAGACCGAGTTCAAGGGAGGCGTCGGCACCGGCGGCGTCTTTATCAACGATAAGTTTGTCTACCTCAAGGGTTTCTCCGAGCGCTCCACCGACGAGTGGGCCGCCGTCGGCGCAGGCTATCCCGACTGGATGCACGACTACACCGCCAAAATGATTCGCGACTGCCACGGCAACTACATGCGCTGGATGCACATCTCCCCCACCCGCACAGACGCCGACTCCTTCACCCGCTTTGGCATCGTCCAGATATGCCCCGCCGGCGACAAGGAACGTTTGGTCACGGGACGCCAGTGGGACCAGCGCGCCGAGGTGATGCGCGACTCCATCATCTACTTCCGCAACAATCCCGGCATCCTCTTCTGGGAGGCCGGCAACACCATCGTCACGCCGGATGAGATGCGGCAGATGGTGGACCTGCGCAAGCAATGGGACCCCCACGGCGGACGCCTCATGGGTTACCGCGACAACGACGATGTGCCGTCGAACCAGGCGCTGACCCCAATCTCCGAGTACTACGGCATCATGATCGGCCAGGACACGGGCACCGACCGGATCACGCAGCCGGGCCAGATGTTCCGCGGATACGCCGTGGATCGCCGCGACCGCGCGCCCCTGATCGAAACCGAGGACTTCCGCGAGGAGTGCTCGCGTCGTATGTGGGACGCCTTCTCGCCACCCTTCTACAAGGCCAAGAAAGGCCCCAATGACACTTGGAAGCGAGACGGTTATCTGTATAACTCGGAGGATTTCGCCCTGGACGGAGTCAAACGCTATTGGATGTACTGGGAGAACCGCATCTCCAATACCGACCCGGCCCACTCCCGTTGGTCCGCCTACTGCTCCATCTACTTCACCGACGAGGATGCCGACGGACGTCAGGACTCCACCGAAGTATGCCGCGTCAGCGGCAAGGTGGACGCCATGCGCCTGCCCAAGGAGATCTACTTCGCCTACCGCGTCATCCAGAACCCGCAGCCCGACCTGCACATCCTGGGTCACTGGACCTATCCGGCCACTCAGCCCGACGGATCGAAGACCTCCAAGACCGTCTACGTCATCGCTAATACGCAGTCGGTCGAGTTGTTCCTCAACGGCAAGTCGCTCGGGGTGAACTCCAAGCCCGACAACGGATGGGTCTTCGCCTTCCCCGCTGTCGATTTTGTCCCCGGCACACTCAAGGCCGTCGGCAAGAACGGCGAAAAGGTAGCCGCACAGCAGGTGTTGACCACTGCAGGCCCGGCCGCGGCCATCAGGATGACTCCCATCCTCGGCCCCAAAGGATTGCAGGCCGATGGCGAGGACATCGCCCTCATCGACTTCGAGGTGGTCGACGCCAAGGGCGTGCGTTGCCCCACCGACTACGCGCGGGTCGACTTCACCTGCTCCGGCCCCGCCATCTGGCGCGGAGGATACGACAGCGGCATTGTCAATTCAACCAACAACCTCTACCTCAACACCGAGTGCGGCATCAACCGTGTCGCGGTGCGCTCCACCCTGGTCCGCGCTACCGATCCGCCGCCGGCGCCCATCGTCGTCACCGCCAAACGCGAGGGACTGAAGCCGGCGACTGTGCGGATCGTGCCCATTCGCGTATCCGAAAACAACGGCATCGCCAACTACATGCCGCAGCACCTTGCTGTCAGTAAGGGATAACACCATCCACCAAGCAGTCTCTCCGTCGGCGGGTGCGGGTGCCCCATTCATGCGCGTTCTGTGCGCATGAGTGGGAATTAACCGCCGCCCCCCCCCCACTTATCTCTGGATCACGGCCTCTGCGGGTGTAATTTTTTTCGTCACTTGTTGCGGCGTCGGCAACTGCGTGCTGTCCCATCCTCCGCCCAGCGCCTCGATCAGTTGCACCGACGCGGTCATCGCCTCGGTGTGCAGCGTCGCCAGCGTCTGCCGGTCCGCCAGTAGCGTCGTCTGCGCTGTTACCACGTCGATGTACGGATCGACCCCCGTCTCATAGCGCGCCGTCTCCAGATCGACAACCTGTTGCGCCGACTTCTCCGCCTGCTCCTGCTGCTGGATCTGTTGCGAAAGAATGCGCACGGCGGCCAGTGCGTCCTCCACCTGTTGGAACGCGTTCAGCACCGTCTGCCGGTAGCTGGCGACATCGCCGTTATAGATCGCCTCGTACTGCATCACCGTGGCGCGCCGCAGCCCTGCATCGTAGATCAACTCCGATGCCGAACCTCCCAGCGACCAGAACCGGCTGGAGATGTCGAACAGGTGCCGCCACGCGGCGCTCTCGAAGCCGCCATCCATGGTCAGCGTCAGGTTGGGATAGAACGCCGCGGTGGCAACCCCAATCTGTGCATTCGCCGAGGCCATCATCCGCTCCGACGCCGCAATGTCCGGCCTGCGTTCCAGCAACTGCGAAGGCACGCCGACCGGCACCGGTGGCGGGGTAGCACTGAGCGCCTTCACCGGTATGGAGAACGAGGAGGGATCGACTCCTGTCAGCACCGCGATCGCATGCTGGTACTGCGCGCGCGCCACCCCCAGGTTGATCAATGTCGACTGCGCGTTCTGCAAAGTGTTCTGCGCCTCCACCACCGAAATCTGCGTCCCCACCCCGGTCTCGTACTGCGAGCGCGTCAGGTCAAGCGACTTCTGATCGTCCGCCACCGTCTGTTGGTAGACGGCCATCAGCGCGTCCTGTCCGCGTATCTCGAAAAAGTACTCCGCCAGGCTGGCCTGCTCGCTCAGCCGCTCGTTCTCCAGGTCCGCCGCGCTCACCTGCGCGTTGTACTGCGCCTCGCTGATTTGGTTGCGCACCCGTCCCCACAGGTCCGGCTCCCATGCAGCATCCAGCCCCAGCACGGTCAGCGAGGTCGTCCTGCCCGTCGCCGCGGAAGGCGTGTTGGATTGGTTGGCCGACGCACGCGACCGCGAGTAGCTCGGCGCAGCCGTCAGCGTCGGATACAACTGCGAGCGCGTCTCGGCCACGATGGCCCGCGCCTCCATGAAGTTCTCGAAGTACATCTTGATCGTCTGGTTGTCGATGTTCAGCTTGTCTTCCAGAGCGTTCAGCTCCGTGTCGCCGTAGATCTCCCACCATTTGCCGTGCAGCATCGCGTCCTGCGGCTGGGCCACCTTCCAGTCGCCTGCCGCGGCATCGGGCGCGGGTGCTTCCTTGTAGACGGCGGGCGGGGGCGCCTGCGCCATCGCCGGAGGCCTCTGGTACTTCGGACCCACACGGCACCCCGTCGGCAGAAGGGCTGCCAGGGCCAGGGCGATTGCAACGGGTTGACGGGTGCTTCTCATAGTTGGACTTCCATGGTTCATTCAGTTTAATCCGAAGTCGCTCCAATCGGGCCGCCCACGGAATCGAAGCTCTTGCGCCGCCGTGCCGCTACCCACAGGCGGATCCGGTCGAAGGTGAGGTAGACCACCGGAGTGGTGTACAGCGTCAGCATCTGGCTCACCACCAGCCCCCCCACAATCGTAATGCCCAGCGGCCGGCGCAGTTCACTGCCGGTGCCGGTCCCGAAGGCCAGCGGAAGCGCGCCGAACAGCGCCGCCATGGTGGTCATCATGATGGGACGGAAGCGCAGCATGCACGCCTGGAAGATGGCATCTTCCGTATTCATGCCCCCGTCGCGCTCCGCCTGCAGCGCAAAATCGATCATCATGATCGCGTTCTTCTTCACAATCCCGATCAGCAATATGATGCCGATGATCGAGATGACGTTCAGGTCCTGCTTGAAGATCATCAGGGCCAGCATCGCGCCGGCGCTCGCCGAGGGCAGCGTGGAAATTATCGTCAGCGGGTGTACCAGGCTCTCGTACAGTATCCCAAGAACGATATACACCGCACCCAGCGCCGTCACAATCAGCATCAACTCGCCGTTCAGCGACTGTTGATAGGCCTGCACCGTGCCCGCGAAGAAGCAGCGCACGGTCGAGGGAAGGTCCAGGTTCTGCTGCATCCGGTCGATGGCTAGGGTCGCGTCGCTCAGCGAGACCCCCGGAGCAAGGTTGAACGACACCGTCACCGACGGAAACAGGCCGGTGTGATTGAGCGTCAGGGGTGTGGTGCCGGCCTGCGCCTTGGACAGGGAAAACAGGGGAGTGTTCCCGCTCGCCGTCGGGTTACTGGCCGACGGATGCAGATACACAGACTTCAGTCCATCGGGAGTCGCCCAGTACTCCGGCGCAACCTCCAGCACTACGTAGTACTGGTTCAGTTGGGTGTAGATCAGCGACACCTCCGACTGGCCAAACTCCGAGTAGAGCGCCGAGTCCAGCGAGCTGGCCGTCTGCCCAAGTCGTGCCGCCGTCACCCGGTCGAAGGTGATGCGCTGGTCCAGGCCGCCGTTCTGCTGGTCGCTGCTCACGTCCTCAAAACCCGGCAGCCGCGTGATCGCAGCCAGCAGCTTCGGCCCCCACACCTGCAGGTCGCTCACCGTGTCCGACTGGATCGTGTACTGGTACATCGCATTGCTGCCGCGCCCGCCCACCCGGATGTCCTGCGACGCCTGCAGGAACGTCGACGCCCCCGTGATCCGGTTCAGCTTCGGGCGCAGCCGGTTGATCACTCCGGCGGCGTTGGTATCTCTTTGCTCCACTGGCTTCAGAATCACAAAGAAGCCTCCCGTGTTGGTCGTCCCGCCGCCCGTGAATCCGATCACGTTCTGCACCGCCGGGTCTCTCTTGATTGACGTCTGGATCTGCTGCAAAGCGGCGTTCATCGCCGGGTACGATGCGTCCTGCGGCCCCCGCATCTGGCCCCCCAGCGAGCCCGTGTCCTGCTGCGGGAAGAACCCCTTGGGAATCTTGATTGCAATCGCCACGTTCAGAGCGATGATCAGCACCAGCGTCGTCAGCACCAGCCCTGGGTTCTCCAGCGCCCAGCGCAGGCTCTTTCTGTAGAGGCCCAGCCCCCCCTGAAAGACCCCCTCCAACGCCCGGGACACACGGCCCTGCTTCACGTCCTTCTGGCTCTTCAGCAGATGGGCGCACATCATGGGCGTGGTGGTCAGCGAGATCGCCATCGATACCACGATGGCTGTGGACAGCGTCACCGCGAATTCGCGGAAGAGCCGGCCCACGATTCCTCCCATCAACAGCAGGGGAATGAAGACCGCGATCAGCGACATGCTGATCGTCATCACGGTAAAGCCAATCTCCCTGGAGCCCCGCAACGTCGCGGCAAACGGTTCCATCCCGTCTTCAATGTGGCGGGTGATGTTCTCCATCACCACGATCGCGTCGTCCACCACAAAGCCGGTGGAGATGGTCAGCGCCATCAGAGACAGGTTGTCCAGACTGTATCCGCACAGGTACATCACTGCGAAGGTGCCGATCAGCGAGGCGGGAACGGCGACCGCCGGAATCAGGGTCGCGCGCGGACTGCGCAGAAATACGAACACCACTATGATCACCAGTACGATCGAGATCAGCAGCGTGCGTTCCACATTGTGTACAGACGCGCGGATCGTCGTCGTGCGGTCCATCACCACCGTGGTGTTGATGCCCGTCGGTATCGACGCCTCCAGCGAGGGAAGCTGCGCGTAGATGCGGCCCACCGTGTCGATAATGTTGGCGTTGGGCTGCCGGAACACCTGCAGCACAACCGCCCGTTTGCCGTTCAGATAGCCGCCCGCGCGCAGGTTCTGCACCGAGTCCACCACGTCGGCCACATCCGACAGGCGCACCGCCGCGCCGTTGTGGTAACCCACAATCAGTGGCTTGTAGTCGTCGGCATGGGAGATCTGTCCGTTCACCACAATGTCCGCGCGCACTTCGCCGTCCGTGATCTGGCCCCGCGCAAGGTTCGAGTTCTGCAGCCGCAGCATCGACTGCAGGCTTGCCATGGTCAATCCGTAGCTGGCCAGCTTGTTGGGGTTCACCTCCACCCGCACCGACGGCAGCGCGCCTCCCCCCGCGCCCACCTGCCCCACCCCCTGAATCTGCGACAGCTTCTGCATCATGATGGTGGAGGCTACGTCGTACATCTTGTCCGGCCCATACACATCGGAGGTGAGCCCGAGAATCATGATCGGAGCGTCCGCAGGGTTCACCTTGCGATAGGTAGGGTTGCCCGGAAGATTGGCCGGAAGATACGTCCGCGCCGCGTTGATCGCAGCCTGCACATCGCGCGCTGCTCCGTCGATGTTGCGACTCAGGTCGAACTGGATCACGATTCCCGTCGATCCCAGTCCGCTCGACGAAGTCATCTCCGTGACTCCCGCAATGTGCCCGAACTGCCGCTCCAGCGGAGTCGCCACGCTCGACGCCATGATCTCCGCACTCGCCCCGGGAAGCCCCGCATTCACGAAGATGGTGGGAAAATCCACCTGCGGCAGAGGCGAGACCGGCAACACATTGAACGCGATTGCGCCCGCGATCACCACCGCCAGCGTAAGCAGCGTCGTCGCTACCGGGCGATGGATGAACGGCGCGGAGATATTCACAACGCCTCCACGGAATGCGAGTAGTCGCTGCCTGCTTCCGCTTCCCCGCTCCCTGTTCCCGGTCTGTTCTTGCCCCGCTTGCGAGAGAAGCGGTGACCCAGGTTGTCGAAGAAGATATAGATCACAGGTGTGGTGTAGAGGGTCAGCACCTGGCTCACCAGCAGGCCCCCCACCATGGTGATGCCCAGTGGCCGGCGCAGCTCCGATCCCATGCCGGTGCCGAAGGCCAGCGGGATGCCCGCCAGCAACGCGGCCATCGTCGTCATCATGATTGGACGAAAGCGTAGCAGGCATGCCTCATAGATCGCGTCGGTCGGATTCCTGCTGTGCTTGCGCTGCAGTTCCAGCGCGAAGTCCACCATCATGATGCCGTTCTTCTCCACAATCCCGATCAGCAGAACAAGCCCGATGATCGCCACCACGCTCAGGTCCTGCTTGAAGAGATTCAGCGCCAGAAACGCCCCCATGCCCGCCGAGAACAGGGTCGATAGGATCGTGATCGGGTGGATGAAGCTCTCATACAGCACACCCAGCACGATGTACACCGTCACCATCGCGGCCAGGATCAGCAGCGGTTCGTTGGACAGGGAGTTGCGAAACGACGCAGCCGTGCCCTGAAAGTCCGCCTGCAGGCTGGCCGGCATGTTCATGCTCTTCTGCAGTTTGTCGATCGAACTGATGGCGCTGCCCAGCGACGCGTGCGGAGCCAGATTGAAGCTGACCGTAATCGATGGGAACTGTCCCTGGTGCATGATCGAGAGCGGCTCGGTCGTGGTCTCAAAGTGCGAGAACGCGCTCAGTGGAATGGCATGGCTGGGCACGGAGCTTGTGGCAAAGGCCGAGTTGGCGCCCACGGACGATGTCGTCCCCGAGGTAAGCACGCTGGCCGGTGGAGTCAGCGTTCCCGCCGATGGAGTGTACAGCGTGGTCGCGGTCTGCGCATTCGACCCCGCGGAGGTCGATCCGCTGCCCGAGGAGCTGGACGCCGGAGCCCCGCTTGTGCCCGCCGCCGCGTTGGCCTGAATGTAGATATGGTCCAGCATCTGCGGATCCAGATGGAACTGCGGCTGCGCCTCCAGAATCACGTGGTACTGGTTCAGTTGCGTGTACATCGTGTTGATCTGGCGCTGGCCGAACGCGTCGTACAGCGTATTGTCGATCGTGGTCGGCGCAATCCCCAGCCGCGACGCCGTCACCCGGTCGATCGCCAGCGACACCGCCAGCCCGCCCATCTGCTGGTCCGTGGCCACGTCCTCCAGCCCCGGCATTCCCTTCAACTTGTCCACAAAGCGATTGGTCCACAGGTTCAGCTCGTTCTGGTCCGGGTCTTCCAGGGTGTACTGGTACTGCGTCCGGCTCACCCGGTCATCCACCGTGATGTTCTGCACCGGCTGCATGAACAGTTGAATCCCCTGCACCTTGTCGATCTTCGGCTCCAGCCTGCGAATCACGTCGGCCGCGCTCAGGTCGCGCTGGTCCAGCGGCTTCAGGTTGATCGACATTCGCCCGCTGTTGATGGTGGTATTGGTGCCGTCCGCGCCGATGAACGACGATAAACTCTCCACCGCAGGGTCGGCCAGAATCACCTTCGCCAGCTCCTGCTGCTTCTCCGCCATGGCATTCGAGCCGATGGTTTGCGATGCCTGCGAGATGCCCTGGATCACCCCAGTGTCCTGCACCGGGAAGAACCCCTTGGGAATCACAATGTACAGGTACACCGTCAAACCCAGCGTGCCCAGGGCCACAAACAAGGTGGCGGTCTGGTAGCGCAACACCACCTTCAGCGTCCTTCCATAGAACGCGATCATGGAGTTGAACGCTCGCTCCGAGGACTTGTAGAATCGCCCCTGCTGCGCCGCCGCGTTGTGCCGCAGGATGCGCGACGCCATCATCGGCGTAAGTGTCAGCGACACCACCGCCGAGATCAGAATGGTCACCGCCAGCGTCACCGCGAACTCGCGGAACAGCCGCCCCACCACGTCGCCCATGAACAGCAGGGGGATCAGCACCGCGATCAGCGACACGGTCAGCGACATGATGGTGAAACCAATCTGTTCGGCGCCCTTCAGCGCAGCCTGCATCGGTGGGTCGCCCGCCTCCAGGTAGCGCGTGATGTTCTCCAGCATCACGATCGCGTCATCCACCACGAATCCCGTCGAAATGGTCAACGCCATCAGCGATAGGTTGTCCAGGCTGAAGCCCAGCAGGTACATCGCCCCAAAGGTGCCCACCAGCGACAACGGCACCGCCACGCTGGGTATGATCGTCGCGGACAGGTTGCGCAGGAACAGAAAGATCACCATCACCACCAGCCCGACCGTCAGCAGCAATTCGAACTCAACATCGTTCACCGATGCCTGGATCGCAGTGGTCAGGTCGGTCAGCACCGTCACCTGGATGCCCTTGGGAAGGTTCACTTCCAGCTGCGGCAACAGCCGCTTGATGCTCTTCACCACCGTGATGGTGTTGCCGCCCGGCTGCCGCCGTACGTTCAGGATGATGGCTGGCTTCTGGTTCATCCAGGCGGCCTGCGTGTCGTTCTCCACTCCATCCACGATGTTGGCAACGCTGGTCAACATCACCGGCGCCCCATCGCGATAGGCAACCACTACCTGGCGGTAGTCCTTGCTCTCCACCAACTGGTCGTTGGAGTCGATCTGGTAGTCCTGGTGCAGCCCGTCGAAGTTTCCCTTGGCCGCATTCACGCTGGCGTTGCTCACCGCCGAGCGCAGGTTCTCCATATCGATGCCGTAGGACTCAAGCTGGGTCGGATTGGCCTGGATGCGTACCGCCGGCTTCTGTCCTCCGCTGATGCTCACCAGCCCCACCCCGCTCAACTGCGAGATCTTCGGAGCCAGCCGCGTGTCCACCATGTCCTCCACCTGGGACAGCGGCATCGAGTCCGACGTGATCGCCAGCGTCAGCACCGGGGCGTCCGCCGGGTTGGTCTTGTTATAGATCGGCGGCGCAGGCAGGTTGGCGGGCAGGAAGTTCTGCGCCGCGTTGATCGCCGACTGCACCTCCTCCTCCGCAATATCGATGTTCAAACTGAGATTGAACTGCAACACCAACACGGAATTGCCCGCCGAGCTGGTCGACGTCATCTGGCTCAGCCCCTGCAACTGGCCGCACTGACGCTCCAGCGGAGCGGTCACCGTCGTCGCCATCACATCCGGGCTGGCCCCTGGGTAAAACGTCAGAATCTGGATCGTCGGGTAGTCCACCTCGGGCAGCGCGGAGACGGGCAGTTGGGTATAAGCAACGATGCCCACCAGCATGATGGCCGCCATCAGCAAAGATGTCGCAACCGGACGAAGAATGAAAGGACGCGACGGACTCAAGGAGCGCTACTCCCACTGGTGTTGGCTGGAATCGGTCGGTTGGAGATGGTGATCGCCGCGCCGTCCTGCAGCTTGTCGAAGCTGCTGGTCGCCAGTACATCGCCCGGTTCTATGCCCTGCACCTGGGCCGTCTGAGCATTGGTCACGCCCACCGTAATGGGAGTCAGGTGGGCCTTGTTGTCCGCAATCACGTACACATAGGCCGCTTGCAGATTGTGTTGCACCGCCGCAGTCGGAATCAGCGTCACCCCCTGCAAGGTATTCACCACCAGCCGGGTGTTCACAAACTGGTTGGGAAACAGCGCCGAGTCGCGGTTGGCAAACTCCGCCCGCGCCTTCACCGTCCCCGTCGTCGTATCGATCTGGTTGTCCAGGGTCAGCAGCGTCCCCTTGGCAAGCTGCTTCGTCCCGTCGTGGTCGAATGCATCCACCTCCAGTTTGGCCCCCTTGCGCATTTGCGGCACAATCTGCCCTAGATCGTCTTCGACAACCGTGAATACCACGGTGATCGGCTGGATCTGCGTCACCACCGCCAGCACTGTCCCCCCGTTGGCCTGCACCACGTTGCCCGGGTCCACCAGACGCAGCCCCACCCGCCCCGTGATCGGCGAAACAATGTGGCAGTACCCCACCTGGATCTGGTCGTACTGCACCGTGCCCTCGTCGTTATGCACCGTGCCCTGCTCCTGCTCCACCAGCTTCTCCTGGTCGTCCAGCGTCTGTTTGGGGATCGCGTTGCGCGCCCACGCTGCCTTGTACCGATCCAGGTCCATCTGCGCCTGCGCCAGGGTCCCCTTGTCCCGCTCCAGAATCCCCTGCGCCTCTTGCAGCGTCGCGTTGTAGGGCCGTGCATCGATCTCGATCAGAGGGTCGCCCTTCTGCACCATCTGGCCCTCCATGTAATGCACCTCGGTCACAATTCCGTTCACCTGGCTGGTGATCGCGGAGGTATACACGGGGGTGACCGTCCCAATCGCATTCACATAGACGCCGATGTTCCCCTTCTGCGCCGTCACCGTGGTCACCGGAACCGCCCCTACAGCGTTCCCACGCCGCCCGCCCCCGCCCCCCTGCTCGCTCTGCGAAACCTGGTGCGACCGAAGAACAATAAAAAATCCCGCCGCAAAGAAAAGCAGCAGGACAACCCATACCACCGCGCGTACCTTCTTGTGCCGGGGGCCTTCACTCTTGGCTGACAGTTGAGGATCGAGACCGGCATGCGGTTGAGACTGTAGTTTTGGATCGGATTCCAATTGCTTCTCCAGACAAGGCACGCAGGGCGCACTCCGCCTCTACGCAACTTTTG
Organism: uncultured Acidobacteriaceae bacterium; assembly: GCA_963834805.1. Classification (GTDB taxonomy): domain Bacteria; phylum Acidobacteriota; class Terriglobia; order Terriglobales; family Acidobacteriaceae; genus Edaphobacter. Next base: position 515,382 of record CAWIDB010000006.1, read on the forward strand.
GCACTCTCAAAATTGACGCGTGAGGCGCGCAAATGGTTGCAGCGTCGTCGGCCAACCCGAATCAGAGATTCCGCTTCCCTGCAATTGTAGCGCAGCGCGGGTGCCCCATTCATGCGCTCTCGTTGCCCATGTGTGGGATTCACAGTTACGTAAACAATTCTTCCCTCTGTCATTCTGAGCGCGAACCGGGGTCCCCGGCGAGCGCTTTATGCTCGCTGGGGTCGATGGGTGGGTCCCTCTGTCAAAATTTTCCGGTTGGCGTTTTGGTGGAGCTGAGCGGGATCGAACCGCTGACCTCCTCGTTGCGAATTCAGGATACGACCTCTGACGGAGAAACACCAGACGACACAGAATGAGCTAAGGCCCCTGTCTTTACAGGGGTTTTCGCTCATCTGAGAGGTACTGAGCGACATGGAGCGAATCGCCGGAATCCGGGTAGGGATGGCAGGGTTACGACACAAACAACGACACAAAAATCGTGTGTCGTCGCAGACGCCGGAGTTAGTTGTCCAGATCGGGCACGGCCCGAAGGCTGTGGCTACTTTTGCCGGGTTTCACAGGGGCAGAAAAAACTGGCCGCGCCGCAACTGGTGGTGGTAAAGTCCCGTGCGTCCATCATGGGATTCGGCCTTTGCGCGATATTCACCTATACAATGTTTTACTGATCCGTAGCACAAAGGTTTTTGGCGATAAGCGCAGAGGGACACATGAAAATCGCAGATTTGCTGTGCGCATGGCGGCATCACGAGCACATGTCGATTCGAGAAGCGGCTGTGCGCGTTGGCATACCGTGGAGCACCTATCAGCGGATCGAGAAGGGCTATCCGATGCAGGGGGAGACGTTGGCGATCCTACTGCGCTGGCTCCTTTCTGACTGAGTTTTCCACAAATCCAGTTCTGGACTTCAGGCGTATCGCATCGACTTCGGCGCGTGGTACTAGGACGCGGCCCGTCAGACGCGCTCAAACAGGCCCGCCAGGGCCGCTATCAGCCCCTTGGCGGCTCACGTGGGACGGGCAGGGTTACAATCCCTTCAGCAGTTCCGAGAGCGTTGTTTCGAGGGCAGAGGCGATCTTGCTGAGTGTTCGCAATCCCGGCTCACGTGTGCCACGCTCCAGATCGGAGATGTGGACTTCGTGGATGCCGGACTGCTCGGCAAGGTCAATCTGCCGCCAGTTCCGGGCGCGGCGCAGCTTTCTAATTCGCTCGCCGGTCGCCGCACAGATGTCCTTTGCCATGCGTCCATCATCGGGTTAGCCTTTGCGCTATATTTAGCGCATACACTCTCTAGCTGGAATGAGACGGGAAATGCCGCAAATAGGAGGTAGCACGAATGGCTTTGCGTTTTCAGAACAGGGATGATGAGGTTGATCGAGCGGCGAAGGAAACGAGAGCGACCGGAGCGATGGTCTTTCTGCTGGTGCTCGCTGCGGTAATTTGGGGAGCAGTTGACTGGTTTAGCGGCGAAAGTCTCGCCTCCTATGAAAAACTACTTGCTTTGCTCATTGGTCTCGGCTTTGTGGACTGGTTGGCGTCTCCGTACTACCATGAATTCCGTATCCGCACAAAAGAGATCGACGGCAAAGTGTCTGCGATTGAAAAGGCTGTGAATGCTTCAAAGGAAGATCAAGCCGATAATATCGCTGTGACTGTTTCAAGGATTGAATGGACAGTGAATGTCTCAAAGGAAGACCTCGCCAAACTGCTTGAGAGGCTCACCGCTATTGAGGAAAAGCTGACTGAGATTCAGGATGCCCGTCGAATCTAAGCCGCACAGCATTCGGGAAAGAGGGATGAAATGGCTGACTGGCAGTTTTCCGTGTTGGTTGCACTCTTGCTCTGGATTCTCTGGCGAACCCGTGTCGCTGCTCGAACCTCGCCGTGGCTCAGGGATGCTCTTCTACGCAAAATGTTTGAGCAGTTGAATAGCATTGAGGCGAGACAGCGAGGTGTTCCAGACTCGGATATTGAGAAGCAAACTGAGTTGTGGTGGCACGACGAGCTTAGCCGCGAAGCAGGACGCCCCAAAGGATGGCCGTGGCCATGGGCTGCTCGTCCGACCTGTGGGCCGTGGTGTCACAGTGATTGGAATATGCGGGGGATTGCGCGATTGGATGAAATTGAGCGGGATGTCCAATACTACAAAGAAAAGGCCGAGAAACTCGACATATGATCGGGCAACCGTCCCATCACCCATTTTCACTCAAGCGGTCACTCAGCGATTTCATGCACCGAATTGATGTTTATCGCAATTTCGGGCGCTCCGTGGCTCAGGTTAGAGCTAGTCTCCGGCACACTGAACGTGCGGATGGCTGCAACTTGGGAACGGAAATTCATAGTTGCGCAAAGAGCGTATTGTGCGTAAGGAATCGGCTTGCTGGACATGTCTTTACGCTTACTACGCTCTTTACGCGTAGAGCTTCCAGAGAGTCGCCGGGCCTCCGCCGGTCTCGATCCTCTCCGACGCGATCCTGTTGCGCGTTTCCAGCAGAGCCAAAGCGCGGGCCAACTCCGCCGCGGGCTTGTGACTGCCAAAACTGCGATTGATCTGGGTTTGCGTCAACCCGTCCGGCGCGGTGCGGAGCATCCGCAGAATGCTATCCGCCGTTTCGTCTCCCAAGTGATCTCCGAAGATGCAGCGCACTGACTGCTCACAGTAGGCCCAAACCGCTTGAGCAGCTTTCAGGTGTGGTAGCCGAATCGTGTTTGAACTGTCGAGTAAAGCGTACAGCGTAGCGAGTCGCACAACCTGTGCCTCGGCACGGGCGGTCATGCTGCCAAAGATACCGTCCGCACCTTCGGTCAGGATGTTGTAGGCGACTTCCCACGATTGATACGCTTCCGCATCGAAGCGCACTCGATCTACTGTCCGGGACGTTTCCAATGCCGCTTTGAGACCGACTACAAGCGCGTCTAGCTTGCCTTCATCGAGTGTCCGTCCGCCGTGTGGCAACTTTTTGGAGCGACGGGCGCAACACCAGAGAATGCGATTCCCAAACCCGTTAGCCTTATCGTTTGTGGTCAACAACCGTTGTAATTCTTCAATGGTGATATTGCCGATTACCGCGATATGCGGCTCCAGGCACGAATCCTTGTTGCTTCGGGCCAGCACGCGAAGCACCTTACCATCCCATGCGTCCCGCAAGGTTGCAGAGAGGATATTGCCGTCTCTTCCAGCTTGGTGGAGCACGCTCCCAAACTCTGATTCAACTACCAACAGTCGCTTGTCAGGTTCGCCATTATCGACAATCTGACGCTCCAACCTTGGCGGTCCATTCTTGTCTCCTTTCACCTGCACATCCTCTTCGCGGGCATCGCGCACGGCCTGAATCAGTCCCTCGCCACTGGATAGGCCAGAACGCCTCCGCGTGGTGATAAAGTCGGCATCGACACGAGCGAGAATCTCCATTGCGCGATCCGTGGCTGTACCCTTGCGGGCCTTGGATGTGTCGCCGACAATCACTGAGAACAGGTTCACGCCGTGCCTTGTAGCCTCAACCTGATAGTGTGGCCCGCGTCCCACTATGCAGCCAAACCCCACGAGAAACGCCAACAATAGCGCATTGTGATCGGCCTCCGTCTCCGGCAGCACCAAGCGCACGAAGTCACCAGCAGGACCGTGAAACGCATCCTCTGACATTGGTTCCGGCCATCCATCCGGTTTGCTCTTCGTCTCAGTCATCGGTCACATGGCCCCCGCAATTAGACGGGCTATTTCGTCCGCGCTAAACAACAATCTGCGGCAGAGGCGAACGGGCCGGAGTCGCCCTTTGCGCACCCATGCCCGGATCGTGTGTTTGCTGACTCGAAGCAAGTCAGCCACTTCTAAGAGTGTCAGAAGCCGTTCGCTGCTCACTTTGCACCGCCCTTGCTGTTTCCTGTGCGGCCATTCAGGAAATCGTTTAGATCGGTAGGAGTGATAAGCACACGCCGTCCGACGCGCATCACTTTCAGGTCTCCCCGTTTGATTGCCGAGTGGATGGTGCGTTCGGACAGGCTGCACTGTTCTGCCGCCACCTTTACAGAAAAACTGACGATTTGCATGTGTTTCCTCCCTTGACTTCCTGCCAGTAGTGGAGCACACTTGCATTGGCATGAAAAGGCAATCTCATATCAACACTATCGAAGGATCTGGCTGGTATCGCTGCAAGCGGCTGGAGTTCACCGGCGAGACGGCAACCTGGGAATTGAGCCGGACGAGCCGCTACAACTTCTCAGAGGCCTATCAGATGGCTCCGCACCGCCAGCTCGCCACAGCCAACGATGACGAGCAACTTCGGGCATTCGTGAGGGCCTGGGGGCCACTGAGGGCGAGATTGGAGGCGTGGAGCGGAAGCGACCCTGTTGAGACTTATCGCAAAGAGCGGGACAGACTGGCCGCAATAGTGAAGCTGCTTGCGTCCGTTGCTCAACCGGAGCACCAGAGAGAAGCTCTGTTAGAACTAGTCAGACTCAGCGAGCGAGATTCGGTATTTGAGATCGTGTTGGAGGGACTCAGACTCATCTTCCCTATTCCCGGCGAGTATCCCCTCGGCTTTGATCCGAACATTCAATCGTGGCTCGAAGGAGCGACACAGAAAGACATTCAGAAAGCGACAGAGCATCTTGTCTGCAATCTCCCGTTGAGAAATTCCGGAGGCACTTTCACCGTAATGAAGGAAGGCCGCCGGAGTGTTGTACGAGCTTCGCTCGGCCTCGCTTCCCTTGGAGAAGCTCTTGAATGGATGGTGTGGCAAGACGTGTTCCAAAACCACCCCATCAAATTCTGCGCGGAGTGTCGGGGCCTTATCGACTCCACATATAAATACAACAAGAAATTCTGCTCTTACGAGTGTGCTCACCGGCAGTCGGCAAGAGAGTCAGCGAGACGAAAAAGAGAAGAGAGGAAAAAGAAAGATGGCACTCAAAAAGCGCGGTAGCACTTGGCACACGCATTTCTTCGTTGACGGGGAGCGGTTCCGATTCTCTCTCGACACAAGCGACTGGCGCGAAGCGCAGCGCAAGGAACGGGTACTGATTGGAGAGGCCAAGGCGGGCAAGCTCGCGGCGACCAAAGACGATTTCACCCGGCTTCCCTTCTCCGATGCGGCGGAGCGGTTCCTTGCGGATCGCATCCCGCACCTTGCCCCTCGCAGCATTCAAACGGAGCGGGAGCGCGTGAAGCCTATCAACAAGGCCCTTGGCGACGTTGCCGTGTGGCGCATGACTGCCGCTCAGGTTTCCAGTTACGTTCGCGAACGCAACACGGCGGGCCGGTCGAATGCGACGATCAATCGGGAACTGGACATTATCCGGGGAGTGCTCAAGCGGGCGAAGCGTTGGCACCACTTCTCAGAGGAGATTCACCCGCTGCCCGTTCGCCAGAACATCGGGCGGGCGCTCACCTACGAAGAGAAGGTCAAGCTCCTCCACCGTGCGGCTGCCCGCCCTGAGTGGCAGACGGTCGCGTGTGCCGCCCGCCTTGCCCTCAACACGACTATGCGCGGTTGCGAGATCAAGGAAATGCGCTGGCGCGACGTGGACATGATCGGGCGCTCGCTCACGGTGCAGAGGAGCAAGACAGAGGCCGGGGAGCGCGTTATCCCGCTGAACGCGGATGCCTGGGCGGTGATTCTTGAGCTTTACAGGCGCTCACAAGCTCTCGGAGCAACAGAGCCGAGCCACTTTCTCTTCCCTGCCTGCGAGACGGCCCATTTCGACCCAACGCGCGGAATCACAAGTTGGCGCACGGCATGGCGACGGCTGACGCGGGCGATACAGTGCGCCGGGTGCGGGTTGCTCCAGAATCCCGGCGAGACGTGTGCCGGCTGCAAGGCGAGCATTGCGAAGCTCAAGAGTCCATTTGAGGGCTTCCGGTTCCATGACCTTCGCCACCAAGCCATCACGGAGCTTGCCGAGTCCAAGGCGAGCGATAGCACTATCATGTCGATTGCTGGTCACGTCTCGCGCAAGATGCTCGCTCACTACTCGCACGTCCGTCTGGACGCCAAGAGAACCGCGCTGGACGCGCTGACGATGGGAAGGGGGAGACAGACCGATTCTGAGCGCACATCGAAGGGTTACGACACAAACAACGACACAAAAGTGCCGCTGGCGTCGATACCCTTACCGCATGTCATTGAATCTTTGGTGGAGCTGAGCGGGATCGAACCGCTGACCTCCTCGTTGCGAACGAGGCGCTCTCCCAGCTGAGCTACAGCCCCCACACGGCGCGCACCGCGCCGCCGTTTCAACTCTATGAGTGTATCAGCCCGCCGCCCGCCGCGGCCACTCCATCCCAACCACGCACCCGCACAATGTCCCTCAACCCCGCGTCACCGCCCGCGACACGTCCTCCCACTTCGCCTGCAGCGCCTCGCCGAACTGCCCCCACGGGGCCGCTCCCAGCTCCACCATCGGCAGCACCAGAGTCACCTTGGTGCCGCGCCCCGGACGGCTCACTATCTCCACCTCCGCTGCGTTGCCGTACATCACACCCATGCGCTCGCGCACGTTGCGCATCCCAATCCCTCCCCCGCCGCTGCCCGCGCCAAACTGTCGCGCCGCGTTCACCACGCCGTCTCGCTCCGCATCCATGCCGATCCCGTCGTCCTCCACCTCCAGCAGCAGCCGCCCATCGCTCAGCATGCGGCTGCGCAACGTCACCGTCCCGCCGCTGATGCGCGGCTCCAATCCGTGCTTGATCGAATTTTCGATCAGCGGCTGCAGCAGCATGCTCGGCACCATCACAGCCAGCGTATCTTCGGCGATCTCTTTCACCACCCGCAGCTTGTCGCCGAAGCGCACCACTTCGATGTCCAGGTAGTCGTCGGTAAACGCCAGCTCCTCCGCGAAAGGCACAAACGCCTCGCGGCCCTTCAGCAGAGCGCGCAGAATGTTGGCCAGTTTCACGATCATCTCCCGCGCCAGCTCCGGCTGCGACCGCACCAGCGAGGTGATCGAGTTCAGCGTGTTGAACAGGAAGTGGGGATTGATCTGCCGCTGCAACGCGTCCAGCCGCGCCTCCATCAGCAGGCGGCTCTGTTCCTCCAGCTTGCGTTCGATGCGGATGGCGTTCCAAATCTTCAGCGGAATCCCCACCACCACCGGGGCGCACGCGCAGATCGCCAGCTCCACCCACCAGTTCGGCGAGTGCAGTTCGAAGAAGCGCGCCGGGTACGCCCGCGACAACATGCTGGTGGCAAACTGCATCGTCGTAATCAGGACCAGCAGCATGATCTGCCGGTCGAACTGCGGCTTGCGCAGGGTACGTGTCACCCAGCGATACAAACTCAGGTCGATCATCGGCGAAAACGACCACACCTCCTCGCGCTCGATAAAGTGTCCGGCTGTCCCCGCAATCGCCGCCACCGCCAGGTTCACCGGCAACGTCCAGTACTCGCCGTGCCATACCGCCGGAAGCGCCAACGCTGCCCCGCCCAGCATCGCCGCCACCGGCCCCAGCAGAAGCCCCAACAGGATCGTCGCTTCATACGACAGGTCCGCAGCCAGAAAGTTCGGCACCCGCACCCGGATCCACACTCCCAGCGTCAGCGGGATGCATACCATCGCCACTAGGGCCAGCGTCTGCCGCAAGTTCCGCCGCGGCAGCAACATCAAATTTTTGAACGTGTTCGAGCGTGCCAGCGTAGCCGATACCGCCGCCGCCACGCCCAGCTCCACCAGCAGCGTAATCAGGATCAGGCTGTCCTTCACCTGCCCCACGACCGCATGTCCCATCCCCAGCACCATCCTCCTACTCTACCTCCATACCACGAAAAACAGTGGTCAGTGGCCAGTGGCCAGGGGGGACGATAGCCACGAATTGAGCTCGGACAACCTGCATGGCGCAGGTATACCCCGTTATGAAACTTTATTTTGCATTTTGTGCTGTATTTGCTGCGTCAGAGATTGACACACAGCGGGAGGCATACTACCGTATGCGTAGGCACGGTAGCATTAAGAGGTCTTGCAGGGCCGTAACCTTCAGCGGAGCGACCCCTATTGACAAAGAGCACCGCTTCTCAAGCGGATGGATTGCCGGTTGGTTCCGGCCCGTGCCTACCTCTTATCGGAGGGTGTCTGCCTGGTGGCAGTATCGGGATTTATACCCCGTACAATCCCTGACCGGACTGGAGTTCGATTCTCCCGCCCTCCGGCTCAAACTCTTTCAGAACGCCACCTGTAAAACTGGGTGGCGTTTTTACTGCTAAAGTCGCTACGCAAATTACAGGATGCGTCTAACAATTACTACAGATTGGCACCACATCACCAATAGTGATAATAGTAAGCGATAATTGCAGAAGAAAGCAAGATTTTCATGCAGCTTTTCAATGATAATCGCAAAAACAGCACTTCAAAACAGCCATGCTCCAGAATCTTGCAAAATAACAGCAGCTAAAATCGGCTACTCAAAGAACCGTGTCGAACCGTGTCGCTCACCCGATATTTGGATATTTGTCGCAAAAACCCCAGCAAATCCCCTTGTCAAGCCCCTCGAACCCCCAAATCCCCCCTAACCAACACCAACCAAACAACTTAAAACTTTAAAAATAGTTGGCATACTAGTTTCCCTCCATCCCGTATAATTAAGGTAGTAATCAAGACAAGAAGCCCGGCAACCCGCCGGGCTTTTGCATTTAACTGTTCCCTGTTCCCTGTTCCCTGTTCCCTGTTCCTCGCCGGGCCTTTCGCTTTTAACCGGCAAGTTATTGATTCCAGAGATCAAATAATCTAAACCATCTGGAATGAATATCCTACAGACTCGATCCAGATCTAACTATCGTATTTTGAATATTTTATGACTTTTAGGGGGGGGTATACCCCCCCCCCCCACAGGAGAGGAACCTCATGACCGACACAGCCGCAACCGCCGAACCCACCGAGACCACCGTCAAGCGCTTTCTCTGCCGCCACATCCATACCTCGGGCCGCCGTTGCGGCTCTCCGGCCCTGCGCGGCGAGCCCTTCTGCTATCACCACCACACCACCCGCCCTCCGCAATCCTCGAACCTCGAACCTTGAACCTCGAACCTCGTGCATCCCGCCCCGTATAATCGAACCATGCCCTTTGAATCCGTGCGCCAGCTCGCCGATGCCGACTTCCCCACCCGCTGGGGACACTTCCGCATCCTCGGCTTCGAGGGCGCCCTCGCCAATCCCAGGCCCTGCAACGCCATCGACCCACCTCCCCCCAGCCGCGTCGAGACCGCCATCGCCCTCGTCATGGGCGACCTCACCTCCGGAGGGCCCCCCATCGTCCGCATCCACTCCCAGTGCCTCACCGGAGACGTCTTCCACTCCCTGCGCTGCGATTGCCGCCAGCAGCTCGAGCTCGCCCTCGCCGCCATCGCCGCCGCCGGCCGCGGAATCCTCATCTACGAGAACAAGGAGGGCCGCGGCATCGGCCTCATGGCCAAGCTCCAGGCCTACCAGTTGCAGGACCAGGGACTGGACACCGTCGAGGCCAACCTCGAGCTCGGCTTCCAGGCCGATTGCCGCCAGTACGAGCTCCCCGCCGCCATCCTCACCCTGCTCGGCGTCCCCTCCGTCCGCCTCATCACCAACAACCCCGAAAAAGTCGCCGCCCTCGAGTCCGTCGGCATCCGCGTCGCAGAGCGCATCTCCGCCGAGGTCCCCGTCGAACCCGCCTCCGCCCGCTACCTGCAAACCAAACAGGAAAAAATGGGCCACCTCGTCAGCTAGCGCGACGTAAATCTAGCCCCGCCGCTCCCGCCACAGCCGATACACCCCCCACGCCGCCGCCGAGCAGTTGTCCACGATCCTGCCATCCAACAGCATCGCCTCCAACTCCGCCACACTGACCCGATGCACCACCAGGTCGCTCTCTTCCGCGTCCAGTTCTTGTTCGCCTTGGGTCAATCCCTCAGCCAGGTAGATGTGCTGCTTCTGGTTCATTACGCCGTAGCCGATCTGCAGCGTCGCCAACAGCGTCATCTTCTCCGCCCTCAGGCCAGTCTCCTCGCGCAGTTCTCCGTGCGCCAACTCCTCAGGATCGGTATCGACCGTCTCCCAGCTTCCCTGGGGAAACTCCATGTATCGCCCGCCCACCGTGAAGCGATACTGCTCCACCATGGTTACGAAATCGCCCTCCGCCGTCGACTCCAGAGGAAGTATCAGGCAGGATGGCACTTTGTCCACCACGCCATAGATTCCGCGCACGCCGTTGGCGCGCTCGATCACGTCCTCGCGCACTCGCGTCCACGGGTTGCGGTAGACCTCGCGGCTGCTGATCGTCTTGATGAAACCTCGCGAGGCATCTCCCTCGTTCTGTGCGCTCAAGTGTTCTCCTCCGCCTTCCAGTAAACCGCGTACTTTTCATCCGTGATGGAATACATCGGCTTCACCGCCAGCGCCCCAGCCTTGAACGCCAGCTCCTTCGCCGAGACCACATCGATCCAGTCGGCCGCGTCAGTCGCGGGCGCAACCGGGGCCTCTGCCGGCGGTCCCAACTCCGCTTGCTTCGGCCCCGTGTCGTATCCGCCAATCTTCAGCGGCCCGTCCTTCGGCCCCGGCCCAAGCTCTGCCGCCAGCACCAGCGGCCCGTATAAAGCCGCCCGCATTGTCGAGTCGCCCAGCAGCGGCTCGCTGCGCAACTGCATCGGCAGCGAGAGTTCGATCTTGTCGCCGTTGTGCCACTCGCGCGTGAGCGACAGATAGCTGCCCGCCTGTGCAAACGCCTCCAACTTGCGGCCATTGATACGAACAGCCCCGCCCTCCGCAACCCAGCCCGGAATGCGCAGGTGGATTGTCCGCCGCTGCGGCGCGCTGACTTGAACGTGAATCGTCGTTCCCTGCTCGGCGGGGAACAGAGTCTCCTGCCGCAGCCCGAACTTCTGCTCCTTCCAGTCCAGCTCCGAAGCAATGAATTGGTTCACCCACACGCTTGCGTTCTCGGCAAGAGCGCCCACGGCGCCGTGGAAAGCGCCTGCGGCATCGTGAAAATAAATCGTGTCGTTGAACTTCGCAAACTCCTCCGCGCCCGTGCCCGTGCAGCACCAGAACGATCCCTCCGCCGAGTTGTAGAACCTCCAATAACCAGCCGCCAGCGGGAAGAAGTACTGCTTCAGCCCCAGCGCGTTCTGCGTCCCCAAGCGGCAGTTCCACAGTTGGCGCTCGTACGTATCCATCCATCGCGCGTCGCCCGTCCAGGCAAACACCTGCCGCTCCAGCTTCATCAGGTTGTAAGCCACGCAGCACTCCGCGTCGTGATACTCCAGGCTTCCCTTCAGGTTCCCCGGCTCGCTGCGCCACGACTCGCCGACGCTGGTGTTGCCGATCGCGTAGCAGCGTTCAGTCAGCACCTCTTCCAGGAAGTACTGCGCAACATCGCGATAGCGCGCGTCGCCGGTCAACTCATACATCCTCGCTGCGCCGATCACCTTGGGCACATGCGTATTCGCGTGCAGCCCCTTCAACTCGTCGCGATGGCCAGCCAGGGCATTCAGAAAGACCGGCTGCTCGAACAGCCGCGCCGTATCCAGATACTCCTGCTTGCCGGTCAACCCATACAGGTTCGCCAGCACCTCGTTCATGCCGCCGTACTCGATGCGAAGCATCTTCTGGCGCTGCTCCTCGCCGATGTCCTGGAAGTAACCGAGCACCCAACCCGCCATTCCTTCGGCTACGGCCAGCGCCTGCTCGTTGCCGGTATGCACATACATATCCACCAGCCCGGCCATGATCTTGTGCTGTGTGTAGAACGGCGCCCACACCCTGGGGTACTCGGTCACTCCTGCGGCCAGCAATTCAAACTGCTCTGCCGGATACGCGCTCAGATACCCCTTGCCATTTGCCTTCTGGCACCGCGCCAGCTCGACCACCATCGTGTCGCCGCTCTTCCGCAGCGTATCGTTGCCCGCGCTCGCATAGGCCAGCGCGACGGCAGAGAGGTAATGCCCGCCGTTGAAGTGTCCGCGCAACGTGCAATCCGGCCTCTCCCATCCGCCGTAGGGCGTCGCCGTGGACGCAATCCCCGACGTCACGCGAAAGCTGTGCAGCAGCCGGTCCGTCGCAAGCGAGTCCAGATACCTCTGGTTGATCTCCGCCTGCGCCTTGAAGATTCCATCCAGCAGACGCACCTGCGTCATCGGAAACGGCACGAGTTTGTCAGGTTTGGCCGCAACAAAGTCATCCGGCTTGCCTGCCGGTGCACTCAGCGATCCCAGTGCGCTGCGTCCCAGCGTGAGGCCTCCAGCCACCGCAGTCATTCCCGCCAGAACACTGCGCCGGCTGATCGAAGTTTGTGCGTTCATAAATGTCTCTCACTGCCCAGCCATCCCGCCCGATTGCAGCCGACGCGGCGTCCGCAGTCTATCAACTCCACAATGCGCGCGCCAAAGTTCCTCGACCCATGCCATTCTCGCCGAGGCTGTTCCTTCGCGAGAAAACGAAAAAGCCTCCTTGCCGGAGGCTCTTTCGCAATGCGGATATTTCTTGATCGGCGCTTACTTCACGAAGATAAAGATGATGACGAAGGTATACAGCGCCAGCGACTCGATGAACGCCAGGCCAAGGATGAGGAACAGGAAGATTCCGGGACGCGCTCCGGGGTTGCGCGCAAGCGCCTCGGCGGAACTGGCCGCCGCCTTGCCCTGTCCAATGCCGCACAGGCCGGAGGCGATCCCCATTCCAATTCCGGCGGCCAGCGGAGCATAGGGGTTTTCGATCGTGCCGCCCTGGGCGAAAGCAGGCGTTGCCAGCAGCATCGCAGCCAGCATCATAAAGATGTATTGCAAGGTTCGCATCGTTTTTTCACTCCATTCTCCCAAAGTACGCCGCCAGTGGGTGGTTGACGCTCACCGTGCTGGCACCCTCACGCTGAACGGCGTTGGTGCGCACCGCGAAGCGGGAGAGAGACTCCGCGGAGAAACTTGGCCCTGCATCCTCCGGAGTTCAGCCCGGCGCAGCGCGAAAACCTAATGCTCTTCAGCCAGGGCGAGCGACAGATAGCTCATCGCCAGCGCCATGAACAAGAATGCCTGCACCACCGACACCATGATGTGCAGACTGAGGAAGATGAGGGGAAACACCACCGGAATCAGCGAGAAGAAGGCCAGCGTCACCAGGTCTCCGGCGAAGATGTTGGCGTAGAGACGGACGGTGAGAGAGAGCAGGCGCGCCAGGTGGGAGACAATCTCGATCAGCAGCATCAGCGGGCTGATCAGCCAGATCGGCCCTAGAAATTGCTTGATATATCTCCATCCGTGCTTGCGGATGCCATGGTAGTGGTAGTACGCGAAGGTAAGGATCGCGCAGCCGAAGGGGACCACCACATCCGCGGTCGGCGACTTCAGCCCTGGGATCAGCCCCAGAAGATTGCTGAACAGGATGAAGATGCCCAGAATGGTAAGAAAACTGAGGAACGGCTCATATCCGTGTCCGATGATCGCTTCGCTCTGCTCGACCACAAACTCGTGGGTCATCTCGGCAAAGTGCTGCACCAAGTTGGGCCGCTCCACCTGCAGCGTCAGGCGGACCGCCAGAAAGTACAGGAGCAGCACCGTAAAGACCAGCAGCTCCATGGCGAATGTGTCTGTAATGGGTGATGCGGGGTAGGCCGGCTGAACATGCACCGCCCTCAGCAGGGCGTCCACGGGCGCGGCAAAGTGGGCATTCAAAATACGCGTGAGAAGTAACTGTGTAGGCATATGTCTTTGGATCGCAAATCGCTTTAGACGGTCCACCTCCTGAGTAGCCGGAGACCTTCGATCGTAAGCGCGGCCACTGCAAGTGCCAGACCGGCGATCAATGCATAGACCGATCCATGCATATATTTAAGACTAACATAAAGCAGCGCCAATGCGCATCCCAGGCGCAGTACGAACCCCGTCAGCACCCGGCCCAGAGGACGCACTTTGGCAGGTTTTTCGCCCCCTGCATCCATCCGCGCCATCATCGCGGTCATCAGGTGCAGCCACTCGAACAGCCCGGAGCCGGAGATCGTCGCGCCCACCGCGAACAACGCCGCGCTCGCCCAGCCCAGCTTCCACCACAGCAGCGGCACGCCCACGGCCACCGCGATCGCAACCATGCGCAACGCGCTCCACATGGTGCGTTTGAAGTCCTCGTCGCTGTACGTGCCCAGGTCGATCATCGGTGGTTCTTCAGGTAGCGCGATGCAATGTTGACGATCTGCAGAAAGCCTCCGGCAGCGCCAACCACAATGCCCACAATCGGGATCCAGCCGGTGTGGAAGAGCCGGTCCAGCAGCCCGCCAAGCACCCAGCCCACCACGCATCCGATGGGAATCGCCATGGCAAGCTGCACCATCTGCTCCGCCTTCACGTAGTCCCTGAGACCGCGGTACTTGGTGGTGGGTTCGTCGGCCATCGCTCCCTCATTACACCACGCCGGAGGCATCCGCCGCACGAAAGATATACTGGATCGGCAGAAGCAGGAGTTCCCGTGTACGAATCGCAGTTCGAAGAGAGGCTGTATAACGAGCGGCGGCAGAAGCTGCGCCAGATCGCCGAGCTTGGACAGAAGTCCGGTCTTAGCTACGCTGCGGCGACCTATCCCAACAGCTACGCCGTTACGCACACTATTCCCGATCTGCGCGCGGCCTACGACTCCATCACGGCCGAAAACTTCGAGGCCTCGCTCGCCGCCGGGAAGAAGATCGAGGTCTCCATCGCCGGACGCATCATGGCCATCCGCGTCCAGGGCAAGGCCGGCTTCGCGCAGTTGCAGCAGGCAGGCCAGCGCATGCAGCTCTACGTGCGCAAGGACGATGTCGGCGAGGACGGCTTCGCGCTATATAAACTCCTCGACCTGGGCGACCACATCGGAGCGCGCGGCTATCTCTTTCGCACGCGCACCGGCGAACTCACCGTGCATGTTACATCGCTAACCTTCCTGGCCAAGGCCATGCTCGCATTGCCCGATAAGTTCCACGGCCTGGAAGATACCGAGCTGCGCTATCGCCAGCGCTACGTGGACCTCTTCGTCAATCCCGATGTCCGCGATGTCTTCGTCAAGCGGGCCGCCGTTCTGCGCGCCATGCGCAGGTTCTTCGATGCGCGAGGATACCTCGAAGTCGAGACGCCGATGATGCAACCCATCGCGGGAGGAGCAGCCGCGCGACCATTCACGACAGAACACAATGCGCTCGGTCTCAAGTTGTTTCTACGCATCGCGCCGGAGCTTTATCTCAAGCGCCTGGTCGTCGGCGGGTTTGATCGCGTCTATGAGATCAACCGCAACTTCCGCAACGAGGGCATCAGCACCCAGCACAACCCCGAGTTCACCATGCTGGAGTTCTACCAGGCCTACAGCAACTACCACGACCTGATGAACCTGACCGAAGAACTGGTGAAGTACGTCGCGATGGAAGTCAACGGCTCACTGCTCACCAACTTCAACGATGTCGAAATCGACCTCAGCAAGTGGACCAAGCTCTCCATGCGCGGCGCGATAAAGCGATTCGCGAAAGAAGAACTCGGCGTGGAGATTTCAGACGACGCGTTCAACAACGATGGATCGTTCAGAAGCTTCCTGAAGGAGCTTCATGTCGTGGCCAAAAGCTGGCCGGATAATAATCAGGACAGCTGGAAGTCGGAAGCAGGTCGCGAGCGCGCTAGACGCATGCGGCAAATCGTGAACGCGATCGGAGGGATAGTCGACGAGACAGGCGATTATCTGAAGCTTCCGGGTGGCCTTCTCACAATCGGCATCTATAACCCGCCCGGCGGATTTCTGCTAGGGAAAGCAATCGCCGAGACATTCGAGCTTCTTGCGGAGCCGCATCTACAGCAGCCCACCATCATCTATGACTTTCCACTTGCGGTTTCACCTCTTTCCAAGATCAAGCCGGACGAGCCGGAGTGGGTGGAGCGCTTCGAGATCTACATTGGCGGCTTCGAGATCGGCAACGCCTTCAGCGAGCTGAACGATCCCGACGACCAGCTCCGCCGCTTCCAGGCCCAGATCGAAGACCGCAAGCGCGGCGACGAGGAAGCCATGGCCGAGGTCGACACCGACTACGTTCGCGCCCTCGGCTACGGCCTTCCGCCCACCGCCGGCGAGGGCATCGGCATCGACCGCCTCACCATGGTCCTCACCGGCTCCAAATCCATCCGTGACGTCATCCTCTTCCCGCTCCTCCGTCCCCAGACCGCCAAACCCGACGCCTCGGAATAACTCCGCCCCACGCAAAAAGCCCCACCCACCGCATGCGCGATGAATGGGGTTCCCGCTGGTCGCAATCTAGATCTTGTGCCGACCAACGGGAGGACCACGCGAAGCAGTAAAAAGGCGTGTGAACGCCTACTGGAAGTTCAGCGACTCGATGCCCAGGAACTCGGCGCTCTCGCCCAGCTCTTCTTCGATGCGCAGCAGCTGGTTGTATTTGCAGATGCGGTCGGTGCGGCTGGCCGATCCGGTCTTGATCTGGCCCGCTCCGGTGGCCACGGCAAAGTCGGCGATGAATGGGTCTTCCGTCTCTCCGCTCCTGTGGCTGATGACCGAGGTGTAGCCGTAGCGGCGGCCCAGCTCGATGGCGTCGATGGTCTCCGTTACCGTCCCGATCTGGTTCAGCTTGATGAGGATGGAGTTGGCGACCTTGCGCTCGATGCCCTGCTGCAGCCGGTCGGTGTTGGTGACGAAGATGTCGTCGCCGATGAGCTGGATGTGGCCGAGGCGTTTGGTCAGGTGCACCCAGCCCTCCCAGTCGTCCTCGGCCAGGCCGTCTTCCAGCGAGACGATGGGATACTGCTTGATCCAGGCCGCGTAGAAGTCGACCATCTCCGCCGCGGTCTTCTCGGATTTATCGGACTTCTTGAAGATGTAGAGCTTCTTCTCCTTGTCGTAGAACTCGCTGGATGCGGGGTCGAGCGCGATGGCCACCTGCTCGCCTGGCGTGTAGCCAGCTTTCTCGATGGCCTCGAGAATCGAGCTCGACTGCCTCTTCATTCGATTTGAGCGACGGCGCAAATCCGCCCTCGTCGCCGACGGCGGTGTTGTAGCCCTTCTTCTTCAGCACACCCATCAGCGTGTGGAAGACCTCGACGCCCCAGCGCAGCGCGTCGGTGAAGCTCTCTGCGCCCACCGGCATCACTAGGAACTCCTGGAAGTCGACGTTGGAGTCGGCGTGGCTGCCGCCGTTCAGGATGTTCATCATGGGGGTGGGCAGGATGCACGCGTTCACTCCGCCCAGATAGCGGTACAGCGGCAGTTTCAGCGCAATGGCGCTGGCGCGGGCGCAGGCCATGGAGACGGCCAGGATGGCGTTCGCCCCCAGCTTGCCCTTGTTCTCCGTACCGTCGATGCCGATCATGGTGGAATCGATCAGGCGCTGGTTGCTGGCGTCCAGTCCCTTCAGTTCGGGTTCCAGGATGGACTCGATGTTCTCCACGGCCTTCAACACGCCCTTGCCCATGTAGTGGGCCTTGTCGCCGTCGCGCAACTCCACGGCCTCGTGCTCGCCGGTGCTGGCCCCGGAGGGCACGGCGGCGCGGCCCTTGGCCCCGCCAGACAGGGTAACGTCGGCTTCGACGGTGGGGTTTCCCCGGGAATCCAGAATTTCGCGTGCGCTAATTGAAACGATCTCAGTCATGTTGCTCCTATGGGTAAACAACCTATTTGGTCTTGCATTGGACATGCTTTGCGGCGCCGGGTTCACACCGCCCTGTTGCGCGACGACGCGATGCTGCATGCGGTCGTTGAGTTGGGCGCGGCGGTCGACGGCAACCGCTTCTCCGCCGCAGGAATGGATGGTTGTGATAAGTTCGTCCGCATTCCGCTTCACTATCTGGATTTTAGTGCATCTTCCCCGCATCCGTTGTGACGGCGGGACCGTGCGCTGGGATCTTGCTTGAGAGAATGCCGCGCGCTCCCCTAAGTCTGACGCTGCCGCCGGGGAAAAGGCTCGCCCAAGGTGAGGCCGCGGCTGGCGGCCTTGCAATCGCCCGCTCTTGTTGGCTGTCTCGATTCCCCACCGGCAATTTTGCCGCACAGCGGGGCCGCGAGCTTCTAACCTGAGCAGATAGAGACGCGCAGGCCATGAGCTTCGACGCGTCCGGACACCAGTGCGTGGCGCGTTGCCGTCCTGCGCAGTTCGTGTCCGGGTAAGGGGGAGATGCAATGAGAATCGTGGGGCAAGTCGACAGAAGCTATCCGGCCGCAACCATCCAGGCCGCGGGAATCGTCTGCATGGCGGCGGCGTGGCTGCTTGCCGCGGCGCCGGCGCTGGCGCAGAACGCCCAGAGCATGGCCCAGAACCCGTCCGATCAGATCGCGGTCAACCAGAGCGCCACCGCGCCCAGCAGCGCGCAGGAGCAGCGCACGGGCATCTCGCATCCCAACCCCGCCGTCATTACGGTCACGCCGTATAACGACGACACCGAGACCGTGGCGGCGCTTCCCCCGGCCAAGCCCTCGGCGGCAACTCCCGTGGCGGCGCCTGCCCCAACTCCAGCGGCGCACAAGCAGGACCCCGACGCGGGCATCGTGACCCGTGTCCCGTCAGGGCCGGGCGAGGTCCCCGATGGGACCCTGGTGAAGGTCAAGCTGATGCAGGACCTGTCCTCGCTGACCACCGTGCCGGGCTCGCCCTTTAGCGCCGAGCTGAGCGAGCCGGTCATGCGCGACGGCCAGGTGGTCATTCCCGCGGGATCCCTGCTGCAGGGCCGCGTCACCTATGTGCATGGTGGAAAAAGGATCGGCGGATCGGCGGCAATCCATCTCGAGCCGCGCACCGTCACGCTGCCCGACGGCTCGCAGTATGCCCTCGAGGCCCGCGTCATCGACACCGATAGCTGGGACGATACCAAGGTCGACAGCGAAGGAACCATCCTGCGCAAGGACCACGCCAAGGGTACGGCGGAGACCTTCGGGCTGGTGGCCGGCGGAACGGCGGCCGCCGGCGCGGAGCTGGGCGGAGTGCCCGGCGCGCTCATCGCCGCAGGCGTGGGCGTCGGCATCAGCACGGTAGTGTGGGCGCGCCAGGACCGCCAGGCCAACCTGCCCGAAGGCCTTGGCGTCGTCTTCTGCCTCACCGAGCCGATGCGGGTGACGCCACTCAGCGCGCGCCTGACCCAGCCCGCCATATCCACCGCCGGCGCAGAATAGCGTTGGAGGGAGCAGGGGGCTTCAGCCCCCTGAATAAGTCCAATAAATTAAATGGGCTTTAGCCCTGGGCCTTTTGTTCGTTGCAGCACGCCCACATCTCAGAAGCGAGATGTGCGGCACCCGCTCATTTTGATTTTCGGTGAAACCAAAGTCTGAGTCTATGTCCGACAGTCCGGTTGCGAAAAGCGAGGTAGGGGGTAAGCATCGTCTTTAGGCTCTCCCGAGCGTTGAGTATCCATTGGACGTTCGATTCATATTCTTTATGGTTTTGTCCAAAGTCCGGAAGCTGGAGCGCCTTGGGTTCACCGTATCTCTGATGGAAGTACACCATCGCAAAAGAGCGGTTGTTGAATTCATCTAGCAGTGACTGGATTCGCGGGTTGTCCTCAAAGAGGAAGTCCGACTCGAACATTGCTCGAATGAAAGCTTCGCGCTGCTCGACTCTCTTGCCTTCTGAGACAAGTTTCCAGACCATCACCGTCTGCATGTAGTCCATAGTGCTTGCATAGACTTCGAATCGTCGGTTGTACAAGTCCAGCCGAAGTTTCTCTCTCGCTGTAAACCATTGGACAGTCCCGATGCAGGCGACATACCCAGCGATAATGACTGTTGCTACCCCTTCGGCGGTATTCAAATAGGCGATCATAAGTATCACTCCCCGAGTTCGAGGGTGAGGTTGGTAGCCGCAGCAGGTCTGGATCGGGGGGCCTTTTTGAAGGTGGTGTCGCGGGGGTGGAGGAGGGGGCGCTGGACGGACTTGGTGCCTTCGAGGAGGTCGCGGATGGTGAGGAGCTGGATGCGGGGGTACTTTCCGCCCTCCGCGCCGGATGAGCCGGGCGAGGTGTAGAAGCCGGCTTCGGCGGCCTCGCGGAGCATGGGTTTGGTGGGCTCCTCGAAGGAGATGTAGACGCCGATCTCGGCGCGCTCGCGCTGGAGGACGCCGATGAGGTCGCGGACCTCGGAGACGCCGATGTTCTGGCCTCCCTTGACGGAGAAGATGATCTGCCTGGAGTCGCCGGAGTTGTCGTCGTGGAAGTAGAGGCGGCCGGCTTCGGCGGTCACTCTAGGATCATCCGCTTTGCGAAGAGTTCTTTCTCTAGTTCCGTCAGAGTGAATCGATTTTGATCTCGGATGCTTTCTTCTACGATTCGCATGAGAGCGGCGGCTGTGACGAGAGTGACGCTTCTGATGGGAGACTCCGAAAGGTAGGCTGTCAACTGAAGCCAGTCGTTTTCGCGAAAGGTCGGCCCGATAACGAGCAGGTAGATGTTCTCGAATCCCTGCTGCTGGAGTTCTCTGCCGTGTTTGTTTGCATACTCCAGGAACTTCCGGTCTTCGGTTCCGAGTACATAGCCTGCCGACCGAGACTTCGCATCGATGATGAGGGCGAAGTGTTCACGTGTGGCAAGTGCCAGAGAGTCAGCTTTTCGTCCTGTGCCCTGGCCGAGTTGCTTCATTTCGAATCCTAAGCATCGAAAGGCATCGGCGGTGCGCCGTTCGAAGACCGTCGCTATGATGCTATCGAGAGCCTCATACGGCGGGCGCTCACCTTGCGCCAAAAAGTGGAGGTACTGAAGTGAAGCTGGCAGGAATGGGCGCAGACCGGGGTGGGGCTGGATTTGGATGGCGAGCTTTTTCTCCGCGCCGTCGTCGCTCTTCGCGGGCGCGCTCCAACCCTCGTAGCTCAGGATTTCCCCTGGCTCCGTGGGAGACTCTTGTAGCCACGAACGGAAGCGCGTCTGGAATTCCTGGATACCACCGCTAAACCGCGTATAGACGGTGTGGGTTTGGGTTCGAAGTTCTCGTGTTGCTATGCGAAACTCTGCGAGGCTCGGCACCTTCTTAATGGAAAGGCAAATACGAGCGTAATCCCGAAACACTATTTTGTCGTCGAGTCGCTCCTGTAACACGTTGGCTTCCATGCCAGCGTCTCGCGCAAGTTCGGCGTATTTCGCCCAATAGTACTTGACCTCTGATTGTTTAATATCGGTGCGCTTCTCGAACTCGGCCACGCCCGGCGTTCGGCCGAGTTCGGCCGCGCAGGCCTTGAATGTCTCGATTATTTCTTGGCGGCTTCGACGTTGCTTGGGAGTCATCTCTTTAATCGCCTACGAACATATCACGCTGTGGCTGGCGGTGGGGTCGCAGTGGAGGTAGATAGAGCCGGACTCCTTGAGGACGCGGCGGAGCTCGACCAGGCGCGGTGCCATCATGGCGAGGTAGGCGAGCATGTCGGTGCCGCCGAGGAGGGTTCGGAAGGCGCGCATGGCTTCGGCGACGCGGCCACCGGCCTCGACGACCTGCTCGTAGGCCAGCGAGGACTCCTCGTTCCACTCCCATGTGTCCTTGAAGGCGGTGATCTGGGAGGCAGAGCGCGCGCCGTCCTTTTCGGCGAAGAGGACGTTGTAGTCCTGGCGGGAGTTGAAGGGCGGGTCGAGATAGATGAGATCGACCGACTGCGAGGGGATGTGGTCCCGGAGGACGGCGAGGTTGTCGCCGTAGAAGAGTTGGTTGAGCGCGGGATTCTGCTGCGGGGCCATTGAGGATGATGTTAGCAGCACTTCGTGCGGTTCTCGACGCTTCGCGTAACAGCAAAGACAATCAAGGGCGGCGCGGAGGGGAGTTCTAATCTTGCGCTACTCGTGCAACTGCGCCAGCAGGCTCTTCCAGTTCTTCTGGTTGCGGCGGAAGGACTTCTTCAGGTCTTCCAGGATGCGCTCGAAGTCGGAGTGGCCGCTCAGCTTGCGCCAGGCCGGGTTCTTGGTGAACCACGGATAATTTTCATTCCCCAGGTAGATGGCGCGGCGTAGCCAGTGCAGCGCCTCGGACTCGTCGCCATCCACCGCAAAGTAAGTCGCCAGGCGGTAGGCCATCTCGCCATCCGCCTCCGCCGCGGCAAGCGTCTCTTCCAGGATAAAGCTGGCCGCCTGCGCGCGGTCGCCCAGCAGCGAGTAGCACAGCGCAATGGTGGGGAACACAATGCGCAGGCTGCTCTCGTCCGCGATCACCTTTTCCAGCGTCTCCACCGCGCGGTGCAGATCGCCCAGGCGCATCTGCTGGTAGCCCAGCGAGATGCGCAGCAGCGGCTGGCGCGGCTCCAGGGTCAGTCCTTTTTCAATCTCCTCGCCCGCCAGCTCTAGTTGGTTTTGATACTGATACACCCGCGCGCGGTGGTTGTAGATGATAGCCGCATTCGACGGGTTCAGGCGCAGCGAGGTGTTGAACTGCTCCAGCGCCTCCTCGTACAGGCCGTCGATGCGCAGCGTCATTCCGGTGACCAGGTGCACGTTCCAGTCGTTGGCCGCAGTCTGCAGCAGGTGTTCGATGCCGTGCCGCACCGACTCTTTTTCGCCGCGCGATAGAAGCATGTAGACGCGGTACAGGTTGGCCTCCACCGATCCAGGGTCGAGCTTCAGCGCCTTGTCGAAGGCCCGGCGCGCCTCGATCAGATGCATCTGTCCGCCCAGGCCGTGACGCGTGTACTGCAGGTGGGTAATGCCCAGGCCGGACCACGCCGGCGCGTACTCCTCATCCTGCTTCACCACGCGGTCAAACAGCTCGCGGGCGCGGTTCAGGTCGTCCAGCGATCCGGTGCGAGAGATGAACGAAGACAGCACGGCGCGCGCCTGCAGGTACTCCTCCGAAATCTCCTGCGAGAGCGAGGGCGAGCTGTCGCGCGCGGTGTCTGCGCCTGCCGCCGGATTTTCCAGATCGCCAAATCCTTGCAAAGTAGAAAAGACCTCGTTGCATATCTCCGTCTGCACACTGATCAGGTCGAACGACGCGACGTTGATGGAGCCCCCAGCGCGCACCGACTGCGTGGGTATGTCCAACAGTTGCCAGTTCAGGTCGAAACCCTTCTCCGAGCGCATAAAGTTGCCCGCCAGCACGAAGCGCACCAGCAGCTTCTTGCCGATGGACAGCGGATCGAGCTGCTGCGCGGGGATGGACATCAGCGAGCTGGAAGGGCGCACCACCAGCGACGTCATGCGCGCCAGGCGCGCGGCAATCGCATCGGCCAGCGCGTAGCCGTAAAGCGGCGCCGGAACGGCCTCTTGCGCCACCGCCAGCGTGTTGCCGATGTTCACCGTGTTGCCGAAGTTCACAAACGGAAGCACCACAATGGAGTTCTGCTTGGCGCTGGCCCCGGCGCCCGGCTCGCGGAACCGCTCCGCCAGCATGGACAGGATGCCGGTGGTGCGCTTCTCCTCCTCCGGAGTCTCCAGTTCCAGCCGGCCCTGCGCGGGCAGTTGCGTGATGCTGTCGCCCGGCATTCCCACCGAGTCCATTTGCAGCGTCTTCATCACGGTGCGCAACGCCTCGCGCACATCGGCCGCGGAGGCAAAGCGCGCCGATGGCTGCTTCTCCAGGCAGCGTAGTGCCAGCGACTCCAGCTCCACCGGCAAGTCGGGGACCGCCTCGCGCAGGCTGGGCGGATCGTTGAACTGGGTGGCGCGGATGGTCTGGAACTCCGGCTGGTCGGCTTGGTGGAAGGGATGCCGGCCGCTCACCAGCTCGTACAGGATCAGGCCCAGCGCGAACACATCCGACTGCACGCTGCTGCGCCCCGTGACAAACTGCTCAGGGGCCATGTACGCAATCGTTCCTCCACGCGCGGTGTAGGTCGCCCCGGTGAACGGTGGATTGCGCGGCCCCGCGCTGG
This sequence comes from uncultured Acidobacteriaceae bacterium, assembly GCA_963834805.1. Taxonomy (GTDB): domain Bacteria; phylum Acidobacteriota; class Terriglobia; order Terriglobales; family Acidobacteriaceae; genus Edaphobacter. Next base: position 539,113 of record CAWIDB010000006.1, read on the forward strand.
TGGGGTCGAAGTCGGCCTCGTCCGGGTTGAGCCGGCGGGCCAGTCCGAAGTCCAGAATCTTGATCAGGCCGCCGTCCGTCAGCATCACGTTGGCGGGCTTCAGGTCGCGATGGAAGATGCCGAGATGGTGCGCGGCAGAGAGGCCGTCGGCAATCTGGATGCCCGCTGAGAGCACTAATTGCAGGCTGGCCGGTCCCTCCGCTATCACCTTGTCCAGCGACTTGCCCGGAATGTACTGCATCACGATGTAGGCCTCGTCCTCGCCCTCCGTCTCCGACGGCGCTTCGCCTACGTCGTAGATGGCCGCGACGTTGGGGTGGTCGATGGCCGAGGCCAGCCGCGCCTCGCGCAACTGCGTCGCGCGCACCTGCTCCAGCGACAGCGCCCCGCGCTTCAGCAGCTTCAGCACCACAGGCCGCTGCAGCAGCGTGTCGGTGGCCAGGTAGACAACGCCCGAGCCGCCCGCGCCGATCTTCCGCTGTATCTCGTAGTGCCCAATCGTGCGGCGCTTCATGCCTTAATTATCGCAAGGTTGTATGAATGCCCGCTGCATACTGGGCGATGTTCGCACGTTTGTGCGGAATAATATGGGAGCCATGCACACGGAGTTCCGGCTGGGCGATATTCTGGCCAACGCCATCACCCATGGCGTGGGAGCGGCCTTCGCTCTGGCCGGCGCAGTCTACCTCATCGTTCGCGCGGCGCATGGAAACGCGTGGCTCATCGCCAGTTGCAGCATCTACGCCGCCACGCTGGTGCTGGTCTACCTCTGCTCCACGCTCTACCACTCGCTGGTGCGCACCCGCGCGCGCCACGTCTTCCATGTGCTGGACCACGCGGCCATCTACCTGCTCATCGCGGGCACCTATACGCCATTCATGCTGGTCTCCATGCGCAGCCGGCTGGGCTGGACGCTGCTCGGCATCGTGTGGGGGCTGGCCGTTGCGGGCGTGGTCTTCAAGAGCCTCGCCCTTGGCCGTTTTCCCGCAGCCTCGGCTACGGTCTATCTGCTGATGGGGTGGTGCGTCGTCTTCGGCATACGACCGCTGCTAGCAGCCATCACCTGGCCGGGAATGATCTGGCTGATCGCGGGTGGTCTGGCATACACCCTGGGTATCGTCTTCTTCGCCAACGACCGCCTGCGCTACTTCCACGCGCTCTGGCACCTCTTCGTGCTCGCCGGCAGCGTCGCCCACTACTTCGCGGTGCTGTTTTATGTCGTGTTGCGGCGTTAGTGCCCTGGTCTGGTGGCTGGATCAGCGGCAGCGGCGGGCACATCCGTCGCCTTCTTGCGCCTGCCGAAGAAGAACATGATCGCTCCGAAGGCGAACATGAGCCCGCCCCACACCAGGTTGATGTTGATGCCCAGCGACTTCTGGTACAGCGCGGTGTCGCCGTGGGTGAAGACGCCAAAGACGCCCATGATGCCGCCGATGAGCAGAAAGACCAGGCCGAGCGGGATGCGAATGTCGAGACCCATGCGTAGCTCCAATTACTAAATAAAGGTTGTTGGTTCTTGGTGGTTGCTTGAAGTCCCTTGCATATTTGCGTCTCTCAACTAACATCTAACAACCAGCAACCAACAACCGTTTTCAAGCAAAGATGATGTTCAGCACCACTGCCAGGGCCAGCACGCCAAGCGCCCAGACGGTCGGCCTCAGGTACCACGCCTTGTCGGCTTCCACCGGCTTGGGCGTCAGCGAGTAGACCAGCCCTGCCAGCTCCGGCTCGGGCCGCGGGGCCGACATCCGCGACACCAGCACGGTAACCACCCAGTTGATGGTGAACGCGAAGATGGCGGTCCAGAAGTTCTGCGCCATGTCGCTGGGATAGCGGTAGACCACATGGATCCATCCGCCGTGGATGCCCGCCGCGTCGCCCAGCGGCAGGGTCAGGCCGTGGTGGACCAGCGCGCCCAGGGTGCCCGCCACCAACCCGCTAAAGGCCCCATGCCCGGTCGTCCGCTTGCTGAACATGCCCAGTAGGAACGTCGCGAACAGCGGCGCGTTCACCAGCGCGAACACCAACTGTAGCGCGTCCATGATGTTGTTGAAGCTGGTGACGGCGTAGGCCGCCCCAATCGACAGCACAATCCCCCCAATGGTCGCCATCCGTCCCATCCACAGGTAGTGCGCGTCGCTGGCATTCTTGTTGATGTAGGCCTGGTAGATGTCGTACGTCCAGACGGTGTTGAACGCGGTGACGTTGCCCGCCATTCCGGACATGAAGCTGGCCAGCAGCGCCGTCAATCCCAGTCCCAGCACGCCGGTCGGGAAGAAGGTCAGCAGCATCACCGGGATGGTCTTGTTGTAGTCGTACACCGGGACACCGTTGGAATCGACCACGTCCTTGCCGGTGATCGCGTCGGTCTTCACCGGGATAATCCCGTGGGGATGCGCCTCGTCCAGCGGCAGCGGCTTGCCCTGGGCGTTGACGTAGGAGGAGGCGAGCGCGGGGTTGGCCCCGTTGGCCAGCCCGCTGGTGTGGGTGGCAATCGAGACCGCGATCAGCCCCGGCAGGATGACCAGGAACGGCAGAAACATCTTGGGCACGGCGGCAATCAGCGGGACCTTGCGCGCGGAGTCTTCGGAGTCGGCGGCCATGGCGCGCTGGATCACCAGGAAGTTGGTGCACCAGTAGCCGAAGCTGGACACAAATCCCAGCCCCATCACCAGCCCGAACCATTCCACCCCCAGAGCGTTGGTGTTGGCGTGCGCCATGCCCTGCCAACTGTGCGTCATGTTGGCCGGCAGGGTGTGCTTGATGCCCTGCCATCCCCCCACGTTGCGCAGCCCGATCCAAACCAAGGGAAGCAGCCCGGCCACAATCAGGAAGAATTGCAGCACCTCGTTGTAGATGGCGCTGGTCAATCCACCCAGGAAGATGTAGCCCAGCACGATCAGCGCGGACAGAATGATGGAGACGTGGAAGATGTACGCGTCGGGCAGGATGTTGTGGAACAGGCCCAGCTCCTGGATCAGCAGCGCCATGGCGTACATCGATATGCCCGAAGAAAAAATCGTCATGAACGCAAACGAGAAGGCGTTCACCGCGCGCGTCTTCTCGTCGAAGCGCATGCGCAGGAACTCAGGCACGCTGCGCGCCTTCGATCCGTAGTAGAACGGCATCATGAAGATGCCCACAAAGCACATCGCCGGGATGGCCCCAATCCAGTAGAAGTGGCTGGTCAGAATGCCGTACTTGGCGCCCGACGCGCCCATCCCGATCACCTCCTGCGCTCCCAGGTTGGTGGAGATGAAGGCCAGCCCGCACACCCACGCGGGAATCGAGCGCCCCGCCAGGAAAAAGTCGCTGGAGGTCTTCATGTAGCGCTTCAGGGCGAATCCGATGCCCAGCACAAAGGCGAAGTAGACCAGCATGATCAGCCAGTCGATGTAGGTAAGGTTCGTGGGGGTCACGTTGGTCTATCCTCGGACGGCTAGTTCGCAGTGCATGTTGTGGGGGTTTAAAGGTGCGAAGAAACTCTAAATGTTTGCCCGTGCTCCGTCCAGCGCGGAATACGGCTGGATCAGTTAGCGTTGTTTTGAAAGCGCGCGGCTTTGCAGGCTCGGATCATTCCCGTTTTTGCCTTTTGCTGGGAGGGGGCTTCAGAGGCTGCTGAAAAACTCCGTTTTGCCTTTCGGAGGGAGCAGGGGGCTTCAGCCCCCTGAAAAAAAACAATGGATTCAGGGGGCTTTAGCCCCGGGCCTTCTGCCAGGAGTGGCAATCAAGCCTTGTTCAGCAGCCTGTTCAGCCGCGCCGGTTGGGGACTTTGAACCGCCACCCGCAAAAATTGCCGCGTCAGGCAAACGCAGGTGGCGATTGCCGCATCCTAATCTGTAACCTGGAGCAAGGCAGTTGGGCCGAGGGTGCAGACAGGCGGCGCGCAGGCACGGCAGGCTTCAGGCGCAGTCAAGCCAAGGGGTATCGATGTGATGGAGTGCGAACAGAAGTTGACCCCCAGAGACACTCTCCCCAAGAGGACCCGTGTGGTTCTTCTGATTGACGACAACGCCATGCAGGCCACCATCCGCCAGGCCATCCTCTACCGCGCCGGATACTACGTCATCGTGGCGCTCAATCCTGCGCATGCGCTGGCGCGCATCCAGCAGGACGAGTTCCCGGCGGCGATCGACGCCGTCATCACCGATCACGTCATGCCGGGAATGAACGGCGCGCAGTTTGTGCGCGAGCTGCGTAAAACCCATCCCGACCTGCCGGTCATGGTCATCAGCGGCATGGAAGAGGCGGAGCCCGAGTACATCGGCATGAATGTGCGCTTCTTTCTCAAGCCGCTCATGCCCGATCTGCTGCTCTCCAACCTGCGCGACCTGATCCAGCAACAGCCGCAGACCGTCGCCTAAGCGACGCCGTTTCAATGCACGCCCCCGCGAAGCCTACAGATGTGATGTGCGTCACAACCTAAGCTGCATTCCCGGCCTTTTATCTGAGACAATGACAGGACGATGTCTCTTCACCCCATGCCGGAGTTCGGAAGCTTCTGTCTGCTGCTGGCGCTCATTCTCACGGTCTATAACTTTCTGGTTGGAGGCGTTGCCCTGTGGGGCGCGTCACAGGCCGGCCTGCGCAACACCGCCATCCCGGAGGTGCGTTGGAACCGCCTCGGCGAGACCGCCCGCCGCGCCGGCATCGCCAGCTTCGTCACACTTTGCTGCGCTGCCTTTGCCCTGGTCTGGGCAGCCTTCACCAACGACTTCTCCGTCGAGTACATCCGCGCGCACAGCAACATCGCGCTCAATCCCGCCTACAAGTTTGCCGCGCTTTGGAGCGGCCAGGAGGGATCGCTGCTGCTCTGGGCCTTCCTTCTCAGCGCCTACGGTTTTGTCCTGCGCATGCGCCACCGCGTGGACGTTCGCCTCACCGCGTTTGCCTCCGTGATTCTCGCCGCCATCCAGTTCTTCTTCCTTCTTCTGCTGGTGGTCGCCGCTCCACCCTTTTCCGTCGCACCCGGCCCGGTGGCGGCCGATGGCGCTGGCCTCAACCCGCTGCTGCAATATCCCGAGATGGTGATCCATCCCCCCATGCTCTACCTCGGCTATGTGGGCTTCGCCGTTCCCTTCGCCTTTGCCCTGGGCGCGCTGATGATGCGTTATCCCGGCGAAAAGTGGATCCACATTACCCGCCGCTGGACCATGGTCACCTGGCTCTTTCTCACCTGCGGCATCTTCATGGGAGCGCACTGGGCCTACTCCGTCCTGGGCTGGGGCGGCTACTGGGGCTGGGACCCGGTGGAGAACGCGTCCCTCATGCCCTGGCTCACCGGCACCGCCTTTCTCCACTCCGTCATGATGCAGGAGAAGCGCGGCATGATGAAGAACTGGAATGTCTGGCTCATCTTTTCCACCTTCATGCTGACGATTCTGGGTACCCTGCTCACCCGCTCCGGCATCATCAGCTCCGTGCATGCCTTCGCCCAGTCGCCCATCGGCGCCTGGTTCTACACCTTCATCAGCATCGTCTTCCTGGTCTGCCTCATCACCTTCCTGCTGCGCCGCGGCCATCTCAAGTCGGAGAACAAGCTGGAGTCGCTGGTCAGCCGCGAGTCCAGTTTCCTCTTCAACAACATGATCCTTCTGGCCGCCTGCGTCACGGTGCTGTGGGGAACGCTCTTTCCTCTGCTCTCCGAGGCGGTCACCGGCTCCAAGGTCACCATGGGCGCGCCTTTCTACGACCGCGTCAACATTCCCATCGGCCTGTTTCTCCTCTTTCTCACCGGACTTGGCCCGCTGCTGGCCTGGCGCTCCACCTCATTGCGTTCCATCCGGCGCAACTTCGTTCTGCCCGCGATTGCCATGGCCGTCACGGCCATCGTTCTGATCGTCGCCGGCGTGCGTCCCTGGAACGATGGCGACGACATGCAGTCCACCTTCTTCTCTCTCGTCGCCTTCACCCTCTCCGCCGGTGTGATTGCCGCCATCGTCGAGGAGTTCACCCGCGGGGCCCGCGTCGTGCGCACCCAGACCGGCAAAAACCTGCTCTCCTCAGCGCTCCTTCTCACCCATCGCAACACCCGGCGCTACGGCGGATACATCATCCATTTCGGCATTGTGGTGCTGTTCATCGGCATCGCCGGGGGCGCGTTCAACCAGGCGCGCGAGATGGAGATGAGCGCGGGCTCCAGCTTCGACCTCGGCCCCTATCGCCTCGTCAGCACCGGTATGACACAGGATTCCAAGCCCGAGTACGACACCAGCTACTCCGTCCTCAACGTCTACCGCAACGGTAAGTTCGTCACCCAGCTCGCGCCGGAGAAACGCACCTACTTTGCCGGCACGGACCACGAGCAGGCGTCCACCATTGTCGCCCTCCACTCCACCGCTGAGGCCGACCTCTATACCGTCTTCGAGGGTACAAATCCCGACTCAGGCCTGCCCATCATCAAGGCATTTCTCAATCCCCTCATCGCCTGGATATGGATTGGCGTGCTGATTGTCGTGGCCGGCACCTTCATCGCCCTGGTCCCGAATCTCGTGCGCGCGCCGCTGCGCCAGCGCCAGGGATATCCGCTTGCCGTGCCGCCCGCCGCGGCTTTGGGCGCAACCCATGTAGTTGCCAGGGTGCCCCATGCGTAACCCCGCACAACTCCGGCGCGCTCACTTCGCCGACAGCCCCATCTTCTGGGCGCGCACATTGCAGATCGCCCTGCTCTGCGTGGTCACCATCGTCATGCTGGGCGCAGGACGGTCGCGCTTCGACCGCCTCGGCCACGAACTCATGTGCTCCTGCGGATGCGGCCAGATCCTGCTGGAGTGCAACCATGTCGGCTGCCCCGATTCTGCGCGCATGATCGGAGAACTGCATGCCCAGATCGACAGCGGCAAGAGCGACACCCAGGTGCTCAACTGGTTTGTTGCCAAGTACGGCGCAACCATCCTGGCAGCGCCCATCCGCGGCGGCTTCGACGACGCCGCATGGATCGTTCCCGCCGCAATCTTTATCCTCGCCACGCTGGGCACCTTCGCCATCGTATGGCTCTGGAAGCGTCGCTCGCTCGCATTGGCCGGCGCCGCGGGTTTGGCCGGCCCAGACACCGCCGCCCCCGGCGAACCCAATCCTCAGGACGCGGAACTGCGCGAGCGCATCCGCCGCGAGACGGAGTACTGAATGGCCCTCATCGCCGCTATCTTCGCCCTCATCCTCGGCAGCTTCGCCTACATATTCTGGCCGGAGCGCAATCCCTTCGTGCAGGCCGACAAGACCCGCGTCGACTACCTCAGCGAGCGCAAGGAGGCCATCTACGAGAACCTGCGCGACCTCAACTTCGAGTACCAGGCAGGCAAGTATCCCGAGGCCGACTACAACCAGCAGCGCAAGTCGCTGGAAGATGAGGCCGCCCAGGTCATCGCCGAGATGGAGACCCTGATCGCCCGCGGCATGAAGAGCACCCGCGCCAGAGCGTAGATTGCAACGTATACACGTTGCGTATATACTTTTTCTAAATGGTTCGAACGAGGAACCGGAATATGCCGATAGCCAAAGTCTTCAAATCGGGAAACAGCCAGGCCATTCGCCTTCCCAAGGAGTTCCGCCTGAAAGTCACTCAGGTCGAACTGGTTCGGCAGGGCGAGGACATTATCATTCGTCAGCCCAAAAAGCCGACACTTATGGACGCATACAACGCGCTCAGATCGATGCCGGACGATTTCTTCAAGGATGGCATAGAGGACCCGCCCCCCGAACCGATTGAGGGTTGGTAAGTATGCTTTACATGCTCGACACGGATATTTGTGTCTATATATCGAGGCGGAACAGTCCCCAGGTCTCCGCACGTTTTCAAGCTTGCCCTGAAGGGGAGATGGCGTTGTCGGTCGTAAGCTATGGCGAGCTTCGAGTGGGTGCGGAGAGGAGCGACCATCGTAAGGACGCATTGAGCGAGCTTGACCTTTTCACCTTGGCCGTTCCTGTACTTCCCATGGATCGACAGGTTGCCGAAATCTACGCGAAGATTCGCCTCGACCTCCAGAAGCGCGGCCAGATCATCGGCGCAAACGACCTCTGGATCGCCGCCCACTGTATGCAACTCGGCCTGACCCTTGTCACCAACAATGAACGCGAATTCAGCCGCATCCCCAATCTGACGATTGAGAACTGGACCCTCTAGCCCGTGACTATCCTGAGCCGAACCACCCGCATCCTACTCCCTGCCCTTTCCGCGGCACTTCTCACCGCAACAGCCTTCGCCTCCACCATCACCGGCACGGTCACCGACCGCACCACTGGCAAGCCCTCCTCGGGCGACATCATCGCCGTCATCAACACCGCGCAAAGCATGGACGAGATCGCCAAGGTCTCCTCCGACGCGCAGGGCCGCTTCCAGGCCACCGCGCCCGACGGTGGGCAGATTCTCCTCCACGTCACCCATCATGGCGCAGACTACTTCAAGAGCGTTCCCCCCGGCGCCAGCAGTGTGCAGATCGATGTCTATGACTCCGCTACCAAGATCGATGGCATCACCGGCGAGGCCCTGGTTCTGCGCGCTGAGACCGATGCCGGCGGCAAAACGCTGAACCTGGCAGAGAACTTTTTTGTCCAGAACGCATCCGCGCCGCCGCGCACCGAGTACGGCGGCAACACCTTCGACTTCTACCTCCCCAAGGGTGCGGTCATCATGCAGACCCTGGCCAGCTCGCCCGGCGGCCTTCCCACCAACACCGAGGTCAAGACCCTCGACGCGGCCGGCGGACACTACGCATTCACCTTTCCCGTGCGCCCTGGCGAGACGCGCTTTCAGGTCGTCTACACCATCCCCTACAACGGTAAGCAGGCATTCTCACTGAAGCTCTCCCTGCCCACCGGCGACGTCGCAGTCATGCTGCCCAAGAGCATGCAGTTCCAGGGTTCGTCGCAGTTCCAGCCGCTCAACCAGGACCCCAGTGCGCAGACCTACGACGATCATGATCCGCTCGTGGCGCAGCCGGTGCAGTTCGCCATCGCGGGCGCGGGCCAGTTGCCGCAGGAGCAACAGGACGCGCAGGGCGCAGCGCAAGGCGGCGGCGAGCAGGCAGCAGCCAACGGCACGAGGCCCGGCGGCGGGCTGGGCGCGCCCGACGACCCCAATGCCATCAACGATCCCTGGGCAAAGTACAAGTGGTGGATTCTCAGCGCTCTTGGTCTGGCCCTGGTAGTCGGTGCGGGCGTCATGCTCAAGGCCGGTCAACCCACGCCAGCCGCTGCGGTTGCCGGCGTGGTTCCGCCGCTCCCATACGCCGAAGCCTCATCCCTGGCTGCCGCGCAGAGTGAAGTCTATCCTGCTGCTGCGCCTGTTGCTGGGCCGGGCGTGTTGCTGCACGCGCTCAAGGACGAGCTGTTTGTGCTGGAGACCGACCGCCTTGCCGGTCGTATGACCGAGGCCGAGTACGCCCAGCACAAGGCGGCCTTCGACGTGGTGCTGCGCCGTGCGATGGCTCGTAGCGAAGCCTCGCCTTCCGCGTCTAACCAATGACAAGGCAAGCGCGGCTGCATGTGGCAGCCGGAAGCGGCCGGAGGACTCCATGAATACCTTTAAATCGACACTGATGCTGGTAGCGCTGATGCTGTTTCTGGTTCTGATCGGAGAGCGCATCGGCGGCCAGAACGGGATGCTCATCGCCTTCGCCATCTCGGTCGCCATGAACTTCACCGCTTACTTCTTCTCCGACAAAATCGCGCTGAAGATGTATCGCGCACAGCCGGTCACGCGCGAGCAGATGCCGCGCGCCTACGAGGTCGTCGAGCGCCTGACCGCGAAAGACGGCATCCCCATGCCGAAGATCTATGTGATTCCCAGTGAATCGCCCAACGCGTTTGCCACCGGCCGCAATCCGCAGCACGCATCCGTCGCGGTCACCCACGGAATCCTTGGCCTGCTGACGGACGAGGAGCTGGAGGGCGTGCTGGCGCATGAACTGGGCCACGTCAAGAACCGCGACATTCTCACCAGCTCGATTGCCGCGACCCTGGCGGGCGCCATCACCATGATCGCGCGCATGGGCTACTGGGCTGAACTCTTCGGCTACGGAGGGGGCGGCGGACGCCGCGAACGCGGCGGCGGGTTGAGTGCGCTGTTGATGCTCATCGTGGCCCCCATTGCGGCCAGCCTCATCCAGCTCGCCATCTCCCGCTCCCGCGAGTACGAGGCCGACGCCACCGGAGCGCATACCACCGGCAATCCCTACGCTTTGGCCAGCGCGCTGCAAAAGCTGGAAAACTACTCCAAGCGCGTGCCGCTACAGGCGACGGCCTCCACCGCGCACCTGTTCATCATCGCACCGCTCATCGGCGGCAGCGTGGGCAACCTGTTTTCCACCCATCCGCCGACCAGGGAACGCATCCGCCGCCTCATCGGTCGCGACCTGGTCTGACCAGCTTGTTTGTCATTCCGTAGCGTAGCGGAGGAATCTGCTTCTGTTTTTGTATCTCAATACGCCGATTCGTCTAGCATGGACGCATGACCACCATTCTGCGCGCGTTGCGTCTGCTGTCCATCGTCGTCTGGGTCGGCGGACTCGTCTTCTTCGCGTTTGTGGAAGCGCCCACGGCCTTCAATGTCATGGGCACAAATCGCCAGTTTGCCCTGCTCATCGACGGCAGCATCACCGCGCTCAACCGCCTCGGCCACGCCGCCGGCCTTCTCTTCATCATTGCCACGTTACTGCTCTGGCTCCGCTCCTCGGCACGCGCACGCAGGATTCTCCTCACGCAGATCGTGCTGGTTCTGCTGATGATCGGCGCAACACTGTACGTACAGGCAGGCATTATTCCCGCCATGCAACGCGACCGCGCCGCCGCTGGTGGCGACATCGCTACCATTCCCGCCTCCAACCCTGCACGCATCGACTTCGACCGCCTGCACGCCCTCTCCGAGAACTTCGAAGGCTCCGCCCTCTTCCTCGGCATCGGCGTCGTTCTACTCATGGCCGCGGAGACCACAGACCAGCGCTCTGCCAGCAATTAGAATCGTAGAACCATGAAAACTGGAATCATCGGCCTGCCGCAGGTGGGCAAGACATCGCTCTTCAATATCCTGACCAGGGCGAAGACGGAGAGCTTCGGACACTCGCGAGAGGCCCACATCGGCATCGCCCGCGTGCCCGACGCCCGCCTGGACAAACTCGCCGCGCTGGCCGGAACGCGCAAGACCGTCTACGCCACCGTGGAGTACGCCGATCTGGCTGCCATTGGCGAAGAGGCACTCAAGGAGACCTCGTTCCTCACCAGCCTGCGCAATGTCGACGCCATCATCCACGTCCTGCGCGCCTTCGACGACGACACCATCCCCCACGTCGGCCCCATCGATCCCCTGCGCGACCTGGGCAATGTGGAGATCGACCTCATCGTCAGCGACCTTGGCCAGATCGAGAAGCGGTTTGAGCGCGTCGCCAAGGACATGAAGAAGCAGAAGACCGCGGAGCTGGAGCGCGAGCACGCGCTGCTGCTGCGATGCAAGGCGCAGACCGAATCCGAGAAGCCGCTGCGCGAGATGGAGTTGACCCCCGACGAGAAGAAGCTTGTCCGCGGATTCATGTTCCTCTCGCAAAGGCCCATCCTCTACGTCCTCAACATCTCCGAGAGCACAACGCTTGGTGCGGACCTGGAGGCGGCCGTGGCCAAGTACGGCCTCGCCGAAGCGGCCTCGCGGCCCAACTCCGGCGCCACCGCAATCTGCGGCAAGGTAGAGGCCGAGCTGGCCGAGATGGACGACGCCGAAGCAGCCGAGTTCCTCGAAGGCTACGGCCTGGCCGAGAGCGGTCTGGTCCGCCTCATTCGCAAGAGCTACCAGCTGCTTGGCCTCGCCAGCTTCTTCACCGTGGGCGAGCCGGAGACACGCGCCTGGACCATCCCCCTCAACTGCCGCGCGCAGGAGGCCGCCGGGGCCATCCACTCCGACCTGGAGAAGCACTTCATCCGCGCCGAAACCATTCACTGGGACACCTTGCTCGCCGCCGGCTCCGAGGCCGCCGCGCGCGCTGCCGGTACCCTCCGCCTCGAGGGCAAGGACTATCCCGTCAAAGATGGCGACGTGCTCAACATTCGCCATAGCGGATAGCTTGCAATGAACCTCACAACCATCTCCGCGTCGCGCTTCTGGCTTGCCCTTGCGCTCGGCCTCTTCGCCGGGCTGGCCGACTACCTGGGCGGATTCCTGCTTGTGCTGCGTTCGCCCTCCGCGCGCGCGCTGCGTTACTTCGTCGCGCTTGGCGCGGGTTTCATGCTCTCCGCCGCGCTGTTGGAGATGCTGCCCGAGGCCTTCAAGTTGAACTCCAGTGCTAGCTGGACGGCGGCGCTGGTCCTCGCCGGCTACTGCGTGGTGCATCTGCTGGAGCACACCCTCGTTCCCCACTTCCACTTCGGCGAGGAGACGCACGCGCACGAGTTCCTCTCCGCGCGCAGCAGCTACTCCGTGCTGCTCGGCCTGGCCACGCACACCTTCTTCGACGGCGTCGCCATCGGCTCCGGCTTTGTCGTCTCCACGTGGCTTGGCTGGGTCCTCTTCATCGCCATCTTCCTGCACAAGATTCCCGAAGGCTTCACCGTGGCCTCCGTCATGCTCGCCGGCGGGCAGGGCCGTCGCGCCGCGCTCAACTCCGCGCTCTTCCTCGGCGCAACCACCGTGCTGGGTGTGCTCGCCATCAACCTCGAGCCGGGATGGGTCAAGGCCGGCCTGCCGCTCTCCGCCGGGGTCACCCTCTATGTCGCCGCCACCGACCTCGTCCCCGAGGTCAACCGAGAGCCCGGCGTGCGCATGGCCCTCGTCTTCTTCGCCGGAGTCGCCCTCTTCTTCCTGCTGCGATTGCTGGGGCCGGGCTAGAGTGCGCACTATTGCAGCACTTCCAGCGTAACCGTCGCCGTATGCACCAGCGCATTGCCCGTCGGCCCGGTCGCCGTCCCTGTCACGGTCAACGTATAAGTCGTCGATTGAATCGACGCGTTGTCAGCGTTGATGCGATTGCCGCAGCCGGAGGCCAGCGCGGCCAGCAAAATGCAACACGCAACGCCCAGCCATCCGCAAAGTCGCTTGCGCCGTCGCGCGAACGCAACCACCGGCAGCAGCAATATCGCAAACGCCGCCCGCATCCCATAACTTGCACTCTCTGGCTCGACCAGCCGCTTCCTCTCCAGCGTGCCCAGTGGCAGCGGCGTCTGGATCGTCATCGTAAAGCCGGTTACCGCGCCGCCCGGCGGAATGTACGACGGGTTGATCGACGCACTCGATCCCGTCGGCACACCCTGTACCGCAAGCGCAATGGGGCTGGCAATCGTTGCGCCCACCAGCCCCACCGTAAAGCTGTACGTCGCCGCGCTGCCTGCTGGAATGCTCTGCGTGGTCGGGCCAGTCGCCGTCATCGTGAAGTCCGAGGCCGCGCCCACCGCAAGCTCCGCTGTCGCCGAGCTGCTGGGCAAAAAGTTCATGTCGCCGGAGTAGTTCGCGCTCAAGCTGTGCGCGCCCAGTGCCAAGGAACTTGTGGTAAACGTCGCCCCACCCGCCGTCAGCGCAACCACAGCCAGCGTGCTGCTTCCATCCAGCAGCGTCACCTTGCCCGTGGGCACGCCGCTGGTCGTGCTCGTCGCCTGCACGGTCAGCGTCACCGGTAGCCCCAGCCCCGGCGTGCTGCTCGAAGCCGTCAGCCCGGTCAGCGACGGAGCCTGCGCGATGTTGAGGTTGGCCGCAGGCGTCACGCTCACCGTGTAGTTCCCCGCCGCGCTTCCCGTCAGCGTCGCCGCAATCGGGTATACGCCCACCGGCGATAAACTCGTCGCGCTCGTCGTGAAGCTCGCCGCAACCTTCCCCGCATCCTGCGCCAGCACTCCGTTGAGTGTCCCGCTTAGCGCAGGAATGCCCTGCCCATAAATTATCGACGCGGGATTCGCCGCCGCCGTAATCTCCAGCGGCGACACCGTCATCGCCAACACCGGCGACTGTGCCGCGGAGTGTGTTGCATCGCCCGCGTAGGTCGCGCTCAGGTTGTACGTCGCAGCAGCCAGCGTGGATGTGTTGAAGCTCGCCGCGTCCGCGCTGAGCCCCGCCGAGCCAAGCGTGGTCTGCGTCCCGCCGCTACTATCCAATAATGTGATGCTGCCGGTTGCATTCGTTGCGGTCGCCAACGTCGCTGTCACCGCGCCGCTGCCATACGCCGTCACCGACGGCCCGCTGAGCGTCAGCGCACCCGGCGTGGTGGTTCCCAGCCCGGCAATGGTGTGGATGTAGGGCGCGGTCTGCGCGTCGAGCTGGCGCACCCGCTGGTTTCCGCTGTCGGCCAACGTGAGCAGTCCGGCGGGCGAAACCGCAACCGACTGCGGCGAGTCCAGGCTGGCCGTCACTGCCGCCCCACTGTCCCCCGCAAACCCCTCGTTCCCCTGCCCAGCGACCGTCGTAATAACACCCATGGGCGTGATGCGCCGGATGCGATGGTTGGCGCTGTCCGCAAAATAAAGATTGCCCGCCGCATCCATCGTCAACCCGCGCGGCAGCGCAAGGCCCGCCGCCGTCGCCGCACCGTTGTCGCCGCCAAACGCCTGCACATTGCCCGCAACTGCCCCCGTGCCCGCAATGGTCCGGATGACGCCCGTCGCCGCGCTCACCTCGCGCACCCGTCCGTTGTGTGTGTCGGCGATATACAGGTTCCCCGCCGCATCCAGCGCCACTCCGTTGGGCGAGTCGATAGAGGCCGCCGTCGCCGCGCCTCCATCTCCCGCGTAACCCTCCACGCCGTTGCCCGCAACTGTCGTGATCGCTCCTGTGCCCGCGGCAATACGTCGCACGCGATGGTTCTCTGTATCCGCGACGTACACATCGCCCGCCGCATCCAGCGCCAGCGCAGTGGGCAGGTCGAGCCTCGCCGCCGTTGCCGCGCCCCCGTCGCCGCTGAATCCCGAAACCCCCGTTCCCGCAATCGTCGCAATCGCTCCCGTCGCCGCCGCAACCTCGCGCACACGCTGGTTGTGGCTGTCCGCAATATAAAGATTGCCCGCAGCATCCACCGCAACCCCCGCGGGCGAGTCGAGCTCCGCCGCCGTGGCCACTCCATTGTCGCCGCCAAAGCCCTGCACCCCGTCGCCCGCAACCGTGGCGATCGCTCCGCCCGGCGTCACCTTGCGCACAACGTGGTTTCCCGTCTCCGCAATGTAAAGATTGCCCGCTGCGTCGAACGCAACAGCCGCGGGAAGCAGCAGCGGCAGCGTTGTAGCCTGGGTCTGCCCACACGCCGGGGTTGCCAGTCCCCCCAAAAGACCGATCGCTGCGCAAGCCGCCAACCCCAGCCCCGCGCACAGCCGCGCATTCTTGCCCCACCTCTCAGCAAAGGGACGTGCTGCTGCGCGCTCTGGGTTGGTCCGGCTCGGCTTCCCCATTCGCTTCTACGCTCTGCATTCATGCCCGGTCGCGCGCGAACTTCTTCCCTGTCGTGGCTCGATCTTCTTCCGCGTTTCGCGCGATTCCGCTGCGCTCTGAGGTTAGCACGCCGTTCCTTCCATGCCCAGCCTTTGCCTGCGGCCTTTGCGTCCAGACTTTGCGCGATGATAGGCTGCTCAGGGAACCGTGGCGGGCTTGCCGGGCAACGCAGACCGGTTGCCATCCGCAACAACACCCGTCGCATAACCGGACCCACGGAGGAATAATGCCAAGGTACTGTCTTACGTTCGACCTGCAGAACGACCCCAAGAAGATCGCCGAGTACAAGCGCCGCCACGAGAAGATTTGGCCGGAGATACGCGACAGCCTCTTCGACGCCGGCATCCTGGCCATGGAGATATACCTCTCCGGCACGCGGCTGTTCATGATTATGGACGTCAACGATAGCTTCTCCCTGGATAAGAAGGCGGAGATGGACCGCGCCAATCCCAAGGTGCAGGAGTGGGAGGCCTCGATGGCGGAGTTCCAGGACGTGCCGGAGGGCGCGGACCCCGTCCGCCGCTGGACACTCATGGAGAAGGTCTTCGACCTCTCCAAGCAGTAGCGAAAGAACTCCATTTTGTTCTTCTCGCCTAGCGTCCACGGTGCAAAGCGCCTATCTCTTCGCCAACCCGTAGCTGCATCTATCCAGGTCCTTCGGCTGCATCGTGATATCGAGCTTGCGATGCAGCAGCAGGCCTGACTCCACCAGGACGGGTATATTGGCCGGGCAAAGTCCCGGCACCCGCGCCACCACGCGGTAGAGTCCCTTCTCCACCTTGTCGAACCTGTATTTGCCGTCCTTATCGCTTACCACCGTGGCCACCAGCTTGTGGCCGTCTTCCGTAAACAGCGATATCGATGCTCCGGACATTGGTTCGCCGCCCAGGCCGTGAATCTTGCCCTGTACCGCGCCAATCTTCAGCGGTGACGGGTCCTTGTCGTTCTCATCCACATACGTCGGTGCAGAAGATTGCCCCGCCTGCGCCGGCATCGCGTGTACCGCAGCCAGCAATCCCACTACTCCCAACGCCATCAGCACCGTCGTCTTCATCGTTGTCATCCAGCAGGCTCTACCTGCTCACGTCGCCACCACTCATTCCTATACATCTCAAGGTGAGATGCGAACCGCATAAGCTAGGATGGAATATCGCAACTATGGGGGCCGAATGATCCTGACTCCGCTCGACTGGCTGGTGATCGCCGCATACTTCGCGCTCAACCTCGCCATCGGCTTCTTCTACATGAAGCGCGCCTCGGGCGACATCGGCGAGTTCTTCCTCTCCGGGCGCAACGTCTCCTGGTGGCTGGCCGGCACCTCCATGGTGGCCACCACCTTCGGCGCAGACACCCCCCTGGTCGTCACAGGCCTCATCTACGCCCAGGGCATCGCCGGCAACTGGCTCTGGTGGTCGTTCCTTCTCTCCGGAATGCTCACCGTCTTCTTCTTCGCCCCGTTGTGGCGTCGCGCCCGCGTCCTCACAGACATGGAGTTCGCCGAGCTGCGCTACGCCGGCCCGCCCGCCACCTTCCTCCGCGGATTCCGCGCCGTCTACCTCGCCTTCCCCGTCAACACCATCATCCTGGGATGGGTCAACCTCGCCATGGCCAAGATCCTCGCCCTCACCCTCGGCCTCACCACCACCCGCCAGCAGCTCACCGGGGTCTTCTGCTGCCTCGCCCTCACCCTCGCCTACAACGCCGTCTCCGGCCTGTGGGCCGTCCTCTGGACCGACTTGTTCCAGTTCATCCTCAAGATGAGCATGGTCATTCTGCTCGCGTACTTCGCCGTCCATGCCATCGGCGGAATGCACTCGCTCGCCACGCAGGTCCATGCCTTCGATGCCGCGCACTCCACCCTCGCCGCCCCGCGCGACACGCTGGCCTTCATCCCCTCCTCCGCATCGCCCTTCTTCCTCAGCTTCCTCGTCCTGCTCTCGCTCAACTGGTGGGCAAGCTGGTATCCCGGCGCCGAACCCGGCGGCGGAGGATACATCGCCCAGCGCATCTTCTCCGCCAAGAACGAGAAGCACTCCCTCGGCGCAACCCTCTGGTTCAACATCGCCCACTACGCCCTCCGCCCCTGGCCCTGGATCCTCACCGCTCTGGTCGCGCTCGTTCTCCTGCCCAACCCCACCGCCACCCAGGGTGGCATGGAGGGGGCCTACGTCTGGGTCATGGTCCACTATCTTCCCCCCAGCCTGCGCGGCCTCATGCTGGCGGGGTTCGCCGCCGCCTACATGTCCACCGTCGGCACCCACCTCAACCTCGGCGCATCCTACATGATCAACGACATCTACAAGCGCTTCTTCGCGCCAAATAGGTCCGCCCGCCACTACGTCGCCGCCTCCCGCATCGCCACCATCCTCGTCGCTGTCATGTCCGCCGCCGCCACCGGCTTCATGCTCACCCACGGAGCATCCATCGCCACCGCCTGGAAGTTCCTTCTCTCGCTCGGCGCGGGGGCGGGCCTGGTCTTCATCCTCCGCTGGTACTGGTGGCGCATCAACGCATGGTCCGAGATCGCCGCCATGACCGCCGCCGCTGCCATCTCCCTCACGCTGGAGAGCAACCTCGGCATGCCCGCCGTCCGCGCGCTCCATCGCATCGATCCCGCGCTCGCCCTCGTCCCCCTCAACCAGGACGATCCCCACGCCTTCGCCTGGCTCATGCTGACGACGACCCTGCTCACCACCGCCATCTGGCTCGCCGTCACCCTACTCACCCAGCCAGAGACGGAGCCCACCCTGCAAGCATTCTACGACCGCGTCCGCCCCGCCGCGCTGGGCTGGCGCCGCTTCGCCCTCGCCTCTGGGTGCCCCATCCATCGCGCCGTTGTTTTACGCGATGGGTGGGAATCCCCGCCGCAAACCCCTGAAGGTCAACCCGAATTTAACGGTCGTCATCCTGAGCGCAGCGCGCAATCGGGGTCCCCGGCGAGTTTGCTCGCTGGGGTGAAGCAGCGCGAAGTCGAAGGACCCCCGCATTTTGTCCGTGAAAATGAAGGTCGTCATCCTGAGCGTAGCGCATCGCGCGAAGTCGAAGAACCCCGAGAGACTTCGCTGCCCCACGGTATTCCGTCGCTTTCTACCAACGAATCGGAAACATCAATCGAACCTCCGCGCCAGCCAGTCGACCGCGAGAACGACCCCACCCTCCGCTACAACTTCTTCCACTGGATTCTCGGCTTCACCCTGGTCTACGCCATGCTCTTCGGCGTCGGCGACCTGCTCTTCGCCCGCATCGCTCCCGGCTGCGCCCTGCTCACCCTCAGCGCCGTCTGCCTCGCCCTGCTCTTCTATAGCCTCAACCGCCGAGGCTGGTCCGTCTGGCGATAAAGGAATTCATCCTCCAGCTATATCAGAAAGGATTATGCTATGTATTTGACCTGACGTACGTATAGCAATAAGTTCTGTTATAGAGAGAATCTCAATACGTACCACGCGCTAGAGCAGAGAAAGAGGCCGCGATGAAGATAGGCAAAGAAACACCGTCCGGACATCAGTTACGAATGCTAGAAGAGGCACGGCGCGTACCACTAGAGGCGTGGGAATTCCTTCAGAATCTAGTTAATGACTCTGATATACGCGACGAAAGTGAGCAGGTGCATCCCGACTGGCTCAAGCTGTATGAGTCGATCCGTGACGCCAGCCTTGATGTGTCATCAGCAGTGAAAAAAGAAGTGGATGAATTCTTCGCAGAACTGGTCGGTTTCGACCGTACATTGCGTGAACTTGATCTCACCAAACAAAAAGTAACATTCTTACTAGGTGCGGGAGCTTCAAAGCCCGCGCCTTCAAACATTCCAACGGTAAAGGAACTTTTGCCGCAACTCTTGGAACGCGGGCGAAGACTTGACCGAGAGGATGTCACGAAACTCGCAGCATTCTGTGAGGAACGAAGGATTGATAATATTGAGGACTTGTTAACAGCAGCACAACTTGCTACATTTTCGAGTCGTAATCCGACAATCCTTCGGCTGCTTAATTATTTGTTGTATGGCGGAGATACAGAAGGATCGGGAGATGAAATCAACTACAGACGCCCTCAAAGCATGTTTGTACAACAGTCAAGAGCCCGAAGAAGAGAGTCGGCTGTGGCAAATGTCTCGTCTGTAGCTTTTCTTCAAGATACCTTGCAGGTGCTCTTTGGTCTTCTCGCAAGTACGATGTTACCTGCGGAACCTAACAAAGCGCATGAAGCGATTGCGAATTTCACAAAAGCCCATCAGATGCTGCTATAGTTACCACCAATTATGACTGTTGTATGGACCTCGCACTCGAAGCGGTACAGCTTTCATTGACCTACGGCCTCGAATTCACAAATCGCACCAAGGAAGAAGCGGCTGGCAGTGCGCCACTCATTAAGCTCCACGGGAGCTTGAATTGGTATTATTGCGAAACTTGTCAGGATGTCCAATGCGTTGATATCCGAAGTACGGTAGAGAATTACAAGCAGGACAAAGCCCCGTATTCAGTGATAGCTATATGCAAAGATTGCGGTGGCCAGCGTAGAGGGCTGCTCGTACCACCACTAGCAATGAAATTTGATGTTGCGCCGCCGCTGACGCCGTTACTAACCGAAGCAAGGGATGCGTTTGAGAGAGCTGATGTAATAGTTGTCGTTGGATTCTCATTCGCCGAGGCCGACATTTACATCTCAAGGATGCTCAGTAAGTCGATGCAGACTAGATCTGAGCAGAGATTAGTTATCATTGATCCCATCTCTGAAGTCGCAAGCCGTGTTCGACGGAAGTTTAAATCGAGCATACCTAATTTCGACGAAAGAAGAATAATTCGTTCAACAGGGGATTGTTCAGAGGTGCTTCCTAAGCTATTCAATGGCGAATACCTAGAAGAACAAATATCAAGTAATACACAGAATCTATTTACAGAAAGTATCCCTTTGACACCATCGGCAGAATTTATGCAGGGGTAAACAAGCGCCGGGTGCCCCAGGTCTCGATTTTGAGACCTGGGATCACTGTATCCAGCCCCGACCACCCCTACGCGCAGCGCCTCATCTCAACCGGCGCCGCATGGAACCCTCTGCGGAACTGCTCCGGCTCGTATCGGCCAGGAAATTCTATATTCTCGCCGTGATAGAGCCGTTCCACCATCTCTTCTGCCATGCGCGGCGTGGTAAGCGCCATGAAGGCGCTCTCCAACTGCCCGCAGTTGATCGTGAACCAGCTCTGTGTGTCGCTCGTGGATGTCGCCACAAAGGTGACGCCGCGCAGTTCGCCGCGATACTTGCCTTCGCGAATCAGGGACGGTGTTGCTTGCAGCTTGTACATCGCAGCCATGACTGTTGCTCCGGGTAGTATCAGGCGTTCAACGAGCTTGCCTCGGCTCTTGCTTGAGGGAGTACTCAGCCTATCGGCAAAAGAAAATATCAGTCCGTGACGTACGTCACATGCACTGAAATATTCACATTCAGGGTGCCCCGGTCTCTCACGCCGACCCCGGAACTCTCGTGGCTCGCCGCAAGAATCCATTGACACCGCACGTATAATTGACACAGGGGCAAGAAGTAGTCAGCAGCCTGCCCTGAGCTTGTCGAATGGGTCGTGCCGGAGCGGGGTCTCCAGCCGGACCTGGTGGGTGGCAAAAATGCAGATTTCGGGGGGCAAAATCTATTTTAATGTAGATTATCTGACACTAAGTACAGACCAAGTCCAGACCAGGTACAGACCTAGTCCAGACTTAACTGTTTTAGAAGGGAGACTTTAGGACTTTTTAGAGGGGGTATACCCCCCCACGCAAAAGAAGGCTGCCCTACAGGTAGATGGGCTCCAGCTTGTTGACGATATACGCGCCGCAGCGCTTGTAGTCCGCCAGCGGTCCCAGCCGCGCAATGTCCAGGTCGACGCAGATCCATCCCTTGTACTGCATCCCCTTCAAGATGCGGTGGCACCCAGGGAAATCCACCTCGCCGTCGCCCAGATCGTAGATGTTCTGGATGAATCCGCCTCCGCCCGCGGGCCTCGCAGCCACCGTCCCAGCCACCGTCCCACCGGCTGGCGCCGCCGTAGCTGGTGCCGGTGTTGGTGTAGCAGCAGGCAGCTTGGCGTCCTTGTAATCCAGGAACTTAATGCGGTTCTTGTACTTATCGATCGTCCCAACCACGTCGCATCCCGCCAGTTGCAGGTGCGCTGTGTCCGGCGAAAATCCGAAGAGCTTCGGGTCCACCAGCGTCATGAACCGGTCGATCTCTTCCCTCGTCTGCACCATCTGTCCCATATGGTTGTGCAGCCCGGCGGTAAAGCCCATCGTGCCCGCCAGCTCGCCGATCTCGTTGCAGCGCTTGCACATCTCCTCGAACGCTCCCGGAGCGACGGTCCCTCCCCGGTTCAGTCCCGGCGAGAAGACCACCAGATGGCTCGCACCGAAATCGGCCAGAAACTTCATCGCCTCGCGCGCGTTGTCCAGCGTCTGCTGTCGCATCGCCGGGTCCACCGAAAGGCTGTTCCACGAGATGGTCACCGCGCTCAGATTGCGCTTGGACAGCTCCGTATGCAGTTGCGCCTGCGTAATCGAATACTTGTTCAGAAATCCCGGAAACCCGGTCAAACGGATCCCCGGGAATCCCGTCTCCTGCATCACGTCCAGAATGTCCGTGATCTTCGTCCCCGGAAAATATCCCCACAGGTTCAAGGACACCGCCCACTTGACGTTCTTGTTGGCCGGCAATTGACTTTGCGCGCGAGCTAGCGCGGCGGGCAGAAGCGAAAGGGAGGCGAGGAAGTTCCGGCGAGTGATTTTCATAGAGTGTGATGAGGGTTACAAATCCCTCCCGATACACATATCACACTCCGTGCGCGCCTGGCTGCGCTGCACAGGTGGTCTGGCGATAGATCCCTACGATCCGGCCAGGCGTCCGATGCCAATACCAATGATGTAGGTGACGGCGCCTTCCAGCGCCCCGACCGCGGTCATCTCCAGGCCGCTCGACCACCAGGAGCGGATGGTGATGAGCGACTTGGCCGCGCCCACCGCAAAGTGCGCGATCAGCGAGATGACGGCGGCGACCACGATGGCCGGAATCCCCGCCATGAAGAAGAACGGCAGCACCGGGATCAGTGCGCCGATCGCGGTGGAGAGCGCGCCGGAGGTGGCCGAGACCCATGGCTTGCTCAGGCCCTCCTCGGTGGTGTGCAGGCGCTCGCGGGCCAGCGCGTCCACCAGTTGGCCCTTCTTCTTGGCAATGTGGCCCACAAAGTGGTCGGCATCCTCGGCGGTGAGACCGCGGATCTGGTAGGTCAGCGAGAGCAACTCGCGCGCCTCACTCTCGTTGTACTCCACGGCCTCCCGCTCGCGTTCGTACTCGGCCTCGTAGATCTCGCGCTCGCTCTTGGCGGCCAGATACGCGCCCGAGCCCATGGAGAGCGCGCTGGCAATCATGCCTGCCAGGCCGGCGATCAGCACGTAGTGCGCCCCGCTGGCGCTCTTCTCCGTGGCCCCGGCTACTCCCGAGACGATGCCGAAGATGGCCCCCAGGCCGTCGTTGACACCGTAGATGGCGTCGCCAATCCAGCTTGCGGCCTGCGGTTGGCCCTTGGCGCGAGCGGCCATCAGTTCATCGAAGGCGCGCTTTGCCTGGTCGGGGTCGAGCTGGGTGGGAGGCAGGTGGTGGCGGATCAGGTTGCCCAGGGTGATGTAGTGCTCGCGCTCGTCCTCCAGCACCTGATGCAGGATGTCGATGGTGGGCGCGTCGCCCAGGTCCTGGATCTGCTTCCCATAGCGGGCGATGTCGCGGCTCTCGTCCAGCTCCAGGCGGCGCAGGGCGAGGTCGAGTCCTCCGATGCGGTTGGCCAGCGAGTCGGCGTCGCCAGCCTCGGAGCCCGTGTACTCCGGCACAGGTGCGCCCAGCGCGGTCAGGCGGCTGGCCCACAGATCCGCGTGGTGCTGCTCCGCCAGCGCAAGGTGGTGCAGCGAGCGGCACTGCTGCGGATCGATGGCATGCAACGAGAGCGCGTTGTAGGTGTGATAGCCGCGCATCTCCGTCTGCCAGTTGTTGGTCAGTGCCTCGATCAGGTGTTCCTTGTCCCGGGAGTCCATGCGTAACAGTGTGCCACGCCATGGGGACGCGCGTCGCCTGCGGAATTCTATCGCTGCAAAAACCAGAGGCTGAGGCGGAAGGTGACCCAGGCCATGCTGTAGGCCACGGCGCTCATGTAGACGAACTGGAAGAAGGGCCAGCGCCAACTGTTGGTCTCGCGCTTCACCGTGGCCAGCGTGGAGGTGCACTGCATGGCCAGCGCGAAGAAGACAAGCAGCGAGAGAGCGCCCGCCAGGCCAATGGAGGCATGCAGCGCGAGGCCGACCTGGGGCGTCTGGTAGAGCGTGCCCAGCGTGCTGACCACCGTCTCCCGCGCGACGAAGGCGGTCAGCAGGGCGACGCCCACGTTGCGGTCCAGGCCCAGCGGGCGCAGCGCCGGCTCCATCGCGTTGCCGATGGAGCCAAGATAACTCTGCCCGATGGGGCTGAGCTGGCCGTGATGCGCCGGGAAGTTGGCCAGCATCCACACCGCAAGGCTGGTGACCAGGATGATGGTGCCCACCTGGCGGACAAAGATGCGCGCGCGGTCCAGGAGATTGATTCCCAGGGAACGCCACAGAGGTAGGCGATACTCCGGCAGCTCGATGGCGAAGGCTGAGTCGTCCTTGCGCAACAACGAGAGATGCAGCAGGCGCGATGTAATGAGAGCTGCCACCATTCCAATGCCGTAGAGGCCCATCATGGCGCAGGCGCGCAGGCCCAGGAACTGGCTGGCAACGGGCCGGTCGGGAATGAACGCAGCAATGATCATGGTGTACAGCGGAAGCCGCGCCGAGCAGGTCATGAACGGCGCCACCAGGATGGTGGTCAAACGGTCGCGGCGCGAGGAGATGGTGCGCGTCGCCATGATCGCCGGAACCGCGCAGGCGTAGGCCGACAACAGAGGCAGAAACGACCGCCCGCTCAGGCCAAAGCGGTACATCGTGCGGTCCGCGATCACCGCCGCGCGCGCCATGTAGCCGGAGTCCTCCAGCAACGCGATGACCAGAAAGAGAAGCAGGATCAACGGCAGGTAAGTGAGCACCGAAACCACGCCCGTCCACAGGCCGTCGATCACCAGCGAGTGCATTACGCCCGGGGGGATGAACGCGCCGAACCAGGCGCCAAGCGCGGTCAGCAGCTTCTGGAACAGAGCGCTGGCCGGAGCGGCGACGCGGAAGATGGTCTGGAAGACACCCAGGGTAATAATGAAGAACAAGGCCGGGCCGAAGATGGGATGCAGCGCGACCTGGTCGATGCGGCGCGACCACTCCGAGGGCAGTGGGCGGCGGTAGAGACCCTGGTTTTCAATCTCCGACATGCTGCGCGGACAGCCGATCTGGCGCGGTTCCACGCGTGGCTGCATGACCGGCAGCAGCGGCGCCTTGGCCGAAACAGTCTTGACACCGACAAATCGCCGGATGGCATCCATGCCGCTGCCCGTACCGGCGCTGACCATGGCCACCGGCGAGTTCAGCGTCTGGGCCAGAGAGAGGGGATCGAGATAGCCATCGCGCGCGGCCAGAACGTCGGTCATATTCACCACCACTAGGGTGGGTAGATGGTGCGCGATCACCTGGCGCGCCAGAGTCATCTGACGGTGGAGCTGGGTGGCATCCAGGATGAGCAGGACAGCCTCGGGACGCGCCTGACCATCAATCTCTCCGCGCAGCGCGCGCACCGCAATGCACTGGTCCTCCGACGTGGCCACCGATTCATCGCCTTCCAGGCTCCACACGCCGGGCAGGTCGAGTAGACGGGTGCGGGTTCCCTTGATCTGCCCCTCGTGCTGTTCCACCGTCACCCCGGAGTAGTTGCCCACCTTTTGGCGCAGGCCCGTGAGCCGGTTGAATACGGTGGACTTGCCTACATTGGGGGGCCCAATAATCGCTACTGTACGGAATCCCGGCAATCAGCCTTCCATCCTGACGGAGATCAGGGCCGCCGTCGCCTGGCGCAGCGCGACATCGGCGTCGTCCACGCGGTAGATCGAGAGAGCGCCGCCGGAGACGCGCCGGATCAACTCCACATGCGCTCCCGGACAGAAGCCCATGCAGCGCAAATAACACAGATGCGGGTCGTCCCCCATCTTGGAGATGAGGGCGTGGGTGCCAACGGCGAGATCGGAGAGAGGGATCGTCTGCGGACTCATGGACCAAAACCGATTCAGCACATCGAAAATGCTGAAGGAACTTCTAGTTCGATTGTATATAGGACTAATCCAGTCGTCAATCTGGGCGGCCGCTACCAGGCGCGGTATACCGGTATCTAGCTCAATAACAAGCCCGCTTGCATGCTGTGGTTTTGCCGGGGGAACGGTGCGCTTTGCCATGCTAAGGTGAAGGTGCGGTGCCCAGTTTATTCACTGACGAGCAGGAGGTCCCGGAGCCGGAGAAACGGGGTGGGCGCGGGCCGCGTGGGAGCGATTTGCTGCACCGGCCGGTGTACCGCTCGCGGCACATAGCGGCGCGGGCTACGTTTCTGCTGCTGCTTGGGCTTTCGGCTCTGTTTGGGGTGATGTGCGGGCTGACCCTGGTGTACTCCATCGACCTGCCGCAGATCGACGAACTGCAACGCTATCATCCAGACACCACGACCGACCTGCTGGACATTCATGGGCGGGAGATTGGCTCGTTCGCGTTGGAGCGCCGCGTGGTGCTGCCCTATACCGCGTTCCCCCCGGTGCTGCGGCAGGCGATCATCTCCATCGAGGACAAGACCTTCGAGAGGAACTGGGGAGTGAACCTGGTGCGCGCGGTGGGCGCGGCCTGGCGCGACCTGCACTCCCGCAGCAGGGCGCAGGGCTCCTCCACCCTGACCATGCAGTTGGCGCGGAACCTGTTCTTGTCCAGCGAGAAGACCTATGGACGAAAGCTGCAGGAGGTCCTGCTGTCCATGCAGATCGAACGCGTCTTCACCAAGGACCAGATCTTCCAGATGTACGCCAACCAGATCTACCTGGGCCATGGAACATATGGCTTCGAGGCGGCATCAGAGTACTTCTTCAGCAAGCATGTAGGCGATCTGACGCTGCCGGAAGCGGCCTTGCTGGCCGCGCTGCCCAAGGGCGCGGAGTACTACTCGCCCATCAACCACCCCGACCGGGCGTTGCGCCGGCGCAACCTGGTGCTCAGCGAGATGCTGGCGGACAAGAAGATTTCGCGCCAGCAGGAGGAGGAGGCCGAGGCCATGCCGCTGGGGCTGAAGATTGAGCCGCCGCCCAACTCGGTTGCCCCCTACTTTGTGGAGGAGGTGCGCCAGCAACTGGAGAAGGAGTATGGCGCCGAAGAGGTGCAGGGAGCGGGATTGAAGGTGTATACGACGCTCGACCTGGACCTGCAACTGGTGGCCAACAAGGCGGTGATGGACGGCACGGCGGCCTACGAGCGGCGCCATGGATGGAAGGGCCATCTGTTCAATGTGGCGGCGGCGGGAACTGACCTGGAGACCTACAAGCACCCGGACTGGGACGCTGCGATCGAGCGTGGCGGCTACTATCACGCGCTGGTGACGGAGGTCGAACCGGAGCGGGTGATGGTGAAGATCGGCTCGCAGCGGGCGGTGATGACTCCAGTGGACTGGGCGTGGACTCAGAAGACGGCGGGAGACAGCTTTCTCGCGGTGGGCGACATCGTCTATGTCCGGCTGAGCGAGAGTTCGGCGGACGGTGTGCAGCACGCGCAACTGGAACAGGACACCGGTGTGCAAGCGTCCATGATGGCCGTGGACAACTCCAACGGCGAGGTGCTGGCCATGGTGGGCGGGCGGGACTTTGCCCTCTCCCAGTTCAATCGCGCAACCCAGTCGCAGCGCGAGGTCGGTTCGTCTTTCAAGCCGTATGTTTATACGACGGCTATGGAGGCGGGGGCCAAGCCCACGGACCTGATCGTGGATGGGCCGGTGAGTTTTCCCACGCCCAACGGGCCCTACACGCCGCACAACTACGAGGGCGACTACAAGGGCACAATCACCCTGCTCAATGCGTTCGCCGAGTCGCGCAACATTCCCGCGCTGAAGCTGGCAGACAAGGTGGGGATTCGCACGGTGATTGCGACGGCGCACCGCTTCGGCGTCACCAGCAACATTCCAGAGTTTCTGCCGGTGGCGATCGGCGCGGCGGATATCTCGCTGGTGGAACAGGTCGGGGCCTATAGCGTCTTTCCCAACGATGGAATCCGGATTGAGCCGCACACCATACGCAAGGTGGTTCGGGCAGACGGGCTGCCCTTGGATCAGCCGCCACCCCAGGTCACCGAGGTGATCTCGGTGGAGACGGCGCGGATGATGATGCAACTGCTGGAGGCGGTAGTGCAACATGGCACCGGCGCGGCGGCGGCGCAACTGAAGCACCCCCTGGGCGGCAAGACTGGGACAACCAACGACTTTACGGATGCATGGTTCATCGGGTTCTCCCCGTCGGTCACCTGCGGCACATGGATCGGCTATGACGACCGGCAGACCCTGGGCGAGAAGGAGACCGGCGCAAGGGCGGCGCTGCCCATGTGGATGGACTTCATGCGGGCGGCGATTGCAGGCAAACCGAATGAGACCTTCCCCCAGGGCAACGAACCCAAGAAGGAGCTGGAGCTGCCGCTGACGCCACCAGACTCCACCGTGCTGAAGCAGGTTCCCATGGCGCCGATCGAGACCGACCCCGACGCCATCGAGCCGGACGACAATGCAGCTCCGGCAACGGCCCCGGCAAGCGCACCAGCGGAGCCGGCGCCTCAATAGGATCAGGTGGAGCAACCACTGAGGGCGAAGTACCGGCGTGTGCGTGTAACGTCGCGTGCGATCTGTTCGCGCAGGGCCTCCGGGTTGGCAAAGCGCTCTTCAGCCCGCAGGCGGCGCAGGAAGGTGAGGCGCAGCGGTGTCTGCCCGGTGAGTGGGATGGGGTGGAAGTCCAGCAGGTGGGACTCGACGGCGAAGGAGGCTTCGCCGAAGGTGGGGCGAGTGCCGAGGTTGGTGACAGCCTGAAAGGTCTCGGCGCCGGGGCCGGTGCCGACGGTGAGGGTGGTAATGTAGACGCCCTGAGCTGGGAGAAGATCGGAGTAGGGCGCCAGGTTGATGGTCGGAACGGCGTAGCGCGCGCCGAATCCGCGGCCCGAGACAGGGGTACTGTCAACGGAAAAGGGAACTCCCAGCAGGGCGCGCGCGCGACTGACCTCTCCCGCGGCAATCAGCGCACGGATGCGGCTGGAGGAGACCGGCCCCCCTCGCAGGCTGCGCGGCGCATAGAGGGTGACAGTGAAGCCAAGTTCGCGGCCCAGCGCCTGCAGGCCGGTTGGTCCCGTCACGCCTGCCTCGGCGTGGTAGCCGAAGCGGAAGTTCGCGCCCTCGTGCACCTCGGTGACGTGGATGGCGCGGACCAGGACCTGGGTGGCGAACTCGCGGGCGGATCTGCGGCTGAGCGCTTCAGTGAACGGAAGAACCAGCGTCGCGTCGATGCCGGTATTCGCCAGCAGTTCCAGCTTGCGCGGGAGCGGCGTGATCAGCGGCTGCGCATGTTCGGGGCGCAGGACGCGCGTTGGGTGTGGGTCAAAGGTGATGGCCAGGGATTGGCCGCCCAGAAAGTGTGCGCGCGCGATCACCTCCGCGATCACTCCCTGGTGGCCCAGATGCACTCCGTCGAAGTTGCCGATGGTGGCAACGACCGGGGCGGCCGGTACAGCTAGTTCGTCGAGTTGGCGGTAGATGCGCATGAGTTTCTTGGTTGCCGGGCCCTGCTAACTGTCTCTACTTCGCTTTTGCTGCAGGGGGCACAAATCGAAATATCGTTGTGCCTGCCAGATATTTGTAGGAGAAATGCAACTCGCCCTTTCCTCGGTGGCCAAAGTCCTTCGGATACTTCCGCTGCATCACCGCGGCGGTCGCGGCCTCCTCCAGGAGTTGCAGGCTGTGTGTTGCGGGCTGCGATGCATAGAGAGTGCACGCCTGAACGACTTTGCCGGTGCGATCGACAAGCAGTCGGAGCGCAATGGTGACGGGTAGAATTCCCTGGTCGATTCCGAAAGGCAGTCTAGGTTCTACTTGGTTCATAGGACTCTGTATAAAGTCCTGCTGCATTCGGGTATCGCTGTCCAGCGTTCCGCATGCAGATACTTGAGCGGTGACGGCGTAGGCAGTGTGCCCGAAGGCGACAAGTAACAGTAAAGGTTGCCACCAGGAAATCTTGCTCCGGCGAAAAATGCAACGGAGTGTTGCGGCGGGCAGTTCGTCGAGTTGGCGGGCGATGTGCATGGGGAGTAAGCGCTCCGAGCTTAGTGCTGTGCCGGTTCCGGGCCGATGTCAAAGCTAAGTTGCAGGCCGTCGTGCGCCAGGCGTATGTGCGGCGGCAGCGCGGCGTTGGTGGCGTCGTGGTCCAGGCCGTGGGAGATGTGGGTGAAGAAGGCGCGGCGGGGAGCGATCCGTTCCACCAGCGCGATGGAGTTGTCCAGATGCGAGTGGGTGGGGTGGGGCTCGCGGCGCAGCGCGTCCAGGATGAGCAGGTCCAGTCCGTTGAGCAGGGGAAGGCTCTCGGGGTCCAGGTCGCTGAGGTCGGTGAGATAGGCGGCGGAGCCGAACCGGAAGCCGGTAATCGTCTGGCGGCCGTGGGTGACGGGGACGCGTACAAATCTCACTCCGAATAGTTCAATCTCCGCGCCAGGGGTGGTGGGAATGCGGTGCAGCGCGACGCGCGCCCGCGTGGGGTACTGGTGATCGGAGCTGAAGGTGTAGTTGAAGATGCGCTCGATGGTGAGCGCGGTCTGCTCGTCGGCGTACAGTGGCAGGCTGTCGGGCGAGTGGAAGCTCAAGGGGCGCAGGTCGTCCATGCCCAGCACATGGTCGGCGTGGCCGTGGGTGTACAGGACGGCGTCGAGGCGGTGGATGCCCGCGGCAATGGCTTGGGCATGGAAGTCGGGGCCGGTATCGATGACGACGCTGTGCCCCTGCCAACAAATGAGCACCGAGGGGCGGGTGCGGCGGTTGTGCGGAGATGGCGCGGGCCCACCTCCGCCGGGCGAGACCGCCGACACGCAAACCGCGCAGTCGCAGCCCAGCGTGGGGACGCCCATCGAGGTGCCGCTGCCGAGGAATGTCAAAGTAGCCTGCATTGTGTTCTATCGGACGATGGTGGGCCGGCCGGGTTGGCCTGGGCCGGTCGCTCCCGGTGGGGGCGGCGGTTGGCGGTTGGCAGCGGAGCGGGCCAGGGCCTGTGTGACTTCCAGGAAGCCCATGCGGATCTCGAACAGCGCATTGTCCATCAGTTGCGACTCGGCGGTCGTCAGGTTGCCTTTGGTCTTTTCGCCCAGGATGGCCAGCATGTCGATGCTCTGGCGCGCGCCCATCAGGTCGATCTTGGGCTTCTCGCCCGGCTTGGTGGCGCCGCCAAGTTGCAGAATCGCAGTCATATAGATCGAGTGGACGATCTGCTCAAAGCTCATCGCGGGCGGGTGCTCCATGCCGGGGTTGGCGGCGCGCACGGCGGTGTCCAAATGGTCCGCGGTCTGCCGATAGGCCGTGTTGGCCTGTTCCATCTCACTGGCGGTCGGCGGGGGCGGCAGTGGTACGTCCGCGGAGGATTCGGCCGCCGGCTTCTCGGCTGCGGCGTGTGGCGACTTGAACTCCAGCGGTGGAGCGGGTGTGGCCGGCGCGGCGCTGGCGACGGGTACTTCCCGGGCCTCCGGCTCGGGGGATGGATCGGCGTCGGGGCGCGGGGTCCCGTCCAGGGTGAACTTGCGGCGGTCGGTCACGACGAAGGGCTTATTGGGTTCGGACATGATTGGCACTCTTTCCCTTGCTTCGCATTCTGCGGTCTGGCTTCGTTGGGATGCTAGCGGTTCTGCCCTTCTGCTTCGTTCAGACAGGAAGGACGTCAAAAATTGGGCTTAGGGGACTGTGTAGGGTAAGGCGATGGGAGCAGCGGCGCCTCCGGGATAGGTCAGGGTAAGTTTGCGGTCCAGCGTCTCGCGGCGGATGATGCCGAGGCCAAGTTGAACCGGGGCGTGTGTGGCGCGCCCACCGGATTCGCCAAGCTGGATGGATGCGACGCTGGTCAACTCCGCCACAGGCTTGCCTTCCGCTTGTAGAACTGTGCCGGATGCGGGAAGGGGGCCAGTCAGCACGAAGCCCGAAAAGGTGCGATGGACGGCCCCGCGCGAGTGGATCCGCTCCACAATCTCCTGCCCCAGGTAGCATCCCTTGGTGAAGTGCAGGGCGCGGGTTTGGCCGGTCTCCTGCGGCAGGTCGTGGGCTGTTTCGTTGTCGCGGATGTCGATTCCGTAGCGCGGCGTGCCTTCCAGGATGCGAAGCTGCTCCAGCGCTTCGGGCGAGATGGCGACTGCTCCGGCGGTCATCAGCTCCGCAGTGAGCATGGCGATGGTTGCCGGGCTTGCCCATACTTCAAAGCGGGGAACTAGGGGGCTATGGGCATGTAGAGTGAGGACGGGCGAGCCGCGCCAGCCCACGGTCTGCATGTGCATGGGGTCGAGCGAAGCAGTGGGCAGGCCGATCTGGTCGAGCAGGGCGGCGGCTTGTGGCCCGGCAAGGCTGGTCCCGGCCCAATCGTCGCTGGTGTTGGCCAGCTCGACATCGTCCATGATGATGAAGTGGTTCAGGTGGGCGAGAATTTTCTCAAGCTGGTCGCGGCTGGTCTCCAGCAGCAGGTCGTCGGGCTGGCCGCCATCCGGCACGAATGCAATTAGATCGCCCTGGATGCGGCCCTGCGCGTTGAGCACGAAGTTGTAGCAGCCTTCGCCGGGTTGCAGCGTCTGGATGGAGTTGCTGACCATGCCGTTGAGCCAGCGTACGCGGTCCTCGCCGGTCACCCGAATCCAGCCGGTGTCGTCCAGCGGCGCGACCCCGGCGGCGCGCAGCAGAGCGGCCAACTGCCCGTCGGCGGCGAGGGCCGCGAGCTGAAGATCGGCGGATTGCAGGTCAGTGGTCATTTCGGAGGTCGCGTGAATCTGCGTACACTGTTAATTAGAGCATTTTCACAGCACCGTGGCATTGGAAAGATATTGCAATGTGGTTTCCCTTGATAGAAAACCACGTCAAGTCCATATTTCTCCCTTACACCCCACTGTGAAAATGCTCAACGCGACCGCATGGGCCGGTTGCGCGGAGGCAGGATGCTGGGTTTGCTGCATTGTCAGGCTGGGTGGAAGCGATGGGGCGGACGGGGGACCACACTGGCTCTGCTGGCGCTGGCCTTGGTTGCGCTATGCCTCACCCCCGGACGAGCGCAGCGGGCGCCGGAACCCGGCCCGGCAGCGGCAGCAAGCGCGCAGGAGGCCGCGCAGAACACACCGCCGTCTGCGCAGAGCGAAGAGACCCATCCTCCGCTGACCAGGAACCAGGCAAAGGACCTGTTTGGACGGGTCGACAAGATTCTCTCCTTCGTGAGCACCGACACCGGCCTGCCGATTGAGCATAGCGTCAAGCGCAAGCTGATTTCGCGCGACCAGGTCAACAAATACCTGCGCCAAAAGTTCGACGAGGATGCGGGAGCAAAGCGCCTGGCGCGAGAGGAGATCGTGCTGAAAAAATTCGGGCTGCTGGACCACGACTTCCACCTGCAGCCGTTCATGATCTCGCTGCTCACCGAGCAGGTGGCGGGTTTCTACGACGACAAAACCAAGACCGTGAACCTGCTGGACTGGATCGAACCGGACGAGCAGGAGCCGGTGCTGGCGCACGAGCTGACCCATGCCCTGCAAGACCAGGCAGTCGGCCTCACCAAGTGGTCGAATGTGAGTTCAGACGCCATTGCAAGGAACGCGCAGGAGGACAACCAGCACATCCAGACCGACGAGGCAGACGATGCGCGCGACGCGGTGACCGAGGGCCAGGCAATGCTGGTCTATTGCGACTACTCGATGCGTTCCACCGGCAAAACATTGCAAGACTCGCCGGAGATGTTGGACCGCCTGAAGGACACGCTGTCGAACACCAGCGGATCGCCCATCTTGGCGCGCGCGCCCCTGCTGCTGCAGAAGTCGCTGATGTTTCCCTACAACCAGGGGATGGGCTTCGAGGGCGCGGTCCTGCTGAAGGGCGGAAAGCAAGCTGCCTTCGCGGCGGTGCTGGCCAACCCGCCCGATTCCACCTTCGAGATCATGCATCCCGCGGCGTATATGGCCCATGTGCCGGTTCCCGTGCTGCTGCTTCCGGACATCCATCCCCTGATCGACGCCCAGTACACGCCATACGATGTGGGCGTCATGGGCGAGTTCGACGTGCAGATTCTGGCCCAACTGTTTGGCGGAGATGCGGGTGCCGCTGCGCTCACCCCGCAGTGGAACGGAGGCATCTACTATGCCGCGCAGAAGCGTTCCGCGGTGACCGAGGCGGAGAAAGAGTCCACCGCGTCCATTGCTCTGCTGTATGAGTCGAAGTGGAGGGATGAAGGCGCAGCGCGGGCCTTCCTGCGCGTGTATGCGGGCGAGTTGCCGCGTAAGTACTCCGGGCTGGTGCGGCGCACCGCCGATGAGGCGGACGACAGTGAGCAGGTTTACACCACCAACGAGGGCGATGTGCTGCTGTCCATCGACGGCACGGGCGTCTTCATCAGCGAAGGTTTCCCCCTGGATCTTGCACGCAAGCTGCGCGACAGCATCGTGAGCGTACAGTCGGAGGGACCGCTGCAGTTGGCGGGCATGAGGGGAGAGGTCAACCCCGCCGCTTTCGATCCCGGACTGTCGCTGGTGCGGATGATGTCGTCGGCGGGAGTGATGAAGGCGGCAATGGCCGCGGAAGGCTCCGCCGCGGAACGATATACTTTGCTTCAGCGATAGTTAAGTTGCGCATGACACCTGCAACGAGGATTTGGCGCGCTGCGGCGCGGCCGGATGAGGAGAGAGACTTGCAGACGGCAGAGATTGGCATCATCGGTGGCAGCGGCCTGTACGCCATGCCTGGACTGACGGGAGTGCGCGAGCATGTGGTGGATACGCCCTTCGGCGGTCCGTCGGACGCATTCATCCTGGGCGAGCTGGAGGGCCGCAAAGTGGCGTTTCTGGCGCGCCATGGCCGTGGCCACAGAATCCTTCCCAGCCAGTTGAACTTTCGCGCCAACATCTATGCCATGAAGAAGCTGGGCGTGGAGCGGGTCCTTTCCGTCTCGGCCGTGGGATCGCTGAAGGAAGAGCACAAGCCGACCGACTTTGTGGTCCCGGACCAGTTCATCGACCGCACGTTCGCGCGCGTGGGGACATTCTTCGGCGAGGGGATTGTGGCCCACGTCGGCTTCGGCGATCCGGTCTGCGCCACGGTGTGTTCCGCGATCGAGCAGGCATGCGCGGAGGTTGGCGTGGTGGGCAAGCGAGGCGGGACCTACGTCTGCATGGAGGGACCGCAGTTCTCCACCCGCGCCGAGTCGAACCTGTACCGCAGTTGGGGCGCGGACGTCATCGGCATGACCAATCTGCAGGAGGCCAAGCTGGCCCGCGAAGCAGAGATATGCTACGCCACCTTAGCCATGGTGACGGACTACGACTGCTGGCGCGTGGGCCATGACGATGTCACCGTCGAGCAGGTGGTCGCGGTGATGCGCCAGAACTCCGAGAATGCGGCGAAGGTTGTCCGGGCGGCGGTGGCATGTATGCCGAAGGAGCGGGGCTGCATGTGCGCCAACGCGCTTAAGTTTGCCATCATGACCGACCGCGCGGCGATTCCCCAGGCGGCCCGGGAGAAGCTTGGACTGCTCCTGGAGAAGTATTTGTAACGTTTATTGTTTTGTCGCTAATCTTTTTGAATCAATTGATTCTTATTGAGTTACATAACCAATCCATATGTCCATAATTAGTTACATATTTGTTTCAGGAAAGCGGGAACATGGCAATTCTGGTGGTTGGATCGGTGGCGTTCGACAGCATTGAGACGCCGCACGGCAAAGTGGCCCATTGCCTGGGCGGTGCGGCGACACACTTTTCCCTGGCTGCGAGCTACTTCACCAAGGTGCGCGTGATCGCAGTGGTTGGCGAGGACTTTCTGCCGGAGCATGAGGCTGTGTTCATGGCGCGCGGCATCGATATTCAAGGCATCGAGCGCGCGCCGGGTCTGAGCTTTCACTGGACCGGCGCCTACTCGGGAGCGATGAACGAAGCTGAGACGCTAGGCACCGACCTGAACGTCTTTGAGCGCTTCGAGCCCAAGATTCCCCAGGCCTATACCGACAGCGAGTACCTGTTCCTGGCCAACATCGACCCCGTGTTGCAGGCGCGCGTGCGCAGCCATATGCCCAAGGTGCGCATGGTCTGCGGCGACACCATGAACTACTGGATTAGTGCCCACGCGGAGAACCTCGCCAAGGTGCTGCGCGATCTCAATGTGCTGCTGATTAACGATGGCGAGGCGCGAATGCTCTCAGGGGAGCAGAACTCGGTGCGCGCCGCGGAGAAGGTGCTGGCCATGGGGCCCAGGTCCCTGGTAATGAAACATGGCGAGTATGGCGCGACGGCGTTCTTCGGGGCGCATTCGTTTGATGGACTGGCAACCGTGCCGAGGCCATTCCGCGCACCTGCTCTGCCGCTGGCCGAGGTGGTCGATCCCACCGGCGCGGGCGATTCGTTCGCTGGCGGATTCTACGGCTACATCGCATCGCAGCCGGAGTTGACGCCCGCGGTCTTTCGACGGGCCATGTTCTACGGCGGCGTCATGGGTTCGTTTGCCTGCGAACGCTTCGGCACGGAGCGGCTGCAGGGGGTAACGCGCAACGAGATTGACGCGCGCTTTGAAATCTTCCGGGAGATCTCGCATCTTGACTCCACGGCGGTCTAAATCGGAACGGACCATCACAGCTCCGCGCGGCGCGCCGGGCCCGCGCTTTGGACGACCCGCAGCAAATGATGCGCTTGCCGTCTTCGATCCGGACAAGCTGCGTCCGGCGGCGCGCGAAGAGATATTCCAGGTGGTGATGGGCGCTGTGTTTCTGGGATTCATGGCGCTGATCGTGTGTTTTTCTCAAGGGTATCTATTGTTGTATGGCGATGCGGTGGCGCACCTGGGCATTGCGCGGCGGATTGTGGACTCGCGCAATCCCGGGCTGCTGCAGTTGGGCAGCGTATGGCTGCCGCTGCCCCACCTGCTCATACTGCCGTTCGTGCAGAAGATGGACTGGTGGCAGAGCGGACTGGCTGGCGCGTGGCCGTCGCTGCTGTGTTACGTGCTTGGGGTGGCGGGATTTTTTCGCCTCTGCCGGCGCATGCTGGTGCCTCGCTGGGCGCTCCTGGCTACCGCGTTTTACGGCCTGAATCCCAACCTGCTGTATCTTTCCACCACCGCCATGACGGAGCCGCTCTTTCTTGCCCTGATGATTTGGATTGTGCTGATGACGGTGCTGTGCGTCGATGCAATCCAGGCGGAGCAACCATCGCGAGTTGCCCGCCGAATGATCTGGCTCGGCGTGTTGATCTTTGCCGCGGTGTTCACGCGCTACGACGGATGGGTGCTGGGCGCGGCGGGGTGGTGCGTGGTGGCATGGCAGTTGGCTCACGCAAAGGAAATGTGGAGGCGCGCGGCCCCAGCGTTCGCGGTCTTCACCCTGCTTGCCGTTGCCGGGCCCCTGCTCTGGCTCGGCTACAACCAGCACTTTAGCCACGATCCGCTGGACTTTATGCGCGGGCCCTACTCGGCGCCCGCGATCGAGAAGAGAACGTCTCCGCAGGGATCGAAACACTATCGCGGGTGGCACAACGTGGGCTGGGCCCTGCTGTTCTACACCCGTGCGGCGCAGGTGGTTGCGGCGGCGTGGGAGACAGGCTTTGCCGTGATGGCGGCCGCCTTGGCCGGGCTGTGGATTGCGTTGCGCCGGCGGATCGCGCGCGTTTCGCTTCTGCTTTGGATTCCGTTGGCTTTCTACGTTTATTCGGTCGCGTACGGTTCGGTTCCGATCTTCATTCCCCAGCTTTATCCGCACTCCTACTACAACGCACGCTATGGCATGGAGTTGCTGCCGGCGCTGGCGCTGTTTGCTTGTCTTGCGGCGGCGGCGATGGAACAGCGGATTGCGAAGGCGCGCGCTGCATCGGCAGATGCTGCTTCCACTACCGGGGGGATTTTTGTGCGGCCGCTCTATCTGACGGTGCTTGTGCTGGTGCTGCTGGACCCGTTGGCAATGGCTTATGGGACATCTCTGGTGCAGCAATGCGCGCGGTGGATCGAGCATCATCCGAGCAATTTGCTGGCAAACTACGCGCCGCCGCTGGTGCTGAAGGAGGCGCTGGTCAATTCGTCGACGCGCGTGCCGTTTGAGCGGAACCTTGCGCTGGTGCTGGAGGACCTTCCCCCAGGAGCGTCGATCCTGATGCAGCAGTCGGACCACATCGGGGCCTTGCAGGACGCGGGAATCCCGCTGCGCCAGACCATCAACGAGAGCGATTACGACAGTTGGCACGCGGCGTTGCAGGCGCCGGCGGACCATGCGGCGTTCGTCGTGGCGATGGCTGGGGACGCAGTGTCGAAGGCCGTGGAGCAGCATCCCGAGGAATTGCAGGAGCTGACGATCCTGTGCAGCACGGGACAGCCCTGCGCGCGAATCTACCAGTCGGTACACTTTGCCGCCGCGGGTTCCACGGGAGATAAATAATAAGGGTGCTACCATCGCTGCGAAGAGAAAATACCTATGATTGCTACCTTACCGTTTCACTTCAGCACGATTGAACAGATGGCGTTCTATCAAGGCACTACCACGCGCCTGCTGATGGCGTGCGCCATGGGCGGCCTGATCGGGGTGGAACGCGAGTGGCGTCACAAGGCATCGGGGCTGCGCACCAACATGCTGCTGTGCATGGGATGCGCTCTGTTTACGGTGCTCTCGGGCGTGCTGGCCGGGCCGGAAACTGCGGACAAGAGCCGCGTGGCGTCGAACATTGTGCAGGGCATCGGGTTTCTGGGCGCGGGGCTGATCCTGCATACGCGCAACCGCGTGCTGGGGCTCACCAGCGCGGCAACTGTGTTTGTTGTCGCGTCCATCGGAATGGCCTGCGGCGCGGGTCTCTATGTAGAGGCGGTGATCTCCACGGTGATGGTGCTGTTTGCGCTGCGCTTCATTGGGCTGCTGGAGGCGCGGTCGAGGTGGAAGCACTACTCGATGCTCTACGAGGTCCGTGGAAGCGACCAGAAGACAATGTACGAGGAGATTTTGGCGGTGCTGGACCGCGAGCATCTGCGGCTGAACATCGTTGACCGGGACACACTGGGCGAGCTGCAGCGGGTGACCTTCACCCTCTCTGCGAGCGACGCCCGGCATAAACATCTGTTGGCCGAGTTGATGGCAAGCGATGCCACGGACAAGGTTTTTGCGTTCGAGGATGAACAGGAGGATTGATATCAAATCGACGGAGCTGGCGACGATTCCGTTTGTAAAGGCGCATGCCTGCGGCAACGA
The DNA here is from genome assembly GCA_963834805.1 of uncultured Acidobacteriaceae bacterium. Lineage (GTDB taxonomy): Bacteria > Acidobacteriota > Terriglobia > Terriglobales > Acidobacteriaceae > Edaphobacter. Next base: position 577,908 of record CAWIDB010000006.1, read on the forward strand.
CTTCCTGGTTCTGGAGGAGGCGGTCGCGGGCGGGGCTCATGCCGCGCTGGCGCGACGGCTGTGCTCGCGCAACACCGGCATCGGCGCGGATGGAATCGAGTTTTTCGAACGCCGCGCCAACGGCGAATTCTTTCTGCGTCTCTTCAACGCCGATGGCAGCGAGGCCGAGCCTCTCCGGCAATGGCACGCGCTGCGTGGCGGCGTGGCTCGCGCGCTCCGAGGGCTTGCGCGAGGTTGCGCTGGGCACAAAGGGCGGTGTGCGACACTGTCGCGTGATGGAGGCGAATGGTCCCTTGTACCTCATCGAGAGCGAGATGGGCGTGCCTCGGGTCGCGGCGCGGACGATTGAAATTCCCGGTGTGGGCGCGGTTTCCGGGGCCATGGTCGATGTGGGAAATCCGCACTTCGTTCTGTTTGTGGAGCGCGAAGACTTTGCCGCACACGGAATGACGTGGCAGGAACTGGGCGCGAAGATCGGCGCCAGTCCTCTGTTTCCCCAGGGAACCAACGTGGAGTTTGTGCAGGTTCGCGCGGCAAACGAGATTGCGTTTCGCATCTACGAGCGCGGGTGCGGGCCAACCTTGTCTTCGGGCACCGGGACCTGCGCGTCTTCCGCCGCCGCGATGATTTTGCGCAGCACAAATCGCGAGCTGACCGCGATTGCCGAGGGCGGCGTGCAACATGCGGTATGGCCCGCGAACGATGCCGCCATGCGGCTGACCGGGCCGGCCGAGATCGTCTGCCAGGGCGAGGCGTTTCTTCTGCAGCCACACCCGGCGGTGGCAAGTTGAGCGCGGCGCGCGCGCCTGTCAGGCCTGCCGCGCTACGGCCCGGCGCGACGCTGGCTGTGCTGTCGCCGGCCAGCACGCCGAAGCCGGAGCTGCTGCAGGCAGGAATGGATTGCCTGCATGGGCTCGGGTATAAAACCGTGTTGATGCCGCACGCGCTCGATCGCGGGCCGCTCTACTATGCGGGAACGGTGAAGCAGCGGGTTGCCGACCTGCGTGTGGCGTTCGCCGATGCGGCCATCGATGGCATCGTTTGCACCCGCGGTGGCTGGGGCTCGGCGGAGTTGCTGCCGCACCTGGATGCGGAGCTGGTCCGCGCCAACCCCAAGGTCTTTGTGGGATACAGCGACCACACCGCGCTGCACGTTTGGCTGGCGCGCCAGACGGGGTTGGTAACGTTCCATGGCCCGATGGCGGCGGCGGACTTTGCGCGCAAGGATGGTTTTGACGCGGCAAGCTGGCAGCATGCCATCGGCGGCGATGCGTCCTGGTCTCTGGGCACCGATGACGGGCTGCGCGCGCTGCGCCCTGGAGTGGCCGAAGGGACCCTGACCGGAGGATGTCTTTCCATCCTCGCCGAGTCGCTGGGTACGCCGTACGCGATGTTGCCGGCGAACGCTGACCAGCCGCGAATTTTATATCTCGAAGACATTGGAACCAAGCCCTATCAATGGGACCGGATGCTGCTGCATCTGCGCTACGCGGGACTGCTGCAGCATGTCAGCGGGATCGTCTTCGGCGATATGAGACAGTGCGTCGCGCTGGAGGAGGAGACGCTGCTGCAGGCTGCGGTCCTGCATGCGCTCGCGGATTTTTCCGGGCCCATCGCCATCGGACTGCGCTCCGGTCATGTGGATACGCCCAATGTTACGGTGCCGCTTGGCGTGCGCGCGCGCCTGGAACTGAGCGATCCCGGGAATCCGCGAATGGAGTTTCTGGAAGCAGCGGTTGCGGTCTAACTTTACTGTGGAGTCTGGTTGACATCGATGGCAAGCGACTTGGAACTTCGCGCGGCAACATCGGACGAGCAAGAGTGGTGCGCGGACTTGATGGCGCGATCCGACCCTTGGCTCACCTGTCGGTTCTCCATCGAATGGTGCCGTGACGTACTGAAGTGGCCAGGGAGTTCTCTATTTGTCGCCATGGGCGAGGAGCCGCTTGGCTTTTTGTTATTTCATTCTAAAGGATTTCTGGGCAATCCCTATATCGCAGCGATCTGTGTTGACCCTCAGCACAGGAGGCGCGGCATCGGCAGCCAGTTGCTGTCGTTTGCCGAAGGAAGGTTCGCCGATAGCCGTTTTGTGTACTTATGCGTGTCTTCCTTTAATACTCAAGCAAGCGCTCTTTACGAACGACACGGATACTCGAAGATCGCAGAGCTTCCCGACTTCATCGCCGATGGTTATTGCGAGGTACTCATGCGAAAGCGTCTTGCGGCTGGGATATAGATAATCATGCAGAGCGGGAAACACATTCATCTGATTGGAATCTGCGGAACGGCGATGGCATCGCTGGCGGGGATGCTGCAGGTGCGCGGGCACCGGATCACAGGCTCGGACGCAGCGGCCTATCCGCCCATGAGCGACGTGCTGGCCGGGCTGGGGATTCCTCTGCACCAGCCGTACGACGAGGCGAACCTCACGCCACGGCCTGACCTCGTAATCGTGGGCAACGCCATCTCGCGCGGCAACGTCGAGCTTGAGTTCGTGCTGGACGCGCGCATTCCGTTTACCTCGATGGCTGCGGTCTTGCATGACGAGTTCTTGCTAGGCCGTGAGTCACTGGTCGTCGCCGGCACCCATGGCAAGACGACCACCACCAGCATGTTGGCCTGGATCTATGAGGTGGCCTCGCGCACGCGGCCGGAGTTCGCGCCGTCCTTCCTCATCGGCGGCGTGGCCGAGAACTTCGGCGCCAGCTTCATGGTGCGGCCCGTCGTGGACGCAATCCGCCAGCCCTTTATCCTCGAAGGCGATGAGTACGACACGGCCTTCTTCGACAAGGGCCCGAAGTTCCTGCACTACTTTCCCGACGCGACGGTCCTGACCCATGTGGAGTACGACCACGCCGACATCTACGTCGATCTTGCGGCGGTGAAGACGGCGTTCAAGAGGCTGGTGAACCTGGTTCCGCGGCGCGGCCGGCTGGTGGCGTTCGACGGCAGCGACAATGTCAGCGAGTGCGTCTCGCGGGCCTTCTGCGCGGTCGAGCGGTACGGCTTTCAACCCGATTCGCACTGGCGTCTGACGAATCTGCGGCATGAGGGCGCGGAGTCGCGCTGGACGCTCGTGCGCGCGGGTGCGCCGTTCGCCCAGTTGCGCCTGCCCATGGCGGGCGAGCACAATGCGCTGAATGCGACGGCGGCGGCGGCCCTGGCCGCGGGGCAGGGCGTTCCGTCGGCGGCGATTGTAGAGGCGCTGGCCACCTTCCGCTCGGTCAAGCGGCGGTTGGAGGTGCGCGCGGAAATCAACGGCGTCACCATCATCGACGACTTCGCGCACCATCCCACGGCGGTCCGCGAGACGCTGCGTGCTCTGCGCACGGCCTATCCCGGCAGGCGGTTGTGGGCGGTGCTCGAACCGCGGTCCAACACCCTGCGCCGCAACGTCTTCGAGGCCGATCTGGTGGAGAGCCTTGCCCTGGCCGACCGCAGCGTGTTGGCTGCGGTCTTCAAATCGGAGGCGATTCCACCTGCCGAGCGGCTGCATCCGGAGAATGTGGTTGCGGCACTGCACGCGCGCGGGCTGCAGTCGACTCTCTATGCCGACGCCGATGCCATCGTTGCGGCCATTACTCCAGAGCTGCGTGCGGGCGATGTGGTGGCGATCCTCTCCAACGGCGGCTTCGGTGGAATCTACCAGAAGCTGCCGAAGGCGATTGAAGGACAGCGCTAACCAACAACGGCGGCGAGCGCGCCTTCGATGGCGTCGGCCACGCCATCGTCGTGGTTGGATCGGACAATGCTCCATCCTCTGCTTCGCGCAATGGCCTTCAACTCTTCCGATGCGTTGTCCATCAGCACCGCGCGCCCGGCAGCCTCCAGCATGGAGACATCGTTCCAGTTGTCGCCGATGGCCAGCATCTCGGCGGCGTCGATGCCGCGAGCATGCGCCAGCGTCATCAGCGCGGCGCCCTTGGAGCAGCCGGCGGGAAGTATGTCCAGGATGCTGAGGTCGCGCGCGGGATACTCCGTGCGGTGCAGGGTGAGCTGGTGCGGTGCGGACTCGGATGCCTGGCCGGAGACGGCGACGCCGGGATGCTCCAGCAGTCGCGCCTCGGCGCGCGCCATGCGTTCCAGGGTACCGCAGAGCATGGCCTGAATGGGCGGGTCGGAGGGGTCGGCCAGGGCGTCTTCTATCGGCATCACCTGGCTAAGGTAGGGCTCGTTGGCGGCCATCCAGCGGCTGATGCTGGCCGTCAGATGGTCCAGCCGCTCCACCACCAGCGCGCCGCGCGAGTCTTCCCCGTCGGGCTGGGTGCGGTCGAAGGTCAGCACAAAGGCATTGCGGAACTCCGCAACATGGGCGCACAGCCATACGGCCGTGGCGTGGGGAAGGTGGGTGCGCGCCAGCAGCCGCGAGGGGATGGCTTCCTCGGAACATCTTCCCTGCCGCCAACTTGTTGCACAGGCCCCCACGGTGCGGGTCACCGTTCCGTTGGAGCTGATAAGGATGGAGTCGGGGTGGAGGCCGAGCAGGCGCAGCGCGCGCATGGCGAAGCTGTGGCGGCGTCCGGTGGCGACGACCAGCTGGATGCCGCGGGCCTGTGCTGCGTACAGGGCGGCGAGGTTGCGTGGGCTGACGCGGCCATCGTCGCCCAGCAGCGTGCCGTCCAAGTCGATGGCGATCAGACGAATCGAGATGTTGTGATCGGCTGTCGTCAAGTGGCCCACGAATTCAAGTATAGAGGGTGGTTAGGTTATCTCCGAATAAGTCACGGTTTTGAAAGGGCGGGACTTCAGTCCCGCCGTAGCACAACCATTGCAACGCGGCTTTAGCCGCCGAGGGAATGACGAACATGTGTGCAAACCACCCCATACTGTCTTTGTGACGTATGGCACACACCGGGTGGGGTATAGTTGCTATTCTGGATTGAAATCGATGGAACTGCAGCAAAAACTCGATGCACTGCGTGGGGCGCTGGGCAAGCTGGACTCGCTCATGGTGGCCTACTCCGGCGGCACAGACTCCGCCTATCTGGCGTATGAAGCGCACCGGGCGCTGGGTAAGAGGATGCTGGCTGTCATCGCCGACTCGCCTTCGCTGCCGCGCGGCGAGCTGGCCGCGGCGCTCGACTTCGCCGCCGAGCACGGCATTCCAGTGCATATTTTGCAGACCCGCGAGCTGGAAGACCCCAACTACGCGCGCAACGACAGCGATCGCTGCTTCCACTGCAAGGACGAGCTCTTCACCCAGATGGAGGCGGCGCGTGCCGAGCTTGGCTTCGCGCAGATCGCCTATGGCAGGAACCTGGACGACGACGGCGATCTGCGGCCGGGGCAGCGGGCGGCGGCGATGCACCATGCGCTGGCCCCGCTGGCTGCTGCCAAACTCACCAAGCTGGAGATACGCACCCTGGCGCGCGAGGCGGGGCTGAAGGTGGCGGACAAGCCCGCCAGCGCATGCCTTTCCTCGCGCATCGAGTACGGGCGGAAGGTGACGGCGGAGAACCTGGGCCAGGTGGAGCGCGCCGAGGAGGCAATGCACGCTCTGGGCTTCCTCCATGTCCGCGTGCGCCACCACGGCGAACTGGCGAGGCTGGAGATTGCGCGCCAGGACCTGCCGCGTGCACTGACAATGGAGATGCTGGACCGCATCACCGAGGCGCTGCGGCCGCTGGGATTTGTCTACATTACGCTGGACACTCAGGGCTATCGTTCGGGATCGATGAACGATGTGCTGCCAGTCTCGGCAATTGGCTCGGCGCGGTAGGGGCGCCGCACACAAACCGCAAAGACACGATAGAGTTCCAAAAGAGAGTTTTTATGCGCGTTGCATACATTGACTGTTTTGCCGGGATCGCGGGTGACATGCTGCTGGGCGCGCTGATCGATGCCGGGGTTCCCGAGCAGGTGCTGGTGGACTCCGTCGCCGCGCTTGACCTGGGGGCAACTCTGCGCATCGAACGGGTGGACCGCAGCGGCATCGCATGCACCAAGGTCAATGTTTACGAGGGAGACCACCTGGCGGACGTGCAGGCTCCAGCCCAGCAGCAGCCGCTGAACTCAGCGTCCCATTCGCACCAGCCCAAGACGCAGCACCTGCACAAGACGGGCCACGCGCACAGCCACGATCGCGAACATTCGCACGAACATACTCATGCAGATGGAGAAACCCACACGCATCCGCACACGCACGAAGAGAACTTTCAGGACGAGCATTCGCATACGCACGGCGATCATGCGGATGCTCACGAGCATTCTCACGACCACACGCATTCGCACGCGCACGGACGTTCCCTGAGCGCCATCCGCAGGCTGATTCACGATGCTGCACTGCCCGAGCCGGTCAAGAAGACCGCGGTCCACGCCTTCGAGCTGCTGGGCCACTCCGAGGCGAAGATCCACAACGTCCCGTTGGAGGAGATCCACTTCCACGAGGTGGGCGCGGTGGACGCGATTGTGGACATTGTGGCGGCCAGCGCCGGAATTCACCACCTGAACGTCGCGGCATGGCACTGCTCGCCCATCAACGTGGGCGGCGGCACAGTGGTCTGCGCCCATGGCACCTTTCCGGTGCCCGCGCCGGCCACCGCCGACCTGCTGCGCGGGCTGCCCACCTACTCCGCCCATGTGATGCAGGAGCTGGTGACCCCGACCGGCGCGGCCTTGCTGCGCGCCATCGACCCCGTCTTCGGCCCTCAGCCGGCCATGCGCGTGGAGCGGATCGGTTATGGCGCCGGCACGCGCAACTCCAAGGACTTTCCCAACGTCTTGCGCCTCAGCGTGGGCGACAACAACGACACCGATGCGCTCGCCCGGCATTCCCACGCCGCGAACTGCGAGACGGTGACTGTGATGGAGACGGCGTTGGACGATCTTTCGCCGCAGGTCCTGGCCTATGTCGCCGAGACCGCGCTGGCGCGGGGCGCGCTGGACGCGATGCTGACCCCGGTGATCATGAAGAAGGGACGGCCTGGCACGGTTCTCACCGTGCTCTGCAATCCATCCGACAGCGCGGCGCTGGAACGGCTGCTCCTCACCGAGACAAGCACTCTGGGAGTGCGCATCCGACAGGAGCGGAGGTCGTGCCTGGAGCGAAGGCATATTCCCGTGCAAACGGCCTACGGCGAGATTCGCATCAAGGTCGGCTCGCTGTGCGGCCAGACCATGAACGCCGCCCCCGAGTATGAGGACTGCCGCGCCGCCGCCGCCAAACATCGCGTCGCCATCAAGCAGGTGCAGCAGGCCGCCATTGCCGCGTATCAGAGGCCCGCAACCGCGCAGGAGGGCGAAACGCAAACCCTATGACCTCCTCCGATCTGCTCAAACTGCTGGGCGAGGTGGAACGCGGCGCGCTCACCCCGGAGGCCGCGGCCCAGCGCCTGGCCACTCTGCCCTTCGAAGACCTGGGACACGCCCGCGTGGACCATCACCGCAGCTTGCGCATCGGGCTACCCGAGGTGGTCTTCGCCGCCGGCAAGACGGCGGAGCAGACGGTGGCGATCTTCACCAGCCTGGCCGCCGATGGCGTGGATGTGCTCGCCACGCGCGCCGACGCCTCCACTGCGCAGGCCATTCAGCAGCGGCATCCGGCAGCGGTCTACAACCAAGTGGCGCGCACCGTCGCGCTGCGCCAGTCGCCCAACCCGCCCGCGGGCCAGGGGCACGTCGCAGTCATCTGCGCGGGCACCAGCGACCTTCCCATCGCGGAGGAGGCGGCCGTCACCGCCGAGACATTCGGGGCGCGCGTCACCCGCCTCTACGACGTTGGCGTCGCCGGATTGCACCGTCTTCTGGCCGTACGCGACGACCTCAAATCGGCCCACGTCATCATCGTGTGCGCGGGCATGGAAGGTGCGCTGCCCTCGGTGGTGGGTGGTCTTGTTGCGGTTCCTGTCATCGCGGTGCCAACCTCGGTGGGCTACGGCGCATCCTTCGGCGGCGCGACAGCTCTGCTCGGAATGTTGAACTCCTGCAGCCCCAACGTCACCGTCGTCAACATCGATAACGGCTTCGGCGCAGCCTACACCGCCGTCCTCATCGCCCGCGCCTCGGCCCACCCGCATAAAGGCTGAAGCCCTTACATAGGCATATCGGTTCTCACTTCAGGATCTTGCCGAACTCCTCGCCAAAGACCGTATGCCGCAGGTCGAAGCGCCCGCCGTCGAACTTGTCCGGCCCCTTCAGGCGCCCGACGGCCAGCAGCGCAACCACCCAGTAGCTCAGCGGCAGGCGCAGCACCTCGTGCACCTTCTCCTGCTCGAAGCCCTCCATCGGGGCCGTATCGTATCCCATCACCTCGGCCATCAACATCATGTGGGTGAAGGCGATCATCACCATCTTGTTCAGCCATCCGTGCATCTCGTCGGTGGAGAAGTGCGAAAGGTAGTTGGGAACGCTGCTCCGCGCCTGCGCCGCGTAGCCCTCCGGCATTCCGCCCTCCAGCCCCTGGTAGAGCATCAGATCGAGGTCCTTGCGCCATCCATCCGCATCGCCGCAGGCCACAATCACCGCCGAGGCCTCTTCCACCTTGCCCTGGTTGTAGGAGGCGGCGCGCAGGCGCTTCTTCTGCTCCTCCGTCTGCACCACAATGAAGCGCCAAGGCTGCATGTTGTATCCGCTGGGTGCGCTCAACCCGGCCTCCAGGATGCGATGCAGGTCCTCGGCTGGTATGGGGGCGCCGTCGAAGCTGGGCGTTGCGCGCCGTTCGCGGATCGCCTGGGTCAATGTCTTCTCGTGCTTCGCCGTCTTCGCCGTCATCGCTCGTTCTCGTTCCTACCGCTTCTTCGATCCATTCTGGCTGTCAGTTCAATAACAACAGCAAACGATTCTCAAGATACCACTCCTCCCCCTCTCCTCGCATAAAGAAAGCGATTGGGTTGGAGAGCGGCCCGTGGCCAGACTGGTTGCAAGGGAGTTTCAAGCCGGAACCGGCGCAGCAACCTTGCCCAAAACAAAACCTTCGCGCACGGGCTGCGTCCTATACTGTAAGGAACAAGTGGACCTCATCGCCCCAATGCGCCGCGCCCAACTCTCCCTCCTGGTTGGATGCAGCCTTTTGCTTGCTGCCCACATGGCGATGGCCCAATCCCCCGCCCTGCCCGCAACGCCTCCCACCGTCTCCCAGCCGCCCGCGGCCACGCCCGTTCCCGCGCAGCCGGTGGCGCATCGCGCCAGGGTTGTCTACGCGCGGGGTCAGCTTGAGATCGTCGCCGACAACTCCAGCCTGAATCAGATCCTGCGCGACATTGCCCAGCAGACCGGCATGAAGATCACCGGAGGAGTGGCTGACCAGCGCGTCTTCGGCAAGTACGGCCCCGGCCCGCCCGCCGCCATACTGGCCAGCCTGCTGGATGGCGCCGACAGCAACATGATGTTGCGCGAGAGTCCGGCGCACGCTCCCGAGGAGCTGGTTCTGTCGCCGCGCAATGGTGGCCCCACGCCGCCCAGCCCAAGCGCTTTCGCTGTAGACGACGAGGCCGCATCCAGCAGCACGCAGTCCCCCGGGCAACCTGCTTCCATCGGCCAGCCCGCACAGGCATCCCAGCCGCAGGCAGCCCCGCAGACCCAGGACGATCTGCCCGGATTGGTTCGCCCGCCGGGCGCCGTTCCCGTCTATGGCCCGGGCGCCGGCAGTGCCGCTCCGCCCTCCGTCAACAGCAATCCCCAGTCGCCCAACGGCGTCCTGACGCCGCAGCAGATCTACCAGCAGATGCAGCAATTGCAACAGCAGTTGCCGGCCACAAAATAAACGGAAGACGCTTCTTGCATCCGGGCCTGCTCCGAAGCCGTGGAAAGACTCGCGGCTTGGCTGAAGAGCTGATCTCCGCGGCTAAAACCCCCTTACAAAGCAAGCTCTTGCGGCATGGGTAAACCCCTGCCTTTAAACTAAACGGGAGTCTGTAACCCTTTGAGTTGCTTGGGAGTGGCTGCTGCGGTCACAGTGTGCATCCAATATATAGCGGTCAAACAGATGGATTCAGATCAATAGATTTTCACAGACGAAGAACGCAACCCCATGCGGTTTGTTGGGTCTAGGAATATTCAGTAGTGCCGGCCAAGTAACATCCCAAAAACATTCTTCTGAGGTAAGGCGTGAACCGAAAGCGGAAGAGCCAACGGGTGGGTAGATATCTGTGCCATGGGTTGGGCCACGCAGCAGTCGTGCTGCTACTGATCTCGATAGCGCTGACCGTGTACGCCCATGCCTCCGTGGCGCTGCTGATGGAAGAGCCTTACGGCGATCTTGGAGCGTTTGTCCCGACCGGCCACTCGGCGGTGTACCTGAACCATGTCTGCGCGCGGTCGTTGACCGAACTGCGCGCCTGCCGGCCGGGCGAATCTGGCGTGGTGATCAGCCGTTACCACAAGATCGCCGGACTGGACTGGATTGCGATTCCTCTGATCCCGTATCTCTACGCGGTGGATGACATCAGCGAGGTGCCGCAGTCGGCGGATCCGGCTCAGGTGGCGATGCTGCGCGATGCCTATCGCAGAAGACACCTGCTGGACCTGGCAATGAATGGCAGCCATGGAAGTACCCCTAAGGGCGAGTGGACGCAACTGGTGGGCTCTTCCTACGACCGGACCATCCACGGCTTTGAGGTGACGAGCACCACACAGCAGGACGAGCGATTCATCGCCATCTTCAACGACCGGCGCAACACCGGCCACTTCAACATCATGTTCCACAACTGCGCGGATTTTTCCCGCGTTGTGATGGACATCTACCTGCCCCACGCGATCCATCGCAGCGTCGTCGCAGACCTGGGAATGACCACGCCCAAGCAGGTGGCGCGGTCGCTGGTGCAGTACGGCAGAAAGCATCCCGAGCTCGAAATGTCGGCATTTGTCATCCCCCAGGTACCCGGAGCTATGCCGCGCAGCCATCCCGTGGACGGCGTGGCCCAGTCGCTGGTGGAAAGCAAGAAGTACCTCATCCCCATGACCATCCTGACCCCGGAGCTGACCGGCGGAATGGTGGTGGCGTACCTGGCCGAGGGCAGGATGAAGCTGCCCCCAAACGCGATGGTCTTCAACGTGAACGATAACGAGATGGAGCCGGGAGCGCCCTGGCCGGCGCAGGCAATCAACACCGACCCCGACAGGAAGCTTCTCACATCGCCCGGCGCTACACCTGCGCCTACCGCTTCGCCCGCGCCGGGACCGGCGGCCCTGGCCACGTCTTTGCCGGCGGCGCCTGCTACGCAGCCCTAGCTCCTATCGATACAGCCTACCGCCTCTGGCTGCGCGCAATCGCCGCCTTGGCCTCATTGTCGGCCTCGCGTTTGCGCTCCGCGGCGCGCTTGTCCCACTGCTGCTTGCCCTTGGCCAGCGCCAGCTCGCACTTCACCCGCCCGCGGCGGAAGTAGAGTCGCGTGGGGATCAGGGTAAAGCCCTTCTGCCGGGTCGCCGCTTCCAGCTTGCGCACCTCGTTCTTGTGCAGCAGCAGCTTGCGCGTGCGCAGCGAGTCGTGGTTCATGGCGTTGCCGTGGGAGAAGGGGCCGATGTGCGCGTTCAGCAGATAGCATTCTCCGTCCTTCAGCAGGCCGTAGGCGTCCTTCAGGTTGGCCTTGCCCTCGCGGATGGATTTGACCTCGGTGCCGCGCAGCGCGACCCCGGCCTCGAAGCGTTCAAACAGCTCGTAGTGGAAGCCGGCCGATCGGTTGAATGCGGCGTCGCGCACTCCGCTGGCCACCGGATCGCGCTCCTTCGCCTTGGCCGTGGGCTTGGGCTGTGCGGCAACCGTCGGATTGGAGAGCGATCGGGGCATGGGGTCGGCGCCAGGGCCAGCGGTTACGGCATGGGGTTCGGCGCGGCGCGAAACATTCAGTTTAACATGCAAAACAACCCGTCTCACCTGTTCGCACTCGCAACGTCTAACCTACACCCGGCAGATACCACGCGGTTTCTTTGTGTGGGGAGACAGGTCCCAAGACAGGTAATATGGCGCACATCTACAAAAGGCCGAACGCGTTCCGAATGCTATACTCGCCAGAGTCCCAGGAGTCCAAAGCCTGCGCCTGTCCGGCAACTGTCATGGCCGTGCGCGGCACGGTCCCATCCGCATCCAGGCTTGGTCCGCTCGACCTCAATCGGCTCCTCGACACAATTCGGAACTTCGGCGCAAAGGAAACACACAGCATCGGCATGACACGCAGTCACCCATACTTGCTCCCCAGACTCTCTTTCTGCTTCCATCGCGGATGTGCCGCTGCGCTCCTGGTCCTGCTGGCAGCCGTCGTCTTCAACCCCTCCGCCCACGCCCAGAGCGCCGGCGGCTGGGAGAATCGCGGCGTGAAAGCCGAGCTGCGCCAGGACTACGACGCGGCCTACGAGGACTACCTCAAGGCCCACCAGAAAAAACCCGCCGACATGCGCTATCAGGAGCGGCTGGACCGCATGCGCTTCCAGGCGGCTGCCGTGCATGTGGACCGCGGCCGGGTGTTGCGCCAGAACGGTGACATCGCAGGAGCGCTCAATCAGTTCACCCGCGCATTGCAGATCGACCCCGGCAACGAGGCCGCCGCGCAGGAGGTCCAGATCACCCGCAACCTCGACCAGACGCCCGGAGCCTCCAACGTACCGGCAGCATCCAGCGAGAAAAGCTCCGAGATGTCCGCCATCGCCGGCATCACCGCGCCGCTGGAACTGAAGCCCCTCTCCGGCGACCCCATCACCCTGCACATGGTGGAAGACACCAAGAACATCTACCAGGCCATCGGCAAGATGGCAGGACTCAATGTTCTCTTCGATCCCGATCTACCCGCCAAACGCATTCCGGTCGATCTCACCAACGTCAACCTCTCCGACGCGCTGCGCATTGTCGGCGACATCGCCGGCACCTTCTATAAGCCGGTCACCTCCGACACCATCTTCGTCGCCCAGAACAGTACCAGCAAACACCACGACCTGGACGAGCAGGCGGTGCAGACCTTCTACCTCAGCAACGCCAGCCAGCAGGCAGACGCCAACGAGATCGTCACCGCTCTGCGCAACGTGCTCTCCCAGGACGACAAGGTTTACCTCGTGGCCTCGCAGAACGCCATCGTCATGCGCGCTCCCCCCGATCATCTTGTGCTGGCCGAGAAGCTGCTCAACGACCTGGACCGCACCAAGCCGGAGGTGGTGGTCGATGTGGCCATCCTGGAGGTGAACAAGGACAAGGTTCGCAACCTTGGCATCAGCCTGCCCCAGTCCTTCGGCATCACCCCCCAGGCCACGGGCAGCACGGCCGCCTCCAGCAGCACCACCACCACCGGAACCACCAGCAGCGCCGGCCTCACCCTGAACACCCTGGGCAACATGAACGCCACCAACTTCGCGGTCACCCTCGGCGGAGGCACCCTCAACGCCCTGCTCAGCGACACTGACACCAAGGTGCTGCAGAACCCCAGCATCCGGGCCTCCGACGGGCAGACGGCGAGCATGAAGATCGGCTCCAGGATCCCCATCGCCACCGGTTCCTACTCGGCTGGCGCGGCCACTGGCATCACCGCCGGCATCGGCGTGCAGACCCAGTTCACCTACATCGACATCGGGGTCAACATCGACATGACTCCCACCATCCATCAGGACCGCGAGGTCTCGCTCAAGCTCTCCGTGGAGGTCTCCACGGAAGCCGGCTCGGTCTCCATCGAAGGCGTAACCGAACCGATTATCGGGCAGCGGTCCGACAAGACGGTCATCCAACTCAAGGACGGCGAACCTTGCCTGTTGGCCGGCATCCTTTCCAAGATGGACAACTACAGCAACAGCGGCACCCCCGGCCTCTCCGAGATTCCCCTGATCAAATACCTCTTTGGCACCATCAACAAGGAGACCCAGGATGACGAGGTCGTCTTCATCCTCATCCCCCACATCGTGCGCGAATCCGTGCTCACTCAACTCAACACCCGCGCCATCGACACGGGAACAAATTCCAACATTGAACTGCGCCGCGCGCCGGCCGGCGAACTGGAGCCGGTGGGCGACAGCCAGGCCAGCCCAGCCCCGGCCGCCAATACCACCGCAGCCAACGCTGCCTCCGCCATGATGCAGACGATGAAGCAACAGGCCATGCAGCCCGCTCCTGGGGTGAACCCGCCGGCCAGGACAGTCGCCAGCCCCGCTGCCGCCGCTGCTGCCGGCCCCCCAGTCTCGATGATGATGCTTCCGGCCAACTCCACTCAGACCGTGGGCAGCACCTTCCGCGCCTCGGTCTATCTGATGAACGCACACGACGTCTTCACCGTCCCGCTGGAGATCCAGTTCGATCCCAAGATTCTGCAACTGGTCAATGTGGACACCGGAGGGCTGCTGGGCGGCGACGGCCAGCCGGTGGCCCTGGTGCACCGCGATGAAGGCAACGGCATGGTCACCGTCTCCGCCTCTCGTCCGCCCGGCGTCAATGGGGTCAATGGAGAGGGCCAGGTCTGCATCCTGACCTTCAAGGCCATCGCCGCCGGCGACTCCAATATCGCGCTGGTCAAGGTAGCAGCCAGAAACAGCCTGCAGGCCAGCCTCCCCGCTGTCGGCTCCCAGGCCGTCGTCCATGTGAAGTAAGGTTCAGGGTGTGAGGGACAAGATGAAGGATCATGGTTCGAGACTCCAGTTTCGAGGCAAGACGGCCGACAACCGCGGCTTCGTTCCTCGAACCTCGACCCTCGAACCTTGTACCTGGTTTCCTGACTCCGGCCTTACCCTCGTCGAACTCATCATCTGCGTCACCATCGTTGCCATTCTGGCCACCGCAGCGTTGCCGCTTGCCCGCTTCCAGGTGAAGCGCCAAAAGGAGCGCGAACTGCGCCGAGACCTGTGGGAGATGCGCGACGCCATCGACAAGTACAAGGACGCCTACGACCGCGGTGGCATCCAGGGCAAGGTGGACAGCATGGGCTATCCGCCCGACCTGGAGACCCTGGTGGATGGCGTCGAGGTGAAGGAGAAAAAGGTCCGCTTTCTGCGTGCCATCCCAGTGGATCCCATGACCAAGTCCACCGACTGGGGCATGCGCTCCAACCAGGACGACGCCGACGCCGACTCCTGGGGCAGCCAGAATGTCTTCGACGTCTACACTAAGAGCCAGGACACCGCGCTCGACGGCACAAAGTACAGCACATGGTGAGCCTCCGTATAATTCGGGTGCCCCATCCTTTCCAGTTCTATCGGAAAGCGGGGTCCCCTGCGAGCGGTTCTTGCTCGCTGGGGTGCAAAGTGTGGGATGCCTCTGTCCCGCCCTCGATCCTCGAACCTCGCACCTCAATCTCCGGCTTCACCCTGCTGGAACTGATGATCGTGATGGCCATCATCGCCACTCTGGCCGCCATGGCCATCCCCGCCTTCACCCGCAACGTGGTCGCCGCCAAGGAGGCCGTCCTGCGCGAGGACCTGCAGGTCATGCGCACCGCCATAGGCTCCTACACCGTCGACAAGCAGAAGGCGCCGCAGTCCCTGCAGGACCTGGTCGACGGCGGTTATCTCAAGGCCATCCCCAAAGATCCCTTCACCAACCGCACCGATACCTGGATCACCAGCCAGTCCGACACCCTCAGCTCGGTCGACCAGACCGACTCCGGCGGCATCGACGATGTACACTCCGGCGCGCAGATTACCGCAACCGATGGCACCTCCTACAACACCTGGTAGCAGGGGTGTGCCTGCGGCATAGCACCGGCAGCCGCAACGGCGCGGCCAGGGCTCCTGCTAGACGGCCGTCCACTCGCACAGCACAACAAATTGGCGCATACTACGTCTAACAGAGTGCGGAGCCGCGTCCCTTCGCAGGCAACGCGTCCCCACCGGAGAAAACCTATGCGTCCTGGAACCTGCTTCGGTCTCGCCTCCTTGCTGGCAGCCGCCCTGCTTGCCGCCGCTAGCGGGGCCAGCGCGCAGCAACCCTCGGATTCGACGACCGCGCCGGCGGCAACCGCGCCGGCCGGCGCGCAGCCGACGGCTGCCCAGCCAGCCGCCGCATGTTCAGACCGTCCGGCCTTTGGGGTTCCCAACGACACATGCGCCAAGACCGGCAGCAATCCCGGCAGCAAGTCCGACTCTAGCGCGCAGCCAGCCGCTGACCAGCCCGCCGCCAACAGCTCCGACCAGCCATCGTTTGGCGTTCCCAACGACACCTCCGCCAAGACCGACAGCACCACCGGCAGCAAGTCCGACTCTAGCGCGCAGCCAGCCGCTGACCAGCCCGCCGCCAACAGCTCCGACCAGCCATCGTTTGGCGTTCCCAACGACACCTCCGCCAAGACCGACAGCACCACCGGCAGCAACTCCGGCACCGCTGCGCAGCCCGGCACCGGCACAGACTCCTCCAAGCCGCCCGCCGCCAAGTCCTCCGCCACCGCAGAGACCGACGCCATTCCCTCCCCCGGCGAGGCCCTCGACCCGCACATCAAGAAGGGCAGCGAGGACGATGTGGACGCCGTGGGCACACGCAACATCGGCGGTCGCGGCTTGGGCAACTGGCACTCCACCAACTGGGAGATCTCGGCCGGCAAGCAGTACTCTATGGAGATCGAGAAGTCCGCCCACCTGGTCACCGACCCGGTCGTCACCGAGTACGTCAACCGCATCGGACAGAACATCGTCAAGAACTCCGACTGCAAGGTCCCCTTCACCATCAAGGTCATCGACTCCGACGAGATCAATGCCATGGCCCTGCCCGGCGGCTTTTTCTATGTCAACTCCGGGCTCATCATGGCCGCCGACGAGGAGGCAGAACTGGCCGGCGTCATGGCCCACGAGACCGCCCACGTCTGCGCCCACCATGCCGCCCGCGAGATGACCCGAGCCAACTACGCGGAGATTGGGGAGATCCCGCTGATCATCTTCACCCAGGGGAGCTGGACCGGCTATGGCATCTACGAGGCATCGCAGTTGGCCATTCCGGTGAGCTTCCTCGAATTCTCCCGCGAGTTCGAGGCCGAGGCCGATTGGCTCGGCGTGCAGTACATGTACAAGGCGGGATACGATCCCCAGGCCTTCATCCAGTTCTTCGAGAAGCTGGACGCGCTGGAAAAACACAAGCCGGGCTCACTGGCCAAGGTCTTCGCAGACCACCCCCAGACCCCCGACCGCATCGCTCACTCCGAGGAGGAGATCGCCACCATCCTCCCCGCGCGCCCGGACTACGTCGTCACCACCAGCGAGTTCGACGACGTCAAGGCCCGCCTGGCCCGCATTGAGAACCGGCGCAAGCTCAACGACAAGGGAAACAGCAACGGGCCCACCCTGCGCCGCGTAGGGGGAACCAACAACGACCCCAACTCCACTAGCGGAACCTCCACCACCGACGACCGCCCCACCCTGGGACGCCGCGACTAAGCCGCCGTATGTACAGAGGGAGCAGGGGCCTTCTGCCGGGTGCCCCATTCATGCCGCGTCTTTTGCGGCATGGGTGGGATATTGTTTGCGGTAGCAAACGACCTGATCCCTGATCCCTGTTTTTCCTGTCAACCCCCTCAACCCTCCAAATCTCCCATAACCCTCACCCCACCAATCACTTAAAAGTTGAAAATACTTGGCATACTAGTTATGCGCCAAGCCGTATACTTAAGGTAGTTGCAATAGACAAGAAGCCCCGGCACCATGCGGGGCTTTTGCTTTTTCTGTTCACTGTCTTCCCTGTTCCCTGTTCCCTGTTCCCTGTTCCCTGTTCCCTGTTCCCTGTTCCCTGTTCCCTGTTCCTGCAAGTCTAGACTTAGTCCAAAATTTATCGAATGGATTGAATACTTTAGACCATTTTTCATTTTTTTCTGCACGCATCCGATGGCCGCCCCAGGGAGGGACTTCTCATGACCGATACATCCGCCGCCGTCCAGCGCACCCAGATCGCCATCCGGCGATTCCTCTGCCGCCACGCTCATCCCTCCAGCCGCCTCTGCGGATCGCCCACTCGATGCGGCCAGCCGTTCTGCTGCAGCCCACCACCCACCCGCTGCGTCCGCGGATTCACTACAATAACTCCATGAAGACGCAGAAGACCGGCTACACCGACACCCACGCCGCCGCTGGACTGGACGCAAAGTTTCCCACAATCGACACCTGGGCCAACCAGTTTCGCGGCTACGAGATCCTGGTCGACGACCCCGAGTTCACCTCCGTCTGCCCCAAGACCGGCCTGCCCGACTTCGGCCATCTCACCATCCGCTACATGCCGCGCAAGCTCTGCCTCGAACTCAAGAGCCTGAAGCAGTATCTCTTCACCTACCGCAACCTGGGCATCTTCCAGGAGAACGTGGTGAACCAGGTGCTCGACGACGTGGTCAAGGCCTGCAATCCGGTCTGGGCCGTAGTCACCGGCGACTTCCGCCCGCGCGGCGGCATCTCGACGATCATCGAAGCCAGCTATCCCAGGCCGAAGGAAAAGTAGGCTTGATGCACATGAAGCTATGGAGTAAGTCGTGTGATTGCAAAAAGACGATTTCCAAGCTCAAAAAGGGCAGAAAATGCATAAACTACGCGCTTTAGTTGTTCCCGCCGGACTCCTATTAATCGTGTGCCATCAATGGTATATGGTTGCTAAGAGCATCGGTGATATATCCACTCATTTAGAGATAGGCGTTCTTGCGATCTTCCTGTTGGAGCTATGGCGCGATGGTACGAAAATTGAGTGATTTAATTTTCGTATTTTGAAAACTACCGTTCACTAATGACTGAACAAGTTATGAATTGCTGGGAAAATCATCCGACACTTTGCCAGTCTCTTCACTGGTGGCACTGGCTAGCTTATGGGCAGAATGCAGCAGTCGTTGGCCTTATTGGTCTTGTATTCTATGTAATTTACACACGTCGGATGATGTACGCAGCTGAGCAGACACGCAGAGCCACACTTATCCCCACATTAGCTTTAGTAGGAATACCAAATCTCCAACCGCAAGACCGACTGATTATTGTGAACGTTGGCGGTGTAGCATTGAACGCCAAGTTTTGGTTGACACTGGTAACTCCCAGGTTTGCTCTCGGAAATTGGCTGTTGGCTGCCACTCCTGAAGCTCATGTTCAGTTTCTGGGATCACTCGTCAAGGGGGAAGACCCGACGGGCATATTGGTTGAGCAAACTGAAATTGGTAGTACGCTCCTATGCGTAATTGAGTTCACTGATCTTTTCAAAGGCCGTGGTCAGTTGCAGATTCTTCGAACAAAAACTGACACCGATAGATTTGAGGTCGAAGTTAATCATTTTCAATATGATTCTCTCGCACCAGCTTGGAAGCGAGGACTGTTGTGGCTTCGGTCATGGTGGGCAGTGCGTCGAAACGAGAAAGCGAGACACGCAAAGATACCGTAGCTATAGAGGTAGCAACCCACCACTGAAACCGAAATCATCTTTCCCTGCTATTCTCGGCTGAGATGACTGCGCCTGCTTCCAATCTGACACAACACACGCGGCGCCACCCGTCGGTGGCGGGAGCGGCGGCGGCACTGGCACTGCTGACCGCGCTGAACTTCGTCAACTACATCGATCGCTACATCCTGCCCGGAGTGCAGGAGCAGGTGAAGCACGAGTTCCATGTCTCGGATGCGGCTCTGGGCTCGCTCACCTTCTGGTTCTTCGTCACCTACATGCTGGCCGCGCCGCTCACCGGATGGTTGGGCGACCGGCTGCCGCGCAAGCCGCTGATCGTGCTGTGCGCGCTGATGATCTCCGCGGTCAACGTGCTGACGGGGACAGTTCATGCCTTCGATTCCCTGCTTCTGCGCCACGCCGTGCTGGGCATCGGCGAGGCCAGCCTGGGCATCTACGCTCCTGCTCTGCTGGCCGACTTCTATCCCGAAGACGATCGCAACCGCATCCTCACCATCTTCTACACCGCAATCCCGGTGGGCGCGGCGCTCGGCTACCTCATCGCCGAGATGGTCGGCGCGCGCTGGGGCTGGCGCATGCCGTTCTACGTCTCAGCCGTTCCGGGTCTGCTCATCGCGGTGCTGATCCTGGCCTTTCTGCGCGAACCCGCGCGCGGAGCGTCCGACGCGAAACCCACAGGGCGTCAGCACACGGCCCACGCAATCTCGCTGGCGCGCAACGCGCCGTACTTGTACGCGACGCTGGGCATGGCCATGACCACCTTCTCGATGGGCGGCATCTCGGCCTGGATGCCCAGCTTTCTGCAGCGCGCGGGCTTCTCGCCGGACACGGTTGGCATTACTTTGGGCGGCATCACCGCCGGCGCGGGCCTGGGCGGGACAGCCGTCGGCGGATGGATCGCGCAGCTCTGGCTACGCACCAACCATCGCGCGCTCTACCTTGTCTCCGCCTGGTCGGCGCTCATCACGGTGCCCTTTGGAGTGCTCTGCTTCTTCGGCCCGCGCGCCACCATGCTGCCCGCGCTGGGGCTGGCCATGTTCTCCATCTTCCTGGGGACGGGCCCGCTCAACGCGGCCATCGTCAACGCCGTGCCCGCCGCGGTGCGCGCTACGGCCATCGCCGTGGAGCTGTTCCTGATCCACGCGCTGGGCGATACGCCCTCGCCCCGCCTGATCGGCATGGTCAGCGACCGCACTACGCTGGCCACCGGACTCGGCCTGACGCTGGTGTCGATGCTGATTGCGACCGTTCTGCTGTTCCTGGGCGCGCGCACCGTGCCGCGCCACGCGCTTACGTTGAGTAGTCCGCGTTGATGTGAACATACTCCACCGTCAGGTCGCAGGTCAGGAAGAGGCACTCGCCCTTTCCCTGGCCCAGGTCGATCGAGATGGTGTACTCCGGCTGCGTCATCGCGTGGTGCGCGGCGTCCTCGTCGAAACCGGCCGCGCGCGCGCCGTATTCAAAGACAAGCAGGTCGGCGATCCAGATGCGTACGCGCTCGGGATCGAAGGTGGCCCCGCTATAACCAGCCGCTGCCAGCAGGCGTCCCCAGTTGGGGTCCGCGCTGGACCACGCCGTCTTGCACAGCGGGCTGTGTGCAATGGCCTTGGCCACCATGCGCGCGTCTGCCGCAGTCGCCGCGCCGCGAATGTCGAGGGTGACCACATGGCCCACGCCCTCGCCGTCGGCGACGATCTGGCGCGCCAGCGAGCGGCATACCTCGACCAGGGCCGCGTCGAAGGCTGGTGCCAGTTCGCGGTCGAGGCGCACTCCACTGGCGCCGCTGGCCAGCAGAAGCACGGTGTCGTTGGTCGATGTGTCGCCGTCGATGGAGATGCAGTTGAAGCTGGGTTCAACCGCAACGCGTAGCGCTGAGTTCAACTGCGCGGGTTCCGCAGCGACATCGGTGAAAAGATACACCAGCATGGTGGCGTGCGCAGGCCCGACCGGTGCGCCCAGTTGCGGATGGATCATTCCCGCTCCCTTGGCCGCGCCCCAGATGCGCACGGTGGCGGCATTGCCGTCCGCTTGAGAAGCATCCGGCGGAACGGGTACTGGAACCGCTGCGTGGGCCGTCTTGACGCGCGTATCGGTGGTCATCATGGCGCGCACAAAGGACTCGGCGTGCTGCAAGGTGCGGCCCACCGAGGCCTTCAGTTCGGGCATGGCCGCGACGACTTTCTCGGCGGGAAAGGGCACGCCGATTATTCCGGTGGAGGAGGGAAAGACCTCGTCGAAGATGCAGCCAAAGCTCTCTGCCGCGGCCACGCAGGTGGCCACACAGCCCACGATGCCCGCCGCGCCGGTGGCGCAGTTGGCGTTGCCCGCGTTGACCAGCACCGCAGCGACGCGTCCTCCAGTGGCCGCAAGATGCCGCCGCCCCACCGTCACAGGGGCCGCTACCACACGGTTGGTGGTAAACATGGCCGCGCCAACCGCCGCGCCTGCACCGCACACGACGGCAACTGCAAGGTCCAGATTGCCGCTGCTCTTGATTCCCGCGCGCACCGCGCCCCACTGGAACCCGGCCGGCAGCGGGGACGCCATCCACTCCGCATCGTCGTTCATTTCTTTACTCTACCAAGCCGGGACGGGGCGATCATAGCGAACGGAGGAGGAGACACCGCTGATCGAGCTCGTAGCGCAATGCATAATCGGGGGCTTACGAGACGCAACCAATTGGCGTATCTTGGGTCTAATTCAACAGGAGCTCATAGGGGCCACTCCGAAGGGCTGACGGGGCCGGGCCGGATCTCCGAGTGGCTGCAGTCCGCGCAACCCGCGGTTTGAATGTTGCATCGGGCAAGCGAAGGACCTGCAGTACGAGGAAATAATCATGAAGATCACGCGAATTTTGATAGGCACGATGCTGGCCGTCGCGGTCGCTGGAGCGTTACTACTCACACCGGCTGCGGCCAACGCGCGTGTGTTCGTCTCGGTCGGCTTCGCTCCTCCGGCGATTCCGGTCTACGCCCAGCCCATCGCTCCAGGCTACGGATATATCTGGACGCCGGGCTACTGGGCCTACGGCGACGACGGCTACTACTGGGTGGACGGGGCCTGGGTCGAGCCGCCCTATGACGGCGCGTTGTGGACACCTGGCTACTGGGGCTGGGGCGACGGCGGCTACTTCTGGTACCCCGGCTATTGGGGCCTCACTGTGGGCTACTACGGCGGCATCAATTACGGCTTCGGCTACTTCGGCACTGGATACTGGGGCGGCTACTGGCATGGCGGACGCTTCTTCTATAACGGCGCATACAACCACCTGGGCTTCCACAACGGGCTCGTTTACAACCATCCCGTGTCCGGATTCAACGGACGGCCCGGCGGAGCGTCCTTCGCGCGCGGCGGAGTGGCAGGCGTGAATCGCGGCGCGGTCGCGGAAAACCGCGGAGCCGGCATTAACGGCCGCAGCTTAGCTAACCGCAGCACATCGACTGCGTCCCGCGCCACCTATAACAGCGGAGCACGCAACTTCTCCAGCGCACGCAGCTACAGCGCACCGGCACGCAGCTATAGCGCACCGGCTATGCGCAGCTACTCCGGCGGTGGCAGCTACGGCGGAGGTACCCGCAGCTTCTCTGGCGGCGGTGGCGCTCGTTCCTTCTCTGGCGGCAGCGCTCGCGCAAGTGGCGGCGGTGGCGGACACGGCGGTGGCGGCGGACGCCGGTAAGCAATCAGTACCAGGGACTGAACCAATAAGGGCTGAGGCAAAAAAATCCTCGGCCCTTGTTTTTTTGTCGATGATCCAAAGCTCGCAGCAATAGCCGGCGACGAACAACCTGGTCCTTCAGGCTCTGTGCGCAAGCTGCACGACGATCGATGCGATCTGGCGCGCGGCGTCTGGCCGGGCCAGCGTGCGGGCGCGCTCGCCCATTACGCGCAGTTCCGCCGGATCCGCGAGCAGCACTGCAAGCACATCCAGCAGGCGCTCGGGATCGCCCAACTCCGCCTCGGTCAACATGCAGGCCGCGCCGGCCTGGAGGAAAACCTCCGCATTGCGGCGCTGGTGGTCGTCCGCGGCCAGCGCAAACGGAACCAGCAGCGAAGCCTTGCCCGCCGCGCCCAGCTCGGCCATGGTGCTGGCCCCGCTGCGGCAGAGGAGCAGATCGGCGGCGGCAAACTCGCGCGGCATCTGGTCCAGATAGGGTTGCACATGGACGCGCTGCCGGCCTGCCAAACCAGCGCGAGCATAGGCCTCGGAGGTCGATTCTGTGTGGCGAGCGCCCGTCTGGTGCACAATCTCCAGGTTTGCAAATTGTTCAAGCAGACGCTGCGCGATCTTCGGCATTGCCTCGTTCAAGACGCGCGCTCCCTGGCTGCCGCCGAAGACCAGAAGACGCGGCGGCGCGGCGGCGGATTTCGGCGCGATGGCGAAGAACTCCGCGCGCACGGGAATCCCGGTGACGCGGGCATTGCGGAAGTAGCGCTCGGTCTGCGCGAAGTTCACCGCGGCTGCGCTCACCCATCGCCCAACCAGCCGGTTGGCCAATCCGGGAACGGCGTTGGGTTCAAACGCCAGCGTGGGAAGGCGCAGCAGAATCGCAGCCATCATCACGGGGCCGCTGGCATAACCACCCACGCCGGCGACCACCTGAGGACGAAACTCGCGCAGCAGGCGCATGCACTCCACCACGCCCAGCGGAAGATCGATGGCGGTGCGCAGGCGCGTGGCCAGGCTGACATTCTTCAACTGGCCGGAGCGCACCAGATCGAGCGGGAAGCCCGCCTCCGGGACCAGGCGCGTCTCCAATCCGCGCGCCGTGCCCACAAAGCGAACCTCTGCGCCTTGCGAGTCGCGCAGTTCGCGCGCAATGGCCAGCGCGGGAATCACATGGCCGCCGGTGCCTCCGCCGGCAATCAGTACACGCAGTGCCTTACCGCCAACTCGCTGACTCGCTGACTCGCTGACTCGCTCAATCATCAATCGATCTCACGCGTAATGTTCAATAGCACACCCATCCCGGCCAGGGTGAAGAAGAGCGAGGTGCCGCCGAAGGAGATGAACGGCAGCGTGATCCCCTTGGTGGGGACCAGCGCAATGGCGACGCTGATGTTGAAGAAGGCCTGGATCAGCACCGCGGAGGTGAGCCCAAAGGCCAGAAAGCGCGCGAAGGGGTCCGTCGATAAAAACGCGGCGCGCAGCCCGCGATAGCCGAGGAAGCAGAAGAGAGACACCAGCAATAGCGCGCCCAGCAGGCCAAGCTCTTCGGAGATGTTGGCGAAGATGAAGTCGGTCCAGGCTTCGGGCAGGAAGTAGAGCTTCTGCCGGCCCTCCATCAGGCCCAGCCCGCTGAGACCGCCCGTGCCCACCGCGATCAGCGACTGGGTAATGTGGAAGCCCTTGCCCAACGGGTCCAGCTCGGGATGGAAGAAGGTCTCCATGCGCGCGCGGCGGAAGGGCACCATCCAGAGCATGTAGTAGAGCACGGGCGCGGAGGCCAGCAGTCCCACGCCGATCCACTTGACCTGCATTCCGGCGAGATAGAGCATGGCCATGGTAACGGCTGCGCAGACCAGCGCGGTGCCCAGGTCCGGCTCCTTCAGGATGAGGCCGATGAAGACCAGCGGAGGCAGTGCGGCGCGCAGGATGGTGCCCTTCCAGTCGTCCATGGTGTGAATGCGCGTCTGCAGGAAGTACGCGAGAAAGAGCACAAGCACGGGCTTTGCCAGCTCCGAGGGCTGGAAGGTGAAGAAGCTGCCCAGCCTGAACCAGCGATGCGTGTGATTCAGCGCGGGCATCACGAGGACGCCCACCAGAAGCATGGTGGTGAGTGCGACCGCGGAACCGACAAAGGGATAGCTGTTGTAGCGGCGGTAGTCCACGCGCATCAACGCGAAGAGAGCAACCATCCCGAAGATGGCGTACATCCCCTGCTTGGCGACGTATTTATAAGGCGAGCCAGACTCCGCCTGCGACATCACGGCCGAGGCGGAGAAGACCATCACCAGCCCGAAGAGCACCAGCAACAGCACGGTGCCGAACAGCCATTTGTCGACGCCTACGCGCTTTGCCATTCCGCCCGCTTCCCTGCTCTCCGATTAAACCGAAGCGTCCGCCAGCCCCTTGACCAGTTCCTTGAAGACGCGCCCGCGATGCTCGTAACTGGTGAACTGGTCGAAGCTCGAGCAGGCTGGCGCAAGCAGCACCACATCTCCGGCAACCGCAAGCTGCGTGGCCTGTCGCACGGCTGCGTCCAGCGTGCCCGCTGAGACTATCTTGACGACTCCAGCCAGGTGGCGCTCGATCTTCTCCGCCGCCGAACCAATTGTGTAAACAGTCTTGACGCGGGCGCGCAACAGGTCGGCCAGTTCGGTATAGTCGGAGTTCTTGTCCTTGCCCCCGAGAATCAGGTGCACACCGCCGGCGAAGGCCTCCAGGGCCTTCTTGGTCGCGTCCACGTTGGTGGCCTTGGAGTCGTTGTAGAAGGCAACGCCGCATAAGTTGGCCACAAACTCCAGGCGATGTTCGACGGCCTTGAATCCGGCGACTGAGGCGCCGATCGACTCGGCAGAGACGCCGCCCAGGCGGGCCGCGCAGACCGCCGCAAGGACGTTCTCCACGTTGTGCGCGCCCTTGAGCGGAATCTCCGCCAACGGCATCACCGGCTCCGGCTTGGCGCCCTCGCGCGGCAGGAAGACGATGCGCTCTTTATGCACGAAGGCGCCCTGCTTGATGGCGCGCCGCCCGCTGAACCAGAAGACCTGCGCCTTGGTCCGCGCAGCAAGCATCTGGGTCGGCTTGTCCTCGCCGTTGAGCACGAAGAAATCGTCCGCAGTCTGTTGGGCCGTAATGCGCGCCTTCATGGCGGCGTAGTTCTCGAAGCTGCCGTGGCGGTCCAGGTGGTCCTGGGTAATGTTCAGCACCACGGCGATGTGCGGGCGGAACTCCACCACCGTCTCCAACTGGAAGCTGGAAACCTCAAGCACGCTGGTTGTCTGCGGCGTGCTCTGGGCGATCAGGTCGATCACCGGCGTGCCGATGTTTCCGCCGACCAGGGTTGGGACGCCTGCGTCGGCGAAGATCTTGCCCAGCAGGGAGGTTGTGGTGGTCTTGCCGTTGGAGCCGGTGATGGCGACGATCTGTCCCTGCAGGAATCGGCTGGCCAGCTCCAGCTCGCCGATGATGGGCAGGCCGAAGGCGCGCACCTGCTTCAGCTCCGGGGTGTCGTAGGGAACGCCGGGCGAGACCACGATGAGGTCCTGGCGGCGGAAGGTGAGCAGGCCGTGGCCGCCCGTCTCGACCATGATTCCCGCGTCGAGCAGCGCGGGAATCTCACCGGCCAGCGCCTCCGCGCTGCGCACGTCCGAGACGGTGACCCGCGCGCCGTGGTCGCGCAGAAACAGCGCCGCGGACTTCCCGGACTTGCCCAGGCCAACCACCAGCACGCGCTTATTCTTCAGTTCCATTCGAACCTCAAATCAAAAATTTGCTTGTCTACACCCGATCTAGCACGGCGAAGCTTCGTTCAACAACACAACATCAGTAGCAATCCCATCGTGAAAGATGATTAGGTAGTTGCTACTCCTCAAAAAGAGCGCCTCATCTCCTGCCGGAACAAGCCCTTGACTGGCTATTCGATTACATCTGCTGGCTTCATCTGGAGTTAGCAAGTAGCCAAACCTGTTGGTCAGTTCTCTCTCGTTTTTTCCCAAGATCATCTTTTCGGACCACTGATCGTGATGCATTGTGCTTACGGCACGATCAAGATCGATACTAACAAGGTGCCATTTCCAGAGAACATAATGTATGTTCTTCGGGTCGTACTTGTCCGGATATAGTCCCATCCATATAACCACTACAGCAATTAGAACCACTGCCACTATGCCTGTGCTTTTCCTCATAGCAAACACCCGGTTCGATTTGATCCAACGTGGTCTCCGTTATACACGTCCTTACCTCAGTTTAAGCGTGGTCAACGCGAAGAGGGCGAAGACCAGCGCCATGATCCAGAAGCGGACGATGACCTTGGACTCGCTCCAGCCGAGCAGCTCGAAGTGGTGGTGCAGCGGGGCCATCTTGAAGATGCGCTTGCCGCCACGCAGCTTGTAGCTGCCCACCTGGAGGATGACGCTGGCAGCTTCCAGGATGAAGACTCCGCCAATGAAGGGCAGCAGCAGCTCCTGCTTGATGATGACCGCAACAGTCCCAATCGCCCCGCCCAGGGCTAGCGAGCCGACGTCGCCCATGAATATCTCCGCGGGGTGCGCGTTGTACCAGAGAAAGCCGATGCTGGCGCCCACCATGGCCCCGCAGAAGACGGTCAGCTCGCTGACCATGGGCATGCGCTGCAGCTCGAGGTAGTCCGCGAAGACAACATGGCCGGAGACGTAGGTGAGAACAGCCAGCGCACCGGCGGCGATGATGGTGCATCCGATGGCCAGGCCGTCGAGGCCGTCGGTGAGGTTGACGGCATTGCTGGTCAGCGTGATGACCAGCACGACGAAGAGCACAAAGGGAAGATACGCCAGCCAGTGGGCGTGCTGGATGTGCCCCATCCACTGCCAGACCAGGTCGGGGCGGAAGTTCTTGGCAAACGGGACCATCAGCTTGGTGGAGTAGCTGCCGCGCACGTCCAGGCGGACCAGGGTGGCGGCGACCGCGGCGCTGGCCGCGAACTGCAGGCCGATCTTCTGCCAGAAGGTGAGCCCCTTGCTCTGCTTGCGCACCACCTTGAGGTAGTCGTCGGCAAAGCCGATGCCGCCGAAGGCCAGCGTGGAGAGCACCACCACCCAGACATAGGGGTTGGAGAGATCCGCCCAGAGCAGCGTGGGAACCAGGATCGAGATGCAGATGAGCACGCCGCCCATGGTGGGCGTTCCACCCTTCTTGAGGTGGGTCTCGGGGCCGTCGTCGCGCACATACTGGCCGATCTGGAACTCGCGCAGCTTCTCAATCACGTACGGGCCGATCAACATGCCGATCAGCAGCGCCGTGAGACTGGCAAAGACCGTGCGAAAGGTCAGATACCGGAAGATACGGAAGACCCTGAAGTATGGAAACAGCTTCTGATAGAGCAGCCAATAAAGCAATCCGCGCCCGCCTTTACATGCGGAACCAGAGTAACAGCGCCCTAAGCAAAGAGTATTCAATGTGGATTTTTCTTGATGAAAAATCCACTCGAAGGGCTTGCCCCTAGGAGTCACCTACTCTGGTTCCGCTATACACACACAGGCCATCGTGGCCCGCGCTCTGCACACAAGGCTATGTTAACAGGCTCCGCAAAAACCCGGCGAATTACGGCGTGACGGAATCCGGAGCGGCACGGCTCAACATCACCCGGATGTCGGTGGACTTGTTGATGGAGAAGGCGGGCGGCGTACTGGGCGCGGTGATGGCGAGGAAGTCCGCGCGATGCACATCGTCCAGATAAATGGCGGGGCGGGCATCAGGTGCGACGGGCGCGACCTCAACGTGGCTCATCTCCAGCCGGTTCACATGGCGGAAGAAAAAGCCATAGGTGGGAAGTGTGCCCAACATACCCGGCTCGGGATAGGAGTTTTCGTGCTCGCTAACCTCGATCTTAGCCTGATCGGCTGTGCCTCCACCAGCGCACTCGATGAAGATATCGGAGATCTTGATGTCTTCGACAAAGTAGCCGGGAATACCGGTGATGTTGGAGCCGTACCTGGACACGGTGTTGTGGCATGCGATGTTGGAGATCAGAACGCGCTTGAGGGTGCCGACCACCGTGCTCTGGTCTGTTCCGGCAGCACCCTTGGGCCCGCGCAGGCGAGCGCCAAGACGCAGGAAGATGGGGCAACTGATGATGTCGCGCATGGTGATGTTGCTGACGGCGACATCTTCGAGATGCGCGCCGTCGACGGTCTCCAATGCCAGACCCTGGCAGCCCTCGAAGACGCAGTTGGATACGGTGAGGTTGACGAACCCGCCGTTGGACTCTGTACCCAGTTTGATGCGTCCGGTGCCGCCGTTCGACCTGCGCTTCCAGGTGCCGTCCAGCACGCTGCCCAGCTCCCAGCAGCCGGCCACATAACAGTTGGTGATGGCGATGTTGTTGCAGGAGCGGTTATAGCCGAGCGCAAAGCTGGACTTGGGGACGATGGCGTCGTCCCATGGCGAGTTGACCGTACAATTCGACACGCGCACATTCTTGCAGCAGTCGATGTCCATGCCGTCGCGGTCGGTGTCGATCTTCAGGTTGTCGATGGTGAGGTTGTCGACGCCGGTGACCAGGATCGCAAAGTGCCCGCCCTTAAGGATGGAGAAGTCGCGCAGGACCACGTTGTGGCAGTTCTTCAGGCCGATGGCCTTGTTGCCGACGCCTGCCTGCTCCGCCTGGTACTGGGGATAGTTGCCGCGGCCGGGACGCGCTCCTCCGCCACCGGGTCCACCGGCAGCGCCTGCTCCGCCCCGTCCTCCCGCCGCGCCAGGTCCTCCCGCCGCGCCAGGTCCACCCGCTCTACCGGCTGCGCCAGCTCCACCAGTTGCGGCAGCATCGCCGGGCCGTTCTGCGTGGGTGCCGACTCCCGTAGCGCCTCCGGTGTCAGCGGGCGGCCTGCCAGGGCCTGCGCCAAAGCTCAGCCCCTTGCCCCAGATGAGGCCCGGCCCGGTGATGGAGAAGTCGCTGATGCCGTCTCCCCAGAGTAGCGAGTTGTGCCAGTGGTTGTGACCATAGTCCTGATAGGCGTCCCACGCCGTCTTGGGCTCTGCGGGATCGTAGGTTCCACCCATGTAGCCCGTGGTCTGGCCGGGAAGCGGCGAATCCGCCGCGATGATGGCGCAGCCCTGCGTGAGATATAGATCGACATGGCTCTTTAGCCGGATCGAGAAGCTGAGGTAGTTGCCCGCGGGAAAGATGACGGTGCCTCCACCGGCTGCAGCAGCGGCTTCGATGGCCTTGTTGATGGCGGGCGAATCGACCGTCTTGCCATCGCCGGTGGCGCCGAAGATGCGCACGTCGAAGAGCATGGGAGAGAGCGCCGGCGCGGCGGCTTTCTTGGCTGCACCCAGCGCGGGGATGGCGGTAACGGCGGAGGCGGCAAGACCCATGCTGCTGAGTCTCAAAATATCGCGGCGGGCGGAATCGAAGGTTCTCATAGTGCCCGCCATGCTAGCAGAGCCGATGGGCGGTTGGAAATAAGCCTGCGAGAAGGCTTCCTCAGGGGGGAGTTGGCTGGCCGTCGCCGTTGAACGACTTCCAAAGTTCCAGGTACGCCACCAGTCGCGCGACGTGGAAGAAATCCGATGCAACGAGATAGAGAACGGTGACCACCGCATACCACCAGGCCATAAACTGCGGCGTGGCCACGCTTTCGAAGGGAAGAGGGGACGCTGAGAACACCATGGCCAGTACGATCAGCGCGATCTTGACGATGCCCATCACCAGGTTGATCTCGATCAGCCTGGAGCGGAGCGGTCCAAGGCGAAACGCGGCGGCCAGACTGGCGCCCGCGTCGAGGTTGTCGCGCATAGCCAGCAGCGGAGCGACCGAGAACACCCAACTGACGATTGCCCATAGAGTAAACATTCCCAGCGTGGCTACGATGACCATTGCACAGTAGAGCACCAGGTTCGGCTCGTGGTCTGCCGCGATGGGCAGCTTCACCGCAACCTCCGTGGCCGCCTGCAGCGATGCGAACCACAGCGCAAAGCTGACCAGCAACGCCGCCATGCGCGCGGCCTGCAGCAGCATCAGCGCAACGGGACGCGCATGAAGCTTCGCATCCACATGCCGCAACACTGCACCGCGGCCAAACGAGGAGACGACAATCCAACCCAGCAGAAGCAGCGGTGCAAGCCACTCCGCCACACGCAGAACCGGCTGCATCAGCACCGTCGCTGTCTGCGTTAGTGTCGCGGCAGCGATCATCGGATCGAGCAGCGTCATCTGCCGCAGCGCCGATGGATCGATCTGCGCCTCGCGCCAAACGCCGAGCGCCTGGGTTGCCACCAGGGCCGCGGCAGGCGCGCCGAACGCCCAGCGCCACAGCACCTCCTGCGCGGTCAGTAAGGGCCGCTTCCAGCAGGCCGCGAGCGTATGCACAAACGACTGCGTTCCGCGCACCGGCGTGTCTCGGTCGAATGTCATCTACCTCACCACGATGTTGACAAGCTTGCCCGGCACCACGATCACCTTGACCACGGTCTTCGCCGCAATCCGCGCGACGACTTTAGCGTCGGCCTGCGCGGCGGCTTGGATCGTCGCCTCATCGCTGCCCGCGGGAACGGTGACGACATGAACGAGTTTGCCGTTGACCTGGACAGGGATTTCAATCTCGGCCTCGCGCGCAAGCTCAGCATCGGCCACGGGCCAGGCGGTGCGGAAGACCGCGCCTTGGCCGCCGAGTTGCTCCCATAGCTCTGCCGCGAGGAATGGCGCGAAGGGCGCGAGCATCAGCGTGAGGTTGCGAAAGACTTCTTCTGTCACCTCCGGCGATACCCATCCCACCTGTGGGCGAATTCCAGCAAAACCGTTTTCCATTTGTAGCTCGTAAGAGTTGAGCAGATTGACGTATATCATGATCGCCGCGATGGATGTATTGAAATGCCAGCGCCCATCGAAGTCGATTGTTATCTTCGCAATCGTCTGATGCATCGAGCGAAGCAGTTTCTCGTCACCCTCACCCCCATCCACTGTCGCATCCGAACGCACTCCAGACTCCCGCAGCTTCTCCGCGTACTTCATTGTCAAGCGATGCACCCTTGCGAGGAAGCGGCTGATGCCTGCGACGCCTTCTTCCTGCCACTCCAGGTCGCGGTCGGGCGGAGCGGCGAAGAGAGCGTACATGCGCGTGGCGTCCGCGCCGTAGCGCTCGATCATGAGGTCGGGCGAGACCACGTTGCCCTTCGACTTCGACATCTTGGCGCCGTCCTTGATCACCATCCCCTGGGTAAACAGGCGCGCCGCGGGCTCGTCATTGTCGATCAGACCGAGGTCGCGCATCACTCGCGTCCAGAAGCGCGAGTAGATGAGGTGCAGGATGGCGTGCTCCACGCCGCCGATGTACTGGTCGATGGGGAACCAGTAGTTGACCTTGGCGGAATCGAAGGGCGCGACGGAGTTCCTTGCGTCGGTGTAACGGTAGAAGTACCAACTGGAATCGACGAAGGTGTCCATGGTGTCGGTCTCGCGGCGGGCCGGACCACCGCAGACCGGGCAGGTGGTGTTTACAAACTCTGCAATGCGGCCCAGCGGCGAGCCGCCCTGCTGAGTGATCTCCACCTGAGCAGGCAAGAGCACGGGCAGCGCGCTTTCGGGCAGCGGGACCACGCCGTCAGGCTCGATCCCAGCATGGCCGTTGGTGCAATAAACCATGGGGATGGGCGTGCCCCAGTAGCGCTGACGGCTGACGCCCCAGTCCTTCAGGCGATAGGTAACCGTCGCGGTGCCAAATCCATTTTCCTTGGCGAATGCGGCCATCTTTTGCTGTGCCTCGACGCAGGATTGTCCCGTCCACGCACCGGAATCTGCCAGCGACGAGTCGTCTTCGACGAGATAGGGAAGCTGCTGCGAATTTTCTGTAACTTGATTCGGCACAATTACTCGGCGCACGGGAAGGCCGTATTTAGCGGCGAATTCGAAGTCGCGCTCGTCGTGCGCGGGAACGCTCATGACAGCGCCGGTGCCGTAGTCGGCCAGAATATAATTGGCAACCCATATAGGCACACGTTCTCCATTGAATGGATTGATGGCGAATTTGCCCGTATCGACGCCGTGCTTTTCGATCGCGCCCAAGTCGCCCGCCTCACGCGCGGCCTTCTGCTGGGCCAGCATCTCGTCGATCTGTGTGGCCAGGACAGCGTCGCTGGCGGCGAAGTTCTTCGCCACCGGATGCTCCGGCGCAAGCTGCACGCTGGTTGCGCCGAAGATGGTGTCCACGCGCGTGGTGAAGACCGCGATCTTCCCGGCGGAATCGCCGACGGCGAAGTCGATGAGCGCGCCTTCGCTGCGGCCGATCCAATTGCGCTGCATGGTGCGTACCTTCTCCGGCCAGCCGTCCATCGTGTCGAGGCCATTGAGCAGCTCGTCCGCATATTTTGTGATGCGCAGGAACCACTGGGTGAGGTCGCGCTGCTCGACGATCGTGTCTTCGTGGCGCCAGCAGCGGCCATCGACCACTTGCTCGTTGGCCAGCACCGTCTGGCACTCGGGACACCAGTTGACCTTGCTCTTCTTGCGGTAGGCCAGACCGGCGTCGAACATCTTGAGGAAGAACCATTGGTTCCAGTGGTAGTATTCCGGCAGGCAGGTAGTAAGCTCCGTCGCCCAGTCGTAGCTGAGGCCCATGCGGCGCATCTGACGGCGCATGGCGGCAATATTGTTGAGCGTCCACTCCTCTGGCGGCGTGTTGTTCTTGAGCGCGGCGTTTTCGGCGGGCAGGCCGAAGGCGTCCCAGCCCATGGGGTGCAGCACGTTGTAGCCACGCATCCACATGAATCGTGCCAGCGCGTCGCCGATGGCGTAGTTGCGCACATGACCCATGTGCAACTGGCCGCTGGGATAGGGCAGCATCTCCAGGCAATAGAACTTGGGCTTGGCGCAGGCGTGGCCCTCGGCGGCATAGAGCGAGGGATCGGCGTCCCAGCGCGCCTGCCATTTGGGTTCAAGCTCCGCGGGGTTGTAGCGCTGCTGATTCAGTTCAGCGGAAGAGCCGCTGGAATTGGCCGCCTGAGCGTTTTTTTCATTGGCTTCATTGATAGACATGCTGCATCGATTGTATCGTCCGTCGGCGCAGAACCAGTCCGGAGCTATCCCAGACCAACCCCTGCCTTATCGTGGAGTGGCCGGCATCGTGTACTCCTGCGTGATCGTGTATCCGTCGGGCAGAACGAACACGGACGGATCCGGCTCGCCACGGGTGAAGTTCTCCAGTTCCATCTCGGTATGTCCCCGCACCGGGTCGTCTGTCGTACCTGCCATCACAACCCCAAGTGTGGTTGATATCCACCACTCATGAATAACAACGGTCGGCTGCGTATTGCCCTGCTCGCCGGGCGGAGTCGTCATCGTGATTCGCCGGCCCTTCACCTCGATGCCATGGATCACCTTGCTTCCAATCGATTCCCCCCGGAAGGTCCTGGTCGGCTGTCCGGGGACCGTCTCTACATACTCGTAGTCCCACCCGCGCTGGGCTGACTGCGCATCAATAAACGCCTGGGGCTGGTGGATAAGATGAGCCACCTTCTGTGCAGAGGGACTTAGTAACCAACCCAGAAAAGTGCCTGCCACGGGGTCGCCAATTGTAACGTTTACCTGGTCAAACGTCCGGCCATCCTTGTCGCGCCAACACCCGCCTGATTCCTCGTACCGCGTCTTGCCATTGGAGTCGCGCGCGTTGAGTATACGCGAGACATTACGCGCTGTTGTGCCGTCGGGCTGTTTCTTTTCGACAGTCACTCTCAATGTTGCGGTATACGGTACTCCCGGAATGTAGAACACCAAGTCGTTGAAGTAGCTTCTCATCCCCGGAGTACAATCCGTGTGCCGATCGAATGTATTGAGAGTCGCGCTCTGCGCCGTGGCGAGTGGTGGCAGCAGAAGTAGAGCGGCAATGGCCAACATCAGTCCACCCCGCAGCCAAACCAGGGATCGATTCACCATTGATATCATCGTCTTCTCCAAGCTCAGCAACGGGAAGCGTATGGTTGAGCAGCAAACCGAGATAGGCAGCTATTATTACTGCGCTCCCACTGACGCTACGGCCTAATACGACGATAAGATGACGGTCTCGAACGCCGCCGGTAGTCCATTCTCGCGCCACGGCTGAAACACCGTCTTCTGGGCGGATTCCAGGGCCGCCGCCGCCACCTGCGCGTCGTCTGCGTCCTCCACCACGGCGCTCGTCACCAAGCCATGCACATCCACCCACACATGCGTCTGCGCGTACCCATGCACTCGCTTACCGATCTCCGACACTCCACGCACCAGAATCTTATGTTGCTGCGAAAGGGGGTAGGGAGAAGCGTTTCTGTCTTTGTAGTACGGCTTCATATCGCGGAGTCCGTCGATCTGCTGAAACACCTCCGGGGGAAACTCCATCCCTGAAGCAGAAAGCTTGGCTTCAACCAGTAAGTTCTTGTCCTGGTATATGCGCAGAATGATTGAACGATACTTCCAGGTATCAACCTTCTTCCATCCCTCGTATTCGACGTGTTCCGATTTCATCGTGCCTGAAACAATGAATCCGGTGAGCGGATCGAAACACATCTGCGCCGTCGCGCCAGCGCCTGCACAGGTCTGTTGCCCATCCGCCGCTGTCTCTGCCTTCAGCCTTGGAATGGTGGCGCCGCTATACAGAATGGGTCGCATCACATGCGTGGGCACAACCCTGTCCCAGTCAAACTCCAGCACCCGCAGCGGCGGGATACCGGATTGCGTCCCCCACATCCGCCCGGTGGCATAGTTTGTAACACGGACTTCGTTGTAGGTGTCTGTGTGCAACTCGTAGCGGAAGCCAATCGGGCTAAGCCACGACTCCATCGTGCCCTGATGCTTCTGCCCTTTGTAGTCGGTCATGGTCAGCTCGTACCGCTCGTGGTACGGCTCAAAAAGATTCTCGTTGTGCGCCGTGGCGGCGGCAATCACCCGGTCGGTGGCAGTCGCCAGATTGTCGTCGATAATCGAATGTGGCAGGGGCGATGGCTTGGGCAACACAACGCTAAAGTGGTTCTCAATCTCCCAGTTGTCCTGGGCGTATCCGTTTGGCGGATGGAAAAGAGCCTCATTCGGCTCTGCGCGTACCAACTCCGTCACCTGAGCCTCGCTGTGTCCCGTCCTCGGGTCGTCGTGGATATGCAACAACTGCATGCGCCACAACGGCGATTCCCATACATCGTCGACCACGGTGACCGCGGGGCTGCCATCTTTTCCAGCGGGGATGGCGGTTATGGTGCGTACTCCTTCGGCATGAAGGCCCACAATCTCGCGCGGCTGCAGAGGTTCTCTGGTCACGCCTTCGCTCGACTGGCTCTTGGGCTGCGTAATATCTGCCGGTTCATTCGCGGGCCCTCGATTATTCCCCGAAGCTGGCACCGCGAGCGGGGCCGCCGAGGTCGCTCCCATGGTAGAGATCTTCGCCACACCCGTCGTAGCATCCAGGCTGGCGAACAGGCGAGTTGTCGGGTCGTAGAGGCGCACTGTGGGAACCGCAGCGGCTTGCGGGTCAGCCTCGTCCTGGCCGTCCTCGAAGCGCTGACGCCCCGCGGAGTCGCGCATGATCCGGCTCACTCGCCGGTGAAATACCTTGGTTCCATCGGCCTTGGTTTCAGTGCTGGTCCACTCCACCGTTGCCGTAAACGGCGCGCCAACCACGGAAAACAACGCGGGCGGAATCAGCATGTCGCTCGGCGCACTCTGCCCCATCGCCGGCCCCGTCATCAACCCTAAGCCTATCCCAACCCGAACCAGATTGCGCAGCAACATAGACTCGCCCCAGAAGACGCAACAAGGATACACCTGAACCGATAACTACAGGGAAACAAGTTTCTTAGGCGGGTACCGCGCAGTTGGCAGCCTCAATCAGCCGCTAGCGCCTTGAGCATGGCGACGTTGCGTGCCTCGTCGCCGGGCTCGTCAACCGGGGTCTCGGCGATGAAGGCGCAGTGGGCGAAGCGCGGGTCGTGCAGCAGGCGGCGGAAGGGGGCCGCGCCGATGGTTCCCTCGCCGATGTGCTGATGGCGGTCGAGCTTGGAGCCGAAGGCGGCTTTGGCGTCGTTGCAGTGCCAGACCTTCACCGTGTCGAAGCCGAGGGTTGCGCCCACCTGCTGCATGGTGTCGGCGTAGCCCGCGTCGGAGACGATGTCGTAGCCCGCAACGTGGATATGGCAGGTGTCGAGGCAGACGGCGACCGGCGCGCAGGGACGCAGGTGCTCCACCAGCTCGGCGACCTGCTCCAACTTGCCGCCAAGGGAGAACTCAGCGCCCGCCGTGTTCTCGATGAGGATGTGGAAGTCATTGCCTGAGAAGTCGATGCCTGTGACGGCACGCTCGATGGACTCTGCGGCCAGGCGCAGGCCCTCCTCGCGCGACAGCCCCTTCCAGCTTCCGGGATGCAGGACAAGAAACTCCGCGCCAAGCGCCAGGGCGCGTTCGACCTCGCCGCGGAAGGCCGCGACGGAGTTGGTGCGCACGGTCTCAGTTTGGCTGCATACGTTGATGAGATAGCTGGCGTGGATGGCCACAGGGCCAACTGCGTACTGGGCGCGCAGCTCGCGCATCTTCTTCGCGTCGGCCGGTTTGA
Source organism: uncultured Acidobacteriaceae bacterium (assembly GCA_963834805.1). Classification (GTDB taxonomy): domain Bacteria; phylum Acidobacteriota; class Terriglobia; order Terriglobales; family Acidobacteriaceae; genus Edaphobacter. The sequence goes on from CAWIDB010000006.1 coordinate 615,361, forward strand.
CCGGCGAGGCGCGCCACATGCGCGGACTGGAGGAGAATATCTGGAAGGTGTTGGCACCAATCTCGACGGCGCGATCGACCGCCGTCCAGCATCCGCCGGTGGTGCTCAGATGCACACCGATCCGCCGCGCACCTGCCGCATTTGCAAGCTTTGTCCCGAGAAATCCCATGCCTTCATCCGTACCTGGAATCAAGGCCTTCCCGCCATCATTTTTCCCGTCTTTTGCCATGTCTTCGAGAGTACCTTAGAAAAAGTATGCAGCGCATAATCAACTGCATGTGTATCATCACCTTGTCCGTAGCTTCTGCCGTTGGCCGTCCGGCCAATGTACCGCGAATATGCGAATTCTGGAAGACAGAAAGGACCTGACCGATGTCCGCTGCACAAAATTACAAGAACCACGTACGCTGGGACCCCGCATGGCATTTTTTCATGATGCCGATTCTGATGCTCAACATCGTCTTTGCCGCCTACAAACTGGTCCATGACTGGCACCTGGAGAACAACCATCACGTTGTATTTGGCTGGATGATCCTCGTATCGATCGTGTTATTCATGGCCATCATGAAGTCCCGCATGTACGCGCTGCAGGTGCAGGACCGCATCATCCGGCTGGAAGAGCGGCTGCGGCTTGCGGCATTGCTTCCGGCGGACGATCTTGCCGCCAGCCATGCGCTGACGGAAGACCAGCTTATCGGCCTGCGCTTCGCCTCCGACGGCGAACTGCCGGCTCTGGTCGCCCGCACCCTCAAGGAGAACCTCTCCCGGAAGCAGATCAAGGAAGCCGTCGTCAACTGGAGGCCGGACACCTTCCGCGTCTAGCGGGATGCGTGAACCAGTGTTCGGACTTCCCTTGAGGAACAAAACCCAGCGATCGCCAGTCGCTTACGGCAGAAGTAGAGTAGCGCCCCTTCAAGGCAGGTACTGATACAGTCAAGCGCCTAATAGATGTCCCTCTGATAGCGTTTCTGTTGCTTCATCGCGGTAAGATATTCGGTTGCGCGCTCGGGGCTGCAGTTGGATCCTAATGCAATCGCATTCAGCAACTCCAGCTCCACCGCTTTGGCCATATTGACGGCATCTCCGCAGACATAGAAGTAGGCGCCACTTTCCAGCCATGCGTAGATCTCTGCCGCGTTTTCCCTTATGCGGTCCTGCACGTAAATCTTATGGGCCTGGTCGCGCGAGAAGGCAGTATCCAGCCGGGTCAGCGTGCCCTGGGCCAGCATCTCGGTCCACTGCTCCTGGTAGAGAAAGTCCGTCGCATAGTGCTGGTCGCCAAAGAAGAGCCAGTTCTTACCGCGCTCCCCCTTCGCCTGCCGCTGCTCCAGGAAAGCGCGGAAGGGTGCGACCCCCGTCCCCGGCCCGACCATAATCACCGGGGCCGAGCCGTCCTGGGGCAAACGAAAGTTCTGGTTGGAATGGAGGAAGATCGGAAGAGTCGCTCCCACATCCGAGCGTTCGCCCAACTGTCCACTGGCCACTCCCTGTCTGCTGCGGCCAAACGTGTTGTAGCGCACAACGCGCACTGTCGTCTCCGCGGTATCGGGATGCACAAGCTGGCTGGAGGCAATGGAATACAACCGCGCGGCCAGCCGGGGCAACACGTTGAACAGCTCCTGCGGGTTCGTCACCGCACCGGGAAAGTCCGTAATGAGGTCGATGAACTCGCGGCCCCAGCAGTACTCCTCGGCACGCGCCTTGTTCTCCGGCCCGCACAACTGTTTGAGCGCCTCGTATCCGAGCCTGCCCACGCTCGCCGCGCCGGCCAGCTTGGCATACTGCCCCACCGTGCCGCGCGATAGCTTGCCGATGGTGAGCCAACTGCGCAACGCCTGCTCGAAGCTGATCTCCTCCTTATAATGATTCAGCACCCGCTCTTCGCCCGAAAATCCGAGCGCCGCGAGCACCTCCGCCACAGCCTCCGTGCGGTAACCCGGAAGCACGCCGACTGAGTCGCCCGGCGTATAGGTCATAGCCGCTTCCAGCGACAATGCAATATGCCTCGTCTCTTTATCGCAGCTAGCGCCGTTCAGAACGCGGTTGATCACAACGGTGGAGTTGTAGGGATTGTTGCGTGTGAACCTGGAAGGCGCAGTCACATCCGCGGGGGCCTGATCGGTTGCAGCGCTCGCTTCTTGAACATTATTCATGCCTCCATTGTAACCATATGTGCGGCACTCTTTGCTGACTGGCGCTGCTCGATCGCTGCTCGGGAACGTTGCGGCGGAGGCTTGAACATTGCCACATCCGGCGCGAGCAAAAAAACAAAGACTGCGCGAATTTCTCTCAAGGAAACCACATCGCAGGATCTTACCGGCATCCCAAGAACAGTGTGGATGCTCTAGAATCAACGCATGACACAGCTCGATGTTATCTACCGCTACGGCGCTGCTCCCAGCGAGCAGGCGATGCTCGCGCTCTCGAAGGTCAGGGACGTCTACGGTGTGCGCCTAGTGGAGGTGCGCGAAGCCGACAAGACCGTGCGCGTGGAGTACGACGCCAGCCGGCTGAACGGCGCCGTCATCCATCAACTGCTGCGCCGCGCCGGCCTCGACATCCTGGGTGCTGTTGCCGGCGTTGCGCATCCGGAAGAGACTGCGGGTGCGGCCCGGGGATAGATAGGTTTCTTCAGAGGCGTTTCCAGGTGCCAAGAACGCAGGCGTGGTTTTCCACAGGAGAAACCACATAGCCCCGTTCTCCCGTGAGAACAGCGGCCATGAAGCCGCTCTTCCTCCCGGCGGCTAGCCGCGGGACGATTGGCGCAGTAAGATCGGTTGTGGATAGACCTCTCCACAGCGTGCGCCCGTAGCTCAGTTGGATAGAGCATTTGGCTTCGAACCAAAGGGTCGGGAGTTCGAATCTCTCCGGGCGCACCACAGAAATTATTGCATCCAGTAAAGCACAGGAATCACCGCCCTATGCCCTCCACGCAGGGCAAATCAAGCGCTAAAGACCCTTCCTGTAAAGGACCCTCGGCACCAATCCGCGGATGGCTTTCGAGCTGTGGACACTCTGACGGCCCACCTTTCACGCACTGCCGCGTGGGAGGCCGCGTCGTTCCATCCCAGGAACCTTGGGATACAATCCACGTTCTGCCGGCCGATCAGTTCCGTACATGCGCGGGTATTCCGTGGAGCGATCCGAGAGGTCAACTACCATGCAAATCATGGAGTTTTGCATGTACGCGCACAATTGACGGACAAGTTATTCACAGTCCATTGATCGTCCTATGTGTGGTGGGATGGTAATGTATTCCTATTCAACCATCTCGAGTGGATCTTCACGATCGGGCAACGGTGAGATATATCCACACCGATTCCATATCGCCAAACTCATCATTGCGGCGAGCACATCCCGAGCAAGGGCGTCGCCAGAATCGCTGTCATGCCAAGGAGCTCATCTCCGTGTCCATAACCATCCATCTCTCCAGTTTTGCCAATCGCCGTTCGCTGTTACCGCTGGCATTTGTAGCGTTGGCGGGTATTTGTTGCAACATGTCCGCTCAGACTGCTCCGCAACTGCTTCCGTATACCGTCAAGCTGGTTGCGGGCGGCGCGGCATCGAACCCCGGAAATGGCACGACCTGTCCATCCTCCGGCTTCACGTCGACGGATGCCTACGGAGATGGATGCCTCGCGACCGAGATTCTGCTGGCAGGGCCGCGCTACGCCACTGCCGATGCCAATGGCAACATCTTCTTCACCGACTACGCCAACGGCCTTGTCCGCCGAGTGGACGCTGTTACGGGAATTGTGACGGCGGTTGCCGGCGGAACCACCACGTCGCCCGCGTCGGGCACAACCTGCGGAGCGTACACCTCGACCGACGCCAAGGGCGATGGCTGCCTTGGGACAGCGGTGCACCTCTCGCATCCGACCGGGCTGGTCTTCTCGCCCGCGGGTGATCTATACTTTGCCGACTATGGCTACTCCACAGTTCGCAAGATCGCCGCAACCAACGGCTTCATCACGACGACCGGCGTCATCTCGATGGTGGATGGAAGCCCTGCCGGGACCTACGGATACACCTCCAACAACGGCTCGGGCAACATCGTAGCAGCAACCGGAGGCTATCTGGATGCTCCCTTTGGCCTGGCCTTCGACAGTAACGGCAATCTGTACATCGCGGACGAAGCCAAAAATGCTGTTGTGGTGGTGAACACGAGTGCCACAACAACTACGGTGACCGGCGTCAGCATTCCAGCCGGCACCGTAGCCAAGATCATTGGCGCTTCGACCACAGGCGGGGCGACGTGCCCCAACTCTCCGGCAACAACCAACGGATGCAACTACGGAACGTTTACCCCGGGCGCAGCCGCCAACAACTCCGAGACGGATGCCCCCTACGCCGTGACCTTCGACCCCTCCGGCAACGTCTACTTCGCCAATGAGTATCTCAACAGCGTTGCCAAGGTGACCCCTGCCGGAATCATAAGCATCTATTCCGGGACGGAGGTCTCGACGGGGGGTAAAGTTCTGCAACGTGCGCAAGCCGGAAGCTTCGCCACCGGCACCGACTGGGGCGTCGTGGCAGACTCCAATAGCAACGTCTACGTCACGGACGCTTTGAATGGCGTTATCTGGCGCATCGACGGCGCGACGCAGTCCATGTATGTCGTTGCTGGCGGAGCAACCAGCACATGCAGCGCTTCCACGGACACCTATGGCGACAGTTGTCCGGCAACCCAGGCCACCTTCGGCAAGAGTGGCACTACATACGCGTCAACGGGCGTCTTCGGCGTCATGGAGGACGCTTACTCCGACCTCTTTGTTGGCGACACGGTCACTAATCTGGTCCGAGAAGTTGCCTCTGGAACACAGTTTGGGCCGGTGGGGGCGAACCAGCCGACGCAGATTGTCGATATTCACTTTGCCAAGGGCGATTCGCCCGCCTCCCCGGCTTACTCACTGACCTCCGGAGCGACAAACTTCTCGCTGGGCAGCCCCTCCTGCACAGCGAATAGCGACCTGACGACCGACTGTCTGTTGCCAGTAACGGCAACGCCCACGGCGCTCGGCCCCTTCACCGGAACGCTGCAGGTGATGTCCACGCTGGGAGCAATCGCCACGTTCCCGCTCTCAGGCGATTATGTTGCGAGTCCCAAAACGCGGACCGCCGTCTCCGCCAGCCCGGCCGCATGTGCTGGAACCACGACCTTCACCAACACAACACCGGTAACTCTGACCGCGACGGTGGGCAGTTCGGGAAGCCCAACCGGCACGGTCACTTTCTTCGCCAACGGAACGCAGATTGGCACGCCCGCGAACGTCAGCAACAACGTGGCCACGATGACCTACACCTTCGCGACCGCCGGGACCTACGCCATTACGGCGACGTACAGCGGGGACAGCTATTTCAAGACCTCGACCTCAGCCACGGCGGCATCGGTCACCTCATCGGGCCCCACATTTACAACCTCGGCGTTGAGCTCCCAGCAGAGCGTGGTGGCGCCGGGTCAGACGGCCCTCTACAGCTTCAATATTGCGAGCATATATAACGGTTCCATCGCCTTTGCCTGTTCGGGACTGCCAGCCTATTCAACCTGCTCGTTCAGCACGACTGCGATTACAGCGAACGGTTGTTCCACCACCTCCACGGTTGCGCTCAGTATTCTCACCCAGCAATCGGCCACGATATTGCAAAGCTCGATCGGCATGGGTGGCCATGGCCCATGGGGCGCTCTCAGCATGCTGTTGGGCGTTGGCCTGGCGCTGCTAATCGGACTGCGCCGCCGTCGCGCAGCGCTGCGTTTTAGTCAGTTATGGATGGCGCTGGCGTTGCTTCTGGCTGCTTGGGGAACAGTCGCCTGTGAGAATTCGGTCAGGGCCACAGCATCGACACCGGCTGGGACTTACAGCGTCACGATCACCGCGACCGGCTCCGCAGGAACGATAACCACCATCGTATTACCGCTCACGGTCAACTAGCTCGCCTGGGCGAGGGGGCCGGAACGAACAGCCCACTCGCCTGCAATTGTTGATGTACTGCCTGGCGTTTCATTTTCTCAGGCACGTCTCTAGGTCAGGAGATTCAAGGGATGCTTTTCATCTTTCGCAATTCAGGCAAGTTCGCACATATCGCGCAGTCCTCACTGATCGCCGCTCTGTTGACGATCTTCACCCTCGCCACGGCGGCGCGGAGTACGGCATTTGCGCAGTCGTCGACCGCGGGCGCCATCGGCGGGGTTGTCAGCGACAGCGGCGGCGCTCTTTTGCCCAACACTACGATCACGGTGAAGGGCATCGACACCGGCTTCACGCGCGAGGTCAAGAGCAATGCCTCCGGTGAGTACCTCGTCCCGGATATTGAACCGGGCAACTACAGCGCGACCTTCACGTCCGACGGATTCGAGAGCTATCTGGAAAACTCGATCATCGTTACCGTCGGCAGCCTTTCCACGGTCTCTCCCCATCTCAAGGTGGGCTCGGTGACCGATAAGATTGAGGTCACGGCGGACAACCCCCTGCTGCACACGGAATCGAACGATATCTCAACCACGCTCGACCAGAGTGCGATCGACAACCTGCCTATCAACGGCCGCCGCTGGTCGGACTTCGCACTGCTGACTCCGGGCGTTGTCTCCAACTCCGACGGTTACGGCTTGTTAAGTTTCCGCGGCATCAGCTACCTGTTGAACAACACCACGGTGGATGGGGCCGACGACAACCAGGCCTACTTCTCCGAGGCACGAGGCCGCACACGGGACTCTTATACGATTACCCAGGCGGCGATTCAGGAGTTTCAGGTCAACACCTCAAACTACTCGGCTCAGTACGGGCGCTCGGCCGGCGGCGTCATCAACACGGTGACCAAGAGCGGCACCAACACACTGCATGGCGAGCTCTTCTTTTACGACCGCGACAACGATCTTGGCGGCGCGGTCAACCCCTACACGCTGTTGAATGTCGCCAACGGCCAGGGCGGCTACAACAGCGTTCCCTATAAGCCGAAAGACTGGCGCAAGCAGTGGGGCTTCGGCGCCGGCGGAGCGCTCATTCGAGACAAGCTCTTCTGGTTCTACGCCTACGATCAATCGCGGCGAAACTTCCCCGGCACCGCCGCCCCGAAAGACCCGAACGATCTGTTTGCTTCGTCGAACACGATCCTGCCCGCGGGCGAGACCTGCACTACCACCGCATTCACCTCGACGTCGCTCACACTTTCGACGGAAGGCGATTACAACGCCTGCGAGATTGCGGCTTTGTACGGCGTGTCTTTCCAGGCCGGCTCCGCGTATTACGCGCAGGGACTGGGCATTGTCAACTCATTCCTGGGGACGGTTCCACGCACCGGCGATCAGGTAATCAACATGCCTAAGCTGGACTACCAGATCAATGACCATGAACGCCTCTCGCTGACGTACAACCGGATGCGCTACTCGGCCCCCAACGGCTTGTATCAGCCGAGCACCGAGATCGAGGGAAGGTCCGGGTGGGGAAGCGACTATATCAAGGAGGACTTCGGCATTGCGCGACTCAGTTCGGTGCTGTCGACCTCGCTTGTCAATGACGCCCTGGTGCAGTACGGCCGGGACTTCGAGTACACCTACCAGAATCCCCCCCTGCCCAACGAGATACCCATGTCGCACAACGCGTACGGGGCGTCGGCGGGCACGCAGATCGGTTACTACCTTAACTCTGGGTTCTACGCGGGCAGCAATCCGGACATGCCCCGGTTAGCGGACCCCGACGAACGCCGATTGCAACTGTTGGATGGCATTACCTGGAGCCACGGCCAGCATGTAGCGAAGGCCGGGCTGGAGTTCAACAAGGTCTCCGACTACGTCAACAATCTCTACAACGGCAACGGAAGCTACAGCTACGACTACGGCTACAGCTTTATAGCCGACTACCTGAACGCCACCACCGGCGTGGGCGGGGCGGTAGCTACCACCACCGGCGGATCGGGCGGCGGCACGGGCTATTATCAGCAGTATTACAGCTTCTCCGAGGAGTTCGGCAATCCTGCCGGAGAGATTGCGACGCGTGAGTACGCGGGTTACGCGACTGACGATTGGCGAATCCTGCCAAACCTGAGCCTGACGCTTGGCGTGCGCTACGAGTATGAATATGTCCCACCCAATCCGTTTGTAAACACCGGCAACCCCGCGCTGGCCTCAGCCCTGAACATTGGGGTAGCTGCTACAGCCCTTCCGCAGACCGCCGATCGCCCGGATGATCGCAACAACATTGCTCCTCGCATAGGCTTCAACTGGAATGTCTACGGCGATGGCAAAACTATACTGCGCGGCGGGTACGGAATGTACTACGGGCGCATCATCAACTCGAATATTCTTCAGACCTATGAAGAATCCGGATCGCCGAATGCGCAGATCAGCATCTCCAACCTGCATCCGACCAGCACCAGCGCGCTCGGGTGCGGACCGGTGTGGCCAAACCTTGGCGGTTCCGCGGCGGCTATCGATGCCTGTTTTGGAAAGCCCGGGGCGAGCAGCCTGGCAACCTCCACGGTGGCGTATCTCGATCCTCGCATGCAAAATCCCCAGGTGCATGAGGCCGATCTCGCGCTGGAACAGAATGTCGGACGCAGCACAACGATTGGAATTACCTATATGGGATCGTTTGGCCGCGAGCTTCCCAGCGCGATCGATACCAACTTCAACCCGGCAGCGACAGCAATCGTTCCGTTTACCATAGCCACTGCATCGTCATCTGGCAGCGCGACCACTTATCCGATCAGCCCCACCTCGGAAGCTGCGTCCAGCTACTCCAACTATCCACAACCTCCGCAGACAGGCGCTTACGTCACACTGCCGCATGGGGGGTTCGGCCCCCCGTTGAGTACTTCGGCGAGCTACTCGACAAAGGTCTTCCTGCAGCCTCTGGGCTCTGCCACGGGCACCCGGCCGAATCCAGCTTATTACGAGATACTGGACGTCAGGAGCAACGTCAATTCCAGCTACAACGCTCTGGCCGTTCAGTTGAACCATCGCTATGAGCACGGTTTCTCGATGATGGCGAACTATACATGGTCGCACACGCTGGACGAAAATCCCTATGAGTCCACGGTCGTGCCCAGTTACAACATGCTTGACCCGACCAATCCCCACGCGGAGTACGGCAACAGCTCTCTGGATATTCGAGACCGTTTTGTCGGCGCCGTTATCTACCAGCCGCAGACCCACTTCCACGGCATCGAGGACTACGCCCTTGGCGGTTGGCGCATCGCTCCTCTGGTACAGGCGCAAACCGGACTGCCCTATACGCCCTATATCAGCGGCAACATCTCGGGCTCCATCTCCGTACCGGATGACGGCACCGATGGGTGTACCCCAACGATCGCGGTCAACGGAACATGCTCAGCGTCCGCCGCAGGCACAGGCCTGAACGGCTCTGGGTCGAGCGCGGACCGTCTGCCATGGATTGAACGCAACAGTTACAACTACCGCAAAACCGTGGTTGTCGACCTGCGCGTCAGCAAAAACTTCTACATCCATGCTGCTCGCTTCGAGGATGCGCGCTTCGAGGTGTTCGCGGAGGTCTTCAATATGATGAACCACCAGAACATCACCGGCGTCACGGATGAGGCATACGTACTCAGCGGAACGAAATTGACACCGTATGCCGCCTTCGGCACCTTCACCAACTCCAACAGCAACTATACCTATAGCCCACGCCAAGTGCAGCTATCTGCGCGACTGCATTTCTAGTTTCACGCTCCATCACGCAGCAATGACGAAGGGCGGCCCTATGCGGCCGCCCTTCGTCGTTTAAGGAAATTGTTGCCGCCTATGTCTACCGGGCAGGAGCCGCTGGCGCATCCGGTGTACCGAGAATCCGATTCAGCACGCGCGCCATGCGCAGACCGGCCAGTGCCAGTTGCGCATCCACGATCTTCGACTCTTCCGCAACGTACTCATGGGTAATCAACGCGCCATTGGGAACCAGGGCCTCGACCGCATAGTGGTGCGAGATGTTGGCCCAGGTTGTCGGCTCGCCGCCGGAGAGCCGCTCCCAGTTGTTGTCCTTGATCTCCTGCAGCAGCTTGTCGGTGTACTTCTTCTCGTTGAGTCCCTGCTCTTCGATGATGGAGTCGTCCCACACGCCATGCAGGTTGCAGTGGTAGTCGCCGCAGGTGCTGGAGCCCAGGAAGTACACGGTGATGTTGTTGCCCCCGCGATCGTCTCCCAGCGCATGAAACGGCTGATGAATGTCCCCGATGAAGTGCACCAGGAACTTCAGCGCGATGGCCCGCTGCTCCATGCTCAGCGACGTGTCTTCCAGTCTGCCTTCGAAGTAGAGTATGCGGTCGGTCACACAGTCGCGCCAGGGCGACTTGGGGTCGCTCTCCGAGAGCGGGCAGTCGCGGTTGCGGTCGAAGGCGGCGGCAGCCTTGGGAATGTCTACGAAGTGCCACTTTTCAGTCTCTGGATGGTCCACGCGATAGCTATCGGCCCAAGGCGCGATGTCGGCCAGCGTCTCGCCGCCCTTCGAATCGGCGTGCAGCAACACGGCGATCTGAGCCTTCGCTTCGGGAGTCAGATACTGTTCAGCCACCAGCGCAGTCAGGCGATGTCCCTGGCGCCCCCAGGCCCAACATTGCGTAGTTGCCGCACACACCAGGAGCGCACACGCCCCCACGCTGCGCAGCAACCTCCGGCTGCGCGCCGCTCGCACACTGATTGCCGTGTTCATTAGCACCTTCAATCATTAGAATGGAGTATGTCGAGATGGTACGCGACTTCGATGGTTTTGGGGCAAGACACAGGCGGCTTGGGTACTGCAATTCCGGTTTGCGATGCCAAGAGACAAAGCGATTGGGCGGGGATCGGCTTGATAAGGAGAACGAATTTGCAGTTGTTGCACTCCATTCGCCATAGTCTTCGCGGACGCCTGACGCCACACATCCTCTCGCTGCTGATCGCAACTGTTGCGCCCGTTGCGGTTACGGTACTGCTGCGCGGACAGACGCCGGTCGGCATACCCATTCAGACACAGTCCGCCGTCTCCGGGCCGTCTTCCGGCGCTTCTCTACTCACCCTGAACGCGCGCCTGGTGGAACTCGACGTGGTGGTAACGGACAAGACCGGCAAACCCGTCGATGGCCTCACATCCAAAGATTTTCAGGTCTTTGAAGACGGCAAGCAGCAGCGCATTCGTTCGCTCGAACCACCCTCCGCCCATGCACTTCCAGCGACCTCGGATGGCAGGGGAGCGTCTGCCGTCTTCGATCCCGCGCAGCCTGCCGGCTTCGGACGCTCACCGGTCAACATCCTGATCCTCGACCAGCTCAACACGCACTTTGCCGACAGCTCCTTTGCACGCCGCTGCCTGCACGACTACCTGGCCGGCCAGCCTGCGCTTCTGCCGGAGCCGACCACGCTGCTGAGCATCTACGATAACCACTTCAAGCTACTGCAGAGCTTCACGCGTGACCGCGACGCCCTTCTGCGCGCGCTGGCCGCTGCTCCCGCCGAGTACGCCTGGAAGCTTGAGGTGAACGGCAGGACCGAGTACGGTCCGGTGGAGCGCCTGGACCAAAGCCTGCGCGCCCTGGAAGAAATTTCCCAGAGCTACGCTCGTATCCCCGGCCGCAAAAACCTTATCTGGGTGGGCGGCGGCTTCCCCACCATCGATCCCGCAACCATCGACCGCGGCGACGCTCAGGAGGTCAAGGACACGCTCCAGCACGTCACCGATGTTCTGCAGAATACCCACATCACGCTGTACGCCATCGATCCATCCAACTCCTCCGCCGGCGTCACCGAGATCACCGACTCCGTGCAGTTGGAATTCGCCGAAGCCACCGGCGACGCTTTATTCGGAAACAATGACCCGTTCGGCGCCAGCGACGACTTCGACCGCCTGGGCCCGCTGACCGGCGGTCGCGTGATCCGTGGCAAAAACGACATCGTCCGGCAGATCGCTGCGTCGGTCGATCTGGGCGCCAATTACTATACCCTTTCCTATACGCCCAGCTCCAGCAGCAAAGCGACCGCGCGGTACCGCAAGATCCGTGTCGTCTGCCTGCTCCCCGGACTGACCGTGACCACACGCAGCGGCTACTACTCGGGCCAGACCCAGCAGGAGAAGTCCGCTGCCTCCGCCGCCTATGACCTCACTACTGCCGCTGAGAGCCCAGTGCCGCTCAACGGGCTGCGAGTCAGCGTGGAACCTAACCCCACAACGGGCGCTTCCGCCAACGAGTATCTGGTCCGCGTCGGAGTCGATGGCCTCAACTGGAAGCCGCAGGAGTCCGGCGGCGCGACTGCCTCGGTCTACATCATGGCAGTCTCGCTGAATGCGAAGCACAAGCTGCTCGGCCACACGCTGCGCCCCATGAAGGCCAATGCAAAGCCAGGAGTGGACCTGCAAGACCCAACGAGAATGGCCGGTTTCGCCTTCACCGCAGCACCTTCGCATGGATGCGCCACGCTGCGCTTCATTGTGCGGGATTCCGTCACCGGTCGCATGGGTTCGGTCGACCTGCCGTTCCCCAGGCACTGAGATCGAACACCCCAGCCATGCGGTCCATGCCGTGCAGATGGGCTTGTGATGGGCATCACTGAATGGTGCGGTGCACAAGAGAAAAATCGAGTTGGTCCTATACGACCCCCGAATACGGAGGATGCGCCTGGCAAATTGCGGCCATGATTGCATCTGTCGTGCGGCCGTGAATGGATGGACCAGAAGCGCTCGCACAGAGAGGGGCTGACGATCCGCGCTATGTTTGCGAGATTCCGGTTGGATCGATGGTTCGCGGGAGCGCGAGGCACACGGCTTCGGGTTGTCACCCTGCGGCGCGCGTCGCAGGTCATCTTTCTATTGTTGTTTCTGTTCCTTCTGCTGCGCACGGAGTTTCGCGGGACGGTTGGCACGGGCGGCGACGTGCAGATGCACTGGCCGGTGCGGCTGTTCTTCGAGCTTGATCCGCTGGCGGCGCTCTCGAACGCGCTGGCGACCCATGCCCTTTATCGCGGGCTGCTGTGGAGCTTGCTGGTCCTTCTGCCGGTGATGTTTCTGGGGCGCTTCTTCTGCGGATGGATATGTCCGATGGGGACGCTGCACCACTTCTTCGGCAACCTGAAGTCGGAGAAGAAGCGCGGCAAGCAGGGCATCGAGGCGAACCGCTATAAACCGTGGCAGCGGACGAAGTATGTCATATTGATTGTGGTGCTGGCGGCTGCGGTGTGCGGCACGGGGCTGGTGGGATGGTTCGACCCGTTCAGCCTGCTGGTACGGTCGATGGGGCTGTCGATCCTGCCCGGCACAAACTATGCGGTGAATGCGGCGTTGAACGCTCTGGGGCACAGCGGCGTTGGCCCTGTGCAGGCAGCGGGGATTGGCCTTCATGCGGCGCTGGCGGCGACGGTGCTGAACTTCAAGCAGCCGCACTTTCGCCAGGGGATCTATCTTGGCCTGATCTTTATTGTTCTGTTGGCGGCGAACCTGCGAGTGACGCGCTTCTGGTGCCGTGCGCTTTGTCCGCTGGGCGCGCTGCTGGGCGCGGCGTCGCAGTGGTCGGTCTTCGGGCTGCACAAGGACCCGGCAAGCTGCGACAAGTGCAATCGCTGCCTGCTGCACTGCCAGGGCGGCGACGATCCGGTGGGCGCGGTGCCGTGGCATAAGGCGGAGTGCCTGATGTGCATGAACTGCCTGGACGCGTGCCCGCACCAGAGCCTGGAGTTCCGCTTCTTCCGCAAGGAGCCGGAGGTCGCGGGGCCGAACCTGCCGCGGCGCAAGGTGTTGACCGGGCTGGCGACAGGGATTGCCGCGGTGCCGCTGCTGCGCGCCAATACGGCGATGGGAAAGAGCCGCAACGAGCGGCTGATTCGTCCGCCGGGGGCGCTGGATGAGACGGACTTCCTGGCGCACTGCATCCGCTGCGGCGAGTGCATGAAGGTGTGTCCCAACAACTCGCTGCAGCCGGCGCTGACCGAAGGAGGGCTGGAGGGACTGTGGACGCCGGTGCTGACACCGCGCATTGGATACTGCGAGCCGAGCTGCGTGCTCTGCTCGGAGGTCTGTCCCACGGGGGCGATCTGGAAGCTGACGCCGCAGGAGAAGGGCTGGGTGGTGGGCGTGGGCCAAGGCAATGCGCCGCCGGTGAGGCTGGGGACAGCGTTCTACGATCGCGGTCGATGCCTGCCGTGGGCCATGGCAACCGATTGCATCGTCTGCCAGGAGTGGTGTCCCGTATCGCCCAAGGCGATTTATCTGCAAGAGGCCGAAGTGATCGACGCGGACGGCAACAAGAAGTTGCTGAAGCAGCCGCACGTCGATCCCAGCCGATGCGTGGGTTGCGGTGCATGCGAATACGCGTGTCCACTACAGGAGCATCCAGCGGTGTATGTGACCAGCATCGGAGAGAGCCGGTCACCGGACAGCCAGATTCTATTGACCAGGAAAAAGGGAAAGGCACAGTCGTGATGAAGACGATTATGTGGTCCAAAGGAGTTGCCATCGCCGCATTGCTGACGCTGGTTGTGCTGGCAGGCGTGGGATGCAAGAAGAAGCTTGCCGATCCCTTCCCTGCCTCGGGAGCCGTCACGGGATGGGACAAGGGCGACAAGACGCAGAGTTACGATGCGGCGAACCTCTATGAGTACATCGACGGCGGCGCAGAACAGTACATCAGCGCGGGCGTAGTGGGCGTATCGACCTCCGACTACAAATTCCAGGGGAGCCTTGAGGCGACGGTGGATGTCTACACCATGAAGTCGGCGGATGGGGCGAAGACGATCTTCGACGCCGATCCTCCGACCTCCGATAGCAAGAGCGTACCGTTGGGCGATGCCGCGCGGCTGTATGGGCAGAGTGTGGTCTTCCGCAAGGGACCGGCCCTGGTGCGGATTACGGCCTTCGAGGCAGCGCCCGGCGAAGGCGACGCTCTGATGGCGCTGGCGCACGGCATCGAGGGCAAGCTGTAGGGAAGATCGCAGGAACAGGCTGACGGACCGAAGGGCCAGAAGCACGGAGGAGAAGGATGCAAAACCGGCGTGAGTTTATGAAGGAGATGGTGGCAGGGGCCACTGTTCTGGGAGCGGGAACAAAGTTCGCATGGAGCCAGGGGAAGGCGGCGGAGAAGTCGAGGGTGGTGATTGTGCGCGACGCAAAGCTGCGCACGCCGGGCCCCGCGCCCGACGAAAAGCGCGTGGCCGCCCTGCTGGACCACGCAATGCAGACCTACTTCAATGCGCAGAACCCTGTCCAGCCGTGGAAGCAGGTGGTACGGCCGGGACAGGTGGTCAGCCTGAAGGTGAACTCGCTGGGCCGCACCCTGTCGCCGAACGCAGCGTTGGTGGCGGCAATCTGCGAACGGTTGCAGCAGGCGGGCATCAAGGCGGGCGACATCATTGTGTGGGACCGCGGCGTCCGCAACCTGGAAGCGGCTGGATATACGCGCTTGAGTGCGACGGGCGTGTACTGCCTGGGCTCGGACACGGAGGGGTATGAAGACGCTTCGGTGAGCTATGGATCGGTGACAACGCGGCTGGCGAAGATCCTGTCCCGGAGCGATGTGGTGATCAATATGCCGGTGCTGAAGAACCACAATATTATCGGCGTAACCATGGCCATGAAGAACATGTACGGTGTCATCAACAATCCCAGTGCGTTTCACGGCACAGCGTGCAATCCCTATGTTGCCGACCTCAACATGATTCCGCAGATCCGCCAGAAGGTGCGCTTTGTGGTGGGCGATATGTTGACCGCGGTGTATGAAGGAGGTCCGAGCTACAGGCCGGAGTACGCGTGGAACGAGGACGGCCTGATCGTGGGCGAGGACCAGGTGGCGATCGACCACACCTGCGCCGGGATCATCGAGCGCAAACGTGCCGAGATGGGCCTGAGCACGCTGGAGCAGAAGGGCACGCCGAATACCTACATTGCGACTGCTGCGGATGCGCAGCACAAGCTGGGAACCAACGATCCGGCGCGGATTGCGCTGATCGAGCAACGCATTGCATAAGGAGACAGGGATGGCTTCCGAGAACCCGTCTGCCGGCAATTCGACCTCCGAGAATCCGGCCTCCGGCAATTCAGCCGCGAGGGACCGGATGACTCGCCGCGAGGCGATGCTACGGCTGCTGCGCCTGACGACTGCCGGCGCGGGCACTGCGGCGGCGGCGGTTTGGCTCGCCAAGCACAGCGCGCTGCCCGTCTCCACCACGGCGGCGAACGCGCGGCGCGATCACACCGTGGAGGCCAACGCCGCGCTGCCCGAGGTGGTGGTGGTGCAGGGCGACGATCCGCGCGCTCTGGTGCGGCGGGCTTTCGAAGACCTGGGCGGAGTCAGCCGGTTTATCGCGCGCAACGATGTGGTGGTGCTGAAACCGAACATCGCGTGGGACCGCACACCGGAGCAGGCGG
Organism: uncultured Acidobacteriaceae bacterium; assembly: GCA_963834805.1. GTDB lineage: Bacteria > Acidobacteriota > Terriglobia > Terriglobales > Acidobacteriaceae > Edaphobacter. The sequence continues at coordinate 631,695 of CAWIDB010000006.1, forward strand.
CGAACACCAATCCCGATCTGGTGGCCGAGGTGGTGAAGCAGTGCCGCGAGGCCGGGGCGAAGCGGGTGATTGTGACCGACGTAAGCTGCAACGAAGCCGAGCGCTGCTTTCGCCGCTCCGGCATCGCGGCGGCGGCACGTGGCGAGGGTGCGGAGGTGATCCTGCCCGACCCGTCGCGCTTCCGCGAAGTGAATCTGGGCGGAGAGGTGTTGCAGAACTGGCAGGTCTTTGGGCCGTTCCTTGAGGCCGACAAGGTCATCAATCTGCCGATCGCCAAACAGCACGACCTCACCGGTGCCACGCTGGGATTTAAAAACTGGTACGGAATTCTTGGTGGCGAACGCAACCGGCTGCACCAGCAGATCCATCAGAGCCTGGTGGACCTGGCGGCGTTCATGCTGCCTACACTGACCCTGATGGACTGCTACCGCGTGCTGTTGCGCAACGGGCCAACCGGCGGCAATCTGGAGGACGTTGCCCTGCACAAGACGCTGGTTGCGGGCACCGACCCGGTCGCGATAGATGCGTATGCGGCCAAGGCCTACTGGAACATCGACCCGGACGCGCTGACGTATCTGCATCTGGCCGAAAAGCGAGGACTGGGACGGGCGGATTTTTCCCAGGTGCGCAGCAAGTTCAGCCAGCTTACGTGAGAGAGGATCGATGACCAACGCGCAGGATGAACGCCGGAACAAGAGGAAGGTGACGACGGATAGGATTCCGCAGTCAAGTACAATCAACGCAGCTCAACACTAGAAACTCACAGGGCCCATATTGGATTCTCTTCTGCAACAGCATGATTTATCACTACTGAGCGGTGACGAGGCGGTTGCCATGGCCGCCATCGATTGCGGGGTGACACTGGGTACGGGCTATCCGGGCACTCCTTCCACGGAGATACTGGAAACCTTTGCGGCCATGGGTGGACGGGCGCAGTGGTCGCCCAACGAAAAAGTGGCGTTGGAGGTTGCTATCGGCGTCGCCTTTGCCGGCGCGCGCGCCCTGGTGACCATGAAACACGTCGGGCTGAACGTGGCTGCCGACCCCTTGTTTACAGTGGCATCGACCCGGCTGGACGGGGCTCTGGTGGTGGTCACAGCCGACGATCCCGGTATGGCCTCCAGCCAGAACGAGCAGGACAACCGGCGCTATGCGCTCTCCGCCGGGGTGCCCATGCTGGAACCTTCGGACTCGCAGGAGGCGTACGAGTTCATGGCGCGCGCCATCGATATCTCCCAGCGCTGGCAGGCGCCGGTCCTGTTGCGCATGACCACGCGCGTGTGCCATTCCAAGAGCATTGTGCAGCGCGGCACGGTTACGGTCCCTCCGCCGCGCAAGGCGCACTTCGAACACGACCTTCCCTCCCGCGTGATGATTCCGGCCTATGCCCGCCCGGCGCATCCGCGGCTGCGCAAGAAGCTGGCGGAGATGGCCGCGTGGAACGACGAGTTGGGACCGAACCGACTGATACCCGGCTCGAGCAAGTTGGGAATTATCACCTCGGGCGTGAGCTTCCATCATGTGCGCGAGGTTGCACCCGAGGCCAGCGTACTAAAGCTGGGAATGACCTACCCGCTGCCTGTAGAGCGAATGCGTGAGTTCGCCGAGAGTGTGGAGCGCTGCATCGTCATCGAGGAGGGGGACCCCTATCTGGTGGAGGGGGCGCGCGCCGCATGCATCGCGGTGGAGGGTAAGCCGGAGAGTTTCCGTTTCGGCGAACTGAACTGCGCCCGTGTACGCCGCATTCTGGACGGCGATTGCACGCCGGAGCCGAAGCGGGTTGCCGGAAAGACGCCTTCCTTCTGCCCCGGCTGTCCACATCGCAGCGTATACACGGCGCTGAAGAACCTGGATTGCATCGTTCCCGGCGACATTGGCTGCTACTCGTTGGGGGCCCTGCCTCCCTTCGAGACGATGGACACAATGATCTGTATGGGCGCGTCCATCGGCGTGGGCCTGGGGTTGCGCTACACGCTGCTGCCCGAGGTGGCGAAGCGAGTGGTGAGCGTCATCGGCGACAGCACCTTCGTGCATAGCGGAATCACCGGCCTGATCGAGATGGTCTACAACCCGCCAGAGAGCGGCCATGTCGTGGTGATTCTGGATAACGGGACAACCGCCATGACGGGCTTGCAGGAGCACCCTGGAACCGGGCGCACGCTGGCCCACGCGAAGACGGGCAAGGTGATCTTCGAGGAGCTGGCGCGCACGCTGGGCATACGCAACGTCTATGTGATCGATCCCACCGCCGAGCCGGAGAAATTTCAGAAGACAATTCAAGATTGCCTGGACCGGCCGGAGCTCTCCGTGGTGATCTCCCGCCACAACTGCCTGCTGGCAAACCGCTGGATCCGCGAGTACGAGAGGTGCAATGAGCAGCCAACCGATTGATGGTGCGAAGGGTAAGCCTACGAATGTTGTGATTGCGGGACTCGGTGGACAGGGCGTGCTGAAGGCCTCCGACATCCTGGCCGACGTTGCCTTCAGCGCCGGCCTGGACGTGAAGAAGAGCGAATTGCATGGGATGAGCCAGCGCGGCGGCTCCGTCTCCAGCGATGTGCGCTTTGGCGCACGCGTCTTCAGTCCCATGGTGCCGGAGGGAGATGCGGATTACCTGCTGGTGATCGCGCAGGACCAGGTCCCGGTTAATGCATGGGCGCTGGCCCAGGGCGGCGTGCTCATTGAGCCTTCGCAGATCGACGAGTCCAGCCTGCCCAACAAGAAGAGCGTCAACGTGGCACTGCTGGGCGTACTGAGCTGTTATCTGCCGTTTGCCATCGAGGCTTGGACCGCTGCTCTGCACAGCAACCTGCCGGAGAAGCTGCATGAGGCGAACCTGCAGGCGTTTTCCATGGGGCGGACGATCGGACAGGCTGCTGGGCAGGTAGGATGAATTCAACACTGGAATCCAGCGTCGCCGGCTGTCATCCCGCCAACGCGCCGGACTACACTCCAATTGCGCAACTGCGCGAGCTGCAGTTGCAACGCTTGCAGGCAGTGGTTGCGCGAGCGTGGCGGCAGGTCGAGCTCTTCCGCTCGCGCATGGATGAGCGCGGGCTTGCGCCACAGGACATTCGCTCGCTCGAAGACATCGGCAAGCTGCCCTTCACCGTGAAGAGCGACCTGCGCGACACCTACCCGTTCGGACTCTTTGCCAGCCCCATGAAGGATGTTGTCCGGCTGCATGTCTCCAGCGGAACCACGGGAAAACCCATCGTGGTTGCTTATACCAAGGAAGATGTGGACGTGTGGACCTCGGTGATGGTGCGCTGCCTGGCCGGCTGCGGGTTGCATCATGGAGACATCGTTCAGGTTGCCTATGGGTACGGACTCTTCACCGGCGGGTTGGGCGCGCACTATGGCAGCGAAGCTCTGGGGGCAACGGTGGTGCCTACCTCGGGCGGTAACGCCGACCGTCAGATCATGCTGATGAAGGACTTTGGCGTGACGGCGATCTGCTGCACGCCCACCTATTTTCTGCACCTGATCGACCGCGCCGCCGAACTCGGCGTGGAGATGAAGGAGCTACCGCTGCGAGCAGGGGTCTTCGGCGCCGAGCCTTGGACCGAGTCCATGCGCAGGCACATTGAAACCATGAGCCGGATCGAGGCGTTCGACATCTATGGCCTCTCCGAGATCATCGGGCCGGGCGTGGGCTGCGAATGCCTCCTGCATCAGGGGCTGCACATCTTCGAGGACCACTTCTATCCGGAGATCGTCGATCCCGCCACCGGCGCGCCGCTCGCCGACGGCAACGAGGGCGAGCTGGTGCTCACCACGCTGAGCAAGCAGGCGATGCCCATGCTCCGCTACCGCACGCGCGACATCACCACGATCCTGCCGGGCCGCTGCGAGTGCGGGCGCACCCTGCGGCGGATCGACCGCATCGGCCGCCGCAGCGACGACATGCTTATCATTCGCGGCGTCAATGTATTCCCATCGCAGGTAGAGGCTGCCCTGCTACAGATCGAGGGCACCCTGCCGCACTACCAGATCGTGCTGACCCGCGAGCACGGACTGGACGAGATGGAGGTGCAGGTGGAGGTGACGCCGAAGATGTTCACCGACAAGATCGGAGCGCTGCAGGGACTGCACGACAGGCTGCAGAGTGCGCTCGATCATGTGCTTGGAATCCGCGTGCAGGTTGCGCTGGTCGAGGCGAATACCATCGAGCGAAGCCAGGGCAAGGCAAGACGCGTCATCGACAGGAGGACATCGTGAAAATCCATCAGATATCTCTGTTTGTCGAAAACAAGCCGGGACACATCGCCGCGCCTGCGCGCCTGCTGGCGCAGGAGGGCATCGACATCCGCGCCCTGTATCTGGCGGACACGCAGCAGTACGGCATTCTGCGCATGATCGTCTCAGACTGGGAGAAGGCCGCACGGACCCTGGAGGCCCATGGCTTCGTGGTTAAAGTGACGGAGGTCCTCGCCATCCTTGTGATCGACCGTCCGGGAGGTCTGGCCGATGTGTTAGGCGCGCTGGACGGCACCGGAATCAATATCGAGTACATGTACGCCTTCTCCGATGTTCGCGGCGACCAGGCAATCCTCATCTTTCGCTTCGCCGATCCGGACGCGGCAATCGCGCGTCTGCAGACGGCAGGCATCAGCCTGCTGGCCAGCGAAGAACTCCTGAAGAAATAGAAGGCGCGCATTATGCCCGTAGCCAAGACCATCGCCCGGCAACTCGAGAACGCCTCCTGGATTCGGCGCATGTTCGAGGAGGGCGTGCGGCTGAAGCGCGAGCGCGGGGCCGATGCGGTCTTCGATTTTTCCCTCGGCAATCCGGATATTGAGCCGCCGCCCGCGGTGCTGGATGCGCTGCGCCGCGTGGTGGTCGGCAACCCTCCCGGCTCGCACGGCTATATGCCGAATCCGGGCTACACCGAGGTCCGCGAGGCCGTCGCCAACAAGCTGCGCCGCGAGACCGGACTGGACTTTACCGCCGAAGACATCTTCATGACGGTCGGCGCCGCGGGCGCATGCAATGTGATCCTGAAGTCGCTCCTCGATCCCGGCGATGAAGTGCTCGTCCTTGCGCCCTACTTTGCCGAGTACCAGTTCTATATCGCCAACCACGGCGGACGCATGGTGCCTGTGGAGACTGACGATTCGTTTCTGCCCGATGTGGAGCGGATCGCCGCGGCCATCACTCCGCGAACCCGCGCGCTGATTCTCAACACTCCCAACAATCCCACTGGCCGTGTCTACCCGGAATCCACTCTGCGCTATCTGGACAGGATGCTCTCGCGCGCCGGCCAGCCCATCGCCGTCCTCAGCGACGAGCCGTACAAGTCCTTCGTCTACGACGGCCAGCGCCAGCCGGAGGTCGCGTCCTCGATCGCCAACACCGCGATCTGCAATTCCTGGTCGAAGTCGCTGGGGCTGGCGGGCGAGCGCATCGGCTACCTGGCGCTCTCGCCGCGGCTGCACGACCGCGAGGCCCTGCGCCGCGCCTGCGCCTTCAGCAATCGCACGCTGGGATTTGTCAACGCGCCCGCAATCTGGCAGCGAGTGATCTTGGAGTCACTGGACGAGGAGATCGACCCGGCAATCTATGAGCAGCGGCGGAATGTCCTCTGCGATGCTCTGGAGGAGATTGGATACGAGGTAACGCGGCCTCAGGGGGCGTTCTACATCTTTCTCAAGACTCCCATCACAGATGACATTGCGTTTACCAAACTGCTCGCGGCAGAAGGCGTGCTTGCCGTCCCCGGCACCGGATTTGGACGCTCCGGGCACATTCGCCTGTCGTTGACCATCCCGCTAGAGACGATCGAGCGCTCGATCGACGGATTCCAGCGGGCCTTTCTCGCATCGTCCGGGCAGGAAATCCGATCGTGAATGGTCTATCGAAGGATCGGGTTGTGATTTTGAAAGCCCCGAACCAGCATCGCCGCAACTCTCTGAAAAATCAGGTAAATTCAAGCCTGATGGGGCAACCCTGCCGATGGTACATAAACCCACACACCGGATGTAGTTGGGTAAAGAACCGGGTTCTACAACCAAATATAATTTAAAAATCCCGTACAATTCGCCGTTTATTCGCTACAATCGACGCATGGCCATTACACGACGGCAAAAGGAAGTCATCGACTTTCTCACCAACTTCACGCAGAAGAACGGCTACTCTCCCTCGTACGAGGAGATCGCGCATGGGCTGGGCCTCACCTCGCTGGCGACCGTGCACAAGCACGTCACCAACCTGCAGAACAAGGGGCTGCTGCAGCGCGCGCACAACCGCAGCCGGTCGATCGACGTGCTGCCTCCGCGCTCCAGCAAGAAGGGCTTCGACCGCCTGCCGCTGCTGGGGCGGATCGCGGCGGGCAAGCCGATCGAGGCCATCGAGATGGCGGAGAGCATCTCGCTGGGCGACATCATCGGCAACCGCGAGGTCTTCGCGCTGGAGGTGCGCGGCGACTCCATGCGCGACGAGCACATCGTGAGCGGCGACTATGTATTGGTGGAGCGCACCGCAACCGCGCGCGAGGGCGAGATCATTGTGGCGCTGGTGGACGGCTACGACGCGACGCTGAAGCGCTTCTACCGCGAGGGCGGGATGATCCGCCTGCAGCCGTCGAACAAGGAGATGGCGCCGATCTACGCCTCCGCGGCCAACGTCGCGATCCAGGGCAAGGTGTTGGGTGTCCTGCGCAGGTACGCCTGAACATTTTTATGGAACTGTGGCACCTGCTTCTGCGTAGCTAGCTTTCGAGACGGATGGGCTGAAGGACTTCTGCGTCGCTTGCCCTCCGACCGCATCTTGTACCGCGCGCCAAAAGGAGTCGCCATGAAATGCTTTGCCGTATTGATCGCCGCGCTGACACTGACTGCAACCGCAGCCTTCGCAGCCGAAGGCAACTTTGAGAGGACGCTTGCCGTCAGCGGCGCACCCAGCCTTTCGGTCGCGACCGGCTCCGGCTACGTGCATGTCTACTCCGGCTCCGGCAGCCAGGTGCATGTCATTGGCCGCGTCCACGTCCGGGCCACTCTGCTCGGCGGCGACGCGGAGGCTCGGGTCAGGCAGATCGTGGCCGATCCGCCCATCAAGCAGTCGGGCAACACAATCACCATTGGCCCCAACCGCGGCGAATCCTCTCTCTTCAATAATGTCTCCATCGACTACGAGATCACCACGCCGAGCGGCACCACGCTGAAGGCCGCAACAGGAAGCGGCGAGATGGAGATCGGCGGCATTCAGGGCGAGGTGACCGCGGAGACCGGGTCGGGCGAGATGCGGGTCGACAATATCGGTGCCAATGCCAAGCTCGAAACCGGCTCCGGCTCCATCCATGCCAGCAACGTGCATGGCGCGGCGACGCTCGAGACCGGCTCGGGCAACCTCGACCTCGATCTCAGCGGGGCGGGCGATGTGAAGGCGCAGACCGGCAGCGGCTCCATCCATATCAGCGGAGTCAGCGGCGGACTGCATGCCGAGGCTGGTTCCGGCAACATCGAGGTCGCGGGCAACCCAACCGCCGAGTGGCGTCTGGAGAGCGGTTCGGGCAGTGTTACCGCCAACGTGGGCAGTGCGGCCAAATTCAATTTGAACGCCGAGACCGGCAGCGGCTCCATCCACATCGATCAGCCCTTGCTGTCGCAAGGCACACTCGACAAACAGCACGTCATCGGGACGGTGAACGGCGGCGGGCCCACCATCCGCGTCACCACCGGCTCCGGCAACATCACAATCCGTTGATGGCACTCGCGTTGGTATGGCTTTGCACTCGCCGGTTTAGAATGGACTTTGGCCCCATGCGCCCGCGCTTCGTTTATAGGTCAGGTTGCAGGCGCCAGATCTCGCCGGAAAGCGTTCTCCCCTAACTCATGCATCGCTGGTCGCAACTCTTCATTCCCACCCTGCGCGAGGCCCCTGCCGACGCCGAAGTTGCAAGCCACAAACTGCTGCTGCGCGCGGGCTACATCCGCCAGCTTGGAGCGGGCATCTACAGCTACCTTTTCCTGGGCAACCGGGCAATCAACAAGATCGTGGACATCGTGCGCGAGGAGATGGACACCATCGGCCAGGAGATGCACCTGCCCGCGCTGAACCCGATGGAAGTATGGGCCGAGAGCGGGCGCTGGGCCGGCATGGGCGACAACATGTTCCGCCTGAAGGACCGCAAGGGCGCGGAGCTGTGCCTGGCCATGACCCACGAAGAGGTGATGACCACGATCGCGCGCTCCGAGCTGCGCAGCTACAAGCAGTTGCCGCAGATCTGGTACCAGATCCAGACCAAGTTCCGCGACGAGCCGAGGCCGAAGTCCGGGCTGCTCCGCGTGCGCCAGTTTTTGATGAAGGATGCCTACTCGTTCGACATGGACGAGGCGGGCCTGGACGAGTCCTACCGCAAGCATGAGGAGGTCTACCGGCGCATCTTTACGCGCTGCGGGCTGGAGTTTCTGGTGGTGGAGGCCGACTCCGGGGCGATGGGCGGGACCGGCTCGCAGGAGTTTATGGTGTCGACCGAGGCGGGCGAGGATTTGATTGCAAGCTCGAGTTCGGGCTACGCGGCGAATGTCGAGAAGGCGACCTCGAAGCTCGCGCCGGTCGTGGACCTTGCGCCAACATCTGACAAGCCCGAAGAAGTGCACACTCCGGGGCAGAAGACGATTGACGAGGTTGGGGCATTCCTCGGCGTCGAGAAGACGCATCAGATGAAGACGATGGCATATATCGCAACCTTTCAAGGGGAGCACGGCTTCGCATCGGTGCCAGTCGTAGTTCTCCTACGTGGCGATCATGATCTGAACGAAACCAAGCTGGCCGGGATCGTTGGCTGCTCAGGATTGATGATGATGGACCCCGTTCAAATCCCCGATACTTTCGGAACCGTTCACGGTTATCTAGGTTCAATCTCACTCAACCCAATCAGTATAGATAGCCTTAAGCTGCTTCAAAGCAAGGGCATTCTTCCGAAGTCAATTGCAGGCCCCGATCAAGAACCTGTTTGGTCGGATGACTCCATTGGCTCAATTCGTATCTACCCAAAGAATCCAATCGTCATTCTGGACGCGGCGCTGGAAGGGCGGACGAACTTGATTGCGGGAGCGAACAAGGAGGAATACCACCTGCGCAATGTGACGCCGATGCGCGACTTCAAGCCAACGCTGGTGGCGGACGTGCGCAGCGTCAACGAGGGCGAGCTGGATCCGGTCGGCGGCCAGCCGCTGAAGATCGCCAAGGCGGTGGAAATCGGGCACATCTTCAAGCTCGGTTACAAGTACTCGAAGTCGATGGGCGCGACGGTGTTGAACCGCGACGGCAAGGAGACGACGCCGATCATGGGCAGCTACGGGATCGGCATCGAGCGGATACTGACGGCGGCGATTGAGCAGTCGGCCGCGAAGTTTGCCGCAGAGAACGCGGGCGATCCAAAGGCGTCTGACAGTTACGCACTGCCTCCGTCGATTGCACCGTTCCAGGTTGTCGTCACCATCACCAACGTGCGCGAGGCCGAGCTGCTGGCCGCCGGCGAAAAGATTGCGACAGAACTGAGCGCCGCCGGTTACGATGTACTTCTGGACGACCGCGACGAGCGCGCGGGAGTCAAGTTCAAGGACGCCGAGCTGATCGGCGTGCCGTTCCGCATCGCCGTGGGCAAGAAGCTGGCCGAGGGAAAGGTGGAGCTGCTCAACCGGCTGACCAACCGGACCGACGACATTGCCATCGGCGAGGCCATCCAACAGATGCGGGCTGCACTGGCATTATCCAAGGAAGGCTTGAGCAATGTTAGAGATTCCCTCCGCGGCTAAAGCCGCATTGCTAATGCACCCTATCGGCACGGCTGAAGCCGTGCCCTTAAGCAAGACAAAGGCCCATCTTCACTCATGAAGCAGAACATCGAACTGCAAACAAAATATGGGGATTCTTCCCCTTCGACAAGCTCAGGGTCAGAATGACAATGCAACTTTCTATATAGGAATAGTGAAATCTCTTAATCGCAACTCACAACTAACAACCAGCAACTAACAACTGCTTTTCATGGCCATCAAACTCAAACTCGGCAACAAGGGCAACTCCGCCAGCGGCCGGCCCGGTCTGAAGCATCGTCTTTTGCGCGGGTTGCTGATTGGCGGCCTCGCCTGCCTGCTGCTGGGCATGTGCGTGCTCGGCATCTTCTACTTCAAGTACCAGTCCATCGTGGATGAGCGGCTGGCTTCCGGCCCGATCTTTGCCAACGTTGCGCAGATCTATGCGGCGCCACGCGAGGTGCGCGTAGGACAGCGGCTGAGTGTCTCGTTCATTGCGCAGGAGCTGCGCACGGCCGGCTACAACAGCAATCCGCAACTGGGCACATACACGCTGAGCGAAAACAGCATCCGGATCAAGCCCGGCCCGGAGAGCTACCATTCTACCGACGGGGCCACCATCACCACCGGACCGAGCTACGATATAGACACAAACACCAGTTCCGGCCCCATCGTTCTGTCCATCACCGCGGAAAACGGCGCGCCGCTGGCCGCCTACCAGTTGGAGCCGGAGCTGATCACGGCGCTCTCCGGCGAGAACCGCACCAAGCGCCGTCTGGTGAAGTACAACGAGATTCCACCCAACATGGTGCAGGCGGTGCTGGCCATCGAGGACCGGCGCTTCTTCGAACACGGCGGCATCAACTACGGACGCACAATTGAATGCGTTGTGCATGACGTCATGGTGGGGCGCAAGGACTGCGGCGGTTCCACGCTGACCCAGCAACTGGCCAAGAACTTCTTCCTGACGCCGGACAAGACCATCTCGCGCAAGGTTGCCGAGCTGATGATCACCCTGCAACTGGAAGCCCGCTTCAACAAGCAGCATATCTTCGAGATGTACGCCAACCAGGTGAACATCGGGCGGCGGGGCTCGTTCGAGATCAACGGCTTCGGCGAGGCCGCCGAGTCGTTCTTCGGGAAGGACCTGCGGCAGCTCGATCTGGCGGAGTGCGCTTTGATCGCGGGGCTGATCCAGAACCCCAGTTGGCGCAATCCCTATCGCCATCCCGACCGCGCGATGGAACGGCGCAACCTGGTTCTGGACTCGATGGTGGAGACCGGAGCCATCTCCCAATCGGAGGCTGACCGCGCCAAGGCAGAGCCGCTGCGGCTTGCGGCGCCCAACATCGACGCCTCCGAGGCGCCCTACTTTGTCGACCTGGTGCATGACCAGCTTTCCCAGCGCATAGGCGACCAGGAGCTGGGCCACGACGCGCTGCGCATCTACACCTCGCTGGACCCCGAACTGCAGCGCGCCGCCTCCGAGGCGGTGGACGCGGGGATGAAGAACGTCGACGACCTGGTGCGCAAGCTGCACAAGAAGAGCGCCTCCAACATCCTCTATCCTCAGGTCGCGCTGGTGGCCCTCAACCCGCACACCGGGCAGATCCTGGCGCTGATCGGAGGGCGCAACTACGGCCTCTCCCAGCTGAACCACGCAACCGCCGAGCGGCCCACCGGCTCCATCTTCAAGCCCTTTGTCTACGCAACGGCCTACAACACCAGCCTCAACGGGATGGACCTGGGCGGCAACGGCATCTTTACCGCGCTCACCCGGCTGAATGACGATCCGCACACGTTCATGTTCGATGGCAAGCCGTACGATCCCGGCAACTTCGAGAAGGGCGAATACCCAGGAATGGTCACGGCCGCGCAGGCCATCGCCCACTCGCTGAACATCGCCACCATCGGCCTGGCTGAGCAGGTCGGCTACGAGAACGTTGCGGCACTGGCGCGCACGGCAGGCATCGTCAACGCAAGGGGCACGCCCTCGGTGGCGATCGGCACCTACAACGCCACGCCCATCGACATGGCGGGCGCATACACGGTGTTCGCCAACAACGGCGTCCACCTGAAGCCGTGGATGTTGGCCAGTGTGCGCAACGCCAACGGCGACATTGTCGCCGACTTCGCACCCGAGGCCCACCAGGTGATGGATCCTCGCACCGCCTTTCTGACGCAGGGCCTGCTGCAATTCACCATGAACTACGGCACGGCGTCTTCGGTCCGCGGCCATGGATTCTCCGCTCCGGGCGCAGGCAAGACCGGGACCAGCCACGATGCGTGGTTCGCCGGCTACACCTCCAATCTGCTGTGCATCATCTGGGTGGGCAACGATGACTACACGGACATCTCCAATGGGCTTACCCATTCGCTGCAAGGCGCGGATACCGCCGCTCCGATCTGGGCGGAGTTTATGAACCGTGCCATCAAGCTGCCGCAATACTCCGACATGAAGTCCTTCAGCGCCCCCGACGGAGTCCAAATCGTCTCCATCGACATGAACACCTGGCTGCCCGCCGACGATACCTGTCCCAAGGACTACAGCCTCGCTTTCCTGAACGGCACCGTCCCCGCCAACACATGCAGCCACATGAGCGAGGCGCCGCAGAACATTCTGGAGAAGATCTTCGGCGGCGGCAATAAACAGCCCCAACCCACAACACCGCCTCAGTAGAGCGTCCTTCCTTTCCCTGCGCGGCCGATCTAGATGTAATTCATGCCGAACTTCACGGGGATCTGGGTGAAGGAGATGCGGGTTGGCGCGGACTGCTTTGCCGGCAGCATTCCGGCGAAGTGCAGCGTCGTGTTGCCGTACTTCCTATTGAGTTTGTCCATGGTCGAGGCCAGGTCCGCGCGGTGATCTGGATCGACAAAGAGCGAGGCATGTAGATCGCTCTCCGCGATGAGACCGTGCAGGGTAACGGCGACATGAAATGGGCGTGCGAACTCGGACCCCTCGGGCCGATTGGCCCACACTCCGCGCAGCGCCTGGAGCAAGGTGAACGTGTCCTGGCAGAGCGGAAAGCGCGCCTCCATCCCCCAACCGGAGTGGCGCAGACCGCTGAAATGTTTCTTTGTCTTCTTCCTGTGCGCGGCTTGATCCCGGGTGAGCGCGTAGCGGATGGTTACATGCATCGCGCCGGCGGTGAGGTGCTCCATGCGCAGGCGCATGGCGGCCTTGTGCAGGAGTTTGTGCGCCACGGCCCAGGCACCCTCGGGTGTGCGGTGTTCGGGAGCGAGGACGTGCGAGTGGCCGAGGGACTTCTGCACTCCGGAGTCCACAGGCGCGCCGTCGTCGCCGGTTTCGGCGCCGCGCAGCCAGTGGTAGAGACGGTCGCCCCAGACGGAGTCCCAGAGCGCGTGCATTGCCTTGCGGTCGAGCTCGAGGAGCTGCTGCATGGTGCAGATGCCCTTGGCGTTGAGGCGCGCCTCGGTGCGCGCGCCGATGCCGGGAAGGTCGCGGAGTTCGAGGTGCGCGATGGCCCTTGGGAGCTGCGAAGGCAGGAGGCCAATCAGTCCATCGGGCTTCTGCATGTCGCTGGCGATCTTGGCCAGAAAGCGGTTGGGGGCCATACCGATGGAGCAGCGCAGCGACTCGCCGACGTCGTCCCGGATGGCCTGCTTGATGGCGAGGGCGATCTGGCGGGCGCGCGGTGGCTCCTGCTCGCGTCCCATCAACTGGCAGACCATCTCGTCGATGGAGGGCGTGTGCGCCACGGGGCAGCAACGTTCCACCGCCTGTGCGATGCGGCGCGAGTAGTCGGCATAGACGCCGTGTTCACCCATGACGAGGACGATCTGCGGGCAGATGCGCTTGGCCTCGCCAACCTGGGTCCCGGTCTTGATGCCGAGCGCCTTGGCCTCGTAGCTGGCCGCGATGCAGCAGGTGGTGTCGGCGCGGGTGGGGACGACAGCGAGCGGGCGGTTGCGATACTCCGGGTGCAACTGCTGCTCCACCGAGGCGAAGAAGCTGTTGAGGTCGACGTGGAGGAAGGCGAAGCGGTCGGATTGGGAGGTATCGGCCATACGTCCTCCGTCGCCGATCATTATATTCGCTTTTTATTTGCCTAAAATAAAAATTTAGCGAGGAGTGCGGGCCTCGTCCAAACGCAGGCTCGGGCGCGCAAAAAACCGGGAGTCTGGGTTGGCAGGCTCCCGGCTCGATTTGTGGTGGGGTCACAGACCTGGGAGGGTTGTGTGCCACCACAAACGGTGTTAGATTCCTGGCGATCCATCGGGCGAGCAACCGGCGACCATACTGTAGGCTCCGGAACCGGTGTTGAAGATGAGGCCGTTGAAGCGGACCTGGCTGCCGACCTTGATCGGCGTGTTGTTGGTGGCGACGGGCGCGGGCGGGCCCGCGGTTGCGGTCGAGGTGTAGACGGTGACGGTGGAGGCGCCGGTCAACGCAGTGAAGGCGTCCCCGCTGACCAGGGTGAGGGTGTACGCGGTGTAGTTGCCACTGGTTGCGATCGCGGTCACGACTCCGCCCAGCGTCTGTGGGATCAGCTCGACGTTGCTAGCCGTGGCTGTGGTTCCCGAGACCGAGGAGGCCGTGACGCCGACGTTTTGTCCCGGGGTGAGGTTCGCCGCAGTAAACGATGGCGTGAAGGGAAGGCCGGTGAGCGATTGGAACTGCGGCGTGATGGCGTAGGTGGTTGAGGTGGTGGTAGTGACGGTAAAGACGGAGACGGCCGTGGGGCTGACCGGACCGACCGCCGGGCCAAGGCCCTGCATCAGGACCATCTTGAAGCTGCCAGAGGCAACCGAGGTTACCAGGCCATTGAGCAGGTTGATTGGCGGCTGGCCGCTGGGAGGCGGCAGTGCGAGCTGGATGCGGGTGGCGAGGTAGGTTCCGCCGGACTCGAGGACAAAATCGACCTGAACGAGTTCGCCGGCGGTGAGGGCGGAGAGCGAGCTGAAGCCCTGCAGCACGGTTGCGCTGTTGGTGGTGAGGGTGAAGTTGGGGCCGGAGCCGGGCTCGATGACCAGGGCGGATCCGCTGACCGAGACGACGGTTCCCATCTGCTGCATTCCAGTGCCGTTCTGGCCAGGAGGCGGAATGGTGGATGGGGGCGGCACGTTGGTCACCTTGAATACCGGGTTGACCGTGACGGTGGTTCCACTTATGGTGACCGACTGCGCGGCCAGCAGATCGACCAGCAGCGAGGTGGAAGTGTTGCTGATCGTGATGTCAGGCGAGAAGTTCACGGTATAGGAGTCGGAGGCCAGCGTGGGCGACACCGTCACCGGCTGACCCGAGCTGTTGATGTAGGTGATCTGCGGGTCAGAGAAGGTGATGGCGGCCGAGACGTAGGTGTCCTGCGGGACGTCGGCGGTGACCAGCGGCGCCTGGATGCCGTTGAGATGGCATATCTCGATGGTAGTGGGGGTGGGGAGGATGCTGGTCGTCTGGCCCGCGGTGTCCGTCAGGGTGATACTGTCGATGGTCAGGGTGAAGGCGACCAGTGGGGCGCTGGGGGCGTCGGTGATGAGCACCGGAACGGCCACCGCAGGCGAGCCGATGTTGCCGGCTGCTGGCGTAGATGAGCTGGAACATCCCAACACCAGACCGGCGGCCACTAAGAAGCTGCCGGCGACGCCAAGAAAACGTGTCGTTTGGGTGGTGTGAATAAGGCTGCGAAGATTCATGAGACTCTCCTGGAGGGTCTGAATGCCAACCCGTTCAGCAGCAATAGACGGGTATGCCGCGGCGTGGATTACAGGGCAGGAGAAAAAATTCGGGCGGGCGGGAGGTAGCTATTCTGAAGTATGCGAACCTAGATAGGCTGATCGACAGCTTGTAGTCGACGATTCGCGAACACTTTATACCAACACGAGGAGGCAAGATGGAAGAGGGCACGAATTCTTTTGGAACAATGATGAGGCGGCCAAGCGCGTATCTTCCGGTGGCGATGTCGCTGGCTGCGTTGGCGATGGTTCTGGGCGCGGTTGCTGTGGGCCTTGCCCAGGGAGGCCACATCGTTCGCGATCCGGACGAAGGGGCCGTCGCGCACCTCTTCCAGTTGCTGATGACGGTGCAGTGGCCGATTACGCTGTTCTTCGCGGTGAAGTGGCTGCGGTGCGCTCCGCGACCGACGCTGGGAGTGCTGGGTCTGCAGGCCGTGGCGTGGCTGGCTGGCTGCGCACCGGTGTATTTTCTGCATCTGTGAAGAGTGACACCCAATTCAGGTTCAGGAGCGGGCTGGTTCCGGGGTGGCGATGGGGAGGGTGAAGGTGAAGACGGAGCCGTGGCCGAGCTGGCTGAGTAACGCCGATGGCGCCGCCGTGGGCGTTGACGATGGCGCGGCAGATGGCCAGGCCCATTCCGGTGCCGCTGACCCGGCTGCGCTGTCCCTGGCCGCGATAGAACTTGTCGAAGATCAAGCCCTGCTCCATTGGGTCGATGCCTGCCCCGCGGTCCGCGATGCTGATGGCGAGCATATTCTTCTGGGGGTCGGCGGCGACGAAGATGGGCTGGTCCGGCGGGGAGTATTTGGCGGCGTTGCCCAGCAGGTTGGCCAGCACTTTTTCAATCCAGGCCTTGTCGACAAGCACGTTGGGCAGGAAGCTGGAGAGCGAGACGCGGAAGTCGCGGGAGGGGTGTTCGGAACGGCATTGCTCGACCGCGACATAGATGAGACCCGCGATGGACTGGGGCTTCAAGTCGAGTTGCACCTTATTGGCGTCGAGCTGGGACATCTCGACCGCGCGTTCGATGAGCAGGTTGAGGCGGTCGGACTCCTCGTCGATGACGGTGAGCAGGTCCTTCCGGACCGGGGGATCGAGGGCCTGCTGGGAGAGCAGCGCGCTAATGGAGGCCTTGATGGAGGTGAGCGGAGTGCGCAGCTCATGGGTGACGGAGTCGAGCAGGGCAGTGCGCAGGCGCTCGGTCTCCTTGGCTGCCTTGGAGCGGGCGCTGTCTTCCAGCGCCTCGGCGCGCTCGATGGACATGGAGACTAGGCCGCTGAGGCCCTCCATGGTCTCGCGGGAGAGGGTTGTGGCTTCCAGAAGCACGACCCCACTGGGACGAACGCCGACGCACAGGGGAATCACGGCAGGAAAACCGTCGGCCGTGGAGTTGGTGGCGGGATGCAGCATGGCCTCGCGCAGATCGTGGACCATCTCGGTGCGGGATGGCTCGGGTACGGCCAAGCCGGGTGTATCGTCTGGGACCCAGGCCACCTTCGGACTGGAGATTCGTTTCGGGTCAGAGAGATAGATGCGGTCTCCGTCGGCGAGATAGAGGGTGACGGCGGGACTGTTGAAGGCGTTGGCCACGCTGGATGGGATGAAGTTGAGGAGTTGTGCGACGTTCTCCGGCTGCAGCAGTTGACGTCCGAGCCGGTAGAGCATCTCGGATTCGAGGCGGCGGGTGTCGGCCTCATGCGACTCTTCGCGAATCCTGGAGGCCAGGTGGCTGGCATAGAGCGCCGTGCCGAGGAAGGAGAAGAGCGCGATCCAGTTCTGGGTGTCGCCGATGGTAAAGGTGCCGATGGGTGGAATGAAGTAGTAGTCGAAGATGAGGGCCGCGGCAATGGAAGCTACAATTGCGTAGCGCAGCCCCCAGCTTCCGGCGAAGATGAGCACCAGCAGAAGCAGGGTGAGCGCGACGGTGGTATTGTTTGCACTATTAAAGTGATGATAGAGAGCTACAATACCGGCAAGCCCACTCGCGATAAGAATCCAGCGCGCCGCCTCGACCATGCGTTTGATAGACACTAAAAGAATTGTATAGAAAGATAAGTCAAATGAATCCAGAACAACCGCATATTAAGACCCCGGAAGAATGGCTTGCCGCGGCGGAAGGCCAGAAGCGCGGCCGGTTCAAGGTGTTCCTGGGGTATGCGCCGGGGGTGGGCAAGACCTTCAGCATGTTGAGCGAGGCGATCCGCCGCAAGAGCCGCGGCGAAGACGTGGCGATCGGCATCGTGGAGACGCATGGAAGATCTCGCACGGCCGAGCTGGCGGCGCAGATCGAACAGGTCCCGCGCCGGCAGATGGAGTACAAAGGCGCCCTGTTCGAGGAGATGGACGTGGATGCGGTGCTGGCGCGACATCCCCAGGTGGTGCTGATCGACGAACTGGCGCACACCAACGTGGAAGGCTGCGCGCACCCGAAACGCTTTCAGGACGTGTTGCAGATTCTGGAGGCGGAGATCGACGTACTGACCACGCTCAACATCCAGCATGTGGAGAGCATTACGCCTCGGGTGCAGAGCCTGACTGGAGTTACGGTGCGCGAGACGGTGCCCGACTGGGTGCTGGACCGTGCCGACGAAATCGTGATGAGCGACCTGACGCCCGAGGCGCTGGTGCACCGCATGAGCCGTGGCGACATCTATCCTCAGGAGCGGGTGGAACGGGCGCTGCAGAACTTCTTTCGACGCGGCAACCTGATTGCGCTGCGCGAGATGGCGCTGCAGCGGGTGACGCGCGCGGTGGACCGCACGCTGGACGATTATGTGGCGCGCAAGAAGCTGAGCGGACACTGGCAGATCGCCGAGCGGGTGGCCGTGTGCATCAGCTCCAACCCGGAGTCGCGCGACCTGATCGCGCGCGGGGCACGCATGGCGGAGGCGATGAATGGCGAGTTCTTTGTGCTGCATGTAGAGCACGAAACGGAGATGCCGGAGAACAAGAGGCGGTCGCTGGAGGCCAACATTCAGTTCGCCGAGAACGTGGGCGCGCGAGTGGTGCGGCTGAAGGGCAGCAACATCCCCGCGGTAACCGGGGAGTATGTTTCCAGAAACAGGATCACGCAGGTCCTCTTCGGGCGGTCTGCGGTGAAGGGATGGAAGAAGTATGCCTACTATCTGGCGCTGCAGCAGTTCATGAACGACGCTCCGCATGTGGATGTGCATATCGTGACCCAGCAGGCAAAGTAGTTGCGATGCGCCAGGTGCAAGGCACGAACAGAGGGCTGAAGGGTTGGGGCCATGAAAATCCTGATTGTTGACGATGAACCGCAGATCACGCGGGTGCTGCGAGCTTCGCTGCAGAGCAATGGGCATGAGGTGACGGTTGCGCAGGACGGCATGGGCGCGCTGGAGCGGTTCATGAAGGTGCAGCCGGAGCTGGTGATTACGGACCTGGCGATGCCTGGGATGGATGGCATCGAGCTGACGCGGGAAATCCGCGCCCGCTCGCAGGCGCCGATCATCGTACTCTCGGTGCGCAGCCAGGATGCATCCAAGGTGGCGGCGCTGGACGAGGGCGCGGACGACTACATCACCAAGCCGTTCAGCATCCAGGAGTTGCTGGCGCGGGTGAGGGTACAGTCGCGGCGGCTGGTTGCCTCCGCGGAGCCGCAGGAGAGTTCCATCGAGCTGGGAGACTTCCGTATCGACGTAGAGCGGCGCCAGGTACTGGTGCGTGACGTAGAGGTGCACCTGACGCCGAAGGAGTTCGACCTGATGCTGTACTTTGTGCGCAATGCGGACCGAGTGCTGACGCACAAAGCGCTGCTGCGCACGGTGTGGGGGGCGGCGGGGGCCGACCAGCCGGACTATCTGCGCGTCCTGGTGGCACAACTGCGCAAGAAGATCGAGCCGGATGCGGGCAAGGGCGGCGAACCGCAATATATCCTCAGCGAACCATGGGTCGGCTACCGGCTGAGCCCGCGTCCCGCCAGCCCGGATGAAACACGCCAGGACGAAGCCGATTCGGACAGCGCAATTTTTACAAAATCTTAACGCGAATTCTACGGCAATCCTACGTGGGCCGCTGCAACACTCACTCTTGTGATGCTGCTGCGCTGGAAGCAATCGGCGCGACACCGCAGGAGTTGAGAATTGAGCGATATCGCCTTCTTAGCCGCTTCGTTAGCATTCTTCTTCGTCTCCGTGCTGTATGTCTACGGCTGCCGGTCGCTGAAAGGCGGTCGCGAAGATGCTTGAAAACATCCTTCTTCTCATTTTAACAGCCGGGTTGCTGGTGTACCTGGTGTTTGCGCTTCTACGTCCGGAGAAATTCTGAGATGACCCCCAATGGATGGTTGCAGATTGGTGTGTTCTTTGTCCTGGTCCTGTCAATTGCGAAGCCAATGGGCCTCTACATGGCACGGGTGTACGAACGCAAGAAGACGTGGCTCGACCCGGTGCTGGGCCCGGTGGAGCGGCTTCTGTACAAACTGACCGGCGTGGATGCGGACGTGGAGATGAAGTGGACCGAGTATGGCCTGGCCATGCTGGTATTCAGTTGCGCAACCATGCTGTTGACCTACTCTGTGGAGCGGCTGCAGCATGCGATCCCACTGTGGAACCCGCAGCACCTCGCGGCAGTGGAGCCTTATCTTGCGTGGAGCACCGCGGGCTCGTTTACCACCAATACCAACTGGCAGGCGTATGTGCCAGAGACCACGATGAGCTACCTGACCCAGATGTTCGGGTTGGCGACGCACAATTTCTGGTCGGCGGCGGTGGGCATGGCGCTGGCCATCGCGTTCATTCGCGGCGTTTCGCGGCATGAGTCGAAGACGCTGGGCAACTTCTGGGTAGACTTGACGCGCGGAACGCTGTGGGTGCTGCTGCCCATCTGCGTGGTGTATGCGCTGGCTCTGGTGTCGCAGGGAGCGATTCAGAACTTCAAGCCGTACGACACGGCGACGCTGGTGGAGCCGCAATCTGTAACTACCACGGGTACAGATGGGAAGCCGGTGACGACGGCGGTGACGACGCAGACGATCGCGCAGGGACCACTGGCGTCGCAGGAAGCCATCAAGATGCTGGGAACGAACGGCGGCGGGTTCATGAATGCCAACAGTTCGCATCCGTTCGAGAACCCGACCCCGCTCAGCAACCTGCTGGAAATGGTTTCGATCTTCACCATCGGCGGCGGACTGTGTCTGACGCTGGGCAAGATGACGGGTTCGGAGAAGCATGGATGGGCGGTCTTTGCGGCGATGTCGTTGCTGTGGTTCGCCGGCGTGGCAACCTGCTACTGGGCAGAGTCGCAGCCCAACCCGCTGCTGCATGGCGTGGACCAGCGCGTGGCGACGGCGGGCATCTCGCCGGGCGGCAACATGGAGGGCAAGGAGGTGCGCTTCGGCCTTGCCAACTCCGCGCTGTTTGCCACCGTTACCACGGACGCAAGCTGCGGAGCGGTCAACTCCATGCACGACTCCTTTATGCCGCTGGGCGGAATGGTGCCGCTGGCCAACATCATGGCGGGCGAGATCATCTTCGGCGGCGTGGGCGCGGGCATGTATGGAATGCTCATCTTCGTGGTGGTGACAGTGTTCATCGCGGGGCTGATGGTGGGCCGGACGCCGGAGTACCTGGGCAAGAAAATCCAGGCGTACGATGTGCAACTGTCGATGCTCTACCTGCTGATCTTTCCCCTGATCATCCTGGGGTTCGCGGCCGTGTCGGCCCTTTTGCCGGCGGGAGTGTCGAGCATCTCCAACAAAGGACCGCATGGGCTCTCGCAAATTTTGTACGCGTTCACGTCGGCGGTTGGCAATAACGGGTCCGCCTTCGCAGGGCTGAATGCGGACACCCACTGGTACCTGGTGACGCAGGGAATCGCCATGCTGGGCGGGCGTTTCCTGATGATCGTGCCGATGCTGGCGGTGGCGGGCAATCTGGCGACCAAGAAGATCGCACCGCCATCGCTGGGCACGTTTCCGGTGGATTCGACGCTGTTTACGGTGCTGCTGGTCAGCGTAATTTTAATCGTCGGTGCGCTGACGTTCTTCCCTGCGCTGAGCCTGGGACCGATCCTCGAACATTTGTTGCTGCGCTCGGGAATCAGCTTTTCATAAACGGTTGCTGGCTGTTAGTTGCTGGTTGTTGGTTGGGAGAGATCGATGAGTGCTGCACAAACAGGAACTTCGAAGAAGCGGGCGATGTTTGAATCGTCCATTGTTCGCCGCGCAGCGGTGGATTCGGTGAAGAAGCTGGATCCCAGAGTGCAGGCGAAGAACCCGGTGATGTTTGTGGTGGAGGTGGGCAGCGTGGTGACCACGGTGCTGCTTCTGCTTCCACACGGTGCGACTCACTTCGGTTTCAACCTGCAGATCACGCTATGGCTGTGGTTCACGGTTATGTTTGCGAATTTCGCCGAGGCGATGGCGGAAGGCCGGGGCAAGGCGCAGGCGGACGCGCTACGCAAGGCGAAGAGCGAGACGACGGCGTACAAGCTGAAGCCGAATGGCGAGGTGGAAGAGGTGGCAAGCTCGCATCTGCGCGTGGACGACAAGGTGCGCGTGGTTGCGGGGCAGATGATTCCGGGCGACGGCGAGGTGATCGAGGGCGTCGCTTCGGTGGACGAGTCGGCCATCACGGGCGAGAGCGCGCCGGTGATTCGCGAGGCGGGCGGCGACCGGTCGGCGGTGACCGGCGGAACGCGTGTGCTGAGCGACAGGATTGTGGTAAATATCACGGCGAACCCCGGCGAGACGTTTCTGGACCGCATGATCGCGCTGGTGGAGGGCGCGGAGAGGCAGAAGACACCCAACGAGATCGCGCTGAATATTCTGCTTGCCGGGTTGACGATTATCTTTCTTCTGGCGGTGGTCACGCTGGAGCCATTTGCGGTGTATTCGGGCGCTCCGCAGACTGCGTTTGTGCTGATCTCGCTGCTGGTGTGCCTGATTCCGACGACTATCGGCGGACTGCTGTCGGCGATTGGGATTGCCGGCATGGACCGCCTGGTGCAGCACAATGTGCTGGCTGTCTCCGGTCGCGCGGTGGAGGCTGCGGGCGACGTGAATACCCTGCTGCTGGATAAGACGGGGACCATCACGCTGGGTAACCGGCAGGCCTCGGAGTTCCTGACCGCGGCGGGCGTGACGGCGGAAGAACTGGCGGACGCGGCGCAGCTCTCGTCGCTGCCCGACGAGACCCCGGAGGGCCGCTCGATCGTGGTGCTGGCCAAGGAGCAGTACGGCCTGCGCGGACGCGAGCTGGCCAACCTGAATGTGGAGTACGTTCCGTTCAGCGCGCTGACACGCATGAGTGGCATCGACATGGAGGGGCGCAGCATTCGCAAGGGGGCGGCGGATGCAATCGACACTTACCTGAAGCAGAACGGGGATGGATCGGGCTGCGGACTGCCGGATGAGGTGCGTGCGACCGTGGACAAGGTGGCGCGCCAGGGAGGCACTCCTCTGGTAGTGGCGGAGAATGGCCGCGCGCTGGGCGTGATTCATCTGAAGGACATTGTGAAGGGCGGGATGAAGGAGCGCTTCGAGCAACTGCGCGCGATGGGCATCAAGACGATCATGATTACGGGCGACAATCCTCTGACCGCGGCGGCCATTGCGCGCGAGGCGGGGGTGGACGACTTTTTGGCCGAGGCCAAGCCCAAGGACAAGATGGACCTGATCCGCCGCGAACAGGGGCAGGGCAAGCTGGTGGCGATGACCGGAGATGGAACCAACGATGCGCCGGCGCTGGCCCAGGCGGACGTGGGGGTTGCGATGAACTCCGGCACACAGGCTGCGAAGGAGGCGGGAAACATGGTCGATCTCGACTCCAATCCAACCAAACTGATCGAGATCGTGGGCATCGGCAAGCAGTTGCTGATGACGCGCGGCGCGCTGACCACCTTCTCCATCGCCAACGATGTGGCCAAGTACTTCGCGATCATTCCGGCGATGTTCATGGTGGTGTTTCCGCAGCTTGCGGTGATCAATATCATGCATCTACAGTCTCCGGAATCGGCGATTCTGTCGGCAGTGATCTTCAATGCTCTCATCATCGTCGCGCTGATTCCGCTGGCACTGCGCGGCGTGCAGTACAGGCCGATGTCGGCGGCCTCGTTGCTTCGGCGCAACTTGTGGGTCTATGGAATGGGCGGTATTGTTGCCCCGTTCGTTGGAATCAAGCTAATCGACATGATTATCGCGTCGATTCATCTGGTCTAGGTTCAAGGTTCGAGGTTCGAGGGAGAAGCGATGAAGAAACATATTGTGACGTCGGTGCTGTACACGGTGGTGACGGCTGTTCTGCTGGGCGTTGTCTATCCGTTGGCGGTGACGGGATTGGCGCATGTGTTCTTCCCCAGGCAGGCCGAGGGATCGCTGATCTATCGCGCCGATGGGACGCTGATGGGCTCGCGGCTGATCGGGCAGACGTTCAGCGGGCCAGGCTACTTCTGGTCGCGACCGTCGGCCGCGGGGAATGGCTACGATGCGGGGAACTCGGGCGGATCGAACTATGCGCCCACCAACAGCGCGCTGGCAACGCGCGTGGCGGCGACGGTGCAGGCGCTGAACCCCAAGGGGACCAATGGACCGGTTCCCATCGATCTGGCGACGGCGTCGGGGTCTGGGCTGGACCCGGACATTTCACCCGCTGCGGCGTTCTATCAGGTGGCGCGGGTGGCCGCGGAACGGCACCTCAGCGAGGACGCAGTGAAGAGCCTGGTTACGGCGCATATAACGCCACGGCAGTTCGGACTGCTGGGCGAGCCGCGAGTCAATGTACTGGAGCTGAATCTGTACCTGGACAAGATGGCGCCCATCGCTGGCAAGTAAGGAAAAGACCTTACATGGCATGGAAGTGATGCGTTACGACGGACCGTTGTACCCTTGAAGTGGGTCAACAGGAGAAGTTGCGCATGTCCAATCGGAGGTCCAAGGCGGTGGTGTTGTTGAGCGGCGGTCTGGACTCCGCGACCGTTCTCGCGATCGCCAAGGCCAAAGGGTATGAGGTTTATGCGCTCTCGTTTGCTTACGGACAGCGGCACGCATGGGAGCTGGATTGCGCGCGAATGGTTGCGTCGTCACTGGGGGCGAAAGAGCACCGAACGGCAACCATCGATCTGCGCGCTTTCGGCGGCTCCGCGCTGACTGCGGATATCGCGGTGCCCAAGGGACGCGCGCCGGAGGAGATGAGCGGCGAAATTCCTATCACGTATGTGCCTGCGCGCAACACCATCTTTCTCTCCTTCGCGCTGGCCTGGGCAGAGGTGCTGGGATGCAGCGACATTTTTATCGGAGTGAATGCGCTGGACTATAGCGGATACCCCGATTGCCGTCCTGAGTTCATCGCGGCCTTCGAGCGGCTGGCGAATCTGGCGACCAAGGCGGCCGTGGAGGGCCGGCAGGCCCTGCGGATTCATACGCCTCTGATCGCGCTGACCAAGGCCGAAATCATCCGCAAGGGACTGGATCTTGGCGTGGACTACGGGTTGACCAGCAGTTGTTACGATCCATCGCCAACCGGGCTGCCCTGCGGGAGCTGCGATTCCTGCGTGCTGCGGCAGAAGGGATTTGGCGAGAACGGACTCGTCGATCCACTGCAGTATCGCGAGACGCAGCCATGAACTACGGGGTACAGCCATGAGCTACGCGGTCAACGAGATATTCTCCACGCTGCAAGGCGAGGGTGCGCAGACGGGACAGGCGGCTGTCTTCTGCCGGTTCGCAGGATGCAATCTGTGGTCGGGACGCGAGGAAGACCGAACTGCAGCGGTGTGCCAATTCTGCGATACGGAGTTTGTCGGCGTGGACGGAGTGGATGGCGGACGATTCAATTGCGCAGAGGATTTGGCTGCACGGATCGATGAGACGTGGCAGGCGGGTCCTTCGACGGGAAGGAAATTTGTGGTCTGCACGGGGGGCGAACCGCTGCTGCAACTGGACCGGCATCTGATCGACGCGCTTCATGCCAGGGAGTTTGAAATTGCCGTGGAGACCAATGGAACGATCGCGGCCCCGACTGGAATCGACTGGCTTTGCGTCAGTCCCAAGGCGGGCGCGGAGCTGGTGCAGACCACAGGGGATGAACTCAAGCTGGTCTATCCGCAAGCGGGCGCGCCGCCGGAGAGCTATGCGGGGCTGGCGTTCCGGCACTTCTTCCTGCAACCGATGGATGGCCCGCTGCGGCAGGCCAACACAGAGATGGCGGTAGGCTATTGCCTCAACCATCCCGCATGGCGGTTGAGCCTTCAGACGCATAAGATTCTGGGCATCCGATAGTTACATAGAGGCAACAGACCTGTGCGTGCGGATGCATCTATGGCGGAGGGCCGAAGATCAAAAGAGGGCGTGAACAAGTGTTTGCCCTTCCCACAGGCGGCACGAGTATTTATCGAGCGGCGCGGCCCGAGTACAATCAGCGGAATGATTGCTTTCCTGCGCGGCCGCCTGCTCTCCAAGTCGCCCAACCGGGCCATCGTTGAGTGCGGCGGCGTTGGCTACGAGATGACCATCAGTGTCGCGACGTTTACCTCGCTGCCCCCAGAGGGCGCCGAGACGCGGCTGCACGTCTATACCCACGTGCGGGAGGACCAGCTTGCGCTGTTCGGCTTCGCGGAGCCCGCGGAGAAGCGGCTGTTTGAGAGGCTGCTGACAATCACCGGCATCGGGCCGAAGCTGGCGATTACGGTGCTCAGCGGGATCGACGCGGCGCGCCTGGTGACGGCCATCCGCGGGAGCGACCACGCCACGCTGACGAGGATTCCAGGGATCGGAAAAAAGACCGCGGAACGCGTGGTGCTGGAGCTGAAGGACAAGCTGGACGACATGGCGGTGGCGCCGTCGGCCTCTATTGCGCGCTATGGCCCGGCTGGCGACGACGCGCTCTCCGCGCTGCTGAATCTGGGCTATGCACGGCCCATCGCGCAACGGGCGATCGAGACCGCGATCGCCAAACAACCCGATGCGACGCAGGACTTTGAAGTGCTCTTCCGCGCGGCAATGGCAGCGATTCGTTAGTTCCGGCAACTAGCAGACGACTATGTTCTCGCGCAGGCTCACCATCGAACGCATCGACGCCGCCGGCAATGCCCACCCCTGCCCCATCGCGCAGATCGACAACTTCGCCATGCGCAACTTTACCAACGATGCGGTCTTCGACGACACGCTTCCCATCGCCGACGGCCTGCTGGAAGCCGGGCTGCGCGTCCCACTGGACCGGCTCAGTGTGGCCATGGAGGACTGGTTCCGGCGCAAGAGCTACCTGACTCCCGGCGAGCGCCTGCGCATCACCGAAGCCGGCGCGATGAAAGCGCCGATGCAGCCCTAGGGAAGCACTTAATCCGGAAGCCGGCGAATCCGGCAGAAGACGGGAACTGAACGGTTGGGTACTATCCGCCGGCGGAGTTACATGACGAGGGCGACTTTTTCCAGCTCTTGCTGCATCGACTGTAGCGAGCAGCCCAGCGATTCGATGCGCGCGGCGGCAGCGCAGGCCGCGTGGGTCGAAACTCCATAGCCGCGCACACTGAGAAACGCGGCGATCAGCTCCGCCGTCTGCCGGGAGTCGAGGCCGGACTGCTTCAACTCCTCGCGCAGAGAGGAGAGGTCGGCCTGGGTGAATTTTTCTATGGCACAGGTTGCGGGTGCGCTGTCTGCCATGGCCATCCTCCGTACCCCGGTTATCGGCAGAAGCTGTGCGGAGGTAAAGAGCGTCGCGGGATGAATCAGCAGTTTTCGCGTGCGCGCTCCCGATTCAGGACGCACGGCCGGCCGGCCACGCGCTACCATAGGACTCAGGATGAACAACACGGCAAGGATTTTGAATGGGGTCGAGATTGCCGCCCAGATCAAGGCGGAGGTCGCCGAAGAGGCGAAGGCGCTAACAGCGGGCGGCATTACGCCGGGACTGGCGGTGGTGCTGGTGGGCCACGTCGCCGCGTCGGAGATCTATGTGCGCAGCAAGGTGAAGACATGCGCGGAGCTGGGGATATGGAGCGAGATGCTGACGCCGCCGGAGAGCGTCACGACGGAAGAGCTGCTGGAGCTGATCGCCGGGCTGAACGCGCGCGATGAGGTGGATGGGGTCCTGATCCAACTGCCGCTGCCCGCGCATGTGGACACGCGACGTCTGCTGGAGGCGGTGTCGCCGGAGAAAGATGTGGACGGGTTCCATCCCATCAACGTGGGGCGATTGCAGAGCTCCGCGTCCCACGGCATTCAAGCCGGAACGGCGCTGGCGCCATGCACGCCGGCGGGGATCATGGAGATTCTGAAGCGCAGCGGGATAGCAGTGGCGGGCCAGCACGCGGTGGTCCTGGGGCGGTCGGAGATTGTGGGCAAGCCGGTGGCAATAATGCTGCTGAACGCGTCGGCGACGGTGACGGTGTGCCATAGCAAGACGGTGGAGATCGGCCGCTACACGCGCGATGCGGAAATTCTGGTGGCGGCCATCGGCAGGCCGGGGTTTGTTACGGCCGAGATGGTGAAACCGGGAGCGACGCTGATCGACGTGGGCATCAACCGCGTCACCGATGCGGCTGAAGTCGCACATTTCTTCCCCGACGACGAGGCGCGCGCGGCGCAGTTCGCGCAGCGTGGATCGACGCTGGTGGGCGACATTCATCCGGCGGCGTTCGCGCTGGCCGGAGCGTACACACCGGTGCCGGGAGGGGTGGGCGCGCTGACCATTGCGATGCTGATGAAGAACACGGTTGCGGCGGCCAAGGCGCGGCGCGGCGCGGCTGCGAGAGATAGCGAAGCTGCGGTGGCGAAGGCATAACGCGATGCTGCGCGTGGGGCTTACCGGCGGGTTGGGAAGCGGCAAATCGATGGCGGCGCAGCGGTTCGCGGAGCTGGGAGCGGTTGTCTTCTCCGCCGACGAGATTGGGCGCAAGATGATGCAGCCGGGTCAAGCCGTCTATACACAGATTGTGGCGCACTTCGGGCCAGGGGTGGTGAAGGCGGATGGATCTGCCTGCGGGACGCTGGACCGCTCCGCACTGGCGCGGATTGCATTCGCCGACGGACGGCTGGAGGAGTTGACCGCAATCGTTCATTCGGCGGTGATTGCACGGCAGGCGGAGCTGATCGGCGAGGTTGCAGCGCGCGATGCGAATGCCGTGGCAATTGTGGAGTCCGCGCTGATCTTTGAGACAAAATACGGCGGCGAAAACGGATGGCACCGGCGCTTCGACCGGCTCATCTTTGTGAAGGCCAGGGAGGAGTTGAGGATTGCGCGCTTTGTGGCTCGCGCGGCGGCCGGGAAGACGCTGAGCGAAGAGGAACGGAGAGCGTTCGAGGATGAAGCGCGGCGGCGGGTGGCTAATCAGTCTGCAACAGAACGGAACGCCGTGAATTGCGACTACATCCTGATAAACGATGGGTCGATCGAGCAGTTGCAGGCGCAGGTAGAAGCACTTTGGCCGGTGCTGAAGGATGAGGCGAGGCTTCGGCGTAGCTGATTGGCCTATCTTTCCTCGGCCCCTCGGCCTGGAAGGCTACAATTACAATGTTCGGGAAAATGTCCGCCAATTAAGAGGTTTCGGGTGCTTGTGCGATGAAATATCGTCCTGTAGTGTTTGTGGTAGTGCTGCTCGCCGGGTTTTATTTTGTGACGACGCATCTGGCGTCGACCGGCGCGCTGAATCCCTTGCTGGAGGAGTTGCACCCTGCCAACTCCGCAGCAAGCATGACAACGCTGCGCGGGCAGGATGGGGCCTTCGACCTGAATGTGGCCTCCGCCGCGCCGGCCTTCGATGCCGAGGAGCAGCAGAACATCGCGGTCTACAAGCGGGCGCTGCCCAGCGTGGTCAATATCACCGCAACCGAAGTTCGCTTCGACTTTTTCTATGGGCCGGTGCCGCAGTCGGGGCAGGGGTCGGGCTTCATTCTCAACAAGGACGGGCTGATCCTGACCAACAACCACGTAATCGGCAATGCACAGCCGGGCAATATTGAGGTAACGCTCTACGACAAGCACCGGTACAAGGCGACGGTGGTGGCCTTGGACAAGGGCCACGACCTGGCGCTGCTAAAGATCAACGCTCCCAACCTGGTTCCGGCGACGCTGGCCGAGAGCAGCAGCGACCTGCAGGTGGGGCAGCGCGTTTACGCCATCGGCAACCCGTTCGGGCTTTCAGGCACCATGACGCGGGGCATCATCTCGGCGATCCGCTCGGTGAGCGGCCCGGAGAACAACCCTATCGAGGGCGCGATCCAGACGGATGCGTCGGTGAACCCGGGCAACTCCGGCGGGCCGCTGCTGAACTCGCGCGGCGAGGTCATCGGCATCACGACCATGATTGCGTCGAACGGAGCCGAGCAGTCGGCCGGCATCGGCTTTGCCATCCCCATCAACACGGCTAAGGCGGTGCTGGACGACTACGCGAAGTACGGGCGCATACGCAGACCTACGCTGGACGTCGTGACCCTGCGCATTGTTCCCGACATTGCGGAGCAGATTGGGCTGCCCGCCGACTACGGCGTGCTGATCGAACGCACGCTGCCGGGGGGAGCGGCGGAGAAGGCTGGCCTGCACGGCGGAACCGAGCGCGCCTACGAGGGCAACATGCAGATCATGCTGGGCGGCGACCTGATCGTGGCCTTCGACGGGCAGGAGATCACCAGCCCAGAGGACCTGTCGGCCGCAATGAATGCGCGACACGCCGGCGACACGGTGACCGTCACCATCTTTCGCGGACGCAAGAAGATGGACTTCAAGGTGATACTGGGCGATGCCAAGGACCAGGCGCTAGGACCGCAAACCTAGGTGAAACGCAAGAGCTTTACTGCGATTCTCGCGACGGGGATTGTGCTGCTTGACCTGGCGGCCTGGCCGTTTGCCAGAGCGCACCTGCAGGCGGTGGCGGTGCTGCGCGAGGTGGCAGGGCAGCCGATACCGTGGGTCACGCACGACCTGACTCGTCCGGTTGCGACCCAGGACTTCAACCTCCCCATTGAGAGGGCAAGCGGCCCCTGGCAACTGCGTGCGCGACTGTACACTCCGAAAGACTGGACCGCGCAGAGCAGATCGCACACGCCTGCGATGGTGATCTTCCACGGCGTGCATCACCTGGGCATCGACGAACCGCGCCTGATGGGCTTTGCGGAGGCGATGGCGGGCTGCGGCATCCGCGTGCTGACACCAGAGCTGCCCGGCATCAAGGACTACCACGTGAGTGCGGAGTCGGTGGAGGCGATCGGCGAGTCGGTCAAGTGGTTCGCGGCGCAGACGGGCGGGCCGGTAGGCGTGATGGGGCTGAGCTTCGCCGGCGGGCTGGCACTGGTGGCGGCGAGCGAACCGCAGTATCATGCGGCGTTCCGGTTCGTGGTCGCGGTGGGTTCGCAGGACTCGATGCTGCGCGTGGCAGAGTACTTCCTGAGCGGCCGCGACGTGCGCCCCGACGGCTCGGTGGAGACGCTGCCACCGCATGAGTACGGGCCTCTGGTGCTGGAGTATGAGCACATCGATGAGTTTGTGCCGGCGGGGGACCTTGAGCCGGTGCGCGCGTTGCTGAAGGCACATCTCTACGAGGACAGGCCGGGCGAGGCGGCGGCAAAGCTGGGAATGACTGAGACGCAACTGCGCGAGGCACTGGCCCTGATGGACACGAAATTGCCAGCAACGCGCGCCCTGATCGCGGCGTCGATTGCGCGGCACGCGGGCGAGTCGGAGGGAGTCTCGCCGCAGGGAAGGCTGCGCGGACTGGGCACGCCGGTCTTCCTACTGCACGGCGAGGGAGACAACATCATCCCCGCGGCGGAGACGCTGTGGATGGCCAGCGAACTACAGCCGGACGACCTGAAGGCGATGCTGGTGAGCCCCGTGCTCTCGCACCTGGACCTGAACGGGCCGAAGCCGGGAGCGATAGACCAAGGTCGGCTGATTCACTTCTTCGCGCTGATGATACGGGCGGCTGAGAGTCCTTAGACCTGTTGGAGAACGACGTCTATCGGTGTGCCTTCCCGCCTGCGGCCGTGTTGCGTCCGAAGTGGAAGCTGGGGCCGACCGAGTAGCGGTAGGTCCAGCGGCCATCGGCCAGGATGTCGTTGAAGGGATGGTTATAGACGATATCCATCTGCCCGCGAATGCTGAGGTGCTTGCTGACGGCGACCTCGGCGCCGCCGCCCACGCCGTAGAAGCCGGTCCAGTCGAGCTTGAATCCGGCGGGCGCAAGCGTGGCTACGACATGTTCTTCAAAAGGATCGGCCGGGTTCGAGTACGGCACGGCGCGCTCGCGCAGCGCTCCCAGCGACGGGCGGAGGAAGAGCGTGACCTTCGAGTAGTGCCGGTAGGCGAGCTGCGGCCCGAAGGCGAAGGTCTGGGTGGCTGCGGTGGCCGGCACGGCGAGCTGATAGTTTGTCAGCCCATACAGCTGCTCCCCCGCAGCGATCGTGGCTTGCGTTGCCGCAGGCAGAAGGTTCGGTGTCAGGATCTGCGAGCCGTGTCCCTCGCTGTAGTCCGCGCCGAACGAGAGCCAGAGCCGCGGATTGATCCCCGCCTGCGCGTGGAATCCCTGCTCGTTGAGGCCGAGCATCGGGCTGTCGATGTCGGCGAATCCGGCGTAGACATCGTAGCGGCCAACGTAGGATTGTTGCGCGCGGACGGAGGTAGCGGGGAACGCGAAGAGAACCGCCAGAGCGGCGGATGCAAGCAAGCGGGGGATTGCGATCTTCAAGTTATGGCCCTCCTGAAACGCTGACACAGATCTAGCGTTGCGGCCTTCGTCGCGCCCTTCCGTGTCAGATTCATGGAGCGGTAACATTACCCAACGAGAGCGACCTTTGTCACGGGAAATAATTGACGTCTGCACGCCTTGCGCCGGCGCTTCCACGGGAGGGCGACGTGGAGTCTAATACATCCATGAGACCTGCCGCCATGAGACAGATGCGAATGCGAAGTTCGACTGCGGTGCTGCTGCCTGGGCTGCTTCTGATTGCCCTTGCCCCAATCGGAACGGCAGTAACGGCGCAGAAGAAGCCGAAGGACACACTCTCCGGCTACGACCGGGCTGCGCGCGCTACCCTGGTGCATCCGGCGATTGTGTATGTCTCGCCCGACGACGACGCGCAGCATATCGCCGAGGTGCTGCCTGGGCACGAGGTAGTGGTGATCGAGCGCAACGGAGCGTGGGTGCGCGTCTTCGCCAACACCGATATTCCGGACGAGCAGGCTGACGACCAGAAACCGGAGTTCAGCGCCGACGATACGGTGACTCCCGCCTCGGGATGGGTCCACGACAAGGGCATCGTGACGCCGGCGACGGCCAACGGCGATGCGATTCTGTTTGGCACGGCGGCGAACTTCGAGGAGCAGGCGGAGCAGCCGTACGCCCCCAAGGACGCGGCCGAGGAGGCCCACCTGCTGTACCAGCGCGTGGCCGACTACTTCCCCAACTCGCCTCTGGCTGCGGAGGCAGCATTCCGCTCGGCGGACGTGCGCTGGCAGTTGGACAAGGCCGACATCGGCACCCTGCCCTCGGCCCACGAGCAGGAGGCATACCTGCGGCCGCAGCTCTACGAGGGCGAGATGCAGAAGGTGATGAAGATGTATCCGGGGACGAAGGAGGCCGCGCTGGCCGCCTACGACCTGATCGATAACAAGCTGTGCGGCGATTGGCAGGGACTACCCAAGTGCCCGGAGATGGAGGCCGGGCTTTACGAGAGGTACGCCGACCGCTATCCCGACAGCCCCAAGGCCGCCGAGGCTCTGTACAACGCGACTTACCGCCAAGGCGTGCTGGTGGAGATGTATCTGGTGCAGGACGATAAAAAGCGCTCGCAGCAGGCGGCGGCGAATGCGGTGGGGCTGGCGGCAGAGCTGAAGCAGAAGTATCCGCAATCGGACTACGCGGCGCGCGCGGCCAGTATAGCGTATCGCGTGCAGCAGCAGGTTCCGGTGTATGGGAACGATAGAGAGTAGGTTCAAGGTTCGAGGGGGAATCGTGGCGCGAGAACATCACTATGCGGTGACGGTGCGGTGGACCGGTAACACCGGGACGGGGACGTCCGGATATCGCGACTATGTGCGGGCACACGAGATTTCGGCTGGAGGGAAGCCTGCGATTGCGGCCTCGTCCGATCCTGCGTTTCGCGGCGATCCGGCACGCTGGAACCCTGAAGAGCTGCTGCTGGCCGCATTATCGTCGTGCCATCAGCTTGCGTATCTGCATCTGTGCGCGGTTGCCGGCGTTGTCGTGGTGGACTACGTCGACCACGCCGAGGGCGCCATGGCAGAGACACCCGACGGTGCTGGGCAGTTCACGCACGTGGTGTTACACCCGAAGGTTACGATATTGGCGGGCTCGGATGCGACGAAGGCACTTGCGTTACATCAAGAGGCCCACGAAAAGTGCTTCATCGCGCGGTCGGTGAACTTTTCCGTGGAGCATGGGGCAGAGATCGTTGTCGGGTGACGCAGGTTTATTCCTTCCTCCAAATTATCCAAATGCTCACGGTGGGCCTTTAGAATAGCGGAATGCCGATCTATCAAGTCATTGTTCTGGCTATTGTGCAGGGACTCGCCGAGTTGCTGCCGGTTTCGAGCTCCGCCCACGTTGTTGTCGCCGAGAAGCTGATGGGAATCGACCCCTCATCACCGCAGATGACACTGCTTCTGGTGATGCTGCACACGGGCACAATGTTCGCGGTGATTGCGTACTTCTGGCGGCAGTGGAGGCAGAGCTACTTCGCCACGGTGGACGCCTTCAAGCGCTTTGCACTGCGCCTGATCTACGCGACAGCGCTGACGGGAATCGTCGGCGAGGCGCTGATCAAGCTGGTGGAACACACCATGTTCAAGGGCGCTCCCAAGGCGGAGGTTGAGGATATGTTTGGACGGCTGGACCTGATTGCGCCCGCGCTGGCCTGCGCGGGGATTCTGATCCTGATCGCTGGGCTGACGGAGAAGGAGGCGGACGCGGCGGCGAAGGCGGCGAGCCTGACTCGGCGACCGACGGATAGCATGACCATGCGGCAGGCGGGGTGGATGGGCCTTTTGCAGGGGCTGGCGCTTCCCTTTCGCGGCTTTTCGCGCTCGGGAGCGACCATCTCGACGGGCATGCTAACCGGCGCACCCAAGGAGCGCGCAGAACGATTCAGCTTTGCGCTGGCGGTGGTGATTACGCCGTTTGCAATTGGACGCGAGGCGCTGCGCCTGGTGCATGCGACCCACGCGGCAGCGGCGAGTGGAAGCCCCATCGATCTGCATGGGACGGTGGTCTTCGAGCCTGCTGGGCGCGCTGTTCGCGTTCCTCGCCGGGCTGGTCGCGCTGAAGTGGCTGAGCACCTGGCTGGAGAACGGGCGCTGGTACTGGTTCGGAATCTATTG
This sequence comes from uncultured Acidobacteriaceae bacterium, assembly GCA_963834805.1. GTDB lineage: Bacteria > Acidobacteriota > Terriglobia > Terriglobales > Acidobacteriaceae > Edaphobacter. The sequence continues at coordinate 666,436 of CAWIDB010000006.1, forward strand.
CCTGGTTGCTAGCTGCGTTGTGTTCTGGCTGCACACGAAGGGGTATTGAGCGCCGGGAGTGGGGGTGTCGCGGGTTTGTGTGAATAACCCACCCGTTCGCAAAAAGCGGGATGGATGGGGCACCCAGTTTGTGTGGGTCGCGGAGCTTACCAGTTGTTGCCCGGTTGGAGGAACTCGGGGCTGACGGGGTTCTCGTAGACGGAGTAATCGCGAGTGACGATGGTGATGCCGCTTTCGGAGACGAAGTAGTTTTTCTTGTCTTCGTTGGGGTCGTAGCCGATGACGGTGCCGTCGGGAATGTGGACATCGCGGTCGATGATGGCGTGGCGGATGCGGCAGTGGCGACCGATGTTGACATGGGCGAAGATGACCGAGGAATCGACGTCGGCGTAGGAGTTGACGCGCACGTCCTGGGAGAGGACGGAGTTGCGGATGACCGCCCCGGAGACGATGGAGCCGGAGCAGACGATGGAGTTGATGGCCATGCCGGTGCGTCCCGGCTCGCCGAAGACGAACTTGGCGGGCGGGTACTGGTAGGGGCGGGTGCGCATGGGCCAACTCTTGTCGTAGAGGTTGAAGATGGGGGTAATGCCGGCGACGTCCATGTTGGCCTCGAAGTATGCCTCGAGGGTGCCCACGTCGCGCCAGTAGAGGGCGCGCTGCTTGTTCTCGTCGACGAAGTTGAAGGCGTGCATCTTGACCCGGCCGAGCAGCTTGGGCAGGATGTCGTGGCCAAAGTCGTGCAGGGAGTCGGGGTCTTCGGCGTCCTGGATGAGTTCGGGCAGGAGGATGTCTGTGTTGAAGAGGTAGATGCCCATGGAGGCGTCGACGACGTTGGGATCAAGGGGGGAACGTATGTCGGTGGACTGGGGTTTTTCGACGAATCCGGTGACCTCTCCGGAGCGCGCGACCTCGACGACGCCGAAGCGGGAGACCTCGTCGGGCGCGATGGGCAGGGTGGCGATGGTGACGTCGGCGCCAGAGTCCCTGTGCTGCTTGAGCATGAGGCCATAGTTCATCTTGTAGATATGGTCGCCGGAGAGGATGAGGATGTGTCGCGGCTCTTCGGCGCCGATGGAGTAGATGTTCTGGTAGACGGCGTCGGCGGTTCCCTGGTACCAGGATTTGGAGACGCGCTGCATGGGAGGGAGAATCTCAATGAACTCGCCCAGTTCACTGGCTACCACGGTTCCCCAGCCCTCGCGGATGTGCCGGTTGAGGGAGAGCGCCTTGTATTGGGTGAGGATGTAAACGTGGCGCAGGTCGGAGTTGATGCAGTTGGAGAGTGTGATGTCGATGATGCGATACTGACCGGCAAAGGGAACGGCGGGCTTGGCGCGGTCACGCGTAAGGGGGAAGAGTCGTTCGCCAGCACCACCAGCCAGCAGCACACCCAGTGTGTCTCTCATGATCCCAGTACCTCGAATCCGAAGTGCGACCTTAATTACGACAATATCAGAGCAGACGCAACATCACCCTCCCCGCATGGAGAGCGAATCGAGAGTCTAACACGGGCATGTTTCTTTCGTTAAGTACACGGCCGCTAAGAGTGGGTGCCATCCCATAAAGCGCGGGCGGAGAGGCCGGGCGCGATGCGGAGACGGTTGCCAGCTATGCGTCGCCGGAAGGGTCTTCGGCCGTAGCCGCAGGGGAGCCCACGTTGAGACCGCTGGAAGGGGCCACAGAATCGGGCCCAGGAAGAGTGATGCGCAGGGACTTGAGGAAGTTCAGATCGTTGCGGGTAAAGTGGCCGGTCGCAGTCTCTGTGGCGGAGTCCGCGGCCTCTGCAGCTTTGCCGGCGGGTTCAACCTCGTTGAGGCCGATAGTGGCCTCCAGCATGAGCAGAACGTCGAAGCCCTGGTCGCGGATGTTGCGTACCACGCCAGCGATATTTTCCGACTCGGAGACAGATTCGTGGATTGCCTCTCCCAGCTTCTGGATCAGGTTTTTCACTTTTTGATTCAATGCCGCCTCCGGGCTGCCCTGGGATTGAACTCCTGCCTGCGACTCGTCCGCATCGGTTTTCCCTGCCCTGCGAATACGCCCACCGGCGGGAACGACATTGCGGATCGTTCTCTCTCTGACTCTCAACTCAAGAATACGCCGGGCGTGAATTGGTCGCAATGACCTTTGTGGCCGGGTTTTCCTCATCCGCGTGGGCGCAAGCAGCCCGGCGGCAACACAGGCTTTCGCACAGCGCGAGCGAGAGGCTCGAGCAGTTTCACAGGTGCGGCACGAGAAGCGATAGGCCCTCGCGTGGTTTTCCCACAACCGGGGCCCCCAGCGACAGGTCTTCGTCGCTGGGGTGGAACGAAAATCACCCTGCACAATCTTGCATAGGGCACAATCCTGTGAAATTGCTCTACACTTCGAGAATGGATGCGGTTCGATTTGGACGTGCGCTTGGCTTCGGGGCGCGGCAGGCGGTGAAGACGGTGACGTCTGCGGTGAGCGCGGCCACGGCGGAGAACCCCTCTGCCAAGGAAATCAGCCACAGGGGCGAATACGGCTGCGGCGGCTGCGAGGCCTACCGAACGCTCGGTGGCGGACTCAACCAAGACGGTGTCCCAAACAACGTCCGGCAAGGCAGCCCATCGAGCAGCGCAGACTGTCGTCCAGGCGCGCGGAGCGAGCAAGAGGCTGCGGCGCGGAGGCCGGAGCTTTGGCGGGACGGCATGGAAGACATTCACGCGCCTTGGGGGCGTGCTTTGGCTGGAGGTCTCCGGGGTCTTCTTCGGGCTGTTCGCTCTGTTCGCGCTGGTGGCTGTGTTGCGTCTGCGCGGGGAGTGGCGTCCGAGCGCGGCAGGACATTGGCAACTGGAGGTTGCGGTGGCGATGCTGGCGTTCTTCGGCTACTTCTGCGTGAGCAATTTTCTGCGTGCGCGGCGGCGGGAACGGCGGCGCTAGAGCGGAAGCGAGCTATTCCAGATGGATGCGCATGACAGAGCACGCTGCTTTGAGCGACACTGTTACCACTATGAGCGAAGCCCGCAATGCACAACTGACCCAAGCCGCCCAACTCCTGATCGACGCCCGCAAGAACCACAGCCCTATCGCCGCACTGCCGGCAGAACTGCAGCCACAGTCGCTGGAGGAGGCTGCCTACGTCCACGGCATTATTATCGCGGCCTTCGGCCCTATCGGCGGATGGAAGATCGGCGCCGGCTCGCCCGACGCTACCCCCTTCTTCGCGCCCATGCCGGTGATCTGGATGGTGCCCAGCGGCACGCTGCTGGAGGGCCCGCGCTTCCGTTTTCGCGTTCTGGAGGCTGAGATCGCATTCAAGTTGGGCAAAGACCTGCCACCACGCGCCACCCCCTACACGCGTGACGAGGTGGTGGACGCCATCGCCAGTTGCCACCCCATTATCGAGGAGTTGGAGTCGGGCCTGATCGATCCCAAGGCACCCGGCAACCACATGTCGGCTCTGGCCGACCTGCAGATGCATGGCGGCTTCATCTACGGTCCGGCCTGCCCCGTAGTTGGAGATAAGGACTGGAAGAGCATCGACTTTAAGAGCGAGACCGTGAAGCTTACCGTCAACGGCAAGGTCGAGGTGGAACGCACCGGATCCAATACCTCGGGCGACCTGATGCGCCTGCTTCCCTACCTTGCCAACGAGGGCGCCGCGCGCACCGGAGGTCTTAAGACGGGCCAGTGGATCACCACCGGAAGCTGGACCGGCAACACGCCCGCCTGCCCCGGCTCGCTGGTCGAGGCCGCCTTCGCCCGCGCCGGCCGCGTCAGCCTGCGCTTCGCGTAGTTCAGGCCGCACACGATCATGACTCAGCACACCCCACTGCCGGAGACGATTCACGCGCTGGTGGGCGAGACGCCCGGCTCCGTGCTGCTGGAGACCTCGCGCTTCGACGCCGAGAATTGCCGCAGCTACCTCTTCCTGGACCCACTGCGCGTCCTCACCACGCAAACGCCGGACGAGCTGCCCAACCTATTCGCGCAGATCGAATCCGCCCTCGCCGCAGGCTGCACCGTGGCTGGCTTTCTCAGCTATGAGAGTGGCTACTCGCTGCAAGGCATCGCCGGAGAGAGCGCGCGCGACCTGCCGCTCGGCTGCTTCGGCGTCTACCGCGAGCCCATCGTCTTCGACCACAACACAGGCAGCTTCAGCGGCCCGCCGCTGCCCACGCTGCCGCAGACAATCTCCACGCACTGCCCACCGGCGTTCGCGCCCCACGAAAGCGAACTCACCCTCAGCCTCTCGCCTGATGCCTATCGCAGCAAGATCGAGCAGATCAAAGAGCATATCGCCGCCGGAGCCACCTACCAGGTTAACTTCACCGGCCGTATCCGCCTGCGCAACGACGCCTCGCCCGCCGAGCTATACCGCACGCTCAGCCGCCAGCAGCCAGTGGCCTACGGCGCGCTTGTCAATCTCGCGGGCCGATGCATCCTATCGTTCACGCCGGAGCTTTTCTTCCGCGTGCGCGACCGCGAGATCATGACGCGCCCGATGAAGGGCACCTGGCCGCGCGGCCTCGACGCCGCCGAGGACGGGCTGGCCGCGCTCCAACTGCACCACGACGAGAAGAACCGCAGCGAGCACATCATGATTGTCGATCTGCTGCGCAACGACCTGGGCCGCATCTGCTCGACCGGCAGCATCCGCGTCCGCGACCTCTTCCACGTTGAACGCTACCCGACGCTGCTGCAGATGACCTCGACCGTCTGCGGCACTCTGCGCGCCGGCATCCGCTGGCACGAGATATTCCGCAGCCTCTTTCCCAGCGGCTCCGTCACCGGCGCGCCGAAGATCAGCACCATGCGCATCATCCGCGAACTGGAAGACTCGCCGCGCGGCATCTACACCGGAGCCATCGGCTTCATCGCGCCCACGGGCGACGCCTGCTTCAACGTGGCCATCCGAACGCTGATGCTGGAGAAGGGCGCGGCAACCATGGGCGTGGGCGGCGGCATCGTCTACGACTCAGACCCAGCGGCCGAGTACGCCGAGTGCCACCTGAAGGCCGCATTCGTCACCCGTTCGCAGCCTCCGTTCGAGTTGATCGAGACACTGATGTGGAGCGACGGCTACACGCTGCTGCCCCTGCACCTCGACCGCCTGCGCCTCTCCTGCGAGTACTTCGACCGCCCATTCGACGTGGCTGAGATCAAAGTCCGCCTGCACGCGCTGGCCGCAACCTTTGCGCCAGGCAGTCGCCATCGCGTGCGCCTCACACTCGACCTGCGCGGGCAGACCGTGCTGACCAGCTCGCCGCTTGCGCCCAACGCAGAGACTTGCCGCGTGACACTCGCCGCCGAGCGCAGCTTGTCCAGCGATGTATTCCTGCGCCACAAGACCACCCACCGCCCGCTCTACGACCGGATGTTCGCCGCAGCCGAGCGCGCAGGCTTCGACGAGGTTCTCTTCCTCAACCAGCGCGACGAAGTCACGGAGGGGGCCATCAGCAATATTTTTGTCCGCATCGAAGGCCAACTCTACACGCCGCCGCTGGCCTGCGGACTTCTGCCCGGAGTGTTCCGCCGCCACCTGCTGGAGGCTGTCCCGCGCGCCAAAGAGCGCATCCTGAAGCTGGCCGACCTCGAAGCCGCCGACGAGATCTATCTCTGCAACTCCGTGCGCGGCCTGCGCCGCATCACGCAGCTCGACCTCTAGCTGATCTCCAGTATCTGCTCGCTGGACGCGGCGATCTGCTGCGCGCGCGCAGCAACTTTGCGCGCCACCTCGAAGAACGGCTTTGCGCCCGCGCTCTCCGGCCCGGCCAGGGTTACCGGCAGGCCGCGGTCGCCGCCCTCGCGGATGGCGGGATCGAGATCGAGCGAGCCGAGGAACTCGAGGCCAAACTGGGCTGCCGTGCGCTCCGTGCCGCCGCTGGAGAAGATGTCGATCGCCTGCTGGCAGTGCGGGCAGGTGAAGCGGCCCATGTTCTCCACCAAGCCGATGACCTCGACCTTCACCTGGTGGAACATCTCGATGGCCTTGCGCGCGTCCTGCAGGCTGACATCGCTGGGCGTGGAGACAACCAGAGCGCCGGTGAGCGGGACGGTCTGCACCAGCGAGATCACCACATCGCCGGTGCCCGGCGGCAGGTCGACGATCAGGAAGTCCAGCTCGCCCCACTCCACCTGCTGCAGGAACTGGCGGACGATCTGGTGCAGCATGGGCCCGCGCATCACCATGGGCTTATCGCCGGGCGCCAGCAGGCCGATGGAGATGAACTTGACGCCATGCGCCAGCAGGGGCCCGATGCGGTCATCGGCCACCATGCTTGGCGCTCGCGTCATGCCCATCATGGTGGGGACGTTGGGGCCGTAGATGTCTGCGTCCAGCAGCCCGACCTTGTAGCCAAGATTGCCCAGCGCGACGGCCAGGTTCACCGCGACCGTGGTCTTGCCGACTCCACCCTTGCCGCTGCCCACGGCCACTACATACGCCACGCCGGGTAATGGCTGCGGCCCCTGCGGCACTCCTGCTGCTGAATGTCCCATCAAATATCTCCCTCGCGTCTCCGCAGTTCCGGCGTTGCTCACAGCTTACAACTGCATTTCACACATGCCAGCCGGCCCCCAGCGCGGCGCGAATCTCCTTGGCCCGCATGGTCTCTTCGGCGCGTCCCTCTCGTCTTCGCCCGGCATCGGCAAAGCGCCGCTTCTGGTGCTCCGTCTCGGCGATGACGCAGGGCACGGGGATGGGATGGCCCTGCTGGTCCACCGCAACGTAGGTGACGTAGGCCGTGGAGACGTGGCGCAGGGTCTGGTCGTGTGCGTCCTCCACCATGGCACGTACGCCGACCTCCATGCTGGTGCGGAAGGCGCGATTGACGCTGGCCTTCAGGATCAGCAAGTCGCCGACGTGCGCCGGGGCCACAAAGTCTGAGTGGTCGATGCTTGCCGTCACCACGATGGCCCGCGAGTGGCGCACTGCGGCCACCGCGCCCACCAGGTCGATCCACTGCATCAGGCGTCCGCCGAAGAGGTTGCCGATGGCGTTGCTGTCGGCGGGAAAGATGATCTCGCTGCGCTCGGCTTGCGACTCCGCCACGGTACGCGAAATGACCTTAGGCTCACTCATCCCACTATTCTAAATCCCCTCGAGGGCTCGAGCGGTCGATCGCAGCCGCTATTGCAGACCGAGGACGGACAACTGCTTGGGATTGACCTCGTCGCTGGCCAGCAGATTGTGGCAGACCGAGCAGTCGTTGGTGAGAGTTTTCCCGTCCTTGGAAACATGGTTGCCGTCGTGGCAACGGAAGCATCCGGGCGAGGGATTGTGCCCCGGTGCGCTGTGCCCCATGCCGTTGGGATAGGTGCCCCAGGTGACCTTCATCTCGGGGAAGACGTTGCGCTCATAGATGGCGACCAGGGTCTTGGCGGCGGCGTCTACCTGGGCGCGCTGGCCGCTCCATACGGTGGGATACTGGGTGCGGTAGAAGTCGTCCAGCCCTGAGGTGATCTTGGTGGCGGCTTCGGCCTGCGAGGCGTAGTCGGCCTGAATCAGTTGCAGGCCCTCTTTGTGGACGAAGGGAAGGCTGGCGCTGGGAGTGCCCTCCACCATGACCTTGTCGATGGCGTCCTCGGGCGTCTGGAAGGTGTGGGTCGCCTGGTTATGGCAGTCCATGCAGTCCATCTGGCGGGTAACGCCCTGGATCGGTCCCTTCCAGTCGGAGCTTACAAACTGGGTGATGGAGCCGTCCGGATTGTGCTTGCTGACGGCGATGATGGTCTGGAAAGTGGTGTCGGTGGCCACATACTCGTAGTTGTCGAGATGATGGCCGTGGATACCGCTGAAGTGGGAGAGCGAGTCCACACCGCCCAAGTGCAGCACCAGTACGTTGTGGGTCACCGAGTTCTTCTCATCGTCCCCGTACATGGTCTCGACCAGCAGCTTCTCGCCCACAAACCTGGTGGGCGAGTGGCACTCCTCGCAGGTGGCGCGCGCCGGGCGCAACACCGAGAGCGGGGCAAGGATGGGCTGCGGATAGGTATGGAACGTCACCTCCATCAACTGCTTGGTGCCGTTCACCTTGGCCTGAACGGCGGCGGAGAACCCAGAGCCGATATGGCACTCCGCACAGGCCACATGGGAGTGCGGAGAGACCTGATAGGCGGCCCACTGCGGCGCCATGACATGGCAGCTCTGGCCGCAGAAGTTCGGCGAATCCATGTAGGAGACACCGCGATAACTGGCTGTACCCACAATGACAAAGTTGATAAAAGTGGCTACCAGGACGATCTCTATTCCGCGCCGGAAGACCGGGTCGCGGAGCTCGATCCGCGGGTATACGGAAGGGATCTGACCGAGCGCCTTGAGCTGCCTTCGCCGCAACCAGATACCGATGGGAATCAGGAGCAGGCCAAAGACGAAGAGGCCGGGCAGAAACAGGTCGAAGATAATGCCCAGGTAAGGGTTGCGCGATCCGCCGTGGCCGAAGATTTCGACCACCCAGAAGCCCACCAGAACAACCGCCGACGCGCTGGTGATGGCGCCGCCAATCAGGCTGGTCCAGTTGTTGCCATAGAACAGAACCAGCCGAAGGCTCTTCCTCAGCTTATCGAAATCAAACATGCAGACCCTTGTAACCGTTTATTCAGTGCCGAAGTAGCCGATCAACGTCAAGACAAGAAGCAGAAGCCCGATCAGAATGGCGGTGAATCCGACGACCTTGGCGAAGTTCTCCCACCAATATACCGGCTTGTCCCCTGCCCTTGCCTCCAGCTTTCCCAGGGCGGCCAGGCGCTGGTACTCCAGGGTGCGCTTCTTGCGGAACTCCTCGTCCGTCTCCTTGCCGGTAAAGATCACCATGTCCATAGGGAAACTGTCGGGGCGCAGATGGGTGTTGACGAAGTGAATGGAGAAGATAAACAGGATGGCCAGCAGGGCCTCCTCGCCATGGATGACGAGGACCGCGTTCAACGCCCAGCCGGGAAGGAAGCGAGCAAAAAATGGAGCGAACCACATCGCGTATCCTGAAAACCCGATGACGATCATGCCCCAGAAGACCGCCCAGTAATCGAACTTCTCCCAGTAGGCGTATCGCTCGAACTGCGGCTTGGGCCCCATGCCCACGAACCAGCGCAGGTGGCCGATCACGTCCTGCACGTCCTTCCAGTTGGCCACCATCGAGGTCGGGCCCCAAAAGATCCCCTTCTCGTGATGCACAAAGGCGCGGGTGAATATGTCTTTGAGGTGATAGAGAAACGCCAGGGTCAGGACTACGGCACAGAACTTATGAAAGAAGAGGATGGCACCGAAGCCGCCTACTACGCGTGCGAAGAAACGTGCCGAAACATTGTCGCTGAAGCGCATGGGAAGGCCAGTCGCCGCCAGCCCGAGAAACGAGGTGAACAGAACGACGTGGAGGTATCGCTGCTCCAGTGTGAAGCGCACATAGTACTTCTCTTTGCCACTGCCCAGCGGCTGACCACTGACTTGCGGCTGGCCTTCCGGCTGCTCGGCGGGCACGGTTGTGGTCTCGTCAGTCATGTTTCTCCTCCTCTGTCGGCCCGGTCTTGCCCTGTTCCCGCTTGGCGCGAATAAACCACAGCAGGGTATGCAGCGAGAAGAACCCGAGCACGCTCCATAGCAGCAGGTTCATGAAGAACCGGGTGAAGTACAGCGGCGGGTTCAACTTGCGATTGCGCGGATTGGCATGCGGCTGATACTTCACGAAGCTGGCATTGGCGTCCGCATGGCAGCGGCCGCAGGTCTTGATCAGATTGGCCTGATTGACCGGAGACTGAGGATCGGACGCCGGCAATACGCGGTGCGCCTGGTGGCAGTCCCAGCAGCGCGCCGTCTCCACGTAGCCGCCCAGCAAGCCCAGTTGCGAGTGGAACGTGTCCCGATAAGTCGCCAGCTGGTCCTTGTGGCAGGAGCCGCAGATGGGCGTGGACTGCATGCGGAAATCCGACTCGGTCGGCTGCGCGATCGAGTGGGCGGTGTGGCAGTCGGTGCATACCGGCACCTTCGTGTTGCCCTCTGCGAGCGACTTGCCGTGAATCCCCGAAATATACTCGTCCTTCACTCCCCCGTGACACACCCCGCAGGTGTTCGGAATATTCGCCCTGTAGGTTGTGCTCTTGGGGTCCTTATGGCTCAGGATTCCGTGCGATCCGTGGCAGCTCATGCAGTTTGCGGCCACCAGCAACCCCTCTTTGCTGACGGCATAGCCATGGATGGAGTCCATGTACACCGAATAGACGTTCTGCAGGCCGTACTTCTTTGCCAGTGCCGGATCGGAGTGACAGGTCCCGCAGGTGCGCGGGATGTTCAGCGGGTAGACCGCGGAGCGTGCATCGGTCTTGGGGAATATGGCATGGGCATCGCCATGACAACTGGTGCAGGGATGCGCACTGGCGGACGCATGCACGCTGCCGGCGATTCCCGTTGCCTGATCGGCGTGGCAGGAACTGCACTTCACCGCGACCGGATGGTCGGGATGGGGATACTGCTTGATCGAGGTATGGCAATCTGTGCAACTGAGACTGCCGTGAATGCTGGCATGGAAGGTGTCCGCATCCACGCCGACGCTGTGTCCCGCCGCGTCCTGCATGGTTTTGTCGGCATGGCAAGCGAGGCAGTCTGTCTGCGCGCACAGCATGGAGGAGAAGCCGAGCAGCACCAACGCGGCAAGCGCCGCAGCAAGCGTTCCACGGCTGGAGGCAAGCCCCTGCGTCTCAGTTCCGGACAGATACGGCTTCATAACGCGCCCCTTTGCCGCAGCGCAATCGACTCCCGGGAGCGCAAATGATGGCCCAGTCATGCCACACCCTTCCATACGAAACTCTGCCGCAGGCACGGATGAGCTGTAGAGACAGGGCATCCCATGCAGGAGAACGGGGCAACTGCCGCTCTCCCCCTGAGGCACATCCATTGCCCGCTCGACCGCGTCTACTTTTTCTGCAAGGTACGGATGTAGGCGACAACGTCCTTGATCTGTGCGTCGGTCAGCTTGCCGGTGTAGGCCGGCATCTTTCCCTTGCCATTGGTGGTTGCAGCGATGAGGTCGGCATTGGTCGCCTTGACCAGCTCAGGCGCGTTGAGGGCGGGAACCTTCATCATTTTCCCGGTTGGGGTGCTTGCCAGGCCGTCCGCGCCGTGGCACATCGCGCACTTGGCCTTGAAGGTGTCCGCTCCCGAGCCCTGGGCAAAGGCCGAGGTAACAGTGGTAGCCGCCAGAATGGCGACAAGCATAATTCCAGTCCTAATCTTCACGGTCAATCTCCTCTTATCTGATAAAAAATGCAGCTTTATGTGAAGCGGGGTCTAAAACTCATAGTGCATGGATAAGGTTACGTTATTGGCGTGGAAGTTTCTAGGCGCGCTCATGCCGGCGGGCGATTCGGTGAGGCCGGTTGGGCCGGTCAGGGTGGACGAGTTGCAAGGCACAACGGTCGCCGTCGCACTGGTTGCGGTGCTGCAGAAGGGCGCGCCGGATGCGCCACCTTCGCCGTAGCCATAGAAGTTGTAGTCCATCCTCCAGATCAGTCCGGGATGCACCGTCCATGCAACGTTCACATAGGGAGATTGATAGGCGGACTGCAGCGAGCCGTTGACCTGTTGCGCGTCGCTGAAGAACTGGCTGCCGCTGACCGCGCTGATGCGATAGCCCACGCCGGAGTGGATGGTCTTGTTCGGGGAGTAAGTGAGACCGACGGATGCGTACTGGGTGGGAGCATCCATAAAGTCCTTGACCGGCCCCCAGTCGGTCAGCACGCTCGGACACAGATTGTTTGCTCCCGTGCTTGTGGTCTGGGCCGCGCCAGGGAAAATGGTGCTAGCCCCACTCAGGTAGCAGGCGTTGGTGGAGATGTAGACATCGGTGTATGCGTAGTTGAAATCGAAGCTATAGTGCTCGTTGGGTGTCAGCACGACCCCCATACTTCCAGTCCGGCTGTGATCGACATGATTGAGCGGGCCGTCGATGGAGGGGCCGACATTGTTGGTATTGTTATGCCGTTCCATGTCGTTGAAGGCTCCGGAGAAGGTTGCCCAGGGCTTTGCCCGGTAGAGGGTGTGGATCCGGTAATGCTTCAACTGGCGCGCGCCCATCGGGGTGAACGCGTTGTCGTCGTAGGATATTTCAACCGTGCCATTGATGTCCCATTGATTGGTGGGGCGCAGAGCGGCATTGAAGATCCCGGCGTTTTCGTTGATGGTGAGAGTACCACCATTTGGCGATGCAGAACCGGTGTCTGAGTCCGTGGTCGAGGGAGTGTTATGCGGGAAACCCAGAGCGATGACATGGGTGCGGTAGCGATAGGTGAGAGCGAACGTAGCGCGCGGCGTGGCGTCCCATGTCCCGCTTACGCTGTTGCTCACGGACGACTGGCCAAAGTAGGCAAGCGCAGTTCCGATCGTATTGCCGGTAACGCTAAAAGCCGCTCCCGTGGACAGAGCACCCGAGTAGTTGAGGGTCTCATAGCCATTGTTCCCGGACACCACGGTAGTGGGCGTGGTCAACGTGGAACCTGCGAGATTGGTGTAGCCAGGCTGGTGGACCGATGAGAAGTCGACCTGGTCGGCGAGGGCGATCTTCTTTGTGGCCTGCCAGGTCATGCCATAGTCGATGCCAAGCACCTGCCGGTGTGCGTCCGCGCTGCCGGTAAGCGTCGAGGAGCGGATCACCCCATCCAGACCCGTCCAATTTTCATAATAGTTGGGCAGGTTGGTCCTTGCCATGGTGAAGCGGATGTCGCCGTTCATGGCGACGTTGCGAATGCTTGAGCTCTGGAATCGGAGCATCTCGGTGGGAGTGATCGTGCGCGTCGGCTGCGAACGCAGGTAGCTGGTGATGACATCGCACGCCGGATTGACGATGGGCAGCCCGCCGGGAGTGTTAGGAGCCGTGAAGATGGTATAGGTGGCAGTACTGCCCGAACCGGAGTACGCAGTGCCCATGCTGCCTGTATTGCAGGCGGCGATTGCATATGGAGCGGACAAATTGTCCCAGTCGCCAAGCGAGACGGGAGTGCCATCCGCCTCCTGCGCCTGGAAGCCGTTGGGATTCAGAGTGAAATAGGATCCTGTCTTGTAGTGAGTAACCACTTCCTCAAAGGTAACTTTGGTTTGGGGCAGGGGCTTCCAGTCCATCGCACCGGTAAATTCGTCAGTACTGTTGCGCTGATACTCCAGCGCCAGAGAATCGTATTTTCCAACCGATCTGGCGGGGCTGAGAGTGGGGCCCTGGAAGATGTTCTGCGAGTATCCGACGTGAAAGGTAACCTTGGAAAGCGGCAGGATGGTGAGGTTGGTGTCCGTCATCCTGCGCACGGTGTTGAACATCACCGGCGAATCGTTATTCGCAGGCCACGGGAAGGATGCAGTGGTAGCAACGCCAGCGACCGCTCCGTAGGGGATCATCAGTCCGGCGTTGTCCGGAGCGCCGAGCAGGTCGTAGTCAGCGTACTGGCGGTCGCGCCGGAACATTCCGGAGAACTCGTAGAGCTTGCCCTTGGAGAAGTCCATCTTGGCATAGTTGTTCGGGTCGCCGCCAAAGCCGCTACTGAAGACGGTGAGGTCATCCAGAAGGGAATGCTTGGTACCCGGAAGCGCATGCATGGTAAAGGTCTGGCCGAGGACGCGTGGCCCGGACTGAATGTTGACCAGAGTGTCGTACATTCGTCCACTGCCAAGGAGATTGACTATGTGGCCGCCGAGGTCCGCCGTATTGTGGATCTCAAACCCATTCTGGACTTCAGGCGCTGGAGCCGGCGCCTCCTGGGCAACCGCAACTACGGTCATCAGCAGCAGCATGGCGAGCCCAAGGCCCCCGGCGAGCCGATGGGTCGTGGTATGAGCGGGGAGTTCATTGGGCAGCCGTGAAAACCAGCCGATCTTCATCATCTGAGCCTCACTTGGAACAACATTGCTAGCGTCGAAACCTTGAAACTGTTTGTGCTCTATCTGATCCGCGCCATCCGATTGCGGCCGGACGGCGCGGCAAACTTTATTACCGTATGAAAGCCGGGTTGACGTTCGATCCATGAACCATGGTGTGGCAGGTGATGCAGGGATTACGATCTGCCGATCCTGCGTTCATGCTATGCATCGTAGAGGCAGAAACCGGGCTATGGCACTGGTTGCACAGCTGGTTAATGTTGGGCACATTCAGCAAGCGGGCGTTCTGCGAGCCATGCGGAGTGTGGCACGAGAGACAACCTTCCGCCTTGACCGGGGGATGCTCATACACGAAGGGTCCGCGGTTCTCCATGTGGCACTTGGTGCAAATCGCGTTCTGATCGGCAGTGGACCGGATGTTGTTGTTGCCGAAGGTGCCGTGGACGTCGTGGCAGTCGCTGCACTTCAACAGGCCTTCGTTCACCTTGTGATGGAAGGGCATATCGAAGGCCGGCTTCACGTCGGTGTGGCACTGATAGCAGAGGTTCGGCTGGGAGGCCTTGAGCAGCTTGTTCTCGGTATCGCCGGTATGCACGCTGTGGCAACTGGTGCAACTGACGCCCGCCTTGGCATGAGGGGAGCGCAGGAAGTTGGGGTGCGTACCCGCGTGGCAGCCCAGGCAGGTGGCATCAACATCCTGTGGCGAAAGCTTGGCCAGTTGCTTGATCTTGGTGACGTCGCCGCCGCCCTCGACGTGGGCCTTGCCCGGTCCGTGACAGCTCTCGCAGGTTGCGCCCGTGCCATGGTCCTTGAGGGCAAGCTTCTGGTGCGGGTTGTCGCTGAACTTCTTGACAAGATCGGCGTGGCAGGTTGCGCAGACATCCGAACCGACAAAATCGGCGGGATTGGGAGCGGCCGCGTTCTGCGCCACAGCCGTCTGCTGCTTTGCGCCCGCAGCATAGAGAAGCCCGGCCCTGGTGGAAAGCCCCGGCAGCAACCCAATCAAAGCGATATACAGAAAAATCCGTTTCATTCAGCCCCTCCGCGGAGAAGATCCGCACAGACTGGTCGTTCAATAACCGAACCTTGGTTCATGTTGCCCGACGACATCTGTTACATTTCGGTTGTCCAACAACAGCACCTTCGCTTCGGTTGTCCAACAACATCACCTTATTCGTCAAGCTTTATCGTTGAACTGAAGTAACACTAGCTTGCCGGACGATGAAAATGATGTGACTTCTGTCACAGACAAAGAGAGTATAGCCCCATGGTGAAACGAATTGGATGTGACCCGGATCACACGTGAAATGAGTTCGAATCTGAGATTAATTCGGGAGCAATGTACATTTGTGAGCGTACTCACTTTGTTCAGCGGAGATGCTCTATAAGTAGCCGCCATGCTCCTCTTCAAACAGCCGCCGTGTCCTTTCCGTGCATGTCTCTGCGAATCATGCCGATGTCGCTGTGACCTAGCTCACATACAACTCATCGCTGCGCCTCGTATGAATGAGGGGACGATGCGGAGATGAGCATCTTAAATGCGGATGGGGGTATCTCCGTACCGGCTCATCGCACACTGACATACCAACTATCGGAAGGAAGTTGAACCCACGATGAGTCTCTCCAAGGATGCAGGACATCTGTTGCGCTTTGCCTATCTCTTCGTTATCGCCTTCGTGGTCTTTCTGGTGATCCGCCACTTTGTTGTGCCGAAGACCTTCGGAGAGTACGGCCACTACCGGGGAGCTGCGATCGCGGAGATTGCCTCCCACCCGATGCACTTTGCCGGCCACGAGAAATGCGAGACCTGCCACACGGACATTGCGGAGGCAAAGAAGGCGGGCAAGCACGAGCATGTATCGTGCGAGGCCTGCCATGGCCCTCTGGCCCAGCACGCGGACGATCCTTCGATTCAGCCGGCCAAGATCGACACGACCGTGCTGTGCATTCGCTGTCATGCGGAGAGCGCCGCCAAACCTGGCATCTTTCCACAAATCGATCCGGTGCAACACTCCGGCGGGGTTCCCTGTGAGACCTGCCACCAGCCGCATAATGGCCTGTAATCCAGGCAGGAGGTACCAAGTGAACATCGACCGACGCCATTTTCTCGTGATGCTGCCTGCGGCGGCGATCGCATGGAAGTATGTTCTGGCCGGAACACCCGAAGAGTCCCCCAACTACAAGATGACGGACCACTGGTGGAGCATGCTGATCGATATTCCCAAGTGCATCGGATGCGGCAACTGCGTGCGCGCCTGCGCGGCGGAGAACGATGTTCCGGATGGACACTTCCGCACCTGGGTGGAACGCTACCATGTCAACGACTGGCACATGGCCAACCCCGAGGTGATCTCGCCGGACGGCGGCAAGGAAGGATTCCCTGCCGTTCCTAAGAGCGCGGGCGGCGATGAGGGATTTTCTTCCGCACCGGAAGACGAGGGCAAGTATTTCTTCGTTCCCAAGCTGTGCAACCACTGCGAGGATTCTCCCTGCACCCAGGTCTGTCCGGTGGGCGCCACCTTCATCGCGCCGGACGGCGTGGTTCTGGTGGACCAGGAATACTGCCTGGGCTGCGCCTATTGCGTGCAGGCCTGTCCCTACGGCTGCCGCTACATCCATCCCGAAAAGAAGGTCGCGGACAAATGCACGCTGTGCTATCACCGGATCACCAAGGGTCTGACCACGGCATGTTGCGAAGCCTGCCCCACCGGAGCGCGACAACTGGTCGATCTGAAAGATCCGAACGACCCCATTCATGCCTATTTGAAGACCCATTCGGTCCAGGTTTTGAAGCCGCAGATGGCGACTGGAGCGAAGGTCTTCTACAACGATATGGATGGATCGGTGCGATAAGGACACCCAGTGACTCGTTGCAACATGGTATTGCAGACGATTTGGCGAGATTAGGAGACGGAGAACTCTATGAACGGTGTTGAAGGCTACATGTATCCAAACGAGATCAATCTCTATTGGAGCGTCCTGATCGTCCTGTACCCGTACATCACGGGGCTGGTGGCCGGGGCATTTATCCTCGCCTCTCTGGTCCGTATCTTCAACGTCAAGGCGGTCGCCCCCACGTACCGGTTGGCGTTGCTCACGGCGCTGGCGTTCCTTCTGGTGGCTCCGCTGCCGCTGCAGTTTCACCTTGGCCATCCGGGGCGCTCGCCGGAGATGTACTTCACGCCGCACAGCACCTCCGCGATGGCGATGTTCGGCTTCGTTTATCTGTGGTATCTGATGGCTGTTCTGGTCTTTGAGATATGGCTCGACTACCGGAGCGACATCGTGCATCTGTCGCAGTCCAGCACGGGATGGAAGCGGCTGGTCTACCGCATCATGACGCTGGGCTCCGACAACCTGAGCCCGCAATCGCTGGCCATCGACGACAAGGTAGGCTGGATCGTCACCCTGGTCGGTATTCCCTCCGCCTTCATCCTGCACGGCTATGTGGGCTTCATCTTCGGCTCGCTCAAGGCCAATCCCTGGTGGAACTCACCCCTGATGCCGGTGGTTTTTATCTTCTCCGCCATGGTCTCGGGCATCGCCGCCGTACTGCTGCTGTACATGCTGACCACAAAGATGCGCAAGATGCCCATCGACATGCCCTGCGTGGACACCATCGCGATGTACCTGTTCTACATCTTCATCCTGGACTTCAGCCTGGAGATGCTGGACCTGGTGCATCGCGTCTACGAGGCGGACGAGAGCTTCCGCACCCTCAACTTCATGGTCCACACCAGACTCTACTTCTCGCAGATCGTTCTCCAGATCTGTGTCGGGACGCTGGTGCCGATCTTCCTGCTGGCGATCGTTCAGGTCAAAAATCTGCCTGAAATTGTGCGCAAGCGCATCTATGTTGTGTCGGGGTGCCTGGTCCAGATCGGCGTCTTTGCCATGCGCTGGAACGTAGTGATCGGCGGCCAGCTCTTCTCCAAGAGCTTTCTCGGCTACACCACCTACAAGATGAGCCTGGTGACCAAGGAGGGGTTGCTGATGGCGATCTTCTTGACCATTCTTCCGCTGGGGATTCTGTGGGTACTGCTGAAGCTGCTGCCTCCCTGGGAGGGGAAAGAACACTGCACGCTTCCCGCCGCAACTCCGGCGCAATGACGATAGCCTGAACCAGCCGCCTCTGCCCGGCGCAACTCCGGCAACGCGCAGCTTCCGCCCAGTGATCGGATTGCCGCAGTTCTTTGCAGTGAAACGCTATATGCTGAAGGCTGTGGGCGTGATCGCAACCTCGGAGGACCGAACCCAACCGCTCGTGGAAGCTGTCGCAGCGCCTCCGCCGCCGGGGCTGCTTGCCGACTACGCGACTCTATTCAAGGTGCGCGTTACTACCATGGTTCTCATCACGTCGGCGGCCGGCTTCTATCTGGGCAGCCTGCGCTCCGGCATCAGCCCCATCAACATGGGGATGGTGAAGGCTCTGGCCGGCATCGCGGTGGTCACCTGCGGAGCCAGCGCGCTGAACCAGGCGCTGGAACGCAAGACGGACCGGCTGCAACACCGCACGTCGAACCGCCCGATGGCAACAGGCCGCATAGGCCTGGCGCATGGACTCATTGTCGGCTTCCTGGCGGTCTTCCTGGGATCGCTCTACCTGGCCCGTACCACCAACCTGCTCACCGGCACGCTCACCTTGCTAACCGCGGTAGGCTATGTGGCCATTTACACGCCGCTAAAGCAGGTGAGCACCATCAACACGTTTATTGGCGCCTTTCCCGGAGCGATGCCTCCACTGATCGGCTGGACCGCCGCACGCGGGCTGATCGAGTGGCCGGGCGTCGCGCTGTTTGCCATCCTCTTTGTGTGGCAGTTCCCCCACTTTATGGCCATCGGCTGGATGTACCGCGAGGACTACGCGCGCGCCGGAATCCGCATTACGCCCACCATCAAGAACACGCGCTACGCCGTGCGCTCCACTGTGGTGCAGGCACTGTTTTACGCCGCGCTGATGGTTCCGGTGAGCCTGTGGCCCTTTAGGCAGGAGACAACGGGAGTTGCGTATGCGGTTGCCGCCGGCATTCTGTCGCTGGGCTATCTGGGGTATACCATCCGCTTTGCGCGGATTGTGAACAGCCCGGAGCTGCACGACGCGGAGGCGCCGTCGCACCGCCAGCCCGCGCGCGACCTGCTGCACGCGTCGATTATTTACCTGCCGCTGCTGCTGGCCGCCATGATGCTGGATGCCCGCGGACAGCTATTGTTCTAAACTCAGCACTGAGAACAAACCCATGCCATCCACTCCCCACAAACACGCCCACCTCCGCACACCGCCCGGCGTCATCCTCGGGATTATCGGCGTCTCGGCAGCGGCCAGCGCACTCATCTGCTGGCTGGTCTACTTCCACGCGCCGACCGACGTGGCGGGCACGCAACTGCGATCGCTGCCGCTGGTCAACGCCGTGCTGAACGGGCTGGCGACCATCGCCCTGGTCACCGGCTTCGAGGAGATTCGCAAGTGGCGCATCCTGCACCACCGCGCCTCCATGTCCTTCGCCTTCATTTTTTCGTCGATCTTCCTGGTCTCCTACATCGTCAACTTCACCCTGCACGGCGAGACGCGCTTCAACCGCTTCAATCCCTGGTGGCACTTCTACCGCGACCTGCTGGTCTCGCACATTGTGCTCTCGACGGTGGCTCTGCCCCTGGTCCTGATTACCTTCTTCCTCTCACTCACCGGCCGCTTTCACGCGCACAAACGGCTGGCGCGCTGGACGTTTCCCATCTGGCTCTATGTCTCGGTGACAGGCGTCATCGTCTACCTGATGCAGGCCGCCTGCCGCTGACGGTTGTGCGCTGTTCCCTGCCCTATGCAACGAGACACCCGCCAACTCTTCCGCACCGGTCTCGGCCTCTTCCTTACGGGAGTGGTGGCGGCGGTGTTGGCGCTTACCCTCGGCGGCGGAATGAGTCGGCAGGGCCCGCACTCCAACGCAGGCTGGCTGGCGCTGATGGTCGCCATGGGATGCCTGCCGCTGGGCACGCTGACCCTGGCGCTCGCGTTGGCCAAGCTGATCGGAGAGCGGAAGAAATAGCGAGTCAGCAAGTTAGCAAGTCAGCGAGAGAACGCCCTCTCCAGGGATTGTCGCTGATTTGCCGGCCTGCCAACTTGCTGACTTGCTAACCTGCTAACTCGCCGATCTGCTATTCTCATCCTTCGCAGACCCTTCACCTCTGGAGCGTAGACAAATGGCAAAAGGCGTCAACAAAGTATTTCTCCTCGGCAACGTAGGCAAAGACCCGGAAATCCGCGCCACCGCCGGCGGCATGACCATCGCCAGCTTCACCCTGGCCACCGCCGACCGCGCAAAAGATGCGCAGGGCAACTGGACCGACCGCACCGAGTGGCACAACCTGGTGGCCTTCCAGCGCACCGCGGAGATCGTTCGCGACTACGTAAAGAAGGGCACGCAGCTCTTTATCGAGGGCAAGATCCAGACCCGCTCGTGGGAAGACAAGGAGTCCGGCGCGAAGAAGTACCGGACTGAAATCCTGGTCAACGAGCTATCGCTGCTGGGCAAACCCGGCGGGGGCGAAGGCGGAGGCAGCTACTCGAAATCCTCAACCGCCAGTTACGCAGCCACCGCGCCCGCAGCCACGCCCGACTACGCCGACCAGGGCATCACGGACGACAATATCCCGTTCTAGCATCCTTGCATCGGAACAGCATGAGTGCCCCATACATCGCGGCCCTCTCGCGATGAGTTGGTTGAAACCGATACACTAGACCCATGCTTGATGAAGCCATATTCCGCGCTGAATGCGACCGCGCCCTTGAATCGCTGAAGCAGGCGCTGATTGCCGCCGAGGACGCCGGCGGCAGCTTCGAGTGCGAGGACAACAGCGGCGCGATGAACATCCTCTTCGAGGACGGATCGAGCAAGTTTGTCGTGACGCCCAACACACCCGTCCGCCAGATATGGATCTCGGCCGAGACCACCAGTTTCAAACTGGATTGGGACGAAGCCGCAGGCACGTTCGTCCTTCCCAAGACCGGCGAGGCGCTGATGCAGCTCATCCAGCGCCTGCTGCGCGAGCATCTCGGCGACGAGTCGATCACGCTGCAGTAACCGGTATAGACTGCTTTCAATCGCAGCATCTTAGCCCAGCACCTGAGCGAGCAAAACGGGGAGGAACATCACGCCAATGCAACAGACGCTCTCCGTCGCCATCATCACAAAAAATGAGGAAGCAAACCTGGCGCGCACGCTGGCCGGCGTCCAGTTTGCCGATCAGATTGTGGTACTGGACTCCGGCTCGACCGACCGCACGGTGGAGATCTCGCGCGCCGCCAACGCAACCGTCTACCAGGAGCCGTGGCATGGCTTCGCCGCGGCCAAGAACTCGGCCATCGCCAAGTGCACCGGCGCGTGGGTGCTCTCGCTGGACGCCGACGAGGAGCTGAACGCGGAGCTGCAGACGGAGATTCGCGCGCTGCTGCGCTCGGACCCGCCCGTGGATGCGTACTTCATCCACCGCCGCAATCTATTTCTTGGCCGCTGGATCAAACACGGCGGCTTCTATCCGGACCCCAAGCTGCGCCTCTTCCGCCGCGTTGGTTCAACCGCGCCGCCGCAGTTTGAAGCCCGCCCCGTTCACGAAACCATCGCCTTCGACGGCAAGACCGCCACGCTGGAGCATAACCTGATCCATCACGCCTACCCAACGCTGGAGAACTACATCGAGCACATGGACCGCTACAGCACGCTGGGCAGCGAAGTGCTGGTAAGCAAAGGCAAGGTGAGCCGCTCGTGGCCGGAGTTTGTCTGCAATGTGCTGCTGGCTCCGAAGTTGAACTTTCTATGGAACTACATCTTCCGACTGGGATTTATGGACGGACGCGAGGGCCTGCTGCTGCACCTCTACCAGGCCGCCTACACCAGTTGGAAGTACGCCAAGGCATGGGATGCCGCGCGCGTGACGAAGGGCCAGTAGCATTTTTGCTATTGGTGTAGACCGGTGCACTTCAATAGAAATGCGGGATTCTTCGCTTCGCTCAGAATGACAATTCATTTTTGGCCTATAGCAATTGAGCAAATGCTAAAGCAGCGCCTACTCTCTTCCCCACGCTTCCAACTCTATCAATCCACACCATTTGCCTGGGTCGGTGGGAAGAAGATTTGTCAGGCGCAGCCAGGCGGTTCGCCGAGCGGGAAAGGTGAACTCCTGAAACTCGGCGGTCGGCGCAAGCTGAATCGCGACGCGGCTTCCATCGGAGAACTCGATCTCGGCGCTCTTCCATGTGCCGTCGTGGGGGAAGTCGGCGCGCAGCATCAGGCGTACCTTGTCCACGGTAACGGGACGGCCAAAGTCCACCTTCCACCAGACGTCGGGGCTCAACTCCGGGCCCCAGGACTGGTAGGGCCAGACGCCATGATGGCCGTTGCGGGTTGCGCCGTCGATCGCATTGCGTGCTTCGAAATCGAAGAGGTTGCGGGCAACGCTGCTGGAGGTGGCGTGGGGGAAGATCGCGAGATCGGGCCGGGGCTGATCGCATGGGTTCAGGGCCAAATTGCGATAACTGTCCCTCTCCTGCCCGGTCAAGGCGCGAAGTGTCACGCGATGCGAATCGCCGGAGAAAGCATCTGGTGCGTAGGCGCTGCCCGTCTCCTGCTCTGCGCGGCCGTAGGGAATCTCATAGATAAGGGCCGACGAATTGGGCGCGAAGATCAGGCACTCGGGCATGCTTTGATCCATGCGCACAGCCATCTCCTGCGGCTCGGTAAAGAGAATGCGGTCACCGGGTTGATAGACGCGATGGAAGTCGAGAGTGGTCGAATCTGTCTGCAAAGACCCGATGGCTGTAGCTGAATCGATGATTCGCGTGCCGTTTTTATCTTGCACTTCGATGTGAAGCGCGGGGGTTGCAGGCTGCTGCGCTGGTAGGACTCCGCTGGACAGAAGCAAGAGGACGATCCACAGCAAATGCAAAAGCGAAGACGATCTCGATCTCATCGGCTGCCGGCGGCCTCCATCATGATGCAGAAGGCTTGGGCCTCTGTGGAGGGGCCGGGACGGTCGAAGCTGGGTGCGCCGCATGCGCCCTGAACGAAGCCGTCGGCGTCCATCTTCAGGCGAGCGGCCGCACGCATGCGGTCGGCACGAGTGAGATAGGCGGCGGGAAGCCAGCCGGCCGAGACTCCTTCGTAGATTGCGAAGGCCAGCATCTGCGCAAGGTTGGTCTCGACGAAGGTCGAGGGCTGGTCGACCACGTTGTGAAAGAGGCCGTCGGGACGCTGGCAGGCGAGACAGCCGTCGATGAGCTGGCGCGCAAAGTCGGCCACACGCTCCCGTTCCTGCTGACGTTCGTTTGGCAGGCTGCGCCATACTCGGGCGAGGCCCGCCGCGGCCCATCCGTTGCCGCCGCCCCAGAAGTTGGCGTCGCGCAACTGCTTCTTCTGGTCGTCCCAGATGTGCGCGAGGAGCTTCTTGTCCGGGTTCCATAGCCGATTCCGATAGCCCTCGATCTGCTCCATTGCTTCGTCGTAGAATCCCCTCGCCGCGAGAAAGGGAGGCGCGCAATTGAAACCATCGGACCACATCTCGGGTGCGCGGAAGACGTGATAAAGAATACCGTCGGCGTTGCGCGGCGCGCCTTTGCGAATCCAGGCGAGCAAGCCATCGACCGCCTGCTGAATCTGCTTATCGCCGGTCCATTCGGCTGCCTTCGCGTAGGCAGCGCCACCCATGGCCGGATCGGTGGGACTGCCGGAGACGACCACCCCCAGTCGCCCGTCTGGCGTCTTCTGCACCATCGCCGCCTTGGTCAGCAGAATTGTGCGCTGCCGGTCGTCGGCCTCGAGCATTGCCTGCGCGAGGATGCCCTGTTCCCAGTCGCGACGCTGCATTGCCATGGCCGCCGCGGTGGCAGCCTCAATCCTACGCACACTTTCAGACTGCACGCCATTTTTTGCCGTGCTTCGAGCTGGGCTGCCGGGCGCCTGCGCGACCGCTTCGGGAAAGTATGCCAGTGGAGCCGTGAGCGTCGCGGCTGTCTGTAGAAAAGATCGTCGATTCATGGATAGGCCCCGCCATGAGAAGTTCAGCACAACAAGTCTCGACGATGAGACCCGGTATGTCCATAGGCGGGACCCAGGAACTGCGATTTAGGGCGGTTGATTGATCGCTCTTGAATACACTCCGTACCGTGCAAAATTCGTTGCCGCCTTTAGCTGACCTACCAAGGTAGCGTGTCGTCCTGATGGAAGTAGCCTCCTGTGGGGCCGTCGTCGGGCAACGTGGCCAGGCGCACTGAAGTCTTTGCACCGTCCACCAGCCCTAGCGGCGCCTGCTGGCCTCCCATGTCCGTCCTCACCCATCCTGGATGAATCGAGTTCACCTTGATCGGGGTCCCCTGCAACTCATGCGCCAAGTGGAGGGTGAACGAGTTCAACGCCGACTTGGAAGCATCATACGAAAACGTCTTGGTGGCATAGATCGGTGAGTCCTTGGGTGCAAGCAGCGTCAGCGAACCCTGGGCGCTCGACACGTTCACTATTCTTCCGGCAGCGCTCTTTCGGATCAGAGGCAGCAGCATCTGTGTCAGCTCTACCACGGAAAAGAAGTTTGTATCGAAAGTATCGCGTATTGTCTTTGCCGGGGTCGTGCTCGTCTCCAGCGAGGCCCCCTGATCGAGATTAATGGCCGCGTTGTTGACCAGGATGTCGAGCCGGTCAAAGTCTCGTTCGATCGCTTCTAACGCGGCTTTTCGGTCGCCAGCATCCACCACATCCAACTTGATCGCGCGCGCGTCGATGCCTTCCCGCTTCAACTCCGCCGCGGCCGCTTCGCCCTTCTTTAGATCGCGTGCGCCCACCAGCACGGTGATGCCCAGCGCGCCCAACTGCCGCGCCGTCTCCAATCCGATGCCCTTGTTGGCGCCGGTAATCAGCGCAACCTTTCCGGTCATTTCGCTCATCGATTTGTCTCCGTAATACTTTCAGTCCTGGGTATGAGATGTTACAGCGATGTGTGGGATGCCGCCGCGCTGAGCAGCGCCGCATACTTCCTGGGCATGGGGCAGCGCTTCATGTCGCGGCCAACCACCACATGTACGGTCTCGCCCTCGCACAGCAGCGTCCTGTCGTCTGCGCGCAGAATCTGATAGCTAAAGCGCACCACCGGCCCGCGCACGCCGGACACCGTGGTCTCGACGATCAGCTCCTCGTCGTATCGCGCGGGGGCCTTGTAGCGCGCCGTGGCCTCAACCACGGCCATGAGGCATCCCTCTTCGATCTCCATCTGCCTGTAGTCGAGGCCGCGCTGGCGCATCATCTCCGCCCGGCCCACCTCGAACCAGACCAGATAGTTGGCGTAGTAGACCACGCCCATCTGATCGGTCTCCGCATAGCGCACGCGCACGCGCGTCTCGCCCACAACCTTCCGCACCGCACCGTTATGGCTCATGCTTCTAGTCTACCGAAAGCTCTCCGTACGGCTGAGAGTGGATGCCCGGCGTTGCAATCTTACTGGGCTTCAACGCCTCGGACGCCTGAGCCGCCGCTTTGCCAACCATTCGCGCAGATCGGACAGTGCGTTCATGACAAAGAGGACCATTACAACCATATCCAACAGGCAGAGTATCTGCACGTGCAGCGGTTGCCGCATGGTCCAATCGTTGCAGGAAACTTCAATGGTGCGCGTGCCCGAGGTCACCCACTCCGATGCGGGAGCGCTCTTGTCGCCCGCCAGGTAACGCGTGCAGTCATCCCTGTGCCCGCCGGACCACATCCAAATTCCCATGGCCAACATCAGCCCCAGCAGCAGAGAGAACAGCGTCACGCGCGAGATCACGGCTGCATCCTCCGGATCGAATCTACCCAAGCGTATAAGACTAACGAAATCTTGTCGCGTTGCAGTAGCATCTAAAGCAAGATGCATACGATTCAACCAACGGACGCGCTGCTGGCCGTCGATCTGCAGAACGATTTCTGCTCCGGCGGAGCGCTGGAGGTGGCGGGCGGCGACGAGATTGTGCCTGTCGTCAATTCGCTGGCGCAGCGATTCGCACACGTACTGCTCACGCAGGACTGGCACCCGCCCAGGCATATCTCGTTTGCCAGCGCGCACCCCGGCGCGAAGCCGTATGAAACCATCCAGGCGCTCTATGGCCCGCAGACCCTCTGGCCGGATCACTGCGTGCAGGGTTCGAGCGGCGCGGAGTTCCATCCCGCGTTGGAGATTTCCCACGCCGAGCTGGTGCTGCGCAAGGGATTTCACCGCAATATCGATTCCTACTCCGCGTTTCTGGAGAACGACCACTTTACGCCCACCGGCCTGGCCGGCTACCTGCGCGAGCGCTGCCTGAAGCGGCTGTTTCTGTGCGGACTGGCCTACGACTTTTGCGTGCGCTACTCGGCCATCGACGGCACCGCGCTGGACTTCGAGTGCCTGGTGATCGAGGACGCCACGCGCCCGGTGAAGCTGCCTGGCAGCATAGAGGCCACCGATCTGTCCTTCGCTGAAGCGGGCATCCAGCGCATTCAGGCCGAAGAGATCCTGGGCGGCTAACTCCTAATCTCTCGAACCTCGAACCTTGAACCTTGAGCCTCAGACCTGTTTACCACCGTGGTTCCAGTTTGGCTTTCTTCCGGTTTTCTTTGGGAATCTTTGGCAATACCCCTTGACTACGGCGATACCCGGTGTCACTCTAGGTGCATCGCAAACCTCCGTTATCGGACGTGAGCGCCGCGGTCCTTGCTCTGGGTCCGCCCGCAACTACAACTGATGGCAACCATGATGGCGTCCGTCGAACAACGGGAGGTACTCCGTTGCGACTACTGCAGTCTGGTGCAATTCCGCACAGCCAACTCGCTTTGCCGGCGCTGCCACAAGTGTCTTGAGGTGGAGGTTCCGGTGAGTGAACCGGCTCCGCTGGCGCTCGTGCCCTCTCTGCCGGAGAAAGAAGGCGGCCTGCAGGTTGCCACTGCGGTGCGCGATCTGCGCCATGTGCGCAACCTCTCGCAGCGCCAGCTTGCCGCCAGGATGGGCGTGCCGCGCACCTACATCTCCAAGATCGAGAACGGCAAGGCGATGCCCACGCTGGGCTCGCTCGACCGCCTGGCGCGCGCGCTGAAGGTGGACATCGGCGCCCTGCTGCGCGACGCCAACACCCGCCACTCCGACGAGACCGCCGTGCTGACCGCCGACCCGTTCCTAGCGGAGATTGCGGCGTATACCTCGCAACTGACTGAGCTGCAGCGCTCCATCTTCCTGAACCACGTCCGCGAACTGGCCGCCGGGAGGCGCCGCACCGCCTGAGGAATGCATCATACGATCAAAGATAGAGATGTCGGCCGCGTCGTAATTCATTGCACGGGCCGAAGAGGGTATGCTAGTTTCATACCCTGCGAGGTCACCTCCGCTTGCGCGAATCCCCATCCAGGCCGGTCTTCCAACCCTGCTCCCGCCTCCACGAGCTCTCGGCGGAGGAGGCCGCGATCTATGGCCAACTCGACCCCGCCAGGATTCCCCAGCACGTCGCCATCATCATGGATGGCAATGGCCGCTGGGCGGGCAAGCGCGCCCTGAAGCGCTTCCTCGGCCACCAGCAGGGCGCCGAGAGTGTGCAGTTTGTCGTCGAGACGGCCTCGCGCATCAACCTTCCCTTCATCACGCTCTACGCCTTTTCGCTGGAGAACAACCTGCGCCGGCCCAAGTCCGAGGTCAACTTCCTGATGAAGCTGCTCAGGAGCTATCTGGTGGGCAACGTGCAGCGCATGAACGACAACAACGTGCGCATGGAGTACATCGGGCGCATCCACGAGCTGCCCTCTGAAGTGCAGGACACCATGCAGTGGGCCTCCGAGGCCACCGCAAAGAACACCGGCACGACGCTGACTCTGGCGCTTAACTACGGATCGCGGAGTGAGATTGTGGATGCGGCGCGAGCTGTCATCACGGATTTAATTGCGGAAGCACATGCGCGCGGTTGCTCGCTGGAAGACCTGCTGCAGGTCGACGGCCTGGAGTCGCGGCTGGACGAGCATCACATCACCGGCGCGCTGTACACCCGCCAGATGCCCGACCCCGACCTGGTGATCCGCACCTCCGGCGAACAGCGCATCTCGAACTTCCTGTTGTGGCAGATTGCCTACTCGGAGATCTTCATCACCGATCGGCTGTGGCCGGACTTCCGCGGCATCCATCTGCTGGAGGCGATCCTGGACTACCAGCACCGCGAGCGCCGCTTCGGGGGCCTGGGCGAGAGCTTCACCGACGAGGACCTGGACGCGCTGGAACCAGCCGCCGAGGTCGCCGAAGAGATAGCCACCAAGCTCACCCCCAAACAGCTCGCCCCACGCTGAGGCCCCATCGCTACTCGCGTTCGCTACAGCCTTCCCTCGCGGCGCGCGGCGTCGTACAGCGATAGCCCGATGAGCGTCTTGCCGTCGTGAATCTTGCCCTCGGCGATCATCTTCATCGCCTGCGACAGAGGCACGCGCAGCACCTCGATCTGCTCGTCCAGTTCGGGCCGCGCGGCACCCTCGCGCAGGTCGCGGGCTAGATATATCTGCATCCACTCACCGAGGAAGCCGGGGCTGGCGAAGTAGCGGATCAGCATCGTCCAGCGCCGGGCACGGAAGCCGGTCTCCTCGATCAGCTCGCGCTTGGCAGCGGCCAGTGGGGCCTCGCCGGGGTTGCGGCTGCCCGCTGGCAGCTCAATCAAATACTGTCCCGCCGCGTGGCGATACTGCCGCTCCAAAATCACGTCGGGATCGGCGGGGTTCTTCCGCTCATCCACAGCAAGCATCACCACCGAACCGTTGTGCCGGACCACGTCCTTTATGTGCCGGTGTCCGCCTGGCTCGATCAGCGTGTCGGTGAAGACATTGAAGACCCTGCCCTGGAACGCGAGCTTCGACGAGAGCAGCTTCGGCTTGGCGGCGCGCGGCTTCTTCGCGGCAGGCTTCTGCGCGGCGGTCTGGACGTTGGAGGAGGATGCGGAGTTGGACTTGCTTGCGTGCGCGGCCATGGGTCTACGGTATCATCCAGCATCGAGCGTGTAGAAACTGCATCCAATCTGAGGCATCTGCAACTGCCGCGCACCGTGCCGAGTGCAGTCAAGCTAACATGGAAGCTGGCCCAGAGAGCTGTCCCACGGTTTGAGGAATGGATGAGCACCGAAAGTTTCCCCATCGCAACGCTGCCGCGTATTACCAAGCTCTTCCGCGACTTCCTCGCCCTGGGCGACAGCGATGCGAGCGCTCCTCTGCGCCAGTGGTATGGGGCCGACCCGCTGGGAAGCGCCTGGATGAAGCCGCCTGCAACCAGCGCGAACGCCGCCGCGCTGTCCGATGCACTGGAGCGACAGAGCGTCGCATTTGGCGCGGGACCGGCCACGCTGGCCAATATTGCGAAGCTGCGCACCGGCGCACGGGCCGTCGTCACCGGCCAGCAGGTCGTGCTGCTGGGAGGGCCGCTGCTCACGCTGCTGAAGGCTGCCACTGCCGTCGCGCGCGCCAGGCAGGCGACAGAGACAACGGGGATTGAACACGTCCCCATCTTCTGGCTGGCAACGGAAGATCACGACTTCGAAGAGGTGGACCAGGTCTCGCTGCTGAGCAAATCGGCGGTGGAAACGCTGCGCCTTGCAGCGGAGCCCGCACACAATACCTCGCCCATGGGCAATGTAGTTCTACCTGAATCCATCGATGCGCTGCTCGACCATGCAAGCGATCTGCTGCACCATGCGCCACTTTGCGACCTGCTGCGCGAGTGTTACGCCTACGGGCCCGCAAACAACACCGGCCCAACCTTCGCCAGCTCCATTGCTCGGCTGATGACGCAGCTCTTCGCTGAGCAAGGCCTGATTGTGATGGACGCCTCGGTGCGTGAATTCCATACGATGGGCGCATCCACCCTGCGCTTCTCCATCGAACACGCGGATGAACTGGAGACGGCGCTGCTGGCGCGCTCGGCAGAGCTCGAATCCGCGGGCTACCACGCGCAGGTACTGGTGAAACGGGGCGCTTCCCTGCTGTTTTTGATCAGCGAGGTCGAAGGCGCCCCCGGAGTCAAGAGCCGACAAGCGTTGCATCGCCTGCCCGACGGAAGCTGGACGGCCGGAGCGGGAAGCTCGGCGACCTCCTACTCCACCGTCGATCTGTTGGCGATTCTGGATGCTGCGCCCGAGCGGCTGAGCCCCAACGCGTTGTTGCGCGCCGTCTTTCAGGACACAGTCCTGCCCACCACGGCCTACATCGGCGGGCCGGCTGAGGTCGCGTACTTTGCGCAGAGCGCCGTGCTCTATAAACGCATTCTGGGCCGCATTACGCCGATCCTGCCACGCCTTTCGGCCACGCTGATCGAACCGGCCATTGGCGCGCTCATGGCACAGCACGAGGTCAGCCTGACAGACGCGATGCTCCCGGTCGAAGAGCTTGCCCAACGCATGGCCGCGCGCGCCCTGCCCATCGAAGCCAAACGCCGCCTGGACGACGCGGGCAACGCGCTGGACGCGGCGCTGGCCGCCGCGCAGGAATATCTGGGCGGATTGGACGCCAGCCTGGGCCGTGCAGCCGAGGTTTCGGCCTCCAAGATGCGCTACCAGATGGACCGCCTGCGGCGCCTGGCCGCCACCACCGAGATGCAGCGCGAGGCCAGCCTGCGCAAGCACGCCGAGGCCATCACGCTGCATCTCTTCCCCAACGCCCACCCGCAGGAGCGCGTGCTGGCCGGGGTATGGTTCCTCGCCGTGTGGGAGTCCGCGCACGGCCCCGCGCCAGACTCCGCCTCGGACACCGGCCTCATCGCGCGCCTGGTGGAAGAGGCCGCCAGCCAGCAGCCCGAGCACTTCGTCATCCGGCTGTAGTTGTTCCGTCCTCACAACTCACAACTAACAACTCGCAACTGTCTTAGAATGGTTCCCGACGAGGTGAACCAACATGGGCATGAGCGACGAAGCGTTTGAGGTGAATTGTCCGGAGTGCAGTGCGATGCTGAAGGTCGATCCGGTGACGCGCGCCATCATCAGCCACACACCTGCGCCGCGCAAGCGCATGTTCGAGGACTTCAGCGACGCCGCCCGCGCCGCACGCGAAGCCGACGCACGCCGCGACTCCATCTTCGCGCAGTCCGTCGACGCGCAGAAGAACAAGGACGACCTGATGGCCAAGAAGTTTGCCGAAGCCGTCAAAAAAGCCAAGGAGAAGCCTATGACCGACCGACCCCTCCGCGACTTCGATCTCGACTAGAGGTCCATCGCCTACGGCTTGAACGGTTCGTCCGCCGAAGGCCCGTAGACTCCCGGCACGGGAACATCGTTCATCCGCAGGTAGACGCCAAGCTGCGCGCGGTGGTGAATCAGGTGGTTGAAGAACATGTGACGGAAGGCCAGCGAGCGCGGGCTGTTGGAGATGACGTGCTCGCCGAAGGAGAACTTCCACGGCGTCGCCAGCTCGGCGTCGGAGGCGACGGCCAGCGCGGCGCGGGCCTCGGCGGCCAGCGCATCGAAGTCGGACAGCAGCTTCTGGCGCGTGCTGAAGGTCATCTCCGGCCACTTGGCGGTGGTAAGGTCCATGCTGGGCGTAGTGAGGATCGTCGTGCCAAAACGCGGCAGCGTCGCAACGTGGACCGCGAGCTTGCCCATGGCCATGGATTTCTCGTGCGGCTTGTAGTCGGGCTTGTCTTCCGGCACGCGCTCCAGCGTGCGCCGCGTGTTGGCCATCTCCATATCATAGTCCTGAAGTAAAAGTTCCGCTGTGCTCATTTGGGTCTCCTTTTTTTTAGAAATCGTCAGGTTTGGCATGGCCGACATGGTAAGTGGAGCAGATTTCGCACAGATAAACTGTGTACTCCCCTTTGTCTTTTCTGTAGAGATCGTCAGCATGGGACCATGCACTATCCTCGGTGCTGTGTTTGCGTTTTGATCCGCAATGTCGTTTTACAAATTTTGAGTGTTCTTCGGCATGGTATGTGCAATACTTCCCGACTGAAGCGGAATTCCTGCATGTTCCATAGTCACAGCATTTTGTTGATGGGCGTACATTACTGTCTGCTGAAGAGCCTCTATATGTAACATTGGCTCGTCTGCTGTCCTCAGATTTCTTCTCAGTTTCTGAATTTCTGTTTAGAAACCAAATCACACCTACTATTACCAGAGGAATCCAACCAATTCCTCCGGTGAATAGGCCAAGAAGAAATAGGATGAAAACAAAGAATCCCATATCTGACTTTCTGAAAACACCTCTACAGATTACTGCTGGCAGCGCTGTTACATATCGTCAAAATCGTCTGTGCTATGTCCATGAAGTTGGTCGTGGCACGTCTGACACAAGCAGACCATATCACCGAGTTTTTCTGTTCCCCACTGAGGAGGGTAAATCTCGTGATGTGCAATCAACGGTGAACCTGTTGGCATGCAATCAAGATTCGCGCAGCAGTTTCCATAGCGGCTTTTCACAAGTTCACTTGTTTTCTTCCAAAGCGTTGTTCTTCGATAGGTCGCGTAGTCTGCGTAATATGGCTCTCGCAACTCTTCCTGAAGAGATTGAAGATAATAGCAATCATTAGAGCGTGTTTCATAAATAGATACGGCCTCAAGCTAGGTTCTTTGCATGAGCATGTTGCTTTGATGAACTGGATGCATGAGCAAGAAGCGATTCGAGTTGTTGAACGATGCGCAGTGGGAGTTGGTCGAGCCGCTGCTGCCTGAGCCAAAGCGGCGCAAGGACAACCGTGGCCGTCCCTGGGCCTCCAACCGAGCCTGTTTTGAGGGCATTCTCTGGATATTGCAGACCGGAGCCGCATGGCGGTTTCTGCCCGACAAGTATCCTTCCCCACCCACTTGCTGGCGGCGATTAAAGCAGTGGGAAGAGCAGGACGTATGGCTGGATGCGTGGCGAGCACTGCTGGGTGCGCTCGACGGAGAAGGCCTGCTGAACTGGGAAGAGACGTTCCTGGACGGCAGCTTCGCTCCGGCGAAAAAGGGGGCTCTGCGGTCGGTAAAACCAAGCGCGGCAAGGGAACGAAGTGGATGGTACTGGTCGACGGTGGGGGTCTTCCGCTGGGAGTTCGGCTGGAGAGTGCCTCTCCGGGAGAAGCTACGCTTGCGGAAGCCACGCTCGCAGAAGTCCGTGTCCCGCGTGCCAAAGGTCGTCCGCGGCAGAAGCCGGCGCGGGTGATTGCCGACCGAGCCTACGACTCCGACCCGCTGCGCGAGCGGCTGAAGAAACGGGGTATCGATTTGATCGTGCCCTACCGTAGCAACAACAAGCATCGGCGCTATGAAGATGGCCGCAAGCTGCGACGATACAAACGCCGCTGGATCATCGAACGCACCAACGCCTGGTTTGGGCAGTTCCGCAGACTTCTGGTTCGCCATGAGTGCCTCCTTGCCACCTACAGAGCCTTCTTCTATCTCGCCTGCCTCTGGATTACACTCCGCAGGTGTTTATGAAACACGCTCTACATAACTGCTCTTCACAGCAGCCGTTAGAGCACTCGATGTACGTCAAATTCATACATCACATTCCTTTTTTCAAACACTCAATCAACATACAGGTCGATGTTAGATTCCGGTAATGTTAAAGCCGCAATCGACGAACGTGACCTCGCCGGTGATGCCGCTGGCCAGCGGCGAGCAGAGAAAGAGCGCCGTATTGCCCACCTCGGCCTGCTCCACGTTGCGGTGCAGCGGAGCGCGCAGCGTGACGGCATCGAGAATCTGGTTGAAGTCGCCGATGCCGCGCGCGGCCAGCGTGCGGATTGGCCCGGCGGAGACGGCGTTGACGCGGATGTTCTTCGCACCCAGCGAGGCCGCCAGATAGCGCACCACGGACTCCAGCGCGGCCTTGGCCACGCCCATCACGTTGTAGTTGGGAAAGACTTTTTCGCCGCCGTAGTAGGTCAGCGTCAGAATCGATCCGCCGTCAGTCATCAGCGGGGCCGCCGCGCGAGCCAGCGCAATCAGCGAGTAGACGCTGATGTCGTGCGCGATGCGGAAGTCCTCGCGGCTGGTGAGCAGAAAATCGTTCTTCAGCGCGTCAGCCGGCGCAAACGCGACGGAGTGGATGAGGATATCGATCTTGGAATACGCGGCGGCAATCTGCGCAAAGACCGCGTCGATCTCGTCGTCGCGCGAGACGTCGCACTGGAAAGCGCGCCCTGCGCCAGTCTGGCCCAGGTCCGTGAGTAGCTGCTCTGCTTCCGCCTTCAGCCGCTCCGACTGGTAGGAGAGCACCAGGGTCGCCCCTGCCTCGGCCAGCTTCTGGGCCACGCTGTAGGCAATGCTGCGTTTGTTGGCCAGGCCGAAGACGACGGCCACTTTGCCCTTCAGATCGATCATGCAACTCCTCAAAAGAATTCAGGTTATGCCCAACCTTAGGATAGCAGTGGCGGCCCATTCCCGCGCCCGGCTCTAGCCCAGTGTCAGCCAGTCGTACTGCTCTTCGGTCAACGGGACCACCGAGAGGCGGAACTGGCGAAACATAATGGACCCCTGAAAGACCGCCGCCGCGCGAATCTCGTCCAGTGGCCTCTCTCGTCGCAACCGCTTCACCGGCTTGATGCGCACGATGGGGTTGCGTGGGTCGGTTGCATCCACCGACACCACCTTCGCCGTTCCCACTGCTGCCTTGCCCACGTTGGAGTGGTAGATGACGAGCCGCTCGCCCTTCTTCATATTGCGCAGGGTGAGCAGGGCCTGGTTGTTGGTGATGCCGTCCCAGACGGTCTCGCCGTCGCGCAGCAGGTCGTCGAAGGAATATTTCCCAGGCTCGGTCTTCAAGAGGTATGGCATAGGTCTATTAGAGTCTAGATGGGTAAGGGTTGATGCAAGCGATAATCTACAACTCACAACTGTTCTTCGTCTCATCCGCCTAGATCGACGAGTTGCACCCCTTCGACGGGGCGACCCAGAAAGCGCGATCCCAGCCGCTCGAACTTCCGCACGGAGTCGGTGGCGAAGAACTCGCAGGTGGCCTCGCCTTTGTTGTGGTCCTCACCCAGTCCCGGCAAATCTCCGGGAGCATCGCCCCTATGGGACAAGATGCGCGCCACCGTCCGCGCGGTCGCCTGCGCCGAGTCGATGACCCGCAGCGAACGGCCAAGCTCCGTCAGAGTGTGTTCGATGGCCGGCCGTAGCAGCGGGTAGTGGGTGCAGCCGAGCAGCAACGCGCGGCAATGTAAAGCCTGGCGAAGCGACTCTTCAAGATAGATGCGCAGCACCTGCGCGGTCACGGAAGAACGTGCAGTATCGCTTGCGCTGCCGCTAGC
This sequence comes from uncultured Acidobacteriaceae bacterium, assembly GCA_963834805.1. Lineage (GTDB taxonomy): Bacteria > Acidobacteriota > Terriglobia > Terriglobales > Acidobacteriaceae > Edaphobacter. The sequence goes on from CAWIDB010000006.1 coordinate 701,477, forward strand.
GCTGGGCGTTTCCTCGCCAATCCATCCCTCCTCCACCAGCGGCACAAGCAGCGGACAGGCCTTCTCGGTGGCCTTCAGGCCCAGCGCCGCGCAGGCCCGCGCATAGGCATGCGATTCGATGGTCGCCTGCGTGGCCAGCACCAGAACCTCGCCCACCGTTCCCGCCTCCCTGCACGTGACGGACGCTGCCTCAACTCCGGGCTGGATGACGCCCACCACCGGGATGGGCAACGCCTCGCGCAGCTCGTCCAGCGCCAGCGCGGTCGCGGTATTGCAGGCCACCACCAGCAACTGCGCGCCCCGCTGCTGGAGGAAGCGCGCGCTGGAGAGCGCATAGCGAACGATCGTCTCCCGCGACTTGGAGCCATAGGGCAGGCGCGCCGTATCGCCCAGATAGACAAAGTGAGAGCCGGGAACCAGCGGCAGCAACTCGCGCAATACGGTCAGCCCGCCGAAACCCGAATCGAAGACGCCAATGGTTAAACCCTTCGTTCCCATTGGATGGGTGCGCGTCGCGCTCATTATCTTTCCTCCTGCGTGGTTGGTTGCGCAGAGTTGCCGGTGGCGCCGGAGACCTGGTAGGTGCGCATCAGATCGGCGTGCCCGTTCAGCGTCTCGCGTGGCTCGCCGTCCACCAGGAAACGCACCTGTTCGATCTGGGGAAAGTTTGCGCCGAGGGTTTGCAGAATCGAGTCGATAGTCAGCGTCTCCGGCTCGATGCCCGAGGGGTGGTGGTCGGCAAAGCTGCCGTGCAGGTTGATCACCGCCAGCTTGCCGCAGGGATTTCGTGGTCCGGGGTTGGAGGACGGGCCGTCCGGCGAGTTCCACTCCGGAACCGCGGAGTGGCCCTGCTGTGCTGCTGCTGTCTTGCCATTCTCTGACGGCTTGCCGTTCTCCACGGGCTTGGCGCCGGGAGCGACCGGAGGAGTCAGCGGCAGGTCGAGCAGAAAGACATCGTCCACCGCCGGGCCGCTCTGCAACGGATGGGTGGAGCCTTTGTAGGAGTATTCGGCGATCAGCCGCGTCAGCAAGGCGCGCGCTCGGGCCGTGGTCTCCGCAGGCAGCGCCACGTCCCGATCCACCAGTGCGATGGAGCCGGTGGCGTCGTTGGCCAGCGCCAGGTGGACTGTCTCGCTGGGCGTGGCCAGGGGAGCTGCCAGCGGCGTCTCATCGCGATGCCGGGTCAGCTTTTCGCGCGCTTGTTCGCAGCCGCGCAACAGCACCAACGCCATCAGAATGATGGCGCCGCTCAGAACCAAAAAGAGAACGCGCTGGTAGCGGGGAATCATGGTGTTCCCCCTGATGGCGTTGGGTTGCCGCGTGAATCGTTAGTGGAACTCGCGGACGCGGCCTTGCCCTGGCTTGACTGGTCTTGCCCACCGGGAGCAGCCTGGGGCCTGTCTGCCGCGGCCCTGGCTGCCGCCCGCCTGGCAGCGGCCCTCCCGGCAGCCTCAGCCGCCGCTCGCGCGGCCTCTGCCGCAGCCTCCGCCTGTAGCGCCAGATCGTGTGCCTTCGTCCCGCCCCTGAACGCCGGTGTTGCATTGGGGACCGTTGGTTCCACATGGCCGCGCCACGCCTGCAGCGCAGTGGTCAAAGCGGCACTCACCCGCTGTTGATAGTTAGTGTCCGTCACCGGCGTCGCGCCACTGCCTGCATCTGCAAGCGGAGCCAGTTCGATGGCCACCGCTGGGCACTGTAGATTGTCCAGGGGGCGCACCGCTGCCTGCCCGGAGACCGTCGGAAAATTCGCCTTTCCCATGGCCGCGCTCAGGTCGCCGGCCAGACGCAGGCTCTGGCTGACAGAGGCCGACTGCGCCATCTCCCATGGCACGGGGACGAATGCATGCGGAGAAGTGTCCGGAGAAGTCTGGCCGGCATCGTCCTCCGGCGGTTGCAGCTTCGAAGTGTAGAGATGCACGCCCAAACCGCTAGCCGTGGCATGCAGTATGATGCAGGCCAGCGCGTGCGCGCGGTTGGCGATCTCCGCTCGCTGATCGTTGGTGAGCGGAGTGGCGGAGTCGGCATCCCGCGTGGAGAGCACCGTAAACCCTGCTGCCGTCAGCGTCGCGCGCAACCGCGCCGCTATCGCCAGCGTCACGTCCTTCTCGTAGATATTGTCGCCGAGGCTGGCGCCCGCGTCCTGCCCCCCGTGCGCCGGGTCCAGCACCACCAGATTGCGGTCCATCTCCGCTGCGGCAGAGGTCTGCGTTTGAGTGGAGTTGGAGGGCTGGCCCTGGGGCTGCGCCCGGAGGTAAAACGCAGCCGCCGCTCCCGCCAAAATGGCGACGAGAATGGCGGCGAAGTTGCGAAAAGGAATCACCGGATTGTCTTCCAACAAATCTTAGACCGACGGATAGAGGACCACTCCATCCAGCCATGAAACGACGTCTCAATCCAGCGCATAGATTGCCAGTCCGCTCAACAGCTTGGGATAGAAGTCGGTCGACTTCTGCGGCATCACGTCGCCTGCCAGCGAAACCTCGCGCAACTGGTTCAATGTGATGGGCTTGATGAGGAAGGCAACGTCTGCCTCGCCGGAATGCACCTGTTCGACCGCCTCCGGCGCCTCGCGAAGGAAGCGCACATTGCCAAGCTGCGTGATCCTCTCCTGTGAGAGTCCCAGAATCCGGTCCAGCAGAATGCTGTGCAGTTGCACCACGTCGAGCTGCGCCTGTCGCGCGGGAACGCCTGCCAGGGCTGCCTTCACGGCATCCTGCCTGGCCCGCAGTAGGTGGTTACCCTCGCGCGTCACCACCAGAAACGCCGTGCCGGCAGTAGCGGTCAGCGGCTCCAGATTTGCCGACTCCAGCGGCGTCACGGTGAAGAACTCCTGCGCGCTGGCCAGAAACTCCGCGGCCTTGAACTCCTTCAGTCCGAAGACCACGCGGTGGGTGGGCAGAATCGTGATTCCCGGCGCGTCCACGTTCACAAACGTCATCATCATCGCCGCCTCGGGAAATGGCGGCGCGGGCAGGCGGCCCGGACTCAGCTTTTCCTCCGGGTCGCGCGGCTCGCCCAGCGGCAGCCGCAACTGCGCCGAGCGCTCCTTGGCGTAGGCTACCGAGGTCTCATATCTGTGGTGGCCGTCCGCGATGACCAGCTTCTTGTCCGCCATCGCGGTCAGGATAGGATTGATCAGCGCCGGATCGCAGAGCTTCCACACGCGATGTACCACGTCGTACTCATCGGTCACGGCCAGGTCGGCGGAACGAGTGACCTTGCCGTCCTTGCCTGTGCCGAAGATCAGTTTCTCCGCGGTAAACGCCGGGTCCGAGTACAGCATATAAACCTGTTCACAGTACGCCCTGGTCGCCTTGAAGAGCGCCAGCCTGTCGGACTTGTGCTTGGGGAAGGTCTGCTCGTGCCGGTAGACGACCTTGTCGGCGTACTCGTAGAGATGCCCCAGCGCGATAAAGCCGCGCCGCTCGCGCACCTCCGGGCCTCCATCTGCGGCGCTTGCATGCGGCACGGTGTAGGTCTGCGAGTAGCCATAGAGCGCGGGCTCCGGCTCCTCGACCAGAATCCCCTCCTTGCGCCACTGGCGTAGCCACTCCGCCGCCCGGGTGTAGACGTTGTGGGCCTGCTCGCCTGCGGGCAGAAACTCCTGGGGCTCGGTGTCGTCCGGTTCATGCTTGCCCAGAATCACGCGCACCAGGTTGTACGGGCTCGCTTCATAGTAGCGCTGCTGCATCTCGGGGGTGATCTTGTCGTAGGGCTGGGTGACCACGTCCTCCATCTGGACGCGGGAGGTGTCGTAGCGAAGTGCGCGGAAGGGATAGATGCGTGCCATGCAGGGTCTCTGTACTCCTCGAAAAAGTGGTCTGACTTCGATTGTACGGGGAGCAGGTTGCCTCTGCGGCCGTTTCTGGCTCTGCGCCGCCGCCAGTGCCTGTATCGTCCCCGCCAGGCGAAGCTGCGTCTAACAAGACGAGTCGATCTGCGAGATGATAGTAGACGCGCAAGCGTAGCGAGGTGGAGGATGCGGTTTCCGGCGGGCAGGACGGGCAGAGCGTGTGGTGCGCGGCTTGCGAGCGCATCCCTAGTGTTTGCCCTGGCTGCATTTGCGCTGGGCCTGTCCGTCCTCTGCCGCGCCCAGGAGAACCCGCTGGACAACGTTCTGACTCCCACGCCTCCGCCTCCGCCAAAATCCGCCGATTCCAGCACCGCAGCCCAGAAGCCGGCACTCGAGGGAAGGAGCGACGGAGTGGTCGAGGGCACCTTGCACGGCGACGCCCGCATGCGTGTTGACGTCAACCTGGTGCGGGTGCCGACAACCGTCACCGACCCCCTCAACCGAATCGTCACCGGCCTGGAAAAAGAGAACTTCGCCGTCTCCGACGACAACATTCCCCAGACCATCCGGTACTTCTCCAGCGAGGACGCGCCCATAACCATCGGCGTCGTCTTCGACCTGAGCGGAAGCATGGCGAGCAAGTTCGTGCGCGCGCGCAAGGCGCTCACCGAGTTCCTGCGCACCTCCAACCCGCAGGACGAGTTCTTCGTGGTGGGCTTCAACGACCGGCCCTCGATCATCGTGGACTACACGTCCGACCCCGACGACGTGGAGGCGCGCATGGTGATGCTGAAGCCGGAGAACCGCACCGCGCTGATCGACGCCGTCTACCTGGGCATCGACCACCTGCGCCAGGCCAAATACGATCGCAAGGCCCTGCTGATCGTCTCCGACGGCGGGGACAACCGTAGCCGCTATACCGAGAGCGAACTGGAGCGCGTGGTGCGCGAGAGTGGAGTTCAGGTCTACGCCATCGGCATCTTCGACAACTACGCGCCCAGCCCGGAGGAACAGATGGGGCCGGAGCTGCTCAAGGAGATGTGCGAGATGACCGGTGGCCGGCTCTTCGACGTCGGCAGCGATACTGCCGGCCTGGAGGACATCGCCGAGCGCATCTCCGCCGAACTGCGCAACCAGTATGTTCTCGGCTATACCCCCAGCGAGGTGAAGCGCGACGGTAGCTGGCGTAAACTCAAGGTGAAGCTCACGCCTCCGCCGGGCCTTCCGCTGCTGACCGTGCACTTTCGCGATGGATACTATGCGCCTTCGCAATAGAGAAACCATGCATCCTGATGTCCTCAAGGGATTCTTCGCCGCAGTGCTTCTGTCGCTGACCTTCTGCGCTACACCTGCGCTCGGCCAACAACCTGCTCCCGCGCAATCTACAGCGCCCGCGCAGGCAACTCCACCGCAACCCGCCGGCAACCAGCCGGGAACTCCCCTTAACTCCATCGAACGCAGCACGGGAAGTCAGTACACGCTGCACGCAATCGCCTACGAGGTCCGGCTCAACGTCAGCGTGATGGACGGATCGGGACGCAGCGTGCAGACGCTCGACAAGGACGCCTTCCACGTCTTCGAGGACAACGTCCCGCAGACCATTGCCAGCTTCCGCCACGAAGACCTGCCGGTCTCGCTGGGCATCCTCATCGACAGTTCCGGCTCCATGTACGACAAGCGGGCAGCCGTCAACGCAGCCTCGCTCGACCTGGTCAAGCTCTCCAACCCGGAGGACGAGGCCTTCCTTGTGGACTTCTCCTGGGAGGCCTTCATCGACCAGGACTTCACCAACAACATCGACAAGCTGCAGCAGGGGCTCAGCTACATCAAGTCCGCCGGCGGCACCGCCATCTACGACGCGCTGGTGGCCTCCGCCGACTATCTCTCCAAGAATGCCAAGCACCCCAAGCAGGTGCTGCTGGTCGTTACCGACGGCGAAGACAATGCGTCCAGCGCCACGCTGGAGCAGGCCATCCGCCGCATCCAGGACTTCGACGGCCCGGTGGTTTACTGCATCGGCCTGCTCTTCGGCGACACCAACAAGACCGAGGCGCGCCACGCCCGCCGCGTGCTGGAGACCCTCTCCGAACAGACCGGGGGCGCGGCCTACTTTCCCAAATCGGTGAAAGATGTCGATGCCATCACCCGCGAGGTGGCCAACGACATCCGCACCCAGTACACCATCGCCTACCACCCCACCAAGCCGCCCGAACTCGGCGGCTACCGCGTTGTGCGGGTGGAGGCCAAGGACAAGGGCTACGGCAAACTCAGTGTGCGCACCCGCAGCGGCTACTACCCGCGCGTCACCCCCGCCGCACAGTCCGGCCCCGCCGCCACGGCGACACCAGCCGCCACGCAGTAGTCAGCCCGTCACAGCTTCTCGTCGATCTGCAACGACGCAATTTTGTTGGCCAGGTCGTCTTTGGCGGCCTGCAGGTTGGCCTGCGCCGTGTTCTGGTCCTTCTGCGCGCCCGCGATCTGGTCCTCGGTCGCATTCAGGTCGCGCACAAACCGCTCCCGCGATGCCTTGTCCGCACTGGCCAGCGCGGTCACATTGGCCCGCTGGCGCTCCTCGTCCGAGCGAAGCGTGTTCATGCGCGCATTGGCCTTGTCCACGGCAGCCTGCATGTCCGCCACATGCCGCCGCGCATCCAGAATCGGCTGTAGAGCCTGCTTGATCGCGGCGCTATTGTTGGTCTGATCGAGGATATATGCGAACACGTTGTCGACGTAGTTGGTGAGCTGGTACGTGACGCTGCTCTTGCAGTGTTCGGCAACATGCAGCCGCGCCGTCTCGCCCGCCGCTGCAACCACGCGGAAGCGATAGAGGGTCGGCGTGGTTTCCTCCGGCTTGGGGGCCGGACCGCCTTTGCCATCGGCGGTCTCCATCTCACAACTCTGCCGGATGGGGTGCTCAATCACTACCGTACGCTCCTCGCTGGCGGCGTTATGCACCACATAGGTGATCTCCGCAGTCTGCGTGTGGTGTAACACCATCACGCCTTTGGAGGCGGTCACCGAGGTCGCCTGCGTGTTGTCGCGCTGGTCCTCCGTGCTGACGCGTACGGCCTGATCAACCGCGTAGGAGAGCAGCCGCCGTTCGCCGGGATGGATCGGCTCCAGCAGACCCTCGCCGCCGAAGTTGCCGTCTTCCACAATGGAGAACGAGCCGCGGTCCAGGGTCAGCTTCGATGTGTTGGTGATCCACAGAGCGCGCAGCGGTGTCGGCTGCCACTGCGACCACAGCGTCACCCGCTCGGCATCGATCTTGGTTTGCAGGATAGGCACCAGCGCCGACTCATTCTTGCGAATCGTAATCGGCTCGGTCAGGCTGTACGCGAAGTAATCGTCGAAGGCGGCAGTAGTGGTATTGGGTGCGAGGGATTTGGCCGCGAGATTAGCGTAAAGTTCGTTTTCAATCGTGCCGCCCAGAGTGGCGTCGGTGGTATCCAGGTACGGCGGTGCATCCGTTACGGTGATGGCTTGACTCGCAGTACCGACGTTGAGTCTCAGATTCAATGCATGCATCGAACCGTTGTTGACGTTGACGTTCTCCTGCAGCAGCCTTTGGAAGCCCCTGGCAGCTACCTCGACGTTGTAGGTTCCAACTGGCAATGGCGCAATGGAGTAGACCCCTGCGCTGTTGGTTAGGCGGGTTGTCGCGACACCGGTATCGGTGTTGGTCGCAGTAACCTGCGCAGCGGCAACGGCAGCACCGTTGAAATCGGTGACCCTGCCCTGGATTCCTGGACCGCTGCTGACCTGCCTGACACCACCACCCATGCCGCCGCCCGAGCCGTTGCCCATGCCCATCATGCCTGCCACGCCAGCCACTGCCGGAGCCGCCGCGGTCGCAGTAACTACTTCTCCGCTCTCATGTGTCTGCGGCGTCAGTTGCGCCTCCTGCGGCAGCCCGATTTCCGGCCGCCGCGAGTAGTACGGCACGGAGAGTGGCTGAATAAAGCTCTGCGGCGCACCTGCAATCAGCTAGAGACGCACATTGTTCCAATCCTCGCCGGTTGTGTTGTCCACCACCGACCAGCCCTGCAGTGTCGCCGTCTGTGTTGTCGTCGCACTCGCCGCCTTCGGCTCAGTGAACAATATCCGGTAGGTTGACTTCCAGATCGGCACCTCGCTGATGTAGCTCACGTTCAGTTCGCGCGTGCCGGTTCCGTTGTCCTGCAGTGTCAGGTGGCGCAGTCCCTGGTTGCGCGTGCCGGCCAGCAGTTCGAGATAGCGCGTCACATCCTGGTGCAGGTCGGTGTCCAGCAGCGTAACCGAGGTGACCGGGGTCAGCTCCACGGTGCGCACCTCGCCGGATTCACCGATGACGGTGATCATGCGCTTCTCCAGCGCGGGCTTATTGTCGCCTTCGGGAGTATTGACCACCTCGATATTCAGCAGCCGCCCGCTGATGGTCTCACCCGGCCCGCGCACCTCCACGCGCGCGCCACGGATGGCGTTGTAGAAGTCGACTGCCGTAGCGTCTTCGCCCAGGGCCAGCGGCAGGGCCTTCAACTGCTGCTCCAGCGGCGTGGTGGAGTTGTACCCCGCGCCGGCGATCCGCCCGCCGTTCAGGTCGATGGCGGTCAGCGACTGCAGTACATCGTTCAACTGCGCGGTGGAGAAGTCGATGGTGACGCTCTGGTTGCCGGTGACGCGGCCTGCGTGCTCGAAGAATCCCACGCCGTTCTTGTACAGCGAGACCCGCGTTACCGGAAGCTGTGTCGATGCCGCCGTTTGCTCAGCGTGCGCGGCAACCGTCGTCTTTGCGGTAGGCTTTGCGACGGGTTGCTGTGCGGTTGCAGTAAGAGTGAAGGCAAATAGAAGCAGAGAGGTGAAGCCGATTGCCTTGCGCATGGTGGTCGTTCCTTCCCAAGGGTCGAGGTCACACTGCGTGGGACTGCGAAAGAAACCGCGCAGGAAAACTACGCACAGGTTTCCGCCTGCCATGATAGACCCCGCTCAGCGAAGATTTGTTCCCAGAAAAAGAATAAAGCTGCTGTATATAAGGAAGGCCCCATTCTCGCCGGGAGAGATGGGGCCAGTTTTATACGGCGTTGGATTGGATTAGAAGCCTCGTCCGGTCGCGGAGGTCTTCGCGATGGCGGGATCCTCCTTGTCGACCGGCGCTGCTGTCAGGGTAAGGGTTGCAGGCGGAACGCCTTCCGCGCTGACCGTCACTTTGATCGGGCCTGCCGTGCCTGTGGCGCGCAGGATGGCAACCGCCGTGCCCTCGTAGAGTTGCCGCTCCGTGGCCTGGAACGATTCGTGGTCCGACATGTTGCCGCTGTCCACGGCGATCACGGAGCCCGGCCCGCTTGTTTCGAAGTGGACCTCCGTCCTGGAGTCGGGAATCCGTGTCCCCGCCGCATCCACCAGCGTCGCCGTGACGTAGCGGACGTCGTTCCAGTCGGGCGTCAGCGGCTTCTCCAGCGAGTCGGCGGTAAATTCGATCCGCGCCGGCTTGCCCGCCGTCTTCAGCTCCTCGCTGGCAACCACCTTGCCGTCGCTGCTTGCAACCGCCTTCAGCGTTCCCGGCTCGAACGGCACCTTGAAGGTGATGGCGCTGGCATCGGGGTGGAGCTTCTGCGTACCCAGCGACTTGCCATTCAGGAACAGCTCAACCTGTTCGGCATTGGTGTAAACCTCGACGTTCTCCGTGTGCGGCGTCAGGTTCGCCGGAGTCCAATCGGCCATCAATGGCTCCGGTGCCTGCGCTGCGGCGCCCGCCGCAACCGCACCCGGAGCGGCCCCTGCGCCGCGACCAGCACCGGCAGCACCGGCTCCGCGGCCACCGCCCGCGCGACCAGCCGCCGGAAGAGGAGCTAAGGGTGCGGCAGACTGGTCGATGCTGGTGGCATTGGCGTAGCCGGGATCGATGGAGGCGGGACGCTCCGCCGCGGTGCGCCGCATGATGGCGACCATGGGCGTAGTGGACCACCAGCTCTGGCGCTCCCATGCGTCCTTATGCGGCACCCCCGTCGACGACAGAAGCCCGGAGCCGGAGCCGATGACCGGCCATGTGCGCGATTCTCCCAGGTAGTCGATGCCGCTCCACAGGAACTGGCCGGAGTACTCCGGATGGTCGCGCATGGAGACCCACTCATCGCGGTTATGTCCGTTCTCCGTGCCAATCACCGCGCGCGTGGGCTTCTGCGCGTGCGCCGCGATGATCTCTCCCGGCCGGTAGTTCTGCCCTATGACATCCAACAGGTCCGCCAGGCCGTCCTCATAGTCGTGGCTCGCGTTGGGACGGAAGAGCGCCTGGGTCACGGGACGCGTCGGATCGTTCTGATGGAAGGTGGCGACCAGCGTCTTGAGGATGGGGATGGCAACCTCCGGGCGCGGCGTGTCGTGGATCTCGTTGCCTGCAGACCACAGGATGACGCTGGGATGGTTGCGGTCGCGCATCACATTGTCGGTGGTGTCGCGCACGTACCAATTCATGAAGTAGAGGTGGTAGTCGTACTCGTTCTTGGCAACAGTCCAGCAGTCGAACATCTCGTCCATGACCAGGAAACCCATGCGGTCGGCCAGGTCCAGAAACTCCGGCGCGGGAGGGTTGTGCGCGGTGCGGATGGCGTTCACCCCAATCTTGCGCAGCGCAATCAGGCGCCGCTCCCATACCGCCAGTGGCACTGCGGTTCCCATCGCCCCGCCGTCCGTATGGATGGCAACGCCCAGCACTTTATGGTGAACGCCATTGAGGAAGAAACCATTGTTTGGATCGAAGCGATACTCGCGAATGCCGAAGGGGACGGACTCATTGTCGACTGCCTTGCCGTCGCGCAGCAGCGTGGCATGAACGGTGTACATCACGCCGTGAGCGATGTCCCAGCGGTCCGGGTGGGAGATGGTGGTCTCTGCGTTCAGGTCGGCAGTAGCGCCGGGGGCAAGGACGAGGACGCTGGCAGATTTGAGGGCCGTCAGGCTTGCATCGGACGAGGTGAAGGTCTTAAGGGTGCGGCCATCGGGAGCGACTAGGCGGACGGAGAGGCTGACCTTCGAGGATGAATCGGACTGGTTGATAATGCTGGCGCGGACGTGGATGGTCGCCGAGTCGGCGGAGACTGCTGGCGTGGTGACGAAGGTGCCCCAGGGAATGATGTGGGTGTCGCTGGTGGTCACCAGGCGCACCTGCCGGTTGATGCCTGCTCCCGGATACCAGCGCGATGCCGGCTGCTGCGAGTTGTCCACGCGCACCGCAAGCACGTTCTTGCCCGCCTGCAAGTGCGGCGTCAGCTCATACGTGAAGCTCACATAGCCATAGGGCCTGTGACCCAGCAACTCTCCATTCAGATACACATCGCTGTTGGCCATGACGCCGTCGAAGACAACGAAGGTGCGGCGCGTAGCGGTTGCGCTGGCATCTGCCGCGGGGACCGTAAACGTCTTGCGATACCATCCGATGCCGGTGGGCATAAACGCGCCTGCGCCGCGCGATGGCGCGTCTTCCAAGGGTGGCCCTGCGATCGCCCAATCGTGGGGCAGGGTCACCGGTTTCCAATAAGAGTCGTTGAAGCTGGGCTGCTCCGCGCCCTTGGCGTCGGCCTGGATAAATCGCCATCCCGTGGTGAACTGCTGAATCACGCGAGGCTGCTGCGGCGCGGCGGCGTGGGTTGCGGCAGGCGCGGTGGCCTGCGCGGCATGCATTGTGAGCGGAAGGGCGATGAGAGCAGCGAGAAGAAAAGATAGGCGGCGCATGATGGTCCTCATGGATTGATGCAGGGATAAGCAGCTCGTGTCCGTGCGATTCGCCGGCCCTCCAGAAAAGAGGGCCGGAAAACCCGTATCCATACTATGCGCAGAAAGCCTGGACCGGGATCATTTTTCAGTCGTCGTCGGCGTGGGCATTGTGGGGTTGTACTTGGTGGCCAGCTCCGGCGTGGACACAGCGCCGGTGAGGTCGGTGGCTTTGGCGACTTCGACCGCAAACACATAGCTGCGGCCGAACATATTGCTGGTAAAGAAGACGTACTTCTTGTCGGGAGAGAAGCGTGGATTGGGCTCGGCGCGGTAGTTCTGGTGCGCCATGTTGACCAGGTGCTCGGAGTGGAAGACTCCCGGCTGGAAGAAGTTGGGCCCGTTGAGTGCGCCCTCGGTGCCACCGATCATCTGCGGCCGGAAGAGCTCGATCCACTCGCCGTCCGGGGCCTGCGCAACCTGGCCGGAGTCGCCGCCGTCGCCGCAGAAGAGGTCGAGGTCTTTGGTCAGGTTGAAGTGGATCGACCACTCGTTGCGCTGCAGGTGATAGGCAATCCGTTTGTGCGTCTCCAGGTTGTAGCTGGCGACGAAGAAGTCCTCGCCCTTGGGATACTGCCAGTCGTACCAGATGGTCTTGCCGTCCAGCCCCCAGAACTCGTGGCCCGCGATCTCCATCAGCATGGTGCGCTTGTGAATCAGCTGACTGCCCGTGCCGTCGGTGTGGATCAGCCAGATGCGATTGACCTTTTGCCACATGCCCTCGTGGCAGTACATCAGCAGGTTGGGGTTGGTGGGAGAGAACAGCATGTGGCCAATCCAGTCGGTTGAATGCAGCAACATCCTGATGTGCCCGGCCTTCTCGCCATTCGGCCCAGGTGTCAGCCGGATGGTAAACAGCACCACGGGAATGTGCTGGGCGAGCCTGCGCTCCATCATGGCACCCTTGTCGTCGCCCTGCACGTTGGCCCCGCCGAGGGTTGGGTTGACGGCAGCAGGCTGACCGGCGGCCGATGCCCCCGGTGCAGTCTGCGCGCGCGTTCCACCCGCTCCAACCCCTCTGCCCGCTCCTGCCGCGGGCGCGGCAAGAAATGCGTGCGGCGCGTTGGGATCGCCGCCCGGACAGTCGGCAGCGTTATACGTCCCCGCACCCAGCGTCTCATCCGCATTCACGCTGGAGATGCTGACCCGCGGCGGCAGGTCGATCAGCTTGGTCACAGCGCCGCTGTCGGTGTCCGCCTTGTACACTGCATTGCGGCGCGTCACCGGATCCATGCGGGTAAAGAAGATGCTGTTGGTCTTGTGGCCGACGACGATGGTGCGCGCTCCACCGCCAAAGCCGCGACCGCCTCTTCCCGCCTGCCCGCCCGTCGCAGCATCCGTTGTAACGGGAGTAGGTGCGGGCGGGTTCGGCACCAGCATCCTGGTCGTCATGGTATCCAGGTCGAGCACGCGAATTCCATCCGGCGAGTTGTAGACCATCTGCCTGTTGTCCGGCGTGAAGGCGTTCACATTGAAATAGAACGCGCCGGAGTTGGGCTCGTCGGAGACGCGCCACACGCGATGCCCGGTGTCCTTGTCCACCCAGCTCTTGGGCGGCACAGCGCCGCTCTCCGACGGCTTGTTGTCGCTTGGCATCTGCGCGGCAAGACTCGGCGCGTGGAGGGTCAGCGTGGCCAGCGGGGCAAGCGCGAGCAGGGAAACGAGGGCAGTGAGTCGGGTTCTGGAGGTCAAACTGAATCGGTGGGCGAGTCGCACTCGGATGCCGGGGCGGAAAGCCATTCGCTGCTCCTAAGAGGAAATCCTCGCTGCGAGGAAGGAAGATTCACTGCGCAGAACTGCGTTGAGGCAGAGCGAAGTGCCGGCCAGGTTCGTGCGCCAGATGATACATAGGAGACGATGCAATAGAAAAATAGTTTCGACGTGAAATTATGGGCTGTCGCAGGCAGCGATGGGCAGACGTGACGCGGACGGCGCGCTACGGAGGTAGGGCGAGGCGCTGGGGAACGGCAAGCCACGCAAACTTCCTGTAATCCTTCTGGGCCCTGACCTTGCCCAATAGTCGTAGCCCATAACCGCGCCGAGCGCGTTAGCCTTGAATCTGAACCGGAATTGTGGACTGAACAGGGTTCGGGTTGCTGTACGAATTGTAGACATCCCCCCTCCCACCGTGCGCCGTGCCGATGAGAGGAGTGGCGGCACATGGTCGTCCAAGGAGAACCATCGCGATGAATCGAATCATCCTTGCCGACAACCAGGCGATCTTCCGCGCAGGCGCGGCCCGCGTTCTCGCGCTGGAAGACGACATGCGCATCGTGGCCCAATGCGACGACCTCGCCCGCCTCTCCAACGCCCTCGATAGCTGGCGAGGCGCCATTCTACTGTTTTCCTCCAGCATGCAACTGAACGCCAATGCCGTGATCGCCCACGCCCAGGCGTCTGGCATCCGCACCATCTATATCGCCGAAAACGGCTCGGAGGTCCCCGAAGAGCTCGCGCAGGCACTGGATGGCGTGCTGTATCGCAATGTCCCCGGCTCTGGCCTGCTGGAGTGCATCCGCCGTGTCGCCTCCGGGCAGCACTCCTTCCAGCACTCCAACGTCACCTCCATCCTGGCCCAGGACACGGTCGGCGCGCGCGTGCGCGACCGGCTGACGCCTAAAGAGATTCAGATCATCGCTCTCATCGTGCAGGGATGCAAGAACAAGCTCATCGCCAGCCAGCTCAATACCAAGGAGCAGGTCATCAAAAACTACCTGCGCAGCATCTACGACAAGACGGGCGTTAGCGACCGCCTGGAACTGGCGCTCTTCACCATTCACCACCGCGCGCTGGCCGAAGCCGCTGCCCACGCCAGCGACCTCCTGCAGCAGGCCAAGTCCGCCTGAACGCAACACTCCGCGCGGCCGCGTCTTCAACCAACAACCAGCAACTAACAACCGTTTGCTTCAACCCCATCGCTCCACCGGGGTGAACTGCGCGGAGCCCTCGCCGCCCAACACAACCCTGTCGCCCACCATCAGCCAGGTGTGCGCCGTCAGTTTGTTCACAGGCGATCGCGCCACACCGTAGACCATGGTGCTGGGCACCCCACGGCGGCGCAGCATGGTGTAGCCCGCCAACGTCTGGGGAAAACACACAAAGGCAATGGGCGAGTGGCGCGCAACCGCCTCCACCGCCCAGCGCACACGAAGCGCGGTCTCTAACATTTGCGCCTCCGCCGCGCTCTCCTCATCATTCTTCTCCCGCTCCCCGTTCTCGCCTGCACCCGCCTCGTCGTTGGACCGATCTACGGCAGGCCCGCGCGTGATCGTGCGAATGATCGTGTACACCGGAACCGCCACCAGGCAGACGCGGAAGAACAGGAGCAGAAGCAGGGCCTCTGCAACCATCAGCAGTTCCGCCAGTCCGCGCCGGAAAAACCTGTGCCGAACGGTCCCGCCCATCTCTCCTCCGGTCATGCATACCCTTTATACTTGAGATGGATCTGGGACCGCGTCTGCATTCCCTCTCGCTGCCGACCTGCCCTCGATGCAAATCAAGAGAACGAAGAGTACGAGGAGTCAATGGCCGCTCTGATCGATGCAATCGACGTCAAGCGCAAGACTTTGTTTGAGCTGGAGAACACTCCCTACGCCTGCCTGGATGCCGAGGTGAATACGCCCACCGCGCGCGGCGGCCAAACCCTGGTTCGCCTGAAGATGCGCAACCTGCTCACCGGTGCGGTCTTCGATAAGACTTTCAAGGCCAGCGACAAGTTCACGGAGCCAGACCTTGTCCTGGTGCCCGCCACCTACCTCTATAGCGACAACGACGGCTCCTACTTTCTCGATCAGGAGAGCTACGAGACCCTCACCTTGACGGGCGATATGCTGGGCAACGCGCTGGACTACCTGACCGACGGCCTCCTGGTCCAGTTGCATAAATACAACGGCAATCCCATTGGCCTGCAACTGCCGATCCACGTCGAGCTGGAGGTCATCCACACCGAACCCGCGGTGCGCGGCGACACATCGAGCGGCAGCGTCACCAAGTCCGCCCGCCTGCAGACCGGCCTGGAGATTCGCGTTCCCCTCTTCATCAAAGAGGGCGAAAAGGTAAAGGTCTCCACCGAGACACGCGAGTTCGCCGGCCGCGCCTGACCCGCTCCGCGCTACGCGCTGGCCTCCTCTTCAATCCGCCGGATAAAGTAGCCTACCGCCATGCCGCGCGCGATCGCCGAATCGTATATGCCATCCTTCAACGCCGCCTCCTGCGCCGTCTTCGGCCAATCGTCGATCGCCTTGCGCAGCCGGTCTAGATCGATCAGCCGCCGCGCGCCGGGACTCTGCGCCTGAAGCGCGAGTTCCGCGGCCAGCTCGCCGAGAATCCTGCTCAGGCTCTCGTACCAGTCGGCGGCCTGCGTTCCCTTCTGCCTGCGATGGAGCGTGGCCTCAGACAGCCTCCCGCGCATGGCGCGCCGCGCCAGCGACCGTCCCACTCCGCCTGCCACAAACTGCTCCGGCGGAATCGCCGCGCAGAACTCGAAGACCCGCTTGTCGGCCGTGGGATCGCGCGCCTCGATGCCCCATCCCGCGCCGGTCGCGGCGTTGTAGTCGCCGTACTGGTTCTGCTGGAAGTCTGTTGCCATCAGGCGCGGCAGCCCGCTGGTGTGGGTGAACAGGTAACGGCGGAATTGATCGACCGCATCGAACTCGCGTGCGCGGTCCGGGCGGATTGCGCTCCAATCGACGTCCGCCGCGCGGACCAGCGGATCGATGCGCCTGCGCAGCGCCCACGGCAGCACGCCGAAGACCGTCAATGACGCGGCAGTGCGGCTCGACGAGATCCCCATGCAGCGCAACCGCCATGCCTGGACAAGCGTGGCCAGCCAGCGTCCGCTGCGGAATGTGTTGCGCAGCAACTCTTCCCCCGAGTAGCTGAAGGCAAAGTTGCCCAGCGCCCCGTTCAGCATCACCTTCACTCCGGCGGCAGCGGCGTGGTCCAGAATCAGATTGCCCCATACATTATTCAGCGCGGCGGCGTGCGGCAGGTCGAGCAGGGGAAAGATGCGCTCCAGCTCGCGCAGCATGCCGGAACCGCTCGCGTCTACCAGGATGTGCCTCATGTTGGGATAGAGCTCGGCCACCTCGGCGGCGTACGGCCCTTCATCGCCAATCAGCCCCGGCGGTACAATCCCCGAAAAATCCGCGCACGGAACAGCCGTATAGGCCGCAATCGAACCACCCAAATCCGCCAGCAGCCGAGCCGCCGTGGCCACCACTGCGCCGCTGTCCAGCCCCGCGCTCAGCTCGGTGGCTACGCCGCCGGTGGTGCGCAGGCGGCAGCGCACCGCCTCGTCGAATATCTCCAGAAACGCGTCGATGTACTCCTCGTCGCGGGCAAATCGCACCGGACGCAACGAGTCGATCCGCCAGTAGCGGCGTTGCGCTGTCCCGTCGCGCTCCACCAGCAGGCAGTGTCCCGGCGCAATCGCCTGCACCTCGCGAAAACGAGTTTGCGAAAACTCCGGCGGCAGGCCGATCAGGTCGCGCGCCAGTTGCCGCTCGTCCAGCTCGCTGGAAACCCCGGGGCACGCGCGTATCGCCCGCGCCGTGGTTGCGAAGGCAAAGCTCTCCGCCGTCTTGCGATAGTAGAGCGGGCGGTCGCCTGCGTGGTCGCGCGCCAGAAAAAACCTCTCCGCGCGCGCGTCCCACACCGCGAAGGCAAACGATCCCAGCAGATGATCGACGCACTCCTCGCCCCAGCGCAGCCACGCCCGCAGGATGAAGGCCGAGTCCGCCATCCCAGCCGCCTCGCTGGCCGTGAGGGCAAACTCCGCCGCAAGCTGGGCGCGGTTGTCGATGCGCGCGTCCGCCACCAGCCAGCCGGTTACAGGCGGAAGTGGGTCAATGGATGAGTTTTGTAACGGACGCACGGGCAGAGGCTGCGACTCCAGCTCATCTTCCGCCGTGATCATCAGCAGCCGATGCCCCAGCGCAACGCGATGCGAAGCGCGGGGCAAAGTATCGTCTGCAATCAGGTTAGAACTATGAGGACCATGAGCTGCCATGGAGTGCAACATCCGCGCGCACACCGATCGCGGGTCCGCATCTCCGTGCAGCAGCCAGGTTCCACAGATTGCGCTCAAGCAGCACCCTGCTCAGAATACCGCGTGGGAGCGAAAAGCTTTCAGCTTCCTGCATGCTCCAGTCCCACTATCTATCCGCAGCCCGCCCCATGGGAGAGCGATCCGAACTTGTCGCACTTGTTCCCTGCTTTAGATCCCATCGCGGCATGCACCGGGACTGTCTCGAGTACCGGCGTTGTCCACGGCTTCTTTTCGGTTGTGCCCGAAGATGACTTCTCACGATCGATCGGAATTGTCATGCAACATTCTCCATCGCCGGAGCAGCCTGAGGGGGGAAAATCAACCCGGATGCAGCGCGAAATCTGTCAATCTGTTGTCATGTTAGTAAATACGCTCGGGTAGGTCAACGGCATCCTTCGTGCATGGCGCCGCCCAATCGGTACTAAAAGTCACACTACTTCAAACCCCTCCCAACCAATTATGTTGTCTTGCGCGGGTTTGACTCGCGTCCCCAGCCACAACTGGTTTCTAAGTTCCACCTGTTCGATTGGTATGATGCAGCCATGTTCCCCGCAGTTGTGAAGTATCGCCTGGGCCCATTTCTTCTGGCGTCGGAGGTCCCCCTGCCGGAACTTGAGCCGCTGGCCGCCGACATTAGCGCGGACGAAGCCAGCACGGACGACGTCACCATCCGTCTGGGGGAGGTGCCCGAGCACATCGTTAACGTGGTGGCCAACGAGAGCCGCTGGTGGGCCTCGCGTCAGGAGTATCTGCTGCGCGTGCCCGAGGTCGCCAACTTTCTGGTCCGCAACGGCCGTGAGGTGATTGTCCAGCCGGCCCCCGGAGCGCACCCCGCCGACATCCGCGCCTACCTGCTAGCGCCCATCTTCTCCACCCTGTGCCACCAGGCGGGGATGTACTCGCTGCATGCCAGCGCGGTGCGCGTGGGCGCGGGTGTTGTGGCCTTCCTGGGCAACTCCGGCGCGGGCAAGTCCACCCATGCCGCGGGACTCGCGCAGCGCGGATACGACCTCGTCGCCGACGACATCTGCCTGCTCGACACCCGCTCCAACACAACCGCCAACTCCGGTCCAGCACTGGTCATCCCCGTGGCCCCTGCGTTGAAGCTCTGGCGCAGCGCGCTCGATCACCTCGGAGCAAGCCCTGCGTCTCTGCCCCGCGTCTTCAGCCGCGACGACAAGTACCGCCTGAAGGTCCAGTCCACCGCTCTCCCCGTGCGCCTTCCCCTGCGCGAGGTGCTCTTCCTGGAGTGGGAGAACACAGACAGCGCGGACCGGGAGTCCTTGGCAGAGAACAGCGCGAACCTGCACGGCGAGCTGCCAACCTTGACTCCTGTCGAGGGCGTCCAGGCCATCGCCCGCCTGATGGAGTTCACCCACTACGACTACCTGATGAAGCCCACCGGCCGCCAGACCGGCAACTTCCTGCTCTGCGGCCAGATTCTCGCGCAGGCCCGCGCCTTCACCCTACGCCGCCCGCGCAGCTTCGCCCACCTCGACCGCACCCTCGATGCCCTTGAACACCACCTCGCCGTGCTCAAGGGATAGATAACAAAAGCACAAATCAGGATAAGGTAACCTGACCTGTTTCGGTCACTCCAGCCCATTTGTGGGGTTGCAGCCAGCTTATCCACAAGATGTAGAGTTTGTCTTGTTGATGCCGCCTCTTTTACCCGCTAAATTGGAAGCTGTACGGTTCATCCTATCCGTACCGCGCGGCGCGAAGCTCACGGTGTGCATCATGCCCCTCCCTGGGGGCTGGATGCGTTTCTGGAGGTGTGGTTTGCTCAAGCTGAAAAAGGTCCAGATGCTGGGGTTCAAGTCGTTCTGCGACCGCACGGATATCCCATTCTCGGGAGACGGGATCGCCGCGGTGGTCGGCCCCAACGGCTGCGGCAAGTCGAACATCTCCGACGCCATCATCTGGGTGCTGGGCGAGCAGTCCGCCAAGAGCTTGCGCGGCCTCAAGATGGAGGACGTCATCTTCTCCGGCACGCGCGAACGCAAACCCACCGGCATGGCCGAGGTCTCGCTCACGCTGGTCGATCCTGAGGTCTACGACGGCGATTCCCTGCCCGGCGAGGAGGGCGGCGACTGGTCCAGCGATGGATCCAGCGAACGCAGTCAGGACCAGGCCCGCGCCCTGGACCTTGCAGGCGATTGGGACGAGACCAGTCTCCGCCGGCGGAAGGCCGAGGAGACCGAAGAGGCGGTCCGCGAGGCACAGCCGGGAGTGGTGATCGGCATCGACGGCTCAACCGTTGACACAGGAGATCGCGAGCAGCCAACCCTGCACGATGAGTCTGCGGAGGACAGTTCGCCTGAGAACGGAAGAGAGGCCGCACCTGAGGTCGTCCTGAAGATTCGCCGCCGCAGGTTTGGCCGCTCTTCGGTGCGCGCCGGAGAGGTGACCATCACCCGCCGCCTCTTCCGCTCAGGCGACTCCGAGTACCTGCTCAACGGCAAAATCTGCCGTCTGCGCGACATTCAGGACATCTTCATGGGTACCGGCCTGGGCGGCGAAACCTACGCCATCATCAGCCAGGAGCGCATCGGTCAGATCCTCAGCTCCAAGCCCATGGATCGCCGCGCGGTGATTGAAGAAGCCGCCGGCATCACCCGCTTCAAAACCAAGAAGCGCCTGGCGGAGCTGCGTCTGGAATCCGCCAAGGTGAATCTCTCGCGCGTCAACGACATCTTCGAGGAGGTCACGCGGCAGATGAATTCGCTGAAGCGCCAGGCTTCCAAGGCGGAGCGATACAGCCTTCTGCGCGACGACCTGCGCTCCCGGCTGCGCGTGGTTCTGGCCGAGCCGCATGGGCCAGCTCGATGCTGAACAGTCCGCCGTCGCCTCGCAGATCGCGGTCCTGAGCGCGCAGATCGGCCAGCTGTCGGCCGCGGTGGACGCGATGGACGCCGAGCACACCGCCGGGGTCGAGCTGGGCTATCAATTCGACCAGCAGATTCGCGATGCCGGAGCCAGAGCGAACCACTGCGCCGTCGAGTTGGAGCGGATCACAGCGCGCATGGCCGCTAATACAGATCGCGTGGCCGAGTTGACCGCACGCATCAGCGCCGGGGGCGACGACCTCGATCAGGCGCGCGAACAACTCCGCGTTCTTGCCGGCGAACTGGAGGCGCAGCGCAGCTTTCTGGAGAACGCCACAGCGGAGGCAACCCTCTCGCGTGAGGATGCGCAGGCCCAGCAGCAGCGCGCACTGGAGGCGGCCCGAGCGGTCGCGGCCAGCGAGCAGCAGACTGAACAGAACCGCCGCACCGTCTTCCAGTTGCTGGAACGCGCGGGTCAGAGCCGCAACCAGCAGGCGCAGGCGGAGATCGCCCTCGCCAGCCTCGATCAAGAGTCCGAGCGGCTGGTCGCGGAGTCCGACGGAGCCCGCCGTGAGCTAGCCGACCTGGGATTCGAGCGCGGCCAGGTGGCCACGGTATACGGCAATGTGACCGAACGCCTGAAGGCACTGGAGGCGGAGATCGCCGAGCTGCAACACAAGATCGATGCGGCCCGCGCGGCGGAGTCGGCGACCAAGCGGCAGGGCGACCAGTTGCGCGGAGAACAGGCGACGCTGAAGGGCCGGCGCAGTTCGCTGGTCGAGCTGATTCAGGAACACAGCTACTCCAACGAAACGGTGAAGAACATCTTCAAGGCCAACTCCGCGGGCGCCGCGGCCAACCCCCTCTCGCCGATGGGTACGCTGGCCGACTTCCTCGAAGTGGACGGACAGTACGAGGGCATTGTCGATGAGTTCCTGCGCGACGAGCTGAACTACGTAGTGGTGAAGAGTTGGGACGCGGCGGACGCCGGCGTGCGCCTGCTTGCCTCCGATGTCGCAGGGCGCGCCACCTTCCTAGTGCATGGCGAGGAAGACGTGAACCGTCAACTGGGAATCGCCAACACCTTGCCAGCTCCCGAGGGCGTTGTCGCGCTGAAGGACTGCGTCCGCGTGCTCAACGGCTTCGGCAATTTGCTGGAATCCCTGCTGCCCAAGCTGGGCGACGGATTTATTGCGCCCGATACGGCAACCGCGCGCAGACTGGCGGAGGAGCATCCGCGCGGCTTCTTCCTCAGCCCCACCGGCGAGGCCTTCCACAACGCCACCGTCACCGGCGGCCATGTGCGCGCGCAGGGGCCGCTCGCCCTGAAGCGCGAGCTGAACGAGGTGCAGCACAAGCTCGACGCCACGGATGCGGAGCTGGCGCAGGCAGAGCAGAAAGCTGCAACGCTCGAGCGCGAGCTGCGCGAACTCACCACCGCGCTCGACGGTAAGACGCAGGAGTGTCGCGATGCCGAGCGCGAGTCGGCCAACTCCGGCGCGGCGCTTCGCCAGATGGAGCAGGAGACCGCGCGCATCGAGCGTCGCCTGCAGGAGTGGGCGCTGGCCGCCGATCGTAACCGTGAGACCCGCGCGCAAAAACAGGATGCTATCGCCAGCCTGCAACAGGAGGCGGCGGCGTTCGAAGCCGAGCGCGCCGCGCTTGAATCACAGTCGGCCGAGTTGCAACAACAACTGGACGGCCTGCGCCAGCAGCGCGAAGCCGTACAGCAAGCAGCCGCGGAGGCTTCCGCAGCGCTTGCCGGATTGGAAGAACGCCGACGCAACGCCGCCGCAACCTTCGAGCAGACACAGCGCATGACCGACGCGCAGACCGCGCGCATCCATCAGATCGAGCAGCAACTGGAGGCCGCAGGTGCGGAAAAAGTCCGCCGCGAGCAGGAGACCGCCGAGCTCGCCGCGCAGCACGAATCGCTGGTAGAGACCCGCGCCGGTGCCGTGGCCGATGGCGCGCGACTCACCGCCGAGGCCGCGGAATTGCGCGCGCGCATGAGCGAGCTCGACGCCAAACTCCGCACCCTGCGCCACCACACCGAGGAGCTGCGCGAGCAGCGTGCCAACCTGACCGCGCGCTCCGCCAAGCTCGCCTCCGACATCGAGCACATCGACGCCACCTGCCTCAACGAGCTTTCCCTGGAGGCCGTCGCACTGCGCGTAGACGACTCCATCGCGCGCATGGCAGGCGATGCGCTGGCCGCCGCCGAGGAGGACGCCCGCGCCCTCAAGCAGCGCCTGGAAGCCATCGGCCCGGTCAACATGATGGCGCTGGAGGAGTACAACGAGACCGCCGCGCGCCACACCTTCCTGGAGACACAGCGGCGCGACCTGCTGGAGTCCATCGAGAACACCCAGTCCTCCATCCGCGAGATCGACGAAGTCTCGCGGGTCAAGTTCGACGCCGCCTTCGAGGTCATCAACCGCAACTTCGGCGCCGCCTTCGCCAAGCTCTTCGGTGGTGGCCAAGCCTTCATGCGCCTCACCGACGCAGAGGCCGGCGCCGACTCCGGCATCGACATTGTCGCATCGCCGCCGGGCAAGAAATTGCAGAACATCATGCTTCTCTCCGGCGGAGAAAAAGCCCTCACCGCGCTTAGCCTGCTGGTCGGCATATTCCAGTTCCAGCCCGCTCCCTTCTGCGTGCTCGACGAGGTGGACGCGCCGCTCGACGAGGCCAACATCGGCCGCTTCGCCGAACTCATCACGGAGCTGGCCTCCGCCACCCAGTTCCTGGTCATGACCCACTCCAAGCGCACCATGCAGATGGCCGACGTCATCTACGGCGTCACCATGCAGGAACCCGGCGTCTCCAAGATCGTCAGCGTCAACCTGAACCGCCGTGAGGCCGCCCGCGACCGCCGCGAAGTCGCGTAGCAAATTACCCAGAGTTGTATCTGCGTGCACCATTCATGCGGTCTCATCGCATGAGTGGGCATTCGCGCCCCGCGCGAACCGCCTTCCCCCACTAAGGACTACACTGTTCTCGCAATCAATGGGAGGCTCCTCGTGTCTCAAAAGGTTGTGGCAATCGTCGGCAGCTATCGCAAGGGTGGCACCATCGACAGCGCGGTGCAGGCCATTCTCTCCGCCGCGCGCGAGAATGGCGCCGAGACGCACACCCTCTATCTCACCGACCAGCACCTGGAGTTCTGCACCAACTGCCGCCGCTGCACCCAGGCCCCCGGCCTGCAACGCGGCTGCTGCGTGCAGCAGGACGATCTGCAATCCATCCTGACCGAGATCGACGCAGCGGACGTGCTAATCCTCGGCGCTCCGGTCAACGATTGGAACGTCACCGCCATCTTCCGCCAGTTTATGGAGCGGCTGCTGGGTTACTGCTACTGGCCGTGGGGACAGGCCGCACCCAGGCTGCGCAACAAAAAACTCGCACGCAAGGCCGTGCTCATCAGCTCGTCGTCCATGCCCGGCTTCTGCATTCCACTGCTCACCGGGGCCGCGCGCGCCCTGCGCGTCACCGCAAAGATGCTCGGCATCAAGCCAGTCGCCAGCCTCTGGATCGGTCTGCGCGGCAAAGAGCCCGATCAGCCTCTCTCGCCGCGCACCCTCGCCCGCGCCCGCCGCATCGGCCTCACCCTCGCCTGAGCCCGCCCCCAGGCTACGCCCTCATCGACCAACCAACAACATGTCATCCTGAGTGAGACGTGAAACGTCGAGTCGAAGGACCTGCGGTTGCCGGGTGCCCCATGTCTCGCTTCTGAGACATGGGTTGTATTTGAGTACCCAGTTCTTCTAATTCTCCGATGGCCGATCGATGTGGTCGATCACAATCGTCTCCACTGGCCCTTTGCCCTGTGCCAGCTTCAACCCAATCGCCTGCATCGATTGGATGATCCCAACCGTCGCACTTGAGTCCGTATCTTCATTGCCGGTTCGATACTCGAAGTCATACGTTCCTGTCAGCCCAGTCTGGTTCTGCACAGGACGCCGTAGCCAATCACTCAAGCGCGCGGCCAACTCCGGCATCGAAATATTCGTACCGGCAACGCCGCTTCCGATAACGACGGCCCCTCCACCGGGTTGGCCTGCCCAATGAAACCCCGCAGGGTCCTTGGGTGGTTGCAGTTTGAGCGGCTTATTGCCCCGCGACAGGATGTATACCTCGCCTTCCTTTTGCTCGCGATGGAACTTCAATTGAAATCGATCCATCAACAGCGATTGCAGCATCTGACGTTGCTCGGGGCTAGGTGGCGTTTTGTGCGACGGGTCGTTCAGGATCAGATGGATGGCCTGCGACGACTCCGGCGGCGTTGCCTCGATGTCATATCGGCTGCCTGCACTCATGTCGATCCAGTTTGGCCCACCTGAGACCTGCCAGTTCTGGACGTCAAATGCCAACATCACGACGTAATGCAATGTGCATCCGCTGCATTTGAATATGCCGCCCGAATAGGTATACGCACCGTTGATCTCGTAATTATTCGGGCCTGTCGGTTTGATCGTAGCCGCATCGAACTCAGGCAGTTTGCCCGCCGCTGCCTCCGGAGCAACCACCGACTGTCCTATCGCCATCCCTGTGCATACCAACCCCACGACCAGCATCTTCCCAATCATGAGCAGAATCCTCGCCGAAATCCTACTCCTTCTCGGCAACCGGGTGCCCCATTCATCGCGTACCTATCGCGATGAGTGAGCCGCCGCACCGGCCTTCGGTTCGTACGCGCAGAAGGGGTCGCTCTGCAGCGGGTCGCCGGTATAGGCAAACGCGCGCGCGCGCGATCCGCCGCACAGCGTGCGATACTCGCAGACGCCGCATTTGCCCTTGAAGTGGCTGGGCGTGTGCAGATCGCGGAAGACCGGCGAGTTGCGATAGACCTCGACCATGCTGTCGCGGCGGACGTTGCCGGTCGTGAGCGGCAGGAAGCCCGCCGGGCACAGGTCACCTGTGTTGGAGACGAACAGGATTCCGTTGCCATCGCGAATCTCGAAGCCGCGCGAGACCGGTGCCTGCGCCATCTGCGCGCCGGTCATGCCCTTCTCGCGCATCCGCTCCAGCGCGACGCGGCGATAGGAGGGCGCCTCGGTGGTAGCCACAATAAACGGCGCAACCTGGGTCAGGTCGAAGGCCCAGCGCATGATCTCCTCGCCGCGCTTGGGCGAGACCGGCTTCAGCAGCTTGCCGCGGCCCACCGCGATCAGGAAGAAGAGGCTCCAGCGCATCACGTGGACCGTCTTCAGCAGCTCGTAGATCGCAGGCAGATCGTCCTCTGTCTCCTGTGCCACCAGGGTATTCACCTGGATCGGGATTCCCAGCTTGGCCGCGTTCTGGGCCACGCGCATCGTCCAGTCGAAGCATCCTTCCACGCCGCGCACAGCCTCGTGCCGCGCCGCCGTCGATCCGTCCAGGCTTAGCCCGAGGCTCTCCACCCCGTGCGCCTTCAGCTTGGCCAGTACGCCATAGGTCAGGTCGGCCGTGGCGCTGGGCGTGACGGAGATGGTCAGCCCCAGGCGGTGCGCCTCGTCGATCAGATCGTACAGGTCGGCGCGGCGCAGCGGATCGCCTCCGGTCAGGATGAGGTGCGGCAGAGGATCGCCGAAGGATGCAATCTGGCGCAGCAGGCCCATGCTCTCGATGGTGTTCAGCTCCTCGGGATGTGGCGTGGAGATGGCCTCGGCGCGGCAGTGGCGGCAGGCCAGTCCGCAGGCCTGCGTCATCTCCCAGTAGATATTCATCGGGTTCCGCGAGTAGTCGTGCGCAGCGCCGTGGTGCGCGTGAGGGTGCGCGGCAGGTGCGGACGCGCTGGCAGTAGCTGCTGCTTTGATTTTGCTGGAAGGCATTCGCTGGTTCTCCTATTATTGGATGACGACGTGCAATGGTTCGCTTCGCTCGGCACTCCCGGCATGATCATGCCTCGCGGCAATCGCCTGTGCTGCTTCTCTTCCGCTCTGGATGCAGTCTGGAATTCCTGGCCCATGGTATGCAGCGCCGGCTAGATGCAGGCCAGGAAGACGAGAGAGGGACTGTTCAATCTCTGCGATCAGTTCTTCGTGACCAATGTCGTACTGCGGATTGGCCTTGTGCCAGCGATAGGCCTTGGCCACCACGGGATTTGCGTCGATTCCCAGGACCACCTGCAACTCCTCGCGAGCCAGCTTCACCAGCGCGTCCTCATCCTGCTCGGCGAGTTCTTCAGCCAGCGCGCCCCCGATAAAGACACGCAGAAGAACGCTGCCCTCCGGCGCGCGATGCTGGAACTTCACCGACGACCACGAGCAGGCGGTAATCCTTCGGCCTTCACTCTGCGGCACAATGAAGCCCGCCCCCTGCAGCGGGTGGGCGACCTCGCTGCGCCGGAATCCCAGCGAGACGGTCGCGGTGGACACATAGCGGATGGCGCGCAATCGGGTCGCCAGCGCGGGATCAAGCTCCTGCAGCAGATCGGCCGTCACAAACGATGGAGTGGCGAAGACCACATCGTCCGCCAGCAGGGAGGAGCCATCGCTCAGATCAATCCTGTAGCGCTCCGCATAGCGACTGACGGAGAGCGCGCAACAACCGGCCCGCAGATTCGTCTCCGGCAAATTTGCAACCAGCGCATCGGAGAGCTGTTGCAGGCCGCCGCGCAACGACATGAACATCGGCGGACGTTTTGCCCCATGCGCCGGGTGCGGCCTGCTGCGCTTCATCATTCCCCGCACCAGGCTGCCGTGTTTCTTCTCCATCTCCAGAAAGATGGGGAAGGTACTCTTCAGGCTCATCCGTTCCGGGTCCGCTGCGTAAATGCCCCCCATCAACGGGCCTGCAATCTTGTTCAGCAACTCGTTGCCCAGCCTCCGTCGAACAAAACCGGCCAGGCTCTCGTCCTGGTCGCCGCGCGCTCGCGGGACAAAAATCTCCATCCCCATGCGCAGTTTTCCCTGCCATGAGATCAGGCGCGAGCCCAGGAATGGAAGCACCATGGTGGGAGCCATCAGCATCATGCCCTCCGGCATTGGGTGCAGCCGCCCACCGCTCCAAATGTAGGTTCTCGCACTCTTTCCGCTGTTCGAGCCGGTCAGCTGGTCCTCCAGCCCAAGCCTCTTGCACAACTCCATGGCAGCCGACTTTGTTGTGATAAACGAATCCGGCCCGCCTTCGATGGTAAAGCCGTCCCGGTGGGCAGAGGTGATCTTCCCGCCCCAGCGGGGCGAGCACTCGATCAGCGTCCAGTCCGTCGAGCCGCGCTCCTTCAGGGCGAACGCAGTGGCCAACCCACTGATGCCGCCGCCAACAATCGCCGTCCTCGTCATCGGGCCATCCCGAATCGAATCAAGTTTCCCCTCCGCGCCGGTTCGCTTCGCCCGCCAGGTCTCGCGCAGTTGGCAGGTGGAGTCTATAAGATTATCAGGCAAAATTGGAGGTCCCACGCTGCATGACCCACATCCTATTGCGAGTGCTGGAACTTGAAAGTTCCATCCCAAGTTTTCACTCCGCTGCAATCCAGCAAGACCGGCGAAGAGGAGTTACAAAACTAATACGATTGGGGGGTTCTGCCGGATGAATAATTAAGCGATATGAGTGAACCAGCAGCGAGCGAGCCATCGACCGGCAACCCAATCATCATTCAGGGTGGAATGGGAGCTGGAGTTTCAAATTGGCGGCTGGCTCAGGCGGTCTCGCGCCTCGGCCAGTTGGGGGTGGTCTCCGGCACGGCGCTGGACCCGATTCTGGCGCGACGGTTGCAGGATGGCGATCCCGGCGGACACATGCGGCGTGGCCTGGATGCATTCCCATTTCCCGCGATGGCGGAGCGTATCTGGCAGAAGTACTACATCGCCGGTGGCAAGAGCGAACGGACACCCTATATCTCTGTGCCGCAACTGGAGAAAGACATTCCTCGCGAGCTGATTGAGATCAATATGGTTGCCAACTTCGTCGAGGTGTATCTGACACGCCAGGGACACTCGAATCCGGTGGGCATCAATTATCTGGAAAAGATTCAGATGGCTCACCTGTCGTGCATCTATGGGGCAATGCTGGCCGGAGTGGGATACATTGTGATGGGCGCGGGGATTCCTCTGAAGATTCCCGGGGTGCTGGACCGCTATGTCCACCATGAGGCTGCGGAGTATCCGATCCACATTCATGGCTCGCAGGAGGGCGACGACGTCACCATGCGCTTCGACCCGCGCGAGTACATGGAGTGCGAGCTTGGTCCTCTGAAGCGGCCGAAGTTCCTGCCCATCGTCTCATCGCTCACCCTGGCCACGACGATGCTTAAAAAGGCGAACGGGCGCGTGGACGGGCTGGTGATCGAAACGCGAACGGCCGGCGGGCATAATGCTCCGCCGCGCGGCAGGCCGCTGTTCTCCGAGATCGGCGAGCCGGTCTATGGTGAGCGCGACGCAATCGACATCGCAAAGCTGCGCGAGCTGGGCGTGCCCTTCTGGCTGGCTGGAGGTTATGGCAGCCCGGAGATGCTGCGCGAGGCGCTGGCCCAAGGCGCCGCGGGCGTGCAGGTTGGCACAGCGTTCGAATTTGCCAACGAGAGTGGCCTGCGCGCGGAGTACAAGAGACGATTGATGGCCAAGTCCATCGCCGGAGAGGCGCGCGTCTTCACCGACCCGCTGGCGTCACCCACCGGATTCCCGTTCAAGGTTGCGCAGTTGGAGGGCACCTGTTCCGACGCTGAGGTCTTTGCCGAGAGGCCGCGTATCTGCGATCTTAGCTTTCTGCGCCAACCCTACCGGACAGCGGAGGGAGACCTCGGCTATCGTTGCTCGGCCGAGCCGGTCAGCCTCTATGTCGCCAAGGGCGGCAAGCTGGAAGATACCGTGGGAAGAAAGTGCGTCTGCAATGGACTGCTGGCCGACATAGGCTATCAGCAGGTGCGCAACGGCAAGCGCGAGGAGTATGGCCTGGTTACGGCAGGCGACGATCTTGTCACCATACCGCGCTTTCTGCAGCCGGGACGTACCGAGTACAGCGCAGCGGATGTCCTCTCGCAACTGCTGAGCGGATGCGAAAAGTCGCAGGTTCTGGAACCATGCGACGAGGTCTGTTTCGCATAAGACAGTTCGCGGGGATCGCATCTTTCTAGCTCTGGAGATTCAATCTGCTGAATGAGCGGACCTTCAGGGCTCAAGCCTGCATTCCCCTGGACGCGATGTCTTCCGTCCCGGGGCTGCCCGCGCGCTGCGGGTCCCGTCACCTGAGATTGACCGGGCTCGCTTGAGTCAATTCATGGTGGACGCGGAAGGAATCGAACCTTCAACCTGTCGATTAAGAGTCGAATGCTCTGCCAGTTGAGCTACGCGTCCGCATGGGTTGCGGCCTCTTGGAGGAGGGGCGATCGGCTAGGACAGACCTGCTGTTCGAGGTCTGTGGCGCACAACCACCTTGAAGAGAATAGCACATAAGACGGAAGGACATTTTCTGGCCGGTGCTCCGTTTGGAGCAAAGCTCAGCCGACAAAATCGACTTTGGCCTTCATGGGAATGATGCCCCGGTCGAAGCCCATCTCCAGCAATTTGCGGATGGCTTCGCGGCCGTCCTCGCCGTAGTTCAGGGTGCGCTCGTTGACGTACATGCCGACGAACTTGTCAGCCAGCGAGGGGTCCAGGTCGCGGGCGAACTGCATGGCGTAGGAGAGTGCCTCCTCGCGGTGGTCGAGTGCGTGCTGAATGCTGTCGCGTAGAGCGCCCGTTGTGATGCGCATTACTTCCTTGCCTAAGGACCGGCGGATGGCATTGCCGCCCAAGGGCAGTGGAAGTCTGCTTTGCTCGCGCCACCAGACGCCGAGGTCGAGCGTCTTGACCAGGCCGTTGTTGCCGTACGTGAGTTGGCCTTCGTGGATGATGAGGCCGGCATCGAACTCGCCCGCGACGACCGCGGGGATGATCTTGTCGAAGGGGAGAGTGACGGTTTCCACCTCGGGGCAGAAGAGCTTCAGCGCCAGATAGGCGGTGGTGAGGGTTCCGGGGACAGCGATGCGCGTCTTCCGGAGTTCGTCGTGGGAGAGCTTACGCGGCGTGACCACCATCGGCCCATAGCCTTCGCCCACCGAGCCGCCGCATGCCATCAGGGTGTAGGTCTCCTGCATGTAGGGGTAGGCGTGGAAGCTGATGGCGGAGACATCGTAAAATGGGTCGTGGATGGCGCGCTGATTCAGCGTCTCGATATCGGTCAGCGTGTGGGTGAACTTGAAGCCGGGAACGCGCACTTTGTTGGTGGCGAGCCCGTAGAACATGAAGGCGTCGTCGGAGTCCGGGCTATGGGCAATCTTGATTTCCTGGATGGCTGCGCTTGTTGCTGTCATGTGTTGGCCGTTCCTTCGGCAAAATGGTTCAGTGAAATAGAGAGATGGGAGCGTGAGCCGAGAAAAGCAAGGCCGAAAGGGGCCCTCGTGCGACGAAACAATCCGGCATAACAAGAATAACAAGTGGCGCGGGATTGTGCGTCGTTCGCACGAAAGCGGATGTGAATTCTGTGCGCGGCAGATTTCACCTGCAACAGAGTTCACGTTGCCGAGACTCGGTTTACAATAATTCGATCAAGCAACGATGCTCAGTACGATCTTGATTCCTGCCCTGCGTGAGCGCGGAGTTTAATCTTGACGCGATGGGTTGCGAACTCATCCACTAAAAGCATGGAAGTGAACCCAACGGTCCCTGTAAAGCGACGCCGTTTTGCGCCCCTACGCACACTCTGCGGGTGGCTCGCGATGGAGCGGCGTAAGGTTGCGACGGCGGCAGCCGCGGTGCTCGCTCTGGCTGTGGCGTATCACGTCGTCTTCGGGGCAAACGGGTTGACGGTGTACGAGCAGAAACGGCAGGAGACGCATCAGTTGAAGCAGCAGATGCAGGACCTGCAACGCGAGAACGAACTGTTGACGGAGCACGTGGGCCGGCTGGAGAGCGATCCCAATGCCATCGAGCATCAGGCGCGCGAAGAGCTGCACTACACTCGTCCCGGTGAAGTGATCTACACCCTGCCCAGCAAGTGAGCGAAGACCGCTCTAAAGGATTGTTGCCGAGTGGTGTAGAGCCACATGGCGGCAGGTGGGCTCGAATCCCAGGCTACGCGCTACGTTCAGAATCTTGTCGAAGTTCAGGCTGATGGTTGCTCCGGCCTTCTGCGTCACCTCGTCCTCGATGGGCAGGTCGAAGTCATCCGCTCCGTAGAGCAGACCCTCCAGCGCGCGTTCGTTCTGGGTGAGCACGGAGGTGCGGATGCGAGGGATGTTGTCCAGATATATCCGGCTCAACGCAAGGTGGCGCAAATACTCCGCGGGGGTGATCTCAATGTTGTGGAGCACGGCCCCAAGCGGGGTGGACCAGGGCTTGAAGTTCCAGCAGAGAAAGCTCTCCTGGCCGCCAGTCTCGTCCTGAAAGCGGCGTGTCCGGTCAAGGTGTTCGATGCGTTCCTCAATGGTCTCGTCGAAGCCGATCACCATGGTGGCTGTAGTGCGCAGTCCTGCGGCCAGGATGGCCGCCTGCGCTTCGAAGTACTGCGCCACGGTGTATTTGAACTTGCTGTGGCGGCGGCGAAAGTCTTCGGTCAATATCTCCGAGCCGCCTCCTGTAATCCAGCGCACCCCGGCCTGCTTGAGTCGCTGGGCTGTGGTGGCGTAGTCCAGCGATGCGTGATCGGCAAGGTACATAAACTCGGCGATGGTGAATGCGTAGAGTTCGATGCGGTCGCCGTAGCGGGCGCGGATGGCGCGCAACAGGCCGCAGTAGTAGTCGAGGGAGAGATGCGGGTTGAAACCCCCGTTGAAGCCGGCCAGTTCGCCGCCCAGCGCCAGCAACTCATCCAGTTTGGCGAAGACCTGCTCCTGAGTGAGAACGTATCCGCCGGGCTGGCCGGGCAGGGTGTAGAAGGCGCAATAATCGCATTGTGCGACGCAGACATTGGTGGTGTTGATGATCCGCATCAGCAGATAAGTGCAGGAAGTGGGCGCGTGGAAACGCGCGCGCACCAGCGAGGCTAGGCTGCGCATCTGCTCGTCACTGGCTTCGCGCCACAGCAGCAGGGCCTCCGCGGGCGAGACACGCTCGCTGCGCTCAATCTTGCGGCGAATCTCGGCGACGGATAAATACGATGTGCTCACACGCCCATTTTACTTGGATTCGCTGCGTTGAAGTTCTAGGTGTGGTTGCAGGATTCCAGCGCGCGAATGACATCGAGTGTATTCCTCAGCGCTGCTTTGCCAACTCTTTGTTCGAACTTATGCTGCATCTTGTCGAAGGCCGCAATGACGCGCAGCGCGGACTTCTTGCCTGCGGGCTTTAGCGCCAGTAGGTACCCCCGCGCGTCGGACGGATCGATCTTCCGCTGCACCAGGTCTTTGGCTTCCAGCGAGGAGATGGCGTGGCTCACATTGCCGCGCGTCGTGGCAAAGGTCTCAGCCAGATGAGATGGCTTGATGGGACGTGGCGCTTCGAAGAAGATCGCCGCCAGCAGCAGGCCCTCCATGAATCCAAGGTCGTCCGTGGAGAAAGCTTCGGACGCGAGCGCGTCGAAGTGGCGGGCCGCACCCTTTACCGTGAACATGGGACTCTCGCGAAGGAAGGCTTCAATGCGCATAGGGAGTAGATGTAGTTTACTCGATCAATTATTTATGGCAAGACAAAAGTATCGTTGCCCTGCTGTTGGGATTGCTCGATGATCGGCTAATGAAAAAAAGCTTTGTTTCGCTCTCTCTATGCCTGCTCTGCGCGCCATGGGTCCTCTGCCAGCAGAGTTCTTCAAACACAGAACCTGCCGTAGCTCCCAATCTCTCCCAGCCTCAGACTCCGGTCAGCATTACCCAGAGCGTTCAAGTGACGACAACCGCGGAACCGCTGCCTCTGGCCGAGAGCAATCGTTCGGTGCTTGTAATCCAGCCGCGCCAGTCGCTGCCGGGTACCGACAGCGTGGTGGACCTACTGCGCACCGATCCGTCTCTGAACCTGCAGGCACGTGCCGGCGAGGGCGTGCAGGCTGACCTCGCAATCCGTGGCACCACCTTCGAGCAGTCGCTGATGCTGGTCAATGGCATGCGCGTCGACGATCCCGAAACCGGCCACATGAACCTGGACATTCCCATGCCGCTGGACGCCATCACGCGCGTGGATGTGCTGCATGGGTCGGGCTCCACGTTCTACGGGTCGGACGCCATCGGTGGCGCGGTCAACCTGCTGACCGGTGCGCCGGCCGCGGGGTTCAGCGTGGTGGCGCGGTCGGGCGCGGGAAACTACGGCTCACTGGAGGAACACCTGCGTGCAGCGTACTCAGCGGGGCCGTTTGCCGAGCAGTTGACCGGCAGCCGAGACACCTCCGACGGCTTTATCGCCGACCGCAACTACAGCAGCAACGCGCTGGCCAGCGAGAGTTGGCTGAAGAGCGCGCTGGGGACAAGCGATGTTCTGCTGGCGGCCAGCGACCGGCCCTACGGCGCCAACCAGTTCTATGGCTACCCCTCGTGGGAGCGGACCAAGGGTTGGCTGGCCAGCTTGCAGCAACAGCTTGGCGCGCGCACAGCGGCGAGCTTTGGATACCGCAGGCATAGCGATATGTTTGTGCTGGTCCATGGGCTGCCCGCGATCTACGAGAACAACCACGTCACCACCAGCTACGAGGGCGCGCTGCGGAGGGCCGATGAGCTGGGCCGCAACTCGACGTTGGCCTATGGGCTGGAGGAGTCAGGCGACTCGATTCACAGCTTCAACTTCTCCCAGGTTGGCTCCAGTGAAGTTCTCAGCAATGCGCTGGGCGTCCATGCGCGTAACCAAGGTGCGGGTTATGCCAACCTGAGCATGCGCGCGCTGGGGCGGTTCTCGCTCTCGCTGGGTGCGCGCGAGGAGGTCCTCTCCGGCGGCACCTCAGTCTTCTCGCCCAGTGCGGCCGCAGCTTACACGATGAGTAAAACGGTGCGCCTGCGCGGATCGGCGGGACACGGATTTCGCCTGCCGACGTACACCGATCTCTACTACTCCGACCCGGCCACCGTGGGTAATCCCAACCTGAAGCCGGAGAAGAGCTGGAGCTACGAGGGCGGTCTCGACTGGAAGCCCGCCAATGGCCGGCTGACGCTGACGGCGGTCGGCTTCCGCCTGCAGGAGACCAACGCCATCGACTACTCCAAGCTGCTTCCGCTGACCGCGGGCGAGCAGTGGCAGGCGGTCAACGTGCCCACGCTGGACATCGGCGGTGCGGAGACCAGCATCCGCGTGCGGATCGGCTCGACCCAGCGGCTCGACCTCAGCTATACGGCGGCCCACTCCGGCAACCTGCCGCCGAATTACCTTTCGGAGTACGCCTTCAACTACGCGGCGCAGAACGCGATCTTCGCCTGGACGGGGCAGTTTAAGCAGCTCTCCGCGCACACCCAGGTCAATGTGGTGCAGAAGACCACGCAGACGGCCTACCCGCTGTGGGACGCCAGCCTTGCGCGCAACACCGGCAGCATCCGGCCTTATCTGCGCCTGCTCAACCTCAGCAACACCGGCTACACCGAGATCGTCGCCGTCCCCATGCAGGGCCGCACCGTCATGGGCGGAATGGAGTGGACCTGGCACGGACGTTAGGGTTGAATTGCCTGCGCTACCAGACGTACCCCGAGCGCCGCGCATACACGGTTCACGGTGTCGAATCGCGGGGCGCTATCCAGACGCAGAGCTTTGTACAGGGCCTCGCGCGTGATGCCAGCCGACTTTGCAATCTCCGTCATTCCTCGCGCGCGAGCGATGTCGCCGAGGGCCGCCGCCAGCAGGGCTGCATCGTTGGCCTGCAGAATGTCGGTCAGGTAGGCAGCAATGGCAGTCTCGCTTTCCAGATAACGGGCTGCATCGAACTCGGGTAGATCGGTCGCCTTGATACGTTTTCTCATGATTTGTTCTCCGCTCAATCCAGCAGTGCAGCTAGTGCCCTGGCGCGCTTGATATCTCTGTTCTGTGTGCGCTTCGAGCCGCCGATCAGCAACACAATCAACTGAATTTCACGATTTAAACCACCTTGAGCCGATTCCTTTTTTCGGAGCTACATGCAATGCAGCTACTATCCCTAGCATACTTGTAAGCTCCGATTCAAAGTCACGGCTCACATCATCATATCCGCTGCGTGCGTGGGCTATCTCATGGAGGAGGGTACCAGCGAAGTCTGGTAGGCATGAGAGTTGAGTACGCTTGATGACGATGCACGACGTAGCCGGGTCCCACAGTCCCGCTGCGTCATTTGAAGAGAAAAAGTCGGGGCGCATCGTTTCGGAGACACGAACGTCTCGAACACACTTCGGCAAACCCCCAATAAGTCCGGCGATCGCGTTCCTTTGTTCAAACACTTTGCGTTCTGAATTGGTCAGTTTATTAATAGGTATGAATTTAAACTCAAAGCTCTCATTCCATTCAGATTGGAAGACGGAAAGGTCTCGCACAGGGTTTCCTGCAATATCAAGGGTTCCATGGAGACCATTCTTAATGCTGTCAGGAATTGTAACGATTTTCAAGCCGTCATCCCTAGCATTGTCGATAGCATCTCTCTTTTCATTCAACTCAGATGCGCTTACAAAGATTGTTTTTCTGGTTGCACTCATTATCTGACACGCATGAATTGCTACATCTCTCCAATCTACCTCGTCGCGATTTGTCCCTAATTCAATTTTCTGGAGGTCATCAACAAGTACATCAGAAACTTTCGGCGCTCTAGAGGCCAGCAGCATCTGCTTAACACGCTCACTATAAGCAGTACGACCAACGTTGGTGCGTTCGCGGTTCAAGGCCTTACGCATTGCTGCCGTGAGTGACGTAATGTTGTACGAAAATGCGAAGTTCTCTTCTTCTGCCACAAGCATTCCGGTAATATAAATACGCGCGTTCCGCGTAGGACTTCTTTGGAGAATCTGTCCATGTTGAGTTTCATCAAGCGTTGGCTCATTGGAGAACTTTAGGAAGAAATTCTTTGCCTCTGCTATATCTTTATCCGAAACCCCACTAAGAACCACCTCGGTTCCGGTCAATGATTCGTCTTCTGCCGAGTGAACCACTGCGTGAAGCGTAATTACATCCTTAAATCCGGCTTTAGGAAACTGACCTAGTGTTATGTCCCCGTATCGCGAACGAATAAGTATGCTAATGCCTCGACGACTGAGGGTTGCGAGTGCATCTTTGAGGCCAACGCCGAACTTTCCTATGACCTTGGTCGGATTCTTAAGCTTTTCTTGATTCTCGTTTTGGGTGAGGTGTTCATACTTAATACCTCGCCCAAAATCTCGAATGTGCCATATTCCGTTTGTCTCTCGGAATATCTGAACATCTTTGGTTTTTGTCAGGATTTGCTCATCCAGGGCATTCGCGATCAGTTCTCTGATTGCGTGGCAAGATTCCCATCCTTCGAGAACTTTCTCGATGTTTAGATCAAAATTACGATTCTCGACTGCATGTGTCATCGAAAGCGCCTTTCCTGTATACAGCCTGCTTCGGAATGGCGAAAGTATACCTTACAGCTAACCTTGCAGATGAAGACGTTCAGGCAATGGCGGCGGCGACCAGCGCCTTCGCTTCGCTCTGTATTTGGCTCAGATGCTCCTGGCCGTTGAAGCTCTCGGCGTAAATTTTGTAGACGTCTTCGGTGCCGGAGGGCCGCGCGGCGAACCAGCCATTCTCCGTCGTCACCTTCAAGCCGCCGATGGCCGCGTGGTTGCCGGGAGCTTCCGTCAGGATCGACGTAATTGGCTCACCCGCCAGCGTCTTCGCCGTCACCTGCGCAGCGGAGAGTTTGGCGAGCTTGGCCTTCTGCTCCGGCGTGGCCTCGGCGTCGATGCGCTGGTAGACGGGCGAACCGTACTTTGCAGTGAGGTCGTCGTAGAGCAGTCCGGGATCTTTTCCCGTCACCGCCGTCATCTCCGCCGCAAGCAGCCCCATAGTCAGACCGTCCTTGTCGGTCGTCCATACTGTCCCGTCGCGGCGCAGGAAGCTGGCCCCGGCGCTCTCTTCTCCCACAAAGCCCAGCGAGCCGTCGATCAGCCCGTCCACAAACCACTTGAAGCCGACCGGGACCTCCAGCATTGGCCGTCCCAACCCCTTGGCTACGCGGTCGATGATAGAGGAGGAGACGAGCGTCTTGCCGATGCCAACATTCTGTTTCCACTTCGGCCTATGTGTGAAGAGGTACTGGATGGCGACCGCGAGGTAGTGGTTGGGGTTGAGCAGGCCGGCGCTGCGCGTCACAATGCCATGTCGGTCGTGGTCGGTGTCGCAGGCCCACGCCACATCGAATTTGTCTTTGTTCGCAATCATGCTCGCCATGGCAAACGGGCTGGAGCAGTCCATGCGGATGCGGCCGTCCCAGTCCAGCGTCATAAAGCGGAAGGTGGGATCGACGTAAGGGTTGAGTATCTCCAGCGCGAGCTTGTACTTCTCCGCGATACGTGGCCAGTAGTGCACGCCCGCACCGCCCAGGGGATCGACGGCGAGCTTGAGGGTGGTTCCGGCCAGCGGCGCGAAGTCGATCACGTGGCCCAGGTCGTTGACGTAGGAGGAGATGTAGTCGTGGCGATGCGTGGCCGGTGCGGTCAACGCGTGCGCGTAGGGGATGCGCTTCACCCCAGCCAGCTTCGCGGAGATCAGCTCGTTGGCGCGGTTCTCAATCCACTTGGTGACTGTGGTATCGGCTGGGCCACCGTTGGGAGGGTTGTACTTGAAGCCGCCGTCGTCGGGCGGATTGTGCGATGGAGTAATGACGATTCCGTCACTCCATTGCATGGAGCTATCGCTCGCGCTGCTGGCAAGAGCTTCTTGAGACGGCGTCTTGCCGCCGTTGAGTTTCGCGTTATAGGTCAAGATGGCGTGCGAGAGGGCGGGGGTGGGCGTGTACGCGAGCTGGTCGTCCACCATGACTTCGATGCCGTTGGCGGCCAGGACCTCCAGCGCGGTGGCGAAGGCCGGCTCCGAGAGGGCATGGGTGTCCTGCGCCAAGAAGAGAGGCCCGCCGATCTTGTTCTCCCTGCGGTAATCCACGATGGCCTGCGTGATGGCGGCGATGTGGTCGTCGTTGAAGGAGGCGGTGAAGGCCGAGCCGCGATGCCCCGACGTCCCAAAAGCCACGCGCTGGGCAGTATCCTCGGAGTCAGGATGCAAGGCGTAGTAGGCGGTGACCAGGCGGGGAATGTTGACCAGAGTGTCGGGAGTGGGGCGAGTGCCGGGCTGGTTGGGCTTTTCGTTGCTCATGATTTTGTCGTTCTCCGAGCGGATTGGTCTGGTAGTTGCAGTCTATGAGATGCCGGGCGTGAAGGGAAATAGAGGGGATTCGCAGGCACTCAATGGGAATTTTCAGCGGAAAAGATGGAGGGTTGCGACGAAATGACTTGCTATTCGGTCTGGAGTGGCCTAAAGTGCAACACTTCCGAGTCTGTCTTGCTCCACGGGTTCGCATAGTCAAGGATGGCCAGTGGCAGCGTGAATCATCGAGTAGGGATCGTTGAATTGGGTGCGGATCTCTCCGGCCGGTCTTCGGATCGGCCGGAATTGAGTCAACCCGCAACAGGAGTGGCCGCGGGCCAGTATGCGCGGGTGGACTGGACGAGCATTTGACCGGTGCCTGAGAGCAGCTCCACGAGTGAGCTTGGCGGCGATGTTGTGGGTTGCGACCCCGGTCTGGGGCGCCGAGCCAACCCTGGTGGCAGATGCGCATGTGAACAGTGCGCTGCCAACGGTCAATAGCGGGTCAATCTCCAATCTGGACGTGGGAGGCGGCTATACTACGTTGCTTCAGTTCGACCTGTCGCTGTTGCCGGCGGGGACAACCGCGGCGCAGGTATCGCGCGCCGTGCTGCGGCTCTACTGCAACCGGGTGACCACGCCGGGGTTGGTGAGCTTCGCCCCGGTCAACGGAGCGTGGGGCGAGTACAGCGTGACCTATGCAACCGAACCGGCGATTGGCAGCTCGACCGGGGTCTTTTCGGTAAGCCAAGCCGGGGTGTTCGTAGCGCTGGATGTAACGCCTCTGGTGCAGGGATGGATCGGCAATCCCGCGTCCAACAACGGAGTTGCACTCGCGGCCGGGACCGCGATGGTGCAGTTCGACAGCAAGGAAAACGACCTGAGCTCGCACGCCGCGGCGCTCGATGTGGAGCTGGTGGATGCTGGACCGGCGGGAGCAACCGGCTCGGCTGGGGCACAAGGCCCGACCGGCGCTACGGGGATTCCAGGGCCGACTGGGGCAACCGGGCCGCAGGGACCCGCTGGACCGCAGGGACCGGCTGGCAGCGGCACCGGATTGAACTACCAGGGGACATATGCTTCGACCACCAACTACGCGCTGGACGACGTTGTGGTCTATCAGGGGTCGAGCTATATCTCCCTGATTGCGGGAAACGATGGGAACACTCCGGAATTGAATCCGGCGGAGTGGGGGCTGCTGGCTGCGGCGGGAGCAGCGGGGACCGGATCGCAGACCGTCGCGGTCTCCTATCGGGGGGTGTATGCATCGACGACCAACTACGTATTGAACGACATTGTGCTCTATGGAGCGTCGAGCTATATCTCACTGATTGCGTCGAACACCGGTAACAGTCCGGCGCTCAGTCCGGCGGATTGGGGTCTGCTGGCAGAGGGTGGGACGGGGATCGGGCCAGCGGGACCAGCGGGGCCAGCCGGACCGACCGGACCGCAGGGGC
Source organism: uncultured Acidobacteriaceae bacterium (assembly GCA_963834805.1). Lineage (GTDB taxonomy): Bacteria > Acidobacteriota > Terriglobia > Terriglobales > Acidobacteriaceae > Edaphobacter. Next base: position 741,502 of record CAWIDB010000006.1, read on the forward strand.
CACCGGGACTGGGCTATCAGGGTGCCTACGCTTCGTCGAGCAACTACGCGCTGAGCGATGTGGTGGAGTATCAGGGGTCAAGCTATATCTCGCTGAGTGATGGCAATCATGGCAACACACCGCCATTAAGCCCATCGCAGTGGGGATTGCTGGCTTCGGCGCAGGTTGGAGCAACCGGGCCGCAGGGGCCTCCAGGATTCGTATATCAAGGAAGCTACAGCTCGGCCACCAACTATGCGCTGGGCGACGTGGCGGTCTGGCAGGGATCAAGCTATACCTCGCTGATCGCCAGCAACCACGGCAATACGCCGAGTCTCAGCCCGCAGCAGTGGGGGCCTCTGACGGCGCAAGGCCCGGCCGGGCCAACCGGGGCGATGGGCGCGACCGGGACGCAGGGATCGCAGGGGATGCCGGGAAGCGTGGGGCCGAATGGGCCGATCGGACCGCAGGGCATTCAGGGGATTGCCGGACAGGCGGGCGCGCAGGGGATTCCAGGAACAACCGGCGCGCAGGGGCTGAGCGGGCCGATGGGGCCACAGGGAGTTGCGGGACCGGTGGGGCTTTCGTTCCAAGGGAACTACTCTTCGGTGGTTAACTACGCGCTGGCCGACGGGGTACGCTATAACGGCGCTGACTATGTATCGCTGCAAGCGAGCAACCACGGCAACACTCCGGACCAGAGTCCTTTGTGGTGGGCACTCTTCGCGCAGGATGGAGCGACTGGCGCGCCCGGGCCAGTGGGGGCAACCGGCGCTACCGGGCCAGCCGGGCCAACCGGGCCGACTGGAGCGACCGGGGCGCAGGGGCCGACTGGGCCGATCGGGCCGCCGGGAATGACCTACAAAGGCGCGTGGACCTCAGGCACGGGATACGCTACGAACGATGCGGTGACCTACAACGACTCGACCTACATCGCCACGGAAGGTAATTCTTCGGAACGGCCGGACAACTATCCGACGGTCTGGTCGTTGCTCGCGGCACAGGGTGCGGTGGGCACTCCCGGAGCGGCGGGGGCGGCCGGCGCGACGGGGGCGGCAGGCATAACCGGACCGGCGGGAGCGACCGGCACGACTGGGCCGCAGGGGCCTCCCGTGGCGTTCCGGGGCGAGTGGTTGATTGGAAGCTCGTATGCGGTGGGCGATGCGATCAGCTACGGCGGATCCAGCTACATCTCGCTGGCGGCAAACGTGGGCCGCGAGCCGGATGTGAGTCCCGTGTACTGGGGCCTGCTGGCTGCGGCTGGCGCGGCGGGTGCGACGGGACCACAAGGGGCGCAGGGATTGCAGGGGCAGACCGGCTATGCGGGGCAGACCGGCGCAACCGGACCGCAGGGGCCGACGGGATCGCAGGGGCCAACGGGCGCGACCGGCGCAACCGGGCCTACAGGGCCAGCCGGAGCCACAGGCGCGACCGGAGCAACCGGGGCAACGGGCGCAAACGGAATACCCGGAACCAATGGAACTGATGGCGCCACCGGAGCAGCCGGAGCTGTAGGGATGACATTTAAAGGCGCGTGGACCGCAGGCGCGGGATACGCGGCGAACGATGCGGTGACCTACGGCAACCCGGCTTCGACCTACATCGCCCAGGCAAGCAACTCGTCCTCCGAACCAGACCTTTATCCACAGATATGGTCGCTGCTGGCGCAGGCTGGCGGCGCGGGGCCAACCGGTCCAACGGGTGCGGCTGCGACGCTGGCCGTCGGCACAGTGACCACCGGCGCGGCGGGTAGCTCAGCCTCCGTCACCAACACCGGAACCAGCACGGCGGCAGTGCTGAACTTCACCATTCCGCAGGGCGCGACCGGCCCGGTCGGAAGCGGCGGCAGCGGCAGCACCAGCGGGATTTCGGGCGCGGCGGTCTATCACTCGGTGTATAGCGGAAACCCGCTCTACCTCGCGTACTACTCGGCGAGCAACTCGACCGCGACATCGAGCGAGTCGGCTTCTCCGGTGATGCCATTCAATGTCAATGATTCATTAAGCTCGCCCTATGCGGTGCTGACGTGGGTCCCTGCGGGCTGCACAGCAACCAAGCTGAACGTCTACTCCGATCAGAGCAGCCCGATTACGGTAACGCTGCGGTTCGGCTCGTCGCCAACGTCGTTGTCGAGCAGTTCAGACCTCACCTGCACCACATCGGGCAGCGGAACGTCGTGCAGTTCCACCGGCAGCGATACGGTTCCCGCCAGCGGATTTGTGGACTACGTCATCGGCGGCGCCAGCACAACCCCGGCGGGGGTGTGGACTGCGCTGACGTGCAACTGATTCTCGCCGCGCGACCAGCTCTCTTCATCGCGCCGCAGGCTGGCCATACCATCCACAACGCCGAATGCTGAGCGGCTTGTCCACAGCGTAAGATTTGGCTAGATGACTGCCCAGCCGATCCTCGTCACCAGCCGCGCCAACGCGCGCGTCAAGCAGCTTCGCGCGGCCTTTGCGGGACATGCGCGTTTGAGTGGAGGGCTGGTCGCCATTGAGGGAGATAATCTGCTGCGCGAGGCGCTCGCCAGCGGAGTTCCGCTGAAGACCATCTTCCTGAGTGAGCGGGTTGCGCCGCCCGCGTGGCTTCCGCGCGGCGTCGAACTGCTGCTGCTCGCGGAGGACGTCTTCAACAGCGCGGTAGACACGCAACATCCACAGGGGATCGCCGCTCTTTTGGTGCCTCCAACATGGAAGATCGAATCCGCGTTACCCGCGAACTCTCCCGGCAACAATGTCCCACTCCTGCTTGTCGCCGCCGGTCTGCAGAACCCGGGCAACCTGGGCACGCTTATCCGCTCCGTCGAGGCCTTCGGCGCGACTGCTGTCCTCACCACCGCAGGCACCGTCAGCGAGTGGAACCAGAAGGCACTGCGCGCCTCGGCCGGCTCGGTCTTCCGCGTTCCCGTAGTGCAGGTTGGCGAAGAAGAATTGATCGCACTGAAATCGCGGGGCGTGCGTCTGCTGGCGGCCATCGCGCCCAACTCCGAAGCCGGTTCCGCTTCCGAGTCCGCCGCTGACGCCGACCTCACACTCCCTTGCGCACTGATGATCGGCAACGAAGGCGCGGGTCTTGGCGAGGAGTGGCTTTCGCTGGCCGACGCGCGCATCGCGATCCCCACACCCGGCCGCGTGGAAAGCCTCAACGCCGCGGTCGCTGGTTCCCTACTGCTCTACGAAGCCTCGCGCCAGCGCGCCGCATCTACACCAACAACTAACAACCGGCAACCGCCTTTATGAACCTCTTCAACCCCACTCCCGACGATGCCGCAGCGCAAGCCAGCCAGGCCCCGCTGGCCGACCGCATGAGACCGCGCACGCTGGACGAGTTCGTCGGCCAGGAACATCTGCTGGGGCCGGGCAAGCCGCTGGCGCTCGCCATCGCACACGACGACCCCACCTCGATGATCTTCTGGGGGCCGCCCGGCACCGGCAAAACGACGCTGGCCAAGATCATCGCCGCGCTCACGCAATCCACCTTCATCGAGTTTTCCGCGGTAATGTCCGGCATCAAGGAGATTAAGGCCGTGATGGTTGCCGCGGAGAAGGCCGCAGGCTTCCGTTCGCGCACCATCCTCTTCATCGACGAGATCCATCGCTTCAACAAGGCGCAGCAGGACGCGTTCCTACCCTATGTGGAGCGCGGCGCAATCCGGCTGATCGGAGCGACGACGGAGAACCCATCGTTCGAGCTGAACGCCGCGCTGCTCTCGCGCTGCCGCGTCTACACGCTCGTGCCGCTGACCGAGTCGCAGATCATCGCCCTGTTGAACCGCGCGCTCGGCGATGAAACACGCGGCCTCGGCGCGTCGGGAGTCTCAGCCGATGAAGACGCGCTCGCCACCATTGCATCGTACGCCAGCGGCGACGCGCGCAACGCACTCAACGCACTGGATGTTGCCGCCAGCCTCGCCGCCGAAGATCCAGCCCATCGCATTACGAAGCAGATTGCCGCCGAAGCCCTGCAGCGGCGCGTTCTGCTCTACGACAAGCAGGGCGAGCAGCACTACGACATCATCTCCGCACTGCACAAGAGCGTGCGCAACTCCGACGTGGACGCATCGCTGTACTGGCTAGCGCGCATGTTGCAGGCCGGCGAAGACCCCATGTACGTTGCCCGCCGCATCGTGCGCATGGCGGTGGAGGACGTTGGCCTCGCCGCGCCTGAGGCGCTCAACCTATGCCTCTCCGCGAAGGATGCGATGCACTTTTTAGGTCAGCCAGAAGGTGATCTCGCATTGGTGCAAGCCATCGTATACCTCGCGCTCGCGCCCAAGTCGAACTCCGTCTACACCGCCTACAGCGCCGTCCTTGGCGACATCGAAGCCACCGCCGCGGAGCCTGTCCCGCTACACCTGCGTAACGCGCCGACCAAGCTGATGAAGTCGCTCGACTACGGCAAGGGATACCTGTACGCACACAATGTGGAGGGTCGCGTGGCGGACATGGACTGCCTTCCGCTGTTGCTCGCCGGCCGCCGCTACTACCACCCCACGCAAGAAGGCCGCGAGAAGCTGCTCGCCCAACGCATGGACGAAATCGCGCGCATCCGCCAAAGCAAGCGCAAGCCTAAATAACGCGGGTCTAGCGCGTTAATTCCCGTACTTCACCGAACAGCCGTACGGCTTGGTCACCGTGAACGCGACCGGCTTGCCGGCCATCGCCGCATTCAACGCATCGTTCACATAGTTGTCCGCGATCTTCAGGCTCGCCGGGTCCGGCGTCGGCTGGTCATCGATCGCTCCCTGGTAGACGATCTTGCCCGAGGGATCGATCACGAAGATATGCGGCGTGGTGCGCGCGTCGTATAGATGCCCAATTGCTCCGGTCGGGTCCAGCAGCGCAGCGGTAGGCGCGGCCTTCATCGTCTTCAGGTAATCATTCTCCTCAGCCGGCGTCACATATCCCTGCTGCCCAGGCGCGGACGACAGGACGCTCAGCCACACCACTCCCTTGGCCGTCCACTGCCGCTGCAGCGATTCCATGTTGCCGCTGTTGTAATGCTTCTGCTCGTAGGGGCAGCCCTTGTTCGCCCACTCCAGCACCACAAACTTGCCGCGATACTCGCTCAGGCTGTGCGTCACTCCATTCGAATCGACGCCCTTGAACTCCGGCGCCATCGAACCCGGCGGCAACGCGCTCACCACCCCAGCCGATGCCGCGAACACTGCAATCAGAAGACCCATCCAGACACGCTTCATACATCACCTCGAGATGAATTTCGGGGGCCCGTTGGTTCTCTCGCAACGCTTCCTTGCAGCGCTGCCTCGATTTTGCACCCGCCCCGCATCCGCGCGCAAGCGGCTGTGATCTGCGGTGTTCGGATCGCTGGCCCCCATAGCAGTATTGACGATCCTAGAGCTAGGGAAGCAGTCTGCGCTGGTTCTTTCCAACAACCACAATTGGCAACCAGGTGGATTTTTGGCGCGCCGATGGTCTGGGCGTTTTAACGGTGGTTCGTTTTGATGATGTCGGTGGGCGCAAGCCTGTCCTCCAGGTAAATGTCCACCATTTGATACGCCAGGAATCGTGAGGTGGCATTCGACCGGCCGGGTTCGGAGTTGGCCAAAACCGCCACTGTGAATTTTTCATCCGGCAGCCTCAGCAGCATGCAACTGAAGCCGGGAACGTCCCCGCCGTGCGAAATATCGCGCAACCCACGGTAGCTGCCAACAAACCATCCGAAGCCGTAGCCGTTGCCCGAATTAATCTGGCCTGCTTTTGTCGCAACCGGGGTGAAGGCCGCGCTGAGGCTGGCCGCGTCCAGCACCCGGCCGTTGAAAATGCCCTCGTTCCAACGATACAGGTCCTCCACGGTGGAGTAGAGAGCGCCGTCACCGCCGTTCCACGACGGGTCAATGTAAAACGCCGGCTCGAAGCCCTTCGTGCCTAAGCTGTAGCCCAGCGCCTCGTGCGAGAGGCCAAGGTGCGTGCGGTAAACGCCGGTGTTGGTCATGCCCAGCGGCTGGAATAAATTCTGGCGCAAAAAATCTCCGTAACTTTGCCCCGAGACCTTCTCTACAATGTAACCAAGCAACGTGTAACCCGCATTGTCGTAACGCCATTGCGTTCCTGGGTCGAAATCGTAAGGGTGCTTTTCAATCTCCTTGATCATGGCTTCGATAGTGGTGGGCTTCGCTATGGTGCTCAAGTCGTTTGGGACATAATCGTGAATCCCGGAGGTGTGGTTCATCAATTCGCGCAGAGTAACTTCGTCTCCGCGCGGAAAATCTGGGATGTATTTCGACAATTTGTCGTTGATGCTCAGCCTTCCTTCCTCCTGCAGTTTCAAAATTGCCGTCGCGGTGAATTGCTTCGTAACCGAGCCGATGCGGAAGATGGTTTGCGGGGTGACTGGCACATGATGTTCCAAGTCGGCTAGGCCGTAACCCTTTTCAAAAAGAATTTTGCCGTTTTGCACCACAAGGACTGCTACGCCGGGGTCGTTGGTCTGAATCAGTCCACTCAGCAACGCGTCAGCCTTTTCCGACGGTGTTTCCGCCGCTGCCGGCACCGCCGCGGAGAGCAACGTCGCCACTACCATCAATGCTGGACTAATTAATCCAAGCCCTTGCTTTAAACGCATAGTCCTATCCTAATATCTATTGTGTGTCTCTTTCGATCGCAGCCAGCACTACGCCCTTGCTCAGTAGCTCGGGCTGCACATCTGGCGCACCACCCCGCATCCGCGCGCAAGCCCTGTTACTCAGAATCAATTACGCGCATCATCGAATCGGAATCAGCACTCCCACACTCAGGCTCATGGATTGTTCATGCCCGCTGTCGAAGCTGTAGCTATAGCTTGGCTCCGCGTACCAGCCAAACCTTCGCTTCGGCCACGGCCAGAACATGAAATCAAGCGCGCCTTCTGCTGCAAATGTATCCGTGTCACCGCTGTTGTGACTGGTATGCGACCACTCCGGGCCAACGCCGAACATGAACTCCGCTGTCTTGGACAACGTATAGGGTTTCTTGAAGATGACATCGCTGTCCCATTCCGTCTGGCCGCGGCTTAGAAACGGTGTCACGCCCGCTTCAATCTCCAGCCACTCCGGTATCGGGGTCACTTCAACCGCGACATTGGGTCCATAGCTGGGCGTGCCATGGGTCAGCGTCCACTCACCTGCGCCGCCGACCTCGACAATCGCCACAGGGTCCTTTTCATCCGCTTGGCCAAAGGCCTTGCTCGCTAACATCAGAGTCGCCAGCAGCGCGACATGTGCGGCCCTCATTGCCCCTCCTTCAACCCACGCTCCGCATTACCTCGCGTCCCGCTCAATCGCCGCGAGCACCACGCCTTTGCTTAACAACTCCGGTAGCACATCCGCCACGCTCCCCGCTGCCGCCGGATACACCACATACGTCGGTACGCTCGACCGTCCCAGCGAAGCCAGCTTCGCCGTAATCTCCGGATCTTCGTTCGTCCAGTCCGCCTTCATCGTCACTACGCCGCTCTTCAGCAGCGCGCTCTCCACATCCACCGACTTCAGCACCACGCGCTCGTTCACCTGGCAACTTAGGCACCACGCTGCGGTGAAGTCGATAAATACCGGATGTCCCGCCGCGCGCGCCGCATCCAGCGCCTGCTGCGAATATGGCTGCCACACGACGGTAGTTGCAGGTTGCAGGTTGCCAGTTGCAGGTTGCTGGTTTCCAGGTGCGGGTTGAACGTCAGCCGCTGCGCCCGACTGCCTTGCGCTCCGCGTCTGCGAGAGTGGAATGGCAACACCCAACGCGATCAACACAAGCGCCGCGATTCGGCTCGGCCACTTCGCGGGCCATCGTCCCAGCGCCCATCCCGCAATTGCCAGCAACAGGAAGCAGCAGAGCAGCAGCGCCATCTGGTCTACGCCATTACTAGCATGCAACTGCCCATACACCCACGCCAGCCAGATCGCCGTCGCAAAAAAGATCGCCGCCGTAATGTGTTTGAACACCTCCATCCACGCGCCCGGCCGCGGCAGCAAACGCACCCACGCCGGTTGCCAGCTTAGCAGTAGATATGGAGCGGCCAGTCCCAGCGCAAGCGCGGTGAAGACGGCGAAGGCGGTCCCGGCGGACTGAGTTAGTGCAAACCCAATCGCCGCGCCCATAAATGGAGCGGCACACGGAGTCGCCACCACCGTCGCCAGCACGCCGGTGAAGAAGCTGCCCACGTAGCCTTGCTTCCCTTCCCCCGGCTGATCGACCAGAGAGCTGCCGACCGACGTCAGCGAGAGGCCAATCTCGAACTGGCCCGCCAGCGAAAGCGCCAGCAGAAAGATCAGCGATGCAAGCAGCGCGATAAACACCGGCGACTGCAGTTGGAATCCCCACCCCACGTGGTTTCCCGTGGCGCGCAGTACCAGCAGCGCGGCCACAATCCCCCAGAAGGAGAGCAGAATTCCCAGCGTGTAGAACAACCCGTGCCGCAGCAGGTGCGCGCGGCTCTGACCCGAACTCTGCACCAGAGCAAGGCCCTTCAAGAAGAGTACGGGGAAGACGCACGGCATCAGGTTCAGCAGGATGCCGCCCACAAACGCCAGCCCAATCGCGCCCATCGCCGTCGTGCCCGCCGCGGAACCGTTGCCTACAGGCGCTGCAACCTCGCCCGGCACAACCGGCGCTGTCACGTCGTACGCCTCGGTGTCGGAGAGCTTGATGACTCCATGTATTGTTGCGGGCAGTGTCGCGGCGTCGGGCGAACGCTGCACGATGAGCTGCACCCCATCGCGCAGCGGCTCAATCTTCTGCGCAGCCGCGTTCACCATTGCATCAGGCGGCTGGGCCTGGTTCGCAGTCGCCTCTGCCGGATAGGGATAGAACTCCGCGGCGGTCTCGCGCCTGCCGTTGTTCAGCGTCAGCACAAACTGTTGCGCGCCGCCTGTGACCGAGAACTTCGCGTCGGCGGGCAGCGGCTTCGGAATCAAACTCAAAGCCTTGCCCAGCGCACCGGTGAGCGGCCCCCGCGTCGCTCCGGGCTGCACCGTCAGATTGATTCCAAGATGCGCTTTGCCGGGAATACAGACCTGCGCGCAAACCAGCCAACTCACCTGCGCGTCCAGATGCACTGGGCCAGCCTTCAACGTTGGTGCGGCGGAGATCGTGACAGGAAACGCGACATCGTTCTCGTAGCCGTAGTCCATCAGCGGGCCAAGCGGCAGCCGCTTCGGGATCGGAAACTGCATCGCACCCGCACTAATTCCTACAGGCAGTTTCCATACAATCTTCGGTGGCTCGCCCGAGTCGCCGGGATTGATCCAGTAGACGTGCCAGTCTTTGTCGAGCGTGAGCACCAGGCCCACCTGTTGCGTTCCACCGGGCGCAATCGCGGGGCCCAGCGCGACCAACTCCTCCGTCAGGTGCTGCGCTCTCACTGGGCCGGGGCCTCCGTCGCCGACGACCGCAATCTGCGCGCACGCATTCGCTCCGGCGGCAAGCACAAAGCTCGCCAGCAGCAGCGCAAGTTGCGCCCGCGGCAAAACCGAATTTGCTCGCCGAACTCTCACGCCCCTCCACTGCATCTCGCCGTCTTGCTCAACTAAACCACATCGTCTTCTTCAACCGTCGCGGGGAAATTTCCTTCGCGCCTCATGCGCAGATAGCCACGAATGAACGGCTCCAGGTCGCCGTCGAGCACGCGGTCCACATCGCCAACCTCGACGCGCGTGCGCAGGTCCTTCGCCATGCGGTACGGCTGCAACACGTAGCTACGAATCTGCGAGCCGAAGCCAATCTCCAGCTTCGAATCTTCAATCTTGCGCGTCGCCGCCTTCTTCTTGTCCAGCTCGTACTCATACAGCTTCGACCGCATCATCTTCATCGCGCGGTCCTTGTTCTTGTGCTGCGAGCGCTCGTTCTGGCAGCCCGTCACCAGGCCCGTCGGGATGTGCGTGATGCGCACGGCGGAGTCGGTGGTGTTCACATGCTGCCCGCCCTTGCCGCCGGAACGGTAGGTGTCGATGCGCAGGTCCTCCGGCTTGATGTCGATCACAATCGTGTCGTCAATCTCCGGACTCACAAAGACGCTGGCAAAGCTCGTATGCCGCCGCTTGGCCTGGTCGAACGGCGAGATGCGCACCAGCCGATGCACGCCGGTCTCGCCGGTCAACATCCCGTAGGCGAAGTCGCCGGTGATGGTGAAGGTCGCCGACTTGATGCCCGCCTCGTCGCCGTCCTGAATCTCGTTGATCTCGGTGCGGAAGCCCTGCCGCTCCGCCCAGCGCAGATACATGCGCATCAGCATCTCGGCCCAGTCCTGGCTCTCCGTCCCGCCCGCGCCGGGATGCACTGTGACGATGGCGTTCAGCGGATCGGTCTCGCCGGAGAGCATCGTCTTCGATTCCAACTTTTCAGAGAACTCCACCAGCGCGGGAATCTCGCGTTCCAGGTCGGGCTCGGTGGCCTCGCCTTCGCGCGCCAGCTCGAAGTACGCCGCGATATCGTCGGTGCGACGCAGCAACTCGGCGTCGTCGGCCATCAGTGTCTCCAGCCGCTTGCGCTCACGCATCAACGGCTGCATTCGCGCCGCATCTGCCCACACCGTGGGGTCGGCGATCTTCTCTTCAATCGCAGCCAGTTCTCGCTTCAGCCGCGCCGAGTCAAAGATACTCCCGCAGCTCGCGAACCCGCTCGCGCACCGGGGAGTATCGATATTCCAGATCGTCGATCATGCAGTTAGTCTACGGCATCGTGCTGCTGAGAACCACTTCACTTAGGCCCCTTAGCTTGGTCCGCCAATCGCTTCTTGATCCGCTCTTCCAACAGTCCGAAGAATCTCTGAACATCGGCGAAGGTGGTCGTCTGATCGTTGTTATAGTCCATCAGCCGGTGCTCATAGCTCTTCGCATGCGGAGCGATATCGTCGATCACGAACCGCGCCTCCTGCATCGCCGCGCCGCGATGTTCGAACTTGCCGCTAACCTCGTCCGTGGCCATCTCCAGCGCGCAATAGAGGCTGAAGGTCTTCGCGTTTGCAGGACAAACGCGCGTGTCCGCACGGTTCCACTTCGACTCAGAGTTGAGTATCTCCCGCGCCCGCTCGACAATGCGCACGTCAGCTTTGGCCACGGGCGGCCGAGCGTTCGAGTCGTCCGTTGCATTGTCTGCGGTTTGGCCAAGCAATGAATGCTCTCGAAGCGCACCAACCGACAGCAACAGTACCACGAACATTAAAGTCCACGACTTCCTGGCCACCATCCCTCCCCTTCGATTCGCCCGAGATATTCCAGATCGTCGATCACGCTGCTAGTTTACGGCATCCGCGCGGTTGCAACAGAGAACTCAGCGTTCAAGGTGCGGTATCGGCGAGGAAGATCCGCAGATCGCGCAGGTTGTGGCCCGTGGGTCCAGTAACGATGGTGTCTCCAGCCGCGCTCAGCCACGAAGACGAATCAAACTCAGCCAGCGCACGCAGCGCAGACTCGCGGCGATTCTCCCCGTCCAGCGTGTGCTCATCCACAATCGCTCCCGCCGCGTCGCTGTTGCCATCGATGCCATCCGACCCAGCCGATAGCACGGCAATCGGCCCATCCTCAGCGCGTAGTTGCGTCGCCATGTGGAGTGCGAAGTGCTGATTCCGCCCTCCACGCGCATTCGCAGACGCTGACTCCACGCGAACCGTCACCTCGCCCGCCGAGATCAGGCAGACCCGCGAATGCTCGCGGCGCAGCTCGCGCAGGCGATTGAGCAGATACTCTGCGGCCGCGTCATAGCTCCAGTCGTCGCAAGCGTTGTCGATGACCGCATAAAATCCGAGCCGCTCTGCGTGACTGCGCGCGGCCTCGGCCATCTCGTCGCTGTCGAGCAGCTTGCAAACGCGCGCATTCAACTCGCCCGGCTTGGGCGTCTCCGGCAACTCCGCCGATGCAAAGAATCGCCGCACCGGTGCGGGGAATTTCTCCATCAATCCATACCGCGCAAGAATTTCGCGGCACTCGGCGACGGTGGCGGAATCGCCCATCGTCGGCCCGGAGCCGAGCGCGTCCAGATGCGCCGGTGGAACGTCCGAAACCAGCAGCGAGAGCGTCTGCAAACGGCCCGCAGCCAGCGCCAGCCGTCCTCCCTTCACCGCGGAGAAGTGTTTGCGCACGCAGTTCATCTCCACAATCGACGCGCCGCTATGCACCAGCACGCGATGGAACGCAATCGTATCGTCGAGCGAGATGGCCTCATCCAGCGGTAGCTCCATCATCGCCGAAGCCCCGCCACTGAGCAGGAAGATGCAGAGCGTATCGTCTACCGATGTATCGCCTAGCGCATGCAGCATCGCCAGCGTGGCACTCGCTCCGGCAAACGATGACTCATTCGGCAATGGATGTCCTCCACAAAAATACTGGATCGTCGCGGGCAGATTCGCCGGCCGCTCCGCTGCGATCAGCACTCCCTGCAGATCGCACGTGTTCGGCAGCCGCAGCCGTGCCAGCAGCGCGTCGAGCATCGCCGCAGCGGCCTTCCCCGCCGCGACGATACGCACCCGCCGCAACCGGTCGAAAGCGATCGCGTCGTTTCCCTCCACCAACAACCGCATGCCCGCAGCATAGTCAACCACGCGCAATTTGCGATCGAAGGCGCGCTCAATGCTGCACTCCGCCAGCGCCTGCTCAAAAATCCTGCGCGCAATCTCTTTCAGATTTGTCTCGCCCTTCATCATTCCGCCACTTGGGCGAAGGCGTACGGCCCTTCGGGAATCAGAGCAACGTGCGCGCCTGTCGGCAGTCCATCGAAGAACGCAGCAACAGCCCGGTTCACATCGCTGGTGCAGCGCTCGCCCAGCGCGCCAATCTGTTCCGGTAAAACGCCCGGCGTGTAGAGGAACATCTCGTTTCTCAGTCCGGCCAGTGCAATCTTCTCCAACTGCCACTGGTCGATGATGACCGGCGCGCTCGCAATCTGATCCAGGAACTGCTGCGGTCCCGCGTAGCTACGCAGCATCGATGCAAATTCTGGTGAGCCGATCCCCTCGGCGCACTCGCACAGCAGCAGAATCCTGCCACCGGGCTTCACAATGTGGTGCGCGGAATGAAAACCCTTGAGCGACTGGTAGAAGGTGAGGTCCAGCGGATGTCCGGCGGCACTCACAATAGCCGCGTCGAAGAACTGCGGTACCCGCGTCACCGTGGACGACCGTACAAAGTCGACTCCCGCGGCATGAGCCTGCTCCGGCTCGCCGGCAAACACGCCGCAGATCGCGCGCTGCTGTGTCAGTGCAACATCGAGCAGAAAATCGTGGCGCGCCATGCGCACAACCTCCAGCAGCTCGGCATGCAGCGGATTGCCCTCGACCGATCCCTCATTGGCCAGCGGCTCGCGCATAAAGCGCGGCGAGTGCAGCACCTGGATCGTCTGCTGCGCGGCCAGCCCCGGCGCAATCAGCTTGCGCCCGCCGGAGAAGCCGAGCATCCAGTGCGGCTCAATGAAGCCAAGCGTGATGTGCAGCTCGGCATCCAGAAAGCGGCGGTCGATATACACCGGCGTTCCGCTGGCGGTCGCGCCCAGCCAGCGATGCTCCTCCAGCGCGCGCGCGTCGTGGTTGACGACACGATAGCGCGCCGCAATCTCCGGCCCAACAATCGATTGAATCTCTTCGCTGGTTGCGCAGCGATGCAGGCCGGTTGCAATCAGAATCGTAATTCCGTCCACCGGAATTCCCGCAGTGTGCAGTCGCTCCAGCAGCGGAGGCAGCGTCTGGCTATTCGGCGCGGGCCGTGTGATGTCGCATACGGAGATGGCCGCCGTACGCTTGCCCGCCGCAAGCTCCACCAGCGGCTTCGATCCGATGGGGTGGTCCAGAGCCGCGCCAATCGCCGCTACTGCGTCCTCCAGCGCGCCCGCCGAACGGCCCTCGACGACCGAGTACCGGGGCCCATCGGGAAGCGAGACCGTCAGACCCTTCTTGCCAAAGGCAAACGCTGCTTGCATAGGCGCCAGCTCCGATGAGTTACTTGTCGGTGAGCGCGGCCACTCCCGGCAGGGTCTTGCCTTCGAGGAATTCCAGCGATGCGCCGCCGCCGGTGGAGATGTGGGTGATCTTGTCGGCCACCCCGGCCTGATGCACCGCGGCAACCGAGTCTCCACCGCCCACAATGCTGGTGGCGTCGCGGTTGGCCGCGACCAGCTCGGCAATCGCATTCGTTCCGTGGGCAAACGGCGCAAGCTCGAAGACGCCCATCGGGCCGTTCCACAGAATGGTGCGCGCGTCGGCAATCTCCTTGGCGAAGAGATCGATCGTCGCTGGGCCGATGTCCAGCGCCATCCAGTCGGCGGGGAACGCTCCCTTGCCACTGAAGACCTGCGTCTTGGCGTTGGCGGCGAACTTATCGGCCAGCATGTGGTCGATGGGAAGCAGCAGCTTGACGCCCCTGGCCTTGGCCTTCTCCAGCGCGGCGCGGGCGACGTCGATCTTGTCGGCCTCAATCAGCGACTTGCCGGTGCTCTGGCCCAGCGCGTTGAGAAAGGTGTACGCCATGCCGCCACCGATCAGCAGCGTGTCGGCCTTGTCCAGCAGGTTGTCGATCACGTCGATCTTGCCGGATATTCTTGGAGCCGCCGATGATGGCGACAAAGGGCCGGTCCGGCTCGGTGAGCACCTTGCCCAGGAAGTTCAGTTCTTTTTCCATCAGCAGTCCGGCGGCCGACTGTGCAACAAAGTGGGTGACACCCTCGGTGGAGGCGTGGGCACGGTGCGCGCTGCCGAAGGCGTCGTTGACGTAGAGGTCGCACAGTTCGGCTAGTTGCTTGGCGAAGGCGGGATCGTTGGCCTCCTCTTCCTTATGGAAGCGCAGGTTCTCCAGCAGCAGCGTCTGCCCGGACTCCAACTCGCGCGCCATCTCCTTGGCGATCTCGCCGACGCAGTCGGGCGAGAAGGCCACGTTCTCCGACTCGTTGAAGACCTGGTCGAGCAGCACGCGCAGCCGTCTGGCGATGGGGCGCAGGCTCATCGACTCCACCGGCTTGCCCTTGGGTCGTCCCAGGTGCGAACAGAGAATGACTTTGGCCTTGTGGCGCAGCGCATACTCCAGGGTGGGCAGGGTCTCGCGGATGCGCGTGTCGTCGGTAATGACCCCATCCTTCAGCGGAACGTTAAAGTCGACGCGGATGAGCACGCGCTTATTGGCAAGATCGAGGTCGCGAATCGATAGCTTGGACATACCAACAGAATATGTTGTTTTGCCCTCGATGGGAAACTGCGAATGCAACTTCGGAAATAACACAGCTCGCAGGAATGCGTTTCGCGGGCCTCGCAAGCCCAACTGGCGGGACTATAAGCCGTATCCCCGTCAGGCCGACGCAAAGAATGGACGGAGTTAAATGTCTGTCCAAAGCCACTTCCGCGCATCTAATTCTCAACAGCAACGGTCAGCGAACAGGCCCAGAGTATTCTTGTTCAGTATCCATATCAAGGACAGGGGTAAACGATGCGCAAACACGTTGCAATTGCAGCTATTATCCTTCTCTCTACCGTTGCCGCCCACGCCCAGGTTTCGGTCTACGTCACCGATTCGTCGATCCATCTCTCCAACGTAGCCACCGGCATTCCCTTCGTCCCCGGTTTTGTCAGCCAGCAGCAGTACACCAGTTATTGGGCCTCGGGCGTTGGCGGCGGCGTCACGTTTGATTTCCTGCCGTTACCCATCTTTTCTCTCGGGCTTGATCTCCGCGGCTCGACCAAACCAGGTACGGTCGGCGCTGACTATGCGATGGTGGGCCTCAAGCTCGGCATGCACCCGCCCGTCCTTCGGATCAAGCCTTACGTCCAGGCTTCAGCCGGATATCTCGGCACACGGACCTTCAGCACATCGGTCCCTGTCGGTAGCACCAATAATGGCACTTACATCACATGGGAGATTCTCGGCGGCATTGATTTCCCGCTGATGCACTTTATCGATCTGCGTGCTATCGAGTTGGGCGGTGGACAGGGCATTGACACCGGCTCCGGTTCAAACGCCAGTCTCTTCACAGTCAACACGGGACTGGTCGCTCACTTCTAACCCAGGCTCGCTCGGGCAGATAAAAGAGACACCAGTACCTATCAGATTCGCGGCATGGACTGCTCGTAGTTTTCCCTCAATGAGGGTTACTCGTTGTCCGGCGGACCGGACTCCGCGGAGGACTCTTCGCCGCCGTTGGTGGTCACCGGCAGCGAGCCGGGCTGGCCCTTGACGCGCACCACGGTGATCTTCTCGAAGCCTTCTTTGAAGGTGGGCGGCTTCAGGCGCTCGGCCATCTTGTGCATCACCTCGTCGCTCACCTGGCGATCGCGCTTGGCATTGCGCTCCAGGCACACCGCCAGAGGCACGTCGAAGAAGACGGCCTGCACCTCGTAGCCGAAGCTCTTGGCCATCTTGATCCACTGCTTGCGCTCGTGCGCGCTCAGGTTGGTGGCGTCCACGTAGTTCCACGGCATCTTGGCGATCAGCCGCGCCCGCAGCAGGCTGCGCAGGGTGGAGAAGACAAGCCCCTGGTAGCGCTGTTCCGTGATGTCGTCGAACAGAATGCTGCGCAGCATGTCGCTGGAGAGCGGTGTGACCCCGCGCCGCTTGTACCACGTCGTCTTGCCCGAACCGGGCAGACCGATGGCCAACACCACATAGCCGCGCGGTTCCTTGGGAGAGACCGTCGTCGGTTCCTCCGGAGGCGTGGCCAGCGACTCCGGCTGCGTCTCCACCACCATCTTCTTCTCAGCCGTGGCAGGCGCACTCCCCGCAGCCTGCGGCCGAGGCAGACGGGCAGGACGAACCGGCTTCATGGGCTGGTTTGCCTGGTTTGCTGCTGCACCCTTGGCCGCTGCCTCTGGCGGCACGGGCGTGGAACCAGGCAACGGTTCCGGATATGTCGGCTGTAGCGGAGCCTGTTGATTCGAGGGCAGTTCCTGCCCACTCTTCCCCGTGGACTCCGATTCGTTCGGACCACGTCTGGAACGTCTTCTCATAATATCGCGCATCCAATCGCGCACGTCGCGCATAGCTCACATGTAACATGAGCGCAGTGGCATCGGCAAATCCACCGCACCAAGCCGTACACCCTACCCCCGCCCGTATTCTGCCTTTCTCTGCGTTTGACATCGTCTATTCACACGCATCCGCTAAGGTTCAGATTGCGCAAGGAGAGGATTACTCATGGCAACTGGGATTTCAGATCTGGACCAGATGCAACGCGCCTATAAGTCCGCCGTCGATCAGTGGATCGCTGCCATACGCCATGAAGAGGCCCTCGCCTCGGTCAACCACTCCGAAGCTGAGATCGATGATTGGGAGGCCGCCGGTTTCCGCGAAGAAGAGGCCCGCGACGAGGCCAAGCAGGCCAAGCAGAACTATGAGGCGGCCCTGCGCAAGAAGCTCTTCGACTTCTGATCTCTCCATGACCACGCATCGCTTCTGACGCCGAGTGTGATTTCGATCACAGTACACGCATGTTTGCTGGCCATTTCATTGCACCGCCCCACCCCAGGTGCTAGCATCAAATTGATGAGCAAAACTCGAAATTCATCTTCAACAGGAGTTGAGTAGCTCGAAACATTAACACGGAAGGCCCTCAAATCCTCACCCAAAATTCACAGGAGCTAGCGAAAATGGCTGTAAAAGTTGGCATTAACGGCTTCGGCCGCATCGGACGCAACATCTTCCGCACCGCAATCGGCAACCCCGAGCTCGAAATCGTCGCCGTGAACGACATCACCACCCCGGCCACGCTCGCGCACCTGCTCAAGTACGATTCCATCCTCGGCAACCTGAAGAACGACATCGCACACGGCGCCGACTTCATCGCCGTCGATGGCAAGCAGTTCAAGGTCTTCGCCGAGCGCGACCCCGCCAAGCTGGACTGGGCCTCCGTCGGCGCCGAGATCGTCGTCGAATCCACCGGCCTCTTCACCGACGCCGCCAAGGCCAAGGCGCATCTCGGCCCTACCGTCAAAAAAGTCATCATTTCCGCGCCCGCCAGTAACGAGGACCTCACCATCGTCCTCGGCGTCAACGACGACAAGTACGACGCAGCCAAGCACAACATCCTCTCCAACGCCAGTTGCACCACCAACTGCCTCGCGCCGGTCGTCAAGGTGCTCAACGACTCCTTCGGCATCGTCAGCGGCATCATGACCACCATCCACAGCTACACCAACGACCAGGTTGTGCTCGACGCGCCGCACAAGGACCTCCGCCGCGCCCGCGCCGCCGCTCTCTCCATGATCCCCACCAGCACCGGCGCAGCCAAGGCGCTCAAGCTGGTCATCCCCGCCATGGCCGGCAAGCTGGACGGCTTCGCCATCCGCGTCCCCACCCCCAACGTCTCGGTCGTCGACCTCACCTTCGTCGCCGAGAAGCCGATTACGGTGGAATCGATCAACGCCGCCGTCAAGGCGGCCGCTGCCGCGGGCCCGCTCAAGGGCATCCTCGCCTACACCGAGCAGGAGCTGGTCAGCTCCGACTTCAAGGGCGACCCCATGTCAAGCACATTCGACTCCAAACTCACCAAGGTCGTCGGCAACACCGCCAAGGTCATCGCCTGGTACGACAACGAGTGGGGCTACTCCTGCCGCGTCAAGGACCTCATCCTCTTCCTCGTCAAAAAGGGCCTCTAGTCCGAACGCACCTCCTAACGACGATGCGCTGCCCACTGTGGCAGCGCGTCTTCATTTAATCCCCTTTTGTTTGTCATTCCCGAAGGGAATCTGCTTTTGTCTTCCCCTCAATTCTCCGAGGGCCGCTCGATGCTGTCGATCACGATCACCTCCACCGGCCCCTTGGTCTCCACGAGTTGCAGCCCAAGCTCCTCCTTCAGCGCCGTGAAGAACGACGGTGCGGCATCGGCTGTCACAGACCCAGTGTCGGCCGCCGCAACTCCTTCACGCGCCCATTCCAGCGTGAAGTCGTAGTGGCCCTTCAGTCCGGTATGATCGACCACCATGCGGTTGCCCAGCTCCGGCTGCTGCTGCAGCATCAGAATCAACTGGCCGGGCTGAACTCCCTTTGCCGTAATCTCGAGTCCATCCATCTTGTTCACCACGGCCATGGTCGTCGGCTTGGCTTGCGTCGTGTCCGGTTCATTGCCTGCCTGGGCAGGTTCCGTCTTTGCCAGCTTCATCTTCTGTCCGCCCTTCGCAACCTCCAGTGCATACACCGGCATCTGCCGCGTCTCAAAGTGCATCTTCAGCTTGAAGCGCTCCGCCAGCAGTGATTGTTCCATCAGTTGGACCTGCTGTAACTCTTGCGCCGAAGACATCGTTTGCATCTCCGCATACTTCGAATCGTCGATCTTTGCCTGTACCTGGTACATCGTCTGGTCCGTCCAGTCCGGGCCGCCAACAATCTGCGATTTTGAAAAGGCAGGAAGGTTGTACGCGTAATCGATCAGCATCTTCGCGGTCATGATTAGGTTCACATGGTCGGAAAACGCCGGGGCTTTGCTGATATGGACCTCCTGTCGCGAGATGATCTGTTCCCCGCCAGGCGCACCTCCTCCACCGGCAGGCGGCGCTGCTCCACTTGGCGGCAGCACAAACCGCGTTGGCTCCATCGGTCGGATCGTCGCCACCTCAAACGAAGGCAGCGGCCCCGTCGGATGCAAGACCTGCCCATGCCCAGGGATTACAGCTACTGCGCAGAGTGCCGCAGACGCGATAAGCAATCCGCCAATCAATCGACTTCTCATCGCCCCCCCCGAAATGACTAATGCTGAGTCTTAGTGCAAGTTGGCTAATCGCCACCACAATTATGCCGCCACGTCTGTCGTCCTGCCCAGTGATTAAAATAGATGGTTCCGAACCGCAAAGTCTCTTGATTTGATTTGCACGAAATACGGGGTTCCCGGTAAAGTGATGTGCGGTCATCGTCCGTGGCACTTTACCGCAAACCCGACTTTTCAGGCCCTTCGAGCCAGCCGATGACTAACACTCACGTTGGTCCAGTAAAACTGGGAGGATCACTAGCACAGTGACTAACAAGGGCGGCAAATAAGCGGGAATGGCACCGAATGGGCAACTGAATCCAACGGTTTGGATTATTCTGGATCGAATCGAAGGACGGATGGTAGCTATGACGAAGCGAGCTGAGTGCCTGACCCCAACGATTCTCCTGATCACCGCCGCATTGATCGCCCTCGCCTGTCCGATGCTGCTCGCGCAAACCACCCCAGCGCCCGCCGAGCAATCGTCTCCAACTCCAATTCCAACGACCAACGCGACCCCTGCGCCTTCTTTCGACGTCGCGACCATCAAGCCACATCCGGGGATGGTACCGAGGATGGCGTTGAAGTACCAGCCCGATGGCTTCACCGGAACAGAGTCGCTTGCAACGCTGGTGGAGTACGCGTACGGCGTCCGTGCCGATGATCAGGTGTCCGGCGTCCCGGACTGGGCGAAAGAGGCGTGGTTTGACATTCAGGTGAAGTTGAGCGCAGCGGACTTCGCGGAGATGCAGAAGATGAGCCAAGCAGAGATCAATGCTCGGTACCAACAGATGATGCAGGCGCTATTGGCGGAGCGCTTCAAACTGAAGATGCATTCCGAGACCAAACAGGTCAAGGTCTACGAACTGGTAGTCGCCAAGGGCAGCTCCCAATTGAAAGACTCAGCCACCGACCCCAATCCCCCGCTGGGGAAGGGAGAAGATGGCAAACCGTCCTTCGGTATCCGTTGGTTAAAGGACACAACCATAGTGCAGGCGTTGTCCATGGCAAACCTGGCGAGGTTTTTGTCGCGACCAGTGTTCGGTGTTGGGCGTCCCGTGTTGGACAAGACAGGACTGACCAGCACGTACGATTACACGCTCAACTGGTCGATCTATTCGGCGAGCGCGGTTGCCAGTAACTCGCCTACAGACGACGCAACATCCATCTTCACAGCGTTGGGAGAGATTGGATTGAAACTCCAGCCATCCACCGGCCCAATCGAGATCCTCGTCATCGACCACGTCGAGCACCCCACAGAGAACTAGCCGGATGCACCATCCTTCGCGCTTTTGCGAAGGGTGGGATGTACACAGCCGGCTGGTTCATCCCCTCGCACCTCTGTCTCACGCGGCGGCAGCGGCGCGGACTTCCAGTACAGTGCCTTCGAGCTTTTGCAGGTAGGCAACCATCTCGAAGAGGTTGCGTGCCTGCGGGTTTCCCTCCGCGCTGAGCATCCGCATCAGGCTCTTGGGCGACTTCGCCAGCGCGCGCACGGCATCCCTATTCCTCGCCCCAGCCTCACGCATTACCACCGGCCCGCGCTGCATCTTTCTGATAAAATAGAGTCATATCTATGGAAATGGTCGCGCAAAAATTCGAGTCTTTTCAAGAGATCAAAGACGAAGAATACCGCTACTGGCAGGGCCGTACCGCCAGCGAGCGCATCGCTGCCGGTCATCAGATGAGCGTCGAGGGGTATCGTGGGCATGGCTATTCCACCGATGGACGAGAACTTAAAACAGTTGCTGTCCGCCTTCAACGCAAACCGCGTTAAATACGTTGTCATCGGCGGCTACGCGGTCTTCGTCCACGCCCAGCCCCGCATGACGAAAGACCTCGATGTCTTCATCGAGTCGAGTTCTGAAAACGCCATCGCCACATACAAAGGCCTCGCGGAGTTCGGCGCGCCACTCGACAAATTCACGGTGGAAGATTTCGCCGACGGAAAGACCGTAGGACGTTTTGGCGTCCCTCCCATCTGCTTCGAGGTCATCCAGCACATCGATGGAGTCGACTTTGACAGTGTCTACGCGGACAGCGTGACGGTCATGATCGACGGCGAAGTTCCCGCGCGCTACATCTCCGCCGAACACCTCATCGCAAACAAGCTCGCATCGGGAAGGCCCCAGGACCTCGCCGATGTTGCTGCCGTGAGGCAAGCACAATCCGGCAAGCGGAGACCGAAGAAGCCGAAGCCCTCCAAATAACGTGTGCCCCATCCATCGCGCCTCTGTCTCGCCCGGATTCGCCATTCCTCCACCTGCCGCGATATAGTCATCTCGCCATGACGACTCGCCTTCTTACTGCCCGTATTCTCTGCGCCGTTGTCGCGCTTGCGCTTCTGCCCAGTCTCGCCCGCGCGCAGGCCGCCCCTCCGCTGGACCCCACGCGTAACCTTGTCATTCCGCCGGAATCCACCCGTCAGCCGCTGCCCGAGCAGTACATCTGGACGCGCGGCGGGCCGCCCCTCGGCTCGGGCGAGGTACAGCCGCGCTTCTTCCGCGCCGCCTTCAACCTCACCACCGTGCCGAAGGACGCGACGCTCTATCTCGCTGGCCCGCGTTTGGCCAAAATCTACCTCAACGGCAAGCTGGTCGATCAGTTCGACTCCGACCTGACCGCGCCCGGCCTGGACTTCCGCGTCTTCGCCACGCCGCTGACGGGTCTGCACACAGGCCGTAACGTCCTCGCAATGGAGGTGGTCCGCGGCAAGGGTGGACCCAAGTCCACCACGGTTGCCAGCACCATCCAGATCGCCAACGGCAAGGTCGTCGTCGCCAAGATTCTGCCCGCCGCGCCGTGGGTTCCCACCGAAGCTCCCGCGCTGCTGCTCTCCGACACCGCATGGAAGGCCACGCTCACGGCCAGTGGAGACTGGCAAAGTCCCGCCTTCGACGACTCCGCATGGCCCGCTGTCGCCAGCCTCGGCCCCATCGAGACAGACATCAACCTGCGCCAGTGGAACACCGACGCCGGAATGTATAACTGGCCGGGCTACCAGGGCGTCTCGACCTTCCTGCGCCAGACGCCGTTGCCCGCCGTCGCCGTCACCCACGTCTTCTCCGGGCGAAGCACCATCGCCAACGCGGACGCGCTGACCAAACCTGGCTCCGCGCCGCTCACTGTCCGCCTCGCGTCGCCCATGCTGGCGCAGCAGGAGGCGCCCAGCCTGGTTCTCGACTTCGGACGCGAGACGGTGGGCCGCCTGCAGATCGTCTCCACCTCGACCACGCTGGCAATGGTCGCCATCGAGTACGGAGAGTCGGAGAACGAGCTGCTGGACCATCCCTATCTGGGCACGAACCTGCTCACGCTGCCTGCCCATGCCACCGCCTATGGCCCCAAGTCGGCCTTCCGCTATGCGCGCGTGCGCTTCCTCTCCGCCCAGGCACCGATTCAGATCGGCTCCATCCAGCTCGACGCTATCTTCTATCCCGTCAACTACAGCGGCAGCTTCGAGTCATCCGACCCGCTGCTCAACAAAATCTGGGAGACCGGGGCCTACACCGCGCATCTCTGCATGCAGGACGGCATCTGGGACGCGCCCAAGCGCGATCGCGGACGCTGGGCGGGCGATCTGGACGTCTCCGGCCGCGTCATCGACAACGTATTCGCCGACCGCTTCCTAATGGAAGACACGCTCACCCGCCTGCTGGACGACCGCGCCGCCGGGCACCACGTCAACTCAATTCCCGGCTACTCCGCGCTGTGGATCTCCGCGCTGGACCAGTACTACCTGCACACCGGCTCGCTGGATTACCTGAAGAGCGTGCACCAGCGCCTGGTAGACCTGCTGTCCACGATGGACGCCGAGATGGACGTCGACCACCTCTTCGCCGACAAGTCCAAGGACTGGCCCTTCGTCGACTGGACCGCCGACCTCTCCGCCGACACGCCCGAGGCCCGCCGCGGCACCCAGTTCGAGTACATCCTCGCCTTCCGTGACGCCGCCTTCCTGCTGCGCGAGCTGGGCGACAACGCCGCCGCAACCAAGCGCGACCAGGCCGTAGCGCAGCTTACCGCTGCCGCCCAGGCCCATCTGCTCGATGCGGCCACAGGCACCTTCGGCAGCCGCTGGCAGGTCAACAGCATGGCCATTCTCTCCGGTGCTGCAACTCTGGCACAAGTCCCAGCTATTTGGTCGGGAGTTCTTACCCATACCGCGGACGCGAGCTTCCGCGAACCACCCATCACGCCCTTCTACAACTACTACGTCCTCTCCGCGATGGCGGCTTCGGGACATCGAACGGAGGCCCTCGATTGGATTCGCAAGTACTGGGGAGGCATGGTCCGCGAGGGCGCAACCAGCTTCTGGGAAGCCTACGACACGCATTGGCCGACGAACAATCCGCATGTTTCGCTGCAGGCCGACGGCACCTCCGGCTACTACGTCTCGCTGGCGCACGGCTGGTCGTCCGGGCCAACCTCGTGGCTGATGGAGGAGATTCTTGGCATTCGTCCCACTGCCGCCGGCTTCCGCACTGCGACGCTGCGTCCCGATCTGGCCGGCCTGGCCTGGGCGCGTGGCACGGAGCCCTCTCCCCAGGGCCCCATCGCCATCGACCTCAAGCCTAACCATACCACCGTCACTCTTCCCGCCGGCATCGAGCTATCCGTTTTGGTTTCTGTCTCTCCTGGACACAGCTCCATCCTGCTCAATGGGAAACCAGTCACTCCCGGCCCGCTTACTGAAGAGGGCACACGCGCCACCGTTCTGCTCAGCCAACCGGGAACCTATACTCTCGAAGCCCCGTGATTTGCGTGCGTGCAGGCTGTGGAACCGATGAACGCACAGCCCAAAGAGCAACCGCACCCTTCATATTTGAACCCGACGCTTCAATCGATTCCCAGCGCGCCCTGAATCCCTAAGCCGGCTTGGCCTTCAGGATCTCCAGCGCCTTGGTCAACTGCTCGTCTATCTGGATGCCGGGCTTCTTCACTGTGGGCATCGGTGCCGCGGTCTGCGGCAGCGCCTCTTCATCCACTCCCGCGTCTTCGTCCATCCCCGAGGCCACCAGAACATCCGGAGTCACCCCATCATCCTGCAGAATCTTGCCCGAAGGCGACTCATACTTGGCCACCGAAAGGATCAGCGCCGCCCCATCCGCCAGCTCGAACGTCTTCTGCTGCGTGCCTTCGCCGAAGGTCCTCTCCCCCACCAACTCCGCGCGCTTGTTGTCCTCCAGCGCCGCGGCCACCAGCTCGGCCGGCCCCGCCGTTCCGCGATTCACCAGTACCACCACCGGTGCCGTCGCCTGAATTGCCTTGGCCGGTTCGGCCGTAAACACCTGTTTGGGAAACTTCTGCCCTTCCAGTGTTGCAATGGTCCCGCTCTTCAGCAGGAAGTTGGCCAGCCGCACCGCTTCCGTCATGTCGCCCGCTGCAACATCGCGCAGGTCCAGCAGCACCTTCTTGTTGCCTGCCTTCTGCATCCCCTTCAGCTTGGCCTCCACCTCGGATACGTGGTCCTGGTCAATAATCTCAGGCTTCAGATACAGGATCGACGAGTCTTCATACAGTGCCTCTCCCACCGGAGGAACCGCCTGCAAACTTCGCGTCATGGTGATCTTGTCCGGCTCGGCGCGGCTGGAGCGCACCACCCCAACCGTCAGCGTGCTGCCCGGTGCGCCCTCCAGCATCATCCGGATCATGGCCAGCGAGATGTCCTGCGTGTCCTTGCCTTCGATCGCCTCCAGGATATTGCCATCCACCAGCCCCGCCTTGTCCGCTGCGCTTCCCGGTACCACCGACACCACGGTCGCGTATCCATAGCGCTTGGAGATGTTGATCCCCACCTGCGCCTGTCCGCCCTTGTCCGCCTTATAGGTCTTGTAGTCCTCCGGCGTCAGGTAGCTGGAATCCGCGTCCAGCGACTCCAGCAGCCCGCGCATCGCACCATTGGTCACTGCCGGAATGTTGGGGTCGGTCACATAGTCTTCCTGGATCTTCTGCAGCACCTCGCTGTACACATCGATCTGGCGATAGGCGCCCTCCTGCCCCGGTTCGGCAGCGCTCACCGCCCTGGAGTTCACCCCCAGAAATACCGCCAGCACTAGAACAACCGACACTGCGAGCAGTAGTATCTTCGAAATCTTTGGCATAAGTCGCAACATCTCCACCGGGGCGGTCTCGTCCGCAGGCCCCGGTCTCCCCGGCCGCCCCTCAGGATTAGACGCATCCCAACGGCAACCCGATAGAAAAATCATATACCGCCCATGCCTTCACCGCGAATCGGACGCCTTCGAACCATACCGATTCTTAACGTTTCTTGCGATAACCTGTCTCCATGTACACCCGTGTCGATCCAGACCACAGAGCGGTCCCCGTACTCCTGGGGGTCGTCACCATGCTCTGCGTCGCGCTTCTTCTCGCCAGCGATCTCTTTCCGAATCTTCTGCCGCCCGCGATGCATGGCTTCGTCGAGGCAACTCCGCTTGCCCTCATCGCGCTGGTCTATCTGCTGTACCAAAGCGTGCATCGGCCTCCACTCAGGGAGTGGATCAAGGCCATCCTGCTTGCCGCGGCCTTCCTCTTCTGGTCGGCCAACCAGTTCTGGCCAAACCCTCATCAGGCCACCATCTTCAACGATCTCGCCATCGCTCTCTTCGTCCTCGATGTCTTCCTGGTCATCATCGGCTGGCCCGCCGCCTCACCCGATGCCTCCTTCGCCGAAACCTACGCCAACCCACAGACCCAGCCAACCCATCGCGATCCATCAAAGTGAATCATCCATCAAGGTTGTCATCCTGAGCGGAGCCTCCCGCAGTTGCTTCACGGGAGGCGTAGTCGAAGAGCCTGTCCTGAGCTTGTCGAAGGAACCCCGAGGCAGCCGTCGAGCCAGTACTTTTAGTCCATTTCAGCCGATTATTCCGTCTTATCAGAATGATTTGGTGGCGGTGGACAGAATCGAACTGTCGACCTACGGGTTATGAGTCCGTCGCTCTAACCACCTGAGCTACACCGCCAAGTGTAAAAAGAATGAGCCTGCTCAGGAAAAGATGAGCCAACTCGGCCCGCCATCGTGGCTGCAACTGGCAGGAAGCGTGCTCGAACTCCGGCCAACAGGACTCCAAAGCACAACTTAGCTATGATACTGGAAACGGCACCGCGCGTGAAGCTGATCGCGTTTGCCGAACAAGGGAGGGCAGCGGCATGAAACTAAGGAGAGTGCATTGGCTAGTCATAGTCCTAGTTGCGATTCCGCTTGCATACCTATTGATCATCTCAGTCATCCCCACCGATATCATCGTTGGCTTTCACTGGCACGGATGGTGATAATTCAAACTTGACCGATACCACGTTTTCCTGCGCGGTCCCTTGTTTGTTATTCCCTTGTTTGTCATTCCCGCAGGGAATCTGCTTCTGTCGTTGCACTTCCTTAGCGCTGCATCCTAAATGACCACTCCCCTTCGCACACTCGGCGTCATTCCCGCCCGTCTCGCCTCCACCCGCCTGCCGCGTAAGGTGCTGCGCGAGGTCGCCGGCAAGCCCTTGCTTGCTTGGGTAGTAGAAGCAGCGCGCGCCTGCCCGCAGCTCGACCAGGTGCTGGTCGCCGCCGACTCGGAAGAGGTCGCCAACCTCTGCGTCCGCCTCGGCTTCCCCGTACAGCTCACCTCGCCGGACCTGCCCAGCGGCACCGACCGCGTCCACGCCGTCGCCCAACTCTTCGATGCCGATGTCTACGTCAACATCCAAGGCGACGAGCCGCTTCTGCGCCCGGAACACATCGCCGCGCTGTTGCGTCTGTTCACGCAGCCACAAGTCGACGTGTCCACACTCAAAGTTCTCTGTACGCCGGATAACATCGCCAATCCCAACGCGAACAAGGTGGTCACCGACGCCAATGGCCGCGCGCTGTACTTCTCCCGCGCCACGATTCCCTTCCACCGCGACGCCGCCGACCCAGTGCCGCAGTACTGGAAGCACATCGGACTCTATGCTTATCGCAAGCGCGCGCTCAATCTCTTCCCCACGCTGCCCACTAGCGCACTGGAACGCGCTGAGCGCCTAGAGCAACTCCGCTTTCTGGAAAACGGCCTGAGCATCTACGTCGAGCCCACCGAGCATGACACCATCGGCGTCGACACGGAAGCCGACCTGCGCTTGGTCGAAGCACACCTGCGCGCGCTGCATCCCTAGAGATGAGCCTGCATGATCTCGGCCAGAACTTCGCGCGAGGGACGCACCCGCTCCTGGGGCAGGGTGGCCAGCGGCTCATCCACCGTATTGAGCAGCGAGCTGTAGTCCGTCTGCTGGGTATCGACGTAAAAGACTCCCGTGAGCACCTCGCCCTTGGCGTGCGACTCCATCAGCATCTTTAGCGCCAGCACCTTGTCGGTGGGCGCGTAGTCCTCGTGGATTTTGCGCAGGCGCAGGTGGGACCCGTCGTGCAGTAGTACGTCCACGGTGGTGTTGTGGTCGTAGTCCACTTCAATATCCTCGAAGTGCGGCACCAGGCCCACTTCGCCGACCTCGTCGTCATGCTCCTGCATGTATTTGTAGCTCTTCGTGGATCCTTCGTGATCGTTGAAGGTGACGCAGGGAGAGATGATGTCCAGCAGCACGGTGCCCTGATGCGCGATGGCCGCCTTCAGCATGGCGGAGAGCTGTTTTTTGTCGCCGGAGAAGGAGCGCCCCACAAACGTCGCCCCTATCTGGACGGCCAGCGCGCATATGTCGATGGCGGGAAGCTCGTTGACCACGCCGTTCTTCAGCTTCGAGCCGATGTCGGCGGTGGCCGAGAACTGGCCCTTGGTCAGCCCATACACTCCGTTGTCCTCCACGATGTAGATCATCGGAACGTTGCGCCGCAGCAGGTGGATGAACTGACCCATGCCGATCGACGCGGTGTCGCCGTCGCCGCTCAGGCCAATGGAGCGCATCGTCTTGTTGGCCAGTAGCGCGCCCGTGGCCACCGAAGGCATGCGGCCATGCACCGAGTTGAAGCTGAACGAGCGCGACATAAAGTATGCCGGCGACTTGGACGAGCAGCCAATGCCGCTCATCTTCATCACCCGCTCGGGCTGGATGCCCATCTCGTAAAACGCCTCGGTGACGCGCTCGGAGACCGCGTTATGTCCGCACCCGGCGCACAGCGTGCTCTTGCCGCCGCGGTAGTCCAGGATCGCAAGTCCGATGCGGTTGGTCTTGGCCGGCTTGGATATAACTGGCACGGTTGCTTCCGGGGTGGTATGTGCTGGCGTGGTCGACATGATGGCTAGCGTGCTCCTTCTTGGGCGGCGATGGCATGGGTGACGCTCTGCGCGTCGATGGGAAGTCCGTTGAAGTGCAACACGGAGTGCAGCTTGACCGCATCGGCGGGATCGAGATTGGTCTTCAGCAGGTTCAGCATCTGGGCATCGCGGTTCTGCTCCACCACATAGATGCGTTCATGAGCGGCGACGAAGCTGGCAACCTCCTGGGTAAACGGGAAGGCGCGGATGCGCAGGTAGTCGGCGGCCAGCCCGGACTCGCGCTCAAGCTGGTCGCGGCCCTCGATCACCGCCCAGTGGCTGGTGCCGAATGCGATGATTCCCACCTTCTGCTTGCCTGTGCCTTCCAGGATGGGTTTGGGCACAAGCGTCTTCGCGGTCTCGAACTTGCGCGACAGGCGCAGCATATTGTTCTCGTAGTCCTCCGGGCGTTCGGAGTAGAGGGCTTTTTCGTTATGGCCGGAGCCGCGTGTGAAGTAGGCAGCCGCGGGATGATCGGTTCCCGGAAGTGTGCGATAGCCAATGCCGTCGCCATCTACATCCTTGTAGCGCGCAAAGCCGCCCAGCTCTTGGAGCTGCTTGGCGTTGAGCACTTTGCCGCGATTGAGTGGCTTTTCCGGATAGTCGAAGGGTTCCGACATCCAGTTGTTCATGCCCAGGTCGAGGTCGCTGAGGACGAAGACCGGGGTCTGCAACTGCTCGGCCAGGTCGAAGGCCTCCATGGTCAGCTCGTAGCATTCCTTGACCGTGGCGGGAAGCAGCAGGACGTGCTTGGTATCGCCGTGGGAGAGACCCGCGATGAAGCTGAGATCGGCCTGCGAGGTGCGCGTGGGCAGGCCAGTGGAGGGACCGGTGCGTTGCACATCGACGATGACGCCGGGAATCTCCACGTAGTAGCCCAGGCCGGCAAACTCCGCCATCAAGGAGAGGCCGGGGCCGGAGGAGGCCGTCATGGCGCGCGCTCCCGCCCATCCTGCGCCCATTACCATGCCGATGGCGGCCAGTTCATCCTCGGCCTGTACCACGGCAAAGCTCGCCTTGCCGTCCTTCTCCACGCGGTACTGCTTCATATAGCCGATGAGGTCCTCGACCACGGATGTGGAAGGCGTGATGGGATACCAGGCCACCACGGTGACGCCGGCAAACATCGCGCCTAGCGCAGTGGCGGAGTTGCCGTCCATCAGAATCTTACCCTGGGTGGCATTCATCGGCTGGATGACGTAAGGGTCCTGCTTGGTCAGCGTGGTCGCGGCGTACTCGTATCCGGCGCGCACCGCGCTCATGTTCAGCTCCGCCGCCTTTGCCTTCCGGGCAAACTGTTTGCGGACCGTGGCCTCCAGCAACTTCATGTCGATGGAGAGTAGCTGCGCCGCAACGCCCACATACACCATGTTCTTCACCAGCTTGCGCAGCTTCGGCTCCGCGCCGGTAGCGGCGGTAAGACAGTCGAATGGCACGGAGTAGAAGATCAAATCCGTGCGCAGCTCATCCAGCTTCAATGGCTCGTCGAAGATCACCACGGCGCCGGGTGAGAGCGAGAGCACGTCCTCCTGCACGCGCTCCGGGTTCATGGCGATGAGAATGTCAGTCTCACTCTTGCGCGCAATCCAGCCGTGCTTGCTGACGCGGATGGTGTACCAGGTGGGAAGCCCAGCAATGTTGGAGGGGAAGAGGCTCTTGCCCGAAACAGGCACTCCCATGTGAAAGATGCTGCGCAGCATAATGGCATTGGCCGATTGCGATCCGGAACCGTTGACGGTTGCAATCTGGATGGAGAAATCGTTGACGGTCCGAGGATCGCCACTCGCTAGGTCCGATGTCGGCTGGGCCTGTACCTCAAGGTCGCTGGTTATCATTTAAGAATGCATCCCTCTCGTTGATAGAGTCTCTTTATCGTAGACGGATGAAGACAAAAAAAGACCGCTACGCTCTCGTTCGCAAACGTTCCCCATCTCTGGTTCTTGCTGTGGTCGCAGCTCACCCCTTGCTCGCAGGTTCTCTTCCCTGGCCCACATTCGATTGTATGACAGCCCGGCCCCCTGAAGATACGACCGAAGTTGTAACCGCCCTCCCGCCGAGCCTGTACAATTCCAGTGACTGTAGAAGCAGATGAGAATCTCCCGTATTTCATCTTCGGAGGGAGCAGGGGGCTTTAGCCCCCTGAATTATGTCAGTCAAATCGTGGGGCTTTAGCCCCGGGTTTTTGCCACGATGGCAGTCAATCCTCTACAGTCCAAGGAAGGAAGTAGAGATATGCCGGGTCCAATTGACTTTTCCCAGGGACGTCTGGAATCAAGGGGGCCGCGCGATCCGCGGCTTCGCCGCAAGCTGATCGTCTTCCTGGTTGTCGTTGCCGTTATCTTTTTCGGGACCAAAACCGCCCTCTCCTACTGGGTGGACCTGCTATGGTTCCGGTCGCTCGGCTACGGGGACGTCTTCTGGACGACGTGGCGGCTGGAGTGGGGCATCTTCGCGCTCTTCGCAATCATAACATTCGTCATCTTGTACGGAGCATTTCTAGCTCTCAAACGGGCCAGCCAGGCCAGTCTGCCCATTGATCGCCAGATACTCCTCGGTGGGCAGCCGATCAATCTCTCGATCGAGCCCGTGCTGCGCATCGTCGGCTTCTTCGGTTCGCTCGTGGTTGCAGCCATCGCCGGCACATCGATGATGGAAGATTGGCCCACCCTAGCTCTCTTCTGGTACGCGCCGCACTCCGCTGGCAGCATCGCCGATCCCATCTTCGGCCGTCCGCTCAACTTCTTCCTCTTCACCCTGCCAGCGTGGCAACTCATCCTGGGCTGGCTGCTCACAATCGCTGTCATCCTGTGTGTCGTCGCCCTGGTGCTGATTGCCCTCGCCGGCGGGTTCAGCCTGCTGAATAGGCACAGCGGCGGCCATGCCGAATCGCCCTGGCGCGGACTCTCTATCACCGTCGCGTTTTTGCTGCTGGTCGTCGCGATGAACGTATACGTGAGCCGCTTCCAGAGCTTGCTGGACCATCACACCATCTTCGAGGGCGTCAACTACACGGACGCGCATGTGACTCTTGCCGGATTGCTGATCGTCTGCCTGGCGCTGCTTCTGGGCGCAGGGATCGCTCTGCTCAACGCTGTGCGCGGCACGCGAGCGAAACTGCTGATCGCCTCCGTGGTTCCAGCCGTGGCCTGCTATCTGGTGATGAGCCTGGTGGGCTGGTACGTCAGCAACTTCATCGTCAAGCCCAACGAGTTGGTGCGCGAGACGCCTTATATCGCCAACAACATCATGTTCACCCAGCAGGCTTACGGACTGGACCTCTTCTCGCAGCGTGAGTTTCCCGCCGAGACCACGGTCGATGCCGCCGACCCGGCACACAATCAACCCACCCTGCAGAACATCCGCCTGTGGGACTGGCACGCGCTGCAGGACACCCTGCGCCAGGAGCAGGAGATCCGCACCTACTACGACTTTCCCGACATCGACATCGATCGCTACATCCTCGACGGCACCCTGCGCGAGGTGATGCTGGCGGAGCGCGAGCTGAACGTGAACAAGCTGCCTGAGAGCAGCCGCAACTGGATCAACGAGAAGCTGGTCTACACCCACGGCTACGGCGTCACCATGAACTCGGTCAACGGATTCACCCCGGAGGGTCTGCCCACCCTACTGCTCAGCAATATGCCCGTGCAGAGCACAGTCAAGGGCCTGAGCGTGACTCGCCCCGAAATCTACTTCGGCGAGTTAACCGATGATGATGTTTACGTCAAGACCCGTCAGCAGGAGTTCGACTACCCGGAGGGCGAGACCAATAGCGTAACCTCCTATCAGGGTACGGGCGGCATCGTTCTGGGCGGATTCCTGCGCCGCGTTCTGCTCGCCTTCGAGCGTGACGATCTGGACAAACTGCCCTTCAGCGACGACGTAAACGACCAGAGCCGTCTTCTGATGCGGCGCAACATTCGTGAACGAGTAGCTACCCTGGCGCCCTTCCTCACCTTCGATCAGGACCCCTACATCGTGGTCGGCGACGACGGACGCCTCTCCTGGATGATGGACGCCTACACCACCTCCGACAGCTACCCCTACTCCACCCACTACGATCTCGACGACAACTCCATCAACTACATGCGCAACAGTGTCAAAGTGGTGATCGACGCCTACAACGGCACAACAACCTTTTACATCTTCGACAACGACGACCCGGTGCTGGCTGCCTATCGGCGCATCTTCCCCAGCCTCTTCCAGGACGCGGCGCTGATGCCCGCTGACCTGCGTAGGCACGTGCGCTATCCGGAAAAATTGTTCAAGCTGCAAGCGGACGTCTATGGCCTCTACCACATGACGGACCCATCGGTCTTCTTCAACCGCGAGGACCTGTGGACGGTGGCCACGGAATCGACGGGGCAGAGCAGCGATGGGCAGCAGACACCCGTGCCGATGGAGCCCAACTTCGTCCTGATGAAGCTGCCCGGAGAGAAGGATGTGGAGTTCGTGGAGATACTTCCCTTCACCCCGGCCAACCGCAATAATCTGATCGGTTGGATCGCCGGGCGCTGCGACGGAACAAACTACGGCGCCTCCGTGGTCTACGACTTTCCCAAAACCAAGCTGGTGGATGGCCCGCAGCAGATTGAGGCGCGCATCGACCAGAACGCGCAACTCTCCGGCCAGTTGACCCTGTGGAACCAGCAGGGCTCGCATGTGGTCCGCGGAAGTCTACTGGTCATCCCCTCGGGCAAGGCGCTGTTGTACGCCGAGCCGATCTTCCTGCAGGCGCAGACCAGCGCCATGCCGGAGCTGCGTCTGGTCGTCCTCGCGCTGCAAGACAAGCTGGCCTACGGGCCCACCTTCGAGTCGGCGCTGGCTTCGCTCTTCGGTGGA
Source organism: uncultured Acidobacteriaceae bacterium (assembly GCA_963834805.1). Taxonomy (GTDB): domain Bacteria; phylum Acidobacteriota; class Terriglobia; order Terriglobales; family Acidobacteriaceae; genus Edaphobacter. Next base: position 775,202 of record CAWIDB010000006.1, read on the forward strand.
GAGACCTCGTCCCTCAGCGCCAGCGAAACCGCGCCCGCCGCGCCGCAGGCCGGTTCGCAGGCCGCATCGGCTCCACAGGTCGCGACCGATCTCAACAGCCTCATCGATGCGGCAGGGAAGGACATGGCGGAGTATCAACGCCTGACCGCGGAGGGCAAACTGGGCGAGGCCGGACAGAAGCTCGATCAACTCAAGCACGACATCGATCAACTGAACGCACACAAGAAATAGCCGCGCGTCGCAACCGCTCCGCCATCGGCTCTTTGTAATCTTTTTGTATCCGCATTGCGCAGCCTTCTGCGCTTTGGGAAAATAGTATGTGAGCGTGTCACCACGATCCAGCTTCGCCGCCGTCTTCCCTCCCCCTCAGACGACTCCCCGGTTCATCGCGATTGCCCGCCCGGCAAGAGCATATTCGCAATTGGTATGTCCAAAGCCAATGCATCTTGCATGGTTTTCCATCAAGGAGAACCACATTGCACGATTTTGGCTAGGTTGCGGTAATTGCGATAATGCTCCAACACTCCGAGGCAATCCATGAACGCGCTTCTCATCTATCCCCGCTTTCCCGACACTTACTGGAGCTTCAAGCACGCGCTCTCGTTCCTGGGTAAGCGCGCGGCCCAGCCTCCGCTCGGGCTCATGACCGTCGCTGCGCTTCTACCCGCCCACTGGAAGAAGCGGCTGGTTGATACCAACGTGGAGCGGCTCACCGATGCCGACCTCGCCTGGGCCGATGTCGCACTGCTCAGCGGGATGCATGTGCAGCACGAGCATCTGGCGGCGATCGCCAAACGCTGCCGCGCGCGCGTCCTGCGCACCGTGGTGGGCGGGCCCATCACCAGCAGCATCCCCGCCGCCGCGTTGAATGTGGACCACGTCGTCATCGGCGAGGCGGAGGAGTTGATCGCAAACCTGGCACACGATCTGGAAGCCGGTGAAGCAAAGCCGGTGTACCAGGCAGCCGAGAGACCAGCCATGTGCACCAGCCCGCTACCCGACCTTAGCCTCATCAAGATGGGCCGCTACAACACCATGACCGTGCAGTACTCGCGTGGGTGCCCATTCAACTGTGAGTTCTGCGACATCATCGAGATCTACGGTCGCCAGCCGCGTACCAAGGCAGTCGAGCAGGTGCTGGCCGAGCTGAACCAGTTGCAGCAGGCCGGATGGCGCGATGCGGTCTTCGTGGTGGACGACAACTTCATCGGCAACAAGAGGCGCGCCAAGGAGCTGCTCTCCGCGATGGTGGAGTGGGGACGCGACCACGGCCGCCCTTTCCGCTACATCACCGAGGCCTCGCTGAATCTGGCCGACGATCTGGAACTGCTGCAGTTGATGAAGGACGCAGGCTTCAGCTCCGTCTTTCTCGGCATCGAAACTCCCGATGAAGTGAGCCTGATCGCCAACCACAAGATGCAGAACACCAGGCGCGACATGCTACACAGCATCGAAACGATCCAGCAGTACGGCATCGAGGTGATGGGCGGATTCATCCTCGGCTTCGATACCGACCGCGAGGATGTCTTCGACCGCATGGTGGATTTCATCCAGAAAAGCGCGATTCCCGTGGCCATGGTGGGACTGTTGCAGGCGATGCCCGGCACACAGCTCTTCCGCCGCCTGCGCAGCGAAGGCCGGATTCTGAATGGCGGCGATGGAGACAATACCGACTGCACGCTGAACTTTATTCCGCACATGGACTCCGCTCGCCTGGTGGAGGGCTACCGCTCGGTGATGCGGCAGATCTACTCGCATGACGCGTACTACGCTCGGGTGAAGCTGCTTCTCAGCCGTTACCGTTTCACCAGCTCGGGCCGTTTCTCCTACGCCAACTTGCGCGCGTTTTTCTCTTCCATCGTGCGCCAGGGAGTGCTCAGCCGCGGCCGCATCAGCTACTGGCGATTCATGCTCTCCACTGCCCTGCACACTCCGCGGTCCTTAGGCGTGGCCATGACCCTCGCCGTCAAGGGCTATCACTTCCAGATCATGACCGAGCGGCTCCTCGAACAGCAGTGAGGGATGTACAGATATGATGCCATTCCCTTTCGTGGCTGAGTCGTGCAACACATCTGAATGTGCATCTTAATCGGAAGCGCACGGCTTCAGCCGAGCCGAAAACTGGCCTATTTTTTAGGGTCGCGTAACCTCGATTGTGTATACTGGTTCCATGATTTCCCGCACCGCCACCGTCGAGGCAATGGCCATGTGTAGCTGCATGTGTCGCCGACGCGTGGGTGTGTGTGGAAACAGTCTGATGCGGTAGACGCAGAAGAAATCAGATTCCAAACGGCTCACGGTCCTCAAGGGACGGTGGGCCGTTTTCATTGTTCCAAGGATTGTTCTCCCAACATCAACGTAAAATAACCACGGGCAAAGGAGTAGGAAATGTCAGAGGAAACCGCAGAAACGAAACAGCATCTTGACACCCTTGCAGTTCACGCCGGACAGGTAGTCGATAGAGCGACCAACGCGCGCGCAGTCCCCATCTACCAGACCACCTCGTACCTCTTCAACGATTCCGACCACGCGGCGCGACTCTTCGGTCTGAAGGAGTTCGGCAACATATACACCCGCCTGATGAATCCCACCACCGACGTCTTCGAGAAGCGCATTGCTGCGCTCGAGGGCGGCGCGGCTGCGCTTGCAACCGCATCTGGCCAGGCGGCCGAGACCCTCACCATCCAAACCCTGGCCAGCGCCGGCGAGGAGATCGTCTCCACCACTTCGCTCTATGGCGGCACCTACAATCTCTTCCACTACACGCTTCCCCGCCAGGGAATCACCGTCCGCTTTGTGGATGCGGACGACTTCGCCGGCTTGCGCGCCGCCATCAACCCCAAAACCCGCGCGCTGTACACCGAGACGCTGGGCAATCCCAAGCTGGATGTGGTCGACATTGAAAAACTCGCCGCCATCGCCCATGAAAATGGCCTTCCTCTGATCGTCGACAACACCTCAGCCTCGCCAGCGCTAGTGCGGCCCATCGAGTGGGGCGCGGACATCGTGCTCAACTCCGCGACCAAATTCATTGGCGGCCACGGCACCACCCTCGGCGGCGTCATCGTCGATGCAGGAAAGTTCGACTGGAAGGCCTCGGGCCGCTTCAAGGATTTCGTTGAGCCCGATCCCTCTTATCACGGCATCTCCTATGTGGAAGCCTTCGGCCCGCTCGCCTTTATCCTCAAGGCCCGCGTGCAGGGGTTGCGCGACACCGGCGCGGCACTCTCGCCCTTCAGCGCCTTCCTCCTGCTGCAAGGTGTGGAGACGCTCCATCTGCGCATGGAGCGCCACTCGCAAAATGCGCTCGCCGTCGCCAAACATCTCGAGTCGCATCCCGGCGTCGAGTGGGTCAACTATCCCGGCCTCAAGTCGAGCAAGTACTACGCACGCGCCGAGAAGTACCTGCCCAACGGCAAGGGCGGACTCATCACCTTCGGCATCAAGGGAGGCTCCAGCGGCAGCCCGTACGAGGCGGGCAAGAATCTTATCAACTCCGTGAAGCTCTTCTCCCACCTGGCCAACATCGGCGACTCCAAATCGCTCATCATCCATCCCGCCTCCACCACGCACGCGCAACTTACCGTGGCGGAGCAGGCCGAAACCGGCGTAACTCCGGAACTCGTTCGTCTCTCCGTCGGCACGGAGGACATTCGCGACATCATCGCCGATCTCGACCAGGCAATCTTAAACGCCAACAGCCTCGACAAATAAATCAAGCGGAGCTTCAAACCAATGACCGAAGAAGATCCAATCCCAATACCAACGCCGTCCTTTGAGGGAGACTTCGTCATCAACGAAGTTCTCTCCCTCGAGAGCGGCGAGGTCCTCGTCAACCCCACGCTGCACTACGCCGTCTACGGCCAGCTCAACGCCGCGCGAGACAACGCGGTGCTCGTCTGTCACGCCCTCTCCGGCTCCGCGCAGGTCGGCGTCTGGTGGCCGCAGCTCTTCCTCCCCGGCGACCTCGGCATGCTGGACCTGGAACGCGACTGCGTCATCGGCATCAACATCTTCGGCTCCTGTTACGGATCCACCGGCCCGCTCTCCATCGACCCCGCCACCGGCAAGCCCTACGGTCCCACCTTCCCCCTCATCAGCATCCGCGACATCGTCAACGCCCAGGTCAAGCTCATCGACCACCTCGGCATCCCTCGCCTTAAACTCGTCATCGGCGCATCCATCGGCGGCATGACGGTCCTCGAGTGGGCCATCCTCTATCCCGATCGCGTCGCCCGCGCCATCGCCATCGGCGTTGCCCCGCTCGGCGCCATGGGCCTCGGCCTCAACCACCTCCAGCGCCAGGCCATCATGCTCGACCCCGCATGGAAGGGTGGCTACTACGAACCGGGCAAAGGTCCCACCGGCGGCCTCGCCCTCGCGCGCGCCCTCGGCATGATCAGCTACAAGTCGGTTCCTCTTTTAGAAGAACGCTTCGCCCGCAAGCCCAACCGCTACGGCGACGAGAACCCCTATCTCTCCACCTCGGCTGGCCAGAACGGCCGCTTCGACGTCGCCGGATACCTCGACTACCAGGGCCAGAGCTTCATCTCCCGCTTCGACCCCAACTCCTACATCTCCATCACCCGCACCATGGACATCTTCGATCCCGTGCGCGCCCACGAGACGCCCTACGTCGCCTACGCGCGCATCACCGCGCACCTCACCCTGGTCGGCATCTCCACCGACTGGCTCTTCCCGCCCGAGGACGTCCGCTCACTCGCCGCCATCATCCAGGCCGCAGGCACCCGCTGCGACTACCGCGAGATGGCCTCCAACCACGGCCACGACGCCTTCCTCGCCGAGCCGGACACCCTCGTCCGCATCCTCACCCCCGTCTTCGAGTGATGCTGGGTGCCCCACATCTCGCCTCTGAGATGTGGGATTGAGCGCCGAAGGCGCGTCCTATATCAGCATGGGGCGAAGCCCCATGTACGGACCACCCCAAAAGTCTAGAGGGCTGAAAGCCCGATCTATAAGTTAGGACAGAGGACATAGGTTTCATGCTCTGTCTCGCTTCAACTCGTCCGCGAACGCGTCGAAGGATAGTACTTCCGTGTCGATGCCGATGAACTTTGTGAGTTCGCATAGGCACGTCTCCTGCTCCGCGTCACGTGTTACAAACACATCGCAATATGGCATATACACGGCCATAAATAAGTCGTTCCGCCCCGCAGCAAACTTCTCGCTCTTGTTTCCGTCTCGCAAAGACGTGTTGTACCAGGTCATCAAACATGCGCAAAGCAAGGCGCGGAACGGTAGGCAGTTGTCGATGAAGTGCTGCACCGTCGCCATATTTGTGTCCGGCTCAATCTTAATGCCTCGCAACTCCGCGTCAAAGCGCAACCCCGCGTCGTAGAAGCCCTTGCCCATTCCCGGAAACAGACTTGGGCTGGCACTTTTGAATGCCTCATCAAATGTATTTGGGCGCGGAAGGTTTTGTGCTACAAAGAGTGGGTCGAGCTTGTCGCGTAGCTTAACCCATATCGCTTTGTAGCTCTTAATCGAGGCGTTTTGTTCTGTCCTCTGAAGGTTCGCCAATGCATCATCCGCCGTAAGTTCTCCGGTACGAATCTCATGCGCTAAACCGCCCGACCTTACATCAACGGCGAGCCACTTGAAGTTTGCAGGGTCTTTGGCGTGCGCGGCGATAAGGATTCTCAGGATTTCGTATGGAGGATTGAGGCAATCCCACGCCCGCCCTGCCCGCCCTGCCGTGAGTTGCCTGCACCCGTCCAGCAGCGCGAGCCGATCTGCGGCTTGAGGTGTAGAGACCATCTCCTCAAAACTCAGTCCTGCAAGCCGGAAGAAATATCGCGACTTGATGGCCGCATAGATGGGTTTAGAGGATGCGCCAATCTTCACGAGCCGGTTGTGAACACTCGTATCGAACGTGAGGACTCGTCTGTTCTCTCTATAGAAATCTTCCATTGTCTTACCAGGGTTCGCTGCAAGCCACTCTCGCCGCCTGCGCCAGTAAGCCTCTTTTGCTCTGCTCACGTTGGGATTTTTTGCTCGAGGCGCAGCCGTAGAATGGCCGGACAGCGCCGCGAGCGTGGTCTTTGCCTCATCCATCTTTGCGATGCGGCGCTTCAGTTCCACAACAATGTCATCCGTTGAAATCGTATCGAGCACGTTCGGCGCGTAGCCTTTCTTTACCATTTCGCCTCCTCGTACTTATTGTACTATATTGTATATTTTTATTATATACAAAAATCACAATCAGAACATGCGTTAGGCTGTGTGCCCCATCCTTTGCAGATTCATCGCCAAGGGTGGGTTAAGTTGCGCCGATTGCCCTTCGCCCTCCCGCGTGAAATGATGGATGCGGCAAAAATCAGTCGTTTTCCTTGATGTCAGAAGTCAGAGGTCAGCATGAAGTCGGCAAACAGGTCACTGCGTTCTTATAAGAGCTGTCGCAACCAATTGGCAGCCAGTTCCCCGGCAATTCACCGCACCCAGAACGCGGAGGCCGCACGATGACCACCAGGCCTCTTGCCCCGTCCGATACCCGCGCCCTCATCGCCGTCGATCTTGGCGCCGAAAGCTGCCGTGTCTGCCTGCTGCGCTGGAAGGACGGTCGCCCGTCGATCCAGGTCGTGCACCGCATTCCCAACAACCCGCGCGAGGTGGACGGCGGACTGCACTGGGACCTCAAGGCCATCACCGGCGGCCTGGAGGAGGGTCTGCGCAAATGCGCCACGCTCGCCCCCGAGGGCATCCGCTCCATCGCCGCCGACGGCTGGGCCGTGGACTACGCACGCGTCGACGCCAAGGGCGCTCCGCTGGCCGACCCCTTCTGCTATCGCGACCCACGCAACAACGAGTCGCAGATCGCCGCCCATCGCATCATCAGCCAGGCCCGACTGCGCGAACTCACCGGCGTCCAGATTCTCCCTTTCAACACCGTCTACCAGCTCTATGCAGACAAGCTGGCCGGCCTGCCCGAGGGCAAGCAGTGGCTCAACTTCCCGGAGTACCTGCTCGCCCACTGGGGCGGCGCGCACGTCTCCGAGTACACCAACGCCACCCACACCGAGCTGGTCGATCTCAACACCAAGCAGTGGTGCCAGGAGATATTCAGCGCCCTCGGCCTCAACCCCTCCTGCGCGCCCAAGCTCGTCCCGCCCGGCACCGCGCTCGGCAAGCTCACTGGCCCGCTCGCCAAGCTCCCCGCCTTCCGCGACACCACGCTGATCGCGCCCGCCACCCACGACACCGCCGCAGCCATCGCCGGCATCCCCACCACCGGCACAGACTGGGCCTACATCAGCTCCGGCACATGGTCGCTGGTCGGCATGTTGATCCAGCAGCCATGCAACACCGTGGGCTCAACCGCAGACAACTTCACCAACCTGGGCGCGGTGGGCGGAGGCGTATGCTTCCACAAGAACGTCAATGGCATGTGGTTGATCAGCCAGTGCATGGCACAGTGGGCGCTGGACGGCAAGCAGTGGTCTATCGTCGATCTAGTCGCCGCCGCCGAGAAGACCCCCTGCCCCATCGGCCTGCTCGACGTGGACGATCCATATCTGCTGCTGCCGGAGCACATGCCGCAGCGCATCAATAACCAAAGAAAGAATAACGGCCTTGCCCCGCTCGACGAGAGCCCCTCCAACGCGCCCGCCTTCGCCAGCCTCATCTTCCACTCGCTGGCCGCGCGCTATGCCGCGGTGCTGAACCGCGTCGCCCTGCTCACCGGCAGCAAACTGAAACGCCTCTTCATTGTCGGCGGAGCCAACCAGAACGCATTCCTCAACCGCCTCACCGCCGAGGCCACAGGTCTCGAAGTCTTCCGCGGATCGCCCGAAAGCTCCACCGTCGGCAACTTCGCCGTGCAGCTCGCGACCCTGGAAGGCAACCGCGACGATATTACCGGCGCCAACGCGGAGGCCGTCGCCCACTGGGCCGCCCTCTTCATCGAGGCCCTCGACCAGGCCACTGCCGCCGCCAAGCAGTAACCGGGTGCCCCACATCTCGATTCTGAGATGTGGGACTCGCACCGATTAAAATTCCCGCCGACTTACTTCCCGGCTTTCTCCTCCACCAATCCGCGCTCCTTCAACATCGGCCCCACGTTGGGCTCGGCTCCCAACCACGCTGCATACATCGGCCCAAGCTCCTGGGTGTATCCCCTCGACAGCACCATCTTGCGGAATCGATCGCCGTTGGCGCGCGTCGGTCCACCATGCGTTGCAAACCACTGATACGCGTCGTCGTCCAGCATCTCGCTCCACAGATACGCGTAGTATCCCGCCTGGTAGCCTTCGCTCCAGATGTGCGTGAAGTAGCTCGACCGGTAGCGCGGTGGCACCGTCGCCAGCGCAACCTTCTTCCGCTCCAGCGCAGCCTGCTCAAAGGTGTCCGGATTTTGCAATGGCTCCGTCGGCGCGATGGTATGCCACTGCATATCCAGCTCCGCCGCCGCCAGAATCTCGGTCAGCATGTAACCCTGGTTGAACTTGTCCGCCTTGCGCAGCTTGGCCGCCATCTCCGCCGGCATTGGCGCGCCGGTCTTGTAGTGCTTGGCAAAGTGGTCGAAGATCGCCGGATAGCTCGCCCAGTGTTCATTGAACTGCGAGGGAAACTCCACAAAATCGCGCGGCACATTCGTCCCCGAAAGCATCGGATACTCCACGTTGGAGAACATCCCATGCAGCGCATGTCCGAACTCGTGGAACATCGTTGTCACATCGGTAAAGCTGATCAGCGCCGGCTCGCCTGCCGCGGGCTTGCTGAAGTTGGCCACGTTGTAGATCACCGGCAGCCTGCCCAGCAGCTTCGACTGGTCCACGAAGTTGCTCATCCACGCGCCGCCGCCCTTGTTGTCGCGCTTGAAGTAATCGAAGTACATCAGCGCCAGCGGCTTGCCGCTCGCCTCAAAGACCTCGAAGACGCGCACGTCCGGTGCGTATACCGGAATGTCCTTGCACTCCTTGAATGTCAGCCCATACGTCCGGTTCGCCGCGTAGAAGACGCCATTCTGCAGCACATTGTTCAGCTCGAAGTACGGTTTCACCTGCGCATCGTCGATGTCGTACTTCGCCTTGCGCACCTGCTCGGAGTAGAACTCCCAGTCCCACGGCTGCAACTGGAAGCCGCCCTTCTGCGCGTCAATCAAGGCCTGGATGTCCTTGCCCTCCGCCGTCGCATTGGCAGTCGACGCTGGCACTAGCGCATCCATGAACTTGATCGCCGCCTCAGGTGTCTTCGCCATCTGGTCTTCCAGGTTCCACGCCGCATAGTTGGGATAGCCCAGCAGCTTCGCCTTCTCCGCTCGCAGTTGCGCCAGCCGCGCAATCGTCTCCCGCGTATCGTTTGCCCCGCCCCGCTCCGCCCGGTTCCACGATGCCTCAAAGATCGCCTGCCGCGTCGCGCGGTTCGCCAGCGAAACAAGCGCTGGTTGTTGCGTCGTATTTTGCAGTGGAAGAACGTAGCCCTCCACCTTGCGTTCCTTGGCCGCCTCCGCCGCCGCTGCCACTTCCGCGTCCGTCAGCCCCAGCAGCGCACTCTTATCCGTCGTTGCGTAGGCCGCCTCTTTGGTCGCCGCCAGCAGCTTGGTGCGATAGCTGTTCTCCAGCGTCGATTCCTCCTCATTCAGCTTCTTCAGCTTTTCCTTGTCCTCCGCAGACAGGTTCGCGCCCAGATGCACAAACATCTTGTAATACACATCCACTAGCCGACGCGACTCCGCGTCCAGCCCTAGCGTATTTATCTTCTTGTGGATCGTCGCAACCCGCTGAAACAGCTTCTCATTCAAAAAAATCGCGTCCTGATGGGCCGCCCGCTTCGGCGACTCGATCTCATTCACCTTATCCAGCGTCGGGTTGGTGTTGGCCTGGGTCACGCCATCGAATACCTCCGCCACGCGCGTGTAGAGCTGCCCGCTCTTCTCCAAGGCCACCAGCGTGTTGGCAAAGGTCGGCGCGGCAGGGTTGTTGGCAATCGCCTCCACCTCCTTGATCTGCTCGGCCATTCCGGCCTCCAGCGCCGGCTGATAGTCCGTGTCCTTAATCTTGTCGAACGGCGGCGCGTGATAGGGTAGTGTGCTCTCCGCGTAGAACGGGTTCTCTGGCCCAAACGCCGTCGCCGGCCCCGCAGCAGCCTGTCCAGCCGCGCCCATCCCGCTCGCACCCGCCAACACCGCACCCGCCAACGCCGCCATCGCCATCCGCAAAGCTCTCCTCATGCTCATCTCTCCTGTGCCTAAGGCAATAGTAAACTCCACCCCAGCCGCAACAAACAAAGCAGCAGCAAGGGTGGAGCACTCGTCTTGCAGGTTTCCGATAGAGCCAAATCAGCCGGTCCGCGCAGCCTGCGCTATTTATGCAGCGGAATGTCCTCTGGATGTCCCGGCTGGTCCAGGAACTGGATCCCGCTGGCCGGCCCCAGCGCGGGGTCCGTCCACTGCCGCAGCGCCCACACAACCTTCTTTGCAGGATTCACCTCGATCAGTTGTGCAGTCGTCGGCCACTGCGCGGGGTCCTTCACGTCGTTGGGCACCCAGTTGGAGAAGACCGTATCGCCGTTGGCCAGCCGCGCCACATCCTGAATGCAGCCAATCTTGTACCCCGCATCCGCCAGCTCTTTGCGGTCGAGCCGCCACACGACCTCGCCCTTCTTGTTCACCTCCAGAATCCCTCCCTTGGCGTTTCCCGTAATCAGCGTGTTGCCGTTGGCCAGCCGCACCGCCGCCCATGGGCTGGGCGTCACATAGTTCCATACCACGCCGCCTTCGCTGTCGTATTCGGTAACGCGATTGTCGTCCATGTGGGCAATCAGAAATGTCCCGGCCGCGGTCATGCGCGCGCGCCTCAACTGCGGGTGCGGCTGCGTCGGATCGCCCGGCTTCACGTCCACTTCCTTCTCCACGGCATTGGTCTTGGTATTGATCAGCCGCATCCGGATGGGATCGCCGTTCTCCGTCACCAGCACATGGTCCAGCCCGATGGCCTGGATCGAGTGCAGTTCCCCGCCCGCGCGCACGTCGATGTGCCACACGATCTTCTTGTCCGGCGTAACGATCGACGCACCGCGTCGACTGGAAAAGACCACGTTGCCATTGGCCAGCAGCGTGCAATCGCCCAGCTCCTCGAAGTCCTTCTTGCCCTCGAAGACGTAGTCGTACGGAATGGAGTAGGACCACGCCGGCTTGCCGTCGCGAATGATCCAGATCGTCTGCTGCGGGTTCACAAAGTTCCACTCTCCGCAATACAGAAACGGATGCTGCGCCAACCCGTTGCCCGGCAATACAGCCGGGGAGTTCGCCACGGCAGGCGCGGCAGCAGGTACGGCAGGCGTTGCGGTCTGAGCAGTAGCCCCCAGCCCAAGGCTCATCATCATCCCAACAATAACTACGCGACCCAAAGACATATCGTTCTCCCAGTTTCCCGCCTCCGCCGAAGCTGCCTGCGCAAGCACCAGCGATTGTACTGCATCCTTCGATCTCAACCCACCATTCAAGTGCGCATTCCTAACCCTTTGAATGCGCTAAACTGTTCGGGCCGTGGATACACAGCCTCCCAGTCGCGTCTGCGGCAAGTCAAATGGCAAGGGGCCCTTGAACCAACCCCGTGGAGCAATCCATGCGAATCTTCTTCTTTTTACTTTTTCTTCCAAGCTCAATCCTTCCAAGCACGATCTACGCCCAACAGAACAGCACTTTCGGTACCGTATCGGGCCACGTCTACTGCTCGGACACGCAGCAGCCCGCCCGCCTTGGTCGAATCAGCCTGTCGCTGATTCCGGACCCTCCGGCGGCAGGCTCGGCGGCAAAGAAAGAGCCGAGTGAACCTCGCATAATTTCCGCTGACATAGGGCTCGATGGAAGTTTTCTCTTCCCCATGTACCCCCCGGCAACTACTACGTTGCCGTCGATCGACTGGGATACATTGCGCCCGAAGCCCAATTCAGCGACGCAGACCTAAAGAGCCTCGTGCCGGAGATGCACGAGCTGATTGCAAAGTCAGTTTCCACCATTTCTGTCGTCGCGAACAATATCTCAACGATCGATGTTCACCTCCACCGCGGCGGTTCGATCTCTGGCAACGTTCGCTACGACGACGGGTCCCCAGTACCATCCGTTGAGATCGATCTTTTCCGCCGCGACAAGACAGGTCAATGGGTGCCTTGGGAGGCTGCGTATCCTCCACCCACAGACGATCTCGACCACTTCCGCATCTCCGGCCTACCCGCCGGAGAATACATCCTGTCGAGCGCCTTCATGGCACATGGCCGCGATAGTCTCTTCAACTTCAGTACAACTGATCAATTGCTGAGCATCTACTACGGCGATGTCTTCTTCCAGCATGACGCCAAGCCGATCAAGATCGGGGAAGGTGAAGAGAGTTCCGACGATAACATCACCATTCCCATCTCCAAGCTCCACTCCATCTCCGGCTCCCTGCTCAACGTCTCCGGACACCTCATCAACACTGGCGAAGCCGCCCTCTGCACCATGCCGGACAATATCGTGATCGCTTACGCCCAGGTCAACTCAGAGGATTCCGCCTTTCACATGGACTTCGTTCCCCAGGGCCATTACGTCCTACGCGTGATGAATGCGCGCGATGTCACCAGGCAGACTATCCAACCACCACCGGGTTCCTCAGACGAGCCAAAAGACGTCGAAACTACGGTCCAGGAATATGGCCCCTACGAGGCTCCCTTCGAGGTCGTCGGCAATATGACCGACGTTTACCTGACCATTCCGCCCAAAGCAAAATAAAGCCGCCGCTCTCCGAATCCAGTATTCTTAATGTGAGATGACTGACTCCATTCGCATCGGTTCGCGCGGCTCGCAGCTCGCGCTCTGGCAGGCCAACCACATCGCCGACGCCTTGCGCGCTGCAGGCCACGCCGTGGAGATCGAGATCATCCGCACCACCGGCGACCGCTTGCAGCAGCCGGAGGCCGACAACCCCGCCGCGGACCTCGACGACCTCGCCTCCTTCGCGCCGCCGGTCGATGGCAAGGGAATCTTCATCAAGGAGATCGAAGAGGCGCTCGCCGATGGCCGCATCGATCTCGCCGTCCACTCGCTCAAGGACCTGCCCACTGCAATCGATCCCCGCTTCATCCTCGCCGCCATTCCACAGCGCGCCGACCCTCGTGATGCCTACGTCTGCCCACGCCAGAAGGCGCTGCACACATTGCCCACCGGCGCCCTTGTCGGCACCACCAGCCCTCGCCGCCGCGCCCAGCTCCTCGCCCTGCGCCCCGACCTCCGCTTCGTCGAGCTGCGCGGTAACATCGATACTCGCCTGCGCAAGCTGGGTGAAGGAGCGTGCAACGCTCTGGTCCTGGCCGCCGCAGGTCTCGACCGCCTTGGCCGCACCGAGTGGCTCCATCAACGCTTTACCATCGAAGAGATCTGCCCCGCCCCCGGCCAGGGAGCGCTCGCACTGGAGACCCGCGCGCCCGGCTATCGGGTCTTCGGCGACCCCGCCCGCGACGAGCGCATCCGCAGCGCCGTCGCCGCGCTCGACCACCCCGAGACGCGCTTCTCGGTCGAGGCGGAGCGCACAGTGCTCGACGCCCTGGGCGGCGGCTGCCAACTCCCCATCGGCGTCCACTGCGCCCCTATCCACGACGTCGCAGACCCCGTCCCCAATCCCGGCGCACCCATCGCCTGGAAGATCCAGGCCCAGGTCGTCGCGCCCGACGGTGAGCGCATGATCTGCTTCTCCGCCGAAGTCCCCGCCGGCGTCACCGCCCGCGCCCTCGGCCTGCGCGTCGCCGAAGACCTCAAGTCCCGCGGCGCCCTCGACCTCCTCGAGCAATCAACCTGACCGCACACAGCCCATAGCCGGCTGCCCCATCCATCGCAGTCCTATCGCGATCCGGGGTCCCCGCCAGCTTTGCTGGTGGGATGGGGTGGGTGGGATGCGAGATGCGATCTACGCCGCGCCGCTCTTGTGGCGAACATCCGCCCCGCGCACCCAGAAGATCACGTCCTCCGCTATATTGGTCGCGTGGTCGCCCACCCGCTCCAGGTTGCGCGCAATGATCAGCGCGTTCAGGCTCTGCGGCGTAAGCTCCGGCTTTTCCTTGATCAGGCTGCTCAGGGCAACGAACGCCGCATCGTTCATCTCGTCCACCTGGTCGTCCAGCTTCAGCACCGACTGCGCCATCTCCGCGTCCGCCTCGATGAAAGCCTGCAGCGCCTTGCGCACCATCGCCGAGGCCAGTGAGGCCAGCTTTGGAATGTCTACCGGCAGATCGATATTGGCGAACGCGCCCATCTCGCGCACCCGCACCGCAATGTTCACCGCCTGGTCGCCCACCCGCTCCAGGTCCGCGTTGATGCGGATCACCGACAGAATGAAGCGCAGGTCGATGGCCATGGGCTGCTCCATCGCCAGCAGATCCAACGCTAGTTGGTCGATCTCGCGCTCCAGCCGGTTGATCGCCGGCTCCGCCCGGAACACCAGTTCGCAGATCGAAAGGTCGCGCGTGCGATAGGCTTCGATGGAGCGCTGAATGGCCTGCTCCGACATGCCCGCCATCATCAGCAGCCGTTCCTTCAGATCGTCTAGGCTTTGCTGAAACTTGATGCGGGTCGTCATCAGCCAAACCTTCCCGTGATGTAGTCCTCGGTCCGCTTGTCCGACGGCGTGGTAAAGATCTTGTCCGTCGAGTTGAACTCCACCATCTTACCGTTCAGGAAGAAACCTGTGTTCTCCGCCACGCGCGCCGCCTGTTGCATATTGTGCGTCACAATCACAATCGTATACTGGCTCTTCAACTGGAAGATCAGGTCCTCGATCTTCGACGTCGAAACCGGGTCCAGCGCCGACGCCGGCTCGTCCATCAGCAACACCTCGGGATCGACCGCCAGCGCGCGCGCGATGCACATCCTCTGCTGCTGCCCGCCGGAGAGGCTCGCGCCGGATTTTTTTTTCAGCTCGTCCTTCACCTCTTCCCACAGAGCCGCCGCTTTCAGGCTGCGCTCCACCGTCTCGTCCAGGATGGCCTTGTTGCGGAATCCGTTCAGCTTAAGCCCGCTGGCCACATTGTCGTAAATCGACATGGTGGGAAATGGGTTCGGCCGCTGGAAGACCATCCCCACGCGTCGCCGGATGTCCACCGGAGAGGCGTCCTTGTAGATGTCCACCTCGCCCATCATCACCACCCCCGTCGCGCGCGCAATCGGGTTGGTCTCGTGCATCCGGTTCAGACAGCGCACAAACGTGCTCTTGCCGCAGCCCGACGGCCCGATCAGCGCAGTCGCGTGGTTGGCGGGAATGTTTAAATTGATGTCCTGTAGCGTGTGGTTCGTTCCGTACCACGCGTTCAGGTGCTCCACATTGATGCCGACTCCCACTTAGCTTGCCCCTTTCAGCGCTCCGCGACCAGCATAGATGCGCACCAGCGTCACAGACACCATAATCATCAGAATCAGAACCAGGGCCCCGGCCCATGCCAGCCGGTGCCACTCATCGTACGGCGAGATGGCGTATACAAAAATCTGCAACGGCAGCGCCGCAATCGGCTCATTCAGCTTGAAGCTCCAGAACTGGTTGCCGAACGCGGTGAACAGCAGTGGGGCTGTCTCGCCCGCTACGCGCGCAAACGCCAGCATGCATCCCGTAATAATTCCCGGCGAGGCCGTGCGCAGGCTCACCGAGATCACCGTCCGCCACTTGGGAACGCCCAGGCCCAGCGCAGCCTCGCGAATCGCGTGCGGCACCGTCATCAACATCTCTTCGGTCGTGCGCGTAATCGTCGGCACCATCATGATGGCCAGCGCAACCCCGCCGGAGAACGCAGAAAAATGCCCCTGCTCTATCACAATCAGAGAGTAGGCCGCTATCCCCATCACAATCGACGGAATCCCGTTCAGTACGTCCGCGGTAAACCGCACCGCCATCGCCAGCAGCTTTCCCTGCCCATACTCGGCGAGATAGACGCCCGCCGCGATCCCCACTGGTATCCCCATCGAACTAGCCAGTACCAACACAATCGCCGAGCCAACCATCGCGTTGGCCATGCCCCCACCCGGCTCGCCCACCGGTGCCGGAATATGGGTGAAGAACGCCAGGTTCAGCGAACTCGCTCCCTTGTAGAGCAGGTAGGCAAGGATCGCCACCAGCGGCACAATCACCAGTACTGTGCTCAACACTGCGAACCCTGTCACCAGATGGTTCAGCACATAGCGCAACGCCGAATTCAATCGCATTCTTCGCGTCTGAAAGTCCATCGGCGAACGCAACGGGCCGTCACCCCCGCTGGGCGTTGCAATCGGAAGTGGGTTCGCTTTCATCTCAGTTCACCCTCACCGGCGCTCCGCGCGTCACCACCCAAACCAGCGCGCGCGCAATCGCATTCACCACAATCGTCACCAAAAACAGTGCCAGCCCAATCTCGATCAGAGCGCTCAGGTACAGGTCCCCTGTGGCTTCGGTAAACTCATTGGCAATCACGCTGGCCAGCGTATACCCCGGCGCAAACAGGCTCTTCGAAATAACAGGATGGTTGCCGATCACCATGGTCACGGCCATGGTCTCGCCCAGCGCGCGTCCCAGTCCCAGAATCACCGCGCCCACGATCCCGATGCGCGCGTTCCTTAGCACTCCGGTGCGAATCATCTCCCAGCGTGTCGCTCCCAGCGCCAGCACTGCCTCGCGCTGCGAGACCGGAACAGCCTGCATAATGTCCCGCGTGATCGAGGAGATGATGGGCAGGATCATGATCGCCAGAATGATGCTCGCCGTCAGCATCCCCACGCCGAAGTTGTACCCATCAAAGAATCCCGTCCATCCCAGGTACTTCAGCAGCAGTGGTCCCAGCTGGTCACGCATCATCGGTACCAGTACGACCAACGCCCACAGTCCGTACACCACGCTGGGAATCGCCGCCAGCAGCTCGGTCAGAAACGAGATCGGTGCCCGCAGCCGGGCCGGACAAAGTTCGGAGAGAAAGATCGCCACGCCCATCGCCAGCGGCACCGCCATCGCCAGTGCCAGAAAAGACGTGGCCAGCGTCCCGTAGATGAACGGAAACGCGCCAAAGTCGCCAGCCACAGGATCCCACGACGAGTGCACGAAGAAGCCAAATCCGAACTGCGCCAGGCTCAGCTTGGAACGAATGATCAAGATCGTCAGGATGAAGAGCACGATCGCAAAGATGCTCAACGCGCAGAGCAGCATCAGACCCGCAAATGTCTTGTCCGCAAGCCCCCCGCTGCTGCATGTGTTCAGGTACTGCCGGATCGGAGAGGGAGACCCCTCCGCCGCAACCGGTTCCGCGGCCGCAACGAAGTTAGCGATCGCAGGCGCACGCAGCAAAGTCCCCTCCGTCTGCGTCAAAGGCGCAGTCGACGACGACGAAGGCTCCGGCTCTCTCTCAAGGGACATGGACGATGGAGTCACAATATATCTTAAACATTCACCCGTCATTCGGAGCACAGCTCAGAACCACGGCAATTCGCAGTTGCCTGTTTTATCGCAGGTTACACCCAGCCGGAAAATCATGCCGCGCGTCCGTCAATCACCCGTCCGCGCGGCACTCACAGTCTACTTGATCGTTGCAATGGTCTTCTTCACCATCGCCTGCACCTGCGTAGGAAGTGGAGCATACCCCATGCCCGAAGCCTCGCTCTCACCATGTGCAAGCATCCAGGTCAGGAAGTCCTTCACCGCCGCACCCTTCGCCGGATCGGCGAATTTCAGGGGGATCAGCAGCCAGGTAAAGCTCGATATCGGGTACGAGGTCGCGCCCGGAGCGTTGGTGATCGAAACGCGGTAGTCCGCAGGCATGGTCTTCGCTGCGCCAGATGCTGCCGCAGTAACACCGTCTGTCGTTGCCTTGATATATTTGCCCGCGGCATTCTTCACCGTGCCATAGGCCATCTTGTTCTGTAGCGCGTAGATCAACTCCACATAGCCGAACGAGTTGGGCGACTGTTTCACCATCCCAGCCACTCCCTCATTGCCCTTTGCCCCAACACCTGCCGGCCACTTCACCGACGTGCCTTTCCCAACCTTACTTTGCCACTCGGGGCTTACCTTCGACAAATAATCGGTGAAAATATAGGTCGTCCCGCTCCCGTCCGACCGATATACCGGCAGAATCGCCGCGTTCGGCAAGTTCACGCCGGGGTTGTCCTTCACCAGCCGCGGATCGTTCCACTTCGTGATCTTGCCCAGGTAAATATCCGCGATCTCGTCGCCGGTGAAGTTCAGGTCCTTGGTCACGCCGGGGATGTTATAAGTTGGAACATCTGACCCAAGCACCGTCGGGATGTGCATCACTTTTACCTTCGCATCTGCCAATTGCTGATCGGTCATCGGTCCATCGCTGGCGCCGAAGTCGACCGTGCCCTCAGAAACTTGCTTGATCCCGCCGCCCGATCCGATCGACTGGTAGTTGATCTTCACGTTCGGATGCAGCTGGTTGTACTCCGTAAACCATTTGTTATAGATCGGGTAGGGGAACGTGGCCCCTGCCGCCGTAATGTTCTGGGCGCTTGCGCCGACCGCAACCATCGCCAACACACCTGCTGCCACTAATTTTAGTTTCACTGGTTTCCCCCTCGGAGTTGGAGCGCCCAGCCCCACCTGCTTCACGGCGCAGGCTCAGACGCGTCCTTGGTACTGCAAACTAGTGTGATACCCGATTGTTACGGAGTGATTACATCGCATTAAATTGCGAAAGAACCCTTTGCAACGCCAATCTCCCTCACCCCTGTCCCCTGTCTTATTCCGAGACAGACCACGCCTTGGGCAGCCTCACCAGAAAGTTGCTCCCCGCACCCAGTTCGCTCTCGGCGCGGATCGTCCCGCCCTGCATCTCCACCATATGGCGCGCGATCGCCAGCCCCAGCCCGGTCCCGCCCGATTCCCGCGAGCGCGCCTTGTCCACCCGGTAGAACCGCTCGAAGATGCGCGTCAGATGCTCCGACGCAATCCCCGAGCCAAAATCCCGAACGCTGAACTCCACCGCGCCCACATCCTGCAAACCCAAGGTATCCGCCCCTGGCTCCTCGCCATCCTGCGTCCACACCTCCCGTGCGCTCACCACCACCCGGCTCCGCGCTGCATCCTTCGCCTGCCCGTATTTGATCCCGTTCTCAATCAGGTTGCCCAGCACCTGCACCATCGAGTCCGTATCCACGAAGACCTCCGCCCCCGTTGTCATGCCGATCTCCAGCTCCGCCTCGGCATCTTGCACTATGCCGCGCATCGCGGCCACCGCATCGCGCACCAGCACATCCGCGCGCACCGACTTGGGATGCAGCACGGCCTCCCGCGATTCCACCCGCGCCATGGTCAGCAAGTCCTCGGTCAGGCGGCTCATGCGCGTCGCATTCTTCAGGATGGTGTCCAGAAACTCCCGCGCTACCTGGCTCAGCGTCTCCTCATGGTCCAGCAGCGTCTCCACATATCCGCTGATCGAGGTCAGCGGCGTCCTCAGCTCGTGCGACACATTGGCCACAAAATCGCGCTGCGCCCGCTCCACCTCTTCGATCCGCGTCATGTCATGCAGCACCGCCACCGCTCCTCCGGCAGGCATGGGCGAGGCGTTCACCTCGAAGATGCGTCCCGGCACCAGCGACGTCGTCCTGCGCTCGCAGACCACGCGCTCCTCCAGTGCCGCTCGAACACATACCAGCACCTCCGGGTCGCGCACCGTCTGTACCAGCGCATGGCCCACCCGTACCGAACTCACCGCCGTTCCCCCCGTCATCAACCGCTGCATCGCCTGGTTCGCCCATTGGATCCGACCCGCAGAGTCAACCGCCACCACCGCGTCCTGCATTGAATCCAGCAGCGCCTCCAGCTCATGTCTGCTCTCCGAGGCCATCGTCAACGCACCCTGCGTCTTGGTCGAGGCCCCAGCAATCGCTCCTGCTAGACCGTCGAAGTCGCTGAACCGCTGCAACTCGAGCTCTTCAAGGGCCGGGGTCCGATCGGGAATCTTCTCAGCCAGCGCCTGCAGCGGGAACAGCGATTTACGCACAAACTGTGCCATCCCGAAGGCCATCACCGCCAACAACGCCAGAGCCGCGGCCATCCCCGCAATCACCAGTTCAGCCCCTGCCCTGCGCCATGACAGTATCGCAACCACGACCACCATCGGCAGCACTGCAACCGCCATCCGCAGAAAACACGCCAGGAATAGACTTCGCCTCATGCTGCCGCGCCCCCGTATCTATGCCTGCGCAGCCTTGGGGATCTCGAACCGGTACCCCGCCCCGCGCATAGTTTTAAGATAGCGCGGTGCCTCGGCGTCCTCCTCAATCTTCTCGCGGATCCTCCGCACATACACGTCCACCGAGCGCGGAGTGACAAAGCGCGCATCGCCCCACACCGCGTCCAGCAACTGGTCGCGGCTGAAGACCCGTCCAGGATGCCGCGCCAGGTAATCCAGAAGTCGAAACTCCGTCGCTGTCGTCGTCACCAGCTCTCCGTTAACGCGCAACTGCATGGCGTGGGCGTCGATCTCCACCGCCTCGAACTTCACCATCGAAGGCGCGGTAGGCCGTTCGAAGCGGCGCAGCACGGCCTTCACCCGCGCCACCAGTTCGCGCGTCCCGAAGGGCTTAGTGATGTAGTCGTCCGCGCCCAGTTCCAGCCCCATCACGCGGTCGTTCTCAGCCGCCCGCGCGGTCAGAAAGATGATCGGGACCGTGCTCAGCGCGGTGTTCTTCCTCAACCTCCGGCACAGGTCCAGCCCATCCCCGCCGGGAACCATGATGTCCAGCAGAAACAATGCCGGCGGCTCCCGTTCCGCGTCTGCCACAATCTGGCCCATCGCCGTATAGGGTCGCACCGTATAACCCGCCGCTTCCAGGTGAAACTGGACCAGCCGCAGGATGTCCGCATCGTCTTCCAGCACAAACACCGTCTGACTCACTATGCAATCCCTCGCTCGTTCTGCTTCAAAGTGCCTGCCTGTCTGCTGCCGCCAAACCCCGCTGCACAGCCCAACTCAGCATAGACCACACAGTTGCTTTCTTTTGCAAACATACGATAAAACGTTCGTGTTACTCCACCCCGGCAACCTCCGCAGACCCCCATTCAGCCACCCAACGCACAACCTCGTCCGGCCTCGGAAGGTATACTGTCGATAGCGGTTACACCGTATCTGTCTCCGTGGTGCAAGACGCCGGCATGGTTTGTCCGTAAGCAAGACATTGGTGAAACCCTCTTGCACAGGCCGCAGCGCTGGGAGACCGCTCTGAGGTTTGGCAGGACCAAGGAGGAGCATCATGGATAATCCATCGCCTCTGGTCCTATGCGTGGATGATGAGGCTGTCGGTCTGCGCGTTCGCCAGATTCTTCTTGAGCGCGCTGGCTACCAGGTCCTCACCGCCTCCGACGGCCACTCCGGTCTGGAGCTGTTCACCGCCCACCCAGTCGATGCCGTCGTCCTCGACTACTCCATGCCAGGAATGCATGGCGGACAGGTCGCCGAGAAGATGCGCCAGACTAAGCCAGAAGTCCCGATCCTCCTGCTCTCCGCCTTCCTCGATCTTCCTCCCGAGGTCACCTCGCTGGCCGATGTCTACATGACCAAGGGCGAGGGAGCGCCAGTCTTGCTCGACAATCTGGGCAACCTGCTCTCCTCCTCGTCGCATCTCAAACGCAGGACGGGACTCACAACAATCAACGGTAAGAATTAGTAAATAATTGGAATCGGTGCTTTCACGCGAATAAAGGACGAAAAGTCTTGGAGTTCAAGCAATTCAAACGGACCCTGCGGCAGGTTCTTCTTCTCCCAATCGTCGCCTGCCTCCTGCTGGCCTGTATCCTCTTCTGGCAGATCCGCGGAGCCAACTCCACGGTCGGCCTCATCGAGCAGGCCGACCAGCGAATCGCCCTGGCAACCCTGATCGAAAAGCTTGTGGTAGATGAAGAGACTGGCCTGCGCGGCTATCAGACCACCTCCGATCCACGCTTTCTTCAGCCCTACCATGACGCCGACGCTCCTATGCAGCAGGCGATCGTCGAACTCCAGTCCACGGTCAAGCCCGCACAGAAACAGCTTCTCGACCAGTTCATCCAGGATCACCAGACATGGCATAGCGGCTTCGCCGAGCCCCTCATCGCCACCATCGCCGCCGGGGGGCACGCCACGGACGTCGATCTGAACCTGCATGGCACGGCGCTCATGAACTCCATGAGAGACAGCCTCAAGGCGATCATGTCGGCGGCCGAGCAGAGCCGCAAGAACCGCATCGTACAGTGGCGCCGGCAGACCCGCCACCTGCTCTTCCTTCTCATTGGCCTGGCGCTGGCCATCGGCCTGCTCATCGGAGTCTTCACACGCGTCCGCCTGACGTCCGCCCACGCTGCCTTCCGCCACCAGCTCGACCTGCAGCGCCGCCGCAGCGAAGAGATCTTCGAGTCCGAGCAGAACCTGCGCACCACCCTGGCCTCCATCGGCGATGGGGTCATCGCATGCGACACCCAAGGCCGCGTCCAAATGATGAACCTGGTCGCCCAGGAACTCACCGGATGGACCGAGTCCGAGTCCCGCAACCTCCCGCTAGATCAGGTCTTTCACATCGTCGACGAGATCACCCGCCAGCCCGTCGAAAATCCCGTAGTCAAGGTGCAGCGCCAGCAGAGCATCGTCGCCATTCCCAACCACACCACCCTCATTCGCAAGGACGGCGCCGAACTCTCCGTGGACGACAGCGCAGCCCCCATCCGCAACGCGGCTGGCCAGATCACCGGAATTGTGATGGTCTTCCGCGACATCACCGTGGAACTCAAAACCCGCGCCGCCCTGCTGGCCAACGAGAAGCTCGCCGTCGCCGGACGCCTCGCCGCCACCATCGCTCACGAGATCCACAACCCCCTCGACTCCGTTGCCAACCTCCTCTACCTCCTGCAGCATGAACCCAAGGAGGAAGAGTCCAAGCAGTTCCTCCAGATGGCCCATACCGAGCTGGCCCGCGTCACCCAGATCAGCCGCGCCATGCTCAGCCTCTATCGCGAATCCACGGCTCCCGTCAGCGTCAACCTTAAAGAGATGCTCGACGATCTGCTGCTGCTCATGCAGCGCCGCTTCCAGATCCTCGGCGTCACCGTCTCCGCCGAGCTACCACCCGAGATCGCGGTCGAGGGATTCCCCGCCGAGCTTCGCCAGGTCTTCACCAACCTCATCGCCAACGCCGCCGAAGCCGCCGGCCAGGGCGGCAATGTCACCATCCGTGCCCATGCTCAACCCGACGGCGCTGCATCTGATCGGACGGCGGAAGCCGGTGCCATCGTCGAAATCATCGACAACGGTCCAGGAATCCTCCCGGAGAACCGTACCCGCATCTTCCAGCCCTTCTTCACCACCAAGGGAGAAAAGGGCACCGGCCTCGGCCTCTGGGTCTCGCAGGGCATCATCCGCAAGCACGCAGGCGCCATCGACCTCGACAGCCGCACCGATGGCCCCAACCACGGCACTACCGCGCGCGTCTTCCTCGCCTCCAAGCCTGTCATCCGCCTCGGCGGCAACTGACCCTCAGTCCCACTCCCGTGCCGTCATCCTGAGCGTAGCGAAGGCCCCCTGTATTTCGTCTTTGTTTGTTCTTGTCGTCATCCCGACCGGAGCGCAGCAGAGTAGAGGGGCCCCGCGCATCTCGTCTTTGTCTTTCGGAGGGAGCAGGGGGCTTCAGGGGGTGCTGAAAAAGTCGATAAGATATCAAAGACCTGACCTCAGCGGCTAAAGCCGCATTGCAAATAAAGCAAATTACGGCACGGCTGAAGCCGTGCCCGTAACAAAAACAGGGTTTTTCAGCATCCTCTTCAGCCCCCTGAATAAGGCCAATCGAATCAAGAGGCTTTAGCCCTGGGCCTTCCCGTGATACCGCCATCATCCCCACCCTGCCAGCACCTCGCCAACTACCTCGGCTGCCCGCTCGCACGCCTCCCTGCTCACATCGAAGTGGGTCACAAACCGCACCGTGCGCAGCCCCGCCCCGCGCGCCAGCACGCCCTTCGCCTGCAACGCCGCGCAAAACTTCGCCACATCCTCTTCCCTGGGCAGCTTGAAGATCACAATGTTCGTCTGCACCGACTCCATATCGATCTCCGCTGCCTTGTGCGCTGCCACCGCCTCCGCCAGCAGGCGCGCGTTGGCATGGTCTTCTCCCAGCCGCGCCGGCATCTCTTCCAGCGCAATCAACCCCGCCGCAGCCAGCACGCCCACCTGGCGCATCCCGCCGCCCATCGCCTTGCGGAAGATACGCCCCCGAGCGATCGCCTCCTTCGTCCCCACCAGCATCGACCCCACCGGCGCACCCAGCCCCTTCGACAGGCAGAACATCACCGTATCGAACCCCGCCGTCAGCTCCCGCACCCCAACTCCCAGCGCCGTCGCCGCATGGAATATGCGCGCCCCATCCAGATGCACCGGCAACCCCATCGCATGGGCCCCCTCGCAGATCGCCCGCGCCGTCGCCACCGGAGTCACCGTCCCGCCCGCCATATTGTGCGTGTTCTCCACGCAGATCAGCCCCGTCGACGCATGGAACGCCATCCCGCGAAAGATCGCCCCACGCACCAGCTCCCAGTTCATGATCCCGCGATCCCCCGTCACCGGCCTTAGCGTGCAGCCGGAGAAGGCCGCCGCCGTCCCCATCTCCCAATTCAGCACATGCGACCGCGCTTCGCACACCACCTCCTGCCCATGCTCGGTATGCAGACGGATCGCAACCTGATTGCCCATCGTCCCGGTGGGCACATACAGCCCCGCCTCGCGTCCAAAGATCTCCGCCGCCCGCGCCTCCAGCCGGTTCACCGTCGGGTCTTCGCCGTAAACATCGTCGCCCACCTCGGCCGCCGCCATCGCCGCCCGCATCCTCGCCGTAGGCCGCGTCACCGTATCGCTTCGCAGATCGATCATCGCCATCCCCTTTCCCCACTCAAAAAACTCCATCATCCCACCGGCGTCTCAACCAACAACCGGCTGAACACCTCATTCGACACCATCCGCCCCTTCCCTGTCAGCCGCACCCGGCTCCCCTCGCGCTCCACAAACCCAGCCTGCTCAACCTCACTCAGCGCAGCCTCCGCTCCCTGCACCAGCGCCTCGCCAAACTCCACCCGCAGTTCCTTCAGATCGACTCCCTCGTTCATCCGCAACCCCAGAAACATCGCCTCCTCAAATCCCTTCTCCATGCCAATCCATTCCACCTCCGCCCCCTCGAACCTCAAACCTTGAACCTCGAACCTGCGCCCCTCGTACCTGCTCAACTCATCCGTATTCGCCCACCGCACTGCACCCTCGGCACATTGCAGCATCGAATGCGCGTCCAGCCCGAATCCCACATACGGCTCCCTCCGCCAGTACTTCACGTTGTGCCGCGATGCATGGCCCTTGCGCGCAAAGTTGGATATCTCGTACTGCATCACTCCGTCCGCCTCCAGCCATTCGCACGCCGCACCATACCACTCCGCGGTCTCGTCCTCCGAGGCCACCGACTCCGCTCCGTACTTTGACCCATGCTTTAGCAGCTCCCGCCCCAATCGCGAATCCTCATCCACCTCCAGCATGTACACGCTCACATGCGGCACTTCGCTCCCCAGCGCCACATCCACCGACTCGCGCCAGCTCGCCGCCGTCTGCCGCGGCAGCCCCGCAATCAGGTCTGCGTTGATCTCCTGCACGCCCGCCGCGCGCATCCGCGCAATCTCCGCCAGGCAGATCGCGCGAGTATGCAACCGCCCCACCGCGCGCGCCTCCGAATCCACAAACGACTGCACCCCAAAGCTGACGCGGTTCATCCCCAGCCGTAGCAGCTCGTTCAGCGTCTCCTCGCCCAACTGCCCCGGCGCGCACTCCAGGGTGATCTCCGCATCCGCCGTCACCTCGAACTCGTCGCGCAGTTCCGCAAATAGCCGTCGCATCTGCTCCGCACCCAGCAGGCTCGGCGTTCCACCGCCGAAGTAGACCGTATCTACCTGTCCCGGCAACTCTGCGCGCAACTCCACCGCCCGCGCCCGCGCCGACCCAATCTCCGCGCACACTTGCTCGACGAACCTGTCAATCCGCTGCGCACCGGCCGTCCCCGCGCCCAACACCCCCGAGGCAAAGTTGCAGTAGCTGCACTTCGCCTTGCAGAACGGCACCGAGATGTAGGCCCCCAGCGTTTGCTTCAACGCGCAACCTCCGCCCCAATTGTTTCACGCGCATCGGACAAAGCATACAGCGCGAAGCAATGGGATGAGCCGTACGCCGTCATCCATAACGTATCGTTCCCACCGCTCAGCGTAGCGGGAAAGACATGGCTGCTGGCAAAGGCGTCAGCCTGCGCTGGTGGAGGGTTCGCCGTCAGCGTTGGCGGCGTATATTCAGCGAATGATGTGTTGAAGCCGGCGAAGCAGTCCATGTCGGAGTGTTACGCCCCAAACGCGAATTGCGGAACCTTGACACGGACCGGCGAGACAGATTGACTTGAGGAATATCCTGTAACTCATGCAGTGGCTGTTACGGAGAACCATGGCGAGAATTGTTCGATGTTCGTTGGTTCAGGCAAAAAACGCACTCCCCGCGGACCTCGATGGGACACAGGCGTCGCTGGCCGGGATCAAACAGGCGATGATCGAGAAGCACCTGGCGATGGTCCGCGCGGCGGCGGCCGATCGGGCGCAGATCGTCTGCCTTCAGGAGATATTCTATGGGCCGTACTTCTGCGCCGAGCAGACAACACGCTGGCACAACTTCGCCGAGCGCGTCCCCGATGGGCCGACCGTGCAACTCATGATGTCGCTGGCCAAAGAGATGGGCGTCGCGTTGGTCGTTCCCATCTATGAAGTGGAGGACAGCGATATTGAGGATGCGCGAGTCTTCTACAACACGGCTGCGGTGATCGGACGAGACGGAGCATTTATCGGCAAGTATCGCAAGGCCCACATCCCGCACGCCGCCCCGGGCTTCTGGGAAAAGTATTATTTCCGCCCCGGCAACCTTGGCTTCCCCGTCTTCGACCTCGGCCTCTGCAAGATAGGCGTCTATCTCTGCTACGACCGACACTTTCCCGAGGGCGCGCGGGTGATGGGTTTGAACGGCGCAGAGATCGTCTTCAATCCCTCGGCTGTAATCGCCGGTCCCAACGACTTTCTGTGGAAGATCGAGCCGCCCGCGCTGGCGGTGGCGAATGGATATTTTGTGGCAGCCATTAACCGCGTGGGGACCGAAGCGCCATGGAACCTGGGAGATTTCTTCGGCCAGAGCTACTTCTGCAATCCGCGCGGCAAAATTCTTGCCGAAGGCTCGCGCGATAAGGACGAGATCGTCACCGCCGACCTCGACCTCGATTTAATTCCCGAAGTCCGCCGCGCATGGCCCTTCTATCGCGACCGCAGGCCGGAGTTGTATGGGGACCTCGTGAAACCATAAAACATCTGTGAGTTGGGAGTGTAAATGGAGTCTGTGAAGAATCCAGAAATCGCGAAGCGATTTCCCGACCTGCATCCGGCGCTCGACGCGCGCGCGGCGGTGGTGGAGGCCAACCGCTGTCTGTACTGCTTCGACGCGCCTTGCATGGGGGCCTGTCCCACCCACATCGATGTTCCGCTATTCATTCGCAAGATCGCTTCGGGCAACATGACGGGATCGGCGAAGACGATTCTCGACACAAATGTTCTGGGCGCGAGTTGCGCGCGCGTCTGCCCCGTCGATGTGCTCTGCGAGGGTGCCTGCGTGCTGCATGGCAAGCACGAGAGGCCGATTGAGATCGGCCGCCTGCAGCGCTTTGCCGTGGAGACTTTTTACGATGCCGGAGGAAGGCTGCAACTGCGCCAGCGTGAGGAGCGCAGCCAGCGCGTGCTGTGTATCGGCGCGGGGCCGGCCAGCCTGGCCTGCGCAGCAGAGTTGCGCCAGCAGGGCTTTCAGGTGCGCGTGATCGACCGGCGCCCGCTTCCCGGTGGACTGAATACCTACGGCGTGGCGGAGTACAAGCTGCGCTCCGCGGACAGCCTGCGCGAGGTGGAGATGGTGCGCGGGTTGGGAGTGGAGTTTGAGGTTCGCGACGTCAGTGCTGAGGGGCTTGCAGCGATTGAGCGCGAATTCGATGCGGTCTTTCTGGGAGTTGGCATGGGTGTGATGCATCGCCTCGACATAGCTGGCGCAGTGGAAGCAAGCACGGAAAGAATGATCGACGCGCTGAAGTTTATCGCCGCGTACAAATCTGGCGCTCCTCTAAGCGTTGGCCGCCGCGTGGTGGTCATCGGCGCGGGCAATACCGCAATCGATGCGGCCTGCGCGGCCAAGAGGCTGGGCGCGCAGACGGTGACCATCGTGTATCGTCGCCAGCGTGAGAACATTACTGCCTTCAGCTTTGAGTACGACCACGCCCTGCGCGAGGGCGTGAAGTTCGTATGGGAGACGCTGCCTACGTCGATCGCAACCAAGAAAGACGGACTCACGCTCACTTGCGTCAACGTGGCGCAGGACGCGAACGGACGATTGAGCCCGCAGCCCGGATCGGAGTTTACGATGGAGTGCGATGAAGTGATTCCTGCGATCGGACAGTCGCCGCTGCTGGAGTTGCTGTCGCGGTTGCGCGGCGTAACCATGGAGCGCGGGCGCGTGGCGATCGACCGCGCAACCGGGCAGACGGCGAATCTTAAGTACTTCGCGGGCGGAGACTGCGTCAACGGCGGACGCGAGGTGGTCGATGCGGTGGCCGACGGCAAACGAGCGGCGCTGGGCATTGCCGCCTGGTTGAGCGAACAGTCGAGCACGCGAATGGAGGCACACGTTGGCTGATCTGACGACGAACTTCGCAGGCATCCACTCTCCCAATCCGTTCTGGCTGGCCAGCGCGCCGCCCACCAACTGCGGCGAGCAGGTGATGCGCGCCTTCGATGCGGGTTGGGGCGGGGCCGTTTGGAAGACCATCGGCGAACCCATCACCAACGTCAGCTCGCGCTACTCCTCCATCGATTGGAACGCGCAGCGCATAATGGGCCTCAACAACATCGAGCTGATCACCGACCGTCCCATCGAGGTGAACCTGCGCGAGATCGCCGAGGTAAAGCGGCGCTATCCGAATCATGCAGTCATCGCATCGCTGATGGTGGAGTCGAAGCGCGAGGCCTGGCACGAGATCGTCAAGCGCGTCGAGGGAGCGGGCGCGGATGGGCTGGAGCTGAACTTCGGCTGTCCCCACGGCATGAGCGAGCGCGGCATGGGCTCGGCCGTTGGCCAGGTGCCCGAGTATACCCAGCGAATCACCGAGTGGGTCAAGGAGGCGGCGCGCACACCGGTGTTGGTCAAGCTGACGCCCAACGTCACCGACATCCGCGTCATCGCGCGCGCGGCCAGGCGTGCCGGCGCCGACGGCCTGAGCGCGATCAACACCATCAACTCCATCACCGGCATCGATCTCAACACCTTTGCTCCGCGGCCCAATGTGGATGGCATGAGTTCACACGGCGGGTACTGCGGGCCGGCTATCAAGCCCATCGCGCTCAACATGATTCAGCAGGTGATGTCGGACACTGTCGATGGCCCTGCAATTCCCCTCTCCGGCATCGGCGGCATCGGTAACTGGCAGGATGCGGCCGAGTTCCTGCTGCTCGGCTGCGCCTCGGTGCAGGTATGCACTGCGGTCATGCACTACGGCTACCGCATCGTCCAGGAGATGATCGATGGCCTCACCAACTGGATGGATGAGAGCGGATTTACCAAGATCGACGATTTCCGTGGCAGGAGCCTGTCGAAGGTGACGGAGTGGAAGCACCTCAACCTGAACTACAAAATCGTCGCGCGAATCAACGAGGCCCTCTGCATCGGCTGCCAGCTCTGCCACATCGCCTGCTGGGACGGAGCGCACCAGTGCATTCATGTCGATCGCGTCAGCGGCCCGGTGGACGGGCATGTCGAACTGCACGCCAAGCCGCGTGAGATGGGCCGCGTGAAGATTGCCGTTACACCGATGCCAAGACTGGATCCGCCGAAGGCGCACATCGGGCCCTTTGCAACGTCGCTGCAACGGATTCCGCACGTCGATGAGACGGAGTGCGTCGGCTGCAACCTCTGCTCGCTGGTCTGCCCGGTGGATGGATGCATCACAATGGTCGAGTGCCCTACCGGCCTTCCGCCGGAGACCTGGGCGGAGCGGAGCACATGGGCACAGTGCACACCGCCGCAAGGTCCGGGCTGATCTGGAAGCTCGACCTTCGTTGGCTTTACGCTGCATGAACAGGAGCAGGATTGAGGGGTGAGCCTATGGGAACTTTGATCAAGGGCGGCAAGGTGGTGAGTGCGGCGGCGACGGTGCTGGCCGACGTGCTGATCGAGGGCGAAAAGATCGCGCGGGTAGCTCCTGCAATCGACGCCACAGCACACGAAGTCGTCGATGCGGCGGGAATGTTTGTGCTTCCCGGAGGCATCGATGTGCATACCCATCTCGATATGCCCTTCGGCGGCACAGTCAGCGCGGACGACTACGAGTGGGGAACACGGGCAGCGGCCATCGGCGGAACTACAACCGTGATCGACTTTGCCCTGCAGTCAATGGGACATCCGATGACAGAGGCCTTCAAGACCTGGCGCGCCAAATCCGAGGGCAAGGCATGCATCGACTACGCCCTGCACATGGCGGTCACCGACCTCGGCCCCAACGACGCGTGGCTGGACGACGTGGACGCCATGGTCGCCGAGGGAATCTCCAGCTTCAAGATCTTCATGGCCTATCCCAATGTTCTGATGGTGAACGACGCCACCATCTTCAAGCTGATGCAGCGAACCGCGAAGCTGGGCGCGTTGGTTTGCGTCCACGCGGAGAACGGCACGGTGATTGACGTAGTCGTCGCGCAGGCGCTGGCCGCGGGCAACACAGGCCCGCTCTATCACGCGCTGACCCGGCCGGTGCTGGCCGAGGCCGAGGCCGTGCATCGCGTGGTTGCGCTCAGCGAAATAGCGGGTGGGGCGCGCGTCTATATCGTCCACGTTTCCTGCCAGGAGTCGATGTGCGAGGTCGCCGCGGCACGTGCGCGCGGGCTGCGCGTGACCGGCGAAACCTGTCCGCAGTATCTCGTTCTGTCGCTCGAAGACAACATGGGCAAGCCTGGTTTCGAGGACGCAAAGTTCGTCTTTACGCCTCCGCTGCGCGAGAAGAAAAACCAGGCCCCGCTGTGGCAGGCGCTGAAGGACAACGTCCTGCAGGTGGTCTCCACCGACCACTGCCCGTTCCGCTTCGCCGATCAGAAGACGCTGGGGCTGGACAACTTCACCAAAATCCCCAATGGCGGCCCTGGCATCGAGAACCGGATGCAGCTTGCCTATCACCATGGCGTGAATGCGGGCCGTATCTCGCTGGAGCGTTTTGTCGAGGTCACCGCGGAGGCGCCCGCCAAGATCTTCGGCATGTATCCCAGGAAGGGGATTGCGGCCTCCGGTTCCGACGCGGATATTGTGCTTTGGGACCCCGCGGCGAAGTATACGATTACGGCAGCGACTCAAAGCATGCACACCGACTACTCCATCTTCGAAGGCTTCTCAGTCAAGGGAAACGCGCGCCAGGTCTTTTCGCGCGGCGAATGTATCGTGAACGGCGGCAAGTTCGTTGGGCGCGTGGGACGCGGCCGATATGTGCGGCGTGAGGTTGCCGGGCCATGAGTCTTTACCCAGAGGGGCCGACCAGTCTGACCGATGCCTACGGCCTGCGCGCCGACCCGCAACTCTACAACGCGGACCTGGCGCCAACTACGCCGGAGCAGCGCACCTGGGGAACCTACAACTTTATCGCGCTCTGGTTCTCCATGTCGATGGGGGTCACCACATACATGCTGGCGTCCAGTCTGATCGCCGGCGGCATGAACTGGAAGCAGGCGATTGCGACGGTCCTTCTGGGCAATCTGATTGTTCTGGTTCCAATGCTCCTGAATGCGCATGCCGGCACCAAGTATGGGATCCCATTCCCGGTCTTTGTGCGCGCTTCGTTTGGTGTGCGCGGCGCAAACATTCCGGCGATGCTGCGCGCTCTGGTGGCCTGCGGCTGGTTCGGCATCCAGTCCTGGATCGGCGGCCAGTCGATTGCCGCGATGATCTATGTACTGTGGCCGGCGTCGTCCGCAATGCCGTGGGTGTTGTGGACCTGCTTCCTCGGTTTCTGGCTGCTGAACATGGCGGTGGTGTGGCGCGGGGTGGAGTCGATCAGGTTCCTGCAGAGTTTTTCCGCGCCCTTTCTGCTGGTCATGTCGCTGGTACTGCTCGCCTTTATGACCCGAAAGGCCGGCGGTTTCGGCCCCATGCTTAGCGCGCCCAGCCAGTTCCACTCTCATGCCAGCTTTTTGCACTTCTTCTTTCTCTCGCTCACCGGCATGGTCGGCTACTGGGCCACGCTCTCGCTCAACATCCCCGACTTCACGCGCTACGCCAGATCGCAGGAGTCGCAGATCGTCGGTCAGGCCTTTGGCCTGCCGGTTGCCATGACCTTGTACACCTTCATCGGCATCGCATGCACCTCGGCCTCCACCGCCGTCTTCGGCCACGCAATCTGGAATCCCATTACCCTGCTCGGGCTCTTCCATCAGCCCATGGTCGCCTTTCTTGCGCTCATCAGCATTCTGATTGCGACGCTCAACCTGAACATCGGGGCCAACGTGGTCAGCCCATCGAACGACTTCTCCCACCTCGCTCCCAAGCACATCAGCTTCCGCACCGGCGGCCTCATCACGGGCTTGCTTGGCCTCGCGGTGATGCCCTGGAAATTGATGGCGAGCCACACCAACTACATTCAATGGCTGGTCAGTTACTCGGGATTGCTTGGGCCAGTGGCGGGAATCATGATAGCCGACTACTTCTTTATCCGCGGCACACGTCTGGATACGGAGTCGCTCTACCGTCGCGAGGGGCCGTATGAGTATCGCAAGGGTGTCAATCCGTGTGCGCTGATCGCACTGGCCGCCGGAGTCTTTGCCGCGCTGATCGGACTCCTGATTTCAGACCTGCGCTTTCTCTACGACTACGCATGGTTCGTCGGATTCGGCGTAGCCGCGCTCGTTTATGTCGCTCTGATGGGGACGGCGCCCAGAGTGGGCGGAGCAACTCCCCTGGCCCAGCGGATTAACGTGAAGGTGCTCGATCCGGCTCTCGGCAATCGCGCCGGGGCCAAAGCGCGCATCGTCACCGCACCAGAGTGCGAAAGCTAGAACCACAGCACGAAGCGGCGTCCCGGCTTCCAACGCTCTGTTGCGGACCAGCGCGCGGAAGATCGCGTATGCTTTCAGTCTACGAACCCGTCGGGAGACGAGACCGTTCCAACTCCACCGGGAGAGCGCGATGAAACGATTTGCTTGCATGGCCATTCTGTTGCTGTCGCCGGGGCTGCTGTCTGCGGCGCCCGCGGCAGACGAGCCATCCATTACCGGCCTGTGGAAGACGGATGGCTTCATCGCCGGTCAGCAGGTAAGAATGATGTGCGCACTTACCGAGACCAAACACAATTTGACCGGCATATGTTCGGGCACTCAGGACGGCTACGCCGCACACAAGATTGCCGGCTCCGTAAAGGGGCAGAAGGTCCAGTTCTACTTTCAGGCCGCCTTTGGCGGAAATTCGCTCACCCTCATCGTCAGCGGAACGCTCAACCAGGACCGCACCGAAATTGACGGCGACATGGAAGTCGCTCCCATGGGCGGCGGCGGTATGAACGCAGAACAAATGAACCTCAGTGGCGCTCTCAAGGCAATCAAAGAACTGGAGCATGACACCTCGTCGGCGCAGGCCGTCGCGGCAGCGGCGCAGACGGACGCGACGGCAGCACAGGCCTGGGCTGCGGAGGCACAAGCTGATCTGGCGGCCGGGAACGACGCAGAGGTTGGGACTGGAGCAGCGGATGCCGGCGCGAAGGCAGCAGCGGCCGGGACTGAAGCAGCGGCAGCCGGGGCAATCGGACCAGCCTCGGAATTGATGCAGCCAGTTACAACCGGGATCTGGAAGATCGATGGCTATGTTATGGGAACGTCGGTGAAGATGACCTGCGTGATCGACGAGGCGGCAAACAAGCTGACTGGGACCTGCTCAGGTGTAGGCGAAGGCACCAAGCCTCGTGTGTTGACCGGCACGGTAACGGCGAAGGGCGTGAGTTGGCGCTTCGATGACGCATATCAGGGCCAGCCCATTACGTTCTCCATGAGCGCAAAGCTGGCCGACGACGGCACAAAGATGAATGGCACGATGTCCGTCGCGCCGATGGGTGTGGATGGAACGTTTGTCGCGGTCAGGCAGTTGGCTGGAGGCAATTGAGAGCAACTTCCTCAGCTCCGTTGCGGACGTGACAAACCATAACTTCTAGTGCAGAAAGGCGCCCAGTTCGGCGGCGGCGTTGCGCAGGTGGGGCAGGAAGCGGGTCTGCATCTCGTAGAGCGACATGCGCGGCGCGCTTCCGCTGAGGTTGACCGTGGCAACCACGCGGCCGGTGGGCGAGTGGACGGGCACGGCAAGTGAGCGTAGGCCGATCTCGTACTCCTGATCGACCATCGCGTAGCCGTGGCGGCGAACGTTGCGCAGCGCCAGGCGCAGCTTGTCGACGCTGCTGACCGTGCGCGGGGTGTGCGGAGTAAGCACCACGCGCGCCAGATACTGCTCCAACTGTTCGATCGGCATATAAGCCAGCAGAACGCGGCCAATGCTGGTGCAGTAGGCAGGCAGACGGCTGCCGATGTGCAGGTCGTCCGACATCACACGCGATACGGT
The DNA here is from genome assembly GCA_963834805.1 of uncultured Acidobacteriaceae bacterium. Classification (GTDB taxonomy): domain Bacteria; phylum Acidobacteriota; class Terriglobia; order Terriglobales; family Acidobacteriaceae; genus Edaphobacter. The sequence goes on from CAWIDB010000006.1 coordinate 809,855, forward strand.
GGAGCGCGCGATGTAGACTATGTCGTCGCCGTCCAGCGTGGCCACCGAAAAACTCTCGTGCAGCGCGGCTGACATGCGCTCCAGAATGGGCTGGGCCGCGGTGGAGAGCGAGTTGGAGGCCGAGTAGCTGTTCGACAGCGCCAGCATGTGCGGGCGCAGCGCGTAGCGTGAACCCTCTTCGGCGCCGGCAAAGCCCAGCTTGGACAGCGTGTACAGACAGCGGCGTACCGCGGCGCGAGAGATGCCGGTCTTCGCCGCAAGCTGCGCAATGCTCATCTGCGGGGTCTGCGGCGTGAACGCCTGGATCACCATCAGGCCGCGCGCCAGTGACGTCATGAAATTGGGATCGCCAATGAACGGATCCAGACTCGCGGCCGGAGTGGATTTTGCGGCGCTCGCGGGTGCGGCGGATGCGGCCGGAGGAGCTGTGCGCGAGGAGACGAGACTAGCAACCGGCTCCTTGAGGCCGGCCGTAGGGCTGGCCGAAAGAGACGCAGGGGTGGGACGGCGAGGCGAATTGCTCATCAGTGTGCCTTCTTCTCCGGCAGGGTTGACCGGATGGATCGCCCCGTGTGCTGCATCTCAACTAGGAACTGGAAACCAGGGGTCCGGTGTTTTACGGTGGTGCGATACTCGAACTGTTATTACGATAAACGCACACAGACCTCCATGACAAGATTGCCCTCTACCCATCGCGCGGAATGCATCCAATTCTTGTTGCTGTGAGAAAATTGACCCCTATGGACCCTCAAGATACCACCTGCCTGCCGCTCAACCAGCGCCCTGCATGGAAGGCGCTGCAAAGCCATTTTCAGTCGATTGGCGCCAAACATCTGCGCGATCTCTTCGCCCAGGACCCCGCGCGCGGCCAGCGCTTCACTGCCGAAGCAGACGGCATCTTCCTCGACTACTCCAAGAACCGCATCACCACCGAAACGCTGAAGCTGCTCGTCTCCCTCGCCGAAGAGTCCGGCCTGCGCCACCGCATCGACGCCATGTTTCGCGGCGACAAGATCAACCTCACGGAGAACCGCGCCGTCCTGCACATCGCACTGCGCGCGCCCAAATCCGAGATCATCCTGGTCGACGGCGAAGACGTCATCCCCGGCGTTCACGCCGTGCTCGACAAAATGGCATCCTTCTCCGACCGCGTCCGCTCGGGCGCGTGGAAGGGACACACCGGCAAGCCGATTCGCAACGTCGTCAACATCGGCATCGGCGGCTCGGACCTCGGCCCCGTCATGGCGTACGAGGCGCTCAAGTTCTACTCACAACGCGACCTCACCTTCCGCTTCGTCTCCAACGTCGATGGCACCGACTTCGCCGAAGCCGTCCGCGACCTCGACCCCGCCGATACGCTCTTCCTCGTCGCCTCCAAGACCTTCACCACGCTGGAGACGATGACCAACGCTCACTCCGCGCGCCAGTGGCTCCTTTCCGCGCTCGGCGGCGATCCGTCCGCCGTCGCCAAACACTTCGTCGCCATCTCCACCAACGCCAAAGAGGTCGCAAACTTCGGCATCGACACCGAAAATATGTTCGGCTTCTGGGACTGGGTCGGCGGCCGCTATTCCATGGACTCGGCCATCGGCCTCTCCACCATGATCGCCATCGGCCCGGAGAACTTCCGCGCAATGCTCGCTGGCTTCCACTCGATGGACGTCCACTTCCGGACTACTCCATTCGAGAAGAATCTCCCCGTCCTGCTCGGGCTGCTCACTCTCTGGTACACCGACTTCTTCGACGCGCAAACCATCGCCGTCCTACCCTACGAGCAGTACCTCAAGCGCTTCCCCGCCTACCTGCAGCAGCTCACCATGGAGTCGAACGGCAAGCATGTCACGCTCGACGGCACGCCCGTCACCACCCAGACCGGCCCCGTCTTCTGGGGCGAGCCCGGCACCAACGGCCAGCACTCCTTCTACCAACTCATCCACCAGGGCACGCGCCTCATTCCCTGCGATTTCATCGGCTTCGCAAAGGCGCTGAACCCGCTCGGCCGCCACCACGACATGCTCATGGCCAACGTCTTCGCGCAGGCCGAGGCGCTCGCCTTCGGCAAGTCCGCCGAGCAGGTCCGCGCCGAGGGCACGCCCGACTGGCTCGTCCCGCACCGCGTCTTCCAGGGCAATCGCCCATCCAACATCCTCCTCGCCGACGCGCTCACGCCTGCGGTCCTCGGCCAGCTCGTCGCACTCTACGAGCACTCCGTCTTCACCCAGGGCGTCCTCTGGAACATCGACTCCTTCGACCAGTGGGGCGTGGAGCTGGGCAAGGTCCTCGCCACCAAGATCCTCGGCGAACTGGAGAGCCCCACCGAACCGCCGATGTCCCACGACAGCTCAACCACCAGCCTCATCCGCCGCTACCGCGCCAGCAAATAGCTGGTGGCTTAAATCGGCACCCGCTCCAACGCGGCGATGAAGTGAATCCCATCGACAACTTTTCGACTTAGACGGTCGTCATTGGTAACAAAGAGATCGCACCGGGCCGCCGAAGCGACTGCTAGTTGAATCGCGTCTGGTGCTTTAATCGTCTTGTCCTGCCTCACTCTTGCGTAGACTCTCGCGGCCACGCGGTCAAAGTCGAGAATAGTCACTCCCGGTGAATTGAGTGCGCTCTCGTACTGATCGGCCAGCCGGGTCTCGCCGCGCGCAAGTGGTTGTGTGAGGACCTCGCCCAAGGTCAAGGTCGAAGTCAGTACTTGATCGCGCCGTACAGTCAGCCGATCCACCAGCTCGCGCGCCCTCTTTGCCCACACACCACGGTCTTCGATGAGATAGATAAAAATATTGGTATCGAGAAAGACCTTGCTCATTCCCAGCCTTCTCTCAAACTGCGTACATAAGCGTCGGGATCGATGCCGGCCCAGATCTCTTTGCCAAGGCCGGTCAACTTGCGCAGGCCGGCCAGCCACTCTGTCTGCGCGCCTTCCTGGCGGTCCGCGCATCTTCGCTTCGCCCAATCCAGCAGTTCGTGGTACTGCTCGGGAATCTCCTCATACGATGGATAGAACTTTTGGTGCCGGTCCGGATGGATGTAGTCGGTGGGCGCCAGCAGCCTGATGCGGTTGTCGCGCTCCCGGAAAACCATGCGGTACTTCCCTCCGTGGCCCGGCGGCATATTCGCCGCGGCATGCTGGTATGCATGGATTCGAAGGCTCTTCTGGTCAGTCCGGTTCTCTCCCAGACCCTCCTTCGCCGCGCGCGCCAGCACCTCGCCAATCTCGAACGCATCCTTATCTGGGTGCTCCCGGTGGAGCAATGCGAGAACAAGGAACAGTTCGTCCGCAACCTTCATATGTCCCTTCCTGTACATCGTCGCTTCCATATCCATATACCTCAGGTACAAATGTACTTAGGTACATTAATTCTGTCAAGAGGAAGAGGAACAGGAGATTGGGCCCAGCGCCGCCAACACATCCGCTGGCTCGGGCCGCACGCGGAAGTCGGCATGGCCCTCGCTGAACGCGATCATCCCGTCCTGCGCCACCACGAAGACGGCGGGCATCGGCAGCCGCCAGCTCGATTCGGGCGCGTCCTTATACATCGCCCCCGAGTTCACGAAGGGTATGTTGACCAGGATTCCCTTGTAGTAGTCGCGCTGCGCGGCGGGCACGCTGTAAGCGATGCCAAACCTCTCCGCCAGCGCCGCGCCCGTGTCGGAAAGGATGGGAAACGGCAGGCGAAGCTGCTGCAGCGTGAAGTCGTTATGGCGCTGCGTCTGCGGCGAAATGGCGACCAGGAATGCGCCCATCGCGCGCACCTCGGCATGAACTTCGCGCCAATGTTCCAGCTCCGTAATGCAGTACGGACACCAGCGGCCACGGAAGAACTTGACCACCAGCGGCCCCAGCGCCAGCAGGTCGGCGGAGCAGACAGGCTTGCCGGTGAGCGCGTCGGGCAGCGTGAACTCCGGCATCTGTGTGCCCACGCGCAGGATGCGGTCTTCGATCCCCGATTCAAAAAGCTCTTCGCTTGCCTGCTCGGAGATGGCCAGCCGCTCCGCCTGCACCAGCGCGCGCGTGTTCTCCGTGATGCGGTCGAGCGCGTCCTGCAGCGGCGGCAGCGGCGTCCTGGGCATGGTCTTCACGCTTCTATTATCGCAGCCTTTCCATCTCTTATCGTCGCACCCGCGCAGGAAGGAGGCAGCGTGCAGGCTTAGACCATAACTTCGGCCTCGTCCTTGTCCGACGCAACCGCATCGGGCAGGCCGTGCGTAGGTACCAGCAGGTCTTCCTTGCGCATCACCAGGCTGGTCGCGTTCAACGACGCCAGCTCGAAGCCGTGGCCATGCGTGATGGCGTCGGTCGGGCAGGCCTCCACGCAGTAGCCGCAGAAGATGCACCGGTTGTAGTCGATGTTGTATACCTTGGCATAGCGCTCCGACGACGAGATGCGTTTCTCCGCGATATTGTCCGCCGCCTCGATGTAGATGCAGTTCGCCGGGCAGGCCGCCGCGCACAGGTAGCAGGCCACGCACTTCTCCAGCCCGTTTTCGTCGCGCTGAAGCTGGTGCTTGCCACGGAAGCGCTCCTGAAACTGCGCGCCGCGCATCGGCCCTTTGCCGTCGGGGTAGTTTTCCACCTCGGTCGGCTGGAAGATCTGCCCCAGGGTGATGCTCATCCCCTTGGCAATGGCGGCGGTGTTTTTCACGAACGACATGGCTTGAGTATACGACGGCGGCGGCGCGCTCCGGTAGACACTGCCGGCCCGCCGCCCGCGCTGCCTCTTGGCAGCACAGGCCCGGATGTGATTCACTTCCACGCATGGCCAAGAAAACGTCTCGCCGCAACTTCCTCCGCACGGCCCCTGTCGCCGCCGCGGCCGGCTTCACTCTCTCCAATCAGCTCCTGTTCGCCGCGCAGGCTGCGGCAGCGCCCTCTCCCGGCGCCGATGTTGCCGCTGCGGCAGCGCCATTCAAGCTCTTCACATCGAACGATCTTGAAGCGGACGCCAAGAAGTTGTCGGCTGCTCCCGGCAATGTCAACCTCATCGGCCAGTCGGCGGGATTTCCCTGCGCCATCGTGATGACCACCGAGGTGCATGCCAGCGCCAAGGAATTCGAGTGGCACGAAGGCCGCGACCACATCATCCAGATCATCGACGGCTCCACCCTCTACGAGGTCGGCGGCACGCCCACCGGCGCGCACGTCATGGGCCCCGGCGAGTGGCACGCAACCGGATCCGTGGGAAGCAAGTCCCTCATCCTGGGCAAGGGCGATATCCTCATCATCCCGCGCGGCACCCTGCACAAGCGCAGCACCGAGGACAGCGTCACCTTCTACCTGCTCTCGCCCTACGGCAAGATGACGGCGTAGAGCCGCTATTCAATCCCCAGCTTCTTCCAGATGGAGTCGACGCGCGCAACCACGGACGGCTCCATCTTCAGCATCTGCGGCCAGGACCGCGTGAACCCCTCCGCCGCCCATTTGCGCGTTGCGTCGATCCCCATCTTCGATCCGTAGTTCGGCATGCGGCTGGCGTGGTCCAGCGTGTCCACCGGCCCCAGCGTGAACTGGATGTCGCGCTCCGGATCGATATTATTGGCAACTCTCAGCGTCACCTCGGCCATGTCCTGTGCATCGCAGTCCTCATCCACCACCACGATGCATTTGGTGAACATCGCCTGCCCCATCGCCCAGATGCCGTTCATCACCTTGCGCGCGTGTCCAGCATACGACTTCCGGATCGACACGATCATCAGGTTGTGGAAGACCGCCTCCGGCGGCAGACACACATCCACAATCTCCGGCAGCGTCAGCCGCATCAGCGGCAGGAAGATGCGCTCCACTGCCTTGCCCATCCACGCGTCCTCCATGGGAGACTTGCCCACCACCGTCGCCGCATAGATCGGGTCGTTGCGATGCGTCACGCAGGTCACATGAAAGACGGGATACTCATCCTGCATGGTGTAGAAGCCCGTGTGGTCGCCAAACGGCCCTTCGCTTCGCAACTCGCCAAGGTTGACATAGCCCTCCAGCACATACTCGGCGTGCGCAGGCACCTGCAGGTCCACCGTCTCGCACTGCACCAGCTCCACCGGCTTGCCGCGCAGGAAGCCCGCGATCAGATACTCCTCCACCTCGGGTGGCGCGGGCACAATCGCCGCAAACGTCGTTGCCGGATCGGTCCCTATCGCTACCGCAACCTCCATCCGCCCAGCATTAATTTTGCTAAGCGTCGTCGCCGAAATCGTCGCAGCATTCTCCGCCGCAACCGTTCCGCCCGCTGTCTGTGCCATCAACTCCACACGCATGGACGCATCGTTCGCGCCACTCTCCGCAGCCGCGCGCAGGCGGTCGCGCAGATGCTCTGCAGCGTTCTTCTGCCGCTGCCAGTGCATCCCGGTCGTCTGCCCGTCGTACACCTGCATGCGATACATACCCACGTTGCGCTTGCCGGACTTTGGATCGCGCGTCACCACGCAGGGAAGCGTGATAAACGGTCCTCCGTCCTCCGGCCACGTCGTCAGCACCGGCAGCTTCCGCAGGTCGATCCCGTTGCCGCCGTCCTCCACCCTGCGATGGATCACCTGCTTGCACGCCGCGTCCTTGGCCGCGATCGTCTTGGGAAAGTAGTTGCCAACCTCGGCCAGCTTGGGCAGCAGTTTCAGCTTATCCATCAGCGTCGTCGGTGTCTCCGGATGGATCAGCGCATCGATGCGCCCGGCAATCTCATCCAGCGAATCCACCTCAAGCGCCAGTCTCATCCGCCGCTCCGACCCAAACTGGTTCATCAACACCTTCGCCCCGGGAAATCCCGTCACGTTCTCAAATAGAAGCGCCGGCCCGCCTGCCTTGGCCGTCCCCTTGCCCAGCTTGGCGGTGCGGTCGGCAATCTCCGCCATCTCCAGATACGGGCTCACCGCCTCATGGATGCGCCGCAGTTCGCCAGCCTTATCCAGTTGCTTGATCCAGTCGCGTAGGTCGGTATAGGCCACTTGCGCGCTCCTTCCTCGGACAATCCGAGGCGTCTTCCATGGTAACCGGTCGGGCATAAGCTACGCGTCGAGATTAAATCAACCGATCTTAAGAAATATCTTTTTGCGCCACAAAATCCAATTTGGAACAAAACACATCGCCGTAAACGCCAGCGCAAACGCCAGCGAACTAAGCTCCGTGGAGTGGCCATGCGCGAACCCATGCTGATACAGCCATAGCCATGCGCTGACGGAACTCACAGGTGCGGCCGGGTTCACCATCGCAGCCGCCGGAACCTTGATCCACAGCATTACTTCCACAATAAAGTTGGACAGCACAAACGCCGTAATCGCGTTCGACCCGAAGACAATCCATGGCCACAACAAGCCCCTCCCCACCGGCCTCTTATTCATCCGCCGAAGGTCGATAAGCCAAGTGCACAGCGCAAGCAGCACCAGCGAAATCCCGCCACTAAACAGCGCATACGAGCTGGTCCACAGGTTCTTGTTGATCGGAAACCAGTGGTTCCATGCCAGCCCCGCGGCAATCCCGGCAATCCCCGCTAACAGCAGACCCGTCAGGCATCGTTCCCGTGTAATACTCCCAAACGCACGTCCCTCATTCGCGCCTGCTGCGCGCCGCATCCAAACCCCAGCCACCGCGCCCATCAGTGTCGTAGCAATCGCAGGCAGCGTGCTCAGCAGACCCTCGGGATCGTGCGTGCGGTTGTACAGCGAGCCGGTGTGGATCGTCCGCTGAGTAAACTCCGTAAACGCTCGGTCGAGCCACGCGGCAAGGTTTTGTTCCGGATCCAGAATCGGCATCGCATGCGTGGGTACGCCAAAGCCCGGCACGGGAACGAATCGCATCATAGCCCAATAGCCCACCAGCAGCCCAGCGGCAATCGCAAGCAGAACGCGGACCCTCCGGGTGACCAGGCAGACCAGCCCCACCGCCAGATAGCAGACTGCAATCCTCGTCAACACTCCGAACAGGCGCAGGTGAGTCCACTGAAAGTGGGGAAACGCGGTCAGAAACATCTTGATCGCAAACAGCGTAGCTGCCCGCCGCAGCATATGCAGGGCCAGCACGCGCCGCGATTCGCCCCGCGCAACTCGTCCCTCCAGCGAAAAGATAATCGACGCTCCCACCAGAAAAAGAAAATTGGGAAAGACCTGGTCCGTCAGCGTAAATCCGTTCCATGCCGCGTGGTCGAGCTGAGCGTAGACGTGGCCCCAGTCGCCGGGATCGTTCACCAGGATCATCAACGCAATGGTCATCCCGCGCAGCACATCGACTGAGAGCACACGCTGCTGTGTCGGCTTGGCGACAGATTCCATGGCTGATCCATCATCGCTCATCCGGCGCCGCTCGCGCGTGGGAACCTTAATGCTCACTTTCGGGAACCTTTCCTCATGCGCGGTGTCTAAGCCAGTAGTACGCATTCCTCGCAGATGCGCACCGATCCGGTTCTTCGGAGGTGCCTTATGTTTGAAGGATCACTCATCGAGTCACGCGGAATGGCCATCACCCGAACACAGCAATGGACCACACTGGGTTCCCTCACCCTGCAATGCGCACTGGCAGGCTTGCTCTTCACATTCCCTCTCATGCGCCCACAGACCCTCACCACCAGAATGAATGTACCTGCTATGTCTCTGCCCTTGCTTCCGAAACCTCTAGTGCAGCAGGTGCAGCAAACTGCCGTCACCGGCACTTCCTCCGCATTCAGCGCCTCCGGCGGCAGCTTCGACCTTGGCCGCCGCTACCGCACATCCATTCATCTTCCTACTTATCAGCAGCTCCTCGAATGATCCGGCACCGAGCGTCGATCCGAATCTTAACATGACACAGACCGGTCAGGGCCCGCTTGGCATCGAAGGCCTCATCGGCGGTTCAACTGGCACAGGCGTCGTCGTGGAGCGCGCACGGCCAAGCGCTCCCTTGCACATCTCCTCCGGAGTTTCAAAGGGATTGCTTCTGACCCCGATCCAGCCCGTTTATCCGGCCATTGCCCGCGCAGCGCATGTGCAGGGCGAGGTCGTCATGGAGGCTGTCATCTCCAAGGCCGGCAAGATCGAAAGTCTCCATGCCATCAGCGGACCACCCATGCTGCGTGACGCGGCACTGGCTGCTGTCGAAGCTGCTCGCTACCGCCCATACCTGCTCAATGGCGAGCCCGTCGAGGTCAACACCATCATCACCGTAATTTTCCAGTTGACCAGCTAGAGTACGGCGGCGCATCGCGGGCATTCACACCTTTAAAGTTTTCCGCACAACTTTCCTTGGCAAACCGCATCTTAACCGGCAGCAGTCCAAGGAGCCACCCCCTCATGAAGAAGCAACTCCTCATCGCAGCCTGCGCACTATTCCTCACCGTCGGCGCGGCCAACGCGCAAATCGTTGTCCGCATCGGTCCGCCTCCTCCGCGTCCCGTCGAAGTCGTCCCCGCGCCTCCGCCCGTGCACCGCGATTGGGTCTGGGTTCCCGGCTACCACCGCTGGGACGGCCACCGCTACGTCTGGGTTCCCGGCTCCTACCGCCGTCCGCCCCATCGTGGCGCCGTTTGGGTCCCCGGAGAGTGGCGTGAAGAGCGCGGTGGCCACGTCTGGCACCCCGGCCATTGGCGCTAGCATCCGTTTGTCATTCTGCCTCTGAGCTTGGCGAAGGGGAAGAATCCCCGCATTTCGCATTTGATGTAAATGTCAGACACATGCCTTGACGGGTGCGCCACATGGCCCAGCGCCGCCCGTCAAGGTATCATCTTTAACATGACCTTATCCGCGGAAGAACGCGCCCGCCGCATCAAAATCCTGCTCTTCGACGTCGATGGAGTCCTTACCGACGGCCAACTCTACTTCCTTCCCAAACATGAAGGCCAGCCCGGCCCAGACGGCAAGCCGCATGGCTTGGAGTTCAAGGGCTTCACCGCGCACGACGGCCTGGGCATCAATATCGCGCGCCTGGGCGGCCTGCGTGTCGGCCTCATCACCAAGCGCGAGTCGGCCACTGTCGCCATCCGCGCCAACGACCTTCGCCTGGAGTTCGTCTACCAGGGCCAGTCGCACAAGATGACCGCTGTCAACGATATCCTGCAGTGCGCCGGATGCACCCTCGAACAACTCGCCTTCGTCGGCGACGATGTCATCGATCTGCCCGTCCTGCGCGTCTGCGGACTGGCCATTGCAACCGCCAACGCGCGCCCCCAGGCCAAGGCCGCCGCCCACTACATCACCCCCAACCCCGGGGGCCAGGGAGCCGGACGAGACGCCATCGAGTTCATCCTTGCCGCCCAGGGCAAGCTCGACGCCGCCATCGAAGCCCTGCTCGACGCCGACAACCCCGCTGCCCACGACACCTTCATCGGCTCCGGCAATATGTAGTCCCACTGCGCGCTGCGCCACCACCCCCTCCACGCATCCCTGCGCATAGAATCGAATCCAATCCCCATGCCCGACACCACAACCCGCGACACCGTCATCCTCGGCTCCGGCTGCGCCGGCCTTACCGCCGCCATCTATGCCGCGCGCGCCAACCTCAAGCCGCTCGTCCTGGAAGGCCACGAACCCGGCGGCCAGCTCTCCATCACCACCCTGGTGGAAAACTTTCCCGGCTGGCCCGAGGGCGTGCAGGGCCCCGAGCTCATCGAGAACATGAAGCGGCAGGCCGTCCGCTTCGGCGCAGAACTCAAGATGGTCCAACTCGTCTCCGCCGACCTCAGCAAGCACCCCCACGTCCTCGATATCGGCCCCGGCAAGGAGCCCATCCACACCCGCACACTCATCATCGCCTCCGGCGCTTCGGCCCGTTGGCTCGGCCTGCCCAGCGAGCAGGCGCTCATCGGCCACGGCGTCAGCTCCTGCGCCACATGCGACGGCTTCTTCGCCTCCGGCAAGGAGATCGCGGTCATCGGCGGCGGCGACTCCGCCATGGAGGAGGCGCTCTTCCTCACCCGCTTCGCCACCAAGGTCACGCTCATCAACCGCACCGACCGCTTCCGCGCCAGCCGCATCATGATGGAGCGCGCCATGGCACATCCCAACATCCAGTTCATGTCCAGCACGGTGGTCGAAGAGGTGCTCGGCGTCGAACAGAAAGAGGTTCGCGGCCTCCGCCTGCGCAACGTCAAAACCGGCGAACTCAGTGAACTCCCCGTCGCCTTCCTCTTCCTCGGCATCGGCCACATCCCCAACGCCAAGATGTTTCGCGGCCAGATCGACCTCGATTCCGACGGATACATCCTCACCCACGGCAACGTCTTCGTCACCCGCGATGGCAAAGACGTCCCCGGCGTCTTCGCCTGCGGAGACATTCAGGACCGCCGCTACCGCCAGGCCATCACCGCCGCCGGCACCGGATGCATGGCCGCCCTCGAAGCCGAAAAATTCCTCGAAAACCACGGCCGGTAATTCTGGGGGATCAATCCGTGACCGCTCCCCTCGCAATCCTCGATAGCTCCGACGGCTGCACCCTCCCTGTCCGCGTTCATCCCGGCGCGCGGCGCAACGCCATCACCGGCATCCACGACGGCGCGCTCAAAGTCTCGCTCACCACGCCGCCCACCGATGGCCGCGCCAACCAGGCGCTCATCGCCTTCCTCGCCGGCGAGCTCCACATCCCGCGCGCCCGCGTCACTCTGCTCAGCGGGGCGGCCAGCCGCAACAAGTCACTCCGAATCGCCGGCCTCACCGCCGCCCAACTCCGCGCCGCTCTCACTCCGCCCACCACGGAATAATCACCGCTGCTGTCACCACAAACAATATCCCATAACGCAAAAATGCCCAAGCCTCGCGACCTGGGCACTCCTGTCTGAATCTCCAACCCGCCGATTACTCCTCGGCTTTGGGTTCATCCTTCGCCGCTGGAGCCTCGCCAGCCTCCGCCGGAGGATTCTGCTCTTCCATCTGCTTGGCGATCTCCTCGCGCTTCTTGGCGCGGGCCGCCTCGCGCTTCTGGCGCTTCTCGTCCAACTCGTGTTCGGCGCCCAGCAGCTCGATATACGCCATCTCGGCCGCATCGCCCTGGCGCACCCGGCTGCGTGTAATCCGCGTATATCCGCCGTTACGGTCGCCGTAGCGCGCGGCCACCACGCTGAACAGCCGGTCCACGCTCTCCGGCGTCATCAGGTAGCTCAACGCCTGCCTCCGCGCGTGTACTGTGCCCCGCTTGCCCAGCGTAATCATCTTCTCCACCAGCGGCTGGGCGGCTTTGCATTTGGTAATGGTGGTTTCGATGCGGTCCATTAAAATTATCGACGTGACCAGGCTGCGCAGAACGGCGCGGCGGTGGCTTGTGTTGCGGCCAAGTTTGTATCCTGCATTGCGATGACGCATGGTGGAGTCTCCTTCGACCCGGCTTCAGCCGTGGGTCGGTACTGCGGTTGTTCGCTTGTCAGCGAGTGGGTTTGCGTGCTCACATCCAGCCTCGCCCTATGCAGCAGGTATGGCCGATCCGGCGACAGACAATTCGCGAAGCCAATCTTTTCGCGTAGCCAATGTTGGTTGGATTGGCGTTGCCGGCGATAAGGATCACACTGAGGCCGGATGAAACATCCCAGCCCTCTGGAACCCTTTAAGTGTAGCGAATCTCCCGCAACGCTGTAAACCCGACCAGTTATTAGGCAGATGATAAGTTTACGTTCGCATTCCCGACGAGGCCATGTATTCTCTGGACGAGATGACAATCCAATCAAAGCGGCCCCTTGGTATAACTTTTTTAACTATTGCCCAAGTATGGATTGGATGTATAGACCTTGTTCTCCTGCCTTTCGTCGGACCGCCGATTTGGGGGCGAACCGTTCAGAATTTGGCTGGGGCCCATCATTGGATTCGGCCATTTGTGCTTGTTGGCGAAGGTATCTTCCTCGTGATTTATGCAGGTATCGGAATTGGCCTATGGAAGTTATGCACCTGGGCTCTGCATGCAGAAATCGTATTGATCGGGGTTGGCGCGTTGATTTGTATTGGAGACGCCATGTTCATTCGGCCACCTGCCTTCGCGCTTTTGTTTATCGTCGGATATTTCGTTGCATATGGGTGCATCATTCGCTACCTAGTGAGTCAGCGGGTACGAGCCGCGTTCACATCCGTGACACTTGATGAGGTCGTCCCAGCCGCTGACTAGATAGCTAGAGGACGACGCATATGAACGATGGCGGGGATACCCGCATTCTCGCTTTTCGGTAACCTCAATCATTCCCTTTAATTGCCCCGTCCGGGTTACCTTCGTGCTTCGCCCCGCGCCGCCCGCCGCTGCTAGACTTATCATGCTCCGCTCCCTCGGTCGCCCATGTCCATAGTCCAGTTGCATCACATTCGCAAGGTCTACGACACCAAGGTTGCGGTGGACGATCTCTCCTTCACCATCGAGCCGGGGACGATGTTCGGCCTGCTCGGCCCCAACGGATCGGGCAAAACCAGCTCCATCCGCATGATGATCGGCATCACGGTGCCCGACTCCGGCTCGGTCTCGCTCTTCGACCGCCCTTTCACCCGCTCTGTGCTGAGCCGGGTGGGTTATCTGCCGGAGGAGCGCGGCCTCTACAAGAAGATGAACGTCCTCGACCAGCTCACCTTCCTCGGTCAGTTGCACGGGCTCAGTGCCTCGGTTGCATCCCGCCGCGCAAGCCTCTGGTGCGAGCGGCTGGACATCGTTGAGGCCATCCCCAAGAAGACCGAAGACCTCTCCAAGGGCATGCAGCAGAAGATCCAGTTCATTGCCGCGCTGCTCCACGATCCCGACCTCATCCTCATGGACGAGCCCTTCAGCGGCCTCGACCCGGTCAACGCATTCCTGCTGATGTCCACCCTGGTCGACCTCTGCAGCACCGGTAAGGCGGTCATCTTCTCCACCCACCGCATGGACCAGGTGGAGAAGTTCTGTAGCAGTATTGCTCTCATCCACCGCGGCCATCTCATCCTCTCCGGCTCCATGCGAGAGGTTAAATCCGGCTACTCGCGCAACCGCGTCCTCATCCACTTCGAGGGCGACGACGCCTTCCTCAACCACCCCAGCATCGAACACCTCAAGCGCTACAACGGCCACGCCGAGATCAGGCTCCGCCCCTCCCCAACCCTGGCCGACGACGCACAGTCGCTCCTCACGCAGGCCATCCAACACGCCCGCGTCACTCGCTTCGAGGTGATGGAGCCCACCCTGGAGGAGATCTTCATCGAGAAGGTCCAGAAGACATTGCCCATCCAAGATAGCGGCAAACTCGTCATGGACCAGCTCAAGCCGCCCAACGGAGGCCGCCGCGATGCATAACGTGTGGCTCATCGCGCGCCGCGAGTACGTCGATCGCGTCCGCACCCGCGGCTTCCTCATCACCACCGTCATGATCCCGCTCATCATGGGTGGATTCATCTACGGCAGCGCCTTCGTCGGCTCAAAATCGGTGCCTGCTGCTCACATCGCCGTGGTCAGCTCCGACACTCAACTCGCCCTCGACCTGCAATCCGAGCTGCAACCACAGCAGGGAACACCCCGCGCCCAGCGGCATTCCGCCAATCAGACCCTCTTCACCATCGACGCCATGGACATTGGGCCGGATACCCGGGCCTCCCTCGACCAGGAACTTGATTCCGGCGACCTCGACGGCTACCTCTGGATCACTCCTGCGGCGACGTCCTCCCAGCGTCCCACCTTCGCCTTCACGCCCAGGTCTAGCGAGCAGGACTATCTGCGTGGCACACTGGCCTCTGCTCTCGGCACCGTCCTCATGCGCGAACAACTTGCCCACCGCGGCATCGTCGCCTCCGAGGCCGACGCCATGCTCCAGCCCGTCGACATCCTTGCCACCCACGCCCCGCATCGCCAGGACCGCGAGTCCGCCGTGGTCAGCGTCGCCATCCTCTTCATTTTGATGTATATGGTCATCGCGCTCTACGGCATGAACGTCGCCCGCTCCATCATCGAGGAGAAGACATCGCGCATCTTCGAGATATTGCTCGCCACCATCCGCCCCGAGGAGATGATGGCTGGAAAAATCCTCGGAGTCGGCTCCGTCGGCCTCACCCAGGTCGGCATCTGGCTCTCCGCTGCCCTGCTCCTCTCCACAGGCTCCATTGCCGCCAATTTAAGTAGCCAGGGTATCCACATTGCCCTCACCGTCGCACAGATCGTCTACTTCTTCGTCTACTTCATCCTCGGCTACGCCTTCTACTCCTCCATCGCCGCCGCCCTCGGGGCCATGATCAACTCCGAGCATGAGCTGCAGCAGCTCAACCTGTTCCTCGTACTTCCCCTGATTGTCTGCTTTGTCGTCCTGAAGAGCATCCTCACCAACCCCGACAGCACCATGGCCCGCGTCCTCGCCCTTATCCCTCCCTTCACACCTCTGCTCATGTATCTCCGTGTCTCTCTCGGCCATCCCGCCCCGTTGGATGTCGCCCTCTCCATCCTCCTCACCTCGGCCTCTATCTACGCCATCGTCTGGGTCAGCAGCCGCATCTACCGCGTCGGCGTGCTCATGTACGGCAAACGCCCCACCCTCCCTGAACTCCTCCGCTGGCTCAAATACAGCTAAAATGCTGATGCGGTCATATATCGCCCGCGCAAGGGAGAAACATCCGTGAGTGTAGTGGCAGGGGTAGACTTCGGCACGCTGAGCGTGCGCATCTCCATCTTCGATAAAGTCCGTGGCAAGCTCGGCTCGGCCGTCGCCGAGTACCCGCTGCACAGCTCACCCATCGACCCCCAGCTTAAGACCCAGTCCCACGATGACCAGATGTCCGCGCTCACCCGCGCCATGCGCGAGGCCATTCAAGTCAGCGGCATCGACGGCCACGAAATTAAATCCATCGCGCTCGATACCACCGGCTCCAGCGTCATCCCCGTCGGCGAAGGCCTCGTCCCCCTCGGCGAGTACTACCTCTGGTGCGACCACCGCGCCGCCGGCGAGGCCACCGAAATCACCCGCGCGGCCCACGCCTTCCACGGCGGCACAGGCTTCGAAGGCATCGACTGGTGCGGCGGCGTCTACAGCTCCGAGTGGGGATGGTCCAAGCTCCTCCACTGGCTCCGCCACAACCCCGAGCTGCGCCCCAAATTCGTCACCGCGCTGGAGCACTGCGACATGGTCGCCTCAACCCTCTGCGGCATCACCGACCCCAACGAAATCCCGCGCAGCGTCTGCGCCATGGGCCATAAGTGGATGTGGAACCCGCGCTGGGGAGGGCTCCCGCCAGAAGAGTTCTTAATATCTATCGATCCACTGCTGGCCGGTGTCCGCGCCAAGATCGCAGCCGGGCGCTACGCAACCTCCGACAAGATCGCCGGCCATCTCTCGGCAAAGTGGGCCGAGGCCCTTGGCCTCACCCCAGGAATCCCCATCCCCACCGGCGCATTCGATGCCCACTGGGACGCGCTCGGAGCCAACATCCGCCTCGGCGATGTGGTCAACGTCATCGGCACCTCCACCTGCATCATCGGCCTCAGCGACCAGCAGACCCTCGTTCCCGGCGTCTGCGGCGTAGTCCCCGGCTCGGTCGATCCCGCACAGGTCGGCATCGAGGCGGGAATGTCCGCCGTGGGCGATGTCTTCGCCGCCATCGCGCGGCGCGCCGGAACCACCGTCGCCGCGCTCTCTGAAGCCACCATCGGTTATAAAGCCGGCCAAACCGGCCTGCTCCGCCTCACCTGGGACAACGGCGACCGCACCGTCCTGGTCAACCCAGCCCTCGGCGGCGTCACCTTCGGCTGGAACCTCCACCACACCGCCGCCGACGAGTTCTTTGCCGCCATCGAGGGCTCTGCCCTGCACACCAGCGTCATCTTCAACCGCATGGCAGAGAACGGCGCGCCCATCCGCCGCGTCATCAACGGCGGCGGAATCCCCAAGAAGAACGCCAAGCTAAACCAGATCTATGCCAACGTGCTGCGCAAACCCGTCCTCGTCCCCGAGGGAGACGTCACCTCGCTCGGTTCGGTCATCGTCGCCTTTTTGGCCGCCGGCGATTTCCCATCCATCGAGGCCGCGCAGAACGCCCTCTGCCCGCCCTTCAAGACCTTCACCCCCGAGCCCGCCGAGGCCGCCCGCTACGACCTCCTCTTCCCGCTCTTCCGCGATGCCTACTTCGCGCTCGGCACACGCGACGCCCCACCCGCCGCGCTCGGTCGCATCCTGCCCGAGCTGCAATCCATCCGCCGCGACGCCATCGCCGCTGAGTAGTCCCGCGCTCTCAAAGCCCCCGCGTCAGCACATACGGGAAGAACGACAGAGTCCCATCCGAACGCTGATAGTTGAGCGTGAGCGGAGTTGAACCATTGATCGTGGCGCGCACAACTGTACCGGTGCTGTTGCGTCTGGAGTAATTCACCTGGAAAGTATTCACCGGCCCCTCCCAGTCGCTCTCCGTCGTAAAGTCTTCCGTGAACCTCTGCAACGGATAATCCTTGTGTTTGTCAGGATGCTGCTGCCAGTCCGGATCGTTATAGAAAATTCCATACGCCTTGGGATAATCCCGCGCCTGGAGCGCCGTCAGGAAAACACTCACCCTGTGCTCCACCGGCAGGTTCATGAAGAGCCATCCGTGCCCCAGCAGAAAACCTCCCACTGTCAGCACCACCATCACCGCGATAAAGATCCCCGACCCCAGCAGAATGTTGCGTCGGCGTCTTTCCTTCTCTTCGTCATATTGCGGTGCATTCAGCAGCGTCATCGACCCAATCCTCCATTCATAGTCCCCCCTTCCATTAGACACCGTCTGCAAGTCCAAAGTGTCCTCAGGCGGGACAGGTCACTGCCATCCAAAGGCGCCTTGGAAGACCTCACACTCGGTTTTTCCTTGGGTTGAGTACACCGCAACCACATCGAAGCGCACCGGGACCGTTGCCCGCTCCGTTTCGTGCAAGGTTCGCAGGTAGGCCCTGGCCAGGTTGCGCACCATATTGCGCTTGTCCTCATCCACGGCGGACTCGGCCGGCTTGTTGTTCCGCTCGCTGCGCGTCTTCACCTCGACCATGCACAGCAGGTCGCCATCCCATCCAATCAGATCGACGTCTCCGCGGGCCCGGGCGCTGGTCCAGCGGCGCGCCACTACCCTGAGTCCGCGCCGCTTCAGCTCGAAATACGCCGACCGCTCGCCGTCCAGGCCTGTGGACAGGTGGGGGGCCGTCGCCGGTCCGCGCCGCATCCGCGCCCACAGACCATGCATTTGTCCCAGCGACCACTCCTGCGCGTCGATCCATAACCTCGCGATCTTCCCCGCTGCCGCCATGCCGCGATCATACCCCCTGACGCCGCATCTGGGCCAACAGCGCATCGGCTCGCTCCTCGAATCTCGAATCTCGAATCTCGAATCTCGAACCTTGAACCTTGAACCTTGAACCTCGAACCTGAATCTCCCCATTGCCCCCGCTCCGGATTCCTGCAATACTTAAACGTGCCCCACACGCGCGGCCAATCAAAAAAACAAAATAGGCGGAGGCGGAGATGTCAGCGAAGTACATCTTTGTAACAGGCGGAGTTGTGTCTTCCCTCGGCAAGGGCCTTGCCGCAGCCTCCATCGGCTGCCTGCTGGAGGCGCGCGGCATCAAGATCAACCTGATGAAGTTCGACCCCTACCTCAACGTCGATCCCGGAACCATGTCTCCCTTCCAGCACGGCGAGGTCTTCGTCACCGACGACGGCGCGGAGACCGATCTCGACCTCGGCCACTACGAGCGCTTCACCCACGCCCGCCTCTCCCGCGACAACAACCTCACCACCGGCCGCATCTACGAGCAGATCATCACCAAGGAGCGCCGCGGAGACTACCTCGGCAAGACCGTCCAGGTCATTCCCCACGTCACCAACGAGATCAAAAACGCCATGCGCAAGGTCGCCGCGGACTGCGAGGTCCTCATGGTCGAGATCGGCGGCACCGTCGGCGACATCGAGTCCCTCCCCTTCCTCGAAGCCATCCGCCAGATGCGCCAGGACCTCGGCCGCGACAACACCCTCTTCGTCCACGTCACCCTCATCCCCTGGATCGCCGCCGCACAGGAGCTTAAGACCAAGCCCACCCAGCACTCCGTCAAGGAGATGCTCTCCATCGGCATCCAACCCGACATCCTGCTCTGCCGCTCCGACCGCGCCGTCCCCCGCGAGATGCGCGCCAAGATCGCCCTCTTCTGCAACGTGCAGGAGAACGCCGTCATCGCCGCCCGCGACGTCGCCAGCATCTACGAGGTCCCGCTCTCCTTCGCCGCCGAGGGCGTCGACACCCTCGTCCTCGATCACCTCCGCATCGACTCCAAGCCCGCCGACCTCACCCGCTGGCAGGAGATCGTCCGCCGCGCATACCATCCCACCGACGAGGTCTCCATCGCCATCGTCGGCAAGTACGTCGAGTACGAGGACAGCTACAAATCCCTCAAGGAGGCCCTCGTCCACGGCGCGCTCGCCCACAACCTCAAGCTCAAGGTCACATGGATCGAGGCCGAAGGCCTGGAGACGCACGACCCTCCCATCGGCGACGCGCCCGGCAAGCCCAATCGCGACTACGAATCTCAGCTATGCGGCTTCGACGGCATCCTCGTTCCCGGCGGCTTCGGCAAGCGCGGCATCGAAGGCATGTTGAACGCCATCCGCTACGCGCGCGAGTCCGGCACACCCTACTTCGGCATCTGCCTCGGCATGCAGACCGCGTGCATCGAGTACGCGCGCAACGTCTGTGGCCTCGCCGGCGCCAACTCCGGCGAGTTCGACCCCGCCACGCCCCACCGCATCATCTATAAACTGCGCGAGCTCACCGGCGTCGAAGAGATGGGCGGAACCATGCGTCTCGGCGCCTGGGCCTGCCGCCTCGAACCCGGCTCACTCGCCGCCAAGGCCTACGGCACAACCGAAATCTCCGAGCGCCATCGCCATCGCTACGAGTTCAACCGCGAGTACGAACCCGTCCTCACCGGCGCCGGCCTCCGCCTCACCGGAACCACCCCCGACGCCACCTACGTCGAGATCGTCGAGATCCCCACCCACCCCTTCTTCCTCGCCTGCCAGTTTCATCCCGAGTTCAAATCCAAGCCGCTGGAGCCCCACCCCATCTTCCGCGACTTCATCGCCGCCAGCTATAAAAACCGCTCCCGCGCACTAAGCTCAGTAACCCAAGAAGTTTCGCAGCAAGTGTCATAACGATATGCAAGACAAATATGTTGGTGATATTGGCGATTACGGGAAGCTGACATTGCTAGAGCGTGTTTCATAAACACCTGCGGAGTGTAATCCAGAGGCAGGCGAGATAGAAGAAGGCTCTGTAGGTGGCAAGGAGGCACTCATGGCGAACCAGAAGTCTGCGGAACTGCCCAAACCAGGCGTTGGTGCGTTCGATGATCCAGCGGCGTTTGTATCGTCGCAGCTTGCGGCCATCTTCATAGCGCCGATGCTTGTTGTTGCTACGGTAGGGCACGATCAAATCGATACCCCGTTTCTTCAGCCGCTCGCGCAGCGGGTCGGAGTCGTAGGCTCGGTCGGCAATCACCCGCGCCGGCTTCTGCCGCGGACGACCTTTGGCACGCGGGACACGGACTTCTGCGAGCGTGGCTTCCGCAAGCGTAGCTTCTCCCGGAGAGGCACTCTCCAGCCGAACTCCCAGCGGAAGACCCCCACCGTCGACCAGTACCATCCACTTCGTTCCCTTGCCGCGCTTGGTTTTACCGACCGCAGAGCCCCCTTTTTCGCCGGAGCGAAGCTGCCGTCCAGGAACGTCTCTTCCCAGTTCAGCAGGCCTTCTCCGTCGAGCGCACCCAGCAGCGCTCGCCACGCATCCAGCCATACGTCCTGCTCTTCCCACTGCTTTAATCGCCGCCAGCAAGTGGGTGGGGAAGGATACTTGTCGGGCAGAAACCGCCATGCGGCTCCGGTCTGCAATATCCAGAGAATGCCCTCAAAACAGGCTCGGTTGGAGGCCCAGGGACGGCCACGGTTGTCCTTGCGCCGCTTTGGCTCAGGCAGCAGCGGCTCGACCAACTCCCACTGCGCATCGTTCAACAACTCGAATCGCTTCTTGCTCATGCATCCAGTTCATCAAAGCAACATGCTCATGCAAAGAACCTAGCTTGAGGCCGTATCTATTTATGAAACACGCTCTACGACAATTGGTGAAAAGTGGTTTGTCACTCGGAGTCGTCTGGTGCGCCACCGACGGTAAAGACGAGAATAATAACGACGGATCATTGAGAACATACCGCAGCTATGCCGGGAAGCACTGCCTCAACCATTGTGATCCAGTATTGTTCGAGCTGTTGGGCCAATTTGAAGATCCTACGCAAAGAAAGATCGAGAACCTTCACCCATTAATTCCCAATTCAGTGTTCTTCAATGAATCCCCGTCGAACATGCCTCGCGCACAGTGGCACGAAAGAGCACTCGAAGCAACCAGGCAGAGTGAACTCATATTTTTTGATCCGGACAATGGGATCGGGCCACAAAGCTCGCAAAAGCATATTTCAATCAAAGAATTGAAGGATTATTGGAATTGTGGGCAAAGTTTGCTCATATATCACCATCTTTCACGCCGAAAGGGTGGACATAAGCAGGAAGTGGAAGACGTAGGTGCTAACCTAACAACTTCGTTGAGAGACTCTGACGTCGTCCCGATTCACTTCCGAAGGGGTAGTGCACGGGTTTTCTATCTGGCTATGCAACCCCACCAACGGACAAGACTTCACGCGGTGTTAAAGCCGGAACGTTGGAAAGCGCTCACGCTATCGAAGCAAGAGTGGACGCAAACCCCTCATTGATTCTTCGTAAGAAGGATCGATCGCGCATACCGCTGGCTTAATCCTCTGTCAAACGTGACCAATGGCAGAGAGGCCGCCGCCGCAAACGCCACCAGATAAGAATCACCCCATTCCTTGGGCGAAGGAGTCGACCGTTGCGCATAAAACCGGAACTCCGTCTCAATTCCAAACGGCTCTTCGAGGTAAGTCGCGCCCCCCTTCTTGACCCACCCGTCATACACAGCCCACGCCTGTATCTGGGTCAGCGTCTCCTCGCGGGCCACCGCTTCCGTAGTCAGCAGACGTAGCAGTCCAAGCTGACTCATCCGGCAGAAAGCTAGCTCTTCTTGTCTGTGTAACGTCTTGTACCAAGCCCACGCAATCGCATGGTGATCATGCGATCGCTGAGAGAGAGCCATCCACACATTCAGATCAGGGAAAATCAATGAGGTCATAGATCATCTCGTTGGTCAGATGCAGTGACCCTGGTTTTCCCTTGTTCAGAGGAGGCACAGAGAGCCGTGGCACCTTCTTCTTGACCGGTTCGCGCAAGACTGTCTCCGCGCCGCGCAGGAGCAACTGCTTCACCGATCCACCTTCCGCCGCCGCACGCGTCTTCAACTCACGATATATCGGGTCCGGGATGTCTACCGTGGTTCTCATAAATCCATCCTACCATATTTATGGCTGAGCTTGCTAGCTGCCTTCGCATTACGCTTGTTTCGCCCGCATCCCCACCACCTCATCCAGAATCCGCTCCGCCACATCGCGCTTGGCCATCTCGGGAATCGCCACCGCGCGCTGCGCCGTAATAAAGACCGCCGCATTGCGCTCCGAGTCAAACCCAATCCCCGCCCGCGATACATCGTTCAGGACAATCGCGTCCGCGCCCTTGGCCCGCATCTTCTCCCGCGCGCGCTCCACATCCGCATCCATCTCCGCCGCAAACGCAATCACCAGCGTCCCGACTCGGCGAGCATCGACAACCCCCCGCACAATGTCCTCGGTCGGCTCCAGCTCCAGGTGCAGCGCGCCCTTACGCCGCAGCTTCTCCGCGCTCACCTCCGCCATGCGGAAGTCCGCCACTGCCGCCGCGCCCACCACCACCGTTGCCTCCGCCACGCGTTCCATCACCGCCGCGCGCATCTCTTCGGCGCTGGTCACCGGCACAAACGCGCAACCCTCCGGCGGCTGCAATGCAGTCGGCGCGCTCACCAGAATCACCTCCGCGCCCCGCCGCCGCGCCGCTTCGGCAATCGCGTAGCCCATCTTGCCGCTCGACCGGTTACCCAGGAACCGCACCGGATCGATCGCCTCGCGCGTCCCTCCCGCCGTCACCAGCACCGTCTCGCCCGTCAGGTCCTGTTTGCTCTCGCGCGTCGTACCGGCCAGCGCGTCCATTACCGCCCGCGCAATCGCCTCCACGCCGGCCAGCCGCCCCGCCCCCGTCATGCAGCACGCCAGATAGCCGCTCTCTGGCTCCACAAAGATCACGCCTCGTTCGCGCAGCAGCCTCACATTCGCCTGCGTTGCCGCGTGGTTCCACATATTCACATTCATCGCCGGGGCCACAATCACCGGCGCCTTCGTTGCCAGCACCATCGTCGACAGAAAATCGTCCGCCAGCCCATGCGCCATCCTGGCCAGCACATGCGCCGTGGCCGGCGCAATCACCAGCGCGTCGCAGCCCTGCGCCTCGGAGATGTGCTCAATCTGTCCCCGCTCGTCGAGTCCCGTCGGCGATCCGCCCTCCTCGCCCCACCCGCTCCACATGCTGGTAATCGTCCTGTGCCCGGTCAGCGACGAGAACGTCAGCGGCCGCACAAACTCCTCCGCCGCGCGCGTCATCACCACATGCACGTCTGCGCCCCTCTGTTGCAGTTCGCGCACCAGCTCGGCGGCTTTGTACGCGGCCACCCCGCCGCACACGCCCACCGTCACCCAGGGTGCTCCGCCATTCTTCACCGCACCGGCCATCGCCCGCTCCATTCTCGCTGCTACAAGAATATCAGCGCAGCCATGCGCGCCTCACGCCGGATAGCTATACGCATTCACCAGCTTCGACAGCTCCGCCCGCGTTGCCGCATGTTTCGCATCGTCCGCCAGATTATGCAGCTCCATCGGATCGGCCTGCATATCGAACAGCAGCGCGCCATTTGCCGCTTCCTTGCCGTACTCCGCGTAGCGCCACTGCTCGGTGCGCACCGCCGTGCCGTGGATCGTCCGTCCATCCTCGCTCCAGATGGTATACCCTGGCTGGTCCCATTTAGGCCCGCGCGGATCTTGCAGCAGAGGCACAAGGCTGGTTCCCTCCACGCCCGCGGGCACGTCCAGATGGCACAACTCTGCCATCGTCCGGTACAGGTCGATCGATTGCACCATGCGTGTGCATGCACGCCCATTGCCGTGCGCCCCCGGCAGTTCGATAATCAGCGGCACACTGCACCCGCCCTCGAACAGGCTGCCTGCCTTCGACCACTTCCCATTCTCGCCAAGCTGGTAGCCATGGTCCGCCACAAACACAATCACCGTGTTATCGCGCAGCTTCAGCCGTTCCAACTCCGCCACCACGCGCCCCAGGTTCCAGTCCACCCAGGAGATGGACGCGATGTACGCGCGGATCACCTGTTTCGCCTCAGCCTCAGATGCTCCGCGCCCGATAAACAGGTCCGCGTTGCGCGGACGTATCGCCGCCTTGGGCCATCCCTTTGGCACTGTGGGCCACGCCGCAAAGTCCGGTGGAAGCT
This sequence comes from uncultured Acidobacteriaceae bacterium, assembly GCA_963834805.1. Lineage (GTDB taxonomy): Bacteria > Acidobacteriota > Terriglobia > Terriglobales > Acidobacteriaceae > Edaphobacter. The sequence continues at coordinate 834,227 of CAWIDB010000006.1, forward strand.
GGATCTGCGCCGGATCGTACATGTCGAAAAACCGCTGCGGGGCCGTCGGTGGGCTGTGCGGCTTGCTGAACCCGCAGCCCACAAAGAACGGCTTGTTTGGATCGGCAGCCACCTGGTTCAGCATCTTGATGGCGCGGTCAGCAACCAAAAAATCGCCCGATCCCTCACCGTTGCCCTCCAGAACCAGTATCTCGTCCGAGTGCTCCGCCTTCTCACTGTCTTGCGGCAGCGGAGGCAATACCCCGTCGGGCATGGGAATCTGCGCAGGCGGAATCTCCATCTTCTTCCCAATCGTCGTCGGGTGCAGCGTCTCCACATATCCGTCGAAATCCGTCCACCCATTATGATCGTCCTGCCCCGGATGAAAGAGCTTGCCCGTGCGCAGCGTCGTGTATCCACTTTCCTTGAACAGCTGCGGCAGAGTCACCCAATCCGGATGCTTGATCGGCACGCCGCCATCCTGCGCGTTGCCCAGCACTCCGGTCTCCCGTGGCAGATGCCCCGAAAACAGCGACGAGCGCGATGGACCGCACAACGGAAACTGGCAGTAGTTGTGGTCGAAGCGCACGCCGTGCGAGCCCAGCGCGTCGATGTTCGGGCTATGCACGTTGAACCGGCTGCGATAGCTGCCCAGCTCCGGTCGCATGTCGTCCGACATGAAGAACAGCACATTCAGCGGTCGCTTGCCCCGCACCACGGCTGCGCTCTTGTTGCCCGCCGCAGGCGTCTGCTTCGCCGTACTCTGCGCCGATGTAGGCAACGTCGCAGCCAGTGCCGCGCCCGCCGCCTTTCCCAGAAAACTTCGCCGGCTTGTCTTGCTTCTTTTCTCTTCACTCATCGTGAATCCCCCCCACAATAATCGCGCAGCAAGTCTACACCTTACCGCACCAGCCATGCGGAAGCCGCAATCGCCACTCCCGCCGCTCCCAGCCCAAGCCCGCCCACAAAAAAACTCCGCCGCCGCGTAAAAAGCGTAATCGACGAAAGCACAACGGCAATCTGCAACAGCGCCTCGCCCACATCGAAGCGCAGTGCCTTTGCTTCGGCCTTCGCCACCTCGTCCTCGAAGCCCTTCGCCGTCTCCTGCTCCTCTTTCAAATCGTCGTTCCACTTCGCGATGTGCGCCTTGTACTCGGCCATCTTTGCCGCCGTCGCTTTCGCATCCACCGTCGGCTGCAAGGCCATTTGGTCCAGCACAACCTCCAGGCTGTCCTGGCGAATCTTCTTCGCCTCATACAGGTTCCACTGATCGCCGGCGCGCGACTGCATCAGCACCGCCTCGGTGTGGCTGCGATGACCCAGCACAGTCACCATCGCCACCATCACCGCAAGGATCGATATCGCCAGCGAAATCCTCGTCAGCGACTCCTCCCCACCCTCCTTCATCTGCTTGGAAAACTCCTGCATCTCGGTTGGTTCCATGCGCCTAATTCTAGCCCGTTTCCTACGTCCAATCCGCCGTGTCCCTTGTAGTTTTTTCAACTAGAGGCAGTTCCGCGCCGAAAGTCACTTGCGTTATCTTCACGCAGACAAAACACATCGCACAATCTTTGCCAGACCACATTCCTTGTGAAAATGCTCAATCCACCGGCGGTATACAATTCCCCCGGAGGCAACCATGAACACCCATGTTCCTCTGCGTTCCATCCTCCTTGCAACCAATCTCTCGGACATCGACTGGCTCCTGCCTCTTGCCTGTTCGCTGGCCCAGGAGAGTGGCGCCGAAAGGAACCCTGCATCGCGTCCTGGCCGAGGCCCGCTGCCCGGTCGCCCCCTTCCACCACGACCATGCAAAGCCAGACCCGCATAGAGCATGGCCCCTGGCCGTCGCCTCTGCTTGCAGGACTCTATGTCCTGTCTCAATTGTTGGGATCAGCGCGTAAGCTCACCGAGAACCATGGTGAGGGATTGCCGCCAGTCCATCATGCGCCAGCCAAAGACCTCTGCCAGCTTTGTGCAATCCAGCAGCGAGTTGAGAGGCCGTTTGGCCGCGGTCGGGTGCTCCGCGGTTGAGATCGCCTCCACCATAGCAAGCCTGGCATCGGGCTCCATCGCCTGCAGCTCGGCGATGGCCTGTGCGGCGAAGCCATACCAGGTCGTCTCTCCCGCGCCACTCGCGTGGTAGAGGCCGCTCACTGCAAGCCCCGCCTCCGGCAGGCTGCACTGATTCTGCGCTGCAACTCCTTCAATCTGAGTGATTGCATGGGCCGTCAAGCGCGCCAATTCGTGGCTACAGGTAGGTGCGCCGCGTTGGTCGCCGACGATCCTCAGATGTTCCCGTTCTCGTGCCATCCGCAGAATGGTGCGAAGAAAATTGTTTCCCGTAGCCCCATACACCCAGCTGGTGCGAAAGGTAAGATGCGCAATACCGCTCGCGCTCATGGCCATCTCTCCGGCCAGCTTGCTCTGGCCATAGACGTTCAACGGCCCAGTTGGATCGGACTCAACGTAAGCAGTTTTCTTTGCTCCATCGAAAACGTAGTCGGTCGAGTAGTGGACCATCGCCGCGCCAATTTTTTTTGCCTCTTCGGCGAGTACTTCAGGAGCTGTTGCATTCAGCGCGAAGGTCAGTTCAGGCTCGCTCTCTGCCTTGTCCACCGCGGTATACGCCGCTGCATTGACCACCCAACGCGGTCGAAATTCGCGCACCGCCCGGCGCGTCGCCTGCGTATCCGTAAGATCGAGCTCTGCCAGGGTTGGCGCATACAACTCGCCCAGCGGTGCCAGCGTGCGCTTAAGCGCCTCGCCAACCTGTCCGCACTCCCCGGTAATAAGAATCCGGAAGTCCGATGCGTCTCCTGCCATCAATACACCTTATCGTCGATAATGCGTTTCAGATAGTCCGCGTAGGCGCTCTTGCCCATCCTTGCCGCCAGCGCCAGAAGCTGTGCCTCGTCGATAGTTCCCTGCCGGTAGGCGATCTCTTCCAGGCAGGCCACCTTCAAGCCCTGGCGTTTCTCTATGGTCTGGACAAAAAGCGATGCTTCCAGCAGTGAGTCATGGGTGCCCGTGTCCAGCCATGCCATTCCCCGTCCCAGTAACTCGACGGTCAATTGATTCCGCTCGAGATACCAGCGGTTCACATCCGTGATCTCAAACTCGCCCCTCGGCGATGGCTGGATCGACTCTGCCACACTTACAACCTGGCGATCATAGAAATAAAGACCCGTAACCGCGTAGCGCGACTTCGGGTACTTTGGCTTTTCTTCGATCGAGATCGCCTTGCGGTTGGCATTGAATTCGACCACTCCGTAGCGTTGCGGGTCCTGCACCGCATAGGCAAAGACGGTCGCGCCTTCCTTGCGAGCAGCGGCGCTGCGCAGTTGCTTCGCGAAGTCGTGCCCAAAAAATATATTGTCTCCTAGCACCAGACAGCAGCCTTCGCCAGCCAGAAAATCCTTGCCGATAAGAAAAGCCTGGGCTAGGCCGTCGGGCGACGGCTGCACCTCGTACTGAATTGAGATGCCCCATCGTTCGCCGCTGCCTAGAAGTTGCTCAAACCGTGGCGTGTCGGCGGGTGTTGAGATCACCAGAAGGTCCCTGATCCCCGCCAGCATCAATGCCGAAAGCGGGTAATACACCATGGGTTTGTCGTAGACCGGAAGCAGTTGCTTCGATACAGCTTCGGTAACTGGATGAAGCCGCGTTCCATTTCCACCTGCAAGTATGATGCCCTTCATTCAGTCTCCTCCAGCTACCACGCAGCGGCAGCTAAGTCCGTGCGGAATAATTTCCGGCAATCCATTCCCGATATTCGCCGTTGACTACCTTTGCCACCCACTTCGGGTTGTCCAGATACCACTGCACGGTCTTGCGAATTCCGCTATGAAACGACTCCTTGGGTGCCCATCCGAGGCTGTGTTGCAGCTTCCTGCAATCAATTGCGTATCGCCTGTCGTGGCCGGGACGGTCTGTCACATAAGTAATTAACCGGCTATGTGGCGCTCCCTTCGGATTTAATTTATCCAAAATAGCGCAAATTATATTAACAACGTCGAGATTCTTCTGCTCGTTCAGTCCGCCGATGTTATAGGTCTCGCCGGGAATGCCCTCTTCCAGAACCAATAAAATCGCGTCGCAGTGGTCCGTGACATAGAGCCAGTCGCGCACGTTCTGGCCGTCCCCATAGACTGGAAGAGGCTTTCCATTGATCGCATTATGAATTGTCAATGGAATTAATTTTTCCGGAAACTGATAGGGTCCGTAATTATTCGAACAATTAGTTGTAACCACCGGAAGTTTATAAGTATGGAAATAGGCGCGAACCATGTGGTCGGACGCCGCCTTCGAGGCGGAGTATGGACTGTTGGGCCGGTAAGGAGCCTCTTCATGGACCGCGGGCTCGTCTGCGCCGAGCGATCCGTAAACCTCGTCCGTGGAGACATGCAGGAAACGGAAGTTGTTGCGCTCCACCTCGGGCAACGTGCGCCAGTGATTCAAAGCCGCTTCCAGCAGCTTGAAGGTGCCTTTGATGTTGGTCTCGACAAACGCCGCGGGTCCCAGGATGGAGCGGTCCACATGGCTCTCCGCGGCGAAATGAACGATCGCAGCAGGCCGGTGTTGCAACAGCAGGCTGGCTACCAGTGGGCCATCCAGGATCGAGCCGTGGACAAACGCGTGGGCGAGATTGCCGTCGAGGGATGCTAGATTCTCGAGATTTCCGGCGTAAGTCAGCGCGTCGAGGTTGACAACCTTGTGGCCGCGGCGCACCGCTTCAAGAACAAAATTGGAGCCGATAAAGCCCGCGCCTCCAGTCACCAGCAACACTCTACGATGCATGTTCCCTCTCTTACGCATTGCGCTTCATTGTAGATTGCTTTGCCAGCCAGTGGAATTGTTCGTAGCAGCAGGCTGCGTCGCGCGCTGACTTTGCCGTTTGGCTCAGAGATGAAGGGAATCAGGATAGGTCTCCGCGTCAGCGAGCAGCGAACCGGCCTTGTCCTTCTCGGAGAGCATTGGCGGGCCGTCCAGAGGCCAATCGATGCCGATCGCTGGATCGTTCCACAAAATAGTGCGCTCGAAGGCGGGCGCATAGAACTCGGTCGCCTTGTAGGAGACCTCGGCAAATTCTGACAGCACCAGAAAACCGTGACCGAATCCTGGCGGGACCCACAGAGAGCGCCTGTTCTGCGCGCTCAATAGCAAGCCGAACCACTGTCCAAACTGCGCGGAGTCCCGGCGCAGGTCGACGGCCACATCGAAGATCTCTCCGGTCAGCGCGCGCACCAGCTTGCCCTGTGCTTGCTTCAACTGGTAATGAAGCCCGCGCAGAACCCCCTTGCGCGAGCCGGAGTGGTTGTCCTGTACGAACCGTGTTGGCAGTCCCAATGCCTTGAAGGTCGCTTCATTGTAGGCTTCGAGGAAGAAACCTCTCGCATCGCCAAAGACCTTTGGTTCCACTATGACTACGTCCGTCAGGGAGGTCGGAATTAATTGCAACGCAATTTCCTCCAGCGTCCGTCGGAATACGCCTAATCGAACGCAATCATAATCTTGGTATAAGCTGCGGGATTCTCACTCCATGCGCGCAGGATCGCTGGCGCCTCTTCCAGCGGCACGGTCGCGCTGATGGCCTCCGAGGTGGGAAATCGCTTCTGCTCGAACATGCGGATCACCTCTTTGAAGTCCTGGGGCAGCGCGTTGCGTGAGCCGCGAATGTCCAGCTCCTTCTGTACGAACAGGCGCGTCTCGAAGCTGACGTGGTCCTTGGTGTATCCAATGTAGACAACGCGCCCGGCGAAGCAGACCTCCTCCACGGCCGCGCGATAGGTGTCCGGCCTGCCGATGGCTTCAATAATCACGTCGGGGCCGTAGCTGCCGGTGATCTCCTGCAGCCGTCCGTGGATCTCCTCGCGCGTGGAGTTAATCAGCTCCCGCGCGCCGGCATTCTTGGCGATGGCCAGCTTCTTGTCGTCGATGTCGATCGCAACCACGCGCGCGTCGCGGAAGGCCGCCGCCGCCACCGCACCCAGGCCCACGCCGCCGCATCCATAAATAGCCACTGTGTCCGCCGCCGTAACCATCCCGCGCGCCACCGCGTGGCAGCCCACCGTAAGCGGCTCTACCATGGCCAGTTCTTCCAGGGGTAGAGCAGCCGCGTACAACTTCTCCATCGGCATGGAGATATAGTCCATCAGCGCCTCCATCGCGCTGCACGCCTAGCGTCTGGTTGGTGCGGCACGCGTTGAAGCGGCCCTGGCGGCAGGAGCTGCACTTGCCGCAGCTCGTATAGGGCGACATCGTAACATTCATCCCCTCAACCAGGCCGAGGTCGTTTGCGGGGACATGCTCCAGTGTCGCTGCAACCTCATGACCCGGAATCCGCGGATACGTCACCATCGGGTTCTTGCCCAGATAGGTACTCAGATCGCTCCCACACAAGCCGAGACGGCGAACCCGCATCGTAGCTTCCAGCGGGTTGGCGGCCGGACGTTCCATCTCAATGACCCGTGCCTCTCCAGGCCTGTCGATCACAAGTGCTCTCATAATTTCTTCCGTCTTTCTCTTCAACTCTTGCTCAGCAAGAGTTTCCTATCGTCAGTATAGTCGACCGCCAGCAGCCTTGAAACGAGCAGCGACACGCTCGATCTACCCCGCAGTGCGCGATGGAATGCATATTTCCAGGGCAATCCTCCGCGAATGTGGGAAGATAGGCAGAATGGCTACGGTCGGCGTGATTATCCCTGCGTTCAATGCTGCAAGAACTCTTCCCATCGCCCTGGAGAGCGTCGCGTCGCAGACCTTCGACGACTGGCAGGTTCTGCTGGTGGACGATGGCAGCACCGACAACACCGCCGAGGTGGTCGCCCCGTTCCTCGCCCGCTTCGGCCCCAAAATTAAATACATCCAGCAAGAAAATCGCGGCCTGCCCGCGGCTAGAAATACCGCCATTCGCGCCTCATCCACAGAATTCCTCGCCTTGCTCGATGCCGACGATGTGTGGCTGCCTTGCCGCCTCCAGGAGTCGGTGAAGATTCTGCGGGAGCGACCGCAGGCTGGTCTCGCCTATGGCAGCATCACAAGCATCGATCGGGAAGGCCGGCCAACTGGATCATTCATGGGTAATCCGAGACACGCCGAGGGCCGTATCGCACGGCAAATCTACATGCGAAAGGTCGATCTGCCCTGCCCCACCATTACCTTCCGCAGACAATGCATCCAGGAGGTCGGCCTCTTCGACGAGACGATGCGCGCCACCGAAGATCGCGATCTCTGCCTGCGCATCGCCCTGCGCTACGAAGTTGCGTTTGTTCCCAGGGTCATCGCGTACTACAGGGTCTCTCCCAGCTCGATGACAACCGATCCACAGCGCATGCTGCAAGCGCAGATGCAGTTCATCGAAAAAAATTATGGCGCTCCCGGTTGCGGCTGGGTGGCTCACCGTGTCGCCCTCAGCCAGTGCTACAAACAGCGCGCCGACGCCCTGTCGGTTCGCCAACAGCCATGGAATGCACTGACCAGTTCTATGCGAGCTCTTGCCCTCAATCCCTTCGACCTCGGCACAGCACGCACTGCCGGTACCATGCTTCTGCGTTGCGCTGGACTGAATCGCTGATCCTCGTCACCGATGAAAGCTCTTATTGCGGTGTTGCCCCTAAACCACGCGCCGGGCTTGCAGGCGACAGATGATAGTCGAACCGGTCGAGATCCTGTTCCCTTGACAATCGCGGCTCGTTGACAAACTTCGGGTCTCCGCATTTCTCGTGCAGGTACCCGATCGGGCATCCAACGCCGCGGATTCCGTAGTACAAGTTGTCCGTGCGAATCACATGTCCAATCGGTTTCTGATAGTAGAACCCGCCCGGACCTCCCGGCTTTCCTCCCAGGTTGTAGGTCGCAGGATTGTCGTACCCAAGCACGATATTGTTCTTGAAGGTGAGTGTGCTGGCGGAGCAGCCGCCCGCGTCCCAACAACCAATGTCAAAGCTGGTCGGAGCGTAAGTGACGATCGTATTGTTGGCAATCAACGCTGTGCCGCCCTGACGGAAGTTGAACGAGAGCGCATCGCTGGAGCGGCAGAAGTCGCCCAGATGGGCGTTGTAGGTGCTCGGAAGCCCCGCCATTGGCTGCGACATCCGCAGGCAGTTCGCCATCACGATGTTGTTGGTGAACACCGCCGGATTCTCGTTTGGCCCCCACTTGAACGGTTGTCCATTGTTGCCCTGGGCCGTGGAGTTGGTGACCGTCATCGTGCATCGGCCCGTGTCGATATGCCCCAGGTCCAACCCATCCTGCGTGTTGTAGTTGAACGCAGAGTGGTCGACGTTCGCCGTCAGGCACGTCCCCGGCGGCGTTCCAACTCCATCGCCATACCCTCCACTGCTCTGGCCATAACAGGAGGTTGCCCCGCTGCCGGGATATATCTGGTTGCATCCGCTCCACTCAATCGTGGAATAGTTGAAGTTCCACACTCCATTGACGCTGGGGGTTTGCCTGCCATCGTCGAAGTCCCACCCGGCCATGCCGTTGTAGGCAATATCGCAGCGCAGGCAGGTGACAACTCCTCCGATGGGCCCGATCACTCCCCGGTCCGTGTGCCCATGAATCCATAGGTCCTGCATCAGTAGATCGTGCGTATGCACGTCGGTGCCGACGCCATCCGAGTCGAAGTCGTCCAGCGGGCCGCCCCTGCTGCAGCCTCTGGGCAGCATCGGATCGCCATGCGACACGCACTGCGCGTGGCTGGTGATCTCCAGGCATTGCACATCCACATACTGCGCCCCGGCTAAATTGAGTACGGTGCCGACGGCAAACCCGCCGAATATCTGCGTCACCTTGGTCTTATCCACCGCGTTTCCCACGCTGCAACTTGCGTAGTTCTCGCCCAGGATGCGCGTGTGCCGGGCCGGCGTGCCGGCAGGAATGACCGGGTTGCTGCATGCGTATGGCCCCTGGCCTCCAACGCACCAGGTATAGCCGGCTCCCTTGCCCGTCGCAGCATCGAAACCAACCCGCCACGGTCCGCCGCGAATGATTACCGTGTCGCCGCCAGCGATCACCCACGCATCGTTCCCGTAGCTCTGGTCATCCCAAAGATAGCGGTAGTCCTTGAAGGCGCAGTGCTGGTTGACTCCCCTGCCGCGATAGGCAGCGTCTGCCTTGCCATCGCACTGGCCCGTGGGAACCTTCGCGGAATACCGCGTCCCTCCATCCTTGCGCACATACCATGTAGTCCCGTACCCAGGCAGAGAGATCATCATGAATAAAAGGCACCACAGAATCGTGTGACGCATTCTCACGGTTTGTAATCTCCTTCGTTGGCGGATTCGCTCACTGAGCGCAGTATAGTCGATGGCCGCACACCGGAGACTCACACCGCCTTCTCTTCCGTTTACAACCGGGCAGGGCCGAATCGGCATCCTAAAAAGTAGTCCAAGTCATCCAAGAGCAACGAACGCTTCACGCGCGTCGCAACTCGCCCCCGCATCGGCACAGCCCGCGCCGTCTTGGTAAAATGAGAGAGACAAACGCATAAGGAGTACCAATGGCTTCCCTACTCGAACAACTTCGCGGCATGACCAAGGTGGTCGCCGACTCCGGCGACATCAATTCCATTGAACAGTTCAAGCCGACGGACTCCACTACCAATCCGTCGCTCATCGCAGCCGCGGCCCAGATGCCCGCCTACCAGCCTATCGTCGACGGCGTCCTGCAGCAGGCGCTCGCAGAGGCCGGCCCCGCCGCCTCCGGCCAGACCGTCGCAGCCCTCGCCTTCAAGGAGCTAGCCGTTGCCTTTGGTCTCAAGATCCTCGCCATCGTCCCCGGCCGCGTCTCCACCGAGGTTGATGCTCGCCTCTCCTATGACACCGATAAGACCATTGCGCAGGCCCGCGAGATCATCGCCCAGTACGACCAGGCAGGCATCGGCCGCGAGCGCGTCCTCATCAAGATCGCCTCCTCATGGGAGGGCATTAAGGCCGCGGAAATTCTCGAGCGTGAGGGAATCCACTGCAACCTCACCCTGCTCTTCGGCCTGCACCAGGCCATCGCATGCGCCGAGGCCAAAGTAACCCTCATTTCACCCTTCGTCGGACGCATCCTCGACTGGTTCAAGAAAGACACCGGCAAGGACTACTCTGGCGCGGACGATCCCGGAGTCCAGTCCGTCACCACCATCTACAACTACTACAAGAAGTTCGGCTACAAGACCCAGGTCATGGGAGCCAGCTTCCGCAACATCGGCGAGATCACCGAACTCTCCGGCTGCGACCTGCTCACCATCGCGCCCAAGCTGCTAGCCGAGCTCGACTCGAAGGAAGAGAATCTGCCGCGCAAGCTCGACCCTGCCAAGGCCGCCGGTATGAACATCGAAAGACTCACCATCGACAAGGCCACTTTCGACCGCATGCACGCCGCCGACCGCATGGCCAACGACAAGTTGAAGGAAGGCATCGAAGGTTTCTCCAAGGCCCTCGAAGACCTGGAAAAGCTCCTTGCCAAGCGCCTCAGCGAGATCAGTGAGAAGCAGCCAGTCGGCGCACACTGATCGGAAGCCGTCATCTATACTTAGACCGCGTCGAAACAGGCGCGGTCTACGTCTTTAAGCCAACACCGGGAGGAAACAATCGAATGGAGCAGCAACGCACCGCCGGAAGCAATCTCACGCGCAGGACCCTCCTTACCGACACCGCCCTCATCGCCGGTGGCATGCTTCTCCCCTCCACCCTGCGCGCCCAGATCGCGCCAGCCCAGGCCGTGCCCACTCCGCCCACGCACCCTATCGCGCAACCAGTTCCGCCCGGCGGCATGAATGGCGTCGCTCCCGGCACGCCCATGCCCGCCGACGGCAAGAGTCCTTACGCTTATACGGGCATCAGCGGACCGGGCTGGCCCGTCGACGCCGCCAGCGGCCACGGCGGTTATCGCTCCGGCAGCGGCGGCCTCGCCTACGCAGGCGAGCACCCCTACCCCTTCCCCACGCAACTCCTCACCGAGAGGGATGCCTCCGGCTCGGCCGTCACCGCGGGCCTCATTCCGCCGCTGCTTCCGCTCATCGAAGTGCAGGTGCGCGACACCATCGTCTGCCGCGGCGACGACGGCAACTTCTATTTGACCGGCTCCACCGGCGAGAACATCTGGGCCTACAATCGCGGCGTCGAACTCTGGCGCTCTCCCGATCTCAAGACCTGGCACTACCTCGGTCTGGTCTGGGACCTCGACAAGGAAGGCACATGGGAGAAGGCATGGCGTCCGCTGCACGACAAGCCTTGCCGCGCCATCTGGGCACCCGAAATCCACTACCTCCGCGGCAATTACTACATCTGCCTCAGCATCGCGCCCACCGGCATCTCCATCCTGAAGAGCACCACCGGCAAAGCCACCGGCCCCTACGTCCACGCCTTCTCGCCGGACACTCCGATCATCAACGCTATCGACCCAACGCTCTTCGAGGACACCGACGGTAAGGTCTACTTCACCGCCAGTTCCGCCACCCGCATCGTGCAACTGAAAGACGATCTCTCCGGAATGGCCGGCGACTGGCATCCGGTCCAGCTCGCTGACCCAGACCACACGCCGTCGCACCATGCGGCGAAGTGCACCCCACGCGGCTCCAACGATCTCGGCACCGAAGGCGCGGTACTCTTCAAGGCCAACGGCCGCTATTACCTGGGCGCGGCGGACGAGTACGAGGGCCGCTACTCCACCTGCCTGGCGATGTCCGACAACATCTACGGCCCATACCACACGCGCCACGAGTCGGTCCCCTGCGGCGGCGGCACCGGCTTCTTTCAGGACCACGCTGGCGGCTGGTGGTCGAGCTTTTTTGGTAACGACCCGCAATCGCCCTTCCGCGAGAAGCCCGCCATCGTCAAGGTCGACTTCGACTCCCAGGGCAAAGTGATCGTGGCGGCGAAGCAGCCCTTTGTACCCAACTGGAAGCCGAAGCCCGCACCCTCTGCTTCCTGATCCCTTCGCTCCGGAAAGGCATCAAATTCCAGGAGCCCAATAGTCCCATGGCCCCAGCAGACCAATCAGCCCACCCGGTGCTACAGCTTCGCCAGGCCGTCGCGGCCCTTGAAGCATCGGCCCTGCTCTGCCTGACCAAGCCTGGAAAGATTGCAGTCCATCGCTTGCGCACCTCGACCCGCCGCGTTCAGGCCCAGCTCGAATTGCTCTCCATGCTCCCAGGGCTTCCGCCGCACCAGCTTCAGGCCCGCAAGGCGGCCCGTTTGCTAAAGCAGCTGCGTCATGATGCCGGCCGGGTCCGCGACATCGACGTGCAGCGCGATCTGCTCCGCGGCGAAGTCGCGGCTAACAAGGTCGAGGGCGCGCCAAGCCCGGACCGCGAACTGCGCGGCGAGGTCCGCCGTCTCCGTCGCGCGCTCAAACGTAACGCAGAGGAGGCGGCAGACCGTCTGCAGCGGCTGCTCCACAAGCAGCGCCCCACGCTTTCCCATGTCTTCCAGGAGCTGTTGGATGCACTGGCCCCAGCGCAGTCGATCGCATTAAACGAAGACGAGCTGATCGCCTTGGCGCGCGACTGCTACCGGAATCGTTGCGTACCCAGCCTGCCGGACGCGGTCCCTCAGGATACAGCCGAGTTGCACGAGATACGCAAGCGCGCCAAGCTGGCACGTTATCTTGCCGAGTCCGCTCCGCTGTCTTACCTGGAGGCCCACCGTCTCGCCGCGCGCTATGAAGCACTGCAGCAGGCTGGCGGCGAGTGGCACGACTGGCTCATCCTGGCAGAGATCGCAGCCGTCGAGCTGGGCGATTCCGCAATCCTTCCGCGACGATTTGCCGCTCACGCCGAATACACGCTCCAGGAATTCCAGCGCCGCCTGCGTCACAAAATATAGCGGCTCAGGTCCTGGTCCTTCACGATCGACGCCACCTGCTGTTTCACGTACTCCGGATCGACCACGATCACCTTCTCCACCGTCCCATCGTCCTTCTTGCGCTCAATCACCGGCAGCGGCGGCGCGGGCTTCTGCACCTCGCCGGTCAGCGGAGCCGACGCCCCCACTGCGGCGATCACGCCCTCCTGCGATGCCTCCGCCCGCGGCCCCTTGAACAGCTCCGGGGCCTGGAAGCTGATCTCGTCCAGCACCCGCTCCATGATCGTGTGCAGCCGCCGCGCGCCTATGTTCTCCGTCGTCTCATTCACCCGGAACGCGAACTGCGCCATCTCCGCCAGCGCCTCCGGGGTAAACTCCAGCTTCAGCCCTTCGGTCTCCAGCAGCGCCGTCGACTGCTTCACCAGCGACGACTTCGGCTCTGTCAAAATCCGCACAAAATCCTCCACCGTCAGCGACTTCAACTCCACGCGGATCGGGAACCTTCCTTGCAGCTCCGGGATCAGGTCGCTCGGCTTCGACACATGGAACGCGCCCGCCGCGATGAACAGAATGTGGTCGGTCGACACCATCCCGTACTTCGTATTCACCGTCGTCCCTTCCACAATCGGCAGGATGTCGCGCTGCACCCCCTCGCGGCTCACATCCGGCCCATGCCCGGTCTCGCGCCCCGCAATCTTGTCGATCTCGTCCAAAAATACAATCCCCGAGTCCTCCACCCGCTCCACCGCCAGCCGTGTCACCTGGTCCATGTCGATCAGCCGCGACTCTTCCTCCTGCACCAGGTACTCAAACGCCTCGGCCACCTTCATCTTGCGCTTCTTCGTCCTCTGCCCGAACAGCCCCGGAAGCATGTCCTTGAGGTTCATGTCCATCTCTTCGGGCCCCTGCGTGGAGAGGAACTCGAAGCTCGGCTGATTGCGGTCGCGCACATCGATCTCCACCATCCGCTCGTCCAGCTTGCCCTCGCGGAACTGCTGGTGCAGCTTCTCCCGTGTGCGTTCGTGGCTCGTCTGCTCGCGGCTGCGATCCTTCTCGTCCGCTGCCTTCGCCGCAATCTTCTCGTTTTCCAAAACCTCGTCCGCGCCCGCGCTCGCTGCCCCGTCCGCCGCGTCCTCCGGAACCTTCAACTGCATCACCTGCATCGCGCGGATTCCAGTCGGAGTCATCATCACCGCGGCCGGCCCCGTGCTCTTCGGCGTCGCCGCAACCTGCGCCGGCGGAGGGGGCAGCAGCAGGTCCAGCAGCCTGTCCTCCGCGTTCAGCTCCGCCTTGTCCTCCACGTCCTCCATCTTCTCTTCGCGCACCATGTCGATGGCGATCTCCACCAGGTCGCGCACCATCGACTCCACGTCGCGCCCCACATACCCGACCTCGGTGAACTTCGACGCCTCCACCTTGATGAACGGCGAGCTGGTCAGCTTGGCCAGCCGCCGCGCAATCTCCGTCTTGCCCACGCCGGTCGGCCCAATCATGATGATGTTCTTGGGCATGATATCTTCGGCCAGCTCCGGCGACAGCTTCTGCCGCCGCATCCGGTCGCGCAGCGCAATCGCCACCGCGCGCTTGGCCGCGCCCTGCCCCACCACATACTTGTCCAGCTCCGCCACAATCTCGCGCGGAGTCATCTCATCCAGCGCAAGGGCCTGGTCGTCCGCCGTCCCCGGTAAAAATATCGCCATTACTTCAATCCAATCTTTTTCATTTTTGTCAGACGGTCAGCGTCCGCTATATCTTGCGGACGGCCAACTTCGAGCTTGTTAGTCAGCACGTCATCGAGCGACAAAAATGGTGCCGTTAGCCCTTCCTCCAGTTCAAACATCTCGCGCCGCTGCCAGGCCGCATCAAAATCTACCCCAGTAATTCTCTGCAGAATATCGATTCGATTCGGTTCGACGCCGATCTGAAACACATCCTCTTCGTGACCGTGGAAATCAGCCGCGGAATAGCCTTCCAGCGGCGCTCCAAACGTCGCCAACGCCCGAAACACCCTTTCGCTGTTAAGCTCGCTGCCTTGGATGAACACATCGAGGTCTTTGGTCAACCTAGGCACCCCATGCACGTTGACGGCATGGCCGCCCACCACGAGGTACTCAACGCCCTCTGCGTTGAACGCGCACAACAGGTCCCTTTGGTCCCTGAGCATGGACATCGATTCCTCGCATCCCGTAAGCGTATTCGGCCAATTCGGTCACAGCGGTCATCTTCTCGGCGGCAGAACGGCCAGCCCAATAACGCATGGTCTCGATGTCCTGCTCCTCATGGCTGCTGAACCGTCGAATCGTACACCCTGGCCGCACTTTTGCAGTCTCACCCATCGTTCGCCGCTCCATCCCTTATTCTATCAAGCCGCAGCGAATCGCGCGGAGTCATCTCGTCCAGCGCAAGGGCCTGGTCGCCCGCCGTCCCCGGTAAATATATCGCGATTACTTATTTCCTTGAGTCTCTCAAATATCTGATTATTGCCAATGAAGTTGCATACGAGAACTCGGCGTCAGCTCTAATAACTCGCTCTTCTTGTGGACTACCGTGTCGTACACCTGACTCTGCATTTGAAAAAGCCCATAGTTTTTCTACCAGCGAAAGCATTAGAGCTGGGCAAGTATTTTGCTTACGTAAATGATCTATCGCATCTCCAAGTTTGGATGCATTTGGAGCAAGAGTCCTGGCTAAACTTTCGACGGCACAAACACTTTCCTTGATAGCGTTTGCTGAATCGCATGGGCGTTGACTGAGGAATCGTTTCGCCTTAGAAATGTGGATGGCTACAGGATCGGCATTCGATAATATAGCCTGTTCCATCTCAGAGACTTCAGCGGGCATTGTCCTTTCAAGCAATCCGCGCTCACTCAACCGCCAACCGATGCTTCCATCAAGTAGCCATTCGTTTGTCTTATCTTTATAGCGCTGAAACGATCTATGGAAACTGTAATCGGCCTTCCCATCTCTGATCCGCAGAGCATTTCCGACAATCTCGATCACATCATAAAAATGGAACCATTTCATCGTCAGTAACTGGCGTTGCAGGGCGTCATGACAAACTGCATCTAAGACATAATTTAATGGTGGATTCGTTTTAGTAAGAACTGAAACTTTCTCGATTAGCCACTTCACGCCGATGGGTGACTGCAATCTTTCCATCATTTCAGAAGCGCCATCCAAGAAGGAATCCACACTGCTTTTCCTATCAATGTGCAGAAAGCCAACCAATACCTGATTGAAAAACACCGCGCGCAACCACTCGGGAGCATCGTCAACGATCTCAGTTTGCGAATCTAGTTGTTGGCGTTCAGAAAATAGTGTCATCAGCTATGTTTTCTTCAGCTCTTCAATCGTCAACTGGTCGTTGGTATAGATGCAGATCTGTCCCGCGATCCTCAAGCTCTTCTCCGCAATCTCCCGCGCGCTCAGCTCGGTGTTCTCCATCAGCGCGCGCGCCGAAGCCAGCGCAAAGCTTCCGCCCGACCCAATCGCCACAATCCCATCGTCCGGCTCGATCACGTCTCCCGTGCCGCTCAGCACAAAGGTCGCTGTCGTGTCGCAGACGATCAGCAGCGCCTCCAGGTGGCGCAGCATCCGGTCCGTCCGCCAGTCCTTGGCCAGCTCTACAGCCGAGCGCCCCAGGTTCCCCGCGTACTGCTCCAGCTTGGTCTCAAATCGCCCGAAGAGCGAAAACGCATCCGCCGTCGATCCCGCAAATCCCGCCAGCACCTTGTCCTGATACAGCCGCCGGATCTTCTTCGCCGAGTGCTTCATCACGCTCGCGCCCAGCGTCACCTGTCCGTCCGCGGCCATCACCACGCTGTCGCCCCGCCGCACGCACAGCACCGTCGTCGAGCGCACCCGCCGCCGCTTGCCCAGATCGATAGGATGCGCGTCCGTTCCAGCATGGATGCTTTTTAACGAAATATCCGCAGAGTCGTCCAAAGTCGTCTTCATAGCCAACTTCCAGTATATCGTCAATGCCGGCCCTGCTACGCTACTCCTGCCGTTCTACACTGTACATATGCACCAGGTCGCGACCAACTCGCGCAGGATGCAGCGCGTCCTCCTCATCTCGCTCGCCGTCACCCTCTGCTACGTCCTGGCGACGTTCTACTTTGGCCTGCGCGCGCACTCCCTTGCCCTTATCTCCGAGTCCGGCCACAACCTCTCGGACATGCTGGCCATCGGTCTCTCCTTCGTCGCCGTATTCTTCCAACGCCAGCCCGCCACCGATCAGAAGACCTTCGGCTACCAGCGTGCCGGAGTCCTCGCCGCCTTCGTCAACGCCCTCACCCTCATCGTCCTCGCCGCATGGATCGCCCTCTCCGCCATCCATCGCATCGTCGCGCCGGTCGCCGTCCAGCCGCGCATCATGATGACCGTCGCCGCCGCTGGCGTTCTGATGAACGGCGCCATCGCCGCGATGCTCTGGAAGTCCTCCGGAGACATCAACATCCGCACCGTCTTCCTGCACATGCTGGGCGATACCCTCTCCACCGCCGCGGTCATCGCGGGCGGCGCGGGTATCCTCATTACCGGAGCATCCTGGCTCGACCCAGCTCTCTCACTGCTCATCGCCGCAATGATCGCCTGGTCCTCCGCATCCATCGTCCGCGAGACGCTCAACATCCTGCTCGAAGGCACGCCCCGCACCCTCTCACTCGCAGACATTCGCTCCGTGGTCAGCGCGGTCCCCGGCGTCCTCGATGTGCACGATCTGCATGTCTGGTCGCTCGGCTCCTCGTCGCACGCATTGGCCAGCCATGTATGCATCGGCGAGATGCCCGTCTCCGGTTCTACCTCCATCCTCGACGCCATCAACTGCGCCATGCGCGACCGCTTCCACATCACCCATACCACCATCCAGTTTGAGATCATCGGCTGCGAGACCACCCACGGCTGCTCCGCCCCGCCGGAGCCCGAAGCCGCCCACGCCCACCGTGGCCACTCCCACGCACACTGATCTCACACTCAAGCAGAAACGCCCACCATCTCGGCGGGCGTCTCTTGCAGCGATCCGAATCGCACTTACAGCAGAGTCGCGTCCAGCGTGATCTCCGCCGCAGCCAGCAGACGCGAGATTGGGCAACCCGCCTTCGCACCACCCGCGATCTCGTCGAACTTCGCTTTGTCGATGTTGGGAATCTTCGCCTTGGTCGTCAGGTGGATTTTGGTCACCGTAGGCTTGTCATGCAGGTCCAGCGTCACCACTGCTGTCGTATCGATCGAGTCAGGCGTAAATCCTGCTTTGCCCAACTCTGCACTCAGCGCCATGCTGAAGCAACCCGCGTGCGCCGCCGCAATCAACTCCTCCGGATTGGTCCCTACGCCCTCGGCAAACCGCGCCGCAAAGCTGTACTGCATCGCCTTCAACGCGCCGCTCTGGCTGGAAATCGTGCCCTTGCCTTCCTTCAAACTGCCATTCCAAACTGCACTCGCACTGCGGTCCATAATCACTCTCCTGGTTACTTCTAAGAAAATTCTACCAAGCCGAATCTGCTTTTGCCTTCACACCAATCGTCGAGAACAGCGCGAAGTGCTTGTCCGACACAAACGGTACCCCATTCGATGCGCGCAATCGTATCCAGGACGGCGAATCCCGGATGAAAACTTGACGGCGCCGCTCACTCCGCCGTCTCCGCCTTCAGCTTCTCCGCTGTGTCGTGCGCAATCAGCGCGTCGATGGTCGGCTGCAACTGCCCCTCCATCACCGCTGCCAGTTGATGGTTGGTTAGCCCAATGCGATGGTCTGTCATCCTGTTCTGCGGAAAGTTGTACGTCCTAATCTTCTCGCTCCGGTCGCCCGAGCCAATCTGCTGCTTGCGGTCCTTCGCCTGCGACTGGTGAATGCGCTCCGCCTCCATCTCATACAGCCTTGCCCGAAGCACGCGCATCCCCTTCTCACGGTTCTTGATCTGCGATTTTTCGTCCTGGCAGCTCACCACCGTATTGGTCGGCAGATGGGTAAGCCGCACCGCCGAGTAGGTCGTATTCACGCTCTGCCCTCCCGGCCCCGATGAACAAAACGTATCGATCCGCAGGTCCTTCGGGTCGATCTTGATATCCACCTCCTCGGCCTCCGGCAGCACCGCCACCGTAATCGCCGAGGTATGCACGCGCCCCTGCGTCTCGGTCTCCGGCACGCGCTGCACGCGATGCACGCCCGATTCGTACTTCAGTTGCGAATAAACATTCTCGCCCTCGATGATCGCCGTCACGTCCTTCAGTCCGTGGCCAATCCCCGACTCGCTCTGCGACAGCACCTCTACCTTCCATCGATGCTGCTCCGCAAATCGCATATACATGCGGAAGACCTCCGCAACAAACAGCGCCGCCTCGTCGCCGCCGGTGCCAGCGCGCAGCTCCAGCACCACGTTCTTCTCGTCGTTCGGATCCTTGGGCAGAAGCATCACCTTCAGCTCCTCCTCCACCGGCGCCAGGCGCGGCTCCAGCGTGGCGATCTCTTCCTCGGCCATCGCCTTCACATCCGGGTCCGTATCGGCCAGCATGGCCTTGGCCTCGGCAATTCCGTCCCTGATCTTGCGATACTCGCGGAACTTCTCTACCACCGGCTCAATATCGCGATGTGCCTTCGCCACCTTGCGATAGTTCTCCTGGTCGTTCACCAGCGTCGGGTCGGACATCTGCCGGCCAAGCTCTTCATAGCGTGCTTCCAGGTGATCCAACCGATCGAACATTCAGATTCTCCTGATTTGGCGATTCGTAATATCTTGCGCTTGCCAAGGGCCGAAGGCCCGATCAATGTCAGCATGGGCCAAAGGCCCAGGGAATGTACCTGCACAGAACTAAGGGCTGAAAGCCCGTCCTAACGTCAACAGATTTCACGCTCAGGAGACTAAGCAGGGAACAGCGAACAGGGGGAATGGTTGTAGGCGCAGCTAAAGCTGGTCGCGACGCGAGCGCGTCACGTGGGAGGAGTTCACCGAAGCTGCACCAGCCATATTCATCCCTCTTTAGATTCTACCGCGGCCGTCAAGGATGCTACGGGGTAGGGTCGTCTCCCGCTACCGGAGCTACGCCGGGCAGGATGGTACTCGTAGTTTTGAAGAGGTGGCAGCCGGTGTAGGTGGCTTCAAAGTGGAGAATCTCGCCATCCTTCGGCACCTCGGCCACCACCTTTGCAGGCAGTGGATACATCTTCCCATCCAGTTCTGTGGGAACAATATCGGAGGCAGCAAAGTCAGCGATATGGACCTGACGCGCCAACTCGGGCGGAACCTGGCGTTCCACGTGGCTCACGTTGCCCGCCTCGTCAAACAGAGCAAATCCATGGGGAGCGCCCATCTCCCCGCACGCGGCAAGATTGAAGGAGCCCGGCTGCGAGACGAAATCGATTCGGCCTTCGCTTAGCGTGAAGTTGAAGCATGTCTGCCGTTCGGCCAGAAAAAAGTCGAATGACTGGTCGAAGCCGCCCTCCACCATCATCGGCGGATGAAACGTACGCCAGTTATAGGGCTTGCCGTTCACCTCCGTCACATCGAGGGACTCGTGCAGCCTGCCATCTTCGCCCCGCTGGGCGCGCACACCCGCAACAAACTGGACCCGTTCCGTCACCTTGTCTTTCTTGGGATTGTTCTTGTTCTTCTTGATCGCCTCACTCACGGCGGTCTCCGTGCAGGCAAAGCCGGGAAGGTCTGTATGCAGCAATGCGGCACTGGCCGCAAGTTTCTTAAGTTCGTCCTGCAGCGCGGGTGTCTGGCTTCCCGACGCGCCCGTGGCCGGGCTCTGCGCAATCGCCGAGCACGACACCAACATCACCAGTCCAAGCAGTCGAATGCCCATAAGGAATTCTAGAGCTTTCAGCGCTGCATAGACTCGGCTGTTGATCCCTCTCTCTGCGAAGGAGCATCCTATTCACCATGGAATACAGACAACTTGGCAGATCGGGATTCAAGGTGCCGGAGCTATGCTTCGGCTGCGGGACCTTCGGCGGACACGACGACGAGTTCTTCAAGGCATGGGGCGCGGCCGACGTGGAAGAAGCCCGCAAGATCGTCGACATCTGCATGGAGGCCGGCCTCAACTTCTTCGACACCGCCGATATCTACTCCTTCGGCGCAAGCGAGTCCGTGCTGGGCGCAGCCATCCAGCACCTCCGCCGCGAAGACGTTTTGATCTCCACCAAGGCCACCTTCCGCTTCGGCCCTGGCCCCAACGACGTAGGCTCCTCGCGCTACCACCTCACCCAGGCGCTTGAAGGCTCGCTGAAGCGCCTCGGCACGGACTATGTGGATGTCTACCACATGCACGAAACCGACTCCCTCACGCCCGTCGAAGAGACCCTCGCCACCCTCGACAAGTTCGTCCGCGACGGCAAGGTCCGTTACATCGCCTGCTCCAACTTCTCCGGCTGGCGACTGATGAAGTCGCTCACCGTCAGCGAGCCCCATGGCTGGAGCCGCTACATCGGCCACCAGGTCTACTACTCGTTGCTGAACCGCGAGTACGAGTGGGAGCTGATGCCCCTCGCCCTCGACCAGGGCCTGGGTGCGCTCATCTGGTCGCCGCTCGGCTGGGGCCGCCTCACCGGCAAGATCCGCCGCGAAACCGGTATTCCCAAAGACAGCCGCCTCAACTCTAGGCTCGTCGTCGACATCGGTCCGCAAGTCCCCGAGGAACACCTCTACAAGGTCGTAGCCGCCATCGACGAGATTGCCGGCGAGACCGGCAAGACCGTCCCTCAGATCGCGCTCAACTGGCTTCTGCGTCGTCCCACCGTCTCCACCGTCATCATCGGAGCACGTAACCAGCAGCAGTTGCGCCAGAACCTGGGGGCCGTCGGCTGGAGCCTGACGCCGGGCCAGATCGCCCGGCTCGACGCCGCCAGCCAGGTCCCGCTCATCTATCCCTACTGGCATCAACAACAGTTCGAGGAGCGCAATCCCAGGCCCGTATAACGGCCCTCCTTCACCCCGATCGTCCAAGTCCATGATGGGCACGGCGAAACTGGCCGATGAGATATTTTTAGGCCTCGGAATCATTGCGAGGTGAGAAGATGGAATGCGTTCCATTCCGCGGAATCTGTGGAGCGCAGAGGGCCGGAACCGGAATGAAGCATGCCAAGATTGTGCCGGCGATGACGTTGCTGTTGGCAACGATTCCTTGGCTCTGCGTTGCCTCGGCGCAGCAAGCCAAGCCCACCGCTACCCAGGGCATTCAACTATCGGCCTTCGGCGGGATCTCGGGTGTTTCCACCGGGCTCTCCGGCAGCAGAAACCTCAGCGCAACCGTCGGCCTCGACCTCGCTCTCTCTCCCCGGCAAGGAATGCGCCCCATACTCGAGTTGCGCGCCACCGATCCCTTCGACCATGGCTCCACCGTCGCGCAGAGAGATTTTCTGGGAGGACTCAGGTTGGACTTTCTCCTGGGCAGCCGCCTCCACCCCTATGGCAACTTTCTCTTCGGACGCGGCGAGATGAAGTATGCCAACGGAGGATACAACTTCAACAACTTCACCTATCTGGTGTCCACAACCTACGTCTACTCCCCCGGCGCAGGCTTCGATTACGACCTCAGCACCCACTTTGCGATCAAGGTCGATGGTCAGTTTCAGAGTTGGGATGGTCCGACGGCCTCGGGCAAGATCCATCCGGCCATCGGAACCATTGGCCTCGTCTATCGCCTTGGCTGGCTCGGAATGCCCTGAGTTGCAGGCTGCGCGCCGCCTCGCGCTTACAGATTGAACAGCTCTCGCAGACGCTTGGTCTGCGCCCGGCTCACCGGGATCTCCGTCTTTTTTGGATCGTCCATGCGCAACTGGTAGCTGGACTTGAACCACGGCACAACCTCGCGGATGTGCTGGATGTTCACGATAAATGAGCGGTGCGCCCTCCAGAATGCATCCGCGTCGAGTTGGGTCATCAGCTCCTCCAGCGTACGGCAGTTCGACTGGCCCTCCACACCGCGCGTCACCACGCTGATGGCCCCGCCTTCGATCGAGATAAAACAGAATATCCCTCTGGTCCACCAGCAGAAGCCGCCCCTGCGCACGTACAATTACTTTGCCCGTTTGAGTCCGGGCTGGTTGCGTTCGCGTCTCCATCAGTCGCAGCAGTTCTTCCAGCCGGGCGTCGGTGGTCGCCGCATCGCCCGCCGAGATGTCCCCGGCCTTGACCGCGATCCTGGCCCGCACCTTCTCAATCGTCTTCAGCACCCGTTTGCGGTCGAACGGCTTCAGCAGGTAATCCACCGCATTCACCTCGAAGGCGCGCACCGCATACTGGTCGAAAGCGGTGGCAAAAACCACCTGCGGCAGACCCACCCTCTTGTCCAGCAGCTTCTTGAGCACGGCGAACCCGTCCTGACCTGGCATCTGCACATCCAGAAAGACAACGTCCGGCTTGTGCGCGCGCACCAGTTCCACGGCTTCGATGCCATTCGCCCCCTGTGCCACCACCTCCACGCCTTCCACCGACTGCAGCAGATACAGCAACTCCTGCCGGGCAAGCGGTTCGTCGTCGATGATGAGCGCGGTTACGGGCACAGTTGTCAGTTGCTGGTTGCAGCTTGTCAGATGGCCGTCAGCTAATCAATGGCTCGACCGGAAGACACTGTCCACTCTAGTGCTTGGAGCAGCCGTTGTCAGCCTCAGAATGTTGAGTAGAATTGCCGTCAACTAACTGCCTGCAACTGACAACCTGCAACTTTTAGCTGTCGCTATAGGCGCGCAGCCGGGACGGCCCACCGTCTTCGGAAATGTCGTGCCCGCACTGTGGGCAGTACGCGTCCGTGATCTGCACTCCGCGGAAGCACTGGCCGCACACCGGGGCCACCTGGAACCGGCACTGCGGGCAGAAGTGGACGCTCGCATTCAACTCCGTGTTGCAGTTCGGGCAGCGGATCATCAACGGCTGGCGCAGCAGAAAATAGACCACGGCCCCGATCCCGCCAGGCATCACCACCACAATCAGCATCCACAGAAGCGCCGGCATATTGCGGCGCTTCACATCGCGGCTCACATATCCCACCAGCAGCACATAGCTTGCCAGCACGGTCCCCGTCATATAGGCCATCAGCAGGCGGATCGGCTGCGGACCGTGGCGGTGCGGCTGTGCGTAATAGCTGAAGTACAACCACCCCACAAACACCAGAATAGCGAGAACGATCGACCAGATCGGGATCATCTTCAGCCCATCGTGTTCGACCGCGTCATGCACGTCGGAAGAGTCAGACGTCTTCTGGTTCCAACGCTCCGGCATTAGAGTGCCTCATCGTTGGAATTATGGCGGGAGCGGCGAATCCAGGCAGCGGCCAGAAGCGCAATTGAGAACGGGACAAACCACAGCAGAACCACCAGAAAGTGGTTGCTTAAGTCTGTCGTGGCCAACGCGGAGACGTCGGCCTGCACCGCCTCGGCGGCCTCCGCCGCCTCGGAATACAGCCCACTCCATACCACAACAACCAGCAGGATCAGCAGCGCCGAGCAGATGGCCAGCGGAACCATCAGGCTGCGCGCATGGCTGCGCCGCTCCTGCATCACGGTGGCCCGCTCGCGCACTACGCGGTGAGTGCGGTTGACCACACTGGCACGCGCCCCCATTGTGGCGCCGTCCTGGCCACTGTACGCAAGAACCGACGAATCGTCCGCCAGAGCATTGAACTGGGAATCGAATTGTGGGTCGAAGGAGGCTTTCATCCGGTCGCCTCCATCGCGCGGTTACCGCGCAGGTGCTCGATCTCCGGCTTCAGCGCGGCCAGACCGCGATACAGCCGCGACTTCACCGTAGAGAGCGGAGCACGCGTCACGCTTGCAATCTCTTCCAGCGACATCTCCTCGTGAAAGCGCAGCATCAGTACCTCGCGGTAGTTGGGCTCCAGCTTCAGCAGCACCGCGGCAACCTCAGCGCGGTCCTCGCTCCCCGCGAACTGTTCCAGCGGCGAGGGCCCATCGGCAGCGATCTCAAACGCGCGTCCGTCATCGCCAGGCTCGCTCATCTCGTCCAGCGAAGCCATACTGCGCTTGCGCGAGAGGTCGATCACCAGGTTGCGCGCGATCGTGAACAGCCATGTGTCGAAGCGCGCCTTGCCGTTGTACTGGCTGCCCCGCAGCAGCACCCGCATCCAGGTCTCCTGGAAGAGGTCTTCCGCCACCTCGCGCTTGCCGGTTAGAAACAGCAGATAGCGCAACAGCCGGTGCTGGTACAGCTCAATTAAATGGTCGAGAAGTTCCGTGTCCTGAGACTTCAGGCCGCGCGCTATGGCCGCGTTTTCACGCTGGCTTTGCTCCGCCTGTTCCACCGAGATCGCGATCGCTGTGCCGCCCATACTTTTAGAGACGGCAACCCGCTGGGAAAAGTCTCGGCCGCCAGTGCTCTTTTCACCGCGTGATAGAAATAGCATCCAAAAATCCCTTCCGGGGCACACGGCACCGCAGGCGAAAACGCTCAGAATAGACTCTAAGACTAATTCTAAAGCCCTAATGCTGCTCTTGGCGAGGCCTATTTCAGACGTAAACTATTACTTATGGAAGTTCTTTACGGCCTGCACCCGGTCGAGGAGGCGGTTCGGTCAGGCGCGCGCCGCCTGGACTGCGTCCTGCTCGCCCGGGAACGTGGAGACGCCCGGCTGGAGCGCCTCGCCCAGCTCTGCCGCGACGCCGGAGTCCGTGTCACCCTCGAATCGCGCGACCAGCTCACCCGCATGGCACGCACAGACGCCCACCAGGGAGTGCTTGCGCTGGTTCACGAGCGCGCCTTCCTCACCATCGAAGACCTGCTTGCTCCTGCACCCGTCACAAATATCCCAGCCAGGAGCAACCAAGAAGCCCAGCCTCCACACCGCTTCTTCCTCGCCCTGGACGGCATCGAGGACCCGCACAACCTGGGCGCTCTCCTGCGCACCGCAGATGGCGCGGGAGTCGACGGCGTCATCCTGCCCGAGCGCCGCTCTGCCCCAGTCTCCTCTACCGTCGCCAAAACCTCCGCAGGCGCCTCAGAGCATGTCCGCATCGCGCGCGTCACCAACCTGGTCCGCGCACTCGAACAGATGAAGCAGACCAAAGTCTGGGTGCTGGGCCTCGACGAGCGCGGCTCGCCAGACTACACCAGCTTCGACTTCTGCACCGACTGCGTCCTCGTCCTCGGACGCGAGGGCGAGGGACTGCACAACCTGGTCAAAAAGACCTGCGACCACCTCCTGCGCATTCCGATGGCGGGTGCGGTCTCCTCGCTGAACGTCTCGGTCGCCGGCGCGATCGTCATGTACGAGGCATTACGCCAGCGCAGCCACCCCGTTCAGCCCGCTCCCAAGCCCGCTGCGCCGCCCAAACCCCGCAAAGGACTCGGTTCGTGAACTCTCTCCGAAGTACCGGCCAATCGCTGAATACGCAGTCGTTTTTGATAGGGACGGGCTTTAGCCCGTCCGTAAACGACGCGATGGAATTCGGGGCTTTAGCCCCCGAGGGGACTTGCAGCTCCCCGCATGATCGAATTCCGACGTTCATTGCGTCCATAATGCGGCTGTTTACGAATGGTCGATCGTCGATTCGATTTGTTGTTCTGGCATGTGCGATTGGACTCGCGCTCTCTGCATCGGCACGCGCCCAAACCCAGCCCAGCCCATCGCAACCCGCGCAACCTGCCGCTCCACCCGACTCCTCCGAACTCGCACCGCCGCCCGGAAAGGTCCTCTTCTCCCGCAGCTTGGACCCCGATAATGCGACGCAACCTTCTGATTCTCAACCGCAAACCACACCGCAACTCACCGCGCTAAAGCCATCCGTACCCACCCCAGCAGACTTGCTCCCCGTCACCGACGCAGACCGCAGTGCCCTCACCTTCACCGCCTATGACCTCGACGTCCACCTCACCCCAGCCTCCGCCGGAATCTCCGTCCGCGCAGGCTTCACCGTGAAGAACGACGTCCCCACCCCCCTCGCACGCCTCATCCTCCAGATCAGCTCTTCGCTACACTGGGACGCCCTTTCTGCCCGCAGTCTCACCGGCTCGAGCACACCCCTCCCTTTCGCCGCTCACATCATCGACACCGACGTCGACCACACCAGCAAGATGAACGAAGCCGTCGTCACCCTCGCACAGCCGCTTGCCCCCGGCGCATCCCTTTCGCTCACCGCGCTCTACTCCGGCTCCATTCCCCCCTCGGCCGAGCGGCTGGAGCGCATCGGCGCGCCCGAAGAGCAGGCCCTCAGCGCCGACTGGGACGCCATCGCCGCCAGCAATCCCGATGGCCAGATCGGCGGCACTGCCTTGCGCGGATTCGGCAATGTCCTCTGGTTCCCCGTATCCGCGCCACCCGTCTTCCTCGGCGACGGGGCCAAGCTCTTCCAGGCCGTGGGCCGTGCCCGCCTCCGTCAGTCCTCCGCCACCGTCCGCCTCCGCCTCGCGGTCGAGTACACCGGCGACCCGCCCGATGCAGCCTTCTTCTGCGGTCGCCGTCAGCCTCTCACCGCCATCAGCGACAACGCCAATCTGCCCGAGGCCGAGTCGCCCGGCATTGCCACGGCCCTCTTCGATTCCCAGCCACTCGGCTTCCGCCCGCTCAGCCTCTTCATCACCGACCGTCCCCCCAGCCCTGCCGGAACGTCCGCCAACCCGTCGCTCATCGCCGCCGTCACCAGCCATTACGATGCGCTGCCCGCATACTCCGCTGCCGCCGCGCTGGTCGAGCCGCTGCTCACCGACTGGCTCGGCCCGCAGCTGCTCTCCTCGCTCAACCTCCTCGACCACCCCGGCCAGCCCTTCGAGGACGACGCTCTTCTCGTCCTCCCCATGCGCTCCGCCGACCCCGCGACCCTGGCCCCCTCGCTCGCCCACTCCCTCACCCATCTCTGGCTTCGCTCCGCCCACCCATGGATCGACGAGGGCCTCGCCCAGTTCCTCGCTCTGCTCTGGACCGAGCGAACCTCTGGCCGCGCAGCCGCGCTCGTCGAACTCGAGGACGCCGCCCGCCCCCTCGCCATCATCGAACCGGAAGTGCCAGCCGACCCAGCTGGGTGCCCCATTCATGACGGTTCCATCGTCATGGGTGGGATACATACGGACACATCGCTCAAATGCGCATCCGTTGCCATCGCGGGCTCGAGCCTGGCCGACGCCACCGGTGAGATTTTCTACCGCACCAAGGCAGCCGCCGTCTGGTGGATGCTGCGCTCCATCGTCGGCGACGACCCGCTCAAGCAGGCTCTCCAGGCCTACCGCAACGACCCCAAGTTCGACCGCGACCCCGCAGGCATTCAACACGCCCTCGAAAACGCCTCCCACAAGGACCTCAACTGGTTCTTCGACGACTGGGTCTACCGCGACCGCGGCCTGCCCGACCTCTCCATCGTCAATGTCACTCCCAGCCAGCTCACCTCGCGCGCCGGCCTGCCCACCGGATGGCTGGTCGCCGTTGAGGTCCGCAACGACGGTTACGCCGCGGCCGATGTCCCCATCACCGTCCGCTCCGCCACAGCTTCCGACACCCAGCGCCTGCGCATCCCCGGCCGCTCCAGCGCATCCACCCGCTTCATCTTCGCCGGCACGCCCGAGCAGGTCGAGGTCAACGACGGCAGCGTCCCCGAGACCCAGTCCAGCATCCACACCCGCCAACTCGTCCTCCCCGGCCACTAGAGCTTCGCACTGCATCGCCCCGCGCGGCCGTGCTAGCCTTTTTGCATGGATGCGCTCGCTCGTCGCTCCTCCTTTCGACTCCTGCTCGCCGCAGCCGCAGTCGTGCTCTGCCTGCACTGCACCGCTGTTGCGCAGCAAGCTCCACCCTCGACCGGCAGCACAGCCGACCCACGCATCGAGTCGCTGCTCAATTCCCTGGACAGTGTACGCACACCAAACACCGCCGCCATCTCGCCCGACGGCAACACCGTGGCCTGGACCTTCAACGGAGAGCACGGCTCAGAGCTGCATCTCACACGCATCGCATCTCAGAGCCCCGCGCAGGATCGCGTCCTCTCGCCAGACACCATCGGCGACACCAAGCGCAGCAAGCCCGGCATATGTACCGCCTCGCATCCCGCCTGGTCGCCTGATGGCACGCAGCTCGCCTTCCTCTCCAACTGCTTTGACAGTAATCAAAATGCCATCAGAGGCGGTAAGTTGCAGCCAACCGCGCAGCAGAATATCTTCTTCTGGACCCTGGCGACCAACTTCATCAGGCAGGGTAGCTATCTACATGGCGAAATCAGCTCACTGCAGTGGTCGCCCGACGGCAAATCCATCGCCTTCCTCTATGTCGAGAACGCCACCCGCCGCGCTGGTGCAACCGACGCCATGAAGCCCTGGTCCGGCGTCATCGGCCAAGACATAGAGGCGCAGGCGGTTTCCGTCATTCAGGGACTCGATAAGGGTGGAAACATTGCGGTCAGCATCTTCCTCCCATCCCTCCAGCGAACGCCCACTTTCCATATCACACAGCTTCATGCATACGAATTTGCCTGGGCCCCAGACTCGGCGCACTTAACTTTTGTGGGCGCGCCAGCACCTGGTGAAGACAATTGGTGGCAGGCAAAGCTCTACACCGTGGCAACGCCGACCTGGTACGGCGACCATGCCGAGGTAGACAGCCCCAAAGTCATCTTTGATCCCACCTCTACTCCCGGCCCGCTCCACGGCCTGCAAATTGCCGTCCCCCGCTTCTCGCCCGACGGCAAACAGATCGCCTTCATCGGCGGCCTCATGTCCGATCAAGGCTCCGTCGGTGGCAACATCTATCTCATTCCCACTACCGGCGGCGAGCCTAAAGACGTCACCCCCAACCGTCCCGCCTCCCCCGCCTACATCGCATGGCTGGACGATCACACCATCGGCATCTCCGAGCATGTCGGCGGCAGCAGCCGTATCACTACGCTCGATCTCACCACCGGCAAGGATGTTCCCGGCCTCGACTTCACGTTTCCCGATACCATCATCGCGGGAGAGGACGCGATGAGCGTCTCCTTCGCCTCCCACTCGCCCAACATTGCGCTCATCCGCCAGTCCTTCGATCGCCCGCCCGAGGTCTGGGCCGGCCCCTCCGGCAACCTCAAGCAGATCACCCACCTCAACGACGTGCTCCAACCCGCGTGGGGCAAGGCCGAAGCCATCGACTACAGCAACGACGGCTTTCGTATTCAGGGCTGGCTGCTCTATCCCGCCAACTACGATCCATCGAAGAAGTATCCCCTCATTGTCAGCGTCCACGGCGGCCCATCCAGCACGCTCACGCCGCGCTGGCCCGTGGCCACCTATAGCGCGACTCCCTTTTCCGCGCTGGGTTACTTCGTCTTCTATCCCAATCCGCGCGGTAGCTTCGGCCAGGGCGAGAGATTCACCCAGGCCAACATC
Organism: uncultured Acidobacteriaceae bacterium; assembly: GCA_963834805.1. Taxonomy (GTDB): domain Bacteria; phylum Acidobacteriota; class Terriglobia; order Terriglobales; family Acidobacteriaceae; genus Edaphobacter. Next base: position 864,306 of record CAWIDB010000006.1, read on the forward strand.
AAGGACTTCGGCTACGGCGACCTGCGCGATATCCTTGCCGGCGTCAACCTCATCGAGAAGCGATTTCCCATCGACCGGGATCGCGAAGGCATCACCGGCTGGAGCTATGGCGGATTCATGACCATGTTCGCCGTCACCCAGACCACGCGCTTCCGAGCGGCGGTGGCGGGCGCGGGCATCGCCAACTGGCAGAGCTACTACGGCGAAAACTCCATCGACCAGTGGATGCTCCCCTTCTTCGGCGCATCCGTCTACGACGACCCGGGGGTTTACGCCAAATCATCCCCCATCGACTTCATCAAAAACGTAAAAACTCCAACCCTGCTGCTGGTGGGCGACCGCGACGGCGAGTGTCCCGCGCCGCAGAGCTTCGAGTTCTGGCATGCGCTACGCGACCAGGGCGTCAAGACGCAGCTCGTAATCTATCCCGGCGAGGGCCATCACTTCTCCGCTCCAGACCACCAGCGCGACCTGCTGCGCCGCACCATCGGCTGGTTTCAGGACCAGATGCCGCCCAACTAGCGGTGCGCTTGCATCTGCTTTCCATCGCCTCCCCGGCTCGTTTAAACCGCAACGGTTATTTGCGTCCGGGGTGCGCAGCTTCTACACTGACATCTGTGTAATTAGCATCTGTGGAGTGACCGTTCAGCTCAGGTTCCGGTTGGACGGGGAGGTTTAATGCGTCGGTTCGTTACGTTGTTTGTACTATTTCTGTCAACGATTCCTTTTGGGGTCTCGATCTCGGGCTGCAACAAGGGCACTGCCGCGCCTGAATTCTGCAATGGCGGAGACACGGGCCCAACAACAACTCAGGCCGCGACCATCACGTTGCAGCCGATTGTCTATGGAATCTCGCTGAACTACGGAGAGTTAGGACAGCTCCAGAGACCTACCGCGACGGACTGCAAGGGCAACAACGTTGTGGTGCCGTCATTCACCTACGGTACCTCGGACATGACCATCGCCGACGTGCAGCCGTCCACCGGCCGGCTCTGCGCGGGAACCTGGAACCGCAACTCGGGCGGAGGGATTGCCGATTACACCTATTGCACTCCGACTAACAAGTCGGGCATAGCCTATGTCGCTGCCACCTTTAACGGCGCGACCAGCAACCCTCTGCCTGTCTTTGTGCATCCGGTGGTGACCAGCATTGTGCTGGGAGGTCCGTCGTCCAACTGTTCGACCGATCCTACAACCGCATGCTGTCCACTGGCCACCTCGGGCGCGGTCACGGCTCCGCCGTATCCGACAAACTCATGCATCTCACAGGGATCGACCGCTCAGCTTGTGGCGCGCGTCTACGCGGGATCGGGCGCCAACCAGACCAACATTAGTTGCGCGGTGGGGCATCTGCAGTTTACCGCGGCGGGAGCCTCCAGCCTCACCGCAATCTCGCCCGTTCTCAGCATCGATCAGAACGGCGTGGCCACGGCAAATCAACCGGGATCGGTGCTGATCACGGCCAATATAGCGAACGCAGCCAGCTCGGCGGGTTTCTTCTCCACCTGTCCGCCGGCCTCGATCACCCTCACAACTCCTGGCACAACTTCCAATCCCGTGGTGGTCAATGAGAACAATCCACAAGCGATGGTGGCCACGGTCGTCGACACCAAGGGCGTTACCATCACCGGGCTTAACCTGGAGTATGTGTCGACCACTCCGACCACGATTCCCGCGCCTACCAGTGGCATCATTACTCCGCCCTATGCTGGCGCGGCCTCGATCACCGCAATCTGCCAGCCCCCGGCTTGCAACTCCTCGTCCTACAACCAGATCGGCCTGTTCGGCAACGGCCTGCCCGTTACTTCCAATTCGGTGAATATCTCCACTCCCGGAACCAACAGCACGGTCCTGTATATGGCCAGCACGCAGTCCGAGGATGTGGTGCAGGTCGACTTTACAACCTCGGTTGTGGGGTCGCCGTTCCAGTTGCCCTATTTGCCGAACTCCATGGTCATCAGCGATGACGGTACAGCCATCTACATGGGCAGCTCAACCGCGCTGATGGTGCTGAATGCCGTCAACTCGTTGAGCCTCTCACGCACGGACATTACCTCGCCGGGGACCGTGCTCGCCGTGTCGCCAAACAACAGCACCCTCGTCATCAGCGATCCGGTGCGGCAGATCATCTCGCTGGAGAGTACATCGGGAGGCGTCCTCACCACCTACGGCGGAGTGGCGACCCACGCCGAATTTTCCCCCGACAACCAGACCGTGTACATCACCGCCGGCAATCAGTTGCTGGTCTATTCGGCCTATACCGGGTGGACCAGCATCACTCCTGCAACTTCAGCAGGAACGCCAGTGACCGACGTCGCGATTACTGTGCCTGCCGTCGGGGCGTATTTTGCCGGTCAGACCACAACTGCGCGTAGCTACTGTCCGATCGGCACAGCAACCTCGCCGACGAACGAATCCAATGTGTTCTATCCGCCGGCCGACAGCTCTCCGGCAATCACCGACCGGATCGCCGCAACCAACGATGGGCTGCACATCCTAGGCGCAACCGCGACCACCGCCAATCCCACGCTGAGCGATCTGCATGTGGAGATTCCGGCTGGCAACGCCAGCGGTGTTCCGGTCAGCGTCGCATGCCCCCAGACGGGGACTCTCTCCTTCTCCAACACGCTCTATCACACCACTCTGACCCCAGTGACGGCCACTGCCATTACCGGCATCTTGCCGGTATCGGACTCCACCATTGCCTTTATCACCTACACCGGTTCCGGCGGAGTTCTTCCCGCCTATCTTCCATCCGGCAACGGACCGGGAACGACCGCCTACATCAAGCTCTCCGGCTCGGCAACAGCGCCGATCGCAGGCGTGATTAGCTCGGACAACACAACGATGTACGCGGCAACCTCGGGAGACAACCTGGTCCACATCGTCAACCGCGGCACACTGACCGATTCATCGACCCTGGCGCCTAACCTGGCCGACCCCTCCGGCGCCATTGTGCCGGTCAATATGATGGTCCAAAAGCCGCGCAAAACGACGTAGAGAAGCATTCCGCGAATTCACTCGCAACCCTCGGCATTGTGCGCGGCGGCTCTTCTTCCACCCAGCCGCAAACTCCTCTTGCCGCGGTTCCCAGCGTGAGAAATGACACGTTGCGGCTGCGTATTCCCTTTGTCCCGACTTCAGAATGCTGGCGGGCCGGATCTGCCGCGGCGCCTGGCCTGAGTGGTCGTATCCTCTACCCCACGAAAGTTGTAACTCTATAATTTTTCAATGATTTACACTGTCCGTGTTGCACGGTCCGCGAGCCGGTGAAAACCTAGGCCCGAGGCCTCAGATCGCATCTGCGGACCATGGGAGTGACGCTGTCAATGCAGAATGCAATTGGCCCGGACTTCAGTAAAATGGAGATATTCCTGGCTCGGAACAATTGCATTTTCCCTCAGGACGTACTCCCAACGCAAAACGTCTAGTATAGTTTCCGAGAAAGCTGCTTTTCTTAGACGTGATCAACTACGGAACCTTTTTCTTCACGAATATCGTCTCGGTGACCGTGTTTACGGCGTGCCTGTGCCTGCTTGCCTGGCGTAACCGTGCCATGACAGGACTGAGGTGGTTTGCCGGAGGAATGGCCGTCGGGCTGGTCAAGCTGGTCCTGCAAGGCCTGGATGATAAAATCCCCGCCACCCTCAGCGAAATGGTGGCCCAGGAACTGTACCTGGTCTCCTTCGTGATGCAGTTCCTGGGCCTGCGCTGGTTTGTGCAGCGCAAGCCGTTACACAGTCGCTGGCCCTTCGTCGTGATTGGCCTTGCCCTGGTGGTCTATACCATCCTGTTTCTCAATCGGGTTCCGTACAGCAGCAACGTCATCAACATCCCCAATATCTTGGTCTGCGGCGTCGCCGCTTGGATCCTCTTCAAGAACGGGCGCGGGCCGTTTGCCGCGGTGGCAAGGGTCACGGCCCTGATCCTCGTTGCAGACGCGGTCGTGATGACAATCCGCGCCATCCTGACCGACCTGTATTACAAGCAGGCTGACCAGACCGAGCGCGCCCTCACCGATTGGAAGTGGGTTTATTCGCTGGCAGCGATGGCCTTCCTTGCCACCTGCATGGTGATGTGCATGCTCTGGTTCCTGGTGACAGAACTGAGCAAGGAACTGGCCGAGCAGGCACGCACCGATCCGCTCACCGGAGCGATGAATCGCCGGGCCATGGAGGATACAGCCCTGCGTGAGACCACGCGAAGCATCCGGTATGGCCATCTGCCTTGCATGATCGTGCTCGATATCGATGATTTCAAGCACATCAACGACACGCTCGGACACGCCGCCGGAGACGCCGTGCTGCAGGCCCTGGTGCACCAGATCAAACCCATGATGCGTGTCAACGATGTGCTTGCCCGCACCGGGGGCGAAGAGTTCACCATCCTGTTGCCCAACACCACGGCCTCGGCCGGCATCGTGGCCGCGGAGCGCGTAAGGCAGTCCGTGGAGGCACTCGAAGTGCCCTTCGAGGACGAGATTGTTCGATTTACCATCAGCGCCGGCGTAGCCCAGCTCGACCCCGCCCAAGGTGGCTGGGAAGGCATGATGCGGCGCGCCGACGCGGCCATGTATGAGGCCAAGGAATGCGGCCGCAACACGGTGCGTCCCAAAGCAGTGAGCTACAACCCGGAGTCTGCCAAAGCTCCCGCTGCTTCCATCTTGTGAGCCCCTGCGGCAAACGGGACGAGGACATCTGGCTTCCCCGCGCGGGAGGCCAGGGTCGTTGTATGGAGCTGGCATTTTCTCTAGGGATCAGCCGAGGCGCTGCTTCAGCAGCTTGCGCGCGATGGCGTCCAGCACTCCGTTGAGAAACTGCACCGACTCCGGCGCGGCGTAGCGGCGGGCAATCTCCAAGGACTCGTTGATGACGATGGCGGCCGGCGTGTTGGGATAGCCCAGCAGTTCGGCAACTGCGGCACGCAGCAGGTTGCGGTCCACCACCGCCATGCGCTCCAGCCGCCAGTTCTGCGCGTGCTCTTCGATCAGCTCGTCGATCTCCTTTTGCCGCTCGCTGGCAACCCGATAGAGGTCCTCGGCAAAGCCCCGCGTCTCCGCGTCCACGTCGTCACGCGAGGGCCAGAACAGGGCACGCACCTCCTCCGGCGTCTGCTTGCCCAAGTCGCCTTGGAAGAGCATCTGCATCGTCAGTTCGCGGGACTTGCGGCGTGTTCCCACTTACTTCTTCCCCGCCAGTTTCCTTTGGATCGACACCATTTCAATCGCCGCGATGGCAGCCTCGAATCCCTTGTTGCCCGCCTTCACGCCGGCGCGGTCCAGCGCCTGTTCCAGCGTCTCGCAGGTCAGCACTCCGAAGCTATGCGGCACACCCGTCTCCTGCTGCGATTGCCCAATGCCGCGCGCAACCTCCGTGTAGATCGCCTCGTAGTGCGCCGTCTCGCCGCGCAGCAAGCAGCCCAGCGTGATGATCGCATCCACCGATTTCGACTCCGCCAGGGTGCGCGCCGCCGCAGGAATCTCCCACGCGCCGGGTACACGCACAATCTGGATCTCCGCGCGCGCCGCGCCGCTGCGCAGCAGTCCATCCAGCGCGCCCTGCAGCAGGCGGTCTGTGATCACCGCGTTCCAGCGCGCAACTACAATCGCAAACCTCATTCCCGCCGCCGACAGGTCGCCTTCGACGGCAATGGGCTTGCCATGCTCCGGGTTCTCCGGCTCCCAGAAACCAAGCAGAAGCGATGGGTCAGGCGCGACCGTAAACAGCCGCGAGTTCCAGTGCGTCGGCGCAACCTCGAAGAGCCGTTCGCCAATCTCTTTCGCGCTGCAGTTGGCCTTCATCCACTGCGCGACCACCGCGCGCACCTGGTCGAGCTGCGTCACTTCAATCAGGATCGGAGGCACGGCCGGCACGCGCCCCGCCACCAGCTCCAGGTTGCCCAGCGGAGCCAGAAATGCCGCGCCTCGTCCGCCTCCATCCTCCCAGCCCTTGCCCGGCTCAAAACCAAGCGCGCTCAACAGGCTGGCCAGCTTCTCCAGCGCATCCGCCGAAGCCACCTGCGTCACCAGCGTAATTCCCTTGACCATGCTTCGATTGTATCGTCTGCGCGGTTGCAGGTCGTTGTTTGCCAGTTGTTTGTCAGTGCGAAGCCCATCCACTGGAATCTGCATCCAACCACTTGGTATGCTTAATGGCGTGCGTATAACTGACCTTTCTCACTCATCGTCTGACCGCATCGTCTCCTCGCGGTCTTCTTCCCGCGCAAAATTGCCGCTGACGCTTGCTGCGGCCCTCTGCCTGGCTGTATCGCCCCTGTTGCTTACGGGTTGTAAGAGCGCGTCGGCTGGCACCACCATCCCAACCGCCAGTCCGCAGGCGGTCGACTCCGCTCGCCAGCAGTTGGACCTGATTCCGCCCCCCTCCAAGAGCCGCTACCTGGCCATCCCCAGCCTCTCCGAGTGGGAAAACCCTTACCTCACGGTGCAGCAGAACATTGCCACGCTGCATGTGACCCAGGCCGACGCCAACCCTAGCCAGTTAGGCACGGGCGGAATGCTGCGTCCCGTCTCCGCGCGCCGCCAGGACCTCACTGTGCGCGTCAGCGATCTGCCCGCCGCGCTGGATGCGGTGCCAGAGAGTTCCTGGCCCTATGGCCGCGTGGTTGCCATCGAAGAGGCGCACGACACCCCGGCCTCGGCCCGGCCTGCAGTCCGCCGCAACGTCGAAGCGGCCATCAAAACCCTGGGCGACATGGGCGTAGTGGTCTATGAGTGGAACGACGGCGGCGGCCTGCGCTAGCGCCTGCTCCTTGGATTCCGCTGCGTTGCGCCGCGCATGAGGCTACAATTCCATTCTTGCCAAGGCTGTTCGTCCTACTCGATGCCGTGCAGTTGCATCCTATAGAGTTGGCCCACGCTTGCGCGAGAGGTTTGAGGGCAAAAGGCTGAAGGGATTGTCATGAGCGAATCACAAGTCGCCGCGGTGAAGAAGCATAAGTCGCTGGCCAAAGGACTGATCGCAGGCTTGATCGGCGGACTGGCCGGAACAGCCGTCCAGACCTTTGCCGAGCGCATCTTTCCCCAGCATTCGAAACACGCTCCAAAACCGCATGACCTGGCCGCAGAGTATATAGCCGGCAACACCCAGAGGGCGCTCGAAAAGGCGAGACAGAGCGAGGCCTTCCGCTGGGGTCTAGGCGCGGTGGCCGGCGCGACCTATGGAGCGGCAGCCGAGTTCTATCCCGAGACCACCGTGAAGCAGGGGGCCGGCTTCGGCCTGGCGCTCGAGGCGATGAGCCACGAAGTCGAGCTGTCCGCGCTTGGCCTCGCTGCCCATCCCGCCCAACCCAAAGACCAGGACAACACCTTGCGCGAGCGCGGCAGCGAGATCACCTCCTTTGTCGTCTACGGCGTCACCACTGAACTGGTGCGCAGGCTGGTGCGACGGTGGCTCTAACCGGGATTCATCCCGGCAGCGGCACACCCGTCTGCAACCTGGAGAGAATTTGGTTTAGAATGCAGGCGGTTCTATAGAGAAGGCGGCTTGCCAATTCGTCCCCTGAAAAAGCAGGCGCAGCCTACAACAGCAAAGTAAGGTCAGGAGGATGACATCATGCGTATTTCCGTAAAAGCTATGGCATTTGCTCTTGGACTGCTTTGGGGAGGGGGAGTTGCGTTTGCTGCACTGGCTCACCTCGCATTCCCTTCTTACGGTATAGGCTTTCTCGAATTTGTCAGTTCCATCTACCCGGGTTTTCATGGGGCCCGCAACTTCGGTGACGCCATGCTCGGAACGGTCTACGGATTGTTCGACGGCGCCATTGGCGGCCTCATCTTCGCCTGGTTGTACAACCTTCTCGCCGCGCCGGCCGCTGCGCCCAGCCAGCAGGCCTGAGCGCGCCGCTGGCTCCGCCGTGTCCCGGCGCAACTCCGAGGATTGCATGGATCAAGCGAAACTCAGAAACTACCGGCTGGGCGACTGGCAGGCGATGCACGCGCTCGACCTCGTCTGCTTTGAGCCGGTCTTCCGATTCAGCCGAGGGACCATGCGCAGCTTCGCCGAGGCTCCTGGCGCGATCACCGTGCTCGCCGAGGCAGAGGGTGAACTGGCGGGCTTCTGCGTAGCGCAGTTGGAAGATCGCACCGGCTATATCGTGACGCTGGACGTGGCTCCCGCGTGGCGATGGCGCGGACTGGCGCGGCGTCTGATGGCCGAGATCGAGTCCCGGCTCCACTCCGCTGGTGCAGCCGGAATGCATCTGCACGTCTTCACCGAGAACGCCGCAGCCATCCGCTTCTACGAATCGATCGGATACGCGCCGGTGGGCGTAGCAGAAAACTTCTACGCGCAAAACCTGCACGCACTGCTCTACCGCAAGCAGCTTAGGAATGATGTGAGCGACGAATTGTTTTGATAGGGACGGGCTTCAGGCCGTCCACAATAGGCGCAACAGTAATAGGGCTTTAGCCACCGAGGGAATATCGCAATCTTGTTCAGACATTCAAAAGATTTCTCAGGCGCTACTCGTAGTACCGCGCGAAGCTGCTGTCCGTCTCGAACAGCGTGCAGTCCTTCACCCGCACCCGCCCGCCGGTCATCTCCTGCAGTTGTTGCGCGGTCTGCTGGTAGAAGTAGCGTGCCAGATTCTCCGCCGATGGGTTCAACTCGGTGAATGGCTCAATGTCGTTGATCATCAGGTGGTCCAGCCGCTCTACCACCGGTCGCAGCAGCATCTTCAACAGCTTGAAGTCCAGCAGCAGCCCAGCGTCGTCCAACTCCTCGCCCGCCAGCGTCACCAGCACACGGTAGTTGTGGCCGTGCGGGTTCTCGCATTTGCCGTGGTAGTTGCGCAGGTAGTGGCCGGAGGAGAAGCCGGCTTCTACGGTGATCTCAAACATAGGCTTGGCTCTCCCCTCTCTATCGATTGTATCGTTTGAGCCGGATCGGGATTCACGATCGCCCGCGCCGCCGCGCCTCTTCGCTGCGCCGCTTGGCCTGCTCAAACAGCGACGACATCACTCCGCCCAGTGCCGATAGCAGCGCCAGCACGAACAGCGCCAACCCCATGGTGCGCCACAGCGAAGCATCGCCCGGCGACCCGGGCTGCTGCGCGATGTTGCTGTACGCGATGCCGCAGGAGATCAGCGCGAAGAGCGCAAGCGACACGGCGAGAATATACAGATTGCGGCCCATGGGTCTGTCTCACCGTAGGATACGGCACCAAGCCTGAATTGCTGCGCGTAATCAACACTTCGCCTGCGAAGAACAGCGGAAAAGGCGCCAACCGGTTCCGGCTGGCACCTTTCCCCTGTGCCAATGGGCTTGCTAGCGGTCGATCTTTAAATGATCGCGCCGGTTCTGCTGCCAACACTGCTCATTTGATTCGGTGCAGAAGGGTTTCTCCTTTCCATAGCTGATGACCCGGATACGGCTGGCTGGAATGCCATCGCTGACGAGCGCTTTCTGAAGCGACTCAGCGCGTTTCTGCCCAAGCGCGATGTTGTACTCCTCCGATCCGCGTTCGTCGCAGTGACCTTCGATCAGCAGCTTGATGTCCGGGTACGTTTTCAGAAACACGGAATCCTGTTCGACTACAGGCGCGTCCTGCGTGCGGATGTCGGCCTTGTCGTAGTCGAAAAATATGTCATGCACATGTTGCTCGAAGAGCTGTTCTTCGGTGATGGGCGGGGGCGGAGGCACCGGCTTCGGCTGAGGAGGATTGACCGTGAGTCGAGCGTTCGCCTCCACAGTGCCTCCGGGCCCTTTGGCGGTGAGTGTGTAGGTGGTCGACCGGGTAGGCGAGACGGACTGGGAGCTGTTTAGTGCAACCGAGCCGATGTCCTCAATTGAAACGTCGGTGGCGTTGGCCGTTTTCCATGCCACCGTTGCGGATTGTCCTTGATCGATCACCGACGGATTAACGGTAATGCTGGCAGTAGGCGCAGGCGCTGGCGCTGGCGCTGGTGCGGGCGGTGGAGGCGGTGGGGGCGCGGCAGCTTTCTTGTGGCATCCGGTAAGAACCATGATGGCAGCAAGGCAAAGTGCGACTGGATACTTTTTCAGCCTGGAGTGGTCCATGGTGAATCTCCTTTCTCGTTATGCAACGTTGCGGCGATAATGACCTGAGGTCATTTCGGACGGCCATTCAACGTGATCGATTTTCAGGAGTATTCAGGGGGCGCGTTGTCGATTCGCACGAGAGATAGAATCGGTCCGCAGCGCTGGTGACTCTGGAGGCGGGTTCGCCTGCGACCGCATCGGGGCTAGCAGCCGCACAGTCTTCAGAACAATGAGTAAAGGTGGAGTCGAACCTTCAAGAAAGATGCGTCTGCTCAAGCGATGCACGGCAGAGCTAGGTCGTAGGGTGAGTTCCGGACGGAGGTGGGTGCTTATCGATGGGGGGAACCGGGCAACTGGTGTTGCCGCCGCCAGGATGGCCGAGTCGATGACCCAGGGTGATGGCTGTGCCGATGCTAGTTTTAGTTGATCCGATGCGAGGGCCGAGATCGTCGAAACCACTCCCAGCAGGCAGATGCTCGTGGCGCGAAGTGTCAGGCGTAAGCCGACGATCATACCCAAACATACTATAGATTCAACGAATCGATCTATCCGGATGCTGATGAGCGGTACAATCCAAGCGAATCAGGGCTGAAAGGGGGATTCCAGGTATCATCATTCCATGCCCCCAAGCCCACTGTCCCCGCGCCCTCTCAGCCACGTCTTGCGCGCGTTGATCGAGGTCGCTTTCATTATCTTCCTGTTCTACTCCAACCTCCTGATGGGCGAGTTCAACCGCACCAATGGCCCAGGTAAGAGGTTCTCCGTCGCACTATATGACATCTTCACAATCAAGAACTTTGCCATCGCCATCATTGCGGCATCAATCGGCTATGTCATCTTCGAGCACCTGCGCAAACAACTCTAGGCACGCATCCGCACCGCGAGTTCCACCGGAAAGATCTCCTATGTGAGGATTCTGGCCGTTAAAGGCCACACGGGCGCGGATCATGCGAGTTCAGATTTCAAGAATCCGAGGGTCGAGAACAATCGAGGACTTGCACTTACCGATATTTCGTATCAGTTGAGGGGCAAGGAGTGTCCGAGAAATCGAACAGAAAAGCTCCCGATTCAGTGGTTGCGCAACACGGCACAGAAATGCTCCGTTTTTAGGCCTCGAATGCGGCGTGGCTCTTACAAAACCTTCAGCAGTGGTGCAAATTCAATGTATCGGCGCCGAAAAAATAGATTATGGGTTAGGGCAATTCCCGTGGGATATTCTGGATGGGAGGCCCCACTCACACGATGACGGAACCCTTGCTGGCGGCGCGCAGGAGATGGTGGCAGGTCCCGCTCGCGGAGCGCATGGCCCCGCTACGGCATAGCGAGAGCCACGTTTTTATGGCTCTGTCGATGGTGATCGGCGCGTTGACAGGTCTCGCCGTGGTCGCCTTCATTGTGCTGACGGAACGACTCGGGATGCGGCTATACCCGGTGCTGGGCGCGCCCTGGCGGCGCCTCTTGCTTCCGGTTGTGGGATCGCTCGGCATCGGTTATCTGCTCTATCGCTTCTTCCCCAATGCGCGCGGCAGCGGCGTGCCGCAGACCAAGGCCGCGCTCTTTGCCCGCGATGGTCGCATCACGTTGCGCACCGTGCTGGGCAAGTTCTTCTGCACCTCGGCGACGCTGGCCAGCGGGATTCCACTCGGCCGCGAAGGGCCGTCGGTGCAGGTGGGCGCGGGCATCGGTTCCGTGCTGGGGCGCGCTCTGGGCCTCAGCACAGAGCAGGTGAAAAACCTGATCCCGGTAGGCGCGGCGGCGGCCATTGCAGCCGCGTTCAATACTCCTCTGGCCGCGGTGGTCTTTGCCCTGGAGGAGATTATGGGCGACCTCAACGCGCCCATGATGGGCGGCGTGGTGCTGGCCTCCGCAACCGCCTGGATGGTCCTGCGCGTCTCTCTCGGCGATCATCCGCTCTTCAATGTCCCCAAATATCACCTGGTCAGTTCGGCGGAGTTTGCCGTCTATGCGGTGCTCGGCGTGGCCGGTGGAGTGGTCTCGGCGGCCTTCGCCCGGCTGCTGCTGGGGATGCGTGCCTGGTTTCTACGCCTGCCGCGAATGACGGTCTGGTTCCAACCGGTGGCGGGCGGGCTGCTGGTGGGCGCGATGGGTTGGTTTGTGCCCCAGGTGCTGGGCGTGGGCTACGGCTTTGTCGGTGATGCCATGAACGGACGGATGGCATTCCACTTGATGATGCTGCTCCTTTTGTTGAAGCTCTTCGCTGTCACCACCAGCTACGCGTCAGGCAATGCGGGCGGCATCTTTGGCCCATCGCTCTTTCTTGGTGCAATGGTGGGAGGCGTGGTGGGCACCGCCGCGCATCATCTCTTCCCGCTGGCGACAGCCACGCCGGGGGCCTACGCGCTGGTGGGTATGGGAGCGGTCTTCGCAGGCGTGGTGCGCACGCCCATGACCTCGGTGCTCATCATCTTCGAGATGACCCAGGACTACGCCGTCATCGTCCCCCTGATGATCGCCAATCTGGTCAGCCTCTTCGTTGCCTCCCTCCTGCAGCATGAGCCAATCTACGAGGCGCTCGCGGTGCAGGATGGCATCCATCTGCCCAGCTCCCGGACGCGCCAACGACTCGATCAGCGCACGGTTGCAGAGATCATGAAAGGTCCTGCGTTTCTACTTGATTCCGCGATCACAGTGCGCGAGGCGTTGGGACGCATCCGGGCCAGCGGCCTTCGAACGGCCCTGGTGACGGACCAGCGCGGAGTCATCGGAGTCATCACACAGTCGCAGATGGAGGTCGAAGTGGACGAGGACTCCAGCAGGATTCTCGACGATCTGTCGGCCGCGCCTGTCTTTCCCCACATGCACGCCGATCAGGGGCTGGATCTGGCGTTGGACCGGATGGGCAGCAACCAGATCGATCTGCTGCCGGTGGTGAGTCGCGCAAATGTGCATCAACTGGTCGGCATCGTGACCCTCCAGGACATACTGGACGCGTACGGCATCTCCCACTCCTGATCGCGCCCGGATCGTGAGCAATATGGCCCGGGTCCGTCGGCAAAGAACTAACCCATGAAAGGTACGATGACTTCTCGGTGCGTCCGGAATTACAACCGCTTGTGGCACTGCGTTCAGCATTACGCAGTAATGGTGTGGGGACAACCAATCTGATCTAGCTTCATCCAATGAATCTGCTGCCCAGTGCGACTGCGCAAACGCTAGTTTGTATTGCACAATCGGTAACGTTACCCGCAAATTAACCCCGGTCATCAACAATTTTCGTGTTTTTTCTTTTCAGGTCAACCCTATAATGTTGAAAATACGCGGAGTGGCAGCTTTTTTCCCCGACACGCCCGACACGGTCCTGAGAGAGAGGTCTGTGCAGATGAACCTGAACGGCGATCGAGTCTCTGGAGTTCTCCCAAAATGAACACCCCAAGTCTGTGCCCTCTTCGATCTGTCCTTATTCGACTTTTCATTCTCGGTCTTGCAGGATTCACCTGTCTGGCACCATCCAGCGCTCGCGGCCAGTTTGCTACGCTGCTCGATACCACAGCACGTTACGCAGGTAACAGTACAGGCTCGAACCTCTTCAACGGTGACACGGGTGTTGCGACGGCCACCACCCTCAACGTTCCCTCCTATGTCGTCTTCGATTCGCTTGGTAATCTCTACATCTCCGATACGCAGAACAATTGCGTGCGCAAGGTGGACACCACGGGACACGTCACCACGGTAGCCGGTCTGCGCGTCAGCGGAAACGCCTCGGATACTTGCGATACCTCGACCAACCCAGCCCCAACCGAGGTGCAGGGACTGTTGCAGCCCACCGGCCTGGCAATCGACAGCTCCAACACCCTCTACATCGCGGACAGCCAGCACAACTGCGTACGCAGCCTGGCCAGCGGCGTGGTCGACAGCTTCGCCAGCCCAGCCCTGACCACGGTGGCCGGAACATGCTCCTCCGTGCATACAGGCTCGAACACGCCTCTGCCCGACGGCCTGGCGGTGGACAGCAACTCCAACCTCTACATCTCCATCGTCGACCCGTTGTATGCCCAGGCGATCAACCAGGTAGTGCGCCATCTCGCCACCGACCCGGCAACCACCATCTGCGCCGTCGCCGGCCAGCTCTCGCCCAACGCAGCCAATTCCCTCTGCACAGGAATCACCGGCACGGTCACACTCGATCGTCCGGCCGGACTTGCCTTCGACAAGAACGGCAACCTCTTCATCGCCGATTCAAACAACAACTGCGTCCGCGCGATCATTGCCATGACCACCCAGCAGACAGCCGTTGGTCAATGTGTCAACGACCTATCGGGCAGCACGGCCACGCCGCTGAATAATCCCTACGGACTGGCATTCTCGGCGGACGCTTCGCTGTATATATCCGAGTCGGCGACGAACCACAATAATGTGGTCAGCTACAACTTCGGGACCAATGCCCTGACTCCGATCGCCGGCTTGTCCAGCGGCGCCTCCGGCCCCTACAACTCATCGCAAGACGGCCAGAGCGCCTTGGCCGTCCCACTGAACCAGCCGCTGGGCGTCACCACAGACACCGGCGGAAACCTCTATCTGGCCGACTCGCAGAACAATATTGTGCGTAAAATGGGCACCAGCCTGGCCTTCCCACCGACCAATGTGGGTTCGACAAGCGCCAATCAGACCGTTGTCTTCAGCATCAACCAGGCGGTCAATCTCACGCTCGCGATTGGCGCGCGCTACATCGGCGTGGAATACAACATCGTCAGCACTACATGCAACGGGGCACAGTCGGCCTCCACCACATGCCAGGTGGTGATTAACTTCCAACCGGCCCGCCCCGGTTATCGTTACTCCGCGCTGCAACTGAGGGATTCGATCAGCGGCACGCTGATCAGCGTAGAACTGCAAGGACTGGGCCTCGGTCCGCTGAGTCTGTTGGCTCCGGGAGTAGCATCCACCCTCGCCCATGCCACTGGGCTGCGTAACGCCATCGCCGTCACCACGGACTCGGCAGGCGATGCCTATGTTCTGGAGCAGGGCAATGGATCCACCACCGCGGATGTGCTCTTCTATCCCGTAGGCGGCGGCGCAGCTCAGGTGGTGGTGGCGCAGGGCGCGGGCATGGTCACGCCCACCGCTATGGCGGTCGATGGAGCAGGCAACATCTTCATCGCCGATTCGGGCCTCGGAGGTATCGGAGGCGGAAACATCATCCGCTTCGGCATGGACGGTTCCGTCAACACCTCCTATGCCACCGGCCTGCCAGGCGTCACTGCGATGGCGGTCGACGGATTCGATGACCTCTTCCTCACCATAGCCGGCTCTTTCCACGACGTATCCGATATCTACGCGGGCGGAATGCGCCGCGCCATCGCGGGCAACGGCGCCGTACCCCACGCCAATGGAGTCCTGGCATCAACCGCGCTCTTCTTTGATCCCAGCGGCATCGCGCTTGGGCCCAATGGCATCGCCGTCGCGGATGCAGGCACCCATTACGTCTACCTGATCGACAACTCGGGCATCATCCACATCATCGCCGGCAACGGCACAACCACCACCTCCAATGCAAGCCTGGCCACGGGCACGGCCCTCCTGACGCCGGACGGCCTCGCCATGGACGCGGCGGGCGACATCTACATCGCCGACGATACTGCGAATATCGTCTACGCCGTCTACTCCATCATCAGCAACGGCACCGACATCTATCCCGTCATCGGCACCGGCGCCGCTGGCTACACCGGCGACAATGGCCCTAGCACCGCGGCCACCATCAATGCTCCGCTGGCAATCGCCCTCGATGGGTCCAGCAACCTCTTCGTCGTCGACTCAGGCAACAACGTTGTGCGCGAGGTCACCTACCCAGTTACCAGTCTCATCAGCTTCGGCAACGTGCTCGTCAACACCACGTCAGCTCCTCCCATGCTGCAGTTCCTGGCCAACGCCGGCAACGCCAACCTTACGTTTACCGCTGACTATCCGATCACCACCACCGATACGGTGCACTACAACGTCTCGGCCAGCCCCATCACCACATGCTTCAACCCGGTGGTCTCCGGCGGGGTGTGCGATATCGGATACACCTTCCACCCCACCGTCGTCGGCCCGGCCCCGGCTGGCCAGTCGAACCTGATTTCGAACTCCTATAACTCGCAGCAGACCGTCCTCTTCAATACCAGCGGCTCATCCGGCTACAGCACTCAGTCCCTGCCCTTCGCCCTGACCAATCCCGAGACCGAGGTCTACGGCTACTCCTTCTCTGAGTCGTGGACATTCAGCGGCACCCTCCCCGTCAGCGGCACGATGATCTTCTACATCGGCAGCCAGACCCTCTGCACGGCCACCATCAACAACGTATCCGCGGGCACAATCACATGCAATGCGGCGAATAGCGGCCTGGCCGTCGGCAGCTACGCCGTCAGCTTCACCTTCACCTCCACCAGCCCGTACTACCTCTCGGCAACCGGCAGCACCACCCTGAATGTCACCAAGGCACCGCTGACGATCAACGTGAACAATGTCTCGCGGCAGTACGGCCAGCCCAATCCCAGCTTCAGCGGCACCATCAGCGGTGCGGTCAATGGAGACACCTTCTCCGTCACCTACTCCACGGCGGCGACGCAGTTCTCACCCGTGGGCACCTACCCCATCAACGCAAACGTAACAGGCGCCAACATAGCCAACTACACCGTCACGGTGAATCCGGGCACGCTGACCATTACTCAGGCCGGGTCCGGTGGCAGCGGCGGGCTTGTGGTCACGGTCAATTGCACAACGCGAGCATATGGCCAACCCAATCCCTCTTTCACCGGTACTCTCACCGGTGCGCTTAATGGCGACACCTTCACCGTTTCCTACTCAACCACGGCAACCCAGTTCTCTCCCGTAGGCAACTACACCATCAATGCAACCGTCACCGGAGCGAACATCGGCGACTATGTCGTCACCGTGAATACCTGCACGCTCGGCGTCACTCCAGCAGGAACCAATGGCACTACGGGGCTTACCGTCGACGTCAATAGCACCTCACGCCCGTACGGCACGCCCAATCCCACCTTCACTGGGAGCGTGATCGGCCTGCTCAATGGCGACTCCGTCACCGTCACCTACTCCACCACAGCAACCCAGTTCTCGCCCGTTGGCAGCTACGCCATTAATGCAACCGTATCTGGCCCGGCCGCCGCCAACTACGTCATCACCGTGAATCCCGGCACTCTGACCATTACTCGCGCGACGACGTCGCTTCTTGTCACGGTCAATAACGCCTCGCGTCCCTATGGCGCGGCCAATCCCGCCTTTACCAGCAACATCACCGGAGCACTTAACGGCGATTCCTTTACCATCACCTACTCCACGGTGGCAACGCCGGCATCTCCACCGGGCAACTATGCCATCAACGCAACCGTCTCCGGCCCGGCCGCCGCAAACTACAACGTGACCGTGGTGCCCGGCACGCTGACCATCACTCCCACAGCGTCGTTGGTGGTCACGGTCAATAACGTCAGCCGCCCATACGGCCAGCCCAATCCAACCTTCACCGGCACTGTCAGCGGCCTGGTCAATGGCGACACCGTGACTGTTACCTACTCCACGACTGCGGGGCAGTTCTCTCCCGTGGGCACCTACGCCATCAACGCGACCGTCTCCGGCGCGGCCGCCGCATACTATTCCATCACCGTGGTTCCCGGCACACTGACCATCACCACTGCGGGAGCGCCGCTGGTGATCACAGTGAATAACGCCAGCCGACCGTATGGCGTGGCCAACCCGACCTTCACCAGTTCCATCTCCGGCGCGCTGAATGGCGACACCTTCACCATCAGCTACTCCACCTCGGCGACCCAGTTCTCTCCCGTGGGCACCTACGCCATCAACGCGACCGTATCCGGCCCGGCTGCGGCCAACTACAACATCACCGTGATTCCCGGCACCCTCACCATCACCACTGCCTCGGCACCGCTGGTGGTCACAGTGAATAATGCCAGCCGCCCGTATGGCGTGGACAACCCAACCTTCACCAGTTCCATCTCCGGCGCGCTGAATGGCGATACCTTCACCATCAGCTACTCCACCTCGGCGACCCAGTTCTCTCCCGTGGGCACCTACGCCATCAACGCGACCGTATCCGGCCCGGCTGCGGCCAACTACAACATCACCGTGATTCCCGGCACCCTGACCATCACCACTGCGGGAGCGCCGCTGGTGGTCACAGTGAATAATGCCAGCCGCCCGTATGGCGTGGCCAACCCGACCTTCACCAGTTCCATCTCCGGCGCGCTGAATGGCGACACCTTCACCATCACCTACTCCACGGCAGCGACCATTACATCTCCTGTAGGCACCTACGCCATCAACGCGACCGTCTCCGGCGCGGCCACCGCCAACTACAACGTGACCGTGGTTCCCGGCACGCTCACCATCACCACTGCCTCGGCACCGTTGGTCGTCACCGTGAATAGTGCGACACGTCCGTACAACACGGCCAACCCAACCTTCACAGGCACGATCAGCGGCCTGCTCAACGGTGACACGGTAACTGTCACCTACTCCACTCCAGCAACCATCGCTTCCCCCGTCGGCACTTACCCCATCAACGCCACCGTCTCCGGCGCGGCCACCGCCAACTACACGGTGATCGTCAATCCGGGCACGTTGACCATCACGCCTGTGAATACATCGTTGGTGGTTACGGTCAATAACGCAACGCGCCCCTACGGCGCCGCCAATCCAATCTTCACCAGCACCATCGTCGGAGCGCTTAATGGCGACACCTTCACCGTCACCTACACCACGCCGGCGACGATCGCTTCTCCCATCGGGACCTACCCCATCAACGCTACCGTTACTGGAGCCAACATCGGCAATTACATCGTGACCGTGGTTCCCGGCACCCTCACCATCACGACTGCCTCTGCGGGGCTGGTGGTCACGGTGAATAACGCAAACCGTCCCTACGGCGTGGCCAACCCAACCTTCACCAGCACCATCGCCGGAGCGCTTAACGGAGATACCTTTACCGTCACCTACACCACGGCGGCGATGACAGCCTCACCCGTCGGCACATACCCCATCAACGCCACCGTCGCCGGAGCCAACCTCGGCAACTACAACTTGACCGTGGTTCCCGGCACGCTCACCATCACTCCGATCCCGACCGTCACAGTGGTGACCACCTCCGCCACTCCCGTCTATCAGGACACAAGTGTCATCTTCACCGCGACCGTTACCTATGGGGCCAGCCTTCCTGTTACCGCCGCTACCGTGAACTTCTATAACGGATCGACGCTGCTGGGCTCGGGCACGCTCAACTCCTCCGGTGTGGCGACCTACAGCACCTCCACGCTGCCGGTCGGCAGTCTTACCATTACGGCAACCTACCAGGCGACCACCAACTTCGCCGCCAGCTCGGGCACGGTCTTCCAAGTGGTTAATCCCGGCAGCTTCACCGTCTCAGCCGTTCCACCCAACCAGTTCATCCGCGGCGCGGGATCGACTTCTTATGCCATCACGATCAACGCTCTCCAGGGCTTTTCCGGTCCAGTATCGCTCTCTTGCTCGGGTCTTCCGGCGGATGCCAGCTGCACCTTCGCCAGCCCAACCGTGACCCTGGCAGTCGGCGGTAGCGCCACCACCACGTTGACTGTGGTCAACACCGAAGCGGATGCTCGGCTTGCTCTTCCCGCGCACCCCGGCAGCAAGCCCTCCGGTCTCTCGCCGATTGTCTTCGCTGCCGCCTTCCCCTTCGGGCTGGGAGCATTCCTTGCCGGGCTGTCGCGCCGCAGGAAGAGCATGCGGTCTGCCCACGCCAGACTCAGCCGCTCGCCTCGCGTCCGCTTGCTGCTGGTGCTGCTCTGCGCCGCCGGAATCATCAGCCTCGCTGGTTGCGCGTGTCTGACCAGCGTCTATCAGGTCTACACCATCCCCATTACAGCCACCAGCACGGTCACCGGTGCGAGTACGCAAACGGCCTCGGTCACACTGACCGTGGCCCAACAGTAATTGGTTCGGTTTCCTATGCGGTTTTGGCGGCAGGAGTTTGAAACACTGATGTGGAGGAATTCATGATGCACCGGCGCTCTTCCCAGATCTTCCGCGCGCTTCTGCTGGCCTCGGTCACTGCTGGACTCCCAATCTGTTGTGCGGCCCAGGCAGCGCCCGCGGGTTCGCAGTCGCCCAGTGCATCGCACGTCGATCTCTTCGGCGGATACTCCTACTACCGTCCCTTCAATGCCTACGGCCCCTTCGGCGACACGCTCGCAGGCTATAAATACCAACCCATTAACTTGGGTGCCATTGCTAGCATCAGCGCATACTTCGGCCCCCACCTTGGGGTGGAGTTCGAGGGGGCAGCCTCCCCCAACGGCCCCAACGACTGCTCCTACATCGCGCAGGGAGGGCCCATCGTCCGGTCCCAGTCTGGCCATTACGTTCCGTTTGCCCACCTGCTCCTTGGCGGCACACGCGATGGTGGCCCTGTGCGCCAGCCCTGCACCTGGGGATACGGCGCCACCATCGGTGCCGGCTTCGATTACATCCTTTCGTCGGAGTTCCTGCGTAATGGCCTTGCCATTCGGCCCATCCAGGCCGACTTGGAATACGCCGACATCAACTTTGGCGCCAACACCGCCCCCACCTTCCTCAACGGCGGCGTTGCCAAGATTGCCTCCTACCGCCTGAGTTCGGGTATTGTTATCCGCCTGGGTGGGGCTACCGAAATTATTCCCGCGGCCTATGGTTGCGTGGTGACACCGGTTACGGTCTTCCCCGGAGACCCCATCACCGTCACCGGAAGCGTCATCAACCTCGAGCCCGGCAAGAGAATGAAGCCCGTCTACACCTGGTCCGTGAACGGAGGCCAAATCGAAGGCGACAACGATACCGCCACCATCTCAACGGCCAACCTCGACGCGGGCGACTACACCGTCACCGGGCGAGTCAGCGAAGGCTTCCGGGCCAACGAGCATGCCGAGTGCGCCGCCAGCTTCCGCATCCAGGCCTTCGATCCGCCCACCATCTCCTGCTCGGCCAACCCCAGCAGCATCCTTCCCGGAGGCATCTCCACCATTACCTCGGAGGGCCGCAGCCCGCAGAACAGGCCGCTCAGCTACTCCTATACCACCACCGCCGGACAGATCGGCGGCAATGGGACCACCGGCGCGCTCACCACGGCAGGCGTCAGCCCTGGCACCATCGACATCACCTGCAACGTGGTGGACGACCTCGGAAAAACCGCTACCTCCACCGCCACCGTCACCGTGGTCGCCCCGCCGCCCCCGCCCGCGCCCGCCTCGCGAAGCCTCTGCTCCATCTCCTTCGATCGCGACCGCAAGCGTCCCGTCCGAGTCGACAACGAGGCCAAGGGATGCCTCGACGACATCGCGTTGGAGTTAAACCGCGAGTCCGACGCCACCCTGGTCGTCGTCGGCAACCACGATCCCCAGGAGTCGCCCGAGGCGTCCGCCCAGCGCTCCCTCAACGTCAAGCTCTACCTCACCACAGAGAAGGGCATCGACCCCAATCGCATCGAACTCCGTACCGGTGAGTCCACCGGGCGCACCGCAGACAACATCCTGGTTCCGCGCGGCGCCACCTGGAACCCCGGAGGCACCACCAGCTTCGATCCAACCAAAGTCGCCCCCACCGGCGAGCCCTACGCCCGTCCGCCGCAATAGTACAGTTCCGCCAGAGCCCCGGGGCCCTATCCTCGACGCGCGGATTCTTCGCGTGGCAGGCCGGGGTACCCGGCGAGCGTATCTGCTCACTGGGGCGGAGGCCGGGTTGCGTGCGTCACGCGCCTGTCAACCGCCGCTCTTGATAAGCTTGCCTCTGAGAAAGTTTCATGCCCATCCAGTCCATCAATCCCGCCACCGGCGCTCTGCTGCGCAGTTTCACGCCGCTGACAGACGAGGAGCTGCTCCAGAAGATCGCTCTGGCCGAGGCTGCATTCGCCCATGCCGCGGAGCTGCCGCTCTCCCATCGCGCGCTGTGCATGCGCAAGCTCGCGCAGTTGCTGGCCGAGGAAACCGACGACCTGTCCGCGCTCATTACCTCCGAGATGGGCAAGCCCATCGTCCAGGCACGCGCCGAGATCGCCAAATGCGCCGCCGTCTGCCGCTATTACGCCGAACACGCCGCCCGCATCCTTGCGCCCGAGCCGATCGACGCCGATTCCATCGACGCATCCGTGCGCTGGGACCCGCTGGGCGTAGTGCTCGCCGTCATGCCCTGGAACTTCCCCTTCTGGCAGGTCTTCCGCTTCCTCGCGCCCGCTCTCATGGCAGGCAACGTCGGCCTGCTCAAGCACGCCTCCAACGTCCCGCAGTGCGCGCTCACCATCGAAACCCTGGTGCGCCGCGCCGGCTTTCCCTGCGGCAGCTTCCAAACTCTGCTCATCGAAGCCAGTCAGGTGGAGAGGGTGCTTGCCGATGAGCGTGTTGCCGCAGTCACCGTCACCGGAAGCGAGCCTGCCGGACGCGCCATCGCCGCCCAGGCAGGATGGCTCATCAAAAAATCCGTCCTCGAACTCGGCGGCAGCGATCCCTTCATCGTCATGCCCTCGGCCTCGCTCGACGCCGCCGTCGCTGCCGCTGTCGAGGCACGTTGCATCAATAGCGGCCAGTCCTGCATCGCCGCCAAGCGATTCCTTATCGCAGACTCCGTCTACGACGACTTCGAGTCCCGCTTCGTCGCCGCCATGGACGCCATCAAGGTCGGCGACCCCTCGCTGGAAGATACTCGGATCGGCCCGCTCGCAACCGCCCAGCAGCGCGACGAACTCCACCGTCAGGTGCAGGCCGCGCTCCAGGCCGGCGCGTGTGTGCTCACCGGCGGAGAGCCCATGCTCGGCACGGGATTTTACTACGAGCCCACCGTGCTGGCCGACGTTCCCCGCACCTCGCAGGTCTATCGCGAAGAGATCTTCGGCCCCGTCGCAATGCTCTTTCGCGTAGCCGACATCGACCAAGCCATCGCTGTTGCCAACGACACCCCCTTCGGCCTCGCAGCCTCCGTCTGGACGCGCAATCGCGCCGAGCAGAAACGCTTCGCAGCCGAGTTGCAATGCGGGGCCGTCTTCTTCAACGCGCAGTCCGCCAGCGATCCCCGCCTTCCCTTCGGTGGCATCAAGCGCTCGGGCTATGGACGCGAACTATCCGCCGCGGGAATGCGCGAGTTCCTGAACGCCAAGACTGTCGTCATCGCCCAGCAGTAATCCATCCTATACAACTACTTCAGCTCGATCCCCGCAAAGAAGTATCCAATCTCGAACGCCGCAGTCTCCACCGCATCCGAGCCGTGGATCGCATTCTCCCCAATCGACTCCGCATATTTCTTGCGAATCGTTCCCTCGTCCGCCTTCGCAGGATCGGTCGCCCCCATCAACTTGCGCAGATCGGCGATCGCGTTCTCCTTCTCCAGCACCATGGGAAAGATCGGCCCTGAACTCATGAACTCCGTCAGCCCTTCAAAAAACGGCCGTCCCGCATGGACCGCGTAGAAACCCTCTGCCTGCGCCTTGGAAATCGACATCCGTTTGATGGCCACAATCTTGAACCCGGCCTCTTCAATCTGCGCCAGAATCGCCGCTGCATACCCCTTGCGCACCGCGTCTGGCTTGATGATGCTGAATGTTCTCTCTGACAAATGTTTTCTCCCTTGCAAAATCTCTTGTTCTCAACGTGTTTTACGTGTACTTCCAGTGTAAAGCACCGCGCTAACATCCTCGCGCGGCGCAATCCATCGCAACCAGCGCACCGTTCGCAGAGCCACAATAAAAACTCGCGGTAATGCCCTGCGGATATTTGCGCGTTACACTGGAACGTCCAATATCAGAACACTGCGAGAGACAATGCTATGCGAAAGACAGCCTGGATCTGGTTTGTCGGATGTGCGGCATGGATCGTGGACGGCGTGGTGCAGCTCCACGTCCACGCGGTCCTCCACGCCAAGCTCGCCTTTACGGTCGCCCTGCTCTTCCTCGCCGCCGGCCTCTTCTACCGCCGGCAGATGCAATAAAAGGCGCGGCGCACCATCGGCGCGCCACGCTCTGCATCCGTCGAACGCGAATCTATCCCTTGCCCAGAACCTTCGCCATCATCTCGCCAATCTCCGCCGGCGACTTCACCACATGAATGCCCGCCGCCGTCATCGCCGCCATCTTGCTGGCTGCCGTGCCCTCGCCGCCGCTGATGATCGCGCCTGCATGGCCCATGCGCCGTCCCGGCGGGGCCGTCTGTCCCGCGATGAAACCCACCACCGGCTTCTTCACGTTCTCCTTGATAAACTGCGCCGCCTTCTCCTCCGCAGTTCCGCCGATCTCGCCGATCATGATGATCGCCTCGGTCTCCGGATCGTCGTTTAGCAGGCGCAGCGCGTCGATGTGCGTCGTCCCAATGATCGGGTCGCCGCCGATGCCGATCGCCGTCGATTGCCCAATGCCGCGCGTCGTCAATTGGTACACCGCTTCATACGTCAGCGTCCCCGAGCGCGATACGATCCCCACCGGACCTTCCTTGTGGATGCGCCCCGGCATAATGCCCACCTTGGCCTTGCCCGGAGAGATCACCCCGGGACAGTTCGGCCCCACCAGCCGCGACTTCGACCGCTTCACAACCTCCCACACCTTCACCATGTCCAGCGTCGGAATTCCCTCCGTGATGCATACGATCAGCGGCAGTCCCGCATCCTCGGCCTCCAGAATCCCGTCCGCGGCGAACGGCGGCGGAACAAAAATCATGGTCGCATTCGCGCCCGTCGCCTTCACCGCCTCCTCCACCGTATTGAAGACCGGCCAGCCCTCATGCGTGATCCCGCCCTTGCCCGGCGTTACTCCGCCCACTACTTTGGTCCCATACTCCTCGCATCCCTTGGCGTGGAACGTCCCTTCGCGCCCCGTAATCCCCTGCACAATCAGCCGTGTATTTTTATCAACTAAGACTGCCATTACTTGCCCCCTTTCGCGGCGGCGACAGCAAGGTCGGCGGCCTCTTTCATGGTTGCTCCCACTTCAAACTTAATTCCCGACTCAGCCAGAATCTTGCGGCCCTCTTCCACGTTCGTGCCTTCCAGCCGCAGAATGATCGGCAGCTTCACATCCATCTTCCTGGTCGCGGCAACTACCGCCGAGGCCAGAACATCCACGCGCAGGATCCCGCCAAAGATGTTGATGAAGATCGCCTTCACGTTGGGATCGCTCAGCAGAATCTCAAACGCATTCTCGATCTGCTCCTGGCTGGCGCTTCCGCCCACATCCAGAAAATTCGCAGGAGATCCGCCCGCGTAGCTGATGATGTCCATGGTCGCCATGGCCAGTCCAGCGCCGTTCACCATACAGGCAATGTTGCCATCCAGCTTGATGTAGTTCAGGTTGAACTTGGACGCCTGCACCTCCAGCGGGTCTTCCTCGGCCAGGTCGCGCAGCTCCTTCAGGTCCTTGTGCCGGAACATCGCGTTGTCGTCAAAGTTAATTTTGCAGTCCAGCGCCATCAGGCTCCCGTCCTTGGTCGTGATGAACGGGTTGATCTCCATCAGCGACGCGTCGCACTCCACGTAAGCCTTGTAGAGGCCCATCATAAATGCCACCGCCGGGTTGATCTGCTTGGCGTCCAGCCCCAGCTTGAAGGCCAGCCGTCGCGCCTGGTACGGCTGCAGGCCAATGGCCGGCTCGATCGTCTCCTTGTAGATCAGCTCCGGAGTGTCGTGCGCCACCTTCTCGATCTCCATGCCGCCCGCCTGCGACGCCATAAACACAATCTTGGCCGTCGCCCGGTCCAATACCAGCCCCAGGTACAGTTCGCGCTCGATCGCCGATCCAGCCTCGATCAGCAGCCGCTGCACCTTCTGTCCCGCCGGCCCGGTCTGGTGCGTCACCAACTGCATCCCCAGGATCGCCTTGGCCGACCGCATTGGCGTCCTCGATCGTCTTGGTCACCTTCACGCCGCCGCCCTTGCCGCGGCCTCCGGCGTGGATCTGGGCCTTCACTACCACCGCTGCATGGCCCTTGCTGAACAACGCCTTGGCCGCCTTGTCCGCCTCTTCCAGCGTGGTGGCCATCTCGCCGTCGGGAACGGGGACTCCGCACCTCCGCAGGATATCTTTTGCCTGGTACTCGTGGATCTTCATGGTTGTTTATCTCGGTTCTGAAAAAAATTGCTCGCAATTCGATACTAGTGGATTGGCGCGGGCAGGGGCAATCTCCCGCCTCACAATAGTGCGTTTATCGTATCAATTAGTCGATTATCGTTCAGATGCACGAGCAACGGTCCGCTGCCTCGAAGTAACACTCCACAAACCCATTGTCTTGCAGCCGCACGCGCCTGTTACCCTTTCCCTCATGGCTCTGCATGAATACATGAAGCGCGTCGTCGAGCAGCGCGAGGTCCTCACGCGCAGCCAGGCCCGCGCCCTGCTCGACCTTGTCCTCGCCGGCAGCACTGAAGCCGATCAGCCCGGCAGCCCGCACTCCCTCCAGCTCGCCGCACTGCTCGGGGCCATCGCTGCCCGCGGCGAGACCGCCGCAGAACTGGCCGGCTTCGCCGAAGCCATGCTCGCTGCCGCAATTCCCGTCCCCCTCGACGAGGCAGAGCGCGCGCTCCTGGTCGACACCTGCGGCACAGGAGGCGACGACACCGGCACCTTCAACATCTCCACCGCTGCCGCCTTGGTCGCCACCGCGGCTGGCGCGACAGTCGCCAAGCATGGCAACCGCGCCGTCACGTCGCTCTGCGGCTCGGCAGACGTTCTCGAGGCCCTTGGCATTCCGATCTCACTCACCCCAGCCGCCGGGGCCGCATCCCTGCGCCGTCACCGCTTCGCCTTCCTGCACGCCCCAAGCCTCCATCCTGCCATGAAGGCTGTGATGCCCATCCGCCGCGCCCTCGGCGTGCGCACCGCGTTCAACATCCTCGGCCCGCTGGCCAACCCCGCCGGAGCACGCGCCCAGGTCATGGGCGTTTACTCCGCTCACTTGGTTCCCGTCGTCGCGGAGGCCATGCTGCTGCTCGGCGTGCGCCACGCCTTCGTCGTCCATGGGGATGTCACAAACAGAACCAGCGCCAACGAAACATCCGCAACCGGCTCCGGCATCGACGAGATTTCCATCTCCGGCCCAACCCAGCTCGCCGAAGTCCGTGGCGACACCGTTACCTTCAGCCATCTCACGCCGGAGCAGGTCGGCCTCGAATCCGCCCCCATCGACAGCCTGCGTGGGGGCGATGCCGCCGCCAACGCCGCCATCCTGCGCTTCATATTTGCCGGCGAACCGGGCCCGCGCCGCGACGTCGTCCTACTCAACGCCGCCGCCGTCCTCATCGCCGCCGATGTAGTTCCGTCCACGCCAGACAGCCATGAAGCCTTCCGCGCCGCCATCCAACTCGCCGCCCGCGCCATCGACTCCGGCTCCGTAACCGCTCTGGTCGCAGCACTCGCCACCCAAGGGGCCGCCGAGACGCCCCGCACGGAACCATAACCTCTCCCCGCGCGTACAATCTTCCAGCAACGTACAACGTACAACGAACACCGTCCTCTGATAGGAGCACCCCCATGGCCTCATATCCCCAGACCAATGTCCCCACCTCCACCTCGCTCGATCCCTCCATGGTCACCACCGCGCTGGAGCTTCCCGGCTATCGCATCGTGCGCAACATCGGCGTGGTGCGCGGCATTGTGGTGCGCTCGCGCAATATCTTCGGTAGCATGGGAGCCCTTTTTCAGACCGTCCTCGGAGGCAACATCACCCTCTACTCCCAGCTCTGCGAAAAAACCCGCCAGGACGCGTTCGTCATGATGGCAGAGCACGCCGCCAAGGCCGGAGCCAACGCCGTCATCATGGCGCGCTACGACGCCAATGAGCTGATGCAGGGCGTCACCGAGGTCCTCGCCTACGGCACCGCCGTCGTCGTGCAAAAACTGTAATACTCCTCACAGTAGAGACAACACGATCCGCTCATTGCTTTGTCATTCCGTAGCGCACGAAGGAATCTGCTTCTCGCCATTTTGTTTGTCATTCCCGAAGGGAATCTGCTGTCGTCTTCAACGCGCATCGCAGGCATCTTCCTCCGCGTCCGCATCCACGCGTTGATTGCCGCCGGGTCTGCCCCCACAATGCGGGCCCGCAACTTTATCACATTCGCGACCCTTTTCTTCGCAGTTTATTTGCCGTGGGCCCTGCCGAAGCCTAGAATTGAAGTGTGCCCTTGCCGCAGACGCAAAAAACTACCGTCCCAACGCCCGACCACAAACGCTACTTCTTCGAAAAGCTCGGTCTTTCCGAGCGCCTGATGGAGCGTTGCCTGGGCGAGGCGCTCTCCGCCGGCGGCGAGTATGCGGATCTTTACTTCGAGTCCGTCACCTCCACCTCGCTGGGCATCGACGAGTCGCTGGTCAAGACCGCCAGCCAGGGCATCAGCGTCGGTTGCGGCATCCGCGTCCTCTCCGGCGAGCGCACCGGCTACGCCTACACAGACGACCTCTCCTCGGACCGCCTGCTGCGCGCCGCCCGCACCGCCGCATTAATCGCCACCGGCCCCGCCACGGAGCGCATCGCGGGCTTCCGCCACACATCCGACGAGCCAACCCTCTACCCCATCGCCGGGGCAACCGCCGACGCCGAAATCGCCGCCAAATTACTCCTCATCCAGCGCGCCGACCGCGCCGCCCGCGACTTCGACCCGCGCATTACCCAGGTCCGCGTCGGCTTCAACGACGAGTTACGCCGCATCCTGGTCGCCGCCTCCGACGGCACCTTCGCCTCCGACACCCAGCCGCTTGCCCGCCTCAACGTCTTTGTCATCGCCAAGGATGCCAGCGCCAACGAAGGCTCAGGCAGCAACACCCGCGGCACATCCGGCGGCGGCGGCCGCGTCACCCTCGACTTCTTCGAAGGCACTCAATCTCCCGAGCACTTTGCCCGCGAGGCCGCCCGCACTGCCATCCTGCAACTGGATGCCATCGCCGCACCGGCAGGCGAGATGCCCGTCGTCCTCGGCCCCGGATGGCCCGGAGTGCTGCTCCACGAAGCCGTCGGCCATGGCCTGGAGGCCGACTTCAACCGCAAGAAGACCTCCGCCTTTGCCGGCCTTATCGGACAAAAGGTCGCAAGCGAAAAGGTTACCGTCGTGGACAATGGCCGCATGCCCAATCGCCGCGGTTCCATCAATGTCGACGACGAGGGCAACCCCACCCAGGAGACTGTCCTCATCGAGAACGGCATCCTGCGCGGCTACCTCTCCGACAAGCTCTCCAGCCGTCTGATGGGAACTCCGAATACCGGCTCCGGCCGCCGCGAGAGCTACCATCACATCCCCATGCCGCGCATGACCAACACTTACATGCTCTCCGGCACGGACCAGCCCGAAGACATCATCCGCTCCGTCCAGCGCGGCCTCTACGCCGTCAACTTCGGCGGCGGCCAGGTGGACATCACCAACGGGAAATTCGTCTTCTCCGCCTCCGAGGCCTACCTCATCGAGGACGGCAAGGTTACCCGTCCGGTCAAGGGAGCAACCCTCATCGGCAGCGGCCCCGAAGCTCTCAAATATGTCTCCATGGTGGGCAACGATCTCGCCCTCGACGAAGGCATCGGCACCTGCGGCAAAAACGGCCAGTCCGTCCCCGTCGGTGTCGGAATGCCCACCACCAAGCTCGACCGTATGACGGTTGGCGGTACAGGGCAGTAATAAAGAAAAGGCATCTCTTCTCCCAGGAAGGTTGCAGTTGAAGTGTCGCGCCGCCTGCTGCATCGACGGCAATTTGAAACGTACCAGGTCGCAGGAGAGGAGAAGTCTCTCAATGGCAGTCGAACGGGAAAAGATGTACGAGTGCGAGGTGCGCCGTCGCCGCGTCAAGGAAGGCGGAGGATACGAGCCCTACTGGAAGGTCAAAAGCGTCGCCGTCGCCCTGGTGGACGAAGACACCGAATTCCGCTGCAAGGACTGTTTCGGCGCGGTCAAGCTGCTCGGCCGTAACGGCAAGCCCGGCATCGTCGCCTACGTCGAGCACAAGCTTGCCGCCGACGCCGAGTTCTGTCCCAGCGGCCTGCTCTTTCAGCGCGCCACCGACGGCCGCGAAGCCAAACCCTCCGCCAACCCCGTCGTTTAGCCGCACGCCAGTTCGCGCACCGGCTCGGTCGTCATTCTGAGCGCAGCGCCACAGAGATTGTCATTCTGAGCGCAGCGAAGAATCCCCGCATTTCGCTTTTGCTTTCGCCGTTGCTTGTTTTACGTCGTCATCTTGAACGGAGTGAAGGACCCCGGTATTTCGATCTTGCTTTCTCATCCGTTTTCCACAACCGCACCACGCACAAAGGAGCATCAAATGGCCGCCGAATCAGAAAAAATCTACGAGTGCCAGGTCAAACGCCGCCGCCTCAAGCTTGGCGGTGGGTACGAGCCCTTCTGGAAGCTCAAATCCGTCTCCGAAGCCCTCATCGACGACGATACCGAGTTCCGTTGCTCCGACTGCACTGGCGCCGTCAAGCTGCATCGCCATCACCTCCCAGGCGCGCCCCCGCCCCACATCGCCCACAAGCTCAAGACCGACTCCGAGTACTGCCCCGCTGGCCTCTACTTCCGCAAAGCCACCGACGGCCGCCAGCCCCGCCTCTCCGAGCACCCCGTCCGATAAAGGATCACGCGCCGCTCCATCCAGAAATTCCCCGGGAGCTATACGCTGTAAGAATGCCGACCGAACAAATTGCCGCCACCGACCTCAAGCAGCTTGCCTCCGATGTCCTCACCCGCGCCCTCAAGTCCGGGGCCACCGATGCCGAGGTCGTCCTCTACGAGGGCGATGAGTTCTCCACCCACGTCCGTCTCGGCCAGGTCGAGACGCTCAAGGAGTCCGGCTCCCGCGCCATCGGCCTGCGCGTCTTCATCGGACAACGCACCGCCAGCACTTCTTCCTCCGATTTTTCTCCCGAATCGCTCGATCGTCTCGTCTCTGGCGCCGTAACCCTCGCCCGCATCACCAGCGAAGACCCCTTCGCCGGCCTTCCCGAACCTTCCGAGTTTGGCCAGCACTCCGCCGCTGCCCAGCAGCTCTACTTCGACGACGTCAACCAGCAACCGCCCGCCGACCGCATCCGCATTGCGCGCGAGGTCGAGGCTGCGGCCTTCGCCTTCGACACCCGCATCCAGAACTCCGGCGGCGGCGACTTCGACACCGCAACCTCGCACAAGATTTACATCAACTCGCGTGGTTTCCTGGGCGAATATCGCCGAAGCTACTGCGGCTTCTCTGCGCAGCCCATCGCCCACGAACCCGACGGCCGCATGCAGCGCGACTACTGGTACTCCGCCGCCCGCTCCACCCGCCTGCTGGAGGACCCCGTCGCCATCGGCCAGGAGGCCGCACGCCGCACCCTGCAACGCCTTGGCGCGCGCCAGGCCCGGACCCAGCAAGCCCCCGTCGTCTTCTCCCCGGAGGTCGCCCGCTCCATCGTCGGCAACATCTTCGACGCCGCAAACGGCGACGCCATCTATCGCCATGCCAGCTTCTTCGCCGGTATGCTGGGCGAGCGCGTCGCAGGAGAAAACGTCACCGTCATCGACGACGGAACGCTGGTCTCCGATCGCGAATCAGATCACGATGGCTCAATCAAGACCGGTGGCTTCGGTACCGCGCCCTTCGATGGCGAAGGCCTGCCCACCCGCCGCACCGTCCTCATCGAGAACGGCATCCTCAGGAGCTACGTAACAAATACATATACCGCACGCAAGCTAGGCCTCGCCCGCTCCACCGGCAACGCATCGCGTTCGCTGGCAGGCAACCCCGGCATCGGCGCGGGCAACTTCTTCCTGGAGCCGGGCACTTTGACGCCAGAGCAGATCATCGCCGATGTAAAGAACGGCCTCTACGTCACCGAGACCATGGGCTTCGGCGTCAACCTGGTCACCGGAGACTACTCGCAGGGCGCCGCCGGCATGTGGATCGAGAATGGCGAACTCGCCTACCCGGTTGAAGAGATCACCATCGCCGGCAACCTCAAGGACATGTACAAGAACATCTCCGCCATCGGCAACGACCTCGTCTTCCGCACCGCCACCGCCGCCCCCACCCTCCGCATCGAAGGTATGACCATCGCCGGCAGTTGATTGTGAAATCTGTTCCGGGGTCTGATAATTTCACGAATAGTGGGAGGCTCTGCACGAATGGGGAAACTTCTTGAAGGGGATGAACTCGAAAAGCGGGCGCGGAAACTTGGAGTCGATATTAGCGGTGAATTAATTACTCGGAGTTCATCGGGACGATCTCAGCGTGCGCCGGATTATGAATTGCAGCAGCGAGTATGTGAGGCAGAACGAAGAAACCGGGAATCACGGCTGTGGATTGTTGCGATGGTGTCCGCAGTTGCTTCAGTGTTAAGCGCTGCTGCCGCTTGGGTAGCCGCAGCACATAAGTGAAGACAGTCTCATCCAATCAAGTCCATCTACAATCCTCCTGTGGCCGCGTCCTTCCACTTCGAGCACTCCATCCCCTTCTCGCCCGAGAACTCCACCGAAATCCTGCGTGCCATCCCCACGCTGCCCGGAGTCTTCGCCCTGCATGGCCCGCGCAGTGAAGACCAGCTCTACCTCACTCGCGCCGCCGACCTCCGCCGCCGCATCACCCGCATCCTCGCTCCGCCGGACTCGCAGAGTAAGCGCCTCAACCTGCGCGATCACGTCGCACGCATCGACTACTCCGTCACCGGCTCCGAGTTTGAGTCCACACTCATGCTCTATCATGCGACCGCCAGCATCTTCTCAATAGAAGAAGCGCGTCGCCGCCTGCGCCTGCACACGCCCTTCTTCCTGCGCTTCACCGCCGAGAACAGCTACCCGCGCGTCTACTCGACGAATCGTCTTAGCCGCCGCGCACTCGCTCACACCTACGGTCCGTTCCCCTCGCGCGCCGCCGCAGACCGTTACTGCGACGCCGTCCTCGACCTCTTCAAGCTCCGCCGCTGCTATGAGGATTTAGCCCCGTATCCCGAGCATCCCGGCTGCGTCTATCAGGAGATGAACAAGTGTCTCGCGCCCTGCAATCAGGCCTGCACGCCCGCGGGCGCAGCCGCCTACGCCGCTGAAGCAGCCGCCGTCGAGGTCTTCTTCGACACCCATGGCGAGTCCCTCCTCACACATCTCACCGCCCAGCGCGAGCAGGCTTCAGCCGACCTCGACTTCGAGCGCGCCGCCCAGCTCCACGCCCAGTTCCTGCGCGTCAAGGCCGCCGCCTCGCTCGCCGACCCGCTGGTTCAGCCCATCCCTAACCTCCGCGCCGTCATCGTGCAGAAAGCCGTTGCCGAACCTCACAACCTGGACCATGTCATCCTGAGCGAAGCGCGCAGCGCGGAGTCGAAGGACCTGCGGTTCGCCGAACCCGACACCGAACCCAAACCCTCCGCCGCCCTCTTCCTCGTCGCGTCCGGCTCTCTCGTCGGCCCTGCGCTGCTTGCGCCCGCAGCAGTCCTCACTCCCAATGCGGCGACGGATTCTGCCGCCAACTCCACGTCGAGTCCCGAAGGACGCGTCACCGAACTCCTCAACGATCTTGCGACCCGCGCTAGACCGCACCCCAGATCGGCCCCCGACCTCGCCACGCTCTCCGACCACCTCTCGCTCCTCCGCCGCTGGTACTACCGCCCGGAGAAGCAGCGCACCGGAGAAGTCTTTTTTCCCAAAGAGGACACATCCGATAAAACCCCCTGGCCCATTCGCCGCATCCTCAACGCCGCCGCCCGCATGGCCCTCGGCGAACCGAAACCCGCAACCGAAACCCATCGCGAGTCAACGCCGACGCCAGTCGATGCAGGCGGCTGATACACTGCTCTCAGCGCACTTGCACTTATCAACCAGCAACCAACAACCGGCAACCAGCAACTTGCAACCGCTCTTATGATCGAACTCGCATTCTCCATCCTTGCTTCCGACTTTGCCCACCTCGCCGATGAAGTAGCCGCAGCCGAGCGCGGTGGCGGCACCATCGTCCACATCGACGTCATGGACGGCCACTTCGTCCCCAACATTACCTTCGGCCCGCCCGTGGTCAAGGCGCTGCGGCCGATTACCAAGCTCCCCCTCGACTGCCATCTCATGATCGAGGACCCCGACCAGTACATCCCCGCCTTCGCCGAGGCGGGCGCCAACATGATCTCCGTGCAACAGGAGGTCTGCCGCAATCTGCACCGCACCCTCCAGCACATCGGCGAACACAACGTCCTGCCCGGCGTCGTCATCAATCCCGCCACACCAGTCGAGACGTTGATTGAAGTCCTCCCCATGGTGGACTTCGTCCTTGTAATGAGCGTCAACCCGGGCTTCGGCGGGCAGCAATTCCTGCCCCTCGCGGTCAATAAGATCGCTCATCTTGCCCGCCTGCGCCGCGAGATGGGCCTCCACTTCCGCATCGAGGTGGATGGTGGAGTCGCTCACGACACGGTCGCATCCGTCGTCCAAGCAGGAGCGGAACTTCTGGTCGCAGGTTCTGCCGTCTTCCAGAAAGGCCGCACCGAGCAGAACGCAGTGGACTTGTTGCGCGTCGCACGCGCCGCCGCCCTGGAGGGTTAGTGCCGCGGTTTGGCGGTTTTACCGCCGCCTGGGACATGGAGAGATGCTCCCAGGGCCCACGGTTCATGCAAAACTGCAATAGAATAGATTCCAGACCGCACACTGCCGGGTGCGCGTCAGCCAGAACGTTGCACTACGAGGCAGATGGAGTTCCAAGCATGACGCAAAGCATCACCTCCAGCAGCATCCATATCTCCAGCATCAAGGCTCGTTCCCTCTTTCCAGGCGTGCTAGTCGCATTCACGGTGGCTGCTCTTCTGGCGGCATCGATCGGTGCGCGCGCACAGGCTGCGGGGTCTTCTCCAACTACCGCGCCGGCCGCTGCTCAGACCGGCACGTCGCCGGCCGCTGCCGCATCTCCCGCCGCTGCCACGGCAACGCCGGACACCACACCCCGCAAAAAAAAGAAAATACTCCTGATCCGCGCGCCGAAAAAAGATGAGAAGGTCGTTGTCTCCAAGGACACCAAACAGGCAGACAAGAAGGCCAAGAAGATAGACCCGCTGGTGGGAAAGGACGCGAATCTCCCCGACAAGGTGCTCTACGATAAGGCCGAGGCCGCCGTGAAGCGCGGACGCTACGACGTTGCCCGGCTCGACCTACAGACCCTGCTCAACGCATATCCCGACTCGCAGTACATGATGCGCGCCAAGCTCGGCGTTGCCGATAGCTGGTACAAGGAAGGCGGCGTCGCGGCGCTCACCCAGGCGGAGCAGGAGTACACCGACTTCATCACCTTCTTCCCCAACGCTCCCGAGGCAGCCGAGGCCCAGATGCGCATCGGCGACATCTACTTCAAGCAGATGGACAAGCCCGACCGCGACTACGCCAATACCCTCAAAGCCGAAGCCGCCTACCGCCAGATGATCCAGCAGTTCCCAGACTCCACCCTGCTGCCCCAGGCCAAACAACGCCTGCGCGAGGTGCAGGAGACCCTGGCCTCGCGTGAGGCCAATATTGCCTCCTTTTACGCCACCCACCAGAACTGGTCCGCCACCATCGCCCGCTACCAGACGGTCGTCGACACCTATCCCCTCTACAGCCATCTGGATGATGTGCTGCTCGGCCTGGGCGACTCGTTCGAGGCAGAGGCGCGGGGCGTCCGCGCCAGCAAGCTCCCCGAAGCGGCCAAGGCGCAACTGTTGAAGATCGATGAAGACCAGGCTGCCGCCGCCTACCGCAAGATCGTGCTCGAACACTCCGCCGCAGCCCACGTCGAAGACGCCAAAGACCGCCTCGTCGCCATGGGGCTTCCCATCCCCACGCCTACGCCAGAGCAGGCTGCCGCCAGCGCCGCGCTGGAGAACAGCCGCGGACAGTACACCCTCAGCAGCCGTGTGGAGCTCTTCGTCCTGCACAAAGCGGACACCGTTCCCGCAGCCTCTGTCGGAGAACCGCCCCTAGAGGACGCAACGCCCACCCTCGCACCCGATGTCTACAAGAAGGCCATGAGCGACTACTACTCCGCGATGAATCCGGCAGCCTACCCCCCGCGGACCGCAGCCGCAACGACCCCGCCCGCTCCCTCCCAGCCTGCCTCTGATGCTGCTGTTCCGGCTCCGCCTGTCTCCTCCGCGCCGCTCACGCTGCAGAACGTCCCCACCGCCACCGCTGGTGCGGAGAACGGGTCCTCGGCTGTCGTCACCAATGTGCCGGATGCAACCACGGCAACCTCCTCCGGCGGAACTTCGATGGGCATCGAGATCGTGCAGCACTCCGCCAATTCTCCTGCGCCAGGCCCTGCGCCCGCCGCGCCTCCGGCATTCCCCGGCTCTGAAACCTCCGCGCCCGCGCAGTCCGCCGCCACCGCAGCAGCCACGCCGGTCGACGACAACGGAGGATTGAAACCTGTCGGCCCGACCGGCAACACCGCTCTGCCTCCGATCGAGAAGCCCGCCGCCGCGCCGGACGCCATCAACGAAGTGACTCCCGGCTCCCAGCCGCCTGCGCAGACTGCCCCCGCCAACGGCAAGAAGCCCAAGCCGGCATTCGTCAAAGCCGAAGAGTCCTCCAGCAAGCACAAGAAGAAAAAGGGCCTCGCCAAACTGAATCCCTTCTGAGTAGATTGAGTTTAGGTGCTAATATCTTCTGGTTGTCATCCTGAACGAAGTGCAGTACCTCTGGTCGTTCTCTGGCTTGTCTTTGCTCACTGAGACCACCGGAGTCGCTCTTCCTCCAGAGGGTTCAGGTCGCGACGGCAAGGGGAGGTTCGGGTCTGGCGCATGGCACATAATCAGCCAATCCGCAAAATCACGCGTGGCTCTGGCGCGCAGTCGTCTGAGATCCCGGACAAACTGTACTTCCGCATCGGCGAGGTGGCACGGCTCTGCAAGGTGCCTGCCTACGTCCTGCGCTTCTGGGAGAGTGAGTTCCCCCAGTTGAAGCCCAATAAGGGAGGCACAGGCCAGCGCCTCTACCGCCGCCGCGACGTCGAGATGGCTATGCGCGTCAAGACCCTCCTCAAGGACGAGGGCTACACCATTCCCGGCGCCCGCCAAGTGCTCAAAACTGAGTT
Source organism: uncultured Acidobacteriaceae bacterium (assembly GCA_963834805.1). GTDB lineage: Bacteria > Acidobacteriota > Terriglobia > Terriglobales > Acidobacteriaceae > Edaphobacter. The sequence continues at coordinate 901,326 of CAWIDB010000006.1, forward strand.
CAAGCAGAAGGGGCCGCAGCTCTCTCTTCTTGGTGCAGAAGTCCCCGGCGTCAAACAGTTGCGCGCGCTGCGCCGCGAATTGGAATCCATCGCTACCGTGCTCTCCCAACCCATCGCAAGAATCGCCGGCGCGGCGAAGTCCTCCAAGAAACTTCAGCCCCAATCCGCAAAGGTCGGCCATCCAGCCACTCCCATCCGTGCTTCGCGCCGCTCCTCTACGCGCACGCAGCCCGGTACGGATGCCGCCTCTCCATCTCGTCCATCCAACCGCACTCCCTCCGGCGAGTTCCTCTTCGACGCCCTCGCCACTGGCTCGAACTCGGAAGGCGATGGGAACTAGCTTGCCCCCGCAGCCTCAGCCACTCCCCTCCCCGGAACTACAACCAGCCCCATCCCCGCGCCTCTCCGGCTCACACACCGCAGGCTCCGCGGCCATGCTTCTCATGGTCAGCGCGCTGCTCTCCGGCCTGCTCGGCCTCATCCGCATCAAGGTCATCAATCACCTCTTCGGCGCGGGCATGGAGCAGGACGCCTATCAGGCCGCCTTCACCCTCCCCGACCTCATCAACTACTTCCTCATCGGCGGCGCAGCCTCCATCTCCGTCATCACCATCCTCAATCGTTATCGCGAGGCCGGCGACGAGGAAGGCGGCGACCGTGCGCTCTCCGTCATCCTCAACACCATGATGATCGCCCTCGCCGTGGGTCTCCTCTTCGGCGAGTTGATTGCTCCCCAATATGTCTGGCTCTTCTTCACCGGATACCGTCGCGACCCCGTCGGAGCTGCGATGTGCGTCGCGCTCACCCGGCTGCTTCTGCCCGCGCAGTTCTTCTTCTTCATTGGCAGCGTCATGAGCTCGCGCCTGCAGGTGCGCAAGATCTTCCTGTATCAGGCCTGCACGCCTGTGATCTACAACGCCGGAATCATCCTCGGCGCTCTGCTGCTGCATCATCGGCTCGGCATCTACTCCCTCGCATGGGGTGTGCTCGGTGGAGTCATCGTCGGCTCTGCCCTGCTCAACTCGCTCGGCGCGTTCCGCACCGGTCTGCGCTACCACCCCATCGTCGGCTTCCGCGACCCCGCATTCCTGGAGTGGCTCAAGCTGTCTCTGCCCCTCATGATCGGTGTCTCTCTCGTCATGTTCGACGGAATCTTCCTGAAGTTCTTCGCCTCAGCCCAGGTTGGCGGCATCACCCTCATCACCAATGCCAAGAGTCTCTTCAGCGCTCCCTTCAACGTCATCGGTCCCGCCGCCGGAGCCGCCTCGCTGCCCTTCTTCGCCTCGCTCTTTCAGCAGGGCCGCACCCACGACTTCTCCTCCTCGGTCGGTCGCTCCGTCTCCCGCCTCTTCGCCGTCGGCATGATCGTCTCCGCCTGGATGATCGCCCTCGCCCCCTGGCTCATGGACCTCTTCCGCGGCGGCAAGTTCAATCGCGCCGATGCCGTCGCCATAACCCAGCTCTTCAGCATCCTGGCCGTCACTCTGGCTCTCTGGGCAGTGCAGGGAATCTACGCCCGCGCCTTCTACGCCGCCAGCGACACCAAGACCCCCATGATCACCGGCACGCTCATCACCGTCCTCTCGGTCCCGATGTACTGGGGCCTCTTCCATCTGCACGGCCTCATCGGCCTGGCCATCGCATCCGACATTGGCATCCTAGTGCAAACCGCATCGCTCGCCCTCCTGCTGCATCGCAAGCGCCTGGTCTCATTTACCCACCTTGAGTTCGGCGAACTTGCCCGCGCACTCATGGCTGCGCTCGTCGCCTACGCCGCAACCGCCGCCGCCGCGCATTTTCTGCCGCCCGTCTCCACCCACCCCAAGGACGTCCTCACCATCGCCCTCGCCAGCGTCGTCTGGATCGCCGCCGCAGCCCTCACCCTCTTCGCCTCCGGCTCCAAACTTCCCGCCCAAATCCTCCGCCGCTAGATTCGCACCTGTCGCGCCGCGCAGTGTATAGATGAAGATATGCGCACGGACTCAGACACCCTCACCGGCACGCACATTCGCCTCGAACCTCTCGACCATTGCCATGTCGATGGCCTCGCCGCCGCCTCCGCCATCGATCCGTCCCTTTATCAGTGGAGCCCCGTACCCCAGGGCCGCGACCAGGCCGCGCGCTACATCGACACCGCCCTGGCCTGGCGCGACGCAGGCACAGCGCTACCGTTCGCCACCATCCGCATCGCGGATGGCGTCATGCTCGGCTCAACCCGGTTCTTCAACATTGAGCACTGGACCTGGCCGGTCGGCCATTCCCGCCATGGTCTTCCCACACCCGACGTCTGCGAAATCGGCTACACCTGGCTCAGCCTACCCGCTATCCGCACCGCAGCCAACACGGAGGCCAAAATCCTCATGCTCGCCCACGCCTTCGAAACCTGGAAGTTGCTCGCCGTCTGCCTGCACACCGACGCGCGCAATCACCGCTCCGCCGCCGCCATCGAACGCATCGGCGGCAAGCTCGACGGCATCCTCCGCGCCCACCGCATGGCCGCCGACTTCATCCCCCGCGACTCGAAACGCTTCTCTATCCTCGCCTCGGAGTGGCCCGCCGTAAAGCTCCGCCTCACCCAGCTCCTTGAGCGTCGGCTACCAACTCACAACTAACAACTCACAACCGTTTTTACGAGTCCTTGGCGTCCTGGTACTCCTCATGCCATGCCGTCTGGATCGCCTCCAGAATTCCCTCGTTCGACTTCGCCGGGTCGCCCACAAAGTTTGGCAACTGCACCACCCACTTGTGCAGATCGGTGAACCGCACCGAATACGGGTCGGTCTCCGGAAACATCTCCTGCAACTGAATCCCAATCTCCTCCGCATCCGTCCAGTCCAGTTCACGCGCCATGTCAATCACCTCTTACCCACCTGAAGTTGACCTTGCTCTTGATCGGTTCCATCGGTGCAGATTGGTGTTAAGCCTTCTCTCTATCGCTCGCCTATCCTAGCTTCCCGGCCCATGCGCCGGTTTGCCTTCCTGCACGTAGTTGCGGTTCCACTTGGGAATCTCGATCACGTACGTTCCCGGCTTCTCGATCACGGCCTGGCAGCCCAGCCGAGAGTTCAGCTCGATCCCCGCCGCCGTCTCCAGCCGGTCGAGCTCCATGTCCTCGGCCTCGCTGATGCCCTCCGCCCCCTGCTTCACATGCAGGTGACAGGTGGTGCAGGCGCACACACCGCCGCATGCGTGGTCGAGGAATATCCCGTAGTTCACCGCCACGTCGAGGAACGACATCGGCTGGCCATGCCCCTCATACGGCAGCGTGTCGAAGGCAAACTCGACCGTGCGGCCCTCGGGCAGAAACGTCACCCGCACCATGCCCTCGGCGGGCGGCTTGGAAAGATCGACTTCAGGCAAATCGACAACGCGATCGGACATAGGAACCTCATTCTAAACTTTGCCGGGGCTGCCGGCGGCCTGTTCTTCAGCCACGGAGTCCTCTTCGAACTCGGCCTTGGCAAAGGCGTGCGGCGCGGTGGGCGCGGTGCCCATGCTGGCGCGCGCCGCGTCCATTGTCTGGCCCTTCACCGCGGCCATCACTTCGGTGTCCATCATCAGCTCGGCGAAGCGGCGCGTGGCCTTGTCGAGCTGCTCGATGTTTTGGCGAATCAGTTTGTAGTCGCTGCCTGCGGCAGAAATTTTCAGCTCGTCGACGCAGGCCGCAATCTGCGCCAGCTCTTCCGGCGTCAACTGCTTCCATGCCGAGTGGCCGATACCTTTTTCCACCGCGACCAGGATTGTCTCGGCCTCGTTCCTGGCCTCGATGAGTTGGCGCGCGTCCAGGTCTTCCTCGGCATGGTCGAACGACGCCAGGATCATCGTCTCCACCTGCTCGTCGGTCAGCCCGTAGGCCGGCTTCACCTCGATCTCAGCCGCCTTGCCGCTGCGCTGCTCGCGCGCGCTGACGTGCAGAATGCCGTTGGCGTCGATCAGGAACTTCACTTCGATGCGTGGCAGCCCCGCCACCATCGGCGGAATGCCCTTCAGGTCGAAGCGCGCCAGGCTGCGGCAGTCCTTGGCCAGCTCACGCTCGCCCTGGACAACATGGATGGCCACGTTCGTCTGCCCATCCACACCGGTGGTGAAGTGCTGGGTCGCGCTGGCCGGGATGGTCGAGTTGCGCTCGATGATGCGCGCGACGACTCCACCCAGCGCCTCAATTCCCAGCGAGAGCGGCGTCACGTCCAGCAGCAGCAGGTCGTCCAGCGCGGAGCCTGCATTGGCTCCGGCCAGAATCTGCGCCTGCACCGCCGCGCCCAGCGCGACGACCTCGTCCGGGTTCAGTTCGGTGTGCGGCTTCTTGCCGCGCGCGCTCAGGCTGAACAACTGGTCGACCAGCGTGCGCACCGCCGGAATGCGCGTCGATCCGCCGACCAGCACCACCTCGTCGATCTCCTCGGCTGTGAGGTGAGCGTCCTTCAGCGCCTGTACACAAGGCCGGGCCGTGCGCAGAATTGTCTGCGCAATCAACTGCTCGAACTGCTCGCACGTAATCTTGCGCGTGTAATGTTTGCCATTGGGCAGCGTTACATCGAGCTTCGTCTCATCGGCCTCGGAGAGAGCGATCTTCGCCTCAATCACGGCTTTACGCACAGCCTGTACCAGCTCGCCGCTGGGCACCGCATCTCGGTCGAGGTCCAGGTCCTCATCGCCCGCAATGTCGTCCAGCGCAATCGCAATCAGCAGGGTGTCGATGTCGTCGCCGCCCAGGTGCGTGTCGCCACCGGTCGAGATCACCTCGAAAATTCCCTCATGCAGCTTCAGAATGGAGACGTCGAATGTTCCGCCGCCAAAGTCGTACACCGCGATCAACCCGTCGCGATTCTTGTCCAGCCCGTAGGCCAGCGCCGCAGCCGTTGGCTCGTTCACTAGGCGCAGCACATCCAGTCCCGCGATCCGCCCCGCATCTTTTGTCGCCTGCCGCTGCGCGTCGTTGAAGTAGGCGGGAACCGTTATCACCGCCCTGGTCACTGGCGCGCCGATGAAGCGCTCCGCGTTCTTCTTCAACTGCAACAGAATGTAAGCAGAATATCTCTGGCGGCGTCAGTTGCAGCCCGCCAACCTCCAGCTTCAGTACATCGCCCGGCTTCAGCCCTTCAACCAGCTTGAAGGGAAAGAGCTTCAGCTCCTCCTGCACGTCATCGACGCCACGCCCCATCAACCGCTTGGCGGAGTAGACCACGCTCGACGCCTTCTTCAGCAGCGTGGCCCGCGCTCCGTTGCCCACCACGAAGCCGTGTTGATCGGCATCGAAGGCCACAACCGAAGGAACCAGCCGGTCGCCATCCTCGCCGGGAATGATCGTCGGCTGGTCGCCCTGCATGAACGCAACCAGCGAGTTGGTGGTGCCAAGGTCGATGCCGACCACCCGCGACGCGGCCTTCAATTCGCCCTGCGATGGAGTTGCTTCCGCCATTCCGTCCTATTGCCTCAAATCTCTCTGCGTTTCCGCCGAGTGCCGTCAATGATTGGATGTGATCCAGCGGTAGCCGATTCCGCGCCAGCTTCCATTGTCTATTGTCCTACAGACGGCCCATCGGCACGCAGATGCGCATTCGCAGCCAGTGTCGTGTGTGTGCGACAGGGACCATCTACGGATCACAAGTCGGTGAAGGCAAATTGGGATCAGATGAAGTTAGTAACTGAGGAATTCCTGCGAGCCGCGGCGCAGACGGACTCCAGCCACGCCAAAGACCAGGGCCAGCACGAAGAGTACAGCGTTCCAGTAGAACATCGGACGAATCCAGCCGGGCGAGTAGGTGAGGTCCTGCCCGCTCCACAGAGTAACCAGCGTAGCCACGATAAGGCACTGGAAGCAAAGCACCAGGAAGAGCTGGCCGCGGCGTCGCCGCCGGTCCAAGGCCTCCACCTGCTGCGGAGTCAGCGTGCGTTCCTCGATGGGGATCAGGTTGTTGGCCACGGCTCTCCTCCTGCGTCTGCTGGCTTATGGAAATTAGATCGCAAACCGAGGCGCGAAGATGCAGCCGTTGACCGGAAATCTAGAGGAAAGCTACAGACTGGATTCCAGCAATCTCAAAGCGCTTGCGGCAGCGGATGTTCTTGCATCCCACCAGGTCGTCGGTGCGCACCATGTAGCTCTGTGCCTTGGCAAAGCGGGCCCGGTCGCGCTCGTCGGCGCCGCGTGGGACCTGGGCCTTCTTGCGCCGGACAAGCCAGCCGATCTGGTACTCGCCCGGCTGACCGCAGTGCGGACAGGTCATCGTATGCGTGCGTTGCTCAGGCTTTTCGTCGAAAAAATCGCGTTCTTCCATGCTGGGTCCCCTCCTGGATTGACCGCCTGCGGGTTCGCCGCGCCAATCCTGGACGTATTGCTGCGTAAAAAGTATTGCATAATCGTGGCAGTGGCGCAGTGGTCTGTTTGCGCGAGGTCTACGGATGGGCAAGTCCAAGAAGCGGGTCTTCTCGGTGGTCAAGGCGGTCAAGGAGAACGCGCGCAGCCGTGTTGGTCCTGTGCCGCCAGAGCGCGTCATCCCCGACCCCAAGCAGAAGGCCGCCGCCCGGCCAAAGCACAAGAAGACCCTGGCGGATTTGCTGAGTGGGGCAGAAGATAGTTCAGGGGAGTGAATCCAATGAAGATAATGCGCGTGGTTGCATTGCTTGCGCTAACGAGTGCCGTTGCGTGCTGGACGGCGGATGCACAAACGCTGGGCGAAGGCGTCACGGTGAGCAAGGACAACCGGACCATTGCGGTTACCGCAACGGACAGCGTGGCTGTGACGGCCGATGTCGCGACAGTGATCGTTGGATTTGTGGTCTACGGTGTTGACCACGACTCGGCATATGCGGACGGGTCGAAGACATCCAATGCAATCATGGATGCCCTGAAGAAGGCGGGCGTACCTTCGGACGCGATCGAGAGCCGGAACCAGAGTCTCTCTGAGGTCCAGGTCTATCAGCAGAACCAGCTTACAGAAGCGGAGAAGGCGAAGAGAAAGTGGGCGTTGACGCAGAGCTGGGCCGTGCGCTCCAATGCATCCGACGCGGCCCGGGTGCTGGATGTTGCGGTGAAGGCGGGTGCGAACCAGAGCGGACAGATCGTCTGGAACCTGAAAGATGAGAATGCGCCTCAGGCTCAGGCCGCGGAGAAGGCACTTCAGCGGGCGCGGGCCGTGGCCGAGGTGATGGCGAAAGGTTTGAATGTGAAGCTGGGCGCGCTGCTCTTTGCCAGCAACCAGGCGCCAGCTTCGCCAATGGGAATCGGAATGGGAATGGCCGGGGCGGGGCTGGGAGGGACGATAGAGAACGCGGGATACATTGAACTACCGCCGCTGGCGATTTCGCCGACGCGCATTACGAAGACGGCGACGGTCTACGCGGTCTTTGCAATCGAATAGCCACAAAAGCCGACCCGCACCGCGATTCTGTAAACTGGACAGATGAGTCAGCAGGAATTCGTCCTGGTCCTCTTCCAGGTGGTGGTGTTGGTGCTTGCCTTCTCGGTACATGAGAGCGCGCACGCCTATACAGCCATGCGCCTGGGCGACCCGACGGCCTACATGTTGGGGCGCGTCACCCTGAACCCGATGAAGCACCTCGACCCGCTGGGCTCGGTGCTGGTCCCGCTGATCTCGCTGGTCTATGGCGGGATGCTGATCGGCTGGGCCAAGCCCTGCCCGGTGACGACCAGGAACTTCCGCCACATCAAGCGCGACGACATTCTGGTCTCCATGGCCGGGCCGGCCAGCAACCTGGCGATGGCCACCGTGGCGCTGGTCCTGCTGGTGATCTTCAAACATCTGGTTGCGGGGGGAGTTCCCTCGATCGAGGCGGCGATGCTGATGGCGAGGCATGTTGCCGTGGAGACGGACAACCTGCCAACGCTTTTTCCTATTGCGCTGCTGCTGTACTACGGTGTCTTCATCAACCTGCTGCTGTTCGTGTTCAACCTGATTCCAATCCCGCCGCTGGATGGCAGCCACGTCCTGCGCCAGTTTCTTCCCTACCAGGTGGAGCAGGTGTACAACCGGATTGGCATGTGGGGGCTGATTATCATCTTTCTGTTCGGCGGCGGCCTGATCTTCGGCACGTTCTTCTATCCGCTGCTGCGCGTCTTCAACCAGGTGCTGACGTCAATGTAGGCAGGCTTTTTCAACAGCCGTCCGAGGCGGCCGCATCCTGTACGCTTTGGATTGAGAAAATTATGAGCGAAGAGTCGAACCAACCGGCGCCGAAGAGAGTCTTGAGTGGCATGCGCCCCACCGGCAAGCTGCACCTGGGCAACTACATGGGCGCGCTGAAGAACTGGGTCGAGCTGCAGAACGCAACCCACCCCGGCGGCTCGCCGAAGTACGAGTGCTACTTCTTCATCGCGGACTACCACGCGCTCACCACCGACTACGCCGACACGGGCGAGCTGCCGGCAAACGTTCGCGAGGTGGCGCTGGACTTTCTGGCCGCCGGGCTCGATCCCAACCGCTGCACCATCTTTGTGCAGAGCAAGGTCCCGGCGCACGCCGAGCTGGGTCTGCTGCTGGGGATGATTACGCCACTCAGTTGGCTGGAGCGCGTCCCCAGCTACAAGGACCAGCAGGAGCAGCTCAAGGAGAAGGATCTCGGCACGTTCGGCTTTCTGGGCTATCCGCTGCTGATGAGCGCCGACATCCTGGTCTATCAGGCGGACTTTGTGCCCGTCGGCCAGGACCAGGCCGCGCACGTCGAGATCACCCGCGAGCTCGCAAGAAGGTTCAACCATTTTTACAGCGGCGAAAATCAGGAGATTCTGCCCGAGCCGAAGGTTCTGTTGACGCCTTCTCCCAAGCTGCCGGGCACCGATGGCCGCAAGATGTCCAAGAGCTACGGGAACACGATCCTGCTCAGTGATCCGGAGCCGGATGTTCGCGCCAAGCTGAAGACCATGGTGACCGATCCGGCGCGCATTCGGCGCACCGACGCGGGCAACCCGAACGTCTGTCCCGTCTTCGATCTGCACAAGGTCTTCTCCTCGGGCGAGACGCAGGCCGAAGTGCGCGCGGGCTGCACCTCGGCGGGGATCGGCTGCATCCAGTGCAAAGGCTGGCTGGCAGACGCGGTAGTGAAGGAACTCGAACCCATTCAGGAACGGCGAAGGCACTTCGAGGTGAACCCCGAAGACGTGAAGGCCATCCTCGACCAGGGCGCGGTGCGGGCCAATGCGCGGGCTGAGAAGACGATGTGCGATATACGCAAAGCGGTGAGGCTGGGATAGCGATGTCGGAGAAGACCCTGAGCGACGCAACAGCAGAGGAGCGATCCGTTGGCTCGGAAGAGGACGGCGCAGCTTCGACTCCCGCGGTTGGCGCGGACGAGGAGATCGAATCGATGAGCGCCGACGAGCGGATTGCGCCTGTGCCTGAGCCGTTTACGCTGCGTCCCGGGCCTGTATCGCCCGAGGAAGAGCCAAAGCAGGCTGGCGCGGCAGCCAAGGACGCGGCGCAGCAGGCTGAGGCCTCGCAGTCGCCGTTCTCCGTCACCGTGGGCCAAGTCTACGACGGCCCGCTGGACCTTCTGCTGGACCTCATCCGCAAACAGAACATCGACATCTACGACATTCCCATCGCCTTGATTACGGCCCAGTTCCTGGACTACTGCCACCAGTTGCAGCAGACCGACGTGGACGCGGCGGGCGAGTTCATCTATACGGCGTCTCTGCTGATCCACATCAAGTCCAAGATGCTGTTGCCGCGCGATCCGTCGGATGTGGCGGGCACAGACGCGGAGGACCCCCGCCGAGAGCTGGTGGAGCGGCTGCTGGAGCACGAGCGATTCAAGGCCGCCGCGCAGATGCTGATGCAGAAACATCAGATCGAAGAGGCAACCTGGTCGAATCCCGGCATGCGCGATTTTATGCGCGAGCAGCAGGGCAGCGAGAGCACGGGGGACGAGCAGGAGATTGCCGCCGACACGGTGGACCTGGTGCGCGTCTTTCAGCAGGTACTGGAACGGCTGCGCAAACGGCCGGTGATGGACGTGAACGAGGATTCGGTCACTGTGGCGCAGATGATCGAGTATGTGAAGCGGCGATTGATGATGGAGGACCGGCCAGTGAGCCTGCGCCGGCTGCTGCACAGCACTCACTCGCAGCGGGCGCTGATCTGCATGTTTCTGGCAATGCTGGAGTTGGTGAGGTTGCAGGCCGTGCTGCTGCACCAGCCGCGGCAGTTGGGCGACATCCTGATCAAGAAAACAGATGGCTTCGACCAGGTGTTTGCCGGGCAGGCGCCTGCGCGGGACGACTGGCGGTAACAATTATGAGCGATATTCGCTTTTTATAGTGCGATATTCGCTCTTCGTGTCATGTTGTCCACATCTCACCGAACGCGTTCGGTTTGCTGCTAAACAATTGACTAATAAATGATTTATCTTGAGTTTCGATCTGCATATTGGGCCGGCGGAGCTGGCCGCGCGATGGAATCTTTCACGGAACTGTAACATTTCTGTAGCGTGAATAGAGTAGCTTTACTTATGGATCAGCAATTCAAGTAAGGTGATTCATGGCCACGCCAGCCACGCTGCCCCAGCCCTCAATTCTCGAAGAGAAGATACTCGCAGACAATTTAAAGAAGTCGTCCACCGGAAAGATTGGCGTGGGTGTGTTCGCGCTGATTTTGGCGGGTGGCTTGATCTATATTGCGGCGCAGGTGTGGGGGGACCTTTCGGTCGTACCAACGGTGCATTTGTTTCCCTATCTGCTGCTTGGGCTGGCACTGCTGATTGCGCTGGGGTTCGAGTTTGTGAACGGCTTTCACGATACGGCCAATGCAGTGGCGACGGTGATCTATACCCACTCGCTGGAACCGCATATCGCGGTGGTCTACTCGGGGATATTGAATTTTGTGGGCGTACTGTTGAGCACGGGCGCGGTGGCGTGGGCGATCGTCTCGCTGCTGCCGGTGGAGCTGATTCTGAAGGGGAACTCGGGTTCGGGCTTCGCTATGGTCTTTGCGTTGCTGGTGGCGGCGATCCTGTGGAACCTGGGAACCTGGTACCGGGGATTGCCGGTGTCGAGTTCGCATACCATGATTGGCTCGATTCTTGGCGTGGGCCTGGCATTTCAGTTGATGCAGGGGACCTCGGGGACCTCGGGGGTGGACTGGGAGCAGGTGAAGAAGGTGATTGCCGCGTTGTGCGTCTCGCCAGTGGTGGGGTTTATTGCGGCAGGGCTGGTGTTTCTTCTGTTCAAGCTGCTGGCCAAGGACCCGCGGCTGTATCTGGCCCCCAAGGGGACCGAGCCACCGCCGTTTTACATACGCTGCCTGTTGATTCTCACCTGCGGCGGCGTGAGTTATGCGCATGGCTCCAACGACGGCCAGAAGGGCATGGGGCTGATGATGCTGATCCTGGTGGGCACTGTGCCCACGGCCTACGCGCTGAACCACACAATGGGCGCCAGCCAGGTGCAGGCGTTCGTCGTGGTCTCCACCCAGGTGGCCGGAGCGCTGGACCATTATGTGCAGCCGGGAACCGTGGTGCAGCACGCCGAGCCGGAGATGGAGAACTTTGTCAGCACCAAGAAGTACGAGCCGGGAGTGACGCTGGCCCTGCAACAGATGGTGCTGGATATCCGCAACGAGGCCACGCAGTACGGATCGCTGCAGGGCGTGCCGCAGGGGATGCAGGCCAATGTACGCAATCAGATGTACCTGACCAGCGAGACGCTGCGGCTGATGGCCAAGAGCGGCGGGCCGCAGATGTCGGCTGCAGACGCAAAGATCGTCGCCAACTACACGGGCTTTCTGGACAAGTCGACCAAGTTCATTCCAACCTGGGTGAAGGTTGCGGTGGCTCTGGCGCTGGGGCTGGGCACTATGATCGGCTGGAAGCGCATCGTCGTCACCGTGGGCGAGAAGATCGGCAAGGCGCGCATGACCTATGCACAGGGAGCTTCGGCGCAACTAGTTGCCATGGCTACGATCTTGGCTGCGGGCACGTTCGGCCTTCCGGTTTCGACCACGCATGTGTTGAGCTCGAGCGTGGCAGGAACCATGGCGGCCAATCGCAGCGGGTTGCAGAGAGCCACGATTCGCAACATTACATCTGCTTGGGTCTTCACCCTGCCCGCGGCGGCGTTGCTCTCCGGTTCGCTGTTCTGGCTCTTCAACTCGATAGCTCACTAGCAATATCTCATCCTCCTGGGACGGTCTGCTATTCGGCGGGCCGTACTACTTTGTGGGTTAGCTCCCCGCGCAGTCTTGCGGGTTGATATGCTTATCTTTGACACTAACCATGAACCTGAAAGCAAAGATCGAAGCTGTTATCTATGCGTCCGAGGAGCCGGTGACGCTGGCGCAACTGGTGGGACTGCTGGGCGATGAGGCTCAGGCCGAGCTGGACAGCGCGGTCTCGGCCCAGCGGACGCTGTCGTTGGACGACACGGAGGCCGAGCTGACGCAGGAGGCTGAGTTCGATGCGGCGGCTGGCGAAGCGACCGGCGAACCCACCGCTGCCGAGAATCAGGATACGGTTCATGCCGCCGGGCAGGCGGCTACCGAAGCGATCCCATCCACTCCTGACGACGCGACCGCCATGAATGAGGCACCCGAAACGGAAGCTACAGGCGACGTAGCGGCTGCGCGGGCGGAACGGATGCGCATGGCCCGGCTGCGCGCACACTTTCGCGGGCTGCTGGACCAGTTGATCGCCGAGTACGCGACCCCTGACCGCGGGCTGGAGATTCGCGAGATCGCCGGTGGCTTCCGCTTTGCCACCAAGCCGGAGTACCACGACGCGGTGCGCGGCTTTGTGAAGACCCTGAAGCCGCCGTTGAGGCTGACCCTACAGTCGCTGGAGACCCTCGCCGTGGTGGCCTACAAGCAGCCCGTGACCGCGCCCGAGATCTCGGAGATTCGCGGCGTGGACTCCAGCGGTGTGCTGGGATCGCTGATGGCGCGCAAGCTGATCACAACGGCTGGACGCAAGCATGTCATCGGGCGGCCCATCCTATACAAGACGACACGCGAGTTCCTGCTCAAGTTCGGGCTTAAGAACCTCTCCGAGCTGCCCTCGATCGAGGAGTTCGAGAAGATGGCGGGGCAGTTGGCCGAGCAGGAGGAGATGGCGATGGAGAGCGAGACGCCTGCGCCGCCCGAGCCAGCGGATGAGCCAGAGCCACACGCGCTGGAGCCGGAGGAAGATGCGTCCGGCCCATCGGCGGCTTAGGACGTTATTCAAAGCGGCGAGAGCCTGTGAGTCGCATCCATCCCAGCCATCGCGGTGAGACTGCGATGGATGGGGCAACCAGCGGTTGCTTCTGTATAACAATCAATAATTATTGATAAACAATAAAAAACTATTGAAAAACAAAATACTCTGCGTATGATCGGGCGTGGAGGAGTTTTTATGCGACCTGAGAATGAGGCGAGGCTGAAGAAGATTCAGGCGATCAGCGGACTGCTTCGGGCGGTCTGCACGGCGTTTCTGGTGTTGCCAGTGTTTATGGAGCTGGTGATGCTTTCGGCTTTGGTGTTTGGCCGAGGGAGCTTTATTCCCGGCCAGGACACGATCCGAAGCCGGTTTGTGTTCGATACATACTTTACGTTGCAGTGGGTGGGGATGTTTTTTTGTGTGTACTTCCTGCATCGGCTGCTGGGGAATTACTCGCGCGGGGAGATCTTCAGCCGGGATTCGGCGAAGCAGATTCAGAGGTGGGGATTGGCGTGTGTGCTGTGGGGCGCGATGCAGTTCGTTTGGGTGTTCGTGCCGGGGGCGGTGTCGCCGCATCCGGCCAACGGCCAAATTCAGAACTATGTCCCTGGGGTCAAAGCCCAGATCGTCGACTGGCAGGCGCATGGCGGCGGGCTGATGGTGAATGGACTGATTATCGTGGCGATCTCGTGGTTCATGGAGATGGCGGTGGAGATGCGGGAAGAGAACGAACTGACCGTCTGAGCGGGGAGACGAACCATGCCGATTGTGGTGAATGTGGACGTGATGCTCGCGCGGCGGAAGATGCGGCTGAACACGCTGGCGGATCTGGTGGGGATTACGGCGCAGAACCTGTCTGTGCTGAAGACTGGGCGGGCCAAGGCGATCCGGTTCAGCACGCTGGAGCGGCTGTGCGAGGTGCTGGAGTGCGAGCCGGGGGATTTGCTGGCGTATGAAAAGGGAGCGGCGGGGGCTACGGAAACGACGGAGATTCTGGCTACGCCAGAATGACGGGTAAAAACAGACACCCGCAGGTCCTTCGACTCCCCTTCGGCAGGCTCAGGGTCGCTCAGGATGACATTATGTGGGGTGGGCGATAATGGAGAGAGAGCCGGTTTCGATTGGCCACTTGAGAAGGACGTGACCGCGATGAGCTTGTCCGCGGACAGAATGATGAGGCAGGAATGACGAAGGCGATGGGTGGGCAGGCGCGGATGCAACAACAGATCCCTTACGGGGATGACAAGCAAGGGGAGCAGGTAAAGGGTGAGCGGCTACAGAAGATTCTGGCGGCGGCTGGGATTGCCAGCCGGAGGAAGGCCGAGGAGGTCATCCTGGCCGGACGGGTGCAGGTGAACGGCAAGGTGGTGGCCAAGTTGGGCACGAAGCACGACCCCGCGCGCGACCACATCCGGGTGGACGGCAAGCTGCTGAAGGGGCCGGAGGTGCGCCGCTACTACCTGCTGAACAAGCCGCGCGGCTATGTGACGACGCTGGACGATCCGCAGAAGCGGCCGACGGTGATGGACCTGATGATGAAGCCGAAGTCCGGACCGCACGGCGACCGGGTGAGGCTGTATCCAGTGGGGCGGCTGGATTATCTCTCCGAAGGTCTGCTGCTCATGACCAACGATGGCGAACTGGCCAATGCCCTCTCCAAGGCAGCGGCGGGCGTGGAGAAGACCTACCTGGTGAAGGTGAGCGGAGTGCCCACGGAGGCTGGGCTGGAGCAGATACGCCGCGGGATCGTGATCGACCGGGGTCGGTTGGACGAGGTGAGGGCGGGGCGGAGGGACCGCATCGTGACCGCCCCGGCACGGGTGGAACTGGTGCGCGCTGGCGACAATCCCTGGTACCAGGTGACCCTGACCGAGGGACGCAATCGCCAGTTGCGCAAGATGTTCGAGGAGATCGGCCACCATGTGGAGAAGATCCGGCGCATCGGCTACGGAGCGCTGCGTCTGGACGTGCCGCCGGGCGAGTTCCGCGAGCTGACGCCGGGCGAGGTGATGGCGTTGGACCGCGCAGCCAAGGGCAAGATGGTGGTTCCGAAGAAGCGCGTTCCGGAATTTGCCCAGTTGAAGACCCCGGGAATGAAGAAAAGACACCATTTATGAATTGCGGGGGCGGCGAGGCGTGGCGAGTCAGCCGGGGGCAACTACATCGTCGGAAGCGGGTTTTATCCTATGGAAGCCAGTCCAGGACGAGGCAAGGAGATGTCTGCGCCTAGCTGGGGCGAAGCTGTGGCCGGGTGTGCGCCGGGTGGGGTTGACAATGTGGTAAGTGACCCAAATGAGGGTTTGACGAGAGTGGGCCAATGAGCCTAGAACTACTCGCGGCCCTAGTTGTACTGACGGTTTTTTAATACAGCAGCGTAAGACGAAATGGAGTGGCAGGCATCTAATACAGAGAGTAGGGATTCACTCCGAACTGGGCGCGAATCCACGCACAGAACCGCCGATATAGAACGGGCATTGAGCAAGCGGACGATCGAGAGATCCTACGACACCGAAATTGGGGGCAGCAAAGGAGCAACGCAACGTGGCAACTGAACGAGCGACATTTGGAGCGGGATGTTTTTGGGGCGTTGAAGCCCGATTTGCAGAGATACCGGGCGTGATCGACACCGCGGCAGGATATGAGGGGGGGGAGATGGAACACCCCACCTATAAGGACGTGTGCAGCGATCACACCGGACACGCCGAGGTGGTGGACGTGACCTTCGATCCGGCGCGCGTCTCCTACGACACGTTGCTGGATGCGTTCTTTGCCATGCACGACCCGACCCAGGTGAACCGCCAGGGGCCGGACTGGGGTTCGCAGTACCGCAGCGTAATCTTTGCCCACTCCGACGACCAGATGTGGCAGGCGAGGGCCAAGATCGCCGAGTTGAATGCAACCGGCGCCTATCGCAGGCCGATCGCGACCCAGGTGGTGCCGGCCTGCGCCTTCTGGAAGGCCGAGGAGTTCCATCAGCGCTACCTGGAGAAGCGTGGCATGGTGAGCTGCCAGATCTAGTGGTTAGTTGTTAGTTGCTAGTTGTTAGTTGAGCGGCAAGGCGGCGGCCGTTGCGTATGCGGCCGCCGTTGCTGCGTTTGGGGGCGGCTGACGGTTCGTGCATTATTGCGAATCAGAGCAGGCTTCGTGCGGGGATTCATTTCTCTTCCCAGTCTCGTCTACGGTGGATTCACAGCAATATGCTGAACTGTACGTTTTTCCGTTGAACTCAAAGACTTCGATTTCTCCGTCCGTGGTATGGCCGTACCTTTCCTCAGAAGAAAGATCGGGCATTCCATGGTGGGATGTGGGTTCGATAAGGATTCCCGACCCATCCGCTTCAAAGGACAGGACAGCATGACCGTCTTTCCTCATGAAGACCCAGGACAGACAGTTCACCCCATTCGGTGAACATTGTTCGCTGGAGAGAATAATTGCAGATGGACCGCGATGGCTCGGTTGCAAGAAGCGAACCTCGGAGTCCAATGCAATTTTCTGGGCCTCAGCCACTGTGTGCTCGCCATTCGTCACCTGTGACAATGCTTCGAGAATGCTCTTTTGCAGTTCCGCAAGAATATCCTGTCGCAACGGTGAAGGAAGATGCGTGTCCCGCAATGTAGCAGATGTAGCAGATATAGCCGATACGGCGGGATGGGATTGTGCGATCAGGAGTGGGCAGAGAGTCAGGAGTAGGACGGCGTAAATAGCTGATCGCATGATGCACGCAGCGTAACAATACATCTGCTGGACGTCAACTTCAATTACCGTAGTAGCTTGGGCGGATCCAGAAGGCGACGTTGACCAGGCTGATGAGTGCTGGGACCTCGATGAGCGGGCCAACGACTCCGACGAAGGCCTCGCCGGAGTTGAGGCCGAAGACGGCGACCGAGACGGCGATGGCCAGCTCGAAGTTGTTGCCCGCTGCGGTAAACGAGAGCGCGGCGGACTGCGCGTAGTCCGCGCCCAGCCGCTTGCCCATCCAGAAGCTGACCAGAAACATGATAAGGAAGTAGAGCACCAGCGGGAGCGCGATGCGCGCCACATCCAGCGGCAGGCGAACGATCAGGTCGCCTTTGAGCGAGAACATCACCACAATCGTGAAGAGCAGCGCGACCAGGCTGAGCGGGCCAATGCGCGGCAGGAAGCGTGCGAGGTACCACTCTTCCCCTTTGCTGCGAATGAGGAGGGTGCGGGTGAGGAATCCGGCCACAAAAGGGACGCCAAGGTAGAGGCCCACGCTCTTGGCAATCTGCCCGATGCCGATGGCGACGACGCTTCCCGCAAGGCCGAACCAGCGCGGCAGCACGGTGAGGAACGCCCACGCGTAGAGGCTATAGAAGAGGACCTGGAAGATACTGTTGAGGGCAACCAGGCCGGCGACGTAGTCCGTGTCTCCCTCCGCCAGCTCGTTCCACACCAGCACCATGGCGATGCAGCGCGCTATACCGATTAAAATCAGGCCGCGCATGTAGGCCGGTTCGCCGCGCAGGAAGAGGAGCGCGAGGAGGAACATCAGGATGGGGCCGATGATCCAGTTCTGCGCCAGCGAGAGTGCAAGCACGCGGCGGTTGCGGAAGACCTCGCCCAGTTTTTCGTAGCGGACCTTAGCCAACGGCGGGTACATCATGACGATGAGGCCGATAGCGATGGGAATATTGGTAGTCCCGCTCTGGAAGCGGTTGACGAAGACCGAGACGTGGGGCACGAAGTGTCCCAGGCCGACGCCAAACGCCATGGCAAGAAATATCCACAGCGTGAGAAAGCGGTCCAGGAAGGAGAGGTGCTTGCGCTGGAGCGGAGCGCAGTTTCGGCCCTGGGTGTGCGGCGCGGTGGACACGGCTATCGCGCCTTCCGGGTGCGAGCGACGGCGGTGGGTTGGGGTGCGCTCTTGAGTGTCACAAATTTTGCCGGCGTGCAGCAGGCCTTGCTGAGACGGGCGCGGTCTGCCTGCATCGCCCGGTCTTGCTTGAGCCAGGCCAGCGTCTGGAGCAGCAACTGGGCGGCTCCGGCATCGGCGGGAGGAGCGATACGGTAGTGCATCCACTTGCCTTCGCGCCGCGCCGCGACGATCCCCGCGCGGCGCAGGTAGGCCAGGTGACGGCTGATCTTGGGCTGCGCCTGTTTGAGAATCTCCACAAAGTAGCAGACGCACAGCTCCTGGTCGCCCATAAGGTTCAGCAGGCGCAGGCGGGTGGCATCCCCCAGAGCCTGGAAGAAGCGGTGCAGGTTGCAGCACAGCGGGTTGGAGCGTGGCGTTTTCTTTGCCATGCTTAACTTATACGCCTTGACGAATATGTTGACAAGGGATAGAGTCGCCTTAGCGAATATGTTTTGGAGGCAGTACGATGGCGGGCCAGATTCTGGAGCAGGTGCGGGCGAAGTACGGCGCGGTGGCGGAGAGCGCGCTTTCCGGCGAAGATGCGGGCGTACGGGCGGTGGCGGAGGCCTTCGGGTATACCGCCGAGCAGTTGCAGTCGGTCCCGGCGGAGGCCAACATGGGGCTTTCGTGCGGCAATCCGACGGCCACGGCGCACATCCGGCGTGACGAGGTGGTGGTCGATCTGGGCTCGGGCGGCGGGCTGGATGTGTTTCTTGCATCGCGGATGGTGGGGCCGGAGGGCCGGGCGATCGGCATCGATATGACGCCCGCCATGGTGGAGCGGGCGCGTGCGAACGCCGCGGCGGGCGGGTACGCCAACGTCGAGTTTTATCTGTCCACCATCGACCGGATCCCGCTGCCGGATGCATCGGTGGATTGTGTGATCTCGAACTGCGTTCTGAATCTGGCGCCCGACAAGCCGGCCGTCTTCCGCGAGATTGCACGCGTGTTGAAGCCCGGCGGCCGAGTTGCGGTGAGTGATATTGCGCTGAAGCACGAGTTGCCAGAGGCTGTCGTGCAGAGCATGGCGGCATACGTCGGGTGCATCGCGGGAGCACTGCGGATGGAGGAGTATCGCGCGGGACTGCTCGCAGCCGGGTTCGAGCACGTCGAGATTGTGGACAGCGGCAAGGACTTGAACGCGTATGCCAAGTTGGAGAACCAGTCGGGCTGCTGTTCGCCGGCGATGGATTGCGGCGATCCGCTAAGAGTGATTGCGGAGCCTTGTTGCACTCCTGCGGCGAGCCCGGCGGATTCATTGCATGAGGAACTGAAAGCTCTGCTGGCGCAGTACGACATCAACGCGGCAGCGGCCAGCGTGAAGGTCTACGCGATCAAATCTCACGCATGCGCATAGGTCTAACAGCATTTTCACTGAGAAGGTGTAGTGTGTTGCGCTACGAACGAAATACAGAGATTCTGGCTTCGCCAGAATGACGACTTCATGCTTTGAGGAGATTTGATGCCGCACTATAACGTCTTGTTTCTGTGCACGGGGAACTCCGCGCGGTCTATTATGGCGGAGGCGATTATGAACCGCAAGGGAGCGCCGAACTTCACCGCGTACAGCGCGGGGAGCCATCCGGCGGGCGCGGTGCGTCCGGAGGCGCTGCACCAGTTGCAACTGGCAGGGCTGAGCAGCGAAGGGCTGCGCAGCAAGTCGTGGGACGAGTTTGCTGCGCCCGGCGCGCCGCAGATGCACTTCGTCTTCACGGTCTGCGATAACGCGGCGCGAGAGGTGTGCCCGCTGTGGCCGGGGCAGCCCATGACAGCGCACTGGGGCGTACCCGATCCTGCGGCCGTGGCCGGCACGCGCGAAGAGGTGGCGAGGGCCTACCGCGAGGCGTATACGATTCTGGAGCGGCGCATCTCGTTGATGTTGGCGCTGCCCCTGGCGTCGCTCGATTCGCTGGCGATCAAGCGGGAGCTGGACAAGATTGGCGACACCGGCCGGGCGGAGTGAGCGTTCCAATCGCCGCTGCAACTTGCGTTTCGATTCTCTGCCCCCTAGCCTGTATGCATGAGTTCAACTTCCCTCTCCCCTTCGTTTGCTTCACTCTCTTTCGATGAAAAGCTGGACCGGCTGGCCGAGGTCGCGGTGCGTGTGGGCCTGAACCTGCGCGCGGGCCAGGAGCTGGTGTTGACCGCGCCGACGGAGGCGCTGCCGCTAGTGCGGCGGATTACAGAACACGCCTATCGCGCTGGCGCGCTGCTGGTGACGACCTTCTATAGCGACGATCCGTGTGTGCTGGCGCGCTACGAGAATGCACCGGACGCCAGCTTCGACTATGCGCCCGCGTGGTTGCACAATGCGATTGCCACGGCGTTCCGGAGCGGCGCGGCGCGCATGGGGATTGCGGGAGGGAACCCGGCGCTGCTTGCGGGGCAGGACCCGGGCAAGCTCTCGCGCGCCAACATTGCCGCGTCCAAGGCGTCGAAACCCGCGATGGAACTGATCACGCGGCACGAGATCAACTGGACGATCGTTGCCGCGGCCACGCCAGAGTGGGCCAGGCTGGTCTTCCCCAACGAGCCGGCGGAGCAGGCGGTGGCGAAGCTGTGGGAGGCGATCTTCGTAGCCTCGCGCATCACGGGCGACGACCCGGTGGCCGACTGGCTTGCCCACGGAGAGCGCCTGAAGCAGCGCGTGGATATGCTCAATGAGAAGCGATTCGCTGCGTTGAGCTTTAAATCCAAAGACGGAAGCACCGATCTGAAGGTGGGACTGGCGGACCAGCATCTGTGGGCGGGTGGAGGAACGACGGCGGGCAACGGCGTCTACTGCCAGCCAAATATTCCCACCGAGGAGTGCTTCACCACGCCGCACAAGGAGCGAGTGGACGGGGTGGTGCGCGCGTCGAAACCGCTCTCGCACCAGGGCACTCTGATCGAAAACATCCGCTGCCGCTTCGAGGGCGGCAGGGTCGTGGAGGCCACGGCGACCGCGGGCGAGGAGGCGCTGAACCGGCTCATCACCACCGACGACGGAGCGCGGCGGCTGGGAGAGGTGGCGCTGGTGCCGGCCTCGTCGCCGATTGCCGCGGCGGGGATTCTCTTCTGGAGCACGCTGTTCGACGAAAACGCGGCCAGTCACATTGCGCTGGGCCAGGCCTACTCGACATGCCTGATCGGGGGCGAAAAGATGAACGAAGAGGAGCTGGCGAAACTGGGCGCGAACAACAGTCTTATCCACGTCGACTGGATGATCGGCTCCGCGCAGATGGATGTGGACGGCATCACTGCCAGCGGCGCCGCAGAGCCGCTGATGCGCGCCGGCGAGTGGGCCTAGGCGCGGACGACAGCTTCCGCTCAACAGCGCAAAGCAAAACTTCGCCCAAGATTCCGCGACTTCAGCGAAGCAGAAAAGGGTAAACTGGCACTCACTATGAAACTCTCCGGATGTGGCACAGCACTGGTAACACCCTTCCACGCGGACGGCAGTCTGGACGAGGCTGCGCTTGTCCGCATGGTGAACTGGCAGATCGAATCGGGCATCCACTTTCTGGTTGCATGCGGGACGACGGGCGAGGCCTCGACGATGACGGAGGCCGAGAATCTGCGCGTCATGGACATTACCGTGAGCACCGCGGCGGGGCGCGTGCCGGTCTTCGGCGGATGCACCCACAATGCAACCAGCGAGGCTGTGGCGCGGGCGAAGAAGGTGGCGAAGATTGCCGGGCTGTACGGCATTCTGACGGCCAACCCGTACTACAACCGGCCCGGCCAGGAGGGGCAGTACCAGCACTTCCGCGCCATCGCCGAAGCAGTGGCGCCGCTGCCGATTCTGCTGTATAACATCCCATCGCGCACCGGCACCAACATGGAGCCGTCGACGGTGCTGCGGCTGGCCGAGATAAAGAACGTCATCGGGGTGAAGGAGTCGAGCGGCAACATTGCGCAGATCACTGAGATTCTGAACAACGCGCCCAGCGGCTTCAAGGTCTTCAGCGGCGACGACGCGATGACTCTGCCGGTGATTGCGCTGGGCGGGGCGGGGCTGGTGTCGGTGGCGTCGAACGCAATCCCCGCGCAGATGGCGCAGATGGTGCAAGCGGCGCTCACCGGCGACTGGGCGAAGGCAAGAGAGATCAACCGCAAATACTTCCGCCTGATGCAGGCGCACTTCACGGAGCCAAGCCCCGCGCCGGTAAAGGCAGTGCTGGCGCTGATGGGCCACAGCGAAGACCACCTGCGCCTGCCCATGGTTCCGGTGACAGCGCCCATGCGGCAGAAGCTGGAGAAGCTGCTGGGCGAGCTGGGGTTGCTCAAGAGCGAGTAATCCGGCGCGCGACATAACCCCTACAACCGCTGCGCCGCAATGCGTTCCCGCTACAATCGGAGCAACCATGACGACTGCAAGCCTCGAATCCAGAATCGAAGAGTTTTTTGCCGCGGGAGCTGCTGCGGTCGGCGACAATGGAGCGCTGGACGCATTCCTGGAACTGCGCGCGGAGTTGGAGGCAGGCACGCTGCGCGCGGCGGAGCCGGACGCGGCTGCGCCGACCGGATGGCGGGTGAATGCGTGGGTGAAGCGCGGCATCTTGCTGGGATTTCGCATTGGCGCCCTGACGGAGATGAGCGGCGGCGGTGCGCTTTCGTTCGTCGATAAATCAACCTATCCGGCGCGAAGGTTTACGCCCAAAGACGGCGTGCGGATTGTTCCCGGCGGCAGCTCGGTGCGGTCCGGTGCGTATGTTGCGCGCGGCGTGGTGATGATGCCGCCGGCGTACATCAACGTGGGCGCGTACGTGGACGAGGGAACGATGGTGGACTCGCACGCACTGGTGGGCTCCTGCGCACAGATCGGGCGGCGCGTGCATCTGTCGGCTGGGGCGCAGATCGGCGGCGTGCTGGAGCCGGTGAATGCATCGCCGGTGATTATCGAGGACGACGTGCTGGTGGGCGGCAACACCGGCGTGTACGAGGGGACGATTGTGCGGCGCGGCGCGGTGCTGGCGGCAGGAGCGATCCTGACGCGGGGCACGCCGGTCTACGACCTGGTGAACGCCGCCACGCTGAAAGCGACTCCAACCACGCCGCTGATCATTCCTGAGCGCGCGGTCGTGGTTCCCGGCTCGCGCGCGGTGACAGGCGGCTACGGCAAGCAGATGAACCTCAGCGTCTACACGCCGGTGATTGTGAAGTATCGCGACGAGAAGACGGACCTCTCGACGACGCTGGAAGAGCTTCTGCGGTAGCCTTTGCGGCGTCACTGATTTGTATCTATAATCGAACAGAGGATGGAAACGACAATTCTGCAAGACTTCAATTTCGAAAGCTATGAGGTGCAGCAGAAGTTCGTCCGCCAGGACGAACTTGAACAGGTCTTTGCCTTGGCCATTGCCGTAGGCCGTCTCGGCCGCTCCACCGCTGCCTGTTGAAGCCATCCCCTCTATCCTCCCCATCGACCCCGATGACATCGCCCTCGATCACGAACAGGCCAGCAAGCGCGGTCTAGGAATCGGCACTATCTCCAGATGCCGACGCGACGGATATTCTTCACGGCCACATCTTAGCCAACCCTAAGGTCATAGAATCTCATGCGATCTTCCGTGCGTCTTTCACACCGTCTACGCAGCTCTGCGCGCTTTCTCTCCCTCCTCGCCGTGCTCGCCGCCCCCCCGATAGATGCCCAATCCGACTGGCTCGAGCGCTATGAGGCGCGGCTGAAGGCGACACAGGCCCAGCAGCCCAACTGGGCGACACCGCTGATAACCACGAACCCGCGATTGGCGGAAGATATCCGCACGGACTTTGTGCGGCAGTCGCTTTCAGCTGGGCAGAAAAGCTGGAACTACGGCAACACGAAAGGCCTACAGATCGTACCCTTCCGCCGCATCGAACTGCGCTTCAGCCCGTCGCCCTTTATTACCCACACCAATCCCAAGGTAGAGGATGGCTTTGGCGACGTTGCCTTTCGAGCGAAGGTGCGCCTGTATGGAAGCAGCGAAGTGCAGCACAACGCCATTGTCACGGCTCTATTGGGGGCAAGCGTGCCCACGGGCAAGAGCGGTAACGGAAGCTGCTGCGCCATCCTGACCCCGACCCTGGAGGCGGGCAAGGGCTTCGGTAAGTTCGATGCCGTTACTTCTCTCGGAGGATCGCTGCCGGTGTCGAACACAGCGAAGCTGGGGCGCCAGTTCATCTGGAACAATGCGCTGCAATACCACGGGCCGTGGCTGATGTGGGTGGAGACGGAGTTCAGTTCGACGTTCTATTATGGCGGCTCGAACGACGGCAAGCAGCAGACGTTTATAACGCCCGGCGTGGCTGTGAGCCGGATTCCTCTGAACAGGAGTGGCCGAGTGGTGCACCTGACACTGACCCTGGCTGCGGGCGAGCAGATCGCCCTGACGCATTTCAACACATATAACCATTCGCCGATAATCAGCATACGACTGCGCTTTTGACCTCCCACAGTCGGCGATTCGGTTGCTGTAGAATCAAGGTTAAATGGCTCAAGATAAATTACGCATCGTCCCCCTGGGCGGCCTGGGCGAGTTCGGCATGAACTGCACGGCGCTGCGCTGGCAGGATGAGATCATCGTCATCGATGCCGGCCTGATGTTTCCCGAAGAAGAGCTGCTGGGCGTGGACATTGTGGTGCCCGACATCAGCTACCTGACCGAGAACCGCGACAGGGTCCGCGCCATTGTGCTGACCCACGGGCACGAGGACCACATCGGCGGGCTGCCCTGGATTCTCTCCGAACTGAACGTGCCGGTGTACGGCACGGAGTTCACCCTGGCGCTGGTGGAGGGCAAGCTGGACGAGCACCACCTGCTGGACAACGCCGAGCTGATCGAGATCCTTCCTGGGCGGCGCTTTACGCTCGGCCCGTTCTCCATCATGCCCATCCGCGTCACCCACTCTCTTGTGGACTGCGTGGCACTGGCCATCCACACCCCGGTGGGGGTGGTGGTGCACTCGGGCGACTTCAAGATCGACCTCTCGTCACCGGACGGCAATCCATTCGACTTGCACTCCTTCGCCGAGCTGGGTAAGCACGGCGTGCTGTGCCTGCTGCAGGACTCCACCAACGTGGATCGCCCCGGCTACACGCCGTCGGAACGCGCGGTGCGGCCGCGCCTGGACGAGATCTTCGCGCAGACCAAGAAGAAGCTCTTCTTCAGTTGCTTCTCCTCATCGATCCACCGCATCCGCATCGCCATGGAGTTGGCTGACGCGCATGGGCGCAAGGTCGCGGTCATCGGCCGCTCGCTGGACAACTCCACCGAAATCGCGCAGGACCTGGGCTATCTGGACCTGCCGCCGGGGCTGATGATCAACCCCGGGCAGTTACGCGACATGCCGTCCAACAAGGTGCTGGTGATGATCTCGGGCACGCAGGGCGAGCCCATGTCGGCGCTGTCGCGGACGGCGGTAAACAACCACAAGTACGCGCACATCGAAACGGGCGACACGGTGGTGCTCAGCTCGCGCATTATCCCCGGCAACGAGAAATCGATCTACCGCATGATCGACCACCTGGAACGGCGCGAAGCCAAGGTCATCTATGACGACGGATCGCAGGGCCTGATCCACGTTAGCGGACACGGCTCGCAGGAGGAGATGCGCCTGATGATCAACCTGATGCGGCCCAGGTTCTTCGTTCCCATCCACGGCGACTATCGCCACCTGAAGCGCCATGCGGAGTTGGCGGGTGCCATGGACGTCGTCGAGAAGGTGATTCTGCTGGAGGACGGCGAGGTCCTGGAACTGGACAAGACCTCCGCGCAGAAGAACGGAAAGATCACCGTGGGGCGCGTCTGCATCGATGCCGGCGGATCGATCGATGTGGTGGAAGACATCATCCTGCGCGACCGACAGCACATCGGCGAGGGCGGCATCGTGCTGCCCATACTGACCATCAACAAACGCACCGGCAAGGTCGAGGTGGCGCCGGAGATCGTGATGCGCGGCTTCACAGTGGAGGACCCTGTGATGATCGCCGAGGCGCGCCAGGTGGTGCAGCGCACCCTGGAAGCCTCCAGCGACGAGGAGAAGGCCGACTACGGCGTCATCAAGGAGAAGGTGCGCGCCGACCTGAAGCGATACATCCAAAAGAACATGAGCCGCCGCCCGCTGATCATGCCCGTCATCATGGAAGTCTGACGGCAAAGGTCCGATCTCGAATCAGACGGGATTGTGTTCCCGCTTGCCGAAGTGTGCACCCTGATGCACTACTGCTGGTTGCACCGCACGTAGCGCCGCCCCATCAGGCAGTACTCGCCGCTGAGCACGCGCGAGATGGCCTCGGTGTAGGCGATGTGCTCCTGCTCCAGAATGCGGACAGACAGGCTCTCTGTGGTGTCTTCGTCCAGCACTGGAACTACTCGCTGCATAATGATGGCGCCGTGGTCCATCTGCTCATCCACAAAGTGCACGGTGCATCCGGCCACCTTGGCGCCGAACTCGAGCGCCTGGGCCTGTGCGTCGAGGCCGGGAAAGGCGGGCAGCAGCGCGGGATGGATGTTCAGGATGCGGTTGGGGAAGGCGCGCACAAACTCCGGTGAAATAATGCGCATGTATCCGGCGAGGCAGACCAGGTCGACGCTGTGCTGGTGCAGCGCGGCGACGACCTCCGCGTCGTGCTCGGCGCGCTTGCGCCCGGCGGATGGAATAGCGATGGCGGGCAGCCCCAACTGGCGCGCGGCTTCAAGGCCGGCGGCATCGGGCAGATTGGAGAGTACCACCGCGATCTCCGCTCCCGCCAGACGTCCCTCGCGGACCGCTTCGGCAATGGCGATGAAGTTTGAACCGCGCCCAGAGAGCAGAATCCCAAGTCGCTGCAAGCCGTGCCTCCTCCTCAATCCGCGCTTCGCGTGCCGCGAGGACACTTATAAATCCTACTGCATGCGAAACGTACACCGGAGATGCAACTGCAGCGAGCGATGAATCTTCTTCTACCTGGGGATATGTTTGGAGCACCGAGCGGGAATTGAACCCGCGAATACTGATTTTGCAGACCAGCGCGTTAGCCACTTCGCCATCGGTGCTTCCATCCGCCGCGCGTCCTAAATTCTCAACACACGCGGCGGTGCAACGGTAAGGGACAACTACTTCGGTTGCGCGGTGGTGCGCAGATACGGCTTCACCGTCTTGTAGCCGGGGAAGATCTTGTCGGCGTCTTCATTGCTGACCGCGCCGGTGATGATCACGTCTCCTCCCTGCTGCCAGTTGGCCGGGGTGGCCACCTTGTGCTTGGCGGTGAGCTGGATAGAGTCGAGCACGCGGATGATCTCGTCGAAGTTGCGGCCGGTGGTCATGGGATAGGCCAGGGTCAGCTTGATGCGCTTGTCCGGCCCGATGACGAAGACAGTGCGCACGGGCGCGTTGTTGGCCGGCGTACGGCCCTCCGAGGTGGTGCCATCGTCGGCAGCCAGCATATCGTATAGCTTGGCAACCTTCAGTTCGGGATCGCCGATCAGCGGAAAGTTGACCTTCGCTCCGCCAACGTCTTCGATGTCCGTGGCCCACTTCTCATGGTTGCCCACCGGGTCTACGCTGAGGCCGATCACCTTGGCTCCGCGCTGGGCAAACTGTTCTTCCAGCTTGGCGACGGCGCCCAATTCCGTGGTGCAAACCGGCGTGAAGTCCTTGGGGTGCGAGAACAGCACCGCCCAGCGGTCGCCAATCCACTCATGAAAGTGAATGGTTCCCTGGGTAGTTTCGGCGGTGAAGTCGGGAGCTACATCGTTGATGCGTAGTGACATATTTTCCCCCTCGTTGTGTTTGTGTTTCCCTGGATTGGATGCGCTACGGGCCGAATTGGATGAACTGCTGCGCAGACTGAAAAACCCACCTGGCTCGTTGGCTGTGGGTGGGTTCGGCGCTCTTTGAATCGAAGTTTGCCTGTTACGATTCGTTTATACGCACGCCCACGCCTGGCTACAGCAACAGCAACAGGTCATGGGGTTCGAAGAGTGCATCATCGTCCTGGCAAATCTTTGTTCCGCGGCCAGACTGGCTGGCTTGGAGCAGTTCACTCCATTGCGGTCTAATTGAAAGATACGTTCCGAGGAACTTTTATGTCAAATCGCGTAGAGGCAACTTCCATGCCAACAACCCCAGCCGAACAGAGAGTGTACGAATACGCCGTAGTGGATGTATTCGCCGAGCAGCCTCTGGCGGGCAATGCACTGGCCGTCTTCGCCGACGCGCGCGGCCTGACACCAGCGGAGATGCAGGCCCTGGCACGCGAGACCAACCTGTGCGAGACCACCTTCATCCTGCCACGCGCGCCCGAGGTGGAACGCGAGCGCGGCGTGCAGGTCCGCATCTTTAGTGTGCGGGAGGAGATGCAGTTCGCCGGCCATCCCACGCTAGGCACCGCGAGCTGGCTCTATGGCAATCACCCGACTCTGCGCGCAGCCAGCGAGATCACCCTGGACCTCCGGGTGGGGCCCATCCCAGTAAGTTTCTCCGCGCAACAGGGAGGCCCCGGCGTCTTCGGCACCATGCGCCAGAACGATCCGACCTTCGGCGAGGTCCACGATCGGTCCGCGGTTGCGCAGGCGCTGGGCCTTGCCTTCGACGACTTAGACCCCGCCCTGCCCGTCCAGACTGTCTCCACCGGAATAGCTTTCTGCATTGTTCCGCTGCGCTCGCTGGAGGTGGCAGCGCGACTTGCCATTCCACAGCCCGCGGCACAGGCATATCTTGCGCGCACGGACGCGAAATTTTTCTACTGCACGACCCGGGCCGATACACGGTCCGGTGCGAACTGGCACGCGCGGATGCAGTTCTACAACGGCGAGGACCCCGCCACCGGTTCGGCCTCCGGATGCGCCATCGCCTATCTGGTTCGCCATGGACTTGCAGCGAGCGATCAGCCGATCGTCTTTGAACAGGGCGTGGAGATGCTTCGTCCCAGCCGTATCTATGTCCAGGCAGCAAACGACGGAGTCAGCATTTGCGATGTACGCGTGGGCGGCCGCACCATTCCCATTGCAACCGGACGCGTTTTCCTGCCGCGATGCACTGCATTTCAACAGACGCACGATGGGAATCTCCAACAGGGACGCGTTCTTTGAAAATTCGGTGAATGCGCAAGCAAAATATCCGCTCGCTTTCGTCGTTTATTCGCAGTTGCCAAGATAGGAAACCCTCCGTAGTGTGAGGATGCGCTGAGGAACGAATCAATCCCCGGCAATAGCAAACCGATCACCGAACCAGAAACAGTAAATGTAACTGCATCTCAACCAGATTAGTTGAGGGAAGTCGACGGCCTCGCGGTCGCGGCTCTCCGGCACATCGCACCTGGCTTATCGGCCCCGTTACACCGGTTTCCTGTCCACAGACAAAGCGTCTGGCAGCACTCCGGTTTATTCGGACCGCGGCAGCCACGACCCTTGTGTTCGCGGAGACTCGTGTGGCAATCCGCCACTCCGCCGGCTCTCTCTCGCACCCGCGGTCTATCGCTTAGGGATAAGCCCGATCGGCGGCCGGGAAGCTGTTTCCTCACGGAGCAGACAGGAGAGCTTTGCCCTCGTGGGCGTGGCTTCAAGGATTCTCCCTCCTCTCTGCTGCATCGAAACAGCCTCCAACCCTCCGAGCCGAGTACAGGGCGAGGACCGCGGGCCACCTTAGCCCAATCCGTCGGCGCGTCCGCCAACCAGAAGACGCGCATGGCGGTTCAATTCGCCAGGCTGTCCGTTCGACCGGTTCTGAAGCCGATCCTGCGTACCGGCAGGCAGAAGTGAGAACTCATGCGCCCCAAGAAGACCATTGTCTGCGTCGACGACAACGAACACATCCTATCCGTCCGCACCTTTTTGCTGGAAACCAGGGGCTATCGCGTGATCGCACTGACCAATCCGCAGGAGGCACTGGAAGTGATCGCACGTTCCCTACCCGGCTCGCTGGACCTGCTGCTGGCCGACCTGATGATGCCGCAGATGGACGGGAACGAACTGGTACGCCGCGCCAAGAACCTGCACCCGCAACTGCCCGCCCTGATCGTATCGGGCACGGTGGCGGCCTACGACCGCGCTGGACAGGCCGACGTCTTCCTGCCCAAGGGAGCATGTACGCCTGCCGAACTGCTGGAGCGAGTGCGCATCCTGGTCGCCCGCAAACGCGGCCCCAAGAAGTACTCGCTTCCCTCCGCACCCTTAGCCTCCGCTCCCAGCATCGCGGCCGCCTCCTGAGAGAGGGATCCTCGGGCTTCCCATCCAGCTTGCCGACTTGGAAGTACCCGGCGGATCCTTGTTCACCCACGCTCTCAAGAAAGTATAGGCATGAACCTTGACGCAGTACCGACTGGTTGGTATCATACCGATTAGTATGTATTGAGACAAGAGATACAAAAATGAGTCAGAAACAACCTATGTCCCCAACAAAGCGCAGATCGGCTGCTCAGCCAAACGCCCCAGCGCAGAAGCTTTCCAAAACCAGACTTCTGGATGCGGCGCTGCATCTGATCCGCTCCAAGGGCTACGCCGCCACCGCGGTCGACGATATCTGCCACGAAGCAGGAGTGACCAAGGGTAGTTTTTTTCACCACTTCAAGAGCAAGGACGATCTGGCGTTGGCCGCTGTGGCCCATTGGCGGGCCATGACGGAGGGCTTCTTCGCCGGCGCGCCGTACCACGAGCCGCCAGATCCGTTGGACCGCCTGTTGGCCTACCTGGACTTTCGTGCCGCAATCCTCACCGGCGAGCCGGCCGAGTACACCTGTCTGCTGGGCATACTGGTGCAGGAGACCTACGCGACCCACCCGGAGCTCCGCGCCGCCTGCGAGCTGGCCTTGTCCGCCCACATCGCTGAACTGACCCGCGACGTTGAGGCCGCCAAGAGACTCTACGCGCCAACCGCCTCCTGGAGCGCGGAGAGCATTGCCACCTTCATCCAGGCCGTGCTGCAGGGCTCCTTCATCCTGGCCAAGGCTGATCAGAGTCCTGCGGTGATACGCGAGAACCTGGATCATCTGCGCCGAACCCTGCGCGTACTGTTTGAACCGGACTCGCGCTCCGATGCAAAGAAGAAAGATCGCCACCTGCCAACCCCTCATCCCAAGCCCACGGAAGAGTCAGTTGAGGAACCGGAGGAGGAGTACGACAGCCAGCGAAGCCACTTCGTCGACTAGGGCCGCAGCCATATTCTCCGATGCTTCCTCGATGCTCCGCGAAGATTGCGGCGCAAATCCTACTCTGCCAGTGCGTCGCGCGCGGATTCGAGGACTTGCTCGACCTCGGCAGGGCCGTGGGCGGCACTGACGAACGCGGCCTCGAACTGGCTCGGCGGCAGCCAGACTCCGGCCTCCATCATGCGCCGGTGGAATCGCGCAAAGGCTGATGTGTCGGAGGTGCTTGCAGAGGCAAAATCCATCACCGGCCCGGCGGTGAAGAACCAGGTAAACATAGACCCCACACGGTTGGCGGTCACAGGAACTCCTGCCTCGCGCGCCAGCTCTGTCACCCCCTCCGCGATGCTGCGGGTGGTGCATTCGAGCAGGGGATAGACCTCGGCCTCATGCTGGATGAGGTGGGTTAAAGTCGCAATCCCGGCGGCCATGGCCAGCGGATTGCCGCTCAGCGTTCCGGCCTGATAGACCGACCCCAGCGGAGCGAGCTGGTCCATCACATCGGCGCGACCGCCGAACGCTCCGCAGGGCAGGCCACCGCCGAGGATCTTGCCCAACGTAGTGAGGTCGGGAGTGATGCCATAGAGTTGCTGCGCCCCACCCAGTGAGAGCCGGAATCCGGTCATCACCTCGTCGAGGATCAGCAGCGCCCCGTGCTCCGTCGCGATTCTCCGCAGCCCTTCCAGATAGCCCAGCGCGGGCGGAATCGTCCCCGCATTGCCAACGACGGGCTCGACCAGAATGCATGCAATCTGCTCCGGATGGGCTGCGAAGGCTGCCTCCACCGCTGCGAGGTTGTTGAACGTCAGCGCCAGTGTGTGCTGCGCCGTCTCCGCCGGAACTCCCGCCGAACCGGGTATGCCGAAGGTGGCTACGCCCGAGCCTGCCTTGACCAGCAGTGCGTCGGCGTGGCCGTGGTAGCAGCCCTCGAACTTGAGCACGAAGTTGCGACCAGTGAAACCGCGCGCCAGCCGGATCGCCGACATGCAGGCCTCGGTGCCGGAGCTGACAAAGCGCATTTTCTCTACCGACGGGAAACATCGGCGCACCAGTTCTGCTAACGCCGCCTCGCCGGCGTGGGAAGCGCCAAAGCTGGTGCCTCGACCGGCGGCCTCGCGAATCGCGGCAACAACCGGTTCAAAGGCGTGGCCGAGAATCATCGGCCCCCAGGAGCCAAAGAGATCCACATAGCGGTTTCCGTCCTCGTCGAAGAGATAGGCTCCTTCGGCACGCGTCACAAACGGCGGAGCTCCTCCCACTGCGCGAAAGGCCCTCACCGGCGAGTTGACGCCGCCGGGGAAATACTCCTGCGCGTGCCGTTCGAGGTCCAGCGAATGCAAAAGCGGCTTGAACTTTCCGGATTCAGAGTGCATCGAATCAGTATAGGAGGGCAGTATGCCCATCAGCCAATCCAGCCCGCAGCAGCCTGCCATCGGTTCCTGCGTTCTGTTATACGACGGCGCATGCGGCCTGTGCCGGCGCACCGTGTGCTGGATGCTGCGGCATGACACGCGGGGGCGGTTGCGCTTCGCACCGCTGCAACAACCGCTGGCCGCCGAGGTCTTTGCACGGCACGCGCTGGATGCGCGACAGACCAACTCCGCTGTGCTGGTGACGCACTTCGGTCAGCCCGCAGAGCGCGTGGCTGTGCGCTCAGACGCTATTCTGAGGTGCCTCCGCGTACTTGGCGGCGGGTGGGCATTTCTGGCTTTTGTCACCCGGCTGGTTCCCCGCGCGCTGCGCGATGGCGCCTACAACTGGCTTGCGCGCAACCGTCACGGGCTGTTCGCTAACGGCGAAAGCTGCAACCTCCCCACTCCCGCAGAGCGCGCCCGCTTCCTCGACATCTGACCGGAGTTTGCCACTCGGTAGAACTGGTCTGTCACATTTATCCTCATGCGCGGCTGATAGACTGGAGCTTCGTCGCCGGGCCTGACGAAGTCCGGGTCCGTAGATGGTTGCGGCTCAATCCGTTTGTAAAAGTTGCTGCGTTGGTATTGCGCAACGAGTCCAAGAGAATCTGAGTGCCTGAAGAGCCTTCCAATTCGCCGGTCGTATCCCACGCAGAACACTCCCACGCCGACACGCCCATCGCTGGCCCGCCAGCGCACGAAGCCACGGGTCACGGCGCACACGCAGAGACGGTTCCCGCTGTGCCCAAAGCGGCCAAGGGCCACGCCACCTACTACGACGCGGGGGTTGACATCACCTCGGGCGACCGCTCCAAGCAGCGCATCAAGATGCTGGCGCGCAAGACCTTCAACAAGCATGTGCTCTCGGAGATCGGCGGCTTCGGCGGACTGTTTGCGCTCGACCTGGAGAGGTTTCCGCAGCCTGTGCTGGTTTCCAGCACCGACGGCGTGGGCACCAAGCTGAAGGTCGCCTTTGAACTGGGCATCCACCACACCATCGGCGCGGACCTTGTGAATCACTGCGTCAACGACATTGCGGTACAGGGCGCCACGCCGCTCTTTTTCCTCGACTACCTGGCTACGGGCCGCATGCGCGACGAGGACAGCGCCACCGTGGAGACGGTCGTCCGTGGTCTCTCGGAGGCCTGCCGCGCCAACGGCTGCGCGCTGATCGGCGGCGAGACCGCGCAGATGCCCGGCTTCTACGACGATGGAGAGTACGATCTGGCAGGCACCATCGTGGGCTGCGTCAACCGGCCCGACGTGATCACCGGCGAGGGCATCGAATCGGGCGACGTGCTCATCGGGCTGCCCTCCAATGGACTGCACACCAACGGCTACTCGCTGGCGCGCAAACTGCTCTTCGAGGTAGCAGGATACGGCGCGGACCACTACGTCAACGAGTTGAAGGACAAGACTGGCGCGGCCCTGATGCGCACCCACCGCAGCTATCTCGCCATCCTGAAGAAGCTCATCGCCGCGGGCATTGTGCGCGGCATGGCGCACATCACCGGCGGCGGAATTACGGAGAATCTGCCAAGGATTCTGCCGCGCGGAACCGGCGCGGTGGTCGACCTGGCAAGCTGGACCGTGCCGCCGCTCTTCGAGCACCTGCAGCACCTAGGCAACGTGGAGCAGGACGAGATGATGCGCACCTTCAACATGGGCATCGGCATGATCGTGGTCGTCCCCGCCGAAGAGGTGAAGAAGGCCAAGGCCGTGCTCAACCGCGCCAACGAGCGCTTCCACATCATCGGGCGAATCACCCGCGGCGACCGGCGTGTCACTTACAACTAGTTTTCTGTCGGGACTTTGTCGACGGAGTCGATGACGAGGGTTTCGACAGGAACCTTTTGCGGCTTGAGCAGTAGGCCGGTTGCCTGTTTGAGGGCTACATCAAGCGGTGGGAGGCTGCTGTTGGTGAATGGTTTGGGGTTGTAGCTGAAGTCGATGTCGTAACTGCCGGTAATGCCAGTCTGGTCGACGACGGGAAATCCGGCCGCGGGCGTGAGGTATTTGGCCAACTGTGGCATGGACCAGTTATCTCCGCGCATATGGCCGGAAGAGACGTTGATCCGGTAGCCGGGGAAGTGATCTGCCTTGGTGGGGGTGAGGTGCGGGCCGCCTTTGGCGACGACGAGAGCGTATCCGCTGATGGAGCGCGTTTCGCTGTGGGCTACCAGATGGAAGCGCTGCTGGAGCAGATCCTGTAGGCGGGGCCTGAGCTCTTCGCGGGTGAGATGAATTCCGTCTTCGGGCTTGGCGGCAATGTCGTAGAGGTTGGTATCGAGCCACCCGGGCTGGTTGGCAATCTGACTGCTGTCGATGTCGTACGCGAGTTGGATGAGGAGCGAGAGGGAAAGGTGGTTTGCGGTGAATCGGCCGACGCTAGGAATGCTCCAACTACCGGTTTTCGGGTTGGCTCCCGGTGGAGCGGGTCTGACGTTGGCGACTTCGAAGGTGGGCAATTTTGCAGATGCGTCTGTAGCGGGATTTGTAGATGAAATTTTGCTCTGACCATGCATGGTTGCTACGGAAATAAAGATGAGACCCGCGACGAGCTTCCAGATGACAGTACGATTGCGCGCGATCCCTTTCAGCATCGTGATTCCCTCGGCAGCTGTAGCCGCATAGCAATTGAGGCGCTTGCGGTAGGACTGAAGCCCCGTCCCGTTAAATAGTGTCGCTTGAGTCATTCCGTTAAATGACAATGTTTAGACGCAAGCGAATTCGCGCCGTTGCACAAATCTTGCAGGCAGGAGGTGACGCAGCAAGACGGTACAGCTTCACCCGCACCTCATGCCGCGGTCCATGGCTTGGTTGGCGAGCCGATCGGCGTCCTTGTTCTTGTGGCGCAGGGCATGGGTGATCTCGAAGCCGTCCAGTTGCGCGATCTTTTTCCTGGCCTGGTCGAAGAGAGGGCGCAGGATGGGGCTTTTGACCTGATACTTCCCCTGAATCTGCTTGACCATCAACTCCGAATCGGAGACGACGCGCAGGCGGTGGTGGCCATTGCTGAGCGCGAAGTCGAGCGCGGCCAGCAGGCCGGAGTATTCAGCGTAGTTGTTGGTCTGGATGCCGAGGAACTCCGAAAGCTCGGCCAGCACCGCGCCGTCGGCGTCCTGAATGAGCACGCCAAAGCCCGCCGGGCCGGGGTTGCCGCGCGCTCCACCGTCGCAGTGGGCCGATATCCATTTGCCAGCCGCCGGTTTGGAGGCTGGCGCGGGAAAGAGGCTGGGCTGGGCCGGGTTTGGGGGCATGGGTAAAGTTTATAGGTTGTTGGTTCCTGGTTGTTGGTTGCAAGCTGAGAAGCAGACTTGGTTGGTTCGGCTACCAGCAACCAGCAACAAACAGCCTCTTTTCCGCTCACCTTTTCCCCCCGCGAGGGTCTATTAAAGTGTTCCATTTCCTGACTCCGGAGTCAGAGACGATGCATGCAGATGCTTTAGGTATGGAGAACGGCGGAGAGCTTTCTACGGCGCTTTCCGTGATGGTTGGCGGGGGCCGAGCGCGAGGCGCCAACACGTTGCCTCCTGCGCTACGGCTCTCGGCGATGCTGGACGCGGCGGCCCGTGTGGGCGCAAGTCATCCTGGGGCGATAGAATCGTCCCTAGCAATGGCCAAGTTCGCGGCGCAATTCGGAACCAGCACCGACCGAAATGGCGGCAAGCTGACGCAGGCTCAACTGGACGCGCGCGCCCTACAGCGGACCGAGGATGACGATCTCATCCGAGAGGCCCAGCAAGGCGACCGCAGCGCATTCAATTCGCTGGTGCGCCGTTACGACCAGCCCGTTCTGCGCCTGGCGCTGCACATGCTGAGCAACGAGCAGGACGCGCAGGACGTGCACCAGGAGGCATTTCTCAAGGCCTATCGCCATTTGGGAAACTTCCGCTTTGAGTGCTCGTTCTACACATGGCTGTATCGGATTGTGACCAATCTTTGCCTAGACCATCTGCGCCGGCGCAAGAGCCGCCGCGAGGACCCGGCCACGGTGCTGGACGCGCGCGGCGACGAGATGGACCTGCTGTCGAACATCACGGACAACCGCGCCATGGCCAATCCGGCGCGCGAGCTCGATCGCAAGCGCATGGGCGAAAGCATCCACCAGGCGCTGGACAAGCTGACGCCGCGCGAGCGGGCTGTCTTCGAGCTGAAGCACTACCAGGGATTGAAGCTGCGTACCATCGGCGAGATGCTGAGCACCACCGAGGAGACGGCGAAGAATACGCTCTTCCGCGCGACCCGTAAGCTGCGGGCAGAACTGGCGGAGTTGAGAAGCTAGTTGTGAGTTGCAGGTTGTTGGTTGTGAGTTGTTGATAGAAGGCAACACAAGAAGCCCTGAATGGGCCGAGGTTTTGATAGGGCGGGACTTGATTCCCGCCGCAAGGAACGCAAGTTGAAACGGGGCTTTAGCCCCCGAGGAAATCTGAACGAAGCACGCGAGACGGGCGAATGGCATAGACCCGAAGAAGGCATTTTGAAGAGGCAGTTCCTTGAGGCCGGTAGAGGTAGAACAATGAAGTGCGAAAAGGCTCAGCAAAATATAGTTCTTGTCACCTACGGCGAGCTGCCGGATGAGCAGATGGCCTCGCTGGAGGAGCATCTGGCCGGCTGTGAGGCCTGCAATCGCGAACTGCATGCACAGCTTGCAATGCATGAGGCACTGGCGTGCAATCCGCTGGTCGATCCGTCGCCGAACCTTCTGGCGCAGTCGCGCATGCGCCTGGACGAGGCGTTGGACACGATTCCACCGCATGGCTTCCTGACCCGTCTGCGAAGCAATATGTTCGCCTGGCTGGGCCACATGCAGGGCGCTCCGGCGCTGATGACGCTGCTGGTCGGCGTGGGGTTTCTGGCGGGCAACTTTACCAACAGCTATCTGGTGGCGCACCAGCCCAAACTGCCCTCCCCGGTGGTGCTGAGCAACACGACCAACGGCACCATTGCCAACGTCAGTGGCATAGTGCAGACGCCCAACTCGGCGATCGTACAGGTGACTTACAACCGCGTGGTGCCGGAGACGGTGCAGGGATCGTTGGACGATCCGCAGATCCGCCAGCTTCTGATGATCGCGACCAAGGCTCCGGCGACCAATGGAGTACGCATGGACTCGGTGGCACTGCTGGCCAACGAGTGCCGCGCCGGTCATCAGTGTGTCGGCGAGCCGGACGGAGGAGGCATTCGCAGCGCGCTGCTGGTGAGCCTGCGCTACGACAAGAGCGCAGCTGTGCGCCTGAACGCGCTGGAGGGATTGCAACCCTACGTCGCCCAGGACCAACGGGTGCGCGACGCGGTGCTGGAAGCCCTGATGCAAGACTCCAGCCCTGATGTGCGCACACGCGCCATTAGCCTGTTGCAGCCGGTCGAGTCGGATTCAAGCGTGCGCAAGGTGATGCGCACGGTCTCCACCACGGATGTGAATCCATACATCCGCACCGTCAGCACGCACGCGCTGGCCGGCACTGCGGACATACAGTAGGCGCCAGGTTCGAGGTACAAGGTTCGAGGCAATGAGTCAATGAAGAGGGCCCTGGGATACGCGATGGTTCTGCTGGCGGCTGCGGCGACGCGGTGCGCCCATGCCAGCGGCCCGGATGCAGTCGGCGTTAGGCTCTTCTTCCTGAGCGGCGCGCCTGCCGTGCGCGCAGGACAGGGCTATCTCGGCGTCGATGTGCGCGACGTGACCGAAGACCAACTGGCGGCGCTGAAGCTGAAGGAGGCGCGCGGCGCTGAGATCGTCCTGGTGGACCACGATGCTCCGGCCGGCAAGGTGGGTCTGCGCGAGCACGACGTCATCCTGCGCGTG
The DNA here is from genome assembly GCA_963834805.1 of uncultured Acidobacteriaceae bacterium. Classification (GTDB taxonomy): domain Bacteria; phylum Acidobacteriota; class Terriglobia; order Terriglobales; family Acidobacteriaceae; genus Edaphobacter. The sequence goes on from CAWIDB010000006.1 coordinate 939,653, forward strand.
AACGGCCAAGCCATCGAGGGCGAAGACCAGTTGCGCCGCATGCTGCGCGAATCTTCTCCGGGCATGCAGCTAACGCTCCTTATCAGCCGCGACGGGCAGCAGATCACCGTGACCACGCAGACCGCCAATCGCGACGAGGTCGAACGCCAGGCATGGGAGCAGCACCTCACCGTCCCCGAACCGCCGCCCTCCGATAGCGCCGGCGGCGACTTCTTCCCTGCCCCAGCCACACCCACCCCGCCCGTGCGCGGTGGCAACAGCTTCCTGGGTCCCACGGTGCTGAATCCTTCCTACACAGGCGCGATGCTGGAGACGTTGAGCGCGCAGTTGGCCTATTTCTTCGGCGTGCCCAGCAGCGGCGGCCTGCTGGTGCGCAGCGTGGAGGCCAACTCTCCCGCGGCACTGGCGGGAATGCACGCAGGCGACGTGGTGGTGCGGGCCAACCAGAAGGCCGTGGCCAGCTCCGCCGACTGGACCAAGGCGATCAAGGATAGTCACGGACGGCCCCTGACGGTTGTGGTGCTGCGCGACAAGAAAGAGCAGACCCTCAGCCTGACTCCCGATAGCAAGAAGCGTTCCAGCCTGCAGCAGCCCAGCGATGACTCCCAGCGCGTCGCACTCGCTCCCATCGGATTCTTCTGGCTGCCGCTTCCATAGACAACGCGGCAACGTGAAACAGCCTTCGGACCCGGATACACTTGTCCTGAGGAACTGAATCATGAGGCGCCACGCCGCACTCGCGCTTACCTGCATCCTTTGGGCGATCTCTGCCCTGGCGCAGGCGCCGGCCACCGATGCCGCGGCAACGCCCGATACACCTCCCGCACAAGCCCCCACTCTCACCGCCCGCTCCACCCTGGTTCTGGTTCCCGCCCTGGTACGCAACAAGGCCGGACAACTCGTCTACACCCTCAAGGCCGACGACTTCGTGCTCACCGACGACGGCGTCCCGCAGAAGCTCACGCTGGAGCAGGACACCGGCGGCGAACCCCTGGCCCTGGTCATCGACCTGGAAGGCGGAGGCGCGGGTGCCAACCAACTGGAGAAGTTCGGCACATTGGCCCCCATGCTCAACTCTGTCGTGGGCAATGTTCCCCACAAAGTTGCGGTCGTCGGCTTCGACAGCTCGCCCGTCCTGGTGCAGGACTTCACTCCCGACCTGGACGCCGCCGCGCACGCCATCCACGCTCTCATCGCCGACGACAACGGAGACGATGGAGCCGCCATCCTCGACTCGCTCGGTTTCTCCGTCGACCTGCTGCGCAAGCAACCCCCGGAGTATCGCCGCGCCATCCTGCTGGTGAGCGAGAGCAACGACCACGGCAGCAAGCTGCGGCTGGACGAAGCGCTGCGCCAGATCAGCGACACCAACACCGTGATCTACAGCATTGCCTTCTCCAGCGGCAGGGACGAGCTGAAGACCGGGTCCGCCAAGGCCCTCAGCGACCCAACCCCCGGCCCGGCGCACGGCTGCATGAGCCGCGATCCCAACGATCCGAACGTCAACCTGAAGGAAAACCCCGCGGAACAGGCGTACGGTTGCCTGAGCCTGCTTGCCCCACCGCTGGGCCTCGCCAAGGCAGCCGTGATCGCCCTCTTCGACGGCCTGCAAAAGAACATTCCCGATACCGTGGCACGCCTCACCGGAGGCGAGCACTTCAAGCTGGGCAACCAGAAGAGCCTGGAACGCAGCCTGCTGACCATCTCCAACCACATCCCCAACCGCTATGTCCTCAGCTTCCAGGCGCAGTCGCCGCACCCGGGCTTCCACGCAATCGAGCTGCGCGTGCCCGGCTGTGCGGGATTTACGGTCTCCGCGCGCAACGGCTACTGGGCCGACAGCGCAACTCCACCCGCTAGCGCTCCATAGGACGAAACATCCCATCGACATAGGCCCCCAGGCCGATGGCGATCCAGTACGCGACGATGTCCCACAGGGAGAAGTGGCGGCCAAGCACAAGGATACCGGGCAGAGTAAGGCGGAAGGCGTCCAAGACGGGCGCATGGTAAAGCTTAAGGAATTCGACTGTGGTGGCGATCCCCCCTGCCAGCAACCCAACCGGCAGAAGCCGCCAGCGGGCAAACAGCGCCGAGACAATCCAGTAGATCATCAAGGCCCAAAGCATCGATCCGGCGTACTTGACGAGGAAGGGTGGCAGGCCAAGCGGGACCAGCCGAACTACCAGACCTGCAGTCAGCGTGACCACTAGAAGCGTGAGGGAACGCGTGAACGGGCGGGGCGTCATCGTCTCCCAAGAGTAGTAAAAGGCGATGACGGGTTCAACTGGACGAGGATTTCCAACTCACCGCTTGCGAGCTACACTGCGCGCGCAGAGTGCGACTAGAGCATTTTCACAGTACCTGTGGTGTCGGAAAGCTCGTACGGTGTGGTTTTCTTTGAGAGAAAACCACGCAGGCTTCTTTCGCCCCACTCTACACCTGTTGTGACAACGCTTTACGCTTCGCGCTCGGCCATAACGGAGCGCATGGCGCTGGCGTCGTTCCAAGCCAGGCGCAGGCCGCTGGAGACCGGCACGGCGCCAAGCAGGCGAACGAAAGCCAGTACCGCGCTCAAGTAGACCGGAGCGCTGCCAGCGAGCCAAAGCTGAGAGAGCACCCGCATATTGCCGTTGGCGTCGGGGTGGTAGACGCGATCGTCCCAGCAACGCGATCCCTCGGGAAAGTCGGGGTAGTTGCGGATGGCGGCCAGCGTCGAGTTCAGAATCCGCTGCTTCCACGGCTCGGCGTACTGCGGCATGAAGAGCACATGGCTCTGCCGCTCGTTGCGCACCTCGTGGACAAACTCGGTGAAGTTGGCGGCGCGCGTGAGGTTGAGGTTGGCGTTGGGTTCAACTCCGTGCCGGTCGCCTCCGCTGATCAACAACTGGTTCCACTGCGCGGCCAACTGGGCGACCTCGCGGTTTTCGTCCCAGTGGCGCAGGCCGTTGAGTTCGACGGCGTGGCAAAACTGCCCATGGACAGCCAGAAAATCATTGACCAGAACGCGGTGCCTCTCCTCGCCGATGCGGTAGAGGTCCCACAGCGGATGGTTGAAGACGATCAACACGCCGGGCAGCTCGTCCAGTTCCGCCAGCATCTCGGTGAGCAGCTTGGCCGGGCGTTGTGCCACTGGAATCACCGTGAACGCCTCCATCCGCCGCATCCACTCTGCTCCGCTGGCGCTGGGCAGGTTGTGGATGCCAAGGTGGAAGGAAGTCGCGCCGTACGGCACCGTCCACTCCAACGAGACGGGGATCTGCCGTGCCGAGGCCAGCGATCGCAGCAGCATGGGGGCCTGAATGTCGTCGTGGTCGGTGAGCGAGACCATCGCGGGAAGCTGCAGCTTCTCTTCAATCTGCTGACGCTCCAGGTCGAAGGCAAGCCGGGGGGTCAGCGGCGGAGTCCAGTAGCTGCGCGCGTAGTCCGGCCGAATGCCCGTGGTGCGCTGGCAGCGGCGCTCCGCCCAGCGCATGATCGGCTGCAGCACCCCCCAGTCGGTAGAGAGCTCGGCAATAAAATCCAGCGTCTCCTTGGACTGGTTGGTGTGGCTATGCAGCGACACCCCGGCGGTAAATCCATCGGTGGCCTTCGGCTCGCGCCATAGATAGGAAACGCTTTGTACCATGGTCGTCTCTCCGGCTCTGGGTCAACTCCTTGCACCTCCAGTCTTTCGAAAGCATGTGAAGGGACGATGACTGCACCAATAATTGTGCGCTAAGACGAACCAAACTGGGTACGCTCCTAGCTGTCTTATCTTTTGTGGATATCTCTAATTGAATCAAGATTTCGAAAGAGATAGGCCTGATGCGTTCTGTGGAAAAGCTCTGTATTACTTCAGGACACTGGATATTTCTGACGGGACCCCATCGTTCGCGTAGAACGGGGTCCCCGGCGAAAGATCGTTGCTCGCTGGGGTGGTTCGAAGGGTGGGAACGAACCCCTACCGCGTCTTGGCGATGTCCGGCCCCAGCAGCTCCTGCGCGCTGGGCGCGGGACTCTCCGGCACACCGGCGCCCGGCAGCGCGTGTTCCCGCTCGTAGGCTGCCTCATGCCCAAGGTCAGCGGCCAGGCCCGTCTTCAACAGCTCGAACGCCTCCTGCGGCGTGTCGGCGAACTGGAAGAGATCGCGGTCCTTCATCGCGATGGCGCCCTTCTCCGCCAGAACGTGCAGATTAATGACACTCTTCCAGTAGCTTGGCCCGTAGATGACTACTGTGATCTTCTTGGCCAGCTTCTGTGTCTGCGCCAGGGTCAGCAGCTCGAACATCTCGTCCAGGGTGCCGAATCCGCCGGGAAAGACCACCAGCGCCTTGGCCAGGTATGCAAACCAGAACTTGCGCATGAAGAAGTAGTGGAACTCGAAGTTCAGCTCAGGTGTGATATAGGGGTTTGGCATCTGCTCGAAGGGCAGCTTGATGTTGAGGCCGATGGTCTTGGCCCCCGCCTCGTACGCCCCGCGATTGGCCGCCTCCATGATTCCCGGGCCGCCGCCCGATGTAATCACATAGCGCCGGCGGCGGCCGGGCAGTGTCATCGCCCAGCTCGACACCAGTCCTGCCAGCGTGCGCGCGTCCTCGTAGTAGCGCGCCATCTCGACGGCTGCCTCGGCCAGGCGCAGCTTTTGCTCCGAGGCCTCGCCGCGTTCCACCTCGTCCCGCCGCGCGGGTTGCTGGTCGGCCGGCGCGGCAGCCGCCGAGCCGGTGTTCTCCAGCAGCTCCAGCTCACGGCATGCCACGTCCAGCGCGTGGAAGCGCGCCGAGCCGAAAAAGACCACCGTGTCCTGGATACGCTCCCGCCGGAAGCGCACCATCGGCTCGTAATACTCGGCCATGATTCGGAACATCCGGCCATCGGCAGAGTTCAGAAACTCCGGATTCTCATATGCCAGCGGAGCCGGGTAGAGCGGATCGGGACTTTTACGTTGCATCATGTCTTCGTCTCCTTCTGCGCAAAACCTCTGCGGCGTCTGCCATCGAGCGAGCGCTCTCCCTCAGCGATGATCGCGGTAGTGGATCGCCTCCGAGACGCCGATCCATATATCCAGCAATCCCACCCCGGAGATCAGTCCGCGCACCGCCCCCATGCGCAGCACCGCCGCCAGAGCGGGGCGCGACTGGATAAAGAGGTTATGGTCCCAAACCTTGGTCCACCAGGGTAGGATCGTCACCAGCACACCCAGGTAGACGCAGAACAGCACCAGCACAAACAGCGACGTACGCTGCAGCCAGATGGGAGCAACCGCGCTTTTCTCCGGTTCCGGCGCGGCCTGTGGGGGAGCGTCCTCCACACCCGGCAGGGGCGGCAGAGCACTCGGCACACTCTGCGGCGCAGCCAACCCATCGGAAGAAATGTGTGCGTCGAATGCCATCAGACTCCTCAGTTGACCTTAGCAGAGCCGGATGCCGGTTTCTAGAGCGTGCATGCTTTGTCTTGTCGAACCTTCGCGCGTTTGAGAGGGCATAATTAAACTCATTCAGTAATGCGAAAATAGGACTAATGCTTCAACTCTCCGCCGCCGGTAAACGATTCGGCCCCAAACTCCTCTTTGAAGACGCCAATTGGCTGATCACGCCGGACGAGCGCACCGGTCTGGTTGGCGGCAACGGCACCGGCAAATCCACCCTGCTCAAGATCCTGGCCGCCATGGAGACGCTTGACTATGGCGAGCTGACGCGCGTCAAGGGCATGACCATCGGCTACCTGCCGCAGGACGGACTCGCCATCAGCGGCAAGACGGTCTTTGCGGAGTGCCTCTCCGTCTTCGACCATCTCCACGCCCTGGAGCGCGAGGCAGAAGAGATCACCCACACGCTATCCACCGCCGACCCTGAATCCCGCGAGTACCGCGCCGCCGCAGACCGCTACTCCGATATCGCGGACCAGCTGCACGTCCACGACATCTACACCCTCGACTCGCAGGTCGGCGCCGTTCTGGGCGGTCTCGGCTTCACGAAAGAAGACTGGGAACGCCGCACCGAAGAGTTCTCCGGCGGCTGGCAGATGCGCATCGCGCTGGCCAAACTGCTGCTGCAAAAACCAAGCCTCCTTCTGCTCGACGAGCCCACCAACCACCTCGATTTGGAGAGCCGCAACTGGCTGGAGAACTATCTCCACGACTATCCCAACGCCTACATCCTCATCTCTCACGACCGCTACTTTCTCGACGTCACCGTCAACAAGACCATCGAGATATGGAACAAGCGGCTGCACACCTATCACGGCAACTACGAAAAATACCTGCTGCAGAAGGAGGAACGGCGCACCCAGTTGATGTCCGCATACAAGAACCAGCGCGACCGCATCGACGCGCTGGAGGCATTCATCAACCGCTTCCGCTACCAGGCCACCAAGGCCAAGCAGGTACAGTCGCGCATCAAGGAACTGGAGAAGATCGAGCGCATCGAGGTGCCGGAAGAGGAAGCGACCATCCACTTCACCATTCCGCAGCCGCCCGTGTCGGGCCGCACGGTGATCGAGGTCTCGCATCTGTCGAAGGACTATCCGATGCCGCCTGTCGATGGCAGATCGGCCAGCGTGAATCACGTCCTCAAGGATGTGAGCTTCCAGATCGATCGCGGCGACCGCATCGCCCTGGTCGGGGCCAATGGCGCGGGCAAATCCACGCTGATCCGCCTGCTCAGTGGCCTGGAACCGCCCACCAGCGGCAAGGTTAGGCTGGGACACAACGTGCTGGCGGATTACTTCGCGCAGGACCAGTACAAGGTGCTCGATCCCGCCGCAGTCATGCTGGACGACATCAGTGCCATCGCGCCCAAAGTCCCCGTCGTCGAACTGCGCTCTCTGCTGGGTTGCTTCATGTTCTCCGGCGACGACGTCTTCAAGCCGCTCGGCGTTCTCTCCGGCGGCGAACGCAACCGCTACGCCATGGCCAAGATGCTGGTGTCTCCCGCCAACATGCTGCTGCTCGACGAGCCCACCAACCACCTCGACCTGCGCGCCAAGGACGTCCTGCTCGAGGCCATCGCCAACTTTACCGGAACGGTGCTCTTCGTCTCCCACGACCGCTACTTTATCGACGGCCTGGCCACGCGCGTCTTCGAGGTGGAAGACCACCGCGTCCACATCTACCCCGGCAACTACGAGGACTACCTGTGGCGTAAGTCCGGCGGCCCGGAAAAAGTCGCCGTGTCGCTGACAGATTCCCTCAAGCCCACCCCGCCTTCGTCTGTCATCCTGCCCCTGAACGAAGTGAAGGGGAAGGATCCCCGCACTTCGCACGAAGAGCCACAACCGACCGCGTCGCAATCTACCCTTGTCAAGCGCCTCAACCCCATCAAGCTGAAGAAGCTGGAAGACCGCGTCGCAGCCATCGAGCAGGAGATCGCTGCTATCGACTCTCGCATCGCCGCCGCCGAGCAGAGCCTCGGCCACTACGTCTCCGCCGGAGAGTCGCAGCGCACCGCCGCCTCGCTCGACACACTCCGCGACCAACGCACTGCCCTGCTCGCCGAGTGGGAATCGCTCGCCTCCACCCTGGAAGACCAATCCACCCACTCCCCCGCCTGAACGCTCCCCCTCCCCTATCACTTCACTGACAACTACACTATCGCCCTTCACTCAGCCGCGCCGCCAGCCGCTTGGGCAACCCCGCCCGCTGCACTCGCTCCTGCGCCGCCGTCAGGTCGTAGGGCACGCGGTGGAAGACCACTTCTTTCGCCTCGCTGTCGTAGATGGCAAACGCCGCCCGCCAGTCGAAATCGCGCGGCTGCCCCACCGCCCCAGGATTGATCAGGTAGCGCATTTCTACGGCTATAGGCAGAGTCCACATCACGCTGCCCGCGCGACTGAGGTAGCGCGGCCGCAGCTCGCGCCAGTCGTGCTCCTTCTGCGCAAATCCGCCCTGCACGTGGGTATGCCCCACAAACGCAATCGCCGTCGCCATCTGTTGCAGCGGGGCCCACGCGTCGCGCATGGTCTGGATGTAATGGTCTTCGTTCAGCGGCGATCCATGCGCCAGGGTCACTCGCGCCTCATCCTTGGACCTGCGCTCCGGCTCCATCGGCCCCTGCGGCAGCCCGCGCAGCCAGTCCAGGTTCTCCGCGCTCAACTGCTCCATCGTCCACTTCGCCGAAACCCTCGCTAATGGATTGAAGTTCCGCGTCGATGTCAGCCCACAGCAGATGCGGTCGTGATTGCCCCGCACAGTCAGTGTCGCCATCGGCCGAATCGTCTCCACAACCTGGTTCGGACTGGCCCCATAGCCTACCATATCGCCCAGGTTCCACAGCGCGTCCCACTCGCCAGCTGCGTCCAGCACCGCGGTCAGTGCCTCCAGGTTTCCGTGGATGTCGGAGAGAACAAGAGCGCGCATAGGAGAGATCAATTCGTATTACAACGCACGAATTGTCAGTGTATCGTAACGGCCTCTCAGCCTTGCTTGGCCAGCCAGGCCAGCGGCCGCGTGCGGTCGGTTGCCATGGTGGGCGCCGACGCCAGCAGCCGCCGCGTATACGCGTGTTGCGGGTTGGCGAAGAGATCTCTCATGCTGGCCTGTTCCACAATGCACCCGTGCTGCATCACCGCAACGCGATCGCCCGGCTGGTCGCAGGCCTCGGCCACCACGGCAAGATCGTGCGAGATAAACAGCATGGAGAGGCCATGCGTCCGGCGCAGCTCCTTCAGCAGCGCCAGAATCTGCGCCTGCACGGTCACGTCGAGGGCCGTCGTCGGCTCGTCGGCGATCAGCAGGCGAGGCCGATTCACGATCGCCATCGCAATCAGAATCCGCTGCCTCTGCCCACCGGAGAACTGGTGCGGATAATCGCGCGCGCGCCGCTCGGGCTCCGGCAGCGCCACCTCGTGCATGGTGTCGAGCACGAGCCGCTCGACAGCCTTCGCCGACAGTCCAGGCTGGTGTGCGCGCACCGCTTCAGCAATCTGTGCGCCGACCCGCATCACCGGGTTCAGCGCGGTCATCGGTTCCTGAAAGATCATGGCCACGTCGCTGCCCCGCCGCCGCCGCATCTCCCCCTCGGGCAGCGCCAGCAAGTCCACGCCACAGCCATCTTCCGCCGTAAACAAAATCCTGCCCGAGACAGTCGCCTGGGAGGGCAGCAGGCGCATCGCCGCCAGGGCCGTCGCCGATTTGCCAGACCCCGACTCGCCCACCAGGCCCAGCGTCTGGCCCGCGGCAATCTCAAACGAAATTCCATGCACCACCTCGCACCCGCTAAATCCGATGGACAGGTCCTCGACCCGCAGACAGGGCGCTGCGACGGTGGCAGAAGCCGCTTCCATGCCATGGTTTGTCAGATTCTTCACTTCGTAGATGTTAGCCGAGTATGCTCTCAACCCGCTAAACGTAACCGCTCCGGCCCACACTCCGCAGCAAATCCGTCTTGCACCCAGGGAAGCTTACTCTGGGATGAGACGACGCACGCCCGGACAGCGTCTAAAGAGAGCATGAAGGTGAGCATGACCCTGCATCGCACCCAATGTGGCCCGCGTTCCCTGACCCGAACCATGGGCTGGCTACTGCCCTGCCTTGCCGCGATCGCTCCTCTCCGCGCCCAGACCCACAAGGTGGCTGCGCCGGAGAAGGTGGTCCGCGCGGTCGCCGTCTACGAGTGGACCGGAGACATGGCCAAGCCCACCGCAAGCCGGCTGATCCCGGTCTCGCTCTTCCTCGACGGTAAATTTGAAGACGCCGGCATCTACCTCGCCCGCCCCGTCCCCTTCGCGCTCGATACCGGCAATGTCTATGAGATTGACCGCGCCGGCATTGCGCTCGGCACGCTCAACCTGGCTTTCGCGCGCCATCTGGTGGCCCCCGCGACGGCGACCACCACCTACGACGACGGCTGGTTTGGCTACGGCAAGTTCGTCCCCCCGGCCCCACCGAAGGTCGCGACCCTCAAGCCCTCCAAGACGCTTGGGGTCATCAATGGCCTCGATGACGACGACCGTCCCCACTTCTCCGCGCGCTCCGCCGAACCCGGCTCCGGTGACTCGGCAACTCCCACGCCGGGATCGTCCGCTCCCTCCGGCACTCCGGCCGACGATCCCAATCGCCCGACGCTGCACCGCTCCAGCGCATCCGGCCAGACCGATTCGTCGAATTCCAGCGACACCCCCGCCAATGACCCCGACCGCCCAACCCTGCGCCGCCACGCTCCTCAGGACGCCGATAAGAGCAGCTCCGGCCAGCCCGGCGGCAGCGACGAAGTCGCTTCGTTGGACGATGACCCCAACCGGCCTCTGCTGCATCGCGGCAAGCCCATCGCAGCGCTTACCGACGCGGACATTCCCAAGCTCTCCGGCCTTCCCGGCGACCAGGACCTGCATCAGTTGGTCGCCGTATCCGACGCTGCAAACCGTCCGCCGCACGACTTCTCCCGCGCCTGGCAGGATGAGAACGAACACCAGGCCATACTCGCCAAAATGCAGGCCGCCGCGCGCGCACAGCTCGCCCTCTACGAGGCCGCCGCCGCGCCGCCCAACCCTGCTCCCGCGCCCGCAGCGCCTACTCCGACGCAGACGCACAAGACCACCGGCAAACAGCCGCGCGAAGTGACCCCGCAGCCACCACCCCCACCCCCGCCCGCCCCGCCCGAACCTCTGCTCGAGGAGCAGTTGATGGGCTACACGCTCAGCTACGGCGGCTCGCCCACCTACGTCTACTCCGCGCACACCGATGGCCTCGGCCCCACGCTGCGCTATGTCACCGTGGTGGCCCAGGCCGACATGAACGGCGAGCCGGAGATTGCCATCAAGAGTGTCACCGACGCCGCCCACCTGGACCGCACGCCGCGCATGAAGCTGGTGGACGCAGTCGACGCCGAAGCCTCCAACCGGGCCAGCCTGCTCTTCGAGCTGCGCGCACAGAACTCCCGCCAGTTCGCTCTCTACCGCGTTATAGGGGCCCGCGCCGACCAGACCTTTCTCACCGGCTCCACCCAGTAATGCACCCTACTTCGCTGGAAGCCCCACGGCCGCAGGAGGTAACGTGGAAGGCGCCTGGGCAGGCGGCGCCGCGCCCCCTCTGTTGCCCTCTTGCCGCGGAGGCGCTACGAAGACGGACGGATGCTTCTCGCCGCGATGACAGGTTCCACAGGTGACCGGGTTGGTGTCCTTGCGGTTTGGGATCTCCGCGAGGTACTTGGTGTTGATATCCTCGGTCATCTGGATCATGTACCGTGCGGTCTCCTTCACCGGGTTGGCGTCAGAGGCCCTGTCTTCGCGCTTAGTAACCGGGTCCGCGGCGGCGTGACAAAATTCGCACTGGACGCCGAGGTCGCCCGTGAACTGGCGCATCAGCTTGCGCAGATCGTCCCGGGAGATAGTGTCAGGCAGCACCTTCAGGTTCTTGAATGTCCCTGCACCGTTCTGCGCACCGGGCGCGGCTGGTGCAGCTGCACGAGCTGGTGCAGGCGCGGTCTGCGCAGATGCGGAGAGAAGAAAAACAAGACCCGCGCAGAGCACGGACACAGAGCAACGAAGAAGTCGATTCATGGTTTCAGCGCCTCTATAAATGGTGGAAAGGGGCATCCCTCAAGGTCTATGGAGATCGCGCACACCTATACGGGAGAACACAGGTGAGCGTTGCTCCATCTCAATTCAATCAGCGCAAGACGGCGGATTGGTTTCTAGATATGGTTATGCGGGTCGAAAGTTGTTCTGCATCGATTCTGAAGATGTGATGCGGAGCTTGCGAGGGAGGATTCTGCCAACAAGGAATGTTGCGCCTACAGCGGAATGCCCTTCAGCCATTCGCGGAAGGCCGGCCCCAGGTCCTGGCGCTTGAGCGCCAGCTCCACGGTCGCCTTCAGGAAGCCCAGCTTGTCTCCTGCGTCGTGGCGCTTGCCCTCGTAGCGGAAGCCGTAGACCTTCTCGTACTGGAGCAGTGCCTGGATGGCGTCGGTGAGCTGCAGCTCGCCACCCGCGCCCGGCTGCACGCCCTCGATCATCTGGAAGATGCGCGGCGTCAAAATATATCGTCCAATGATCGCATTGGCCGAAGGGGCCTCCTTGAACTTCGGCTTCTCCACCATCCCCTTCACCGTCATCAGGCGCGGGTTGGTCGCCACCGGAGTGCAGTCCAGGCAACCGTAGTGGGAGATCGCGGGCCCCTCCACCACCTCCGACGCCAGAATGCTCGCCTGCGTCTCTTCGAACGCCTCCACCATCTGCTTCATGCACGGCACCCGCGCGTCCACGATGTCGTCCGGCAGCAGCACGCAGAAGGGCTCGTCGCCGACGATCTCCCGGGTCATCAGGATGGCGTGGCCCAGGCCCAGCGGCTCAGCCTGCCGCGTGTACACAATCCGCGCCAGCCTGGAGACAGACCGCACAGCGTCCAGCAGCGACTGCTTGCCCTTGGCCGCCAGCGCGGCTTCCAGCTCAGGGCTGGAGTCGAAGTGGTCCTCCATGGCGGCCTTGTCCCGCCCCGTCACAATGATGATCTCGGTGCAGCCGGCCGCCACCGCCTCCTCCACCCCATACTGGATCAGAGGCTTGTCCACCAGGCACAGCATCTCTTTGGGGATGGACTTGGTCGCGGGCAGGAATCGCGTGCCCATGCCTGCTGCGGGAAAGACTGCCTTGCGGATCTTCTGATGAGCCATAGAAAGTGGAGCCCTCGTCGCCAGCTTCAGATGACATCCTAGCAAAGCGCACTCACTCCACGCCGTAATTCCGGCCGAGCTTGGCCGGAGGGAGAAATCGCTGGGAAACGGGGTGCCCCAGGAGGGATCCCCGGCGAGCGGTCGTTGCGCGCTAGGGTGGCACGTCTCAATCTTGAGACCTAGGATCGTGCATTACCCCTAGCTGAGCGTCTCCATCAGCTTGTTGACGGTGCGGTTCAGGTCCTTGTCGCTGCGGCGGTGCTCGTCGATCTTGCTGATGGAGTGCATCACCGTGGTGTGGTGCTTGCCGCCGAACTGGCGGCCGATCTCCGGCAGCGACGCCTCGGTGAGCTGTTTGGCCAGGTACATGGCGATCTGTCGTGGCACCACGATCTGGCGCGAGTTGTTCTTCTGTTTCAACTCGGCCACCCGCATCCCGAACTGCTCGGCTACGGCGCGCTGAATCGCCTCGATGGTGATCTTGCGCACCTGGGTGTCGATGAACTGCTTCAGGCACTGCTGGGTGACGGCCAGGGTAATCTCCACCCCATGCATACTGCACCAGGCGATCAACCGCACCAGACGTCCCTCCAACTCGCGCACGTTGGTGCGTACGTTGGACGCGATGAAGAGCGCAACCTCGGTGGGAAGGTGGGTCTGTTCGCTCTCCGCCTTCTTCTGCAGGATAGCGACCTTGGTCTCCAGATCGGGCGGCTGAATGTCCGCGATCAGGCCCCACTCGAAGCGCGAGCGCAGGCGGTCCTCGAAGTCGGCCAGCTCCTTGGGCGGTCGGTCGCTGGCAATCACGATCTGCTTCATGCTCTCGTGCAGCGCGTTGAAGGTGTGGAAGAACTCCTCCTGGGTGCGCTCCTTGCCGGCCAGAAACTGGATGTCGTCGATCAGCAGCACGTCCACGTTGCGGTACTTGTCGCGGAAGCTGGTCATCTTGTCGTAGCGCACGGAGTTGATCATCTCGTTGGTGAACTTCTCGCCCGAGACGTAACAGATGGAGGCCTGCTGCTGGCGGCGCTTTACGTCGTGTCCGATGGCATGCAGCAGATGGGTCTTGCCCATGCCCACGCCGCCGTAGAGGAAGAGCGGGTTGTAGGCCTTGGAGGGGCGTTCGGCAACGGCCTGCGCCGCGGCCATGGCGAACTGGTTGCCGCTGCCGATCACGAAGGCGTCAAACTGGTAACGCGGATTGAGCTGGGACGCCGTGTTCCAGTCGAAGCGCGACTGCTCGGGGGCGGGCGTGGCCGCGCCGTTCGTCCGGCGCGAGTGCGGCGCGTTCGAGTTGTGGCTGGAGACGGGCGCGAACCCGCCGTCTTCCCGCACCCGCGGCACACTGGGGTCTTGCGCAGGGGTGGTGAAGACCACCGTGTCGATGTCCAATCCCAGGTTGTCGATGGCCTCCTGAATCAGGTCGGCGTACTTCTCGCCCAGGTGCTGGAACTCGGCCGACGGGATGCGCACATACAAGGTCTTGCCGGCAATGTGGGAGAACCGCGTGGGCTTCAACCATGTCTCGTACGACTGGCGGTTGATCTTCTTCTCCAGCGCGGCGAGGATGCGCACCCATTGATTCAATACGGCTGTGGCTGTAGGGACGAATGACATACTTTCAAATCCTTCTCGGAGTTTGCTCCAAGTATTGTTTGTTCTGGACGTACAAACCGACCCGAAATCTAACAGAGGAAAACGACTGCAACGGCAACACTACATCCGCACCGCCCAATCTGGCGAGTGGAGAGGAAAGCTGTTTGCTGGAGGTCCCCGCGCCGGTTCAAAACCCGGAGCGAAGAGAAACGACCATGCCAACCAAAATGCAACCTAGAAAAAGAAAATTCAACTTTGGTAAGCGGGTTTGATAGTAGCACGGAAAACCGAGACTGATTCAAGTGATCGAGAGATAAAAATCATGTTGCACCATTCCTTGTGAAGAATGCTTTCCGTCCTCCCAAACCGTGTCTCCCATCACCGCGAAACAGGGTCTCTTCATGACCCCGGTAGCCGCTTTTATTTTGCAGCCTCCGCGAATCCCCGGTATACTGAAAGACTGCTGCCGATGCAGCTTTCAACAAGATTGAGCAGGAGCCGAACCCCATGCCGAAGCGTACCTTCCAGCCGAACCGCCGCCACCGCGCCAAAACTCACGGGTTCCTGACCCGCATGAAGACCAAGGCGGGTGCAGCCGTGCTGAGCCGCCGGCGCGCCAAGGGACGCCACAAGATCGCCGTCAGTGCCGGCTTCCGCGACTAACCCATCCGCGCATTCCTCGGGGTCATCGTGCAACACCTGCCTACGCAGAGGCAACCGCCGCATGACCGAGATGACCCGTAACAAACCAACCCAGGCAAAGATTGATTGGCAGTTCTGCCGTCTGCGCAAACACGCCGACTACCAGCGCGTGTACCAAGCCAGCCGCAAACAGTTCACCAAACAGATGAGCTACTTCTACGCGTTGCGGCCGGTGCCCGGCCCGGACGGTACTCCCGTGCTCGATGCAAACGCGCACACTGCGCGGGTCGGCCTTATGGTCGGCAAGGCAATGGGCAAAGCGGTGGAGCGCAACCGCATCAAGCGGCGGATGCGCGAGGCAGTGCGCCGGCAGCTTATGCTGCTGGAAGCTCCAGTCGATCTGGTGCTTCATCCCAAACGCAGTGTCCTCGATCTTGACTTCGCAACTCTGGAACGCGAGGTGGGCGCTGTGTTTCGCGCAGTGCAGAAAGCCGCGCAGAAGGTACGCAACCCACAAGCCTGCGAGGGCTGAAAGCGCGCTCGATCTGTGGAGGGAGAAGCAATGAGCGACCGCGCCATACGCTATGCATTCCGTGTTTATAAATCTGTGCTCTCCCCTGTGGTGCAGGCCATCAGCCCGTCGCGCTGCCTGTATTTGCCAACCTGCTCGGAGTACGCCTATACCGCAGTCAGCCGGTTCGGGTGGTTTCGCGGATCGTGGCTGGCGCTGCGCAGGCTGTCGCGCTGCCATCCATGGGGCAAAGGCGGCCTCGACCCGGTACCCCAGCGCGACTCCCCCCATCCAGAGCAATCGAATTCCTGTGGCTGCAACCAAAAGGACGCAGACCATTTACCATAGAGAGCAGGCTGACAGTCCCACGGCCGCAACTTATAGCAGACGACACAGATAGGAAGCCTCACTTGGCAGAGTTCAGCAACCCCAATCAACAAGGCGGACAAGACGGCCAGACGCTGATGACGGTGATGATCGTCGTGGTGGCAATCGTCCTTGGGCTCCAGTTTTACCGGTCGAAGACCACCCCGCCGCCGTCCACGACGCCGCCTATCGCCGTGCAGCAGGCTCCCTCCCAACCCATGCCCGCGGCAGGCCCCGCCGCCGTGGCCACGCCGCCGCTCGCTGCCGCCGCTAAGCACGCTGCCCCCGCTGTGCCCACAGTGCAGGCCGTGGCCGAGTCCACCACCGTGGTTGAGAACGATCTGTACCGAATCACGTTTTCCAACCGCGGCGCCCAGGTCACCAGTTGGATACTGAAGGACTACAAGGACCTGGACGGCCATCCGCTCGACCTAGTGCATCCCCAGGCGGCTAAGCTCTTCGGCTATCCGCTCTCCCTCTACACCACGGACGCGTCGGTCGCCAACGGACTGAACCAGGCGCTCTACGTTGCCTCCTCCACCGGCCAGCTCGCCACTCCCGCCACGTTGACCTTCAAGTACTCCAATGGCGACCTGCAGGCGACCAAGACCTTCCGCTTCGACCCCAAGACCTACATCCTCCACGCGGAGGTCGCGGTCACCCGAGCAGGCGCCCCCGTCGCTGTGCAGCTCAGTTGGCCCGCCGGCTTCGGCGATCAGAACGAGACTCCTAACCAGACCGCCTACACCTACTCCCAGTTCGATCAGTACCGCAACGGCATCTTCAGCAAGACCGAGGCGAAGGGTATTGCCGCTGGCGGTTCTCTCTCCGGCCCGTTCGACTTTGCCGGCGTGGCCGATCCCTTCTTCGCCGCCGTCTTTATTCCCGACTCGCCGGACACCGCGACGGTCACCACGCTGCGCAACGATCTCGACGTTGCCAAATTCATCAAGCGGGTAGGCTTCGGCGCCGATTCTCCGCCCACCAAGCCCCTCGTCCTGCCAGTGCTGGGCGCGGCGCTAGGCAGCACCGGCGGGCCCATCGAAACCCGCATCTTTGTCGGTCCCAAGGAAATCAACGTCCTCAAGAGCGTCCACGCCACCGACTCGCGCATCTCGCTGGAGCCGATGCTGGAGTTCGGCTTCTGGGGCCCCATCGCCAAGTATCTCTTCCTCTCCCTGCAGGCCATCCACGCCCACATCACCTTCAACTGGCCCGGCGGCTCCTGGGGATGGGCCATCATCGTCCTCACCCTCTTTATCAACCTGCTCATTTTGCCCTTCCGGGTCAAAACCATGCATAGCGCGCTCAAGATGCAGCGCATCCAGCCGCAGATGGACGCCATCAAGGAGAAGTACAAAAAGTACAAGGTCACCGACCCCAAGCGCGCCGAGATGAACGCCGAGATCATGCAGTTGCAGAAGGACCACGGCGTCAACATGTTCGGTGGATGCATCCCCCAGCTGATCACCATGCCGCTGATCATCGCCTTCTTCTACATGCTTCCCAAGGTAGTGGAGTTGCGCCTGGCGCACTGGTACTGGCTGCCCAACCTGCAGGCCGCCGATCCCTATCACATCCTGCCCATCTTCATGGTGCTCTCGCAGTTCCTCGTCCAGTTTTACACACCCTCGCCGGGAGTCGATCCGCAGCAGCAGAAGATGATGGCCTTTATGATGCCTGCCTTCTCCGGCTACATTACCTGGAACTACGCCTCAGGGCTCGCCCTCTACTGGTCGGTCGGCAATCTGATCAGCATCGCCCAGCAGTCGGTGATGAACCACACCTCGCTGGGCCGCGAGATGCGCGAGATCGCCGCCAAACGCGCCCGCCGCAAAGCGCCCACGATCCAGGGACGCAAGTAGGAGGGGCCCGAAATGAAAACATGCGAGGCTATCCGCCATTACGCCAGTGCAGCGTGCCGAATATCGGAAGGGACGAGAGGCAATGAATAATGATATAAGTTCTATTCGGACGGAAAACAACTCCCATGGATGATACGGCCAAGGCAGCGCAGACAATCGCGAAGTTTTTGCAGGCCTTCACGTCGAGTGGCGGGCTACGCTTGCGTTATCGTGTGAAGGCGCGCAGCATTAGGCAAAAAAACGAGGATCATGGTGTGCCCTCCCAGGCTTCGCATCCTGAAACGGCTACGCCGGCAGAGGATGCGGGGAAGGATGGGCCGCGCGCTCTCTATGTCGAATTCACCGGCCCGGACACTGCCTTGCTCACCGCGCGCAATGGCGAGGTGTTGAACGCGCTGGAGCATATCGCGACCAAGATCCTACGGCTGGAACCCGAGGAGCACGATCTCATTTCCTTCGACGCCGATCAGTTCAAAGCCAAGCGCGACCGCCAGATGCGCGCCTCTGCCTCCGCGGCGGTCGAGCGCGTGCGAACCACCGGACGGCCCCATGCCTTCCCGCCGATGTCCTCGCGCGAGAGGCGCATGCTGCACCTGCTCCTCAGCGAATCCGGCCTGCCCACCGCCTCCAGCGGCGAGGGTGCGGGGCGCTATGTCGTGCTCTATCCCAAAGGCGCAGACACCTCCGCGCCCTTCAATCTCTCAGGCGCGGACGACAGGCAGTCTCCCCCGCGCCGCCACGACGCCAACCAGGTGCGCAACGCCTTCCGCCCACGCTTCTGATCCAATGCTGGCCGCTGCGGCCTAGTCAGATGTCTCTACAGCTCCGTGTACACGTCCCTGAAGTCGTAGCATCCTGTTCTGCTCGCAAGCCACTCCGCCGCCCTCACCGCACCCTCGGCAAATCCGCGCCGCGAGAATGCCTCATGGGTCAGCACCACGCGGTCCGCCCCGCTCACCGCCTCCAGCACATGCATTCCCTTCGCGTCGCCCTCGCGCACTGACTCGATGGGCACATCGATCTTGCTGCCCGCGCCGCGCTCCACCATCTCCGCAATTGAGATCGCCGTACCTGAAGGCTTGTCCAGCTTGCTGACATGGTGCGTCTCCACGATGGAGAACTTATAGCCCACACCAGCCAGCGAAGCAGCCATCTGCTGCGCCAGCTTCAGCATCACCTGCACGCCGATGGAGTAGTTCGTCCCGTAGAGCAGTCCCGCGTGCCTGCTCTCCGCCAAGGCGCGCATCTCCGCCAGCGAGGCGTACCAGCCCGTCGTCCCTACCACGATCTTCGCGCCGGCACTCAGGCAG
The DNA here is from genome assembly GCA_963834805.1 of uncultured Acidobacteriaceae bacterium. Lineage (GTDB taxonomy): Bacteria > Acidobacteriota > Terriglobia > Terriglobales > Acidobacteriaceae > Edaphobacter. The sequence continues at coordinate 958,527 of CAWIDB010000006.1, forward strand.
GCGCGCAGATTTTCCAGCACCGCTTGCGGCGTGGTGAAGTCGATCGCCACATCGAAGCCTGCCAGAAACTCCGGCGTCAGTGCGCGGGCGTCAGCGTTCTCCAAAATATCCAGCCCCTGAACTGTGTGACCGCGCTCGGCTGCCACCTCCGCAACCAGCTTGCCCGTCTTGCCCTGTCCCAGCACCAGGATTTCCATAGAGACCGTCTCCAGTTCCGCGCTCAGGCTTTGGCCGCAACCGCCCGCGCGGCGGTATCGAAGACCGTCGGATCGGGATCGACGAAGAACGCGGCATGAAGCGAGCGCACCGCCTCGTCCACATCCGACTCTTCGATCATGAAGCTCATGTTGATCTCGCTGGCGCCCTGCGAGATCATGCGCACGTTGATGTGCCGGATGGCCGAAAACACCCGTCCCGCAATGCCGTTCTGTCCGCGAATGTCCTCGCCCACCATGCAGATCAGGGCCTTGTTGCCTTCGAACTTCACGTCGGCAATCTTGCCCAGCTCGGCGCAGATCGCGGGCAGCCGGTCGTTCGACTCCACGCTCAGAGAGATGCTCACCTCGCTGGTCGACACCATGTCGATGGCGCACTCAAAGTCGTTGAAGACGTCGAACACGGACTTCAGGTAGCCGTGCGTCATCAGCATCCGCCCGGCCACAATGTCGATGATCGTCAGCTTCTTCTTGGCCGCGATGCTTTTGAACGGACTGGCGCAGGGCGGCGCCATCGCCGTGATCTTCGTTCCCTCGTTGGCCGCGTTGCGCGAGTTCAGCACCCACACCGGAATGCTCTTCTGCACTGCGGGAAGAATAGTGGCCGGATGCAGCACCTTCGCTCCGAAGTAGGCCAGCTCCGCAGCCTCCTCGAAGCTGATCGTCTTCACCCGCAGAGCATCCGGGCAGATGCGCGGGTCGGTGGTCATAATGCCATCGACGTCGGTCCATATCTCGATCGCGCCCGCGTGCAGCCCGCCGCCCACCAGAGCGGCCGTAAAGTCGCTTCCGCCACGCCCCAGAGTCGTCGTAATCCCGTCCGCCGTCGCGCCAATGAACCCCCCGATCACCGGCGTCTGCCCGGCCTTCACCAGGGGTAGCACCAGTTCGGTCAGTTGCGTCTCGATCGCGGCCTCCAGCGGTGTGGCCTTGCCGTAGTGGTCGTCCGTAATGATGCATTTCCGTGCGTCCACGTGTGCACCGTTCAGCCCGTGCTGCGCAAAGGCCGCTGCCACCAGTTGCGACGAGATACGCTCTCCGTAGCTCACTACCTTATCGTTCGTCCGCGGGGTCAATTCGCCGACCGCCGCTATCCCCCGCAGCAGGTCGTCCAGCGAATCGAACCGCCTGCGGATCGCCGCCTCGATCTGGGTAACCAGATCGCCGCGCAGCAGTTCCGCCGCGGTATCGATGTGGCGATTGCGCAGCCGCGCCGCAAGCGCCAGCGCACCCGCCTTGTCGCCGCGCCCCGCGGCCCCAGCCGCGGCCAGCAACTGGTCGGTCACCTTGGCCATCGCCGATACCACCACCACCGGCGAAAGTCCTCGTTCCCTCCGTCCGCGCACAATCTCCGTTGTGCGCAGGATCGCCTTCGCGTCCTCCACCGAGGTCCCGCCGAACTTCATCACCACCAGGCTGGTCCGGGGCCCGGATTCCAGCGCCTCGCCCGCCCGATCCTCCGCCTTGCGCGCCGCGCTCATGCCGGCACCGCGTCGGGCCGCGCCGCAGCCTGTTTCTTCCAATCCAGCTTGCCCAACCGCGCCAGCACCTCGGCGTTCAACACCGCCGCGCCCGCCGCGCCGCGAATCGTGTTGTGCGACGTCACCACAAACTTCCAGTCCAGCAGGCTGCACTCGCGCAGACGCCCCACGGTGGCTGCCATGCCACGCCCGCGCATCTTGTCCAGACGCGGCTGCGGCCGGTCCACCGACGCATCGTACTCTACCGGCTGGTCGGGAGCGCTGGGCAGCTTCTGCCCAGCCAGCGGCGCAAACTCAGCCCACGCCGCCAGCACCTGCTCGCGGCTCGCCTTCGTGCGCAGCTTGATGCTCACGCACTCGGTGTGCCCATCCTCCACGGCCACGCGGTTGCAGTGCGCGCTCACCTTGGCGTCCAGCACTTCCACGCCTCCGCCGGCAAGCCGTCCCAGCAGCTTGCCCACCTCTTCCTGCAACTTCTCTTCTTCATTCTTGATGAACGGAACGACATTGCCGAGGATGTCCAGCGACGCCACGCCTGGATAGCCCGCGCCGCTCACCGCCTGCATGGTCGACACGAACAAGCTCTCAATGCCGAAGCGCGCTTCCAGCGGCTTCAGCGCCAGCACCAGCCCAATGGCACAGCAGTTGGGATTCGTGACAATGTACCCGCCAGGCTGACCGTTGGCTGAGCGCCTCCTGCGCCAGCTCTGCCGCTCAATCAGCGCCAGATGGTCGGCGTTCACCTCCGGCACCACAAGCGGCACGTCTGGAGTCATGCGGAAGGCGCTGGAGTTCGACACCACGGCGCATCCCGCCGCGGCGAACTTCGGCTCCAACTCGCGCGCAATGTCGGCGTCCAGCGCGGCAAAGATAATTTTGGGCAGCTCGCCTGCGGGCGTTCCTTCCGGCACGTTGGGCATCACCTTCATCGCCGCAATGCGCGCCGGCAGCGGCGTGTCCAGCTTCCACCGGCAGGCCTCGCCGTAGGTCTTGCCCTCGCTTCGTTCGCTGGCCGCAAGCCACGCGATCTCAAACCACGGGTGGTTGTTGAGCAGTTGTATAAAGCGCTGGCCGACCATTCCGGTCGCCCCAAGGATTCCAACTCGTCGCCGTTCCATGTCCTCTAGAATACCGTGCCGCACCCAAACCCGTCATATTTTGCAGTAGTCTTCGATTGGCTAAGTACCGGCTCAGAGATATTGATTGGAAGTTCGGTGAATATGCGCGTAGAGTACCTCTCGTGATCGTTAGGTGCGTATCAACTACCGTTTTGTTGCTAAGTGCCGTGTATGCAATCGCGCAGGATACTGGTGATGCGAGAAAGTTTGCCCTATATCCAATGGACAAATCTTGTGATTGCGTCAGCACGAAACATGAAACTGCATCTACGTCAGCTAAGGAAGAGCACATTGGCAACCGCGTGTACCAAGTGTTCTGGTCGCGCACAATACCGAAACGTGAGCTTTTCCGCATTGAGGTGGGAAACGGTTCAGGGCATGATGCAGTGATGTTGTGGAATTACGGCATAGCCAGTGAGGGTGACTTCGATGGCGACGGTGTACCAGATTATGCGTGGTACGGCGGAGACGATACCAGTTCTGAGATGTATTTATTCTTGTCCGTAGGCAACCACTACGAGCGCATCGATGTACTCAAGACTGTGCAGATTGCATGGCAGCAGCGGTTTCATACATCCGCTCGCGACCTCGGAGAGTCGGACGGCCGGCATGCTCTGGACAATGTAGTGCTTCAACGTTCAGCAGCAGGACTGGTGCTGCTTGCTAAGGTAATACAGTCAGAGGTCAACGGGACAATTAAAGGGACATACCAGTTCCGCATCGCAAGAGTTGATTTCAGTCCATAAGGCCAGAGCTGCGAACTACATATTCGCGCAGCCTGAACCACAGTTAATCGTCAGCCGCCGCACTACGCATCCCGATAGCGCTTTCGCCGCGCTCTGTAACTGCCCGACCCGCCCCACACCATCAGCGCGGCTACCAGGTGAATGATGAACCACAGGCTGATCCCCTGGTCCATATAGATGAGGTACAGCACCAGCACGCGCGGCAGAAAGATGGCGAAGAGCAGCGGCAGAATCCCATGCAGTTGGAACGGCGTGATCGGCCCGCCAAGCCACAGCACAAACAGCGCAATCCGCGGCAGAAACAGCGCGAAGATAAGAAACCACAATGGCAGAGCGTGAATCACCATCAGTACCTGAAAGCTCATTCCGTTCTCCGTTACGCCGTCTCCATCGCTTCGATGACCGCATCGGCAAACGCGGTTGTACCGCTCGTCCCGCCCACGTCCCTGGTCAGCACCTTGCCATCGGCATACACCTTTTCCAGCCCCGTTTGGATGCGCTCCGCCGTGGCGGTCTCATGGATGTGGTGCAGCATCAGCACCGCGCTCTGCAGCATCGCGGTCGGGTTGGCCAGGTCCTTGCCCGCGATGTCGGGGGCCGAACCATGCACCGCCTCGAAGATGGCGCACTCCGTGCCCAGGTTCGCTCCGGGAACCAGTCCAAGCCCACCCACAAACGCGCTGCACAGGTCGCTTAGAATGTCACCGTACAGGTTCTCCGTCAACAGAATGTCGTACTGGTAGGGGTTCATCACCAGTTGCATGCAGGTGTTGTCCACGATGTGCTCGGCGTAGGCCACATCGGGAAAAGTCGCCGCAACCCCTCGGCAACAGCGCAGAAACAGCCCATCCGACAGCTTCATGATGTTGGCCTTGTGGATGGCGTGGATCTTCTTGCGCCCGTGCTTGCGCGCGTAGTCGAACGCAAACTGTGCGATCCGGGTGGAGGACTTCTCCGTGATGATCTTCAGCGACTGCACCACGCCGGGAACGATCAAATGCTCCAGGCCCGCGTACAAATCTTCTGTGTTCTCGCGCACGATCACCAGGTCGATGCCGGGATAGCGCGTCTTCAGGCCGGGCAGGTTCTTCACCGGGCGGAAGTTGGCGAACAGCTCGAACCTCTGGCGCAGAGCCACGTTGATGGACGAGAATCCTTCGCCAACGGGAGTCGTCACCGGCCCCTTCAGCGCGACCTTGTTCTCCTCAATCGACCGGTACAGCGCCTGCGGAATGTACTCTCCGTAGTGTTCGAAGGCATCGGCCCCAGCGGCGAAGCTGTGCCAATCGAACTTCACTCCTGTCGCCACACCCGCGGCCTCGGCGATGCGCACCACCACCGCGGAGACCTCCGGCCCAATTCCGTCGCCGGGAATCAGCGTAATCGCATGAGTCTTCGCCATCTCTTTCCTGTGCTCCCCTTATTTTAAACCTGGCCCCTCGGACCTAGCGTCTGTATCCTTTCGCCTTCTTCGCGTCCCGTCCGCCCAGCAGCTCTTCCAGCTCGGCCTTGAACTCGCGCACGTCCTTGAAGTCGCGGTAGACGCTGGCGAAGCGGATGTAGGCCACCGTGTCGATCTCCTTCAGCCTCGCCATAATCAGCTCGCCCAGTGCGCTAGTGGAGCGCTCCCGCTCCGGCGAATCGACCACATAGGCCTCGGTCTCGTCCACAATCCGCTCCAGGGCCGCGCCCGACACCGGCCTCTTCTCGCAGGCGTGTAGCAGCCCGCTGAGCACCTTCTGCCGCTCGAACTTCTCCCGCCGCCCGTCCTTCTTGACGACCATGTAGGGGATCTCGTCGATGCGCTCGTAGGTCGTGAAGCGTTTATTGCAACCTTCGCACTCGCGCCGCCGCCGGATCGCGTCCGCTTCTTTGCTCTCGCGCGAATCCACCACGCGGTCCTGGGCGAAGCCGCAGTAGGGACATCTCATTGGTCACACATCGCAGGGATCAAGATAAACCTCATGGTTCGAACGATTCTACCAGCGCGCGACGCGACTGACATGCTCTCTATCAGACGATCCATCCGCCGCCCACCACCTCGTCGCCATCGTAGAAGACCGCAGCCTGGCCAGGCGTAATCGCCCGCTGCGGCTCATCGAAGACAGCGCGCACTCGGTCCTCGCCATCCGTTTGCAAGGTCGCCCAGGCCGGCTCGTGGCGATGACGAATCTTTACCCGCACGCGCATCTCGCCCTCCAGCTTCGCGATTGCGATCCAGTTCAGCCGGTCCGCCAGCAGCTCCCGCGACATCAGCTCGTCGTCTCCGCCGACGGTTACACGGTGCGAATCGGGATGGATCGCCAGAACGTAGCGCGGCCCGGAGTTCGGCGCAACCGCCAGCGCGCCGCCAAGCCCCTTGCGCTGCCCAACGGTGAAGCCATGAATCCCCTGGTGCCACCCCAACACCTCGCCCGTCGCCGTCACCAGCTCGCCCGCCGAGTCGGGCAGCGCCTCTCCCTGCTCGTCAAGATACGCCGCCAGAAACGCCGAGTAGTCGCCGCCCGGAATAAAACATATCTCCTGCGAGTCGGGCTTCTCGGCCAGCGCAAGGCCGGCTTCGGCAGCCATCCGCCGCACCGTGGGCTTCTGCATCTCGCCCAGCGGAAAGAGCGTGCGCGAGAGCTGCTCCTGCGTCAGGCCAAACAAAAAATAGGTCTGGTCCTTCGACTTGTCCTCCGGTCTCGAGAGGACCCATCGCCCGCGCGCCGCATCGAACCGGTTGCGCGCGTAGTGACCTGTGGCGATGCGCTCCGCGCCGATCTGCCGCGCCGTGGTAATCAGCGCGTCGAACTTCAGGTGGTTGTTGCACAGCGTGCATGGAACGGGCGTGCGCCCGGCCAGGTACTCGTCCACGAACGGGCGCACCACCTCGGCCTCGAAGCGCTCCTCCTGGTTCACCAGGTAATAAGGAATGCCGAGGTGCTCGGCCACGCGCCGCGCGTCGTAGACGTCGTCGATGGAGCAGCAACGCCCCTGCACCGCTTCGGGCATCCCCTCGTGCCCGGCAAGCCGCCGCTGGTTCCACAGTTGCAGCGTCAGGCCGACCAGCGTGTGCCCCTCCGCGCGCAGCAGCGCCGCGACGGCGGAGGAGTCCACCCCTCCGGACATGGCAACGGCGATCGTCTCGGGCTGTGGGATCGTACTCACAGCTCCATTATCGCAATTTAATGCAACAAGTACGGCATTCAGGAATCTAAACCTGCCGATGATCTTCGTTCGCCCAAGCCTTCGATCAACGCGCTGGATCGCCGCGCTCACCGCAGCCCTAATTGCGAGCACCACCGCCCACGCCGGTCCTCCCTTCCAGACCGACGACCCCGACCCGGTTGAGTTCCGCCACTTCGAGATGTACGCCTTCGAACTCTCCGACGGCACGGGCAAGAACGCGGGCGGCACGTCGTTGGAGGCCCCCAGCTACGAGGTTAACTACGGCGGTGCGCCCGGCCTCCAGCTCCACCTCGTTCTGCCCGTCGGGGCAGTCTTTATCCCCTACGGGCCGACGTACTACGGCCTCGGGGATACCGAGCTCGGCTTCAAGTACCGCTTCTTCAAGGAGACCAAGTCCACTCCCGAGATTGGCATCTTCCCCTTCTTCGAGCTGCCCACAGGAAATGCCGCAAAGACACTCGGAGTGGGAGGCATGTGGTATCGCTTGCCGCTCTGGCTGCAGAAGAGCTGGGGGCCGGCAGACACGCAATGGACCAGCTACGGCGGCGGCGGCGAAGTTGTCTTCTCCGCCGCGGGCTACGGCAACGGCTACAAGGATTATCCCTTCTCCGGCCTGCTGGTGCAGCGCCAGCTCAACAAAAAATGGACCCTGGGCGGCGAACTCTTCGGCCATGGAGCGGAGGGCCCGGCAGCCATCAGCACGCGGGCGTCCACCCTGCTCGACCTTGGCGGCATCTATGAGTTTAAGCCGGGCTTCGACCTGCTCTTCTGCGCAGGACGCAGCATCTACGGGCAGCCTGAGACCTATAGCTACCTCTCGCTCTACTGGACCTGGGGCCCGGGGGGCGCGGGCGACGAGGGCAGTCCAGCCCAGCCAAGTAGCGGCACAGGTTCCAAGATGCTCGCTGCCCTGACCAGACTGCGGCTGCATCCGTAGCGGAATTGATTTAGGTTGTCTGATTTTTTTGCGGTAATGGAAGATCATGGTTGCGGGGCGGGCCATAGGGAAGCATGAAGCAGGATTCCTGTTCTTCGCGACCGGAGGGGCAACATGACAGCGAAAGCACTAGAGAACCCCATAGACCGACACGCTAAAAGCATCGTTCTGATTCGGGTACTGGTGGGGTGGGTGTTTTTATCGGAGGGGATTCAGAAGTTCCTGTTTCCCGCCGCGCTTGGCGTTGGCCGGTTTGCCAAGATCGGCATTCCGGCACCACAGGCGATGGCGCCCTTTGTTGGAGCGGTTGAGATCGTGTGCGGAGTGCTTATTCTACTGGGTCTGTTCACGCAATGGGCGACGGTGCCGTTGCTGATCGATATCGCTGTTGCCTTGTATACAACCAAATTTCCGATACTTGCAAAGGATGGCATCTGGAGCGCGCTTCACGAGGCGCGGACCGATTTGAGCATGGTCTTTGGACTGCTCTTTCTGCTGATTGTGGGCGGAGGATCGATCGTGCTGGATGCGAATATCTGGGGATCGCGAATTGCCGGCAGCTCCTGCGATGGCGGATCTGCCTCTGGAGGTATTTGATGAAACTTACGCAGCGAGAACTTGTGACGATGATTCATGGAATGCTCTTCGGCGGCTTCTTCCTTCTGGCCCTCTTCGGCACACTCGTTCTGCTGCTCGATCGGGGCAATCCAGACGGCAGCCCGACGCAGGCCACACCCCGCTGGCAGAATATCTATCTCATCGCGATGGTAATCGCTGGCTGGGCCGCCGTGCTCTCCGGTGCAACCATCATCTATCCCTGGTATCGCGCTGTCGCCCCACCTGGCGCCGACCTCGCGCTCTATCCCAAGCTCCTCCTTACCGCGCACCCCTCCACCGCCGGATGGCACAACTTCGGCATGGAGTGGAAGGAGCACGTAGCCTGGGTCGCTCCCATGGCCGGCACCATGGTGGCCTGGGTCCTGCTCAAACACCGGGCCGCGTGGAACGCCCAACCCGCGGTCCGCACCACTGTCCTCGGATTCGCTGCTACAGCATTTCTTGCCGCCGCACTCGCCGGAGGCTGGGGAGCGATGATCGACAAAAAAGCGCCTGTTGTGGGCGGCCCGTCCATTCCACTCATGGGGAGTGCACGATGACTGAGAGCAACCTTGCCTCACAGAACTTCGCTAACGGTCCCGTCGCAGCCGCGGTTCTCTCCTGTGGTCTCGGCTGCTTCGCGCTGGGAGTCCTTGCTGTTGCCGGCGACGGCTCAAAAATAATTGCCGCCGCGCTGAACTTCTACAATCCCACTGGACCGCTCTCCGGTGTCACCACCGTTGCGATAGCCCTCTGGTTGGTCTGCTGGGGTGTTCTAGCCGCTCGCTGGAGGAATAAGAGCCTAGCCTTTGGCAAGGTCAGCGGCCTCGCCTTCCTCTTCCTGGCACTCGGCCTGCTGCTCACCTTCCCACCCTTCGGCGATCTGTTGCTCGGACGGTGAGGGAAGAGGGCTGTAGGCACCGCGCCCATTCGCATCAGTTCGCGAGCGCGGCTTCAATGGCGGCCACGATCGCCGGATCGTCCGGCACAACCTCTGGCGAGAAGCGCGCAATCACCTTGCCTGTGCGGTCGATGAGGAACTTCTCGAAGTTCCAAAGAATCCCCGGCTCGGGATTGGGAGTAGCTCCGCTCTTGCCTAAAAATCCCGCCAGCTTCGTGCGGAACGCCACGCGCGTCTCGCCCGCGGCCTTGGGCTCGGCGGCGATCAACGCCTGGTACAGCGGGTCGGTTGCGGGACCGGTGACGGCAATCTTGGCAAACATTGGGAAGTTGACCCCGTACGTGGAGCGGCAGAAGGTGGCAATCTCGTCGTTAGTGCCCGGCTCCTGCCCGGCGAAGTCGTTGGCCGGAAAGCCTAACACGGCCAGGCCCTTCTCCCGGTATCGATCGTAGAGTTTTTCCAGTGCGTCGTATTGCGGCGTCAGGCCGCATTTGGACGCGACGTTGACCACCAGCAACACCTTGCCGCGATACGCCCCGAGTGTGGTTGGTTCTCCAATGATGGTCTTTACGGGAATATCGTAGATAGGTGTAGACATGGTCCTCTCCTTTTAGGTTCTCAACGATTAACGATTATAGTTGCGCCTGTTGCGTGGCGCGGCAGACTGCCGTCGAGGAGTTGCCACCCGCACTCGAATCGCAATAATCCAAAGAAAGATGAGATGCATAGGCGAAAGACTCGCTGCACAAACTTTCCAAATAAAACGCACTCACGGCCAGGTTGTCCGCAGCACGATCTATTATTAAAGACACATGTCCCTAGCAGATTCCCTGTTTGGCAGACCCTTGGCCACGAGTGAAGAACGCGCCGAGCACGTTGGCGTGGCCGCCGGGATTCCCATCTTTGGCCTGGATGCACTGACCTCAGCGGCCTACGGGCCGGAGACGGCGCTCTCGCTGCTGATTCCGCTGGGCATCGCCGGCATCGCGCACCTGATTCCCATCGTCACGGTCGTCCTGATTCTGCTGGGCATCGTCTTCTTCAGTTATCGACAGACCATAGCGGCGTATCCCACCGGCGGCGGCTCGTACACCGTCGCGACGGAGAACCTGGGCACCGGAGCCGGTCTGCTTGCCGCGGCGGCGCTGATGATCGACTACATCCTGACCGCGGCGGTCGGCATCACGGCCGGAGTCGGGGCCGTCGTCTCCGACCTGCAGTGGCTTCAGCCGCACATGCTCATGCTGTGCCTGCTGGTGCTGGCGTTCCTTGCCCTGGTCAACATGCGCGGCGTCAAGGACACCGGTGCGGCATTTATCCTTCCCACTTTTCTCTTTGTCGGGACCGTACTCACGACCGTTGCGTTCGGAGCCTTCCGAGTCTTTGCGGCGGGAGGCCACCCGGTGGCCCGCGCTGAGATGCCTCACCCTCTGCCCGCGACGATCGGCTACCTCAGCGTCTGGCTCGCGCTCAAGTCCTTCTCCAACGGCTGCGCGGCGATGACCGGCGTTGAGGCCGTCTCCAACGGCGTGATGGCCTTCCGTGAGCCCAGGGTTAGGAACGCGCAGATGGCGCTGACGGTCATCATGGGCACACTGGTCGTCATGCTCTTCGGCACCGCGTGGCTAGCCAAGAAATACGGGATCATGGCGATGGACCCCAGCCAACCCGGATACCAGAGCCTGCTCCTCCTGATTGTGATGGCCATCTTCGGACGCAGTTGGTTCTTCCACTTCACCATGTGGTCCATCTTCCTCGCCCTGACACTGAGCGCCAACACCGCCTTCGCCGACTTCCCGCGAGTCACGCGCGCCGTTGCCATGAACGATTTCCTGCCCCACGTCTTCGTCCTGCGTGGACGCCGCCTGCTCTACTCGTACGGGATCTATGCCCTCACCGGGATGACCGCGATCATTCTCATCAAGTTCAGCGGCAACATCGACAACATTATCTCGCTCTACGCCATCGGGGCCTTCCTGGCCTTCACCCTTTCCCAATCGGGCATGGTCGTTCACTGGAAGAAACTGAAAGGGGAACACAAGGGCCGACTGTGGCACATGTTCGTCAACGGCACAGGCGCGGTGGCTACGGGCATCACCACACTCATCGTGCTGGCCGCCAAGTTCACCTCTGGCGCGTGGATGGTCGCGCTGCTGGTTCCGATGTTGATCGTGCTGATGGTCGCCATCAAAAAGCACTACAAGCGGGTCCAGGGCGAGGTCGTCGAGATGTCCCCGCTCAACCTCACCAATATGCAGCAGCCCCTGGTCGTCATCCCCATGGCGCGATGGGACCGCATGACTGAGAAGGCCCTGCGCTTCGGCCTGCTGCTCTCCAAGGAGATCAAGGTCCTCAACGTCATTGGCGCCGACGGCGAACAGACGCTCGACGGCGTCTGGGAGACAAATGTCCTCAAGCCCATTCGCGATCAGGGCCTGAATGAGCCGGAACTCATCACCCTGCACTCCAACATCCGGCTCATCATCAATCCCCTGATGGACTACATCCTGGAACTCGAGCAGCAGAACCCGGACCGCAAGATCACCGTGCTTCTGCCCGAACTTGTCGTCCGCCACTGGTGGGAGTACTTCCTGCACAACCAGCGCGTGCAAATGCTCAAGCTGCTTCTCCTGATCAAGGGAAAACAGCGCATAATCGTCGTCAATATTCCCTGGTATCTGTAACGGCATCCCGGGATATCAACTCTCAGCTAGAAGCTAACGGCCGAGAATCAGCGGCTGCTTTGTTTTGGCGCCAGCCTGCGCAGCCGCGCTACGGCTTCAGGGACCAGCGCCAGCGCGCAGTCCACATCCTCCGTGGTCGACAAGCGGCTCAGCGAAAAGCGCACACAGGCGCGTGCGCGCGCCGGGCCCAGCCCCATCGCCGTCAACACATGCGATGGCTCGGTCGCTCCCGACTGGCATGCCGACCCGCCCGAAACCGCCAGTCCCTTTAGGTCGAGCGCGATCACCAGCGCCTCAGCCTCCACATGGTCGAAGAACAAATTGCTGGTGTTGCATACGCGCGCCGCACCCGCACCGTTGATGCCCGCCTCTTCCACCTGCGCAAGAATGCCCTGTTCCAGGCGATCGCGTAGTGCTGCAAGCAACTGCTGCGCACCCTTGTCCAGCCACTCGCGTGCCAACTCCGCGGCCTTGCCCAGGCCGACGATGCCAGCGACATTCTCCGTGCCGGCGCGACGCCCGCGCTCGTGGTTGCCACCGAAGAAGATCGGCCGCAGACGCACGTTGCGCCGCACGAAGAGCGCGCCCACTCCCTGCGGCGCGTACATCTTGTGCCCGGAGATGCTCAGCATATCGCAGCCCAGCGCCTTGACATCGATCGCCAGCTTGCCCGCCGCCTGCACCGCGTCGGTATGAAACAGAGCGCCGGCCGCGTGCGCCAGCTCGGCCAGTTCGCGAACGGGTTGGATCACTCCCGTCTCATTGTTGGCCAGCATCACGCTCACCAACCTGGTATTGGGCTGCAGGGCACTTTCCAGCGTGGATACCTCAACCACCCCTTGCGGCGTAGACGGCAGGAAGGTGATCTCGACGCCGCGCCTAGCCAGCGCCTGGGCGGCGTGCAGCAGCGCTGCGTGCTCGATGCTGCTCACGATCAGATGCTCGCCCGGCGAGAGAATGCCAAACAGCGCCAGGTTATCGCTCTCCGTGCCGCCCGAGGTGAAGACCACTTCCGCGGCGCGGCAGCCCAGCAGCCCGGCGACCGACTCGCGCGACCGCTCCACCGCGGCTCGCGCCTGCTGGCCCTGCTGGTGGATGGAGCTGGCATTACCGAACGCCTCCGTCCAGAACGGGCGCATCGCCTCCACCACCTCCGGCAGCACAGGCGTCGTGGCGTTGGCGTCCATATAAGTCCTGCGCATACCTGAAGTTTACTTGGCGCCCACGCCTTCTGACCAACCCGGCGCTGTCCCTGGCACGAAAATTCACCCGGAAAGTCCGAAGAAAACATCAACGGAATTGTGCTAGGCTTGCATCGTTGTGAAGGAGGAACCAGCGATGACAATGAAGCGCATTGCAGCCGGGGTGGTACTGACAATCTCAAGCGTCGTGGCAGCTCAGGCCCAGATGGGCGGCATGGGGGGGGCCCCGGCGGCCGCGTCTGGTACCGCGGTCGATCCCGCGAAGTCTTTCGACGCCTCCGTCAGCCAGATCGAACGCACCTGGATGGGCGCGGCCCAGGCCATGCCCGCCGATAAATATAACTTTGCGCCAAGCGCCGCGATCTTCGTACCAGGTCAAACGGTCAAGTACGACGGCGTGCGCACCTTCGCCCAGATCATCACCCACACCATCCAGACTAACTACAGCTTGTTCGCGTCCATCGGCGGCATCAAGCCGGACGTGGACACCGCGGCCATCGCCAAGCTGACATCCAAGGACGACATCGTCAAGGCGCTGGCCGACACCTTCGCCTTTGCCCACAAGGCCGTCGCCAACGTAACGGCCGCCAACGCGTTTCTCAGTGTCCGCGGCACACAGACCCCTGTCAGCATGTTGGCCATGGCCATCGGTCATGCCAACGATGAGTACGGCCAGGCGGTCGAGTACCTGCGCATGAACGGCATCGTTCCTCCGGCCAGCGCAGGCGGCAGACGCGGGATGTAGCCGCACTCCCCTGTGCCAACAAAAAGAGAGCAGCCGGTAAGCTGCTCTCGTTTCGTTTTTCCGCGGGTGGAGTGCGAACGCGCCTATCGCCCCGCAATGGGCGTGTAGGGTTGCGGGTAGGGTGGGCCGACGTAATCCGCTCGCGGACGAATCAGCCGGTTGTCGTCGAGCTGCTCGATCACATGCGCGGTCCAGCCCGCGATGCGGCTGATGGCGAAGATCGGCGTGAACAGATCGATCTCCACACCCAGCGCCGTGTAGGTCGAGGCCGAATAGAAATCCACGTTGGCGTTCAGCTTCTTCTCCGCGTTCACAAACAGCTCGATCTTGCGCGACATGTCGAACCACTTGGTATTGCCGGCCGAGCGGCTCAGGTCCTCCGACATCTTGCGCAGGTGGGTGGCGCGCGGGTCTTCGGTGAGGTACACCCGATGGCCGAACCCCGATATTTTTTTCTTCTCCGCGAACATCTGCCGGACATACTCCACCGGGTCCGCGCCCGCTTCGTCGATGGCATACAGGATCTTCATCGTCTCCGCGTTCGCGCCGCCATGCAGCGGGCCTTTGAGCGCGCCGATCGCGCCCACGATTGCCGAGTGGATGTCCGAGAGCGTCGAAGCAATCACGCGCGCCGCAAAGGTGCTCGCATTCAACTCATGGTCGGCTTGCAGGATCAGCGCAACGTCCAGTGCGCGGGTCGCCGTCTCCGACGGGTTCACCCCATTCAGCATGCGTAGAAAATTGGCCGAGTGCGACAGCGAGCGGTCCGGGTCGATGATCGTCTTGCCCTTGCGGATGCGGTCGAAGATGGCCACGATCATCGCGATCTGCGAGGTCAGCCGGTAGCTCTTGCGCACGTTGCTGTCATGCGAAGAGTCCTTCTCGTCCGGATCGTACAGCGACAGCAGGCTCACCGCGGTGCGCAGCACCTCCATCGGCGTGGCATCGGTGGGCACGTTGCGCAGGAACTCATAGATGCGCCAGTTCAGCGCGCGCGAAAATGCCAGCTCCTTGCTGAAGTCGGCAAGCTGCGCTGCCGTTGGAAGCACTCCGAACCAAAGAAGATAGGTGGTCTCCTCAAAGGTCGAGTGCTTGGCCAATTCGTGGATGTCGATGCCGCGATAGGACAGAACGCCCGCTTCCCCGTCGATCCAGCAGATGGACGACTTCGTGGCGATAATGCCTTCAAGACCCTTCAATGGGAGAGCTGTGGACATAGCAGGACCTTTTTGAAAATAGGGATAGAGTCTGCATACGGTTATATCGCAGCGGTGAAACGGTTGTCACGAAATGGGCGAAACATCCTGCTTGACCGCGCAAGGATGGCCCGGCGGCAAGGCGCCAGAATCACCCGAGAGGTTGCCTGCCCTGACCCGCCCAGCGCGCCTCCACCAGATGAGGCAATCGACCCGCTTGCGATAGTCGCTCGAACCTCCAGACTCTTTTCTGTGCGCCCCGGTCCCGCGGCGTTTCCTGAGATATAGTTGCAATAGGGGCTTCCGCATCCTCGGTGCAATCAATGTGCAACCATGGGTAGCTATCCGGCGTCCCATAGGCAGCACCCCTATGCCTCCCATAGGGAGCGGGAGTGCAAGGAGAAAAGTTATGAGCGATACAGAACCTATCGTAGCCGAGCGGTCCGCCTCGGGTGTATTCATCGCGGCAGTCGTCGTTGCATTTTTGTTGGGCGCCGGCGCACTTATTTGGTGCTACAACCTGCAGAACCGCATTACCGCATCCGAGCAGCAGATTGCCGCCGCCGACAAGAAGAACGTGGATCTCGCCGACCGCCTCGACGCGACCAATGCCCGGATGCGCGCCACCGCCGATACCCTCAGCCAGAACGTCGGCGCCACCCAGAAGCAGATCGACGAGCGCACCCAGGCCATCCTCGCCGCGCAGAAGGAACAGAAGAAGGAGCAGGACGCAGAGACAGCCAAGCTCGCCCAGCAGCAGCAGGCCGCCGATCAGAAGATTGGCGCCGTCTCCAACGACGTGGCCAGCGTTAAGACGGATGTCGGCGGTGTCAAAACCGACGTCGCCACCACGCGCAGCGACCTCGACGCCACCAAATCGCAGCTCCAGCGCGTCATGGGCGACGCCGGCGTTATGAGCGGCCTGATCGCCACCAACCACGCCGAACTGGAAGAGCTGAAGCACAAGGGCGACCGTAACTATCTTGAGTTCACCCTGCAGAAGGGCGCCAAGCCCACCCTGCTCTCCACCATCACGCTGCAACTGAAGAAGGTGGACGACAAGCACTCGCGATACACCCTCAACGTCAGCGCCGACGATCGCAACATCGAGAAGAAGGACAAGAACCTCGATGAGCCCGTGCAGTTCTATACCGGCAAAAACCCCGTTCTCTTTGAACTGGTTGTCAATAACATCGAAAAGAACAAGGTCTCAGGCTATCTCTCAATGCCTAAAAACGCTCCACAGCCAATGGCTGCGCCGTAATTCGCGTTAACGGGCAACACACCAACGCAGAACGGGGGACGCTCATCGCGTCCCCCGTTCTGCGTTTGCCTTGGGTTGGATTACTTCTTCTTGGCGGCCTTCTTGGCTGCCTTCTTGACGACCTTCTTGGCTGCTTTCTTGGTTGCCATGTGTCTATTCTCCCTATCGATATGACATCGATGCTGCAAGACCTTAACATGCAGCTATCGAATGTATAGATTTGATGAAATTCAGTGTCAAGAAAAATCGTTACTTCCGTGATTTTTTTTTGTGCAAAAGGAAGTCGGTTGGATGCGCGCTCGCGAGCAAGAACGGCATGCAATGAATCCATTCAACGCTCGGAAGCATCGCAACGCGTCGCTCTCAACACCGTCCACGCGCACAATACCCACCTCGCGCCGCGGTTTCAATCCGTGAACCACGCACTCCTCGCTTCTTCTGAAGCTGTCCCTCTCTCGCAGCAATCGCCAGTGGCAACGGGGTTCCCGCTTGCTGCAGGTCTGACGGGAGTCCCAATATTTGCCTGCGTGAACAGGCCGGAGTGCAGTACTCTTACCCGATGAGAAATCGAGTGTTCCGGCTTGTTGTTTCCATACTGTGCGTGTCGTCGACCTGTCTGGCGGCCTCTCCCGCGTCGGCACCATACCGCTTCCAGAACGTCACCTTCATCGCGGGCGGGTTCATCACCGGCTTTGTGGCGCATCCGGCAGAGCGCGGTCTCTACTATGTCCGCACCGACATCGGCGGCGCATATCGATGGGACAGCGCCACCAAGCGTTGGTTACCGTTGGAGGACTGGCTGCCATTCTCCCAGCGCAACCTGCTGGGCGCGGAGAGTATCGCCATTGACCCGACGGACGCGAAAAAGCTGTATATCGCCGCTGGCACGTACACCAACAACGGAACGCCCAATGGTGCGATTCTGCGCTCGGACGATCAGGGGAGGCACTTCACCATAGCGCGCGTTCCGTTCAAGATGGGCGGCAACGAGGATGGACGCTTCGCGGGGGAGCGGCTGCAGGTAGACCCGAACCATCCGCAAACGCTACTGATGGCCACGCGCCTGGCGGGTCTGTGGCGCTCCGGCGACAGCGGACTGACCTGGGTACGCGTCGAACAGTTTCCGCCTGCTCCGTCCAATCGGATCGGACTGACCTTTGTCGCCTTCGACAAGTCGAGCGGCCATACGGGACAACCTACGCCCGTCATCTACGTGGGAGTCGACGATCCAGTCAACAATCTGCTGCGCTCCGAGGATGCGGGCAAGACCTGGACGCAGGTCTCCGGATCGCCACAGGGACTCTTTCCCAATCACGGAGTCTTCAGCTCCGACGGCACAATGTACTTGAGCTTCACCGACCGTCCCGGCCCCAACGGCACCGGCAATGGAGCGGTCTGGGCCTTCTCGCCGGGTACAAGCACATGGAAAGACATCACGCCGCAAAAACCGGTCAGCGGCGAACAGAAGGACCACGCAAACGATGCCGGGGCGGCGCAGGACGCACAGGGATTTGGATACGGCATCGTCGCGGTTGACCCGCGACATCCGCGGACGCTGCTTGCTTCCACCATCGACCGCTGGCATCCCGGCGATACCATCTTCCGATCTACCGACGGCGGCGCGCACTGGCAGTCGCTCAAGGAGGGCGCGGTCCGCAACGCAAGCCTTGCGCCCTGGACCGATCACGTCGCTGGAGCACCCTTCGGACACTGGATTGGCGCGGTGATGATCGACCCATTCGATCCCGCCCACGTCCTCTATGGCACAGGCGAGACCATCTGGGAGTCGCACGATGTCAACGGCGGCGCATCCACTCATTGGGTGGTCGGCGCGCCGGGGCTGGAGGAGACCGCGGACATTATGCTGCTCAGTCCGTTGTTGCCCACCGCAGCAGGGCCGCACCTCTTCACTGGCCTGGGAGATATAGGCTGCTTCCGCAACGATGACTTCGCCCACTCGCCAGCGGGCGGCGCAATGAAGAATCCCGAGCTATCCAACTGCGACACGATCGCGCTGGCGGCGCAGAAGCCCAATGAGATGGTGCGCGTGGGCCGCTCTTGGAACCCCGGTCCGCACGGAGCCGTCTCGCACGATGGCGGACTGCATTGGACGCCGTTTGCCACAGAGCCCGCGCAAGGCGCGCAGGGCGGCGACGCGGCAATCTCCGCCGATGGCTCGCTGCTGTTGTGGGCCGTGCGCGGAGGCCCGCTGCAGATGAGCAAAGACAGCGGCGCAAGCTGGCAGCCGCTCTCACTTCAGGCCAACGGGCGGGGCGGACTGCAAGTGCTGGCCGACCCGAGCAATGCACAAGCCTTCTGGGTCTATGACTCCGCGGGTGGAATTTTATATACGATGAACGGCGATGGAGTTTCGTCCGTCGTGACCCAGTCCGCGCCCAAGGGCGGCAGGCTGCGCATTCCCGCAACCGCGCCCGGCGTGCTTTGGATTGGAGGCTCGTACGGCCTCTGGCGATCGACCAACCGGGGCATCGACTTTCATCAGCTGACCACGGTCGCGGCGGTGTATGCAGTCGGCTTCGGCAAGGCCGCGCCCGGCGCCGTAGCGCCGGCAATCTATCTGGCGGGAGCGATTGCAGGCACTCCCGAAGCAGCGCCTCCAGCAGCGGATGAGGGGCGCGGAGGAGGAATCTACCGCTCCCTGGACGACGGAACAACCTGGCAGCGCATCGACGACGCCGAGCACAGGTATGCCTGGATCGAACAGATCACCGGCGACCCGCGCGTCTTCGGCAGGGTGTACATGGGGACAAACGGGAGAGGCGTGCTCTGGGGAGATCCAGCGAAGTAGTGGCCTCTGCGCCAGGAACTTGAGCTCGCCCTCCATCGCTGGTGTACGATGGGTTTGGATCGGGTTGAGTGGAACCCGGCCAGCTCGCTCGGCTCTTCACGCGTTGATGCGTCCCTATCGTCTAGTGGCCCAGGACTCCGCCTGTTCCCGGCGGCAACATAGGTTCGAATCCTTTTGGGGACGCCAACCATCCACTCCATCCGCACTAGGTGCCCCGAAGCAGTGCAGCGAGGCAGATGGCAGGTGTGATTGAGGTCACCGACCATGGGGCGATCCGCCGATACTCTGGCAATGGGTTCCCCTTAATCGGGGAGCGGGCGTGAAGCCAGTCGCCCACAGTGATCAAACAGCCCATAACTCGAAAGCGAGCAAGCCCATGGCGTATGTAATTACCGATGCGTGTGTGAAGGATTTTCTGTGTGCGGCGGAGTGTGCCACAACTGCGATTCATCCTATGAGCGATGAGACCGGAGCGGACTCGGTGCCCCAGTTGTATATCAATCCAGACGAGTGCATCGACTGCGGCAACTGCATCTCCCTGTGCCAGTCGAATGCGATCTTCCAGATCGACGATCTCCCGGCCGACAAAGCGGAGTTCGCTGAGAAGAACGCAGCGTATTACCACTAATCCGCCTATCCCCGGCTGCCCTGGAATACTTAGCCCGCGTCAGGCTCACGACAAGCGCCTGGACCTCATCTGTGCATGAGGTCCGGGCGCTTTGTATTTGCAATGCCCCGAAAGTGGTAGAAAGATTTTGCAACATTGACAGCAGATTCATGGAGCTTGCCGATCTTCGACCGTAGGTTATTACATACGGGCCATATCCATGAGTTCTTATTCGAGACAGCATCAACCTCCATCTCAGCGCGCCGGCAAAGGCTTCTTCGTAATCTTCGCGGTTCAATTGATAGCTGCTTGTTTGGGGCTGGCGATCATGAGCCACATGCAAGATGTGTATCACGGCGTTCTTGGCAAGCACGCAAGTCTGGATCATAGCCGCCAACAGATCGATCAGTTGGTCGATCGACTCAATCAACTCTCGCAGGCATCTTCCCGCCCCATCGCAGAGCAGAAGCAGCGCGCCCCAATCCTGCAGCAGGAGCAGGACCTGGCCGCGGCCTCCCAGAACCTCTTATCGGACACATCTCCGGACCTGCCCAGCGAATCCTCGGACGTTCAGCAGGCGGTTGACGCGTTGCTTCACAACTCCTCGGCCGCGGACCGAAGCGAACCTGCCAGCGAGGAGCTCCTCCTGCCCTCCGCAGTCGTTCCTCTGCGGCAAACCTTGGCAACTCTGCGCAGTGGCGTGGACAGCCTGGATGAAGAAAACTTTCGCCATCTGGACGAACTGCGGCAACTCGGCGCCTGGAAATACCTCTGGGAGGTGGGCGCATTCCTGACCATTATGTTGACTCTCACCTATGCGATCCGGCTTTACCGTCAACTGCGCCGCGAAGAGCTGGCTCGTTTTGAAATTGAGTCGGAGCTGTCCGCGGAACGCCGGGCCTTGGAAGAGCGCGTAAAAGAGCGCACCTGTGAGCTGGAAACCGAGGCCAAGGAGCGGAGGCGCTCGGAGCGCCTGAACCGAGGCTACAATCGCGTCCTTGAGATGTTGACCGGAAATGGATCCAGCGCGGAGATGCTTAAGGCGCTGGCCGATACAGTCGCCGAATTTCGCTCAACCTGGTTTTGCGCAGTTCACCTTCTGGAGGATGGACGCCTCAAACTCACTGCCAGCTCAGGCATGAAGGAGAAGTTGGCGCAGCATCTTCGCTCCATTCCCGTGGAATTTACCGACGCCGTGGAGAGCTCGGCCCTCGCCGCCGGGAGCTTGCGGTTGATCAAGGACCTCAGCCAGGAACACAAGACGTGGAGTGAGTTGCTGCGCGCCAATGGAGTCCAATCCGTCTGGTCCGCGCCTTTCTTCGCGCCGGATTCCACACCCTTGGGAACGCTCACCGTTTACGCCCTGCTGTTGGACAGCCCTTCTCCGGCCGGCGTTGAAATGATCGAGATGTCGTGTCAGATGGCGGCCATGGTGTTGGAGCGCCGTCGCCTGCAATCGCAGTTGATCGAACATGCATATCACGACAGCCTTACCGGATTGCCCAACCGCAGGCTGGGCGAGGACCGCCTCTCCAACGCCATTAACCGGGCCATCCGCAGTGGGCACAAGACTGCAATCCTGTGGATCGATCTCAACAAATTCAAGTACGTGAACGATCAGTACGGCCATCCCGCCGGCGATGCCGTTCTGCAACAGGCGGCAAATCGCCTGTCCGGCAGACTGCGCGCCAGCGATACCCTGGCACGGATGGGCGGCGACGAATTCATGGTCATTCTCCAGGATGTCGACGATCGACAGGCGGCAGAGCAGACGGGCATCGATCTTCTCGATATTCTGGCCCGCCCCATGCAGATCGAGGATACGGAGATCAGCATTACCGCCAGTATCGGCATCTCCCTGTTCCCCGAGGACGGGGCCTCCGTAGACACGCTTGCCCTGCGCGCGGACCGTGCCATGTATGCCGCCAAATACGCCCGCTGCGGCGTTCTCTCCTACACCTCCGAGATGGATCGAGGCCCTGTGGAACGGCGGGAGATTGAGGCGGAGTTGGTCCTTGCCCTCGAGACCGGAGGGTTCACCCTGGCCTACCAGCCGCAGTGCCTCCCCGATGGCACTCTGGTTGGCCTGGAAGCCCTGCTCCGATTCCACTCCGACCGTCTGGGGGATATCTCTCCCTCTAAATTCATTCCCGTCGCCGAAGAGACGGGCTTGATTGTGCCTATCGGTGAATGGGTGCTGCGCGAGGTATGCCGCCAAAGTCAGGAGTGGCGTGCCAACAATCATATGATGGTCCCCATCGCGGTCAATGTCTCCGCCATCGAGTTTGATCGCGATGACTTCGCCGACATGGTGGCGCGCATCCTGGAGGAGACCGGACAGACTCCGTCGCTCCTGGTGCTGGAGCTGACCGAGAGCATCGTCATGCACGACATCTCCGAAAGCACGCGGCAGATGAACCGCCTCAAGAAGCTGGGCGTCCACATCGCCATCGATGACTTTGGCACCGGCTACTCCTCGCTGAGTTACCTGCACCGCCTGCCCATCGACATGCTTAAGATCGACCGCTCCTTCATCGAAAACCTGAATGAGCCCGAGGGCACTCATCCCATCGTGGAGGCCGTCCTCACCATGGCCCATGCGCTCGGATACAGAGTGGTCGCCGAGGGGGTGGAGACAGAGGAACAGCTGTCCACGCTGCAGAAGAACAGTTGCGACATCATCCAGGGTTTTCTCTTCTCTCGGCCATTGAAGCCGCTGGCCGCGGCAGTCATCCTAAAATCCGGGAAGCTGGAGAGCAGGTTTCTCTTCCCGGCTACAGGCCTGCTCACACACCAGAACGATCGCGTGGAGAATGCTCTCCTCACCAACTAGGGCCGATCGTTCCAGGGACGGAAGGCTGCAATCCTTTCAACGGCGCAGGATGCGTTTTACCTGGGCGAATTGCAGCAGGATGAAGCTGTCGGTCATGCCGGCAATGTAGTCGGCAACCACGCGCGCCAGGCCTTCGCTTTCGATCTGTTCCACATAGCCCGGGGGCAATGCCTCGGGTTCGGCAATCCAGTAATCGAACAGCGCGGTCACCACCTGCTCGGCCTTTTCATGCTCCCGCGAGAGAGCGTTGCAAGTATACAGCGTCTCATATAGATAGCGCTTCTCCTGCTGGCGTTGCGACTCCGCCAGCGGGGAGAAGGTGGCTAGGCGCGCAGGGTGGGCGCGCACCTGGTCCAGACTGGTGGCGCCGATCGCGCGTGCGTTGGCCAGCGTGGTTGCCTTCAGGTCGTCGGTCAGGATGTTCTGCATCCTTTGCAGCGCCTCGTTGAACAGGTACTTGGATTCGATGCCGGCGTACTCGCTCTCCACCTGCGTATAGCAACTGGCGAGCAGATCGACGTGACCGCGAATGTGGTCGATCTCCAGCAGTCCCGACTCGACCCCGTCGTCCAGGTCGGCGATGAGATACGCAATCTCATCGGCCAGGTCGATGAGCTGCGCCTCCAGCGGCGGCCGCCGGTCCAGCAGGTAGCCGCTCAGCTCGGGATACTGCGCGACCGTGTACTCCCGCGAGTGTTTGATGATCCCCTCGCGCACGCCCAGCGTTAGGTTCAACCCGCGATGCGCGGCGTAGCGCAACTCGAAGTGCTCCACAATGCGCAGCGCATGCAGGTTGTGGTCGAAGCGCAGACTGTGGCGCTTGAGGCACTCATCCAGCGCGCGCTCGCCGGCGTGGCCGAAGGGAGGATGGCCAATGTCGTGGACCAGAGCCAGGGCCTCGGCCAGGTCTTCGTTCAGTCCCAACTCCTGGGCAACGCTGCGCGCGATCTGCGCCACTTCGATGGTGTGGGTCAGGCGGCTGCGGAAGTGGTCGGAGGCGCGGCTGGTGAAGACCTGCGTCTTGCCCGCCAGGCGGCGAAAGGCGCGCGCCCGCACAATGCGTTCGCGGTCGCGTTGAAACTCGCTGCGCAATGGCCGTTCCGGCGCGGCATAAACGCGCTGGGTGAGTACATCGTTCGCGTCCCCGGTGACCGCGCAAAGATGCAGGCCGGGGTTCTTCGCATCCATCAAAGTCACAGTATGTAAAGTGTAACCGGCGGGACGGAATCCGTTCGGCTGCGCATGAAGGATGGCAGGGGTTACTTCGCGTCTCTTTCGGGTGCGGGATTCAGCTTGGCCAGTTTGACACGCGCGTTCTCCAGTTTGTGCTGCACCTTCTGTACGTCCTCAGGGTCGGCATCGGCGGGCAGGGAGTGGGCGTACTCGGTCATCGACCGCTCCCACTGCGCAACCGCCATCTTCAGGTTGCCGGTCTTTTGGTACACCTCACCCATATGGTCGTGGACCGTAGGATCCGTGCTCATGCGATCAATGGCTTTGCGCAGGTTTGCTTCCGCATCGGAGTACTGGCCTAACTTGAAGTAGACCCAGCCCAGCGAGTCCAGATAGGCGCCGTTCTGCGGCTCCAAATCGACCGCCTGGTGGATCAACTTGAGCGCCTCGGGCAGCTTCTGGCCCTGGTCGGCCAGCATGTATCCCAGGTAGTTCAGCACCGCTGCATTCTGCGGGTCTATGACCAGCGCCTTGCGGAACTGCGCTTCGGCCTTGTCATACATCTTCTGCCGGTCGTAGAACATTCCACGCAGAAACAACACACTGAGCTTCTCTTCCGGCTTGCTGGCCAGCGCGTCGGCCTTGTCCAGTTGCCCGCTGGCATCCTGGAACCGCTTCAGGCGAATGTAGGTCTGCGCAAGGTCCTCCACCACATCGCGGTCGTCCGGGCCTCCGGTCAACTGCGCCTTGGCCAGTGCAAGCCCCTCGTCCACCTGTCCCCCATCGACAAGTTGGTTGGCGTAGGTCAGTTGAATCAGGTGGTCCTTGGGAAGCGCCTTCGCGGCTTCGGCGGCGACGGCGGTTGCGTCCTTCCACTGGTGCGCGTCGCGATAGGCCTCCACCTCGCCATCGTAGCCGCGATCCGCATAGTCGCCGCCAAAGCCCGCAATCTGCTTGTACGCCGCCACGGCCTCCGCCGTCTTGTTCTCTTCGCGGTCGATGATGCCAAGCCGGTCCAGAAAGATGGCGCGGTTCTGCTTCTCCTGCTCGGAGTACTTCCCATCCGCATGAGACGACGAGTCCAGCAGGCCGGTCAAAACACTGGTCGCCTGATCGTACTTGCCCAGCGCGTCGTAGATGAGGGCCTCGTTGTAGTTCAGTTCCAGCTCTTCCGTTGAGCCCTCCTGCACCTGCGACTTTGCCTTTTCCAGGGTCGCGAGGGCATCGTCATAATGGCCTTCGCGGCGTTGTACCTCGGAGATACGAATCTCCGTCTGGGCGTCCGTAGGGTCCGCGGCAATCAGCGCATTGAGTACCTTAAGCGCCTCATCCAACTGATCGTCGGCCAGCAGCGCGCTGGCCAGACTACGCTCCACATCGCTGTTGTCCGGCTCGATATCCAGCGAGCGGCGATAGGCCGCGGCAGCCTCCTTCGGCTTCTTCAACTGGTCGTAACTTTCTCCCAGGGCAAACTCGATGCGTGCCGTCCGATCGTCCACAGGAACGGCAGCCAGCGTGTCGGCCGCGCGCTGCGCGTCGCCTTCCTCGCTGTACAGGGTCGCCATCCGTAGCACGACCTCCTCGGAGGAGGCATCGATCTTCTGCGCGGCCTTGAACTGAGCCTCCGCCTTGGCGTGGTCGTTATTGAGCGCGTAGAGCTGGCCCAGCAGCAGTTTGGTCTCGAGGTCGTTCGGCTTCAGGCGCGCGATGGTCTCATACTCGGTGATAGCAAGCTGCAGCATCTCGCCCGCTTGCGCGCCCTGCATATCGCCCAGCGTGCGCAGATAAACCTGCCCCAGAAGGGTGTGGGCATCCACGTCGTCCGGGTTCTTCTTCACCTGCTCCTGCGCCGCGCTCACCGCGTCCTTGATGCGCCCAATCCTGAAATAAAGATCGGCCAGGCCGTCCTGAAGCAGGACGGAGTTGGGATCGGCATCCAACGCCAGCTTGTACTCCTCCACCGCCTGGGTCGCGTACTCCGGCTGGCCGGCGTTGACCGCCATCTCCTCATAGAGATGCGCCAACCCGTAATGGTAGTATGCGCTGGCGCGGTCTCGTTCGGTCGGGCTCGGTTCGGCACCAGACGGCGAACCAGCTCCCTGCCTCCGCTGCAGGCCCGGTACGGGCGAGTCCTTCTGATTCGGTGAGCTTTGCGGCTTCGTGCTAACCGGAGAAGCATTTGGTTGCGCGGTGGCAACTAGCTGCGGCGTTACAAGCAGCAGGGCGGCAACCCTGACCAGCCGGAGGAAGTGAATCCGAGAAGCTCGATAATGAAAGACCATGGGCATAGATTCCTATCCGGCGGGGGCGAGCACGCAACATTCTTTAGACGTTGCAAGACTTCCCTTGGATGCTGTTGGCGGCGGCGAACGTGCCCTTGCAGCATGAATACCATCATTATAGCTGTAGATTGCAGGCTCCAGAGCGGCTTTGGCCCAGCTTATCCGTGGCGGAAGTGCCGTATCCCGGTGAAGACCATGGCGACACCTAGCCGGTCTGCCGCCTCGATCACATCGGCGTCGCGCACCGACCCGCCAGGCTGAATGACCGCCGTCGCGCCCGCTGCTGCCACTGCCTCCAGCCCGTCCGCGAAGGGGAAAAACGCGTCCGACGCAGCAACTGTACCGGCCAGCGGCAGGACCGCCTTCATCGCTCCGAAGCGCGCCGAGTCCACCCGGCTCATCTGTCCTGCGCCGATGCCCACCGTCTGCCCGTGTCCCTCGCTGCAGCGTGCATAGACGATCGCGTTCGACTTGACATGCTTGCAGATGATCCACGCGAACAGCAGCGCGCGCATCTCCTCCGCCGTGGGCGTGCGCTTGGTCGCAATGTTCAGATCGACCTCACGGATGCGCCCGCGGTCGGCGTCCTGCATCAGAAATCCACCCGAAACCTGCTTCAGCGCGCGCTCCGGCTTGCCCGCGTCCGTGTGGATCGAGGCAATCTCCAGCAACCGCAGGTTCTTCTTAGCCGCGAAGCGCGCGACCGCCTCGGGCGTGAACGCCGGCGCGATGATCGCCTCCACAAACAGCTTCGCAATCTCCTCCGCGGCCTCCGCGTCCACCTTGCGGTTGATGCCGATCACGCTGCCGAACGCCGAGACAGGATCGGCCTCCAGAGCGCGCCGGTAGGCCTCCAACACGCTGGCTCCCGTGGCCGCGCCGCATGGGTTGGTATGCTTGATGATGGCTACAGCGGCGTCCTCGGCAGCGTCGAACTCGCCCACCAGATTCCAGCAGGCGTCCAGATCAACCAGATTGTTGTAGCTCAGTTCCTTGCCCTGCAACTGCTTCGCCGAGGCCACTCCGCGTCCGCTTCCGTCCACATACAGCGCGGCCCTCTGGTGCGGGTTCTCGCCGTATCGCAGGACCGTCTTCAACGGTTCGATCACGCGTACGGCCTGCGGCATCGCCTCCATGTCGAAGACCGCCGGCTCGCCGTGCGCCGCCGGCGCATCGATGCTCTCCAGCGTCGTGGCAATCCCCGCGTCGTAGGCCGCCGTCACCGCAAAAGCAGCCTTCGCCAGCCGCCAGCGCGTCGCGCGGCCAAGCGAGCCGCCGTTCGCTGCAAGCTCCTCGACAATCGTCCCGTAATCCGCCACCGACGTGACAATCGCCACATCCTCGAAGTTCTTCGCCGCCGAACGCACCATCGACGGCCCGCCAATGTCGATGTTCTCGATGATGTCGCTGAACGCCGCGCCCGGCTTGTTCGCCGTCTTCTCAAACGCGTAGAGGTTCACCACCACCATATCGATCGGCTCGATCCCGTGCTCCTTCACCGCGCCCACATGCTCCTTGTTCCCGCGGATGTGCAGAATGCCTCCGTGAACCTTGGGGTGCAGCGTCTTCACCCGGCCGTCCAGCATCTCCGGAAAGCCGGTGAGATCGCTGATGTCGCGCACCGTGAGGCCGGCCTCGCGTAGCGCGCGCGCGGTCCCGCCGGTCGACACCAGTTCAATGTTGTGCGAGGCCAGGGCACGAGCGAACTCGACCACGCCGGTCTTATCGGTTACGGAGAGTAGGGCGCGACGGACGCGGCGAAGGCCGCTCGTAGTTTCAGGGCTGGCGAGGGGGACCGATTCAGTGCTCACGCCACCATTCTATGCCGAAGCAACTGCCCGTCTGAGTACTGCACTTTGCCTGAACCCGCTGGAACCTGAGGAAAAGCCGTCCTTATCTCACCATCGCTCCGGTCAGCTCGCTCACCCGCGGCACATCGTGGCTGGCGCACCAGCGGCGCAGTCCGTGGGCGATGTTTTCTACCGCGCGCGGATCAGCAAAGGTGGCAGTGCCCACCTCGACCGCAGTCGCGCCCGCCATCATGAACTCCACCGCGTCCTCGGCGCGCACGATGCCGCCCATTCCGATCACGGGGATCGACACCGCCTGCGAGGCCTCATGCACCATGCGCACCGCGATGGGCCGGATCGCCGGACCGGACAACCCGCCCGTCATGTTGGCGATGCGCGGCTTGCGCGTCTCCACATCGATGGCCAAAGCCAGAAACGTGTTGACCAGTGAGATCGCCTGCGCTCCCGCGTCCTCGCAAATCTTCGCCATCAACCCAATGTTGGTGACATTGGGCGAGAGCTTCACCATCAGCGGACGCTGTGCGGCCTGGCGGCAGCGCAATGCAAGTTGATAGAGCGAGTCGCCGTCGGTGCCGAAGACCATGCCGCCGTGGCTGGTGTTGGGGCAGCTCGCGTTCAGTTCGTAGATCGCGATGCCGGGCGCGCCGTTGAGCACCCGGATCACCTCCACGCAGTCTTCGATGGTAGTGCCGAAGACATTGGCTATCACGACCACGCCAGGAATCTTGCGCAGCTTGGGCAGCTTCTCTTCGACAAAGGCATGCACCCCGATGTTTTGCAGGCCGATGGCGTTCATCATGCCGGCCGGCGTCTCGATGATGCGCGGGCTTACGTTGCCCGCCATCGGCTCGCGCGAGAGGCCCTTGGTGACAAAGGCGCCAATCCGGTCCAGCGAGACGATCTCCTCGAACTCCAGGCCGTAGCCAAAGGTCCCGCTGGCCGCGATCACCGGCGAGCGCAGCACCACCCCGGCTACCGTCACGTGCATGTCGGGCTTGCTCAGCTTGTCACCGCCGTTCGCATCCCTTCCAGTGTAAAGGCATCGATGCTCCGGCAGCGCATACACGTTATGCGGAAGGTAGCTGCATCGGAGATAGGCCTGGGCTTTCGAGGCTGCTGAAAAAGCTCTCTTATCTGTATTTCGGAGGGAGCAGGGGGCTTCAGCCCCCTGAATAAGTCCAATGAATTCAAAAGGCTTTAGCCCCGGACGTTCTGCCAGGAATGGCAATCCATCTTTATCGGCAGCCTCATTAGCGCCTGGGATATGATCCGCCTGGTCCAGGGGACTATCGCGCAGGCACAGCCGCCAACGGCCGCAGCGCAAAGGTCAGCACATGGCCCACGCTGGCCGACGGTTGGTTGACACCCAGCAGCGACGCCAGCGTCGCTGCAATGTCCACCGGGGCGACCGGCTCGCGATAATAGCCCGGCGTGAAGGCCGCGCCGAAAAAGCCCAGCGGAACGTGCCGGTCGTAGCTCCAGGGAGAGTAATGCGTGGTCTGGATGCCGCTGTCGTACTCCATCTGGTAGGCGGTAGGGAAGACCATCACGTACCAGCCCCCGTTGGCCGTATAGCTGTGTGCGATCAGCCGGCCAAACTCCGTGGCGGGAATCTTGCCGTCGGCCAGATCGACCCTGCTGCGCACGAACGCGACCGCCGGGCTGGGATCGACCCGTCTCTCGGAGTACTTGCGGTCGCCCTCCACAATCAGGTTGTTGTTGGGCGGCGCGGCCGGAGGCCCAAGTGAGCGGATCGCCGCGGGGACGGCATCCACCACGGCCTGCTCGGCGTCCTTCTCGCTCACCTTGCCGAACGCCCGCGGATCCAGCTCAATGTAAGGCAGCTCCTGGGTCGGAAGCAGGTATTGCTTCTTGCCGCCGGGAGAGAACCGCTTGTTCAGCGCCTTATTGATCGCCTCGCTGAAGGCGTCCAGGTCGATGTGCGCCGATGCGATGCCCAGCTTTGCCGACTCGCCGGGAATGGGCGCAATGCCGTGGTCCGCCGTAAACGCAACCGTGACGTTGGCCAGCCCGACCTTCTGATCGAGCCAGGTGAAGAAGCTGTCGATATCGTGGTCCAGCGACAGCACCATCTGCTTCTCGTTGTCGGAGTCCGGCCCCATCTGGTGCCCCAGAATGTCGTTGGCGGAGAGCGAGACGGTAAGCACGTCGGTCACCGGGCCCTGGCCCAGCCGCTCGCTCTCGATCAACGCGCGCGCAAAGTCCAGCTCGTAGCTGTTGGCCGCAGGCGTCCGCCCCACCATGTTGTAGAACTGAGTGGTGTCGTCCAGCCCAGCCTCCTTCACCGCCTGTGCCACGCGCGGCCCCTTGTTGAACGCCGTCACCCACGCGGGAAGCTGCGCCATGTAATAGGTGGATGTGACCCAACGACCCGTCGCCTGGTCGATCCAGTAAGCAGCGTTGGCCGTCTGCCCGGAGGGCAGGATCGCAGCGCGGTCCTTCAGCGAGATGCCATACAGCTTGGCCTGACCGCCAGTCGCCAGCCGCACCTCGTCGCCAATGGTCGTCGCGTGCAGGTTCAGCGGCGACGCCCCAATGCGCGCCGCGGTAGGCAGGATGACCGTGCCCGGCAGTACCGGCAGGTCGTCAAATGTCCCCACAATGCGGTAGCGCTCGTCCTCCACCGAGCTGATGGTGCGGTCGGTGTTGCGGCCCAGGTCCCACCATTCGTTGGACCCGATGCCGTGGCCATCTGTATAAGCGCCGGTTCCGATGGTCGCATGGCCCGGCGCGGTCTTGGTGTTGGCGTAGTCGAAGTAGCAGCCCTCGAAGTACGCGCCCTTCTTCAGAAAAAGGTTGAAGCCGTTGGCCGTGGTGAACGAGTCGCGATAACGGTCCAGGTAGTCGCCGCGGAACTGGTCGATCACCAGGATCACCACCAGCTTGGGCCGCGCGTTGTAGGCCTGGCCATGGGCGCGCATCGCCGCCGGCGCCATCAGGAGCAACAAGAGGGCTGAAACAAAGTATTTACGCATCCCCGCATGGTATCGCAGGAGTGTGAAACCTGGGTTGCTTGCCCCCGGAATCGCCGGGTGGCCCATCCTTTGCAGTTCCATCGCAAAGGGTGGGTTCTTCGTGCCGTTAAGTCTCAGATCGCTCTGGGCGGGTAGAATTATAAGGATGCTCGACCTAGCCTATGTACGCGCGAATTTGCCGGTTGTGGAACAAAAGCTGCGCGACCGCGGCATAGATCCGTCTGCTGTCCTCGGAGACTTCAAATCTAACGATGAGTTCAGGCGGAACGCGATAACGGAAGTCGAGCAGCTCCAGGCAACTCGCAATGCACTCTCCGCACGGGTCGGCCATAACAAAAAGCATGGGATGCCTGTTGACTTGGACTTGGCCAATCTAGCTGGGATCAAGGAAACCATTGTCGAGCGGGAGGGCCACGCCGCGGAGTTGGACGCTCGCATGAGGATCGCGTTGGCAGGCATCCCCAACCTTCCCCAGGACTCCGTACCCATCGGCACATCCGAGCTGGACAACCGCGTCGAAAAGGTCTGGCACGGTACAGACCAACTCACCGCCGATGGCTCCCCTGACACTGCCTACACCCCCGCCTCACCCATCCCCACTCCACTCCCCCACTGGGAGATTGGCGAGCGGCTTGGCATCCTCGACTTCGAGCGCGCCGCCAAGATCTCCGGCTCGCGCTTCGTCGTTCACTACGGCCAGGGAGCACGCCTCGAACGCGCGCTGGCAAACTTCATGCTCGACCTGCACACCCGCGAGCATGGCTACACCGAAGTCCTGCCGCCCTACATGGTCAACTCCAGGTCCCTCTTCGGCACCGGCCAGCTCCCCAAGTTCGCCGAGGACCTCTTTCACTGCGACGACAAGGGCGCGTTCGAGCCCGGCAAGTTTCAGGACGGCGACCACTGGCTCATTCCCACCGCCGAGGTCCCAGTCACCAATCTCTTCCGCGACGAGACGCTCGACGAGTCGCAGCTTACCACCAGCTTTTGCGCCTACACGCCTTGCTTCCGTTCGGAGGCCGGCAGTTACGGCAAGGACGTCCGTGGCATGATTCGCCAGCACCAGTTCCAGAAGGTCGAGCTGGTCAAGTTTTGCCGCCCGCAGGACTCCGACGCCGAGCACGAGCACCTCACGCGCGACGCCGAGCGCGTGCTCGAACTCCTCGGCCTGCCCTATCGCCGCATGCTGCTCTGCACCGGCGACATGGGTTTCGCCTCGGCAAAAACGTATGACCTTGAGGTCTGGCTTCCCGGACAGGGCCTCTATCGCGAGATCAGCTCCTGCTCAAACTTCGAGGCCTTTCAGGCGCGCCGCGCCAACATCCGCTTCCGGCCCTCCGGCAGTGCGCAGGGCAAATCCAAAAAGTCCGAGTTTGTGCATACACTGAATGGCAGCGGCCTGGCCGTGGGGCGCACCTACCTGGCTGTATTGGAGAACTATCAGCAGGCCGATGGCACGGTGCGCATTCCCGAGGCGCTGTTGCCCTATATGAACGATCCGCGCACTCCGCGCGCGGAGTGGGAGACCGTGATCGCGCCGAGGCAGCACAAGGGCAGCGGCATGGCAAGGAAGGACTGAGCGATGGGAAAACTTCTGCACAACTATTTCTTCTGGACCTACGAGCGTGGCAGCTTTCACTTCGACGTGATGGTGACGCTGATCCTGCTCTTTCTCTTCGTCTCGCCGCATGTCATCGACTTCAAGGACCGCCCGGTGGAGACGGTGGCGCTGCACGGCAGCGAGGTGCTGGTGAAGGAGGCTGGGCGCGAGGGCTCAAGCAGCCGTTTCGTCTATCAAATCCGCAGCGACCAGAACGGCGGCCCGACGGCCAAACAGACGGACGACGAGCGGCGGGCGGCGATCCTGCGCTCGGTCGAGCCGATCTCCGGCGAAGTCACCCTGGAGCGCTACGAGCCGGTGCTGGACGCGCACGGCAAGGTTGTTGCCTACAACGCCTGGGTGGTGCGTTGATGCGGCTCCCGGCTCTCGCTTGTGTTGCTGCCAACGCACTGTTTTTCGCGGCTGGCGTTTGCATTACCAGTGCGCAGGCCACGCCCGACCGCTTGCAGACCGTGCTGGCCCAGATGGACGCGGGCAGCAAGACGTTTCGTTCGGCCGAAGCCTCCATCCAGAAGCAGCAGTTCGAAAAAATCGTGAACGACACCACAACCGAGTCGGGCACCATCTACTTCGAGCGCAGCGGCGGCGCGATCCAGGTTGGGGCGAAGTTCGATCCTCCCAACGCGCAGACGCTGGAATACAAGAACGGGCTGGTGCGCCTGTATTCAGCAGGGACCAACCACATCGACCAATACTCGACCTCCAGCGCGAATCAGACGAAGTTTGAGACCTTTCTTACTCTGGGTTTCGGGGCCAGCGGAAGCGACCTTGCGAAGCAATGGATGATCGCCGATCAGGGCACGGAGCAGATGAGCGACGGCAGCCGGACGGTCGAGGTGGAGAAGCTCGACCTGGTTTCCAAGGACCCAAGCGTGCGCAACAACTTCACCCACATCGCGATCTGGGTCGATCTGGCGCGCGATCTCTCGCTGAAGCAGGTGTTCTTTACGCCTGCAGGCGACACCCAGACCGCGATCTACACCAACATCCGGCTGAACCAGCCGATCGACCTCAAGGCGTTTGCCATCAAATGCAAGGGCAAGTGCAGCTAGGTCTCACGCGGGGCCTTGCGCGGGCCCGCAACCAACGCGCCAATCCAGACAAAGAATACCGGGAAGAACTCCAGCGTGTAGCGGGGCTCGGAGTTATCGATGAAGAGCAGCAGGACCGCGCGCAGGATCAGGCTGGCGGCCATGGCGAAGACCATCTCGCGGTAGGCGCGCTGGCCGGGGCCGGCTGGATCGAGGGAGAGCCAGCCGCGTCGCTCCCACGCGTAAAATCCTGTGAACGCGAGCGTAAAGTATGCGAGATTGAGTGCGGCGTACGCGGCCGCGAAGGCGCTCTGCCCGCGGTGCTCTCTCCACCTCCACCATTCATCGGAGATCGGCATCATCTCGGTGCGTGGTCGCAGGGTCATGTCTGCCAGGCGCGCAGCGTGCAAGCCGAAGTAATACTGCACTGGGTGCTGGTGGATGAGTTCGTCGCCCAGCGCGGCGAAGCGGCTGTCAATCTCCGGGGTGAGGATGAGGTTGGCGTTGTACTGGTCGATCAGGGCGGCGGTGCGGCGGCGCATCTCTTGCGAAGCCGATGGCGTGGCCGCGGCGAAGGCGCGCGCCGGTAGGTTGGAGTAATCAATGGGCTCGCCATCCATGGGCCAGCAGAATTCGTCGGTGGCCGCGAAGTCGATCGCCCAACTGTCGTACCAGCGGCCGTAGCCGTGCAGCACCACCTCGCCCGGATCGCTGGCATCGCGCGGGGAGAGCGGCTGAAAGACGTGGAAGATGCTTTCGTTGCGGACCGTCCATAACAGCAGCGGAAGCACGACGCAAAACGCGGCGGCCACTACCGGCAGGGCCGAATGCCACGGCCGGGCGCAGCGTTCTTTGCTTGCCAGCGATCTCCACAGCATAGCCGGCAGGACCGCTGCGGCCAGCAGAACCTGTTCCGGCCGCAGCAGAATGGAGTAGGCCAGCGCGGCGGCAATCGTCCAAAGCCAGCAGTTGTAGCCCAGGCCGGCATCCTGCCAGCGCGCAAAGGCGTAAAAGGCCATGGCAATCGTGGTAAACACCAGCGTCTCGGCAAGGACCGTGCAGGTATAGTTCGCGGTGAACGGGCAGAGGGCCGCAATCCACAGCACCCACAACCGCGCACGGCGGCCAAAGATGCGCCCGGCCAGCGCGCTCACCAGACAGCAGGTCACCAGATCGGCGGCAACCTGAACCTGCAGCACGGCGCGGTAGTTATCCATGCCGAATAGGCGGAAGCAGACAGCCAGAAACAGGGGGTAGCCGGGCAGGCGGCTCAGGGTGGGGCGGATCGCGATGGAGCCGGGGCTTGTGCCGGCATTCGTGACGCCATAGACTCCGTGCTGCAGCCATGTCTTCGCAATCTCGCCATAATAGAGGCCGTCGCCGGCCACCCGCGCCATGTGGCCGACGAACCATAGGCGCAGGAGCAGACCGGCCAGCAGCGCCGCGCCCGCCCAAAGCCAAAACCTGAGTCGCTCTTTGTTCATCTACCAGCATGATACTGCGTAGCAGGGAGCCCTTCCGGAGGACGCGTTGACTATGCTGGGAGGGCTGCTTACGATTGCGCAGGGGTAGCTTTGCGGAAGGATCGGATTCGAGCCTGGGAACGCACCTCCCTCACCCTGCGACCCTCTCGACCCAGTCCGATCCGCGCTCCAGCGTGCGTGACTCGTCATCTGGATCGGAGATTCGCGGACAAGAACTTGCAGTCCACAACTTCAGTCAAGAACCGGCGACTAAGGAACCATGAGCCAGCAAGTCTTCTTCGACCCTCAACGCAAGCGATGGAAGCGGCTGCGACGAATCTTCGACAGCCTGGCGCTGCTCGGCGTCCTTGTGGGGGTCTTGTTCGTCATCGGCCTGATTCATATGACGACGTTGTCCCCGCTGCTTCTGACGACGCCTAAGCACAACTACAGCGCCCTCAAGGTCGAGCCCGCCAATCCAGGTCAGAAGCTGCGCCGCTCCCCCCATCGCAAGACCGACCTCAAGCCCTCAGAGGTGATCCTGAACTCAGGCGAAGGTCTGCGCGCAGCCTACTACGTGGAGGACGACGCGGCCAGTTACTCCTCGCTCAAGCAGCACATCCACCAGATCGACCTCCTCTTTCCCGAATGGATTCATATTGTCTCGCCGGACGGATCGCTGACCTCCTACAGCCTGGACAATCGCCCCTTTGCCGTGGTGGACGAGGACGGCGTGCATGGCGTGGACCACGAGCGAAGGGTTGCCCACGTCATCGCGGCGGCGGGCGAAGATACCGAAATTTTTCCCCTGGTCAATAATTACGATCCCATCAAGGGCGTCTTTCAGCCGTCTATCGGCGACTTCCTTACAAACAGCGCCGCGCGTGCCCATTTTCTCCAACAGCTCGATCAGTTTCTCGCCGCCAATCCCACCTACCGTGGAATTTCCCTGGACTTCGAAGAGATCCCCGACGAGGCGCAGGACGGATACATGGCGCTGCTTGCGGAGATCTATCGGAACTTCCAGCCGCGCAACCTGAAGCTGTACGTCAACACTCCGGTGGGTGATGACAGTCTCGATTTCAAGTACATGGCGGACCACTCCGATGGCCTTCTGTTGATGAACTACGACCAGCACCAGATCGGCAGCGGCCCTGGACCGATCGCCGCGCAGGACTGGTTCCTCGACAACCTGAAGCAGGTGCTGAAGGTTGTGCCCAAGCAAAAGGTCATCTGCTCCCTGGGCAGCTACGGCTACGACTGGACGATGTCCCTGTCCCCGGTAAATCCGAAGCGCGGCGCAATGACAGCCAGGAAGTTTGTGCCCAAGGTGTTGGCGGCCGAAGAGATGTCCACCCAGGAGGCATGGCAGGACGCGGACGATGCCGAGGCGCAGATCGAACTCGATCCCGACTCGCTCAACGTCCACTTCGCCTACGACGACGACGACAACCACGTCCGCCATCAGGTCTGGTTCCTTGACGCGGTCACCGTCCTCAACCAGATGCGCTCTGCCCGCGCTCTGGGCATCGAGACCTTCGCCCTGTGGCGGCTGGGTTCCGAGGACAACTCGCTCTGGAAGATCTGGGACCGGCCCATTCACGCCGATCCCGTTATCGACCTCGCGCATGTCGAGCCCGGTTACGACGTCGACACCGAGGGCCAGGGAGACATCCTGCGCATCACCCGCAAGATGCAGTCCGGTACGCGCGTCGTCACCCTCGACGACGACGATTCGATCCCGCTCTCTTACCGCTCCGTCACCGCCGAGTCGATGACCTCCTACCCGCTCTCCTATACCGTGGAGCAGACCGGCTATTACCCCAAAGAGGTTGCCCTCAGCTTCGATGACGGGCCGGACCCTAAGTGGACTCCGCTCATCCTCGACATTCTGAAGAAGTACCACGTCACCGGCACCTTCTTCATGATCGGCGAGGAGGCGCAGAACAACGTACGCCTCATGCGCCGCGTCTACAACGAAGGCCACGAGATCGGCAACCACACCTTCACCCATCCCGACATCAGCGAAATCTCCAGCGCCAGCGTGGACCTGGAGTTGAACCTCACCGAACGCCTCTTCGCGGCGGAACTCGGCGTGCAGCCGCTCTACTTCCGCCCTCCCTACTCCATCGACCAGGAGCCGGACACCAACGACCAGGCAGCGCCCGCAGACCGCATTCAGAATCTGGGCTATGTGATTGTCGGCGACAAGATCGATACCAGCGACTGGGATGAACATCCGCGCAAGACTCCGCAGGAGATCACCAACAGCGTCTTTCAGCAGATGCACGACATGCAGACCCGCCCCTGGATGCAGGGTTCCATCATCCTGCTGCACGACGGCGGGGGCGACCGCGCGGCAACCGTGGCCGCACTTCCCGTCCTTATCCAGGCGCTGCGCGACCGCGGAATCTCCATCGTGCCCGTCTCCCAGCTAATGGGCAAGACCCGTGCCCAGGTGATGCCGCCGCTCAACCAGCAGCAGCTATGGCAGGCGCGTGTGGACATGGTAGCCTTCTTCGTCTGGGCCTTCTTCAACCACTTCGTCATCGACTTCTTCTTCGTCGGCGACATCCTCATGAGCGCGCGCCTCGTCGTCATAGGCGTCTTAGCCGTCATCGACCGCTTCCGCAAGCGCAAGAACTTTGCCGGTCAGAACTACGTCCCGCGCATCGCCGTGCTCATTCCCGCATTCAACGAAGAAAAAGTTATAGTCCGCACCATCCGCTCGGTGCTCATGTCGAACTACAAGAACATCCGCATCCTCGTCATCGACGACGGCTCGACCGACAAAACCTATCAGACCGCCGTCGACGCCTACCCCGCCGAGATCGCCTCCGGCCGCCTCGCCGTACTCACCAAACCCAACGGAGGCAAGGCCGACGCCCTCAACTTCGCCCTCAATCGCACCAACGAGGATATATACATCGGCATCGACGCCGACGGTGTCGTCGCCCACGACGCCATCGCCAACCTGGTCCCCCACTTTGCCAACCCCAGGGTCGGCGCCGTCGCCGGCAACGCCAAGGTGGGAAACCGCGTCAACCTTTGGACCCGATGGCAGGCCCTCGAGTACGTCACCAGCCAGAACTTCGAGCGCCGCGCCCTCGACCTCTTCGACGTCGTCATGGTCGTCCCCGGGGCCATCGGCGCGTGGCGCACCGCAGCCGTCAAGTTCGGCGGCGGATACCACACCAACACCGTCGCCGAGGACGCCGACCTCACCATGAACCTCCTCGAGCAGGGCTACGAAGTCATCTACGAGGATCAGGCACTCGCCTTCACCGAGGCCCCCATCAACATGAACGGCCTCATGCGCCAGCGCTTCCGCTGGTCCTTCGGTATCCTGCAGGCCATCTTCAAGCATCGCGGAGCTATCCGCAACCGCCGCGCCATGGGCCTATTCGCCCTGCCCAACACCCTCATCTTCCAGATCTTCTTCCCCTCTTCTCGCCCTTTATCGACCTGATGTTCTTCGCCAGCGTCGGCAATTTTTTCTACAACAAGCACTTCCATCCCGAGGCGGCCTCGCCGGCCAGCTTCGAGAAGCTGCTTGCCTTCTTCCTGGCCTTCCTCATCATCGACTTCGCCGCCTCCGCCCTGGCCTTCTCGCTCGAACGAAAGCACCCAGCCTGCCGCGGCGACGCCTGGCTGCTCTGGCACATCTGGATTCAGCGCTTCACCTACCGCCAGGTCTTCTCCATCGTCCTCTTCAAGACCCTCAAGCGCGCCATCGACGGCAAGCCCTTCAACTGGGACAAGCTCGAACGCACCGCTACCATGTCCCGCGAAACCGAAAAACTCACCGAGGGTGGCTGACCCACCCATCCACCCATCGCGGTTCTATCGAGATGAAAGTGCAGCCGGAGTGGTATAGTGGCTGGGCAAACCGCCATGGATACAGAGAATCACACCCCTGAAGAAACACACAAGAAAAATGAGAACCCTCTCACTGTCACTGAATCTGTGCCCTGCACATCGACAGTAGAGCCTGTCGCTACGGTCGAACCATTCGCCGCTCAAAGTGAACTGCCCGCAGAGTCAGTAGAGCAGCAATCCGCAGAAGAAGACCGCCCCGTACCACAGCCAATAGCTGTACGAATCATCAAAGATGTCGAACTCAGTACGTTTGAGCGTAAGACTATCCGCTATGGGGCTGTTGGCATCCTCGTTGCCTTTCTTGCCCTGGTTGCTGCGTGCATCACTGCTTACTGGATTTATGAGCAGTTCCAAGCAATTGAAGAAGCCAATGAAGTAGCAGGATTTTCAGCTAACAAAGCCAGATATGAAGCTAGAGCTTCAGATGAAGCAGTGGCTAAGCAACTCATAGTGATTCAAAGGCAGCTGACTGAAGCGAGGCGATCGGCGAATGCCGCTACCCTTACCTCCAATGCCGCTCGGCTCTCTGCGGAAACCGCTCAGAAACAACTTGAACTGTCCGATAGACCCTGGGTTGGCGTTCAAGGGCCAATTAATATCACGGGGCCTATCCACACTAACCCATCCGGCGTCAATTTCATCTTTGATCTCGTAAATCTTGGAAAATCCGCCGCTCTGGGAGTTACAAGTGCAATTTGGGTATCTGGAGGAGTCACCGATGGATTTAAGTTGATGAGTAGTGACCATTGCCAACAAATGGTTAATTCCGAAAAACAGTTTATTAGGGGAGGTGGCTATCAACCGGAAAAGCTCGGCACATCTAATGTTGCAGGCAGCATCATTCTTCCGGGAGGGGTCCAACACGTCCAACTTCCGCCTCAGCAGGACCCCCTTCCCCAACCCGCCACAAATGTGTACGCCCTCAGTTGTATTGTCTATTTTGACGAACTCGATATAGTTCATCTCACGCAAACCACCTACTGTTTCTTAGATACATACCCGCAGTTGCGCGATGTTCCAACGATTTGCGGAAAAGGGAATTACGCCTACTAGACAAACCAAGGTCAGTATCAAAATTAGGGATAACGCTGTCCGATCACGGAAGTTCATATAAAGCCTCCGTGACGTGAACCCTGTTTGTGCTGCTGTGACCTTCCGAAAGGGGGGCCACACACAACCCCATCTTGGTTGCCCCATTCATGCGCAGTCGTATCGCGCATGGGCGGGGTCAGGATTTCTGTTCAGAAGATACGGGTCAAGTCTCGATGCCCGTGGACCACGCGCACGATCTCGATCACATCGACGGGCCCATCGTCGCTGTCCGGACGCGTCTCGTAGAGCAGCAGGTAGACGCCCTCCACCAGCATCCTCGCCGCTGGCGCGATCTCCGGGCGACGCACTCCGATTCGTGGCGTGCTGACCAACAGCGCCGCCTTATCTTCCATCGCCAAGAACCAGCGTTCCGCAGCCGATGGGTTGTCGAGTCCGATGTTGACGTAGATCTCCAGCAAGTCCTCTTTGGCCTGCGGCGTCCACAGTAGCACTGGCCTCATACGGCCTGTCCTCCGGCCTTCTTTAGCCGCCGTCGCGCCTCCTTGCGCGTCTCGGCAAGGTCGAGCGCAACCGCCGGACCGCTCGCCTTCCCCTCCTGCCACGCCCGGCGAAGCCGCTTCACTTCCTCTGCGCGCAGATCGCGCTTCCACTGCCACTCGCGCAACGCCTCGCGGATGGCCTCGCTGGTGGTGGCGTACTCCCCAGTCTCGACCGCGCCTTTCA
Source organism: uncultured Acidobacteriaceae bacterium (assembly GCA_963834805.1). Classification (GTDB taxonomy): domain Bacteria; phylum Acidobacteriota; class Terriglobia; order Terriglobales; family Acidobacteriaceae; genus Edaphobacter. Next base: position 999,065 of record CAWIDB010000006.1, read on the forward strand.
GAACCGCGACCTGCTCTCCGGTCAAGGCAATGCTCACTTTTTGAATCTCAGGCATACCGTTCCTCCAGTAGTAAATATTACTACTTTCTGCATTCGTTGAAAAATCAAGACCGCACACAAAAAAGCGCGGAACCCCGTAGGGCCCCGCGCTCATCTTTTTGCTGAAAATTTACGCGACCACTTCGATGCCCATCGACCGCGCCGTGCCGCGAATGCTCTTCGTGGCCGTCTCCACCGAGTTGGCGTTCAGGTCGGGCATCTTCTTCGTGGCGATCTCGCGGATATGCTTCTCCGTCACCTTGCCGATCTTCTCCTTGTTGGGCGTGCCCGAGCCCTTCTCGATGCCCGCCGCCTTCATCAGCAGCACCGCGGCCGGCGGCGTCTTGGTGACAAAGCTGAAGCTGCGGTCGGCGTACACCGTGATCACCACCGGAATGGTGATGCCGTTCATGTCCGGCGTAGCGGTGCGCGCGTTGAACTGCTTGCAGAACTCCATGATGTTGACCTGCGCCTGGCCCAGCGCCGGGCCCACCGGCGGCGCCGGCGTGGCCTTTCCGCCAGGGATTTGCAGCTTCACGTATCCAGTAATCTTCTTCGGTGCCATGGTTCAATCCTCGTTCGTCTTCTGGCGGTGGGCGCCTGCCCGGCTGCCGATTTTGTGTTGCAAAATTCTTTCTCGCCGCATGCAGTCCGCGACGGAAGCTACGCCTCCATCTTGTCCACCTTGGCGAACTCGATCTCGACCGGCGTGGAGCGGCCGAAGATCGACACCATCACCTTCAGCGTCTGGCGGTCTTCGTTGACGTCGTCCACCGTGCCGTTGAAGTTGGCGAACGGCCCTTCGTTGATGCGCACCTGCTCGCCCTTCTCGAACTTGACCTTGGACGACGGCTTGTCCTTGGCACTCTCGGAACGGAATAGAATCGAGCTGACCTCGGCCTCCGACAGCGCCACCGGCTTGTCGCCCGTGCCCAGAAATCCCGTGACCCGGGGGGTGTTCTTGATCACATGCCACAGATCGTTGTCCAGCTCCATCTCCACCAGCACATAGCCCGGCAGGAAGACGCGCTCGATGGTGTACTTCTTGCCGTTGCGCAGCTCGGTGACCGGCTCCGTGGGGATCATGATGCGGCCAATGCGGTTCTGCAAGCCGAATGCCTGGATCCGGCTCTCTAGCGACTCGCGCACCTTGCGCTCGAAGCCTGAGTAGGCGTGGATGATGTACCACTTGTAATTCTCGTTGACCGGCGGGGCAAGCTGCTCGGCCGGCTGTTCGCCGCCGGGTTCCTGCGCCTCCGGAGTCTGCTCATCTACCGCCATGGTCAGTGTGCCTTCTTGAATGCTCAATTTGTTGTGTCTCTGCTCTGCTTCCTCTGCGCCGCTGCTGCACAGAACCTGCTGCTAGCGCTTGGTTAGGTACTGAATCAGGTGGGTAACGCCCTGGCCGAAGATGGTATCCACCACTTCAAAGTACGCTGCAAACAGGAACACGGCCGCTAGCACCACCGTCGTAGTGGCCTGCACCTCGGTGCGCGTAGGCGCAACTACCTTGCGCATCTCGCTACGCACGTTCTGCAGAAACTCCTTCAGCTCGCGCGGGCGTGCCTTCAACCGCTCGATTCCGGTGCCTTGCTGGTCCGCCACTACAATCGTCTTCGCCATGCTGCTGCCTCAAACCTTCATGCAGACTGCTATCCGCTGCGTTGCCGGACTGCCCTGCTCCGCCCCGGCCGTGAAGGTCAAGGGCCGGATAATCTGGCGGGGGAGCTCGGATTCGAACCGAGAAGATCGGTTTTGGAGACCGACAGTTTAGCCGTTGAGCTTACTCCCCCCGGTTTGGCCGGGAGGGGAATGAACCTTGGAGTCTTCCGCTCCCTGTTCCCAGTTCCCTGTTCCCTGCGTCCTCTTACTTCGTCTCTTTGTGGTCCGTGTGCTTGCGGCAGGTATTGCAGAACTTCGAGAACTCAAGCCGGCCCGTGGTCGTCTTCTTGTTCTTCGTCGTCGAGTAGTTCCTGTTCTTGCACACCGGACATTGCAAGGTGATAATTTCCCGCATTCTGTTTGTTCTCCTAACGTGGCCAGCCACCTCGGCTGGCAAGCAGCTTGCCTGTGGAGAGTAAACGATGCAGCCGCTCCCCTGACACGCCGCGACACAGGGCCATTGGCCCCTGCTGCCAATCCTGAATTGTCCTACGGAAAGAGGTGCGTTCAGGCCGCGCACAACCTTCCTCTATTATCCACAAAAACTCGGTTTTAGGGAAGCTGCCGGACAGCATCCCCCTGAGAGTTAAGCGGCGGGCCGAAGCTCGCCACTTTGTCCAAAGCTATGTGTTTAAGCGAGCCACGCGCGAAGCGCGTCTCCCGCTATCCGCGCAGGTCTAGCCGATAATCTCGCTGATGGTTCCTGCGCCCACGGTCCTGCCGCCCTCGCGGATGGCGAAGCGCAGGCCCTTCTCCATGGCCACCGGAGTGTGCAGTGTCACCTCCAGCTCCACGTTGTCGCCCGGCATCACCATCTCGGTGCCGGCCGGCAGCTTGGCCGATCCCGTCACATCCGTCGTGCGGAAGTAGAACTGAGGACGGTAGCCGTCGAAGAACGGCGTATGCCGCCCGCCCTCCTCCTTGCTCAGCACATACACGCTGCCCTTGAAGTTGGTGTGCGGCGTAATCGACCCCGGCTTGGCCAGCACCATGCCCCGCTCCACGTCTTCCTTGGCCGTGCCGCGCAGCAGGATGCCCGCGTTGTCGCCCGCCAGCCCCTCGTCCAACTGCTTTTTGAACATCTCCACGCCCGTGCACACCGTCGAGCGCGTCTCGCGGAAGCCCACAATCTCCACCGGCTCGCCCACCTTCACCTTGCCGCGCTCAATGCGCCCCGTCACCACCGTGCCGCGCCCGGAGATCGAGAAGATGTCCTCGATCGGCATCAGGAACGGAAGCTCCGTCGAGCGCTTGGGCTGCGGCACATATGCGTCCACCGCCTCCATCAGCTCGTCGATCTTGGCCTCCCACTCCGGCTCCCCGTTCAGCGCCCCCAGCGCCGAGCCGCGGATGATCGGCGTGTCGTCGCCCGGATACTCGTACTTCGACAGAAGCTCGCGAACCTCCATCTCCACCAGTTCGATCAGCTCGGGATCTTCCACCGCGTCGCACTTGTTCAGGAACACCACAATGTACGGCACCCCAACCTGGCGCGCCAGCAGCACGTGCTCCTTGGTCTGCGGCATCGGCCCGTCGGTCGCCGCCACCACCAGGATCGCCCCGTCCATCTGCGCCGCCCCGGTGATCATGTTCTTGATGTAGTCGGCGTGCCCCGGACAGTCCACGTGCGCGTAGTGCCGGTTCTTGGTCTCGTACTCCACGTGCGCCGTCGCAATCGTGATCCCCCGCTCCCGCTCTTCCGGCGCGTTGTCGATCGAGTCGAACGAGCGAAAGACGTTCTTCGGGTTGTGCTTGGTCAGCACCTTCGTGATCGCCGCCGTCAGCGTCGTCTTGCCGTGATCAATGTGCCCAATCGTCCCTACGTTCACATGAGGCTTCGACCGGTCAAACTTTTCCTTGCCCATTGCTGTTCATCCTCTCTAATTAATTGGCCGGCGCATGCCGGATATTCAAAACCAACTCGTTCAATAATATGCGTACAGCTTGAAAAATTTCGTCCGCAGCTCGGGTGCGACCTTTTCCAGGCTGGCCAGGTAGAACTCGCGGATCAGGCCCTGGTCGCCGTTGCCCAGCCGCCCATACTCCGCCTCCGTCTTCGCGCCCAGAATGCCTGTGCGCAACACCTGCTCAAAGTCGCGGATGCGCAGCCTGGCTCGCAGCATCGACCCCAGAAAGTCCCTGACCCTGGCCGCGGTGAAGGCTGCCTCTATAGCGGCATGCACCGCGTCGTAGTTCTCCGGGTCGGTCACTGGAATCGCTCCCTGCTCACGCAATGCGGTCACTTCTTGACTCCTGCATCGAAAACATCCGTCAAACGACCACTCTGGACCATCCAGAGCAAACTGGAGCGGGAGACGGGAATTGAACCCGCGACCAACAGCTTGGAAGGCTGAGACTCTACCACTGAGTTACTCCCGCATGTCGTGCAGCGTGCCGGCAGGTCAACGAGTAAGCAGGTTTCAACTCCACTCCCCTGCCGGTTCGCGGCCCCGACGGTCCGCTTTGCAACCTGAAGCTGGAGCTGGCAGAGAGGATTGAACTCTCGACCTCTCCCTTACCAAGGGAGTGCTCTACCACTGAGCTATGCCAGCCCTACCGCGAATCTCCCGTCTCCAGGCGTGCCCGCATGTTGGCCAGCACCACTTTGAAAGCGAACAAACCCAGAAACAGGATCGGAAGCCATCGCACCTCGACATCGCGAGGCCCGTACGAAACATACCTGCTCGAAAAACCCTGAACGTGAACTACGGCAGAAGAATCTATCGTAAGCCACGACAGCACTCCCAAGACTATCAAAACCGCAAGCGCAATGAACATTCGCCGCCTGCTTGCCGCCGGGTTGAGCGATCGTTCGCTGTCACTCATCGCCATTACACCGCCGAAATACCGCATAACGCTGCCGCCAAAATAAATGGTGCACAGGGGAGGATTCGAACCTCCGTAGCGCTTAGCGCGGCAGATTTACAGTCTGCTGCCATTAACCACTCGGCCACCTGTGCATCTTTCGCCCGCCATCGCGCCGTCGCGCCTCGCCGAATGGAACGGGGCCGGCCGACCGGGTGGAGCTGGCGCTTTTGGAGCTGACGGAGGGATTTGAACCCCCGACCCTCTGATTACAAATCAGATGCTCTACCAACTGAGCTACGCCAGCCCAAACAGTCGAATGCGCTGTCCATGGAGGGCAGCGCACAACCCTTACTCTAGCATAGCCGCAAGACAGGAGCAACGCTCGCGTCGGAGCGTACGCGATTTGCAGCGGCGGGCGTACAGTAGAGTGCATGATGCGCAAACGGACGCTATATTCGCTGCTTCTGGTGCTGGCGCTGGTGGTGGCGCTGATCGCCGCTGTGTGGCTGCGCAAGCATGCCCCGCCGGAGGTCGCCCGCCTTCTGCCGGAGTCCGACGCCATCGTCTACCTCAACCTGAGGCCGCTGCGCGTCGCCACCCACTTCGAGCGCACGCCGGTTACCCGCAGCCCGGACTACCAGCACTTCGTCGACGCCACCGGAATCGTTCCCGAGCGCGACCTGGACGCCGCCGCCTTCGCCCTACACCGCATGGACAACCCCAACGGCCCCAACGGCCCGGTCGCCTACTCCGAGGTCTTCGAGGGACGCTTCGACGGCGCGCGCCTAGCCCATTATCTGAGCGGCCTAGCCACCTCCCAGGAGCAGTACGTCGGCCACACCATCTACACCATCCCCATCGAAGGCCGCAGCCTGCGCATCGCGCAGCTTGGCTACGACACCATTGCCGCCTCCAACATGCCCACCACGGAGCAGATCCACGCCATGCTCGACCGCTATCGCGCCTCGGCATCGCCCTTCTCCGGCTCGTCGCTGCTGGCCGCGCGCTACCGCGATGTGCCCCTGCTCTCCAGCGCGTGGGCCATCGGCCACGTCGGTCTCCCCTTTTCGGAGCGCGGACACATCACCGTCTTCGGCCTGAGTCTTCCGCTGCCCGAAGACACCACCTTCGTGGCCAGTCTGCGCATCGGCCTCGGCGCGCTGCATCTGCGCATCGAAGAGATTGCGCCCACCGAGCAGGACGCCGCACGCTCAGCTTCGGCTCTGGAAGCGCTGCTGCACATCTTCCAGGCCATTCAGCCCAAGATCGATGCGCAAGCAGACGAGGCCGACGCCCAGGCCATGCACGATTTCGTGGGCTCGATCGAGATCGAGCAGCACAAGGACCGCGCCCTGCTCACCGCCAATCTGCCGATGCCGTTGCTGAAGAAGCTGGTGACGCCGGAGAGCGCGCTCGTCCCGGACTCATCCGCCGCTCCCCCACCACCCGCCGGCGCGACTGGACGATAGAGTGGGTTACGCCTGCTGTCCGCACAAGAAGCTGTCCGTCCGACCCTGACCCCGAGCGTAACCCTGAGAGCGGTCGCAGGGGAAACGGGGAAGAATCCCCGCCTCTTCTCGAAGTGTCGATGGGCTACGTTTATATCGATTTTGCCTAGAGGCCGGCAGATTCCGTGTTCATGCCGGAGAGCGTGGCGCGCAGGTACTTGTGCGGATTGACCGGCGTACCGTGGATGCGCACCTCATAGTGCAGGTTTGCACCCGTGGTTCGTCCGCTCATCCCGACATATCCGATCACTTGCCCGCGCACCACGGTCTGGCCCTCCATCACGGCGAAGCCCGACATGTGCGCGTAGCAGGTTTCGATGTTGTTGCCATGGTCGATGATGACCTCGCGTCCGTAGCCGTTCTGCATCGCGGCCGATTTCACGATTCCGTCGGCGGCTGCGCGGATCGGTGTGCCGCGGGGAACGGAGATGTCGATGCCGGTGTGGAACTCACCCTCTCCGTTGCGGGTGACAGGGTCTTCCCGCTGACCGAAGCTGCTGCTGATGGGTCCGATGACCGGCCACAGTGATGGAGCGTTGATCGTGAGGTCCGTACCGCCCATGCCGGACAGTGTCCCCATCGCCGATACGCCGTCGATGGCCTGGGTTACAGCTCCGCTCACAGCCGAATCGCGCAGGCTGTAAAAGGTGTCGAGCGACTTGTAGTAGCTGTCGTCGGAGAAGCTGGAGGCCGTTTCCGCGATCAACTCGCCCTGCCCTGCCTTGGTTCCGGCCAATTTAGCTGACGGCTTCATTCTCATGCGCCCCATGGGCACGGCCAGCTTGCTCGCGGTCAGGCCGTAGAGCGCCGATACCTCGGACGCCAGCGAACCCAGCGACGCCGCCTGTATGTCCTTCTCCTGAGCCTGCTTCTCCAAGTGTGCGTAGTCCTTCTGCAGCGTGGCGTGGTCGTCGCGCAACTGGTTGAAGCGCGCTGTCTTGATCAACATGCGGGAGTACGACCCGGCCAGCCCGGCGATCGTAAATGTCCCAATAACCGCTGCCGTAACAAAGATATAGGCGTAGTGCAGAGGCACAGGTATCTTGCGCAGGCTACCGCTCTCATCGCGGCTGACGAGAACTACGTAATGGCGCTTTTTCAAACTTGAGCTTTTCAGTGTCTGACCCCGGACCTTATGGTGTGAATGTGAACGGTTTCACCACACCTGTTATCACGCGATGAGTGTTCCATGTGGTTTTCTTTTGGGAAAAACCGTGGAATCATTCTTCGATACGGTAAAGACCTGCGCTGAACCCGCTCAAGCCATCTCTCCGCGGATCAGCGTGGGGATCGACTCGTAGCGTGGCGAACGGCGAGATGAGTGCTCTGCGCTTCAGCCAATAAACTTTGCCAGCCGCCATTTGCGATCGGCAACCGGATTTCACCATCTCGTTGGATGTCGCTTTGCATTTTAACAGCCGCCGGGGGTGAACGCAATCCGATTGTGACCGGGATCGCCCATTCGTTGTAAGTCTTCGGCAATTCGTACGGACCTTCTTTCTTCACTTCTTCGCCTGCAGTGGACCTCGTTCCGCCACTTCCGCCGGGCAATCCGCCGCTGGTTTATGCTTGGCTCACGATGAAGAAATATCCGGCCGAGCTGGCGCTGATCGAATGCATCCGGTCCCGATGGGCATCAGCCGGGCGCAGCAACTACGGCCTCGCACGGGGCGTGGCCCTTGGCATCGGCGACGACTGCGCCATCCTGCGACCGCCCAGGGGCCACGAGGTCCTGGTCACCACCGACTTCACCCTCGAAGGAAGCCACTTCCGCCGCGATTGGCATCCGCCGGAGTCGGTCGGTCACCGGACGCTGGCGCGTGGCCTCAGCGATCTGGCCGCCATGGGCGCGCGTCCGCTGGCTGCCTTTCTTTCGCTTGCGCTGCCAGCGGGAATGCTCACCAGCCGCGCCGGACAGGCCTGGGTTGAGCGCTTCTTCACCGGCCTGCGCGCTTTGGCAAACCGGCACGCCGTGCCGCTGGCGGGCGGCGACACCTCCGAGTCGCCCTGCGAGTTGGTGCTGGCCGACATTGTGCTGGTTGGATCAGCCCCCGCCGGTCGAGCACTGCGCCGCAGCGGAGGACGCGCCGGAGACGCACTCTATGTTACCGGCGAACTGGGTGGCGCAGCCGCCGAGCTTGCAGCCATGCAACGGCGCGCAGCGAATTCAAAATCAAAGTCGAAGCCGGGTGCCCCACCCATTCCGCGCTCTTGGCGGAATGGGTGGGAGTTAACGCCTCAAATCTACGCCGCGCATCCCCAGATGTTCCCGCAACCCCGCATTGCGGCAGGGCTGGCTCTGCAACGGCGTCACCTTGCCACCGCAGCCATCGACCTCAGCGATGGCCTCTCCACCGATCTCACTCACCTCTGCCGCGAGTCCGGCATTGGCGCGGAGGTATCAGTTGCCGCGTTGCCGATCCATCCCATGGCCCTGGAATCCGGCTCCGGCAACGCCCTCTCGCTCGCCCTCCACGGCGGCGAGGACTACGAGCTCCTCTTCGCAGCTCCGCCCCCGGCGCGAGTTCCGCGTACTTTGGCCGGAGTCCGCGTCACACGCATCGGAAGCCTTGTGCGCGGCAACAGCATCACATTACTGGACCCTGCCGGACGCCGCTTGCCGCTCCAGCCCGCTGGCTGGGAACACTTCACAAATAAACATTAGGATTGAGCACAGCGCCATGCATGACTCGACCAAGATCATTCGTTCGACCCTGACGCGTGCTGTTGCCGGCGAACCACTGCATCCCAGCCCGGTCTTCGCCGCGCCCTTCCACACCCCGGGCGACCCTTCAGCCGCGCCCTACAATTACGCACGCAACAACCACCCCTCATGGACTGTGCTGGAGCGCGCGATCGGCCAGATGGAGTCCGGCGTCTTCGCCCCCTCCCACGCCGACGCAGGTAAACCCTACCGCGCCAGTGCCCTGGTCTTTGCCTCCGGAATGGCCGCCTGCGCCTCGGTCTTCGGCGCGGTGCTGCGTCCCGGCGATGTGGCTGTTCTGCCAACCAACGCCTACTTCGCCGCGCGCACCCTGATGCAGGAGTACTTCGTAAAGATGGGAGTCGTCGTCCGTCAGGCGCCCACCGCCGGTGACGCGCAGGGCGAGTTGCTCGAAGGCGCGCGCCTGCTCTGGATCGAGTCGCCCAGCAACCCGCTGATGGAGATCTGCGACATTGCAGCGCTCAGTGAGCGGGCACACCGCGCGGGCGCTCTGGTCGCTGTCGACAACACCACCGCAACCCCGCTCGGCCAGCGCACGCTCGCGCTCGGAGCGGACTTCGCCGTCGCATCCGACACCAAGTCCATGAGCGGCCACAGCGACATCCTGCTTGGCCACGTTGCCGTGCGAGACCTCGAACTCCGCCAGCAGATCGAACAGTGGCGTACCCTGACCGGCGGAGTCCTCGGCCCCATGGAGGCATGGCTGGCGCTGCGCTCCATCGCGACCCTGCCGCTGCGCCTGGAGCGAAGCTCGGCCAACGCCCTGCGCATCGCGGAATACCTCCTCACGCGCACCGATGTCGTCCAGGACGTCCTCTACGCCGGCCTGCCCACCCATCCCGGCCACGCCCTGGCCGCGCGTCAGATGCAACACTTCGGCGCAATCCTCAGCTTCACCTTGGCCGACCGCGCCGCCGCCGAGACATTCTTCGCCAAGGTTAAGCTTATCACCGAATCCACCAGCTTCGGCGGCACCTGTACCTGCGCCGAACGCCGCGCCCGCTGGGGTGGAGACGCCGTCCCCGAAGGCTTCATCCGTCTCAGCGCCGGGTTGGAGGCCGTCGAGGACCTGCTCGAAGACATTGCCCAGGCCCTCGACGCGGTGCGCTGATGGAGCCGAGTGGTGCGCTGATGGGCCAGTCTGACGACGCATCGAGTTTCCCACACCACTGGCGCGCGGAACTGCTCGCCAAGCCGCCGCTGATTGTGCCCGCGCGTCAGTTCACCTACCCCCAACAGGTCGCGGGCGAGGAAGACGCATTGTCCCGCGGCGCGCTGCTGACGCTTGTCCACTCAGCAGCCGGCGGAGATTTTCTTGCCACCTGCGCCCTCGGATTCACTGACCCTAAAATGCCCACCGGCCTCTTCAGTTGCCCCAATCCCCGCGAACTCTGTGCCGTCGCCGGAGGCTATGCCTACGTCATCGACACCGAGTCGCCGGAGCGCTCTACCCACATCCCACTCAAGCCTGTCGTCGAAGTTTTGCCCTTCGACGCGCACGGGCTGCTGCTCTTCGTTGGCTTCCACGCAATAGTGGCCTGGGGAGCGGACGGACTCGCCTGGCAAAGCGCGCGTCTTAGCTGGGAGGGAATCCGTGTCACCGGTCTTCGTGCGGACACGAACGGCACCGCCGCACTGCACGGCTTCGGCTGGAACATCACGACCGACCGGGAGGTCGAGTTCCGGGTCAATCTGCGCACCGGCGCGCACACCGGCGGCGGATTCTGACCGCCCTTACTCCTCGCTCAGAGCATAAAATGTCAGCGCCGCGTCCCCCTGCTTCAGCGTTCGAGTCTGCGCGAGCTCTCCATATCGCTCCGCAAGCTGCGCCTTGCTGCTGTGTTCCGCAACCACTATTGCATCGGGCGCAAGCAATCCACGTCCGCGCGCGCTACCCAGCAGTTGCAGAGTCTTCTCGTACTCCGCCTCCGCCTCCCACGGCGGATCGAGGTAGACCAGATCCAGCAGTTCTCCGGTTTTCGCAGACTCTGCAACTTTGGCCATCCGTTCCAGCAGCGCCCCGGTCCCGCGCTCCTCCACGGTAAAGCCCCGCTCGATCTGCAACGCCTTCAAATTGCTGCGGATAGCCGCCAGCGCCGGCTCTGCCCGCTCCGCAAACCACACATGCTCCGCGCCGCGGCTGATCGCCTCAATCCCCACCGCGCCGGTGCCCGCATAGAGGTCGGCAAACCTGCATCCCGCAACGCGCGGCGCAAGAATGTTGAACAGCGTCTCGCGCAGGCGGTCGCTGGTGGGCCGCGTCCCACTGCCGCGTGGGGCGATCAGTTGGCGTGAACGAAAAATCCCGGCGATGACCCGCATCTCTCCATCTTATGACGGCACGCGCGACCGTCGGCTTCGTCCTGCTTGTTATTGCGGAAACCTCGAGCGAATACAATAGTGCGATGCGCGGATGGAGCTTTCCGGTCGGTCGCTTTTTTGCAGTGGAGGTTCGCTTCCACGCGTTCTTCCTGCTCCTGCTGGCGATGGTGATTGGCGTTGGCTCGCTCACCGGCTCCACAACTGGACGCGGTCTGGCACTGTGGCTCCTGTTGTTGTTCGCCGTCGCTGTGCGCGAGGTTGCGCGCGCTCTGGCCGCGGCCTGGTTCGGACTGGAACTCAGCGGGATCCTTCTACTGCCTACCGGCGGACTGATGAGCTACGCCACGCCCGAAGCCACCCAGCGCGCCGCCGAGCCCCCTCTTGAGCGGCGCATGGCCATCGTCGGCCCGCTCGCCAGCATCGGATTCGGTCTTCTGCTCGCGGCAACAGTGCTCGCCTTCGCGCCCGGAGTCAACCTGCTGCAGCGGCCGTGGATTGCTCCCTCCCATCTGCTGCGGGCCATGGTCTGGCTGAATATTCTGCTCGGCGCAATCAATCTTCTACCCGCGTTTCCGCTGGATGGCGGACATTTTTTTCGCCGCACTCTCGCAGGGGTCGCGGCCCAGGGAAAAGGCGAGCGCCGGTCCGCCACGCCAGGCTCGGCAGCGGCTAACGGATTGGGAGCGGGGTTCAGGTGGGGGTTGGGCGCGGGGATGGGCCAGTGGATTGCCATCGCCCTGGTGGTCACCGGGCTCTTGATGGCCAATCTGTGGCTCGCCATCATGGGAGCCTTCGTGCTCATCGCAGCGCACATGGAGACCCAGGGCATGCTCGTCCAAAGCGACGCCGACAGCGTGCTCATGCGCGACGTCATGCTCACCCAGTTCAGCACCCTCTCCGCCTCCGACACGCTGGAGGACGCGCTGCAGCGCGCCGTGCACTCCCTGCAAGACGTCTTCCCCGTGGTGCGTGGAGGCAACCTGGTCGGCGCCGTCTCTCGCCAGAGCATCATGGAGGCGCTGGCCAGCGGCGGCAACAGCTATGTGCAGGGCGTCATGACGCGCAGCTTCCAGACCGCCCAGCCCGAAGATTCGCTGGTCCGCACCCTGGGCCGCATCTCCGCCGGACAGGGCGCCCAGCTCGTCCCCGTCATGCAGGGCGAGCGCATCGTCGGCATCGTCACCCCGCAGAATCTGTCGCAGTCCATGGGCCTGCTCAACCAGAGCCGCCGCATCCGCCGCCCCGAAGATGCGTAGTGATTTTGAATTGTCATTCTGAGCGCAGCGGATGGGGCCCCCAGCCAGCTTGCTGGCTGGGGCAGCGAAGAATCCCCGTATTTTGTTTGGACTAACGCGGATGAGCACCGATCAACAACCCGATAGCGACACAGCCCTGATTCGCGACGACGGGCCATTGAGTGAAGTCGCCGATGCCCAGCGCCCGCTCGCGCCCGGCCTCTATCTCGTTGCCACGCCCATCGGCAATCTGGAAGACATCACCCTGCGCGCCCTGCGCGTGCTGCGCTCGGTCGACAAAATTGCCTGCGAGGACACGCGCCAGACCCAGAAGCTTCTCAACCACTTCGACATCCGGACGCCTACGGTGAGCTACCACAAGCACAACGAGGCCGGCCGCGCGATTGAACTGGCCACAGTGCTCAAAGCTGGCGCGCGCATCGCCGTCGTCAGTGACGCGGGAACCCCAGGCATCGCCGATCCCGGCGGTCTGATCGCCGCCGCGGCTATTGCCGCCGGAGTCACCGTATTCCCCATCCCCGGCCCGAACGCCGCCATCAGCGCGCTCATCGCCAGCGGACTCGCCGGAAGCGCACTGCCGAGCAGCGACGAGAACGCAGAGCAGTTTACGTTCCATGGATTCCTGCCCTCTAAAGAAGGGCAGCGTCGGACAACACTCGAAGCCCTGAAAAATCGGGTGCCCCATGTCTCGATTTTGAGATTTGGGAATGATGCCGCAACACCGCAAATCTTCTACGAAGCACCGCACCGCATTCTGGCTACGCTGGCCGACATTGAATCCATCTTCGGGGGGACACAGCACGTCGTCGTGGCGCGCGAGCTGACTAAGCTGCACGAGGAGTTCTTGCGCGGTCCAGTCTCCGAAGTCCGCGCCACGCTCGCCGCCCGCGCCACTATTCGCGGCGAGTTCGTCCTGCTCTTCGTCCCAGCGGCTGCGCTCGCAAGTGACACCGCGCCCACCAGCATCGCCGCCGAGGTCCGTGATTTGATGAAAGCTCAAGGCCTCTCCGAAAAAGACGCCCTCAAACAAATCGCACGCGCCCGCGGCATGGCCAAAAGCGAAGCCTACCGCGAACTCCAACGCAACCGCAGCAAATAGCCATGTCACATGTCAAACTTCGCTGACTCGCTGACTCGTTAGCCCCCTACTCCCGCCCCTTCACCCGGTCATACAAATATCGGTCGCTCGTCGTCCCCAGCGATTCGTTATACAAGCTCACTGCCCCGGCCCCCTCCTTCAGCTCCTCGCTGAACTCATGGATCGCGTGCAGGTGCTCCGCAGTCGCTGGAATCTCCATCTTTGGAGTTTTCAGGAACTTCTGGTAGCCCCGGTCCACCAGGCGTGAGATCTGCCCGCCCAGCATCCATCCCGGCCGCGCCAGCAGCATCGTGGTGCCGTCGGCGGCTGCGGCAATCTCCGCCGCGCAGCCGTACTTGCGCACCTGGAAGGCCTTGACGCCGCTTCCTGAAGCGTCGCGCGCCGCGGATACATCAAATTGGTGGCCGGCGAGCTTTGCCAGCGCGTCGGCAAAGCTTCGTGGCGGGGTCGTCTTTGCCATAATTTAAATACGATGGACTCAGCTTAACTGTCGCACATCCTGTATCGGCGTTCAATCGGCATTGCAAGCGGAAGGCCGGCCGAAGAACCGAAGCGAGAAGGCCGCAGCCGAAGCAAAGGGATAAATCTGGAATGCACATGCAACACACCGGGGAAGAGAGTTCTGTGACGATTACTACCGAACGCGCACTGGGAGTCTCTCTGCTGGACCGCATTGGCAACACGCCGCTGCTCGCGCTCGACCGGCTCACCGCGCACCTTCCCGGCGTGCAGGTCCTGGGCAAGGTGGAGTGGGTCAACCCCGGCGGCTCCATCAAGGACCGCGCCGCCGCCTCCATCGTCGTCGACGCCCAGAAGCGCGGCATGCTGCGTTTTAATCAAGAAAATAATCAACCCAACGGTCGTGCCCTGCTCGACGCCACCAGCGGCAACACCGGCATTGCCTACGCTATGCTAGGCGCGGCGCTGGGTTTTCCCGTCACCCTCTGCGTCCCCTCCAACGTCTCCGAAGAGCGCAAGCACATCCTCGACGCCTACGGAGCGGAGGTCATTTGGACCGATCCCGCCGACGGTTCCGATGGCGCAATCCGCAAGGCGCGCGCCGTAATCGCAGCCGAGCCTGACCGCTACTTCTACGCCGACCAGTACGGCAACCCGCAGAACTGGATGGCCCACTACCGCACAACCGCCAACGAAATCTGGAAGCAGACCGAAGGTCAGGTCACCCACTTCGTCGCCGGCCTCGGCACCAGCGGGACCTTCATGGGGACCACCCGCCGCCTCAAGGAGCTCAACCCCGCCATCCAGTGCATCTCCATGCAGCCGGACTCGCCCTTCAACGGTTTCGAGGGCCTCAAATACATGGCCACCGCAATCGTTCCGCCCATCTACGACGCCGCGTTGGCCGACGCCAACATCTTTATGCAAACAGAACGCGCGTACGCCATGGCGCGCGAGCTTGGCCGACGCGACGGCCTTCTGGTTGGCGTATCCGCCGCCGGCGCAGTCGCCGCTTCGTTGCAGATCGCCGAGCAGGAGGCGCGCGCCGGTCGCGAGGCCGTCATCGTCACCATCCTCTCCGACTCCGCGGACAAGTATCTCAGCGAACGCTTCTGGCGGGAGGGATAATGCTCCATCTCAGCTACTCCGACTACGCAGCCCTGCGCGCCCATGGCGAAGAGACCTATCCGCACGAGTGCTGCGGCGCGCTTCTTGGCACGGCCACTTCCGACGGCAATCATGTCCGCGAAATCGTCCGTGCCGGCAACACCCGCACCGATCGCGCCCATGATCGCTACAACATCGCGCCGGAAGAACTCATCCGCATTCAGCGTCAGGCGCGCAAGCTCGGCCTGGACATCGTCGGCTTCTACCACTCCCACCCGGACTGTCCCGCGCAGTGGTCGCAGACCGACTTCGACGAAGCGCACTGGATCGGCTGCTCCTATCTGATTACGCGTGTTGACCAGGGAAAAGCAACGATTACCAACGCCTTCCTCCTTACCGGCACCGGCGAGGAAGACAAAATGTTCCTCGACGAACCGGTTGATATTGAAGTCAGCGGTGTCGAAATCGAACCAGAAAGAGGACAGGCATGAATATCCACATTCCCACCCCTCTGCGCGCGTACACCGGCGGTCAACAGACGGTCAGTGTTCCCGGCGCAACCGTCGGCGAAGCGCTTGAAGCCTTGACTGGCGCATACCCCGAGCTGCGCCAACACCTCTACACCGCCGAGGGCAAGCTACGATCGTTTGTCAATCTTTATCTCAACGACGACGACATCCGCTACCTGCCGCAAAAGGAAGCCACCCTAGTCGAAGAGAGCGACGAGTTGACGATCATTCCTTCCATCGCCGGTGGTTCGAACTATCCAGCACACACGCTTCGCGCAGGCGCGATCGTTCAGGCGCAGCAAACAACAAAGGGCCAAAGGCCCGCCCATATTAGCCTGGGGCGAAGCCCCAGGAAGAAGACAAACGAGTTGACTGAGGGCTAAAGGCCCAATCTATAACGAGACAGATCACCGCAACGAATCGCAAATTCAACCCGCACGAATGCAGGCGAAGGACAACGAAATGGCAGCCTCTGCACTCCCTGAAATCGCACTCCCCAGGCTCTCCAACGATGAGATCTCGCGCTACTCGCGCCACCTGATCCTGCCCGAGGTGGGCATGGAGGGCCAGCAAAAACTGAAGGCCGCCAAGGTCCTCTGCGTCGGCACCGGCGGCCTCGGCGCGCCGCTCGCGCTGTATCTGGCGGCCGCGGGCGTGGGCACCCTCGGCCTGGTCGACTTCGACACCGTGGACGCCAGCAACCTGCAGCGCCAGATCATCCACTCCACCGCAACCGTGGGCAAGCTTAAGGTCGACTCGGCGGAGATTATGCTGAAGGGCCTGAACCCCTACATGAACGTGGTGAAGCACAATACCATGCTGACCAGCGCCAACGCGCTCGAAATCTTCAAGGACTACGACATCATCGCCGACGGCACGGACAACTTCCAGACGCGCTACCTGGTCAACGATGCCTGCGTGCTGCTGGGCAAGCCCAATGCCTATGGCTCCATCTTCCGCTTCGAAGGCCAGGCCAGCGTCTTCGCCACCGAGGCCGGCCCCTGCTATCGCTGCCTCTATCCCGAGCCGCCGCCGCCTGGCCTCGTTCCCTCCTGCGCGGAGGGTGGCGTGCTCGGCATTTTGCCCGGCCTGGTTGGCGTAATCCAGGCCACCGAGGTCATCAAGTTGGTCCTTGGCATTGGCGAATCGCTCGCCGGCCGTCTCCTGCTCATCGATGCTCTGACCATGAAGTTCCGCACACTGAAGCTGCGCAAAAATCCCGACTGCCCGGTTTGCGGCACCCATCCCACCGTCACCGCGCTCATCGACTACGACCAGTTTTGCGGCATCGAAAAGCCGAAGAGTGTCGGCCCGCTGGAGGTCGCGCAGAATAAGGCAGTGGCCGACGCGCGCGTCGTCGACGGCATCCCGCAGGTCAGTGTGCAGGAGCTGAAGCGCCGCTTCGACGCCAAGGAGGATGTCTTCGTCCTCGACGTACGCGAGCCGCATGAGGTCAAGATCGTCAACATCGGCGCGCCTCTCATTCCACTCGGCGATCTTCCTAAGCGCCTCGATGAACTTGCCGCAGAGAAAGATCGCACCATCGTCGTCCACTGCAAATCCGGCGGGCGCAGTCAGAAGGCCGCGCAGTTCCTGAAGAGCGCCGGCTTTCCACACGTCGAGAACCTGGCTGGCGGAATCCTCGCCTGGGCCGACAAGATCGACCCCACCCTGCCAAAGTATTAGCCGCTTCCTGAGCGACTATACTTTTCATGTCGTTCTAGCGAGGTTTCGATGATCCTGTTGAACCATCCCTCCATTTCCATGCAACGGTACGCCCTCCGCCTCTGCGGTTTCTGCTCGATACTCTGGCTTGCCGTCGCCGGTCTTTTGTTGGCGCAGGCGCCTGCCGCGCCTCAGCCCGGCCCTGCCCCTGCTCGTTCGCAGTTCCACGAGCCCGCCGCGCTTAACTTCGACGATCACACCGGTTTCACTCAGATATTTGATGGCAAGAGCCTTGCCGACTGGGAGGGAGATCCCACCATCTGGCGCGTGGAGAATGGCGCCATCGTTGGCGAATCCAACAAGGACAATTTCGTCGCCAACACTTATATCTGGCGGCGCGATCTTGAGGCCAAGGACTTCGACCTCAAGCTGGAGATCAAGTGCGAGATCGCCGGAGGCAGCGGCATTCAGTATCGCAGCCAGACCGGGCTGCCTTGGAATAAACCTCCGCGCCCCGGCGGAAAACCGCTCAATCTGAACTGGATGATGACTGGCCCGCAGGCCGACTTCTGGTACCCGGTCAATCCGTTGCATGCCTCTTATTCCGGCCAGTTCTATTCCGAGAACACCCCGCTGGGCATTGTCGCCTGGCGCGGGGAGGTGGTTAACTCAGCCGCGGGTTCCCCTCCCACTCTGATTGGAACCATTGGCGATCGCACTGCGCTTGGCGGCTATATCAAGGTCAACGATTGGAACCAATACGAGATCATCGCGCGCGGAGGCACCTTCCTCCACATCCTCAATGGACAGCTTATGGCCGTCTACATCGACGATGACCCCGCCTCATCCAACAACAAATCCGGCAAGATCGGCATAGAGCTTGAGAGCACTCCCGCCAAAGTCTCGGTGCGCAATATCTGGATCAAAAAACTGAACTGAACTTTTTGTTCGTCATTTGAGCGCTAAACGTCGTCATTCTGGCGCAGAATCGGGGTCCCGGCCAGCTTGCTGGCTGGGGCAGGAAGAATCCCCGCATCTGTTCTTGCTTTTGAGATAGATCCAGGCTTTAGCCTGGGCAATCAACCTCTCCATCGAATAGGGGTTTAACCCCTGGGGATCGCTACTCCGCCTTGTCGTCGATGGTCAGGATCTGCAGGCAGAGAGGCCGCTCCAGCATGCAATCCATCTTCGCCATGATGGCGACAGCCTTCTCGATGGTCGAGGTCAGGCATGGTTCAGTCGTGATGACGAACGGTAGGCTGTGCTTGGGATAGCCCGGCCGCTGCAGCAATGAATCGATGTTTGCCCCAACCCTAGCCAGCGCGCCTGCAATGCCGCTGACGATCCCCGGCTTGTCGTCCACCACGAAGCGCAGGTAGTGCGGCGCCAGGAACTCGCCGGTGACCTTGCGCCGGTGCACCGGAAGTGAGACCGCAACCGAGTGGTGCGCTATCGCAAGTATGTCCGACACGACAGCGACGGCTGTAGGCTCGCCGCCCGCGCCGTGGCCGGAAAAGACAACATCGCCGCCAAATCGTCCGCTCGTCACCACCATGTTCTGCGTGCCGTGCGACCACGCGATGGGTGAAGTCAGCGGCACCAGCATCGGCGCAACCCGCGCGTGAACAATATTTTTTTCCAGTTGGGCGCGCGACACCTGGCGAATGGTGCATCCCAACTCCTTCGCGTAGGCAAAGTCGACAGCCTCAATCGTCGAGATCGTCTGTGTGGCAACCGCATCGGGATCAAGCTCCGCGTGCAGCGCGATACGCGACAGGATGCACAGCTTGGCGCGCGCATCGAAGCCATCCACATCGGCTGAAGGGTTCGCCTCCGCATAGCCCAGCCCTTGCGCATCGGCCAGAACCGCTGCGTACTCCGCGCCCGTTTCCATGTGGCTCAGAATGTAGTTGCACGTCCCGTTCACGATGCCGCTGATGCGCGTGATCTGGTCTCCACCCAGCCCTTGCAGAATGCCTGGAATCACCGGCACGCCGCCGGCCACCGCCGCTCCATGCACAAGCTGTACACCGTGCTTTGCGGCCAGCCGTCCGAGCGATGCCCCGCGATACGCGATAAGTTGCTTGTTCGCCGTCACCACCGATTTGCCCACGGCGAAGCACTTGCGCAGCCAGCCCTCGGCGGGGTCAAGCCCACCCATCAACTCAACCACAATCTCCGCGTTAGAGTTGAGAATGTCGTTGAAGTTCTCCGTCCACACCACCGACGCAGGCACGCACTTCGCGGCATCTGAGGCGCGCTTGCGCTCGACCTTGCGGTTGAAGATGTTGCTCAACTCGATGCCGGGCAGCTTCGAGGCCGCCAGTTCGCGCGCCACCGAGCTGCCGACGGTTCCGAAGCCCAGTAGTGCGATCTTCACCGGCTCGGTTGCGGAAATCGGAGCGGACGCGGTGACAGGTGCGGCCTTCCTGGAGGCGGTTGCGGTCTTCGAGAGTGAGGTCTTGCCTTTGATAGCCATAGTCAATAGTCAATTCTATCGGGAAGAGTGCGCCATGCGTCGAAGCTCTCCTTCGCCTCGTCGGCCAGCATGCGCGTCATGGGGATTCTGCGCTGTTCGAGCGGGCGGCTGATCTCCTGATACATAAGGGTGTCGTCGAAGCCGGCTTCGCTGGCATCGGCGGCGGAGTTGCCGTAGAAGATCGCGTCGCAGTGTGCCCAGTAGAGCGCGGCCAAGCACATCGGGCAGGGCTCGCAGCTGCTGTAGACCACGCACCCGGCTAGTTGAAAGTCTCCCAGCGCCTTGCACGCCGCACGAATTGCAACCACCTCGGCATGGGCCGTAGGGTCGTTGGTCGCCGTCACCAGGTTGGTGCCGGTGGCGATGATCGTGCCGTCGCGCACAACCACCGCTGCAAACGGGCCTCCGGCGCGGGAGAGGACATTTCCAGTGGCCAGCTCAATCGCCTGATGCATAAAGCTGGGATTGCCTTCGATGGTTCTGCCTCCTCTTTCGGTCGCCAAGCGTTGCGACCGGCCCAATTCCCCTTATACGCACGGTTTTCGGCGGCGGAAAGTAGCGACTAGGGCACATCGGGACACATCCTGAACTAGCACGTCATTCTGAGCCGAAGGCTCAGAATCTCTGTCGTTGCTTAATTCGGATCGCGCAGGTCCGGGGAATGCGACGAAGCTCCCGTCGCACCTGCCCGCTACGCACAGTGTGCCGCTATAGTAGAGTTGTTGCCGGGCAGGAATGGAACTTCGAGCGGGGAACCTTCATTGAATCGACCTCAAGAACCAGACTCCCTGTTGCCGACGCGGCGCAGGATTCTCAAAACAGGCGCAGCCTTCGCTGGGGAGGCATCGCTCTCCCCGCTTTATGCCTTCGCGTCGCAGAGCCAGACCCACCCGCAACCTTCCCCGCGCAAAGCCGCCACGCAGATCAAAATCTTCGACGTGTTGAAGTATGGCGCGGCCGGCGATGGCAAGACGCTGGACAGTGCAGCCTTCCAGCGCGCCATCGACGAGGCTGCGGCCTACTCCGGCAAGGCCCAGGTGCTGGTCCGCGGCGGCCATAAGTACCTGATCGGCACCATTGAGACTCAAGGGCTCCATCGACTTCCACCTGGCCGACGACGCCCAACTCCTCATCAGCACGCAGCGAGATGACTATCGCGGCGGCCTGCCCGGCTCGCAGAATGGAGATACCATGTCCGCCGCGCTCGGTGCGGTCATCATGGCCAACGGCGCGCAGGGTCTCAAAATCTCCGGCACAGGCAACATCCAGGGTCGCGCCAAAGAATTCATGACCCGCTACGACAAAGTCGGCGGAATATGGATGCCCGGCCCATTCCGCCCCAAGATGTTCGTCCTCACGGGCTGCCGCGACCTCGTGGTCCGCGACATCACCTTCGCCGAGGCCCCCAACTGGGGCCTGCACCTGCTCGGCTGCGACGGCGTTCTGGTCGATAACGTCAAGGTTCGCAACCTGCTCGATGTGCCCAACTGCGACGGCATCGATCCCGACCACTCTCGCAATGTCGAAATCCGCAACTGCAACATCGCCTGCGGAGACGACGGCGTGGTGATCAAGTGCAGCCGCCAGCCCATCGACTACGGCGAGGCCGCAAGCATTCACGTCCACGACTGCGTCATCGAAACCCAGGACGCCGGCCTCAAGATCGGCACCGAGACCACCTCCGACATCCACGACATCCTCTTCGAGCGCTGTCAAATCAAGACCAGTTCACGCGGGCTCTGCATCCAGCTCCGCGACGATGGCAACATCCACGACATCATCTTCCGCGACATCACCTTTACCTCGCGCTTCTATGGCGATCCGTGGTGGGGCCGCGGCGAGGCCATCTCATTCACCGCAATCCCGCGCACGGCGACGACCAAAGTCGGCTCCTTGCACGACATTATTGTGCAGAATGTTACCGGCCATGCAGAGAACTCCGTCCGTGTCTGCGGCAGCCAACTAAGCCGGGTGCATGACGTCATCCTCGACCGCGTTGCCGTTACCCTCGCCCGCACCACACAATTCCCAGGCGGCCTCTTCGACAATCGACCGACTCTCCCGGCCAACGGCATCCTACCGCACGACACACCCGGCTTCTCCATCGAACACGCCGACAAGGTCACCCTGCGCAACTGCAAGGTTGCCTGGGGCGCCAATCCGCCCGACGCCTTCTCCTACGCCGTCGAGGCGAAGGACACTACTGGCGTCAAAATCGAAGGCCTCACCGGCGGCCCAGCCCATCCCTCCCTCGGAAAGGCGGTTTCAATCTCATGAGAGCAATCTGTCTGGCTACAATGGTTTCGGCGCTTGCATTTGTAGGTTCATCGCTTAATGCACAACCAGCCCCCGCACCTGCCGCACCTTATTCCACCACACAATCTCCCGCGCCCACTTCCGCCGCTTCCACCATGCCCGCGCCAGCGCCTGCCGCGCCTGCCCTGCCCATCCTCAAAGTCTTCCAGTTTCCGCCCGACATGATTCCCCGCATCGACGGCAAGGATGACGACTGGGCTATCGTCCCCGACAGCTACGCCATCACCCTCGCCGACATGCACGACGACGAGCACAAGCACGACAAGCCGGACCCCAAGGACCTCGACATCAAAGTCAAGGTCGGCTGGGTCAAGGGCCTCAACCGTCTCTACTTCCTCTACGAGGCCTACAAAAATTACTGGGACTTCGCCGATCCCGGCCTGCACAACGACACCTTCGAGGTGGTCGTCGATGGCGACCGCTCCGGCGGCCCGCTCATCCCGCAGTTCCGCAACAACCCCGACCAGGACGAGATGGACGCGCACTTCTCCATGCACGGCGTGCAGGCGCAGAACTACCACATCATGACGCCCTACGAGGGCAAGGACTGGGCCATGGCCTGGGGCTGCCAGCCCTGGGACAAGGAACTTCCCTGGGCCAACCACGCGCAGACCTATAACTTCCGCCCCGGCCAGTCTGGCCACTACATCCTGGAGTTCTACATCACGCCCTTCGACTACGCCGGATGCGAGGGCCCGCAGCGCGCCGTCGAGTCCGAGCTGTACGAAAACAAGATCATCGGCCTCTCCTGGGCCGTCATCAACTACGAAGGCACCCCCGACGGCAAGAACAACGGCTTCTGGAACCTCTCGCCGGAGCACAAGATGTATGGCAACGCAACCCTGCTGCGCGAGTTCCGCCTGATGCCGCTGGAGCCCCAGTTCCGCAAACCCATCGAGGCCAAGTGGAGCTTCAAAGTCCTCGACATGAACCGCCGCCTGGTTGCCTTCCAGGACGAGTCCGTGGGCCAGATCACAAGCTGGCGGTGGGACTTCGGTGACGGCACCGACTCCAGCGACCAGTATCCCATCCACCAATACAAGGCCGCCGGCCAGTACGTCGTAGTGCTCTACGTCGAAGGCCCCGCTGGCAGATCCCGCCTCTCCAAAATCTGGGACGTCACCCTGCGCTAGCTCAGTTGTGAGCAGTGAGCAGCCACATTGTTTGTCATTCAGCAGCGCAGCGGAGGAATCTGATTCTGCCTTTGCTCTTGTCCTTTGGAAGGAGCGTGGGGCTTCAGCCCCACGAATAATCCCGAGGCAATAAGGGGCTTCAGCCCCGGGCCTTCCCCTTGTCGTGCCCCACTCGCCATGTCCCCTAAAACCATGTAGACTTCGCTCGCCGGCAACTCTGCATTGTGCAGAGTCGTATACACACAAGGAGCCTCCCGCCATGCCAACTTCCGAAACCTCCCCCGACACCACCCGCCGCGACTTCGTCAAACTGAGTGCCGCGGCCCTCGCCGTCGCCGCCACGCAATCCGCGCGCAGCTACGCCAAGATCGTCGGCGCCAACGACCGCGTCCGCGTTGGCATCGTTGGCGGAGGCGACCGCATGCTGGGCGGCGATGTGCCCGCCTTCGCCGCCAACCAAAAGGACCTGAACTTCGAGCTGGTCGCTGTCTCCGACATCTGGAAGCTCGCGCGCGAACGGGCCGTAGCCGCCGTCGAGAAGGCCGCCGGAAGCAAGATCGACGCCGTCCCCAACAACGAGGCCCTCTACGCCCGCAACGACATCGACGCCGTGCTCATCGCCACCGCCGACTTCCAGCACGCACGCCACGGCATCGAAGCCGTCAAGGCCGGTCGCGACGCTTATGTCGAAAAACCCACCGCCCACCGCATGGACGATGCCCGCGATTTCCTGAAAGCCGTCGAAGACTCCAAACAGGTCATCGCCGTCGGCACCCAGCGCCGCTCCACCCCCGCCTACATCAAGGCCGCCGAGTACATCCAGTCCGGCAAGTTCGGCGACATCGTCATGGTCGAGATGAGCTGGAACGTCAATCAGCCCAGCCGCTGGCGCCGCCCAACCTTCGTGCCCACGCTCAAGCAGGAAGACACCGACTGGACGCGCTACTGCCTCGGCGTCATCAAGGACAAATTCGACGCACGCAAGTATCTCGAGTTCCGCCTCTTCTGGCCCTACTCCTCCGGCATTCCCGATCAGTGGCTGGTTCACCAGATCGACACCGTCCACTGGTTCACCGGACTGCCCCACCCGCGCTCGGTCGTCGCCAACGGCGGCATTTATCTGTGGAAGGACGGCCGCACCAACTGGGACACCATGACCGCCGTCTTCGACTACGGCCCACTGGACGACCTCAGCAAGGGATTCCAGGTGCAGTACACCTCGCGCTTCACCAACTCCGCCGGCGGCACCAAGGAGCTCTACTACTCCAATGGCGGCATGATCGATATGGACAAGCAGACCGTTACGCCCACCGGTGGCCTCACCGCCGGACAGGCCGCCGCCATGAAGATGCAGCCCAACCTGCTGCCCAGCTTCTCCCTCGTCGATCAAGTGGAAAAAGTCGCGACCGACGCCAACACCGCAACCGGTCCCAGGGGCGACCCCCAGACCAACGCCAACATGCGCAACTGGATGGAGTGCGTGCGATCGCGCAAGACGCCCAACGCCAGCATCCGCGCCGGATACGCCCACTCCATCGCACTCTGCATGAACGTCGCCGCCATCCAGACCGGCCAGAAGGTCACCTTCGACGACCGCACCCAGCAAGTCCTCGTGGGAGGCAAACCCTATGCCTTCGCATAAGCTCTTTCCAAATATGAATTGTCATCCTGAGCTTCTGAATCGTCTTCCGTTAATTTTGAATTGTCATCCTGAGCGGAGCCCCTTGCAGTTTCATCGCGAGGGGCGTAGTCGAAGGACCTGCGTTACCTTCTCGCGCTGCACACTCTTCGCCATTTTCTGCCTCGGAACGGCACTCACCCCCATGCTCAAAGCAGCCCCGCCAGCTCAAGGCGTCGCCGTCACCACCAACGAAGCCGCCCACCGCGTCGACATCACCATCGACGGCGCGCCCTTCACCTCCTACCTCTGGCAGACCAACCAGCGCAAGCCCATCCTCTACCCGCTCCTCGCGCCCGACGGCACCACGCTCACCCGCGGCAATCCGCCCCTCCCCGGCGAGCGCACCGACCATCCCCACCATGCCGGCCTCTGGTTCAACTACTCCAACGTCAACAACATCGACTATTGGAACAACTCCGACGCCATCAAGCCCGACGCGCGCGCCAAGTACGGCTCCATCGACCACGACCGCATCGTCTCCGCCAAAAGTGGCGCCACCTTCGGCGAACTCGTCACCGAATCCACCTGGTACCCCGCCTCCGACGTTCCCTCCATCGGCAGCAACCAGCAGCCGCCCATCATTCACCAGACCACGCGCTACGTCTTCTCCAAACTCACCATCGACGGCAAGCCCGCTCGCGCCATCGACCTCACCGTCACCCTCAACGCCCTCACCCAGGTCGTCTTCCACGACGACAAGGACGGCATGCTCGGTATGCGCGTTGCCCACTTCCTCGAATCCGCCACCGCAACGCCCGAGACCCTCCGCGACGCCAACGGCAACGCAACCCCCGTCGCGGCTCCCACCGCCGGAGCTAACGGCGTCTACCGCACCAGCGAAGGCAAGGTTGGCGCCGCCGCATGGGGCACGCGCGGCCGCTGGTGCGAGCTTTCCGCCACCACCCCCGACGGCAAGGCCGAGACCATCGCCGTATTCGACCACACCGGTAACCCCAACTATCCAACCTACTGGCACGCCCGCGACTATGGCCTCTTCGCCATCAACCCTCTGGGCGCGCATGGCTTCGATCCCAGCACTCCAGCCCTCAACTTCACCATCGATAAGGGAAACTCCGCCACCTTCCGCTATCGCATCCTCCTCATCAGCGGCACCGTCACCCCCGATGCCCTCAACCGCGCCTGGGACTCCCTCAACAACAAATAGCGCGCCCGATACACCATGTCGGCCTTCACTCAGCGCGGCGGTGCGCTCATAATTGCATTGTTTATGCGATTCTTACCAATGAGGTATAGGAGCATGGCATCCGGATGACTGCGAGCGATTCCATCCTCGGGCTCATAGCCGGCAATGGCCGCTTCCCCTTCCTGCTGCTCGATGCTGCACGCGCCGAAGGTCTCTCGGTCGTTGTCGCCGCCATCCGCGAGGAGACCGATCCCGAGATCGACGCGCGTGCCGCCGCCGACCCCGCTATCCGCGTCCACTGGCTTTCGCTCGGCGAACTCTCCCGCCTCATCGACACGTTCAAATCATCCAGCGTCACCCGCGCCGTCATGGCTGGCCAGGTCCGGCACACACAGATATTCTCAAGCATCCGTCCAGACTGGCGTCTCGCCAAGTTGCTTCTCAACCTGGGTACGCGCTCTACCGACAAGCTGCTGGGAGCGGTGGCCAAGGTCCTCGCCGACGAGGGCATCGAGCTGGTCTCCTCCACTCAGTATTTGGAGCCGCTGCTCGCCCGGCCCGGCGTCCTCACCCAGCGCGCCCCCAGCGAAGACGAACGCAAGGACATTGCCTACGGACGCACCGTCGCGCGCGGCCTCGCCGCCTTCGACCTCGGCCAGACCGTCGTCATCGCGGCGCGGGCCTGCGTCGCCGTCGAGGCCATGGAGGGCACCGACGCCACCATCGAGCGTGCCGGCTCCCTCATGCGCCGCCTCAGCGATTCCGCCTCCACACTCAGCCGCGCCCTCACCGTCGTCAAGGTCGCCAAGCCCGCGCAGGACATGCGCTTCGACGTCCCCGTCATCGGCCTCGCCACCATCGAAGCCATGGCCCGCGCCGGCGCCACTTGTCTTGCCGTCGAGACCGGCCGTACCTTGCTCTTCGACGCCGCGGCCATCATCGCCGCCGCCAACCGCACGGGCATCGCGATGGTCGCGGAGTAAGAAATCTCATCGCTCTCCGTCATCGCAGCATCCAATCCTCGTGCGCGACGCGGCTGCACGGCTCCCCCACGCCTCGCCATCACCCGAAATCATCTGCCAAGGAGAACATAATGGTTCGCACAAGTGTTTGGATCGCGGTCATTCTGGGCATCATGACCGCGTGCAGCTTCAGCCTGAGGGCCCGCGCCGCCAATCCGCTCCAGCCCGGCGCCACAGCTCCCGACTTCAGCCTGCCCTCGCAGGAGGACGCACAAGTCACGCTCTCGCAATTCAAGGGCAAGTGGGTCGTCCTCTACTTCTATCCCAAGGACATGACCACCGGCTGCACCATTGAAGCCCACAACTTTCAGCGCGACCTGCCCAAGTACAACACGCTTAACGCGGTCGTCCTCGGGGTCTCGCTCGACACCGTCGAGAGCCACAAGACCTTCTGCACCAAAGATTCGCTCACCTTCAAACTGCTCGCTGACCCCGACCACAAGGTCATCGACGCTTACGGCGTTCCCCTCTCCGGCATGGGGCCCGTCAAATTCGCCCAACGTGACACCTTCCTCATCTCGCCCGCCGGCAAGATCGCGAAGGTCTGGACCGGAGTCAATCCCAACACCCACTCCGACGACGTCCTCGGCGCTATCGCAGGCCTCAATGGAGATCAGAAGGTAGAACCGAAGTGATGTAGCTGCACCAGACGCAAAAAGGCCCGGACCTCTCGAGAGGAGTCCGGGCCCTTTTGCTTGCCTGGTTAAGCTGCTGGTTGATTACTTCTTCTTTGCAACCTTCTTCGCTGCCTTCTTCTTTGCGGCTGGCTTCTTTGCGGCCTTCTTTACAACCTTCTTCGCTGCTTTCTTAGTTGCCAAGGTAATACCTCTCGTTTTGGTTTTTTTGCTCCTTTTGTTGCCGGCAGCTTTTTTCAAAGCGGCCTTACCGCCGCGCGGAGCTTTCACCTTCTTCGCGGCAGATTTCAATGTCGTCGTTTTCCCGCCCGTTTTCACAGCCCGCTTGGCAGGCCTCTTCTTCGCGGATACAACTTTCTTAACCTGAACTTTCTTCTTCGCAACTGCCTTCTTCGCCGGCGCTTTCTTCGCAACCGCTTTCTTCTTCGCAACTGCCTTCTTCGCAACTGCCTTCTTCGCCGGTGCCTTCTTCACAACTGCTTTTTTCGCCGCAACCTTCTTCGCGGGGGCTGGCTTCTTGGCTGCCTTGTGGACAACGCTGACCGCGGCGCCTGCATCGCTCTTCACCGCGGGACTCGGTTTCGTGATCGCAGGAGCAGGACTCGCAACCGGCGACGGAGGCGCCGATTTAAAGATTGCCTCATCGTCGTGCAGCCCCGGTCCTAGCAGATCGTCGACCATGTCCTCCGGCAGGCGGAGAGCTCCCTCGTCCTCCAGCGTCATGCTCACAACGACCTCCTCCTCCTCCTCGTCGCCGAATAGCTCGTTGTCTTCGTATCCATCGCCGCCGGCTTCGTCGTCCCCATAGTCCGCGGTCGCATAGATCCCGATCTTCTCATCCAGTCCGTCAAAACGGTCCTGCTCACTGAACTTCATCGTCGCACCCTCGCGCTGTATAAAGACCTTGCTTGCCGCACCCACACCGCAACACCGCTATGCATCTGGACCGCAACGGCGCTGCAGCAAAAATACCGATGCACCACTGCACGGATTCTAGCAACAGAATGCATCGTTGCGCCAGATATGGCAAGCACTCTTTTCATCGATGTAACGAATGCAGCAGCCTTCCATTTTCATTTGGATGTGTCGTGCTTCTTCGCGGCAACAGTTTTTTTCTTCGTTGTGCTCTGCGAAGATGTCGTCGCAGTGGGCTTCGCAGCGCTTGCTGCACTCTTTTTCCTTGTGCTGACTTCCGCTTTTGCCTTGGCTCTCCCATGCGCCTTCTTCGCTCGCACGTGGGTCGCCGGGGCCAGGTGCACTGGCTCGCTGACAGCCAGTGTGCGGTGCGGCCCGATCTTGCTTGACGATAGATGGTTCCAGTGCCGCAGGTCTTCCACCGTGACATTGAACCGGTCCGCCACTGTGACCAGCGTGTCGCCCGCACGCGTGACGTAGTGTAGTGGATGAGCCGCCGCTGCACTCGCCACCGGAACAACCAGTTCATCGCCCGCGTCGATCATCGCGTTTGCATCCAGATTGTTCGCCGCTGCAATCTCCGAGGGCTTGCCATGATAGCTGCTCGCAATGCCGTCCAGCGACTCGCCGGCGCGCACAACATGAAAGCGCCAACTGTTTCGCTTGTCCTCGGGGATCTTCTCGATGCGCTTGAGATAAACATCGTGCATTCCCGCGGGAACGTGCAGATCGAAATCCATATCGCTCGGCGTACTCATGCGCAGAAGGCTTGGGTTCAAATCGACGATCTCCTGCAACGAGGCGTCGGTCACGTCCGCCACCAGCCGCAGATCGACCGCGTAGTCCACCGTCACCGTGTCCGATACAACCGGCGCATCGGGCACCAGGCCCTCCAGTCCGTACTGCTGCGGGTTCTTCGCCATGATGATCGCTGCGATGATGCCGGGCACATAGTTCTTCGTCTCCTGCGGCAGCTCGTTGCGGCGGTACAGCTCCCAAAAATCCGCATAGCCAGTCCGCATCACCGAGCGCTGTATATTGCCCGGCCCCCAGTTGTAGGCCGCCATCGCCAGGTACCAGTCTCCGAACTGGTCGTACAGCGACTTCATGTACTTGGCATAAGCGATCGAGGACTTCTCCGGATCGAATCGCTCATCGTAGTAGCCATTGCGGGTAAGACCGTACACACCTTGAAACGGCATGAACTGCCACATACCGCCGGCGCCCGAATGCGCATTCAGGGCCTGCGGTTGGAAGCCCGACTCCGCAACCGCCAGATAGATCAGGTCCTGCGGTACGCCCTCTTCGCTCAGGTCCTTCGAGATCATCTCCTTGTACTTGCCCGCGCGTTCCAGCGAGCGGATGAGATGCGCGTGTCCCGTAGGCGAGTTCGTGAAGTAGCTGATGAACCCCGCCACATAGTCGTTCACCACCAGCGGAAAGTCCGATTGCGTCGTCTTGAGCTCTTCAGTGACCCTCGCCGTGAGGGCTGCATCGGGTGGGAAGGTCACCTCGTCGGCGGCATCCAGAGGCGCTGCTTCGATCGGCGCACTGAATCCCGTGCCCTCTTTCAGCGCGGACATCTCCAGCGAGTTGATCGCGTTCAACAGATGCTCCAGTTCGTCGGAGAGCTGCGTATCGCTCTTCACATCCATGCCGCTGGTCAGCATCAAATCCACCGCCATGTCGAAGTCGGAGCGCGCGGCCTCCAGCCTTCCGCCGCGATAGTTGTCGACCCCGCTTTGATAGGCCCCCTCAACCTGATGAATGAGCTGCTGCACCTTGTACGCCTTGGTAGCGATGTCGATGGCCTGCGCTTGCGTAATCGCCGGTGCAGGCGGCGCGCTCGGCGCCGGAGCAGCGAGCGCGGGCGCGGTGGCCTGCGCGGCAATCCCACTCGAAGCTTCCTTCTTCTGCTGAGGACAGCCCGTCAGCAGCGCCAGCGGCACGCACCCGATCGCCACTGCCCACCGCTGCATCCCGCTCACCATCCGCACCTGTTCGCTTTATCCCGCAAGAATCTGTTCCCGCTCCTTCGGCCGCAACCGCATTGCTCATTGTATGACGTTTGCGGAACACCTCGGGCCGCACTCCGTACCGGATCCATGCGCAACCGAGCACTGCTTTGCGAGGAGCAGAGCCCCCATGCACCATGTCCTGCGCGCCCGCGCCACAGTGATAGCATCGAAGGTTGAGGCAGACTGCACCCCCGCATGGACCCGAACAACATCCGCAACTTCGCCATCATCGCGCATATCGACCACGGAAAGTCCACGCTCTCCGACCGCTTGCTGGAGCTCACCGGCAGCCTCACCGCGCGCGAGATGCAAGCCCAGGTGCTCGATGCCATGGACCTCGAGCGCGAGCGTGGCATCACCATCAAGGCCCACACCGTGCGCATGATGTATCAGGCGCATGACGGAGAGACCTACCAGCTCAACCTCATCGACACGCCCGGCCACGTCGACTTCAGCTACGAGGTCTCGCGCTCGCTCGCCTCCTGCGAGGGCGCGCTGCTGGTCGTCGACGCATCGCAGGGCGTCGAGGCGCAGACCCTGGCCAACGCCTATCTCGCCATCAACCACGGCCTCGAAATCATCTCCGTCATCAACAAGATCGACCTTCCCTCGGCCGACATCGAGCGCACCCGCGAGATGATCGAGAAGGCCGTCGGTCTTCCTGCCGATGACGCGCTCGCTGTCTCCGCCAAGACCGGCGAAGGGGTAGCCGGCATCCTCGAGGCCGTCGTGCATCGTCTTCCGCCGCCGCGTGGAGACGCCGACGCGCCACTCCAGGCCCTCATCTTCGACTCCTGGTTCGATCCCTACCGCGGCGTTATCGTTCTCGCCCGCATCATCAACGGACGCCTGCGTCAGGGCATGAAGATCAAAATCATGTCCAACGGCAAGACCTTCGACATCGAGAGCATGGGCGTCATGACGCCCAAGCCGGTCGCGCTCGCCGAGCTCTCCGCCGGCGAGGTCGGCTTCTTCGTCGCAACCATCAAGAACGTCGCAGACACCAAGGTCGGCGACACCATCACCGAGGTCGCGCGTCCCTGCGCTTCGGCCCTCCCCGGATTCGAAGACATCAAGAGCATGGTCTTCGCCGGCCTCTACACCGTCGATTCGCACGCCCACGCCATGCTGCGCGACGCCCTGGAAAAACTGCGCCTCAACGACGCCAGCTTCACCTTCGAGCCGGAGTCCTCCGTCGCCCTCGGCTTCGGCTTCCGCTGCGGCTTACTAGGCCTGCTCCACCTCGAGATCATTCAGGAGCGCCTGGAGCGCGAGTACGATCTCGATCTCATCATCACCGCCCCCGGAGTCCGATACCAGATCACCCTCACCGACGGCAAGGTCGTCGAAGTCGACAATCCCTCGCGCTGGCCCGACCCCTCCGAGATCGTCTCCATCGCCGAGCCCGTCATCACCGCGCGCATTCTCACCAACGAGGAGTACGTCGGCGGAATCCTCAAGCTGGTCGAAGAGAAGCGCGGCCGCCAGAAGAACCTCGAGTACGTCACCTCCACCCGCGTTATGATCACCTACGAACTTCCTCTCAACGAGATCGTCCTCGACTTTTACGACCGCCTCAAGACGGTCTCCCGCGGATACGCCTCGCTCGACTACACGCTCTCCGGCTCCTGGATCTCGCCCATGGTCAAGCTCGACATCCTCATTGGTGGCGATCCGGTCGACGCGCTCTCCATCATCGTCCACCGCGACTTCGCCTACGACCGTGGCCGCGCCCTGGTCCACAAGATGCGCCAGCTCATCCCCCGCCAGATGTTCGAGGTCGCCATCCAGGCCGCCATCGGCGTCAAAGTCATCGCGCGCGAGACCGTCACCGCCCTGCGCAAGAACGTCATCGCCAAGTGCTACGGTGGAGACATAAGCCGCAAGCGCAAGCTGCTGGAAAAACAGAAGGAAGGCAAGAAGCGGATGAAACGCATCGGCAAGGTGGACATTCCCCAGGAAGCCTTCCTCGCCGTCCTCAAAGTCGGCGAAGAGTAGTTGGTGGGTCAATATGCAGTGCCTTGAAAGGGCTCAATATGCAGTGTCTTGAAAGGGCGTGGCTTTAACCACACCGATATTGCGAACATAGAGCGGGACATTACAGGCTGCCGAAAAACTCCGGTTTTTGCCTTTCGGAGGGAGCAGGGGGCTTCAGCCCCCTGAATCAAGTCGACGGAATTAAAGGGCTTTAGCCTCGGGCCCACTTCGTGCATTGCCACAGGCACTATTCAGCAGTCCTTCAGGTAGACACCAGCTTTGATGCATTCCTCACGCTCATCACGTCTGTGGAAAGTCTTTTATTTAATGATATTGCAGCACCCCTGCGGCAACTCCATCGAATCTCCCTGCACTTGTGTCTTAAGCGCATGAAAACACTTGATTTGTATCTCTAAGGATGCGCATGCCTCGCAGCTCGCCGCAATCGTTCGCCCAGGTTGTGAATTTCCCGCGCCACTCGTTCCACAAGTTATCCACAGGTAAATCCGCAATCCTCGCAGAAGCTAGCTCTCTCATGCACAATACCAAAGGGAGGCCATGGTGGCCTCCCTTCTGGCTGAATCGCTCTGCCGGGCTACTTGGCTGCCGGCTTCGCCGGTGTGGTGGTATGCGGGGTGGTTGTGGTCGTGCCGCTACGTGGCGTTGTTGTGGACGCCGGCTTCGGGCGGGTTGCCGCTGCTGGAGCCGCGGGCGGTGGCGAAGCAACACCTGAAGCCTTGTTGTACGCGTCAATGACTGCCGCCGTTATATCTGCATTCGGCTGCGATGTGGCCCACATCACCGGGCTCTGCTGGTCGCCTGCGTTGATCAGCAGCGTATAGCCGTTATCGCTTACATACTTCTTCATCACAGCATCGAACTTCTGTGCAACCTTGCCTAACGCTTCATTCAGATCGGCCTGGTAGGCGTTCTGGGCGTCTTCGGCTTCGTGTTGATACTGCGTGTCCTTGGTGTCGATGACCTTCAGCTTGGCGGCGCGATCAGCCTCCGGAAGCGTGGACGGCGCGGCCTGCAACTGCTTCTTTAGAGTGTCAACCTCGGCTGCCAGGGCATCCAGCTTGTCCTTCTGCGGCTGGTACTTCTTCTGCAATTCCGCCACCGCTTGCTGGCCTTCGTTGGTGTCGTAAACCGCCTCCGTGAACATGATCAGGGCGACTCGCGCGGGAAACGCCGACGGAGGAACCATCATTTGAGCCTGCGCAGCGGGTGCGGCAGACGCAGCAGGTGCGGCGGATGGTGCGGGAGCGGGTGCGGCGGGCGCGGCAGACGCGGCTGGAGCAACTGGTTGAGGTGCGGCAGGCAACGCTTGGGCAATCGCAGCCACAGGGAGGAGACCCGCGACCAGCGCGGTGAGGAGAGCAAACTTGGATTTCATGCGGTGTGTAGAACTCCTTGGAAGTTTTCCTAAACATTGGGCCGTCGGCATGCCTTCGCGCGCCATCCGGATCGGTTGCCCTGCATCCGCCCG
This sequence comes from uncultured Acidobacteriaceae bacterium, assembly GCA_963834805.1. Taxonomy (GTDB): domain Bacteria; phylum Acidobacteriota; class Terriglobia; order Terriglobales; family Acidobacteriaceae; genus Edaphobacter. Next base: position 1,033,033 of record CAWIDB010000006.1, read on the forward strand.
CCGGGTTGCCGTGACCGCGCAACCAAGCCAGGCTCTCACTGCGCCTTGCCGCCCTTGATCGCCATGGTCCGGGTTCAGACAATGAGATTCGGCGGGAGCGAGAGGGCTGCTGGAACAGCCCTCATTATAGGGCTCGGCTTGCGGAGGGTCAAACCTCCGCCTTCCGAATTGTGGAGCTTGCTGGACAAACTCTCTTATTTTTGGGGAACATCTCCTCACTGTCGAACGCAGATAGAGTGGTTTTGGGCCAATTGGCTAGGGTGCCTTTGGCATTCCAATTGCTCCTCTTTCCATCGTAAGTGGAAGTGCGTTTCTGGTTGAGAGCCGCCGTTCCCACTGGAACATTGGCTCTGGGGCATGCTTTTGCAGCATAGTCTGGGGCGTGGTTACAGTGTGAGCCGTCTCCCCAGGCCGGGAACAGATGCACCCACCGTAGGTGCAGTGCCCGCGTATCAGGTCTTGCTATTTTGCAAGCAAGCCATTTAAGGAGGCCTTTGACAGGCCATTGTGCAAGGGCCGCTCCCTCCCCAGGAAGTGGCCTTTGCTCTTTTAATGTACAGTTAGCCAGTAAGGATAAGGCCGGTGACTAGTTTGCCCCTAGACCCTTATGCAAATGTTTCTCTTGCTACGATTTGCCATTAAGCGTATGATTGTCTTGACTTGTGAACCGGCTATGGGTGCCGACCGCTGGTGATTGCTGGTCTTCCGATGGCGGATTATTACACGGAAATACGCGGATCCCGGCGGATGGCATGGAACCGGCGGATCCCACTGGATTCGATGCACCCGATCAGGCCAGCCGGAAGATTGAATCGCGAAGATCGAGCCCAATCGAAATAGGTTGAAATTGGGGCAAGGGTGAAGGTTTGCCATCGTTGGTGTGATCGTACTTTGGCAACTCCAGGTGGTTTTTGGCTATTCCAGGTGGCTTTCGCTATCCCGGGCCGTTGAAAATCCCCGGTGGCTTTTGACAAATCCGGTGGCGCGTACCGGCAGTTTAGGCTGGTCGCGCCAGATGGATGCAGTAAGACAACGTTCGAGTATAACTTGATAACGTTTCCGCCAACGCAGCAAAACCGGTTTGCTTCCATCCCCGTGAACTTCGCGGAGAGTGACCGGATCTGCAAGCGTGGAAATGAAGCGCGAATCGTCAACCCGCAATAGGAAGTGGATACATGAGTTCAGAGCAGAATGTGCCCGAGGTGCAGATGCCTCAGGGTCCACCTCCACCGGCCTCCCAGATGGATGGCCAGATGGATCAAAACACTCCGGCACAGATGGATCAAAACGGCCCGCCGCAGGACTCCGCGCACAACGTCCAGCACGGGATGGGACAATCCAAGAGCAGCCGTCGCCGCCGCCGCAAGCGCAAGAACAAGTCGAAGGACGCTGGCCAGCAGGGCACCCAGGGTGGCGCCGGCCAGTTCGTCGGAGACCTTCAGGCGGGCGATCAGACCCAGGGGTTCGCCTCTGTGGGCCAGCAGCCGCAGAACTTACAGGCCACAGCTCCGCAGCAGACCGGCGCGGGGCCATCCACCAAGCGCTGGAAGAAGAAGTTCCGTGACCGTGATCGTCAGCGCGCACCGGAGAATCCAGGCAACCAGGCCAACGTGGGCGGGTTCAGCAACGGCAATGGCAATGGCGCGGGATACCGCGACGGCAACAGCCATCAACCGGGCAACGGCGGCAGCTTCAAGCGCAAGGGAAAGCAGCAGCGCGGGCCGCGCAGCTTCGTCGGTCCCATGGACCACAGCTATCGTGCGGTCAATGGCAACTTCGCCGATGCGCCGCCCTCCACCATCGAGTCCCAGGGCAACTACCAGCCCCGAGGTGGCGGTGTGCGCGCCTATGTCGGCGATTCGCAGCCCATCGACTACTCCATCGGCCGCCCCATCCCCATTCCGGACGACGCGCCAACCAAAATATTCTTCTTCATCGAAGACCTCTTCTTCAACGCCAAGATCACCGAGACCGCGCGCAAGCTGGGCGTCAAGGTCGCCTTCATCAAGAACGACAAGGACGCCCTCGCCGAACTCACCGACGGCGAGGAAGCGGACCGCCCTGGCTTGATCGTCTTCGACCTCAATAACGCCAACGCCAAGCCCCTCACCCTCATCCCCAAGCTCAAGGCCAAGCTGAAGAAGAGCACCTCCATCGTCGGCTTTCTCTCCCACCTGCAGAACGAACTGCGTATCAAGGCCATCGAGGCGGGATGCGACACGGTCATGCCTCGCTCGGCATTCTCCCAGAACCTGCCCAACCTGCTGCGCCGATACGGCCTCCAGGATGAGGAAGAAGACAACTTCAACCAGTAAGGGGCGGTTGCTGCGTACCCGTTGTTAGTTTGAGCTTGTCATTCTGAGCCGAAGGCTCAGAATCTCTGTATTTGTTCTTGCTCCTGAGATAGATCCGGGCTTAAGCCCGGACAATCCATCGCCCCATAAAGAAAGGGGCTTCAGCCCCGGGCTTGCGATAATCCCAACCGTTTCCCCTGCCCACCTCCGGCCTGCTCCCGCGCAGGCCGTCTTAGTTTGCCGTCACCGCCGCATGCACGGCGAGCAGTTGTTCCAGCAGCCCTTTCAGTTTGTCCAGCCGCAGCGCATTCGCCCCATCCGACTTCGCCTGCGGCGGGTCCTCATGCACCTCCAGAAACACCCCATCGACCCCCGCCGCCACCGCCGCGCGCGCCAGCACGGAGATAAACTCGGGCTGCCCGCCGCTCACGCCATTGGCCGCCGAAGGCGTCTGCACCGAGTGCGTCCCGTCGAAGATCACCGGCGCAAAGCGGCGCATAATCGGCAGCGAACGCATATCCACCACCAGGTTGTGATAGCCGAAGCTGGCTCCGCGCTCGGTCAGCATAACGCGTGCTGGTTTGCCCAGACCCCCTGCGGGAATTGAGTCCCGCACCTTCAGCACCGCGTGCTGCATGTCCTGCGGCGCCACAAACTGACCCTTCTTGATATTGATGGCGCGGCCCGTGTGCGCCGCCGCAATCAACAGGTCCGTCTGGCGGCACAGAAACGCCGGGATCTGCAGCACCGCCTCCACGTCGCCAAGCGCCTTCGACAGCCGCAGGCAGTCCTCCGGCGTATGCACGTCGGTCAGAATCGGCAACCCGTTGCTCTGCGCGATGGCCCGCAGGATGCGCGCCCCCTCCACCAGCCCCGGCCCGCGAAAGCTGCGAATGCTGGTGCGGTTCGCCTTGTCGTAGCTGGCCTTGAAGATGTAGGGAATGCCCAGGTCGGCCGCAATGCGCTGGATCGCGTCGGCCAGCATGCGCGCATGCGTCTCGGACTCAATCACACACGGCCCGGCTATCAGCAAGAGCTGGCCGCGGCCAACCGGAACAGCGCCGATATCGAAGGAATGAGTCACAGGAACTATTCTATGCACTTGGGGAGGTCATTGCGTAGCACATGAGCACACATCGCAACAATTGCGCATGAAGGAATCCCCTCCCTGATGCGTTCTCTGCGTCAAGGAGGGAATCTACAACCCACATCCGTCTAGCGAATCGTACAACCAACTACCGCACCGTCAGCAGCTCCGTCTCGTACGGCTTCAGGTTGAGCTTCACCGTGACCGTGCCCTTGCCCGCCGTCGCAGCCAAGGGCGAGACCGTCCCTGTCGCCGGGTCCCATGCCTCCACCGTCTTGCCCGACGCCTTCAGCGTCACTGCGTGCGCGCTGGCCTGCGCTCCCTCGTTGAAGAACAGGTAGACGTTGGCATCCTTCAGCCGCCGCGTCATCACCTTCAGCGCTGTGTCAGGCGTGTCGAGCGCAACCTCGCGTGTGCCGATGACGGTATTCAGCGCCGTCTCGATCGCCGCGGGAACCACCTGCGGGCCGGGAGGCGCGGCTGGCGCCGCTGCCGGAGGAGTCGGTGTCGGCGGAAGCTGAGCCGACGTCTCCACCGTCGCAAAGGCAAAGTCCGCCGCTGCCGCCGCGTGAGCATCCAGCATGTTCTTCGAGTAGATCATCGACGGCGTCCGCCCCAGGAAGAAGACCTTGCCGCCGCCCTTGGCCAGAGCCTTCAGCCGGTCCAGTTCCGCCTGCGAGAGCACCTCCGCCGACGGTATGATGACCGTCCGATACTGGTTGCCACTCATGGATTCCAGATACCCCGGCCCGGCCTTCAGGTCCTCGGCCAGCGCGTTGATGTTGATGATGTCGAAGTCGATCTGCCGCTCCGCAAGCATCCGCTCGGTCGAGACGAACGCCGTGTCGGAGGCCGAATCGCCCAGCCACATCGAACTCGACGGGATATAAAGCGCCACCGTCGCCGCTGGCCTTCCCATGCTCATCACATAGCTTAGCCGCTGTAGATACTGCATCAGATCGGGCCAGCCGGGATCGCGCATCAGCGCCGATGGGCCTCCACGCGGACGCGCGGGTGCTCCAGGCTGAGCCGGCGTGGCCACTGGAGGCCCGAATGCGTCTGCGGGGGATGTCGCCGGGTAGAACATGGTTTCAATCACATTGATGCCGCGCACTACCTGCTCGTTCAGTATGTATCGCGCAATCGTCACATCGGGTTCCGGTCTGTATGCGGCAAATGTCTCGGTAAATGAGCGCGGATGTCCATACACGTGCGCCGCGCTGGACGCCAGCCGCGGATAGTCGGAGATGGTGTCGGTCCAGATCTGGTGCCAGATGGCATCGATCCCCGGCTCTTCGACGTACTTCATGTCGCGTTCGAAGTCGCCCTCCGAGCGCGTGAGGTCCATCTCCATTTCTTCATGGTTCAGATGCACCTGGTACTCCACGCCGTGCGCCGCGCACCACAGCCCCTGCGGCTTGAAAAATCCGTCGCGGAACATCTGCGAGAAGACGTCGTAGTAGTCGCCCTTGGCGCGCACTTCGGCGTCAGTGAGTTTGGTTGGGGGAGTGGGCGGCCCGGCAGGGATGAACGCCGGATCGGACTGCGGGGAAGTTGTGGCTGTGCGTGCTGCGCCGCTGGCGGGAGGCCTCGGCCGGCCGCCGCCCTGCGAGAGCAGGACCGCGCCCAGGTACGGACGGATGTCGTAGCCCTTCACCTGCTGGAAGGTATCGAAGAACTTAGGCGTCCAGGGCAATCCGGCGATGGAGTAGTCCGGCTCGTCGCCGCGGAAGCCCAGAATCGTCGTGCCGAACAGCTCCGGCATGGCGTTGTAGTAGCCCTGGTGCGTGTGCTCCAGATACGCCGCCGTCGCCTCGGGATTCATATAATCCTCCAGCGAGTTCGACGCGTCCTTGGCGTGCGTCGGGTTGGCGTCGCTTCGCGTGGGCGAGGTGCGGAAGACGTGCTCCACCACCATCACCGTCCAGTCGCCGCTCGCCGGCGCCGTCCACGTGATGTTGCCGCCGGAGATGGGCACTGGCACGCGCTCGCCCGCAGCGCTGACGGCCACCGCCGCCACGGCATCGGGGCCGGCAGCCTGGTTCAGCGTCTCTCCGGCCTTCACCGGCAGCCGCTGGCCGAGGCTGAGCGCCTGCATGCGCAGCTCCGGCTTCTCCTTGGTGAAGTAGCCGCCGGCAAACCCGCTGGGATAGCCGATGTCGTCCACGATCCACACCTTCATGTCGCGCTTCTTGGCCTCTTCGACGAACTGCTTGAAGAAGGCGAAGTACTCGGGCGTCAGGTAGGTCGTCGTCATGCCGCCGCCGGCCTGCACCGTCACCGCGCGGAAGCCAAGGCCCTTCATGGTGTCGAGGTCGTGCTTCAGGCTCTCGATGGTCACCGCTCCATTCATGGAGAAGTATGGCTCCGGCCCGTACTCCGAAGGAGGCGTCTTCCACGCCAGCTTCACCTGGGCCGCGGCCGGCATCTGTACCTTCTGCCAAGGGTTCTTCTCTTCGGTCGACTGCGCAAAGCAGGATTGGGCCAGCAGGACCACTGCGCATGCGGCGATTGTGGCCCAGGCAGCGGCCGCGCGGCGGTTCTTGCGATCATCTTTCGTTACAGTTAGTTTCTTCATCGGGTGCTCTCCATGGCGGCGCGATTCGATTTCGCCAGTCTGCAGGAATAGTCTGCAAACCCACCGCAGAGCGTTATACATCGCCGGAACAACGTTTGGAAACGCCGCGACGGCACATCTTCCTGCCCGAGCACAGGCCGCATCCACAACACCCGCAAGCGACTGGACTTACACTAAATAGTAGGCATCTCTCTCCGCATGACTCCCCGTTCCAAATCCGCCGCGCCGCGTGCTCCGCTGCACTTCCTCGGGCTGGCCTGCGCCATCGGCGTCTCCACCATCTACTTCAACCAGCCTCTGCTGGTGGAGATGGGCAGAACCTACGGCGCGCCCGCCGGCCGCGTGATGTATGTCGCCAGCGCCACGCAGGTCGGCTACGCGCTGGGATTGCTGTTCTTTGTGCCCCTGGGCGATCTGCTGGAGCGCCGCGCGCTGATGAAGCGGATGTTCGCCGCCGTCGTTGTGGCGCTGCTTCTGGTCTCCGTGGCGCCGACGCTGGCCTGGCTGATCGCGGGTAGCGTCCTGCTGGGCGTGGTGGCCTCGGTCACCCACATTGTGCTCCCCATCGCACCCGAACTGGTGCCCCACAAAGAGCGCGGGCGCGCCATCGGGACCGTGATGATGGGTCTTCTGCTGGGAGTTCTGCTGGCGCGAACCTTCGCCGGATGGATCAGCCACATCCCCGCGCTCTTCGTCTACGCGCCGCGCCTCTTTCCCAGGGGGGCCTTCTGGGTCATCGGCGGTTGGCGCTATGTATTTATCATCGCGGCGCTGGCCAATGCAGCGTTTCTTCTTGTGCTTGGCCGCGTCATGCCGCGCCTGCCGCCCAAGCAGCACATGCGCTACGCCGACGCGATGCGCTCCCTGTGGACGCTCGTCCGCACTCAGCCGCTGTTGCGCGAATCGAGCCTGACCAGCGCGCTCGTCTTCGCCTCCTTCAGTTGTTTTTGGACCACGCTGGCGTATCTGCTCAGCAGCCGCTTCGGCCTCGGCGCTGGCGTTGCGGGCAGCTTCGGTCTGGTCGGCGCGGCGGGCGCGATGGTCGCCCCGGTCGCGGGCAAGCTGGCGGACAAGCGCGGCACGCGATGGGTGCTCACCGTCGCCATGACGTTGATCGCCTTCTCCTATCTGTTGCTGTGGGCCGGCGTGGCCTCCAGCCTCCCCTTGGCGCTGCACATCGCCGCACTGGTGGCCGGAGTCATCGTGCTGGACGTCGGCATGCAAATGGCGCAGGTGTCCAATCAGACGCGTATCTTCGGCCTGGATCCCTCGGCGCGCAGCCGGTTGAACACCGTCTACATGACCATGTTCTTCGCCGGCGGGGCCGTCGGATCGGCGCTCGCCACCGTGGCCTGGGACCGTTGGCAGTGGAACGGCGTCTGCCTGCTCGCGCTGGGACTGATCGCCCTGGCCGGCCTCTGCCACGCGCTCGGCACGCGTACCCGCGAGCCATTCAACCCCGACTCGCGCCGGGAACACGCCCTCGACAGCGTGCTGGAGGTATAGCCCGAACCGCCGAAGATCGTAGCGCGGACGCTCTACCGCTTCAGCAGATCGACCGGCTGATTCACGTCTTCAATCCGAAAATATCCTGCCAGCGCCGGATGCCGCCGGGCCACGGCGCGGTACATCTCCCAGGCCACGCGGCGATAGCTGAAGTGCCCCGCAACACCGCTGCGCAGCTCGGCGATGTAGAGCGCCTCGGCAAAGTCCATCTTGAACACCGCCCGCACGCGCGTCCCCAGCGGCAGCAGATACGCCGCAGCCTCCGGTCCAGCCGCATCGTGCAGCGCGCGGTAAGCGGCGTGCGCGGCGTCCATTGCAGCAGTGTAAGTCTGGTCGAGTCCAGCCTCGGCGAGCGTTGGCTGCCCCGGACACACCGGCGTCTCGTAGCCGTGCGCGTCGGTGTAGGGCTGGATGAGCTGCACGCAACGGCGATGGCGGTGCATGTCGCGGAAGCCGCCGATGTCCATCAGGATGTCGAACCGGAAGCTCTGCCCGGCGGAGAAGGCCCGTGGCATCTCGTCGTGCGGCCCGCGATGCTTCACGCCGAGCGCAACAATCTCCGCAATCTTTCGTGAATCCAGTCCAGCCACCGTGCGCTGAATCTGCCGCCACGAGTAGTGGCTCTCCGCGTACAGCAGCGAAGTGGCCAGCTCAACCTCCAGCGGTCCCGCGTCCTCCACCAGATCGACCACCGGCGCTTCCTCGATCGTCTGCCCGGCCATCAGCTCGGCAGCGGCCTGGCGCATCTCCGCGCGCGTGGCGATCGCGTACTCATTGGCCGCGGAGTACTTCACCAGCGTCGGCGCGGTCTTCACCTCGCGCAGCAACGCGTCTGAGAGTCGCGCATGAAAGCCCTCGCGACCCTGCGCGTCGGGAATGGTGAACGACGCAGCCTCAGCCAGCAGGACACGCGCCCCATCGTGGCCTACGTTCCACGCCGGCTCTGCGGCCGCAGTCTTCAGCCTCTCTCCCAGGCTGCGCAGCTCGGCAAACTCGCTCGCCAGCAGCCGCGAGATCTGGTTCTCCAGCGTGCGCGCGCTCACGATTTGCCCCAGCGACGTGTTGGTCGCCAGCGGCAGCAGGTAGCGCGCCACGTCGAACGCGCGTGCCTTCAGCGTGCGCAGGTACGTCTCGTCCTTCATCTCCGCGGGCTGCGCAATCGCGCTCTTCAGCGCCTCCAGCATTCCTGCGCCAACCTGGTCGTAGGCTGCAAACAGAGCCTCAATGGACGCCGTGTAGCCAGCCGTCCGCTCCCCAAGAGCGGGCGTATACCAGCCCGATTTGCGGAAGTTCTGGTACCGCGTGCTGCGTTCCTGCCCGTCCCAGCGCTGCTCGTCCACCAATGCGACGGCCGCCAGCAGCGAGAGCCGTTCGATGGCAAAAGCAATGTGCGCCAGGTCGGCGATCGAGCGGTGCCCGTACTGGAAGTAAAACGTGTTCAGGAACTGCTCCGCGCGCTGCGAGCTGATCTCCGCCAGCGACTCCTTCATGCTCAGCGACGAGCGCGAGTACTTCGCCATCGCATACGCCAGCACCTCAGGGTCCGCGCCATGAATCGCATAGACATCGGTATGGGTCGCGGCTAGCTCAGAGGCAGGCTTGGTGGGTAGCTTCGGGTCGGAGGCGGTTGGCAGTTTGTCGGTCATCACCCTGCAAGGATATGTCATCCGGCGATCCGCGCACGTCGATCCCTGTGGATGAATCCAATTGGATTCGTATAATGAGGCGGGCACAGGGAAGGAAGACCGATGAGTTCACTGGCAGGCAAGGTCGCGTTGGTAACGGGAGCGTCCCAGGGCATCGGACGAGCGTGTGCGCTGGCATTGGCGGAGCAGGGAGCTACCCTGGCGCTTTGCGCACGCAATGAGGCAAAGCTGGCCGAGGTCGCCGCGGAGATCAATGGCGCCGCTGCGAGGGCGGCCGAGGCGGCGGGCGAAATTGACGATGCGGCCGCACTGTGCGGCGGGGCCGCCAGCGCCGGCGTCACGGAGCCGTTTGCCGGGTCCGCGCATGTGTTCGCTCTCGACCTCGGCAGCGAGGAATCCATCCAGGCCTGCGCCAAGGCCGTCATCGCCCAGCTTGGCAAGGTAGAAATCCTGGTCAACAACGCCGGCATCACCCGCGACACCCTCACCCTGCGCATGAAGCGCAAGGACTGGGACGACGTGCTCACCACCAACCTCACCGGTGCCTTCCTCTTGACTCAGGCCGTCGTGGGCTCCATGCTGAAGGCACGCTGGGGGCGCATCATCAACATCACCTCGGTGGTCGGCCAGACCGGTCAGGCCGGTCAGGCAAACTATGCCGCGTCGAAGGCCGGGCTCATCGGCCTCACCCGGTCGCTGGCGCGCGAGCTGGCCAGCCGCTCGATTACCGTCAACGCAGTCGCGCCGGGATACATCGAGACCGCCATGACCGCCATTCTGACCGAAGCCCAGCGAACGGCTATGACCTCGCAGATCCCGCTGGCCCGCGCCGGCACGGACCGCGACGTCGCCGCCGCAGTCGCATTTCTCGCCTCCGAGGAGGCCGGCTTTATCACCGGTCACACACTGGATGTCAACGGTGGAATGTACATGGGATAGTTCCAGGTTCTCATTTTTTGGTTGCTACTTGTCAGTGGAATCACCTTTATTTCCAACACAATAGCTATGACCTGCTCTGAATGTTTACTTTGATAGTAATAACTTATAAGTTAATATATTTCCTGGTGCATTATTGACCTCGGCTTAAAGTAGAGCTTCAAGGGATGTGCCCTAACTGACTCCCGGAGAACCTTGGCTGGTACGCATATCGCGGCATCACGCGATTTAGCCATTGACCTCGCCGTACTGGATGTTTACTTTGTGGCTAATGGCAGATATGCAAACACTTCCAACACCACTCAATAGCATTCCTCCCGTCGCTACCATCGCTATGAACATTGGGGCGACGATTCGCACCTATCGTCTGCAAAAGGGGATGTCGCAGGGAGACATCGAGAAGCGCACCGGGCTCTTGCGCTGCTATCTGTCGCGGGTCGAAAACGGGCATACCGTGCCGTCCCTGGAGACACTGCAGAAGATCGCCTCTGCGCTGGACCTGCAATTGGCGCAGTTCTTCTCCGATCAGACCGTCAGCCAGGAGATGTCCGCGCTGCACCTGGACGAGAACGAGATTCGCTTCCTCACCCAGATTCAGCGCTATTCGGCACGCCTTTCGGAGAACGACCGCAAGCTGCTGCTGGCCATGGTGCGCAAGTTCGCGCAAACCACGCTCGCGTAGCGAGAAGGTTGTTAGTTGATGGCTGTTCGTTGATAACCATGCTGACCGGTCCTGCCTCAGAAATTCTGTCTCTTAACCATCAACTGGGTAGTACAAAACGGGCTGGAAATGGCCGATATAGACCTTTGCAAAGATGCTGGGTGGCGTGTGTCAGAACCACATGCCGAACGAGATTTTGGCCCGGGCCCAAGCTGTTTAGAACCAACGCGGTAGCGAGGCCGTTCCCTGGGATTGACCATCTGCCTCGCCAGATATAATTATCACGAGTAAGATCAGGCACTAAAGCCATGGGAATTGAGATCCCGATCACTACTAAGCAGAGGACATCGGAAAAGCGTCAGTCCAAACGCTATAGATACCGGGGCGATGCAAAGGTAAGGCAGCTCGAATCGGACTTCTCGCTGCCCGGTCGCGTCCTCGATCTGAGCGCTCGCGGCTGCTTGCTCCAGATGCCCAACCTTTCCGACTTCGCCGTCGATACGCTGGTCGACATGTGCGTGAACACAGGCTGGGTCAGCTTTCGCGCGCTGGGCTCGGTGCGCCACGTTAACCTGATCCACTGGAGAATCGGAATCTCCTTCGTAAAACTCACCCGCCGAGGTGAATCCGAGCTTCTCGAACTGATTGCCGACCTGGAGAAAGCCGAGCAGGCAGGGCGCTCCGGCGTGCTGGAGATCAGTATCGCGAGACACAGCGGGCCTCCACCGCTACAGCTGGACGAACCGGACCAGTTGGATGCACCGGATAAGTGACCCACGCCACCAAATCCACCCTGGATTGTCGCAGCCGGTGCCATTGGCTGTACCCTTAACAGCAATGCAACCAGGAATCTCCACCTACGCCTTCTTCCAGCAGCGCCTGCAGCCCTGCTTGCTGGACGCCATCGCGGTCGCCGGCGCGCGCACCATCGAGGTCTTCGCCGCACGCCATCACTTCGACTACACCGACGCGCCTGCCGTGCGCGAACTCGCCGCCTGGTTTCGCTCCAACGATGTGCGCGCGGTGCTGCATCAGCCCATCTATATCACCGATCGCGCGGACACCCAGTGGTCGCGCCACGTCGCGCCCAATCTCGACCTGCTTGCGCCGGAAAAGGCCCAGCGTATCGCAGCCATGGACGAGGTCAAGCGTGCGCTCGAGGCAGCCGAACAGGTCCCGTTTATCGCCATTGTCCTTCACCTTGGCCATAGGGACGAGCCCTGGGACGAGCCTGCCTTCGAGCACTCGCTCACTGCCATCGAGCACCTCAAGGCCTTCGCCGCCCCGCTCGGCGTGCGCCTGCTGCTGGAGAACCTGCAGAACGAGGTCGCCACCCCGGAGCACCTGCTCTCCATCCTCAAGACCGGCCATTTCGACTCGGTCGGCGTCTGCCTCGACGTGGGCCACCTCCACCTCGCCATGCCCGCCGAAGCTGCGCCGCGAGACTCCGGTGTCGGCTCTGCCATCGAACTGCTCGGCTCGCGCATCGCGCAGGTGCATCTGCACGACAACCACGGCGCCTTCGCGCACAATATCGACATGAAGGACGAGCACCTCTGGCCCGGCAACGGCAGCATCGACTGGCCCGCCGTGATGTCTGCGCTCGCAGCCCTGCCCGCCGCCACCCCAGGCCTTCTGGAGGTCGCCGTCGACCGCGACGAACCCTCCGAAGCCGTCACCAGCAAGGCTGTGGCCGCCTTCCGAAATCTCGAAAACCCGCAAGCCACGCACCTTTCATAGAACATGTAACCGTAATAGATCGTTATGAGCGTCTTATGGATCAGTTAGAATCAAAATTAGTTACAAATCCCCCCGTCGCCACCATCGCCTCGCTCGCCGCGCACGTCGGCGACACAGTCACCCTGCGCGGTTGGCTCTACAACATGCGCGAGAGCGGCAAGCTGCTCTTCCCCATCTTCCGCGACGGCACCGGGACCATCCAGGGCATTGTTCCCAGGGCCGCCGTCCCGCCCGAGGTCTTCGACCGCGTCAAGTCCCTCACCCAGGAGTCGTCGGTCATCGTCACCGGCCGCGTCCGCGCCGACTCGCGCGCGCCCTCCGGCTTCGAGCTCGACGTTGAGGACATCCAGATCGTCCACCTCGTCCCCGAGTCCGCGCCCTACCCCATCACGCCCAAGGAGCACGGCACCGACTTCCTCATGGAGCATCGCCACCTCTGGGTGCGCACCCCGCGCCAGTCGGCCATCCTGCGCATCCGCGCCACCATCATGCGCGCGGCACAAGAATATTTTGACTCCCACGGCTTCATCCGAACGGATCCACCCATCCTCACCCCCGCCGCCTGCGAGGGCACCAGCACCCTCTTCGAACTGGACTACTTCGGCGACCCCGCCTTCCTCACCCAGTCCGGCCAGCTCTACGTCGAGGCCACCGCGCTGGCGCTGGGCAAGGTCTACAGCTTCGGCCCGACATTCCGCGCGGAGAAGTCGAAGACGCGAAGACATCTCACCGAGTTCTGGATGATCGAGCCAGAGGTCGCCTTCATGGACATCGAGGGCGACATGGACCTCGCCGAGGCCTTTCTCATCCATATCGTCACCCGCGTCCTCGAACTGCACCGCGCCGACCTCAAGGTCATCGGCCGCGACATCGCCAAGCTCGAAGCCGTCATCGCGCCAGCTCCCAACGCAGCCACGGAACCGGGTGCCCCATCCATCGCGCCGTCGGGGTCCCCGGCGAGCGCTTCTGCTCGCGGGGGTGATCGGACGATGGGTGGGTTATTCCCGCGCTTAAGCTACGACAAAGCCCACCAAATGCTCGAAGCCGCGTACGCCGCGGGCAAGCTCGAAGCCCCGCACATCTACGGTGACGACCTCGGCTCGCCCGACGAGACCTACCTCAGCTCGCAATTTGACCGGCCCGTCATGGTCCACCGTTACCCCGCCTCCTCCAAGGCCTTCTACATGCAGCCCGACCCGGCCGACCCCACCAAGGCCCTCTGCGTCGACGTGCTCGCCCCCGAGGGCTACGGCGAGATCATCGGCGGTTCGCAGCGCGTGGACAGCTACGACCTCCTCCGCGCGCGCATCCTCGAGCACAACCTGCCCCTCGCCGCATTCGAGTGGTACCTCGACCTGCGCCGCTACGGCTCCGTCCCCCACTCCGGCTTCGGCATGGGCATCGAGCGCGCCGTCGCCTGGATCTGCGGCCTCGACCACGTCCGCGAAACCATCCCCTTCGCCCGCACCCTGAATAGGATTTATCCATAACATAGGAGAAGGGGGTGACCCGAATTGCAACACATGACTCTGCGGTACACGCTAACTCTGAGACGCCTCAGCAGGGATAGCCATGAGTCATGCTCAGTATGCGGAAGGCCCTTCACCGTAGGCGATACTAGCCATCTCGGCTACGATGCGGATCAACACGAACTATACGTAGGCGACTGCTGCTCGCACCTGCTTTTTGAGACAGCGGTTCGACACCGCTGGGACAAATTGCCGTATACCATCCCAGACTCAGGCGCCCACCTCTGGCGCTATATGGACTTCGCAAAGCCCGTCTCCCTAGTAATGGATCACTCGCTCTATTTTGCGCGGGCGGATCAACTCGGCGACCGCTTTGAAGGCGCGAAGGGTCTGCAAAGCATGAAGCAGGTATATGACGAGCACTACTTACGATTTTTTCAGGACTCCATTCGCAATCCCCCTGCAGGGTACAAGTGCGAGATGTCGGAAGAAGAAATCGAAGAAGCTGCGCGGCATCTCCTAAAGGACTTCGAGTACAGCAATAAAGAAGAGATACACCGGACATTTGTAAGCTGTTGGCACGAGAGCGAATACGAATCTGAGGCGCTTTGGAGGCTTTACTGCCCTCCCGGCTCCGCCGGTGTAGCTCTTTGCACAACCTATAGTGCATTGAAAGAAAGTCTCGGAGACGATCCGTCCGTCACGATAGGTCGCGTCACCTACCTTGATTTCAATAAGAATTTCGCGGGCCCAAACGATTGGATATTCCGTAAACGGCGGTCCCTTAGCCACGAGAAAGAAGTCAGGGCCATTACTTGGCAGCCAAGAGAAAGTGCGAGCGGCTCTCTTGGGCTTCGGCACCACGTCGAGCTCAGACAGCTAATGCAAAAGATTGTTATTTCGCCCTTCGCTCCATCGTGGTTCGCAAGTGTCCTGAAGGACGTCCTCTCACGTTATGAGGTAACTGTAGAGACAATGGAATCGGAATTCTCATTGGTTCCTTTCTATTAGCGCCGGGTGCCCCATTCATCGCGTCCTTGTTTCACGCGATGGGTGGGCAGGCACCCCGCGCGAACCGTTCTCCTCCAACTCACCCCACACGCCTCTACGGCTTGTGGAACCGCCCCACCAGCACGCCCTTGTCCAGGATGTGTCCATTCATCGCCGTCATCAGGTCGGCGCGCGTCGCATCCGGTCCCAGCGTCAGTTTGGTGTCCAGCGCAAACAGCTCCCAGGTGTAATGGTGGTACGGCCCGGCCGAACCCATCCCCATGCCCATGTATCCCGGCTTCCGCCCGCGGTTCATTGCCTGCACCGATCCATCGGGCAGTTGCGCCACATTCGGCACGCCCTCCGGCAGCCCCGTCGCCGTACCCGGAATGTTGAAGATCAGCCAATGGATGACCTCGTCCGTCGTCTTCGCCAGCGACGTATCCGGGTCGTGCAGGACCAGCGCGAAGCTCACCGTGCCATCCGGCACATGCGTCCACTGCAATGCCGGCGAGACAGCCGCCGCGGGAGTGGCGTAAAAGGAGTACTTGATGGGAATGATGCCGCCGTCTTCAAACGCCGTCGTCGTCAGCGTCAAACCCGGCTTGGCCGGCGGTCGCGGCGTGGCCGGCGCCGGTGCCTGCGCCAACCCAAGCGTTGCTATCGATAACACCAGTGCGCCCAGCAGTGTCTGCTTTATGCTTAGTAATCCGCCGAGTCGATCCAAATTGCCTTTCCCGTTCATCTCTTACCCCACTCTGCGACGCTTTGGCCGCAGAGAAGTGCCCGGCCCGGTCGCGAACCCATTACAACACAACCACGCGGGCTGCTGCTCCTCTATTGCTATTCCGATTAAAAGTAGAAAGCGGGAGTGATTCATGCTGGATACCTACAACCTGCAACGATTTGTCGATGCCCAGGAAGGCGTTATTGACGGCGTCCGCGCGGAACTGCGCCGGGGAAGGAAGACCGGCCACTGGATGTGGTTTATCTTCCCTCAGCTTAAAGGCCTTGGTTTCAGTTCCATGGCGCAGTACTACGGAATCGCCTCCCTCGGCGAGGCCGAATCGTACCTGGAACACACCTTGCTAGGTCCGCGGCTCATCGACTGCATTGAACTCGTGAATTTGATCGAGGGACGTTCCCTGCGCGAGATATTCGGCACGCCCGACGACCTGAAGTTTCGCTCCTCGATGACCCTCTTTGCCCATGCGACATCGCAGAACGCAATCTTCATCGAGGCACTGAATAAGTTCTGTGGCGGCAGCTTCGATCCGGCAACCCTGGATCGGCTTGGCTCAAGCCGCGAAGAATCTGGTGGAAGATAGACCCATGGACGGCACGCGGATAGACAAGTGGCTTTGGGCAGCGCGCTTCTTCAAGACGCGCGAGCAGGCATCCAAGGCCTGCGAGATGGGGCGCATCGAGTCCAACGGCCTGCGCGCCAAGCCTGCCCGCGAGGTCCGCGCCGGCGACATGCTGCGGATCAAAAACGAAGCCGCCGAATGGGAGATCGAGGTCCTCGCGCTCAGCCATCAGCGCGGCCCCGCATCCGTCGCGCAGACGCTGTATAGCGAGACGGAAGCCAGCGCGGAGCTTCGCCGCAAGGCCGACGAAGAGCGCCGCTTGCTTGGCCCAATCGCGACCACGCCAACAGGCCGGCCATCCAAGCGCGATCGCCGCCTGATTCACAGCTTCAGCGGCCGACGCTGAAGCGGCGATTACTGCGGGCCGAGAGATTCCAGCAGGCTGCGCGTTTCGGCGATCACGTCTTCCGCCCTGGCCGAAGTCAGCGGCCAGCGCAGAACGCCCTGCGCGGTAAACTGTGCGCCGCGCTTGGCGTTGCGGCTCACCAGCTTCATCATGGCGGCGGGATCGACGGCAGTGCGCGCCAGCGACGAGCTGCCTTGCTGCGTCGAATCGGCGGCGGCCGCGGCGAAGCGGATGTGCAGCATCTCGACGAACGTCTTGGCAACGGGTTTTGCGGGTTGCGCGCGACGCGAGAAAGACTGCTGCGGCGCGGGCTTTGGCGCGGGCAGGTCGATCTGCGTGCGCTTGCGATCCAGTTGTGCGATGCCGAGCCGCTCGCAGTGCAGGCGGAGTTCTCCGACGGCGAGCAGGTTCAGAACGGACAGGGGCGGGTTGCCGTAGCGATCTTTCATCTCCGCCAGAACATCGTCGAGTTCTGGCTGGGACTCAGCAGAGGCGATGCGCTTGTACATGCGCAGGCGCTGGTTCTCCTCGGAGATGTAGCTGGAGTCGATGCGTACGGAGATGCCGAGGTTGATGCTGGTCGCGGCGTGCGCCGGCTTCTCTTCCTCGCCCTTCATCTTGCGCACGGCCTCTTCCAGCATGGAGGTGTAGAGCTCGAAACCGACGGCCTCGATGTGGCCGGACTGTTCGCCGCCCAGCAGGTTGCCCGCGCCGCGCAACTCCAGGTCCAGCGCGGCGATCTTGAATCCGGCGCCGAGGTCGGAGAACTCCTTCAGCGCGGCCAGGCGGCGACGCGCGATCTCTGTCAGCTCGGTCTCAGGCGGAATGAGCAGATAGGCGTAGGCGCGGCGATTGCTGCGGCCAACGCGGCCGCGAAGCTGGTACAGCTCAGCCAGACCGTGGCGATCGGCGCGGTTGATGAGGATGGTGTTGGCGAGCGGGATGTCGAGGCCGTTCTCGATGATGGAGGTGGCGACGAGCACGTCGTACTCGTGGTTCATGAAGGCAAGCATAACGCGCTCCAGCTCGGCCTCGGGGAGCTGGCCGTGGCCGATGGCGATGCGCGCCTGCGGAACCAGCTCGCGGATCTTTGCTGCGATTTCGTAGATCGTTTCGACACGGTTGTGGACGAAGAAGGTCTGCCCGCCGCGTTCCAACTCCATCTCGATCGCGGTGCGCACCAGTTTCTCGTCGAACTTGGCGACGATGGTCTGGATGGCCATGCGGTCCTTGGGCGGCGTCTCGATGATGGACATGTCGCGCAGGCCGACCAGCGACATGTGCAGCGTGCGCGGGATGGGCGTGGCGGACATGGCGAGTACGTCGATCTGCGCGCGCAGCTGTTTGAGACGCTCCTTGTGGCGCACGCCAAAGCGCTGCTCCTCGTCGACGACGAGTAGGCCGAGGTCCTGGAATTTGAGCTTCTGCGCCAGTATGGCGTGGGTCCCGATAAGGATGTCAATCTTGCCTGTGGCGGCCCGATCGAGGATCGCGGTCCTCTGCTTGGCGGTGCGGAAGCGGGAGATCATCTCGACGTTGACGGGGACGTTGGCGAAGCGGCGCTTGAAGGATTCGTAGTGCTGGAAGCTGAGGACGGTGGTGGGCGCGAGCACAGCGACCTGCTTGCCATCCTGCACGGCCTTGAAGGCGGCGCGCATGGCAACCTCGGTCTTGCCGTAGCCGACGTCTCCGCAGAGCAGGCGATCCATGGGTTGCGGAGACTCCATGTCGCGCTTGATGTCGGCGATGGCGTTGACCTGGTCGTCGGTCTCATTGAAGTCGAAGGCGTCCTCGAATTCGCGCTGCATGTTGCTGTCTGGCGAGAAGACCGTACCGACGGCGGCCTTGCGCTGGGCGTAGAGCTTGAGCAGCTCGGCGCTCATGTCGGCCATGGCTTTTTTGACGCGCGCCTTGGTCTTCTGCCACGCCTGCGTGCCCAGTCTGTTGCGCTCAGGCGGCGGGCCGGTCTCGCTGCTGCGATATTTCTGGATGAGGTCGAGGCGGGTGAGCGGGACATAGAGCTTTGCCTCGTCGGCAAACTCCAGAATCATCAGCTCCAGCGGTGGCTGACCGGGCTCTTCAATGACGCGCAGCCCGCAGTATTGCGCAATGCCGTGTTCGACGTGGACGACGTAGTCTCCTACTGCCAGGTCGCGAAAGTCGGAGACGAAGGCTGAGGTCTTGGACTTGCTGCGTGGAATGGGGCGGGCCTGCACATCGGCGTCATCGACGAGATCGTTTGCGCCGAAGAGAACGATCTGACGGGCCGTGGCGCGGCCATCCGCATCGCGCAGGTCGAGGACCTGCACACCGTTGGCGATGGAGGTGCGGACGAGTACGGGCGTGCGAAGGCCGCCGGCGAGATAGCTCGACTCGCTGTAGACTGTGGAGCTTGCGGGGGCCTGCGAGCGCGAGCCGAGGCGGTACGGGAGTTGATACTCCTGCAACAGGCCTGCGAGGCGTTCGACTTCGCCCTGATTCGGCGCGGCGATCAACACCCGCGCGTCTTGTGCGATGAGGGCCTGAATGGCTTCGATGAGCGCGGGAATGCTGCCGTGGAAGCGCTGCGTGGGGCGGGTGCTGAAGTCGATCTCAGAGAGATCACTGCGGTCCGCATCCAGAACGTCCATAGCGCCGAGCTGATCGAGCTCACAGCCGGGAAATGTATGCAGGCGTTCGTCGAGGTCCCACGGAGAGATGTATATGTCTTCGGGGCGGACGAGTGAGCCGATGCCGGAGGCGCTCGTGGCGCTGCTCGACCTTGTTCCACCAGCGTTCACCCTGGTTCTTCACCATCGCGGGCTCTTCGAGAAAGACACGAGTAGTGGAACCGAGAAGGTCCAGCAGGCTGAGGTCGGCTTGTGCGGATGCGCGCGCGACGGGAGCGAAGAATTCCCAACCGGGAAAGATGGTGGCTTCCGGACCCACCCATCGCGATGTTACTGCGATGGATGGGGCACCCGCTTCCGGGAGGTGAGTGATGAGTTTGGCCGGCTCTTCGCCGCCTTCTAGGTTCGCTCCGTTTGCCGTGCCGCTGCGCGTAAGTCGCGCGTTGATGGCGGCTAGGATACTGTTCGTGACGGGAGTTTCGGTAAGCGGCAGCAGCAGCGCCTCATCCAGCGTCGAGGCGGAACGCTGCGTCTCGGGATCGAAGCGGCGGATGGACTCGATTTGGTCGCCAAAGAACTCGATGCGCACGGGACGGTCCATCTCCGGGGAGTAGACATCGAGGATGCCACCGCGCAGCGTGACCTGGCCGGGCATCTCGACCACATCGACGCGCGTGTAGCCAACCGAGAGCAGATGTTCGACAAGCATCTCGGGAAGAACCTCATCGCCGCACTTCAGGCGCAGAGCGAGGGCTGCATAGTGATCGCGCGGAAAAAGTCTCATGCAAGCGGCTTCGACGGGTGCGATAACGAGGCGAGCGGTTCCGGTGGCGATCTTCCACAGCGTAGCGGCGCGTGTTTCAAGAATCTCGGGATGTGGAGAGAGATTCTCGAATGGCAACACATCATACGCGGGCAGGCGTAGAACGGAGTCGGCGGCGAGCGCGCCGGTCAGTTCGCATGTGGCGAGGACGGCGGCGTGCAACTCCTCGGCGGCCTTGTTGTCGGCAACCAGGATGAGACAGGGTGCGTTGGCCGCGCGTACAAAGTACGGAATGTACAGCGCGCGCGCTGTGAACGTCAGCCCAGATACACATCTGCGCCCCGTGCCTCCGCTCAGCTGGCGGCGCACGCGCTCGAAGGGCACAGAGTTTTCAAGGTCCGCAAGCACTTCGCGGACGAAAGGCAGAATCATTGCTGGGTTTAGTCTACCTGCTCGGGTTGGTGCTATGCTTCCTGCATGATCCGCGGACGTTGGTTGAGTGCTCTGCTCGTCATCTTGGGTCTTCCTTTGGAAGCAGTAAGACAATTAGCTGCGCCAACTGCGATTAGCGATATGGGCTATAGCGCTTGCTCGCGGGATTCATGTCTGTTTGTACCCGATGCTGAGCACCCAAAAATCTACAATCGCGGCGATCTGGCATACGGTGTCGATGTCTCTCCCAGTGACGAGGAGGCGCAGTTTGTATTGCGCAGAGCAAATAAGACTCTGCTCGCAACTTCACTGAAAGACTTAAGCGCGAGCGTATTTGTGGTTTGGTCCGAGAAGAGCGATTGGTTTGCCATCACCTGGAGTGATGGTGGGGCCATTGGCAATTTCCACACGAGAGTGTTCCACATCCAAGGAGATGAGGTTCGGGAATCGAAGGCAGTTGACACTGCGTTTAGCGACTTTCGATCCAGGCACTACTGCAAGTCGTGCGGTGACAATGTTCAGGCATACGGGTGGGATATAGGCAGCAATGCGCTTGTTTTGGTGATGTCTGTGTATCCGACTGGCGACTGTGGGCGCGATCTGGGTCATACCGAGGCCTATTTTGTCAAAGCCACTGATGGTAGAGTCCTACGGCATCTTACTCTCGCGCAGCTCAATACCTATATCGAGCGTCATCCTGTTCCGTAGGATTTTGACTAAGCAGGCGAGACAGCCAGGAGCCACGATACCTGCAATGGGCACTGTTGCTAGAATCGAGATGAATATGTCCACGACGACTGCACTTTCTCCTGAGGTCCTTGCCAAGTACCAGCCTGTGATCGGGCTGGAGGTCCATGTCCAGCTATTGACCGAATCGAAGGCCTTCTGCGGCTGCGTCAACCGCTATGGCGGCGAGCCAAATACGCATGTGTGCCCGACATGCCTTGGGCTACCCGGAGCGCTGCCGGTGCTGAATCGCCGCGCGGTAGAGCTGGCCGTTCTGGCGTCGAAGGCGATTAACTGCGAGATACGCGAGACCAGCATCTTTTCGCGCAAGAATTATTTCTATCCCGACTCGCCGAAGGGTTACCAGATCTCTCAGTTCGACCGGCCAATCGCGGAGAACGGCTGGATCGACGTCCCAGACGCGATGGGTACTATGAAGCGCATCGGAATCACAAGGCTGCATCTGGAGGAAGATGCGGGCAAGAGCCTGCATGACGGATTTGCGGATTCGGTCTCGCGCACCTACATCGACCTGAACCGATGCGGAACGCCGTTGGTTGAGATTGTGAGTGAACCGGATCTGAGCACGCCGGACGAGGCTTTTGAGTACCTGACACGGCTAAAGGAGATACTGCTCTATACCGGCGTAAGCGACTGCAACATGGAAGAAGGCAGCCTGCGCTGCGACGCCAACGTGAGCGTGATGTTGAAGGGCGCGGAGAAGTTTGGAACGAAAGCCGAGGTGAAGAACGTCAACAGTTTCCGCTACATTCGCGCGGCGCTGGAGTACGAGATTGAGCGCCAGATCGATGTGCTGGAGAGCGGAGGACGCGTGGTGCAGGAGTCGCGTCTGTGGAGCAACGGCGAGGGGCGGACTTATTCCATGCGCTCGAAGGAGCAGGCGCACGACTATCGTTACTTCCCCGAGCCGGATCTTCCGCCGCTGGTGGTCGGCGAGGCGTGGCAGCGCGAGATTCTGAAGGCCCTGCCGGAACTTCCCGAGGCGCGGCGCGCGCGCATGATCGCGGAGTATGAGATCAACCAGCAGGACGCGATGACGCTGACCGCGACACGTGCGTTTGCGGACCGCTTCGAGGCGGCGGCGAAGGCGGCGAGGAGTCCGAAGCGCGTGGTATCGCTGATTACCAGCGAGTTGACTGGGCGATTGAAGGCCGCGGACTTGGTGTTGGAGAACTCGCCGGTGACGCTGGCGGGAATTGTGCAGGCAGCCGATCTTGCGGAGTCGGGCGAGCTTTCGAGCAAGATGCTGAAGCAACTGCTGGACATATGCTTTGCCGAGGGCAAGGACTTTGCCGAGGTCTACGAGCGCGACAAGCCGAAACAGATCTCGGAGGCGGGCGCAATTGAGGCGATGATCGACGAGGTGATCGCGGCGAACCCAAAGCAAGTGGCGCAGTATCGCGGCGGCAAGAAAACGGTCGCTGCGTTCTTCGTAGGCAACGTGATGCGGATGTCGAAGGGACAGGCAAATCCCGTTCTGCTGAACGAGTTGGTGACGCGCAAGCTGGACGCGTTGGGCTGAGCTGAATAGCTGCTATTTCTTGTCGGAGATGGATGAAGGGGGTGCTGCGGATGCAGCAGGTGCGCTTGGAGTTGCGGCGGGCTTCGCGTCGTTGTTGGAAGATGCAGCCGATTCGATTGACGATCCAGACGATTGACTGGAGTTGCTCTGGGTCGTAGAGTCGGTCTTGGTTTTACTCTCGCTCTCGCTGGAGGACTTTGACTTGGCGTGGCTGTAACCGTCCTTGAACCAGCCTCCACCTTTGAAGGAGATGGCCGCAGCGGAGACGACGCGCTCCAGCGGGCCTCCGCAGTACGGACATTGAGTAATCTCAGGATCGGAGAACTTCTGGATATTTTCCGTGTGTTTTCTGCATTTCTTGCATTCGTATTCGTAGAGCGGCATTCTCAATTTCCTTACATCGAGTAAACAAAATTGCCTGTGTTCCCGTTATTAAAACTATGGATGTTACACATGCCCAGAACATGTAACATCCGGCGTTTCTTTTGCTGTTCTCTGAAGTGTATATGCAATCATTATTATTACTTACATGAACCACCCTACAGTTTTCCCAGATCAACCAAGCGCACGCTGACGATGGCCTCGACCTTGCGCAGCGCTTCGATAGCTGGGTTGGCGTCGCTTGGGCTCTCGACATCGATCTGGACCAAGGCCAACGCCTGTCCCTGGGGGATGCGCTGCGAACGGACGGAGCGGC
This sequence comes from uncultured Acidobacteriaceae bacterium, assembly GCA_963834805.1. Lineage (GTDB taxonomy): Bacteria > Acidobacteriota > Terriglobia > Terriglobales > Acidobacteriaceae > Edaphobacter. The sequence continues at coordinate 1,056,423 of CAWIDB010000006.1, forward strand.
CTAGCGCAAAGTTCGCAATGTTCAGCGAGTGTTCCCCCAGGATGGTCCCGATTCGTCCGATGACACCTGGAACGTCGTGATTGCGGAAGACCAGCATGGTCCCTTGCAGCGCAGCTTCGATGTCGATGTCATCGTAGGTGAGCAGGCGGGGGGAGTTGCCGTGGAGCACGGTTGCCGACGCGCTGGCTTCTCCGTCGGAGGAGTGCAGCACCAGCTTCAGGGTGCTTCCCGCACCACCGTTGGTGGCCTCCTTCTTCTCCTCCTGGACGCGGATGCCGCGCTCCTCGGCGAGGGCCGCCGCGTTAATGCGGTTGGCCATGGTACTTTGCTCGGAGTCGCCTTCGGTGTTGGCGAGGATGCCGCAGAGGGCGGCGTTGCGGATGAGTTCGGTCTTGCCCTGGGCGAGCCGTCCCGCGTAGGTGATCTGGATGCTCTCCAGGTTGCCCGGCGTGGCGTGGGAGAGGAAGAGGCCGAGCCGTTCGGCCATGTCGATGTAGGGCGCGATCTCGACGTACTCCTCGTGGGAGAGCGAGGGCAGGTTGACGGCGCACTGCACCACGCCCAGCTTGAGGTAGTCGCGCACCTGCTTGGCGAGCTGAATGCCGATGGCCTCCTGGGCCTCGTCGGTGGAGCCGGCGACGTGGGGCGAGAGAAGGACGTTGTCGAGGCCGAAGTAGGCTGAGTCCTTGAGCGGCTCCTTGCGGAAGACGTCGAGCGCCGCTCCCGCGATGTGGCCGGAACGGATGGCGTCGGCGAGCGCCTCGTCGACGATCAGTTCGCCGCGCGCGCAGTTGACGATGCGGATGCCGGGTTTCATCAGCTTAATGGATGCCGCGTTGATCATGCCCTCGGTCTGGCTGGTGAGGCCAACGTGCAGGGTGAGGTAGTCGGATTGCTTGAATATCTCCTCGAGCGGCAGCAGTGCGACCTGGTTCTCGCGAGCGATGACCGGAGCGATGAATGGGTCGTAGCCGATCAGCTCCATGCCGAAGCTGCGCGCCCGGCGGGCAACCTCGAGGCCGATACGGCCGAGGCCGACTATACCGAGCTTTTTGCCGCGCAGTTCCGAACCTTGCAGGGATTTTTTCTCCCACTGGGCGGCATGCATGGTGGTATTGGCACGTGGAATGCTGCGCGCCATGGAGATCATGAGTCCAATCGCAAGCTCGGCGACCGCGACTGCGTTGGCTCCGGGCGTGTTCATCACGACGATGCCGGAGTGGGTTGCGGCATCGATGTCGATGTTGTCGACGCCGACGCCGGCGCGGCCAATGGCGCGCAGCTTGGGCGCGGACTCCAGCAGCTTGGCGTCAACCTGCACGGCGGAGCGGACCACGAGCGCGTCGGCGTCTGCGAGTTCGGCCTCAAGGCCTCCGGGACCGAGCTTGGCGATCGCATCGGCGGTGACGACGTTCCAGCCTGGCTCTTCCTTGAGGACGGCGAGGGTTGCGGGCGAAACTTTTTCTGCGAGAACGATCTTCATAGTTTTAGTGTAACTGTCCGATGCGGATGTGAGTGAGACGAAGATGAACTGTCGGGGAAATTGTCGGGACGACGGGGAAGTTATTTGGCGCCGCAGCAGGCGTCTTCGGCGGCGGTGGAGGAGCGCTCTGCGAAGACCTTCTGGGCGGCGATGAGGCCGTTGCCAAAGGCGAAGCCGGGCGAGGGGAAGGACTTGGCGATGACCTGTTCCAGCGCGCCAATGAGCGCGATGGGGTCCATGTAGTCGAAGAAGCCGAGGTGCGCGATACGGAATATCTTGCCCTTCATCTCGCCCTGGCCGTTGGCGATGATGGAGCCAAAGCGCGACTTGAGCTCCTTGACGACGACGCTGGAGTCGACGCCATCGGGAGCGAGAACGGCGGTAGCAGCGGCGGCGGGGCAATCGGGCGCGAAGAGCTTCATGCCCAGTGCGGTGACGGCGGCGCGGGTCATGGCGGCGATGGTCTCGGCGTTCTCGATGAGCTTCTTGCGCCCGGCGACGAGGTCACCGGCGGGATTTTCCGGCGTGGAGGCCTGGTGTGCGATGTAGTCGAGGGCTGCGCCGAGGGCGGCGATGAGGGCGACGGCGGGGGTGTAAGCGCTCTCGCCATTCTTGGCGTTCTTGCGCTCCTTGCGCAGGTCGAAGTAATAGCGCGGGTTGTAGCTGGACTCCATGCGGTCCCAGGCGCGTTGGCTGACGGCCAGATAGCTGAGGCCGGGCGGGATCATGACGGCCTTCTGCGATCCGCCGATGAGGACGTCGATGCCGAGTGTGTCCATGTCGATGTGTGTGGTGCCGAGGCCGGTGATGGCGTCTACGACGAGCAGCGCCTCGGAGTTGGCCTCGCGGAGCAGCTTGGCGACGCCGCCGACACAGTGGCGCGCGCCGGTGGAGGTCTCGGTGGCCTGCATGAAGACGACACGGGTTTCGAGCTTGAGCGCGGCCTTGACGGCGTCGAGGGAGAAGGTCTGGCCGTAGGGCGCGGAGACCAGATCGACCTCGCAGCCGAAGGCCTTGGCGAGGCCGGACCAGCGCTCGCCGAACTTGCCGGCGCTGAGCACAAGCACGCGATCGCCGGGCGAGGTGAGGTTGGAGACGGAGGCCTCCATGGCGCCGGTCCCGGAGCTGGAGAGGACAATGACGTCGTTGGCGGTGCCGACGAAGTCCTTGAGCTGCGCGAGCACGCGGCTGTAGAGGGCGCGGAACTCGGGCGTACGGTGGTGCATATCGGCCGCAGCCATGGCGAACTGGGCGGCAGGAAGCAGGGGAGTTGGGCCGGGTGTGAAGAGACGCGTCTTGAGGATCATGGGTTTATTGTAATGGAGCGCCGAAGCTGCGATGCAATCATAAGAGGACGGCGTGGCTGCATGTCTCTTTTCTACTTGGCCAGTTCGGCCTTGACGAGTTCGGAGACGAGTTTGCCATCGGCGCGCAGGCTTGCGGCCTGGATGCTCTGCTGGGCGAGCTTCATGACGGCGCCCATATCGCGCGGAGTGGGCTTTTGGCCTGTGCTTTCGGCGAGTTGCGCGACGGCTTGCTGGACGATGGACCGGAGTTCGTCCTCGCTGGCGGCCTGGGGCATGTAGCTCTCGATCATGTCGATCTCTGCCTGCTCCCTGGCGGCGAGTTCGGGGCGACCGCCCTTGGTGAAGCTCTCGACCGACTCGCGGCGCTGCTTGAGGAGCGTCGAAAGGACGGCAGTCTGCTCGGCATCGGTGAGTGGCTGGCGCTTGTCGATCTCCTTGGAACGCAGGGCGGACTTGACCATGCGCAGGGTAGTGAGGCGATGCTCCTGGTGGGCCTTCATGGCGGCGACGATGTCTGCGCCGATTTTTTCTACAATGCTCATGCAAGTCTCCGTGCCGCAGGACTTCCCCGGGCCTTTTCATTGTACGAGCTTGCGAGGAGCGTGGCAGGGGGGATTGAAGCTTGCGCGGCATGGATTGCGATAGGATAAAGACGAGGGAACTATGCGCCTGATTGAGATAAAAGATGTGCGTCCTGTGGTGATTGCCGCGATAGCGATGATGTTGGCTGGTGCGCCGGTGAGGGCGCAGCGATACGTGCCGAAGCCAAATTACGACGGGACGACGTCAGAGATGTTTAAGGACACGTCGATGCTGAAACCTCCGGCGGGTGCCAAGATCGCGATCATCGTGTTCGAGGATCTGGAGTGTCCGGCCTGCGCTGCCTCCTACCCCATCGAACACCAGGCGTCCGCCCACTACAACATACCGATTGTGCGCAGGGACTTCCCCCTGCCGGGGCATATATGGAGCTTCGATGCGGCGGTGTGGGCGCGCTATTTGCAGGACAAGGTGTCGCCGAAGACGGCAGATGAGTATCGAGCGGCGGTGTTTGCCGCGCAGAGAGGGATTGCCAGCAAGGACGACATGCTGAAGTTTACCGGGAACTTCTTCCAAACGCATGGTCTGCAAATGCCGTTCGTACCCGATCCGACAGGGCAGTTCAAGAAGGAAGTGGAAGCGGACAAGGCAGTGGGAGATCGGCTGGGAGTGGAGTTCACGCCGTCGATCACCGTAGTGACGCAGCACGAATGGGTGCATGTGACGGAGATCGACGACCTGTACTCGACGATCGACGAACTGATGGCGAAGGTGAAGGCGGAGCCGGGCCCGGCGAAGAAGACGCCAGTGAAGAAGGCTGTGCAAAAGCCTTGATGGGCGTGGGTTAAGGCAGAGGGCCCGGGGCTGAAGCCCATTTCTTCCTATGCGGATTTTCAGTGGGCTAAAGCCCACTGCTCCCTCCGGTAAGACAAGACCGGGAACAATCTTTCGTCAGTCAAAACCGGTTTGCGATCAAGGGCAGGGTGAGCAGGCACACCATCGCCTGCGCTGCCAGCACCGCGCCGGTGAGCAGGAGGAAGAGCTTGCGAGTGCGCGTTTCCAGCGCGTCGGCGAAGACCCCGCCAATGAAGGTAAAGAAAAACGGCAGCGCCCAGAGCCAGGGCGCGCTGACGGTCTGCGTGGTGATGAGCGGAGCGAGCGCGAACAGGACCAGAAGCGGCGCGGTGTTGCCGAAGTATCGACTGCGGCGCACCACGCAGTAGAGTAGAGCGGCAACGCAGGCCGCGGTCAGGATGGGGAGGTTTGCCAGGCTGCCGGCGAAGCCACGGTCGAAGAGGAAGCTGCGCGCGCCCGCGAGCGAGAACCAGAAGCGCGCTGCGCCGCCGGTGAAGACGTAGCTGAACGCGGCCGGGCGGAAGCCGTAAAACGCGAAGAGAATGGCCAGCGCGCTGATGGCGGCGATGAGAAGGACCTGAAAGACGTAGCCGCGGCGGCGCTCCGCGAGATAGAGCATGAAGGCCAGAGCGGCGACGAAGCCAAAGAGAGCGGCCAGAAGATGCGCCGCGGCGGTGAAGCCCAGAGCAATGGTCAACAGCGCGATGCGCGGACGCCACTTGCGGCGCGGTCCCTGCATGGCGTGGGCGACGCCGATTGCGGTGTAGACCAGGCCGTAGAGTCCCCACATGGCGAGGACATCGTTGTTGGGTGTGACGGCCATGCGGACGACCGCAGGGCAGAAGCAGTAGAGGCCGAGAGCGAAGAAACCGCCCTCGTTGCCGTAGAGACGGCGCGCCACCCACCACAGGCCGCTGCCCAGCCAGAGGGCGAAGAGCACAAAGGGCAGGTGGATGAGATAGAGGACGAACGCGAGCTGGTGGCGCGACTCCCATGTGGAGCCGTTGAGCGAGCTGCCGGGGTAGAGGCGATCGGCGGGCGAGCGAAAGCGGTCGACCGCAAGCAGGGTGAGGCGCTGGAGGGTGAGCGGAAGGCCGGCCACGCGGTAGGCGAATGTGCCGTCGCCGTGGAGGTTGCCGCAGGTGGTGAAGTAACCCTCGAGGGGCGAGGGCCGTTCCCACATCTCGCGGCCGCAGCGGGCGAAGCGATAGTCGGCGGTGGAGAGCTCCTGGTGCCCGACGACCCAAAGGCACTGGGCGAGTAAGGCCAGCAGAAGAAGCGCGGCAAGACGTTGCGGCCGCCCGATGTGGATGCGCGGGAGGGTCATGCGTCTATGGCTGGCGGATGCGATAGGGAGGATGGTGCCACGCATCGAGTGTAACGCGGGGGCGGGGGCCCGGGGCTGAAGCCCATCCTTCCATAGAGCATCCTTCAGGGGCCTGAAGGCCACTGCTCCCTCCGGAAAGACAAGAACCCCACCCATTGCAGAAGACAAAACACATGGATGGGGCACCCAGCAAGAAGCTCACTGCTAATCCGGTGAGACAAGTACAAACAAAGACGAAATGCGGGGGGCCCTCCACTACGCGCTTCGCGCTGCAATAGGGATGACAGAGTTTATGGGGTCCCCTGTACTCGCTCACGACGAAGGCTATTTCCCGGGGAGGAAGAGGGTTTCGATCTCGATCCAGTTGTGGACGCGGCGGAAGCCGGTGACGGCGATGTTGTGGGGTGCGTCGTAGAGGATTCCGGTGCCGGAGAAGCGGCGGAGCTGGCGTGGGTTGTCGTCGATGAGGTAGTCGGCGCGGAGAATGGATTTGTCGCCGCAGAAGACGATGTGGGTGGCGGGGATGGTGGGAAAGTGGCGGGCGAGCCAGCGGTACTTGGCGTTGAAAGAGGTGGGAACCTCCATGGCGGCGGAGGCGATGAAGACCTCGAATTGCTGCTGCAGGCGGCGGAGGACGCGCTGCGCGTCGGGCATGACATCGAGGACGTCGAAGAAGTCTTCGGAGTGGAGATACTCGTCGAGTCGGGGATGGCGGTCGATAGAGACGACATCCCAGATCCACTTGCCGCGCAGGTCGGCCTTGGTGAGGTTGTCATCGTAGTCGCGGTTGTAGCGGATGAGGTGCTCGGCGACGGTGTCGGCGATGACTTCGTCCATGTCGACGCATATGCGTTTGGGGGTGGTGCTCATGCTTCCATTATCGGCGATTGGGTCGAGGTTCGAGGTTCGAGGGGAACGGCCCGGGGCTGAAGCCCCTTTACTTCTGTGCGGCTTTTCAGTGGGCTATAGCCCACTGCTCCCTCCGGAAAGGCACAAACCCCACCCATGTTCACCACACCCGCGAAGCTGGCGGGGCCCCCGCTTGGCCGCGATGAAACCGCGTCATGAATGGCACCCATGTTTCGTAGCCGACGGTTGGAGTCAGAGGGAGCGGACGATCTGGGCGGCGATGGATTCGGACTGGACGGGTTTGGGCTGGGGTGCGTCGCGTGCGGGATCGTAGTAGAGGAGGTGGCCGCAGTTCTCGCAGGTCATCAGCGTCTGGCTGGAGGTGGAGCCGGGGGTATTGTCGCGCAGATCGTTCCAGCGCTGGGGACGGACCATCATCTGGCATGCGGAGCACTTCTGGTTGAGTGCCTGGGAGACGGCGGTCCCCTTGGAGCGACTGATGCGGTCGTAGGTGGAGAGCGAATCGTCGCCGGTGGGGCTTTGGGCGATCTCGGCGCGCAGGGCGGCGCGTTTGGCGTCGACCTCGGCGAGGGCGGCGCGGTCGCGGGCGAGCAGGTCCTCGGTGCGGGCGCGCTCCCGCTGGAGCGTCTGGGCGGCCTCGGCGATGGCCTGGTCTGCGCAGGCCTGCTGCCCGTCGAGAGCTTCGGCGCGCTCCATGCTCTCCAGTTCGGCGTCTTCCATGCGGTTGATCTCGGCGCGGGCGAAGGCGGCCTCATGTTCCAGCGCGGTGACCTGGACGGTGTTGGTGGCAGCGTCGATTTTTTTCTGGGTGCGCGCGAGCTTCTGGCGCTGGTCGGCGATGTCGGACTCCAGGCGGCGGCGGAGGACGTCTTCCTTGGCGATGAGGTCGAGCACGATGGCGCGCTGGCCCTCGGCGGCGGCGGACTTGAGCTCGAGCGTGGCAAGCTGGCGGGGAAGCGCCGCGATCTGGTCGCGCAGACGTTTTGCCTCGATGTCGAACTCCTGCAAGACAACGAGCTTGGCGAGATCCGGATGCATGGCGAGCCCTCCCGAATAATAGTACCCGCGCCCTACGCGCAGTCGCGCCGCGTGCGGAAGGCGGAAAACTTCGAGTCTAGCATGGGCCCGGTACAGATGGCCCGCAGGTGGGTTTGAAGGTGAGACAGGATGGGGAAGGGAGATCAAGACACAGCGATTGGGTGAACCAGATTGATTCAGCGAACTAGACCTCATTTCAACCCAAAGCGAAACGCAGTTGACTGAAATCCGGTATTCTGTAAAAGATGGTCTCGCGCAGTGAGCGGGAATGGGTCCGAAGGAGGACTTGTATGGCAGAGAAAGTGAAGAAAGCAACGGCACCAGCAAAGCCACGAACGACGGTGACTTCGGCCAAGAAGACAAAGACGAAGACGGCAGCGGTTGGCAAACCTGAGACCGCGAAGACGCCATCCCGCGAAGCTATTGCAAAGCTGGCGTATCGCTATTGGAAGGAGCGGGGCGGACAGAATGGACAGGACTGGCAGGACTGGCTGCGTGCCGAACGAGAGTTAAAATCTGCGTGAAACGGATTCTGGGCAGTACGGTGGCAGGGCTGATAGCGGCGCTCATGATGCTGTATGTGTGCGACTGGGCGGTGTGGCGGGTGCGGGTGGCGCGCGGCGGCGGGATGGGGTCGGTGGTGGTGAGCAGCATCGTGGTACTGCCGCTGAAGAACAACAAGGAGGAGTACGACTGGGGCGGGACGGCAGATGTGAGTTGCAGCCGATCCATCTTTCCGCAGGCGGGGAGCGGGGCGTGCTGGTGGCTGCGACGGCATAGTGTGGTCTTCGAGCGGTGAGCGGGAAGTTGAGATAACCCACCCATGCCGCGATGAGACAGCGTCATGAATGGGGTACCCGGCGCGGGGTGGGATTGGGTGAGGTGGATGGGCGCGGATACGTTGCCTGAACCAGGGCGAGGGCTTCTTCGCGGGTGGTAATGGAGCCTTCGAGTTGGGCATCCTCGGCGAGCGCTAGCATGGGCTTGAACTGCGGGGAGGGGCGGTAGCCGGCGGCGATGAGGTCGCGCCCGGTGAGCAGCGGAGCGGGGCGGCGGTTGGGGGCGGGCTCGTCCTCGAAGTGGGCGCGGGCGAAGTCGTAGCAGGTGAGATCGCCGTGGGCGGAGAGGGCATCGAGGCGGTGCAGGGCTAGGTGCTCGTCGAAGCGGGGCAGGCGGAGGAAGCGCTTGAGGGTGGATTGCTTCATCTGGAGGACGTCGCCGAAGCGCATGTGGTTCCGGACCAGAGAGACGATCTGAGCGGTATCGCCGTTGGAGAAGCGCAGGCGGGCGAGGATGGTCTCACTGATGCGGACGCCGGCCTCGACGTGGCCATAGAAATGGATGCGTTCGGGCTTTTCATCGCTGCCGGGAGTTGCCGGTTTGGGCGGCTGGAAGGTTGCGGGCTTGCCGATGTCGTGCAGCAGGGCGGCCCAGGCGAGTGTTGTGCTGGATTGTGGCGGAAGCTGCGCGAGCATCAGCATGGTGTGTGTCCAGACATCGCCCTCGGGGTGGAACTCGGGCGGCTGGGCGACGCCGCGCAGGCGGACGGCTTCGGGGAGGACTTCGGCAAGGAGACCGAGATCGAAGAGCAGCTCGAAGCCGGGGCGCGCGCCGCCCTCGGTGAGGATGCGGGTGAGTTCGTCGCGGATGCGCTCGGCGCTGATCTGGGCGATCTCTGCGGCGTGGCGGCGGATGGCGGCGGAGGTGACGGCATCGATCTGGAAGTTGAGGCGGGCGGCGAAACGGACGGCGCGCAACATGCGCAGCTTGTCCTCGGCGAAGCGCAGGCTGGGGTCGCCGATGGCGCGGATGATGCCGCGAGCGAGATCTTCGCGGCCGTGGACGAAGTCGAGCATGGCGGAGGCGGGGTCGCCGGTGGCGTCGAAGGCGAGCGGATCGAGCAGCAGGCCGTTTATGGTGAAGTCGCGGCGGAGGACATCTTCGCGGGGATCGGTGGTGTAACGCACTGCGTCAGGCCGGCGGCCATCGGAGTAGGCGCCGTCCGAGCGGAAGGTGGCGACCTCTACCACCTCAGCGAGCCGAGACCGCTCGCCGGGGGCCCCGGATTCAGTGGCGATGTCTTGTTCGTCGAACTGCTGGCAAACGAGGACGACGCCGAAGTGAGCTCCGACGGTGAGGGTCCTGGGGAAGAGGGCGACGATCTCGTGGGGCGTGGCGGAGGTGGCGACGTCGAAGTCCTTGGGCGCGAGGCCGAGCAGCAGGTCGCGCACGCATCCGCCGGCGAAGAAGGCCTGATGGCCCGCGTCGCGCAGGCGCCGGGCGATGGCGAGCGCGGCGCGGAAGTGCGGGTTGGAGGGGAGATCGCCCTGCATGTCCTTATGATAGAGAGATGCGCAGCGGCGGCGGACTAATTCTGGGGATTGAGAGCTCGTGCGACGAGACGGCTGCGGCGGTGGTGCGCGCGGGCGGCGAGGTTCTGGCGAATGTGGTGGCGTCGCAGATGGCGCTGCATGCGAAGTACGGCGGGGTGGTTCCGGAGCTGGCTAGCCGGGAACACTTGCGAAACATCGTTCCGGTGGTAAGGGCGGCGATTGCGGAGGCGGGGCTGGAGTTTGCGGAGCTGGATGCGATTGCGGTGACCGAGGGGCCGGGGCTGGCGGGCGCGCTGCTGGTGGGGATCACGTATGCCAAGGCGCTGGCGCTGGCGGTGGGCAAGCCGCTGATCGCGGTTAACCATTTGGAAGGGCATATTCACGCGGTACTGATGGATCAGGGAAAAGAGAACAGGGATCAGGGAACAGGAGGGCCGCTGCTGGCGTTGGTGGTGAGTGGAGGGCACACGCATCTGTATTTGGCGGAGAAAGACCCCACCCATGACGATGAAGCCGTCATGAATGGGGCACCCGGAGTATGGGCTTACCGGAATGTGGGGCGGACGGTGGACGATGCGGCGGGCGAGGCCTTCGACAAGGTGGCCAAGCTGCTTGGGCTGGGGTATCCCGGCGGGCCGTGGATGGACGCGTTGGCGAAGAGTGGGAACTCGCGGGCGGTGGAGTTTCGGTTTCAGCAGATCAAAGCGCGGAGGGCGGTGGCGGGCGTGGAGGAGAAGCAGATTCCTCCGCTTCGCTACGGAATGACAAACAAAGAATACGGCGGAACAACAAACAGAAAGGCGGTGGACGGAGAGCACTTTGACTTTTCGTTCAGCGGGATCAAGACGGCGGTGCTGCGGTATATCCAGGGGCACGGGATGGCCGCGGGCGTGGAGGCTCGGCGGCGGGCGCTGGGTGAGGCGTTGAAGACTAATCCGGCACTGCGGCCGGCGGAGGCGTTGCGGGAGATGCCGGAGGTCTTCGACCGGCAGACGCTGGACTTGATTGCGAGCTTTCAGTACGCGGTGGTAGGGAATTTGATGCGGCAGACGTTTGCGGCGGCGGAGGCACTGGGGGCGCGGGGGATTGTGGTGTCGGGCGGCGTGTCGGCGAACAGCGAGCTGCGGCGGCGGTTTGCGGAGGAGGCGGCGCGACGCGGGCTACGGGTGGAGTTCCCGACGATGGCGATGTCGACCGACAACGCGGCGATGATCGCGGCGGCGGCGTGGGGGAAGTTTGTGGCGGGGGAGTTTGCCAAGGAGGGATTGGTGGCCACGCCGGGGTTGAAGCTGGGGTGAGGAGGATCGACAGTGCGAGCAGGTAGCGAATACGAGACGTTCATCTTCGAGGCATTTCAACGCTTCTTCCCAATGCTCACAGTCGTCAAGAATGACAAGATCAAGGGCTCGGAAAGCGGCCTCATGCGCGAGATTGATGTCTCAATCCGAGGCGAGGTCGTGGGTACGGACATCCTGTACATTACGCAGGCCAAAAATCATGCCCGCCCGGCAGACGTCAACGTCATCGGGGCGTTCTCGGCGGTCATCAAGGACGTCGGTGCGTCAAAGGGCTTCCTGATATGTGCAGCCGGGTTCACAGCGACCACAAGGGACTACGCCAGGAATCTCGGGATCGAGTTGCTCACGTTGGAGGACATCAACTCGCGTCGGTGGAAGGCTGTAATCGAGATTCCAGTCGCGCTAATCAAATACGACATTGGGTTTAATTTTCACTATTCGTTTACGGGCACGAGAGAATTAAATGAGGCGGTCGGGGGCAGAGCGCTAGCCCTCACACAGGAAGATGTGCTCACTAGCCTCGACTATGGGAAGACCTTCGGGCACCTCGATGAGCAAATCCGGACTTACATGAACAGCCAGGACATTGATCTCAAAATCGCTCACGAGATTGCGATACCAGACGATTGTGTCAGGCTCAAAATCTTAGGGTGTCTCTTGTCGGCATCAGACGCTAAGCTCCGGTTGACTCCTCGTCCAAAGCGTTACATGAAGTATGTGAAGCCCGAGGAATTTCTCGTAATTAAAGACCATCTGCGCGACCTGCAAATTCCGATCAATCTCAAAGTTTCACTTGGAAGCCTCATAGTAGATGAAAGTTGGTACGCCATACCGGACGATAGCCTGCCGGTGCGCCCCGCCGGAATCTCGATCGATTGCGAGATCAACCCCGACGGCTTGAACGAGGTGCATACCGAGTCCATCGTCATCACTCCGTACGAATGAGAAATTACTCTCTCTGCAGTGCCTGTAGAATCTTAGGGGAGCAAATCACTTCAAGAAAAAAGACTGCACCGTGGCTGATGCCCGGCTGCGGCGGGACGAGAGAGCGCAGTGGCGGCGTTGGAACTGTTCAACACATTGAGCGGGAGGGTGGAGCGGCTGGAGCCGGTGGGCGGGCCGGCGCTGCGGATGTATGCCTGCGGGCCGACAATCTACGACTACGGGCACATTGGGAACTTCAGGACGTTTCTGCATGTGGACGTGCTGCGGCGGTTCCTGCGCCAGCAGGGGATGGCCGTGGAGCATGTGATGAACGTGACCGACGTGGACGACAAGATCATTCGCAACGCACTGGCAGCGGGCAAAGGGATTGCGGAGTACACGGCGCGGTTTGAAAAAGCATTCTTCGAGGACATGGAGGCACTGGGGATCGAGCGGCCGGAGCACGTGCCGCGCGCCACCGAACACATCCCGGAGATGGTGACGCTGATCGAGCAGTTGGCGGCGAAAGACATTGCGTACCAGACGGAGGATGGGAGCTGGTACTTCCGCATCGAGCGGTTTCCGGAGTATGGGAAGCTGTCGAAGAAAGATTTGGAGGGGATGGAGGACGGCGCGCGGGTGGACTCGGACGAGTACGAGAAGGAAGTGGTGCGCGACTTTGCCCTGTGGAAGGCGGCGAAGACCGCCGGGCCCGATGGTCAGCCCGAACCGAGTTGGGAGACGCCCTTGGGCGCGGGGCGGCCGGGATGGCATATCGAGTGTTCGGCGATGGCGACCGGGGTGCTGGGCGAGTGCTTCGACCTGCACGCGGGCGGCGAGGACCTGATGTTTCCGCATCATGAGAACGAGATTGCGCAGTCGGAGTCGGCATCGGGGAAGACGTTTGCGCGGCACTGGATGCATGTGCGCTTCCTGCTGGTGGAGGGGAAGAAGATGTCGAAGTCGCTGGGGAACTTTTATACCCTGCGCGATCTGCTGCTGAAGGGACATCGCGCTTCGGCGATACGATACCTGCTGCTGAGTGTGCCGTATCGCCACCAGATGAACTTTACGTTTGAGGCGCTGGCGGCGGCGACCAATGCGATTGAGCGGCTGCGGACGTTCCACGAGCGGATGCTGCGCGGCGGGTTTGCGGCTGCGGCGAATGCGGAGGTCGCGGCGGAGACGGCGAAGGCGGCGAACGAGTTTACGGCGGCGCTGGCGAACGATCTGAATACGGCGGAGGCGGCAGCGGCGATCAGCGAGATGGTGCGCGCGGCGAACTCGGCGGCCGACGCGGGGACGCTGGGCGCGGAAAATGCGGTGGAGGTGCTGCGCGTACTACGCGCTCTTCGATGAGGTCTTCGCGGTGCTAGAGGACAGGGACGAGGAGCGGACACGGGCGGCGCTGGTGTGGGCGGAGGCGGAGGGGCGGACGAAGGATGCAGCGCCGGAGCTGGTGGCGAGGCTGGCGCTTTCGGATGAGGCTATCGAGGCGCTGGTGGCGGAGCGGACGCAGGCCAAGAAGACACGGAACTTTGCGCGGGCGGACGCGATCCGTGCAGAGCTGCTGGCGAAGGGCGTGGTGATCGAGGACTCGAAGGACGGGGCGCGGTGGAAGCGGAAGTGAAGACAGGTTTGAGGTTGAGGTTCACTCCTCGATGGGGAACTCGAGGATGGGGTCGGCGGAGACCGGGGTGGATTTGGTACGGGAGAGGATGACGGTGGCGACGGCGAAGAGGATGAGGACTGTGCCGGCGAGTTCGGTGGGGGCGAGGCGCTCGTGGAAGAGGGCCGCGCCGATCAGGATGGCGACGATGGGGTTGACGAAGGCATAGGTGGAGACCTTGGTGACGGGGACGTGCTTGAGCAGATAGGTATAGGCGGTGAGGCCGACGACTGAACCGAAGGCCGCGAGATAGGCGATGGCGAGGATTCCGCCGCGCGTCCAGAGGGCGGTGCGGAAGCATCCTGCAGCGATTGAGATGATAAGGTTGACCAGGCCGGCTGCGGCGATCTGCCAGAAGGTGGCGACGAAGGTGTCGACGCGGAAGCGAAAGCGGCGCGAGAGTACGGAGCCTGAGGCGAAGGCCAGCGCGGCGCCGAGGAGCAGAACGAAGCCGAAGAGACTGCGCTGGCTAGGGCCTGTGTTGCCGGAGCGATGGAGGGTGGGCCAGAGCAGGGCCAGCATTCCGATGACGCCGAGTAGCGTACCGAGCCATCCGCGCAGGTTGAGGGTCTCTCCGCCAGGCAGCACGGTCTCGATGAGCGCGACAAAGATGGGGATCGTGGCGATGACCAGCGAGGCGTAGCCGGTGGCGACCTTGGACTCGGCCCAGATGAGCAGCAGGTTGCTGACGGTCAAGAAGCAAATGCCGACCAGCGCGAGCTGCCACGCGGCGCGCAAGGGGACACACAGGCTGGTTCTGCGTACCAAGCAGATGCCGCAGATGAGAATGGTGGAGAAGAGCGAGCGGATGAAGCCCACCAGCGGCGGCGCAAGATGCAGGCCGGCGATGTGGAAGGCGCTGTAGGTCGAGCCCCAGAAGAAGTACACGCAGGCGAAGGAGAGCGCGATGCGGAATTTATGGGTGAAGGGAACGGGCATCTGTCTTTATGGTAGTCACGTTGTGCGTTCTGCGTTGTTCGTTCTCCGTTGAAAAACGAAAACGGCAGGTCGCGCGGGTTGCGCGTGTGCGTCTAAACTTTGGGGGTGGAGATGGGACGGCGAGGATGAAAAGATACGCGGTCTGGGATTGTGCGCTGGCGCTTGCGGCGGGAGTGGCGTGGATCGGGCTGGCTCAGTCTCCGCAGGCGGGTGCGGGGATGCAGCAGGCGTTGTCTGCGCAGACGGCGATGTCTGCGCAGACAACGGGCGTGGGGCATCGCACGCGGTTGATTCTGAAGGACGGCAGCTACCAGATCGTGATGAGCTACCAGGTGAAGGGAAAGATTGTGAGCTACTACAGCGCGGAGCGGGACGCGACGGAGGAGATTCCGGCGGAGTTGGTTGACTGGGACGCGACGCACAAGTGGGAGCGGCAGCACTCGGCGACGGAGAGCGATGCAGGGAAGGGGCCGGCTGAGGCTCCCCCGCCGGCGATCGATCCCGAGTTGTTGCAGGAGGAGGCGGACCGCGCGGCGTGGACTCCGGAAGTTGCGCCGGACCTGCGGTTGCCGGAGCAGGACAGCGTGCTGGCGCTGGACTATTATCACGGCGCGCCGGAGCTGGTGCCCTTGGTGCAGTCGGAGGGCGAGCTGAACCGCACAACGAGTCACAACATATTGAAGCTGGCGATCAATCCGCGCGCGGCGACGCACCAGATCGAGCAATTGAAGGGGGTGGAGGCTGCGGTGCAACTGCATCTGGACACGCCGGTGATCTATCTGCGGCTGGGCGACGATTCGGGGGTGGTGCGGGGCGGGACTCCGCTGACGGTGGACACGCACGGAACGGGATCGGGGGCGAAGACGGACTCCAGCGGCGGTTCGCCCGACAGCGGCTACGTGATGGTGAGGGCGGATGTGCGCACAGACGCGCGCGTGATCGCAAGCTTCAACATCGGTATGCTGGGCGGACCGGCAAAGACGCAGGAGGACGTAATTGAGATGAACAGCGAGGTCCTGCCCGGAGGCCACTGGATGAAGCTGACGCCGAAGCGGTCACTGGACTTCGGCGAGTATGCGCTGATGGAAGTGGTATCGGAGAACGAGATCAACCTGGGGGTGTGGGACTTCGGGGTGCATCCGGTGGCGCCGGAGAACAGGGACGTGATCAAGCCGGAGCCGAAGCGGCCAGTGACGCTGGAGCGGCGGGAGCCGGAGTAGTTGCAGGTTGCGGGTTGTGAGTTGAGATTCGGCTAGCGGAGCTTGGCCTCGAGGTCGCCGGCGGCCATGGTTACGGTTTTGCCATGGGGAATGGCCGGTTTGTTGCCTGCGAGCAGGCCGAGGCCTGCGACGGCGATGTTGTCACGGGTGGTTTTGGCCTCGTACATCATGGTGTCGGCGGCGCGGATGATGGAGGGAACATTGTCCCCGTCCTCCGGGAAGGTGGCCAGGCCGAAGCTGCCGGCGAGGGTGAGGAAGAGACCCTGGCCGGTGAGGAAGCGGTGCTTGCGAAGCTGCTCCCAGAGCCTGGTGGTGGCGTCGATCGCGGTCTTCTTGCCCAGGCCGGGGAGCAGGGCAACGAACTCGTCTCCTCCGTAGCGGAAGCAGGAGTTTGCGGGCCCGAGGGTTCGGCGCATGAGACCGCCGACCTCGGCGAGGAGGCGGCTTCCAACCAAGTGGCCATGGGTGTCGTTGACCTCTTTGAAGTGGTCGAGATCCACGAAGAGCAGGCTGAAGCGGGTGTCGCGGTTGGCTGCGGCCAGCTCGATCTGCTCATCCAGCAGGGTGTAGAGGTGGCGCGCGTTGAAGAGTCCGGTGCAGTCGTCGGTGATGGTGAGCTCGTGGATAAGTTTGACCGAGCTGGCATTCTGGATAGCGATGGCTGCGTAGTCGCAGAGGATGCGCAGGAAGGAGATGGAGTACTCGCTCTCCAGGTCGAGCTTGGTGTTGAGGAGCTGAATGACGCCGAGGGTTTTGTTGCCCGAACGGATGGGGATGCATGCGATCGAGCGGATTCTGAGATCGGGGTGGGCGCGGGAGAAGGCGTGCCACTGGGTGTCGAGGGAGACGTCTGGCACAACCAGGGGATTGCCGGTGGAGGCGACCCATCCGGCGACGCCTTCACCGAGCGGCACGCGCAGGCCCTTGAGGCTTTCGGAGTCCTCACCGACCGCGATGGCGTAGTAAAGGTCCTTGGCCTCCTCGTCGACCATGAGCATGGACCATCGCTCGGGGCCGAAGAACTGGGCCATCTTCTGCATGATGATGAGTAGAATCTCTTCGAGTTCGAGGGTCTGGGTGAGGGCGCGCGCAACCTCATGAAAGACGCGCAGATGGTCCATCTGGCGGCTTTCGATGACCTCGAACTGACGCTTCTCTCTCACGCTCTTCCCCAGGATGGGCAAACATTGAATGATGCTATCGACAGTATTTGGGCAACTTTATAAACCCAAGTAGTAAACAACAGTCGCGCGTATCAACCTAGCCGCCAATATGCACCATGTTCCGAGAAGGCTTTTCGAATCCCGGCTCGCCGATGTGATGGCGGGCCTCCTTCCGCATGACGACACGCTTTATATACGATGCAAGTTCCTGGTCGGTTCCACCGCGCCGCATCTGGCCGTAGAGGTCGTGGTCGGAGTGGGAGAAGAGGCAGGTGCGGAGGGCCCCGTCGGAGGTGATGCGCACGCGGCTGCAATGTCCGCAGAAGGGGCGGGAGACGGGGGCGATGATTCCGATCTCGCCTATGCCGTCGGCGAAGGTGAAGCGCTTGGCGGTCTCGCTGGCGGCGCGCGGCGGCAGTTCGATCAGGCCGGGCGGGACAGCGCAGGAGGGACACCATGCGTTGAGGCGGGCGACGATCTGGTCCATCGTCACCACGGCTTCGGGCCTCCAGTTGCGCGCGTCTTCGGCGGCGGATGGCTCCTCCAGCGGCATGAACTCGATGAATCGGACGACGACTCCCTGGCTGCGCGAGAACTCGGCGAAGGGCTCGATCTGCGCGTCGTTGAATCCGCGCAGCAGGACGCAGTTGATCTTGACCGGGCCGAGGCCTGCAGCCTGGGCGGCGCGCACGCCAGCCAGCACGCGCTGAAAGCTGCGCGGCACACGCGTGATGTGGGCGAAGGTTTCGGGGTCGACCGCGTCCATGCTGACGGTGACGCGGTTGAGCCCGGCGGATGCAAGCGGCACGGCGAGGGAATCCAGCAGATGGCCATTGGTGGTGAGGGCAATGTCGAGCGGCTGGCCGGCCTCATGCGCATCGAGGCGGGTTCCGTCGGCGCGGAAGGCGGTGCGCATGCGCGCCAACTTGGCGACCATCTCGACCAGGCCGGAGCGCAGCAGCGGTTCGCCGCCGGTGAGCCTTACCTTCTCGATGCCAAGCGAGACCAGGATACGGACCATGCGCAGATAGTCTGCGATGGGAAGCTCGGTGAAGGTAGCGCCTTCGTCGCCGGCGCGGCAGTAGACGCACTTGTAGTTGCAGCGGTCGGTGACGGAGATGCGAAGGTCGGTGATGGCGCGTCCGAAGGAGTCGCGCAGGCGTTCGACGGATGCCTGCGGGGCCGCGTCCGTTGCGGGCACTTCCAGCAGCGCCGCGGAGGCACTGGCGTAGAGCGGCGATGGGGGCAGGGAAGCGATCGGGTTCCTCCGAAAGATTTGGATGTTCTCTTGTCCGAATACGATGCGAATCCGGATTGCGTACGGGGCTTTCCTATGGTGCAAAGCGTGCCGATTTCAGTATAGTAAGTTAATCGGCATGGAATGAACCGATCGGGCCCTTGCTGATCAGAGAACCATCGGCCATGAATGCGTAGATATCCAATCCCTGAAGGAATTACACCCGGGGTCGTTTGTGATGCCTACTCCCATTACCGTACAGCAGTGGCTCGCTGCGCAGTTCGTGCCGTTGTTGCTGATCGGCTTCTCCCTGCTGATGGGTCTGGCGGTCCTGTTTGTGTCGGCGAAGAGCCGGAGTTCTTCGCTGGCTCGGGACCGCTCGGGGCACAGCGAGGAGACGTTTGCGGAGGACCTGGCCGAGTATGGATACGATCCTGAGATTGCCCGCGCCACCTATCGTTACCTTCGGGAACAGCAGAAGGTGGCCTTTCCAATCGAGCCGCTAGACGATCTGGACAGCGATCTCGGGCTGGATAGCGAGGACCTGAGAGAAGCGATCCGCGCGTTGCTGGCGAAGACGGGGCGGAGCTATCTGCCGGGCCTGCTCAATTCGCCGCTGGTGACGGTGGTGGACTTGGTGCGAACCATCCAGGCGTCTCCGCGACGGGATGCGATGGTGGCCTAAGATTCGCGCTATTTGGACCGTTTGAGAGTCATCTCTCCGCCGGGGAAGTCACCTTGGTCCGACTTGGAGGTCAGCTTGATCTCGTCGCCGGCGGCGTTGATGGTTCCCTCGTGCGTGATGGTGGCTCCATTGAAGGAGACTTTGAAGGATATTTTGTCGCCGTCCACCTTGCCATCGGTAATGGCAATGGCATCGCCCTGCGGGCCCTGCACCGAGCCGGTGAGTTTGGCGCCATCCTGCTTGAAGGTGAATGAGATCTGAAAGCCTCCGCCGCCATCGGGGCCTGCGAATGCTCCCGTCCAAGTGCCTGAAATATCGGTGGCGGCCCGGGCGGTAATAGGTGTGAGTGCCATGATCAGGGCAGCGCAGACAAAGAGCAGTTTCTTCATAGGTCGATCCCTCGCAGTGATTTTCGTAGCGCGGTAATGATAGACGAGTCTACCGGTCCGTGTCCGTAACGATCTTTCGCAACAAACCACCCTGCATGAGGCCGGAGAGTCGGTTAGTTGGCGAGGACGAGGCGCAGCATGGAGGGCGGCGGCGCTCCCTCGGGACGTGGCTGATCGCGGTTCTGGGGAAGCGTCTTCCAGGTGAGGCGGTAGGTGACGCCGTCGGCGCGAGTGCCAGCGGAGTCCGAAGCAGAGCGATCCAGCAGTCCACTCTGCGACGCGCCTGAGATGTCTTCGCTTCCCTCGTCCACGGATGCGTCCGCAGTGAGTTTGCCTTGCAAGCGCATGGTCGCCGGATCGACCTCCCATACTCCGGAGCCGTAGACCTTGTGGCTGATGGCGATGGTCAGTTTGCCGCCCGAGGCGCGCAGCGGGCCGATGTGAATCTCGTTGACCAGGCTGCCACCGCCATGGAAGTCCCAACGGTAGTTCCAGTTGCTGGCCTGCTGCAGGAGCCAGTGGGCACCCTGCCAGCGAGCGAAATAGAGCTGCGTGTTTCCCGTGGCGTCGTACTTAAGGTACGAGATGACAAGGTTGCCGAGGGCGTCGAAGCCGACGGCCTGGGTCCCGTTGAGAAGGCCACCGCGCGGCGGTGAAGGGTCCACAACAAGGCCGGGTGTATCGATGGTGAGGGGCAGGGTGAGCGGAACGCCATTCGCCGTCTCCCAGTGGATGAGGTCGCGGCTGCGCGCGTAGCTGAGGTCATGGTTGGTCTCGGCCATGGGCGTGTCGCGCCAGACCCAGACCTGGTGGTACCAGCTATCCGGCCCCTTCACTGGGTTCAGCGGGTAGGCATTCATTCTGTTGCCGCCGAAGAAGAGCGGCTGGCCGGTGAGCGCGTGCCAGGTTTTGGTTCGCTCGTCGTAACGGTTGCGGTAGGTATCACCCGCTCCGCTGCTTCCGCTTCGGTATTGAAAGAGCAACTCACCATCGGGCGCGTAGGAGAAGACCGGGTAGGTGACCCGCTCCTCATGCCGCCCGGTCATGGACGGGACGCGCACGAGCGAAGCCGCATTGTAGGGGCGAGTGCCGCGGAAGTAGACCAGGGGCGAGGCGTGCATATTGCCCGCGACATGCAGGTATCCGTCGCGATCGAGCTCCATCGCGATGTAGTTGTGGCTGTCCCAGCCGACGGTACTGGGCAGAGTGGTGTAACTCCACTGGCGTTGACCGAGGGTTCGTTGGGCGATGGTCATGCGGCGGCTGGCATCGTAGAAGGCGACAAACTGCCGGTCGCCGTGGGTGAGCAGAGCAAAGCCGACGGGATGCCCGGACCAGACCGGTTCCAGATCGAGTGTGCGGATGCCGGCGCGCAGGTCTGGATTCACCGGCGCAGAGGGTGTGGGCCTGGACTGACCAGATGCCGCGGTTACCAGCCAGAGGGCGGAGAACAGGAGCGCAATGCAGTGCCGGAGCTTCATGGCATATAAGACTAACGCAGCAGAAGGCAGGCGTTGGGAGCAGCTTTGCGGCGGCGGATTGGGTTGACGCGCGAGCGATAGACCTTGCTCTGGGCGCGCGGCACCGTAAAATGCTTCAAGACGATGAAGCAAAACTATTGCCCTGAGCAATCCACGCAGGAAAGGCCCGGCTTGAAATACCTCACATTCCTGTTGCTCCTCGCGCTGGTGGTGGCTGGGTTGGCGGCCTGGGCAATCTACGTCCCGATTGGCCCGGCCGTGGGCACCTCCGACGAGGCAGCAACTTATGTCGACATCTCCCCCGGCACGGGGACCGAGGCCATCGCCACGCAACTGGAGCAGGCGGGAGTGCTGCGCAGCCGCTTCGCCTTCGACTTGCTGCGGGCGATCAAGGGCGGCAAGCTGATTGCCGGCGAGTACCGATTCAACCGGCCCGCGACGGCCCCCGAGGTCTACGAGCGCATGGTCCTCGGCGATGTATACACGATTCAGGTCACGGTTCCCGAGGGTTACAACCTCTTCGACATCGCGCAGGCGGTGGAAGCCGCCGGGTTGGGGTCGCGCGAGGCCATGCTCGCCGCGGAACGAAGCCAGACCGAGCTGATCGCAGATCTCTCGCCCAACACCAGCTCGCTGGAGGGGTATCTCTTCCCCGGCACCTACCGCTTCAGCCGTCACGCCACGCCGGATCAGATGGTGGGAGCGATGGTACGCCACTTCCGCCAGGTTGCGGCCCAACTTGGCCTGACGCCCGACGGCTCCGGGAACGAGATAAGCCGGACCGTGATACTTGCCTCGCTGGTGGAAAAAGAGGTTAACCGGGATGCGGAGCGTCCGCTGGTGGCCGGGGTTTTCAACAACCGGCTGGCCCAGGGCATTCCCCTGGCCACCGATCCCAGCGTGATCTACGCGGCGCTGCTGGAAGGGCGGTATCGGGGGGCGATCTACGCCTCCGACCTGGAATCCAGCTCGCCGTACAACACGTATCGCCGCGCTGGGTTGCCACCGGGACCGATCTGCAATCCCGGCATGGCCTCGCTGAAGGCCGCGCTGGAGCCGGCGAGCACAGACTACCTCTACTTTGTCGCCGACGCCGAGGGTCACAGCCGCTTCTCGGCTACGCTGAAGGAGCACGCCCAGCAGGTGGAAGAGTACCGCCGAGCCCTGCACCAGCCTGCCGCTGTGCAGAGCCGTCCAACCCACTCGCGTTCCCGCACCAAGGCTCATGCCAGCGCGCGGTAAGTTGCGTTGCGGCCCCGTCCCCACGACCGCAACTAATTCATATGACAGACTATTTTGCCGTTTCGACGGCATCGGAACGTGCTGCCGGATATACTAGAAGTTTGTGCGAATAAAGATTCAACAAGCCGTAGCTACAGGACTGCTCGCGATGATTCCGGCACTCACCGGATGTCTGGTACACACGCACAGTGTGCTGAAGACGCATCTGCCGGATGTGGTCCTCAACTCGACCCTCGACCAGTTGCTGAAGCAGGTAGACGAGCGCAACGCCGCCATTCAGAGCATGAC
The DNA here is from genome assembly GCA_963834805.1 of uncultured Acidobacteriaceae bacterium. Classification (GTDB taxonomy): domain Bacteria; phylum Acidobacteriota; class Terriglobia; order Terriglobales; family Acidobacteriaceae; genus Edaphobacter. The sequence goes on from CAWIDB010000006.1 coordinate 1,078,711, forward strand.
GCTCTACGTTCGGATGTCCACCAGCACCGGCGGCAGCCTGCAGGGCGAGGTAAAGGAATCCATCAGCTTCAATGGATTCATCGTTATAGGCAAACCCGAGCAGATTAATGTGATTCTGAAAGTGCCTTTGCTGGGGAGTCAGGCGCTGGACATGGTCTCCGACGGCAAGAGCTTCAAGATGCTGATTCCGCCCAAGGACTGCGCCATCGTCGGTTCGGATGTGGTGACCAACAGCTCGCAGAAGGGACTTTATAGTCTACGGCCGGCGGTGATCCTGGATTCGCTGCTGATTCACGGACTGGAACCCGACCAGGTGGTCTCCATGACCCAGGACAGCCGTGTCGTTGAAAACCCGAAAAAGCGGAAAGACCTGATTCAGGAACCGGACTACGACATCGAGTTCTTCTCCCAGCCGCAGGGCCCGGTAGCACGCACCCTGCGCGTGTTGCACACCAGCCGCGTCGACCTGCTGCCCTGGCGGCAGGACATCTACGACGCCGACGGCAAGGTGGCCACGCAGGCCTTCTACAGCAACTATCAGAAGTTCGGCAACATCGACTTTCCCACCAAGATCGTCATCCAACGGCCGCTGGATGAGCTGGGTCTTACGATCACTATCACCAAGGCCACCTTCAACCAACCGCTTCCCGACGATCAGTTCAATCTGGGCCCGATTCCGGCAAACTACGCGGTGCAGAATATGGACGACCCGGTCAGCGCAGCGACAGCCCCGTGCGTTGCGCATGGGCCGCAATCGCCTCATTGATCTGGAGCGCCAGGGCCAGCGCGGCCCGGCCATCCTCCACGGACACCTCGGGCTGCGCGCGTCTGCGCACGGCGTTCAGGAACGACTCGATCTCCAGGTGCAGCGGCTCGTCCGGCTCGACCGGCACCTTGCGCAGGGACATGCCCGGAGCAAACTGACCGCTGGCTGCCGCAGCGGTTGCCAGCGCGGCCAGTTGCGCCGGATCGAGACTGGCCGCAGCCGATACGTCGATCAAAAGCAGGTCCCGCCGCGCGAAGTCCAGCGAGAGGTACTGGTGGGGCTGGAAGAGGCGCATCTTGCGCACCCGCTCGGTGCTGACGCGGCTGGCGGTAAGGTTGGCCACGCATCCGTTCTCGAACTCCAGACGGACATTGGCGATGTCCACCCTGGGCGAGAGAACGGGCAGGCCCACGGCGCGCAGCTCGCGCAATGGCGCACCCGCCAGTCTCAGCACAATGTCCAGATCGTGGATCATGAGATCCAGCACTACGTCGACGTCGAGCGAGCGTGGAGTGAAGACGCTGAGGCGATGCACCTCGAAGAACATGGGCCGGTTGAGCAGGCTGCGTACCGCGCGCACCGCAGGATTGAAGCGCTCCAGGTGGCCGACCTGCACCGTGCGGTCCAGTTCGCGCGCCAGGCGGACGATCTGGTCGGCCTCGGGGAGGTTTGCCGCCAGCGGTTTTTCGATCAGCAGATCGATACCGGCGGCCAGAAGCATGCGCGCGCACGCTGCGTGATGCACCGTAGGCACGCAGAGCGAAGCTGCATCCAGCTCTACAGCCGCCAGGCAATCCTCAATCGACGCAAAGCCGGGGATGCCGTACTGCGTCTGGGCAGCGGTCCGAGCAGATTCCCTGGGATCGACGACGGCGGTCAGCTTGAGGGGCGCGCCTGCCTGCTCCAACTCGCGGTAGACCCGCAGATGATTGCGCCCGAAGGCTCCCGCGCCCACCACGGCAACGCGCAGCGGTTTGGCATCTCGCTCCAGCTTGGCAGCTTCCACTACTTCACCGGAGCTTCCACCGCCTGGCGGCAGCGCGCGTAGAGCTCGAGCAGCTCGGTCACCTGGTCTTCCGGCTTGGCCGTGGCGGTAACGCCGAAGCCGGTGGCGCCGGCGGCCTTGGTGCCCACATGCGCCTGCGCGGCCACAAACTTCAACAGATCGAGCGCAATGTCTTCGGTGCGGCGTGCCGCATTGATTGCATCAGTCATGCAAATCCCCTCTCATTCCAGACCCGATGTTAACGGCCAGCCATGCCGCGAAGCAAATTTTGAGAATTGGCTTGACAACCCTGGGCGCGGCTAGTACTCCTATTTACGTAGTACTCCTAAAAAAGGAGTAACTTCACAAGGAGATCGTCATGGACGAAGTAAACCTGCCCGATCAGAACCTTCTGAACGATGTGCGCTTTCTGCGCGATATTGTGGCCAGAACGCAAAGGCCCGCGGTCAACCAGTTCTGGCCGGTCACGCTGAACTGGGGATGCATCATCACCTTTGGCTACCTGGTATGCGGGTTGTTGGCCAGGGCGGGCAGGATCGCGATTCTCCCCTGGGTCTTTCCCGGCTTGATCTTCCTGGTGGCCTTTCCGCTGCACTGGTACCTGGTCAGAAAGATCCGCCATGGCATCGAGCAGGGCGGCGTGCGTCCGTGTTTCCGCAAGGATCTGATGGCGTGTTGGTGCAGCCTCACCGTGATCGGTTTGCTGTGGACAGCGGGACTGGGGATCTCCGGGATGATGGCCAGCCACTGGTACATCCTCTTCCTAGTATGGAGCTCCTTGTACTTTGTGGGCTACGTGATGAACGGCGTTCTCCTATCCGACGAGTGGCTGTGGGCAGCGGGAATCCTGCTGGCGTCGATCATTGCCGTTTTTCTGGCCGGCACTGCCTATTACTGGCTGCTCGGCCTGTGGATGGGAGGAACGATGGTTCTGGCCGGCCTGATGGGGTGCCGAAATGCCCGTCGCCAGGTAGTTTAGAAATGAGCGACCTCAATCAGAAACTCGACGACATTGTTCTTTCACGGCCGCGATTGTCCATTCTCGCGGCCCTGGTCGGAGGCGACGTGGTCGACTTCACCTTCCTGCAGAAGAACCTGGGAATCTCGGATGGCAATCTTGGCACACACCTGCGCAAGCTGGAGGTCGAGAAGTACATTCGATCGAAGAAAATCTTCGTCAAACGCAAGCCCAAGACCTGGTTCCAGATCACCTCTGATGGCCGCCGTGCGTTGGAGCAGCTGTTGCGCCAGCTTGAGGAGATTCTCACTCAGCCAAAGTGAGCTTCGTCTAACCCGGGCGGACGCCGCAGAGGATCTCGTAGGGGATGGTTTGGGCGAGGCGGGCGTGGTCGTCGGCGGTGATGCCGTCGCCGAGGAGGACGACCTGGTCGCCGACGCGGAGATCGGGGATGGCGGTGACATCGACCATGGTCAGGTTCATGGAGACGCGGCCGACAATGGGAGCGCGATGGGCCGATCCATCGCGCGAGTGCAGGATGACCCAGCCGCCGGGGCGGGCATTGGAGCCGGAGAGCTCGCGGCGGAGGCCATCCGCATAGCCCACGGGAAGCAGCGCCAGGCGCATGGGGACGGGCGCGGTGAAGGTGGCGTTGTAGCCCACGGTTTCGCCGGCGGGCAGATCGCGCAGGTCCATCACGCGCGTCTTCCAGGTCATGACCGGGCGCAGGGCGGCGCGCAGCCTCGAAGGCACATATCCGCGACCTGCGGCTAATGAGGCAATGTTCTTGTGCTGCTCAATCTCGACGCAGTATCCATAGAGCGCGCAGCCGCAGCGCACCATGGCGCGCGCGCCGACCGTGGCTGCCAGATCGACAAGCCAGGGCGAGGACTGCGCTGGATTGTCCACCGACGAGCTGCTGCCCGCATGGACCCATTTGGGCGCGAGGCCCAGGTTGCGAACCTGAGTTATTGCGGCTTCAAATCGCCGCTGCTGGGTCTGGGTCAGCTCGGAATGCGCGACCTCCGCGGCACACAAGTGGGTCATCACACCATCCAGCGCGAGGCCCGCGGCGGCTAGTTCTCCGAGCAGGTCGTCCAGCTCCGCGCCGGGGCGGACGCCTTGGCGCGCCATTCCGGTGTCCACCTCGACGTGGACGTCCGCGCCTGAGCCTTGCAGCCAGCCGATCTGCTCCGGCGTCCAGACGACCGGGGTCAGCGCGTGCTTGGCGATGGCCTCCACGTCCTCCGGCAGAAAGCCACACATCAGCAGGATTTCAGGCTGGTTCTGACGAGCGATACCAGCTTCGGCGAGCACCCTTCGCACCAGCGCACCCTCGGCGGCAGAGGTGACGCCAAGCCAGGGCACACCGACGCGGGCCAGAGCGAGCGAGCAGATTTCAATCCCGTGGCCGTAGGCATTGGCCTTGACCACCGCCAACACGGAGGTCTGGGCGCCGACCGCGAGCTGGATGGCGTGGTAGTTCGCCACCAGCCGCTCGTCGGAGATCTCAATCCAGCTTGTCATCGATGTTAGAGTCGTCACCGCCGTCTCAAGCCAATGCTAGCCTCAGTAGCCACTCGGTTCAACTTCGGCGAGGTTCTCGAAACGGGTATAGTCTGCGCGGAAGGCCAGCTTGATGATTCCGGTGGGGCCGTTTCGTTGTTTGGCGACGATGATCTCGGCCTGACCCTTCACATCTTCATTGTCGCGGTCGTAGTACTCTTCGCGGTGGATGAAGGCGACCACGTCGGCGTCCTGCTCGATGGAGCCGGACTCGCGCAGATCGCTGAGCAGGGGCTTCTTATCGCCGGCGCGCTGCTCGCTGCCGCGGGAGAGCTGGCTGAGCGCGAGCACGGGGACACGCATCTCCTTGGCCAGCGCCTTGAGGCCGCGCGAGATGGAACTGACCTCCTGGGTGCGGTTCTCGAAGCCACGCTTGCCGGAGGGGTTGGTTCCGGTCATCAACTGCAGGTAGTCGATGACGATCAAGTCGAGCTGGCCCTGCTGCTGCTTCAGGCGGCGGGCCTTGGCGCGCATCTCCGGCAGGGTGATACCCGGCGTGTCGTCGATGAAGAGCCTGGCGTCCATCAGCCGCTCCAGCGCCTTCATCAGCTTGCCGCGGTCCTCGCGCAACATGGAGCCAGTCTGCAGCTTGCGCGACCCGACCAGGGCCTCGCTGGCCAACATGCGGCGCAGCAGGCTCTCCTTGCTCATCTCTAGCGAGAAGACGGCGACGACTTTGCCGTCCTGCACCGCTGCATTCTGCGCGATGTTGATGGCCCAAGCGGTCTTGCCCATGGAGGGACGGGCGGCGATGATGATGAGTTCGGAGTCCTGCAGGCCGCTGGTCATCTTGTCGAAGTCGGTGTAGCGCGTGGCGAGGCCAGTGACCTCGCGGCCCTGCTCGTAGAGCTTGTCGATGGAGACGAAGCTGCCGGCAACGATCTCTCCAATGCCGGCAAGGCCGCGCTGGATGGCGGAGTCGGCCACATCGGCCAACTGCGCCTCCACATCGCCCAGCACCGTGATGGCGTCTTCGCTCTGGTCGGCGGCGCGGATGCCCCCATCGTGGAAGATGCCCATCAACTGGCGCAGCAGGCTCTTGTCGCGGACGATCTGGACGTAGCTCTCGATGTTGAAGTTGCGCGGAATGCCCTCGGTGAGATAGGCGAGATAGGCCGGGCCGCCGATGGAGTCCAGCTCGTGACGGCGGGCCAGTTCTTCCTGCACCGTGAGGTAGTCGATGCCCTGGCCCTTGGCCATCAGATCGACGATTGCGCGGAAGACGCGCTGGTGCGAGTCGAGGGAAAAATCCTCGGCCTTCAGCTTCTCAGTGGCGTCGCTGATGGCGACGCTGTCCAGCAGCATCGCGCCGAGGATCGCGACCTCGGTGTGGACGGATGCGGGAAGACCGTCTGCCGGATTCAATTGCGCGAGGGAAGCCATGGAGGAATTATGCTCCGTCAGCGCCTGCGCAAAATTGGCATGGAACCGTGGAAAGCGGGACGAACATCAGGGTTGAAGATGAGTCTGAGCAGCGATTGCTATGACATAGCATCGTCCCGGTAGAATGAGCCATGCGCGTTGCGGCATTCGTGATCGGGCTGATGTTCTGTCTGGGTGCGGTGGTGGACGCATTCCAGACCATCATCCTGCCGCGCCGTCCGACGGGGCGGTTCCGCATTACGCGGCTCTTTACCATCGTGACCTGGACGCCATGGGCGGCACTGGCACGGCGCATTGGCAACCGCAAGCTGCGCGAGACGCTGTACAGCACCTATGGGCCGGGATCGCTGTTGTTTCTGCTGATGGTGTGGGCGCTGCTGCTGGTGACGGGCTTTGGCCTGATGCTGTTCGCGCTGGGCACGCCGTTCGCCGACGCGATGGCGGCTCCGAGTGTGATTGGCCGCCTGCGCACGGATCTCTATGCAAGCGGGACCACGCTGTTCACGCTGGGGCTGGGCGATGTGGTGCCGCGCAGCCTGGCGGCGCGCGCCCTGATCGTCTGCGAGTCGGGCACGGGGCTGGGCTTTGTGGCGCTGGTGATTGGATACGTTCCGGTGCTGTACGGGGCGTTTTCGCGGCGCGAGGTGAGCGTGGCACTGCTGGATGCGCGCGCCGGATCGCCACCCACCAGCACCGAACTGCTGCGGCGGCACTCCTTTGCCGGTGGACAGGAGGCGCTGGTGGTGCTGCTGATCGAGTGGGAGCGCTGGTCGGCCGAGCTGCTGGAGACACACGTCTCCTACCCGATCCTTTGCTACTACCGCTCGCAACACGACAACCAGAGCTGGCTCTCGGCGCTGACCGCGGTTCTGGACAGTTGCGCGCTGCTGATCTCTGTGGTGCCGGGAGTGGCATCGCGCCAGGCGCAGTTGACCTTCGCCATAGCGCGCCACGCGCTGGTGGACCTGGGCCACGTCTTCCAACTGGAAAAACATGAGGCAAAGTGGCGCGCACATGAGGGCGCGGACCGGCTGCCACCGGCGAACTTCGATCTGCTGTGCGGCGCGATGAAGGAGATGGGGATGCGTCTTTGCGGCGACCCGGATGCGCCCGCGCGGTTGCACGCTCTGCGAGCACTCTATGAGCCTCACGCGCACGCATTGGCCGACTACCTTGGCCTGTCGCTTCCGCTGTGGGTTCCCGAAGAACACGCCAAGGACCAATGGAAGACGGTGGAGGCGGTGCGCTCACAGGCCGCATCGATTCTTAAAAGCACGGTGGTGAGCGATCAGTCCGAGGCCATCCGGCTGCACTCCGAGGAGCGCCGCTAGAAGCATCGGACAAACTTCACAATCTCCAAGAATATCTGGCATATAATTGGCCGCCAAAGCCCTGCGGAGGTATTACTGTGCGGAAGACGGGTCAACTTCTCGCGTTCGTCGCGCTTTTTATCGTCAGCTATGCCGCGCCCGGCCAAGTTTCCATATCGATACAGAATGGCACTCCCAGCTCCACACAACAGGTAACCGTTCCGTCCCAGGCAACGAATGACGCAGGCTATGCAGCCGAGCCCATCGTCATCGAGCATGTCGATAGCACCTTCAGCATGGCCTCCGACGGAACCGGATGGATCGAACACAGCCTCGTCGCGCGCCTGCAGTCCGATGCCGAGGTGAAGAAGTATGGCGTTCTGTCTGTGCCCTACGCCAGCAACTCGGAACATGTGGAGCTGCTCTATGTCCGCATCCGTCATCCGGATGGCACGGTGGTGGAGACGCAGACTACGGACGCGATGGACATGCCCAGTCCGGTTATGCGCCAGGCCCCGTTCTACAGCGACCAGAAGGAACTACAGCTTCCCATCCGCAGCTTGAGAGTCGGCGATACGCTCGAGTTCAAGTACCGCATCCTGCGCACCAAGGCCATAGCTCCCGGCCAGTTTTGGGGCCAGGAGATATTCAGCGACGCCGCAGTCGTCCTCTCCCAGACCGCCGAGTTGCGCGTCCCCACCGGCATGTACGTCAACGTCTGGAGTCCCAGCATCAAGCCAGTCGAATCCTTCACCGCCGCTACCGCCGACGCTCCGGCGCAGCACATCTACCTTTGGAGCCATTCGCAGCTTAAGCCAACCGCGGGCAAGGAGGCCGAAGCCGAAGCCGCAGCGAAGAAGAAGGTCCTTTGGACCGCCGATCAGGAGCTCGATCTCGAGGAGGGTAAGCTACCCACCTTCGCCTGGACCACCTTCAAATCCTGGGAAGACGTCGGCGCGTGGTACCACTCTCTCGAGGCCGACCGCATCCTCCCCGATGATACGATAAAGGCGAAGGTGGCTGAGCTTACCGTCGGCAAATCCACGGACGTAGAGAAGGCGCAGGCGCTCTACGACTACGTCGCCACCAACATCCGCTACATCGGTGTTGCCTTCGGCATTGGCCGCTTCCAACCGCACACTGCTGCCGAGATTCTCTCGAACCAGTACGGCGACTGCAAAGACAAGCACACACTGCTTGCCGCCATGCTATCCGCTGTGGGCATTCAGTCCGACGCCGTGCTCATCGGCGCTGGTATTCGTTTCAACGAGGCAGTCCCCTCGCCCGCATCCTTCAACCACCTCATAACCCACCTGACCCTGGCCGGAAAACCTGTGTGGCTGGATACGACCGCCGAGGTCGCGCCCTTTGGCATGCTCGTCTCCCCTACGCGCGACAAACAGGCGCTGGTGATTCCCGTGAGCGGGCCGGCTACGATTGCGCGCACGCCGGTGGACCCGCAAGTGCCGGATGCCGTCACCATGGACGCCACAGGTTCGCTCGATGCCACCGGAGTCTCCACCTCCCACATCGTTCTTACCTTTCGTGGCGACGGGGAGGTTGCTGCCCGGGCAGGCTTTCGCCAGATTGCTCCGGCGCAATACGATCAGGTGGTGCAACTGATGTCCAAGGCGATCGGATTCAGCGGAACTACGAGCAATCCCGAGGTGACGCATCCGACAGACACCACTGTGCCCTTCAAGCTGGCTTACGACTACAAACGCGAGAAGGCCGGCGACTGGGACCACCTGAAGACCCTCCCCCAGGTGATGCCCATAGTGCTGCCGCTCGTCACCGACATCGATCCCCCTGTGCATGCCATCCAGCTCGGCATCCCTCGCACCGAGGTCTCGACCTCCGCCATGAAGCTGCCGGAAGGCTGGAGCGCCATTCCTCCCACGGCCGTCCACGCTTCTTGCGCCTACGGAACCTACGACATGACCTACCGCTTGGACCATGGCATCCTCTACGCCGAGCGCCGCATCGCCATACTCGTCAAAAAAGTCCCCGTCAGCGATTGGAAGGCATACAAAGACTGGGTCGACAAGGTGAACCCCGGTCGCGAACCCTACATCCAACTCGTTACCGCAGTCGCTCCTAAGCCTCCGGAGGAACGGACAAAGCAAATCGAGGACGCGCTGAGCAGTTCCGACCCCATGGTCAAGAACAACCTCGCCTACGCCCTGGCCAACAAAAACGAACACCTCGCCGACGCGCAGACACTCGCCGAGCAAGCGGTCCAGCTACAGGAGAAGACAACCTCCAAGCAGGTATCCATGGACGATAAGGTCAAATCATTTGACCAGATGCAGATTCTCGGCGCTGACTGGGAGACCCTCGGCTGGGTCTACTACCGAGAGGGTCAGCAGGAAAAAGCTGAGACCTACATGCACGCGGCCTGGGAGCTGAAGCCTAGGAACGTAGATATAAACATGTATATGGGCATCATCTACGATGCGCAGCATAAACCAGAGGAGGCGACCACCTTCTACCGGATGGCGCTGAGTGGAACCATTCCTACCACCACGCAGAACCTCATCCAGAAGCGCTTTGACCGCCTTGGTGTCACTACGAACTCGCCACTTCCCATGGACGTTGTAACGTCTCTGCCGTCACTGGCAATCCAACTCAACGCAGGCGACACCGAACCGCTTGTTGATATCCTCCTGTCGCCGGACAAACCGCCTTCCATCAAACTTATCAAAGGCGACCGTGCGCTGGAAAAGTCGTTATCCAAGGCCATCCAGTCCGCTCTTGCAAATTCTTTTCCTGACAGCGGCCCGGAGAAGCTGCTTCGCCGCGCACGGGTCACCTGCTCGTCCGGCGACCAGCCAACCTGCGCGCTGCACTTTCTCGGCTCGCAGGTGGCCATGGAAGCAAGCATGAGCGGCAATTAAGACAACGTGGGTAACTATGTTACTTTGCGTGCAGCAATCCCCTGGTGTCCATCCACTGGAGAAGCAGCTCCGGCCAGTGGGAGAGGCCGCCGTTCTGGCTGAGGCGCAGACCGAAGCCGTGGCCCACGCCGGCGTATTCGTGCAGCTCGGCTGAAACCCCGGCCTTCCTCAGCGCGATAAACAGCTCCGGCAGCACCTGCGCGATAGCTGGCTGATCGTCGGCGCCGCAGAGCAGAAAGGCGGGTGGCGTGTCCTTGGTCACCTTTGCCTCGATCTCCGGCGTCAACCCGCCGGGATACATCAGCACCTGAAAGGCGGGCTTATCGCTGGGGCGATCGATGGGGTCGGTTGCCGCGGGATTGCCATCGTCGTAGCGCGTGGCAGCCTTGATGGCCAGCTCGCCGCCGGCAGAGAATCCCATGACGCCGACGCGCGCCGAATCGACCCCCCACTCGGCTGCGCGCGCCTTGACCATGCGGATGGCGCGCTGAATGTCGTGCATCTCGTCGCCATCGACGGTATAGGTGGAACCCGGCTCATGGGCCAGACGGTACTTGAGAACGAAGGCTGCGACGCCGTGTCCGCTGAGATACTTGGCGACGTCGTAGCCCTCGTCGTCCATGGTCAACTTATAGTGGCCGCCACCGGGCGCGATGATGATGGCCGCCACCGGCGTGGCATTCGGTCCGCGACCTCGCACCAGGTAGGGCGCAATGGATGGATTGTTGACGGTGGTCACGCTCCGTTCGCCGTCTGCATCGGTGGTGACCACCTCGGGTGCGGTCTTGCCCTCGGAGCCGGGAGCGCCATTGGCCCACAGCGGTACCGCAGCATGCGAATTCGCCGGAGGCCGAGGAGAAGCTGCAGCTGGGGCCGCAGCCTGCTGCGCCACACCCGCCGCCGCCAAACCGAGCGACAACACCAACCCGCAAACCGACTTCACAGTAGAAATTGTCGTAACACGCATCACCGCACCTCGTTTCGACAAACTATACCGTGTTGCGGGCCGCGCTGAATAGAGAGGTCCCTGGAGCAGTCTCAACCGCGGTTATGGGGGAGAGCCGGGTTCGCTGCCGGGCGGTAGCTACGCCGTGCGGCGGCGGGACTGAATCTCGAGAAAGCAGTTGACCAGGGTGACGGCGGCGGGGGTCACTCCCTGGATGCGGCTGGCCTGGCCCAGCGTGCGCGGACGAACGCGGCCCAGTGTTTCGACCATCTCGCTGGAGAGACCGCTACAGGCCGCATAGTCGAACCACGGCGGAATGATGCGCTGCTCGTCGCGCTTGAGCCGCTCCATCGACTTGAGCTGCTGCTGGAGATAGCCCGCGTACTTGATCTCGGTCTCGACGGTCTTCATCTCATTGCGCACCCAAGCCGCGAGATGGGAATTGTTTTGTGGTGAAGTTTGAAGTCCTGCGAGCCAGGGTGCAAGCTTGGGCGTTCCGTTCATCGCTCTTGCGAGCACCAGCCAGAGAGATTCGACCGTGACTTCGGGCCGCTTCAGCATCTGGGCGTAGCACTGCGTGCGCAGGTCGCTCACATCACCGCGCAGGGTTTCCGCAAGCGCAGGCGGCAGCGCGTCCACATCCACGCGCGTCTTCGTCAGCAATTGCTCGAAGGCCGCTGCGCGTGACTGCTTCTCCTCGTATGCTGCCCAGGCCGCGTCGTCGATGAGGCCAAGGCGACGGCCATACGGGGTGAGGCGACGGTCGGCGTTGTCGATGCGCAGGTGCAGGCGAAACTCGGCGCGCGAGGTGAACATGCGATAAGGCTCATCGGTGCCCTTGGAGATGAGGTCGTCGATGAGAATACCGGTGTAGGCCTCGGTGCGGTCGAGGGTAAAGCCAGTAAATTCGGGTGCCCCATCCATCGCGGTCTCATCGCGATGGGTGGGATGGAGCGCCGCCCGAGCCCACAGCGCCGCATTGATGCCGGCCATCAGGCCCTGGCAGGCGGCCTCCTCGTAGCCGCTCGTCCCGTTGATCTGCCCGGCGAGATAGAGGCCTGCGAACTTCTTGACCGCAAGCGCGCGATTCAGTTCCGTGGGGTCGATGGCGTCGTACTCGATGGCGTAGCCGGGGCGCAGCATCTCGGCGTTCTCCAGGCCGGGGATGGAGTGCACCATGGCGGCCTGCACCTCCATGGGCAGGCTGGTACTCATGCCGTTGATGTAGACCTCGTGGGTGTTGAGTCCCTCGGGCTCGAGGAAGAACTGGTGCTTCGTCTTGTCCGGGAAGCGCACGATCTTGGTCTCGATGGACGGGCAGTAGCGCGGTCCGACGGCGGAGATCTGCCCGGAGTACATCGGCGAGCGATGCACGTTCTCGCGGATGAGACGCAGTGTCTCCGGCGTGGTGGTGGCGATATAGCAGCTCACCTGGGGTAGCGCCGGAACCCACGCAGCACCTGTCTGACTCGCTGCGCGGAAGCTGAAAGGGGTTGGGTCGGCGTCTCCCGGCTGCTCCTCGAACTTCGACCAGTCGATGGTGCGGCCATCCAGACGCGGAGGGGTCCCCGTCTTGAGGCGGCATTCACGCAGGCCCAGCCGCTTCAGCGCCTCGCCTAGCAAGACACTGGCCGGTTCGCCGCTGCGCCCCGCTGCATACTGCTGCTCGCCGCAGTGGATGATGCCATTGAGGAAGGTCCCGGTGGTGACCACGACGGCCGCGGCGTGGACCACGCGGCCATCGCGCAGGCGCACTCCGGTCACCCGCTTCTCATCATCACAGGTGCGCTGAATTTCGAGGTCCACCACCTCAGCCTGTTTGATGAAGAGATTGGTTTGGCCCTCGAGGACTTCGCGCATCTTGACGCGATAGAGGGCCTTGTCGCACTGCGCGCGCGGCGACCACACGGCCGGGCCGCGCGAGGTGTTCAGCAGGCGAAATTGAATGCCGCAGGCATCGGCGACCTCGCCCATGATGCCTCCCAGCGCGTCTATCTCGCGTACCAGATGTCCCTTGGCGATGCCTCCGATGGCAGGGTTGCAGCTCATCTGGGCGATCAGGTCGAGGTTCAGGGTGAACAGGGCGGTGCGCAGGCCCATGCGCGCGGAGGCCACCGCCGCCTCGCAGCCTGCGTGCCCGGCTCCGACCACCACCACATCAAACTGTTCTGTAAACGCCATCTAGTTTTATTTTAGGGGGCAAAGCATGTTTTTCCGTAGGGGCGAACGTCCAACTGCGTGATACCGGGACTAAGATGAGAGCGCAACCCATCAGCAGTCCGTTCCAGCGTTGAAGCAGAGGCGACAGCAGACGTACTGGAGAGTAGAGAACGATGCGACTCGTGAAGACGATCCTCATAGCATTTGGCTTAAGCCTGGGACTGATCCCCTTGGCCGCAGGGATAGCGCAGACAGCGAGCACTGCGCCAGCCGAAGACTTCCCGAGCACAAGCATTGAGCCGTCCCCTGGAACCGCGGCGGATTCCAGCGTTCCGACCCTGCACGTCACCACGCGCGAGATTGTGGTCGATGTGATGGTCACCGACGCCAACGGCAATCCCGTGCGCGGGCTCAAGCAGTCTGACTTCAGCATCGAGGAGAACGACAAGCCGCAGCCCATTCGCAGCTTCCGCGAGTTCGGCTCGGAGATTCCTGTCGTGGAGCCTGCAGCGCCCAAACTCCCGCCGGGGGTTTATACCAACAGCCAGTCGACACCGGCCAGCGGCCCGGTCACGATTCTGCTGCTGGACGCGTTGCATAGCAATTCGGTCGAGATCGTTCGCGGGCTACAGGGCGCGGCCGACTATATAACCACGATGCCACAAGGCACCAAGGTCGCTATCTTCTGGCTCTCAGCGAACGGAACGCATATGCTGCAGGGATTCACCGCCGACCGCGAAACGCTGCTGCGCGCGGTGCGTACTGGGCGAACCGATATCGGGGCGTGCCTGAATGGACAATGCCTTACCGGTTACTTAATGAGTAAGTTCACCATCGACGCGATGAACCAGATTGCCGCCTATGTTGCCGGGATCAAGGGCAGAAAGAACCTGCTATGGATCACACCCGGCATGCCCGTCGACCTGATGCGCGACGGCGGCTATGGGTGGGGCGGTTCTCAAATGCCAACCCAGAGCCGGGGCGGCAATAGCAGAGGCGGCGTGTTTGGCAACGACAACGCAGCCCCGGACATGAGCGTGGTGCATCGGCTCATGGATGTATACGAGCGATTTACCGCCGAACAGATCGCCGTCTCTCCGGTGGATTCCAGGGGCGTCCTGTTCGTCATGGGTATGTCACAGTTGAAGGCGGAGGCGGTGGCGGCGGACACCGGGGGCGAGGCCTTCTACAACAGCAACGACCTGAAGACGGAGATTGCCAAGGCCATCGACGACGGTTCGCGGTTCTATACCCTTTCCTACATTCCGCCCAAGCAGAAGGACGACGGACACTACCACCACATCAAGGTCGAGGTAGACAAGCCGGGCCTGCACCTGGTGTATCGGCAGGGATACAACGCGGAACGCGTGCCGACACTGGATGCTCCGGCCCCCGGTCCGGCGCTGATGAAGGCATCCATGGAGGGCAACGCGCCCATCGCAACTCAGATACTCTTCGACGTGGGGGTATGGCCCAACTACACCACTAATACAGCCACCGGCACACAGACCCCGGCATCCGCCAAATCGAAGCCAGGCAAGACTGTACCCTATGAGGTCCACTACGGCTTCCCTTCCAGCGAGATTGCCTTCACCGAAGACGCGGATGGGATGCTGCATGGATCGCTGGAGTTCGACGTGGTGGCCTACGACATCTTCCGCAAACGCGTTGCCCTGCTGACCCAGACCGTGACGATGGATCTCTCAACGGCACAGTACGATGATTTCGCGGCGAAGGCGTACCAGTTTATGCAGAAGATCGACCTGCCGCCGGGACAGATCTCGCTGCATGTAGGCATTCTGGACAAGGTCACCAGCAAGGTTGGGACGCTGGAGATCCCCGTCAATGTGAGCCTTCTCAGTCCCAAGCAACGCGCCGCCATACCCCCGGACGTAGCTCCAGCACCGTGCCCGCCGCGTTGCCCGCTGCCGGAGCCCGCACCTGCGGCAACGACGCATTAGAACTCGAGGCGAAGGCCTAGCTGAATCTGGCGCTCGCGTGCCTGGTTGGTTCCCGCCGCGGTGAATGCGCCGAAGGGCTGGACGTTTACGCCCGCCACAGCCGCTGCATCCTGAAAGACCAGCGGCGTTACCCCGGTAGGCGCTGTTCCGGTACCCGGCGTATTTACCAGAAACGCGCGCTGGGTAATCCCGGAGTAGTTCAGATGGTTGGTCAGATTGAAGGCCTCTGCCGACACGCGCAGATGCAGCCCCTCACGCAGGCGGAAGCTGCGGCTCAGGCGCATGTCGAGGTTGACGAAATCCGGCAGGCGCAGGGTGTTGCGTCCCACGGTGGGCAACACCACCGAGCCGCCCGAGCCGTTGATGCTCTCGTGCCCTCCGGGCAGGCGCGTGCCGCCGAAGATATCGTAGCTATAGCCACGCCCGCTCGCCTCGTAGAATATCCACGCCATGGACCAGCCGTCTGCCGCAGTTCTTAGCAGGCGGCCAGGCTCGCCGAAGCGCGCAAGCGCGCTGCTCGGCTGGGGCGACCAGACCGCCGACGCCACCACGCGATGGGGGAAGTTCAACGCCGAGAGCCCCTTGTCGTAGCGCACGGTGAACGGGTCGAACTGGCCATTGGCTCGCGGCGCCGCACCCGCGCTCTGTCCAAAGTCGATCGCCTTCGACCAGGTCCAGGCGATGCGGAAGTCGAGCGCGCGAACGCCCCCGCTATAGCCATCGCGTCCCGCGCCCAACCCGCGCTGTGCCTCCAGCGTCAGCCCGTGATAGCTGGCATTGGCGTTGGAGACCAGGTCGGTCACCGGGCCGAAGCTGGGTGTGATGCGCGCCGAGTACACTGGCACGGCGAACATTTCGCCATCGCGCACACCTACCGCTCCGGTCCCTCCCTGTAGCTGGAACTCCTGCACATCGGTCGAGGGAGCGATGTTGATGTCCACAGAGTTGGGCAGTTGCCGGTCGAGATTGAGCACATATCCCGCGCTGCCCAGCATTCCTGCCCCTAGTCCGTGCTCGATGGAGAGCGTTCCCTGCTGGACCATCGGCAGACGGAACCTGCGATCGAAGACGATCGCCGAGGTGGTTGCCGCCACCACGCCCGTGGGCGGCGTGAGATACGAGCATGCGTAGCCGAAGCCGACTCCGGTGGCAGACTGCGGACAGGCCGTCACGGTGGTGGGCAGAATGCGCACCCGCGTCACCGAGCTAGGCAGTGCCGTATCCAGCAGCGCGGCGCGAATGGTTGCGCCGGGCAGCTTGCCGTAGTAGATCCCGTATCCGATGCGAAGCACTCCGCGCCCCACTCCGAAGGGCTGCCAGGCCACGCCCAGCCGCGGCCCGAAGTTGTTGCGGTCTTCGGGAAATACGCTGGTCGCGCCCACCGCGCCGAAGACAACGTCCAGCGCCGCGTTGGGCTGCTGGGGAAGCGGCAAAAGCTGATACTCGTAGCGCAGGCCCGCGTGGATGGTGAGCCGCTGGGTTGCACGCCAGTCGTCCTGAAAGAAGCCCGCCCACTCCTGGGTGTGGAAGGTCAGACTCTGCTGGCCGAAGCTCTGCGCGTAGGAACGGAAGCAGGAGTAATGCAGAGAGCTACCTTGACTAGGCCGACACTCGCCGTTGGGGTACGCGTTCACATTAAAGGTGTAGTCCGTGATCCAGTCCACCAGCCCACCCAACGACACCGGCGTGACTTGACCGCCCGTTACCGTAGTCGTGCTGCTGTCGTAGCTGAAGGTGCCCTCGGCGTTGGTGAGCGAGTCGGTGGTATCGCTGATCGCGCTGAAGTCTCCGCCAAACTGCAGGAAATGGCGCCCGCGCAGCCAGCCCATCAGGTCCGCAACTTCGAATCGCCGTTCGTCGGGATAGGCCTTTTGGCCCAGAGCCGACGGCGTTCCAAAGACCAGACCCTGTGGGCCGATCGAGACCTCCGGCGGCATTCCGCCGGGGCCGATGTCCGGCTCCTGCGCCAGCGGAGTTTGGGCCGACTCATACTGCAACTGGCGCCCGTACTGCACGCGCAGCTCGTTGCTCAGGTTACGGTTCACGAACTGCACCCAGCGCGCCACGCCCGCGTCCACCTTGCCGTAGCTCGACCCTATGCTGGCCACGGCGCGGTCCACCACAGGCTCCGTTCGGGCTCCAGCGGGCGAGCTCCAGCGCGTCCGGTTGTACTCCAGCACCACCCGGCTACCGCTGCCATGTTGCCAGTCCACGCGCCCAAAGTTCACTGTTTGGTTGGACTTGCGGGCCACCGTCCCGGTCAGGCTGTCGAGATAATTCAGCGCCGTATTGGTCTGGGCTGGCGTCACTCCACGATTCGCCAGCAGTGCCTTCTGGCTGGCCGTCAACGAATAGAAGCCCGCGTAACCCGGCGCGGAGATTGCGGGAAAATTTCTATGCTGCGCATCGAACGCATAGAAATAAAACAACCGCTGTCCCTGGTCCGTGTTGCTACGCGTCCAACCGCCGTAGTTCGCGCCGGAGCGAAACCCGGGAACCGGTCCGCCGATGCTTCCGCCGAACTGCTGGCGCTGGTCCGACGGCTTCACCACCGAGCTAGTCACCACGCCATTGTCATAGTTCGACTGCACCGAGAACGGATTGGCCGCCGCCCAGGCGCTCTGGCGCAGGGTGTAGAACGCCATCCCATGCAAGCGTGTGCCGCCGGAGCGGGAGACGGTGGTCACCACACCGCCCACTCCGTGTCCGTAGAGCGCGGAGCCATAGGCTGCCGCACTTGCCTGCCCCAGCACGCGGAACTCGCGTACCGATGCCTGTGAGAAGACATACGCCGCGCCCGCCCGCTGACCGCCGTCAGCCACAGAACCCGAGCCGCTGCCCACTCCTGCAGCGCGGTCGTCGACCTCATCCGAGCCGGTCTCCACCTCTTCCTCTACGCCTGTTCCGGTCCCTGCCCCGGAGAAGCTTTGATCGCCGCTGGCGCCATCGGTACGGGAGCTATTCTCTGTTACTGCGACTCCGCGAAAGCTCACGTCCGCGGCGTTACCGTCGGCATCCGCAGCAGCATTCGCGCCAGCGACGGTCAGCGTCAGGGACCGCCACTGGCCGCCATTTATAGGCAGATCGGCAAGATCGGCGTTAGCCACATCCGTTCCTTCACTCCCCGGCGTATTGGGCAGGCCCGGCGAACCACTCCCACCCGACTGCATACGAGCCTGGACCTCCGTCACCTCGCCCAGTTCCACCATTACCGAGCCCGCAAGCGTCAACTCAACGCCCATCTGCTGCACCGATAGCTGGTACTGCCCGACGGGCAGCCGCACAAGCAGGAACTCCCCCTTTGTTCCCGAGAGCGTGCGCACGGCAAGCCCTGTCTCCGTATCGTGCACTGCCACCACTGCTCCAGGTACAGGCGAACCGGCAGCGCTGACCACCTGTCCGCCGATCGCCCCGTCCGTCCCACTCTGAGCAGCCGCGTGCAGACCTGATCCGAACCCGGCCAGTGCGAGCCAGAAGACCACACAACAAGCAAACCGTCTCGGCCCGTGTATCTGGATGGATATACCGCCAACCCGCCGACGCATCGTTTGGGGTATAGCCGCGGACCGTCCCGGCCAGGCGCTTACAGACCCCATCTCATCCTCCTTTAAGCTCTGCGTTCCGGGGATCCCTCCCGGACGAAAAGAAGACGGCAGCACGAGGCATGTCCGTGGAACTGCAACAACACCAGTTCCTGAGGACAAGCCCGAGACCCCTGGCGAGCGCCGTGCTGGGAACACGTATCGCGCAACCTACCAAGTAGCGGAAGACTAACCGACTTTTACCGAATAGGGAAGTCGATTCCACATTTTGTGAGTTAGAAGCCGCAACTGGGTGCATATATCTTCCAAGAAGACAGAATGCCTGACGCAGCCATCCACGCCGCGCAGTACGCGGGCACTGAGGAATTGCAGCTTCAGGACTCACATTCTGCGGCAAATCTCCGATAAGGGAAGTAAGGTCGTACCATGCCCGCCGATACATATATCGCAAAGACGATCGAAAACGCGCCCGACGCGATTGCCAGCCATGTGCGATGGAAGATCGCTCTGCTGCTGGCTGCGCGAATGCACGAGCCACTGAGCGAACGCGCTACCCGCTCTATCGAACATCCCGAGGAGTGTTCGATCCGCAAATGGCTGCTGAGCGAACATACGCTGCACCTGCGCGGCAGGCCGGAGTACATGGCCGCGCTGGACCAGCACACGGCATTCCATGGCCAGATGCAGGGCATCGCGCATCTGATCAACGGCGGAGAGTACGACCAGGCCGAGCGTTTGCTGAACGCAGCCGACCCCTTCCAGAATGCCTCCACCGCGCTGGCCAACGCGATTATGGCGCTGGACCGGGCTGTAGACGGCAAACCAGTCTCGCAGGTATTTAATTCTGTAGCTGTGCGCAAGACGGCATAGGAAAAGTTGCGCGCCCACCCAGCTACTCGTGCCCGCCCACGGAACACGATCCGCACGGCCCACACTCAATCCTAGGGTTGTAGCTGACTAGCCGCCGTTGCATCACGACGATGGCTTCCGGGTTCTGGTCTACCAAGCAGAAGGCGCGGCCGTTCCTGGCTGCCGCCTCGCCCGTGGTTCCGCTGCCGGCGAAGAAGTCCAGCACCAGATCGCCGGGATTGGAGTGCACGCGCACGATCCGCTCCAGGATTCCCAGCGGCTTCTGGGTAGCGTAGCCGGTCTTTTCCTTACCTGTGGGCGAGACGATGGTGTGCCACCAGACATCGGTGGGCGTCTTGCCGCGAGCGGCCTTCTCGGGACCCACTAAGCCAGGCGCCATGTAGGGGATTCGATCACTCTGGTCCAGGTTGAAGGTGTAGCGCCGGGGATCGCGCGAGTACCAGAGGAGGTTGTCATGCTTGGCGGGCCAGCGCTTGGTGGAGCGTGCACCATAATCGTAGGCCCAGACGATCTCATTCTGGAAGCACTCACGGCCAAAGATCTCGTCCAGCATAATCTTGCAGTAGTGGACCTCGCGGTAGTCTATGTGGAAGAAGAGGCTGCCGGTTGGGGTGAGCACACGGTAAGCCTCCACCAAGCGCGGGCGGAGAAAGCCAAGGAAGTCGTCGAAACGGTCGGCGTAGCCAGCAGGCTTTGCAGAACCGGCTTCTCCATCTGCGAGGCCGCGAACCGCATCCTTGAGCAACTCCGTGCGATACCTGTGCCCGCCGAAGCCCACGCGGTCTCCGGTCTGGTCGCGCACCGTCTTCATGCGCAGGCGCGTCTGCCTCCTTCCGGTGTTGAATGGTGGATCGATATAGATCAGCGCCACCGATTCGGACTCCATGCGGAGCAGAGCTTCGAGATTGTCGCCCTGCACGATGCGGTTCAATCTGCCTCCCCTGGTTGCCACTCCAGAGTATCTGAATGGAGCTTTACAAACTGAAGACACCCCCAACCGAGGCCATTGGACTGCATGGCGGCAAGGAGTATCGTTTTCACGGGCGCAAATTGCGGCGATCGGGGTGGCGAAATGGCAGACACTGCGACGATGAAGCCTCCCAAGCGGCGATCCACCACCGCCGTGGCGGCGGAAGCACGCAGCAGCGCAACCGCGTACGCCTTCGCCATGCTCTCCCATCGCGGCCGGGTGCGGCGCTCCAACCAGGACACCTGCGCAGCGCTGCCCGAACACGGGGCCTTTGTAGTGTGTGACGGGATGGGAGGCGCGGCCGGTGGCGAGGTAGCCAGCCATCTAGCGACAGAGTCCTTTCTGGACTGCCTCGCGCAGCCCGGTCCCGCAACGCAAGCCCGCGCGCGGCTGGCGGAGGCCATCCGCGTTGCCAACCAGGCTGTCTTCCGGCAGGCGCAGAGGTCGCCCAGCCTGCATGGAATGGGCACCACCCTGGTTGCGCTGTTGTGGGAGAACGATGAAGCTGGTTCCGTCCTGTGGCTGGCCCATGCCGGCGACAGCCGCTGCTATCGCGTGCGTTCGGGCTCGCTCCAACAGCTCACTCGAGACCACTCGCTGGTAGAGGAGCAGGTGCGCGCGGGAGTGCTGAGCCGGGTGCAGGCCACAGCCTCGCCAATGCGCAACATCATTACCCGCGCCATTGGCACAGAGCCCACGGTGGAGCCGGAGATCGCCGCCCACGATCCCCAGCGCGGCGACCTGTACCTGCTGGCCTCGGACGGCCTCACGCGCGAGCTGGACGACGGCGAGATCGCACGGATACTTGTTCGCAGCACTGGCCCGGCAGCGCTTACCGCGGCCAGCCGCGACTCCGCCAGACCCGGCGCGGCGCTGCAGACCGCGCTCGACACCGCTTGTCAGGCGCTGATCGACGCGGCCAATGCCAAGGGTGGGCGCGACAACATCACCGTGCTGCTGGTGGCGTGCCTGTAGAACGCTCGGAGAAACTGACCCTCTTCCAACGTCAACTCATATCCATCGAAACTGACTCGCGTCCGATAGACTCTTACAGGAAAGGAGAGAGCAGTGCGCATCGGGACTACCAGCAGCTTTCGCGTCGCGCTTGCCGCCAGCCTCAGCGTCAGCGCGCTGCTCTTCTTTGCGTGGAGCTGGCGCTGGCCGCTGTTGGGCGACGCCTCGCTGATCCACTACATTGGGTGGCTCATCGATCGCGGTTGGGCGCCGTATCGCGAGATTGGCGACATGAATATGCCCGGCTCGTACCTGATCGAGCTGGCCGCGATGCGCCTGTTCGGCATGGGCGACCTGGCATGGCGGCTCTTCGACTTCGCGCTGATGGGCGCGGCGGGCGCGTCTTTCTTTGTGACTACGCGGAGCAAAAAGCCGGGTGCCCCATCCATGACGGCCTCATCGTCATGGGTGGGACCGGAAGACGGCTGGCTCGCGGGCCTCTTTGCCGCGTGCCTCTTTATTCTGGCCCACGGACGCGACGGCCTGGCCGAGGGCGGACAGCGCGACCTGACGATGGCGGTCTGCCTGATTGTGGCGACGGCGTTTTTGTTTGTCGCAATTCGACGGGACTGGCCGTGGGCGGCGGCGGCCTTCGGATTGTTTTCCGGTGCGGCGCTGACCATCAAGCCGACCGCGCTGCCACTGACGGCGGCGCAACTTCTGCTGGCAGTCTATGTGCTGCGCAGACGTGGAAGGCGGGGCGAATTGCCGGACCGGCGCTGGCTGCGTTATGCCGTGGCTGCCACTGCGGGCTATCTCGTCGCGCCGGGCATTGCGCTCATGTTTCTGCTGCGGGAGCGGGCGCTGACCGCGTTCTTCGCCAATCTGCATGGACTCGTCCTCTACTACTCCGGGCTGGGACATCGCCCGCTGGGGTTCCTGCTGCTGCATAGCGTCTCGCCGCTGCTGCCTCTGGTCCTGCTGTGGCTGGCAGTGCTGGCGCTGCGTCGTCCGCCGCTGGACTGGGAACGCGCTGCGCTGGGCTGCGGCGCGCTCTTCGGGCTGGTCTCCTACTTGGTGCAGGCGCGCGGATTTCCATACTACCGCTATACGCTGCTCATCTTTCTGCTGCCGCTGATGGCGGTGGACTTTATGCGTGCCGCGCGGGAGGAGGGAGTCGTCGTGCGGGCGGAGAAGACCGAAGCTCTGGCAGAGAAGTCTGGCGCGCTGCGCACAAAGGCCGCGCGCTGGCTGGCGCTGGCCGCGCTGTGCTTTGGCGGGTTCTTTCTGGCGCCGCAGTCCGCCGTGCTGATCCATCGCTATCGCTGGTGGGAGACGGACTTCATCACTTCGCTCCAGCAGAACCTCGACACGCTGGGCGGCGAGAGGCTCTCCGGCCACATTCAGTGCATCGATACAATCTCCGGTTGCGGCAACGTTCTCTACCGCATGAGGCTGGAGCCGGCAAACGGCCTGCTGGTGGACTTTCCGCTCTTCGGCGCGGACGATGTCCCCTTTGTGCGGCAGACGCGAGAGCATTTTTTTGCCGCGATGAACACAGTTCCGCCGCAGGTGCTGGTGGTGACGAGCGCGCTGTATGTGGATGGGCCGGGAGAGTATCGCAAGCTGGACCGCTGGCCCGCCTTCCAGAGCTTTCTGAACGAGGACTACACGCTTCAGACCGAGTGGTCGCCGAGCCGAACCGCGCGCTGGTGGAGCCGCGAAGAGACGCCCGCCAGTTACCGCATCTACGTCCTGCGGCGACGGCATTGAGATTGCTGTGCTTGCGATATGAATCGCCCGCGGCCAGCATCCATAAAGGCACGCCCCACGCCAGTCTGGCCCACCAATCCACACCGATGCGGCGTATCTTGAGACGTATGCGCATGACGGTCCTCGCCTCCGGATCGAAGGGCAACTCGACGGTGATTGCCAGCGCCGAAACGCGCGTGCTGGTGGACGCGGGGCTCAGCTGCCGCGAGTTGATGAAGCGCATGGCGATGGCCAACGAAGACCCCGCCGCGCTGGACGCCATTCTGATCACGCACGAGCATACGGACCATGTTGCGGGCCTCGCGGTGCTGGCGCGCAGGCTGCGCATTCCGGTGTACTTCAGCGAGCCGACGCACCGCGCGTGGGTGCGGCAGATGACCCCACGAACCACCATGACCTACGCCAAGTGGCTGGAACATGTGCAGAAGGAAAAGGAGGCGCGCGCGGCGCAGGACGCGTTGGAGACAGCACAGTCTGACGATCCTGAACTCTGCGAGCAGAGCGGCCCGATCCAGATTGCCGCCGCCTCCGCGGAAGACGGTTCCGACGAAGACGAGCCGGGAGCCGCATCCAAGCGCGATCCGGCCAGCCTGCCCGCGGTGGAGTACTTCCAGCCAGGGACCAGCTTCTCGATTGGCGATCTGACGATTATGCCCTTCACCACTCCGCACGACGCGGCCGACCCCTGCGGCTTCGTCTTCGAGTCGGTCTCGGAGGCGATACGCATGGCCATTGCAACGGACCTCGGCTACATGCCGCCCAACGTCAAGCGCGCGCTGGAGCGCATCGACGTGCTTCTGGTGGAATCCAACCACGACCTGGAGATGCTGAAGGACGGCCCCTACCCGTGGGCGGTGAAGCAGCGCGTGCTCTCACGCGTGGGGCATCTGTCCAACCACGCGACCGCCGAGTTCCTGGCGCGCGACTACGATGGCAGTGCAACGTACATCGTGCTCGGCCACCTGTCGGAGACCAACAACGTTCCAGAACTCGCGCTGCTCTCGGCCGAAGAGGCCATCCGGGAGCGGGGAAGGCTGCTGGGCAACCGGGTGATGCTGGCGCAGCAGAACGCGCCGCTCGATCCCATCTTCCTCTAACCAATTTTGATTCAATAACCTGACGCTAAGATAGGACGACAGGCAGGCCGCGACGCTCCTATGAGCAGTTGTAGCAGAATTCGGCGCAATCTGTTCTTTTCCGTTTTTTGTGCAATCAAATCAAGTAAAATGAAGTCATATCACTATGGTAACTTTTTCCTCACGAACACCCAGATCAAGGCGTATGACCGAACTGCACTGCACTGACCCGGTGATTGGAGACATTCTCGCAGGGTGGCGGTATGACATCTCCGGTCTCTCGCCCGCGATGCGCACGGACTATGATCGTCACCTTTACGAGTGCGCTCAATGCCGCCACCGCCAGCACCTGGCGCGCAGCATCGATGTGCTGCTGATCTCCGTCAGCTCTCTGTCCATCCTTGCTTTCCTGCTGGCCGCGGCTGTGCTGCACCGCATTGAGGCCATCGCCCACCTTGGCGCCAGCCTGCACGGCCACCTGTACCACACGCCGATCACCATCTCGCTGGAGGCGACCGCCATCGCCGGCCTGTCCATCTCGATCCTGCTGTGGGTGCTGGTCGCCATTTCGACGCCGGTCCCCGGCCTGGTTTCGGACGCGATCCAGCGCATCCCGCCGCATATCCGCGAACGCATCATGAAAAACGCGGCCTGATCTCCGATCCTCCGCACGACCTATGAAGGTCCAAGACGGAGTTGTCCCCCTGTTGGCCCACTGACCAGAAAATGCGATAGCGTAAGAACACCATCATGCCCGCCACGCAGTCGCATCCCGAAGGCGAAATCGACCCGACCGACGACTACACCGTCCCGGTTGAGGGTTACGCCCCTCCCGAGGCCTACTCGCCCGAGCAGGCACGGCGGCGGCGCGTGTACAGCGTGTGGGACCCACGCTCGGCCCCCGGAACATACCTGCTGCTGGCCATCAATATTGCCGTCTACCTGTGGATGGTGACGCACGGTGTCGACCCGCGCAGCCCCACCGAAAACGACCTGCTGCGCTACGGCGCAAACGTCACCTGGCTGGTGCTGCATGGCCAATGGTACCGCCTGCTGACTGCGACGTTCGTGCATGTCGGAATCGTGCACATCGGCTGCAACATGTGGTGCCTGTGGAACCTGGGCATTCTGGGCGAGCCGCTGATTGGCCCCTACGGAATGGTCGCCGTCTACCTGATTACCGGGATCGCAGGAAACCTGCTGAGCATGGGCTACAACGTCTACTACGACCTTTTGTTCCACGATCCAAGCTCCCTATTCCAGATCGGCGCGGGGGCCTCGGGCGCGGTCTTCGGCATTGCCGGCATTCTGATCGTGCTGCTCAGCAACCGCCGCCTGCCATTTCCCTGGGAGGAGTTGCGCAGGCTGCGCAGCAGTGTTATCAAGTTCGCCCTCATCAACCTGGTCATCGGGCTCAGCACAATCTTTGTCAATGTCGGCATTCGCATCGACAACTCAGCGCACATTGGAGGCTTCCTGAGCGGATTGGCGCTGGGCTTTCCACTGGTGCCGCGCATGACCGCCGGACGCGAACGCTACCTCGACCGGCAGAAGCTCACATTCGCCGTTGCCTGCCTCATCCTGGCCCTCTTTGGCTACGCGATCGCCAGCCGTTTGTGAAGGTTGCAGGTTGTTAGTATCCAGCGGCTTTGCCGAATTTGTGGCGCTGGTCGTCACCTCCCATCAGCGTGCCAGTGTTGGGGTCGATGTATATCATCTCGCTGTCGCCCCAGACGCCGGGGTTCTTCTCGTCGGCCTCATTCATGCGGCTGACCTCGTATCCACTGGCCTTGAGCGCGTCGAGCACGGGCAGCGAAAAGGCTTTCTCGACCTGCAGGACGTCGGGCAGGTACTGATGGTGAAAGCGCGGAGCGTCAGCGGCCTGCTGGACATTGAGGCCGTTGTCGAGGATGGAGATGATGTCGTTGGCCACGGTGGTGATGATGGTGGAACCACCGGGCGAGCCGAGCACGAGCAGAACCTTGCCGTCCTTCAGCACGATGGTGGGCGTCATGTTGGAGAGCGGGCGCTTGCCGGGGGCGATGGCGTTGGCCGGGCCCTGAATGAGGCCGTACATGTTGGGCGCGCCGGGCTTGGCGGTGAAGTCGTCCATCTCGTCGTTGAGCAGGAAGCCCAGTTGGCCTGCGGTAACGCCGGATCCGAAGGTATTGTTGAGGGTATAGGTGCTGGAGACAGCGTTGCCCTCGGCATCGACGACCGAAAAGTGGGTAGTTTGGGAGGATTCGTGCGCTGAAGTGCGCGTTGCGACAGGTGGCGGGGGCAGGAATCCGGCGGGACGGAGGAGCGTAGCCGAGGGCGTGGGTTTCAGCGGATTGATGGACTTTCGCCATGCGGCGGCATAGGCGGACGAGATGAGCTGTTGTACGGGCATGGTGGTAAAGTCAGGGTCGCCCAGGTAGTCGGCGCAGTCCTTGTAGGCGCGGCGGAAGGCTTCAGTGATGAGCGAAACCTGCTCAGGAGAACGATCCGGCAGGAAGGAGAGCTTGTAGCCGGAGAGGATGTTGAGAATCTCAATCAGCACGATTCCGCCGGCAGAGGGCGGCGGCGCTGTAATGATCTGATAGCCGCGATAGCTGCCGGTGAGCGGTGTGCGGTCCTTCACTTCGTAAGCCGCGAGGTCGGCGGGGGTGAGCAGTCCGCCGCCCTTCTGGATGGAGGTGGCAAGCTCGGTCGCCATCGGACCTTTGTAGAAGCTCGCGGGATCGGCGGCGATGCGCTCCAGGGTGCGGGCGAGCTCCGGTTGCGTGAAGCGGTCGCCGGACCTCAGATAATTGCCATCGCGCTGGAAGATGCGGCGCGATTCGGGGAAGCGGGCGAGGTTCTGTGCGGCAGCAAGGTTGCGCGCTTCTTCTTCGGGCAGAATGTAACCCTTGCTAGCGAGGCGGATCGCCGGGGCCATTACTCGGGCGAGGGTGAGACGGCCATAGGTCTTCTCCGCGTAGATGAGCCCAGCCACGGTGCCGGGAACACCAATGGCCTTATAGCCCGTGGTCGAAAGGCCCGGCACGACGTTACCCTTCGCGTCGAGATACATCCTGGCGCTGGCCGCGGCGGGTGCCCGCTCGCGGTAGTCCAGGAAGTGGGCCTCGCCCGACTTCATGCGGACCAGCATGAAGCCGCCGCCGCCGAGGTTGCCAGCCTGCGGATAGACCACGGCCAGCGCAAAGCCCACGGCAACCGCAGCGTCCACCGCGTTTCCGCCGGCCTTGAGGACTTCGACGCCCGCGTCCGTGGCGTCGTGGTGGATGCTGACCACCATGGCATGCTGGGCCAGCACAGGCGGCGGGCTGGCGAGGGCGTAGGGGTTGGGCGGGGCGGTCTGTGCGCTCCTCTGGACGCCGCTCTGGGCCGCAAGGAACGACGCTGCAAGAATCAGGGCGACGCAGCAGGCGGAGACGCGGACACAAGGACGCATTGACCAACTCCAGAGAACGCGATGGAACGCTGCTGACAGGATAGCGTGAGCGCGGAGCGGTGAGGGATGTCGATTAGCAACCCGAGACGGTTGGCGCAAGAGGGTTCGTCATAGAATGGGTCGATGGCTACGCGTGTCTGTTCGTACTCGAAGATCAACCTGGGGCTGGCGATTGGGCCGGTGCGCGCGGACGGCTTTCACGCGCTGGCGACGCTGTATCAGACGCTGGCGCTGCACGACCTGGTGACGGTGGAGGCGAGACGAATCGCGGCGGGCGATTCACGGATCACGCTAACGACGAACCATCCCAATGTGCCGGCCGATGCGCGCAATACGGCGTGGAAGATGGTGGGACGGGCGCTGGCACGGATGGGTGTTTCCGCTGAGGTGACGATCCATATAGAGAAGAACCTTCCGGTGCAGGGTGGGTTGGGCGCGGGATCGGCGAATGCGGCGGCGGCGCTGATCGGGCTGGAGCGGGAGTTGGGGGTAGAGCTGCCGGAGGCGGAGAGGCTGGAGATTGCCGCGGAGGTTGGCTCGGACGTTCCATTGTTTCTGCTCGGCGGCGCGGTGCTGGGGACGGGGCGCGGGGAGATTGTGTCGGCAATGCGCGACCTGCCGGTTACATGGTGCGTGTTGGCGGTGCCGGAGGTTGGGGTATCGACGCCTCAGGCTTTCAAGGATTGGGATGCGAAGCAGGAATCAGGGAACAGGGATCAGGGAACAGGGAACGACGGTTTGACTTCCCCTGCTCTACCCGATAGACTAGAGCAGTTGAGTCACGTTTATGCATCTGTTCTTGGGGCATGCCCCGTAGCAGAGCAAACGCCTGACCCATCCGGTATCGTTCGTGGCTCTGAAAAGAGCGACACACGGAACGATCTGGCCGAGAACACCCTTCTCGCGCTTGTCCGCACCGGGATCGAAAACGACTTTGAATCGGTCGTCTTTCCTCAGTATCCCCTCCTGCGTGAAATCAAGCGTGAATTGATGGGAACACCGGCTGGTGTGTCTTCGGGCACGGCGGAGGATTCGAGCGGCAACGCGTTGGTTGCGGGGCTCTCGGGTTCAGGCTCCGCTTTGTTCGGGCTATACCGGACGGAGGCAGATGCAAGGGCGGCTCAACAACGCGTTCAGGCTACCGGCTGCAAGGCCATCCTTACGGAAACCTTGCCCCGACAAGAGTACTGGCGCAAAATGTTCGCAGAGTGATGATTGCCGGGAGGGAACACCGGCAGCCGTACGGGCGATCGACTGGCAGATGCGCTGGGCGATTCGACCATGAAGTCATTCACTGGGCGATCGACTAACGGTAGGTCAAGTGCCTTTGACGCACTCAGTCCAGGTTCGAATCCTGGTCGCCCAGCCAATAAGTCGACGCACAGGTACGAGGAGAGCGAACCAAGCCGGCGCGAGTCGATAGCAAGCGCAGGCAATCGGCTGACTACGGTCAGACGAGCAACTTAGGGTTCTTTGGCGGCAGCAACATGCCGCGGAAGTTGGACGGTTTTTGAGTATTTGCACAGCGCGCCGCAATGGGCGTGAATGGTGAGGATCAGAAGCAGAAGTTTGAAAGGCCGAGTCTGATATTTCGCAAGACGAAGTAGCGACGCAAAACAAGGCGCCGTAAGACGTAAAGCAGCAGGAGCTACCAAGGTCAACCAACCTGGAGGGTTTCGACGTGAACAACCAAACCACGACTGCGGTTCTTTCCCCTATTTCAGGGCAGGCTGAGGAGCCAGAAAAAAATCCCCAGCCTGCACCAAAGCCATCCCCGGACGGGTCTATACCCGACGCGTCAAAGTCCGCGACAGATGGAGCCAAAACGGCCGCGGAGCGGAAGCGTTCTCCCAAGCAGAGTGAAGACAAGCGCTTCAAGATTTTTTGCGGATCGGCCAACCGGCCACTGGCCGAGGAGATCTGCAAATTTGTCGGCGTACCGCTTGGCGAGTCCAAGTTGCAGCGCTTCGCCGACGGAGAGGTGTACTTCCAGTTGCTGGAGAACGTTCGCGGCGTGGATGTGTTTCTGGTTCAGCCCACATGCCACCCCGTGGACGAGCACCTGATGGAACTGCTGATCATGATCGACGCCCTGAAGCGCGCATCGGCCGGACGCATTACGGTTGTAATTCCGTATTACGGCTACGCAAGGCAGGACCGCAAGGACCGCCCTCGGGTGGCGATTACGGCCAAGCTGGTGGCGGACCTGCTGAGTACGGCCGGCGCAAACCGAGCGCTTCTGGTCGATCTGCACGCAGCGCAGATTCAGGGCTTCTTCGATATTCCGGTGGACCATCTCTTTGCCAGCCCGGTGCTGGTCAGCTACTTCCGGGAGCTCGGACTACCCGATCTGACGGTGGTTTCGCCGGATGCGGGAGGCGTGGAACGAGCGCGTTTCTTCGCCCGGAAGCTGGAGGTTCCGTTGGCCATCGTCGACAAGCGACGGACCGACATGAACGTGACCGAGGTGATGAACGTGATCGGCGATGTGCGCGGCCGCACCTGCCTCATCCTCGACGACATCATCGACACCGCCGGAACGCTGGTGGGAACGGTGGATGCGCTGCTGGCGCAGGGCGCAAAGAAAATTTATGCCTGCGCCTCGCATCCGGTGCTATCGGGGCCGGCGGCGGAACGCATCGCGGCCTCACGGCTGGAAGAACTGGTCGCGACCAACACCATTCCGCTGCGAGAAGATGCGCTGCAGGTGCCGAAGATCAAAGTGCTATCGATCGCCGGGCTGCTTGGACGCGCCATCGAGAGCATCCACATGGAGACCAGTGTGAGCACTTTGTTCAATTAAGGCGGTCGTTAGTTGCTGGCTGTTAGTTGTTAGTTGGAAATACGAGAGTGAAGTTAGATTTAGCGGCAGAGCCGCAAAGGGAGCGAATAAAGACAGAGCCTGGGGCGTTTGCAGCCAACTAACAATCTGCAACTAGCAACCTGCAACTATCTCATTCGTGCCCGAAAGGAAAACGAACATGGCAATATCCACCATTTCAGCCGTAGTCGCCACGCCCCGCGAGGGCCGGTTCAATAAGAACGCCGCACGCCGTGTACGCGTCGAGGGCAAGATTCCCGCCGTTGTCTACGGGGCCGGACAGCCTGCCGTGGCCGTCACCGTGGACCCGCGCGTCATTACCAGGATCCTTCACTCCGACTCCGGCCACAACACCATCTTCGACCTCGACGTGTCGGGTTCCGCTACGGTCAAGGCGATGATCGTCGACTGGCAGAATGAGCCGATCAAGGGCGGGCTGCTGCACATCGACCTCAAGCGCATCGCGATGGACAAAGCGATACGCGTCTCGGTGCCGATTCAGTTGATTGGCGTGCCAATCGGGGTCAAGACCCAGGGCGGTATCTTGGAGCATGTGTTGCGCGAGGTCGAGATCGAGTGCCTCCCCGCGGACATCCCAAGCCATCTGGATGCCGATGTCTCCTTGCTGGAGATCAACCAGGCCGTCCACGTCTCCGACCTGCCGCACTCAGGCTCGATCAAGTTCCTCGACGACGAGGGCTTGACCGTTGCACACGTCTCCCTGGTCAAGGAAGAGGTGGTTGCGGTGGAAGAGGTGGTCGCCGAGCCGACCGAACCGGAGGTTGCGAAGAAGGGCAAGGGCGAGGAGGGCGAGACAGAAGTCAAGCCCGATGCCAAGGCGGAAGCCAAGCCGGATGCCAAGGCGGACACGAAGAAGAAGTAAGGCGCAGCGGAACGGTACTTTTTGGATAGGGCAGGGCTTTAGCCCTGCCGCAACAGTCGCGACACCGATGGGGCTTTAGCCCTGGAGTTGTTCGCACAGAGGAACGCGCGGCGTGAAACTGATTGTTGGTCTCGGCAACCCCGGCATCGAGTATCAGTTCACCCCGCACAACGCCGGCTTTCTG
Organism: uncultured Acidobacteriaceae bacterium; assembly: GCA_963834805.1. GTDB lineage: Bacteria > Acidobacteriota > Terriglobia > Terriglobales > Acidobacteriaceae > Edaphobacter. The sequence continues at coordinate 1,110,173 of CAWIDB010000006.1, forward strand.
GCGCTGGATCGCATCGCGGAACACTGCGCTGTGACCCTCGCGAATCGCCGGAGCAGGGCGCTTACGGCGAAGGCCATGCTGGCAGGACAGGAGGTCCTGCTGGCCAAGCCGGAGACCTACATGAACCTGAGCGGGCTCTCGGTGGCCGCGTTGGTTCATGAGTTGGATATCCCCATCCCGTCGCAGGACTTGATTGTGATCTACGACGAGTTGGACCTTCCCCTAGGCACGCTTCGCATTCGCGAGCGCGGCTCGGAGAACGGGCACAATGGAGCGATCTCGGTCTCCGGCGTGCTCGGCACACAGGAGTGGTTGCGCATTCGTATCGGGGTCGGCAAGCCGCCCCTGGCGGATGGCACGGAGGTGAAGGCAGGGGGCACGGAGTACCTGCTCTCGCCGATGCGCAAGCAGGAGCTTGCGGTGCTGGATGAAGTACTCGACCGCGTCGGAAGCGCGGTTGAGGCGATCCTCTCCCAAGGGGTGAGCACAGCGATGAATGAGTTCAATAGGATTGAGTTGTAAGTTGCAGGTTACAGGTTGCCAGTAAGAACGACAGAACAGCCTTCAACTTGCAATCTGCAACTAACAACCTGCAACTGATTTTCCAGACCGGGTTGGCAGACCACACGCCTTTACGGTGCGAAGCAGAACTTCGCAGAAAGAAGTAATCGAATGAACCGCACTTACGAAATCATGTTTATCGTCCGTCCCGACGTGGAAGAGGCCGACCTCGACAAGTTGATCGAAGGCTTTTCGGCCAACATCACCTCCGGTGGCGGCGAAGTCAAGAGCGTGGAAAAGATGGGCCGCCGGCGGCTTGCCTATACGGTCCGCAAGTTCAACGACGGCTTTTACGTTCTGCTCACTGTCGGCTCGCCAGGCAGCTTGATCGGCGAAATCGAACGCCGCCTGCGTGTCTCCGAACCGGTGATCAAGTTCATCACCGTGCGCATGGACGAGGAAGAGAAGCGCCTGGCGAAGGTGAAGGCCCTGCGCGACTCCAAGGTGAAGCGCAGCGCGCAGCCCATTGTGCCGCAGCACGCGCCTGCGGCCATCTCCGCCGTCGCGGACGCGCCCGAGCCGAACCCTCTTGCAGAGACGCCCGCCGTGGCCGAGCCGGAAGCGACTTCCGGTACCACGGAACCCATCGCCGCAGCGGTCTAACCGCCGCGGCACGATCCAGGACTTCGCCATGCGGCGATTGCCGTTTGAGCGCTAAACGAAGAGATGAGAGGAATCGCAATGGCTGACGAAACAAGCACACCGCAATCCGCACCGGAAGCAAAGCCCTACACTCCGCGACCCGCCTATGCCGGTCCTGGCGGGCCACGTCCACCGCGACCCGCAGGTGGGCCCGGTGGCCCTGGAGGTCCGGGCGCCGGCGGTCCCGGCGGAAGGAAGTTTTTCCGCCGCAAGAAGGTCTGCAAGTTCTGCACCGAGAAGATCGACGCCATCAGCTACCGCGATGTCCGCCTGTTACAGGGCTTCGTCGCGGAGCGGGGAAAGATCGTTCCGCGCCGGTTGACGGGCGTCTGCACGCGCCACCAGCGTCGCGTCTCGCTCGCCATCAAGCAGTCGCGCAATATCGCCCTGCTCGCATTCGCCGCACGCTTTTAACCTACCTGGCCTTCCGCAATAACCCGGATGGCGACAGAGATCTCGGAGAACAGCAATGGAAGTGATACTGAAGGAAGACGTCAACAAGCTCGGCCATCGTGGCGATGTAGTGAAGGTCGCCGACGGCTACGGGCGCAACTATCTCCTGCCCGGCAAGCTCGCCATCGAGGCGACGGCGGCGAACAAGGCGGTGATCGAGCAGATGAAGGGCTCGGCCATCCGCAGACTGGCCAAGGAGAAGGTCCTCGCCGAGGACCTCTCCAAGAAGCTGGAGTCCGTCGAACTGGTGTTCTCACGCAAGGTGGGCGAGAACGATCACCTCTTCGGCTCCGTCACCTCGAGCGACATCGCACACCAACTCGAGGAGCAGGGCTACGCCATCGACCGGCGCAAGATCTCGCTCGAAGAACCACTCCGGTCGCTCGGCGAGTTTCATGTCCCGATCAAACTGCACCGCGAGGTCACCAGCCACCTCAAGGTCACGGTCAAGGCAGAAGACCTGCCGGAAGACAACGGTGCAACCGCGGCATAAAGTGGCCTAGCATCGATTGACACCAACACACCACGAAGTGGTCCAAGACGCTACGAAGTAGGGTCATTCGTACTTGAGGGTCTCGACCGGGTCGAGCCGGGCGGCGCGGTTGGCGGGAACCGTCCCGGAGATCACGCCGACAATCACCGAAGTTGCCAGCGCGATGGGAGCTGACAGCCAGCCCACAGGAATCTTATACGGGGTCAGGAGGCCAACCGAAATCGGGATGCCGAGGCCGATGATAGTGCCCAGAATGCCGCCGGCGAACGAGAGGAAGACCGCCTCGGTGAGGAACTGCAGCCGAATCTCCCGGCGGGTTGCCCCAAGCGCTTTGCGAATGCCGATCTCACGGGTGCGCGACTGCACATTGGCCAGCATGCTGTTCATAATGCCCACGCCGCCCACCACCAGGGTGATGAAGGCGACGATAATGAGCACCCAGGTGAGGTCTGCGGCAACCTTTTTCATGGTGGACAAAATGCCAATGAGGGTCTCGGCGTGGTAGACGCTGGTGGGCCGATGGCGGCGCTGGATCAGATCGGTGATCTGAACTGCTGCGGGTACGACCATCGAAGAGTCAGCCATCTTGAAGAAGATCTCCTTGACGTTGTCGGTGCCGGTGAAGTAGCGGGCTACCTCGTAGGGGATGAGGATGGTCTGGTCGTTGATCTCGGAGGTGCCGTAGGTGTCGATGCTCTCCTGAAAGACGCCGATAATGGTAAGCGGAATGCCGCGGATAGAGATGTTCTTGTCGACAGCCGCCTGCGGGTTACCGTAGAGCTTCACCGCCAAGGGCTTATTGATCACTGCGACCTTGGCGTGCGCGTCGGCGTCCTGCTCGTCGAAGAAGCGGCCTGCCAGCACCACCAGGCCGCGCACCTGCTTATACTGTGGCGAGACGCCCAGCAGCATCGTGTCGTTGGTGATGCCACCGCCCAAACTGATCCGGTCGTGGTCCTCCAGCATGGGCGAGTAGGCAACGATGCCGGGCACCGTGTCTACCACGGCCTGCATGTCTTCGCGGGTCATGGAGTCGGGAGTGCTGGTGTTGTCGGGGCCTATGATGCTGCCGCCGCTGTACTGCATCTCGATCTTGTTCGGGCCCAGGCTGGAGATTGTGTCCAGCGCGTACTGCGTGCCAGTGAGCCCCACCGTCACCACCAGGATGATTGACGCCGAACCGATGACCATGCCCAGCATGGTGAGCAGAAAACGGGCCTTGCTGGCTCGGAAGCTGTCCACTGCCAGCGAGAGCACCTCGCTGAAGATCATCGTGGTATGCGCGCTGGCCAGCGTGCGAGCGAACGACTTATCTTCGACCTCATGCTTGGGAACGATAGTGGTCTCCATCCGTTGATCCATCCCAATCAGGCGCACCAGAATTCTCCTCACCAGGCCGTCACGCCAACAGAGGTCATCCCGGGATTCATACCCGTTCAGATATTAGACACTCTTCAGTATCGCAGTGGAGCGGGGTTTCCTGCTAACCTTAACCCTGGTCCCCACGCGGAGGGATGTGTGAGCGGTTGAAACAGGCGGTCTTGAAAACCGCTGAGCTCGCAAGGGCTCCGGGGGTTCGAATCCCTCTCCCTCTAGCATATTAAGCACTTTATTTACAATAGTTTATATTTTTTTCTTTCATTACGTGCAATAGGCGTGTAGTATTTTGCCATGCTTCAACTGCGCCGGCGCCATCTGAAAGCATGTCCTCATACGGACTCGTCTTTTCTGAAATGCAGGTGTCCTTTGTGGGCGGTGGGGTCGCTCGACGGGCGATTCATTAGGAAGTCGTTGGACACCCGAAATCTAGAGAAGGCAGAAAGCATCCGGCGCAGAATCGAGTTGGGTGATCTCACGCTCAATTCCTTGAGTATGAATGAAGCGGTAGAGCGTTGGATAGCCGACTGCGAAGCACGGCAATTGAAGCCTCAGTCGATTCGGAAATACCGAGAAGTTAAGAAAGAACTGGTCCAACACCTGGGCGGCATTGCGATTCGGTCGGTCTCGGTGGACGATCTCCGCAGACTTCGGGAGGGGTGGACATATACCGGTACGACAACAGCCAAGCGCCTAGAGCTTATACGCGCGTTTTTCTCGTTCTGCGAGGCATCGGGCTGGATTGAGAAGAATCCGGCCAAAGGCATAAAGTCGCCAAAGCTGAAACAAGTTCCGACTTTGCCTTACTCAAATGAAGAGTGGGAGAAAATCCTTTGGGCTTTGGACGCATACGGAGAAATTCACGCTCAATCTCCTGAACGGATACGCAGGCAGTTAAAAGCCTTAGTCTTGCTGATGCGATATTCGGGGTTAAGGATTTCGGATTGCGTGACATTGCAGCGTGATCGGATTGATGCTAATGGTCGGCTGTTTTTGTATCAGGCGAAGACTGGTGCGCCGGTCCAACTTCCCCTGCCAGCGCTCGTGATTCGATCATTACAGCAAGCCGAGGAGGGGAATCTTTACTATTTTTGGTCGGGCGTCGGCAAGCTGAAGACGGCTCTGACAGAATGGCAAGAGCGGCTGAAAAAGATGTTTGTGATCGCGGGGATTCCCGATGGCCACGGGCATAGGTTTCGCGACACATTCTCAGTCGATCTGTTGTCAAAGGGAGTTCCACTCCAAACAGTTTCACTCCTCCTTGGTCATACCAGCATAAGGACAACCGAGCGTCACTATACTCCGTATGTTCAGGCCACGCAGGTTGCACTTGAGGCTGCCGTGAAATTGTCTTGGACTTCGTAGGCGCTGCGTCAGACGAGAGCCTTCAAATAGTATTTGCTCACGCCGCCTGAAAATCTTTCGACCTCAAGGTATCCGTACTGCTCAAGTTCTTTGATCGCCTTTATCACGGTTGGCCGGGACGAATGTGCCTCTTTTGCAATTGTCGCAGTGGAGGGAAAACAAAATCTCTTGCCGCGAAAGATGTGCACGGTGAGAACCCAAAACACCACGAGGCATGAACGCGACAATCGCTCGTCCATGAGTATCTGAGTTGGGATAATCGAAAAACCCATCTTCCATTTCATGGGAGAGTTCCGGGTGTATTTTTTTAGTAATCCACTCTTATTCCATTTTTCTGATTCCATTCTTCTTCTTTGTGTAAAGTTTCTTTACAGGTACCAGTAAAGTTTCTTAACAGGTAGGGGTAAAGATTCTTTACAGGTGGCCAAATCGACCTTTACGAAAAACCCTTTAGCCGGAGCACTCACAGATTGCTCCGTGGATGCCACCGCTAAAGGGTTCTATATTCTTCGGTGTATCCTCCGGCTATCCATTTCTGGATCCCCTAAGTATAGGGCACCTACAGCGGGCGTAAAGGGTAAGCTGGGGATAACAATTCGGTAAGATTTCTGAGACAATCCTGCAAGACCGCCTAGGCCCGAAGCGCCCTCAGTTCGGTCATGAGCGGCGCTAGATTATTGGTGAAACTAGCAACCATCGCAGGCAAGAAAGTCTCCTGCTTGATTCTGTCTAAACTGAGTGGGTGCTCAACATGGACGGCTACCAATCCTAAGAAGGCCAATTGCGTACGTCCATTTCCTTCTCTGAAGGGATGGATCGCATTCAGATTGCCTAAGAAGCTTGCGGCACGTTCTGCGAAGAGCGGAAACTCGGCGGTCCTTAGCAGTTCACCGTGGTTCAGTTGTTCAAAGAGTTTGTCCATCTGAACCGAAATGTGTTCTGGGTAGCAGAAAACATTCTGGTCTTTTGCAATGCGAACTGTGCGGTAGCAACCTGCCCAACTGTACACATCCTGAAACAGAAAACGGTGAACCTTACCGTAATGAGCGGCGTCGAAAGATCCAATGGGCAATGGCTCTTCGGCGCGGAGCGTAGACATCTCGACCTCGAACGCTTCAAGCGTCTTCTGATCGCGAATTCCTATTCGGTTTTTGAGGACAGTCGTGCCTTTGTAGACATAGGGATCGTTGAAGGCTTCATAACCTTCCAGCATTATTAGCGTCCCTTACGACCGCGCATAGGCGCGGATGACTTCCGCGCGGCGTTGATCCGGCGTAAGATGCCCCGTCTTCTTCATGCGCCGTGACCCGGCAGGACTCAGCTTCAAGCCCTCAACGGCTGAAATCGCAGCAAAGACCTTCCGTCCCAGAACATAGGAACGGGCGGTCGAGGTCACTCTCATTGTACGAACAGCCATAGGGATATTTTAACATATGAGGGCAGTCAGGGCGACCTCCGTCGGAAGTGCTCGCCGTCAATCCGTAGACGACTTTTTCGGCCTGGCACGGAGCTTTGGCCTGACCTCAACCGTTTCCGGTGGGCTGGTTTCGGCCTTGTCCTCAAGCTCCTGAAAAAGCGTGGACAACGATATGCTCAGGGTCGTTGTCACCTTGAGGATGTTTTTGAAGCTCAGGTTGCTCTCGCCGCGTTCAATCGTTCCCATAAACGTCCGGTGAACGCCGCATTTGTCGGCAAAAGCCTCCTGCGAATAGCCTTGGCCTTTTCGCAACTCTCTGATTCTTTGACCCAGAGCCTTCAGGAGCAGATTGAGAAGTCGTTCTTCCATGTCCGAGAGTGTTCTCTATCTGCCCCATTTACGTCTACACTCTTTACATATCCACTGTATGAGTAGTATTCTGGATTGAGTAAAGGCGGTTCTTTCGGAACCGGAAAGGAGGCCCAGAATGATGCATCCGAAAGCCTTGACTGGCGGTGGAGGCGGGGGCGGCGGTGTTCATGGCAATCCCCTAATTCAATGACCGGGTAAATGGCAAGCCAGCACCTTGCATGGCAGGTTTGCTCCCACACACATGCAATTTTCTCTTGAGGCCATCGTTGCCCTGGCAACCATTGTCGGGACGGCAACCAGCGTCCTTGCTGTCATACAATCCCGCGCTTGGCTTGTCTTCACGAGCCTGTTTTTCGTAATACTCTCGATAATCGCTGGCCTATACGCCCGCAAGAAGCGCCTCGCTCTCAACGCTGCTTCAAACGTGATCGAGGGTCACAGTATCGATTCCCTGAACATCGCGAACCTCAAGCGGCGTGTGAACCGGACTCTTGTCATTCAAGTAGCCCATCACACGGCGCGAATCGAAGGCGAGGATCTGGAAATCACTTGGAAGTATTCGGGATACTGCAGCGCGGACCGCGAGACCTCGATCGACTTCAGCATTGACTCGGATGACAGCACTGCATTTGAGAATCTGAAATGCGTTGCATTCGACCTTGCTCGTGATCCCGGCATGGTCCGGCCAATTCGACCGCTCCTTGTGGGGTCAGAAGGCATTTCTCGAAAGCTCGCGGTGCCGTTCCTGGAACCGCTCAAATCGAGCGATACTTTCGCGGTGCTCTTGAAATGTGTTTTGCCTCGGTGCGTAAAGGCGGGGTTTGGCTACTATACGTCAACGCTTTCTTTCACTCAGGATCGTGTCCGTCGGTGCGAGGTGCGCCTGATATTTACAGGTCCCACGCCAAGCTGGCTGCGCGTCTATGAATGTTCGGCTCAGCGCCGGCCAGTGCTGCTGAAGACGCTGCCACCCGTCCAACAGACAGCCGATTCTTGTGAATACCTCGATGTTGAAGAGGAAAGGCCGGGGCAGTCGGCAAGGATATACATCTTTTGGCGGGATGCTCCTTAGTACCCCGACCCTATCGGGGCATTGGTGGGATTGAAATTGATTGCGATCTTGGAGAAGGGTCTTCTCCGACGGGCTCGATGAGTGCTTCGGTCTGTAATAACTATTTGCTCTTCCGTCTCCACGTGATTGACTCCTGCTGCTGCTAGAGATGACCGCCGCTATGGTTGCTGCGTTGTGCGTCTGTTGAGCCTTCCAGACGACCTCTCTCTTGTGCATGTTGAGTTCGTCCCGGAGGCCCAACAACGTTTCGATCGAAGCGAACGTCTCTATCCGCGCTGCGCTGATAGAACTCGAACTGAAGCTCGCAGAGGGATGACCTCCGCAGCTATTGACCCGCGAGGTTGAGGTACTTCGGAAATGTCTTGTAGAACTTCTCCGCCTCTGCCAGCAACCATTGGAAGTAATCGTTCCACTTCTCCTTGGCGTTGAAGTCTCCAGGAATTGATACCTTGATCCTGCTGGCTTTTTTACCTGGCAACTCCATCCACTCAGCCGGGCCTTCGAGATCGCTCTCGATCTCAGCCTTGTGGGCCAATAGCTGCGCGTAAAGTTCCTTGTTGTCGTAGATGTATAGCTCTGTTGCAAAGAGTCCCTTGATTGAGTTGATTGTGAGCGAGATGCAGGCCTGGGAACTGCCAATGCTGATCGTATTCCAGTGCTGCGGCGAGGGCTTCTGAGGTTTCAACATCGTCTTGTTCTGGATTGCAAATGCTTTGAACTGAGTCCAGAATTCGAATTGAGCTGCGCTTGTCCCGGTCAATGCACCCTGCACGGTTGCGCCCTTGACTGATCGAGCCCAATCATTCGGTTTGCAGATAATCTCGAAATGTGGAGCGCGAGGGGAATCATCGACCTGCAGCAGCTCTATCTGAACCAAATAGAACTCCAGATCCTCATCCGTATGCTCATTCAACCAATCGACCGCCTTCCGATGCTCTTCACGAACATCTCGCACGACCCAGATCGCAATACTCGCAACATGACCGGAAGCGTATGTAATTAGCTTTCCGAGATGGTCGTGGTCAGTGATCTCCAGTTGGTTCTCGATGATTATCTTCTTCTTCGTGCTCTCTTCTTCCGCGAGTATGTCGACATTGAAGTCCCCACAAGCTGCTTCAGTGTTTAGCAGAACAATGTCGTAACCAATCTCATTCCCCAGTAATCGAAGGCTTTCCTCTTGAGAAAGCCATTTGGTGAAATCGTTGGCTTCGTGCTTCCATTCTTCGCGTACGTCGACTTTCTTCAGCTTCCCCAATGCCATTGATTTCCTCCCATAGCCACGCCGATGCCATCATAGACTTGCATGTGCGCAACACATACCTACAGGTTTACGTCGCAATTGCGGTAACGTTCACCGCTAGGCTGTACTCGAACAAGAGTACATCAGCAACTTCGGAAGCTGCAGCGCGTAGTTCCGGGCTGATCTCTGCGGCAACGATGAATATTCTTACTCGTTGCACATGAAACAGGTGCTTGACTCTCGCGCGGTAGTAAAGGGCTTGGCCAACTGTTCTTTCATGGCCTCGGCTGACCTTCAGCTCGATTACAACTGGCAATCCCCCATGATCTTTAGCCAGTATGTCGATCCGCCGGCTGGGTCCTTGCTCGTCCACTTGAAACTCAACTGCGTCTCCGTTTTCCACAGGCCACAGCGAAAGACCTGGTTCAAGTTTGCCCAGATTCTCTGCGAGATAGTCACGGAGCTGTTCTTCGAGTGCGAACTTTGTGCCAGCCTCGGTTTCGTCTTCGCTCGTGGCATCGGCGGAATACACACCTGCGTCGATACCCTTCTTGTACTTTGCGTAGATTCGATCGTACCGATTGAGCTTCTTCTTCCCCGCTGGCGTTAGGGCAAATTGCCAACTCGTGCTAATGAACTTATCAAGCAGGTTCTTCTGGCGGAGCAAGGCAACAATTTTTGCACGTCGGAGACTGGTCGTATAGGAGCCGAGCCGGTCGTGACTTTTCCTAATTTCATCGACATCGGCCGCGAGGCCATTGGTCGCAAGAAAGGCATAGGCCAACTTTAGAGGCAGAGCTTCAAACTCGGGTTCTTGTTTGGGTGCTGTTTCCATGGGCCTATCTTACCGCACTTCTACATATTATTGATTTGACAATATTTGATGTCGATTTGACATGGATTTCAGGACTTTGATTGCCGCTTCCTTCTATGTTTGCTCCATCGAACTCGGAGGTTGACAATGCAATCCCTGAAACGAAAAACCGTAAAGTCGGCTCGCCAGCATTATGACAGAGACTCTATCACCTTCATCAGTGTCCCTCGGGCGCGATTGATGCTCGCCCATACGCCTCTTTGTCCCCGTTGCAAGAAATATAGTCACCGCTCCGAGGCAGCGGCAAGAGCTCACATTGGCCTCTTACTGCATAACGTATCGAGGCAGAAACCTGGTTCGTATGCGCTCCAACCGTACCGATGCCCGGTCACCGGTAGCGGCGCAACTCGCCACACAGCGGGCATTGGACCACCAGATTGCCTCTGGGGAACTCCTGAACGCCTGCAGGGATGCTGCGGGTGCATTTCTTGCACGTCACCACATAGACATTTGGCTTGACCGCTCCCTGTTGGCAGTAGTGCATTGACATGGGAGAAGAATAGGCGAATATCCTAAGGCGTGTCATCCACAGATGTGGGGGAGCCGAGTTCAATCTCGTCAGCTGCCAGGCGATCGAGCACGGGATCTGCATGGGCAGGAGTTCCGTCTGGTTCAAGCCGACGCGGGACCAGTACGCCAAGCTGCGGGGATCATGGCTTTGCGTTATGCTGATCCCCTGAGCTAAATGCTTATGTTTCGTTGCTCCACTGGAGACGAGTGCGCTCTTCCCCTCGCTCTTGGACAAGCAAGTAGAGCGTTAGTTGTTGGTTCAGAGGCGAGAGAGACTTGATATGGAAGATCTGGAAGTAAAGGAAGCTCCTCCGGCCACGAAGAAACGGACCCTCACCATCGCGGAGATACTTCGAGGCTCCGAATATGCGTTGACGCTTTTTTCCGCCGAAGAGGTCGCTTCCCTGGAACTTTTCGACAGGAACGGCAAGCCCTACCTTATGTGCTTGGTCACTTCTAAACCCCGGCCAGCGAAGCCAGAGGAGATCGTCCGGCAACTGTACCTGCGAAAGCTCATGGACGAATACGGCTATACTCGCGACCGCATAGCCCTGGAAAAGCGTGTGTACTTCGGCTCAACGATGCACGAGAAGGCCGCGGACATCGTGGTCTGGGAAAAGGGCACATCGGATACACCGTACATCATCGTCGAGTGCAAGAAGCCCAAGCGCAAAGACGGGCTGGAGCAGCTCAAAAGCTACTGTAATGCCGAGGGATCGGCCATCGGCGTATGGACCAATGGCGGCGAGACGATCTACCTCCACCGCGAGGACCCTAACCTCTTTCGCCCACTCGACGGCATCCCGCGCGCTGACCAGACCCTCGCGGAGATGCTTAATCAGCCCTGGACGCTGGACGATCTGGAGAAGGGGAATATCCTCGTCGAAGAGCGAACCAGCCTCAAGGACATCATCCTAGATATGGAAGACCTTGTCCTCGCTAACGCGGGAGTGGACGCATTTGAGGAGGTATTCAAGCTCATCTATGCAAAGCTCTATGACGAGGCGAGGGCAGCGCGGGCTCCAAAGGGCAAACGCAACCTGGCCTTTCGAGTGGGCGGCCACACGCCGCGGGAATTCGCGGAAGTTGTGGATGGGTTATTCGCGAAGGCGTGCGATGAGTGGCCGGGTGTCTTTCAACCGGGGGAACGCATCGGTTTGGAGCCGGATCATTTGAAGGTGTGCGGTGCATTTCTGGAGCGTGTCAAGCTCTTCAACTCCAATCTTTCAGTGATTGACGAGGCATTCGAGTATCTGTCGATTAAGGCCGGCAAAGGCGAGAAGGGACAGTACTTTACCCCCCGCCACGTGATTGACATGTGCGTGAAGATGCTCAATCCCACCGCAGAGGAATACGTGGTGGATACCGCGGCAGGGTCATGCGGCTTCACCGTGCATTCCATCTTTCACGTCTGGGGAGATGTACTCACGGCCAAGGGGCCTAATCAGTGGCAAGCACAATACGCGGGGACTCACGTTTACGGTATAGACTTCGATCCTCGTTCGGTCAAGATCGCAAAGGCCCTCAACACGATCGCGGGAGATGGAAAGACAAACGTCTACCGGGCCAACACGCTCGACACGAGGATGTGGTCTGAGGAAACGCGAGCAGGATTGCGACCACGGTTGCGCCGCTTCAAAAATGCTACTGAAAATCAGGAAAACGAAAAGACCTTCCGTTATTTCGATTTTGACCTCCTTTTGACGAATCCACCCTTCGCAGGCGACATAAAGGACAACCGCATTTTGTCGCAATACGACCTGGCGAAGGGCGAGAAGGGTAAGTGGGAGAAGGCTGTTGGGCGCGACATCCTGTTTATTGAGCGCAACCTTCAGTTTCTCCGTCCTGGCGGTCGCGCCGCCATCGTATTGCCGCAAGGCCGCTTCAATAACTTGGGTGACGAGCGTATCCGCCGATGGATCGCCGAGCGGGCACGCATACTCGCCGTGGTCGGTCTCCATGTCAACACATTCAAACCGCACACCGGAACCAAAACCAGCGTTTTGTTCATCCAGATTTGGAACGACGACAATAAAGCCGGACCCCTCAATCCACAAGTGAATGACTATCCGGTCTTCATGGCAACTAGCGAGCAGTCGGGAAAAGACAACAGCGGGGACTACATCTATCGGATCGGCACTGACAACGCGCCCGTACTCGATGAGCATCACCATATGGTGGTCGAACATGACCTCGGAGAAATCGCAGCGGAGTTCGCCAAGTGGGGCCGTAAACATAAACTCGCGTTCTGTGAAGGAGGCGAGTAAGTGGCCGTTTGGAGTGCGGTTAAACTCTCGGAGATGACTCCTGACCTTCGATGGGATGCGGAACATTATCGCCCAGAATACCTACGGCAGGAGAAGGCAATTGGTAAGTTCAATACTGTCCCATTAGGCCGGGATTTCCATTTTGCTTGTCCGGTGACGAAAGAATACACCCCTGAGTGCCCGGCTCGCCACCTTTTTCGCATTCGTTCCAACGGCAAAGCCCCCTTCCTGCCCCGCGGGTCCTCTGCCCAGGCCAAAAAGCCGTGATTTGCCTGATTTCGAAGCGATTTCTCAGACACCCCTCCCTCAACTCCCCTCCGTCGTCCAGATTGGTTTCGCCTGGCTTGCGCGCCTATCCGGCCGGCAGCGGCAAAGCCAGAATCCGCCGCAACATGCTTGCGAACAGGCGCCGCGTCAGGTGGCCCTCGGCCAGCATCATCCAGTAGTACCGAGCGTGCTTGACTAGCCGCCCGCCGGTCTTCACCAGCCGCTGCTGCAAGCTGGTCAACGACCACGTTTCGACTCCCTTCGGCAGCACCAGCCGCCGCCACACGTTGCCCAAGTTGTATGCGATCACGCTCAGCCACAGCCGCACCTCGTTCGACCGGAAACGGTGGCAGCTTAGCCGCGTCATCTTCACCGCCTGCTTGCCCTCCTTGATCCACTGCTCGGCAGTGCCCCGCTTGTTATAGAACCGTACTACCGCCCGGCTCGGCGTCTCCAGATTGGTCACGATGAATCCGATGCGCGGGAACAACTCCCCGGCATGATGTTCCACCTTCGCCACGACTCGCCGTGCCGTCGTCCAACTGGCGGCCTTGTAGAGAAAGCCTTTGTACCACACGATCGGTTTGTGACTGGGACGCCCCACCGGGCGCGGCAGCAGTTCGGCCACATCCCGCTCCAGGTTCTCGTTGGCCGGAATACGGATGGCGTACTTCACGCCCCGGCTTTCCAGCGCCTCGTAAATCTCTGGCTTGGCGAAGGCGGCGTCGGCTCGAAACACCACTTCCTTGCTCAGCTTCTGTTGCCGCTCGATCTCCGGCATGAGCAGTTCTTCCCAGTCGTCCGCACTGTGCACGTTGCCCGGCCGCAGCTTGGCGGCCAGACAGTCGCCCTCGCGGTTGAACAGCAGCAGCGGGTGAAAGCAGGTCGATTCGAAATGCCCGTTGTAGGCGCTCTGCTCTTGCTCTCCGTACACCGGAATCTCCGTCGAATCCATGTCCAGGACCGTGCGGTACCCTGAATCCAGCGCCTCCGCTTTCGCGATCAATGCCCGGCTGAGCCCCGCCAGCCCGGCAAAGTTCGCGTCTTCGGCCAGCATCTCGGTCTCGAAACTCTGCAACCGCGAGGTGAGAGCGACGCCTCGATCCCAGATCTTTTCCGAACTGATGAGCCGGAACGTCGGGTCCTGGGACAGCCTCTCGGCGTCGTTGAGATCTTCGTAGCCAGCCAAGCGACTATAGACTGATTGCCGCAGCAGGTCGGCGAAGCCAAGTTGCGCATTCTTTCCACGGGAGTCGGTCAGATGCTGCGCGATCAATTCACCGAACCCGAGCCGCTCGTCGAGTTCGCGCACCAGGATCAGGCCACCGTCGGAAGTGACGCGGGAACCCTGGAACTCGACCTTGAGAGAGGCGTTGAAGGAAAGCTGAAAAGGCCGATTTTGTATCTCACCCATTGGGTATTGACCTCCGGAGCGTCTTCATCGCATTCACACCCCTATGAATATTGACGTTTGCGACGATCCGAGGTTTCATAATTAAGGCTCAAAATGGAAATGTGGGTTAGGAACAGTGGCTGAGATAAGCGATGGAAACCACCTTAGCATCGCGGAGGATTTTTCCAGCGAAGGCGTCCGTTATCTCCGTGGACAGGATTTATGTGATTTCTTTATTTCGGATGCAGATCCGATCTATATCCCAGAAAAGTGTTACGAAAACATTGCCCGCTCACAAATATATTCCGGGGATGTGTTACTAGGTATCGTCGGAACGATTGGGACGGTAGGATTAGTGACCCACCGTTCCGGCAAGCTTGCCGGAAGTTGCAAGCTCGCAATCGTCCGCGGCAAAGTGCTACCACCTGAGTACATTGCCGTTTACCTAGCCTCAGGCCTTGGCCAAAACGAAATCGCAAGGCGCAAACGCGGCGCGGTTCAGATGGGTTTGATTCTTCCTGATCTCAAAGAACTTCCGATCATCGAACCGACGAATGCACTTCTTGATCAAGTGGTATCTCTTGTTCACAGCGCGCAGGAACAGAGAAAGCGAGCGATAGACACGCTAAATTCAGCCGAGATACGCCTACAAGAGGCGCTGGGGCTGGACCATCTCGATCTCAGTTCGCAGAAGTGCTACTCCCGTAGTTATCACGAACTTCAAGCCGGGAATCGCTTCGGAGCCGAGTACTATATGCCGTGCAAGAAACGCGTACTCGATGCCCTGGCAAAGCTACCGCATCGCACTATTGCCGACCACGCACCAAGCATTCGAGAGATGTGGGATCCGACAAAGGCTCGCGAAGGCGAGAAGGTCCAGAATTATGACATCTCAAGTGCGCTTGAACCTTTCATTGAAGACGCAGAGCCACAGATTGCCGTCGAGATCGGCAGTCTGAAGAAGCGGTTCCGGACCGGAGATGTCGTCATCAGCCGACTCAGGTCGTATCTCAAGGAGATAGCTGTCGTCCGAACCTCCAACACGCTGCCCGCCGTGGGATCCTCCGAATTCGTCGTTCTCCGACCCTCGGAAGGTAGCATCTCGGCCGAAACACTGATGGTCTTCCTTCGTTGCCCGCTTGTCCAGACCGTCCTCAAGTGGTCTCAGGATGGCAGCAACCATCCGCGATTCGCGGAAGAAGACCTGCTCGCAATCCCGATTCCAGATGCCATCCTCAGCGTCCAGAAGAAGATAGACGCGCTAGTTAGGGAAGCTATCGAGGCCCGCCGCGAGTCGGCGCGGTTACTCGACCTAGCCAAGAAGACCGTAGATGATATGATTGCGGGCGGTCCGACCGGGAAGGGGAGGTAGACGCGTATGTCCGCTCCCCGCCACATCGTGGATTCGGTCGAGTCAGTCCTGTCGATATACTTCTCCAACTGCCGCCTCAAGGAACGAGCCGCGTTCATCCTCTGCGATGAACTCGTAGAGGTTGCCTGCCGCGACAGGGTCAAGCAGACCATGCCCAGGGCAGCCGCGGCACAACTGACCTTTCCTGACCTGCTAACTCATCCGACGGTCGGAATCAACATCATCACTCCAGGGCTGGGTAGATCCGTTTTGGATTGCCACAGGGCTCGAAATGACATGCAGCACAACAATCCAGCCGCGACGGTGGACGGGCAGTACTGCGCCGATGCCATCGTGGACGCGACTGAGGTCATCGAGCTTTGCTTTCCTGGTGCCAAAGCAGCTCTTCCAGACAAGCTCAAGGTTAGTCTCCGTGTCATGCGCCTTCTATCGCACCATGGAGACGCGCGTCAGCAAACACAATTCGGTGACGCCATGCAGAATCATGCATGGCGTGGGAATCACGACCGAGCGAAACAAGATGAGGTAATCGTTGCTCCAGGTGCGAGAGCGAATTGGGGCATTGTGATCCTGTCTGAATATGTCCGCGTGGAAGCGCTGCTGGATCAAGTTGGTGTCCCACCCTTTTGAGACCTCCTCGATATCATTTCATTATGGAAACCAATTTTCAGCGGGTCGGCGCGGTCAGCAATACTCAGGTTGGCAATGAGTTCGAAGAAGCCGTTTGTCTGTTCTTCGATGAGACCGGTATCCATCTCCAGCGGAACTTCGTTGCGCCGGTAGGACACATCAATAAGAAGCCGCACAAGTTTGACCTGGGAAGCGAGGATCCGCCGATCCTCGTTGAATGCAAGTCATTCACCTGGACATCGGGCGGCAACTCTCCCAGTGCAAAGCTACGGAACATGAATGAAGTGATGCTGCTCTTTAGCGTTTGCCCCCAACACTACCGTCGCATCCTCTTCGTCCTGAAGCACATGCGCAAGGGTGTTAGCCTGGCAACCCATTACGTCAAGACACAGGGGCACCTGATTGGCCCCGGTATAGAGGTTTGGGAGTTCGATCTTGACACAAGCCGCGGGGCAAAAGTCTTCTGAACTAAGGGCCGACTAAACTTCATCCTCATCGAAGAAATCAGTGTCTACCAGTTTCACATCATGTGTATTCAGGATGAACACGGCTGACGCCCTACGCGATGCATTATGCCGCATCGCTCAAATCGTTCTTGCGTGAATTAGCATCTCAGCCCTTTGTTCCAAACGACCCTGTGCGAGCAGCGAATCTCGGCACTCGCAAACTACCGTACGCATTTCATCACTGACTCGTGCAAATCCCAGCAGACGGCAAGCCGCTACCGGGATGTCATCACTAGGCATACCGAACCCGGTCAGTACAACATGCTCAATGGCAGCGGACACTTCATCCGGAGAAACGTATTCAAGTTTCTTGATTTGTTGGGGAAACTCAGAACGATCCCTTATTGGACATTGGGCTTGCTCTGTGCTGGACAAGAAGTCCCCTTTCATTACGAACTTCTTAGCGCGCACCCCTGCTCGACATGCCCGTGTGAGCGCACCTTGTATCCGATTACCCAATCTCTGAATGCCAAGCGCGTCGGCTATACGCCGTCCCGCTTCCATCCAGTGCACGGGACTTTCAACCGCTACTACTTGAGACAACCACTCTACCAATTGACCTGTGGGGACCAAGTGGAGATCGGTCGCCACAAGCGTTATGTCGAGTCGGCAGAACTCATATGCTTTGATGATCTCGTCCGTCGCCTGCGCGCTAGGTCCTGGGACGTTTGTGGGTACCTCGTTATGCCTCGCTTCATCGTCTTGCTTCGGCACTTCAGGGGAAGCTGTAGGGCTCATTTGTGCTAGTTGAATTGCCGCAATGAGCCTCTCAACCTCTCCGGTCCGATTCTTGAACCAGGCTGTCGACCAAATGCGGTGAAGTTTCCACCCTAAGTCCTTTAGGACCCCTCCCCGCAGCCGGTCGCGATCCCGCGCGCTTCGTGCGCTATGGTAGGTTGCCCCGTCGCATTCGATACCTATGAGGTAGCGGCCCGGCAAGGTCGGATCAACGACCGCCATGTCAATAAAGAATCCTGCACAACCCACTTGAGCGTGAACCTCGTAACCCTGACGCCGCAACTCATCGAAAACTTCCTCCTCGAATGGTGAATCTGGTGAGCGTCCAGCGGGCGCGGATACCTCTAGACGTCCGTGTTCGGCGTATTGAAGAAAATGCTTGAGAGCACGAAGACCTGAGCCAGACGTGGCACTCAGCTCGATGTCGTCAGAACTGAGTGTGGTAAAAACCTCGCAGCGCTTTCTGGCGCGACTGAAGAGCACATTCAGCCGCCGCTCACCGCCGTCTCGGTTAACTGGGCCGAAACTCATTGCGAGATAGCCCTCAGCGCTTCTGCCGTATCCAACGCTTATGAAAATGACGTCACGCTCATCCCCTTGAACGTTTTCCAGGTTCTTGACGAAAAAGGGCTCGTGCGGATCGGAGAAGGCAAACGCCACACATCCCCTCAAAACCCCCCCTGAAAAACAAGATATCCATACCTCCAACAGACGCACGCCCCTACCCCTGGAACCCTGGGCCAATAAACGCATCCACAGCCGCCCCACGCACGTCCGCTACCCTCCACAAACGCCCCACAGGCCCCCCCTGAAACCGCTCGCGCCCCCCTCTTCCCCGCCCCCCCTCGGAGACCGAGGCACAGCGCCCCACCACAGACCGCCACCGAGCTGAATAGCGCCCAGCCGCATGCAGACCAGGCCCGATTACCCGCCCACGGAGCCCCCACCCGCTATTCCGTGCGGACACCTCCGCCGCAGCGGCCAGCCACCGCCCCCACCCGCGAACCACCCCCCGCGCACACCACCCCAGAGCGTCCGCTCCCCCACGCGACAAGGATGGACCCGACGGTCCATACCACACCCCCCACCTCGCCCAGACCACTCCAACTCGCCCGCCCCCCCGCCCACTCGCGGGCCTCTGCAACCCCCGCCCACACCCCACACGCCACGCTGGCTGCCCCCGCCCCAGTACCCATCCCCCCCACCCGCTCCTCTGAGCCTGCGCCATGACGTCACTCATCCGCAACTGACCCAGTATCGCGACCTGATCCAACAACGAATCAACTTCGAGGAACCCGATCCATGAACCTGATGGGAGCCCACTCTTCCCCCGTTGCACCGACCCTGACGCCACGCCGCCTCAGCGACGAATCCCCCTCCTCCACACGCAAGCGCAGACCACGGCGCGCACCGCCATCGGCTCCACCCCCACGTCTCACGCGCACGCGCTCCCCAGCCCCAGCCGCCTCCGAGAGACCCCACAAAGACGCGCAGTTCCGCGACGTCGACAAGCGCCTGGACAAACTCGACTTCCGGTTCAATGCCCGGATGAATCGCAATCTGGTCTTCGAACTCGCAACCGCGAACTGGGTGGGAGCGCGCAAAGCCTCTCTCTCTCGCCCCCCCCCAGCGCGCCGCGAGACTCCGCCCACACCCTCCCACACACCCTCCGACATCCCGGCGATATCGCGTGTTCTCTCGCGCCGCCCACACTCCGCGCTAGGGACAATCCGGCCCTGGACCCGATCGACGGCACGAACAAATGACGCAGCTGACCGCCGCCCCCCCTCTCGCATCCACCCCCCACCGAGGAGGGCAAGCGCTCGCTCTCCCCGACCGCCGCCCAACACCGGATCACCATCCGCCTTCACCCCAACGACCGTGCCTGCATCTCTCCCACCTCAGACCTATCGGTCTCTGGCGCAAACCTCCCGGTCCGCGCCACGGTCGCTGCCACCTCACCGACTGACCGCTCCATCATCGCCTGGGCGTCCGGAACGGCCCCCCCAGCTGCAGAACCAAAACCGGCAGTAATCCTGGAGACAGCCAATCAGAAAAGCAAAAGCATAAGGGTGACCGGTCAAAAAGGCCCCGGGGGGCCCCGCAATCCCCCCAGGGCCCCCCCCCCCGGGGGCCTCCCATCGGAACGGAGAACACGAAACCCTCCGCCACCCAGCCCATCAGGCAAACCGCAGAGGGTCTCGATCACCGAATCCTTCGGAGCCCGCCCCGTGTCATCGGCCCTGGATCACTTCGCAAGGCGCGACCCCGGCGGAGCGACTACAACCGTAACACGCGCCCCGCAGTCTTGATCATCAGGCTCAACTTCAACAACTCAAACCACGCTTGCCTAAACACTATTCGGCAGGGTAAAACAATCACGTCTTAGGCCAATCCCTATGGCCGGTTTTGAAGTGACCTCGTATGGCCGGTTTTGCGGTGACCATCGAGGCGTGCGGCGGAGTAATGAAAAACTCCTCTAACCCCGGCCGCATTCTTCGCAATATCTCCAGCTGATCGAGCACTGCATCTCGTTGAGCCACGCTGAACGCGGCCACACCAAGGGTGAGCCGCTCCTTGGCATCCCTCTGGAGTTGTTCCTCAGCGTGTTTCATAACGGCTTCAGCGATTATTCGAGCCTCAGTGGGATTCGTCCGAGTCCGAGAACGGTCATATGGGGCGTTCTCAATCTTGCGGTAGATCAGCCCCAAGTTCTCAGGTCGTTGATCTGGACTTGGAAAAACGACGAGGCGATTGTCATAGAACAGATGATTTGAGCCTTCGATTAGCGACTCGTGCTTGCTGCGATAGTGCCAGCGCAGCATTCTTTGGTGCGCGCTTCGCGAGCAAAACAGTCCCAGAATGCTTTCAATATCTGTCGTAGCAACGCCGTCATCGTCATCATCCACTGCTGTCAAAGAATCGAAGAAGCTCGTCGGCGGCAGTTGCTTACTATCTCCGACCACTACCGCTTGTTTGGCTCTGACAATTGCTCCAAGCGCGTCCGCGGGACGGACTTGACTCGCCTCGTCAAAAATCACCAGATCGAAATTGACGGTACCCGGTGGTAGAAAGTTGGCGACAGAAAGCGGGCTCATCATAAATACTGGCTTCAATGCCTGGATCGCGAAACCCGCGTTAGACATTAGCTTACGAATCGGGGCAAACCGAGATTTTCGTTCGAACATCGCATACAGATAGCCAAGCTGACCGTTGCCTGAACTGCCTTGAGGGATTCCTGCGCTGTGAGCCTTTGAGACAACGGAGCGCGCCCAGCTTAAAGCCTTGTCATCCAGCTGGCGGAATTTTCCTACCAAATCCGAATGGGTCTTCTGATCGAAGTGAACGAGCGCAGCGGATTTCTCAAACGCATGTTTGAGTAAACATGACGTACGAGCGTAGTCAAACGCATCGACGAGATGCTGCGGGGAATCCTTCCATTGATCCGCCAATTCAACGAGGTATTCTAGACCGGCACCGCTGCATTCCTCGCGAACAAGCAAATACGACGCAAGCGCCTCAAGACAGCTGACATTTTCTGCCAAGAATCTCCATAAACTTTCGATGGCATCAAGTGGCTGATTCAATGCAGTCAGGGCAGCGATGCCTACGTCCTCACTTGAAAACTTGAGTGAGTCCAAAACAACTCTGCGGCTGGCGTCGAGGCGATTGAGTCCAGACTCGCCGGCATGGATGCTTTGCTCCACTGCTTCCCGGTCGAATGATCCTGCCAGAAACGTCAGACCACATTCGGGTAGTGAACCAGATGCCACATCTCGCTGAGCGGTGAGGATTGAGTTCAGTTGGCTTTCGAGCAAGTCCCAGTCGGAAGACACACCACTCCAATAGAATTGATACGCTTCTCTAAACAACGGATCAAATTCGGAGAGGATCTCTTCACAGACTCGGGCCTCTTGAATCGCATTTGTGATCGCGAGGTATTCCTCGGCGCTTCTTGAATGCGGGTCGGTCAAGAGAACCTTCACTTGACGCACCGCTGATCTCCACCGGGGCAACACAAACCGCCACCACTGGCTCCCCAGCAGTTGAATCTCACTGCGAAGGGGAACTGCATCTACCGACCAAGCTTCGGGATGCAGTTGTGATCCCCATTTTGCCCGTATACCAGCAAGTTTGCGGCCCGCAGTGATGACCTTGAGGATGATGGGCTGCTGCTTTGTCCAGGTCTCCGCGCGCAGGTCTAACCCCTTTAGAGGCGGAGCCGCTAACAAACGGATAGCTACTTGCCGGAGCTTCGAATAGTCAGCCGGAGAGCTTGGCGACTCAGAGCCGAGAAGGCTGACAAGCGTTTGACTATCTCGCTTCAGTGCTCCGGCGGCATCTGCCGCCTCTTTGCAATCGTGGCGGAGTCGGTCCGTCGTCGCGGGCAAGACAACGCGAATGCTACTTCCCCAAAAAGGGTGTTGGCTGGGTATACCCACTGCAACCAGCCGCCCCTGCAAAGACTTTATGAGATTCCGGAGTCGTAATGTTGCAACCTCGTTCCAATTGATACTTTCAGGTAAATCAATGAGTGGATTGTCGACATCTGCAAGTCGAGCGATGACTGGCAGGATTTGACCGAACAGATCGATCGGCCTCTCCCCAGATGCGCCGATAGGTTCATTAACCGCTTGGCAATACCTATTCAGGTCGTCGCGCGTGGCGGACAGGGCGGCCTGATCCGCCAATCGAGGCGGCACGCCGAACAGTTCAAGGCCCGCCGTACGTTTCAACTCATTGATGACCTCTTTCTTCTTCGCTTTATTGCTGTGCAGCTCAAGGCACGGATTTCCCAGACCAATCTTGTCGAGACGCTTCTTGACCACGTCGAGCGCAGCCTGTTTCTCAGAGACAAAGAGCACCTTTTTATTGTTTGCAAGCGCCTCTGCGATGAGGTTAATGATGGTCTGGGATTTACCTGTTCCTGGCGGTCCCTGAATTACCATGTTTGCGCCGCTAGCGACATCCAAGAGTGCGAGAGTCTGTGTGCTATCAGCGTCCACAACATGGAAACACTCTTTAGTATTCAGATGATCGTCAAGAAAAGAACTATCGGTGAGGACGGAACCATCACCAGCAAATGAATTCGCACCCAACAGTCTTCCCAACAGATTATGTTTCAGCAGTGCGTCGGCGTCGGGCCACGTATCGGCATCCAGATCCCGATACATAAGGAACTTGGAGAAGGAAAAGAATCCAAGAACTACCGACTGACGATCAATGGACCATGTGGGATTTGCTGAAATCGCAGCGGTGAAGCGATCGAAATACCGCTCGACATCAAGATCTTCTCCGTCGTTCGCTGAATCGATTGCAATTTCAAACTCCTTCAGGAATTCGATCAGGCAATGATTCGGTGAGACATCGTCACCTGAATAGCGGAGTCGAAACCCTTCGGCAGCGCTTTGCCGGATGAGTTCAACAGGAACAAGAAGGATGGGTGCGCGATGAAACTCTTCTGGGGTGGCCGGATCGCTCCACGACAACATGCCCAGAGCAACGAATAAAGTGTTTACACCCTGTTCTTCGATTGACGTACGTGCGGTATAGAACGTCGCTAAGAGCCTCGACTCAAGTTCCTTTTCACCGTGGGCAGCTACGAGCGAGCCCTCGGGGATATCCGCGAAGCCCCATAAGGCCTGCTGCTCGGTAGGAAGCTGTCTCCAAGCCTTCTCGTCAACGGACGCGGCTTCCTCGCCATCTACGAGCAGAAGTTGCTTTCTTGGCACTATTCCGTGGGCGGACAGAAATGCGAGTTCGTGCCCCTCTGTGACCAGGCTCAGATACACATCAGTGGCGCTCGTCCCCGCGGTCTCAAGACCGCGTGACTTCAATAAGCGATAGTTGAGAAGGGGGTTGCGCAGACCAAGGTCGAGCAGGTCTTTACGAACCTCCTCCAAAATCGGCCGCAAGTCCTCTGTAGGCGGTGTGGTCGCTGTCCCCATGATGAGTCAGTACGTCCCAAGGCAAAGTCGAGTGATCAAGTGAGATAAGGATACGCTAACGGCCTGATCCTTCAACGCAAATATCAGACACTAGCCAAAAGAAAACGGAGCCTGTGATTGCAGGCTCCGTTGATGGGTGACGTAATGATTACGCTGCAATGGACTCCTTCGCAGCTTTGCTTGACGGTTTGGGCGCTGGCTTTTTCGCGGCCCTCGCTTTTTCCTTTGCCGCGAACTCCCGCCTGACCGTTGCGGTGATGGCTCCAACGTCCACCTTGTAGAACTCGGCGGCATCGCGCAGGGTTTTGCTGGATTCATTTGGCGAAGCTGCCGCTTGGAGAACGGCCAGCTCGACCAACATACGGCCCAGGGTGCTCTCATCGGCCTTACGAAGAAATGCTGAGAGCAACTTGGCCGGCGCATCGGTGGCCTTGTTCGGCTTACCGAGGTTGTGCTGTCTCAAGATAATTGCGAGACGGCGTTCGTCCAAGACGGCACTGATCCGCTCCACCACAAAGAGCAGATCCCGCTTTATCAACCGGACAGGGACAGCTTCAACAATCGCACCCAACACGCGGAGTCCGGTTGCCTGGGCCAGCGCCTCCTCGCGGCGGCGTTTGTCCTGCTCGGCCTTGAATGCAGCATCGGCTTGTGTCCGTTGTTTCTTTTGATGATGCACGGGACAATCGGGATTGGCGCAGATTTTGCGTACTTCTCCCTTCTCTGCCCCTTCGGTGACAATGGCCTCGGTGGTGAACTTGCAGGTTTTGTACGCCGGCCAATCGCGCTGCTCCTTCTTTTCCGGCTTATCCTGCCGGATTTCAACGTACTTGTTGCGTGGCAGTGACGTGCTTCCCTCCTGTTCTCCACCGAAGCGGGTGCTGATTTGCACGATCTTCGGCTTAGTGGCGATGGTCTTCTGCACGTGTGCGCTGACCTTGGCGGAGTAGCAAGCCGGATCGGTGCAAGCGTCCTGCCGCACATCGGCAAAAAGCAGCTTGTTGTGTCCGGTGCGTTTGGGACAATCGAGGCAGCTTCCGGCACTGGGGACCAGCTCGGCGTCCTTCGTGTCGAACGGAGCCTCTTTCAGGATGAGCAGGATGTTGTGTTCGATCCACTCCTGCAGATGACGCACGGGCAGCAGGATGGGTTTGGACTTCCGGGCGCCGCCGAATTGCTCCTGATAGCAGTTGGGAAGAGCTTCCTTCTGCTGTTGCGGCTGGAGTTTCGCCAGCAGCAACGCATGGCCGACGCCGATCTCGTCTTTGGCGAAGGCTTCGACCACTACCGGAACAAGCTCGGTGAGTTTGAGACGCTGTGCGATGTAGGCCGGCGATTTGCCGGTCTTCGCCGCGATTTGTTCGACGCTGTACTTCGGCTCCTCAAGATTCAGCAGAGCACGGAAGCCCTGCGCTTCATCCAGAGGGTGAACGTCCTGACGCTGGAGGTTTTCGATCAACTGCGACTCCAGTGCTTCCGCATCCGTGAAGTTCTTGATGCGGACAGGGACGGTATCGGCTTCCGCCAGCTTGGCAGCCCGGAACCGCCGCGCTCCGGCGATGATCTCGAAACTGCGCTCGGTGCGTGGCCGCACCAGGAGAGGCTCCAAGACTCCGTGAGCACGGATACTGGTGGCGAGTTCTTTCAGTCCCGTCTCATCGAAGATGCGGCGGGGGTTGGTGGCGGATTCAATGAGTATCCCGAGCGGAAGATCGCGGTACTCGGTGGCTGCGGTATCAATGCTAGACATGGCTTGTTCTCCTTGAACGGTTGAGGTTGCACGTTAGAAGTTCGGAGCGGACCACTTGCGGCGTCCGCCCCGATCACAGAGCGGGTTAGCTGGCAACGGCCAGGGCTTCGGGTTGTTCCTGGGCCTCCTCGACGGATTCATCGAGGGGCGACTCCAAGGCACCGAGGATGACCGCGGAGGCTTGCTGGATGACCTCAAGGCTTTCGGCCAGCAGAGAGGCATTGCCGTGGTAAAGCTGGATGTAAGTCTCGTTATGTTGAGCCCAACATAAAACTAATTATGTTGTCTTCGCAGTTATGTGACGTTCAGCGGTGGAGGCCCTATGAACATTGGGGATTTGCGCTACCGAACGTCACATAAGCTGGGCTAGAGTTGGGCGAGGAAGGTGAGCAGGTCGGGATTGTCCCGCCATCGCTTGCTTCCGGGTGGCTGCTTCTGCTCGCACATGCCGAGTGCCTTTGCTTTCATGTCGAGGTCGGTTTCGGCGTAGACGTTGGTGGTGTCGAGCGAGACGTGTCCGAGCCACGCGCGGATGGTGTTGATGTCCACTCCGGCGCGGAGCAGGTGAGTTGCGGTAGTGTGGCGGATGGTGTGTGGGCCGATCTTTTTCTTTTGCATCTCGGGGACAGATAGCGTCGCAGTCCGTGCGTGGCGTGTGACGATGTCATGCACCCCGAAACGTGTCAGCGGTTTGGCCGTGCGGCTCAGGAACACGCGCTCGTGATCTGGCCGCCCGCGTGTAAGCTCACGCAGCGCGATTACGGTAGAAGCCCACAGCGGGCAGAGGCGGACTTTATTTCCTTTGCCCTTCAGACGCACCGAAGATAGAGTGCTCGTTCCATCGCCGCACAGTGTCATATCGCCTATCTCCAGTTGCGCGGCTTCATCGGCGCGCGCTCCAGAGTTGTAGAGGAACAGCAGCAGCACATGGTCCCTGTGCCCGGTCTTCGTCGTCCGGTTGGGAGCAGCGAGTAGAGCATCGATTTCATGCTTGTCGAGATAGCCGACGGTAACGCGAGTCGAACGTTTGAACTCCACCGAACGAAGCTGCGCCGACCAGCCAAGGTCTTCAGGGCTGCGCTGTCCGATGAAGGAGGCCAGCGCATGGATGGCCGCCAACCGTTGATTGCGCGTGGATATGGTGCATCCACGTTCCTCTTCGAGATGGCGCAAGAAGGTCCGGACAAGATCGGCGTCGATGTCGGCGATGAGAAGCCTGTCCGCCTTCTTCCGTAGCTTGCCGGCTGCGAACACGATCATCAGACGCAGCGCATCCCGGTAGCTCTGCTGCGTATTGCGCGAGAGGTTGCGGTCGTCGGGCAGATGCTCCATCAGGAAGCGCCGAACCCAGGAACCGAGAGTATATTTATCGCTCATCGCCACCTCCACATACATAGCGCTCGAAGCGGCGATTGGCCTCTCCCAGAAGCTCCGGCGTCATCGTCAGATAACGCTGCGTCGAGTGCAACTCGACATGCCCGAGATAGGTCGAGAGGGCAGGCAGCAGGGCTTGCACATCGGCACCGCTGCGATACCACTCCGTGAGTCGATGCACCGCGAAGGTATGTCGCAGATCGTGGATGCGTGGTTGGTATGGACTGGCCTTTTCCCGGCGCACGCCCGCAAGGTTGCATAGCCGACGGAAGCAGGCCTCAACCACCTGCCGCTGAACCGCCTTGTGCAACCGGGATTGGAAGAGCGGCTGGTCGTTACGGTCAACCCTCCCCGGCATGGCAAGATAGCCTTGTAACCGCGCCTGAACATCCGGCCCAAGCGGTAGCAGGCGCGACTTGTAGAACTTCGTTCCCCGGACCGTGATGACGCCAGCACCAAGATCCACATCGCCACGAAGTAGCCGCAGCGCCTCGCCGATTCGCATCCCTGTGCCATAGAGCAGAAGCAGCAGCGTGCGGAACATGGATGCCGACATCAGACACGCATCTCTCTGCTGACAGCACGGAACGGCAGCCAGCAGCATCCGCAACTCAGAGACAGAGTAGATATAGGGAACGAAGCTGGTCGTGTACTTCGGGGCCGGTGGCGGTAGAGGAACCGCGCGCAGTTCCTCTCGCAATCGCCAGTGCTCGAAGAAGACTCGCAACGTGCCATATTTGTTCCGCCACGTTGCAGGTCCAGTGCGTGGGCCGGCCAGGAAGGACGATACCTGATCCGATGTCAGTGAGGCGAGTTCGACTTCACCATAACTGCGGGATAAGGCACGAAGCACTCTGGCCGGACTGTAGTACTTTTCGCCTGCAGCCTGACGCTTTGCGATGTAGAGGGTGATTGATTCGGCTAGCTTCATAGCAGCCCTCCGAGGTCGAAGTCCGCCACACGGCGCAACATCGAGATATCGACCTTTGCGTAGATACCCGTGGACATCGCGCTTCGATGACCAAGGAGATCGCCGATCTCCTTCAACGAAACCCCCTCCTGCAACAGGTGCGTCGCGCAGGCATGGCGCAGAGAGTGTGGTCCGCTTCGTCGGCAGCTTATGCCCGCCGCTTTGAGCCGCCGGCTGGTCATCTCCCATAAGCTCGCGGCAGCAACACTCCGGTAAGGCACATGGAGCGTCACGAACAGATGACGGCATTCGGTGCGCGGACGTGCCTTGGTGATGTATTCCAGGATCGCTTCGCCTACCTCGTGCTGTAGCGGGTACGGCTGCCTTCCGCCGCGCTTGGAGTGCGTCACCAGAAACGTCTCCGCCGACCAGTCGAAGTCGCTCAGCAGAAGACGCGATACCTCGCCGCTGCGCAACCCGTAGATGGCGAACAACGACAGGATCGCTCTCGCACGGAGAGCGGATGCGCTCGTGCCCTTGACGCCTTCGAGCAACCGCTGCACCTCCGTCCACGTCGGCCCTTCCGGCAGTCCTTCATGGACGTACCTGCGTGGGCCTACGATCCCTTCTGCGATGCCGGATCTACACCATCCGCGCCGCTCCGCATGACGGAAGAAGGCGCGCAGCGCCTGCGCAGCCACCGTCACCGATGTCCGGTTCCAACGGGTGCTGCCTTGCAGGATCAGGAACTCATCTACATCCTGAAGCCGCACACTCGCCAGGCAAGGATGCCTCTCGGAGAACCACGTCAGGAACCGCGAAGCCTTCCATCGATGCGAACGCACCGACAGTGGTGATAGCCCCCGCTCCTCCGTCATCCATCGCGCGAAGTCTTCAAGATGATCCGTGAACCATGTGGGTGGCGTGGGCGGCGACTTCAGCTTGCCCGCGAAGTGCAACCACTTCTTCGCCACATACCCGAAGTAGCTCTCCGTCCGAACGTAGGTGCGGGCTCGTGGGTTGGATCGTTGCTGCTCGCCCCAACGCCGCGCAGCTTCCCTGATCTCGTCAACCGAAACATCGCGCAGTGTCTCCAGTTTGAGCAGATCGATGACATGCAACAGCTGCCAGGACACACCGCTCAGGGCCGCGCGGCTTGTTCCTTGCTTTTGCAAATGCTCCAAAAAAGCCACCCGCTCTGGCAGCAAGGGGGCATTCTTCTGACGGTTGAGGGAAAACCGACGTTCCAATAGTGTCTCCAGCATGATCGGGGTCTCCTTGATCCCGGCTCATGCTAGACCCTTCAACTTATGTGACGTTCAGCAACGCAAATCTCCAGTGTTCATAGGGCCTCCACCGCTGAACGTCACATAACTGCGAACACAACATAATCCGCCGATGCGGTTCCCGTCTCCAGCCCTACGGCCTTGCCCACCACAAACGCGATGGCTTCAGCCTCTGTCTCACGGACAACCTTCGTTGTTGACGTGCGGCGATCGGCCTTGTGCAGCAACTCGTGCGCCAGTTCATGCACCAGGGTTGAGAACTCCGCGGCCTTCGATTGGCCCGGCAGCAGAACGATCTTGCCGCCGTAGCTGACGCCCAGGGCAGGAGCAATGCGCTCGCTGAACTCAAGCGCTATGCCCTGCGTCTCGATAAAGGCAGTCAGCTGGTCGAGGTTCTCGCCAACATCGCCCATGACCTCGTGCATCGCGGGAAGCTCTGCACCTTCAGTCTGGCTGATGTCGAAGACATACACCGCACGGAATCCAACCAATACTGGCTGGTTCTGTTTGGTGAGGTCCTGCTCGGCATCTTCCTGCCCCTTACGCCCGGCACCAATGACAGGAGCGAGAATGCGGATGCCCTTCTCGCCCTTTATCACGCGGCGGCCAAGCTGGTTCCAGGCGAACATGCCGGCTACGCGGGTGGCATCCGGCTTCTGACGAGCGATTTCGAGGATGTTCCCGAAGCTGTAGTTGTGGAAACGGCTCATGGCGTTGAGGTACACGGTGAGCGCGTCACTTTGCCCTGCTTCAATCTGCTCGATCAGGGCTTTGACGTTGGCGGCGATGGCTTCCTTTGCTGTCAGCCGTTGTGGTTGGTTGGGGGTGGACGGTTGGGCGATGTCTGTCTCTGCATTCGTGCTCATGTGTGGTTCCTCCTTTGGGATTGCACTCGCCTTTGCCGCTGAGTTGGCGGCGGCGCGTGCAGGTAAGCCTTCCTGATGCGTTTCCTTATTCGGTTTTCAATGTGCATACAGGGCGGGATAAGCGCCCTGCGCTCCTGACGAATTCATTCGCCAAGAGCACAGGGCGTTCATGGCTACCGGAGGAAGTAGGCGACGGCGAGGAGAACGATGATTAGGAGAACAACTGGCGGGAGCTCCGCGACTATGGCAATCGCTGCGAGAAGAAACACGGCAACAAGCGGATTCGCTATAACGAAGCCGACGAGCGCATGTGCAACGGCAGCTATCACCGCTATGATCTGGTCAGGATTGAGTGGGGGTAGTGGAGGCATTGCTACTGAATGTGTTCCGTGCTTTGCACCTGTCAATGTCGCCTGCGGCGATCAATTGCTTCTGGCCTGATGGTAAGCTGGTCTATGCGACTGCTGTCGGAACCCGTGTAACTCTTTTTGGCTTATTGCTGTGAACTCTTTCCGGCACTCAGCGCGCTGGGACGCCCTGGCGTGATCGGCACAATACTTGCTCTTGCGCTCACTGACCCAGCCGCACCCCTCGAATTCACAGATGTAGAGGGTCTTTAGAGGTGGGACCTGATTTGCGATCTGCACTGCTTCTAGGCGCATGGTTCTTGTTGATTTGGATTGTCTCGACCTTTAATCGAATCACTGTAGCGCATACCAGCAGAATTGCAAGCCCTCGGAGCTTGGGCTGCCTCAGCTCTTGCAACTTGGAATCAATTGCCTATTCAGTAGCCATACACGCCGTGAACGATAAAGAAGGAGAGGCAACGACCGTGCAGTCATTAAATGATCTCTGGTTTGGAATTACGAAGCACAAGTGGAGGACGATCGCCTATATCTTCACGTGTTTTAGCGTGCTCTTTACGGTCGTCAAAGCAGTCACGCAATTTTTCCCTACGGTACAGATTTCTGGACCGGCGCCGCTCACGGCAGCCATCCTCATCAGTTGCGCGTGGGGATTGTGGAAGGTCTGGAAGCCGTCGAAGACGACAATTAGAATTGCCCACTCCAGCACATGCTTGGAGATCAGTTTCGGCGACATTTTCGAGCAGGACGGCATACGTGCCATCGGCGTTAGTGAGTTCTTCGAAACACAACTGGGACAGCCCGTTTCCGATAAGAGCCTTCACGGTGCCTTTTTGAAGCGGCACTTCTCCGGCTATCAGGATTCGATTGATAGGCAAATCAAAACCCAGCTCATCAACGAAGAACACACTGAAGTGTCTGACAAGGTGGAGGGAAAAACTCTTTGCTATCACATCGGTACGACGGCCCTAATCTCTGCAAACGAAGACCGATATATCCTTTTCGCCCTGGCGAAGACGAACCATACTAACAGCAAGGTTTTCTCGGATGTTGAGCTGATGTGGCGTGCCTTACACAAGCTCTGGCAGAGAGCTCGTGTTGAGTGCAATGGCCACCCGTTGAACTTGCCATTGGTGGGCAGTGGCCTTGCAGGGCTAAATCTCCCCACCCGCGATCTGCTCAATCTCGTAATACTCTCTGCAATCACGGAATCGAAAGCGCATGAGATTACACAGACGATTCGGATTGTGCTTAGGCGGGACAGGTTTGAGGACGTGGACCTGAGAGAAGTGAAGCAACATTGGGAGGCATAACCGATGGCTTACAGAAGTGGGACATATATCGCGTTTCATGCTGATGGCAATAACATCCCTGGTGGCAAGTCCGACATAGACTACTACAACCTTCTCTGCGCGTGGGACGCACATAAGAACCACGACTTCAAAATAGTGAACAGCCATGAGAAAGCGTTCGCTGTTCGGGACAGCAGTAAGAAATCTACATTGCGGGCTTCTTTGCTAGAGCGTCTCCGCAATTCTAGAAACATGGTTTTGATCGTCGGTGAGACCACGCGCTTGGATACTGATTGGGTGCCGTTTGAGATTGAGAAGGCTGTCGATGTTTACGAGATACCGATCATTGTCGCGTATACGGTTTTTAACGACGCAATTCGCAATCCGAGGGCGCTTTCAGGCTATTGGCCGTCCGCTCTCAAAGTACGTATAGAAAACGGAACTGCTAGGGCCATTCATGTGCCGTTCAAGCAGGCTCCGTTATACGATGCAATTGGCCAGTTCTCGCACGATAACCTACCTAATGGCGGCCTGATTGTATACGACGATCCAACCTATCTCGGTTGGGGCATCCCATAGACGGACGGTCTTACCACGCTGGTTGTAGAGGCGGATCAGACTGTCGAGGCCTCAGCCCTTGCAAATTGGAATCAATTGCCTATGCTATAGCCAGACCTTTGAAAGCCTCTGGTTCGGCGGCTAGCTCTCGCTACGCGCCAGTCCCTCCCTTCTAATCGCTGCCAAATCGACAACGAAAGCCAATAGCGCACCACAAGCCATAGGAAGCCTCTGCCTTGCGCAGGGGCATTCTTATTTGGAGGACACATGCTCGACTTTGAAGCAATCAAACGCATTCCTGTCGCCGATGTGGCGACCGTGCATTATCATCTTCATCTCGTGTACAAGGGTGAGTACGCAAACTGTGCCTGCCCATTGCCGACGCACAAGCAGGGCGATAGGGCAAAGAGTTTTTCGATCAACGTGAGGGACAACTACTGGAGGTGCTTCTCGGCGTCCTGCAACGAGAACAACGGCGGGAAAAAGGGTGGCGATGTGATCAACTTTGTCGCCTTGATGGAAAGATGCCGCGAGAAGGATGCGGCAGAGAAGCTGGCAGATTGGTACGGGCTGAATGGAAATAAAGCCGCCCCTCTGATTGAGAGGCGGCCAGAGGTGCCTCACATAGAGACACATCAAAAGGACTCTCCAGATCATAACCCGTCGGGCGATAGCGTCAAGTACATGCAGGAGGTTGATGCCTGGTTCGATGGACTGATGAAACGGGGAGAAGGAGAGGATGAGGCCGCGTACTGGAAGCGCTTTCGGAACGGCGTCAAATCAAAGCTGGTTGAGTCGTTTCGGAATGGGAAAAAGTCTCTGGCTGCTTAGGCGGCCTGCCTCGTCTCGCGACGGGGCTTTTTTTGTCTCCGTGTCCGAGCTGGGCGAGCCGGTCGTCAATCTTTTGGCGCTCGGCAAGAAGTAGGGCGATGGCCTGTTGCTGGAGAGCAACGGCTTGTTCGATAGCGGTCATAAAGTCTCCTTGGGGTTGCGTGGCAGGGAAAGGCGGTTTATATACTTCACTGTAAAATGCGTGAAACGTACCGCAAGTGCTCAGTCGTACCAACAACGGGCTAGGTGAGAACCAAAACTCAATTCGTCGGCAGTTTCCCAAAAAGTGCTCGCAAAGTCGGCAAGCTCGTTTGTTGAAATAAGCCCTCTGTACTCCAGACCCTCGATAGTGATGCAGGGGTCGTTGCCATTCACTCCAGAAACCTGCACGTATCCATGCGCATTGAATCGTGGATTTCTTTTAAGGAAGGGCAAAAACAACTGCTCCACACCAGGGCATGAGTTCCATGAATTCATTTCGACAAAGCCGAGCGCAATCAACCGCTGCAAAACACTAAGAGGCATTTCCGAGAACCATTGAACTGGTTTCCCCACCCAAACCTCATTGATGTAAGGTGATAAAATCTCTTTTCGAAGGTTTGTGTTCATTTTTGTGTTACATAGTTGGGCTTTCCCCTGCGTCCGCAACAATGATGTCTCGAATGTCCGTCGCTGTGCGTGGCTTATCGTGAGCATCATGAATAGGATTATGCGCTGGTTTCTGCCGTCGCGAGCAGGTATTGTGAGCATGTACGAACGCAGGTTACGCTCAACTCGCTAGGAAACGATTTATCTTTTCGATCACGTCTTTTCGCTTTGTTCCCCACCGCAT
The DNA here is from genome assembly GCA_963834805.1 of uncultured Acidobacteriaceae bacterium. Lineage (GTDB taxonomy): Bacteria > Acidobacteriota > Terriglobia > Terriglobales > Acidobacteriaceae > Edaphobacter. Next base: position 1,143,734 of record CAWIDB010000006.1, read on the forward strand.
CAGAGACTGCTTTATGAGCTTCGTCGGGGTTGCCTCATCGCCGCGCTTTGCAACGCCGCTCCACCCGACGATGCATTTTGCATTCGGACTGTCATCCGTAAACGTGCGGCAGAAAAAGACATAACGCGGCAAGCCGGTGATCGCTGTTGCAGAGACATATTGCTCATTCCAATTCTCCTCGATGGATTTTGCATCCTCACCGGAGACGTTGAAGACGATTTGCGTCGGGCAATTCGAAAATACATCCTTTGCAAACGGAAGCTGGTACATGCCCTGTGACGCAAGAACAAGCGTGATGCCATACTTGCGAGACTCGGCTAGCAGCGTGCCGAACCTGCCGCCATGAACGAAGTTGTGTACCTCGTCGGCTACGAGCATAAAGGGTGGCCGATTCTTCTGCTTTTCGCGCCGCAGTGCTGAGATGGAAACCATAGAGACTACAAGCGAGCCGAGGATCTGAGCAACTTCCTCCCCTAACCGTCCTTTTGAGAACCGGCATACGACGATCTTCTTTGAGTTCATGATGTCGAGGAAGTCGAGGGATTTTGTCTGCCCGATGATCGGCATAATCTGAGGTCGCAGGAGCTTGCCAACCTTGTTGATCGGCGGTGAGAACTTCGACATCTGTTCTGAGTCCCGGAGTTTCTCGTCGTACTGCTCCTTGAACATCCTGAGCAAAGGACTTTTGCTAGCGGCAAGCACCTTCTCACGAAACTTGTCGTCCGCCATGAATCGGAAGATATGGACCGGAGTCGGGTGATCGAAATACTCGCACACGGCATCGATGGCGTTCATAATGACGCGTGCCGATTCGTCACCCCAAGCTGAGCCAGCCAGAGACTTGAAGGTAGTGAAGAGCGACTCTTTGGCGAGCTCAAGCTCCTCGGCATTGTTGAAATGGAGCGGGTTGAACGGCGGCACAAGCGTCGCGTCCGGGTCTATCCAGATGAAGTCTCGCATACGCGACTTCGGGATGAGCTTGGCGATCTGGTCGGCAGTATCTCCGTGGGGATCAATAAAAAGTCCACCGTTGCCGTGGCGGATGTGGTCGATAAACAGGTTGACGAGCAGCGTGGATTTTCCCATGCCGCTCATGCCCTCGATGTTTATGTGCTTCGTGGTGTCGATCACGAAGTCCTGCTGGTTGATGTAATCAATGCCGATAGAGGTCATGCGGTGGGGGGGGTGTCGTCTGCTTCCGCGTCCCCGTCCCCATCTAACCGATGGATTACATCAGGAGAGGACGGGGAGATCGGAGAGTGCTGGATTATCCAGCCCCGCAGATTTCGCTGCGATTGCCCTGAGTGTAGCAATCTGACGCTATATGTCCAGGAACGAATAGTCTCTTGCATCGAGGTCTTTCGGAGTCCTGAATATCGAAGAGCCGATGTCTTGTTTGTAGAGCGGTTCCGTCGTTAGCCAGAACATCCGGTGATTGAAGCGCAGGCGAAGCTCCTGCAAGAGATTGTTTCGCCGATCTTCTGTACGTTGCACCACGACCACACGGAAGTGCTCAAAACTTCCCCATTCCTTTTTGCAATCCGTTGAATCATAATACTCGTAGTACCTTCCCAGCTTCCGCATGATTGAGGGTTCGCCGTCCTTATAGTTGCCCATCTTTGCGCGTTCGATTTCAAGAAAATAGTAGAACGTGTTCTTCCCATCCGGCAGTGCTGGATTTGTGACGGCAAACATGGCATCGGGGTTCACTGTGCATTTCAAGTCGTTCTGTTGCCAATAAAGTGAAAGGTGTTTTCTCTTGCACAGCCCGTTGAGCGCAAAATGGAACATTGAAATCTCAAGTTCATGGTCGAGTGTACGTTGGGAATGGTCGTCGAATGTCTTGCACGTACCGTTATAAAACTCGGCACAATACTTCACACCTTTATCCGACAGACCGTAGACATAATTCACTGGTCCGCGTTCGCGTTCAAGATCCAGGTATGGAAGCCGATAGACAAGTCCGGGTTTATACAGGGAGCCTAGCGTGTGACGGAGTGTGCGCTTGTCAGACTCGGTCGGAATTCTGCCACGGAGGATTGCGGCTAAGTCATTTGTGCGGAGACAGAAGTATTCGGCGAGGATCGCGAGCGCGTCACGTTTAGTTGTTGTGAGGCGGAATGCCGCTGGGAGCGCTGCCTGGTAGGACTTCAGGCTTTTCGGCGTTCCTCGGGTTATGCTCATTCTTTACATCTTGACGTACTGGCGAAGAATTGCAAGCGGAGTTGTCCCTAGAGCGTTTCTGGCCGCTTTCTGCGGAAGTATCTGGCTTAGGGCCGTACTTGCTCAGAGTGCGATCTCTGATGTATTTCGCATGTGAGGTTTTGCCTACCTGGGAGGTATGGGGTGGCGGGAGCGGAGTGTCGATTCTCAATGTTGTTCCATCGGCTGCACGGTAGATGCACTGGCCGACTGGCAGGGTAGAGAGCTGATCGAGGAACCTTATAGGCGGAATTATATTTTCAATCGCTTGAATTTGAGTAGTAAGTGTCTCCTCGCGATCCTCGTTATCTTGGATCTTTCTCATGATTCGGTCGGCAGTGTCGCCGGGGCCGCCCATCTCCATCATTAGGGGATGATTATCCCAATAGTGGATTAACTTCTTGGTTTCTGCGAGTTCGCCTCGTAGTTCCTTTAGATTGACGTCTGGTTTGGGTAGTACCGGATCTTTGAGTTCGTCTTTCAATTGTCTAGCATTGGCTGGATTCATGCGGAAAAGAAAAAATGTGGACACGCAATTGATAATGGAAGATTCGAGATTCGTATCGTTGAGTTGGTCAAAATATTGATTGGCAATCGTGAGGTATAGACCAAGTTCGCCTCCCTTTGAGAGGGATCTGATCGAACCCTGAACTTTTGAAATCTTGAAACTCATCAACGTAGAGCGCAAAGGGGGCGTACGGTTTTGGCTTCATTCCACGCCGCATGGTCGCTTGCTGGATTTTTGAGACTAAGAGTGAGCCATAGAGTCTGGCTTCATCAGAATCGCCGTTTAGTTGAACAAGGATAATTTTTCGCTCGTCCATCGCTTTTTCGATATTGAGCTCTGCATTTTTTGTTCCGAGGATAACCTGAAAAGTGTCAGATAGGATGAATGCACCCATGCGTGAGACGACGATTGCTGTTGCCGAATCCCCCTTAAACAATTTAGTGGCTTGGGTCTTCCAAAAATTCCTCAACACTTTGTTATTCGCAACGGCCGGATGGCGCGAGACGGAGCGTTGGAGTTCTTCATCGGTGAAGAGGTCATATATGTCCATGAACGTCGCGGGACCACATTTGAGGAGCGAGGTAAGCGCGAACCTAAGCAAGCCGTCCATGCGAGCGCCCCATCCCTCATCGAGCCGTTTGAATATGCTCACCACATCCGAAACGAGCGTCTGGATCTCGTCGGGTTGAAAAGACATGAAATCGAGTGGAATGGGTGTTTTCAAATCGAGATATATTACATCATTTTTGCGGTACTCAGGAACCCAGTGAAGCATTTGTGGAACCAGTGTGCCTTTTGCATCAATAAAACATATTCCTAAATCGCGGTTCCTCATGTCCTTATAGAGCAGACTTTTCATAAGAGTTGACTTGCCATATTGGGTTTTGCCGGATATATAAATATGCCGCTTACGGTCGTCGTCTTTGATGAACCAGTTCATTCCTGATCGTCCCCGAAATAATTACACGGCTTCTTCGTCTGAGGTGGAGTAGGCTCTTCTGGAGAAAACGGATAATCTTGCGATTGAACGACGGGTGGCTGATCGGATTTGATCCCGACTTTCTTTTTGATCCAACCTTCTACATAATTCCCTGTTCTTTCGAGAATAGGTCGAAGCAGTGTCCCGAGTGAATCGCGGAACTCTTGTTCGTTTTGCTCACTCCTCAGTGCATCAGCGATTGATGTCATATGACGTATATCTTCTTCGGAGGAAGTGGGCGGATAGTGATGGTGGTATAACCAGCGTTCATTCTCATCGAAATACCTGAGGATCAGGAAATCCTTTCCGAAGCCGGGCGGGAAATCCTTCAGATGGCTCCTAAGCCAATTCTGACGTTCTTCAAACGTTGGAATGCTGTGCAGTTCCTCCATTAATGGCCGTTCTTCTTTACTCCAGAGATTGTTCTCGTCCATCAGTCGCCGCACCGTCCTAGCGGTAGCGTACCCCGATAGGGGCGAGCGGTAGCGACGGGCAATCTTCTGCGATAGCCCGGTAGGGTGCAACGACGAAGAGCAAAAGCGATGAGGAGAGAAACAGAAGATTGCCCGTCGGTAGACGAGGGACGGTGCGGCTTACCAGTCATGCCCGTAACCTCCAGTAAATAAAGGCTATATATCGTTCGCGGTTTATTCGCGACGATGTTCTTCGGATACCCCTTGGGGATAGACAGCGGTATCACAAGGAAATCGAGAGTTGGGCTATAATACACCCAACTCCTGCCCTTTGGGCAGGGCTCCTCTACCCTTTTAGGGTAGGGGATAACAGACCACTCGCTCCTAGAGATGAGTGGCCTGGGCTTCTCAATACTTCCCGTGAGGGAAGAGGAATTCAAACTCTGGAGACAGATATGGATTCCAATGAGAAGTGGTTGTCGGTCAAGGAAGTGGCTGCAATGCGTGGCGTATCGTGTGATACGGTGCGTCGCTGGATACAGCGGAAGCTCCTGCGGGCTTTCAAGTTCCCTGGTCGGTCGAACCGGAGGCGTCGGGTTTATGACTGCTTCCGAATCTCCGAAGGGGAGCTTGATCGGTTCACCCGAGCCAACATGACTTCCTGAGAGAGGCCCCGGTGATGAGCCGGGGCTTTTCAGTGGTGGTATTTTGGTAATAGCGGAGAGCTGGCCGAGGGGTTGATGGCTCCGGTCTTGAAAACCGGCATACCTGAAAGGGTATCGGGGGTTCGAATCCCTCGCTCTCCGCCACGCCCAACCCGTCGCCTTTCGACTTTACTCAAACAACGGCGGTGTCAACCGATCCGCACGACACTGCTCTGAGGGGCCGTATGGGTTGGTTGATTACCGACCGTAGGCACGATGAAAGACGTTATCATTCGCAGGGGTGCTAGCCCACATTTCCATTTTGAGCCTTAATTATGAAACCTCGGATCGTCGCAAACGTCAATATTCATAGGGGTGTGAATGCGATGAAGACGCTCCGGAGGTCAATACCCAATGGGTGAGATACAAAATCGGCCTTTTCAGCTTTCCTTCAACGCCTCTCTCAAGGTCGAGTTCCAGGGTTCCCGCGTCACTTCCGACGGTGGCCTGATCCTGGTGCGCGAACTCGACGAGCGGCTCGGGTTCGGTGAATTGATCGCGCAGCATCTGACCGACTCCCGTGGAAAGAATGCGCAACTTGGCTTCGCCGACCTGCTGCGGCAATCAGTCTATAGTCGCTTGGCTGGCTACGAAGATACTCAACGACGCCGAGAGGCTGTCCCAGGACCCGACGTTCCGGCTCATCAGTTCGGAAAAGATCTGGGATCGAGGCGTCGCTCTCACCTCGCGGTTGCAGAGTTTCGAGACCGAGATGCTGGCCGAAGACGCGAACTTTGCCGGGCTGGCGGGGCTCAGCCGGGCATTGATCGCGAAAGCGGAGGCGCTGGATTCAGGGTACCGCACGGTCCTGGACATGGATTCGACGGAGATTCCGGTGTACGGAGAGCAAGAGCAGAGCGCCTACAACGGGCATTTCGAATCGACCTGCTTTCACCCGCTGCTGCTGTTCAACCGCGAGGGCGACTGTCTGGCCGCCAAGCTGCGGCCGGGCAACGTGCACAGTGCGGACGACTGGGAAGAACTGCTCATGCCGGAGATCGAGCGGCAACAGAAGCTGAGCAAGGAAGTGGTGTTTCGAGCCGACGCCGCCTTCGCCAAGCCAGAGATTTACGAGGCGCTGGAAAGCCGGGGCGTGAAGTACGCCATCCGTATTCCGGCCAACGAGAACCTGGAGCGGGATGTGGCCGAACTGCTGCCGCGCCCGGTGGGGCGTCCCAGTCACAAACCGATCGTGTGGTACAAAGGCTTTCTCTACAAGGCCGCCAGTTGGACGACGGCACGGCGAGTCGTGGCGAAGGTGGAACATCATGCCGGGGAGTTGTTCCCGCGCATCGGATTCATCGTGACCAATCTGGAGACGCCGAGCCGGGCGGTAGTACGGTTCTATAACAAGCGGGGCACTGCCGAGCAGTGGATCAAGGAGGGCAAGCAGGCGGTGAAGATGACGCGGCTAAGCTGCCACCGTTTCCGGTCGAACGAGGTGCGGCTGTGGCTGAGCGTGATCGCATACAACTTGGGCAACGTGTGGCGGCGGCTGGTGCTGCCGAAGGGAGTCGAAACGTGGTCGTTGACCAGCTTGCAGCAGCGGCTGGTGAAGACCGGCGGGCGGCTAGTCAAGCACGCTCGGTACTACTGGATGATGCTGGCCGAGGGCCACCTGACGCGGCGCCTGTTCGCAAGCATGTTGCGGCGGATTCTGGCTTTGCCGCTGCCGGCCGGATAGGCGCGCAAGCCAGGCGAAACCAATCTGGACGACGGAGGGGAGTTGAGGGAGGGGTGTCTGAGAAATCGCTTCGAAATCAGGCAAATCACGGCTTTTTGGCCTGGGCAGAGGACCCGCGGGGCAGGAAGGGGGCTTTGCCGTTGGAACGAATGCGAAAAAGGTGGCGAGCCGGGCACTCAGGGGTGTATTCTTTCGTCACCGGACAAGCAAAATGGAAATCCCGGGCTAGGTGATAATGTCACGATCCAATCCGCGCAATGAGGTGCAGATGGTGAAGCGCACAACTTTCAAGAAGGCCACGCTGGAGAGTTTCGAGGCTGAATATGACGCCTCGCGTGAGGATCTTGCCCTCCAGAGCCGAGGAGCCTTCCTGAGAGCATTCCCTCTCAAGCGACTTGGGGATCTCACGGTTGACACCTATGTCATCGGATTGCAGTCTCCGACGTTCTGCTCTTATGTCGAAGCGAAGACCCGATATTGGGCTGCAATACAGGGTTCGCCAGCTTTCAAATTCGGGATTTATTTCGGCAGGACAAAATCAGATCCAAGTAAGCAATATCATTGGACTCGCAAGTTCGGAAACAACGCGGAAGAAGCATTTGCAGCGGTAAAGACTGCTTTGTTGAACCTGGTGCGTGAGGGTGCGCGGAGTGCCCCTCAATTCGTCACCATTGACAAGAATCCGTTATCGCAGATGTTCAAGGCGAAGATTCTGAGTCTGTATTTTCCTTGGCGCTTTCTTGCCGTGTGCGGCAAAGAGCATCTGGAGGTGATTGGCGGGGAACTAGGCCTTCCAGATAATGGGCTTTGGAGCGAGATTCAAAGCGGACTTATTGATGTGAAGACAGAGAATTCTGTTACAAGCGCATGGAGCAATCCAAAATTCATGCGATTCCTTGTTGACACTTACATTCCGAAGAAGCACAAGCCGCCGGAGACGATCCGGGCACCCCGAAAGAAAGTCCATCGCAAAGTAAACTTCGAGGACATACAGAATCAACGGGGAATCATCGGCAAAAGGGCAGAAGAATTCGCGCTAAAGTGGGAAAAGGACCGCCTTATCGGTGCGGGTCTCGAACACTTGATCAATTTAATCGAAGACCGGCGTGAGCGCCCCAGCTATGGATACGACTTTCTTTCACATATGACCGCCAAGCATCCTCGATTCATCGAGGTCAAGGCTGTATCGAAGCAGGGTGAACAGTATCGCTTTTTTCTGTCTGAAAACGAGCACACCGCATCATGCTCGTCGGAGCATCGGGGAGCCTATTACTTTTATCTCGTGTCTTTCGATGGTGAACGGCAACCCTTGGAGCTGACTCCGCGCCTAGCTGCGAGTTTGTATCCGGCTGCTAAGATCGCACCTGCGTCGTACACGGTGTTGGTCGATATTGGGAATTCTTCTAAAGAGAATTCCTGACAAAGAATGTGACGTTGGTTGGTATAGGTGAATGGCAATGCATGAAATTATCTGCCCGCATTGCGGGAAAGCATTCAAGATTGACGAGGCCGGATACGCGGACATTCTGAAGCAGGTGCGAGATGGCGATTTCGAGCGCCAGTTGCATGAACGGCTTGAGTTGGCTGAGCAGGATAAGCGGAACGCGGTCGAACTCGCCCAAGCAAAGGCCGCCAGTGAATCGCAAAAGGATGCCGCAGCCAAGGACGCCGAGATTCAGGCACTGAAGGCCAAGCTCGATGCCGGAGAGGTAGCACAGAAGCTCTCGATTAGCGAGGCAGTCAATACGGTAGAGAAGGATCGTGACAAGTTTAAAGGCGCCCTCGAACGGTCTGAACTTGAGAAGCAGCTTTCCGAAAAGTCTCTAAAGGACAAGTACGAGACGCAAATCAAAGATCACAAAGATACGATCGAGCGTCTTCTTGACATGAAGGCTCGCCTATCGACCAAAATGGTTGGCGAGACCCTTGAGCAGCACTGCGAAACTGAATTCAACCGAATTAGAGCGACGGCGTTTCCACGGGCATATTTCGAGAAGGACAACGATGTGCGTACAGGAAGTAAGGGCGACTACATCTTTCGTGACTCGGATGAGCTTGGAACGGAGATTGTCTCGATCATGTTCGAGATGAAGAACGAGGATGATCGCACCGCGACGAAGAATAAGAACGAGGATTTCCTGAAGCAACTCGACAAGGATCGCACCGAGAAGGGGTGCGAGTTTGCGGTTCTTGTTTCCCTGCTCGAGACTGACAGTGAGTTTTACAACACAGGGATCGTTGACATGTTCCACCGATACCCGAAGATGTACATCGTCCGACCGCAGTTTTTCATTCCCATGATCACACTGCTTCGAAATGCAGCGATGAACTCACTTCAATACAAGTCAGAGTTGGCGCTTGTTAAGTCACAAAACATCAATATCACAAACTTCGAAAACGGACTAGATGAGTTCAAAACCGCATTTGCGAAGAACTACGACCTTGCATCTAAGCGCTTCCAAACTGCAATTGAAGAGATCGACAAGTCGATTGATCACCTGCAGAAAACTAAGGAAGCCTTGCTCGGCACAGATCGAAATCTTCGTCTTGCAAACGACAAGGCTCAGGATGTGACGATTAAAAAATTGACCCGTGGCAATCCAACGATGGCTGCTAAGTTTTCAGATCTCGCGAATAAGGCTCCTTCCGATACCGAATGAGTCAGACAGTTGATCTCCGAGCCGGGTCTAGGGCACGCCAATCGACTAAACTCGATCCACGTCCAACGGGCTCTCAGCGAGGCGTCAACGAGCGCAAAATCGCCAAATCACGCGTCCACGGCTGATTAGTCCTGGCTAGTCGGCTTTGTTGGAAGTGATCGGGCGATTCAATTGCCTTGACGCGCCGTACAGAGTCAACCTCCGAAGTGCCCGAAAAGTGCTTTGCGGAAAATTCGCGGTTAGGCAAGCCGGGCGGCCTAGGTCACGCGGAGTTGAGCGGGCGCACGTACGCTTTGTACAACTCCGGATCATTATTGCGGACGTTGCCTACCCGCGGGTCCACCGGATACGCAATCATCTCCTCGGCTTCGTAGGGCCGGAGCAGGTTGAGAGGCGAGCGTTCGGGATCGTCTCGCGTCAGCCATCGGTCGTACTCGGACGGTTTGAGAATTACGGGCATCCGGTCGTGTATGGTCGCAGCAAGTTCGTTCGGCTCTGTGGTGACGATGGCGAAGCTCTGCAGCCAATCCCCGCTGGCCGGCTCCTTCCAGGAATCCCACAGGCCAGCGAAGGCAAACGGCTCCCGGCTCTTCAACGTGAACGCATACGGCTGCTTCGTCTTCTCACTCAGGCGCTTCCACTCATAAAAGCCGTCGGCTGGTACTAAACAGCGCTGGCGCTGGAATGGCCCACGCCAAGTTGCCGAGGTTGTCAGTGTTTCGGCGCGGGCATTGAACGTCGAGTATCCCTTGAAATCAGCGAGACTCTTGGCAAAGTGAGGCACCATGCCCCATCGCATCGCAACCATCTCACGCTCTGCTGTATCTCGATTGCTGCGTATGACAGGTTGCCTGGTTGTGGGAGCGATGTTGTATGACGGTGCAATCTCCAGAGGCAGGTCTTCGCGGTTGCCCAAGTAGAAGGCTTCCACGAGACGTTGCTTATCGGAGTCTCTGAAGTAACGATTGCACATAAGTGGATTCTAGCCGTTCAAGGTTACGCAGGCACGAGTTTCCTCGTTATGGACATTTATCTGGCACCCAAACGTCTCGATATAGAAAGTCTTCTCCACACCCCAAACGTTCGCACCGATAGGGCGTCCGTTACGATGGTCGAATATTGAACGCCTAATGGAGCTTGACGCGGAGTGGATTTAACTCCCGCCACTCCTTCCAATTAACCACCTTGTCGTCTTTAAAATAAATCTCCGACGCTCCATACTCGAACGTATCCTCCGAAAACGCTGTAGGAGTTCCCTGAACCGTTAGAACTTCGTCCTTTGTTGATCCGACAGTAAAATAACCGGGATTCTTGATAGGTGGAGACTTCGGAACAAGCTTGACGCGCAGAGGATTGAGTTGCTTCCAATTCTTCCAACTCACCACCTTGCCGTCACTGAGATAGACTTCAGACGCTCCATATTCGAGTGTGTCCTGAGAAAAAGACGTTGGAGTTCCCTGAACCGCCAAAACCTCTTCTCTCGTAGAACCAACGGTGAAATATGGAGGCTCCTTCTTCGATGTGTTACTGGCCGGTTTAGCCTGTTCGGATGTCGAGAAATGATCGAAAAGCGATGTATTTCGTGGACTGAAAGTCGAATCCACTTCATAAGTTGGATGTACAACTGCATTTGTGTTCGACCCTGATCCACCCGAGGGCCAGAAGTATTTAGCGAGGGAGATGCCACCAATAATGACCACATATCGCAAGAGGCGGCTCCAACCTGACGATGTTTGTGGAGTGGAAACGTCGGGCGAATCGCCAGAACTCGGACGGGAGTTAGGTGGCGGCGGTGCAGCGGAATTTTCCTTTGGCCGATTCCCGCCGTCTCGCTCCGTAAATGGTCTGGGGCGTTCGGATGTTGGTTGCGCCTTCCTAGGGGACCCCTTCGACTCAGGAGTTGGGTATTTGCGTCCTCCAACTGGGCGGGGAGAAGAAGATAGAAGTTTGAATGCAGCGTTTATACCCTTCAGCTTCTCTCCCGCCGCTTTGCTAAGTTTTCTATCACCCTCGAACCGGTCGGGGTGCCATACCTTCACGAGCATACGATAGGAAGCTTTGATCTCTTCGTCAGTAGCAGTGGCATGAAGTTCAAGAACGTGAAGCGCCATACATCGGGCACAACTAACGCTGCTGTCGTGGATCGCATTTCCGCAGGGGCAGGTACTCATAGCATTCAATAATCGACCCCATCACTCTGTCTTTCAAGTGAAAGGGTGCGCGCCCCAGTTCTGAAGAGGACCATCTAAGCGAGCTGCTATCCCCCGCCTCTCCCAATAATGCTCACAAGCACTGCGGCGACCCATGGAAGGAACTCACGATGGCGCAAGGTGACGACCGAATCCGCCTCAGGCCGCCAAACGCGATTTTGGGGCATTATGAACAATAAAATCGAGGTCGGGGCGCCGCTCACCATCCGCCCTTACGTCTGCGAGTGATGGAGACCTTTTGCTGTATGAGATGACTGTCTGGGAAGCCCAGATAGACCTCTGAGGGTCTATACCGGCGTAGCTCTCCGCAAAGCGGACATTGAACTACCAGATTGCTGCGCGGAAACTCCTGCGCCCCGGATGGGATGCTGCGGACACACTTCTTACACGTCACCACATAGACGGTTGGGTGGACGGCCCCCTGTTGGCAGTAGTGCATCGACATAGGCGAATAATAGGCGAAAAGCAAGAGAGGTGTCACCCACATAATCGGAGAGCGGTTTGCTGGAGACTCCATCCACCGCCACGTGCAATACACGTGCAACGAATCCTCCATTTCAGAGTTTTTAGCGTTTTGTGCGTCCTTTATAATCAGTAAGTTGTTTAGAATCAGTAGGGATCGGCAATCCGAATCCCTCTCCCTCCGCCATCTAGTCTTAAGGGCATAAACATACTTGACACACCATTCCTTGACAAGCGGATGAGCACGGAAAGCACGGTAATACCAAGTGAGAAATCCAGCGGTTTTAGGGGAACTTGGAAGCAGGGGAAAAAGCGGACACGAATCGGCGAGAATATCTAGAATCATTCCATATCTGTGTGGAATGGGATCGCGTCTGCGGGGGCAGCGATTAGTTATGGTGATGAGGGCGTTCTTCGACGAGAGCGGGTTGAATCCCCATGAAGACACTGCACTTGTGATGGGGGGCTATTTGGGGACTGTTCTCGAATTGGAAAAGGCATCTGACAGGTGGGATGCATGTCTCGGTGCCCATCCTACAATCGACTATTTCAAGAGCGACGAAGCGAAAAGTCTAGATGGCGAGTTTCGTCGCTTCAACCGGGTGGCAGCCGATCAGAAAAAGAATGATCTGGCAAAGATAGTCGGCGAATCAGAGCTACAAGGGTTTTGCGTATCTGTCCGCCATGAATTACTTGCACATCGAGATTCAGCATCCACAAAAGGAACGGCCGGAAGCCGCACTTACGATTGGGGATTCTTTACCGCTACCTCCGGTGTACTTCAGTACATGAGAGACCACTATCCCCCCGAAACAGTGGACTTCATTTTCGATGACCGCAGGGAGTTGGGGCAGTGCATCGCCATGTTCGACGAACTGAAAGAATTAGCTGGAGAAGAGACACCATGGGCAGATATTTTCAGTCGCGCTGGAACTTGCACCCCAGGCGATGACAAAGTGACTGCTGCTTTGCAGATGGGCGATTTACTCGCTGGCGAATTCTCTGATATGGGAAATGGTGGCAATCCTCCCACAGAGACATGGAGGCACCTCACTGCTCGTCGCGGCGTTGCGCATGTCCCGTGCGATATGCCGTGGGCTATCCCTGTTCTGGTAGCACTTCAGGGAAAGATAAAAGATGTCAGGGACACAGTGGGACGATTCTTGAAGAGGTTCCACAAAGATCAAGAACGAAGCGCGGATTTGTCGGCTTTGGCAGATGAGTTGATCTTCAATGAAGGAATCTCTAAAGCTGCGATAAACGCACTCCTAGAGCGTGTTTCATAAACACCTGCGGAGTGTAATCCAGAGGCAGGCGAGATAGAAGAAGGCTCTGTAGGTGGCAAGGAGGCACTCATGGCGAACCAGAAGTCTGCGGAACTGCCCAAACCAGGCGTTGGTGCGTTCGATGATCCAGCGGCGTTTGTATCGTCGCAGCTTGCGGCCATCTTCATAGCGCCGATGCTTGTTGTTGCTACGGTAGGGCACGATCAAATCGATACCCCGTTTCTTCAGCCGCTCGCGCAGCGGGTCGGAGTCGTAGGCTCGGTCGGCAATCACCCGCGCCGGCTTCTGCCGCGGACGACCTTTGGCACGCGGGACACGGACTTCTGCGAGCGTGGCTTCCGCAAGCGTAGCTTCTCCCGGAGAGGCACTCTCCAGCCGAACTCCCAGCGGAAGACCCCCACCGTCGACCAGTACCATCCACTTCGTTCCCTTGCCGCGCTTGGTTTTACCGACCGCAGAGCCCCCTTTTTCGCCGGAGCGAAGCTGCCGTCCAGGAACGTCTCTTCCCAGTTCAGCAGGCCTTCTCCGTCGAGCGCACCCAGCAGCGCTCGCCACGCATCCAGCCATACGTCCTGCTCTTCCCACTGCTTTAATCGCCGCCAGCAAGTGGGTGGGGAAGGATACTTGTCGGGCAGAAACCGCCATGCGGCTCCGGTCTGCAATATCCAGAGAATGCCCTCAAAACAGGCTCGGTTGGAGGCCCAGGGACGGCCACGGTTGTCCTTGCGCCGCTTTGGCTCAGGCAGCAGCGGCTCGACCAACTCCCACTGCGCATCGTTCAACAACTCGAATCGCTTCTTGCTCATGCATCCAGTTCATCAAAGCAACATGCTCATGCAAAGAACCTAGCTTGAGGCCGTATCTATTTATGAAACACGCTCTAGAAGTTCATGAGTCCGACGAAGCATTCAGACGTTTCAGGGAAAAACTCTCAAACAAGAGAGTAAAATAGCGCCATGAAGAAACCACCTGACAATCCCGAATTCGCCCGCTTCACGGCTGCCATGCAGACGATTATGAAGGTGCCGAAATCGGCAATTCAAAAGGGGTCTGAAGGCCAGAAGAAGAAGCCGATCATTCTCCCTTCCGCCTAGCCCAAGTGAGGGACAGCGCCAGCACGAAGCACTCCCCCACCGCGATCTCGGTCAGCATCCGTGGGTAGTTTACCTCTTGGGGTTCCCACCTATTCCATTCATGTGGGTCGTGAGAATATAGGGCGTGTCCGAGATTTATTCGCTGTCCTGTCCGCTCACCAATTTTTACAATCCCCACCCACGGAGGAAAGAACGCCAGTATCAGCACAATCGCAAAGGCCAACCAGATGCAGATGCCACGCTTGCACGAGCCAGTTGCGGCAAAGAGCTTCTGGACCCCTAACGGCATTCGTTCCTCTATTCCGACTTCTTGGCCCAACTGGGCATGATACTATACCGAGTCTATGATGCCCGTGGTCGTTTCGGTAAAACGGTGGGTGGATGACGGACGGGGTGGCCATTGGAGCACTGTACCCCGTGCCCGAATGTCGCGTTGGTGCCTCCGGTTCTATACCAATCTTCGCTTCCAAATACATGCACGCGTAGGACTCCTTCGCAGTTTGGTTCACCGCAGCGCAGCATTACTATTTCGGCCTCAGCATTGGTCAAATGTAGTTGCGTCTCGCGTAGCAGGTCAGCCCGTCGATAGATGGCTACATGACTACAGTGAGGGCATGAAACAGCGATTGGATAAAAATCCATGGACAGACCCGTTGGATTACCTTGCATGGGGGCAAGGTTGGAAATGTGGAGCAGAATGGGCTGTCCGCAATCGCGATTGCGGCAATAAACTTCCGGTACAAATCGAGGACTCACGATCTATCACCTCGGCTGATACTATAGCCGCTTCCCCCGATTCTGTCTCCGCATCCACTTCGCCTCAGAATGGCGTTGTTTCTCCCACCTTGCCGGTCAGTTCTGCGTAGGTCAGTCTCTTCCCTGAAATCTGCGATACAGCCAGCATGAAGCGATCCGCGTCATCCAACGGATTGTCTTTGGTTGCGCGGTTGTTGTAGCGGAATACCTGCTCGTCCGCGTAGCGGTGGAGATGGAAGGGCTCAACACAAACGTAGGTGCCCTTCAATCCGCGTTTGAGGAGGCTCCAGAAGTTCTCAATGCCTTGGGTGTGGACATTGCCTCGGACGTATTCATCAACGTGGTTCACGGTCTCGTGGATGTAATTCTGCGCAGCCAGATTGTCGTATGCCGGATACCCGTCGGTGTAGACGGTCGCGCCTTTCTCGATCTCAGCGAGGATGGCAGTTTGAAGAGTCTCGCGCTTCACGTTGGGCACAACCTTCGCCCGCACTTGCCGGCTCTCGCGGTCCAGCATCCCCATCACGATAGTCTTGCCGTGGTTCGATCCCCGCGCTGCGGTCTGCATCTTCATCCTGCGCTCGCGGTGCATCTGCTGAGGTTTGGGGCCTATGAAGGTCTCATCGACCTCGACAGGACTCCCATTCCCTCCCATTTTGTTCCACGAACCTTGGTGGAGGGCGCGGCGGATGCGGTGCAGCATGAACCAAGCTGACTTCTGAGTGACTTTGAGATCGCGGGCGATTTCATACGAACTGATACCATTCTTGCAGTTCACAATTAGCCAAACGGCGGTGAGCCACTTGTCCAGCGGGAGCGGGGAATCCTCGAACACGCTGCCAGTTTTGACGGAGAATTGCTTATGACACTCTCGGTGCATACACTTCCAAATACGGCGGGTACTGAGATACGAAACTTTGGAACCCCCGCAGTGTGGGCACATAACACCATTAGGCCAGCGCATCGACGCAACAAAATCAACGCACACATCGGGGTCGGCGAAGTATCTAGCGGCCTGCAAAAAGCTCTTTGGGAACTCAATCTTATTCATAGCAAGACTATGATGCCCCAATAGTCATGGTGTGTCAAGTATGTTCTTGCCATCTCATGTAACTGATTCAAAATCAGATCACTATTTTTACGAGGGACAGCCTCTCAAACGGCTATGGATTCAGCAGGTTCACAAACAGCCGATACGCCCCCGGCACAGCCTCCGGAAGCTGCCGATAAAGCGCAAACCCCACATAGGTCCATCGGCCCTTCCCTAGAGCCACAGTAACCAGCCCACCACGCTGCGGCTCCTCGCCGGGGTCATGGACCTCGGTGAGCACGGTATAGTGCGCGTCCCACGTGCGCAGAAAACCATGCCCACGCTCCTCAACCCACCCGTTGAAGTCCGCGGGCGTAATCGCATTCGGCGTGCTCAGTAGCGGCGCCTTCGCATCGAGTAGCTGCACCGGGTCGGTCTCATCAACCACCTTCTCGGCGTCGCGCCCCAGCGTCAGAGGATACGGCGCATCTTCGCCGGTAAACTCGGCGGTCTGGTACTGGACCACCACATTGCCACCTGCTTTCGCGTAGTCAAATAGTGCCTGCGTGGCCGCACCGTGCAGCTCCGGGTGCGCGTTATAGGTGCGCACACCAAGGATGACCGTGTCATAATTCGCGAGCTTCGCCGGTGTAAGATCGGCAACGGTCAGAGTGTCAGGCTTGAGGCCGACTGATGTGAGTGCGGCAGGAACGTCATCGCCCGTGCCGGGAAGGTAGCCAATACGGGTCTTGGCCGGCAGCTTAAGGTCAACGGGGACGATGCGGTCAGTGGCCGGGGTGTAGTAATTCGTCCGCTGGAGGTTTCCGTAGCCGATGGAGCGGTAGCCTTCAGAGACCGTCTCGTGGTTCGGCAGCACGACTGAGGCCTTGATCGTGATGGTGCCACGATGGGACGGTGGAGCTTCGACCGTGAAGCCCATCTCTCCCGGGCCGGTCGTATCGGACATGGCGGGGCGGATCTTCCAGCCAGCCGGAACCGCAAGCGTCGGTTCCTTCGCAGGCTTCTCTACCGGAGAAAGCATCGTCCCAAGAGTCAGCGCGCTCGCGTCGTTGGGCAGCACCTGCGCATGTTGCGAGAGCGAAAGGCTTGCGGCCGGCACAATCTGAACGGCCTGCGCTTCATCGTGCACAACCCGGCCAAGTTCGATCGCAGTGCCGCGATAGTCAACCATGGCCCATGCGACCACGGCGGGAGGTGTCTGCGGTGCATTGCGTAGTGCGGGCACCTTCAGTTGGTAGACGGGATCTTCAATGCTGTCGCGATAGAAGTAGGGGCGCGTCACAACCAGAGTGAACGCGGGTGTAGCCGTGAGCGTGCGAGTGTTGGGGTGGTCTGCGGTCAGGTCGGGCGCCTCCGCACGGCCGGAGCCTTTGGCTGCGACCTGGCCCTCAGCGGTGGCCAGATGGACGCTGCTCACCGCAAGATGCTGCGAAGATGTGGTGCGAATCTGAACCAGCACCTGAATGGCCGAGCCGGCAATCTGATTGGCGCCGTGGGCAGTAGCGTCCATCGTCAGGCCCAGCGCCAGAACCAGCGCATCATTGAGCTGCACGCGCTTGATGCGCAGCTCATGCAGAACGTTGGCCTTTTGCTCAGCATTGTCGATCGCGGCGTTGTCAATCGAAGCGATCAGCGCATCTATCTCGTCCAGCGCAGTTGCCAGATACGGCGCGGAGGCAAGCAGGTTCTCCGGATTGAGCTGCTCGGTGGCAAGGTGAATCTGTGAGGCAATCTTCGCGAGCGAGGTGCGAAGCGGGAGCGGGCCATTTGGCGCGAGGTCGGCTATGCCTTCGAGCGAGATATTGATTCTGTCGAAAAAACTCTCTTCCTTGAGCTTTTGGCGGTCGCTCGCCAACCGCGAGCCGTAACGGTGATAGCTCACGTCGAAGACGCCGGGCCCGGGAACACGCATCCCAGGCCCAATCTGCGATTTTTGTAAGCCTAGGCCCTGGCGCGCGAACTGAACGTAGGAGACGAAAGGTTCCTTGGCTGGATAGGGCCCAAGCAGCGGGTCGATGCTGCCCTCGTGCACGACGACATCGGCGGAGGGCTGCGTCGACGTCACCTCGCCGGTCACATAGTTGGTGAACTTGGCCGGCGTGTACTGCCCCGTAGCATTGTCGAACAGCCCCTGCGGAGTAATCGTCTGCATTGGCACGCGCGCATAGACCTTCAGCGGCTGCCACGGCAGAATCCCCTCGGCCGTCAGCTCAGGGAAGACCTTGGGGTCGCCCGCTGCCTTGAAGACCTCCTGTGCAATCTCGCCCGACACCTGGTGATGCCCGTGGCCGTCTGTTACGCCACCGACGAACACGCTGGCAATCACCAGCGGCCGGTAGAGCCGCACCGCGCGCACAGCGTCATAGAGCACACGCTCGTGCGTCCACTTGGCAAAGGCCTCTTCCTTCGTCTTCGAGAAGCCAAAATCAACCTCTGTGCCGAACATCTGCGTCACACCGGAGTAGCGGTCGGCGGAGAGCAATTCCTGCGTGCGCAGCAAGCCAAGCGCGTCCTCGAAGTCGCCGGTCATGGCGTTCTGCCCGCCTTCGCCGCGATTCAGCGTGAGGATCGCCGCACGCGCCCCCAGGCCGCGGGAGTAGAGCGTCAACATCCCGCTGTCTTCATCGTCCGGATGGGCAACGATGAGCATCAACGACGCACGCGTGCTCAGCTTGCGCAGAAGCTGCTGTAACCCAAGCGCACCCTGGTCGACGGGCAACTCGCGGCCGTCACGCGGCGCAACGCGCTCGCAGCGCAGGTTGGCGGGGTCGGTGAAGGCAGGGGTTTGTGCGGAGAGGCTGGCGGTGAGGCAGAGCGCGGCGATAAGGGTCGCGGAGAGCTTCATGTTCTAAACGTCTCACATCCATCGCATAGACTAGCAGAGACGTGGCAATCAATACAGACGAGCGCGGGCCGGAGCAGACGACGCAGAGGGGCTTGGAGCGGTCGCTCACCCTCCGCGGAGCCGTCACCCTCAACCTGCTGGACATGATCGGCGTCGGCCCATTCCTCACCCTGCCGCTGCTGCTGGCCGCCATGGGAGGCCCGCAAGCCATGCTCGGTTGGTTGCTTGGCGCGTTGCTGGCTGCCTGCGACGGCCTCGTCTGGGCCGAACTCGGCGCGGCGATGCCTGAAGCCGGCGGCACCTACGCCTACCTCGGCAAAATGTTTCCCGGCCGTTGGGGCCGCTGGCTCAGCTTCCTCTTCGTCTTCCAGCTAATGTTCTCCGCTCCGCTCAGCCTGGCCAGCGGCTGCATCGGCCTCGCGCAATACGCAGGCTTTCTCTCGCCGGGCTTGGTTAGCTCGGCAAAGGTCCACGCGCTCCACATTGGCCAGTACAGCTTCGGCGTCAGCGCGGGCCGTGCGTCCTGGTTGGCCATCGCCGTCGTCGTCGTCGCAGTGGTGCTGCTTTACCGGCGTCTGAGCGAGATGCGCTGGCTCGCCACCGGCATGTTAGTCATCGTTATTGCCACGCTGGGATGGGCCATCCTCACCGGCTTGCTGCGTGGCCATATCGCTCAGGTCTTCGCATTCCCTCCGGGAGCTTGGAGGCTCGATAGCAACTTCTTCGCTGGCCTGGGCTCGGCCATGCTCATCGCCACCTACGACTACTGGGGCTACTACAATGTCACCTTCCTCGGCGGCGAAACCCGCGACCCCGGCCGCACCATCCCCCGCGCCGTGCTGCTCTCCATCGCCATCGTTGCTGTGCTCTACCTAGGACTGAACGCCAGCGTTCTCGCCGTCATGGGTACACTCGCCATCCTGGCCGCGCAAAACCTCGACGCCCGCCGCGCGCTGCTCTCCACCTTCATGCAAATCGCATGGAGCCCAGTCTTCGGCGCCAACATCGGCGCGCTGCTGGGCAAACTCGCCGCCGTGATGGTGATGGTTACCGCCTTCGCAAGCGTCTTCTCGCTGTTGCTCGGCTACTCGCGCATCCCCTTCGCCGCCGCGCGCGACGGCAACTTCCTGCGCGTCTTCGGCAAACTGCATCCAGTCAAAAACTTCCCTTACGTCAGTCTTCTGGCGCTGTCCGGCATGGCCTGCCTCTTCTGCTTCTTCTCGCTGGGAGACGTCATCGCCGCGCTGGTAGTCCTGCGCATTCTGCTCCAGTTCGCGCTACAGCACGTCGGCGCCATGGTTCTCCGCGCCCGCCGCCCCGATCTTGCCAGGCCCTTCCGGATGGGGCTCTACCCGCTACCCCCGCTGCTCGCGCTCGCCGGTTTCGCCTACGTCGTGATCTCGCGCCCGAACTTCCATCGCGAGGTCATGCTGGCGGTCGTCGTCGCGGCAATGGGTACAGTAGTGTTTGCCGCGAGGGCCTTGCATACATCCAGCAGGGCAGGGGACAGCGTACATTAATCGGAGCGACCATTTGCGCGCCCAATGTTTGACCCCCATCAACCAGGTAGGAACCGTTGGCTCTTTGGAGGAAAGGGCTACTATTCAACCGGAACGGGGGGATAAACCTGATTTTTCCCAGCAACACGATCGCACCATGCGCAGTTCAGGATAGAACATCTCCGAGCTTCCGGGGTCCTGTCGGCAGTTCAATCTTGCCTAACAAGAGAATGTATGCCGCGATTCCAATCGTCAGATAGATCGCCGGCAGGCCGAAGGCCCACGCAAAAGATTGCCGCGCGGTTACCAGATAGCCGGTGACGATGGGTGCCGCGATCCCTGAAAGCTGGTTGGAAAAGTTAACAATGCCTCCCACCTTTCCGACATTGCTTCGAGTCGCGATGAGCGATGGGATCGACCACCCAACCGGAGCTGCGGCAGCAAGGCCGCCAATCGAAATGCTGATCCAGATTAGGGCCTGGTGAACACTATGCGGGTTGGCTGCTCCCACAATTCCAAGTCCGCAGGTGGTGCCGCCGACCAGTATGGTCCTGCGTACCCGGCCTGCATCCCAACCGCGCTGAAGCAATGCATTCACGAGCCAGCCACCGACAAGAATGTCCATGAAACCCGCAAAAAACCATGGGACGCTGGTGTAAAGGACCGAATGGAGGAGGTCGACGTGCAGCACCATGGAGATATAGCTGGGCAACCAGGTGAGCAAGAGGTAGAACACATAGTTATAGGAACCCATTCCTATTGCCAGACCAATGACTTTGCGCTGGACCAGAAGCTTGGCAAGAGAATCCGGTTGGAGAAGCATCTTCTGCCGCGCGCCAGGAGCTTCAAGATCGGATTCGATATGCCGCTTTTCTAGATTGCTCAACGAAGCGTCGTCCTCGGGATCGCGATACATCTTCCAGAAGAGTGCGAAGTAGAGGAAGCTGACGAGTCCACCCAGGGCGAAGCTCCAACGCCAGCCTACTTTGAGCAAGACAACGCCAATGATAGGTACGCCGATAGCCGGAGCGAATTTTGCCGCTGCGTCAAAAATGGATGTGGGGAGGCTGCGTTCCTTGGCGGGAAACCAGGTGCCGATGGCCTTTGCATTTGCTGGAAATGTGGGCGCTTCACCGACTCCCAGAGCGAGCCTGGCCGCGAACAATCCGCCAAGGCTGGGCGTGATTGCCGCAGCAAAGGTCGCAATGCTCCATAAGAAGGTGCTGATCCGGCCAATGCGCCGGACGCCAAGCTTGTCGAGCAGAACACCAATGGGCAATTGGCACAGAGCGTAGGTCCAGTTGTAGGCGCCGGAGAGATAGCCAAAGGAAACATTCGAAATCCCGAAAGCGACGTAGAGGGA
The DNA here is from genome assembly GCA_963834805.1 of uncultured Acidobacteriaceae bacterium. Classification (GTDB taxonomy): domain Bacteria; phylum Acidobacteriota; class Terriglobia; order Terriglobales; family Acidobacteriaceae; genus Edaphobacter. The sequence goes on from CAWIDB010000006.1 coordinate 1,165,450, forward strand.
TGCGTGTGCAACTGAGAGGTTGACTCGATCGAAGTAATTCACCAGAACTCCGAGCCCAAGCAACCATGCGATTCGCCAACGGCGCCCTGGAAGCCGTGCCCGATCCTGAAACAGCGAATCTATCAACGGTTTCCTCTTGCTTTGCCGATCTTTTGCACCGGTTTATTGGTTAGTGTAGCGCGGCTATCGCCTTTAGCTGCCCGCTTTTGGTTGAGCATGTCGACAGAGCCAGATCGATTCTAGACGCTGATCTTGACGGCACCAGTAGAGATGCCGCCGTCGACGAGAAGCGTCTGGCCGGTGACGTAACGGCTGGACTCCGAGGCAAGAAAGACGACGGCGCCATCGAGGTCGCCGGGAAGGCCGGGCCGCTTCACGGGAATGCGATCGCTGAGATATTCCACCCATGCCGCATTCTCGTACAGGGCTGTATTCTGCTGTGTACGGAACCATCCCGGGGCAAGGCAGTTGACGGTGACTCCGCTGCGACCCCAGTCGTCAGCCAGACTCATGGTGAGTTGCCGAATTCCGCCGCGGCTGGCGCCATAGGGGCCAAGGCCAGCACATCCAGCGACGCTGGTGACAGAGCCAATATTGATGATGCGACCGTAGCCGCGCTGGACCATGCCATGGGCAACGGCCTGTGCCACGAAGAAAGAGCCGCGCAGGTTTGTGTCGAGTATCGTGTTCCAGTCGTCCCAGGTTACGTTCAGCGCAGGTTTGCGAATGTTGCAGCCGGCATTGTTGACGAGGATGTCGATATGGCCGAAGTGCGCTTCAACGGCGGCAACAGCGTTCTGGATGCTAGCGTAATCGCGGACATCGAGATCGATAGAGAAGCTTTGACGTCCCAATGTGTGTATTTCATCTGCAAAATCGGAAAGCGATTGCTTGTCGCGGCTGGTCATTGCGATATCAGCGCCAGCCCGGGCCAGGGCGCGCGCAAAATACTGCCCGAGACCACGGCTGGTTCCAGTGACCAGCGCCACCTTTCCTGATAAATCAAATAGCGAGTTAGTCATGGAATCTTCCTCAGGGTTGAAGAACAACTTTAAGCAGACCGGGTTCGCGCTCATAAAGACGGCGGAACCATGCAGCTCCATCCTCAAGTGGAGCCGCAGCAGAGAGGAGTTGTTCGACGCGGATTGCCCCTCGCGACATCAACGAAATGCACGCAGAATACTCGCCGGAAGATGCGCAGGAGCCTTGTAGGCGAATCTGGCGAGTGACCGTGGACTGCAGCCCCATCTCAATCGTTGGCGCGATATTGCCAACCAGAGTGACGGTGCCCCCTTTGCGCACAGCGTCAAGAGCGAGTTTTACGGTAACAGATATACCGACGCACTCCAGCACAGCGTCTACACCACGTCCCATGGTGAGTTGCAGCAGATCGGGAACGGTGCTGGGATTGCATGAGTTGAAGGTGCGGGTTGCACCCAGGTTGCGTGCCAGTTCAAGGCGGGTATCATCCACATCGACAACGAAGACCCTGCCGGCGCCTGCGAGTAGCGCGGCCTGCAGAGTAAGAAGACCGATCATTCCGGCTCCCATGACGAGGACCGTGTCTTCAAGGGCAATTGGGGTGAGGGATACGGCATGGACGGCGACTGACACGGCTTCAACCATCGCAGCATGCGTGAAGGGCATATTGTCAGGCAAATGATAGGAGATGCGTGCGGGAACGGCGACATACTCCGCGAATGCGCCCATGCGGCGGAAGGTGGGCGTTGATACACCGATTATTTCGCGTTCATCACAAAGATTGATTTGGCCCCGAAGGCAGAAATAGCACTTGCCGCAGTAGACAGTCGAATCGAATGTGACTCGGTCCCCGGGCAGAAATCCTGACACTGCATTGCCGACCGCTTCTATAATTCCAGCGGCTTCATGTCCCATGACGACAGGTGGAAGTCGTCGACCTGTGCTTCCGTCGTATCCATGCACGTCACTACCACAGATGCCGCATGCCTGAACTCGGATCAACAGTTCATTATCGGCATGCTGTGGCTTGGCAATATCGACGATGTCGAGTTGCTTATAGTCAGAAAGTATGAGCGCTTTCATCAGTTATCCTTATTGCACTGGGGACCATACGATGTAAAGGGCTGACTGACCAGGAGACTATGGTACAAATAGCACTTTTCCTTTGGCTTGTGCCTGGCACACTGTAGCGTAAGGCCCGCTGTATACCTTTTGATCCCTCAAAACACTGATGTCGCGTTTAGAACAATGTACGAATACTGGCAACTTCGCAGTAAGACAACTCGACGAGAACGATTGGCTAACCAAAACAAAGGTCGATATCTCAAACCTCCTGCGACGAGTTTCTCGGGGGTAAGCTACGTTCTAGCCGAAGCCTAACACTCATGTTGGTTCAAGTAAACCGGTGCCGAGAATATACAGGTGTCCGTCGCAACGCTCATGTCACAATGGATAGCCGCGAGAATATGGCTGTTGGGAGGATTCTGATGCGCTCGTTTGTTCGCTATGCCGCTTTGCTCGTCCTTCTTCTGGCTTCCGTAGCAAGAGCCGCTGAGACTGAAACGCAGTATCTATCCGGGCTGGGTAAGGACGACCCGGTCAAGTGGCAATTCATGTGCGACAAGGGCATGAATGCCAATAAATGGGCCACCATCGGCGTCCCGTCCAACTGGCAACTGCAAGGCTTCGGCATCTACGAATACGGCCGGCCCAATCCGCCGGGCGGTTGGCCTCGCACCCACGGCATCTACAAGCGCACTTTTACCACGCCTGCGACCTGGCGAGACAAAACCGTTTTCGTCAAGTTCGAAGGTGTGATGACCGATGCCGCGGTCACCATCAACGGGCAATCTGCCGGACCTATCCACCAAGGCGGCTATTACGCCTTTAAGTACGACATCACGAGTCTGCTAAAGCCCGCTGGCCAGAAAAATGAGATTCAGGTCGACGTCGACGATGACTCGATGAATAACTCCGTCAATAATGCAGAGCGCCGCGGTGATTACTGGAATTACTCCGGCATCTACCGGCCCGTTTATCTTGAAGCTGTGCCCAGGACGTTTGTCGATCACCTGGCCATCAATGCCACCGCGACGGGATCGCTTGACGTTAATGTTACTCTCTCCGATACGCGTGGAGCGGCCCTGGGCGACCCCATGGCCTCTGTGGAGATGCGTGTGCTGGATGCAAGCGGCAGACCCGTTGGCAGTCCGATCGCTTCGAAGGATGTGGCACTCAATGCAACCGTAAATCTCACCGGAACGATCTCCAATCCACGACTCTGGAGCGCGGAAACGCCGAACCTCTACCAGCTTGAAGTGCGGTTGAAGTTAGGCGATACCGTGGTACACACAGTGCATCAGAAGTTCGGATTCCGCACCATTGAACTCCGCCCCGGCCAAGGCCTGTTCGTCAACGGCAAGCGCGTCTTTCTCAAGGGCGTCGATCGCCACTCGTTCTGGCCCGATTCCGGCCGGACCCTTTCGGAGAAGATATCCAGAGACGACATCAACGTCATCAAAGATTTGAACGCCAACGCGGTCCGCACCAGCCACTATCCACCGGACCGGCACTTCCTCGAGGCCTGCGACGAACTCGGCATATACGTACTGGATGAACTGGGCGGCTGGCACGGGCACTACGACACTGACATTGGCCAGAAGCTGGTGAAGGAGATGGTTGAGCATGACGTAAACCATCCGTCGATCATCTTCTGGGACAACGGCAATGAAGGCGGATGGAATCCCGCGCTGGACGGCGACTTCGCAAAATACGACCCGCAGAAGCGCGTGGTTCTGCACCCGTCCGGGGCTTTTCCTGCGGGAATCGCCGATACGCGGCACTACCCGACCTATGAGATGTTGCAGCAGAAGCTTGCGGCCGATGCCGTCTATTTCCCCACGGAGATGCTGCACGGCCTCTACGACGGGGGGGCGGGGGCAGGCCTGAATGAGTATTGGGATGCCATCCTCAAGAGCAAAGCCGGCGCTGGCGGATTCCTCTGGGCTTATCTGGATGAAGATGTGAAGCGCGTGGATAAGGGCGGCATTCTCGACTCCGCCGACAACCAGGCCCCGGATGGCATCGTCGGGCCGTATCGTGAGAGGGAAGGAAGCTTCTACACAGTCAAACAGCTTTGGTCGCCGATCATCGTAACGCCGCCTGACGGCGCGTCACCTTCCTACACTGTATCCAACCGCTATTCTTTCACCAACGCGAACCGATGCACGTTTGAATGGGAGATGATTGCCTTCCGCCAACCCAAGGACGCGGCCTCCGGTTCGGTGGTGCTGGCCTCGCGCACCGATCACGGCCGTTCGCTGGCGCCGGGCGCATCGGCAAGCTGGGACGGCTGGGGACCGCCTGCTCTTACCGCCGGCGGAAGCGTAACGAGAAAGCCCGATGCCACGCGGCTCCGTATTAAGGACGCCACAGGCAGAGTAATTCAGACCTATGTCTGGCCTACCAACGATCTGGCGCAACATTTGGAGCATGTGGATCAGTCTGCCGGCGGCGCAAAGCCTACAGCTACCGAATCCGGCGACACACTCAATGCGTCTGCGGGTGAGCTGTTGGTGCATATCAGCAAGACCACCGGTCTGCTGGTCTCTGCCTCTCGGCAGGGTAAATCCTTCTCCCTGGTCAACGGCCCGCGCGTCGTGGCGATCGGAGCCAAGGTTGCTCCTCCGGCTCGCGCGCAGCAGGGACAGCCTGCTCCGCCGCCACCGCCACCCGCGTTTGCGCCCGATTCCAAACTCACCTCTCTTACCCAGAAAACCGATGGCAACGATCTGGTGATCTCGGCGGTATTCTCCGGCGCGATGCAATCGCTCACCTACCGACTGAATGCCAGCGGCTGGTTGTCCATTGACTACGTATACTCCCTCAGTGGCGAACAGGAATACTTCGGCATCGGATTCGACTACCCCGAAGCGGATGTCAACGGCATGCGGTTCCTTGGACAAGGGCCCGCACCCGTCTATCAGAATCGTCTGGCCGGTGGAACTCTCGACGTCTGGAACAGGCCGTATAACAACACCATGGTCGGCGACCCGGACGACCTCAAGCCCGGAGAGCACTTCACCTACCCCGTCTTCAAGGGATTCTACGCAGGCGTGCGCTGGCTACAGCTAAATACTTCGGAAGGCCCCATCACCGCGATGGTGGACCAGCGTACCGACTCCCCAATCTACGTGCAGGTCTTCACTCCGAAGACCCCACCAGCGAACATCATAGGACAAACTGGGGTGCCGTTCCCGAATGCCGGAGTTTCCTTTCTGCACGCAATCCCAGCGGTCGGCAGCAAATTTGTAGGTCCCAAGTCCAGTGGTCCCATGGGGCAGCCGGCGGTTGCCAAAGGGGAGTACAAGGGCCACATTAGCCTGTACTTTGGCAAGTTGCTGACTCAGTAAGACTAAGTGCTTCGATATGGGTGCTTCACTTCCATGGCCGCCTTGGCCGAATCGACGTAGAATCCGTCACATGAACGATACCGTACAACCAATCTCCGCGTCGGCAGCCGGAACCATCCAGCTTGGGGACCTAACCGTTAACCGCATGGGGTTCGGCGCAATGAGGATTACCGGCAAAGGCGTGTGGGGACCGCCCCAGAATCGCAACGCGGCCCTGGAGACGCTGCGGCGAGCAGTTGAGCTTGAGGTAAACCTGATCGACACGGCCGATTCCTATGGGCCGACGTCTCCGAAGAGTTGATTGCGGAAGCACTGGCTCCGTATCCGCCGGGCCTTGTGATTGCTACCAAGGGCGGATGGGAGCGTGTCGGTCCTGGGCAGTGGACTCATAATGCTTCTCCAAAGCATCTGCAGTCGGCTGTGGAGGGAAGCCTGAAGCGATTGAGATTAGACCGGATCGATGTTTATCAACTACACATACCGGATCCGGCGGTTTCGTTTGATGCGTCCATCGAGACGCTGGCGCGGCAGCGCGAACAGGGAAAGATCCGGCATGTGGGCCTGTCCAACGTCACCTTGGAGCATGTTGAACGGGCACGGAAGGTAGTGCCGATCGTCTCGGTGCAGAACCGGTACAGCTTCGCCGACCGGGAGTGGGACTACCTGTTGGATCATTGCCAGACGCACGGGATCGCATTCATACCCTGGGCACCCCTCGGGCAGAACCGTGAGGCCCATAGCGCGTTGGAGAGTGCCGCACGGGAGTTAGGTGTAACGCCTCTTCAGGTGGCGCTGGCGTGGCTACTACGGCGGTCTCCCGCGATTCTGCCTATTCCCGGAACCTCGTCGGTCGCTCATGTGCAGGAGAATATTGCGGCCGCAAGATTGAAGCTGCCGGATTCAGTGTTCACGATGCTCTCCGCGATCACTCCAGAGCCAGCGAGTCTTCGAGGCTGAGATGGGCCCCGAATCCCTGTATCAGGGAATTGCTATTCCCTGATATGTGGGTGTTAATTCCCTGTTCGGAATGGAACATGAAAGTCTAGGTTGGCGCAGAAACTCTCTTAGATTCAGCGCTATAGAGAGAGTTTGCATCAGATTTCGAGGCCAACAATCGTGAAATTCCCTGTAAATTTCCCTGTTAGCAGGGAATTTGAACCGGAGAGCGGTTTGCTGGAGACTCCATCCACCGCCATTAAATCTATTGTTTCCATATGCTTGTCTCGTAGACAATACAGACGCAACTAGCGGTTGGATTAGATTCCAGTCTCCTATAGGTATCCACTAAGCCCAGGTTTCCTGCAGTCCTCCATGCAGGAGTGATCTATCACTGCCTATAAGCCACTCGAACGAATCCGCTCCTAGAGCGGCGGACGCATTCCCATGGGATCACGACCCGAGCGGATTACCGGACGGTCAGCAGCTCGGTCGCGTACGGCTTCAACTCGAGCTTCACCGTCATCACACCCTTGCCTGCCGTCGAAGTCACGGGCGAAACCGACCCGGTTGCCGGGTCCCATTCCTCCACCCCCTTCCCGGCGGTCTTCAGCGTCACCGTGTGCGAGCTAGCCTGCGCGCCTTCGTTGAAGAACAGATAAACGTCCGCGTCCTTCAGCCGCCGAGTGTTGACCTTGAGCGCGGGGTCGGGCGCGTCCAGCGCCACCTCGCGCGTTCCGATGACCTTATTGAGTGCCGTCGCGATCGCCGCCTGAACCACCTGCGGTCCGGGAGGCGCGGCGGGAGCATCGGATGGAACCCTTGGCGACTGCGGAAGCTGCACCGAGGTCTCCACGGTCGCAAAGGCGAAATCTGCCGGTGTGGCCACGCGGGAATCCATGATCGACTTCTGTGAAATCAGCGTCGGCGTCTTGCCCAGGAAGAGGACCTTTCCGCCGCCCTTCACCAGCGCCTTCAGCCGGTCCACCTCAGCCTGGGAGAGAACATCCGCATAGGGAATGACGACCGTTCGATACTGGTTGCCGCTCATGGTCTCCAGGTATCCCGGACCGGCCTTAAGGTCGGTAGCAAGAGCGTCGATATTGATAATGTCGAAGTCGATCTGTCGCTCGGCCAGTAGCCGCTCGGTCGCTACATAGGCGGTGTCGGCGGCCGAATCGTCCAGCCACATCGAACTGGAAGGGATGTACAGCGCAACACTTGCGGCCGGCCGTCCCATGCTCATCACGTAGCTCAGGCGATGGACGTAATCCATGAGCGCGGGCCACGCGGGATCGCGCATCAGATTCGAAGGCCCTCCTCCGCGCGGACGCTGTGGTGGCGCAGGTGCTGCCGTTCCCCCAGCAGCCGTAGGTGCAACGGGCGGACGTGGGCGCTCCGGTTCAGGCGGCGCACCTGCTGGGCGAGTTGCCGCGAACATCATGGTCTCAATCACGTTAATGCCGCGCACCATCTGCTCGTTCAAAATGTAGCGCGCCATGGCCACATCGGGTTCCGGCCGGTATGCGGCAAAGCTTTCGGTAAAGGAGCGTGGATGCCCATAGATGTGAGCTGCGCTGGAGGCAAGTCGGGGATAATCCGTGATGGTGTCGGTCCAGATCTGGTGCCAGATGGCATCGATGCCCGGAACCTCCACATACTTCATGTCGCGCACGAACTCGCCCTGGGAGCGGACCAACTGCATCTCCGCTTCCTCGTGGTTGATGTGGACCTGGTACTCCACGCCATGCGCCGCGCACCACACACCCTGGGGCTTGAAGAATCCGTCGCGGAACATCTGCGAGAAGACGTCAGCGTAGTCGCCCATGGCGCGCTGCTCGGCATCGGTCAGCTTGGGAGCAGCAGGAGGCGGTGTGGCAGGTTTACCGCCGAAGCCGCTTTGCTGGGGCTTCGACATTACCAACACACCCAGGTAGGGCCGAACGTCGTAGCCCTTCAACTGCTGGAAGGACTCGAAGAACTTAGGCGTCCAAGGCAGTCCGCCGATGGAGTAGTCCGGCTCGTCGCCGCGGAAGCCAAGAATGGTATTGCCGAAGAGCTCCGGCATGACGTTGTAGTAGCCCTGGTGGGTGAAACCGATATAGGCCGCCGTTGCCGCCGGATCCATATAGTCCTCCAGCGAACTGCCTGGACCTCCACCGCCCTTGACGGGCGAGGTGCGGAAGACATGCTCCACAACATAGACCGTCCAATCGCCGCTTGTGGGGGCCGTCCAGGCAATCTTGCCGTCCTTAAGCGCAATCGACATGTGATCGTCGCCCGTGGTCCTGACCGCAACCGCCGATACGGCATTGGCGCTAACTGCCTGGTTGAGCGATTCGCCGGCCTTCACCGCGATGCCCGGCGAGAGGCTGAGCGCCTGCATGCGAAGCTCGGGCGTCTGCTTACTGATCAGGCCACCCGCGAAGCCGCTGGGATAGCCCAGGTCGTCGACGATCCATATCCTCATGTCGCGCTTTTTGGCCTCTTCGGCGAATTGCTTGAAGAAGGCGAAGTACTCCGGCGTCAGGTAGGGCGTGGCCATGCCGTTGCCGGCCTGCACCGTCACAGCCCGGAAACCGATGCTCTTGGCGGTGTCCAGATCATGTGCCAGGCTTTCGATGGTTACCGCACCGTTCATTCCGAAATATGGCTCCGGACCGTACTCCGAAGGAGGGTTCTTCCATGCGGTTGCGACTTCGGCCGCGGTTGGCATCTGCATCTTCTGCCAGGGATACTTGGCGTCGGTCGACTGCGCGGAGCATGATTGGGCCGGCAGCAAGAATACACATGCACCCAGTCCGGTTACACATGCGGTAATAGCGGCCCAGGCGACGGACGAACGGCGGTTCTTGCGGTCCTTTGTGGTTACAAACAAATAGTTCATCGGTAACTCCCCATGGTGACGCGCAGCAAGCATATCGCGCTGCAAAAGCATTTGCCACTGTTCGTTATGACAGCCCTCGAATGCGTCAGAGCATGACCGGCGTCTGGCAAGACTGAGACCAATCCAATTTGCAGGTGTTGTATTCAACCCTAGTACGTTCAGGCCTGTCTGCCAGTGCTACCCTTGACTTATCCCCATGATTCACGAAGACAAGCCAAAATCGCCCACCCAGCCAGCCGTGGAAACCTCCGCCAGCACCCTTCCCAAGGCCTACGACCCCTCCCTCATCGAGCAGCGCTGGGCCGAATACTGGGTTCGCGAGCGCCTATTCGACGTGCCCACGCCGGCCAGCGACAATGACTCGGGTGCCCCACATCTCGGTGAGATGTGGGATGAGAAGTCAAACAGAGTTCCGTGCCGACCAACGGGAGGACCACGCGAAGCAGTAAAAGGGCGTGCGAACGCCCGCGAAGCGGTAAAAGGACGTGCAAACGCCTTCACCCTCCTTCTGCCTCCGCCCAACGTCACTGGCCGCCTGCACATGGGCCACATGCTCAACCAGACGGAGATGGACATCCTCACCCGCTGGCGCCGCATGTCCGGTTCCACCTCCCTCTGGGTCCCCGGCACTGACCACGCCGGTATCGCTACGCAGATGATGGTCGAGCGCCAGCTCGCCGCCGAGGGCACCGACCGCAAATCTCTCGGCCGCGAGCCCTTCATCAAACGCGTCTGGGAGTGGAAGCATCAGTACGGCTCTGCCATCACCGATCAGATGCGCCGCCTCGGAGCTTCAGTCGATTGGTCCCGCGAGTACTTCACCATGGACGACCGCCTTAGCCTTGCGGTCAAAGAAGCGTTTGTTCGACTCTATGCTCAGGGCCTCATCTACCGCGGCGCTTACATCGTCAACTGGGACCCCATCCAGCAGACCGCCGTCTCCGACCTTGAGGTCACCCACGAAGACCGCGCTGGCAAGCTCTACCACATCCGTTACCCCTTCGCCGACGGAAGCGGCTCCATCGTTGTCGCCACCACGCGCCCCGAGACGATGCTGGGCGACACCGCCGTCGCAGTCAACCCCAGCGACGAGCGATACTCCGCATTCATCGGCAAGCTCGTCTCGCTTCCTCTCAGCGGTGTCTCCGGCGGACCAGCCCGCGAGATCCCCATCCTCGCCGACGACTGGGCGCAGCCCGAATTCGGCACCGGCGCCGTCAAGGTCACCCCCGCGCATGACCCCAACGACTTCGCCATCGGCCAGCGCCACTCATTGCCATCGCTCACCATCCTGGACGAGACCGCGCACATCGATCTCTCCGGCTCGCCCTACCACGGCCTCGACCGCTTTGAGGCCCGCGCCCGAATCGTCGCCGACCTCGAAGCCGCTGGCCTGCTCATCGAAGTCAAGGACCACTCGCTCGCCATCGCCATCTCGCAGCGCTCCGGCGCTGTCATTGAGCCGCGTCTTTCCCTGCAGTGGTTCCTCGCCGTCAACAAGCCCGTGAGTAACGAGCGATCCTCCATCGCGCAGACCGCCATCGACACCGTCCGCGATGGCCACATCAAGTTCACCCCTGAGATGTACTCCAAAACATACATGGAGTGGATGAACAACATCCACGACTGGTGCATCTCCCGCCAACTCTGGTGGGGCCACCGCATCCCCGCATGGCACTGTGCCGACTGCTCCGCCATCACCGTCGCCCGCGAGACTCCGGCCGCCTGCTCGTCCTGCGGCTCCGCCAACATCACCCAGTCCACCGACGTCCTCGATACCTGGTTCTCCTCCGGCCTGCTCCCATTCACCGTCTTCGGCTGGGACGGCACCAACACTCTCACGCGTGACCTCGCCTCCTTCTATCCCGCCACCCTCCTGGTCACCGGCTTCGACATCCTCTTCTTCTGGGTCGCCCGCATGATTATGCTCGGCACGCACTTTATGCTCGACGTGCCAATGCCCGACGGCTCACCACGTGAGCTTGCGAACGCCGTCCCGTTCAAAGCCGTCTACATCCACGCACTCGTCCGCGACGCTGACCGCCAGAAGATGTCTAAGACCAAGGGCAACGTCATCGACCCCATCGAGATCATCCATCGCTTCGGCACAGACGCCGTCCGCTTCACACTCGCCTCCATGGCCTCGCCCGGCACAGATATCGCCTTCTCCGAGGCACGCACCGAGGGATACCGTGCCTTCGCCAACAAAATCTGGAACGCCGCCCGCTTCCTCTTCATGAACCTCGACCGCGCCCGCCAGGCCGGCATCGAAATCGCGCTGCCGGGTGCCCCACCCATGGCGGCTTCACCGTCATGGATGGGATTCCACGACGCCCTCGAATCTCGCTGGATTCTCACCCGCCTCTCGCAAACCGCCGCCGCCGTCAATTCGTCACTCGATGACTACCGCTTCGACGAAGCCGCCAGCCATATCTACCAGTTCTTCTGGGGCGACCTCTGCGACTGGTACCTCGAAATCGTCAAGCTCCGCCTCAACTTCGAGCCCACCAACGACCTCCCATTCCCCACCAGCGAAGTAGCCGAAGAGTCCGTCTCCGAGACCGTCGCCGCACTCACTACCCTCGTCGCCGTCTTCGAGTCCGCCCTGCGCCTGCTCTTGCCCTTCATGCCCTTCCTCACCGAAGAGATATGGCACGCCCTCTACGCGGGCCTGCCGCCCACCAAATCCATCGCCCTCACCCGCTACCCGCAAGCCCCCGACTATCCCCGCGACGAAGCCGCTCTCGCCGAGATGCAGACCCTGCAGGAACTTATCACCACCATCCGCGCCCTCCGCAAAGAACTCGGCGTCCCCGAAAAAGCGTCCGCCTCCATCCGCATCCACGGCGACGCGCGTACCCTGGATCCTCTCCAGTTCAGCCAGGACATCCTCGCCCGTCTCGCCCGCGTCGAGAACATCGAAGTCTCCGCCAACCCGCTCACCGGCGCAAACGCTCGCTCCACCTTCAGCTTCGACGTCGCCGTAATCTACGAAAAGCAGATCGACATCCCCGCCGAGCGCGAACGCCTCACCAAAGACCTCGCCAAGTACGAGAAAATCCTCACCGCCAACGATGCCCGCCTCGCCGACCCCAACTTTACCGAGAAGGCCCCCGCCCACATCGTCGAAGGCCTGCGCAAACAAGCCGCCGAGACCCGCACCCTCTACGACAAGACCAAAGCCGCGCTCGACGCCCTGCCCAACGACTGAACACTCTTGTTTGTCATTCCGCAGCGCAGCGGAGGAATCTGCTTCTCGACTTTATAGGGTGCCCCACATCGCCGCTACCACAAATTCATTCGACATCCCGTTATGCCGAAGTATGATTCCCATATATGACACTGAAACCGGGCCCCGCGCTGAACTTCTCCTGTAAATCCCTGCTCCTCGCCGCTGCATCCATCGCCCTCGCCTGTCCGATGCTGTTCGCCCAAACCACCCCAGCGCCCGCCGCGGGATCGTTGCCCCCGTCGACCGTAGCCGCAACCCCCACGCCTTCCTTCGATGTCGCCACCATCAAGCTGAGCCCGCCCGAGGGGAACCAATTGTGGATTGGAATCCGGAATAATCCGGATGGGGTCGAGGGAGCATTCGTGACCATCCCAATGCTGATCCAGCGCGCCTATGGACTGCGCTCAGCAGACCAGGTCACCGGTATTCCCGCTTGGGCCAAAGACCTGCACTTCGATATACAGGCGAAGATGAGCGAAGCAGACATCGCGGAGATGCGGAAGCTGGGCCCCGCCGAATCCACAGCGCGCCGCCAACTGATGCTGCAATCGCTCCTGGCGGAGCGGTTCAAGCTGAAGGTGCATTCCGAGACCAAACAGGTCCCGATCTTCGAGCTGGTCGTCGCCAAAAGTGGCCCCAAATTGAAGGACGCAGCGCCTGATTCCAGCGGCCTTTTCGGGAAGGGAGTGGATGGCAAACCGCTGGCCGGTTTCGAACAGGCCACGAGGAGCACCATGGTCGCACAGAGTGAGTCCATGAAGGCTCTGGCCGACTTACTGTCGCAGCCGACTTCCGGGCTGGGGCGACCGGTCATCGATAAGACCGGCCTCAACGGCGCCTACAACTTCACACTTACCTGGGTGCCTCATTATGATCGGATATCACCTGGGACGGGAGGTGGTTCGGCCTCACCCGAAGACGCGATTCCGCTATTCGAGGCGCTCCAGCAGCTTGGCCTCAAACTCCAGCCATCCAACGGCCCCATCGACACCATCGTCATCGACCACGTCGAGCATCCAACAGCAAACTAGCCGCCGCTCTTTCGCCTTCGCCCTTCCCTTTGATTGTCTTTGCCCTTAATCGGTTCCATCGGTGTCAATCGGTGTTAAACCTCTCCCTGGCGCAGCGTAAAATCCCATCATGGACTGGAAATCCCGCCGCATCACCGCGCTGCTGGAAGCCGCCCTCATCGAGGACAAGGCAGCCAGCGACATCACCACCACTTTGACCATCGACCCTGCTCTGCGCGCCACTGGCATCATCGTCGCCAAGCAGGGCTGCGTCGTCGCCGGTATCGGCTGCATCTCCACCTTCCTCGGCCTCTATGGAAGCCTCAGCGGCAGGCCCGCCAGCCGCTTCGAGGTCGTCAGCCACCCAGAGATTTTCGACGGCGTCCGCGTAAAAAAAGGCCAGACCATCGCAGTCATCCGCGCCAACGCAGCCAGCATCCTCTCCACCGAACGCGTCATCCTCAACCTGATGCAGCGCATGAGCGGCATCGCCACGCTCACCAATGAATACGTCGCGGAGGCGGCCAAGGCGAAATCCCCCTCCCGCATCCGGACCAAGATCCTCGATACGCGCAAGACCATCCCCGGCCTGCGCGCGCTGGACAAGTACGCCGTCAGTTGCGGCGGCGGCACCAACCACCGGCTCGATCTGCAGGATGGAATTCTCATCAAGAACAATCACATCTCGCTCGGCGGCGGCCTACCCGCTGTGCTCGCCCGCGCTCTCGCCGGACGCAAACCCAGCCAGATTGTCCAGGTCGAAGTACGCACCCCCACCGAACTCGACCAGGCCATCGCCGGCGGCGCCGACTCTATCCTGCTCGACAACATGTCCCCCAAAGAGGTGAGGAAGGCTGTCAAGCTTCTGCGCAAGGCGCTTCCCAAGGCCACAATCGAGGCCTCCGGCAGTGTCACCCTCAAGACCATCCGCGACTACGCCAAGACCGGCGTCGACTTCATCTCCGTTGGCGCGCTCACCCACTCCGCCACCGCCGTCGATCTCAGCATGAAGATCACCGCCGACCTACTCTGAGCCGCCCCCTCATGTCATCCGACAGCTTCGACCTCCGTGCAGTGGAGCAGGCCATCGTCGGCACGGAATTCGCTGGCCGCCTGATGCATTTCGCCTCGGTCGCCTCCACCAACGATCTCGCCCTCCAGGCCGCTCAATCCGGGACGCGCCACGGTGTCTGGATCGCCGGCGAACAGACCGCTGGCCGCGGCCGCGGCAACCACGCCTGGCACTCCAGCCCAGGCGACGGCCTCTATATGTCGGTGCTCACCGCGCCTTCCATCTCCATGCAGAGCGCATTAAGCCTCTCGTTTACAACTGCCATCGCGGTGCAGTCGGCCATCTCGTCCATCGCTGGCTTTCGCCGCCCCAACGAGATCGACATCCGCTGGCCCAACGACCTGCTCCTCACCGGAATAGATGGGACGGCCCGCAAATGCGGCGGCATCCTCATCGACACCGCATCCAACCCCGCCACACCCACGCAACCCGCGATGCTGCGCCACGCTGTCATTGGCATCGGCGTCAACCTCAACCACCTCGTCTTCCCCCCCGAACTCGACCCCATCGTCACCTCTCTCCGCCGCGAACTGCCCGACCCATCGCAGCCATTCCGCCGCGAGCCGCTCGCCGCCGCAATTCTCCTCGCCCTCGACACCGAACTCCGCGCCCTCACCTCGAACCTCGGACCTAGGACCTCGAACCTTGTACAATTCAGCTCCTGGATCTCTGGCAAGCGCGTCCGCGTCGAAGTCCGCGACGACGGTCCCGGCGGCTATACTGGTGTTACCGCAGGGCTTGACCCCCACGGCTTCCTGCGCGTCCTCGGAGACGACGGCCAACTTTACACCGTCCTCTCCGGTGGACTCCGCGAAGCATGATTTTGCTTATTATTCCGGACTTTTGTTTGTCATTCCGTATTTTTGTTTGTCATTCCGTAGCGCAGCGGAGGAATCTGCTTCTGTTTTTCAACTGGCAACCAGTAACCTGCAACTGACAACTTCCTTATGCTCCTCGCCATCGACGTTGGCAACACCAACACGGTCCTCGGTCTCTATCGTCTTGCCACGCCAGAGGCTCCCGCTGCCCTGCTCGCCGATTGGCGTATCACCACCCACCGCAATCCCACCATCGACGAGCTGGGCGTTCTCTTCCGCGACCTCTTCGCTCTGCGCTCGCTCGACATCGCCCAAATCACTGGCATCATCATCTCCTCGGTCGTCCCGCCGCTCGACTCCACCATGCGCCGCGCCGCCGAGATCTATTGCGGCGTCAAGCCGCTCTTCGTCGAGCCCGGCACGCGCACCGGCCTGCCCATCCTCACAGACAATCCAGCCGAAGTCGGGGCCGACCGTATCGTCAACTGCGTCGCCGCCTACGAGCCTCTTCAAGGATCCAACAGGCCCACACCCGCCCGTTATCGTTGTCGACTTCGGCACCGCTACCACCTTCGACTGCATCAGCTCGCGCGGCGAGTATATCGGCGGGGCCATTGCTCCCGGCCTCGCCATCTCAGCCGATGCCCTCTTCACCCGTGCTGCCCGCCTGCCCCGCGTCGACATCCGCAAACCAGTTAAGATCATCGGCACCAACACCGTCGACCATCTGCAAATCGGCCTCTACTACGGTTACATCGGCCTGGTCGATGGCATCCTCGAACGCATGATTGCCGAGCTGGGCCCGGACACCCGCACCATCGCCACAGGAGGCCTCGCAAGCCTCATTGCAGGCGGCTCCAAATACATCCGCCAGGTCGATGAACGGCTCACGTTAACCGGCCTCCGCCTCATCTACGAGCGCAACCAGGAACGCCAAGACCGACCCCGCCACTCCAAGCCTCGAGGATCAGACGGCACGCCTTCCCCGCCGGTGGAACATCGCTGACCATAACGGATACGATCCACCGACCAGCAAGGCCACAACGACGCTTTCAATCGATACAGAACTGGATTTAAGAAAATAAATGCAGCCATAAATCGCAAGAGGGACATAGAGCGCCAGTCCCGTAACCATGCCAGGAGAGTAACCGCGGCATCTGGCTGCCGCCCAAAGATGCCACACGCCATTGGAGGCCAGGATTGCCGACACTGCAATCCAATAGGCAACGCCGAAGGTCGTACCGGTTACAAGGGCGGCATCTACGCAGACAGCGAGAAGAATCGCATTGACGATGAACAGAAAGCGTGGCGTGATGCTATGGACGGAGGCTCCCCGATATCGCCGGTACCAGCCCATAAACCCGCCTGGCCAAATGAACTCTTCAAAGATATGGCCCAACGCCACAGCCAGAGGCGCCCAAAGAAGCCATAGCGGATGACTATCGGGTAAAGTCATTGTTGTAGTCCTCCATATGAAGCTAGGGCGGTTTGCCGGACACAGCAGTGACTTCTGTCACGCATGCGGGAGGGCCAGTCAGGGCAGCGCCCATCAGCCGCCTTTACTCACAACCGGCAAGTGTCCTTATGAACTACTTTAACTACTTCACCGAGATCGAGACCCACTTTCAGCAGCGACGCGGTTCGCTGCTCATGCTTTCCACGCTCGACTGGGCGCTGATTGAGACATGGCGCGAGGCGGGTATCCCGCTCGAAGCTGTCCTGCGCGGCATCGACGCGGCCTTCGACAAACACGACACGCAATCCCTCCGCAGCACCCGCCGCCAGCGCAAGGTCAACGGCCTGGCCTGGTGCGCGCAAGCCGTCCTCGAAGCTGTCAAACAATCCCGCGAGGCTGCCATCGGCGCTGCTCCAGCCCAGCCCGTCGAAACACGCGAGTCCGGCTTCGAGACCGCGCGCATCCGTCGTTACCTTGAACGCAACGCCGCCGCTCTCGACGCAGCCGCCGCCAACCTCCCCGCACCCGCCGGCACCGCGGCAGCCGAATCCGCCGTCCGCCTCCGCGATCTCTCAGCCTCGCTCCCTTTGTTGTCATCCCGCAGCGCAGACGGGGTTCCCGTCGAGCGGTTTGTGCTCGATGGGGTGTTAGCGGAGGGATCTGCTTCTCCCTCGAACCTCGAACCTAGTACCTTGAACCTTGAAGAACTTGACCGCACTCTCACCGTCCTGGAAGAAAAACTCTTCGCCGCGCTTCTCACCTCTGTTCCCGAGGCCCAACTCGTTGCCCTCCGCGAACAAGCCACCCGTGAGCTCGCTCCCTACCGCAGCAAGATGCAGGCCGTGCAGATCAAACATATCCAGCAGCAATTCCTCCAGAAGCGCCTGCTCGAAGCCCACTCCCTGCCGCGCCTTAGTCTCTTCTACATGCCTCACGAAGACCAGGCCTGATCGATGTTCGCCGCGCTCAATCCCGCAGACCTCCAACCTCAAGACCACGCCACTCCGCCGTGCCCGCACTTCGGTTCCTGCGGCGGATGCCAGCTCCAGCATTTTGCCTACTCCGCCCAACTACGCGACAAAGCCACTCATCTCCACTCGCAGCTCCAGGCCACCGGCCTGCCGTTGCCCGAACTCCAGCTCCACCCATCCCCACCCCTTGCCTATCGCAACCGCATCCGCCTAACGCTCGTCGAAGTGGACGGCCAGCTCCGCGCAGGCTACCTCACATCATTCGCCCCCGGCAACCAGCAACGAGCAACCATCAACCAACAACCCGCCTTTCTCCCCATCACTGCCTGCCCCATCGCCGCGCCTATCCTTTGGCGGGCCACCGAAGCCTTCCTCGCTCTACTCAACCAAGCTCCTGACATCTGGCTCCGCAATCCCCACCAAATCCCAGACCAGCTCGAACTCTTCACCACCGCCGACGAGTCCCGCCTTCAACTCACCCTCTACCTCCGCACCGCAATGAAGTCCCTCCCTAAAAAACTCGCCTTCGGCTTCACTGCCCTCTGCGAAGCGCTCCGCACCCGCGTCCCCGAACTCAGCGGAGCCGGCATCGCTCTTCTGCCGGCGCTCTCCAAACAGCGCAACCGCCGCTCCGAGCAGCCGCGCCCCGGTCTAACCTGGGGCAGTCCAGGCCTCAACTACACAGTCGCACCCCTCGAACCTCGAACCCCGAACCTCGGACCTCAAACCTACTGGGTTCCACGCGGGGCCTTCTTCCAGATCAACCGCTTTCTTCTCCCAGAACTCCTCGCTCTCGTCACCAACAACCGAACCGGGGCCCAAGCCTTCGACCTCTATGCAGGAGTCGGCCTCTTCTCGCGCGCTCTCGCCGAGCACTTCTCCAAGGTCACCGCCGTCGAAATCGCCGAGCCCGCCTTCACCGCGCTCGCCGCTGGATCAAAGACGGGCAAGCTCCCAAACTTCCGCGCCATCAAAGCCACCACCCTCGACTTTCTCCGCGCCGCCGTCCTCCAACGCGACCGCCCCAGCCTCGTCGTCCTCGATCCGCCCCGCTCCGGCGCCGGTCCCGAGGTCTGCTCCCTGCTCGCACGCATCGCCGCGCCCACGCTGGTCTACGTCTCCTGCTCACCGGAATCCCTTCCCGCGGATCTCATTACCCTCACCGCCTCCGGCTACCGCATTGACGAACTTCACCTCCTCGACCTCTTCCCCCAGACCACGCACATAGAAACCGTTGCTGTCCTCACACGTTAAAAATAATTGCACCACTACTCGCCGCAATGTGACAAAGTTATGAGGAAAGACAGGTGGCCTGTTGCGGCATATCACTGGCGTTCCCAGACCTGGTTCCACACCCGAGTCACAAGACGAGCGTGAGCGCCGCCTCTGGCCACGGTTCCCCCGCGTCCAGCCCCTCCGCTTCCGTCGTACCCCTCTGCTCGCCGCCGCGTTTTGTTTCGCCCTCGGCGAGTCCCTCACCAAGCTCCCGCCGCAGATTCCGCGCCCCGCCATCCTTCTCCTCTTCGCCGTCCTCGCTCTCACAGCACTTACCCTCCTTGCTCTGCGCCGAACTCTCCGTCTCGCTGTGCTTACCATCGCCGCGCTATGGATCGCCGCTGGCCTCTGGGCCGCGCAGATCCAGCCCGCGCCCTCGCCGCAGACCCTGCTGCTTACATACGCCGACGGACTCAGCCGCACCGTTCAGGGCCGTCTCGTCCGCATCCGAACCCTGCCCACACACTCCGACAACCCTGACAGCGATGTAGATCCCGACCAGTGGGACGAGCCCGGCACTCCCTCCACCTCCCTCGACCTCTCGCTCACCGCCATCGAAGACGTCACGCCAGACACCTCCCGCATGGTTCCCATCTTCGGAGGCATTCGCGCCACACTCCTCGCCAACAACACCCGCCCGATTCAAGCCCAACCCCAGCCCCAGCTCCACTGCGGGGACCTCATCGAAGTTGCACTCCGTCTTCGAGTACCAGAGCGTTACCGCGACCCTGGCGCATGGCAGTTCGCCGACTATCTTCTCGACCAGGGAATCGCGGCCACCGCCAACGTCCCCTCCGTCAAGCTGCACCTGCTTCCAACTCCAGAACACACTCATCGGCTCGCAGACCTCTCTGCAAGCCGCACTTCGGCAATCCTGCAATGCCGCATCTTCACCGCTCAGAGCTGGGCCGCCGCCCGCCTTCTCGACTACACTCGCTCCACCGCAAACCGCAGCCTCCCGCCGCGTCTCCGTCTTACGCCGGATGACGCCGGAATGCTCAA
This sequence comes from uncultured Acidobacteriaceae bacterium, assembly GCA_963834805.1. Lineage (GTDB taxonomy): Bacteria > Acidobacteriota > Terriglobia > Terriglobales > Acidobacteriaceae > Edaphobacter. The sequence goes on from CAWIDB010000006.1 coordinate 1,185,502, forward strand.
CGCAATGCTCTTCGGAGACCGCTCCCGTCTCACCCAGCAACTTCGTCTCGGCTTCCAGCGCACCGGCTCTTTCCATCTCTTCGTCGTCTCGGGGATGCATGTCGCTCTGCTCGCCGGCCTGCTCGTTTGGCTCTTCCGTCGCCTGCGCCTGCGCAACTGGCTCGTAACCCTCCTCACCCTCATCCTCACTTATGCTTACGCTCTGCTCACAGGCTTCGGCGTTCCTGTACAGCGTGCCCTCCTGATGACCGCTGTCTTCCTGCTCGCGCGCCTTCTCTCCCGCCAGCGCAACTCCCTCAATGCTCTCGGTGCCGCTGTGCTCGCCGTGCTCGTCTGGTCGCCGCAGGCTCTGTTTGAGTCCAGCTTTCAGATGACCTTCCTCGCTATCGTCGCCATAGCAGGCATCGCAATGCCTCTTGGCGAACGCAGCTTCCTCCCCTATGCCCGCGCCGCCCGCAATCTTCGCCACATCTGGCACGATAGTGCAATCCCGCCGTGCTTCGCGCAGTTACGAGTCACACTCCGTATGTGGGGTGAAACACTCGCCGGCATCTTCGGCAAGTGGGCTTACTTACTTCCCGCAAGGACCGTGATTGCAACCCTCTGGGCCGTTCAACTCATCCTGATCGGCCTCATCGCCGAAGCCGTCATGGTGCTTCCCATGGCCCTCTACTTCCATCGCGCCACCGTCTTCGCGTTGCCCGCCAACATGATCTGCATTCCCCTGATTGCCGTGCTTGCTTCGCTCGGCCTCGCAACCTTCCTCGCGTCTCTGCTGAGTCCGTGGCTCACCGCTCTGCCCGGCTCCGCATTGGCGCTCCTGCTGCATGGTGTCACCGGTGCCATCAACCGCATCAGCCACGCTCAGGCCGCCGACCTCCGTGTTCCCGGTCCCACGCTCGTCCCCGCCCTGCTCGCTGTTGCTTGCTTTGCCTTTTGCTGCTGGGCAGTGCGCCTCCGCTCGCGCGTGGTCGCATGGTCTGCCGTCATCGCCCTTCCTCTCGCCGCGGCAATCGTCCTCTGGCCGCATCCGCCCGCCGTCCATCCTGGCCGGATCGAAGTCACCGCCATCGACGTTGGCCAGGGAGACTCGCTTCTTGTCGTCGGCCCCACTGGCCTTGCCATGCTCATCGACGCCGGAGGTCCCACCGGTGCTGCAGCCAACGCCGAAAATGCAGCCCTTACCTCCTCCACCTTCGATGTTGGTGAGGAGGTTGTCTCGCCCTACCTCTGGTCGCGCCAGTTCCGCCGCCTCGATGTCGTCGCCCTCACCCATGCGCACTCCGACCACATGGGAGGAATGCCCGCCATCCTGCGCAACTTTCGCCCCCGCGAGCTATGGGTCTCCGTCGATCCCTACTCCGCAACCTACCGCGCCCTGCTCGCCGAGGCCGCATCGCTAGGCATCCGCATCCGTCATCTCCGCGCCGGCGACCGTCTCGCCTGGGACACCCTCAACCTCGCAGTCCTCGCGCCCACTCCTGCCTACACCAACCCCGGCCCGCCCATCAACAACGACTCACTCGTCCTGCGCCTCCAGTTCGGCCGCGCCTCCGCCCTGCTCGAAGGCGACGCCGAGGCCCCCAGCGAGCACCAGATGGTCTCCGCATCCCGCATCAGCCCCGCCGCGCAGCTCGGCCCCGACACCCTGCTCAAAGTTGGCCACCACGGCAGCCGAACCTCCACGACGCCGGAGTTCCTCGCCCTCGTCGCCCCGCAGGATGCCGTCATCTCCGTTGGCCGTAACAACACCTTTGGCCATCCCCGCCCGGAAATCATCCAGCGCTTGTCCGACGCTCACGCCCGCGTCTTCCGCACCGATCAGTTCGGCCTCACTACCTTTCTGCTCTCCCGAGACGGTCAAATCTCCGCCCTCCCCGCCGCCTCCAACCCGTAGTCCACATTACTGGGTCACTCCCCGCTCACCGGCACAGGAAACGGCACAAATTTGCCGTCGCACAGATTCGCGGTTCCCTGGGACGGCTTGCCCATGATTGTGACGTCTTCCCCCGTGAACGTGAAATTCGTCCCATCCAGCGCAATGTCTGCATGGTGCGCCGATGTACGCGCGGCCGCAGGCTGTTCCACCACATTGTGGAACGCAATGCTCAGCCGGTGATCCGCATCCAAGCCATCGATTCCAATCCCGCCACCGCCTTCAATCAAAATATTGCTCAGTCGAATGTCCGTATACTGCGGCGGCTTATTGTGCTCCGTCGCGTCCACCTCGTGGTGTCCATCCGATCCGGAGTGCGTCCCAATGGAGATCGCGCTCCCGCTGCCGCGAATACACATATCGTTGAACTCCACGTCCTGCACCAGCCCGCCTAGCTTGTCGTTCGACTTCATGTTGATGCCTGTGCTTGTGCCGTCCAGCGTGAGATCGGAGATACGCACATTGTTGATGCCGCCTGATGTAGAACTCCCGGTCCCTATTCCGTGCCCCGCATAGAAATGGTTATGCAGCACGCTCACGTTCGACGTATGCGTCCCCGTCCGCGACTTGATCGCCAGATTGTCGTCGCCCGCGTAGATGTAAGAGTGCGTAATTGTCACATTGGTGGTCGGCGTCGAAACCTCCGGCCACGGCTGCCCCAGATTGATGCCATCGCCGTTCAGCGCGTCCTTCGCCTGGTTGATGATCACACCCCACACCGTGAATCCGTTGCCACCGGCATACGACACGGCAAAGTTCGGCGAATTGCGCAATTGAATGCGATAGAGGGTGAAGTTGTCGCAGTGCACCAAAGTCAACATGCGTGGATTGTTCTGTAGGCCAACCACCTTGGGCGGTGTCGTGATGTCTACCGGGACCTTGCCCACGCCGCGCGCCCACCGCGTATACTCCGTCGGCCAGCCCATGATCGATTGCTCGGCCAGGTCCTCCCATGTAATCCCCTGTCCAAGCAGTTTGGCCCCACGCCGTCCGTCGATAATGCCATCGCCCATCACCGCTGCACCGGCAACGTCGTGCCCGCCGATCAGCGGCTTGCATCCATGTCCCGAGACCCCCTGCGTATACGGGTACTTCTTCTCCGTAATCGTTCCGCACAACCCCGGCTGCACATCGTAGTCCTGCGGGTTGCGCGAGCCGAACAGGATCGCGCCTTTATCGACCAGCAAGGTAACTCCTCGCCGCAATTCCAGCGGCCCCGAGAGAAAGGCATCCTGCTCCCCGCTCGCCTTTAGTTCGACGGCATGCCCCGCCTTGCAGTGGTCCATCGCCTGTTGAATACGCTTCGTATCTAGTTTGCTCTCATCCAGCTCAGGCAGTTCCAACCCATGTGAGGCTTGATTCGCCGTCAGCACCGCGCAGCTCGGCGGTATCTTCGGCTCGGTGACAGTCCGGGTGTCCTGACCATACGCAGGCGCCAATCCCACCACTCCTGCCGCAAACGCCAGTGCACAACCCCAAACCGCCAATCGACTCATCATCGCCACCTCATCTCAACATCAAAGTGTAGACGAACCTCGAACCTAGTACCTTAAGACAAATGTCCATTCCCCTCACCCTCCGCGAACGCATCGCCCTCGGCCAGGCCCAGCGCAAGCACACGCCCCGCACCGATCTTGCCGTCTGGCAGCCCAAGCTCCGCCGCGCCGATCCGCTGAAGCTTCTCGCCGACTCCATGCGCGGCCGCGTCCCCACGCTCGTCCCCATCAAGTACGACCGCATGGCCGCATCGCCCTTCGGCTTCTTTCGCGGCGCGGTGCCCGTCATGGCCTGCGATCTATCCCTCGGCCCCAATACCGGCATTCTCACCCAACTCTGCGGCGATGCCCACGTCCGCAACCTTGGGGCCTTTGCCGCGCCCGACGGCCGACTCGTCTTCGACATCAACGACTTCGACGAGACCATCCGCGGCCCCTTCGATTGGGACGTCAAGCGCATGGCCACTAGTCTCATCCTGGCCGGCCGCGAGGCGGGTGCCAAGCCGGGCCTCTGCCGCGACGCCGCCCATGCCTTCCTTGCAAGCTATCGCACTGCAATGCACAGCTTCGCGCGGATGCCCGTGCTGGAGTTGGCGCACTATCAGGTGCATCGCCTCCACACGGTCGAACCCATCTCCGAGATTCTGCGCCTCGCCGAGCGCGCCACACCCCTGCACAACCTCGAAGCCCTCACCCTTCTAGCGAACAAAAAATCATCTAAACGCGTCTTCAAGGCCCGCGTCTTCAAAACGGCCCCGCCCATTCTCACCCGCGTCCACGGCAACCTCGCCCGTGCGGTCCTTCGCTCGCTCATCCCCTACGCTGAAACCCTCCTGCCTGAGCGCCGCCACTTTCTCGCACAGTACACCCCGCTCGACGTTGCCTTCAAGGTCGTCGGCACCGGCTCCGTCGGCCTGCGCGACTTCTGCCTCTACATGCAGGGCAATGGCATCAAGGATCCGCTCTTCCTGCAGGTCAAGGAGGAGCCGCTCTCCGCCTACGCGCACTATCTCGGCCAGTCGCCCGCCGTGGCTCATCAGGGACGGCGCGTCGTCGAGGGCCAGCGCGCCATGCAATTCCAGTCCGACCCCTTCCTCGGTTGGACCGCCATCGAGGGCCGCGACTTCCTCGTTCGCCAGCTCAACGACCATAAAGCCGCGGTCGCAATGACCGAACTGAAGGCAGCCGGCCTGCTGGAGTACGCCTCCGTCTGCGGCGAAACGCTGGCGCGCGGCCACGCTCGTTCCAGCGACCCCGGCGTCATCGCTGGCTACATCGGCGCCTCCACGCGCTTCGATGATGCCATCGCCCAATTCGCCACCGATTACGCCGACCAGACCGAGCGCGACTGGCAAACCCTGCTCCGCTCCCGCAGCCCCAACAAACCCGCCTCGCGCAAATCAAAGTAGCCTGCCTGCCCTACTGCCCCGTGTGTGTGTCCAGCCATCGGTGCAACTCCGGCTCCTGCGCCGCACGCAGGTGGATGCAGTCGTTAATAGTGTCGATCGACCTGGCCAGCGTCCGCCGGGCCGCCTCCACCGGATGCGCCGCAAAGAAGCTCGTCACCTCATCCCGCCTCTCCACCGTGCAGAACGCGCCTGTCGCCTCCACAATCCGCACTTGCGAGGTCTCCGTCAACCTCTGCGTAATCTCCCCCCAGTGCTGCTGCACGAACGCCCAAGCAGCATCCTGTGTCTCCCGCCGCGACAGCAGTTGCGCTATCAGCGTCCGACTGTCCTGGCTGCGCACCTGGTCCGACACCGCATACTCCAGCGTTCGCGTCACCAGCTCCGGTGCCTGGAACCGCGTCAGCGTGCGCTGCGCGTCCTGCTTCAGGTCCGGATCGGCCGCACTCTGCGCCAGGTGCAGCATCTTCTCGTACATCGCCGCATCACCCTTGGCCGCGGTCAGCGACACCGCCGCATCCGCGAACGCCGCATCCGTCGGCTTCTGTCCGGCAAGCATCGCCTGCGTCTCTATCATCGCCTCTGCCAGCACCGCCGGATCGCCCGCCCTGCCCAACTCCGCGAACAGCGTCTCGCGAAGCTCCTCGCGCTCCTCCGCCTCAAGCCTGTTGCCCTTGGTCAGTCCCGCATACACTCCGCCGAACTCCCTCCGAACCACCCCGTCCAGCCGCTCGCGATCTGCATCCGTGGCAATCCGCGTTTCGATCACGGTTACCTTCCCCAGCGCGCTCTCCATCACCGTCGGATTCGGATCGGCCTTCACCGCCAGCACCAGATCCATGGTCTCCCCCACCGGCGCCTGTCCCGCCCGCATCAGCGACCACTCGTCGCCCAGCAGCCCAATCCGCTCCGGCGGCGTCAGCCCGGTCTCCGCCTGCGCCACAATCGCCTTCAACTGTCCCGCCGCATACTCCGTCCGGTAATACCCCTTCCCTCCCGCGTTCGCATAGAAGGACCATTCCGCCGGTCCCCCCTGCAACTCCTGGGTCTGCGGCGTCAGCAGTTGGCACGATGCTCCTTTGAAGCACACCGGAATCGTCCACGCCTCGTCAGCCGCTCCATCTCCCGAGGCTCCCTTCGCAGATCCAGAGAGAAAGAATCTGCGCTGCGTTACCGGCACACTCGTTCCTTCACTCGTGAGCGTCACTAAGGGAACTCCCGGCTGCTCCACAAAGCTGCGCATCACCTTGTCCACCGGCAGCCCGCTCACCAGCGTCTGCGCGTTCCAGAAGTCCTCCGCCGTGGCATTCCCATATTCATGCGCCGCCACATACGCCTGCACTCCCTTGCGAAAGGTCTCTTCTCCAACCCAGTTCTCCACCATCGCGATCACCGCGCCCGCCTTGCCATAGGCAATGTCGTCGAACATCTCATCGATCTCGGCCGGCGTCTCGGCCCGCGCGCGAATCGCCCGCGTGGTCCTGCCTGCGTCCTCGTCCATGGTGCGTTCCTTTTCCAACGCCGCGTCCTGTTCGAACCTCCACTTGGGATGCTCCTTCGCCGCCTCCTTGGTCTCCATCCACGTCGCAAATCCCTCGTTCAGCCACAGGTTGTCCCACCACGCCGGAGTCACCAGGTCGCCTAACCACAGATGTGCCATCTCGTGCGCTATAGTCTCTGCGACCTCCTTCTTTGCCGGCAGGGCACCGTCCTTCTTGTCCACCAGCAGCACCGCCTCTCGGAAGGTAATGCATCCGAAGTTCTCCATCGCTCCCTCCTCGAAGTCGGGGACCGCCACTAAATCCAGCTTCGCCAGCGGGTACTTGATGCCGAAGTATTGGTTGTAGTCGTGCAGCGTCTGTTTGGCCTCGCCCAGCGCAAAGCGTGTCAATCCAACATTGTCCGGCGTCGCGCACACCCGGATCGGCACCCCATCCGACTTGCCCTTGGAGCACTTGAAGTCCCCCACCAGCCACGCCACCAGATAGGTCGACATCCGCGGCGTCTGGGCAAACACCACGGTATGTTTCCCCGCAACCGGCCCGGCCGTGTCCGAGACGATGTTCATATTGGAGATCGCCGTGTCGCCCGCATCCACCACCAGCGTCACATCGAAGGACGCTTTCAGCGCCGGCTCGTCGAAGCTGGGGAAGGCCCGCCGCGCGTCCGTCGCCTCGAACTGCGTCACCCCATACCGCCGCAGCTTCGTCTTCGATAGATAGAACCCCCGTAGCTTGTCGTTCAGAATCCCCTTGTACTCGATCTTCAGAGTTGCTCGCCCGGCGGCCAGAGGCTGAGAAAAGTTGAATGTGGCCTGCTCTTTTGCTGGGTCCAACGACACAGTTGCAGTCTGCCAGATTGTTGGAGCTTCAGCGTTCGACTTGATGTTTGCACCATGGACTTCTGAGAACTCAATCTCCGCCGCATTCAGCGTAATCGTCGTCGCCGGCGCATCCAGAACCATATCGATCGTCTCGCTCCCGGTAAACGTCGCCGCCTTCAGGTCCGGAGTAATCGTCAACGAATAGTGCTCTGGTCGCACCCCACCCGGCAGCCGCTGCGCCTCAACTCGTCCCGCCGCAACTACCGCGATCCCGACGACTACACCCGCAGCCACCAACCTCCGCCAAATCCCCATCGCGTCCAACCACCTCAAACCACTCCCAACAGACTAAATCCTGTGTGAACCGCGCACGCCCGTTCGAGGGCCGTGCTGTTCATCCCCGCACCGACGCCTTCCGTTCCGATCGCCCTGTTATCTCCGCCACGCGAGCCTCCGCGTACGCCGCCGCGCCCAGCAGAGCGCAGCTCTCGTCCAGAATCACCCGCACCGGAATCGACTCCAGCAGCGGCGAGAGCCGTCCCTTGTCCAGAAACGCTTGCATAAACTCGCCGCCCGCCATCGTCTTCAGAATCTTCGGCGCAATGCCGCCGCCAAGATACATGCCGCCTGTTGCCAGTACCTTCAGCGCGATATTGCCCGCCTCGGCTCCGTACGCCGCTGCAAACATCTGCATCGTCTCGAAGCAGAGTGGGCTCGACCCGTCCTCGGCGCACTCGCCGATCACTGCGTTCGGGTCCTCTACCGTCATCCGCTTGCGCAGCCACGTCGGCTCATTGATCCCCTCCACGTCGCGCAGATACGCGTAAATGTTCTGGATGCCCATACCGGAGACAACCCGCTCCCAGCTCACCCGTCCATGCACTTTACGTCGCAAGTACTTCAGCAGCGCGATCTCGCGGTCCGTGCGGGCGGCAAAGTCGCAATGCCCGCCCTCCGACGGTATCGGCCGGTGCGCCTTGCCATCCCAGATCAGCAGCGCCTCGCCCAGCCCCGTCCCCGCGGCAATCAGTCCGCGATGTCCAACCGCCGTTGCATCGCCCTCATGCAGCGTCACCACGCTCTCCGGCGCAAGCTCCGGAATGCCGTAGCCATTCGCTTCCAGGTCGTTGATCAGAAAAATATGCTGGATCGACAGCGTCCGAACCAGTTCGCGCGCGTCCAGAGTCCAGGGCAGGTTAGTCAGCTTCAGCCGGCCATCGCGCACCGGCCCAGGACAGCCAAAGCAAGCCGCAACGATCTCCTCCGTGCTGCCGTCGGCAAAAAACGTCTTCACCGCCGCGTCCAGCGAGGCAAACTGATGCGCCGGAAACTTCCGCTCGCAGACCACCTTCAGCCGCCCGCCCACATAGCTATAGAGCGCAAGATGAACCTTCGTACCACCCACATCGCCCGCAAGAATCATCCTGGGAACCTCTGAATCAGTATGACGCAGAAAAGTAGCCACACGTTTGAATGGGACGGGCTTCAGCCCGTCCGTACGTCTGCGAAAAAATGATGGGCTTTAGCCCCTGAGGGAGATCCGAGTTCGGCAAATGCTTTTATTGCGACCATCCTTACGAAAGCTCCAGCGTCCCGCCCGCCGCTCCCGGCAGCATTGCCGCCGCAGCCGCATCCAGCAACAGGTCCAGTCTTCCGCTCGCCGGCCGGACCAACTGCGCCGGCTTCGACTCCGGATCGTACGCTCCACAGAACACATCCTGCACCGCTTGTGCCTTCGTCGCACCCTCAATCAGGAACGCAACCTCGCGCCCTCGATTGATCACCGGCCAGGTCAGCGTAATTCGCCACGTCTCTTTCTGCGGCACATGGTTGGCGACCGCGATCCGTTCCATCTCATGCAGCGCCTCGGTGTGTGGAAACAGCGAAGCTGTGTGTCCATCCTCGCCCAACCCCAGCAGCACCAGGTCGAACGCCGGCATCTCCGCGCCCTCCATACGGAACGCCGTACGAATCGCTGCCTCATACCGCGCCGCCGCAACTTCGGGATCGAGTTCACCCTCTATCCGGTAGATATGCGCCGCCGGCAGTGGCACATGCTCAAGCATCGCCTCATTCGTCATGCGATAGTTTGAATCCATGTCCGTTGATGGCACACATCGCTCGTCGACCCAGAAGAGGTGCAGTAGATGCCACGGAACCTGCGCGAAGTACGGCTTGCTCCGGTCCGCCAGCAGCGCGAACATTGCCTTCGGCGTTGTCCCGCCGGAGATCGCAACCCGCGCCACTCCCCGAGCCTCAACCGCCATCGATACCGCCGACGCAAAGAACTCTGCCGCCGCCGCCGCCAGATCGTCAGCCGTAGGCGAAACTCGATAGGTAACCGAAACCGGTCGCGGCACTCCCTCTGCTCCTTGTCTTCAACAAACAACCGGCAGCGCGTCGCTACCAACGGTATTCAGTCACGCCGTCCTCTCCCGCCACCAGGGCCAGAGTCGCCATGCCGAGAAACAGTCCATGCTCCACCACACCGACGATTCCGCGAATCGCCGCCGCCGTCCGCTGCGGGTCTTCGATCCGTCCGCACGCGCAGTCCAGGATGTAGTTGCCCTCATCCGTCAGATACGGTCCGGCTATCGCAGAGGTCGCGCCGCTGCTCTTCGCCTGCCTCAGCTTCGGGTTCAACCCCAGTGCCGCCAGCCTCGGTTGTACCACGGGCAGCGCCATCTTGATCACCTCTACCGGTAGCGGAAACTTCCCCAGCACATCCACCATCTTGGTCGAATCGGCCACTACGATGAAACTCTTCGCCGCGCTCGCCACAATCTTCTCGCGCAGCAACGCGCCGCCGCCGCCCTTGATGAGCGCAAATCCCAGCCCAGGAACACGCGCGATCTCGTCGGCTCCATCGATATACACGTCCAGTTCGGGCAGCTCGGCCAGCGTCGCCACGCTCATCCCCAGAGACTCCGCCAGATTATGGCTCGCGTCCGACGAAGCCACGCAGCGAATCTTCAGTTTGCACGCCGCCAACTCGCGGATGAAAAGCGTCGCAGTCGTTCCCGTGCCCAGCCCGACAACCATTCCATCCTGTACGAACTCGACCGCGCGCTTCGCAACCAGCCGCTTCGCCTCATCCTGCGTCATTCCACATCCCCTTACAGAAAGAGGCCGTCATCCTGAACGAAGTGAAGGACCCCTGTATTTGCTACGAATCTTCAAACTCCCAGTCGTCCTCGGGCGCGACACTATCCTCATACGTCGCCTGCCGCGAAGATTCAAAAGGCTTCCGCTCCCAGAGTTGAGTCTCCTCTTCCTTCTCCCTCAATATCTCCCGCTCTGTCTCTACCATCTCGAACCCCGTACCTGAACCTCTCTTACTTCTTCACCAACCTCTTCGCGTGCTCTACAACATTGGCCACGCTGATGCCCAGTTTCTCCATCGCAATCGGCCCCGGCGCAGAAGCTCCAAACCGGTCGATCCCGATCGCCACGCCGTTTGTCCCGACGTACTTGTACCAGCCCATCGTCGCGCCCGCCTCCAGCGACACCTTCGGCGTCCCTTCCGGCAGCAACTCAGCCTTGTACGCCTCCGGCTGCTCGTCGTAGATGCGGAAGCTAGGCATTGAAACCACCTTCGCCGCAATCCCCGCCGCCTTCAGCTCCGCCGCAGCCATCAGGCAGGTCACCACCTCGGAGCCCGCCGCAATTAGAATTACGTCCGCCCTCGTCACCTCCGGCGTCCTCGAGTAGGCCCCCTTCGGCACTCCCGCAAACGCCTCTGCCGCATCCAGTACCGGCAGGTCCTGCCGGCTCAGTGCCATAAAGCACGGCCCCTTCCGTTCCAGTGCCAGCCGCCAGCAAGCCGCCGTCTCATTCGCGTCCGCCGGACGAAAGTCCGTCAGCACCGGCATCGCCCGCATGCTCATCAGTTGTTCGATCGGCTGGTGCGTCGGTCCATCCTCGCCCAGTCCCACCGAGTCGTGGGTAAACACATACAGCGCATGCACCCCCATCAGCGAGCCCAGCCGGATCGCCGGCCTGCAGTAGTCCGAGAAAACGTAGAACGTCGATCCAAACGGGATCAGCCCTCCGTGTGCTGCCATCCCGTTCACCATCGCCATCATGCCGAACTCGCGCACGCCGAAGTAGATGTTCCGCCCCGCCGCATCCACATGGAAGCTGGGCGAATCCTTGAAGTTCGTCTTGGTGGATGCCGATATGTCGGCCGCGCCGCCAAACAGCTCCGGCACCGCCTTCGCGATCGCGTTGATCACCACATTGCCGGCGTTGCGCGTCGCCACTTTCTTGGCATCCGGTCCCGACGGGAAGCTCGGGATCGCCTTCTCCCAGCCCTCGGCCAGCTTGCCCGCAACCACGCGCTCAAACTCCGCCGCCGGCTCCGGGTACGCCTTCTTGTACTCGGCGAACTGCGCCTCCCACTGCGCATGCAGCTTCTTGCCCTTCGGCTTCACCGTATCCCAGTTCCTGCGCGCCTCCTCGGGAACATAGAAGCTCTTGTCCTCCGGCCAGCCAAGGTTCTTCTTGGTTGCCTTCGCCGCCTCCGCGCCCATCGCCTCGCCGTGGACCTTGTTCGTTCCTGCCTTCGGGCTTCCATACCCGATCACCGTCCTTACACGGATCAGAGTCGGCCGCGTGGTGTCCGCCTTGCCTGCGTTGATCGCGTCCTCGATTGCCACCAGGTCGTTGCCATCGGCCACGCTCAATACCTGCCAGTGGTACGCCTCGAAGCGCAGCGTCACGTCCTCTGTGTAGCTGAGCGAAGTCGGCCCATCCAGCGAGATCAGGTTGTCGTCATACAGCACAATCAGCTTGCCCAGTCCCAGCGTTCCCGCCAGCGACGCCGCCTCATGCGAAACGCCCTCCATCAGGTCGCCATCGCCGCACAGCACATAGGTGTGGTGGTCCATCACCGCGTGCCCATCGCGGTTGTACACCGCCGCCAGATGCTTCTCCGCCGCGGCCATCCCCACCGCCATCCCGAAGCCCTGGCCCAGAGGCCCAGTCGTCACTTCCACGCCCGGAGCCTCGCCCCGCTCAGGATGTCCCGGCGTCTCCGATCCCCACTGGCGAAACTGCTCCAACTGCTCCAGCGGCAGGTCGTAGCCGGAGAGATGCAGCGCCCCATACAGCAGCATCGAAGCGTGCCCGTTCGACAGCACGAACCGGTCGCGGTCGATCCACTTCGGGTCCGCGGGATCGTGCTTCATCAGCTTGTGATACAGCAGATACGCAATCGGAGCACATCCCAGCGGCGCTCCCGGATGGCCGCACCCCGCTTTTTCAACCCCGTCCAACGCGAGAAAACGCAGTGTATTGATGGAAAGCTGGTCCAGTTCGTTCTGCCGATCGCTCATTCTTGTCCCTTGTCCCTTGTCTTGATCTTTTTCGCGCGCCTGCTCCTAGTGTACTAGCCAGGCGCCATATCGGTCGCGCAGCCGTCCCGAAGCCGTCCTGCAATGGGCGAACCGGAAGCGCCGAAGGTGCGATCTATACCAGCCTTGGGCGCAGCCCAAGGTTGCATGCCATGAATTGCGGCTGAGGGCTGAAAGCCCGCTCTATAGTGTAGGGGATGAATAAATATTGAATCCCGCACCCTTCCGGCCTAACCCCATGCACCGTCCCCCGTTCCCTTGCATCCAATAGCACGTAGATCAGTTCCAACATTTGCACCATCACCGACAGGAGAAACCACAGTGGCATACGAACTTCCCCCTCTTCCTTACGGCTATGCAGCCCTCGAGCCCCACATCGACGAAGCAACCATGAAGCTGCACCACGACAAGCACCACCAGGCCTACGTCACCAACCTCAACGCCGCCATCGACAAGCACCCCGAACTCGCCTCCAAATCACCTGAAGAACTCATCAAGCACCTGAGCGCCATCCCCGAGGACATCCGCAAGGTCGTGCAGAACAACGGCGGCGGCCATGTCAACCACACCATGTTCTGGCAGATCATGAAGCCCGCCGGCGGAGGCGAACCCAACGGCGCCATCGCAGCCCAGATCAAGGCCGACTTCGGCGACTTCGAGTCCTTCAAGAAGCTCTTCAACGAGACCACAGCCAAGCAATTCGGCTCCGGCTGGGGATGGCTCGTCTTCCAGGCCGGCAAGCTCAAGATCGTCACCACAGCCAACCAGGACAACCCCCTCTCCGAGGGCCTCTACCCCATCCTCGGCAACGACGTCTGGGAGCACGCCTACTACCTTAAGTACAACAACCGCCGCCCGGACTACCTCGCCGCCTGGTGGAACACCGTCAACTGGGACGAAATCAACAATCGCTTCGCCACCGCCCAAGGCAAGTAACCCCACTGAGATCAGCGCCGTATACCCCATCATAACGACGGTTTCTTCGTCGCTATGATGGGGTTCTCTTTGCTAACAATCCTCCACTTCAATTACGGGGCGGGTGCAGTCTCGACTACCTCATCGCTGCGCGTAGACTCGATCCCTGCATCACTCACCGCAGCCACTCGATAGGCATATCTCCGACCCGCCACCACACTCAGATCGCGATACGCCACCGACGGCACCAGCTCCGAGTCAAGCTGTTGCCACGCGCTTGTCGCGTCGCCCTCCAATTCCTGCCGATAGACCCTGTACCCAGCAACGCGTGGCTCCATATCCGGCTCCCACGATAGATCGATCGTCGGCTGCTGCGTCGAATCGTTCGCTGTGCCCGCAAACCCTGGAACAGCAACAAGCCCTTTGGGCGCATCCGGCGCAAACACATCCTTCATCTCCACCGTGACGACTGAGGACGGCAAGCTGCGCACATCCAGCCGCTGCCCGGCCAGTTGCACGCTGCGGACCCGCTGCGCCGTATAGCGATACGCGCGCCCGATCTGCGCCGTTCGGTCAACCGTCCCGCCCAAGTCAACCGCACCACCTGCGCGGAGGCGCGACTCCGACGGCTCCTTCGTCGTGCCCGGCAATGCGCCTTCGTGCTCCGTACTCAAATCCGCCTTCGTTGCGGTTGTCGTTGAAGTTGCCGCTGCTGTTGCCGTTGGAGACTGCACGATATTGCGATCCAGCTCAACCGTCTCCGCCTCACCAGACACCGCCTTCCACTCCAGAACGACGCCAGCCTTCGTCGCTCTGCCCCGCAGTTCATCAACTGCCTGCGGAGCTGGTCCCGATGCCGCGAAGACGGCTGGCGACGGCCCCGCTGTTCGGCCCGCGGCGTTACGCAGTTGTACTCGATACGCAAGCAACCGCGCTGGTGCAGACGTCAACTCCGCCGGAAGAGTATCAACCGCCTGCGACGCGCCCGGTGTTACCTTTACCCGCACGACCACCGGAGAGCACAGCGTCTGCATCTGTGCCGCCGGTTTCGCACCGGTCGGCAGCAGAGAAGCAACGGCGGGCGTCGTCCGGCATATCTCCGCCACAATCGGCCCAGTGATCAGCAGCTTATCGGTGGTTCGCGAGGGTGTAGTCCACTGTAGTCTCACCTCGTCGCCCACGCGGCTCGCTGTCAACCCGGAGACAACCTCAGGCAGCTTCAGCGACGGCGGCTGTGGCGGCCCGGGGCTGGCGCATCCACTCAGTAGAACCATCGCGAGCGCAGCTCCCAGCGTTGCGGTTCGCCTCACGCAATCCTCTGGTCTTGCAGCTCCAAGTGCTCTCATGTGCCAATTATCCATCTCAACAGAGGCTATCGCATTTCTCGATTGGGTGGAGCGATGAACCCGCGAGTCGAGACATTCGTGCACTCCGCTCCATCTCGCGGTATCGTGGATGCAACTTATTTCCACGCACGCGAATGTTCGCAAACGAACGTGAGGTCAGCAATGAAAGTCTCTTGGGCGTCTCTTCTCTTGATCTCAGTACTTGCCGGTCAGCCGGCGCGGACGCAGACGCTAGCCGCGCAGACGGCCCCTGCGGCAAAGGTCGCCCTCACGCCGCCGATGGGCTGGAATAGTTGGGACGCATACGGCCTCACCATCACCGAGGATCAATTCCGCGCCAACGTCAAGGTCGAAGCCAACGATCTCAAGCAGTTCGGCTGGGACTATGCAGTCATCGACGAAGGCTGGTTCCTTAAGAACCCCGAAGACCGTCCCAAGCCCGATTTGCTCAAGTACCAGATTGACGCCAACGGTCGCTACATCCCCGTCCCTGCGCGCTTCCCCTCCGCCGTCGCCAAAGGCGCACCGGATGACTCCTCTAGCTTCAAGGCTCTCGGTGACTGGGTCCACGAGCAAGGTCTCAAGTTCGGCATTCATATTGTCCGTGGCATCCCACGCGTCTCAGTCGACGCCAACCTGCCCATCGCCAACAGCGCATTTCACGCCACCGACGCAGCCGACACCACGGACGCCTGCCCGTGGGACCCCACCAACTGGGGCGTGAAGAACAACGCCGCCGGTCAGGCCTGGTATGACTCGCTGCTCAGCCAGTATGCGGGCTGGGGCGTCGATCTCATCAAGGTGGACTGCATTGCGTCGCACCCCTACAAGATCGACGAGATACGTATGATCCGCCGAGCCATCGACAAGACTGGCCGTCCCATGGTGCTTAGCCTCTCGCCCGGCCCTACCTCCCTCGACAACGCCGACGAGGTAGCCGAAGTCGCTCAGATGTGGCGTATCTCCGACGACGTTTGGGATGTATGGAGCAACGACAACGGTAATGCATTCCCGCAGAGCATCACCGGTCAATTCGCCAAGACCGCTGCATGGTCCATCTACGCTAAACCCGGCAACTGGCCTGACGCAGACATGCTCCCGATCGGAGAACTCCGCCCCGTCCCCGGCGACGGTCAGCCCCGCACTACCCGACTTACTCCAACCGAGCAGCGCACCATGCTCACCCTGTGGGCGATGGCGCGCTCGCCCCTCATCCTGGGTGCCAACCTCACCCTGCTCGACGACGCAACACGCAAACTTCTCACCAATCCGGACCTCATCCGTATCGACCAGACCGCGACCCGTAGCGGGCAGGTGCTGCACGACGAAGACATCATCGTCTGGACTGCCGACCTGCCTCCAGACTCCCCCGACGGCTCCATCGCCCTCGCCTTTTTCAACACCGGCGAGTCGCAGGTCGTGCTCGACAGCAGCTTCGAGGCCTACAATCTCGAAGCTGCCACCTACAGCGTCAAAGACGTCTGGACCGGCAAGACCCTCAACAAGGTCAAATCCGTACAAAGCCTCACCCTCGAACCCCACGCCTGCGTCCTCTGGCTGCTGAAAAAATAGCTTCGGCCAGTCCGATGAAAGTTGTACGAATTTGCAATGAACACAACGCGCCTATAGTCTGACGCCATGAGTGGATCTTAGTGCCCCGGTCAGCAGCTATCGAATGCTTTGAGGTGCTGGGCGACGAGGGCGGAGGCCTGTTGCTTGATCTCCCGGTCGCTGCCGAAGCCGTGGAGCCAGTGGAGAGTGGGGTCTTTGCGGAACCAGGTGAGCTGGCGTTTGGCGTAGTTGCGATGGCCCTGCTGGGCCTGGGCGATGGCCTGGTCGCGGGTGATCTCGCCGTGCAGCAAAGCAACGGCCTGGGCGTAGCCGAGCGAGGTGAGCGGGCGGCATTCGTCCCCGTAGCGAGCAAGGAGATGTGCAGTCTCTTCGACCAGGCCTCCGCCTTGATGATGTAGTTCAAACATCTGTGCGGCACGACGGTTGATGCGGATGTAGAGTTCGGCGCGGGGCGGGTTGAGGCCGAAGCTGAGAACGCGGAAGCCGGTGAGCGGATCGTGGGGCTGTTTCCATTGCCGGGTGATGGGCTGGCGAACGGCGAGCGTGACCTCGATGGCGCGGATAATCTTGGGCGTGTCGTTGGCGTGGATCAGGCCAGCGGCTGCGGGATCGAGGCGAGTTAGCATGCGATGCAGGTGCGTCGGGCCGTGAAGTTGGGCGCGCTGGCGCAGTTTTTCGCGCAGTGGTTCGCGTCGGGACGGTGCAGGAAAGAGGCCGTCGAGCAGAGCGCGCAGATAGAGGCCGGTGCCGCCACAGACAATGGGTAGGTGGCCACGCTGGGCAATTCCGCGGATGGCATTGCGGGCGAGACGGCTGTAGTCTCCAGCGGTGCAGGACTCATTCGGCCAGGCGATGTCAATCAAGTGATGAGGCACACAGGCGCGATCGGCCAGCGTAGGCTTGGCGGTGCCAATCTCCATGCCGCGATAGACGGCGACCGAGTCGCAACTGACGATCTCGCCGGAGAACTGCTCGGCGAGCGCAAGGGCAAGCGAGGTCTTGCCGCTGGCGGTGGGACCGGCGACGACGACGAGCGGCGCGAGCAGCTCGGCATTCTCTGCAATGCGGTCTACCAAAGCCGCCACCAGCCTACGGTGAAGACGCGACGCACACCAGAGCGGAGGATTGCAAAGACGATGGCGGCAAGGGCGAGCAAGAGCAGGCCGCGCACTTGACGGCGACGCTCGATCTGCTCCGCAGTGGCAGCAGCTTTGCCAGCGTCCTCCTTTCGTGAGACGATCTGCGAGTCTTCTGGGAGCCGGGGCATCGAAGGCTACTCCGGGAGTGGGATGTTGTAGAAGAAGCCTACACGCAGCTCGAGTTGCGGGCCGTGATACTCCTTTGGAAGAGGAGGAAACTGGCCTTCGCTGGTGATGCCGTTCCAGGCGGCGCGATCGAGCGCAACGTCGCCGGAGCGGGTTTCGAGCGTCATGGAACCGATCTTGCCGTCAGGCAGGATGGAGAAGCGAATCCCGGTGATGCCCTTCTTAGAGATTGGGGGCTGAACTTCTGCGGGAATCAAAGGGTCCCAGTTGCGCTGAATGTCGTCGTGCAGGCGGCGCATGTAATCGCTGAAGTCGACGCCCATGGTGTCGGAGAGTATCTCCGCGCCAGCCTGCAGGGGACCTCGCGAGCCTGGCGACGGGCCATAGTTGGCGCCGCGACCACTGAATGCTCCTCGCATGGCGTCCTGGATCGCGCCGTGGGCGCTCTGGTTGTTCTGGGCGAAGTTGGGACGCGGAAGGTCGGGCAGCGGCGATTCGGCCGCTGGCTGCGCGGGTTTAGGCACGCTGGGCAGCGGCGGCTGAGGGACTGGCGGCGCGGTGACGTGTGCTTGCTCCTGCGGTGGTGGCTGCTCTGGGGGCGGGGGCGGGGGCGCGCTCAGACGGGCCTGCTGCTGAAGCGCCTCCATGGTCTTGCGGTCGATCTTGGGCACGATCCTGGGCGCGGGCCGCGCGCGCGGCAGATTCAAGGTCAGCTCCTGATCGTGTTGTTTCATCAGGGCGATGGGGTCCTGATACCGAGGCTGATGGAAGAGAACGCGCGGGCCGTAAACGAGGAACCACGCCAGGGAAAGGTAGATAATGATCGAGATGTAGATGGATTCCCGGAAGCGCGCCCTGGAGTTCTCGTCGTCGAGCGCATCGAGCAGACGGATGACCTCATGCTCCTCCAGTTCGCCATAGCGTTGGGTGCGCACCTTGAGGGACTGCGTTGCCCGTCCCGCTGTCCGGTCCGCAGTCGGGTCTCCCTTTATATCCTGAGTGCTTTCTGGGGAGCGAGACGGTTTGGGGAATAGTTCTAGAAGGGGCATCGGCAAGGACAGGTGGAACTTCAGACGGCTCTATGTTAGACGGCGCGAAAAGGATTCTGCGATGACTATCGATATAGACCCCGAAAAACTCCGGGAGCTTCGCTCGTCCCCTATTTTCTCACCTTTGATGGTCTTCCAGGAGCAACGAGAGCCGGAACCTGAGTGAGTTGCGGGGTTGAGGAACCGATGGATCGTACCCGGTCCAAGGTGGACGTAAACTAGCAGAGGATGAAAGATTCCCAGTCATCACAGAAGACAATGCCCGACGCATCAATCGGCGCCCCGGTTGCGAGTGCTCCCATGCCGCCCGCGCTGCTGCCGAAGAATGCCCGGGTTGTGCTGCTGACAATCAGCGACCGCTGTTCGCAGGGATTGCAGCAGGACCTCTCGGGGCCGGCGGTGGCGGCGCTGCTGGAATCGGCGGGCGCGGATGCAGTGCTGCGCGAGACGCTGCCCGACGAGCTGGAGCAGATCGCCGCTGCGCTGCGCTTTCATGCGGCTGCAGGGGCAAGCCTGGTCGTAACCACCGGCGGGACGGGGCTGGCCGCGCGGGATGTGACTCCGGAGGCAACGCGGCTGGTCTGCGAGCGGCTGGTTGACGGCCTGGCAGAACGGATGCGCTCCGAGGGCTTGCGGCAGACGCCGCTGGCGGCGCTGAGCCGGGGCGTCTGCGGAACCATTTCGACCGCGACCGGATGCGCGCTGATCGTGAACCTGCCGGGTTCGCCGGCGGGCGCTGTGACATCGCTGCAGGCTGTGCTTCCACTGCTTGCCCACGCGCTGGATCTGCTGGCTGGACGGACGGCGCATCGATGAATAGCCGCGTAGAATAGAGTTGCCCGTGAAGATTGGACCCAGCGCACTCGTTCATAAAGTCGGCGCCATCGTCAGTGCGGCGCTGATGCCGCTGGGCATCTGGGGCCTGGGCGGTCTGGCCTTCATCGACTCCGGTTTTTTCCCGATACCGACGACGATGGACGGGGCTGTGATCGGCTATGTCCAGGCCAATCCGCATCTGTTCTTTTTCTACTGCTTGATGGCTGCGTTTGCCTCGGCTCTGGGCAGCCTGGTGCCGTACTATGTAGGCCGCGCGGGAGGCGAACTGTTCCTGCTGAAGCGGATCAACCGGGCGCGCTATGAGAAGATGCGCGACAGCTTTGCGAATCAGGAGTTTCTGGCCATCATGATCCCGTCCATGATGCCTCCGCCGATGCCCGTCAAGATTTTTGAGTTTGGCGCGGGCGTCTTCGAGATGAAGCCGATATTGTTCGCGACGGCGATCTTCACGGGTAAGATGACCCAGTTCCTGGTCTGCGCGCTGATCACGGTCTTTTACGGGCCGGAGATCGCGCACACGGCCCGGAGAGCGGTGCATGAGCATTCCGATGTTGTACTGGCGATCTCCCTGGCGATTGGGCTGGCGTTTGTCCTCTACCTGCTGCGCAAACTGTTCGACGGGCGGCGCGGCACAAGGTTTCCGATTGAAGAGGCGGCTGAGACGGAAGAAGCGGCGAGCGATGACGACCCTACGTTGATCACATAAGAAGCTGCTGGTTGTTGGTTGACAACTGCGGCAGACGATCGGCCACAACTGACAACCCGCAACTTCTTAGGCTAGTGGAAGGCCGGTGCTGCGCGAGGCGTGAAGCGAGGCGGCGATGCGGGCGGCGAGCACGGGCAGGCCAAAGAGCGCGCCGGCAGTGAGCGCGGTGGAGACCAGATCGTTGCGATAGAAGGGAAGGCCGGCAATGTAACAGGTCTCGAGGCCGGCGATCGAGCGGGGATACATGTGCCAGGGGCCGGCCCAGAAGGCGAGGTTGGTGAGGAGGAAGAAGGAGGTTGAGGTCGCGAGGGCACCGGCGACGACGCGGAGGGTGGTGGGCTTTTGCAGGATGCCCATGCCGAGCAGGCAGACGGCGGCGTACCAGAGCCAGGTGAAGAGGTAATCGCCGAGTTTGAAGGGGTACTGATAGGCGAAGACGGTGAGGCAGTAGTCGGTGGCCATGAGGACGGCGAGGGCGGAGGGGAGCATCCATGCGGCGCGCTTCGATCCGCTCATGTGGGAGCCGAAGAAGAGCAGGCCACCGCCGAGGGCGGTGAAGTTCCAACTGACGGCGTGGAAGGCGTGGGGAAGGATGCGGCTGAGCACGGCGACGAGAAGGACGAGATAGGCGAGCATGGAAGACCTCGAAGGGAATCTGGAGAGCAGGCCCGGAGCGGGAAGAAACGGGAGTGGCTGTCAGATTCGATTCTCGGACTTCGCGGCGACGCGGTCAACTGCGGACGGCGCAGTCTGCTTAGCTTGGGCCATGGAACATCAGGCGAGGCCGGAGCCGGAGGCCAGCAGGGAGTGGATGGTGATGTCGTCGAGGAAGCTGATCTCCAGGCGGATGGAGACGATCTGGCCGAGTTCGGCGGCGAGGCGGAGATGTTTGCGCCGGGTGCAGAGCTCGGTGAGGGCTTCGTGTCCGGCGCGGGTGAGTTCGACTCCGGTGGCGATGATGGCGGCGTAGAGGTCGAGGACCGCGAGCAGTTGGATTTCGACGCGGAACTCCATATTGGTGGGGGAGAGAGTCTTGCGTTCGAGAACCCATCCTCCGCAGTTGCTGAAGGCCGCCGTCAGCTCGGGGAGCAGGCCATGGCGCTGTTCGTAGGTGAAGCCCTGGATGTTGAGTGATTGCATGGTTTTGAAGTGCTGCCGCGGCTTGCATAAGCTTGCCGCTACTATGTTCATCGGAGCCATGACAGCGGCGCGTGATGGGGCGCTGGGGTACGAGGGTCACGTGACCAGGAGAGGTTCGAGACCCCGGGCTTTACCTTGAACCTTGAACCTGGGACCTAATCTTCCATGACGACGACGGCGAGGGCGATGTCTTTGCTGTGGGTGAGGCTGAGCGCGACGGATGCCACTCCAAGGCTGCGGGCGCGCTGGGCGGCGCGTCCGGACAATTGGAGGGATGGTTTTCCGCTGGGCTGGCGCGCGACCTCCAGTTCGAGCCAGTTGATGCCCTGGCTGATACCGGTGCCCAGGGCCTTGGCGCCAGCTTCCTTGGCTGCAAAGCGGGCAGCGAAGCTCTCGGCGGCGTTCTTCTTGCGCTGGCAGTACTGTATCTCGCTCTGGGTGAAGACGCGGCTCAGGAAGCGGTCGCCGAAGCGGTCGATGCTGTGACGGATGCGCGCGATTTCGATCAGGTCCGTGCCCACGCCGATGATCATTGCCGTTCTCTCAGGTTCGGCTCTAGTGTAGCGTGGGCGGGGGGTGATAACCTCAGATCAAGCTCTGCCGCTGCTTGCAGTGGGTTGTATGTGCATGGTTCGTTGCGAGGATTGAGGAGGTTTATGCCCAGCCAGCAGGAGGTCCGATGGTCGCAACTGAAGATCGGGGTGATCGTGCTGGTGTCGGTGGTAATTCTAACGACGCTGCTGTTCCTGATGACGAGCTCGTCAGGGCTGGGGTTCTTCTCTCGCAAGCTCACGGTGACGACGTACTTTGAGAACTCTGCCGGACTGAAGCTGGGCGCGGCGGTGAACCTGGAAGGGGTGACGATCGGGGCGGTGAAGAGCATTCTTGTGAGCACCTCGCCGGAGCGCAAGCAGACGCCAGTGCAGGTGGTGATGAAACTGGACAGCAAGTACCAGAGCGGCTTGCACAGCGACTCGACGGCGGCGCTGACGACGGTGGGAGTGCTGGGCGACACGGTGGTGGACATCAACAGCCGGACCGCACGAGGCCCTGAGCTGCGCGACGGCGACGAACTGAAGACACTGGAGACGCCGAGCCTGCAGGACGTGGTGAAGCAGAGCCAGGGAACCTTCGATAACCTGAACGTGGTACTGGCGAAGTTGAACACTGTGGTGGACAACATGCAATCCGGCAAGGGATCGTTTGGCCAGTTGCTGACCAACCCGGACCTGTACAACAAGTTTGTGGCCACGGCGGACCAGATCAACCATCTCGCCACCAAGGCCGACAGCAGTGACAACTCGATTGGGAAGCTGTTGAACGACCACGGCGAGATGTACGACCGGTTGAGCGACATTGCCGCCAAGGCCGATGATATCGCCAAGGATTTGCAGAGCGGCAAGGGGACTGCGGGAAAGCTTCTGAAGGACGAGTCGGCCTACGACAATGCCAACGCGTCGCTGAAGAGTCTCAACGCCATCCTGGCCGACGCGCAGGCGGGCAAGGGCGGCCTGGGGGTGGCGCTTAAGGACCCCACCTTCGCGAAGAACCTGAACGATTCTCTGGCCAAGGTCGATGATCTGCTTACCGGCATCGACGAGGGCAAGGGGACGATAGGCAAGCTGGCGACCGACGATACGATGTACACGAACGCGAACAAGCTGCTGTCAGAGAGCACGACCTTGGTGACGGCGATCCGTCAGGACCCGAAGAAGTATCTGACCATTCACTTGAAGATATTTTGAAGGGGTACGAGGTGACTGGCGGCCGGTCTTTGTCTCGGACCTGGCGCCCAGGAACTCTTTCCGCCGAAAGTGGCATAAAGTCGCCTTAGCTTCTACAATGGGGGGAGAATTGTATCTCCACTGAGTTGCTCGCAGATGAGGCGCGTCGCAGTCAGACCGCCGGCGAGGATTAAGGAAACGCATGACGTTGAGCAGGATTGGCCGGATTTCAAGGGCCTTGGTTGTATCCATGGCGGTAGTTCTGGGCATGTCGGCGTGCGGCGGCTACACGGTCGGCTTCATGTGGGTTCTGGGCACGCAATACAACCAGATTGCCGGCTTCAAGATAGACGACTATACGGGCAATCTGACCGCGATGGTGAACTCTCCGTATCCTTCGGCGGGCACGGATCCGGTATCGCTTGCGGTGGGGACGGGCGGGAACTACGTATTTGTGGTGAACAAGGGCACGCTCAACTCCAGTGGGATTAGCAACGGCGACGGCAAAATCGCGGTCTTCGCGGTGGGCGAGGACGGCGTTCTGACCTTTCAAAACACCTACACGACGTCTGGCAACGCTCCGGTGTGGGCAGCGACGGAGGGATCCTTTCTATATGTCCTGGATTCACAGGCTCCGGACTATGCGACGACCGGCAATGGGGACATCACCGTCTTCGCCATCGACGGCGGCACGGGGCGGTTGCAACTGGTTCCGAACCAGTTGATCAAGAACGCGGCGGGGCAGCAGTTGAATTACTTTGAGGTTGGCAAGGCGCCCACGACGTTTCGTGTGGGCGGCACATGCCTATACACGCTGGATTCGGGCGATCAGTCGATCTACCCGTATGGGCTGGGGAGCAACGGCCAACTGACGATCGAGATCAACTCGACGATTCCGCTGGGCACGGTGAATGCGACCTCTCTCAACGTCTTCGGGAGCAGCGTGTACATCACGGATGCGGGTTCGCCGTTGTCCACTGGAGGAGCGATCGTTCCCTATTCGACGGGGGGGAGTTGCTCACTGAGCGTGCAGGCCGACGGTGCGGTGCCGAACCTGCCGCTGACTTCCGGCCCGGTGTATAGCATGACCGACACCAAGGACAAGTACCTGTATGTACTGAACCACGGCGGCACCAACTCGAACAACGCCAACAGCACGATCTCGGCGTTTGTGATCGAGGCGACGGGCCAGTTGCAGCCGGTGTCGGACGCCGACAACCCTTATCCTGTGGGCAATGGGCCGGTATGCATGGTGGAAGATCCGACGAACCAGTATTTGTATACCTCGAACAGCAACGATGGGACCGTGACGGGAAAGTATATGAATCCGAACACGGGGCAACTCTCCGACCTGACGCGTGGAGCATCGTTCTCAGCCTTTGCGACGCAGGCGACGTGTCTAGCGATAAGCGGGAACGTCGATTAGCGCTGGCAGCATTGGTTGCGCCGGCAGCACGGGTTGTGCTGGCGCACGCAACCGAAACGTCAGGATGCAGATGGGCGGGAGGAAGGCGATGCTGGCTCTTTCCGGACGGGATGAGGGCGGAAACGATTTGCCCCGGAGTAATGGAATCGCATGATGTTGAAACCGATGGGCCGTGCGGTAACGGCATCGATGTTGTCCCTGGCGATGGCGCTCGGCGTCATGTCGTGCAGCAACGACTACACCGTATCGTACCTGTACATGACGACCTCCGCGACGCTTCCCCACGGGCTGATCAACGCGTACCAGATCGACTATCAGTCGGGCTCGCTGCTGCCGATACTTGACTCACCGATCGACGCCGGGGGGCGGGATACGGTAGGGTTGGTGGTGGCGCCGAACAACCTGTTTCTGTATACCGTGAATAACTTCGATTCGGATGTGGTGGAGTTCGCCATCGGGACGGACGGGGAGTTGTATCCGCAGCACACGTATAACATTTCGGGAAGCCTGCCCACGGCCGCGGCGATCGACGCGGCGGGGAAATTCCTCTATGTGACGTTCACCTACCAGAACACAGCCAGCGGCGCGCAACTGTATACTCCGGCCAATCCCGGGCCTGGCGGAATCAGCATCTTCCCCATCAACTCGGACAATACACTGGGCACGCCAACCACGGTGAACGTGGGAAGAAATCCGATGGGCATTGCGACCAGCGCTGTGGGCGACTATGTATATGTGATTGAGCAGGACTCCGCCACGACGTCCAACCTGCTGGGTTTTTCGGAGAATGGGTCGACCGGCGCCCTGACGCCGCTGGCCGGGGTCACGATCAACGCGGGAAACGTACCGTCGACCGGCTTCGTTTCGGGGCCCAATCCGTCCAGCATTCTGGAAGATCCTGCGGGAGCCCATCTGTATGTCACCGACCAGACACTGGGCCAGTTGGCCACATATCTGGTGGGGGCGAATGGGATCCCAAGTCTGGTTGGTACGACGCCAACCGACGCTGGGCCGAAGGGGATGGCGTTCGATCTTACGGGCAAGTATCTTTACGTCACGGCGTACACAGCGAATGCGCTGGACGGATATAGCATAGGCACGGGCGGGCTGGCGGTTCGTTCGACCGTGGCGGCGAGCGTGCAAACGGGGACGGGACCGACGTGCGTGACGATCAGCGGCGCTCCGAGCGACGCCAATCCGATCCATGCGGTCTACCTGTACACGTCGAATGCGCTGAGCAACAACATTACGGCGGAACAATTGAATCCGCAGGACGGCAGCCTGGACCAGGTATTGGGAGAGCCGTACGGCGGCAGCGCACTGCCCACCTGTGTGGCTACGGCTCCGGCGTTTCCGCTGAGGAATTACTAGGCGCCCTGGGCAGGCCTGGGATGTGGCGGGAGAAGGATTGAGCGGTAAGAGATAATTAGCATGCGGCGCAAGTTGCCGGGATGAAGGAAGCAGATGAATTTGCAAACAATCACCCGTACGGCGAAGGTTTCGTTGGTCTCTGTGGCGATGGTACTGGGCCTTGCGTCCTGCTCCCTGGATTACACAGAGGGGTATCTTTATGTGACGACGATCAAGAGCAATCCGGGCTTGATCGATCAGTACGCCATCGACTTCGACTCGGGCGCGATCAGCCAGATTGGCACACCGGTTGCGGCGGGTAACGACCCCGTGACGCTGGCCGCGGCGCCGAACGGCCAGTTTGTGTATGTGATCAATCAAGGGGATTCGACGGTGCAGGAGTTCGCGGTGCAGGGTAACGGAGCCCTTGTCTCGCAGCACGTTTACCCGATCACCGGGACGCGTCCGACGGCTCTGGCGATCGACCCGCAGGGCGCATTTCTGTATGTAACCTACACCTATCAGACGGGTTACTCGGCGGCGAAGCCTGGGCCGGGCGGAGTGTCGATCTTTCCGGTGAATGCAGACAACTCGCTGGGCACGCCCACGACCCAGAACGTAGGCAACAACCCGGTGGGCGTTACGGTGAGCTACTTCAATCACTTTGTGTATGTGCTGGACCAGGAGCCCGAGCCCAACGCGAGGATTCTGGGCTTTTCGCAGAACACGACGACCGGCGCTCTGACCCCGCTGCCCGGGACCACCATCACAGCGACGTCCACAACAGGGTATGCGGCGGGGGAGGTGCCCAGCGCAATCGTCGAGGAACCGACCTCGCGCTTCGTGTATGTGACCGACCAGATCTCGAACCAACTGATCGGGTATACGGTGCTGCCGTCGGGCGCGCTGCTTCCGCTGGTGTATAGTGTGTTCCCCACCGGACTGTTTCCAGCAGGTCTGACCATCGACCCAACCGGCAAGCTGATCTATGTGGTGAACTATAACGGGAGCACGGTGCAGGGCTACATGATCAATGGCGCAACGGGCACACCTGCGGGCGCGGTCGGCGCGTTTGCGACGGGGACCGGTACAGGCCCGTCGTGCGTGGCCATCGATCCCGCGCTGGGCACTTTTCTGTTCACCTCGAACAGCCTGGACAATACGGTCACCGGGGAGCGGATCAATGTGAACACTGGCGGATTGCAGCCAGTGCAGAACTCTCCCTTCAACACCTCGCCGCAGCCGAGCTGCCTGACCGCTGTGCCGGCCGGGCCGCACGCCACGCAGGCCCTGATTCCGTAGAGGCTGCATCCGGCCAGATTCCGCAAGAACGAAAGCCCCCTCGACGGGGGCTTTTCTGCGTTGTGGGGATCAGTTGACGGAGGGTGCGCGACGGCGCAGGATGGCTTTGCGCGCGGGATCTTCCACGAGATGGAGCGCGGCGAAGGCGAGCAGGATGGTGGCTGCGTAGGTGATCCAGGGATCCAGCGCGGCGATGTGCAAGCGTTCGGTCACATGATAGATGCGGACCATGTTGATGAAGTTGAAGTGGAGCAGAAAGAGGCAGTAGCTGGCCTGGCCGAGTAGCACCAGCGGCCTCCAGGCGAAGATTGAGGCGACGGGGTTGGGGCCACTGAGGCCGATCAACAGCGCAGCAAAGAGCGGAATCAGCAGACCTCCGTGCAACAGGATGAAAGGCACATGGGAGATGGCTAGGGTATAGAACGCGGCCAGAGCGATGAGGCTGCCATCGGCGACCAGGGCGCGTCGGCGCGAGGTGAGCGTGAGGGATGTTTGCAGCTTTCCCAGCGCGACCCCTGCCAGAAAGGTGCAGGCATAGGAGAGAGGCGTGTACTTGAGCGCGCGCAGCCAGTAACCGGAGCTGTATCGATTGACCGGCGCGGCGAGGTGGTCCGGGTTGAACAGGATGTAGAGCGAATGGGGGACCAGTCCGATGGCCCAGATGGCGACGAGAAGCGCGATCAGGCGGGCTGGCGACTTTGGCCAGGGCAGGCGGATGAGCCAGGGGAAGGTGGCGTAGAGGAGGGCTTCGGCCGAGAGGGTCCAAGCGACGGTGTTCCAGAAGGTGGCGAGCGCTGGGTTCCAGCCCTGGAGCAGCAGCGGAGTGAGGATGAGTCCGGTGAAGAAGTCCACGTGCGTACGGGCGTGCCACTCTGCCTGGAGCATGGTGAAGGAGATGGCGAGCGAGAGCAGGTAAATGGGATAGACGCGGGCGAAGCGGGCGCGCCAGAACTCGCGCTTGCGGAGCGGCACGGACCGGCCGGAGTAGTTATATGCGAGGACGAAGCCGGAGAGCAGAAAGAAGACGCCAACGAAGACGTAGGCGCTGTCGATGACCGGAGAGAGGAGCTGCATGTGCGGGGGCGTGAAGTGGAAGAACATAATGCCGAGCGCAAGCAGGGCGCGCAGGCCGGTGAGCGCAGGCAAATTCGGTCTGCGCGCGGAGGCGCTTGATTGCGTGAAGACTGGGTCCGGAGCGACTGAGGAATGCAGGGCGGTATTCACTTGTTTCAAGTGTAGATGGAAGTTGGTCTGGGTGAGCCGGTGCTGGGCCGTCGCAACGGGGCTGGTGTTAGGGAGTAACGAGGGAGCCCAACGGCTCGCCCTGGATCACGCGCGCAATGTTACCCGGCTCCTTCATGCTGAAGACCATCATGGGCATGTTGTTGTCGCGGCAGAGCGAGACGGCGGCGGTGTCCATGACCTTGAGGTTGAGGCGGAGGATGTCTGTGTAGGAGATTTGGGGCAACTTGGTGGCGTCTGGGTGAGTTTTGGGGTCGGCGGTATAGATGCCGTCGACCGAGGTTGCCTTGAGCAGGATGTCGGCCTTGATCTCCATGGCGCGCAGGCTGGCGGCGGTGTCTGTGGAGAAGAAGGGATTGCCTGTGCCTGCGGCGAAGATGACGACGCGGCCTTTTTCCAGGTGGCGCATGGCTCGGCGGCGGATGTAGGGCTCGGCGACCTGGCGTATTTCAATGGCCGACATGACGCGGCAGGCAAGGCCCATCTTCTCGATGGCGTCCTGCAGTGCGATGGCGTTGATGACGGTGGACAGCATGCCCATGTGGTCTGCGGCCACACGGTCCATGTCGATGGCCTGCTGGGCCACACCGCGGAAGAAGTTGCCTCCTCCAACAACGATGCCGATCTCGCAACCGAGAGCGTGTATGGTTGCGATCTCGGCGGCCACTTTGTGTATGAAGACGGCGTCGATGCCGAAGCCAGTACCGGCGGCGAGGGCTTCTCCGGAGAGCTTGAGGAGGACTCTTTTGTACATGTCAGGACTAAGTATCGCACGGGGCTGGCAGAGCGGCGTGACGGTTTTGGGCTGTGCGAGCTACGGCGTGCCAACGCTAGGCCGCACAGACATCCGTTGCCGCCCTCATAGCCGTTCTCCCTTATGTGTACTCCACTACCGTCTCCAACGAAATACGGAGATTTATCCCCTTCGCCTTCGTTCAGGGGTAACGTCAGAATGACCATCAATGATGGTGTACGGTCATTGGGAGACAGCCTCAGTTCATGGAGAATGCCGAGGGCGTGTCAGGAAACCAGACACGCCCTCCGAGGGTCTCGCATTGCGGCTCGAATGCAGGACCGGCCGCTGTGATTGATTACTTCAGTACGTTTCCTGAGACTACCTGATCCGGGCCGAATAACTTGATGTCGTCGCGGGTGGATTTGAGATCGAGGCGCGCCATCTTGCCCGGTTTATTCGGATCGGTCACGGTGAGGACTGCTTCGCTCTTCAGGGTGGAATACAGCCTGTTGAGCAAGGGGTCGAGGGAACCTGGAGCGAACAGGCCCTCAAAGAGTCCTGCGCCTCCAGAGGTTGCGTCCATTTCGGCGAAATTCTCCTGGCCCTCGAGCTGGCCGCCGTTGGCCCGGTTTGGGTCCGCGACGATGGGGTCCTGCCAGAAGAATGGATACGGGGTGATACTGGCAATCTCCAACTCTGTCGCAGCGCCTAAGACGTTCGGATCCACTTGATCTCCACTCTGTGGCTGGGCGTTATTGCGAATAATGCCATCGTTGAACATGAGCACGGCGCGCAGCTTTCCCGGATCCGGATTCGGCCAGTGGGAAGCGAGATATCCGAGACAGGAAAAGGGATTTCCATTGTCATTCTTCGGATCTGCCGCTTGTTCCCTCGTCTTTGCTACTAGCGCCTTGCCTGCGAGTTCGCGGTCCGTAGTGAACGTCTGCGCCACAACCACCTTGCCCTGCAGCAGCCAGCCCACGCCGATCTCGACATTGGGAGGCATGTTGTGGAAGAACGTCTTAATCGAGTCGAACTGACCAGGGCTGGCGCCGAGCATCTGCTCGGAGTCGAGAAGCACCATGAGTTGCAGCACATGGGGTCCGCCCAGCAGAGGCTGAAAATCAGTGAGAGGAACGACCTTTCCGCCGATCTTGATCTGGCCGATATCGGCCTTGGTGAGCGGCGGCAGGGGTGCGAAGTTCTCCGTTATCTTTGCCTTGACGGGCATAGCCCGGACCACGATCAACGTAGGGGCCTGCGCGGCGGCATCGGGAGCAAGAGCGAAGAAGAGCAACAGGGCGCTGGCCACCGCAGCCAACATACGGACGGGGCTCAGGGAACGAGACGTGGTGTGGATCGGCAATGGATTGGGGAATTGCGGGTTCATGGCAGGCTCTCCTATAACTTCAACGTTCATCGAAGACAACAAGTTAAGACGCTCCAACGAGCGGAAATGATGTCCCACCCAATATACTCGATTGGATCGATTTCAAGCCAAACGGCACGGCAGAAGAGGTCACAGGGAGCGGTTTGCGCAGACGCGCGGCTGGGTTCAGATGCCCTCTCCCATGCTGACATGGTCCGACCTGGAGGCCTGCTGGCTGCGGTACTGCGCGCGTTCTTCTTCCTCCACCGTGAAGGCGATCGCGGGTTCCTGGCGCACGGTCTGCAATTCGCCGTCCAGCCGCTCCACGCGGGTGGTCAGGCGCTTGACCTCGTCGGCCAGCGCAATGATGACATCCGAGAGTGGATCGTTGACATCATGGGGGTCGGTGATGAGCACCCGCTTGCCGTTCTGGTAGACGATATGCGCGGGAACACCGACCACGGTTGAATCGGGCGGGACATCGCGAACCACGACCGAGCCAGCACCAACGCGAGAGTTTTCGCCAACCGTAATATTGCCCAGAATGTTTGCGTTGTTGCCGACAAAGACGCCATTGAGCAGCGTGGGGTGGCGTTTGCCGACACCCTTTCCGGTACCGCCGAGGGTGACGCCCTGGTACAGGGTGACATCATCGCCGACGATCGCGGTTTCGCCGATGACGACTCCCATGCCGTGGTCGATGAAGACGCGGCGGCCGATGCGCGCTCCGGGATGGATCTCCACGCCGGTCCAGAATCGCGTGACCTGCGAGAGAAACCGCGCCGGCAGCCGCATATTCCTGCACCAGAGCCAGTGATGCAAGCGATGCGCCCAGACCGCGTGCAGGCCGGGATAGCAGAACAACACCATCGCCCGTGACGAGGCGGCCGGATCGCGCTCGAAGACGCAGCGTATGTCTTCGCGAATGGAGGCAAACAGATTCATGGCGCGATTGTAGAGGTTGTCGTAGCAAGGGCCTGCTGTCGCAGCTCATCGAAGAGCCCGGTGGAGAGATAGCGCTCGCCGAAGTCGGGAAGGATGACGACGATCAACTTGCCCGCGTGCTTCGGGTCGCGCGCCAGCTTGACCGCCGCGTGGACCGCCGCGCCGGAGCTGATGCCGACCAAAAGGCCCTCCTCGCGAGGCAGGCGGCGCGCCATGGCGAAGGCCTGGTCGTTGGTTACCTGGATGATCTCGTCGATCAGGCCGGTTTGCAGCACGGTAGGAACAAAGCCCGCGCCGATGCCCTGGATCTTGTGCGGGCCGGGCGCGCCGCCGGAGAGCACATGGCTGTCCGTGGGCTCGACGGCCACGGTCCAGAAGCCGGGTTTGCGCGGCTTGATGTACTGGCTGACGCCGGTGAGCGTGCCGCCTGTGCCGACGCCGGAGACAAGAATGTCCGCCTTGCCATCGGTGTCGTTCCATATCTCCGGGCCGGTCGTATCGAAGTGGATCTTTGGATTGGCGGGATTGTTGAACTGCTGCAGGATGAAGCTGTTGGGCGTCTCGCGCTGCAACTCCTCGGCCTTGGCGATGGCGCCCTTCATGCCGTTGGGGCCGGGCGTCAGCACAATCTTCGCGCCGTAGGCGAGCAGCAGAATGCGTCGCTCCACGCTCATGGTCTCGGGCATGGTGAGGATGATGCTGTATCCCTTGACGGCGGCCACAAACGCCAGGCCGATACCGGTGTTGCCGCTGGTGGGCTCGATCAGGACGGTCTTGCCGGGGGTGATCTTGCCCTCGCGCTCGGCGGCCTCGATCATGGCCAGGCCGATGCGGTCTTTGACGCTGCTGGCCGGGTTGCGGCTCTCCAGCTTGGCCACAACAGTGGCGGTGGCCCCCTCGGTGACCCGGTTCAGTTGGACCAGCGGTGTGCTGCCGATCAGGTCCGACACCTTCGCAGCGATATTCATGGCTTGCCTCTCAAGCGTGCTATGAGAAGCATACCGCGTTTGGCCTGCGGACTGGAGGGTTAGCCCACCTCGAAGCGGTCGCCGCGCTTGGGACTGACAACCTCCAGCTTGTAGCGTTCTTCGATCTTGGCCTTCAGCACCGTCATGGCGGGCAGCTCGCCGTGAACCAGAAAGACCTTTTTCAGCGTGGGCGCAACGGGGGCCATCCAGTCCAGCAACTCCTGCTGGTCGGCGTGGCCGCTGAGCGATTCGATGGAGTCGACCTCGGCGCGCACGCGCATGGGTTCGCCGAAGATGTTGACCTCCGGAAGCTTGTCCAGCAGCTTGCGGCCGAGTGTGTTCTCCGCCTGATAGCCAGTGATGAGGATGAAGTTGCGCGGGTCCTCGATGCCGTTCTTCAGGTGGTGCAGGATGCGGCCTGCCTCGCACATGCCGGAGGCCGACATAACGATGTAGGGAACGCGCAGATCGTTCAGCGCCTTGCTCTCCTGCACCGTTTGGGTATAGCGCAGGCGGTTCCAATCGAAGGGGTCCTCGCCCTTGGCGGTGAATGCGGCGGGGTCCTGGTCCCACTCCTCGGTGTGCTTGCGGAAGACGGCGGTGGCAGCTGAGGCCAGCGGGCTGTCGACGTAGATGGGAAGCTCGGCGATCTGCTTGGCGTCGATGAGTTCGTGCAGCAGAAGCACCAGTTGCTGGGTGCGCTCGATGGCGAAGGCGGGAACAATAATGTGTCCGCCGCGCGCGGTGACGCGCTGCACGATGGCGGCGATCTTCTGCTTCACGTCGCCGGCCGGAGGATGCAGGCGGTCGCCGTAGGTGCTCTCCATGATGAGGTAGTCGGCGGCGGGCGCGGGGTCGGGATCGCGGATGATGGGCAGGTTCTTGCGGCCAACGTCGCCGGAGAAGAGCAGGCGCGTGTGCTGGCCGTTCTCGATGGCGTCGATCAGCACGTTGGTTGAACCGAGCATGTGGCCCGCGTTGGATGAGGTCATGGTGAAGCCGGCATCCTTGGTGGAACCGGCGAGCAGTTGCGGCTCATGCAGTTTGACCGGCTGGAACTGCTGGCAAACCTGCGCGGCGTCGTCCTGGGTGTAGAGCGGCGGGACGGGCGCGGGGCCGGGAGGCGCGCCGATGGCTTTGCGCCGGCCGCGCAGCTTGCTGATGAACTCGGCGTCGGATTCCTGGATGTGCGCGCTGTCCTTCAACATGGGCACGCACAGGTCGATGGTGGCGGGCGTGGTGTAGATGGGCCCGCGATAACCCTGCTTCACCAGCAAAGGCAGGTCGCCGCTGTGGTCGATGTGGGCGTGCGAGAGGACGACCGCGTTCAGCCCGCCCGCGGCAAGCTGCTGCGGCGTGAAGGCAAGGTGCGAGTTGATGTCGGCTGCCTGCTGGCGACGGCCCTGAAAGAGACCGCAGTCCAGCAACACATTCTGCCCCGCGCATTCGATGTGGTGGGACGACCCGGTGACGGTTTGGTCCGCACCCCAGAAATGCAAACGAATTGCCATGCGTTCTCCTTGTTCTTGCTCGTCATTCGGCGGAACGACCACGAGCCGTCATTCTGGCGAAGCCAGAATCTCCGTCGTTCTGTTGTCAGTTTAACTCCGTGCCGCGTGTGCGCTCCCAGCTTATGCGACGGAGCTGTGCGATGACCAGCACATGTCAGCCGATATTAAGCGGCCAACGGCTGCACTGCTGAGGATCTGGCACTCCACGGAACTGCCCGAATTCCGTAGTTTTGTAGGGCATCTGTGATGCTCGCCGATACGCTATCTTCCCCGTCATTCAACATGGCATATGCCTGCGCCTCGGGAGAACGAACCTCACGAGTGTCAGTCCAACTGAAGATAAACTGCTCTACAGTGTTCTTTGCAGGCCGGTTTATGGCTTGAATTACCCTCTCCGGCGCACGCCGAGATTTGGGTATTACAAAGTCAAATAGATGATCGAATCCGCTAGTCCCGGTGAACTTGACCTTAGGGGTATATCGAACTTCTATGCTGTCCAGCCAAGCTGTAACGTCCTCATAAAAGAGACTCTCTACCATTGGCTTCGCAAGGTAAAACAGATCGTTAACGGCGAGCATTGCCTGAATCAGATTGTGCTTGCGCAACGGAAAAGAATCCTTAGTCGCGTTAACCTGTAGAGCCTCTTCTTTGAGTCTGACACCGAATCCTTTTAGGGTCATATTCAACAGGTCTTGTCGCTTTGGCGAACTCATGCTGCAACCGGAGACCTCAAGATCACGAATAGTGTAGCTATCATCAGACAAAAGATAGCCACCATTCTCCTGCCTCGCATAAATCTGAAGCGCATCATTATGCCTATCTAAATATGGAGTTGTTATTTCGACCCAAGAACTGTCAATGTCTCGAACGACTGTCTTTTGCTTGAGCCATGACCTGTAATTCTCAACCAACTCCTCTATCTCTCTGACCATAGTCATCAAAAGAGCCCCCCATGCACTCTCGGCGGTTGAGTGATGTTGCAACGCTGCATGAACAACGTCAAGCTGGAGAACAAACTCCCATCATTACTTACAAGGTCTTGTGCTGTGATTGCCCACTTATCTCCGTACCCCTCCTTGTAAATGTGCAGGTGTGGGCACGATACGTCTACACCATCCGGATTACGGTGTGGCGCTCCTTCAATATCAAGACGCAAAAGTACAATGGCTTGCCTCGCTCGATTTTGAAATGTACCCTTCGTCAGTTTAACTGCCCCTCTCATCACATCGAGGGTGAAGCTTTCGCGCCTGTCAGCAGACTGTAAGGGAATTGTTAACCGATCACCTGGGTTAGGGAAATTCCAATCATCGTCGGTGACCCGATGTTTCTCCATCGCAATAAGGTTGTCTGCTTCTAGCTGAGTCAGATCGATGTCTGCCACATTCGCTCCTTGCTCGATGAAGAATTGTAACGCCTGCGACTGCGCTCGCATATCGCCAACTTTGAAGGGGACCATTCTGGCGTAATGGTTCGTGCGACCGCTACCTAATTGCTGGGGAGTTGGGTGGAGGACCAGCCGCCGCCGAGGGACATCTGGAGCTGGGTGCTGGCGACGATGCGGCGGGCGACCAGAGCGGCGGCAGCGCGTTCGTCGTTCAACTGGATGGTCTGGTTGGTGAGGACTTCAAGGTAGGTGGCGAGTCCCTGTTTATAGCGCAGGGTGGAGAGCTGGGTGCTGTGCCGTGCGGCATCGACGGCGCGCTGCTGGACCGTGGCCTCCTGCTGCAGCACGCGCAGCGCGGAGAGCTGGTCCTCCACATCGCGGAAGGCGGAGAGAACCTGTTCCCGATAGAGCGCGGTGGCCTGGTCGCGCTGGGCGATGGCGGCGTCCACCTGCGCGCGGCGGCGGCCCGCGTCGTAGAGAAGCTCGCTGGCCGACCGGGCCGGCGTTCCACTCGGCGCTGCCGGAGCTGAATATGCGGCTGACCAGAGCGGAGTCCATGCCGCCCTCCGCGCCCAGCGTGATGTTGGGATAGTACGCGGCCTTGGCGACGCCGATGAGCGCGTTGGCCGAGGCGACGCGGCGCTCGGCGGCGGCGATGTCGGGACGGCGCTGGAGCAGCTCAGACGGAACGCCGGTGGGGATTGTGGGCGGACCGCCCTCGAGCGGCTGTTCGGGAATATGGAACGCGGTTGCGGGTTCGCCGACGAGGACGGCGATGGCGTGCTCATACTGCGCGCGCTGGACGCCGAGGTCGATGAGCTGCGCGCGCGCCTCTTCCAGTTGCGTCTGGGCCTCGGCCACATCGCTCTCCGTGCTGAGGCCGCCCTTGAGGCGGACCTGCGTGAGATCGAGTGTCTGGGTGTACGCGTCGATGGTGGAGCGCAGCAACTGGGCCTGTAGATCGAGGCCGCGCAGTTGGAGGTAGGTGACGGCGAGCAGCCCTTGCAGGCTGAGGCGCGTGTTGGCGAGGTCGGCGGCGGAGGCCTGCGCGCTGGCCGAGGCGGACTCGATCTGGCGGCGGACTGCGCCCCAGAAGTCAGGCTCCCATGTGATGTTCAGAGGAATTAGGAACGCCCAGAAGTCTCGTTGCGTTGCAGGGCCGACTTGGGGTGCATTGGCGGAGATGCTGTTGCGCGTGGCCGAGCCTCCGATGGAGACCGTGGGATAGAGCGAGGCGTGGGTCTCGCGCACAAGGTCGTGTGCCTGCTGGTAGGCGTGCAGGGATGCCGCAATAGTTTGATTGGCAGATGCGCAGCGTTGCTCCAGATCATTCAGTTCGGGATTTTGGTAGACGGCCCACCATGCGCCTCGGTCTGCGGCGTCGGCGGGCTTGGCTGTGGCCCAATCGCTGTTGTGGCCATCGTCGGAGAAGGCGGGCGGCGCGGGAACGGGCGGGGTCTTGTAGTTTGGGCCGACGGTCTTGCAACCGCACAGCACAAGCGCGCATCCGGCGAGCGCGAGCGGGGCAAGCGGTGCGATGGTGCGAAACGCCTTCATGGATTGTTCCCCGCATTCGGCGTCACTACGCGCACCAGTTCGCCGTCGGTGAGCGAGTCGGGCGGGTTGGCGATAACCGGCTGGCCGGACGCGAGTCCGCTGAGGATTTCAATGGTCGAGCCGGAATCGCGTCCAGAGGTGACGCTCACGATGTGCGCGTGGTTGGTGGAATCGACCGTGGCAACGTGCAGCCCGTCCGGTTCCAGGATGAGGGCGCTGACGGGAACGATCAACGCGGGAACATTGGTCGAGACGTTGAGATGGACCTCGGTGTAGCTGCCGGGGAGCAGCTCGCCGGAGCGGTTGTCCACGTCCACCTCTGCCAGCAGGGTGCGCGTCGCGGGGTCCACCGCGTTGGAGGAGCGCACCAGCTTTCCGTGGAAGGTGCGGCCGGGATATTGAGGCAGAGTCAGTGTGGCCGCGACCCCGTTTTTTGCGTCCGGGGCGTAGACCTGGGGGACGTTAACGAAGACGCGCAACGTCTGAATGGCGGAGATGTCGAAGACCTGCTTGCTGCCAGGGACAATGCCGGCGCCGGGCGTGGTGGTGCTGCCGGCGGGGGTGACCAACTGACCGATGTCGAGGTTGCGCGCGGTGATGACGCCGTCGAAGGGCGCCTCGATGCGCTCGAAGGATTGCAACTCCTCGAGG
The DNA here is from genome assembly GCA_963834805.1 of uncultured Acidobacteriaceae bacterium. Taxonomy (GTDB): domain Bacteria; phylum Acidobacteriota; class Terriglobia; order Terriglobales; family Acidobacteriaceae; genus Edaphobacter. The sequence continues at coordinate 1,223,012 of CAWIDB010000006.1, forward strand.
CGATGCACGTTGGCCAGCGCGGAGTTCACCTGGGTGTTGCTGGCCTGAAGCTGCGCCACGGCGTTGTCTGTGTCTTGTTGCGAGACGGCGTTCTGACCGATGAGGCCCTGGTAGCGGGAGGCGGTGATTTTAGCCAGCGCGGCATTGCTCTGCGCGGTTGCGAGGTCGGCCTTGGCCTGGGCAAGCTGCTGATCGAGCTCGGGCGTCTCGATGACGGCAAGCAGATCGCCCTTGTGAACATGCGATCCGATGTCGTGATACCAGGCCTTGACGTAGCCTGTGGTGCGCGCGTATATGGGGGCCAGCGTGAAGGCCTGCATGTTGCCGGGAAGCACAATCTCCCGGGTGTCTTTCTCAAAGACCGGCTGCGCCAGGGAGACAGGCGGAGCGGCATTTGCATCGGTGTATCGCACCAGTTCGCTATTGGCATGAACGCGGCGAGCGATGCCGGTGACAGCTGCAGCGACGGCAATGATGAGTGCTGCGACGACCAGCGTCACGAGACAGCCGCGCGATACATTGGGCGTTTCATCTCGATCGAGATTGGTGGCAGACAACTTCGACTCGGGGTCCTTCATGGGTGCGTCTCACTTTGCTGCTGCGGCGGAGTAACGGCCCGCGGCGGATGGTTGCGGTGCATCAAGGAGAAAAAGGCGGGGACGAAGGTGAGAGTGCCAAAGGTGGCCAGCAGCAGGCCTCCGATGACGGCGCGGCCAAGGGGGGCATTCTGCTCACCGCCATCGCCGAGGCCCAGAGCCATGGGCACCATGCCGATGATCATGGCGAGCGCCGTCATAATGACGGGACGGAAGCGGGTGAAGCCGGCAGAGAGTGCGGCTTCCGTCGCGCTCATGCCACGCTCCATCTGCTCCTTGGCGAAGCTGACCACCAGGATGGAGTTGGCTGTCGCGACGCCCATGCACATGATGGCGCCGGTGAGCGCAGGGACACTGATGTGGGTGCCGGTAAGGAAGAGCATCCAAACAATGCCGGCCAGTGCGCCTGGCAAGGCGGCGATGATGATGAATGGGTCGAGCCAGCTTTGGAAGTTGACCACGATGAGCGCGTAGACCAGCACGATGGAGAAGAGCAGACCGTAGGCCAGCTCCTGGAAGGAACTTTGCATGGTCTCAATCTGACCGCGCAAGACGATCTGGGTACCGCGCGGGAGATTGGACCTGCTCCGATCGATGGTCTGCTCGACCTTGCGCGCCACACTGGCCAGATCGGTATGCTCCACCGAGCCGTAGATGTCGATGACCGGCTGCGCATTGTAGTGGCTCAACGTACCGGGCTCGACGCCTCTCGTAACGGATGCCAGGTTGCCGAGAATCTGCGGCTGCTGGGAGGAGCCGTTGTTTGCGATGGGGAAGTTTTGCAGCTCCTGCAGGTCCTTCACCTCGTACTGCGGGGTTTCGACGGCGATGTTGTAGCTCACATGGTTCTGCGGGTTGAGATAGAAGCTGGGGGTGGTTTGAAAGCTGCCGCTCAGACTGGTGAGCAGGTCCTGAGCCACATCGCGCTGGCTAAAGCCAACCTCTTGGGCGCGCGTGCGGTCCACATTGACTGTCCACTTGGGCTGGTTGAAGGGCTGTTGGATGCGCAGATCGGTGGTTCCCGGGATGCGAGCGATCTGCTGCATCAACTGCTCGGCCAGGGCGCGGTTCTGGTCCAACTGCAGGCCCGTCACCTGGACGTCAATCTGCGCCGGCAGGCCAAAGTTGAGGATCTGGCTCACCATGTCGGTTGGCAGGTAATAGAACTCGACACCGGGAAATTGCTGGGTCAGCCTGTCGCGCAACGCGCGCGTGTACTGCGCCGTGGGACGATGCTTCTGCGCCAGCGAGACCAGAATGTCGGCGTCTCCCGTGCCGACAGGGGCCGAGTTGGAGTAGGAGAGATTCAATCCCGAATATGGCAGGCCGATATTGTCGATGACGGTGCCCAGCTCCTGGGGGGGATCTCCTTGCGGATCACGTCCTCGATCTGGTCGCACAGACGCGCTGTGTCTTCAATGCGGGTCCCGGTGTGCGCGCGTACATGCAGCTTGAACTGGCCGCCGTCCACCGTAGGGAAGAAGTCCTGCCCCAGCCAGGGATAGAGCAGCGCCAGAGAGACGATCCAGAACGCGACAATCGAAAGTAGGAACCCGCCCCGAACCCGCAGGCAGAGCCTCAAGACTCCGTGATACCAGTTGCGCAGCCTCTCGAATGCGTGCTCGAAGGCGATCTGGAAGCGCACAAAAGGATTGCGGCTGGCGCGCGCCTGCTGCACGCGATCGTGCTGATGTGCCTTGAGCAGGTACATTGCCATGGTAGCCACGATGGTCCGGGAGAAGAAGTAGGAGGCAAGCATGGCGAAGACAACCGCCTCTGCCAGGGGGACGAACAGGTATCGTGCGACGCCGCTGAGGAAGAACATGGGCACGAAGACGATGCAGATGGCCAGGGTCGAGACAAAGGCGGGAACGGCAATCTGCGCGGCACCGTCCAGGATGGCCTGTTCGACCTCCTCACCCTGTTCCAGAAAGCGGTTGATGTTTTCAATCGTGACCGTGGCATCGTCCACCAGGATGCCGACCGCCAGGGCCAGTCCGCCCAGGGTCATGATGTTGATGGTCTCTCCCAGCGCCGCCAGAATTAGCAATGAACTGACGATGGCCAGAGGAATCGAGACCGCGATAATGAGAGTCGAACGCCAGCTTCCGAGGAAGATCAGGATCATGATTGCGGTCAGGCAGCCGGCGATGATCGCCTCGCGCTGCACCCCGCTGATCGCGGAACGGACGAAGATCGACTGGTCGGCGATGGGCTGGATCCGCAGCGCCGGAGGCAGTTGCGCCGCGATTTGCGGCAGACGCGCGCGCACATTGGAGATGATGTCCAGCGTGGATGCGTTGCCCGTCTTCAGAAGGGTGATGAGAGAGGCGCGTTGCCCGTCGACGCGCACGATGTTGGTTTGCGGAGGAAAGCCGTCGCGCACATTGCCGATGTCGTGTATGTAAACCGTGGAGCCGTTTACCGTCTTGATGGGCAGGTTGTTGAGCATCGCAATCGACTCAGGCGCGCTGTTGGTCTCGATCTGATAGTCGACCTGGCCCATCTTCATATCGCCGGCGGGCAGGATGATGTTTTGCGCGCTCACCGCGTTCACCACGTCCGAAGCGGAGAGGCCGTAGGCCTGCAGCTTCTGGGTGTCGATGTCCACCTGCACCTGGCGTTGCTTGCCCCCGTAGGGGAAGGGCATCGCAGCGCCCTGCACCGTGGCCAGCTGCGTGCGAATGAAGTTCGTCCCATAGTCATTCAACTGCTGCTCAGTGAGGCCGTTGCCGGAGAGACCCAGTTGCAGCACGGGAACGCTGGATGCGCTGTACTGAATGATGAGAGGAGGCGTCGTGCCCGGGGGATATCCCCGCAGTGCCGTCTGCGCGATCGCCGTGACCTGCGCCACGGCCTGCGAGATGTTGACATTGGGGTGGAAGTAGACCTTGATGACGGAGACGCCGCTCAGTGTTTGCGCTTCCGTATGCTCGATGTCATTGACCGTGGTGGTCAGGCTGCGCTCGAACTGCACCGTAATCCGATCGCTCAACTGCTGAGGGGAGAGCCCCGCATAGTTCCAGATCACGGAGACGATCGGAATGTCGATGTTGGGGAAGATGTCGACCGGCGTACGCTCGATCACCACCGGGCCCAGGAAGAACAGCAGCAGCGAGAGCACTACGAAGGTGTAGGGCCTCCTAAGCGCGAGACGGACAATCCACATCAAAACTCCTTTGGCCAAGCGTCCGGCCGGCATCGACCGAACGGAACTGGCCCCGATCGGCGTAGCGACCGGTGAGGCTAACGAGTGCTACAGCAAGGGACGTTGCGAAAGGATTCGCTGCTGGTTAAACGATAGCAGCTTCCCTCAAGACTCACCTCCGTTTCCATTCCCGCGGAACCCGTTGCTTCCGCTACGGCCCGCGGGACGCAAACCCCTGGAGGGAGTATTGTTGGGTATCCTATGATGGACAGGTGTTCCTGCTTCCGTGACTCTGACCAAGATGCCCATCCTGCGCGCAGCACTCCCTTCGTTCCGATGCGGGATGGGCATTCTCATCACAACTCTGCTGGGCCTGGCGCTGGCGCCGGTCTCGCCTGCGCGGAGTCAGCCGCCAGCGCCGATGGACGTCACGGCCCTGGTACGCCGCGCCGTGCAACATAGGCTCGACGCCGAGAAGAACCATCCGTTGGTCCGTTATGTAATCCGCCGGACCGACGAGCATCACGACACAACCAAGGAGATCATCGAGACCTTGGATGGCGACGTCGCCCGCCTGGTCGCCATCGACGGCAAGCCGCTGAGCGCCGACGCCAACCGCGCCGAGATGGACCGTCTGGACACGCTGGCTGCGCACCCCGAGATGCAGGAGCATCGCCGCAAGGGTGAGCAGAAGGACGCAGATCGCGTCAACCGCCTGCTTGTCTTGCTGCCGGACGCCTTCCTATACCGGTTTGAAGGGATGACTCCCTGCGCCGCGGGACAGTGCTATCGGCTGAGCTACACTCCCAATCCGAAGTTCACGCCGCCCAACATGGAGGCGGACCTGTTGCGCGGCGTCGCGGGCGAGATATGGATCGATCCGGTGCAGGAACGGCTGACCCGGCTGGACGCCCACTTCATCGCGGAGGTCAATTTCGGATTTGGGATATTGGCCAGGGTGAACAAGGGTGGAACTGTGATGCTGGAACAGACCGACGTTGGCGGGCACGATTGGGAGCTCACAAGCCTGACGCTGCATGTGACCGGCAAGGCTCTGATGGTGAAGACGTTGAGCTTTCAGATCCACGAAGAGGCGAGCCTCTTTTCCACGGTGCCCGCCGGACTCAAGTACAGAGACGCAATCCAGATGTTGAAGCAATCCGGGCCTTAGAGCGGCTGACCCGAAAACAAGAGCTGCGCCGTAATGGTGACGGAGGCGCCGGTGAGGGATGGCGACGAGGCGGTGAGCCGCATCTCGCCTGGTTGCCCGTTGGATTGCACCAGCGCTAGCGCGCGGCCCGCGAAGGTCTTGCGGCGGTCGCTCTGGTAGCTCTCGTGGCTGTCGGCCTGGCCGTTGTCCAGACCGAGGATTCGCCCGGGACCGGTCAACTCAAAGACAACTTCGTTGTCGGCAGTGGGCACGACGCGGCCAGCGCTATCGACGATCTCGACGGTGATGTGGGAGAGGTCGTCCCAGCGGGTGTCGATCTGCGCCCGGTCGGCGGTAAGGCGAAGCGCGGCCGGAGCGCCTGTGGTGCTCTGCTCCACGGTCGTAATGACCTGACCGTTTTTAGTGCCGACGGCGCGTAGCGTGCCGGGTTGGTAGGGCACATACCATGCGAGATGAAGGTCGCCCGTAGTCTGAATCGCGTTGTCGCGCGCCGGGAAGTTGGAGTACCGCCCCTCCATGCCCATCTCCGGGAACATATATCCCTGTACGCCGAGGCTCTTACCGTTCAGGAAGAGCTCGACGGTGTCGCAGTTGGTGAAGCAGATTACGGGAATGATCTGGCCCTCGCTTCCGGCCCAGTTCCAGTGCGGAGAGAGATGCAGCACGGGGGGTTTGGTCCAGAGGCTCTTGTAAAAGTAGTAGCCATCCTTGACGAAGCCGCAGGTATCGATGACCCCGGAGCGCGACGCCTTGGAGGGCCAGCGCGCCTCGCCGAGATAGTCGACTCCGGTCCACATGAAGTCGCCGCAGACATAGTCGTAGACCTGGGTGAAGCGCTGCAACTGTTCGACCTCAATGCGCTGATTGGACGCGGGACGAAACGCACTGGGAGTGGCGCTGCTACCGGGAATGAAGCTGGGCATAGCGCCGTTCTCTGTGCCGATGAAGCGGCGTTGTGGAAAGTCGTGGCGATCGATGCTGTAGAACTTTTCGCGGCGATCGCGCCAGCGGCCCACGTAGTTGTAGCCCACGACGTCGAGTTCTGCGAGGAACTCGGGCAGCGCAGCGCGGGGTTCCGCGACGATCTGATCGCAGGCCACGGTGACCAGCCGCGTGGGATCGTTGTCGTGCAGGATCTTATTCAAAGCACGCAGCGTCTCCACCCCGCGGGGCACGTCCTGGTCGGGGACTTCGTTTCCGGCGCTCCATATGACGATGGAGGGATGGTTGCGGTCGCGGGCGATCATGTCCTCCATGTCGCGCGCGGCCCACTCGTCGAAGTAGTGATGGTAGCCGAACTCCGGCGTCTGCGACTTGGGCTCGCGCCACTCGTCGAAGGCCTCGGCCATTACCAGAAAGCCCATGCTGTCGCAGAGGTCGAAGAACTCGGGTGCGTGCGGATTGTGGCTGGCGCGGATGGCATTGCAGCCCATCTCTTTCAGCAGGGCAAGGCGCCGCTCCCATATCCGCTGCGGCACCGCAGTGCCCACCGCGCCGCCGTCGTCGTGCAGGCAGACGCCGTTCAGCTTGACGCGCTCGCCGTTGAGGAGAAAACCCTTGTCCGCATCGAACTGGATGGTGCGAATGCCGAAGGGAGTGCTTGCGGTGTCCACCTCCGCCCCACGCTGAAGCAGCACCTGGCGCGCGGAGTAGAGAGTCGGCGTAGCAGTGGACCAGAGTTTGGGTTGAGGCAGGGCGATGCGCTGTACGAAGAGATGATCTACCCCGGCGGGAATCTCTGCTGCTGCCTCTTCGGACTGCACAGCAGAACCATTCTGGTCGAGGACCGCGGTCCTCAGCGTACAGGATGCGGATTGCGCAGTCTCATTGCGTACGCGCGTGGAGACTTCGATGGTGGCACTCTGCGAAGTAATCTGCGGAGTTGTGATACCGGTGCCCCACTGCTGGATGTAGACGGGGCCGGTGTTGATGAGCCAGGTATGGCGATTGATTCCGGAGCCGGAGTACCAACGCAGATTCGGCTGGTGCGAGTTGTCCACGCGCACGGCGACGAGGTTGGGCTCGCTGCCGAAGTGAAGGTGCGGAGTGAGGTCGTAGTAGAACGTGGTGAAGCCGTAGGGACGCGTGCCCAGATGCTGGCCGTTGATCCAGACATCGCTGCACTGGTACACGCCGTCGAATTGCAGCAGGATGCGGCGACCCGCATCAGTGCGCGGAAGCTGGAAGCTCTTGCGGTACCAGCCGATGCCGGTGGGCAGGTAGGCGCCCTCGCTGCCGCATGGCTCGGTCTCGCTGAAGGGGCCGGCGATGCTCCAGTCGTGGGGGATAATGACGGGCGTCCAGGTGCCACCAGTGAACTGCGGGGACTGCGCGCCGACGACGTCGCCCTTGGCAAATCTCCATCCGTCGTCGAAGCTGGATCGGCGCTCACGTGGCGGAATGGGGGCCGCATTCACCTGGCTGGCCAAAGCCTTTTCAATCCCGATTGCGGATGCAACCCCAACCAGGGCCGCATCGCCCAGGAAGTCTCTTCGCGTCAGTTCACGGCTCATGATGCAGTTCTCCTGTGCTGCTTGATTTCAAATAGTCTATCGAACCTCATTATTGATCCGGCACGAAAGTAGAGTTGATGGGCACCTAAGCACTGCATTAATTCGATGTGGCATAACACCCTCGACATAATTCAGCACTTAGTATGCTGGAATAACCATTCCAAATTCTTTTGGCGATATCTCGATATATCCATGATCTGAATTTGGATCCGGCTTGTAGAAATGTCGGCGTACCCAGTAGGTGCCGTCCGAGAAATAGAAAACTACCGGCCAGACTGTACAGTCGGGAAACGGGCCACTCGGCGGGGCCTTCCCCCGCGTCCTGTCCAAATCCTGCCCAAGAACAAATGTCATTTCATGATTCGGTTCAATTAAAATGGACGGTTTTGTTGAGGCATTAGAAGCCAATAGTGGGGAAATTACTATTACGCCGGGATGAAAGTTGGCGCGATCTGGGACAATTCCCAGAGTAAATTGATCCATGATCATCTGATCTTGCGGACCATGGTTGATGCTAGGACATTCAACCTGAATTGTGCCGGCCACAACAGTCTTCGGCGATATGTTCTTGACGTCAATCTCGAGCCGCTCCAGCCAACCAGGAGTTGTATTTATGGGAGGTGACGCACGACTTTTTTCAAAATCATAGTAGTTCCCATCCAACCGAAACCCTACGATTCGTATAGCATCGTCAATTGCGTTAGACGCGCGTCGGACCGTTACCTGTATAGGTTTCTCATCTTGAGCAGCCATAAGTTCATTACCAACAGCAACTACTACGAAAACGGCAAGAGACCCAAGGTACAACGTGCGGAACCTAGATATACTCGCGATTTGTCGCATGGCATAACTCCGTAAAACTAATAAACAATATGATCTATCGTACAGAATGCTAATGAGAACTACTTTCTTCTCCAAAAAGACAGATCAATAGGTTGCGACCGAGACGCGCAGGACCAGGGGCGCGGACGATAAGTTGAGGCCGTAGTCTGTCTGGTCGCCATTCAGGATTCGCCGGAACTTAAAGGCGCCATTTTCGTAGGTGCCTTCCTCCACTTTCAGGAACTGGCGGTGAACCCACTTGCCTTCGATCTGCGCCGAGGGGGTCTGACCAGTGCCATTCTCAATCTGCTGCGACCTGCGTTGCTGTTCGGTCCCGGCGGGGCGGAAGTCCACATGGGCGTTGAATCCAGCAACTAGAAACTGGTTGTCCTTCAGTTGTGCCACCAGCGCGCGTCCGGTCGGCTCGGTGCCTTGCCTGGGTGCGGCGCCCCGGCCGGAGCCGTAGGTAACGAACGCGTCCCAGTCGCCAAAGTGGAGCGTCTGGGTGGGCTGGCTTGGGTCCTCCGCCACGGCTTGCAGCTTGCCCTCGAAGTTGAGGCGGGCGATGTCGCGCATCATGGGGCCGATCAAGATGTAGTTCTGCGCCGTGGACTGCAGGAAGCTATCCTGCGCACCCGCTGTGCCGGACTGCGGCGCGGGAGTTCGTGTGTAGTCGAGCCCGAAGGGCGAGTAGCCGATGGCCTGCCGTCCGAGGGCCGCGAAGAAGAAGCGCGCGGTGGACACGGAGCTGCTGGTCTCCGGGACGAAGAGGGCGTTGTCCGGCCGATGGTAGAGGTCGAGGATCTTGAGATACGCAGTGGTGTCGTTGTTGTAGATGTCGGGCGCGAGAACGTCGATGGCGGGGGCCTCCACCTTCCATATGTTGAGCACGTTGTCGGTGGGGCCACCCGACTCGTAGCTGCCCGGCGCGCCGGGCTTGATGGGATCGCGCAGCGCGGCGTTCACATAGAGCGGCAGCGGGTAGACCGCCTTGCCGGCGGCGGCGATCTGCCCGACGTAGCGCGCGATGGCCCAAGCGTGGAAGTTCACCTCGGCCTCCGTGCCGAAGACATCCTGCCAGTTCGCCGTACGCGATCCGGGCGACACATTCATGGCCTTCAGAACCTCGGCAGGCACGGGCGCGGCGAAGAGCTTTTCAGCAGTCGGCGAGTAGTCGCGCAGGGTTCCCCATGTTCCGGTCTCGTTCTCCACTTGCACCATCAGTACCGTGTGCTGAGGATCGGCAGCCTTCAGGTGCGTCATGAATGCGGTGAATGCGTGAATGTCCGCGTCGAGCGATGCCTGGGCAAACGGCGAGGGCGAGTCCACCGGTTCGCCGCGCTTGTTGACCACGTGGGAGTACTTCTCCGGCTCCAGCTTCATCCACTCGGGCATGTAGTGCTGGCTGCCGTTCTTCCATGTGCCGAACCAGAGCAGCACCAGGTGAACGTGGTGGGCGCGCGCCTGGGCCAGGACCGTGTCAATCTCTGAATAGTCGAACTGCCCCGGCTTGGGCTCGAACTGCTCCCAGTAGATGGGCGTCTCCACCGTGTTGACGTGCAGCGCCTCGGCGGCGGGCCAAACCTGCGGCAGCGTGGCCGGCCAGTCGCTGGAGTTGTTGGTCTGCATGCCCAGCATCAGATAGGGCGCGCCATCCACCATCAGTGCGTAGCGGCCATCTTTCTGCACAATGCTAGGAATGGGGTTGGCTTTCGTCTGCGCCTGCGTTGCGAAGCCTGCACACAATGCCACTAGAACTGCCGCGATTATAAAGTTCTTCCTCATTTCAATCCTCATTTCTTCCGGAAATGTCTGAACAGGTGGTTGATATTCCCTCGGGGGCTAAAGTCCGGTTGATTGTTGCGCCACTATGGACGGGCTGAAGCCCATCCCTTTCAAAGCGAATAACTCCTGCAGAAAAGCTCCTAGAGCGTGTTTCATAAATAGATACGGCCTCAAGCTAGGTTCTTTGCATGAGCATGTTGCTTTGATGAACTGGATGCATGAGCAAGAAGCGATTCGAGTTGTTGAACGATGCGCAGTGGGAGTTGGTCGAGCCGCTGCTGCCTGAGCCAAAGCGGCGCAAGGACAACCGTGGCCGTCCCTGGGCCTCCAACCGAGCCTGTTTTGAGGGCATTCTCTGGATATTGCAGACCGGAGCCGCATGGCGGTTTCTGCCCGACAAGTATCCTTCCCCACCCACTTGCTGGCGGCGATTAAAGCAGTGGGAAGAGCAGGACGTATGGCTGGATGCGTGGCGAGCGCTGCTGGGTGCGCTCGACGGAGAAGGCCTGCTGAACTGGGAAGAGACGTTCCTGGACGGCAGCTTCGCTCCGGCGAAAAAGGGGGCTCTGCGGTCGGTAAAACCAAGCGCGGCAAGGGAACGAAGTGGATGGTACTGGTCGACGGTGGGGGTCTTCCGCTGGGAGTTCGGCTGGAGAGTGCCTCTCCGGGAGAAGCTACGCTTGCGGAAGCCACGCTCGCAGAAGTCCGTGTCCCGCGTGCCAAAGGTCGTCCGCGGCAGAAGCCGGCGCGGGTGATTGCCGACCGAGCCTACGACTCCGACCCGCTGCGCGAGCGGCTGAAGAAACGGGGTATCGATTTGATCGTGCCCTACCGTAGCAACAACAAGCATCGGCGCTATGAAGATGGCCGCAAGCTGCGACGATACAAACGCCGCTGGATCATCGAACGCACCAACGCCTGGTTTGGGCAGTTCCGCAGACTTCTGGTTCGCCATGAGTGCCTCCTTGCCACCTACAGAGCCTTCTTCTATCTCGCCTGCCTCTGGATTACACTCCGCAGGTGTTTATGAAACACGCTCTAGAAATTGACCTTCCATTCCACGTCGTTTCCGGTTGTTGTGGCAAAATCCACCGTGAGCAGGCTGCCGTCCGTCTGCATCGTGGCGGGCGGCACGCCGTTAGGTAACTCCACGGACTTCGCGCTGAAGCCTTCCGGCAGAACGATGCGCAACTGGTACGGGTCACCGGCCACGGCGCGCGAGACGCCTTGTAGCACTTTGCTCTGCTCGTCGTAGTGCAAATCCTTCACGTCGAAGGCCATCTGGCGGATGTGGCGGCTGGTGGAGAGCAGCACTGGATGGTTTTGCTTTTCGACGATACTGTAGACGTCGCAATCGTAGGGCGCCAATGGGCGTGTTGCGAAGCTTCCCTTAAAGCTCCCGATCAGCTTCTTCGACCAGAACTCATAGACGATGTACTCCTTCTCCGGGTCGAGGCGCAGGTCCTTGGCTGCATCCAGCTTGGTTGAGAACGAATCGTGCCCTGTTTTTCCGGTAAAGTTGAAGACAGTCAGTATGTTCCATTTGGCGAACGCGCGCTCCACGGGCATGTTCCACACATGCGCCGGCTTGCGCGTGAACAGGTCCACTGGATAGGCCACGTCCATGGTCGGCGGGCTGATGCGCTTCATCATCTCGATCCTGTCGTCGGGGTAGAGCACGTCGAAGGCCTCGGAGATGAAAAGCGTGCTTCCGGCGATGGCGTGAAACACCGCAGTGACCTTGGCCTGGCCGTAGGTATAGAACTGGCCGTCTGACAAGCTGAACTTGTAGATGTGGAATCCATCGCCATCGTTCCAGAAGACGCGGCCGTTGTAGAAGGCGCGATTCGCAGAGCCGAGGACCGATTCCGTGAATAGGCCGGTGAACTCGGTCTGAGTCAGCGGCGAGACGCCGGTCTCGTAGCCATGGTCCGCGTCCTCGGAGATGCGGCAGATGTCGACGATGCCGTAGGAATGGTCGACCGGCTGCATGTTAGAGCGGACAACCCTGCGGGGGGCCTTCTGGTCGATCGCCTCGCGCCATGGCAATCCGCCCGCGTGATAGGTCTCCAGCGCGCTCATATAGGGATCGTGCTGCCCGGGCCACTTGTCCCACCAGTCGGCGAAGTCCATCTCCGCGCGGCCGGTCTGCTCGGGGTGGTCTGAGGCCCAGGCAAACGCGCGCTCGCGCTCCAGCTTGACGGTGAGAGGGTTGGAGAAGTCAATGACGCGTTCGCCATCGTACTTGGGCGTGTGCACCGGCAGATAGCACTCGGCTGGGTAGTTGATGCGCGCGGGCCGGCCCTGCGTCCCTCCACCGGAACCATAGAAGCCGAAGGTCCCCTGCGCGCCAGGCCCTCCCATGCCCCAGTAGAAGTCGGTGAGGCCGTGGTCCTGAAAAAACTTCTCCGCATGGGCGTTGCTTCCGCCAGACATCCATCCATGAAAACGGCTGTAGTTGTTGGCCACCAGTTCGCGGTCGTCGAGGTTGATGGGCCGCCGCTGCTTCAGCCGGATGTCGTGCGCGATGGCGATCAGGTCTGCCTGGTGCTCCATCGCGCTCAGGCCGTCGTTGCTGAAGAGGAGCAGCAGCTTCTCGCCGGCGAAGCTCGCTCCCACAGGCATGGTGATCTTGTAGCTACAAGCTCCGCGCACCTGCATCCGGTCCACCGTCTTGCCCTGCCAGCCCTCCGAGGCTTCAAAGCGCGATGCTCCCTTCAGCGTTGTCACATGCCCCATCAGCAACGTGTTGCCGGTGGTTGGATCGTTCACCACGTGGTTCACCGCATACATCTTGGGCGTAATCAAGGTCTCCACCGGCAGCAGTTCATAGTAGTCGCGATTGCGCGAGTGCGTGCCCAGGCTGACCCATTTGTCCGTGGTGCCACTCAGCCGCGCGTCGGAGGAGACGAAGTAGTCCATCTCCTGCAGGTCGACCGGCTTGCCCGTGTGGTTCGCTCGGCCCAGGCTCACCAGGATGTCGTTGCCGGTCTTACTGGCTGAGATTCGGTACTCAAAGTCCAACTGCCCGTGCTTTGTCCCATGCAGCGTGACTGTTTCGAACGATCCCAGACTGCCGCTGTCATTACGGTTCACCGAGCTGGCCACCGTCCAGCCCGCGGGGTCGTCGCCGGGCAGGAAGTGAACGTCATTGAGCTGCATCTCGGTTCCCTTGAGCTGCGCCGACCAGCGGCAGTTCGCGGAATCCACGGAGAGCTTGAGCTTGTCCGTCTCCACCTCGATGAGCTTCGTTGATTGGTGGGCTGGTTTCGCGTTCGTCGTGCCTGGAGCACCCGGCGAGGGTGTGGTTTGAGCAAGCAATGCCGGTGCGGAATCGACCTGAACCAGTGAGGCCAGTGCCGCGCCTTTGGCGGCCTGCGCAAGCATCTGGCGACGAGTGATCGACACACCTGCGCCTTCCTTCTTCAGAGACATACGAACTTCTCCTGCCCCAACATCATCCTGAAAACGCCAAAAACAGCGCGTTTTTGGACAGCGCCAGCTTACCACCACGACCGAAGTATCTGGGGGGATTCTTGAGAAGGGATGTTGGTCCTTGCCGGGGAGGGCATGCGGACATTCCAGAACCAGCCCTATGGCTTCCCGGGAATTCCTGCTATGCTCGCAGCTTCACAACCCCGCCTGGGAAGCTCATAATGGGCGTTCAAGACCAGGCTCGTCCTCAGTGCGTAGCCTGGCAAGGAGAATATCTGTGAGCCAAACAACTCGTCGGGAATTTTTAAAGGATGCGGCGCTGGCCGGCGCCGCCATGACCACCAGCACGCTCGCCGAAGGCAACCTGCTGGCCGCCGCCCAAGCTCGCAGACAACCCGCCGCTTCGCAAAGGGTCGCGCTCTCTTGGCTTGGAGCAGAGCCGCCTCTGGTTTCCGGCGGCGTCAGTTGGGGAGTGCCCTGGCCGCAGGGTGCGGTTGCTCGCGGTACGGGCTTCAGTCTGAGCGCGGCGGACAAGGAGCTGCCCGTGCAAAGCTGGCCGCTGGCAACCTGGCCGGACGGCTCCCTCAAATGGAGTGGCTTTGCCACGGTTGTGCCTGCCGGGCTGGCCGGTCCCGTGACCCTGGCGACCGGATCTTCCGCGGCCTCTGGCTCGTTGAAGGTGACCAACGACGGCAAGACGATCGTCATCAATACAGGCGCGCTGCAATGCACCATCCCAGCCACGGGCGGCATGAACCTGGTGGAGTCGATGACGGTGGAGGGCCGGAGTGTTGTTGGCGCGGGACAGCTTGTCTGCATATTGCAGAACGGCCCGGAGGGCGAACCCGGCGAGGTGCATCCGCAAGAGAAATATGTCAGCCTGGTTAAAAAGGTCACCGTAGAACAGCCTGGCCCAGTGCGCGCCGTGGTGAAGTTCGAGGGTGTGCACAAGGGAGCTAAGTCGGGACGCGAGTGGTTGCCGTTCCATGTACGCCTGTACTTCTACTCAGGCGAAACATCGGTGCGCATGGTACACACGATCCTCTTCGATGGCGACCAGCAGAAAGACTTCATCCACGGCCTGGGGGTCACGTTTGCCGTGCCCATGCGCGAGGAGATCCAGAACCGCCATGTGCGCTTCTCCGGCGTGGACGACGGCCTGTGGTCGGAGCCGATTCAGCCATTGATCGGACGTTCGGGCGGCTCGCGTATCGTCACCGACGCCAGCGGCAAGGATGTATATCCGGCACAGCTTGAGGGCCAGCGCGTGCCCAACCGCGCGGAGATGACTCAGCAGGGCCGCAACATGGTCAGCGACTGGGCAGTGTGGGATGACTTCAAGCTGGTGCAGCTCAATCCCGATGGCTTCACCATCAGGAAGCGCACCAACCCACAGAGCACCTGGCTTTTTTCCGCGGCTGGCAAGCGCTCCTCGGGCCATGTGTTTGTGGGCGACGTGAGCGGCGGATTGGGCGTCAGCGTCAAGAACTTCTGGCAGTCCTACCCGTCGGAGTTGCATGTGCAAAGCGCTTCCAGTTCGGCCGCGCAGCTTACCGCGTGGCTGTGGTCGCCGGAGGCCGCGGTGATGGACCTGCGCCACTACGACACACGAGCGCACGGTCTTGAAGCCTCGTACGAAGACGTGCAACCGGGCAACAGCACTCCCTATGGTATTGCGCGCACCAGCGAAATCACTCTGTGGCCAACCGGCGCCGTGCCCGCCAAGGCCAGCAGCGGCGCCATGGCAAAGGCCGGCAGCGCGCCTCCCGTTCTGGTCGCTTCGCCGCAGTATTACCACGATGTGCGGGCCTTCGGCATGTGGAGCGTGAAGGACACGTCGACGCCGTTCAAGGCTGCCATTGAGAGCGGCCTCGATGCCACGCTCAACCTTTATCTCACTCAAGTAGACGAGCGGAACTGGTATGGCTTTTGGAACTATGGCGACGTGATGCACTCCTTCGACACAGCGCGCCATGTCTGGCGATACGACCTTGGCGGCATGGCGTGGGACAACTCCGAACTGGGCACCGACAGTTGGTTGTGGTACTCCTTCCTGCGCTCGGGGCGCGCCGACATCTTCCGCCTTGCCGAGGCCATGACGCGCCATACCGGCGAGGTGGACAGCTACCACTTCGGTCCGATGGCGGGCCTGGGCACGCGTCACGGCGTCTCGCACTGGGGCGACGGGGCCAAGGAGGCGCGTATCGGGCAGGCCGCGTTCCGGCGGTTCTACTACTATCTGACCACCGACGAACGCACCGGCGACGTGATGCACGAGGCGTTGCAGGCGGACAAATCCATCATTGCCTACGACCCCATGCGGGAGGCCGATCCGCCGCGCGCGGGCGACGAGAAGTATGTGACGCGCGTGCGATCGGGCCCCGACTGGCTGGCCCTCGCCGGTAATTGGATGACCGAGTGGGAGCGCACAGGCAACACGCAATGGCGCGACAAGATCGTCGCCGGCATGAAGTCGATGGAGGCCATGCCCCACGGATTCCGCACCGGCAAAAATATGTTGATGGGATTCGATCCCGCTACAGGCAAGCTGACCGCGCGTGACACTACGCTGGGCAGCTACAACCTGGCCACCATCATGGGCGGCGCGGAGGTGATGTTCGAGCTGAACATGTGTATCGACGACCCGGCGTGGCAAAAGCTCTGGGCGGATTTCTGTGCCAACTCGGGCGCGGGCATCAGTCAGGGCAAGCTGGTGGCCTACGCCTACTACGTGACCAAGAATCCTGCGCTGGTGCAAAACGCTGTTGCGGGTCTGCGGGGCGGTGGCCGCGCCCGCGGTGGCCGCGTATTGCCGCCGAATTCGCTGGCTCCAACCGACGACGGTGTTGACACCAACGGCTCCTCGCAGGGCGGCCTGAACGCCATTGCCGTGCTGGAGTTGTGCGCCGACGTGCTGCCCACCGCCGCGCCCCCACCCGCACCCGCCGGAGGCGGTTTCGGAGGAGGACGCCGGCCCAACACGCCCCCAGCGGGCGATGGCGGCGCCTGATGACCGATCAGTCTGCGCATTTCATGAAGACCACGTCCTCTCTGCTAATGGTTTCAGTGCTGGTGGTAGGTTTTCTGGCTGCCTCATCGCATGCGCAGACGGCCGCACCGCGCGACGTTACCGAAGAATCTGCGCGGCAGCAAGCCGCCGACCTGGCCCAGTTCGAACGCAAGGCTGCCCTCTCGAAGGAGCTGGGCGCAACCCATATGCTGGTCACCGAAGGCCTTCCGCCGGCCTCATGGGAGATGAATTCCGCAGACCCTTACCCGATGTGGTTCGTACACCATGCGGGCCTGCTGACGATTTTTCCACCGGAAGAACTTCAGTCGTACGTGGACGCCAAGTACTCGGCCGAGGTCTCGGGGATTTTGCAGCAGCGTTGCGAAGTTATGGGTAAATATGGTCTGAAAGGCGTGTGGAGCGCGAACGAGCCGGAGGTTCTGCCGGAGGCATTCTTTACGGCGCACCCCGAACTGCGCGGCCCGCGAATCGATCAACCCAACCGATCGCGCACGGTGTACTTTGCCCCCAGCGTGGATGAGCCTGAGACCTTGCGAATGTATCGCGAGTCGATGCAGCGCCTGCTCAAGGCGTGCCCAGAGGTGGAGCAGTTTAACTGGGTCACCATCGACGCCGGATCGGGCTTCGACTGGGCGCCGTCGCTTTATCCCGGCATCAACGGCAATAGCAACTATAAGGACCGGCCCATGTCGGACCGCGTTGCGGGCTTCCTGATCAACGCCCAGCAGGCCGCCAGGGACACGGGGCACGAGATCCAGATCAGCCTGAATCCGATTGCGGCGCGACCGTGGATGGTGCCTACATTCTCCTCGGACGTGCTGGATAGCATTGTGCGCAAGCTGCCTCGCGGATTGGCTGTCGAGGGCCGCGAAGGCCCCGATGGCCATGCATTCGCAGGCGTCGCAACGCAAGGAAGCGCTGGGGCTTTCTATCCAGTGGTCGGCATCGTTGTGCCATCGCTCAGCAGCGGTGGTGGGGCTGCACCGGCACGGCGGATGATCAACTTTGGCGACAGCACGACCATGGACTTCAACTACCGGCTGTTGAAGTTCACCGAAGGCAAGCCAATGCACACGCTGGCCGAGCGGGTCAACACGTTGCGCGCATTTGCCGCAAGTGAAGTGGGCGAGCAGCAGGCGGACAACCTGGTCGACGTATGGAACGCGCTCAACGATGTGCAGCAGGACCTGCAGGTGTTGGACTTCGGCAGCATGCTTCGCATGGGCCATGTGCTCAATCGCTGGATCACACGGCCCATGGTTCCGTTTCCAGCGGAACTGACCGGCGCGGAGACGAAGGACTATCGCCCATTTCTCTTCCAGGCGAAGGGCGACGAGCAGGCCAGCGACCTGATCGACATACAGGCGATGCGGATGTATGAGGGCTGGGGTGCCCGAATGCTCTTCCAACGCACCATCGAGGTCACGTTGCCGCGGGCGCGCAGGGCATTAAGTCTGGTGGGAGAGATACAACGTGCGGCCAAGGACGATGCCGCGCGCAGCCAATGGGATCTCATGGGCAAGCGGCTGCAGGCAGTCATCTATCTGCTGCAATCGGCAGACGACATGGTGGAGTATCAGGCCCAGTTGGATCGCGTGAAAGCGATTGGCGCGAAGCCCGATCCAAATCCTGTGCTGGGCGTCCAGTCCAGTTGGGACCGCACCGACCTGATGCAGTTGGCGCGCAGGGAGATTGACACCATGGTGGACCTTGATCGGCTGCTGGAAAGCACCAGCGAGCCGATTCTGGACCTTGCGCCGACCCCCGGAGAAGAGACCATCATGCGTCTAGGACCCGGCATCACAGCCCAGATCAAGCACAAGATCGATGTCATGAACGCGCACTGGCGCGACTACGATCGCCTGTTTACCGCGCCAAACCCATAAGGAAGCTGCGTTACCGCCAAGGGGAGAGAATGAGCGACATCGCGATGCCTGCTTCCAGCCTCCTCGAAGAACGGGTAATTCGCAAGATCACCTGGCGGCTGATTCCGTTCCTGATGCTGCTCTACTTCGTCGCTTTTCTGGATCGAATCAACGTAGGGTTCGCTGCCCTGACCATGAACAACGATCTGGGCCTGACGGCAGAGATGTTCGGCCTGGGATCAGGCATCTTCTTTGTTGGCTATTTCGCCTTCGAAGTGCCTTCCACTGTGATTCTGCACAAATTAGGAGCGCGCTTCTGGATCGGTCGGATCATGATTACCTGGGGCCTGGTGTCGATCGCAACGGCTTTCATCCAGGGGCCGATCAGTTTCTGTGTACTCAGGTTCCTGCTTGGCCTGGCGGAAGCCGGTTTCTTTCCTGGAACCATTCTCTACCTCAGCTATTGGTTCCCGGCGAACCATCGCTCGGCTGTGACTGCAATGTTTATGGCAGCCGCACCGGCCGCACAATTCATCGGTTCGCCGATTTCAGGGGCCTTGATGCAGATGAACGGCATGCTTGGTCTGCGCGACTGGCAGTGGCTCTTCCTGGTCGAAGGCATCCCCGCATTGTTGCTGGGGCTGGTTACGTTCCGGTTTCTGACAGACCGTCCAGCGGACGCGAAGTGGCTGGCTGCGGAGGAGCGCGAGTGGCTCACGCAGGCAATCCAGCTGGAGCAGGCCACTATCAAAGATCCCCGCAGCCACAGTGCATGGAGCGCCATGATGGACTGGAAGGTGCTTGCGCTCTCGCTGGCATACTTCGGCACGTCCGCCGGGCTGTACACGATTGGATTCTGGGCTCCGCTGATCATCAAAGGCCTCGGTTTTCAGGCCTTCAAGATCGGCTTCCTGGTAGCAATCCCGAACCTGATCGCGGTAATCGGCATGGTGCTGTGGTCGCGCCACTCCGACCGCACGGGCGAGCGCTATTGGCACGCGGCGATTGCTTGTTTGATCGGGGCTGTTGGAATGGCGGTGGCCGCTCTCGCAGGCTCCTCTGCGTTTCTGGTAATCACAGGACTCAGCCTCACCGCATTTGGGGTGAGCGCGGCCAAACCGCCGTTGTGGAGCCTGCCCACCCTATTCTTTGGCGGCACAGCCGCAGCCGCCTCCATTGGATTGATCAACTCCATCGGCACCCTGGGTGGATTTGTTGGACCGTATATGATCGGCGCAAGCAACGGTGCAGGAGGGCATTTCAGTCGCGGACTTTATATGGTTGGCGGTACGCTAATAGTGTCTGCCGTAACCATCCTCATCCTTCGCCTTGTTATGCAAGGCAAGACGGAACGGAACCTGCAAACTGGAAAGGCGCTTTAGCATGCCTCGTGCCAACGACAAGAACCGGAGCTACAGAATTGCTGTCATCCCCGGCGACGGGATTGGCGGGGAGGTCGTGCCGGAGGGCGCGCGCGTGCTCGAAGCCGCCGCCAATAAATTCGGCTTCAAGCTCCAGCTCGACGAGTTCGACTTCGCCTGCTGCGACTACTACCTGAAATACAACAAGATGGTGCCCGACAACTGGAAGGAGCAGAT
Source organism: uncultured Acidobacteriaceae bacterium (assembly GCA_963834805.1). Lineage (GTDB taxonomy): Bacteria > Acidobacteriota > Terriglobia > Terriglobales > Acidobacteriaceae > Edaphobacter. The sequence goes on from CAWIDB010000006.1 coordinate 1,242,976, forward strand.
CGGCCACCACGATGCCATCTTCTTTGGGGCCGTGGGCTGGCCGGAGAAGGTGCCCGACCACATCTCATTGTGGGGGTCGCTGATTGCCTTCCGCCGGGAGTTCGATCAATACGTGAACCTGCGGCCGGTTCGGCTGATGCCCGGCGTGCCGTGCCCACTGGCAGGACGCAAGCCTGGCGACATTGATTTCTTTGTAGTCCGCGAGAATACGGAAGGCGAATACTCCTCCATCGGCGGCAGAATATTTCCGGGGACCGAGCGCGAAGTTGTGCTTCAGGAGACGGTGATGACGCGCGTCGGCGTGGATCGCATTTTGAATTTTGCATTCAACCTGGCGCAACGACGCGAGAAGAAACATCTGACATCCGCCACCAAATCCAATGGAATCTCCATTACGATGCCCTTCTGGGACGAGCGCGTGATTGAGATCGGCAAGGCCTTCCCCAGCGTCACCTGGGACAAATATCACATTGACATCCTGACCGCGCAGTTTGTTCTTAATCCCGACCGATTCGACGTTGTGGTAGCGTCCAACCTGTTCGGCGACATTCTCTCCGACCTCGGTCCAGCCTGCGCGGGAACCATCGGCATCGCCCCCTCGGGCAACATCAATCCAGAACGCCGCTTCCCATCGTTGTTCGAGCCTGTGCATGGTTCCGCCCCAGATATTGCCGGCCAAGGCATCGCGAACCCGATCGGCCAGATCTGGTCCGCCGCTATGATGCTGGACCATCTTGGCGAAGCGGAAGCCGGTGCCGCCATTCTGAAGGCGATTGAGACCACGCTGGTCGACAAAACCCTCTGTACCCGCGACGTAGGCGGCACCGCGAATACAACCGCAGCAGGCAAAGCAATTGCGGATGCACTTGCTGCTGGGAACTGAACTGCGTGATTAGCAATTAGTAGCGGTCACGATTCGCGCATGCTTGCGAGTGATTCCGTAGCTTCGGAATTGACAGGACCGCCATTGAGAATGAGAGTCGCGCGCTTATTGTCGAAGGCGTGTTCCCACTTGGCTACCACGATGGTTGCAACGCCATTGCCAATGATGTTGGTGACGGCGCGCGCAGCATTGGTGAACTGTTCCACACCAAGCAGCAGGACCAGGCCCGCAGCCGGGATCTGGTGCATGGTCGCCAGCGTTGCAGCCAGGGTGACAAAGCCCGCTCCGGCGACCCCGGCCGATCCCTTCGATGTGAGCATCAGCACCAGCAGGACGCCAATCTCGTCCCCCAGGCTCATGTGAGTATTGGTGGCCTGGGCAATGAAGATTGCGCCCATGGCGAGGTAGATGGCGGTGCCGCCCGCGTTGAAGGTGTAGCCAGCGGGCATCACCATGCCGACGATGGACCGCTCGCAGCCGAGCTGTTCCAGCTTCAGCATCAAGGGCGCCATCACCGCCTCTGACGAAGATGTACCCAGGGTGATCAGAATCTCTTCGCGGAAGTATCGCAGCAGTTTGAACAGGCTGAATCCGGCTGCCCGCGCGATGCCGCCCAGCACCACCACGACGAAGAAGATGGATACGAGCCATACATCGGCGGTGAACTGCGCTAGCGGCTTCAGGCTGCGCAAACCATACTGGCCAATGGTGTATGCCATGCCGCCGAAGGCACCGATAGGCGCAAGGCGCATCACAAAGCGCACGATGCCGAACATGCCGCGCAGAAAGAGGTCCAGCAGATCGACCAGCGGGCGCGCGGCCTCGCGGAACTGCGAGAGCGCCAGTCCAAAGAGCACGCCGAAGAGAATGATCTGGAGTACATTGCCGCTGACAAAGGCGTCGCCGATGCTGGATGGAATGATGTTCAGCAGAAAGTCTGTAAAGCTAACATGCTGGGCCGTCGCGGTGTATCCGGCGATGGCTTTCGTATCCAGCGTGGCCGGATCGATGTTCATTCCCCGGCCGGGGTGCAACAGGGTCACGGCTATCAGTCCCATCAGCAGAGAGACCGTGGAGACCACCTCGAAGTAAACCAGCGCTTTGACACCCACGCGTCCTACTTCCTTTAGGTCGCCCATCCTGGCGATGCCGATTACAACGCTGGCAAAGATGATGGGTGCGAGCGTCATGCGGATCAGCCGGACAAATCCATCGCCCAGCGGCTTGAGCGCAACCGCCTGGCGGGGGAAGAACACTCCCATGAGAACGCCGAGCACGATGGCCACCAGCACCTGCAGCCACAACGGCCCCAGCAGGGGACGGCGCGTGGCGGGTGTTACTGCGCTGGAAACTTCGTCAGACATAGAGGCGACTACTCCGCAAGCGACCGCATCACGCGGATGAGATCGGCCTTCCCTTCAAAACCGATGCCAAGCAGATCGGGCATATTGATGAAGCCGCCCTCGACGCGAACGCCGTCTGGGAATCCGCCATAGGGCTGGAAGAGGTCGGGATAGCTTTCGTTCCCCCCCAGTCCGAGTCCGGCTGCGATGTTCAGGGACATCTGGTGCCCACCGTGTGGAATGCAGCGGCGCGGCGACCAGCCTGCGACCTTCAGCAGCTGCAAGGTACGCATATATTCACACAGGCCGTAGGACAGAGCGCAGTCGAACTGAAGCCAGTCGCGGTCCGGGCGCATGCCGCCATAGCGCAACAGATTGCGCGCATCCTGATGGCTGAACAGGTTTTCTCCGGTGGCCATGGGGCCGGGGTAGAACTCCGCCAGGGCCGCCTGCAGCGCGAAATCCAGCGGATCGCCTGCCTCCTCGTACCAGAAGAGATGGTATTCGCGCAGCATCTTGGCGTAGGCAATTGCTGTCTCCAAATTGAAGCGGCCATTGGCATCCACGGCAAGTTGAGCCTCGCTGCCGATCTCCGCCAGCACGGCTTCGATCCGTTCCCGGTCTTGGTCGAGACTGGCACCGCCGATCTTCATCTTCACTACGGTGTAACCGCGATCCAGATAGCTGCGCATCTCCGCGCGCAGGGCAGCCAGGTCCTTACCGGGATAGTAGTAGCCTCCGGCAGCATAGACGAAGACGCGCGGATCGGCCTGCAAGCCATAACGCGCCGCAAGCAGACGGAAGAGCGGTACACCAGCAATCTTGGCCACGGCGTCCCACACCGCCATATCGATGGTGCCAACCGCAACGCTGCGCTCGCCATGCCCGCCGGGCTTCTCGTTGTGCATCAGCACAGCCCAGATGCGGTCGGGATCGAGGTTGTCGCCGCTTTCGTTCAGCAGGATGGCTGGCGGAGCCTCTAGAAGGCGGCGCGCAAAACGCTCGCGGATCAGTCCGCCCTGGCCGTAGCGTCCATTTGAATTGAACCCATATCCGACAACAGGCCTGCCATCGCGAACCACATCCGTGACGACAGCGACCAGCGAGCAGGTCATCCGGGAAAAATCGATGTATGCGTTGGCAATCGGGCTTGAGATCGGCGCTGTAATTTCACGCAGGTCGACGATGCGCATCTCTACTCCTTGCATCCGTGCAGTTGAACCAGTATGCAATTTGAAGATGTTTTAAGCCACTGTCGGCATTCGCCGCAATCTACTGAGGGCCGGGGCAGGCGTCACTCAGCGTGTTGCTCAGCCCTTCCTGCTGAATCTCCAGCGTAGCTCGCGGAGCGCCGGTGTCGCCGGAGCGCGCGATGTGGAAGACATAGATCGTTTCATAATCATCGTTCGTCCATTCAGGCAACTGCATTGGAGTGGTTGCGTAGGACTTGAGCATCTGTCTGGCGAAGTCGTGAAGCATAAGATGCTCCCAGGCTACAAAGATCAGCGAGTGCGCATAGGCGGGCTGCAGCAATGTCCTCTGGAGCTTGGCGATTTGCAGGTATCCAATCTGAGTATTCACCGGCATTCCAAGACGGATCGCGGTGGGTTCAATGGTTGCCAGCGGCCTCACGTAGGAGTAAGCAGGCAGAACTTTACCGTCGTTCACCCGCTCACTCGGATCCGGCGCATAGATGTAATCCGGTTTGCCGTATCGTCCGATGAGCACGTAGGGCAGCGCGAGCGCCCGGTTCAGCCCTTTGCAGGACAACTGGCCAAGTCCGCCTGGCGGTTTCTCCCCATGCCGCAGCATCACGATGGTCTCTACCTTGGCTTGCGGTGTTTGCGCGTCGGAGGCCGGGAGATTGCCCAGTAGACAGGCCAGAACGATGCTCATCCCAAACATGCATTGAAGAAATGATCTTTGTCTCATCGTCAACTCCTCGCAGCGGACTAAGCCTTCAACCCGTCGAACTCGCTCCCAATGCGGCCTAGCGCTGTTCAAGGCAGAATAGCAAGCTGAGGGGATCCATCAATCCTCAGTCCGAATCATTTCACCATTGCTCATCGTAGGGTGTAGGCGGTGGCTTCGGTTTGAAACGCTGCGCCAGTTCCGGGGTGGAGAAGACATCTGTCGCACTGGCAGGGGCCTTATCCACCTCGACCGAGAAGACGTAGTTGGGGCCGAACATATTGCTGGTGAAGAAGATTCGCTTGTCATCCGGCGAAAAACGCTCGTTCGGCTCCGACATATAGTTCTGGTTGGCCATATTCACCAGGTGCTCGTTGTTCAGGATGCCTGGCTGAATCAGATCGGGTGAGTTGACGCCATCGCGCCGCCCGGATGTGTCCGTGTGGTAGAGCTCGATCCATGTGCCATCGGGCGCCTGCGTCACCTGCCCGGAGTCTCCTCCGTCGCCGGCAAACATCGTCGGATTATTGGAGCCATTGAAGTGAATCGACCACTGATTCGGTGTCAGACTGTAGGCATCGCGGTGGTGGGTTGCGATCTCGTATCCAGCAAAAAAGTAGGTGCGTCCTTTGGGTAGTTGCCAGTCGTACCAGATGGTCTTGCCATCGCGGCTCCAGAACTCATGTCCGGAGATTTCCATGAACATGGTGCGCTTATGCACCAGGGTGTTTTGCGTCCCGTCGGTACGGATCAGCCAGATACGGTCGACCAGTTGCCATGGGCCTTCGTGGCAGTACATCAGCAGGGTGGGATCGACCGGGGAGAAGAGCATGTGGTTGATCCAGTCGGTGGAGTGGAGCAGCTCCTTCACCTTGCCGGTTTTGAGGTCGATGACGAAGAGGACCATGGGGATGTGGGTGGCCAAACGCCGGGCCATCATCTGTCCTTTGCCATTCGGCTGGCCGGGAGGAACAGGTGCGGCGCGGTTGTTGCCGTAGTCTTCCGCCGTGTGGTCGCCGACCTCGTAGGTTCCCGACGCCAATGTTTCGTCTGCATTGATGGTGACGACCGTGGCGCGCGGAGGCAGCGTGACCAGTTTGCGGACGGCTCCAGTTGTGATGTCGGCCGAGTAGACTTCGCTGAGTCCTTCGGGCGACATCCGGCTGAAGTAGACGGCCCCCGTCTTGCGGCCAACGGCAAGAATACGCTGACCGCCGCGAGGCTGGGCCGACGTGGCAGAGTTGGATGCCGGGGGGCGTTGGCAACCAGTACGCGCGTCTTTCCGGTGGCAAGGTCGAGCATGCTGATGCCCGCAGGCGAGCTGTAGACCATCTGGCGGCCATCCGGCGTATAGGCGTCGAAGTTGAAGTAAAGCGCGGAGGAGCCGGGCTCATCCGTGACGCGAGTGACGCGGTGCCCGGTGTCCTTGTCTACCCATGTTTTAGGCAGGTTCTGCTGGGGAGCTTGCGTGCGGCTTTGCCTGGCGGCGGGAGCAGCGGCAGTCCCGGCACCTTGCTGTCCGCAGGCTGCGTTAAGGCAGAACAAGACGCAGGCCAGCAGGACCGCGGTTGAGAAAGAAAACCGCAGCATTCCGTTGTGCGTATAAGGGACAAGCTGTTTGCGGATAAGGGACGATGTCATACTGCCTCCTGCGTGGCGAGGTGGATCGGGCCGAGATACGTGAAGGGACGGGATTGACGTGCTCGAGGCTGCGAATGTGGCTGTGCCAATTGAAAATCGTCCTATTTGAAAACCAAAGGTTACACAGCTTATGAGTCGAGGATGAAACTATGGACCCGCTTGCGCGGGAGTTGCGCTTACGAATTTGGAATTCTCATCCAGTTCAAGGCGCAGGTAGTCCCACACGACGCCGCTTTGCAGGTCCCCGGCGGGGACGGTGAACGTCATCTCATTCTCCCCCGACTTCAGCAGCGCGGCGTCGAACTTCAACGTCCGCTGCTGCCATAGACCCTTGTCGGTGTTGTAGCGGATGGCGTCGGTGCTTATCAAACGTGCGTTGTCTGGATTGCTTGCGTCACCTATTGCCCCGGCGCTCTTCCCGTTGACTGTCACAGCCAGCCCTCCGCGCATCCCGTTGACGCCGGCCAGGGCAACGCGCAGGGCAGCAGTGCCTTGCACCGGCTTAGACAGGGTAAATTTGATGGTCCAGACGGTATCGCGCCCGCGGCCATAGATCCGCCAGGGGCCGGTCTGGTCGGTCTGCGGATATTGCACCAGTGACTCGGCTTTGACCCAGCCAAAGCGCTGGTTGGCGGGGTCCTTGGCCTCGGGGTTCACGAAAGACAGGTTGGTGGCGTGCGGCACCTCTTCGAAGAACCAGTCCTTGTGCCAGTCGCTCTTGCCAACTGTGTAGGTGAGGTCATTGGGGAACAACAGGGCGTAGCGCAGATTCCATCCCCATAGCCAGTAGTTGTCGCCGTCGCCCTTGAAGAACTCGTCGGCAGCGCGGTCGGGGTAGCCAATCTCCCATAACTGCCTGCCGTAGCGGACGGGCTTCCATACCAGCTTACCCAGGTCTACCGTTTTGCCGGGCTCGACGGTGATGTTGGCCTGTGCGAAGTCGCCCAGCACTCCATCGGCAGTGGCATGCAGAGTGTATGTGCCGGGACGGACCTTGGTGATGGTGAACTTGCCGTCCTCGGTTCCATCGTTGAAGAACTGGTAGTACTTGGCTTCATGGATCCAACTGCCGGCGTCGGCAGCCGGAGCGAAGTTGCCAAAGCCTCCGCCAAACCCGCCGCCGAAACCTCCCGGCCTGAAGCCCGGCCCGCCCGCTGGAGCGGCAACTGGAGCGGCAACTGGCGCGGCACTGGGCGATGCTCCGTATCCTGTTCCTGGTCCACGCGCTGGCGCGGCACCTGGCGCTGCGCCGGGTCCCGCACCCGGTGCTGCCGGGAATACTGGCCGCGCTTGCCTGGCCATGGTTGCCGGATCGGCATCGGGATGGGTGAGGCCGACGGTCAAGTGAGAGAGCTTCTTGGAGGTCCCTTTGGGCGCCAGAGGATCGTCGAGCACGATTTGTCCGGTGACGGTGCCGCGCTGAGCCAGAGGCGTGTAGTCGACGCCCTTCACCCAGTCGAAGGGCCACTTGCCGTTTTCTTTCTTGTACTGCCCCAGCGCATCCTGCCACAGGGCGTTGGCGTTCGCAGTCCAACTGGGTGGGACGGTTGGATTGCCTGCCGTTGCGGCCAGCGTATCGAGTTCAGCCTGGGTGGTTGCCTTCGGCGAGTCCAATGAATTGACGTACACAAAGATCGGCCCGATCACTTTGGTCCACTCCTCGCCAGCGGCAATATTGGCTCGTGTGCCGTCGTAGTGGCCGCTGTGCCAGTAGTCGAGGATGATGGGTTCGGGGTCGCCGTTGTCGCCAAAGTGGGCGTCAAGATCGATGCGGGTGGGGCCACCGCTGAGGTACTCGATGGTGGGGCTAATGAACCATGCGCCGATGTGGTACTTCGTGCTCGACCAGCCGTACGCCTTCGTCCTGTACTGCATGCCGGAGTAGCTGTACTTGTGCTCGACGGAGTTCTTATAGACGCCTTTGCTCATGATGCGCTGTTCTTTGGCGTGGACGACCACACCGGTTCCCCAGTCCGTCGGGGCAGCCTCGAGCATGTTGCGATCTTTGTCCACTGTGATCCAGTCGAAGGCCTGGTTGAGCCGTGTGATGTAGCGGTCTTCCGCGCCCACCCCGGCGGCAGGGTAGGAGGCCGGATGGCTGAGGATGGAGTAGACATAGATGCCGCTGTCCCCTCGGCCCAGGGAATAACGAAGCTCGATATCGCACAGCGTGCCGCCGCCGGGGGCACCGCGGGTCATCATGAATGTGCCGCCGGAGATGCCTTTAATCGAGACCTCGGCGCGAGTGCCACCGTTGGTTGCCGGGTCGATGGTGATGCTATTCGTCACCTTGGGAGCGCCCTGCGGAGTGTGCTCCCAAGTCCCTCCGCTGGCGGCCATGATCTGGACGCCGTGGTAGATAAGCGACGGCATCGATCCGCTGTCCTTGGTAATGGTGGCTTTGACGATTCCATTGTCGAGCGTCCAGGTACGGCCGTTGTCGGTGACGGTGACGGCGTTAGCAGGCGGCGCAGGCTGGGCCGCGCGCAACAGCGGTGCGGGGAGAGTCATGGCAAAGAGAGCGGACGCAAGAAAGCACAACGGTCGGACGGAACGAATCATCATCATGGAGGCTCCAAGTATGTGAGACGTCCCGGCCGTTCGCAAAGACGCAGTCTGGCGGTGTCGCAGAACTTATCGCAACATGGCAACCACGGCATCGCGTGCGGGGACATTCATGGCGAACTGCCGTCCAGCCTGCGTGGTGCGCCCATCTCCCCATGCGTCGACCGCGGATTGAAATTCGCCGGCGGGAACGGTGAAGGTCATATCATTCGCGCACGCCTTCAGCCGTGCGACGCCGATCTTTTGGATGTACTGATACCGCACGCCCTCGATGTTGGCCTTGTAACGCAGAGCGTTGGTAGCGACAGGAAGAATGGCGCCAACGGTCTGTCAGTTGACGCCGATGATCAAACCGCCTTGCGTATCCGAGCCGACTTCCATTCGGTTCACATCCAGTCACACCATCCGAGCTCCGCTGCACGGGTGAAACTTACGACGTCAGCGACAGATGCTGCGGCAAGTAGTTGGCGATGCCGTTGCTTTCGGCTACGCGAATGGGCACGATCTGCAAACTCGCCGTCTTCAGGCCCTCGCGCGTAGCAGTGACGATGATTGGCTTCGGCGCCGGATCAGTGCTGCGAACCAGCGTGGATCGCACCGCGACGCGGTTGATGCCGCACTCGGTGTTCAGATAGAGGTTGTTGGTCGAGTTGAGCTTTCCGCTGTTGTAGCCGCCACGCCAGATGCCCGGCCCCGTGCAGGTGAAGTCGACCCGCGCGTCGTCGGTGGGGCAACGCTGGCCCTTGGCGTCGACCACTTCGAAATCGATCAGCGCAATGTCCTCGCCATCGGCCTGCAGTCCCTTGGGTCCGAGGATCGGGGTCAGCTTGAGGGCCACTGGCGCGCCAGCGGTCACAATCTCCTGCTGGGCAACTACCTTGCCTGCGTTCTTGCCGACGGCCTTGATGCTGCCCGGCGCAAACTCCACGGCGGGAAACGCGAACACCCATCCAGTGTCGGGTTTGGTGTTTACCCCCAGCGACTTGCCATTGACGAACAGCTCCACCGACTCCGTGTTGGCGATCACGTAGACCGTCTTCACCGTCTTCGTCCCATCGGGCTGGGTGGCCGGATAGCTCCAATGGCCAAGAATATGCAGGTCCGGCTGCTCGTTCTGGATCACTCGATGGGAGAAGTAGAGTTCCTTGGGCAGGCGCATGGCATCCACCTTGCCGCTGACGCGGCACACTTCGGTGGACTGCTGGCGTCCGTCGGCATCCTCGTCGGTGAAGTAGATCGAACAGTACGCCGACCAGCGGGAGTGCTTCGGATCGGTATTGGAGATGCGGTTGCTCCAGTAATCCCAGTACTGCTTGATGCCATCCAGCGCGAAGTTCTCTGAGCTGTAGAGATAATCCGAGCCGTGCATCCAACTGTCGTTGGGGCCCTTCTTCACCTTGTAGTAGGGCGGCGAGAAGTCGTCCCACATGCGGCGGGCGCCTTCCTGGCGGTAGTCTTCCGACTCGATGATTGGCGCGCGGTCCCGCCGCTCGGCACTGTAGCCGCGGAACATCGCGGATGGTGTGGCCAGCGTCTCCACGCCCGTGTCCTGGGCCATCATCACGCCGTAGTACTCCGCAATGTTGTTGTTCGCAGCATTCATCGCGTTGTCGGAGTTGCCGCGAGAGCCGATGACTCGCCCGCCGTCAGGGTCCCACTGCTTGCGCAGATCGACCATCTGTTGCATCTGGTCTGGCTGGATCACGGTGTTGCCTGCTTCCCAGAACAGGATGCTGGGGTTATTGCGGAAGTAGATCATGGAAATCCGCATCACCTCGAAACGTTGCTCCCACTGGCGGCCATGGGAGTCACCCTCGCTGTCGCCGGCCGGACAGACTTGGACGATGCCAAAACGCGCGAAGGTATCCGCGTCCACCTTCTGCGGGGAGATGTGCATCCAGCGCATGTAGTTGCCGTGGCAGTCGCGGATCAACTTGGCGGTGTAGTCGTGCATCCAGTCGGGATAGCCCGCGCCGACGCCCGCCCATTCGTCGGCCGCGCGCTGGGAAAAGCCCTTGAGATAAACGAATTTATCGTTGACGTAAACCCCGCCCGTGCCCGCGCCGCCCTTGAACTCGGTCTTGCGGAATCCGGTCTCCAGGCGGTTGACATCGACCACCTTGTTGTCCACCTTCAGGATGGAATACACGTCGTACATAGCGGGGTCTTCGCAACTCCAGAAGTGCGCATCCTTCAGAGGACCGGTGGCGGAGATCACGCTCTTCTCGCCGTCCACCATGTCCAGCGGATCGCCATCAAACTGGGCGCAAACGTGACCGTTGCTGTCGACGATGGCCACCGAGAGGCCGACCGTTGCGCGTTCGCCCGATGTGTTGTGCACCTCGGAGTCGACGGTGACATCCGCCGTCTTGCCGGCAATATCAAAGTTGCCGGCATGGACATATACGCCCTGGCTCTCCAGACCGTAGTAGAGCGGCAGGGTCTGATGGATCTTGCCGGTGACATGCAGCCACACATGGCGGTTGATGCCGCCGTGGTTGGGATTGAAGTTGTTCCCGCTCCACTGGTAGCTGGTTCCCACGCAGGGAGAGCCGTCGGCGTTCTTTGGGTTGGCGGCGCAAAAAGCGCGCTCCTTGTAGGTGGTGGTGTTGTCCACCTTGACGGCTAGCACGTTCTCCCGGCCGTTGGGCAGCAAGGCGTCGGTGATGTCGATGCCATAGGCGGTGATGCCGTTCTCGTACAGGCCGATCTGTTTCCCGTTGAGATAGATGTCGCCCGCCTGGCGCATGCCTTCGAACTCCAGGAAGACGCGGTTGCCGGCCAGCGCGGCGGGCAGCTTGAAGTGCTTGCGATACCAGGAGAGTCCCTTGTACGTGCCCATGTCGCCGCCGCCGTGTGAGATGAGCATGCGGAAGCTATCGACATCGTTGAAGCTGTGCGGCGTGGCAACCGCCGACCATGCCTTATCGTCGAACCCTGGTGCCTCCGCACCGGGCACGTCCTGGCGAATGAACTTCCAATCGAGGTTGAAGTTCAGCGTGGTGCGCGGGGACTGGGGCGGAACGTAGGTTGCCCCAGCAGCCGCCGTGGGCGCGGCAAGCAACGGATAGCTGCGGCCCAGAACCACCGGCAGTCCCAGGGCTAGAAAGCTGGAGGCGCTAACAAATTCGCGGCGAGTTACTTTTCGGGACGACATTGGATCGTACCGCCTTTCATGACTGGAATGGAAACAGTAGACCTGGCGCAGGAACGGCGCGGCGTACCAACAATAAACCAGAACGGAGCTAGTACGCCAGCAGCATGACCGGGCCCAGCAATCCCGACTCCGGCGGCGTCTGTGGGCCGAAGCCGAAGCCGGCCGGTGCAGCGGGAGCGCCCGGAACGCCCGGCTGTGCCAATATTCTCTGGTTTACCGGAAGCAGGCGGTCGCCAATCAGACGGTTGGTCCACTCGTTCGTCACCGCAATTTCCAGCTTGTTCGCGCCCGGCTTCAACGCGGCGGTTACATCGAGATGATATGGAGGAGCCCAGGTCAAGCCCACAGACTTGCCGTTCACCTTGACCTCGGCGATGTCGCGCACCTTGCCCAGATCGATCCAGATGTGCTGGCCGGGACGGAACCAGGACGCCGGAGCCTGCACCGTCTTGGTGTAGATCGCGGTTCCGGAGAAGTACTTGACGCCGGGATCGGAGCTGTCCGTCCAGGACGTGAGCTTCTGCATCTGCACTCTTGCCGGTGCACCCCAGTTCGGAGGAAAGGAAAGCGTCCACGGGCCGCTGAGGACGGCGAGCTTTGTCTCGACCGGCACGGAAGCACTGCGCGCAGCAGCAGGTACGGCGTTGCGGAAGACAACAAATACAGATTCGCGCTCAGCTAGATCGAGTGGGACAACGGTATAGCCGGACTCCGTTGCATATAAAGCGGGCTGAATGCCCGGCTGGCGATTTCCGGTGCGCTGGTCGATGCGGGCAACGGTGGTGTACCCGGCGGTATCGCCGGGCTTGTTGCCAGACATCGCACCATTCATCGGCCGCCATATCTGCACGTCCTTTCCGCTCACGCGAAAGCGCGCGTCAATGTGCACCGGCGCGTCGGCCTGGTTGGCAACGAAGTAGATCTCGGCGTCCGGAGTGTGGCGATGCACCCAGACCGGCGGATTGTCCAGCGATCCGCTGGACGCAAAGTCCGGCGCGCTCTTGAGTCGCGTGAGCACCTCATCCAGCGTGATGCCCCAGTACGTCATTCCTTTGCCAAAGGCGTGTTGGTTAAGGGTAACGCCGTCCAAGTCGCCCCACAGATCGGTGGCGAGATCGCGCACCTGCGCGTCGGCGTCCGGATAGTGCAGCAGGCTGGGTGAACTGACGGGCCTAGGGCCGACGATGGTCGCTCCGGCAGCAACCAGATCGTGCAGCTTGTGCAGCACCTCCGGCGTCATCAGCACCGTTGGAGGCAGCACCAGCACGCGATAGCTCATGCCGTCGGGCATTGCGCTGCTTCCCTCGATGTGAATGTGGCCGTCCGTCGAGACGCTGGTGCGATTCATCAGTACGTCGGTGTTGATGACGTCGTAGTCGTATCCTGTGGGCGGCGCGGGTTGCAGGCCATCGCCCCAGAAGGGCATCGTCGAAGGTGCGCCTTCGGGCAGCAAATAGGCGAGGTCAGCCACCGGAGTTCCCTGCTGCAACATGTAAGAGACGCGCGCCACATAGGTCATGAAGGGCTTCGCCAACTCGGCCCATGTAATGTTGCGGTTGATGTGTGTGCCTACCATGGTATTGCCCGGCTTGGTGTCCAGTGGCTGCTCCGCCGAGGTATGGAAAACCAGCCGGTTGACGCCCTGCGCGAACCAGTAGTCGGCGATCTTCTTCAGCGTGTAGGGCGATTCGTAGCCGCCGCCGGTGAAGGTCTCGGTGGCCACCAGCGGCTTGCCGTAGACATGCGCGGCGGAGGCTGCGCCGCGCACATCCACGTAGTACATCGACTCGGGATGCAGAGCGCGCACCCAGAACTCGGCCATGGGAACGTCGATGTGGCTCTTGTTCAGCAGCGTGTCTTCGGGAATCTCCAAGGCAACGCCGGAGGCCTCGGAGTACGCCTTCATGCCCAGCTTGTGCAACTCGCTGTCCATGGTGCCGTAAAAGTCGCCGGCGTACAGATCGGCGAGAGTGCGGCGAAAGTCCCACAGAAAGCGGTCGCTGACATCAGCATTTTCCACAACGCGCCCGGCCAGCACCGGCAGATACGGCGTGGGGTCGTAGCCGCGGCGGCTCTGGAACTCGGCGATCATATCGTCAGTCCAGTTCTGCATTCCCGCCTCCCAACTGTCCATCGTCATGTACTGGACGGTCGAGCCGATGAGATTGCCGAGGTGCTGCTGCATCGGGTTCATGTACCCGGTGAAGTACTGCTGGACGTACTTCGAGCTGAGCTTGTCCACCTCCAACCCGCTGCCTGCGGGCACGGATGGGCGGTTCCGCGCTCCGGTCAGAGAGTAGCCCATGCGCAGAATGGTCCAGCGGCCGGCGGGCACATCCCAGTGCAGCGTGCCGTCCCGGTCCATCTTGCCGGTCAGGTCGACGATGTCGCTGAGCGAGACCTCTGCCGTATTTGGCGCGGCAGGCGTTGGAACGACATCGTACACGTCCATCAGGCTACCGAATGCGCCCTTGTCCTCCCAGCGATTGACGCGCGCGTCGGAATAAAAAATTGCCTCGGTGATGCCATAGGGCGCACTCGCAGCACCGGGGAAGGTAGCGGGAGGCTCTGCTGCTTCTCCATGAATCACCTCGGCCGGCGTCAGTCCCACGCGGTCGAACTCGATGCGAAAGAATTTTGCAGTGATCGCAGGGAACGCGAAGGTCCGGATCGAAGCTCCGTGATAACCCTGCGGTCCTGGCGTATCGACTATTGTGCGAAAGTTCACGCCGTCGTCGCTGGCCAGAATTTTCCCCACCGGAATCCTGCCTCTCGCTCCCAAGGACAGCGCGCGCGCCGTGTACGGCTTGGCAAACTCGTACTGCAGCCAAGCGGGACCGCCGTCTTTGGGCGCGGCAATGTTCACCGATGTCTGCAGGCTGTCGTCCATCAGGGCCGCGCCATCGATTGGGCCGCCGCTTGACATCACCTTGGGATGCAGCGCCGCCATCGGCGCTTCCTCCGCAGGCGTGCGGTAGGCAATCACCACGCTGTCGCGGTAGAAGTGAGGATCGCTGGGAGTACCACCCGCAGTCGAATCGCGCACCGCGCCCTCGTTGGAGGGCGGCTCGGCGAGCTTCTCCGCAAACTGGATCCGCCCAGCCACATCGGTCTCGCTCCACACCAGCTTCTTCATCGCCATCTGCTGCGTGACCCACGGCCCGCCGGCCTCGCTCCATCCCGCGCAACTAAAGATCGACATCTCCAGATTGTTTTCCTTCGCCAGTTGCGCGGAGTGCAGCACCGCGTGGTACCACTCCTCGGTGCCGAAGTTGATCTTCGGTTCCACCACCTGGCCGTTTCCCTGCGCCACATCGACGAGCTGGAAGCCGCCGATGCCAACGCGCTTCATCCACTCGATGTCCTTGGTGATGCCGCTCTCGGTGACGTTGCCGTTGGTCCAGTGCCACCAGGTGCGCGGCTTGGCGGAGTCGGGCGGTGCCAGAAAACCCTGCGCCAGCGGATCTTGCGCCTGGGCAGCCTTCGTCGCGGAGTTGGGAGCGCTCTGTGCAAAGCCCACACTCGCGGCTGCTAGCGCCGACGTAACTGCGATCCTTATAAGAATTGTCTTGCGCGTATGAGTCATAGGTTCCTCTGAGGCGTTCTCCGAACCGGGCTGCGTGGTGCCCTGTCGCAGCGGGACAACGGACATGGCCTACGGCTCCGGGTGAAGATGGGTCTTCAGAAACTGGATGTAGATGTCCCAGTCCGAGGGCACCATGCCGTGGCCGCCCTCATGCATGTAGTAGTTGAGTCCGTTGCTGAAGATGGGCGTCTTAGCGGCGGGCCACACATCGGTGCCCAGGTCCTGCTTGCCCAACAGTCTGTAGACCGGCCCTGCCGCGACCGCCGAGAGGAACTCTCCCTTGGGATCGGACCAGTTGTCCGTGCTGCCGGTCTGCAGCAGCAGCGGGCGCGGCGCAATCAGCGCCACCAGCAGGTTCGCGTCCATCGGCGCGGTGTCGGGAAAGCCCCCGTACTTGGCGTAGTTGGCCGCGAACTGGTACGGGTAGCGCGATGGCGCCATCAGGTGCGCAATGGTCTCGCCGTAGTCGCGCCGGCTGAGCGCCGCGCCTCCCTCGCCGGAGCAGCTTGCAATCACCGCGGCAAAGCGCTGGTCGTGCGCTCCGGCCCACATCACGGTCTTGCCCAGCCGCGAGACGCCATGAATTGCGACGCGCTTAGCATCGACGCTCTTGTCCGTCTCGAAGTAGTCTTCGACGCGGCTCAGGCCCCACGCCCAGGCGGAGATCGATCCCCACGCGTCCGGCGCGCGATCGTCTTCGCCCGTCTGCCCCGGCTTCATATATCGCGCGCGAATGCCATTGGCAAATCCCACCAGGGAATCAGGATCGACGTCGCCATAGTTGAAGGTCGCCACGCCGATCCCAGCATCCAGAAACGTCTCCACCGGAATCCGGCCAAACGTCATCCCCGCCGCCGGTGTGGGCGGCATCACCTTCGTATTTGTCCTTGGGTCCCACACCATCTGGGGCGTAATGCCAGGATCGTTCACCGAGCTTTGCACCGGGCTGAAGCTGATGTTCAGGAAAACCGGCACCGGCTTCTTCGCCCCGGCAGGCAGATATATCACCAGATCGATGCTCGGCCAGCTCTTGTCTTTGGAGAAATAGATCGTCACCTGCTTGCGGATGGCCTTGCCGTTGAACGCGGGCGTTCCCTTGTCGAAGACGTCGAATCTCTCGTCGGCGGGGCGGCCCGGTGCGATCCCATACTGCTGCGTCTCGAATAGTTCGACTATCTCCGGCCGCCGCATTTCGTTCCACGTCTTCGCGTCGCGCACCGGCTTGCCATCGTTGAGCTTCAGCGGATCGGGCAGCGTGTAGGCGCCAACCTTCGACTCATCGTAGTTCACTGGAATACCGGCGATCGCGTTGGGGGCAGACCTGGCTGCGGGTGGTGCCACAGGTGTTGCCGGGGGCGCTTGCGCATATGTGGCAAGCCCACAAGCGGCCAGAAACGCGAGCAGGCAGGCGGACGATGCATTCCTGAAAGACATGGCGGGTTGCTCCTGAAGAGCGGACGGCTGAATCCGCTGCAACGAGGGAGCGGATTGCCATGCAAACCCTAGTTTTGTGCTGCGAGCCTTGTCAAGGCAACCCTCGCGTGGAACTCCCATAATAGTCTGGATCAGTCGATTGCGTCCGGCAGCGTCCATCAGCCGCAACGGCGCAAGGAAGCTGAGTATGGTTGTAAGGGGAAAAGATCGCGATCTCCCATATCACAAGCGAGGCGTATCACCCATGAATCGAAGGCGTTTCTATTTCGCGCTTACCCTGGCACTGACATTCTTTCTAACCGACTTCGCTGGGAAGACGGCTCTCGCGCAAACCAAGACTCAGCCTCCATTCCTTCTCGGCGCAGACATTTCCGCGCTCGATGCACCCGGCCGTGGCCGATTGCCCGACTATCAGGAAGACGGCAAACCAAGCGACGAGTTCACCATCCTGCGCCATCACGGCTGGAATGCCTTTCGGGTCCGCGTCTTCGTATCGCCCGTAAGGAACGCTCCCAACAACACGCTGGAAGCCGCCATCCCTCTGGCGAAGCGCATCAAGGCCTCCGGCGCGACGCTGATTCTGGACATTCACTTCTCCGACACCTGGGCCGATCCGGGTCATCAGGAGATTCCAGTCGCCTGGCGAGGCATGGACATCAAGACCCTCGCAATGCAATGGCAGACGTATGCCAGCGACACCGTCAAGGCCCTCAAGGACGCTGGGGCCATGCCAGACATCGTCCAGATCGGCAATGAGATTACCGCCGGTGCGGCGTGGCCCCTTGCCAAGCTCGGTCTCGCGACCGCTACGCCCGGCAGCACGTCGCAGTCCTACGACGAAGCCCAACAATGGAAGAACCTCACCCTGCTGCTCAAGGCCGGGATCAAGGGAGTGAAGCAGGGTGCAGGCCACACCCCGCCGCGCATCGCCATCCACATCGATAAGGGCGGCCACTGGGACACCACCCAGTGGTTCTTCGACCACCTCAACGCCGCCCATGTGCACTATGACATCATTGCGCAAAGCTTCTATCCGCCCTGGGGCCATGGAACGCTCGACGATCTTTGGAACAACATGAACCAGTGCGCCCAGCGCTATCACAAGGACTTCATCGTCATGGAGACCGGCTATCTTCCCGTCCGCGTCGCCAACCACAGCGACATGCTCTGGCCGGTCACGCCGCAGGGCCGCCTGCAGTTCATGGTCGATCTCGTCAACACCGTACAGAAGGCGCCCCATGGCCTGGGCGTCATGTACTGGGCGCCGGAGCGCGACCTGTGGAACGACGATGGCACTCCCGGCCCCGCCGTCTTCACCCTGGACAATCTGACCACCCTCACCAAGCGTCCTGAGAGCCATGCGCCCACTGCGGTCAACCCATGATTGGCGGGCCGGCAGAATCCACTTTGAGGCCTCATTTGTTGCATGCGCACCTGGCACGAGCGTTGGCCTGATAGCGCAACGGACACCCGTAGTTTCCGAAATGGCGGAAATTTGAAGCCCTGTTCGTTAGTTTGCTTTCGCATGACACTGACGATGGAAGTTGAGAAATAGCTGGCACCACTGGCTGAAGTAGCTTTTGAAGCTGATGGCGAACTCAACCAGGAAGCCGCTTGAGTTTGTCGTCGATAGTTGACCATTGATAGAGTCTTAGTCTGGCAATCATTTTGGTTTGAGCGTGAGCAGGAAAGATGCGTCAATTACGACACTTCGCGGGAATACTGGCCTTGATTCAAATCGCGATGTTGGTGTGTAACGTACTGATCTTGCAGCCAGCTAGCGCACAGAGTTCGATCATCGATCTGAACCGCCCCGCGAGCTCCGACGAGTTCGCCATCGCCGCCAACGGCCACGCAGCGGCGATCTATGTTGCTCCGGGCAATCCTGAGACCTTGCGCGTCGTGGCCGAAGCCTTCGCCTCCGATGTGGAGCAGGTCACCGGCGTCAAGCCGCGCCTTTTGACCTCGCTCACCGCTCCGCTGCCCGCAAACATTATCCTGGTCGGCGTTCTAGGCCGCTCGCCGGAGATCGACCGCCTAGCCGCTTCGCATGCGCTCAACACCGATGCAGTTGCGGGCAAGTGGGAGAGCGCGGTCATAGCCGTGGTTTCGGCGCCGATGCCCGGGGTGCGGCGCGCATTGGTTATAGCCGGAAGTGACCGGCGAGGCGCGGCTTTCGCCCTCTTCACCCTGTCGCGACAGATGGGTGTCTCGCCGTGGACCTGGTGGGCGGATGTCCCCGTTGCGCACCACGCGGAGGTGTATGTGCTGCCGGGTGCGCATGTGCAGCCCGAACCCTCTGTACAGTACCGCGGATTCTTCCTCAACGACGAGGACTGGGGCCTGCGCCCGTGGGCCTCCAAAAAGATGGACCCGACGGTAGACAACGGAAAGGGCAACATCGGGCCCAATACTTATGCGCGCATCTTTGAGTTGTTACTTCGGCTGCATGCCAACTCGCTCTGGCCCGCCATGCACCCCGGATCGCTTCCGTTCAACGCCGTCCCCGAGAATGCACGCCTCGCCGACAAATGGGGCATTGTGATGGGTAGCTCACACTCCGAGGCGCTGCTGCGCAACAATGTTGGCGAGTGGAATGAGGCTGCTCCGCCCAAGGGCGATGGGCCGTGGAACTACCAGACCAACAGCGCCGCCATGAACGCCTACTGGGACAAGCGCCTGGTGGAGAACGGCAAGTACGAAAACTTCTACACCGTCGGCCTGCGCGGCGTACACGATTCCGGCCTTGAGGCCACCGGCTCCCCCCAAGTGAAGGCGAAGCTGGTCGAGGACGCGATGGCAGCCCAACGCGCGCTGCTGGCCAAGCGGGTGAATCCGGACCTTGCTAAGATTCCGCAGATCATCTGGCTGTATAAAGAATCGCTCGACCTCTACCGCGCCGACATGAAGGTGCCCGACGACGTCACCCTCGGCTGGACGGACGACAACTACGGCTACATCCGCGAACTGCCCAACGCGCAGGAGCAGAAGCGCGCAGGCGGATCGGGCGTCTACTACCACGTCTCCTACTGGGGCTCGCCGCACGACTATCTCTGGCTCTGTACCACTCCGCCCGCGTTGATCCAGGAAGAAATGACCAAGGCCTACGACCACAACGCGCGCAAGTACTGGATTTTGAATGTGGGAGATTTGAAGCCCGCGGAGATCGACATCGACTACTTTATGCAGTTGGCATGGGACGAGCCGGGAACGGCCAAACTCACTCAGTACCAGTACCTCGACAAATGGTTTACAGAACAGTTTCCCGCTCAGTTCTCACACGTCAACACGTTTTTCTTTGACATGTTGCTAGACAACTACTATCAGTTCAACTTCCTCCGCAAACCAGAGTTCATGGGCTTCAACGGTTACACAGACGGTATTAACCGTACCGCCTTCAACCCGCTGGCGTGGCACAGCTATGGTAATTCAGATCAGAATCACGGCCGCGCTGCTCAATGGTCGGAGTTGCTCGTACTTGAGCAAAAGGTCGCGAAAGATATTGAGCCGCAATATGCCTCCGCTTTCTTCGAGCTGGTCGGCTATCCCGTTGAAGCCTCCGCCGCGCAGAATGAGAAGTTTCTCTCAACTGACCTCACTTACCTAGACGCGCATAACCACGACGATGCAGCCCTTGCATCCGATACCGCGCGTGCCCACGCGGCTTACGACACGATCCAGACGCTGACGACGAAATACAACAGCCTCGATGACGGCAAGTGGGACGGCATGATGTCCGATGCGCCGCGTGAGCGACCCGTCTTCGAGATGTCGCGCACGGCAACTGCGGCCGACGCCGATAAACCGCTACCTGCATCTTGGGGAGCGGGCGATTCCGCATGTCAGACAGCGGTCAGACCACCTGCTCCGCCTGAGGCTGCCTACGTCTTTTCCTTTGTCGAGCAGCACTGCACCGTCTCCATCAACGCCGCTCACTTCGCGCGCAAATTCGATGGTCAACCCTCAAGCTGGAACTTCATCGACGTCGGCTTATCGGGCAATTTATTTCAGGATAGCGTAGGCGACTCCGTTGTCTATGGCGCACCGGGCCTGCTCGCCAACACCGCGCCAAGCGCAGACTCCGCGCAGGAATCGCCCTGGCTCGACTACGACTTCACCACCGCATCCAACGGCCCTGCAACGCTCGCGCTGCACCTACTGCCCACATTCGCCGTGGACTCCGATCATCGCCTGCGCTACGCCGTCTCGCTGGACGGTTGCGCCCCTATCGAACTCGACGCCTCCGGCCCAGACGGCCACGGCCCCGACACCGCGACCTGGTCGGCCAACGTCCTGCGCAACTCCGCCATTGCCACCATTCCGCTCGGTCCTTTTGCGCCAGGCAAGCACACCATTCGCCTGATATACCGCGACCCCGGAGTGGTCTTCGAGCACCTCGTCCTCACCTTCCCCGGTGCACCGCCTGCATACCCCGTCCCACCCGAGACGACTACAATGACCCGATAGAAGACACGGCCTGCCCGCCGGTCGCACGCCACATAGATGCTGATGCAGGAAATCAATCGCCGCGCTGTCGTCCTTCCAGCGCATGGTCCGCCTTAAAATCCGCACCACCCCAAACCTTCAGCGAACTCCACGGCGCGGCCGCGCCACTCCAGAATCGCTCTTCGGAAGGCAGCCCAAGCGGCAGAAATATCGCGGTGCAGAGGTAAAGGCTGCCGGTGGAAATGTACACTTCGCCGAGGGACGGCTGGTGCCCAGACAGTCCGATGCGCAGCCATCCATTCTCGTCAAACGTGCCCGCCGGCGTCAGCGTCCTCCGCATCACCGCCGTCAATGCGCCGCGCACCTGCTCCGGCGAAATCTCCGGGGGCAGCGCATGGCGCAGGGCGGCGTCGGCAAGCAGATGGAACGCGCCGCAGCGATACGCGATCGATCGCCCCACGACCGGATAGCTCCCATCCGGCGCGATGCAGCGCTCCTGAATTGCCGCATAGCGCGTTGCGCGCTCGCGGATCGCACCTGCCATTTCGCCCCATGCCGATTCCTGCGAGCTAAGCGTATCCATCAGCATCGTCAGAAAGGGCAGAATCACAAACGAGTTGTAGTAGTCCTGGTGAAAGTTCGGGCCGTCGCCATAGGTCCCATCGCCCAGATACCAGTTTGCGTGCTCGCGCAGCGCGTAGTCCACGCGCATCCGGTCCGGTCCCACGGCTCGCCCATGGCAAACAGGCTGGCCTCGATCATGGCCGCGAACAAGAGCCAGTTGTTGTAGTTTCCCAACTGCGCGCGGGTCATCCGCATCGCATCCGCCAACTGCGCCCGAACCTCAACCGGCAGTTTTTCGCGTAGCTGGTGCGGAGCGCGCAGCATCGCCAGCGAAAGAAACGCCGTGTCGACAATCGTCTGCCGGTCGCCGCCGAAGTCCATGTAATCCCGCGATTCCTTGTCGACTGCCGAGGTAATGGCATCCCTCGCCAGTACGCAATAGCGCTCGCGAAGCTGGCCCTCGGCGCCCGTGGTCGCCCCATCTTCCAGCCACGGAGCGATGCCCGCCAGCGTTCGCCCCAGCGCCTCCAGGTAGGTTGTCTGCCGCCGATGCTGCTGTTCGCCGGCATACGCCTCCACCGGCATTACCTTTTTCAGCCGCCGCTCACTCAGCGCCTCGAACAGCGGCCTGCAGATACGGTCCAGCATCGCCACCCAACTAGCACGGTCGCCGGTCAACCGGTCCTCCGTAACCCCGCCAGTCTGCGCTTCGCCATAGGCAAGCCTCTTGAAACTCATACCCGCCGCCCCTAAAGCGAACCCGGACTTCAACACGTCACGTCGCCTCATTATTTTCAACTCACGGAACCAAGCCCCGGAAATTCTATTGCGGAAGGGTACCATGGAAGCGCCCGCTGGGGGATAGTTCCCTTCATCTGCCGTGTGTCGTTACCAGCCTGTGGATGAGTTGCCATCTCCGAAGGCGCGCGACTGCACCCGCCTTCGGTGGATCGTATTCACATTACGGACATTTGGCCTGCCGCATTGACTGTAATCCAGCCAGACCACTATGCTTCTCTGGACTTCGGCAAGCCCAAGCCCATCCATCCCAATGCTCGTTTGAAAGGTTGGCGTCATGACCAAAGCACGGCTCCTCTGCGTATCCACGTTTCTTGCCCTGGCTATTGTCCAGACACACGGCGCAGCGGCGCAGCAGGCCGCCCAAGCGAAGCCTGCCGCCCAAGCGAAATCTTCCGCCCAAACAACGCCTGCCGCGCACGCGATGCCGGCAATCGAAAAAGTCAAAGTAAACGCCCCGGTCACTCTCACCGACAGCGGCGACACCTGGACGCTGGACAACGGCATCGTCAAGGCCAGCATACGCAAGCGCGACGGCAATCTGACGTCGCTGGTCTATCACGGCGTCGATATCCTGACCAAGGGCAACTACAGTTACTGGGAGCAGAGGCCCTCCGGCACCGTCACCGCCAGAGTGACCATCGATCCGGCGGCCAATGGCGGCGAACGCGCGGAGGTCTCCGTCCTGGGCGTCAATCCAGGCGGTGGTGCTGGTGGTGGCGGCTTCGCTCGCGGCGGCGGCGCTCCCGGTGCTGGCGGGCCTGGTGCGGGTGCTCCTGGTGCGGGCGGTGCTCCCGGTGCAGGCGGTCCCGGCGCGGGTGCTCCGGGCGCTGGCGGTTCCGGCGCTGGCGGTTCCGGCGCAGGCGGTCCTGGTGCAGGCGGTCCCGGTGCGGGGGCTCGCGGTCCTCGCGGTGGTGGAGCGCCTGGCGCTCCCGGCGGTTTCGGTGGCGGTGGAGGCGGTCGTGGCGGAGGGATGGACATTGAGACGCGCTACACCATGGAGCGAGGCGTCAGCGGCTTCTACACTTACAGCGAGTACACCCATCGCGCCTCGTATCCGCAGGCCGGCGAGGGCGAAAGCCGATTCATCCTGCAGGATATGAACCCAACCTTCGACTGGCGCTCGGTGGACAAGGACCGCAACCAACTTGAAAGCAACGCGCCCGAGGACCACGAGGTTCACGCCAAGGAGCAGAGCATCTATGCAACCGGACTCTATAAGAACTCCGTCGAGCACAAGTACAGCTACAACGCCCCGATGTACAAACTCCAGGCCTGGGGTTGGTCCAGCACCAAGGACCATATCGGTGTGTATTTCATCAACCCGTCCAATGAGTACATTACGGGTGGCCCGGAACGTTTGGATCTGATCGACCACTTTTCCGCACCCGGATCGGCTGCCTATCTACCCATCGTGCTCGACTACTGGACCTCCGGTCACTATGGCGGCGGCTCCATCACCAGCATCCCCGCCGGACAGGAGTGGAAGCACGTGGTCGGTCCCATCTTCGTCTACTTCAACGCATTGGCCGATGCCAAGGACCCGACCAAGGCCGAACTGGACAAATTAACCGCCAGCTATGGCAGCGGCATGCCGGCCGTGCCCAAGGTCTGGCACGACAACGCCCTCGCTCTGTGGAATGACGCGGTTGCCAAGTCGAAGCAGGTCAAGGCCGCATGGCCGTACCAGTGGGTCGAAGGCATGGACTACCCGCACAAGGCGGAACGCGGCACGGTCACCGGTCAACTCGTCCTCGACGATCCGCAGGCCATCAAGAAGACGCTCCCAAATCTGAACATTGGCCTGGCCCACCCAAACTACAAGGGGGCCGGGACCGGGTTCCAATCGCGGGCAGGCAACGGCAACATCATAACCTGGCCGCACGATGGGAACTACTACGAATTCTGGGTGGACGGCTCGGCGGACGGCAAATTCACCATCCCCAATATTCGGCCCGGAACCTATACGCTGCACGCGTTCGCCAACGGAGTGCTGGGCGAATACGCCAAGACCAACATCACGGTGGAAGCAGGCAAGACCCTAAACCTGGGCAAGCTTGTCTGGCAACCCGTCCGCTACGGCAAGCAGGTATGGGAGATCGGCTATCCCGACCGCACTGGCGACAAGTTCTTCAAGGGCGACGGCGACAACTACTGGCTGTGGGGCTGGGGTCTGCGCTATGCAGGCCTCTTCCCCAACGACATCACCTACACCATCGGCAAGAGTAACTACGCTAAGGACTGGTTCTTCCAGGAGGTGCCGCACTCCACCACAACTGCGTGGATGAATCCTGCCGCTAAGGACCCCTACAATCAGCGCTTCGGCTGGGTCGCGATACCAACCACGCCGGGGGATCCGTGGCGAGAATGGGGTCAGGGCAAGGCCACCACATGGACCGTCAAATTCAATATGGCGAAGGCTGCGCAAGGCACAGCTTACCTGCGTATTGCGCTGGCGGGGGCGGACAGCACGACCCTGGCCATAGGGGTCAACGGACAGACGGTTGGCACCCTCCGTCCCGTCTCCACCAACGCTTTGCGTTACAACACGAACAAGGGCGTGTGGAACCAGTACATCCAGAAGTTCGACGCTTCGTTAATGAAGGCGGGCGAAAACACCGTCACTTTCACCGTTCCCGCAGGAGACGTCACCAGCGGCGTGGTATGGGATTATGTCCGTCTGGAATTGAACGACGGCAGCAAGGCCTATCCCACTCCGCCCGATAATCAAAGGCCGGACTACCCGACACTTGAATAGTTGGACCATCCGGGAATAGTTCAACCCAGGATAGAAATGCTCAGAGCGGCGCGTCAGGTTCCTGCACAAGCAGCGATGGAGTGCGCAGTAGAGCATTTTCACACTATCTATAGTGTTGGAGCAGATCATGCGATGTGATTTTTTCCACCCCAGCGACGTGAACCTGTCGCTGGGGACCCCGGTTGAGAGAAAACCACGCAGGCTTCTTTCACCCCGCTCTACACCTGCTGTGAAAATGCTCTAGCCTCAGAACGAGTACTTCAACGCCAGTTGGATAAAGCGCGCATCCGGAGTCAGCTTCTGGAAGCTGCGCGGGCCGGTGATGACCCCGCCTGTGCTGTCGATTGTCATGTCGCTCGGCTGGCCCAGCGAGGGAGTGTTGAACAGGTTGAAGATGTCAGCGCGGAACAGCATGGTCTGCTCGCGGAAGATGGGGAAGACCTTGAAGACGGAGATACTGACGCGCTCATAGCCGGGACCATAGACATCGTTGCGCCTGCCGCCCAGGAATCCCAGGGCCGACGCGGGGTTGGTCACGTACACAGGCTGCGATGCCGCTGCGTAGTGGGGATCGGAGGTCCCGGTCGGAATGTAATGCTGAGGCTCGTTGGTCCAGTCGTTCGGGTTCCACGGGTTCTGAAATGAGCAGGGGTTGTACCAGTTCTGGCGTGTGCGGGTTTTCGTGGCGCAGGCAACCTGGATGCCAGGATTCGGACTGGTGAATGTGCCGCCGCTGGTGTAGGGGTCTCTCATCTTGACCGCCTCCGCCTTGCCGCCGCTCGCCGTGCTGATGGCGGTCGGGCCCACCGAGAACGGGTTGCCTGTCTGCGCCGCGAACGTCAGGTTGATCGACCAGCCATCCACTGCATTGTTGAGCAAACCAGCGTTGTTGAGGAACTTGTGCCCCGCACCGAAAGGAAGATCGAACAAGGCGTTGAAGGTGAAGCGTTGACGTGTATCGAACGTGGAGTTGGAATACTCCGCCTTGGCGGGGACCAGGTTCGTCTGCCGGAATCCTGCGTCCGCACTCGATATCATCAGCGCGGGCGCGTCGTCCAGGGAGTGCGACCAGGTGTACGTAGCCAGCAGGCTCTTCCCGTTGCTGTACCGCCTTTCCAGCTTGGCCTGGAACCCGTTGTAGTTGCTGTTGCCAATGTGGTCGATATAATCCGTGCTGCCGAAGTCCGGCAGCGGTCGGGCATTCTGCGTGCTGTTGCTGGGATTCTCCAATGCCAGGGGGCTGTTCGGATCGGTTATAGACCCCAGATGGTGCGAGGCGTCGCCCACATAACCGACGGTGGCAAGCATTCCATCGATCAGGTTTCGCTGAATGGAGAGGTTGTAGTCCTCCGTGTAGGGCGTGTTAAGCGAGGGAGGGGTGCCGCGCAGGGACAGGTCTGTCACATTGCCAGTCAGCCCGTGGGCCAGGATGGCGGAGAAGCCGTTGCCAATGGTGATCCCGTCGGTGGGGCAGGAGGTTGCGGAACAGTTGGCGGACGGGAAGTTTGAGTCGAACTGGAAGGGATAGTTCTGCCCCAGATTCGGCATGTAACCGGCATTCTCCAATCCGCCGTAAAAAAAACCATAGCCCGCGTGGATGGAGATCTTGTTGTCCGGCGAATACGCGATGCCGAGGCGTGGCCCGAAGTTGTCCTTCTGCGCTGCAATCAGGTGCGGATCGTTGTTGAACTGCAATGCGATGTTGTCCTTCGCCAGCAGGTTGGGAAAGGCATTGGAGGTCTGGGCAAAGATGGTCTGCACATAGCTCTCGATCTCTGCGGGAAACTGCAAGACAGCCGAGCCGCTGCCAACTCCGGTCGCCGTATTCAGCGAGAAGGGCCCATTCATGCTGTAGGAGGCCTGGTAGCCGCCCACATCCTGATACGGCTGGAAGTACTCCCAGCGCAGGCCCGCGTTGAGGGTGATCTGTTTGGTGACGCGCCAGTCATCCTGCACGTAGGCGCCGTCGTACCAGCGCGCCTGACCGCTGACAAATTCGCTGGAGAGGACCGCGCTGTTCTGGCTGTCCAGCAGAAAATCGGCCGCGGAAAATCCAGTGTTGGGCGCGTTCAGGTTGCTGGTGTACTCGCCGGTGTAGTAGTAGTTGCCGCGAGAGGCGGGTGGCTCCTGACTGGAGAAGCGTATGCTCAGAAAATTTACCCCGGCCTTCAGGTCGTGGTTGCCGAGGATCTTTGTGACGTTGTCGATGATCTGGTATACGTTCTCTTTTTCGGTGCCTGGCGTGTACCCGCCGCTGCCGAAGTTGGCGATGTTGTATGCGCCGCCGCTGAACCACATCTGCGGAATTCCACCGTTCATATAACCGGCGGGGATACCGCCAAACCCAAGGCTTGCGGCAAAGCCTGCGTTCGCAGCATTGAACTGAGTCCTGTGCGAGCGGATGTCGTTGAAACCCACGCGAAATTCATTGGTCAGCGTGGGGGTAAATATGTGCGTCTCGCTGAACATGAAGCTTCCGCTCAAGTTCGCGCTGATGTTGCCGCCACCGGCCAGAATGCCAAATAACGGAGGCTGATACGACGGCTCATTCCAGTAGCTGAAGCTGGAGTAAGCCGTGTCCTTGGCGTTGATGTTCCAATCCAGACGCGTGTCCCACTGGGTTGTGTCGTCGCGCGACGGGCCGTTGAAGCGGTAGTTGTTGTACAGCAGCCCGTTGTTGGTGTTCGGCAGCGGAAGCTGGTTGAGGACCGCGCGTGCGGTCGGGTTCGGCACAACCCCGGGGATGCCTGAGGCGAGATTGTTGTTCGCGAATGGTTGGGGCGGCGCACTGGAGCTCTGGTGATACAGCTGGATCGGCCCGGACGCCCCGGTCAGCGTTGGGTTGTACAACTCGGAGAAGTCGCCGTTTCGCTCCAACAGCGACGGAACTGTCGTGATGGTTACGCCGGTATAGGCAATGCGATTGGCCTGCACGTCGGCAAAGAGGAACAGTTTGTTGCGCAGAAGAGGCATGCCGGCGGTCGCGCCAAACTGGTTCTCATGGTACGCAGGCACGGACGACGCGTTCCAGTCTTTGGCGTCGAAGACCGTGTTGCGCACAAACTCCCACAATGTGCCGTGTATGTTGTTCGTGCCCGACTTCAGGCTGGTGTTGATCACTGCGCCAGCGGAGTGTCCGAACTCAGCCGAATAGTCGCCGCTCTGCACCTTGAACTCCGCCAGGCCTTCCGACGGAGGCTGGGCCACAAAACTGGCGCCGGTAGGGAAATCAACCAGATGATTGTTGTTGTCCACCCCGTTCAGCATGTAGTTGTTCTGCTCTGCGCGCTGTCCGTTGGAGTTGAAGTCGCCCGTGCCCGCGCCGTGCGAGCCCTGCGGAGGGGCCGCGCCCGCGGCCAGTTGCGCAATGTATACCCAGTTTCCCCCGCTCAGCGGCACCTTGTTGATCGACTGCGCGCCCGTTGTCTGACTGGTTGTACTCTCCTGCGTCTGGATCTGAGGCGCGCTTGCGGTCGCGCTGATTGTCTCGGCGGTGCTGCCACGCTTGAGAGTGATCCCAGCCTCGAGAACTTGCTGCATGCTCAGTTTCAAGCCGGTCAACGTAGTGGTTCCGAAGCCCGGTGAACTGGCGGTTACGCTGTAGTTGCCGATCTTGATCGGAGAAAAAAAGTAGACGCCGGAGCCATTCGTCCTTGTCTTCAGAACTTGGCCAGTATCGAGATTGGAGAGCGTTACGCTGGCGTCGCCGATTGCCGCGCCCGACTGGTCCTGGATCACGCCCGTAATCGTGCCCTGGTCTGCCTGTCCGGACGCGATACCAACCAATCCAACTAAAACGCCGAGTACTAGGACAAAGAATCTCAGTCCCATCTTCATGTCTTTTAAACTATGTCGGGGAACTTCTTGGGCGGGATAGGGGGCCGGCATTGCAATAGGCTCCAGCGTAGTTCTCGATTCTCTTGCAAACACAAACCAAATCAGTGTTGAGGTCGGACCTCTGCTTCAGATTCGATCATCTCTGATCATGCGGGGGTACAGGATGGCCAGATACAGTTTCTTCCGTTGTTGTTTAGTCGTCAAAATGTTTTGGTAGAGAGGGATTAGACCGCTGACGCGGCCTTTTCAATGCCTTGAATACTTACCTTTAAAGTATTTTACACTGCGCGGGAAAACTGCCAAGCACATCTAGCTGCCTGCACAAACGGGTGGGCATCGCGGGGGCGGTGTTTGAGCGTTTGCCAGATTCAAGAACAGCAGGAACGGAATCAAGGTGCAGCCCGCATCATGGCAGCACGGCTTCTGCCGGAACGCCCATTGGCATTGGAGGTGCGGATTTCAGCAAGCGTGGTTCCTGCGAATACTGCTCAGGTCCCCCCCTAAAAATCAGTTAAAGAATTTTCCATCCTTTGAAATGGATGCGCATCCATTAGGTTGAGCAGAGCTGAACAATTCCCACTGTGTTGTTCTGGAGAACGATCTTGCACGAGATATCGAACTGCTTGTGCGCGGTTATGCGCAAGTTTGCCCCCACTCGCCCTCACGCTGTCTCTAGCCCAACAAATTCCGCCAGGCGCATCCACGCTTCCGCTCGCCGCCACGCCATATCCAGTCAGCGTGCAGCGAAGTTCTTTGTGATTGCCGTGGGCCTGCTGATCTTTGGCGCGCAGACGGCTCATGCCAGCGATGGTTGCAGCACACTGGCAACAACGCTACCTGGTAGTTACTCGCCTTATGCCACTCATCCAATATCTCTTTCGGCTGGCGAGGTCATTACGACGACGGTCGGTGCGAGCAACGACTTTTTCATTGAGTCCCAACCTGGGATCGAGACGCAATTTTACTATCAGGCGGGCACGTATACCTTCACCGTCCCGGACACGCAAGACTTCTATTTTGAGTGGTACAACACGAACTTCACCATCAGTTGCGCTCCGCAGGCCACCTTTACAGTGACTACCAATTCCGACGACGCAAGCAGTGTAAGTGATGGTTGCAGCACACTGGCAACAACGCTACCTGGTAGTTACTCGCCCTATGCCACTCATCCAATATCTCTTTCGGCGGGCGAGGTCATTACGACGACGGTCGGTGCGAGCAACGACTTTTTCATTGAGTCCCAACCTGGGATCGAGACGCAATTTTACTATCAGGCAGGCACGTATACCTTCACCGTCCCGGACACGCAAGACTTCTATTTTGAGTGGTACAACACGAACTTCACCATCAGTTGCGCTCCGCCGCCACCACCCTCGGCGAACTGCGCGGTCGGAAGTACCACAGCTTGCACGCTGCGCGATGCGCTGGCGGCTGCCACGGCAATTGCGACGAGCACCAATCCGGCGACGATCAACTTTTCACCGACGGTGTTCCTGGCGACGAACACCGCCGCCCAAAATACTATTACCACGACCTACGGGACGTTAAACCTGCCGAGTTACACAACCATCCAGGGGCTGACCACGGGCAGTGGAGCCTCTCTGACCAACCTGATTACGCTGAACGGCAACGCGGCGAACACCGTGGTGACGGTGGCAAGCGGTGTAACCAGCGCGGTGATGAACAACCTAACCATTCAGAATGGGTATAGCACAACCTCTGCGGCAGGTGGCATCTTCGATTCCGGATCGCTCACCATCAACAACAGCGCCATCGTCAACAATAATGGCCCTTTCGTAGGTGGAATTGGAGTGTCAAGCGGCACACTGAACATTACGGGGACTACAATCAGCGGTAACGGTAATGCGAATGGGAATATTGGAGGGTTGTATGAGTACAACTCGACCCTTACCGTCTCAAATAGCACTGTCTCTGGAAATCTCGGTGTATACGCCGGCCTTTACGTTTATGGAGGGACGTCGACCCTCACAGGAGTGACGATCTCAGGTAACAGCGGGTTTGGACTCAGCGAGGTTGGCTCCGGTACTTTGATTCTCGGAAACAGTCTTGTGGCAGGCAATACATCTGCAATATCCGGGTACTCACCCGATCTAGTTAAGGCCTCCGGCTTCACCAACACGATCAGCAGTAGTTATGTGAACACTGCACTCACTGCGGTCAATCCTCTTCTGGCTCCGCTGGGCAACTACGGCGGACCCACGCAGACCATGCCCGCGCTGCCGTCCAGTCCCGCATTCTGTCTGACCGAATCCAGTACTGCGCCGGGATCGACCACGACCGACCAACGCGGCGTAACGCGCCCGACCCAATACGGCAGTTTCTATTGCACGGACGCCGGCGCGACCAACTCCGATTACAGCATCGCCTGGTCGATCCAGCCTGCGAGCAGCATTCCCGTCGGAGTGACCCTGAATCCGGTCCCTGCCGTGCAGTTTGAGGATGACGGCTATGCCCTTCCCGCTACTGGATCCATTCAGTTCAACGATGCCGACACCTCGCTGAAGAACCACCCTGTGAACATGACTCTGAGTTCTACTGGTTCCGCCAGCCTCAGCGGCAGCAGCTTCACAACCGTCGCCACCGGCGACTATCTCCATGCCTTCTACACGCTCAACATCGGCAGTTACACGCCCACGCTCTCCAGCGCATCCAGCAACACCTTCAATGTCACCACCGTCAACCACTTCACCTTGACCAGTGTGCCAGCGGCCGCAACGGCGGGCACCAGTTTCAACGTGACTGTGACCGCATACTCCAGCACGGACAACTCTGCCGTGGCGACCAGTTACGCCGGCCCGATTACGTTCACCTCAACCGACACCACTGCCGTATTCCCGACGGGAACACTGAATCTCACGGTAGGCGTTGGCACATTCAGCATCACGCTGAAGACCTCGGGGGTGCAGACCATCACAGTGGCGGATTCGAGCGGATCGCCCAGCTTGACCAGCAGCAATATCGCCGTCAGCGCGGCAGCGGCAGCGACGATTACGGCGGCCACCGGCAGCGGCCAGAGTGCGGTGATTGGTGCGGCGTTTACCAATCCCCTGACGGTGCAGGTGCTGGATGCCTACAGCAATCCGGTCAGCGGCAACGTGGTTACATATACTTCGCCCAGCAGCGGGGCAAGCGCTTCGTTGTCCTCCTCCTCCACCTGCACAACGGCCTTGACCTCTCCGGCGGGCACCTGCTCGGTGACGGCGACGGCGAACGGCACGGCGAGCTCCACCGCCTATACCGTGAGCGCGAAGGCAACCGGCGTCACCAATCCGGCCAGCTTTTCGCTGACCAACAGCAAAGCCAGTCCAACATTGACGGTGACGGCATCGCCCACCACGCTGGTCTATGGCCAGCCGGTGACCATCAAGGCCACCTCCTCGATCACCAGCGCAGGCGGCAGCTCACCGACGGGCGCAGTCACGTTCTACGACAACACGACGACTCTCTCGCCCACATCCACCCCGGTAAGCGGCGTCTCCACCTTCAGCACCACAGCTATGGTCGGCTCGCAGACCTACGCTGCGGCGGCGGCGGCAGACAGCAACTTCAATGCCGCGGCGGAGACTTATGCCACGGCGATCGTTGTCGGCAAGGCCAGCTCAACCCTCACCGGCCCCACAACACAGCCCGTACTGGTCACGGTGGGCACCACTGGCAGCGTGCCCGTCAGCGTCACCGGCCAGTTCAGCGGCAGCGGCATCAGTTTGCCCAGCGGCAGCGTGGGTTACACCATTACGCCCAGCGCCGGCGGCAGCGCGGTCGCCTCCGGCACGGCAACCATCAGCTCGGGCACAGCCTCTGTGCCGGTTGCGTCCACCCTTGCAGTGGGTAGTTACAACGTTGCACTGACCTATGCCGGAGACAGCAACTACGCGGCTGCCACAGGCATCACGGTCACGCTGCAAGTCGGGCAGCTCGCACAGACGATCGGCTTCTCGCCGACAACGCCTGTGACCTACGGGGTCTCGCCCATCACGCTGAGCGCCACCGCGACCTCCAGTCTCGCAACCACCTTCAGTGTGGTCTCCGGGCCGGGAACCATCATCGGCAGCACGCTCACAGTGACTGGAGCGGGCACCATCGTGGTCGCGGCAAACCAGGCAGGCAACGCAACCTACTCGGCTGCGACGCAGGTGACGGGAAGCATCGTGGTGAATAAGGCGGCCCTCTCGGTGACCGCGAATCCGGCCAGCAGCGTCTATGGCGCGACCTTCCCAACCTTCACCGGGACGCTGACTGGCGTTGTCGGAAGCGACGGCATCACGGCAACCTATGCCACTACGGCGACGCCAACTTCGCCGGCCAGCGGCAGCTACACGATCACAGCCACACTGGTCGATCCCAACTCGAAGCTGGGCAACTACACGGTTACCAATACGCCGGCAGCCCTCACCATCACCAAGGCAACACCAACCGATGCGCTGGCAGACTCGGCCAGTTCTATCCTTACCCAGAACACCGAGACGCTGACCGCAACCATCAGCTCCAGCGCCAGCGTTCCCACCGGCTCGGTCAACTTCCTGGATGGGACGACGCTGCTCTCCACGGTTCCGCTGACCAACGGCGTGGCTGCGCTCGGCACCGCCGCACTCGCCATCGGCTCGCACAGCATCACCGCCGTCTATAGCGGCGACACCAACTTCGTCTCCGTCACCAGCGCTGTGCAGAGTATCACCGTGCAGGACTTCAACCTGGCAATCTCTGTCAGCAGCGGGAGCGCCTCGCTGACCAGCGTGACTGCGCTGCCGGGTGCAACGGCGGTGTACACCTTCACCCTGAGCCCGGTCGGCAGTACAACCTTCCCGGCGATGGTTACGCTGTCGGCCAGCGGCCTGCCCACCGGCGCGACGGCAACCTTCTCTCCGGCAACCCTGGCCGCGGGCAGTGGATCCACCAATGTGACGCTGACCATTCAGTTGCCGGCAACAACCTCCAGGCTGCAACCGGCGAACCACTTCGGCCGAGGACTCGCACCGTTCGCGCTTGCTCTGTTGCTGCTGCCATTCGCCGGACGCATGCGCCATGCAGGCAGAAAGCTGAGACGCGGCGTGTCGCTGGCGCTGTTGCTGCTGATTGGTCTCGGAGTCACAGCCGGACTTACCGGATGCGGCTTCTCCTCCGGCTTCTTCGGCCAGCCACAGCAGACCTACACCGTGACCGTGACCGGGACCTCCGGCGCTCTGGTGCACTCCACTACAGTCACCCTGACGGTTGAATAACAAAGGAGAGAAAGATGCAACGATCGCTTTGTGGAAGTGTGCTCCTGTGCGGAGTGTTGATGACGGCGGCTGCGGCCTGCGCCCAACAGACGCACCCCAACCTGCTGCCCGGGATCGCATCGGCCGATGTCGCCCTCACCTATAACCTGGAGCGGGCCAAGGTCGCCTCCTCCAACTGCGGCTGCTTCTGGCTGAATGGAGCAAGCGCGGAGGTTGCTGTGCCTGTTTATCGCGGCTTCAGCGCAACTGGCAGCTTCGGCGGAGCGACTGCCTCCAACATCGCTCCGGGCGTGGACCTGAGCAAGTTCACCTATGTCTTCGGGCCGCGCTACACCTACAACATCTCGCGCTACACGGACCGCTATACCAAAAAGCACGCTGCGCAAATCGTCGGCGAGGCGCTGTTCGGCGGCACTCATGCCTTCAACAGCTCGTTCCCCGCGCCTGGCGGCGCCATCACCTCCGCCAACTCCTTCGCCATGCAGTTGGGCGGTGGCCTGGATATCGCTCTCAGCCGGGGCTTCGGCGTGCGCGCGCTGCAATTGGACTACGTCCGCACCAGCCTCTCCAACAACGCCTCCAACACCCAGAACGACTTCAGAATCGCCTTCGGCGTTACCTATCGGTTCGCAAAGCACTGACGCAGATGGGGCCGTGCATGCCTTCATGTCCGCATAGAAGACACTGGCCCCAGCAAGGTGCGGGTAGAAAGCAGACGGACCGTCTTTTCCGTTATTGCTAGTGCGCGGCTGATCATTCCGGCGCAGGGTAGAAATGGTGGCCAGAGACGGGATTGAACCGCCGACGCCGGCCTTTTCAGGGCCGCGCTCTACCACTGAGCTATCTGGCCTTGGCGATGCACAACGCCTGATTCGGGACTGCCAAGAGCACCCGGGCGAGAGCAGGAATTGCGCCGCGCGGTCATCTCCGGCGGGTTCATGCATCCAGCTAAAGTATAGCAACCCCACTTGCCTGCGCCAAACCGTGCGCCTGTCGCGCCCTGAATAACCGCGATATGCTGGGTGTCTGCACCACGTTGCACAAAGAGGTGAGCCTCGATGCCACGCATCTGCCGCATTCCAAAACGCCTGGTCCAGGCACTCCGGAGTTCTGTGCGCCTGCGCCTGGTCCTTGCATCGCTGTTGCTGCTGTCAACTCTGGCGCCGATACCGGTCTCGCTGCTCGCGCAGCCAGCTACGCCGGGCGAACAGCGGGCGGTGCGTGCCTTCGAGGCGGCACGTGCATCCAAGGCCAACGCGCTTGCCCTCGATGCCTTCCTCGCAAAGATGCCCAAGGGGGCCGATCTCCACATGCACCTCTCCGGCGCGGTCTACGCGGAGACGTTTCTGAAGGAAGCCGCGGCGGACAATCTCTGCGTGGATCCAACCGCGCTGGGCCTGGTGAAGTACGCTGCAATAACCAGCTACGATCCAGTGGGGCCGATCTGTCCGCCGGGAGACGTCCCGGCTGCCAACGTCTTCCAGAATCAGAAGCTCTACGACGCGCTGGTCGATGCCTTCTCGATGCGCAGCTTTGTGCCCTCGGCGAGCTCCAGCGGGCACGACCATTTCTTCGCCGCCTTCGACCGCTTCAACGCGCTCGATAACTCCCATGCGGGCCAGTGGCTCGACGAGGTGGCCACGCGTGCGGCTGCGCAGAACGAGCAGTACCTCGAAGTAATGCTGACGCCGAGCTTCTTCGATCTGGCCCCGCTGTGGAACTCGCTGGGCTGGCCTGCGACGCCCGCGAGCGCTACACCCGATACCGAGGGCGATACCGCCGGGACCTCGCACGCCGAACTCGACACGCTGCGGACGAAGCTGCTGGCGGGAGGCATGCACACGGAGGTCGCGCTCGATGTGAAGGAGATGGACGACGCGCTTGCCCAGCGCAATCGCATCGAGCACTGCGGTCAGCCTGATGCCGCGCCGGCCTGCGCGGTGAAAATTCGCTACATCTACCAGGTGTTGCGCGCCTTTCCTCCGCAGCAGGTCTTTGCGCAGACACTGCTTGCCTTCGAAGTGGCCAGTGCGGACCCCAATGTAGTCGGCCTGAACTTTGTGCAACCGGAGGACGCAATGCTCGCGATGAGCGAGTACAGCCGCCAGATGCACATGCTGGACTATCTGCACAGCGTCTATCCCAAGGTTCACATCTCGCTGCACGCGGGCGAGCTGGCACCGGGGCTGGTGCCGCCGGAGGGCTTGCGCTTCCACATCCGCGAAGCGGTCGAGCTGGGCCACGCCGAGCGCATCGGGCACGGCGTCGATGTGATGTTCGAGAACGATCCGCGCGCCCTGCTGCGCGAGATGGCCGATCGCCATGTGATGGTGGAGATCAACCTCACCTCGAATGAGGTGATCCTTGGCATCGTTCCGCCGCACCATCCACTTCCGGAGTACCGCGCGGCGCATGTGCCGGTGGCGCTCTCTACCGACGACGAGGGCGTCTCGCGCATCGACCTGACGCATGAGTATGTGCGCGCGGCCATGGAGTACGGACTGGGCTATCTGGACCTGAAGGCCATGGCGCGCACCTCGTTGGAACACAGCTTCCTGCCCGGCGAGAGCCTGTGGCAGAGACCCGACGACTTCACGCACGTGAAGGCCGCATGCGCGGGCCAGACTTTGGGTGCGGCGTCGCCAACGGCGAAGTGCCAGGCGCTGTTGGGTTCGAGCGAGAAAGCAACCCAACAGTGGGAGCTGGAACGCCGCTTCGCTGCCTTCGAGGCGAGCCTGCCGTGATCTGCCCTGAGAGCAACCGTGCACGCTTCAGGAGTCTACCCATTGCGCTACCATCGTTCTGCGCGCTTCTTGCGCAAGGAGATGCGATGAGGATTGCGGCTGGAGTTGGCTTGGTGGTGGCGCTCAGTATGGGGATGAGGCCGCAGAACGCCGTTGCTGCTGGTGTCGGCGTTATAGCCTCAAAGATCTGCGACGCGCGAACATACGGTGCCAAGGCCGACGGCGTCACCAAGGACACCAAGGCCATTCAGGCGGCCATCGACGACTGCACCAAGGCCAAGGACGGCGGCACCGTTACGTTGAACGGTGGCACATTCCTGAGCGGCCCCATTGTGCTGAAGGACAACATCACGCTCAACCTGGCTGCCAGCGCCACACTTCTAGGCTCTCCCGACCACAACGATTATCCGCAGCTTGAGGTCTTCCGCGCACCGGGACGCCAGTCGCTGGTCAGCGCCGACCACGCCAAGAACATCGCCATTACCGGCAACGGCGTGATCGACGGCAATGGAGATAGCTGGTGGACCGAGGCACGCGCCACCCCTGGCTCAGGCATCGTGGGCGTGGGCGTCTTCCGGCCGCGTCTGGTGGTCTTCAACTACTGCCAGCACATCCGCATGGAAGGCGTCACCGTGCAGAACTCGCCGAGCTGGCAGATCGTGCCCTACTATTCGGACGACATCGTCATCCGCAACATCAAGGTGCTTGCCCCCTATCCCTCTCCCAACACCGATGCCATCGACCCATTCAGTTCCAGCAACATCGTCATCGACCACGTCTATGCCGACACAGGTGACGACAATATCGCCATCAAGAGTGGTGAGATCAACTCGCCCGGGCCGGATTCGCCGAGCCGCAACATCACCATCACCGATTGCACCTTTGACCACGGCCATGGCCTCTCCATCGGCAGCGAGATCGCCGGTGGCGCGCAGAACATCCACGCTGAGCGCATCCGCTTCAAAGGGACAGACCAGGGCATCCGCATCAAGTCCGCGCGCGACCGCGGCAACGATGTGTCGAACCTCTCGTTCAAGGACCTCACGATGGAGGATGTGAGGACCGCGATCCTCATCACGGAGTACTACCCGCACCCTGCGCCCGAGGGCGAGGTGCCGGCCGAGCCGGTGCAGAGGCTGACGCCAAAGTTCCACGACATCACCATCGAAAATGTGACGGCAACGGGAAGTACTTCGGCGGGAACCATTGTGGGCCTGCCGGAGTCTCCGGTGCTGGGGCTGACCATGAAGAACGTGCATATCGCGGCGAAGACAGGAATCTCGATCGCCTATGCAACCGTGACCATGGACGACGTAGTGGTCACCCCAGCGTCAGGCGACGCAATGAAGATTGCTTCAACCGCGACGGTCACGATCAAGAAGTAATGTTTTCCTCGAATGATTCTCCCCGTTTGAAAGTGTGGTTCTAAGCACGCTCCAGCCACGCCTGCGCAAACGGTACTTCCGGCATATTACCTTCGTTGCCAGCGCCGCGTTCATTGCCCGAATCCGCGACAGAGATGTGTGGGAACACAACAAAGACGCACCCTCCAGCAATCCCTGACGAAGAACAAGGAGACGGCGGAGGGGCGCTATGGCATCGCGATGGACAGTGCGGTTTGCGTGCCCGCTTGCTGTGCTCTTCGGGTTCCTCGCGCCTGAATGCGTGGTTGCCCAGGGGCCTTCGCAGGCCGTTCTTCCCAAAACCACGAACGACGCGCTCCATGCGATGTCGCAACTGGCAGGCGTGATCTTTACCGGGCAGGTGGTCGCGGTGCGCCGATTCGATGCAGTCAACGGCGCTACCGGAGTGGTGGAGATTACGTTTGCGGTAGAGGATGCGGTCCGCGGCGTGAGCGGAAGCACTTACACCCTGCGCGAGTGGGCGGGTCTGTGGCCGGCCGGCGACGAGCCGTTTCGCGTGGGCCAGCGTTATCTTATGTTGCTCCATGCTCCGAGCGCAGCCGGCTTGAGTTCGCCCATCGGCGGGATGGATGGGGCGATTCCGATTCGTGGCAGCATGCAGGCACAGGCGTCAGGCTCCGCGGAATCAATCATCGCGCCAAAGACGATTTCTGCGGAACCCTCCCCGCCGCAAGAGGTCCGCGTGGTGGATCTGAGCTGGGTTGCAACGCATGTAGTTCAGCCGTTGTCGTACCGAACGGCGCCGCTGGTGAATCCAACTGCGCTGCCTGTCTCCGTGGATGTGGATGCGGTGCGATTGAACTCCGCCTCCGGTTCGCAGGCCGCCAAGGTTGGGGTCTCCGATGCGGAAGCGTCTGTTGCTCCCATCGACGCGGCTGCTCCTGCCTCGCACGGCACGCCGTATACATCGGTCCTTGGAATGCTGCGCGGTTGGGAGAAGACCGATCATGCCACGCGCTGATGGAAAAATTGACTGGGGAGGCATTCCCTGGTCGCGATCTGGATTCTTGCAGTTGCTGCTGTTTGCGGCGTGTCTGTTACTGGGCGCTGGCGCAGCGCAGGCAAGTGGACCGCGCTGGGTCACCGGACCGCCGTATTTCACCGGAACCAGCGGCAATCCGGTGACGTGGTACACAACCAATCCGCTCTACTTCACCGATCCCGGCGACCTCAGCGCCTACGTCAACCATGCAGCCGCAAACGCGCTGGTGGCCGCGGCTGCCAATCTGTGGAACGTGCCGACTGCGGCGATGACCATCGCCTATGGCGGCCCGCTCGCGGAACATGTCAGCGGGACAAACGCCTACCTTGGCAGCAATGGGCCGGTCTTTCCCGCGGACGTGCAGAGCAGCAACTATGCGGCCATGCAGATTGCCGTGATCTACGACAGCGACGGCTCGGTGACGGACATGCTGCTGGGCGGCGGCGCCAGCAGCCCGGCGGAGTGCCGCCAGAACGCGGTGACGGAGAGTGTGGACTCCATTACTCCGGCGGGGTCGATCCTCCACGCCATCCTGGTGTTGAACGGGCGTTGCACTGGGCCAGCGCCAGAGCAGCAGTTGCAGATGCAGTACCAGTTGCAGCGCGCCTTCGGGCGAGTGCTTGGCCTGGGATGGTCGCAGACCAACGACAACGTCTTCACCGGAACTCCGCAAGCGACCTACAACCAGGCGATGCACTGGCCGATCCTTCATCCCATCGACATCATCTGCGGCCCATACGCCTACCTGTGTCTGCCCCAGCCGTTCACCCTGCGCGATGACGATGTCGCGGCTATCTCAGGGCTCTATCCATACATTATTTTTTACAATCCAACGGCCCCTCCGCCCGCTCCGGGAAAGATATGGACTTATTCGCAGGCCAGCGTAGTGTACGGGACGATGAGCTTTCCCTCGGGCCAGGGTATGCAGGGTGTGAATGTTGTGTTGCAGCGCCAGCAGGGCGGCTGGGGCATTCCAGAGGCGTGGTACGACGTGTCCGCCGTGAGCGGGTACGAGTACCAGCAGAACGCCGGGAACCCGGTGACTGGGGCTGCCTCCGGATTGTCTGAGAGCCTGGGATCGACCAACGGGCAAAAGGAGGGTTCCTACAACCTGGCATGGGTTCCAGACATCGATCCTCCGGGTGCGCAGAACGGCGGAATGTTCGTTGTGGTTACAACCGAAGCAATCAATCCCCTTTATATAGGTGCGTACTCGGTGGGGCCGTATTCAAGTGGGAACGTGGAGCCGTCGGGAGCGTCGATGAGCCAACTCCTCGATCGGTATCCGGCTTCACCCTACATGTACCCTTCGTCTTCGGTGCAGGGCAACTTTGCGCCTAGCGATGCCGCCGCCAACTGCAACACCAGCGGCGATGGCGTGGAGTCGGAGCCGCTGCCGGTCGCCTCGGGCGGATGGTGGACTGGTGTGCTCTGCGAGCACGGACACACTGCGTGGTCCAGCTTCAACGCGAAGGCGGGGCGGACGGCAACCCTGGAAGTCACGGCGCTCGACGAGGTCGGTCTCGCCACCACCGCAAAGGCGATGCCGCTGATCGGCGCCTGGAACGCTTCCGATCCCACGGGAACGCTACCCACCCTGGCCGCGACTCCGTCGGCCTTCAATACCGTCACCCTGGGAATGACCGCGGCAGGCGTGGCCACGACCCAGGCTGAAGGCCTGCGCTTCGTCATCGCCGATGCCCGCGGCGATGGCCGTCCGGACTTCGCCTATCAGGCGCGCGTTCTCTATGCAGACACCGTGCAGCCCACATCCACCAGTGTCAACGGTGGCCAGATCGTTATCGGTGGAATGGGATTCCGCGCGGGCAATCAGGTGAGGGTCAACGGCGTGGTGGCAACCCTGTCAAGCTGGTCGGCGACCTCCATCGTCGCGGTGGCCCCGCCGCAGAGTGCGTTCTCGTCGAATCCTGCCGGGCCGGTCGACATCGAAGTCGACGATCTCTCCACCGGAGCGACCTCCGTGATGTCGGGCGCGCTCACCTACGGCGGCGTCGCGCCGGACCAGATGAAGCTAGTCACCGCGCCGTCGGGCTCTGTCCAGGTGGGAACCATCGCGGCGGTCCCGTTCGCCGTGCGTGTGCTTCTAAGCGATGGGGTGACGCCGGTGGTTGGGATGCCTGTAACCTTTACCGTTAGCGGCGCGACAGTGCAGTTCGGAGCGTGCAATACGGGGACGTGCGTGCTACTGACGGACGCGACCGGGCTGGCTTCCACCACACTGACACCGGAGGCGTTTGGCACAGTGACAATCCAGGCGGCAGCGGCGGGCGTCACCCAGTCGGCAACCTTCCTTGCGCTGGCGCGCAGCATCGCCATGGCGCAGACCGATGAATTTATCGCCGCGGGCGCAACCGTGGCATGGATCCCGCAGTCAATCGTCGCGCAGAATGGTGCGCCGGCAGTGGGCAC
This sequence comes from uncultured Acidobacteriaceae bacterium, assembly GCA_963834805.1. GTDB lineage: Bacteria > Acidobacteriota > Terriglobia > Terriglobales > Acidobacteriaceae > Edaphobacter. The sequence continues at coordinate 1,284,719 of CAWIDB010000006.1, forward strand.
AGCCGTCGCGTGGACGGCCTCGGGTGGGATGCTGGTCTCACCCGCATCGAGCCTGGTGAATTCGCAGGGCGTGGCGCAGGCCGCGGCAATCGCAGGCCCTCTGGCGGCAGGTGCGCAGGCAACCGGACAGGCCTGCGTTTGGACAACTCTCTGCGCGAACTTCGCGGCCGCGGCTGTGGCTCCGTCGGCTTGGCAGCTTACGGTGATCGGCGGCGCGGGCCAGACCGTGCCTGTGGCCGGGACCTTCGCGCCGGTTGTGCTGATCGTGACCGATGCAAGCGGCGATCCCGTGGCCGGCGCTCCCCTCGCTGTCTATCAGACGGTGAATCCAATAGCCATGCCTTGCCCGGCGCGTGGGCGCTGCCCGGTGGCGCCGATGCTTGCCTCTTCGGTCGCTGAGGCAGTCTCAGACGCAAACGGGCTGGTCAGCGTGGTCCCGATGCAGCTTGCGGGCATGGCCGAAGCCACCAACGTCGCCGCGGCAACCGGCACCCAGGGCTTCGCCTCGCTGTCCCTCCAACAGGGGCCTTGAGTTTGCCCTTCCTGTCCTCGTCTTGCTCCAACTGGCGTCGTACACTGATCGCGTCGGCCCGGAGGCCCATCGCATGTTCACGCGCAGCGCAGATGCAAAGCACTTCAGCCTTGGATTGACCCTCCTTACCGCGTTCATCTTCGTCGCCCTCCCCGCATCAACCGCCGTTGCACAAGTGGCCACGCCCTCCGCGCCGGACTTCGATCGAACCTGCGCCGCACCTGCACCCGCCGATGATCCTACCCACGGCATCGCCTTCGACGCCGTCTCAATCCGGCCCATCGAGCCGTATGGCGGGCATTTGACGAACCCGCCTGACGGTGACGGCATCACCATCAAGAACTACAACCTCGACGACATCATTCGATGGGATTTCAACCTGGGCTTTGCATGGAGGGATGACCAGCTCCAGGGAACACCAAAATGGTATTCAACCGACGAATTCGTCATCCAGGCCAAGGTGGCCGACTCCGATGTAGCCGCCTGGCAGAAGCTGGACGATGCGGCCCGCAGACTCGTCTTCCGCAAGGTCCTCGTCGAGCGGTTCAAGCTGGCCTGCCACTTTGTAGATGTTGACCGGCCTGTCTACAACCTTGTCATCGCCAAAGGCGGCCCGAAGATGAAGGAGGCCACGCCGGAAGACTCCAAGAGATTCACCGGTACATTCTGTTTGCTTCCGGACTACTTCGGAGTGAGGGTCTGCCTGCTCAACAATCCCGGCTCAGCGCCCGGCTCTGATGGATTGGGCTTTCCGGATATATCCATGAAGACCTTCGCAGACCAATACCTTACCAAAAGCACCGGTCGCACAGTTCTCGACAAGACCGGCCTCACGGCTGCCTATACCTTTATCCTGAATGACACTTCCCCAGAGGCGCGGCTCTCCGCCAGCCCCGATGACAGTGGCTCCGCCTCGGAGACTACCGCGTCCTCCCTCTTCACCGCGCTTCCGGAGCAACTCGGTCTGAAGCTAGAACCAGCCAGGGGACCCGTTCCCGTCCTCGTCATCGACCACCTGGAACACCCCACCCAAAACTAGATCGGCCCGGACGTTATATCTTGGAGTAGGAAACATTGCGACAGCCAATCTCCGGACTAGCCCTCTGGATCTTGCACTGGCGCTTGGGTCGGAACCGGCGCGCGTGGCGCGCAATCGGGCCGCACCCGATTTCCGCCCCAGCGAGCAAGAATGTTCGCCGGGGCCCAGATTTCTACCCCAGCGAGTTATTACGCTCGCCGGGGGTCCCGAATTGGAGATCCATGCCAGGAATGATGAAGAAGACAGTTACGATTGCCGCGCTGCTGCTGGCCAGTCTGTTCGCACTACGCAGCGCGCAGGCGCAGACCAGGATTGGCCCCGCCCCCCCCGTCACCTACGACAATAAATATGAGCTCTATGGCGGGCTGAATTTCATGAACTTCATGGCCGGCCAGGAGCTGACCCGGCGCATGGACTTCGGCGGCGGAGAGATTGAAGGCACTTACTGGGTCAAGCCCAACTGGGGGCTGGCGGCGGAGTACCGCGGCGAGGCGGGCACAACGCCGGTCTACCCCGGTGCTTTTGTCTACGGTGTTCACCGCCCGCTGGTCTACATGAATATGGTGCTCTTCGGTGTGCAGTATCGCTGGGTAAAGAACCAGCACGCCGCGCTCGACTTCCACGCCTACGGCGGACCGTCGTATGGTGTCTTCGACGGAGGGACCGCGGGAGCACCGCCGGGTAATGCGCAATTCACCCCCTCCCAGATCGCGTATCGTATCGGCCTTTACAGCAACCACACCGCTCCCATCATCGCGCTGGGTGGCAGCATCGACATGAACCGCTCCAAGAACTGGGCGGTCCGGCTCTCGCCCGATCTGATTTTGGACGAATTCGGCTCCGATACACGCGAGTTCTTTGCCATCTCCGGCGGAGTCGTCTACCGGCTTCCCGTAAAGAAGAAGAAGTAAGCCGTTTCCACGGATCAATAAACTGCGCGCATCGGCGCGTCGAGGCAGGGCGGCATGGAGGCAATGAGGGACCTGTTGCGTGGCAGTCTGAAGAGCACGCTCGGCGGCATTCGCGAGCAGGACCGGCTGGCTGCGGCCTGGACCGTCGCCTGCGGCCGCGCCATGGCTGAGCACGGCACAGTGGTGGACTATGCGCAGGGCATCGTGCGGGTCGAGGTCGCCGACGCGATGTGGATGCGGCAGATGATCGCGCTCGGCGGAGTGCTCAAGCGTGAGCTGGCCCGCATCTCCGGCCTGCCGGTCGCCGCGATACACTTTGAATTAAGAAAAAATTGAGGAGATTCACGGATGGCTGACAGTGCGGGCGTAACCATGGACGAAGTGTTGCGTGTCGCCGAGCTGGCGAACCTGGACCTGACCACCGAGGAAGTGCCGCGCATGCAGCGAGACCTCAACGCGATTCTCGGCCACATCGCACAGTTGAACGAGCTGGACACCTCCGGCGTTCCCCCCATGGCCCAGGTCGGCGAGATGCTGGGCGCGGAGATTGAATCCACCGGCGCAACCCTGCGCGCGGATGCATTGCGTCCCTCGCTCGACCGCAAGGCCGTGATGGCTTCGGCGCCGGAAACCGATGGCCGATTCTTCAAGGTTCCTAAGGTGATTGAAAGATAGGTTCGAGGCAGGAGACGGGATTGAGCGGGATGACGATTGACAGCGTGCGAGTGGAGATTGCCAGCGGAGCGGCCACGGCAACCTCGGTAGCCGAAGAGCACTATGCGAGGATCGCGGCTGAAGATGGGCCAAGCGGCAAGGGGATCAACAGCTTTCTCGCTCTCAGCCGCGACCGCGCCCTGGCGCAGGCGGCAAAGATTGACGCGCTAGCCGCCAAGGGTGTGCCGCTGCCGCCACTGGCCGGCGTTCCTGTGGGTATCAAGGACGTACTCACCATGACCGGCTCGCCTGCGACTGCAGGCTCGCTCATCCTCAAGGGCTACATGCCGCCGTACGATGCCACTGCGGTGACCCGTCTGGAGGCGGCCGGAGCGGTTCTGCTGGGCAAGCTCAACTGCGACGAGTTCGCCATGGGCTCCTCCAACGAGAACTCCGCCTATGGGCCGGTGCACAATCCGCGCGCTCTCGACCGCGTGCCGGGAGGCTCCAGTGGAGGCTCGGCTGCGGCGGTTGCGGCGGGCTTCGCCGTGGCCTCCCTCGGTTCGGACACCGGAGGCTCCATCCGCCAGCCTGCGGCTTTCTGCGGCGTGGTCGGCGTACTGCCTACCTATGGGCGAGTCTCTCGCTTCGGCCTCATCGCCTTCGCCTCGTCGCTGGACCGCGTAGGGCCGTTCGCCACCAATGTGCGCGACGCGGCCACCATGCTCGGCGTGATCGCAGGCAAGGACGAGAAAGACGCCACCAGCTCCGACCGCCCCGTCGGCGATTACGCCGGCGCTCTCTCCAAGCCCGTCAAGGCTCTGCGCATCGGCGTTCCGGCGGAGTACTTCGGCGAGGGGCTGGACCCGGAGATTCGCGCCGCCATCGAGAAGGCGTTGGACGGTCTTCGCGCCGCGGGCTGCAAGATCGAAAAAATCTCGCTGCCCCACACCAAATACGCCATCCCCACCTACTACGTCATCGCCACGGCCGAGGCCTCGGCCAACCTCTCGCGCTTCGACGGCGTGCGCTTCGGCCTGCGTGCCGCCGCCGACCGCTCGGGCGCGCAGACCCTCTCCGCCATGTACCGCGAGACCCGCGACCAGGGCTTCGGCGCGGAGGTTAAGCGCCGCATCCTGCTGGGCACTTACGCGCTCTCCGCCGGATACTACGACGCCTACTACCGCAAGGCGCAGCAGGTCCGCACCCTGCTCACCCGCGACTTCCTCGCCGCCTTTGCCCAGGTGGACGCCATCGTCGCGCCCATCACCCCCACCCCGCCCTGGAAGCTCGGCGAAAAAACCGCCGACCCCCTCCAGATGTACCTCGAAGACATCTACTCGGTCGCGGCCAGCCTTGCCGGCATCTGCGGCATGAGCGTTCCCTGCGGCCAAACCGCCTCCGGCCTGCCCATCGGCGTGCAGATCATGGGCCCCCACTTCAACGAGGAGACCATGCTGCGGGTTGGGCTGGCCGTGGAGACGGCGCAGGCTTAGATCTAAAAAAAGCGGAAGCAGATTCCCTGACGGGAATGACAGACGAAAAGAACGATTACACTCGGCAGATGGACGTAGTGCGCGAGATGAATGCCACAGAGCTAGAACCTGCCGAGACGCAGACCGGCGTAGTCCGCCGCATTATGGCCTTCGATGTGGGCGACCGGCGCATCGGTGTCGCCGTCTCCGACCCGCTGGGCTACACCGCGCAACCGCTCTTAACCCTTCATCGCACCAACCACCGCGCCGACATGAAGTCCATCGCGCGCCTCCTGCGCAAGCACGCCGTTGCCGAGGCGGTCGTGGGCAACCCATTGAACATGTCCAGCGAGGTTGGACCACGGGCGCGGAAAGCGAAGGAGTTCGCGGAGCAAGTGCATGCGGAGTTCGGCATCGCGGTACACCTGATAGACGAGCGGCTGACGACGTGGGAGGCACATCAGTTGCTGGATGAGGCCGGACACAGCCGGCGTGGAGCATCCGCCCGGCAGCAGCGCAAACAGATTATCGATCAGGTGGCTGCGGTGCTGATCCTGAAGTCGTTTCTGGAGCACCGGGCCGACCGGACCGTGCGAAACTCCGTGCAGACCCTGGAATAGGGCCCGCGCATCTTCCTTACAACTTGCAACTGCGAACTATTTCTCCAGCCAGATCTCCATGCCGATGTCGATGATGTCGATGCGGGTCCTGACGAAGCCGATGGGGGCGATGAGTTGCTCCATGGCTTCGACGGTATAGGCGCGGCGCAGCAGCATCAGGCGGAAGGTGAGGCGGGTGATCCAGCGATCCCACCGGCTGAGGGCGATGCGGTCGAAGTAGCGATTGATCACGGCCATGGAGACGTCCTTGCGGAGGTCGGCGATCAAGGCGCGGCCGCCGGGGCGCAGCACGCGGCGCATCTCCGCGAGCGCCTGCGCCGGCTGGGCGAAGTTCTTGAAGGCGGCGCGGCAGACCAGCAGATCGAAGCTGTCGCCGGCGAAGGGCATCTGCGATGCATTGCCCTGGACGATCTGCGGCGCGACTCCAGCCTCGGCCGCGTTGCGGCGCGCGATCTCAACGAAGGTCTCGCTGATTTCGAGCGCGGTGACGCGCAGGCCGGGGTTGCGCGCAAGCTCGACCGCGAGAAAGCCGGGACCGGGCGCGACTTCCAGCACATCTCCGCCTGCGGGCAGGAGCGCGACCAGGCGGGACGCGAGCTTCTTGAACTCGGCCATGTCGCGGCGCGTGTTTTTCTCGTACCAGCGGGCGATGGGGCCTTCCATGCCCATTCCGATGTAGGCTTTCTGGGTCGTGGCTGTCATACTGGAGATACCTCGCTGAGGGAAAGTAAATATCTTATAAAATAAGATACTTTGAGAATAAGCATCGTACCATGAGCCTGTCAACTGCCAAGCGCGACGCCCTTCACGCCACCCTTACCGCCCAGATCCGGCAACTGATCGCCGGGACCATCCTGTTCAACCAGAAGATCGCCGATGCCGCCGGCCTTCGCCTCACCGACATGCAGTGCATCAACGTGCTGGACCTGATGGGGCCATCGACGCCGGGGAAACTGGCGCAATGCACCGGACTTACCACCGGCGGGATGACGGTGATGCTGGACCGGCTGGAGCGGGACGGTCTGGTCAAGCGCTCTCCCAACCCGAACGACCGGCGCAGCGTCGTGGTCAGCGTCAATCCAAAGCCGCTGAAGAAGTTTCAGGCCTACTACGACCAGATCAACCGCGAAACGGTTGCGGCTTTTGCTGAGTTTTCTGAGGCTGACCTGGAGATGGCCGCGCGCTTCCTCGGACGCCTCAACGCCATCCGTGTCGAGCGCGGGCCGCTCAGAGCGGGTCCGCAATAGGAGTATCCGGTGCAAACAACTCTCGCGCGGTTTTCCCGCAGAGGAAGAGCGCACTGCGATCGTTTTCGCGAAGGCCGCCGCAATTGTGAAACCGCGCAGGGGTAGAGCGGAAAAAATCAGAAGCGGATTCCCTTCGGGAATGACAAACCAAAAGAGCGATTACACTCGCCTCATGGATGCAGCGCGCGCAGCGATGGACGCGAACCCCACGGAACCCGGCCCAGCCGAGACTCCAGCCAGCAACTTAGTTCGGCGCGTCATTGCCTTCGATGTGGGCGACCGGCGCATCGGCGTTGCCGTCTCCGACCCGCTGGGCTACACCGCGCAGCCGCTGCTGACCTTGCACCGGACCAATCTCCGCGCCGATATGAAGTCCATCGCGCGCCTCCTGCGCAAGCACGCCGTCGCCGAGGCCGTCGTCGGCAATCCGCTGCACATGTCCGGCGATCAGAGTCCGCAGGCGGCCAAGGCGCAGCAGTTCGCCGAAGAGCTGCGCGCGGCGTTCGGCCTGCCCGTTCATCTGTGGGACGAGCGCCTCTCCACCACCGAGGCGCATCGCCATCTGGACGCTGGCGGTCATGCCGCCGGCCGCGAGCGCAGGCAGATCATCGACCAGGTGGCCGCGGTGCTTATCCTGCAATCGTTTCTGGACGCGCGCGCCAACCGCACCGCCCCGTCGGCCCTGTCCAATCACTATTGACCGGGTTCAGGGTGGATTGGCGGCGGAAGGGAAGTATAATGGTGGTTTGATTCAGGACGCGCGGCCAGCGCAGGCTGCATGGCAGATGTGCGCGCGAAGGAAGGCTCCGGAAGTCCCCTAATGACAGAACAGATCATGAAGCGGCTGGTGGAAGAGATTAAAGTGCTGGAGCGCGAGCTCACCACCGAGCTGCCGGCCGAGATCAAGCGCGCGGTAGCGCTGGGCGATCTCAGCGAGAACGCCGAGTATCACATGGCCAAGCAGCGCCAGGTCTTCGTCAACGCCCGCTTGGGCCAGTTGAAGAAGCGCATGGGCGAGCTGGCCATGGTCAACCTGGTCAACATTCCCCGCGACAAGGTTGGATTTGGCGCCACCGTGGTGGTCTTCGACTCCAGCAAGAACGAGGAGATCGCCTACAAACTGGTCACCAGCGAGGAGTCCGACGTCACCCAGGGGTTGATCTCCACCACCTCGCCGATCGGCCGCGCGCTGCTGGGCAAGCAGGTCGGCGACACCGCCACCGTGGTCACGCCCAACGGCAAGCGCGAGCTCGAAGTGCTCAAGCTGACCACCATTCATGATGCTGTGGAGGAAGATATTTCAGGCGCGGATGCTGCATCCGGGTAGTCACCTGCCGCCAGTACCGTTGCAGCAACTTGATAGCGGCAAACCAAGAACGGGAGTTCAAGACGAAAGTTCAATGACGGCACTTCAATGACCTGGACAAGCGCATTTGGCAAGGGCAGCGGATGGCTGCTGCAGAAGATCGTGAACGGTCTGGCGCTGACCAAAATATCGCCCAACGTACTCACCTTCCTAGGGCTGGTAATCAACACCGTCGCGGCGTGTTTCTTCGGCTTTGCCCGAGGACACAACGCCGACCGCATGTTCCTGTACGCGGGACTCATCATCATCGGCGCGGGCATTTTCGACATGGTCGACGGTCGCGTGGCGCGCAAGACCAACCAGGTCTCCGTCTTCGGCGCCTTCTTCGATTCCGTCATGGACCGCTACTCCGACGTCGCCATCTTCTTCGGCCTGCTCATCTACTACGCGCGCGGCAACCGCCTCTTTTATGTCGGCCTGGTGGCCTTTGTCATGACCACCTGCGTCATGGTCAGTTACACCCGCGCCCGCGCCGAGGCTCTGATCGGAAGCTGTAAGGTGGGATTCATGGAGCGGCCGGAACGTATTGTCTGCGTCATCCTGGGCGCCCTCTTCAACCGCTGGGGAGTCATGGCGCCCTGCCTCTGGGTGCTCGCCGTCTTTTCCACCATCACCGTCATCCACCGCATCCGCTACACCTATCTTGAAACCGAGCGGCGCAAGCTGATGCCGGCTGCGCGGTAGATGCTGATTCTGGCATCTGCTTCTCCCCGCCGGCGCGAGCTGCTGGCCCAGGCCGGCTTCTCCTTCACCGTGGAATCCGCCGATGTGGACGAGTCGCCGCGCGTAGGCGAAGGGCCCTCCGCCTACGTCCTGCGCCTGGCTATTGAGAAGGCGCAGGCGGTCTTTGCGAGGCATATGGAAAGCTCGGGTGCCCCATCCATCGCGCATTTTGCGATGGGTGGGATGCAGGGTGGCCCATCCATGACGGCCTCATCGTCATGGGTGGGGTCAGACCCATTGATCGTTCTCGGCGCGGACACAACCGTCGTCTGCGATGGCAAGGTTCTGGCCAAGCCGGAAGATGCCGCCGACGCGATGCGCATGCTGCGCCGCCTCTCTGGGCGGACCCACCAGGTGCTCACCGGCGTGGCTGCGGTGACGCGCGCGGTCGTCTTCAGCAGCGTTGAAACCACCGAGGTTACATTTTCAGAGATTCCCGAAACCGTCCTGGCCGCGTACTGCGCAACTGCCGAGCCGCTGGACAAGGCCGGGGCCTACGGCATCCAGGGCTTCGCCGCGCGCTGGATTCCGCGCATCGACGGGGATTATTTCAACATCATGGGCCTGCCCATCGCCCGCACCGCGAGGCTGATTGAAGACGCGCTGGCGAGCTGCAACGAGCGCTATTAATTTTCTGAAAGCTCCTTGCGCACCCGCTCCATAATGTCGAGATAGAACGCCAGATTATGGATTGAATTCAGCGTCGCGCCCAGCGGCTCGCGCGCCATAAACAGGTGCCGCAGGTACGCCCGCGTGTAGCGCCGGCAGACCGGGCAGGCGCAGGCAGGGTCGATGGGCCGCTGGTCTTCGGCGTACTCCACGCGCTTAATGTTCATGCGAATGGCGGTGAGGGAGGCGATTTCGGTGGATGCATCGGCCTCAATCCCACCCACGCCGATTGAGCCGGCGTGAATGGGGCACCCTGAGCCGGAGAATTCTTCGCCGGGTTCAGCCCTGCGGAAGAGCAGCCCGTGGCGCGCGGCGCGTGTGGGCAGCACGCAGTCCATCATGTCCACGCCCATGCGCGCGTACTCCGCAATCTGGTCCGGATAGCCGACGCCCATCACATAGCGCGGACGGTCGCGCGGCAGAATCTCCAGCGTGCGCGCAATCATCTCGCGCGTCACCTCGGGCGGCTCGCCCACGGCCAGCCCGCCGATGGCGTAGCCGTCGAAGTCCATCTCCACCAGCCGCTCAGCTGACTCACGGCGCAGGTCGGGATACATCCCTCCCTGCACAATTCCAAACAGGGCCTGTGTTTTCCCCTCAAGCCTCTCCTGGTCATCCAGCGCAGCATCGCCAACTTGCTGATTCGCTGACTCGCTGACTCGATGACTTGCCCACGGAACTTTATTTCGATGCGCCTCGAAGTAATCCTTCGAGCGCTTCGCCCAGGCGTGCGTCAGGCCCATCGAGTCGCGCGTGCGCTGCCACGTCGCGGGCGTCTCCACGCACTCGTCGAAGGCCATCATCACGTCCGCGCCCAGCGCGATCTGCACCTCCATCGAGTGCTCCGGCGAGAAGAAGTGCAGGCTGCCGTCCAGGTGCGAACGGAACTCGACACCCTCGTCCGTCACCTTGCGCAGCTTGGCCAGGCTGAAGACCTGAAAGCCGCCCGAATCCGTCAGCATCGGCCTGCTCCAGCTCATGAAGCGATGCACCCCGCCCATGCGCCGGATCAGTTCGTGCCCAGGTCGCAGAGTGAGGTGATAGGTGTTGGCCAGGATGAGTTCCGCGCCCGCGCCATTTGCTCCGATCCGCTCCAGAGTCTCCTGCGCCACCGCCTTCACCGTGGCCGCGGTGCCAACGGGCATGAAGACCGGCGTCTGCACCGCCCCATGGGGCAGGCCTAGCGTACCGCGCCGTCCACCCATCTCTGTCGCCGCGCTAACTTCAAAGCTGAGAGCCATCTATCCAGTATGCCCGTTCGCGACGCTTCGGTGGCAGCGCCAGCGGTGCTGCGCGTGTACAATTTCATCCAATCCAGAACAGATTCACCAGGGGCCCCGAACCATGATCTCTTCCCGTTTTGCCCGTGTCACCCGCCTGAACGCCCTCCTCCTCACTTCTCTTCTTATCCCCGTAACTTTGGCTGCTCAGGCGCCGTCCGCGCAGGAGATGCCGCGCGTTGTCCACCAGGATGGCCGTTATGCCTTTATGGTGGATGGCAAGCCCTATCTGATGCTGGGCGCGCAGGTCTCCAACTCCAGCGGATGGCCGGAGAAGCTGCAGGCCCTCTGGCCCATGGCCGAGCTAATGCATGTAAACACGCTGGAGGTTCCCGTCTACTGGGAGCAGATGGAGCCGAGCGAGGGCACCTTCGACGACTCGGTGGTCGATAACGTGGTGCAGCAGGCGCGCGCCCACCATATGCGCCTCATCCTGCTCTGGTTCGCCACATGGAAGAACGGCAAGATGCACTATGCACCGGAGTGGGTCAAGAGCGACACCAAGCGCTTTCCCCGCGTGATCACTCCCGCCGGCTTGCCCATCGACGTGCTCTCGCCCAATTCGCCTGCAAATTACAACGCCGATGCTGCGGCCTTCTCGCACCTGATGGCGCACCTCCGCCAGATCGACGGCACACAGCACACCGTCATTATGATGCAACTGGAAAATGAGCCCGGTGCTCTGGGCGCGGTACGCGACTTCTCCCCCATGGCCCAGAAGCAGTTTGAAGCCAATGTTCCGCCGGAGATCAGTCAGGCACTGCACAAGCCCGCCGGCAACTGGAAGGCTCTCTTCGGCGACGACGCCGACGAGGCCCTCGCGGCCTACGCAACTGCCAATTACATCGACAAGGTGGCTGAGGCCGGCAAGAAGCAGATGGCCCTGCCCATGTACGTCAACAACTGGCTCAAGAGCCCGCGCGCCTATCCCGTCAGCTCGATTCCCGGCGTTGACTATCCCAGCGGAGGCCCCACCTACAACATGCTGGATATATGGAAGGCCGCGGGGCCGCACATTGACGTTATTGCGCCGGACATCCATGTGCCCGGCGTGCAGGGCTTCAAGAACGTGATGCAGCAGTTTACCCGCCCGGACAATCCGCTCTTCATCCCGGAGACGGATGGCTATGGAGCCACGCGGGGCAACGACGGGCAGGGCCGCCTCGAATTTCTCGCCCTGGGCGCAGGTTCCTTCGGCTTCTCGCCCTTCGGCATCGACCGAATAACGCTCGGTGCGGACGGCAAGCTGGATGTCGAACGCCAGGGCCTGGCCGAAAACAATCGCCTGCTCGTCCCCTCCGAGGAGGTCATCGCGCAGCTCCAGTTCCAGGGCAAGACGCAGACTGCAGTCGAAGAGCCCGGCCTGGCGCAGATCGAGCTCGCCTTCGGCGATTGGACCGCCCTGGTCAGCTTCCCTCCCGCCTTCGATTCCGCCGTGCCCAACGATGGCGGCTCACCCTCCGCGCGCCTCAAGATGGGCCGCGTCCTCATCGCTCCCATCGCCACCGATGAGTTTCTCGTCATCGGCATCGATGCTCAGGTCAGCTTCCATCGCACCGTCCATCCGCAGACCGTGCAAACCCAGTTCCTGCATGTGCAGGAAGGTCACTACGAGGGCTCAGTCTGGAAAGGTGGACGCCTCTGGAATGGTGACGAGGCCGACAGCGGGCTCTTCTTCAGCTCCCCCGGCGCGGTCTTGCACGTCAAGCTGGGCACCTACTGATTCACCCGCAGGGCGGAAGGTGTCGCTGTGGAAGCTCACAGCCGGCACGCACGCCCTGCCCTTGCCTCCTCCGTCGCGGCGGGAGTACCGTGAATCATCCTTCGCACCTGCGGGACACGATGCTTGACCCTCGATTGAAATCCATTTGGAGAAGGTCCATGTCCAGCCATACCTCTTTGCGCGCCTCCTTGTTTCCTGCGTTCTTCGCCCTCCTTCTGCTGGCCTCGTTGCCCCGCCTTGCGCCAGCGCAGTCCGGCCAACAGGGCTCACAGATTGTCCCCAACGCCTTGTTCAGCGACCATATGGTGTTGCAAAGCGGCATGCAGGTGCCGATCTGGGGCACGGCTGCCCCCGGCGAAAAGGTCACCGTCAAGTTCCATGGCCAAACCAGGTCCGCGACCACCGGCGCCGACGGCAAATGGATGGTAAAGCTATCGAAGCTCAAGTCCGGTGGCCCTTTCACCATGACCATCGCCGGCAAAAAAGGCAGTACGCCCATCACTATCAGCGACGTGCTGGTAGGCGAAGTGTGGCTCGGCTCCGGGCAGTCCAACATGGTCTTCCCGGTCTCCATGAAGGGACGCAGCGGACCTTATGGCTTGCTGGACGATGCGAAGGAGATTGCTGCGGCAAACTACCCGCAGGTGCGCATGTTCACCGTGCCGGACAAGAAGTCGGCCACGCCGCTGACGAACGTGAAGGCTGAGTGGAAGGTATGCAGCCCGGATACGGTCGCGGACTTCTCGGCCATTGGATACCTGTTTGCGCGCAACCTGAACCAGGCGTTGAAGCTGCCGGTCGGCATCGTGTTGTCGTCTTACGGCGCAAGCACCGCGGAAGCATGGATTCCGCGCGAAGCGCTGCTGGCCGACCCCATTATGAAGCCCGTCGTCGAAGGCTTCGATACCCGCGAGGCTGCCTGGAAAGCGAACCCCACGCCACCGGCCCCGCCTGCTCCACGCCCTGCGCCAGCGCCCGTTTTATCAACCGCAACTCCCGGCACTCCCGGCGCAGCAGGCGCGCCGCCCGCAGCACGACGAGCGCGCGGTGGCGGTGGCGATCCTGCGAACGACCAGCATCAGCCCACCGTCCTGTATAACGGCATGATCAATCCCATCCTTCCCTACGCCATCCGCGGCGCCATCTGGTATCAGGGCGAGTCGATCCTCGGCAATCCCGGCATCCCCATGTATGGGCACGTGATGGAGTCGCTGGTCACCACATGGCGTCAGCTCTGGGGCGAGGGCAACTTCCCGTTCTACGCCGTACAGCTTGCCGCGTTGAAGAACAACAGCAACAACCCGCGCGTGCGCGAGCAGCAGGCCAATATCCTCTCCGTACCCAACACCGGCCTGGCCATCTCCATCGACATCGGCGATTCCGCCAATGTCCACCCGAAGAACAAAGAGGCGCAGTCCGACCGGCTCACCCGCATAGCGCTCGCCAACGTGTACGGCAAGAAGATGGAGTTCTCCGGGCCGTTGTATGCGGGGATGAAGGTGGAGGGTAACGCAATCCGCATCAGCTTTACCCACGCGCAAGGGCTGACCACGCATTATCCGGATGGGTTGTATGCGCATGTCTCTTCACCACCCAATCCACCATCTACCGCGGAGGTTCCCGCGACGAATGATGGCCCACTGAAGTGGTTCCAGATTGCCGGCGCCGACGGCAAGTACGTCGACGCGCAGGCCACCATCGACGGCAGCACCGTCGTCGTCCGCAGCCCCGATGTGCCCGCGCCGACAGAGGTCCGCTACGCCTGGGACAACTATCCCTACGGCGCGAATCTTTACAACTCCGCCGGCCTTCCCGCCGCGCCCTTCCGCACCAACAGAATGGATGAGCCGGTTGCAGCGCCCCGTGGTGCTCCTGCCACTCCCGCGCCGCCGCAAGCCCAATGAAGTTCGACCGTACAACCGGAGAAATAGCCATGAGAATCGCCAGATCATGCCTTGCCGCATTCTTCACGCCACTCCTGCTCGCTATGCTGCCTCATTCGGTTGCCGCGCAATCCGGGCCACAAGTAACGCCGGAGATTGTGGCCGCAGCGGTCGCAGCCAAAACTCCGGTCGCTCCCGGCCCCGTCCAGCCCACCTGGGACTCGGTCCGCGACCATTACACCGTGCCGCAGTGGTTCATCGACGCCAAGTTCGGCATCACCATGCACTGGGGCCTATTTTCCATCCCCGCGTACCACAACGAGTGGTACGAGAAGTACATGTACGCCGGCTTCTCAGCATGGCACACCCAGAACTTTGGCCCGCCGGACAAGTTCGGCTACAAGGACTTCATCCCCATGTTCCAGGCCAAGGACTTCAACGCAGACGACCTGGCCCAGCTCATCAAGGAGTCCGGCGCAAAGTACTTCGCTCCCACGGTCGAACATCACGACGGCTTCTCGCTATGGAACAGCGCCACCAATCCCTTCAACGCATATAACATGGGCCCACATCGCGACCTGGTGGGCGAGATGGCTGTAGCCACGCGTAAGGTCGGACTCAAGTTCGGCGTCGCCAGCCACAACATGGAGCATTACACCTTTATCCGTCCCACACCCGGATTGAAGACCGACCTGGACGACCCGAAGTTCGCCAACTTCTACTGGACTAACCATAGCGACGCGCGGCTACAGGAGTTCCTGCAGGACTGGGTGCTCAAGTGTATGGAGCTGATCGACCAGTATCAGCCCGACATCTTCTGGTTCGATAACGGCATCGATGGGCGCGACTTCGATCCGCTGAAGCTGAAGGTGGCCGCCTACTACTACAACCGCGCGATCCAGTGGAAGAAGCCGGTAACCTTCCTCACCAAGAGCACAGCCTTTCCCGCTGGCAGCGTGCTGGAGTTTGAAAGGCTGAACCCGCGCGGCCCAACCCAGATCCTCAAGGGCATCTGGGACGCCGAGGACACGCTAGGCAGCACCTGGGGCTACACCATCGCCAACCCAGTCGAAACCTTCCGCAATCCCAGGTCGGTCATCAATGAGCTATGCACGATCCTCAGCATGAACGGCAGCCTTCTGCTTAATCTGTCACCTACCGGGCAGGGCGCCATCAACGACCAGCAGCGCAGCACGCTGAAGGAGGTTGGCAAATGGCTCGCCGTGAATGGCGAAGCTGTCTACGGCACACATAATTGGATCGTCGATGGCGAAGGCTTCACTCCTCTGCCTCCGCGCAGTCCGCAGATGCGCCGCCCGGAAGCGGCGCTGGCCACGGCAACGGAAGCAGGTCTGAATGCCGGCGTCGCACAGGGAGCCGCACCAGCAGCGCCAACGCCGCGCCCGCCGCGGCCACCTCGCCCGCCCGCCGCGGACGCTGCAACCTCAGGGCCCAAACCCGTGGAGTATCGCTTCACCGTCAAGGGTGAGAATCTCTACGCCATCGCGCAGTCCTGGCCCGGAGACACCGCCGTCATCGCTTCGCTGGCCAAGGGCAAAGCCCTCGACGGCGAGATTCCCAAAGGAAAGATCAAAAGCGTCACCATGCTGGGCAGCCCGGGCAAACTGAAGTTCAAGCAGGATGCAGATGGCCTCAAGGTCAAACTTCCCGCCGACAAGCCATGCGACTATGCATGGACTCTACAGATCACAGGCCTCAAGATGAATCCTCCCGGGCCTCCAGTCCCCGCTGTCATGGCGGATCTGCGGTAAGCTATTTCCGGGCCCCACAATTCACGGAGGACATATGACCGCGAATGGCTCTCGGGTTCGCCTACTCGTCGGCACCCGCAAGGGTGCTTTCATCCTCACCGCCGATGCTGCCCGCAAGAAATGGGAGATAGCCGGCCCGCACTTTCCCGGATGGGAGATCTATCACATCAAGGGATCGCCCGCCGACCCGAACCGCCTCTACGCCTCGCAGTCCTCTAGCTGGTTCGGCCAGATCATGCAGCGCTCCGACGATGGCGGCAAGACCTGGGCGCCCGTCGGCAACAACTTCGCTTACGACGGTGTTCCTGGCACGCATCAGTGGTACGACGGCACGCCGCACCCGTGGGAGTTCAAGCGCGTCTGGCACCTTGAGCCTTTGCTCGCCAATCCCGACCACGTTTATGCGGGCATCGAGGATGCCGCCCTCTTCCATTCCACCGACGGCGGGCAGAACTGGGCTGAGCTCGCCGGTCTGCGCACCCATACCACCGGCTCCGCCTGGCAGCCCGGTGCGGGCGGCATGTGTCTGCACACCATCCTCATCGATCCCAGCAATCCAAAACGCATCGTCATCGCCATCTCCGCGGCCGGGGCCTTCCGCACCGACGACGGCGGCGCCACCTGGAAGCCCATCAACCGCGGCCTGCGCTCGCAGTACATCCCCGACCCCACCGCCGAGGTCGGACACTGCGTCCACCACATCGCCGCCCACCCCAGCCGCCCCGGCACCCTCTTCATGCAGAAGCACTGGGACGTGATGCGCTCCGACGACGCCGGCGACAACTGGCACGAGGTCTCCGGCAACCTGCCCACAGACTTCGGCTTCGTCATCGACGTCCACGCCCACGAGCCTGAGACCATTTACGTGGTCCCCATTAAAAGCGACTCCGAGCACTTCGTCCCCGACGGCAAGCTGCGCGTCTTCCGCAGCCGCGCCGGAGGCAACGATTGGGAGCCGCTCACCAAGGGCCTCCCGCAGTCCGACTGTTACGTCAACGTCCTGCGCGACGCCATGTCCGTCGACCGGCTCGACTCCTGCGGCGTCTACTTCGGCACCAGTGGCGGCCAGGTCTACGCATCCGCTGATTCTGGAGACCACTGGAACGCCATCGTCCGCCACCTGCCACCCGTCCTCTCCGTCGAAGTGCAGACGCTGACATAGCTGTCTCGCTTCCGCGCCTTATATCCTTCGAAAAGGAATCTGCTTCTGTGTTGATCCGCGTCGAACTCCCCGCGCACCTCCGTACCCTCGCCCGCATCTCGGGCCATGAAGTTGCGCTCGATGTCCCCGCCGCGCCCACCATCGCCATTGTCCTCGACGCGCTCGAGGCCGCCTACCCCATGCTGCGCGGCACTGTGCGCGACCAGGCGACCCGCGAGCGCTGCGCATTCCTTCGCTTCTTCGCCTGCCAGCAGGACATCTCGCTCGACTCCCCTGACGCGCCGCTCCCGTCCGCCATCGCCAACGGAACCGAACCTTTGGTCATCCTCGGGGCCGTGGCAGGTGGCGGAGGTTTTTGAAGCAAGCCGCCACCGCGATGAAACAATGGCCTCAGTTGCCCGTCTACTGATTGACGGAAAGATACCGGCACAAGGAGCCTGGCATTGCTGACGCGCAGGCGGTTCGCACAACTCACTGCGATGACCTCGGCCTCGATGGCGCTCGGCCGTGGGTTGACCGCGCAGATGGAGATGCCTGCTGGCCAATCGCCGCCATCGGCGCCACCCATTCCCGCGAATGCATCGCCTGCCGACTTCACCCTCGACATCGCTCCCTACCTGCTCGAAGCATCCCCCAAACACCGCTTTCAGACCGTCGCTTACAACGGCCAGGTGCCCGGCCCGCTGCTGCGCATGAGGCAAGGCCGCCCCATCGCCATCGACATCCACAACCACTCCGCCAACCCCGAAATCGTCCACTGTCACGGCCTCTTTCTTCCGGTGCCGGTCGACGGCGCAATTGAGGAAGGCTCGCCCATGATTGCGCCCGGAGCCTCCACCCGCATCGCATTCACGCCCGAGCCGGCCGGCTTCCGCTGGTTTCACACCCACGCCTTCGCCGGCAACGATCTGCACAAGGGACTCTACAGCGGTCAGCACGGCTTCATCATGATCGATCCCGCCGGCCTGGCCGGCCAGCCCGCCTACGACCGCGAAGTCTTCCTCGGCCTGCACGACTGGGGTGGCCGCCTGATGCCCTCTGGCGACGGCTCCGCCATGCCCATGTACGACGTCTCCACCATCAACGGTAAGATGCTTGGCTTCGGCGAACCCATCCGCGTCAAGCAGGGTGAGCGCATCCTGATGCACATCCTCAACTCCAGCCCCACCGAGGTGCATTGGATCGCACTCGCAGGCCACAGCTTCCAGGTCGTCGCGCTCGACGGCAACCCCATCGCGCGCCCGCAAACCGTCGACATGCTGTGCCTCGCGTCCGCCGAACGCGTCTCCGCCATCGTCCAGATGAACGCACCCGGTGTCTGGGTCCTCGGCGAAGTGCGCAAGCATGTGCAGGCCGCCGGCATGGGCATCGTCGTCGAGTACGCCAACGCAACCGGCGCTCCCAAATGGATCCAGCCGCCCAACCTCGTCTGGGACTACGCGCGCTTCGCAGACGCTGCCATCCAGCCAACCGGCCGTGCGCAGGACGTCATCGACATCCCGCTCGTCTTCGATTCAAAGTTCCAAGGCCACGGCAACCCCGAGCGATGGACCATCAACGGCAAATCCTATCCCAATACGGAATCCCCCACGCTTCAGGCAGGCAAGCGCTATCGCCTCGTCATGAAGAACCTCAGCAATAATGACCACCCCATCCACCTGCATCGCCATACCTTTGAAGTGACCCGTGTCGGCGGCCAGGCCATGCGAGGATTGATGAAGGATGTCCTCCTCATCCCCGCGAAGAACACATCAACAGTCGAGTTCGACGCCAATCTTCCCGGCAATACGCTCTTCCACTGCCACCAGCAGGACCACATGGACCATGGCTTCATGATGGTGTTTCACTATGCCTGAGCCGCACTCGAATCACAACCAATCCGGGTGCCCCATTCATGACTGTCTCACCGTCATGAGTGGGATACTTGTTGTTCTCGTATTCTTCTTCACCACCCCCGCCCGCGCCCAGGGCAACTACGAGATCCAGGTATACGGAGCCGATACCGTCGCCCCCAGAAGCCTCATGGTCGAGCTGCACTCCAACTTCACCCCCCAGGGCCAGAAGAACCTCATCGACGGCGTCTATCCCACCAACCACCAGGAACACGAGACCATCGAGCTCACCGAGGGCATCAACGACTGGTCCGAGGTCGGCTTCTACATCTTCACCAGCGAGCAGGATGGCCACGGCGTGCAGTGGGTCGGCGACCACATCCGTCCCCGCGTGCGCGTGCCCGATTCCTGGCACTGGCCGGTCGGCGTCTCGCTCTCCACCGAGATCGGCTACCAGCGCGCCGTCTACTCGCCCGACACCTGGACGTGGGAGCTGCGCCCCATCGTCGACAAGACCCTCGGCCGCTGGTACTTCGCCGTCAACCCAGCGCTGGAGCGCACATGGCATGGCCCCGATGTGGCACAGGGCATCGGCTTCGCGCCCGGAGCCAAAATCGGCTACGACTTCACCAAGGCAGTCAACGCGGGCTTCGAGTACTACGCCGACTACGGCAACATCACCGCGCCCGACACGCTGCACAATCAGCAGCAGCAGATTTTCGCCGTCACCGATCTCAACGTCTCGCCCAAATGGGAGATCAACTTCGGCGTTGGCGTTGGCCCCACCGCAGCCACCGACCACCTCATCGTCAAAGGCATCCTCGGCCGCCGCTTCGACTGGGGCCGCCACTCCCCGGTCGACTGATCCTCCAGCGCAATCTACTCAGTCAACCGCGCCAGCATCTCTGCCACCGTGCGCCCACGGACGGGATCGACCATCTCTCCCGCAATCTCCGCCAGCGGTTGCAGCACGAAGCGCCGCTCCGCCATCGCCGGATGCGGCAGCGTCAGTTCGTCGGAATCCAGAACCACATCGTCCATCAGCAGCAGGTCGAGGTCGATCACCCGCGGCCCCTTCGCCGGAGCGCTTGCCCGGTCGCGTCCCATCGCCCGCTCAATGCCCAGCAGAGCGCGCATCAGCTCCAGCGGCTCCAACTCCGTCTGCAGCAGCATCGCACCGTTCAGAAAGTTAGGCTGCGCTGTTGTCCCCACCGGCTCTGTGTCATGGAACGAAGAGACCGCGCGCACCGTGCCCAGTTTCGCCACGCGCGCCACTGCTTCGCGCAGGGTCGCCTCGCGATCGCCCCACACCGAGGCCAGGTTCGAACCCAGCGCAATGGCCGCAATTCGGCTCATGCGCCGCCTCGCGCTGGTGCATTACGCATGGACAGCAACAGTCTCCGTCAGCGACGACGTTTCTACCGCCTCGGGCACTTCATCGTAGACATGCGCCAGCTCCCACGCCGACCGGTCCCTCAGTAGCCGCTGTACCAGCGCTGTGTGCATGGCGTGGCCCGCGCGCTCGGCGACCACACGCCCCTGAATCCGTCGCCCGGCCAGCGCCAGGTCTCCGATCAGGTCCAGAACCTTGTGCCGCACAAACTCGTCGGCAAACCTCAGCGGCCCATTCTGCACGCCCTGCGCGGTCAGGATAATCACACACTCCTCCGACGCACCGCGGATCAGCCCCATATCGCGCAGCTTCGCCTCGTCCTCCCGGAATCCGAAGGTCCGCGCCGGCGCAATCAACCTTGCGTAGTCGCCGTTCTCCAGGTCGCCCTGGAACCTCGCCGATCCTATGGGCTGGGGAAAGTCGATGCTGTAGTCGATGCCGTAACCCGTCCCCGGATACACCCCAATGAACTTGCCGCCCTCGCGCACCTCTACTTCTTTCAGGATGCGCAGGTACTCGCGCCGCCGCCGCTGTTGCTTCAACCCAACGGCCTGGAACGCCTCCACATAGGGCAGCGCGCTTCCATCCAGGATCGGCAGCTCCAGGTTGTCCACCTCCACAATCACGTTGTCCACGCCATAGCCGATCAGCGCCGACAGCAGGTGCTCGGTGGTCGAGATCAGTACCGAGCCGCGCATCAGGCTGGTCGCATAGCTCACCTTGGCGACGTTGCGTCCGTTCGCCGGAATCTCGAAGCCGTCCAGGTCCGTCCGCCGGAAGACTATCCCCGATCCCGCCGGCGCGGGCACCAGTTGCATCGAGACATCCGCGCCGCTATGCAACCCTACGCCGCGAAACTCGATCTCCGACCGGATGGTCTGTTCGGGATGTGCCTTCTGGGTCAAAAAATGCGACTCCCAACAACTTTATCGTTCAGATTACAACCCGATAAGTGTTCGCGAGTGTGGCAAATTTACCACACATAACACATCCAATCAGCGATTCAGTTCACATTGAAATTGCCGATTCGGTGCTGTCATCGATTTCGCGTTGTCGTCCTGATCGTTCGATTTGTCATCCTGAACGGAGTGAAGGGTCCCCGCATTTTCTTCTGTCGCGACTCCTCTGCTGTACCATCCATACATTCCATGAACGACCGAAACCCACTCCTCGCAGCCGTAAACTCCCAGTCGGCCTGGCTCATAACCACCCTGCGCGATCTCGTCCTTGTCGAGTCCCCCAGCGACAACAAGCCCGCCGTCGATGAAGCCGTGCGTCTCGTTGCCAGCCTCGCGCAATCTATCGGCGGCCGCGTCAAACTGCACCGGCAGAAGCACTTCGGCGACATCCTCGAACTCCGCTTCGGCCCCGCCCGCAGCCCGCGCAAGCCCATCTTGTTGCTCGGCCACCTGGACACCGTCTGGCCCCTCGGCACCCTGCGCACCATGCCCTGGCGCAAGCGCGACGGTCGCTTCTTTGGCCCCGGCGTGCTCGATATGAAGTCCGGTGTCGCCATGGCACTTGCAGCTATCCGCGCTCTTAATCAGCTCGGCGTCAGCCGTCCCATCACGCTGCTCTTAAATCCCGACGAAGAGGTTGGCAGCCCCGTCTCCCGCCCCATCACCGAGCGGCTCGCTTTGGCATCGCAGTGCGTCCTTGTGCTGGAAGCCGCACAGGGCCTGGCCTGCAAGACCGCACGCAAGGGGGTTGGCGACTATCGCCTGCACGTCACCGGCCTGGCCTCGCACAGCGGGGTCGACTTCGCCAGCGGTCACTCGGCCATTCTCGAACTCGCGCGTCTGCTGCAGACCGTCGCCGGCTTTACCGATCTGCGTCGTGGCCTCACCGTGAATCCTGGCGTCATCTCCGGCGGAACGCGCTCCAACGTCGTCGCCCAGCACGCCTTCGCGGGTATTGATGTTCGCATCGCTCGCGCCAGCGACGCCGCCCGCATCGATAAGCTCTTCCGCGGCCTGCGCTGCACAGACTCCGGCTGCAAGTTGGAGATTACCGGAGGCATCAACCGTCCGCCTATGGAGCGCAAGCCCGGCACCGTCGCCCTCTACAAGCAGGCGCGCAAACTGGCCGCAGAACTCGGCTTCCAGCTCGACGAGGCCTCAACCGGTGGCGGCTCCGACGGCAACTTCACCGCCGCCCTCGGAGTTCCCACCCTTGACGGCCTCGGCGCCGTCGGCGAAGGTGCCCACGCCGCCCACGAATCCATCCTCATCGAATCCCTCGTCCCGCGCACAGCGCTGCTGGCGGCTCTGCTCGCCAACTTATAGAGACGAGAGCAGTTTTGCCACGCCCTTCGTTCTGCAGCCTCACGCAGCCTGCTGCATCCAGCGCTCGCGCAGCAGGCCGTAAGCCTGGTTGATCGCGATCATCTGCTCGTTGGCCCGGCGGCGCACGTCTTCGCTGCTGTGCTGTAGCCGGTCGGGATGCCACTGTCCAGCCTTCCGCCGATACGCCGTCTTGATCTCCGCCAACGTGCTGTCCGCGGCAACTCCCAGTAGCCGGCAGGCGAGATGCATCGACATCGTCTCGCCCGCCGTCCACTGGCAGTCCTCGACTGCGAGAAACGGCTCCCACTCCTGCGAATCGTCTTCCCCGCTCGCGGCTGGCTCGTCGCTTCGCCATAGCGGCCACTCAGCGTTTGCATCTGCCGCAACCGCATCGTTTTTTGTGGCGGCAAAATCATCCGTCCACCACGCTCTCTGCTGCACGTAAGCCTGCGCGCCCAGGTTGTCGAACTCCCCGAAGACGACGCCCTCGGTCTGCTGCCGCCGCCTGCGCCGCAGGTTCTCCGCCGCCGTGGTTGCGCCCAGCGTCCAGCTCTCCTCGAAGAACAGCGGGTCGGGCTGCGCATCGGCGCCCATCAACTGCTGAATCTCTTCGGCCAGCGGCCACGCCTGCCCTGTCTGGTTCGGCTCAGGCGCTATGCTGCTGTTGATCACCGTCTCCCAGAATCCCCGATCCTCGTATGCCTGGCCGATCATCTTTCGCCTCCGCGCGCAGGTCCATAACGCCGCGCCGGTCGCCCGTCGGTGTCCGTTCAGCCCGCATGTGCTGCTGTACTTTGCTTATCGGCAGATCGCGACTTTTTTTCTGTGCGCCTATGCAAGATGGTGTGCCGGCAAGGCGGCGGGGCAAAGTCCGCGCTACCTGCCTGAGCTACAATGAGAAGAGCTGCACTCCGCGGCTAAGTCATCCGATTTATAAGAATCAGGGGTTTAACATGTCGATTCCCGCCACGCAGATGCGCCCGGGCATGCTCATCAAGCACAACGATCAGCTTCACCTCGTCTTCTCGGTCGAGCACCGCACGCCCGGCAACCTGCGCGCCTTCATCCAGGCCAAGTTGAAGAACCTCCGCACCGGGGCCATGTTCGTCGAGCGCTTCCGCTCACCCGACCCCATCGACCGCGTCAAGGTCGACGAGATCAGGATGGAATACCTCTACAACGACGGTGACGACTTCTACTTCATGGACGAGTCCTTCGAGCAGACCGTGCTCAAGCGCGACACCTTGGGCGACGCCGTCGAGTACCTCACGCCCAACCTCTCCATCAGCGTCAGCTTCCACGATGGCAAGGCCGTCGGCATCGAGCTGCCCACCTTCGTCGAGATGACCGTCGTCAAGACCGAGCCCGGCATCAAGTCCGCCACCGCATCGTCTGTCACCAAACCGGCGGAGATGGAAACTGGCCTCGTCGTCCAGGTGCCGCCCTTCATCAACGAAGGCGAAAAGGTCCGCGTCGACACCGCCGAAGGCGCGTACCTCAGCCGCGCATAAGGTGAGCGGCCGCAGGAAACAGTTATGGTCCAGCATTTTCTAGTCAAAGGCCGTGTGCAGGGCGTGGGCTTTCGCTGGTTCGTGCAGAACGAGGCGGCCCGCATCGGCCTGCGCGGATGGGTGCGCAACACCGACGACGGTGCCGTCGAGGTGCTCGCCGCCGGTTCGCCAGACCAGTTGGAGGACCTTGTCCTGGCGCTGGCCCGCGGTACCCGCGGAAGCCGCGTCGACAACATCGAAAACCATCCCGTCGCCGAGAGCGAGGGCGAAGAGTTGCAATCATTTCAGATTGAAGGAGCGTGGTAATGACCCCAACGAAACCAATCGACTGCGAACCCCTGAAGCAGCTCATCCGCACCGTGCCCGGCTTCCCCAAGCCCGGCATCCTCTTCTACGACATCACCACCCTGCTCAAGGACAAGTCCGGCTTCGCCCAGCTCATCGACGCGCTGGCCCAGCACTACATCGGCCAGAAGGTCGATCTGGTCCTCGGCATCGAGGCGCGCGGCTTCATCTTCGGCCCCGCCCTCGCCTACCGCCTCAACGCCGGCTTCGTCCCCGTGCGCAAGCCCAAGAAGCTCCCCGCGCCAACCGCCCGCGTCACCTACGACCTGGAGTACGGCACCGACTCCCTCGAAATTCACCTCGACGCCATCCAGCCCGGCCAGCGCGTCGTCCTGGTCGACGACCTGCTCGCCACCGGCGGCACTATGCAGGCCACCGTCCAGCTCGTCAAGCAGTTGGGCGGCGAAATCGCCGGCCTCGCCTTCGCCATCGAACTCGACTTCCTCAACGGCCGCGCTAAATTCCCCGAATACGACGTCTTCAGCCTCCTCCATTACGACGAATGAGGTGAGTCTTGAAAATTTCATCTAATCCGAAGCCAGTTATGTCTGTTGATCGCAAGATCGGTAATCGAGACAAGCTTGTTTACATATTGCTGGCAGCTAAGCCTCAAAAGTATCTACGCGGTAGATCCAGAATCATGTACGTCGGCACGACTGAAAAGGGAGTCAGCAGAATCGCTAGCAGCGTAGCGGCAAGATCTGAGGCTGTTTTCGCAAAATGGGGAATCAAGACCATCGATGTGCAGGTAGTGTGGTGTGAGCCTCTTCAGAAAGTAAAGAGCTGGAGACTGCTTGAACGCGCGATACTAGCGGATTTTCTTTCTATCTACGGCGAATTACCACAGCTCAATAAGCAAGGTAAGTCTTATAAGTGGGACACAAAAGTCAGTCGCTACTTCCGGCGAATTGCTGTTACAAAACTCTTAGATCGCTTCGACAAGAAAGGTAAGGCCTCATGAAGTCCCACGGATACGCCGCGCACGATAACAAATCCCCCCTGGTTCCCTACAGCTTTGAGCGCCGCGACCCCGGCCCGCGCGATGTCGTCGTCGAGATCGCCTACTGCGGCATCTGCCACTCCGACATCCACCAGGTGCGCGACGAGTGGGGCGGCTCCATGTACCCCATGGTGCCCGGCCACGAGATCGTCGGCCACGTGACGGCGGTCGGCGCCCAGGTCACCCGCTTCAAGCCCGGCGACCTGGCCGGTGTCGGCGTGCTGGTCGACTCCTGCCGCGTCTGCGCCAACTGCAAGGCGGACCTGGAGAACTACTGCGTCAAGGGATTCGTCGGCACCTACAACGCCAAGGGCTACGACGGCGTGATGGTGCATGGCGGTTACGCCAACAATATCGTCTGCGATATGCGCTACGTCCACACTATCTCGCCCAACTTCGGCGACAAGCTCTCCGGCGTCGCCCCATTGCTCTGCGCCGGCATCACCACCTACTCGCCGCTGCGCCATTGGGGGGCCGGCCCCGGCAAGAAGGTCGGCATCGTCGGTCTCGGCGGCCTCGGCCACATGGGACTCAAGTTCGCGCACTCCTTCGGCGCGCACGTCGTCCAGTTCACCACCTCCGCCAGCAAGATCGCCGACGCCAAGCGTCTCGGCGCAGACGAGGTCGTCATCTCCAAAGACGCCGACGCCATGGCCAAACACGCCGCCAGCTTCGACCTTATCCTGGATTGCGTCTCCGCCCCGCACGACCTGAATGCGTATTTGAAGCTGCTCAAACTCGATGGCACGCTGTGTCTTGTGGGATTGTCGGAAGAGCAGCTTCCTGTCGCGCCCTTTTCGCTCACCTCGTTCCGCGTCGCGCTCGCCGGCTCCAACATCGGCGGCATGAAGGAGACCCAGGAGATGCTGGACTACTGCGCCGACCACGGCATCGTCTCCGACATCGAGCTCATCTCGATCGACAAACTCGCCGAGGCCTACGACCGCGTCGTCAAGAGCGACGTCAAATACCGCTTCGTCATTGACATGGCCACACTGAAGCCTTAGATGTTGATGGCCATGCCCTCTACGCTGCTGAAGCCATCCAGCAGTGCCTCCGCCACCGTTGGATGCGCGTGGATGGTGAACATCATCTCCTCTACTGTGGCCTCCAGTTCCAGCGCGGTGACGGCCTCTGCGATGATCTCCGTCGCAAACGGTCCGATGATATGCACGCCCAGTACCTCGCCGTACTTCGCGTCCGCTACCACCTTCACAAAGCCATCGTGCGCGTCCAGGATCGTCGCCTTCGAGTTGCCCACAAACGGGAACTTGCCCACCTTCACCGTATGGCCCAACTCCTTGGCCTTCGCCTCGGTCAGCCCGACGCTTGCGATCTGCGGCTCACAGTATGTGCAACCGGGAATCCGCGCCTTGTTGATCGGCCGCGCGTACTTGCCCGCCAGCCGCGCCGCAACCACCAGCCCCGCCATGCTTCCCACATGCGCCAACTGCGGCATTCCCCCCACAATGTCGCCGATCGCATAGATCCCCGGCTCGCTCGTCTCCATCCATTCGTTCGTCATGATAAAGCCGCGGTCGGGAACAATCTTCGTCTTCTCCAGGCCGAGGCCCTCGGTCCGCGGCGATCTCCCCACCGCAACCAGCACCTTCTCCGCCTGCTTCGTCTGCGCCTTGCCGTTTGCGTCCGTCCAGCTCACCAGCCCGCCGTCCTTGTTCTTTTCGATCTTGGTGTCTTTGACGCTCAGATTCACGTCGAAGCCGCGCTTCTTGAACAGCCGCAGCAGCTCCTTGCTGATCTCCTCGTCCTCCACCGGAACCATGCGCGGCAGCATCTCCAGAATGGTTACCTCCGCGCCAAAGCTCTTGAAGATCGACGCAAACTCCACGCCCACCGCGCCCGACCCAATCACCACCAGCGACTTCGGCATTTCGGCGATTTTTAAAATCTCATAATTCGTAAGGACCGTCTCGTCCGCCTTCACGCCCGGCAGTATCCGCGCGTCCGATCCCGTCGCCAGCACCACCTTCTTCGCCTTCACCGTCTCCGTCTTCCCATCGGCCAGCTTCACTTCGACCGAGTGCATGCCGTCCTTCGCCGGGCCCGTCAACTTTCCGAATCCCTTGAAGGTCGTAATCTTGTTCTTCTTCATCAGGAAGTCGAGCCCCTTGGTGTGCCGCGTAATCACGTCGTCTTTGCGCGCCAGCACGCCCTTCCAGTCGATCGCCGCTCCCTCCACGCCCGCGATCCCGAAGGTCTTTGCATGCTTCAGGTGGTCCCATATCTCCGCCGTAAACAGCATGGTCTTGGTGGGAATGCATCCCCACAGCAGACACGTCCCGCCCAGCCGGTCGTTGGCGTCTACCAGCGCCACCTTCAACCCATACTGCGCACCACGAATCGCACAGGTATATCCGGCCGGCCCGCCACCCACCACCACCACATCGAAGATCGTCTCTGCCAAGGGATGCTCCTATCCACCACATAATTGACGCAACCCCCCAATTTTACGCTGCTCGTCAACGATCTATAATTCACTCTGCGGGCTAACACGCCCCACCGAGGTTGCCCCGATGCAATCCTCATGGCAAATCGAAACCGGACACCTCGCCATCCGCTGGTCCCCGCCCAACCAGTGCGCCTCTTACCGCCCCGATTGGATGCAGGACACGCCTGCCATCCCCGCCGGCCATCTGCTCCACATTCCCGACTTCGCGAGCCACAGACCCCTTCGGCGGACCCTCCTGGTTCCAGCCCTGGTCCCCCACCGGCATCTCCATCCGTTCGGGCGACACAACCGCCGCTCACCATGCGATGTAAACCCCCCCGCCCCACCCACTCCTTACCCTCCACCTGCTCCATCATGAAATCCGCCACATCCTCCCGCGCAATCCGCGCCCCGAACCGTGGCAACGCCTCTCCATCGATCCTGTACGTCCCGCGCCCTGAACTGTTCAGCAGCATCGGCGGCATCACCATGGTGAAGTCCAGTCCACTTGCAGACAGCACCTTCCACTGGTCCACCTGCGACGCCACGGCCCACTTCAGAAATATGTTGTACACAATCCTCTGCACAAACCACCGCCGCTACGCCGGCTGCTTCTTCAGCGAATCCTGCAACGCGCCCGCCGATCCCAGCACAATAATCCGACGTACGCCAGCTTCCTTCATCGCCGCTACAACCAGCGGAACGGCCCGCTCCAAAACGTCTTCTCTCCGCAAAGACCGCGCCCCCAGCGCCGACAGCACCACATCCGCTCTCTCGACCGTCCGCCGCACCGCCTTCGCATCAAACGCGTTGCCCTCAACCACACGCACTCGCTCGGCGTACACAAACGCCGCAGGCCTCCGCACCAGCGCCGCAACCTCATATCCGGCAGCTAGGCAGCGCCCCGTAAGCAGTCTGCCGGTGACCCCGCTTGCTCCAAAGAGTGCAATCTTCATCCCTGCTCCCATCCCGCGTCTGTCTCATTATCCTCTTCGCAGGCTGCAAACTGTTCAAAAATAGGACCGCCTATCCTTCTGATCCTGCAAGCATTGTTCTATATTCCCACCTGCCGGACGAGCCCTCACGCCAACTCCGCACACCATCCTGTGAAGAAGTGCGATAATAGGGTCGTTTCTATTACAAAACCTCCACTCTTGCTCCTTTTTCGAGAAGCGCGGCTCCGTTTTCTAAATCCAGTCCACACTGCAACCCTCCGTCACTGCAACACATCGTCCTGGTTTCCACATTTCCAGCGACAACTGCTGCTACTACTGGTATTTCTCTTTCTTAATCCTTGTTTTTAGTAGAAGCAGTAAGAAACGCATTCGTCCTTTTGAAATACACCCAGCACACACAAGATGCTGCGCTTTCCACAAAGAAACCTGTCGCACACAATGACCGCAAATCAATAGAATCAAGTAGACCGATGCTGGACAGTGCACACCGCACCGAATTCGGTGTACAGTTTGGCCAGTATCCATTTCATCGACAGGATGCATGGAGAGATTGCTTTGTCGAACAAATCCCAGGATGCGAGACCGGCAGCAAACACGGCAACAACCCCTGCAACTACTCAGGAGCCTGAAATGACGACAGCAGCAGCGCCCACTGGAAACCTCGAGATCACTGTCTCCCGCATGGAGTTATTGCGCGAGTTGACGGCAGCCCAGTCCGTGGTGGAGCGCAAGACAACCATTCCCATTCTCTCCAACTTTCTCTTCGAGGCAAGCGCTGCGGCAGATGGAACAGCGGACACACTGATCATCACCGCCACCGACCTCGACCAGGGAGTGCGTACCAGTTGCGCGGCCAAGGTCAAGAAGCCCGGTGCATGCACCATTCCCGCGCGCAAACTCTACGACTACATCAAGCTGCTGCCCGAGGGCGACATCTCCATCAAGCTGATGGACAACCATTGGGTACAGATCCGCGCTGGCCGCTCCAACACCAAGATGGTCGGCATGGCGCGCGCCAACTTCCCACAGGTCCCCGAGTTCCCATCCTCCGGCGCGTTCAAGCTCTCCGTCGCCTCGCTCGAGAACATGATCTCCAAGACCATCTTCGCTATCTCCAACGAAGAGTCCCGTTACACCCTGAACGGCGCGCTGCTGGTGCTCAAGGCTGAGTCCATGGCCATGGTCGCCACTGACGGCCACCGCCTGGCCCACATCGAAAAACTCGGCGAATCGCTCGAAGGCGTCTCCGGCGAGAAGAAGACGCTGATCCCGCGCAAGGCGCTCAGCGAGCTGCTCTCCCTGCTCAACTCCACCGAGGCCGAGTCGCTCGACTTTGCCGACGACGAGCAGACCCTCTTCTTCCGTGTCGGCGGCCGCGTCCTCACCTCGCGCAAGCTTACTGGCCAGTTTCCCAACTACGAGGCCGTTCTGCCACGCGACAACAACAAGTTCGTCATCGTCCGCTCCGAGGACCTCATGGGCTGCATCCTGCGCGTCGCCCAGTTCGCCGACGAGCGCTCCGGCGCCATCAAGATCCGCCTCGAACAGAACGAACTCAAGCTCTCCAGCTCCTCCACCGATTCCGGCGAATCCGAGGACACCATCGAGACGCCCTACAACTACGATCCGCTCGTGGTCGGCTTCAATAGCCAGTACCTGCTCGACTTCCTCAAGGCCATCGGCGGCGCCGGCGAGGTCCGCCTGGAGTTCAAGGACGCCCAGTCCGCCGGCCAGATGCGCCCCGAAGACGGCTCCGACGACGTCAAGTACCGCTACATCCTCATGCCCATGCGGATCTGACTCCTGCGCGCTCGGCGAATTGTCGGGTGCCCCATCCATCGCAGCCTCATCGCGATGGGTGGGATCAGCAGTTCGCTCAGATACAGAAGCCCGGCTCTCCTGCCGGGCTTTCATTCTCATCACCGCAATACTGTCATCCTGAGCGGCGGTTGGCGCGAGTGCGCCAACCGCAGTCGAAGGACCTGCGGTTAATTCGCACTCCCACAGCCGATCAAACCGCTCTTCAACTAACTACCAGCAACCTTCCTCACTGCCTCAGCTCAACCTCGGTTGCACCCTGCCCGCCCTGATCGTGCGGCGGTTCGGTCACGCTGGTCACCTGCGGATGGTTCTTCAGAAACTCGCGTAGCGTCCGCCGCAAAATCCCCATCCCCGTCCCATGCACGATCCGCACATGAGGCAGCCCCGCCATAAACGCTCGATCCAGATAGCGCGAGACCTCGTCTTGCGCCTCATCGGCCGTCCGCCCAATCACGTTGATCTCCATCGGCACGGAGTCGGAATCCGTGCTCGTCTGCACCGTGATTCCGCCTCGCCGCCTCGCCGCCTCCAGCGGCGTCACCGCAACCACCGGCGTCACCTCGGCAATATCGTCGAGCGCCACGCGCATCTTCATCGTCCCCACCAGGACCTCGAAGTTTTTTGCATCGATCACGCGCTCCACCCGCGCCTCCCGCCCCAGGCTCTTCAGCTTCACCAGATCGCCGGCCTTCACTGCGCGCGCTGCACCCACTCCGCGCCCACTCCCCTGTGCCGCCGGGTCATTTTTGTCCGCGCCTGTCGTATGCGCCAGGACTGTTGAGTTGAATTGAGCTGCAAACTCCCGCTTTACGCGCGCCACCGCCGAACTAGCCTCGCGTGCAATCTTCTTCGCAACCGCTTTATCGTCGATCGCCTTCACCGTCTCGCGCAGTTGTGTTTCAAACTCCCCAATCAGCGTGTTGAGCTTCGCCTCCAGCTCCTTCGTCCGCGCCTTCTGTTCCGCGCGGCCCTCCGTCTCCAGCCGCAGCCGTTCACGCGCAATCTCCCGCTCGCGTTGCCGCAGAGCCTCGCGCTCTCCACTCGCCGCGGTCAGTTGTGCGTGCAGTTGGTCCAGCAGCACTCCAATATCGGCGGCTTGCGTAGTAAGCTGAGCCCTCGCCGCCGCCACGATCTCCGCCATCAGCCCCAGCCGCTCCGCGATGTTCAGCCCCGCCGATGCTCCCGGAACTCCCATCCGCAACTGGTAGGTCGGCGACAGCGTCGCCTGGTCGAACCCCACCGCCGCATTCAGCACGCCCGCGCGGTTGGCCGCGTACACCTTCAACGACGTCAGGTGCGTCGTAATGCAGCTCCACGCGCGCAAGTTGAGAAAATGCTCAGCAATCGCCACCGCCAGCGCTGCGCCCTCCTCCGGGTCGGTCGCCGATCCCAGCTCGTCCAGCAGCACCAGCGAATCCTCATTCGCCACACGCGCAATCCGGTCCACATTCAGCACATGCGCCGAGAAGCTCGACAGGTTCGACTCGATCGACTGAGCGTCGCCAATGTCCGCGTAGATCGCTTGGAAGAGCGGCAGCGTCGCAGCCTCCGCCGGCACGGGCAATCCCGCCTGCGCCATCAGCGCCAGCAGTCCGGTTGTCTTCAGCGCCACCGTCTTGCCGCCGGTATTCGGCCCGCTGAGTATCAGTTGTCGCGCATCCGGCTCCAACGTCAGCGTTATGGGCACCGCCGCCGCGCCCGACCGCTGTAGCCGCAATTCCAGCAGCGGATGCCGCGCATTGACGAGCGACAACCCACCGTGTTTGGGTGCCCCATCCATGACGGTTTCATCGTCATGGGTGGGATGATCAAACACCGGGGCCCCCGGCGAGCGGTCGTTGCTCGCTGGGGTGGTAAATATCGGCCGCACACACCCCAGCTCATTGGCAAACCGCGCCCGCGCAAAGTGGCTCTCCACCTCGGCCAGCACCGACGTCCCCAGCAGGATTGCGTCGGCCTGTTCGCCAATGGCCCGCGTCATCGCCACCAGAATCCGGTGGATCTCGCGCTGCTCTTCGTCCAGCAGGCGCACCAGCTCGTTGTTCTGCTCGATCGTCTCCAGCGGTTCCACGAAAACAGTTTGTCCGGAAGATGATGCCCCATGAATCACCCCCGGCACGCGTCTGCGGAACTCCGCCTTCACCGGAATCACGAACCGCTCGCCGCGCACCGTAATCAGCTCTTCCTGCGTCGATCCTTCACTGGCCAGTGCGCGCAGCGACTTCCTCAGGCTCTCTTCAATCGCCCTGTGTTGCCGCTCCATCGACCGCCGAATGCGCCGCAGCTCATGGCTCGCGTCGTCGGAGAGGCCTCCGTCCGGCTCGATCTTTCCCCGCAGCTCGTGCAACAGCGGCGCAAAGTCGTGCTCCACTAACTCCGCCGAAAGTCCCGCAATCCCCGCCCACGCCCGCCCGCGCCCCGCCGGCGAGAGCAGCAGCGCCCGCCATGCCGCAACCCGCTCCACCACTGTCAGCAGCGCATTGATCTCCAGCGCCTCCAGCGCCACGCCTTCAAGCCGTGCCTGCTCCAGCAGCTCCGTCGGATCGAACAACCCGTGGAACTCGAAGCTCCCACCGCCCGTCAGCAGGTCGCGAATCTCGCCTGTCCGCTGCTGCTGCGCCTCGATCCATCTCCGTTCCGCGCTCGGCTCCAGCGCCAGCACCCAGCCCCGCCCCAGCGGCGAACTTGCATGGCCCGCGATCGTCTCGCGCAGTCGCGGCCACTCCAGCACGGCGGAGCTGGACTCACTAAGCGGCAACGGAATCTTGGGCAGCAGGCTCACATCTGTTATGGTATCTGGCAACGCATCTGAACGATGCGGTTTGCGCGGAACCATTTGCGCCTGCGCCTCGTATCAGATGTTGTAGCGGCAGGTTCATGGAGGCGAGCGATGCTCTGTCAGTCTTGTGGTACTCCGGTGCAGGGTGCATTTTGTTCGAAGTGTGGCGCTCCCTTGCCAGTTCCTCCGCCACCGGTCTATGGCGTTCCTCAACCGTTTGTGCCTGCTCCGCGCGTGCAGCGCCATGTGCAGACGTTGGGCATTCTATGGTGCGCATACGGCGCATACCGTGCCGCGTCGGGGATTCTGGCATCCCTCTTTCTCATGGGAATCTCAATGCCGGGCTTCCTAGGCGGATTCGGTGCGCCGCGCGACCTTCCTTTTATGCCGTTCGCTCCCCTGCTGAGCAGCTTGGCGGTGTTTATCGTGGTGTTGACCTCAATCGGAGCGGTGCTGGACCTTGTTGTCGGGTATTCGCTGCTGACGCGCAAGCCCTGGGGAAGAATTCTTGCGATCGTCATCGCCATCCTCGCGCTAATTCGTATCCCCTTCGGCACCGCGCTCGGCATCTACACCCTGTGGGTGCTGGCCCCGTCCACCTCCGCCGTTGAGTACGACGCCCTTGCCGATCGCTCCTAGACCGGGCGAGCTACTCACAGCGGACGCACCCGACGTACACTATCCCCATGAACTTTCCCGCCACGCGAATGCGCCGTCTGCGCCGCACTCCAGCCCTGCGCTCCCTGGTGCGCGAGACGCATCTCCATCCCGGCGCGCTCGTCTATCCGCTCTTCCTCTGCCACGGCCAAGGTGTGCGCAAAGAGGTCGGCTCCATGCCCGGCGTCTTCAACCTATCGCTCGACGAGGCCGTCAAGGAGGCTGAATCCTGCGCCACGCTTGGCCTCGGCGGCCTGCTTCTCTTCGGCCTTCCCGCTGAAAAGGACGACCTCGCCACCGGTGCATACGCATCCGACGGCATCGTCCAGCAGGGCCTGCGCGCCCTCAAATCCAACTGCGCCCTCGACCCCCTTGTCCTCATCGCCGACGTCTGCCTCTGCGAGTACACCTCGCACGGCCACTGCGGAGTCGTGACCCGCTCAGATTCCCCCGACGGCCCTGCGCCGGGCGAAGCCTGGCGCATCGAGAACGACGCAACCCTCCCCCTGCTCGCCCGCACCGCCGTCTCTCTCGCCCAGGCCGGCGCCGACATCGTCGCACCCAGCGACATGATGGACGGCCGCGTCGAAGCCATCCGCGCCGCACTCGACGCCGCGGCCCTCACCGGCACGCCCATCCTCAGCTATGCCTCCAAGTTCGCCTCCGCCTTTTACGGCCCCTTCCGCGAGGCCGCCGATTCCGCCCCCCAGTTCGGCGACCGCCGCAGCTACCAGATGGATGGAGCCAACCTCCGCGAAGCCATGCGCGAGATCGACCTCGACATCGCCGAGGGCGCCGACATGGTCCTCATGAAGCCCGCCCTCCCCTACCTCGACGTCATCCGCGCCGCCCGCGAGCGCTTCGACGTCCCCCTCGGCGCCTACCAGGTCTCCGGCGAGTACGCCATGCTCCACGCTGCCTTCCAGCGCGGCTGGCTCGATCCCGAGCGCGCCATCCTCGAGTCCCTCACCTCCATCCGCCGCGCGGGAGCGGATTTTGTGGTGACCTATTTTGCCAAGGATGCAGCCCGAGCACTGGCGTAGATTTGGGTGCCCCATCCATGGAGCATCGCGACATGGGTGGGTTTACGACTTCATCGTCACCTACTTCGCCAAATCCGCCGCCAGCTCCTCTAGGGTTCTCCGCTTGTCATTCCGCAGCGAAACCGGGTGCCGGGTGCCCCACATCTCGCCTTTGAGATGTGGGTTTATGCTGCCCCCATGAGACGTGGGTCCCATCCATCCCCCCTGCGCCTTCTCTTCCGTCGAGCAACGCTCGACTCTGGAGGGAGCAGGGGCCTTCAGGCCCCTGATAATCGTCACTCAAGAAGAGGGGCTTCAGCCCCGGACCGTCTTCCTCACGGCTGCCCCGTCCCCAACAACTTAGTCAGCAGCGGTTCCATCGTGTCCGCCCAAATCTGATACCCCACGTCCGTCGGATGCAGTTTGTCCGGCCCCAGCCCCAGCCAACTATCGCCCACTGGCGGCATCTTTGCGGCAAGGTCCAGATAGTAGACCGTCTGGTCGTCGGCGAACGTCTTCAGTATCTCGTTGGCCTGCGCCATCAGCTCCGCAGCCCTGGCGCTGGGCAGAATGCTCACCAGGATGATCTTCGTCATCGGATACATCGTCTCCAGCTTCGTGATCACCGCCTTCACTCCCGCCGCAATATCCGGAGCCGTATCGATATTGTTGTTTGTGCCAATCATCACCACGGTCACCTTCGGTTTCAGGTCCTTCACGTCCATGGTGTCCAGCCGCCACAGAACATGCTGCGTGCGGTCCGCGCCCGCGCCAAAATTCAACGCATTGCGTGGCGCATACATCTTGTCCCAGATCGCCGCTCCGCGATTCACCCCGCCCCACGGAGCGGAGGTCCAACTCTCCGTGATCGAGTCGCCCACAAACAAAATGTCCACCGGATGCCCCTTGGCGGCAGCAATCCTGTCATTGCAGTTCTTGTACCCCACCGGGTGCGAGCGAGAGTTGGAGTCGCTGGCAATCGTGCTGCGCGGTGCTGTGGAGACTGCCCCTTCCGCACTCGGCGCAGCTAGCACCGGTGCGGTCTGAGCCGGTGCGGCAGGCGCGACCACAGGTGCCTGGGCGATGCAGGCAAGCGGCAGCAGCGCAATCAATACAAATTTGCGAGCGATGTGTTGTGAGAGACGCATAGTGCCCACCAGCTTATCAGTCGAAATAAGCTTCGTCATCGGTTTGTGCCAACCAGCCCCCGCACGGCCTCTTCCAGCGTCGCGGTCAACTCTGCCGGGTCGGTCTCCTCCGTGGCCTCCGCAATCGCCCGCCCGATCCTCACCTCGATCTTGCCGGAGCGGAACCAGCGCTCGCCGGATGCGCGCAGCTCTCCTAGCCCAACCAGCGCCACTGGCACAATCGGCACCCTCGACTCAGTTGCCAGCAGCCCAATCCCTGGCCGGAACGCATGCAGCTTGCCATCCCGGCTGCGCGTCCCCTCGGGGAAGATCATCACCGAGTAGCCCCGGTCCATCGCCTCGCCCGCATGCGCAAAACTGCGCCGGAATCCGCGCGCCCGCGGCAGCGGGAATACGTTGAACAGCGCGGTCAGCAGCCAGTACGCCGCCGGCCCAAAGAGATTTGCAACCGCGTTCGGCTGGTTGCGCGCATGGCGCATGTCGTCGAGCATCTCGCCCGACATCGCCGCCGCAACGCATCGCCGCAGCTTCGCCGGCAGCCCGTACAAGATCAATGCACCATCGTATGCTGTGACATGGTTTGCGATCAGCAACACCGGCCCGTCCGGCAGCTCCGCCGCCTCGCAAACCACGCGCGGCGCCGCAAGCAGCCACACCACAGGCCGCATCACCAGTTCGATAAACGCCACGCGCACCGCCTGCATCGCCCAGCTCCACGGCCAGTGCGGATAGATGTACTCGGAACTTGCAGCCTGCTGTGTCTCCGTTGTTGGTTGTGCTTCGCTAATCTGCGACACAGAAGCCCCATCAACCTGCCGTAACACACTGGCTCCCAGATGCTGCTCAACCAGCGCGCGCAGCTCCCCCACGGATTCCAGATTGGCCACGGCATCGTCTTCCAGCTCCACTCCAAATCGCTGTTCCATCGCAGACAGCAGTTGCACCCTTCCCAACGAGTCCAGATGTAAATCTTCGGAGAGTCGCATCCGGTCGCGTGTCGCCGAATCCGCCTCTGGAATCGCCTCGCCCGTCACATCGGAGATCATCGCAAGCAGCTCATCGCGATCTCCCGCATCCCCACTCTGCCGCCCGCCCGCCAGCCTCTCGCACGCCCACTGCGCCACCTGCCTGCGCACCAGCTTGCCGGTCGACGTGTACGGAAAACCCATCTCCGGCCAGCGCAGCACCCGGCGAATCTGCTGGAACTCGGCCAGCCCGCGATTGGCCTCCACTACGGCGCTTTGCAGTTCTTCTTCACCTCCGGTAAACAGCACCACGGCAACCGGCTCTGTGTTCCCTGCCATCTCACATGCCACCACCACTGCGCCTCGCACGCCCGGCTGCGCCCCCAGCGCGGCCTCCAGGTCGGCGGGATGGATGTTCATTCCCGCGCCCGTCACAATCACATCCCCCTTGCGCCCCAGAAAGCGCAGATCGCCCGCCGCACTCTTCTCCGCCAGGTCGCCGGTGGCCAGCCACTCGCCCTCGCGAGCATGCATCCGCCCGCCCGCCCAGGTCGCCCCGGCGAGCATCTCTCCGCGCACCAGGATCTCGCCCTCGTCCGTAATCTTCACCTCGCGCCCCGGCAGAGCCTTCCCGATCGTCCCCGGAGCGATGTGGAAGGGATGGTTCAGCGTCACCAGCGCGGCCGTCTCGGTCATGCCGTAGCCCTGGATCAGCGCGAATCCCAACCGGCTCCAGAAGGCCTCCAGGTCCCCCGGCAGAGTCGCGCCGCCCGAGATCACCGCCCAGAACTTCCAGCCCAGCTCTCTGTGCACGCGACGAAAAACCCACCAGCGCCTCCAGATGGAAAGCCCCGCGGACGCGTCCAACTCCGCCGCCAGCGTGGGGAAGCGCGTTAGCAGATGCACCCGCAGCAGATGTAGCATGCGCGGCACAGCAATCAGCACCGAGATGCGTTCGCGCTGGATCAGCTCGGTGACGCGCGCCGGCTCAAGCTGTTCGGCGAAGTGGACCTCGGCGGCCAGCAGCGCAGGGCACCACAGTCCCATGAACTGCCCGAAGACGTGGCTCAGCGGTATGCAGTGCAGGAAGCGCAGCGGATGGAAGACGCGCTCGTATTTGAGGTATTTGTTGATCTCGTTCTCGATCGACTGCAGGCTCACCAGCACATTGCGGTGGGTATGCACTATGCCGCGCGGCTCCGACGTCGTCCCCGAGGTAAAGATGATCTGAAACGCAGTGTTCTGCTTCACCGCATCGCTGACCTCGTACAGCGGCTCCGCCGGCAAGTGCCCAGCAATACCTATGAGCGGCAGACAATCAGGGTTCTGCGATCTCCCCGTTTTTTC
Organism: uncultured Acidobacteriaceae bacterium; assembly: GCA_963834805.1. Taxonomy (GTDB): domain Bacteria; phylum Acidobacteriota; class Terriglobia; order Terriglobales; family Acidobacteriaceae; genus Edaphobacter. The sequence continues at coordinate 1,323,285 of CAWIDB010000006.1, forward strand.
TGTTCCCTGTTCCCTGATCCCTGTTCCCGGTTGTCCTAGCGTCTCCAGCAGCCCCGCATCGCCCACAATCAGCTTCGGCGCAACATCCTTCACCACACGCCCCGCAAACTCGCTCATCCCCGCCGCATCCAGCGGCACCACAATCACTCCGCGCAGCAGGCAGCCGAAGAAGACGCCTATCCACTCCGCTGAGTTCTCGCCCCACAGCACAACGCGCTCGCCCGGCTTTATCCCGCGCCTTTCCAGCTCCGCCGCGAAACGCCCCGCAATCCCGGCCAGTTCGCCATAGCTGGTCGCGTAGCGACGATTGCCGCGATGCGCCACCACCGCCGTCTCCTCGGCGTGTCGGCGAAACTCCTCCACCAGGCTTGCCAGATGCTCCCGCACACCGTCCATCATAGTGCCGCCACTCGGTTTCCTGGGAAGCGTCATGTGCCCCATTCATCGCAGCCGGGTGCCCCATCCATACCGCGTACTTTGCGGAATGGGTGGGTTATCGTTCGCGGCAGCGAACAACCGCCTTCTTCGCCCAATCAACAAATCCGTCATCCTGAGCGACCCTGAGCGTAGCCGAAGGGGAGTCGAAGGACCCCGACGGTCTCCGCCCCGCCACAACCGCCTGTCCCTTTCTTCCAGCAAAGCGCTTGACCTTGCTTCTGTCCTCAGGAGAGAGCAGGGGGCTTCAGCCCCCTGAAGAATGCCAATGGATTCAAGGGGCTTTAGCCCCGGGCCTTCCATCTTCTTCAAAATCTCCGGCAAATCCGCATGTCAACCCCCTCGACTCCACAAAATCCCCCTAACCAACATTCCATCAATCACTTCCCCCCGATAAATACTTGGCACTTTAGTTTCCCCCAACCAGCTACAATTTAAATAGGGGGTAATTCACTCCTTGTTGTCTGATCCATGGTTTGTCATTCCCGAAGCCGGGGTTCCCGACGAGCGTATTTGCTCGTTGGGGTGGGAAGGGAATCTGCTTCTGTCTTTGCCGTTGCCTGTTTTTGTATCACTGGCCACCGTAACAACATGATTCCAGAGACCTTAAAAAAATAAACACCCTGGAATCAAGACTTTGAAAGGAAAGACTTGACCAAGTCTAGACTTACATGCTTCTTTTGAACACTTTACGTTTTTTTGGTGGTTTTTAATTCTGTGTTTAATCGATATTTGAAAGGGTAATTATCCCTTGACATCAAGTAGAAGATATGGCATAATAGCATCATTATGAAACCGAAACAGTCTATTCCCAAACACTTACGGTACACGCTCCAGACGTTTACCCAGCAATTCCCCGACAATAACGCTTGTTTGGAATGGCTGAAAGAGCAACGCGCACCGGGCGGCGTGACTTTCTGCGGGAAGTGCCAGAAGGAGCGCAAACACTACCGTGTTACGGGCCGTCCAGCTTACGCCTGCGACCACTGCGGAAGCATGATCTCCCCGATGGCTGGAACGATCTTTGAGAAGTCCAGCACGTCGCTGCATTCGTGGTTCTATGCCATGTACTTGATGTCCGCTACCCGCTGCGGTATCTCTGCCAAGCAAATCCAGAGAGAGACTGGCGTGACCTACAAAACCGCATGGCGCATGTTCAAACAGATTCGCACCTTGATGTCGGAGGACATCAGCTTGGAGGGCGAAGCGGTGGAGTGTGACGAAACTTACGTTGGAGGGAAAGACACGAACAAACATCTTGGCAAGCGGACTGGACAGCAGGGGCGATCCATCGCAAGCAAGACGCCGGTATTCGGCATGATGGAGCGCGGTGGGCGCGTGGTCGCTCAGGTCACACCGGATGTCACATCTAAATCCATCCTGCCCATCATTGCAGAGCGGGTATTGCCATCCTCTACCGTGTTCACCGATGAATACCCTATCTACAAGGGAGTGAGCAAACTGGGACTCGGATACGTCCACAATCGCGTCAATCATGCCGCAAAGGTCTATGTCATGGGCGACTCACACACGAACACGATTGAGGGCTTCTGGAGCCTGCTAAAGAGGGGAATCGGAGGGGTGTATCATCAAGTGAGCGCGAAGTATTTGCAGTCGTACTGCGATGAATACAGCTTCCGCTACAACCGCCGGAACTCAGACGTTCCGATGTTTACTTCGCTCTTGGAGCGAGTTTCAGAGCAGGCGTACTAGCCGCTCGTTTCAATAGGCTCTCGAATGCATTGCGGGATATAGGTTGCATTTTCGCTGCAACCGCCGCAGAGGGCCGTAACAACTTAGACTGCGCGTTCGGATCGTCCTTTGAGTTGCCGCTCACTGGTTTGATCCTCCGCTTAGGCGGAATTGTATCATGTCCGCCGGAAAGGTGGACGTGTCAGGCAAAGAACTCTTCAAATCTCTGGATAACGTAGTGCGTGGCCCCAACGAAACGCACAAATTCCTTGTCCAGCGTTCCTTCCCAACAAGGAATTTCATCGACAGCTATCTCAATTTTGATGCCGGTGGCCAGTTGAATTTTGTCAATGGGTTGCCCGTCGATGGTTTCTGCGGTGAATCTCAGGAATTTGCTTTCACCTTCCAGAAAGTTGCATCGGATACCTTCAGCAGACGTGATATTAGCAGGCGGCCACGAATTGAAAGCCCACTCCACTTTAGAGGGAACTGCGGCCACTACTCGGAGTCTACGGTGCCTATCCATTCTGGCGAGATTATGAAGAATTTGGAGAGTGGTTCCCAATCCTCTATCCGGGTCGTCGAGAGGTTTTTCAGCACAATACGGCTGTATCGACGCAAGCCAGTTTTTCAGGTTTTGCGGGAGTTTATGTTTGTGGATAGCCGATTGATTGAAATATCTTTCTTCGGAACAGATCGGAAAGTCCAAGCGATTTATGTTGGTGGTCGGCTCGGTTCCCTCTCCGATGGTGACTGCTTGCCAGATGGCCCCATCCAGGCTAGAGCGGAGTTGATAAAAAAACTCACCGACTTCGAGCGCGAGGTTGTTATCCGGCGGGACATTGATAAGGAAGGAAGCGACCCATGCCCCATCATTTTCCTGCTTTACATCGACTCGTTGTCCTTCCTTTGGAAGCGCGGTAGTCCATTCTCGTGCCAGCGCTTCGCCATGCATTTTGGCCCGCTCGATACGCTTCCAGCTATTCTTGAATAGCCTATCCATCCCTTCATGTTACCATCTACTTGACGTGCGGGGATAATTACCTTTGAAAGTCTATATAAGTAGCTCGACATGCCGCCCGCAAGTTCGATTCAGGAGGTACGCATTTGGCGACACACTTCACCCCGGAGACCCTCAAGTTTCTGCGCGGCCTCGTCCGCCACAACGACCGCGCCTGGTTCGACCCGCGCAAGCCCATCTATGAGCGCGAGCTCAAGGCCCCCATGCTTGCGCTCATCGAAGAAATCAACCACTCCCTCGCCACCTTCGCGCCGGATCACGTCCGCCCCGCGCCTAAGTGTCTCTTCCGCATCTATCGCGACACGCGATTCTCATCCGACAAGCGTCCCTACAAGACCCACATCGCCGCCTGGTGGGCCTGTGCAGGTATGCAGAAGACCTCCGGCGCCGGCTTCTACTTCCACGTCAGCTCCACCGAGACCATCATCGCCGCCGGGGTATACATGCCTACGCCAGATCAGACGCTCGCCATCCGACGCTACCTCGTCGACCACCACGCCGAGATGCGCGCCCTCCTTGCCGGCCGAAAGCTGCGCGCTGCCATGAGCGAGTTTGAAGGCAACCGCCTCACCCGTCCGCCGCACGGATTTCCCGCCGATTCGCCTGCGTTGGACCTCATCCTCTGCCGCCAGTGGGGAGTCTCGGCCACGCTTCCGCCCGAGCGCGCAACCCGGCCCGCCCTGCTCCGCGACATCACTTCGCGCTTCGCCCTCGCAGCCCCCATCGTTCACCTCCTGAACCGTGCAATTGCATCGGCCCCAGCCTGCAAAATGCCTAATAATTCCAGCATTTGTGCCATAAAAGGGACAAAACCCGAAGAAAACCGCAAAATATCTGTGGAAACCGCATAAAACCCATTGACAAAGCGACCCGAATGGTCGAAGGTGAATTGCGGTACGTTTCCTGACACCCGCATAAACACCGGCGATTTCGCAGCATGGAACCACTCCATCGCTGGTTCAACTCGGAAGGGTCAGACAAACGAATCGACGCCACACTATCCGTAGCAAAATTTTGAAACACCAACTTGGAATCAAGGAGCAACATATATGGCAAAAGGAATGACCAAAACAGCGCTGGTTCGCCACATGGCGGAGAAGCTGGGAATCACCAATAAAGAGGCCGCAGCCGGCCTGGAGCTGCTGGCGGATACCGCCATCAAGGAGACCAAGAAGAACGGCGAGTTCACCATTCCAGGCATCGGCAAGCTGGTCAAGGCAGATCGCAAGGCCCGCCTCGGACGCAACCCCCAGACCGGAGAGACCATCAAGATCAAGGCCAAGACCGTGGTCAAGTTCCGCGTCGCCAAGGCCGCCAAGGACTCAATCGCGCCGCCCAAGAAGTAGTCTCTTCCCTTGGATCTGACGGAAGATATACCCCAATGCACTCCGGCCCGCCGCCCTGCGGATTCTCCGCGGATTAGAGCGGTTTCACCGGTTCTGTGGAGGCAAGGCAATGGATGGGCCACGGTCTCTCCCAGTGAGGCCGCGTCGATCAACTGCGCAAAGCCACAGGAACAGTGAAACCGCTCAGGCAGCGGGCCGGTCCTGCATCTGAAACGCCCGAACCACCAGCGAAACCCCAAACCACACCAGCACGCACTTCGTCAGCAGGAAGGCGTTGTATCGCCAGCCCAGCACCGCGAACGATGCGGTCACGCCCCACATCATGATCTCCGCCAGCGCTGCCTGCGGCCACCGCGGCAGCGCCCCGCAAGCTGCAACCCGCGGTCGCAGCGTAGGCAGCAGTCGCGGCACCTGTGCGCAGTACGCCGTATAAGCCTCGCCCTGCTTCCCAGCCAGAAACGTCTCCTCGCCCAGAATCAGACGTAGGTGGAACAGGACGAGCAGCACGAGCGTGAAGATCGCTCCGCTGACTGGCATCAGCAACGCCAGCGCCAGCGTATGGATCCAGGACCCCAGGTAGAGTGGGTTGCGCACATGCCGGTACGGCCCATCCGCGACCACACCCTCTCCGCGCATCGCCGTATCTCGCATCACATCGGCGCCCAGGTACGCCGAGCCCCATGTCCGCAGCCACGCTCCTGTTCCCGCGCACAGAATCCCCACCACAAGCACTACATCGAAGGCCGGCCCGATGCTCACAATCCCGGTCTTCGACACGAGCGCCGCCAGCACCCCCCACAGATGTGCGTTCGGCCCCGTCCCATCCAGCGGCAGCGCCGCATCCCACGGAGCTACAAAGCCGAGAACGTAGATCGCCATGATGATCCAGAAGCGGTGTCGGAACTCGAACGCGGAGGCTTTCATAGGAAGTGGTTTGTTGCAGTAAGACGGACTGTGCGCGACCGTATATTTGTAACAAAATTTGTTTCTAAAATAAGACTACTCAGAGGCATCGCCTGTGCGCGGGCCATTGCTCATTCTTCGCCCAGTGCTGCCAGGATCGCGTCGAAGTCCTCGACCCCCGTGTACTCGATAATCACCCGGCCTTTGCCCTTCTTGTCCTCAATCCGCACCTTGAGCCCAAGCCTTCGCTGCAGGCGGTCCTGCGCCTCGCGCACATTGGGGTCCTGCGCCTCGGCAGCCGCGGCCAGTGTAACCTTCTTCTTCGACTCTGGATTCAGTAGCCCTTGCACGTAGCTCTCGGTCTGCCGCACAGACATCGCCAGTGTGTTCACCTTGGCTGCGGCCGCCTCCATCCGCTCCGGCGAATCCAGCGCCAACAACGCCCGTGCATGTCCGAAGCTGAGCTGGCCAGCCTCCACAAGACCCTGGATGGAAACAGGTAATTTCAACAAACGAAGGAAGTTCCCAATGCTGGCGCGATCTTTTCCGGTGCGCACGGCCATCTGCTCCTGGGTCAGCTTGAACTCACGGCTCAATCGCTCGAAGGCCCGCGCCTGATCCATCGGGTTCAGATCTGCGCGCTGCAGGTTCTCAACGATTGTCATCTCCAGAGCCTGTTCGTCGGATACCTGACGCACGATCGCCGGAATCGTACTCTTGCCCGCAGCCTGGGAAGCGCGCCAGCGCCGCTCTCCCATGATGAGCTGGTAACGTCCGCCGGGCAGCTCGCGCACAACCACCGGTTGCACTACTCCGGTTGCGGTGATCGACTGCGCCAACTCGTTGAGCTGGCCCTCGTCGAAGCTGCTTCGTGTCTGGTTAGGGTTGCGTTCGATCTGGCCCAGTGCGATCTCCAGCGGTTTGCCCGTCGCTTCAGGTGCAAGAGCCACTTGCGGCCGCGGTCCAAGCAGGGATTCGATCCCTTTGCCCAGTGCCGGCCGGCGCTTCGGATCAGTGTGGAGCGTAGTTGCTTCCATCGTAAAAACCTCTTTCTGCATGGATGCCTGAAACGCGTTAGCCCTCTCAGAACTCATGCCTCATTGCTCACAACCGATTTTAAAAATGCTTCGGTGCTCAACCAACAACCTACAACCAACAACTACTTGTTGTACGGCCAGAACCGTGGGACCGTCTTGGTCTCTTCGTGTCCATCCCTCTGATGCTTTTGCGCCTTCGGACTCACAATTCCGTTCTTGCGCAGCAGCTCGGCCCCCAGCGCGGTATACGCCTCCGCTCCCTTCGACCGGGGGTCGTAGAGCTGCACGGGCTTGCCGTGACTGGGTGCTTCGGCCAGCCGGATATTGCGTGGGATCGTCGTGGCCAGCAGCTTTTCCCCAAAGAACTTTTGCAGGTTTTCCGTGACCTGTTGCGATAGGTTGGTGCGATCGTCGTACATGGTCAACAGCACGCCTTCCAGCGCCAGCGTCGGATTGAACGTTTGGGCCACCTGGTCGAGCGTCTGCATCAACTCCGTGATGCCTTCCAGCGCAAAATACTCCGCCTGCATCGGCACAAGCAGACCGTCTGCGGCAACTAAAGCGTTCAGTGTCAGCAGATCGAGCGCAGGCGGGCAATCGAGCACGATGAACGGATAGGAGCCGCGTACAGATGCAATGGCCTTGCGCAGACAGAACTCGCGCCGCTCCTGCGAGACAAGTTCCAGGTTCGCGCCAATCATGTCCTTGCTTCCGGGCAGTAGGGTCAGCGATGCGATCTCGGTCGGCAGAAGGGTCTCCTCCAGCGCCGCCAATCCCATCAGCACATCATAGATACTAAGGCGGGATTCATTGCGCGCAACGCCGAGTCCCCCGGTGGCATTGGACTGCGGGTCGCAGTCAATCAGCAGCGTGGGCATCTCTTCCAACGCCAGCGCGGCAGCCAGGTTGATTGCTGTTGTGGTCTTGCCAACTCCCCCCTTCTGATTGACCACCGCAATCACTTTGCATGGGGTTGTCTCGGTCTGGTTGGCAGGCGTAAGCGATGGTGAAGGGTTGGTGGACACGTTGAAGGGAAGACTATCGGGCGAGTGGTATGGATGGCAACGCCGAAGGCTGTGCAGAAGTTTGCTTCCCTGTGGAGAAGCTGTGGACGGTTTCAAATGCTGCCTGCCACAGCGGGGATTCCGTCTGGATGGTGTGGAAATCTTTTCCGAGGGGAGTAGCAGAAATGGAATGTTCCACGTGGAGCATTGTGTTGCAAGCTGCTACTCAATGACCCCTTGGTTGCCTTCTCCTATCCCGGCCGCTGCAATGTTCCACGTGGAACATTGTATGAGAAATCAAACCAGCCTCTTTGATTATCTACGGTGCGCAATCCACAGCATGCCGTCGTTCGACCCCGGCAATGCAACCGGCTCATCCATTCGGAAGTTCTCCGCAAGTCCAGCATGGATTGGCTGCCGTGCCGTCCCCACAATCAGCACTCGCTCTCTGGCCCGAAGCCCAGCCTCGCACACGGCTCGGTCCATAGTGTCCACCGCGCGCAGAACCACCGCGTCAAATCGTTGCTCAGGCAGCATCGCTTCCACCCGGCCATCCCAGACTTCAGCCGGCAAACCCAGGCTGCGGACCACCTCATGTAGAAACGCTGCCTTCTTGCCATGCGATTCGGCTAGCGTTACCCGCACCTCTGGCCTCAACAATTGGATTGGCACCCCAGGAAAACCGGCGCCGGATCCGAAATCGAGTAGCGTACTGCACACTCCCACATGGCCTCCAACGAATAGGCTCTCGCCAAAGTGGCGCCGGACGATCTCCTCGGGCGTGCGAATCGCAGTCAGGTTGATCCGCGCGTTCCATTTCAGGATAAGTTCAAGATAAATAAATAGTTTACTGTGAATTGCTGGCCAGTCTACATCTTCCGTGGCCGAACCCTCAACCGGCCCGATGGGCAAGCCAACATAGGGTTCGAGCAGTTTGCCTATCATATCGGGAGTCAATGGAACCTTCTAAATCGCTGGGGGTGACGTTGGGCGTGGAATCCACGCCGCTGCCTCGGCAACAAAGCGCGCAAAGAGTGCCTTAGATACGGCGCTGTCATCGAAGGTTCGCTCCGGGTGCCACTGAACGCCGACCACAAAGTTGCCACCCAACCCATCCGGTGCATTTTCAATCGCCTCCACCACGCCATCCTCGGGAGTGTGGGCGGTCACGCGCAGTCCATCCCCCGCAGTCGCAATCGCCTGATGATGGCTGGAGTTGACGGGCAGCAGAAGGCTCCCGTCGCGCTCCGTGATTTCGTCCACAGAGGCTATCTCGCCAAGCAGCGAATCCGACTTTACTGCCACGATATGGGCGATTGGAACCTTTCGCCCAGCCTTGTGGTTCACAGCTCCGGCGGTCAGATGCTGCACCAGCGTTCCGCCACGCCACACATTCAGCATCTGGGTGCCAAAACATATGGTAAAGATCGGCTTGTCCATATTATGGGCGTCCTGCAGCAGCAGCTCGTCCACGTTCTCGCGGGCAAGATCGGAGGGTGCGCACTCCGCAACCGGCTCCTGCCCATACTTCTGTGGGTTGACGTCCGCGCCGCTGCCCGGCAGCAGAATTCCCTGGCATCCCGCAATCAGCCGCGCGGTTGCGGCGGGAGGCTCGCCCAGTGGCACTTCGACGGCTTCGCCGCCACTGCGCTCAATGGCGCTCGCGTACTGGTGCCAGGCCTGGCTGCTGTACTCCGGGTCTGTGCTGGGGATTGGAATAGCGATGCGGGGTCTGGTCATGGCGTAGTCTAGGCTCCGTGAGTCGCGCTGTGGGACTCGGCCGCGGCGCGGGAGTCTTCCGCCGGCGCGAGATCCGAATACTGATAGTACATCTTACTGATCTCGTCGTAGAGCCGCGCGGTCAATGCGTCGGCGTCCTTCGTAGTCATCCCGTCAGTGGAGATCGGGTCGCCGACAACAATCATCAAGGGTCGCGGGCGAAGGCTGTAGACATGGATCGGAAGCAGCTCATAGGTCCCGATCAGCGCCAGTGGAACCAGCGGTACACCCGCTCGCAGCGCCATGAAGGCGCAACCGGAGTGGGCGGAATGCATGTGCCCGTCCGGGCTTCGCGATCCCTCGGGAAACAGTACAAGCGGCATTCCCGACTTCAATGCCGCAACCCCGCGCAGCAATCCAGCGACCGCCGAGCGGGAGTTTCTGGAGTCGATCGGGACCTGCCCAGACCGCCTCAGATACCAACCGACGAACGGCACCTTCCACAACCCTTGTTTGGCCAGGATGCGGAACTGGAAGGGCAGTTTGGCGAAGAGCGCCGGCGTATCCATGTAGCTCAGGTGGTTCGAGGCGTACACGGCGACCGGGTAATTCTTCAGCTTCTCCGCGCCCACAATGCGCACTGGCGATAGAGCACAGCGCAGCATCACCGCGGCCCAGGCGCGAGCCACCAGGTGTTGCTGGCGGCCCGAGCGGTCCCACAGCCCGCAGATCAACGACACGCATCCGAAGCCTGCGGTCGCCACAGCCATCAGCGGGACGCATACAAACATAGTGAGATAGCGCAGATGGGCGGGAATCTGGTGTGCGGGCGGCGGCGCACCGCCTAGATTGACGTCGGAGGAAGTCATCTGCTGGCTCACGCTCTCGTTCATGGTTCCACGACCGCCTCGCGCACCGCGCCCACCAGGTAGATGGAACCGGTCGCTACGATCAAGCCCTCGGCAGGTGTCAACCGTCTGGCCAAACTCAGTGCCTCGTTGGCATGGTGTGTGGCATGTGCCCGGATATCCAACGATCGCGCTGAGTGCAGCAACGCATCCATGCTTGCCGCGCGTGGGTTATCGATGGGCACAAACACAATGCGGTCGTGCGGCCGTCCCCCACTGTAGTCGAAGAGCGGAAACAGTATCCGCGCCATCTCACTTAGATCTTTATCGCGCAGACAACTGAAGATCAACGTGCGCGGCCGTTCCGCCGGAAGCGAGGCGATGGTTGCGCGCAGGGCCCATGCGCCCGCCGGATTGTGGGCCACATCCAGCAGCAGGTCGGGAGGCAGGAACTCCAGCCTACCCGGCCACGCGGTATTGGCAATTCCCGCTTCAATCGCGGCATCTGTAATGTTGTAACGATTATTATTACATACTATCGCTTTGCCTGAAATATTGTAACTATTATTATTACGTAATTCCATTGCCCCCGCAATCGCCAGCGCCAGATTGCGTTGCTGGTGTTCACCAGCCAGCGGAGAGTGTACTCGCAGTCGCTCGTTCCCCAGCGAAATCTCATAGTGGTTCGGGCGTAGCGGGGCACTCGGGTCGTTCTCGTCGAAGTCAGCCTCAAAGCCGCGGTTGGGAAGGTACTCCGACGCATTGATGACTCGTACATCGAGTGCATGCGTAGCCTCTGCGATCACATGATTGGCCTCGGGATGTTGCGGCAGTGTCACCACCTTGCCATGCGGCCGCAGGATTCCAACTTTTTCGCGCGCAATCTCCGCGATGGTGTCCCCCAGATACTCTTGATGGTCCAGCGCAATGTCGGTGAGGATAGAGAGAATCGGTTCCACAATATTGGTTGCGTCCAGCCGTCCTCCCAGTCCCACCTCCAGGATGGCGATCTCCACCTTGCGTTCGGCGAAGTAAAGGAAGGCCAGCGCAGTCAGCGACTCGAAAAAGCTGGGCGCGTGCGGCAGCTTGCCGTTTGCAACCAGTCGCTGTGCCGTCTCGTCCACGCGGAAGTAGAGTCTGGCAAACTCCTCCTCCGGAATATCGAGTAACCAGCAGCTGCCACTCGCCCCGCCTGGGCCCTCCACCGGTTCAGCAGTCCGAATGCGTTCGGTCACGCGAGTCAGATGCGGCGATGTGTAAAGCGCCGTGTGTACACCGGCCGCCGCACAGATACTTGCCAACGTCGCCGCGGTGCTCCCTTTGCCGTTGGTTCCCGCGATCAGGACCGCGGGAAACCGCTTCTGAGGATCGCCCAGCGCAGCCGCCAGAACGCGCATGGTAGCCAGATCGAACTTCCGCCGCGGAGCCGCGCTGGCAAGCTCCTGGCCGAGGCTGTGCAGATGGTCGACCGCTGCGACGTAGGACATGACACTATTTTAGTCGGAATGCCTGGACCGGTTGCGATACGCTAGTCGCGCGATGCTGGGAGTGGGATGCTTGCCGTGGGATATCGTTGCGGCAAATGCATCTCACTCCTTCAGTTTAGTCGCAATGATTCATCGTTCGCGATGCATCCCCCACAGCACTCACCTACACTGAGGTCTGTCCCGCACAGCACGGGCGGTTAGCTCAGATGGTTAGAACGCCTGCCTTACAAGCAGGAAGTCGGGGGTTCGAGTCCCTCATTGTTAATTCTGTACGAAGTAAATTGCTCAGCGCTCCGCCATGCTGCACGCTTCAGGAAGCGTGGCAATGCTTCGCCTTCTTCCCGCTGCCGCACGGACAAGCCATATTGCGGCCGGTCGTTGCGGCCAGGGCCTTCCACTTTTCGTCCTCAACCGCAACCCAGTTCATGATTTCGGCCGGAGCGCGTCCCTGCCGCAGAAGCTCCGCCATCCCGCGCATCTGGGTATCGACGTGTTGAAAAAATCGCTTGTACCCGGCACATAGATAGTTCAGTCCCGGCTCTCCATCGGGAGTTGCGATGAAGCGGTCTTTAGGGCAGCCGCCGTTGCAGGCGAACAGCACTTCGCATTCGCGGCAGTAGCCGGGCAGCGATGTCTGCTTGCTGGTTCCGAAGCTGCGTTGTCTCTCCGATGCAACCAGGTCTGCCAGGTGGTCTTCGCGGATATTGCCCAGTTTAAAGTCGGGCTCCACAAAATGATCGCAGGAGTAGAGATCGCCGTTGTGTTCCATAGCAAGCGCATTGCCGCAGGTGGGTGAAAAAATGCATAGTCCATACTGGCCCAGATGCGCTCCAAGCGTTGTGTCGAAGATCTGCACGTAGACAGAGCCGACATCGCGGCGCACCCACTCCTCAAAGATTTCCACCAGGAACTGCCCCATCGCCTCTGCGCGCACCGACCGGGCCGTCACCTGATTGCCGCTCTGCGTGTACAGTGGCCGCGGGTCGCTCCCTCGCTGTCCCCAGCCCACATTGGCAATCGACACAAGTTCGGCGCTCCCTCGCTCCACAATCGGGATGAACTGCATGAACCTGGCCTTCAGAACATCGCGAAAGAACCGGTAAACCTTCAGCGGGTGCTGCACGTTGGCGGCATGCATCGTGCAAAGAATGTTGAATTCGACAGAGTGCTTCACCAGCATCTGCCAGCCGTGCATTACCTGGTCGAATGTTCCTTGCCCACCCTTGTCCACGCGGTAGGTGTCGTGCAACTCGCGCGGCCCGTCCACGCTCAGTCCAACTAGAAATTTGTGCTCCTTAAAGAACTCGCACCACGCATCGTCCAGGCGCGTGCCGTTGGTCTGGATGGAATGTTCAACCTTTTGCCCCGACCTTCGATACTTCGCAACCAGTTCAATCGTGCGGCGAAAGAAATCCAGCCCCATCAACGTGGGCTCGCCGCCTTGCCACGATAGCGCTATCGCAGGCCCCTGCTGCGACTCCAGCAGTTGGCGAATGTACTCCTCCAGCAGGTCGTCCGCCATCCGGAAATCGCTCTCTGGATACAGCGACTGCTTGGACAGAAAGAAGCAGTACTTGCAGTCCAGGTTGCACACCGCGCCCGTTGGCTTAACCAGCACGCTAAACGCGTCTAGCGCCTGTGTCTTCATCGCCGGTGAACGTGTACTGGCCATATAGCTGCTATTCATACAATCATCTGTCCGGGAGTCGATCGCCAACACAATCCTGTTGAAAATATATGCCCCAGTAGTCTTGTTCCCCACAAAGCCTGTAATATGAGTCTGCTCAAAACATACCTGTGCAGTCAGACCCACCGAGGAATCTATGATATCGATCCACTTACGTTCTCGCTTCGCATCCCTTAGCGATTCGGCATCTCTATGCATCGCGCTGTGTCTCACCGCTACGGCAAGCGCCCAGGTAAAGCCCTCCGCGCTCTTCAGCGACCATATGGTCTTGCAGAGCGGCACGCTGGTGCCCATATGGGGCAAGGCCACTCCGGGCGAGAAGGTTGCCGTCACCCTCAACGATCAAACCCGCTCCGCCACCACCGACGTGCAGGGCAAATGGACGGTCAGCCTCTACGGCCTCAAGGCCGGTGGCCCATTTGAGATGACCATCGCCGGCGATGCCCCGGGCGAAGCTCCCATCGTAGTAAAGGACGTTCTGGTCGGCGAGGTTTGGCTCGGCTCCGGTCAGTCCAACATGCAGTTCAACGTCTCCGCCAAGGGCCATCCGCCCTATGGCTTGCTCAACGAAGACAAGGAAATCGCTGCGGCAAACTATCCGCAGTTGCGCATGTTCCAAGCGCGCAGCGTGTCCGCGCTCGACCCGCAGTCCGATGTTACGGGCGTCTGGCAGGTCTGCACTCCGCAGACCGTGCCCGATTGGTCTGCCGTAGGCTATCTCTTCGGTCGCGATCTCAACCAGGCGCTCAAGCTCCCTGTCGGCATCGTGCTCTCGGCCTTTGGTGCCAGCACGGCGGAGGCATGGATCCCTCGCGACGCCATGGCTGCCGATCCGCTGCTCAAGCCCATGCTCGACAAGTTTGACGCCCGCGAGGCCTTCTTCAAGGCGCATCCCGGCGCTACCGATGCCGGCGCGCCGCCCGCTCCGCTCACCATTAATGCGCGCCCCTCTGCCCCCGGCCCCATGCGCGATCCCTCGCGCGATCAGCATCAGCCCACGGTCTTGTTCAATGGCATGATCAACCCCATTATTCCCTACGCCATTCGCGGAGCCATCTGGTATCAGGGCGAGTCCATCGTTGGCGGGGCGCACGGAGTCATGCTTTACGGCCATGTCATGGAGACGCTCGTCAAAACATGGCGCGATCGTTGGCACGAGGGCGACTTCCCCTTCTACGTTGTTCAACTACCCGGCCAGGCCAACGTCAGTAACAACCCCCTGGTCCGCGAGCAGCAGGCCAAGATTCTTTCCCTGCACAATACCGGGATGGCGGTCGTCCTCGATACCGGAGAGATTCACAATGTTCATCCCAAGAACAAGGAACCGTTGGGCGAGGTCCTCACCAAGATCGCCCTGGCCAATGTCTACGGCCGCAAGATCGAGTTCTCCGGCCCCGTCTACGCCTCAAGCAAAGTTCAGGGCAACGCGATCGTCGTCAAATTCACCCACGCCGCTGGCCTGAAGTCGAAGGATGGCGGCCCGCTGAAGTGGTTCCAGATCGCCGGAGCGGACCAGAAGTTCGTCGATGCCGACGCCAAGATAGTCGGCGACACGGTTGTGGTCAGCAGCCCCACCGTCAGCACTCCAGTCGCTGTCCGTTACGCTTGGGACAACTACCCCAACACCGCCAATCTCTACAACGCGGCAGGTCTGCAGGCAGCACCCTTCCGCACCGACGATTGGGACGCCATGCCCCCCATCGAGGCCCAGTTCACCGCAAAGTAGCCGGGTGCTTCATTTATCGAAACCTGCCAACCAATCGGGTACCCCATTCATGCCGCGTTTTGAGGTATGGGTGGGGTTTTGCCCTTGCCCTAGTTCGCCGCTACCCAGAGTTCTTCAGCAGCCAATAATGAAATCCATCCACAATCGCCATCAGCGCGGCCTGATTCAGGTCGCTGCTCACCCCCGCCGTCGTCCATGAGGGATGCCCTTCAGCGTGGAAGCTCACCGTAACCCGCACATGCGCCGCCGTGTCGTGCGCCACCACGTCGATCGCGGTCACACTGAAGGTATCCAGGCGCAACTGCGACACCGCTGGATACCACTTCTCCAGCTCCTGCCGCATCGCCTTGGTCAGCGCGTCCACCGGGCCGGAGCCCTCGGCGCGTGTCGTCGTCACCTGCCCCTCGCCAACCACCAGCGACATCGACGCCTGCACGTATCGGTTGCCGATCTCGTCGGATTCGTCCAGTACGCGCCAGCCTTTGACGCTGAAGCTGTGGCGCAGCGTGTTCAGCACTTTCATGCATGCCAGCGTGAACGAGATCTCGCTGGCCGTATATCCTCCGCCATCGATCATCGCCTGGTTGGTGTCCAGCAATGTCTGCGCCTGCGCCGAGTTCAGCGGAACCCCCAGCGACTTCGACAGCAGAACAATGTTGGCCCGTCCCGACTGGGCGTTGACCCCGATGCGCGGGCTGGCCCCAACCCTGGCGGGATCGCACCACAGGTACGCCCCTGGGTTCTTGCCCTCGCTGCTGCCATGCATTCCGGCCCATGTCCCGAACGCACCCGCACCCACAATGGGAGTGCCGTGCGGAGCCTCCAGCGAGAAGGCCGCGTAGGCCGCATGCGCGAGGCCAGTCAGTCCACGGAGCGATTCGGGAGCCACAAACTCCGCCTCGCTCCTTAGCTGCATGCTCCCGATCACGGTCGTCAGGTTCACATTGCCACAGCGTTCCCCGGTTCCCAGGATCGTGCCCTGCACCTGCATCGCTCCAGCAAGAACTGCGGCCCGCGTGTTGGCGATGCCAAGGCCGCGGTCGGTATGCCCATGAAAGCCGAAGCTGGCCTCGGGGTGAGCGCCCCTCAACCCTGTGAACAGCCGTGCCACCTCCTCCGGGCTTGCGCCGCCTGTCGTGTCGCACAGAATCGTCCGGCTCACCTTCTGCTCCACGCACTGCGCCACCATCTGGTGGAAGTACTCCAGGCTGCGCTTGGCGAAGTCGGGATCGCACGCCTCGCCGTTCTCGCGCCGGCCGCAGAATGCATCCAGCGCGTGCTCCAGGTCCACAATCACCTCAAGCCCGTTGTCGTGCAGGCACGCAATTGTCTCGCGCGCCATCAGCAGGTTCTCCTCCGGCGTCGTCTCCAGCGACTT
Organism: uncultured Acidobacteriaceae bacterium; assembly: GCA_963834805.1. Lineage (GTDB taxonomy): Bacteria > Acidobacteriota > Terriglobia > Terriglobales > Acidobacteriaceae > Edaphobacter. The sequence continues at coordinate 1,339,568 of CAWIDB010000006.1, forward strand.
CGCCACATCCAGCAGGCGTGACTTGACCACGACCACCGCCACAGGAACGCGCTCTTTGTGCCGGATCATGAATCGAACGTCGGACCACTCCTGCACTTTGCTGCCGCGGCCGCGCGTTCTGCCGAACAGAGCCAGCTTCATCGCTCCCGTTTCAACCGAACGCAGAGAACTGGCCAGGTCGTCCACAAATTGGTTTGCCCCGGCAAAGCCGATCTCCGCGTAGCGCACGCCAAACTCCCCCATCCGCTGCAACAACCGCACCGCATTGGGCACCGATATGTCGAGGTTTGGCTGCTGCAGACCGTCGCGCAGGCTGGTGTCAAACAGTTCCACTCTTCCACTTCTGGTCTTCTGCATCTGTCCCTGTTCCCGATTGAAATAATGTCCTTCAAAAAGCATCGTTCCGCGGCAGAGTGCCGGACTTCCATCATACCTGTGCGCACTTGAATTGTGCTGCTCCCATCGGCCCCGAGCGCTGCCCGTTATCACAGCAGAATCGCAGGCCAGGGATTCGCTGGAACCCAAATCGCACCGGCGCGTACACTTTCCTCATGCAATTTACGATCGCAGCTAACTCCGTAATCCTTGCAGCCGTTCTGGCCCTCTCTCCGCTCACCCTTCATGCAGCCCAGGAGACGCCAGCCGCTCCCGCAACTCCAGCAACCATGGACCGCCAGCCCGACGGCCTTATCCTCCACCTCGACTCCGGCGATCTCCGAGTCCAGCTCCTCTCTGACACCGTCGTCCGCGTCGCCTTTGCCAAATCCTCCAGCTTCTTCACTCGCGACTCCATCGACGTTGTTCCCCACAACTCCTTCACCACCGGCTGGAAGCTTGCCGAACATCCAGCGTCCATCGTTCTCTCCACCGCCAAGCTGCAAGTCATCGTCAACCGCAGTTCCGGCGCCGTCTCTTTCGCCGACGCGGCAGGCCGTCCCATCCTCTCTGAGGCCGCTGGCAGCCGCACCATCGAACCCGCTACCGTCCAGGGAGAAGACACATTCCACATCCAGCAACGATGGAAGGCCCAGCTCGACGAGTCCCTCTACGGCCTCGGTCAAATGCAGCTCGGCATCACCGACATCAAGGGTTATGACCTCGACCTCTGGCAGCACAACACCAACATCGTCGTGCCGTTTCTCGTCTCTTCGCGCGGCTACGGCATCCTCTGGGACAACACCTCCTTCACCCGTTTCGGCGATCTTCGCCCCTTCGTCGCCATCCCGCCCGCCAACCTCTATGATTCCACCGGCAAGCAGGGTGGACTCACCCTCGCGCCCATCGACGGCTCCCAGCCGCCTGCCCAGACTTCCGACATTGGCATCGATATGCGCAGGAATCGTCCCGCTGGCGGAGGCCGTCCCGCGCCGCTCAAGGCCCAGCTCTGGCAAGGTTCTATCCTCGCCCCCGTCACCGGCGACTACCAGTTCCAGGCCTACTCCAACGGTGGAATCCAGGTCTGGTTCGATGGCAAATTAGTCATGAACCACTGGCGACAGAGCTGGAACCCCACCAACGATCAGGTCCTCGTCCATCTTCTCGCCGGGCACAAATATCCCATCCGCATCGAGAACGACCCCGAGCAGCAGTCCACACTCACTTTCCTCTGGAAGACCCCCCCGCCCAGCGCAGACACATCGCTCTGGTCGCAGGTCGGCGATGGCATCGACTATACCTTCGTCTACGGCCCTTCCCCCGATCAAGTCATCGCCGGTTATCGCTTTCTCACCGGCAAGGCCACCATGTTACCCAACTGGGTCTTCGGCCTATGGCAGTCGCGCCAGCGCTACGAGACGGCCGATCAGTTGCTCGATGTCGTCAAGCAGTTCCGCGACCGCCAAATCCCCTTCGACAACATTGTGCAGGACTGGCAGTACTGGCGCGCCGACGCCTGGGGCTCCCACCAGTTCGATCCCATCCGTTTTCCCGATCCCGTTGGCTGGATCAAGTCCATCCACGACCTGCACTCCCATCTCATGATCTCCGTCTGGGGCAAGTTCAATCCCAACACCGATAACGCCAAAGAGATGAACGCCCACGGCTTCCTATACCAGCCCAATCTCACCGAGCACATCCGCGACTGGATCGGCCAGCCCTACACCTTCTACGACGCCTTCAATCCCGACGCGCGTAAGCTCTTCTGGTCGCAGATCGACTCCGCCCTCTTTTCCAAGGGCGTCGACGCCTGGTGGATGGACGCCACCGAGCCCGACCTCATGCCCTCGCCGCCCTCGCTTGAAGGCCAGCAGACCCACATGAACCCAACCTTCCTCGGCACTGGCTCGCGCATGTTGAACGGCTATGCCCTGATGAACAGCGAGGGTGTCTACACTGGCCAGCGTGAGGCCTCGCCCAACCAACGCGTCTTCATCCTCACCCGCTCCGGCTTCCTGGGCCAGCAGCGCTACTCCGCCGTTCCCTGGTCCGGCGACATCACCTCTACATGGACTGCCATGTCCAAGCAAATCGCCGCCGGCCTCGGCGCCAGCATCTCCGGACTGCCCTACTGGACGATGGATACCGGCGGATACACAATGCAGAATAAGTTCTCCAAGCAGCCCATGACCCCCGACAATCAGGAAGAATGGCGCGAGCTCAACGCCCGCTGGTTCCAGTATTCGACCTTCACCCCGCTCCTCCGTGTCCATGGCGAGCTCCGCCCCCGCGAGATGTGGACCCTCGGCGACGACACCCCTGCCTACAACGCGGAGCTCAGCTCCGACCGCCTGCGCTACGCCCTCTTTCCCTACATCTACTCGCTGGCTGGCTGGACCACCCAGTCCGACTACACCATGATGCGTCCTCTGGTCATGGACTTCCCCGCCGATCGCATCGCCCGCGAGCTGCCCAACGAGTACATGTTCGGCCCTGCCCTACTCGTCACTCCCATCACCGAATACAAGCAGCGCGCTGTCTCCGTCTATCTGCCCGCCTCCGCCACATGGTACGACTACTGGACGGGCCGCCCCGCCACCAGCGGCCACATCACCGCCGCCGCTCCGCTCGATCGCATCCCCGTCTTCGTTCGCGCCGGCTCCATCATCCCCTACGCACCGCCCATGCAGTACATCAGCGAAAAGCCCTCCGACCCAACCACCCTCTACGTCTACGCCGGAGCCAGCGGCAGCTTCCTCCTCTACGAGGACCAGGGAGCCACCTTCGACTACGAGAAAGGTGCATTCTCCGAGATCCCCATCCGCTGGGACGACAAGACGGCAACCCTCACTCTGGGCAAACGCACCGGCAGCTTCGACGGCATGCTCGACCAGCGCACCTTCCAGATCGTCCTTGTCTCCGCCGCGCATCCGGCCGCCTTCTCACCGACTCCAACCGCTGCCAAGTCCGCGCAGTACTCCGGTGCCGAACTACATCTGAAGCTGCGATAACGGCTTCAAACAAGCATCGGTTTTCCAAGTACATGAGGGATTTCTATAGGGACAAACGCAGCCCGTCGTCGTAAGTCCACGGCCTTTCCAGGGTGCGGCAGTATTCCGATGTAGTCCAGTCATGGCTTGCACTGAATCGATTGCCAGAGGGCGCATTGTCCCGTCCTAGTTCTTAATCTTCTTCAACAGCCACGCCATGTTCTGGCCCAGCGTCTTCATCGTCTGTAGGCCTTCTTCGTCTCTCTCGACATCGCCAATCTCGCGGCCGATGCCGATGTTCCAGTACGACGAACCAGGCACGATCATCTCGCTGATGAAAAAAAAATGGTTCAACGCATCGAAGGCATGGATCGCTCCCGCCCGTCGCACGGCCACCACCGCAGCGCCAACCTTATGCCGGAAGATGCCGCCGTTTGCCTTGGAAACCAGGCACGCGCGGTCCATCAACGCCTTGATCTCCGGCGAGATGTCTGCCACGTACGTCGGCGAGCCGAGCAGGATGCCGTCCGCCTCCTCCATCTTTTGGATGTAGGCGTTTCCCATGTCGCCGGTCTGCGAACAGCGGCGGTTTTTGTTGCTGGAACACTTGCGGCATGCCAGGCAGCCGTGGATATTGGCCCCGCTCATCTCGATGAGTTCAGTCTCGATTCCCTCTGCCTCCAGCTCCTTGAGAACAGTTCGAAGCAGAATGGCCGTATTCCCGTGTTTTCTTGCGCTGCCGTTGAACGCAACAACTTTTGTCCGAGTCTCAAGCATGATGCAGATCTCCCTTACTCGCCATCCATTTTAGTATCCGGATGGCAGCAATTCCCAGCCGTATATTATGTTCATTCGGACGCTTGAGTATTCTTTGCCGTTAGAAAGAAATCCTTGCCGCAATCTCGACTTCTCGTGGCGTGTAAAGGAAGCCGCTGTTGTTGGAGGTAGAGACACTTTGAAAGGAGGCCTGGTAGATTGCGATTCCCGTCGTCGGGCCGGTAGAAGTTAAATTGTAAGCTGTGATATTAAGGCCATCTATATTCTGTTTGTTGGCGACATTAAAGGCATTCAGCATCAACTGTATCTTATAGCACTCCTGAATTGTGAATTTCTTCTGTATTCGAATATCGTCCACCTCATGACGCGGATACTTATAGGTGTTGCGTCCAAGTATTGAAATATAGGACGTTACACCCGTACCGTACCAGCCCGTGGCAATTGAATTGCTGGAGGTCGATCCGCTAACTGCCGCGGAATAGGGTAAGCCGCTCTGCGCTTGAAAGCTGTTATCCAGGCTCCAGCCGTTGATTAGATAGCTCAGCGGACTGTTCTTACGGGCCACGCTGGGAAAGTTGTACAAGGCATAGAGCACCACACGATCGGGGACATTGTAGATCGAGTTGCCGTAATTGCCGCGCGCCGATGCGTACGGATCGATCCAGTTACTCGTAGCGATCGTGGCGGTTGCATTCTGGTTGTAATCCAGCGAGTGAGACCATGTGTAGTTTGCATCGAATTGAATGTTATGTAGGGAGCGGTTCTGCACCTCGGCTACAAAACCGTTATAGCTCGAATTGATATTGCTAGCGACATCCGTGATGCCCTGGTAGTTAGTATTGATGTAGTGGGTGTATGTCTTGACTGGAACTGCCGTTCCATTCGGGATTGGGCTGCTTCCAGTTGTATCGACGAAGGTGATATTCGTCATCTGCGCCGTCGCCGGATCCAGGTTCGTGTTGATGAAGTTAGCAAACTCACGGCCCAGTGCCCCCAGATAGCTCAGGGACACCACCGTCCCCATGCCAACATCCTGCTGCACAAGCAGGTCGAATTCATGCACCATCGGGTTTTGTAGATGCGGATCGAGGTAATACACCGCAGGGGTCACCGCAGTTCCGGCCGCGGAGAAGTTGTTCGGAAAGATAGGAGTGGTCGAACCCGCCGTCGGCGAGTAGACCGAGGTGTACTGGCCTTTCGTACTTCCGGAGTTCAACAGCACGTTCAGCAGTATCCCGTTTGTTACGCGGCCATAGTACATGCCATAGCCGCCTCGCAGGACCGACTTGCCGCTTCCGAACGCGTCATACGAAAAACCAATTCGAGGTCCGATATTATTCTTGTCGCTTGGATGGTTGGATGTCTGTGGGACAGCGGGATTCGCAAGGCTGGCTGGAGGCGTCGGCATAAACTCGAAGTCGTAACGCATACCAAGCTCCAGAGTCAGGCGAGGAAAAACTTTCCAGTTATCCTGCGCGAAGACCGCGTAGTCGAATGTATTAATCCCGAAGCTTGGGTTGCCAAAGCTCTGTCCGTAGCCGCCCGCCGCATAGCACTGATAAGTGCCAACAGCACTCGCGGTTGCCGTCGCAGCAGGCTGCTGTGCGCTGTCGCAGGTCCCCTTGGCGGCATTCTTGGAGGCTAGGTCAGCCAGATAGTTGCCAATGTACGAGTAAGTGTAAATACCATTGCTCGACGACGTTCCAGCGCTGGATGTACCATTCAGAGCATTAATAAGGTCGCTATTATGCAGAGAATCTACGCCGAATTGTAGGGTATGGTTTCCCTTGTCGGAGTGAAGGGTATCTTCAACCTGCCACTTGTGCTCATCTGGAAGTGCCTTGCGATAGGAATAGTAAAGAGAACCGAGCGCAAATCCAGTGCTTCCATCTAAAGCAACCGCCGGAACATTACCGTTCTTAGCAATCAGATTTTCTTTCGTATAGGCGTTGAACGGCTGCTGCCCTTCGTCGTTCAGTTCACGGCTGTACTGATACAACAGTTCATTACTGATTTTGCTGGAGATTAAACTAGTCAGCTTGGCCACTGTATAATCCAACTTCACGAAGTCAGTTCCCTGCGAATCGATAGCATAGGGGAGAACACTCGCAGTCTGAACTCCACCCGGTGAATCCCAGCGCAGACGGTGGTAGAGCAAGCCGACGCGCTCCTTGGAATTGATTTGCCAGTCCAGCTTAGGCGTATTGATCTCCTGGTAACCGGCACGACAGGTGAATCCCAGGTCGGGCAACAGACTTGCGAGACCAGTGGAATACGCGGCAACTCCTGCTGCATAACTCGTCAAGCCCTCACGCGCAGCCAGTGTGCATGCCTGCGCATCCAGCGCTGGGGCCACCGTCGTCACGCCTCTCGGCGGAGTAAGATAACCCGTCGTGGTATTACAGGTGTAGGTTGGATACGTCACGGTCGAGGTCGACGGAGGCATCACAGTGTTCGCCCCCGCCGCTGTTGCTGCGTCCGGCAGAGCAAAAAATACACTCGGTGAACCGGGATTGCTTATTGCCGGAAATATACGAGAGTGCTGATCGTATGTATAAATCCAAAACAGCTTGTTCTTAATGATCGGGCCACCCACCGTAAACCCGTAAATCTTGCGAACATCCTCCGGCTTGTAGTGGATGGTGGTAAAACTAGTGGGGACCGGGTCACCCGATGTGTAATTCGCGACCGTCTGCAGGGCGTGCTCCTGATAAGCACTCCAGTTGCTTTCACGATCATAGAAGTAAACCTGACCGTGAAAATCATTGGCGCCGCTGTTGGTGACCGAGTTGATCACTCCTCCCGCCGCTCGGCCATACTCCGCTGAGTAGACGCCTGCGTTCACGGCGAATTCTCGCACCGCGCTCGCGGATGTCGAATACGCTTCACGAGTTCGTCCGCGCTCCTCCGAGTAGAAAGCCTGGTTATCGTCCGCTCCGTCGATCTCGACATTGTTCAGGATGGGACCAATGCCGCGCACGCTGACCAGACCGAAGCCGCTCGAGTCGGCGATTACACCCGGAGTCATCAGCGCCAGGCTCGACCAGCGCCGATTGTTCACCGGAATCCCCTGCAACGCGTATGTGTCTATGTTTGCCGAGAAATCCGGCGATACGAAGTTGAGGTTCGGCGCCGTCTCCGTGACTTGCACGGTTGTACTTGCCGAACCGGAGACGATGTGAAGCAGCAGCGATGTCACCTGACCGACCTGCACGATTACATTTTCGATGCGAGAGCCCTGAAAGCCCGCCGCTGTGACCGACACGGTATACGTTCCCGGCTCCAGCAACGGAGCAAGGAAGTTGCCGCGCACGTCCGTTGTCAACGTGCTCTCCGCGTTGGTCGCGTCATTGTGAATAGTCACCGTAGCATTCACAATCACCGAGTTGGTTGTATCGAAAACAGTCCCGTTGATTGCGCCCTGGGTTGTCGATTGCGCCGGCATCGGGTTGGATGCAGCACAGAGAATCGCGACAGAAAGCACTGTCTTAGCTATCATTTTGATCTTTGTCACGATCAGCTAATATCTCCAGAAAGATTCGAACATATTGTCTGCGGCTTTGTCGCTGCTTGCCGCTAAAGAATCGACATCTCGCCCGCCCACAGACTAAGTCATTGGGTGCTGCTGCCATCGCTTGGCGCAGTTCGCGATGGGTCGAAGACCCTCACACTGTACTTCTTTCCATATGCAGTGAGGACGGACCACGGGTAATGTAGGAATAGAGTCGGAACAGGAGAAAGGTCTCATGAATTCGAACGGATCAAGCAACTTTGGTATCACTCGGCGTACGGCGATTGCGTCTGGTCTGGCGGCGCTCGTGGCCCCTGGTTTTCGGACAGAAGCAGTCGCCCAGAATTCCAGCCAGAAACTGCGGATCGCGTGCATTGGCGTCGGCGGAGTGGGGCAGGACTATGTGGCCGGATGCAAGGACGAAGAGATTGTCGCGCTATGCGACCTGGACCACCAGTTCTCCGCTCCCGCGTTCAAGCTCTATCCAAAGGCGCGTCTGTATAAGGATTTTCGGCAGATGTTCGATCGTGAGGAGAAGAACTTCGACGCTCTGATCGTTGCCACGCCGGACCACTGGCACTCTCATCTGGTACTGGCTGGCCTTGCCATGAACAAGCATATCTACTGCGCCAAGCCGATCACACGCACGATCGCGGAGGACAGAAGAGTGAAGGCTGCGTGTCTTGCTTCGAATGTGACGACCAAGGCGAGCATTCAGGACTCCTGTACTTCTCCGGCCCGGGCTACCACGGAACTGCTGATGAGCGGAGCCATCGGTCCGGTGCGCGAGATACACTTCTGGACGGGAACGCACAGCCCCAGCGGACTGGCGCGGCCGGCGGAGGCGCAGACTCCACCCCAGGGGATGGACTGGGACCAGTGGTGCGGCCCATCGCCTGCGCGGCCCTACCACAAGATCTATCACTATGGGAGCTGGCGGCCTTGGTGGGACTTCGGCACCGGCAACCTGGGCGATGTTGCCTGCCACTCGCTGCATGTCTTCCACGACGAACTGGAACTGGGCGCACCGGACTGGGTTGCGGCCAACGCCTGCCAGTCCTTCTCGTTGGCGGGGGTGGTTGAGAACAGCGAATGCTCGAGCATCGCCAACTTTGTGCAGTGGCATCTGCCAGCGCGCGGCAAGCATCCTGAGACGATGGTGTACTTCTACGATGGCGGATTTCAGCCGCCCCGGCCCTTGAGCATGCCTCCGGATATGGGCATGCCGGGCAGGGGCGTCATGTTCGTCGGCGACGAGGGCGTTCTGGTCTCGGCGTTCTATGGAGGCAGCCCGTGGCTGCCGGACCATACGCTGCCGCAGCCGGGCCAGAAGCTGCGAGGACTGCCTGGCGGACAGCTTCTGCCGGAGAGCCGCTTCAAGGACTTCAAGCAGCCTGAGCCGACCCTGACGCGATGCGAGAGGCCGGACCACTACGCCGAGTGGATCCGGAGCTGCAAGGCCGGCAAGAAGTCCATCACGCCGGTGGAATACGCTTGCGGGCTGACGGAATTTGCCTTGCTGGGAAGCCTGACCGAGCGCCGATACAGCACGCCCGGTGTGCGCAGCGGAGCGGGCTATGGGCAGAACAGCCGATCGGATTCAGCGGTGGTGTGGATTCCCGCGTCCAGCGACGGCCATGTGCATGTACCCGACGCGCCGCCTCCAACTCCCACCGCAGCAAACGCACCTCGCTACTGGCGAAGCTCCAAGGTGTTGCTATGGGATTCGAAGGCCATGCGGTTCACCAACGACGATGTTGCCAACAGCTACGTCGATATGCCCTATCGCAAGGAGTGGGACTACAAGGTTTAGTGCGTGCGTCAATAATGGCTTACGCAGGGACCTCATCGTCAAGGGACTGCGCGAGGACTTCGTCGCGGCGCGAGGCACGCCATGCCAGCAATTTCGACTTCAATTTGGGGTCAGTGGCGGCGAGTATCTGCACGGCGAAGATGGCAGCGTTGGCCGCGCCAGCAGCTCCGATGGCGAATGTGGCTACGGGGACGCCCTTGGGCATCTGAACGATGGAGAGCAGCGAATCGAGACCTTGCAGCGCAGTGGCCGCGATGGGAACACCAAGGACCGGAACGGTGGTCTTGGCGGCCAGCATTCCGGCGACGTGGGCGGCACCGCCGGCGCCGGCGATGATGACGCGCAGGCCGCTGGATTCGGCTGACTCTGCGTAGGCAAACATCTGGTCGGGTGTGCGGTGCGCCGAGACGACGCGGGCTTCGTAGGGGATGCCGAACTCGCGCAGAATGTCTACAGCGGAACGCATCAACGCATAATCGTTACGGCTGCCCATGAGAACGGCGACGAGTGGCTTGGTCTGCGATTTTGTCTTCATGGCACAGATTATACGGGTCAAACCAGCCGATTTTAAGAATCAGCCTAGACGATTTCCGACCGTTGGTGCGATGCAGAAAAGTAGCAGGGAGCTGAGGCACAATTAATTGTGACATACCCCCCACCCCCTCCCCATAGAGGCTCGTCGGGGTGTAAGTGCATTGTTATGCGGGGGCCCAAAATAAAATACTCCATGGTAAGAATTTAACTGAAAGCCATTTGGAATCAGAGTGTTGCGGGGATAATGCTGGCAAAATGTTCAGAATCAATATGTTAGTGGAGGCATAACATACATGACTCACTACGGATATTTGCCCCGATAGAAGATCACAAATAAGCAGGTTACGGCTGCTCACTCTGCCGGAAGGTCTTTGGCCCAGAGGCTTGCGTTGAGGCACTCGACCACGCCATCGACGATGAGGTTGAGACCAGAGGTGAACTTGGCGGAGTCGGCGATCTGCTTGCTGCTGACTGCGTCGGCCATGTTGATGCTGGAGCTGACGATGGAGAGTGCGGCATCCTTCTTCTGCGCGCCGGACTTTGCGCCGTAGAGAGCTTCGACGCCCTGCACCAGACTGGGCAGCAGGGAGATACTACGCAGGAACAACTTCAAGAAATCCATGAATTGCCTCCGAAGGTTCTGTGTTGCTCGATCTTGATCGCAGGTTAGAACGATCAGTGTCTTCCCATAAAAAAGTCGATGGCGACATGGGCGATGGTGAGCAGGGCGCCAAACGCCGCGGCCATACCTTTCAACCGTTGCACAATCTTTTCGTGCTCAAGCATGCGGCACTCCAGTAGTGAGAGGCGGCCTGGCTGCCCATTGCCCAGGACCTCCAGCATCTGGCTCTTCAAAACATTTAAGTCGGAGAGGACTTGTCCTTCGAAGTCCGTCATTTTGCTGCTCCTTGTGCTGCGATGTTGCGTTGTGGCTTGCGAAAGCCCGGTTACGTCAGCAGCCTGTTCAAGCGACCGGCAGGTTTGTGAAGACGGCGCTCGATAGCCGCGAGTAGAGAGGCGGGTTCGATGCGTCGAACATGCGAATGTAGTAACGCTCCACCTGTGCCGTCCGCGGAATGGAGAAGCTGCGGACCGGGCTGCGCAGCACCAGGTTCTGGTCGACGCCCGGACCGAAGTCCCAATCGCGCAGGCGCGCCTCGAAGCCGCCGCCTGCTGGAGGGGCAGTCCCGGCATCCAGTTGCAACGCGGATGAGGTGGCGCTGACCACGGTCAACTGCTGCAGGTTGGCGAGAACAGTTCCGGGCGTCGCCTCCGCTGCGGGCGGCAGGAAGGAGTCCGGCGCAATCGCTTCGGAGAGTGTGACGCCCAGCGATTCGGCCCATTCATTGGCAAATGCGATGCGGTAGGTCAACAGCTCGGGCACTGCGTTTCCATCGACGATGGAGACCTGGCGTACGACTACGTTGAGCGTCTGGCTGTTGGCTGTGATGCTGAGGACATCGCCGGGCCAGACGTCCGCGGCCGGATTGATTGCGGCATAGCTGCCTGCGATGGCGGCGGCGCGGCTGGAGGCGAAGCTGAGTACGGCCTGCGTGGCGCTCTCGCAGTCTGCACTGGAGCGGGCGAGTGGCCGGAGGACTTTGCCGAGCCAGCGCGCGGTCCCCGGCATTCCACCGGCGGCCTCGGCGGCGATGCTGGCGGCGTCTTCCAGGCGCGCGATGGCGCGGGAGCGAAGGCGATAGGAGACGGTGACGGTTTCGCCGGCGACGGGAACGCGGCCAGCGAAGAAGGTGACTTTTCCTGTGGTGGTCAGGCTGCAGTCGACACCCTCCCCTGCAACTCCGATGAGTCGCGTCTGGGTGGCGCCACCGGGCAGCGTGCTTACAATCCAGACGGAGCCGGTTTGGGTGACGGAGCAGAAGCCCATGGAGCCGGTAAGTTCGACCGAGTTCACCGCCGCGAAGGAACAGCTTGCCGGTGAGCTGACGGATGTGCCGTCGTAGAGGACGGTGGCGGGCGTGTTGGAAGCGTTGCCCAGATCCAACAGGTCGAAGACGAGCGAGATGGGCGAGCTGACAAGTCCTCCGCCGAACTGGGTGATCACACCATCGACGCGCGCGTAGTAGGTCTGGAGTACGCGTTGCATCTCCGGAGAATGGAGCCGGATGCGGAAGGTGTAGGTATGACCGGAGAGGAGCGTGTAGGTTGTGCCCACCTCTGCTCCGTTGACGTAGGGCGTGAGGACGGTAGAGCCGCCGCTCTGGCGGACGTTGTATCCCGCGAAACAGTTGGTACGCTGGGTGGTTCCGGAGTAGAGGCCGCAGAGGATGCCGTCCGAGGGCGCGCTAAGTTGGACGTTGCCGGCCTCGATGACCAGCGAACCACCCATCTCGACCTGGTCGATGGCGACTAGAGTGGTCTGGCCGTCGAAGCCGTTGCCTCCGGATAGGACGAGGCCAGCGCCGCCGAGGGAGAGATGCGAGTCGGGATCGGTGACATTCCAAGTCTGCGTGTTGAAGGCGGACTGGTTGAAACTATCCGTCAATAGCGTGGGTTTGGAGACGTGAAACGGAGCATTCGATAGCGTGAACAGTGTGGTTGTGCCATCGCCGGCGAAGAGCTCCGTGACGTACGCGGTAGGCTCGACCTGACCGCTTAGCGTGACGTCGTTGGCCAGCTCCTTGACTATCGAGGTCTTCAGCGCGGCCATCTGGAGGGTCCCGTCGCCCTGCCCCGTATCGAAGTCGAGCGAGTGAATGACGGAGCCGACAGGATTCATGCTCAGCGCGCCATTGAGCACGCGATACGCGGCATAGGTGGATCCGGCGATGTTGCCTGCGTTGCTGGACCAGGGCTTCGCCGGCTGGGGGGTGAAGACACCGATGGGTTTGCCGCTCTGCACCTGCGCCGTCGTGAATTGACCGGCTGCCGTGCGCGAGGTCAGGGCCTGGAGCAGCGAGCCGGCGGACACGGTGAAGCCGTCCGCGGTGAGGGTGAGGGACTGCTTGTCGAGCAGCCATTCGTCGCTGATGGCGGCGAAGGCGACGCGATAGACTGGGCCGGCAAGCCCGCAGCCGAGGTAGACAGGGACCGGCTCGGTGGCCAGGTATCCGGTGAAGAGCACAGTGCCATTCGCGGCCGAGACCACGACACGCCCGCGGCGGACGGGCACGATCCGCGTGGAGGACGCGCCGGGATTGGCGGGCGAGCCGACGTCCAGCGCACCGGTGCAGCGCGAAGGAGTGTTGAGCACGCGCTCAATAGTCAGAGGCAGGTCCGCACAGAGGGCCGCGCTATAGTCGATGGCGCCGTTGCCGTCCAAATTGTCGATGGTGAGGATCACGACGCCACCACCGTTCCGAGTTTCGGAAGCCCACGCATCTCGCGCACTTCATCCACCGTCAATACGCCGGCCTTCAGAAGCTCGGTCTGGATCTGCAGCTCCTCCATCTCGTCGCGCGCTTCGAGATCGTTGAAGGTGAACTCGAACTCGCGCCAACCTAGCTTCTTCGCGAACAAGTCGCGGGTGATGTGCTCGGCTAGCAGTTTGGCGACGGGAACGACGGCGCTTTGGAAGGCTTCGTCCGCCATCTCGCCCGCGGTGGACTTATTGACGTCTGCCTGAAGTCCGAGCAGCATGGGAGGCAGATCGAAGGCGTTGGCGATCATGCGCATCAGAAACTCCTGCCACTGGATGCGTAGATCGGCATCGGTGCCCCCGGCGAAGCGAAGCACCTCCGGCTTCTGCTCGCTGCTGAGGATGGGGACTCGGCCGGTGCCTTCGATCTCGTCCTGCCACCAGCGGATGAGGCGGTCGTGCTGTTCCGGCGTCGCTTCATTCAACCACAGGGCGTACTGCACCACCGTGTTGCTGGCGAGGCGGCCCGCATAGCGGTTCGCGCTGAGGAACTGGTTCACGGTCTCGAAGGCGACCTCGAGGCGTCCCAGACCGAATGGCGTGTGGCTGCGTGGATTCAGGCGAATGTACATGAGCTCGTCGTCCAGCAGAGGCATGAGGTTCTTCTTGCCAAGGCCGCCCTGGGCCTGCGCGTAACGCGGCTTGGCGGGATCTCCATCCCAGGTGACGTCGATCTCGATCGTCGCGCCGTCCACCGGCCAGAGATGGAAGGGCCGCAGATCGTCACCGGTGGCCTCCATCTCGACCGCTCCGAAGCCGCCGACGAGAAGGTCCTCGAGCGCCTGCTCAAAGACGGTGCGGAAGCTGTCGCTGACGTTGGGCTCCTCCAGGCAGCGGCGCAGGACCTGCATGTGCGCCTCGGCGTCCGGCACATCGACGTTGCTGTAACCGCGGCGCAGCTTGATCTTCCAATCCATGCTGGCGATCTTGTCCTTGACGACATTGATCGCGCGACGGGCCACGGGCGTCTCGGCAAACTTCCGCAGGTTCGCGGGGGTTGGTTTGGGCGTCGCATTTTGTCCAGCTCTGCCTTGGCTATACGGACTCAGGATGGAGGGCAGCATCGCCGTCTTCCTCTCACCCCTGGTTGCATCTCCTGCAGCCGCGTTCACCGCTGCCGCATCGACTCCTGTCAGTCTCTGCCATGCATCCGTCACTCTTGTTCGAAGACCCACGTCCTCACCCCTTTTCCTCTCTGTTGCAATAAAAATGGCACAGCCAATTTGCTGTGCCTTCCTCTGCTATACGTCTGGTTCAAACTCTAAAGACCAACCTTTCTCCTCAGAGCCGCAGGTCGATTCGGGCGGTCTGAGCGGCGCGCGTCAGATCGTTCGTCGTCAATACGCGGATCTCCTGGCTCTGCATGGTCTCCACGCCGAAGCGGTATCGCTCAGTGCTCTCCTCTTCAAATTCATGCTTCTCCTCATCCTCGTCCGATACGGAGCGCAGCGGCTCAACCACGGCAGTCAGTTCCAGCCTGGCTCCCTCCACCCGGACGACTCCATCGCGCAACCGGGGCGCGGTATAGGCAAGGACCTTGGCCGCCTCCACATCGCCATCGAGCGAGACTGCGTGAAACATCTTGACCACGCCGTTGGGACGATACCCGCAGTCGATCTTCATGGGATCGCCCGGCAGAGTGTACATGGAAGCGGCGATCCTCTTGCGCATCAAGGCCCACACACCGGCGCGTTCGAACTGGGTGCGCATGGCACCGGCGATCATCGCACGGCCGGTCCGAGCGTGCTGCGGTTTCACGCGCAACGGCTCCACATACAACCGCATCAGCAGCTCCAGCTCCGTCACCATGTTTTCCGCGAGACAAGCGTGTGCCTCTGTCATCTGCAGCGAGTTGGAAAATGTATCCTCGATCACGTCGACCAAAGGCTTGTTGTCCGCCGATCCCAGTCGCAGGCGCGTATCGATCTCACCCTCCAATGCCTCGAGCAGTCCAATATCCGCATCCGCATCCATGCACCGCACCCGGCTCCAGTCCCGCGTGAAGCGGACTCGCGCGGTCTCCTCCCGGCCCGCCTCCCGCAGCAGGACACCGATATTCGTGTATTCGCCCTTTACCGCATCCGGCACATAACGGATGAGGAAGAACTCGCATGGAACGCGGTCACTCACCTGCGACCTCCTTCGATAACAGTCAGCAATTCAACGGCCATCGCCGTCAATATCTACATTTGAATCGTTCCTCCCTCATCCCTGGGGCGTCGATGCGGCTGCATTGAGCCAATGCCGCCAACCATAGAACAAAAAACTTACATCACGAACTTTCCAACTCCATCCTCTCCGAACTGCGCTGGGACGCGAATGCTCAACTTTTTCTCCCACATCGGGAACGGCTCCCGATTTGAATCCCGAAACGACCCGATCAACTCTCGCAACCGACCACGCCGCAGCAATATCTGTTCTATCAACCGCTCAAGTACAGCCGTATCTCCTCCGTACCATTCGGGAGGAACCATCTCCGCGATGGCCCATAACCGATCCGCCTCCATCGTCTCCATGCGGCTGAGCCAGGGCTCGAAGCTCTGCCAGCCCATTACTCCCGCGTACACCCGGTTGCGGGCGTAGACTCCGCGCAGCGGCGTGTCGGGGAAGGTCCACTCCCCGGCGTTGAAACAAAAACCCTGGTCGATGAACGTCGCACGATACTTCCGCTCGCGCGGCTTGCGATCGAAGACCGCCTGACGGCCATTGCAGTTGCCGGTCCACTTATCGAGCGCCAGAATTCCAGCGAACTCCTGCAGATTGCGAACCTCATCCAGTTGCTGCTCTGGAAGGTAGTCCACAACCTGGCCGGGCATCAATCCCCCGACATACTGGCTGCCGAACTGCAATCCTGGGCAATACTTCTCCCTCTTTCCGTGCGGCATTTCGAGGTGCATGCCGGCGGTATTTGCGATCAGCCACTCCGTCACCTCGACCACGTCGCTGGACGGAACCGTCAATCCAGCGGCCTGGGCCAGTCGAGTGGCGATGAGTTCATTGGCCAGCACGCGCAGATGCTGCGGGTTGTTCTGAAACTTGACAACCCAAAGATTACCGTCCGCGCCGAGCATCAACTGACTCTGTGCTCCGCCCCGCATTCTCCGTATCGCCTGTACCGCAAGCACCGCCAACGAAGCAACCTCCTCTCCTGAGAAGGATACTGCACTCTAGGCGGCCTGCATCCTATTCGAGCCGGCCTGCAACCTCTCCGCCCGTACCGCCTGGCCCAGCGCCATTGCCATCAGACAGTCGTCATGCGCTCCGCTTGCCGCTCCCGTCTTACCTCCGGGGTAACTGACAAACGTGCGGCACTCCTCCAACAGTTTCCTGCTCAGAAACAGCCACGCAGACTCCACCAGCAGCGCCCCCATGCGGCTGATCATTGCAGGCTTCGAACCGGCCGTGGTCAGCCATCCCGCCACTCCCGTCTGCTCATAGACTCGCGTGTACCGCTCCAGAGCATCCAGATAGGCAAGCACGCCGGAACCATGATTGTTTCGCTCCACGGCAAGCAGAGCACCGCGGCCGGGGCCTCCGTACTCGCGGCCCAGCGCCGCGGTGACGCGCGCCAGTTCCAGGGCGCCCAGCCGCTGTTGCAGTTCGGCGCACTGCATTCCGGTAGCCAGGTCGATCACCTGCAGCGCAGCGAAGTCTCCATCCGGGCCGCCCCCGGCCGGATCGACGGCAACGATGTAATCTTTACCGTGCAATGGCGGCAGCCATATTCGCAAGGCCCCGCCGCGTCGCGTCTCCACGGGTTCCTGCACCGCGGCCAGACGCCGCTCCACCGCTTCCATGTCGAAACAGCATTCGCCCGTGGCGCGGAAGCACAGCTCCGCATCCTCGGCGAACTCCTGTGTCCGCAACCCCCGGTAGCTCGCCTCCAGGCCCCGGCGAAAGCCAATCTGCGCGGGAGTCAATCCATGTTTTCTCATCAACTCAAGCTCATCTTCGCGCAGATCCGTGACTGCCGCCGACACATAAGCCGGCTCCATCCACCAGGGATAGAAGTGCTTCACCACTCCCTTCTCACTTGCTTGCTGCCACTCTTCATAGAAGCATCCATAGGCCCCATTGGGTGTGCTCTCGAGCACAATCTCACCGCCCGGCACGAGCGCGGCCCGCAGTCCGGCCAAAGTTGCCGCAGCGTCACCAGGCCAGCGCGATACCTCGCTGCAGTGCATGTTCTGCACGGTCAGCCCCCGGCCGGCACATTCATCCGAAGCGCTCAGCACGCGGAACTCGCTGTCCAGCTTCGGGAAGGACATCTGTCCGACGTTCGCCCGGCCCCGCCGGAGACATCCCTCGCGCATGTCCTTTGGAAGACGTTCCCAAAAGCGCTGCACTATGCGAAAGATTCCCTCCGCAGCCTCTCGCGTCTGGGCGACCTGAACGGTCAGCACTCCGCGGCCGGTAATGGTCTTCAGGAAGAAGCGCCCCGCCACCCATGTTGTGATGCCCATCTGTCGCGCCTTCACGACGATGTTCTGGCGCCCCCGCTCCCTCTCGAATCTGGCCTGCGCTGGATTCGCAATCAACGCACTTTCTTGACCGGACCGGTCCCGAATCCTGAGCAACTGGCGAGCAAGGCTTACCGACACCGTTTTTCCGTTCGGCCCTCCCCATCGTTCATCGAGAATCTTCCCCAACCACAGCAACTGTTCAAGGCCATATACCACCTCGCTCATCGCAACACCATCTCAGGTACCTTCGGCAAGCCCGGCCTTCCCCGGATCGGGCAGATGGGCGGGCCACGGTTCCAACAAGGCCATCGAGCCGCCATGGATCTTCATTCCACCCGGCAGCCATGCACGATTCAGCTATGTTAGAGCGCCCACCCTAATTGCAGGTGCAACTGCCATCGCTGGCCACCACGGTTGAGCAATATCCAATTGTCACCGGAGGCCCTGCCGATTTGATGCAGGCCGCGTGGTTGACCGTTGGGGTCCCAGAGGGCGTCAGGCATCCCCCCGTCCCATCCGCAAGGCAGATCGCCTCCTGCGTTCCGCTGCCGTTGGCCGCGCTAGCACCCGGCTGCAGGGCATGGAATACCTCCACGCCGTCCAGCAAAATGCCGGGTGTGAAGGTCGATCCCGCCACGCCGCCGATACCCCAACTATCGTAGGAGCCGGATATGGAGTTAGGCAGCATCCCAACGAATATGTCATGGAATGACGCCCCCTGATAGTAAGCTCCTCGATACGAGTCAGCAGTGCCACTTATATTACTCAAGTACATTCCTACCGTGGTCGAGCTAGGCGTCGAAGTCGTCTGGGTGTTGAAGGTTGACGTGGCATTTGAAGTTATGCCATCCGTGAACACCTGCGCCTGCGTGGTCGCCCCGGTCACTGTTCCGTCCGCCTTCAGCACATTGCTGGACGCAATGCCGCTGTCCGTCATGGAAGTGCCGTTCGTATTGCCAATACCCGCCAAATTACCAACCGTTGCGCCACTTCCTGGCCCCGTGACTGGATTCGTCAGTGCTGCTTGCTTGCTGTTGAATGTGTTCCAATCCGTGTGGGTAAGGTAGCCGTCAACCGAAGTAGTCGCGGCAGGAATCGATATTGCCGGGGCCGTTCCTCCGCTGGATACGATTGGAGTTGTGCCCGTAACCGCTGTGACAACTCCGCTTCCTCCTCCGCTCGGTGTCACCCATGTGCCATCCTCGCGCAGAAACCGTGTGCTCCCTGCGGTCGCACCGGGATCAGGAACGATGCCGGATGCATGAGTAGATCCCGAAGGGCCGAACAGCGGCAGATAGGCTGCCGCAATGGTTCCCGAGCTGATGCTCGCTCCACTTACGGATCCATTGATCGTTGTCGCGTTCAAGGTCCCGGCATTGATTGTTCCCGCATTGAACGCCTGCGGGCTGAAACTGTAGGGTGTCCCCCGCATGTTCAATGTTAATGAACTAAGCGTAGGGGAATAGGACACTACATCGTCGCCCACGCTGCTGTCTAACTCGAAGAGTGCGTAGCCAGAGTTCCAGTTTCCGCATCCATGCAGGTTGCAGTGAACCGTGAACACTGCTTCTTCTCCAGCGGTAAGGTTCATGGTGCGGAGCCAGATTCCTGTAGCCTCATAGGCTGCTGTGGGTACGCTATGAGTACCCCCGTATCCAAGGTAATTCTGTGTTGGCGCCGCATTGGCGATCGACCATCCGGTCAGTCCCGGTCCATTATTTTGCTGATATTGCAGACCTGCTCGCTCGGTGGTCAACGGTCGTGGCACTGTTTGCCCAATTAATTCGGTGTCTGCCGATACATTCTCCTGGTAGTAGTGGGGCTCTTCCACCGGGTCGTTGGCCGCCCAAACCACATTGTTTGGCGCAAGTGTCATTTGTCCGTCCACGCTATTGGTTGCCTGATCGAACACGCCAAGCACCTCGGCCATCGGGTAGAGAGCGAATCCGCCTGTGAGGATGGAAACCGTTCCCCCGGTGCTGGAACTGTTTGCTCCGCTCTGCGCATAGGTAAATGAATTGATGCCGGTAGTGGTCACTACATAGTTTCCGTTGTAGCTGCTGTCGGCAACCCCGGCGATAGTAGCGCTCAGCCCATTCATGTTAACGGGAAGATTTCCAGTCAAGGTTACACTTACCACATTTCCAGACCGGGTCAAGGATGCAATCGCTGCACCCGTATTGAGGAACCCTGAGGTAGTATTCATGACCCCAACTACAGGAGTCACTCCTCCTGCGTAATACAGGCCTGTCGCCGAGTAAGCCCCAACCACCGGAAAAAGCTGCCGAATTCCACCCGCAGTATCGACAGTCTGCTCCAGGCCGTAGCCGCACAGTCCTCCAAATGCCAGCGTAGCCATAACCTGATGCGGTTTGTTCAGTGTCATCTGCAGATGGGTTGCATCGACGACGGTATAGGGAGCCATCTCGTAGTTGTGCGGAGCGTAGCCGGCGGTCTGATCGACCACACAAGCCAGGCCGCTGGAGGCACCGATCGCCGCGGTGTTTGCTGCATATCCAGTTGGCATGCCGGTTGTCGCAATCGCGATTGTGACAACTCCGGGAGCCATATTGTTGGCTTGCGATGGAATAACCTGGCCAGTACTTAGAAATACGCTCAACGGAAGATTCGTTCCGCTGAATTGAGCAGACGCATGGGGTTCTCCATTGTTTCCGCCAACGATTGCGCCGCCCGTGCTGGCGCTGGTGATCGTCTTCGCCGGATTCGTGTCGATCAGAAAGCGTCCATCCCCCTGCGTCCCGCCTCCGGAATTCTGGGCGATCGTGACAGCCGTTGAACCGGTCGTGCATCCCAGGGTGCATGTTCCCACAAAGACCCTGGAATCCTCGTAAGCCTGTAGATCGAATAGATGCGATCCCTCGTCCGCCGAATCGCGAAAGCCACCCGATGCGTAGATAAAGCGCGAGCCGATCAGACAGTCTCCCACGCCAAAGCAATCGGTTGTTTCTGGAACCAGAACATGCTGCCCCTGTGTGTTGTACGTGCCATTCACAGTCAGCGCGCTATATCCCATCTTGAAATAGGGAACGGGAGTATCGATCGTTTCTGGAAAGAGGTTAGAACCGCCGGCAAGTCCCTCCTGTGTAATTACCAGACCCATCGCGCCGGGGTCTTCATTTCCGGTCTGCTGGAAGAGGCTCGCCTCGCTCTGCGTTGAAACATCGTCGATCGCCTGAGCGGTGGAAAGACCATGGTTCACAACGTCGAGCGGGTTCTTGTAACTGTCTACCTGCCGTCCACCGCGCGCGTCCTTTATGTGGGTCTGGCTGTTGAAGGAAGCAGTGGAATACGATTCATTGGTGTAGTCCTGTTCCGCCTTAACTTCACATCCATTGGTACAGTCCGTACTGGCTACCGTGTTGGCAATCCCATTGTTTCCTCGCCCATTCACATGCTGACTGGCGTACTCCACCCCGTTCAGGTTATTGATCTCCAATTGAGTGCCTGTCGGCTGCGCTACGACTTGCGTCGCCGACGGTAAGGTGGAGACCATCTGTCCCAATCCGCCAGTCAACGCTGCGACACTCTCATCCACATAATTCTTGTCCGCCGCCTGCGTCGCCGACACTGGGTCTGCTGGCAATGCGAGCGGTCCGGTCATGGTATCTCCAGCCTTCAGCACATAGGGCGTAGAGTCCAGCGGATGACCCGTCACCGCCGCGGCGATTGCAGTATCCACATAACTCTTGCTCACCGTCTGCATGGCTACGGTAGTAGGCATCACCGTAGACTCAATTGCGCTTATCTTCACGGCGGTCAGGCTCACCGGCACCACCCAATACTGCCGGCTTACACTGCTATCGTCCAGATGAAAGACCGCAGTATAGTAACTTCCGATTGGCGTTGAACCTGCATTCGGAATGAGTTGCACACTGAGTGCTCCACCGGCCGCTATGACCGCGGATGTACTCCCGCTTGGGATTGAATCGCCGTTGCTCGTGGTAAATGCAGGCCAACTGATGAGCACAGTTCCCGTGGCCACAGTTCCATCCGCATGATAGATGGTGTCTGCCACCTGGGTGGTTGCCACCTGAGCCACTCCAGCCACCGTCATCGCCGCCAGCAACACTCCAATCAACATCCAGCTTCTAGGCTTCCAATGCATCGCACTCTCCTCGTATCCGCAATCGCGCACCTAAACCCCTAAACCACCCGCAACGCCGCCGGCAGATAACTCCGGAAGCACAAGACTGTCTCACCATCGTTGGCGTCCTTCACCGGCAGAGCACGAAATGCTCCTGCCAGGCGGATTCTCTCCAGTGGTGTTGCCAACGCCTCTTCTGTCTCTACAGATCCCTGCATCGCCTGTAGGCGCGGATAGTGAACCAGAATCCGATCGCCCTGAGCGCCCGGCATCACAAACAGCCCGGACCACTCCTGAAAGAAGCTCGCGCCCTCGCGATCGCAAAAGCCGACAAGCTGGCTCACCTGCATTCCCGCCGCCGGAGCGCCCGCTGGCAGTGCGTTTGCAAGTTCCAGAACGCCATCCGCGATTGCGGCCACTACGCAGACATTCTGTGTCACTCGCCGCACATAGTTCACATCTCCACCCACCGCACTCGCGGATTGCACGTAGGCTGAACTCACTCCCGTTCCGACATATCCAAGTTGGCCGGTGTAATCGACATCCACCGCAATCAGGCTGCCGACACTGAATCCAGCCGCCGCTGCGGTTCCCACGTTCAAGCTGGTCGCGGTGGACGCCGGTCCCGTGCCGGTTAGCAAGGGGACCGGCGCAGCAGCCACACCACCACTTCCATTGGGTGCGGCGCCCGCAGCCGTCGTCAACAGATTGGTCTGTTGCGATCCCGACGCCAGCGTAACCTGGAGCTTTCCCCAGGTCTCGAATTCAAGTGACACCGTCGCCTCCACCTCCGTGCGAACCTGGCCCACTGTCATCGCTGGAGCGCCTGCCCGCAGCGCATCCACCTTTGTTCCGCACTTTCTCGCAAACCGCGATACCCAACCCAGGTCTATCCAAGGTGCTGGCGGCGCATGCAGGTCGAACCTCCCAAGCTGCGCTGCATCGAACAACGTTGGCACGCCAGTTGACCTGTTCACCGGAGCGAAGTAAGCGCGCACACGTCTCGTCACCGGAGCCACGGACACCACAACTCCTGCTCCTGTCGTCGTTGTACTCACAGCTCACCCGCCTCCTGGTACGCAAGAACCTGCACCGTTGTAGTCCGCACCAAACGCTCGCCTACCGCTGTTGCAGTGTTGAACACTGGGTCCGCCCAGAACACGTTTGTGCCCATCGTCGTCGGAGCTACGCCATCTCCCGCCGCTGAATAATTCATCTTCGGTATCGTGTGTGGCTCGGCCCCAAGCGCCGACGCCAACTCCGCATCCATCGCTGACAGCAGTCGTCCGCGATCCATGCCGCCGTTGCCCGAGCTCCCATCCGTGGCGTATTGGATGGAACATTCCATCGACACTAGTGGCAGTGGCCCTGCACTATTCACCTGCAGTTCCGTCCATTGCAGACGAAATGTATCTACGGGAATCCACGCCGATGGCAGCTCGTTCTCTTCCACCAGCGTTCCCGGGCGCACCACGCCGCGCACCACAATCGTCCGCGCTGGATTCAACGCCGCCAGCCGGCTCTGCAGCGTCACGTAAAACGTATCTTTCGCGTTTTGCATCTCTTCCTCGCTCTCCTATCCAGCCCAATTCCGCCCACTCACAGAATCGGCAATCCCGCGCCTCTGCTAGACCGTCTGCGACAGGGGAGCATGCAGCACAAGCCGGTAGACATAGGGCTGGCCAAAGACCTGCTCTTGTGTAGCAGACTCAATTTCCAGCAACTCATCGTCGGATAGAACACCGTAAGCTGCCGCGAACAGCACACTGGCCGAGGCATAGGTCAGCGATCCAACCAGGCTCTCCACCACCGTCGCCGATACCAGCAGTTCCCATTTCGCCGCCTTACCTTCGCTTGCAGTCGCTCGCGCCTTGCGATACACGACCGGCCCCAGCGCAATATCCTGAAATGCCGGCGTCGCAATTCCCAACTGCTCGGTTACATCCGTTGGGACCGCGGGCGCGGGCATCCGCAGCATCACTGTCCGTCCGCCCATCGCACGCAGCAAGACATCCGTCGCCCTCGACGCTGCGCTCGTTGCACTCACCAGATCGCTCATCGCATCACCCGATCCTCTGTGCCACATAGGGCGACAACATCATCTGCACATTTGCGTCGATTAGTGATCCTGCGAAGTACTGCATCTGCAAGGTGTCCATCTTGCTGCCCTTCACATTCATCGCCGGAGTCGCCTGCGCATTCTTCACGATCTGTGCGCACGCCACCTTCAGTCCTGGCGGCACGACTGCGACTCCTGCCGTGTAGGTGACCTCGACTTCGTTGTAGTTCAGCCCGAGCAGGTTCATGGGAAACGTCAAGTCTCCCGTGACACAATTCAAGTCCACGCTGGTCAGGTCAAGTGCGCTCCAACTGCCTGGAATGCTGAATGCCCACGCCACCTGCGCCAGCATGGGGTCCTGCATCTCGCCGCGCCGCGGCCGCCCATAGCGAACTCGCACTCCAACCAGCGGCGAGGCCGCTGCTCCCAGTGGGGTCAGTGGAAGATAGCTTAACCGCACCGCCTGCGAGTCCGCCGTCAACCGCATTCGCTCCACATATTGAGTCACCAGCAAGCTCGGCCTGCGACAGTGCGCCTCAATCAAGGCAGACGCCATCGTCATCCAGTCGTCGGTCGTCTCCGTCGTCAATCCATACTCGACATACTCCGTTGGATCCAAGTAACCCATCGCACTCCGCCTCCAAACTCATCAAGAAAAGAGGGGGCCGGCCACCACAACCGGCCCCGCTCTCAAATGCGCGACAAAGGATCGCAGACGCAGCCCTGGCGCTAGCCAGCCCCCTGACCAACACCACTCCCTCGCGGTAACTCAGCGACGGGAGCAGCCATCCACGGGCACGTTGAACCTTGTCGCGCGTTGTTGCGGCCAGCCGGCAACCCCATCGACCGGCCGCAAACTCATAATTGACTTACCAGCAGGTTCATCCCACCTAGCGGTCGACCAGCACCTGGTAGTGCGCGTAGCTTGCACCCTTAACCACCACAGCGCCGAACTTCACCACCACATACTGCGAGGCAAGAGAGCCCGGAAGCCCAAGCTGGAAGATCCGTGGATTCGGGTCGCTCAGCCAGTGATACTCGATCAGGTCCTCGGTCACGATGTACGCCGGCAACACAGCGATTCCCGAACCCGGCGTTCCCGTATAGCTCAACGTCCACTCCGGAATCAGGGGCAAGTCGCCCGCCTGCGTCGATAGCGTCTTCACCGTGAAGCCGGCCCCGATGTCCTTGGTCTGCAGCACCACGTTGAACTCGGTCTTCATCTCTCGATCGATCAAGTCGAGAAGCACCGGGTTGGCATAGATGGCCGTCGGACGAACTCCGAAGGAACTGTTTGAAACCATCTGTGCGACCGTCGATTTAAGTCCGTCCACAATGCTCTGCGTGGTCCCAACCGACACCGTGTTGCCGCCGCCCACAATCTGGGCTGCCGCGCCAAAGTACTCCGCGGTCGTCGGCGAGCTCAAGCTCGTGTCCGTGCCGTTCCACAACGCAACATCATGCGTGCGCAGAACGCCATCCACCGTATCGGCGAGGTCCTTCGCCTGCAGATATGCAAACTGCGTCTGCTGCTGGCCCAGCTCCATATCGAACAGGTTGTAGTTGATCTGCGCTACCAAGGCCTTCAACGGAACGCTGTTCTCCACCCGTGTCGGAAGAACGACTGGCGCAACAATATTGCGCGGGTCGACAAAGCCCGAAGTGGCGGAGGGAGACGGAATCGCTGTCTCCTCGAAATACCGTGAAGGATGGCCGGTTGCCGGGACCTGCTTGATCCGCTGTCCAAAGATGCCGCGTCGCCGCACAATGTCCAGTATCTCCGTCTGGTACAACGGAACTTCAATCGCTCCTGGCCCGATAATGTAGTCTGCCGCAGCGCTAATCTGAGTAAACTTCACGTTCATTTTCATCCCCTTTAAAATGCAAAAGACGCAGCCTCAGCCACATCTTCTCAACCTTCGTTATGCCACTGTCAGTCTCACAACCGGACCCTATGCCGGTTCGGTTGCATTGGGCGAAGCGATCGATTCGTTCAGGCACCTAGCCCAGCAATCCAGCACGCATCAGTTGCGACTTCACGGCAATCCTCTGTTCCAGGCTCAGGCTCACAAGCGCAGCGTCGAGCGATCCAGCCTCCAGGGAGTCCACCGTCACACCCTGTTTTGCCAGAAGGTTCGTCATCGCCGCGGGCAACGTCTTGCGGCCAGCCGCGGGAGCGCCACTGACGCCTCGTGCCTGCAACTCCGCAATCTTCAACTCAGCCGCAGCCAGCTTCTCCTCGAGTTCCGCCTCGCGGCGAGATTCAACCGTTGCCACAATGCGACCGATGCTCGCCTCGGCGTCTTCGGCAAACGCGCTCTGCCTCTGCGCCAGCCGTTCCACCGCCTGCTCAAGCAAACTAGCGGCTGCTGCCAGCCGATCCACCGTCAACCCCAACTCGTCTTTCATCTCCATCTCCATGCTCTCTCCTTTTTTTGTTGCCCATAGTGTCTTCCTACAGCGTCTTCCTAAGCGACACCACCTGGCCTTATCCGGGCATATCCGCCAGCCCTGACAGAGCCGTCGTACAGACCCCTTCAGCCTACGGAACTTCGTTCAAGCCGCCGCACCAGATATTGCTGCCGCCGCAGGCATCGCCTGTACATTGAGTATGGCCACCACAGCGGAGACCAAACTCTGCACGTAGGATGTGCTTGCCCCATTGGTGCCTGCTTTCGCAAGCAGCGAAGTGACAACAGGCCCAACCAAAGTCATGACGGTTGCGAGTTTTTGCGTTCCTGTACCGCTCTGCGCACCTGCAGCAGCATACTTCTGCTCGACTTCGATCACTGCATTCTGAATCAGCCCGGTCGCATCAGCCAGCACAGTTAGTTCCGGACCTGCTGCTGGAAACAGCAACCCCACTAGCTTCTCTACCGGAACCGCATAGGTGACTGCCCACGCCAAACCCTTCTCAAATTCCTTTCCAATGGCTTCCAATACACCTGTAAATGTCACATTTTCCTTTCGCTTGCCAATTTGTTTGGCTTCTCCACTTATACCCCGCTGCTAATGTCGCGAACCCGCCATACGGGACGCCGCGGTCTGCTCCCCCATCGGGACCCGTCCCAATCGAAAACTCGTTCCCCGGTACGCCGCTTTCTCCCGAAGCAGGATCGCTGCGCCGGTAAAAGTTGCCCGTGTCAAGGTCCACACCTGCGCTTGCATATCCGCCACATGTGCCTCCGCAAGCTCGTAGCTCATTCCCATTGAGCCTTCAATCCCCAGTCGCTGCTCGATTTCGGGGTAATCTCTTCCGAACAGAAAGCCTGCCACCGTCAGGCGCCCGCCTTCGAGCTCGGCGGACGTGATAATGCCGCACTTCTGGCGCGCATCATGCCCGTCCCACCCCGACTTGTAGTCAACTGCCATGCCCAACAGGCTCGGCAGAGCCGCCTCCGCGGCAGCTCTCGTCAGCACCACACGGTGGCCCCTTGCCCCGCTTGGGGCCTTGTCGCTGGCTACGTCCACAAGCGTCAATACCCCTTCAAACGGAAGCCGGTTTGGATGCCCATGCACCAGGGGAAACTCCACCGCCATGGCATGCATCGCCAACTCACCCGGATTTCGCAGCCGGCCATTGCTTCTCGCTGCCCGGGTCCTCGCTACTCCGATACACCGCCGATGAAGTTTCGCTGCGTACTCCATGCCACCCCCTGGATTGCCTTCGTTCCGCGTCTCATCTGCAAATTCATGCCAGTCGAAGACACCTGTTCCATCTCGCTTTGCAGGCGCGCATCCCCAAGCCTCAAACAGACGCTGCTCGAAGTCCCTATCCCTGCATCCTGGTCTTTCGTGCCCCACTGATCGCGGCTTCGCCCGAAGCCAGCCAATTCGCCCTTCACTCGCCCCTGGCAGCACACGAAAAAAGGAAACGGGAGCGGCAGCCTCTCGGCGCCCTCCCGTTTTCTTTAACTCACATATACAGAATAGCAGGTTGACCAAAACTACTATGCCAACTATTTTTTTCTTGTAACAAACATCGATTCAGTTGTTTATGTCAAAATATCCCGATCCACCCCCTTGACAACATTTCAAGGGCTCGAGCATTTTCACTCCCAGAAAGACTCTAGTCAGACTATCGACCGCCTGGCCATACCGGCGAACCACGGTTCTGGGTTTCAGACCCATTAATACCGCTGTCTCACCCAGTGTGTACTGCTGTAGGGCGATCCGCGAAATCAGATTGTGCTGTTCAGCATCCAGCCTGTCTAAGCACTTCCCGACGTCGTGAAGGAAGATCACAACATCGTCAAAGCTTTCAACCCGATAGCTTGTTACATGCCCATGAAACATCTCCTGGCCCAGTAACGACGGTACTTTTCCTGCTTCCATGGTCATGCGCACATACCGTCGCAGAATCGCTTCCGTGTACTTCCGATAAAACGTCATCTGCGGTTCAATAGGCTTTCTCGGAACTTCATCCGAATTCCGTATACCGGCTTGCTCATTCCCTATGGCCCAGACAAACGACAGAATGACCGCAGCGGCACTCATCGCGCACCTCCCGTATGCCCATGACTGGAAATACAGGAAGAAACCCGCGATAAACGGCGCGGCCGTCCTCCTGGGTGCTTTCCTTTTGCTTCTGGAAATATCGACAGATGGAATGTGCATGTTGAACAATACACACCATCCCCTATTCCCCTCCGTAGCCAAAGAGCTCCACATCCTTCACAAACCTTCAGTTCCAAGCGCAAGTACTTCATTTTGTATTCTCCAAGGCGCATTCATCCCCCGGCAAGCCTCAGTATTTTTCAGCGGTCGGAGGGGCTCGCTCAGGTTGCTATGAAGTGTCGATACTCCATCCGCGAAGCTCTTTCGGCCCCATCGGTATAATGTCGACTCCTATTTGTCTTCTTTTCGCCTTCTACGCTACCCAGGAATAATTCCTCTTCCACCCTTGCATTCCTGTTCCACTCATACCAGAGACGCCGGGTCACATCGATCCAATCGCGACTCTCGGGACATTACCGATACAGGAATAGAAAGTCTCAAAGTTATAGCTGTAGACAACTTCATGTCAACAGAAACATTACTTTCAGCAGAAAATGATAAGAAGTCAGTGCTTAACTGAACAGAAATAACGAAAATCATTGCGTATAGTAAACAACGTGCTTAATGTTCATCATTGCAAAATGATATGGTTTGGCAACAGGAAAACGCCACCCAATGAATTTTCAAGATATCCACGAGCTTCTCCGCCTCGAACTTCTACGTCGCATCGAACTCGGCAGCCTAACCGGAACCAGTCTGGCACGGCAATCGAATTTCCGTCAGGCCCACATCTCCAACTTCCTCAACCGGAAGCGCTCCCTTTCCCTCGATGGGCTTGACCGAGTTCTTGCCTCTCAAAACCTCTCGATCGAGCAGATACTGCCACTTGAGATCTGCGCAGCATCGTCTCCCCCGGCCACTGATCTCATCGAGGCAATCCCTGTCGTCTCGCCCTCCACAGCGATGGACGAACCTCAGGTCAGGCCCGAGGCGGTCATCGAGACAGTTCACGTCTCCGCATCCCGGCTTCAGGACAATCGCTCCCGGCCGTCCTTGAAGTACGCACACTGGCAACGCTTCCTCGCTGTCCGTGCAGACGCACAGCAGACTGCCGCGATGGATCCCATGCTCGTCGCAGGATCCATCGTTGTACTGGATCGTCATTACACTTCGCTCGCGCCTTACCGAGCTCACCAGCGCACCCTGTTTGCAGTCCGTTGCGGAGCCGGACTCGCCCTCCGTTACGTCGAATTCGACGATGGAAGGCTCATCCTCCGCCCGCTCTCTCTTGCTTATCCCATCCAGCTTCTTATGCTCGAATCGCACGAATCGCCATCCGACTACATCGTCGGCCGTGTATGTCTCGTCATCTCCGAGCTTTGAGTCGCCCCTGCATCGCCTCATCCAACAAGGGGAGCCCTTCTCATCTCGGCCAAGCGATTGATAAAGTGTATAGATGCATTCGGGTCTTTATGGGAAGTGGATGACGGCGTGGGAGACAAAGCTCACAACGCGCGATACCAATCGAGTTGTAAGGCCCCTCGAATGGGGATTTGACTGGCTGAAGGACTTCGACGATGCCCAATCTTCAATGCAGTCCGAGGCCCCGGAGACGCCGGAATCGTCGGAATGCATCTCCGGTGAATCTCCGTCCTCTCTCTTGTCCCAGGATCTCGACCGCATGGTCACCCTGAACCAAGAGATCGTCCGTCGTGCGGATGATTTTTTCGGATATGAGGTGCCGCAGGACTTTCGCCTCGAGCTTAGACATCCAGAGTCTCTTCCCACCAACGTGAGACCGGAGACCCTTGCCCAGGACGCCGAGATGAAGCGTCAGGCAGTCGCTGGCGAGATTGCGGAGGCCCAGTTCCTGCGATTCACCTCCGCCGTCCGCACTCCCTATCCAGAAAACGACCAGATGAACGCAGGATGGTACCCGGCGCCCGTCCACAAGCAATCGGAGGGACGTCCCCCCAGGCCGAAGCAGGCCATCATCGTCCTGCCGCAGTGGAACTCGGACGCCATCAGCCACAATGTGCTCTGCACCCTCTTCAACCGCTTTGGCATCTCTGCGCTGCGCCTCTCGCAGCCGTATCACGACATCCGCCGCCCCGCGGAGTTGGAGCGGTCCGACTACGCCATGAGTGCGAATATAGGACGCACCCTTTCGGCCTGCCGCCAGGCCGTCGTCGACATTCGCAGTTGTATCGACTGGCTGGAGACCCAAGGCTATACACAGTTTGGTGTTCTCGGAACCAGCCTCGGCTCCTGTTATGCCTTCATCGCTGCTGCGTACGACCCGCGTCTGCGCATATGTGCCTTCAACCACGCCTCCACCTGGTTCGGCGATGTTGTCTGGGAGGGTCAGAGCACACGCCACGTCCGTGCCGCGCTGGAAGACGCTGGCCTCAACCAGGATCAGGTACGCCAGATGTTTCTCGGCGTCAGCCCCATGTCCTACATGCAGCAATTCGCCACCACTCCAAAACGCGTCCTCGTCGTCCACGCCACCTACGACCTTACCTTCCCCCTGCATCTTTCGCTCGAGGTCCTGAATAAATTTCAGCAACTCAACCTCGACTTCGTCTCCAAAGTCCTCCCCTGCGGTCACTACACTACCGGCGAGTTCCCATACAAATACCTAGACGGCTGGTACTTGGGATCATTCATCTACCAGGCGTTCAAGGAACTTGCAGATAACACCTGGTCCGCCGGAACGCTTCCGGCTTCGCCTCGATTGTCGTAAAATCGCATCCATGGCCCGCACACCCAGGACGAAGCGCTTCCGTCTCGGCCGCCGCGACCGTGGTCGTTCGTAGTCCAGGGCTCCGTCGAGCCTGAGCGCCGGCCGGCCGGTCCGCCTCATTGCATCCCGATTTTGACACGCTCTCTTCGTCTCGCCGATTTGCGCTCCCACCTCCGATCAGACGCGCTCCCGGCATACAACTCGCGCTTGGTGCTAGCCCTCGACCCCGCGCTCCTATTGGAAAAAGGAGAATACGATGACGACGCCCACACAGCATCCAGATTCCTTCCGCGCCGCCGCAACCCTAGCCGCCGGAACGGCCACCGTCATCTTCTTCCGCCTGAAGACTCTCGCCGAATTCGATCCCACCCTCAACCTCGCACGCCTGCCTTACTGTCTCCGCATCCTCCTCGAAAATCTCCTCCGCCACGAGGATGGACACACCGTCACGGCCGGCGACATCCGCTTTCTGGCGAACTGGAATCCAAAGGCAGAGCCCTCGCGTGAGATCGCCTACATGCCCGCACGCGTCCTGATGCAGGACTTCACCGGTGTGCCGGCCATCGTCGATCTGGCCGCCATGCGTGACGCTATGCGTGCCCTCGGTGGCGACCCCGAAAAGATCAACCCTCTCCAGCCCGCTGAGCTCGTCATCGACCACTCCGTTCAGGTCGACGAGTTCGGCTCTCACAACGCCTACGACCTCAACGCCGCCCTCGAGTTTTCTCGCAACCGCGAGCGCTACGCCTTCCTCAAGTGGGGCCAGACCGCCTTCCGCAACTTTTCTGCCGTACCTCCCGGTATGGGAATCTGTCACCAAGTCAACCTGGAGTATCTGGCCCGTGTAGTCTTCACCACCGAGCCCGACGGCGAAGGCCGTATCACTGCCTATCCAGACACGCTGGTTGGCACCGACAGCCATACCACGATGGTCAACGGCCTCGGAGTCCTCGGTTGGGGCGTCGGCGGCATCGAGGCCGAAGCCGCCATGCTTGGCCAATCAGTCTCCATGCTCGTCCCTCAGGTCGTCGGCTTCCGCCTCACAGGCAAGCTGCGCGAGGGAACTACAGCCACCGATCTCGTCCTCACGGTCACCGAAGCCCTGCGCAAACATGGTGTAGTGGGCAAGTTCGTCGAGTTCTTCGGCTCCGGCATCGGCGAGCTGCCGCTGGCCGACCGCGCTACCATCGCCAACATGGCTCCAGAGTATGGCGCTACCTGCGGCATATTTCCCGTCGACGCCGAAACCCTGCGCTATCTCCGCCTGACCGGACGCACCAAGGCCCACATCTCCCTCGTCGAGGCTTACTTCCGCGAGCAGGGACTCTTCCATACCTCAGCCTCGCCCGAAGCCGAGTACACATCTACCTTGACCTTGGATTTAGCCACCGTCGAGCCCTCCGTCGCTGGCCCTAAGCGTCCACAGGATCGAGTCCTCCTCTCACAGGCCGCCGCCAGCTTTACCCAGCAACTCCCCGCTCTGCTTGGCCCTAACGCCAACAAGTCCGCAACCCGCCAGGTCCTTCGCTGGGAGGGAGAAGGTGGCCACGCCTCAGCCAACGGCAACCTCGAAGGCAGTCTCGGAGCAGCCGACCCGCACTCTGCTGCTCCCGCCTCCGTCAAAGCCCGTTTCGGCGTCGATCCCGATCCCTACCTCGACCACGGCTCCATCGTCATTGCTGCCATCACATCCTGCACCAATACCTCCAACCCCTACGTCATGATCGCCGCTGGGCTGCTCGCTAAGAAGGCAGTCGAGAAGGGGCTTTCCACACCCCCATGGGTCAAGACCTCCCTCGCTCCAGGTTCCCGCGTCGTTACCGACTATTACAACAAGTCAGGACTAACTCCGTACCTGGACGCACTCCGATTTAATACCGTTGGGTATGGTTGCACCACCTGCATCGGTAACTCCGGCCCACTGCCCACCGATGTCTCCAAAGCTATCGAAGACCATTCGCTCGTCGCCGTCTCTGTACTCTCCGGCAACCGCAACTTCGAGGGAAGGATATCGCCGGAGGTTCGCGCCAATTACCTGATGTCGCCGCCGCTGGTGGTCGCCTACGCGCTGGCCGGGTGCATCGGCCATGACTTCGCCACCGACCCACTCGGCACGGACCATTCCGGTCAGCCCATCTACCTCAAGGACATATGGCCCACCCAGGCCGAGGTCTCCGCCGTCGTCTCAGCCTGTATCGACTCGGAGATGTTCCGCAAACAATACTCAACGGTATCTCAAGGCGACCCAAACTGGCAGCACCTAAGCTTCCCCTCCGGCCATACTTACCGCTGGGAGCCTGACTCGACCTACATCCGTAAGGCTCCGTACTTCGACGGCATGACGGCGATCCCCGCCCCCATCCAAGAGATCCAAGCCGCTCGCTGTCTCGCGGTGTTGGGGGATTCCGTCACCACAGACCACATCTCCCCCGCTGGCTCCATTAACAAGAACGGCCCTGCCGGGCAATATCTCACCGCTCACGGCGTCGCCCCCGCCGACTTCAACAGCTATGGCAGCCGCCGTGGCAACCACGAAGTCATGGTGCGCGGGACCTTCGCTAACGTCCGCCTGCGCAATAAATTGGCTCCAGGGACCGAAGGCGGCGTCACCCGCCTGCTCCCCGAAGGCACAACCATGTCTATCTACGACGCGTCCGTCGCCTACGCCGAGCGGGGCATTCCGCTCTGCATCCTGGCGGGCAAGGAGTATGGCTCCGGCAGCTCGCGCGACTGGGCTGCCAAAGGCCCACGCTTGCTGGGAATCAAGTTCGTCATCGCCGAGAGCTACGAGCGCATCCACCGGTCAAATCTGGTCGGCATGGGAATCCTTCCCTTCCAGTTTATGCCCGGCCAGTCCGCCGCATCGCTCGGCCTCACCGGCGAGGAGATCTTCCATGTAGGCGACCAGCCCGGCGCGCTCAAGGCTATGCTCGACAGCAAGTTTGCCGACGGGCGCATCCTCCCCATCCTGGCCGAGAACGGCAACGGCAAGACCATCGAGTTCTCCGCCACCCTGCGCATCGACACGCCGCAGGAGATTCTCTACTACCAGCATGGAGGCATCCTTCCCTACGTCCTCCGCCAATTGGCCGCCAAAGCCTGATCCCAAATGATGGACGAAGAGAGAGGTTCTGTTTGAGACAGCTCTATCGCCTCAAGGGCTAGAGCAGGGAGATGCCGGTGAGCCGCTCGCACTCGCTCCACAGCCGCCCCGCCGCCGCCTGGTCGAGCGCCTGCGGAGCAACCTTAGCCGGGCCCACATCCCCTCCGCGCATATCGAGCAGGCCCTGCGGCCCGTAATAGCCGCCTTCTGCCACATCGGGCGAAGTGGCTGCGAAGAGCGTCGGCACCGCGCCCTGCGCCTCGGTGTTCAGCAGTGCACCAATGGCTACACCGAGGCCACGCCTCACCAGTCTTTCAAGGGGATTGAATTCGCCAACCTGGAACAAGTTTGTATTGGCCACGCCGGGGTGCGCAGCCACGCTCATCACGCCGGAGATCGGTGGCCCGGCAGCACGCAACCGCCGATCCAGCTCGAAGGCAAACATCAGGTTGGCGAGCTTCGACTGCCGGTACGCTTCCATCGGCCCATAGTTCTTCGCCGATAACAGGTCGTTGAAGTTGAGTCGCCCCTGCTTGTGCGCAATCGAAGCTAGCGTAACTACGCGTGGCCTCTTAGGTCGGCCCACGGCCGCGCGCACCAACGCCGGCAGCAGCACCGCCGTCAGCACAAAGTGGCCCAGCACATTGGTGCCAAACTGGACCTCATATCCGTCTGCCGTCTGCTGTCGCCTCTTGGGAGCCATCACGCCGGCATTGTTGATCAGCAGATCGAGCGGCTCACCCATCGACAGCTCCGATGCGCCGAAGGCACAGACCGACTCCAGCGAACCCAGATCGAACAGCACCACCTCCGCGCTCGCATCGGGAACCTCGGTGCGCAGCCGCGCCAGTGCAGCATCGCCACGGGCCTTGTTGCGGCATGCCAGCAGAACGTGCGCTCCCTTGCGTGCCAGTTCCAACGCTGCATGGTAGCCGATGCCGCTGTTCGCACCCGTAATCAGAGCGCGCCGTCCCGCCTGGCTGGGAATCTCCGCTACCGTCCATCCGCTGCCCACCGCTTTGCCCTCTCCGTGTGCGCTCATGCCGCCATTAAAACACCGATCCAGATAGAGTGCGCATGCTCCTCATCTAAGATCGGCCGTCGCTGGTTTGTTAAGCCACTGGGCGGCAAATGTCGCAATTCGTATCGGTTATTCGTCCTAGAAGCGCCTCACATCTTTATAGAAGATGCAGTGGGTTTCCAGATACCAGGAAACGACGAAGAGAACCAGCATCCAGCACGAAGCCCAGAAGAACATTTGCATGGGAAGTGTGGCAGTCAGCCTTGCGTTACCCTTTTGCCCGGATTCGCTGAATATCAATCCGCTGGTCAGGCAGATTCCTGCCGCGAGAGACAACAGGACCAAAGAATCCCATGTCTTTTGTTCCAGATTGATCGCTGGCGTCATGAAGGCTGTATAGAATACAGCGCACAAAGACAGCATGCACAACATCAGAGCGATCGGCTTGGCGACCTCCAGCAGCATGGTGTCATCCCTGCACGCGCACCTAGTCTAACGCCATGCGAGGCGGTCTGGCAGTGGTTTGGTTGCACTGCATGAATCTTTTTGGATGCCACTCCGCCTACTCGCGATACAGTTGACGGTATGGGCCTTTTCACCAGGAAGATGAAGCAGGAGCACAAGGTCATGCTCCAACACCAGCGCTCCGAGGGAGCGTTGCAGCCGGAGTATCACCGGGCCACGCCGGAGTGTCCTTATCCCCAGCGCTGGAGCATGATCGATTCCATGACCGCCGAGGTCGAAGTCCTCGAGTTCATCGCCACCCTGGTCACCACCCTGAAGCCTCGCCTAGTCGTCGAAACCGGTTCCTTTCTCGGGGTTTCCACCGAATGGATCGCGCGTGGTCTGGAACGCAACGGCTCGCTCGCCGACGGCTCCCACGCCAAGGTCATCAGTTGCGAGTTCGACCCCGTCGTATACGCCAAAGCCAAGGAACGCCGCGAAACATCGCCGCTCGCCCCCTGGATCGAGCTGCGCAACCAGTCCAGTTTGGAGATGCAGGTTGAGGGCGTTATCGATCTCCTCTTCTCCGACTCCGATCTGGACATACGCGAGGCCGAGGTCAAGCGCTTTCTGCCTCAAATCAATCCCCACGGCATCATCCTGATGCACGATGCCAGTTCGCATCTGAAGACCGTTCGCGAGGCCGCTCTCAAAATGGAGTCCGAGGGACTGATCTCGGTCGTTCTGCTGCCTACGCCGCGCGGTCTGGTCATCGCCCAACCGCGAGCCGGACGCGCTTGACCTAGCGCTTCGAGCATGTGGAGTCCACATGCATTCACGAATAGGATGGTAGGGAACGAGGATCAAGTGCGAGAGTTCGCGCTTGACAGAGAGGATCTAGCAATGAAGGTTATGGTGATTGGTGGAGGAGGCCGCGAGCACGCGATCGCCTGGGCGTTGTGCAGGTCCGCTCGTGTGACCGAGGTAGTTTGCGCACCGGGAAATGCGGGCATCGGTCAAACTCGTGTTCTGAATGGCGGCCAGCCAGTGCGCTGCATTCCCGTCGATACAGGTGATCTCGCTGCCATGCTGCGTGTCATCCAGGCGGAACGTCCAGAACTGACCGTCGTCGGCCCCGAGTTGCCCCTCTCGCTTGGCTTGGTCGACAAGCTCATGAGCCTCGGCTTCCGCGTCTTCGGGCCGAAGCAGAACGCCGCGCGGCTGGAGACGAGCAAGTCCTTCGCCAAGGAGTTCATGCAGCGTCACGACATTCCCACCGCCGCGCACGCCGTCTGCACCTCGCTCGCCGAGGTGCGCCAGGAACTCCCCCGCTTCTCCGTGCCTATCGTAGTCAAGGCCGACGGGCTGGCCGCCGGCAAGGGTGTCGTTATCTGCCAGACGCATCTCCAGGCGGAACAGACTGCCGCACAAATGTTCTCCGGTGCGCTGCTTGGATCGGCTGAGACCTACGTTGTTCTCGAAGAGTTCCTCCAAGGCGAGGAGCTCTCCTTCTTTGCGCTCTGCGATGGCAAGCACGCCGTTGCGCTGGCTGCGGCGCAGGACCACAAGCGCGTCGGCGAGGGAGACACCGGCCCCAACACCGGGGGCATGGGAGCCTACACAGGCGACGGCCTACTCAGCGCATCGATGGAGCAGTGGTTGCTGAAGAACGTCGCGCAAAGGGTGGTGGACGAGATGGCGCTGGAAGGCGCTCCCTTCCACGGCATCCTCTTCTGCGGCATGATGATGGTTTCGCAGCATGACGGCACGACCCTGCCCATGGTGCTGGAGTTCAATGCTCGTTTCGGCGATCCCGAGACGCAGGCAATCCTCGTGCGCCTTCAGACTGACATCGTAGACTTGTTCGACGCAGCGATCGATGGCTCCGCGAACAAGCTCGCAATTCAGATGCGCCCCGGAGCCAGCGTCTGTGTCATCGCAGCGAGCGAGGGCTATCCCG
This sequence comes from uncultured Acidobacteriaceae bacterium, assembly GCA_963834805.1. Lineage (GTDB taxonomy): Bacteria > Acidobacteriota > Terriglobia > Terriglobales > Acidobacteriaceae > Edaphobacter. The sequence goes on from CAWIDB010000006.1 coordinate 1,377,345, forward strand.
GCAAATATCCCTCCAGCCTGCCCATATCAGGTCTCGATTCCGTACTCGACCCTGACGTCGTCGTATTTCACTCGGGCACAGCGGTCAGGAACGGCGCAATCGTCACCGCGGGTGGGCGCGTCCTCGGCGTAACCTCCGTCTCCGGCTCCAGCACCTCCGGCTCGACTTCGGCGCTGCAGGACGCCCTCAGCAAAGCCTACGGTGTGCTCAGTGGAATCTCCTTCAAAGGAATGCACTTCCGCCGCGACATCGGCTGGCGAGCACTGCGCGACGGATTGTGAGGCACACGTCAGCCTGCATCCGTGCTTACCCTGGAGCATCTGAATATCCGGGGTGAGATGCGATGGTAACTATTCGACCTGCCGCCGAGCGCGGCCACGCCAACCATGGTTGGTTGGACTCCAACTTCAGCTTCTCCTTTGACCAGTACTACGATCCCACGCACATGGGCTTCCGCGCCCTGCGCGTCATCAACGAGGACCGTGTCGCGCCTGCATCGGGCTTCGGCAAGCATCCCCACCGCGACATGGAGATCCTCACCTACGTCCTGGAAGGAGCGGTGAAGCACGAGGACAGCACAGGATCGAGCGAGACGCTGGTCCCCGGCGAGCTTCAGCACATGTCGGCGGGTACGGGGGTGCGCCACAGCGAGATGAATCCTTCTGACACCGAAACCCTCCACCTCCTCCAGATATGGCTGTTACCCAACCAGTTTGGCATCCCGCCCAAGTACGAGCAGAAGCGTTTCAAAGTGCAGGACGAGCCAAACCAACTGCATCTGCTCGCCTCCACCGACGCGCGCGACGGCTCCTTCAAGATTTATTCCGACGGGGAGTTGCTGGCTGCCAAGCTCGACGCCGACGGCTCCGTCAGCCACACCTTCAAGCTCGGCAACGGATGGCTTCAGGTCGCGCGCGGCACCGTCTCGGTGGCCGGAGGTACGCTCCAGGCAGGCGACGGCCTCGCGCTCGAAGGCGAATCCTCCATCACCATAGCCAGCCAGGCCGGCGCGGAGTTTTTGCTCTTCGACCTAGCGTGAGCGTCACCACTGACGGCTCGTAGTTGGCCAACTCAGTCGATGACGCGACTCAGGAATCCCCGGATGCCGAATCCGGTGAGCACTGCGAACGAGCAGGTGAGCATGGCCAAAATGAGCCAGGGATTCATGTGGTGCAGCCCCGGAGTGAGCGCCGCGCGCAAACCCTCGCTCATGTAAACGATTGGGTTGATCAACACTCCTATCTGCAGCCACTTGATACTCTGCAGCGCTGCCCATGGATAGTACACGCAGCCTAGAAATGTGATCGGCATCACCACCACACCGAAGATCAGGCCAATCTGCTGCGGCCTCACACTGGTTCCAATCACCAGGCCAAGCGCCCCCGCCGTGAGGCTGGCCAGCGAGAGTACTGCGATGAGGTACGGCCAGCTCTCGACGTGCGCGTAGACCGGCGTCGCGGGCAGGTAGTAGGCAAGCGGGAAGACCACCCCCGCCGCGATCATGCTCTGAACTGCGGAGAAGAAGATCTTCTCGATGGCAACCGCGGCGACCGGCAATGGACACATGACTCGGTCGTCGATCTCGCGCGTGATGCCGAACTCCTGCGCCAGGGGAAGCGCTACAGCTGCAATCCCCGAAAACATGATGGCCACAGCCATCAGTCCAGGCAGAAGAACGGTAGAGAAATTGGCCCCGGCGGCGTTGGCCATCGAGGCCGTGGGGTTCATCGCAGAGCCTCCGCTCATATGCGGCATGATGTAGGTGAAGACGAAGAGGAAGAGCAGGGGATTCATGATGACGCGAACCAGAAAGGGGACCATCTCGCGGCGCAGCACATGCAGGTCGCGCAGAAACAGCCCCGCGAAGGCGCGCGCATATAGCACACACATGGACGCAGCGGGCCGATGCTCCGGCACCGGTTGATAGGTCGTATCGATCTCGGATTGCAATGCCGCCATGAGTCTTAACTCCCGCAGTTTTATTCGCGAAGGTCGCGCCCGGTGAGCCGGATGAAGACCGTCTCCAGGCTGGTTTCGGTGATGGTGAGGTCGCGCAGGCCGTACGGATTGCTGGCGCGAACGATCTCCGGAAGGAGGCCATCGGCGTTGTCGGCGAAGATGAGGATTCCGCTGGGCGTGGACTCCACGCCACGCACGCCCTGCATCTGCTTCAATTGTTCGCCCAGCACCGCCGCGCCCGCGGCATCGCTCAGTTCGAGCGCGTAGACCTTTTGCGCGCCGACCGAGCCCTTTAGCGCACTGGGCGTGTCCTCCACCAAAATCTTGCCGTGGTCGATGATGGCCACGCGGTCGCAGAGCGCGTCGGCCTCCTCCATGTAGTGCGTCGTCAGGACGACAGTGATCCCCTCCTCGCGCAGATGGCGAACCGCGTCCCACATTGCGATCCGGCTCTGCGGATCGAGTCCTGCGCTGGGCTCGTCGAGAAACAGCACCTTGGGTCGATGCGCAATCGCGCGTGCGATCTGCACCCGCTGAGCCAGGCCGCCGGATAGTTGCGAGGGATAGGAGCCCGCGCGCTCTGCTAGGTGGAACTGCTCCAGCAACTGCTTCGTCCGCTGCTTCGCCTCGGTGCGCGAGAGTCCGAAGTACAAACAATGAAAATGGATGTTCTCGTAGATGGTGCAGGATCGGTCGAGGGTGTTGAACTGTGGCACGATGCCCATGGATCGCCGCGCCAGAGCCGGCGACCGAACCACATCCACACCCGCAATGTGAACGCCCCCCCCGCTCGGCAGAACACGGGTCGTGCAGATGCCAATGGTCGTCGTCTTGCCCGCTCCGTTGGGGCCGAGCAGACCGTACAGTTCGCCCTCGCACACCCCCAGATCGATGCCATCCACGGCAACCACGCGCTGCCTGCCTTCATAGACTTTGCGCAAGTCCTCGACTTGGACGATAATTGCCAAACCTCTCTCCCACTCACTTTTATCGATCTCGCGTGATCCGATTATAGGCATCCGCAAGGCCGGCACACCGGGCAGGGCTGCCGATCGTTCAGTCACATGCAAGCCGATCGGCATCGGGTTCGCATGCAATGATTGCGTGAAGGCGTAAAATTAGGGTATGTCCCAAGGATTGGAAGGCAAATCAGTAGAAAAGCAGAAACCGCAGACCGCTGCACCTAGACAAGACCCTGCCATCGCTCACGCGCGCGAGGCCGAACGCACTCGGAAGCGACAGGCCCTGGTACTACAGCGCGAACGCATCCTCTCCGAACGCACCACTAGTCCGCACCGGCGCACGGCACTGGCCAACGCGCTGGCCGACATCGAGGAAAAACTAGCGGAACTTGGCTGGACCATCCACCTATAAGCGCTTATGCGTGACGGTGGAAGACGGTAGAATTCGCCTGGTCGATGGTGGTCAGCACGATGGTGTGAATGTTCACATGGGCTGGACGTGTGGCGGCCCACAGGATCGCATCCGCGATGTCCTCCGGCGTAAGCGGTCTGATCTTCTCATACACCTTCGCCGCACGCTCCTTATCGCCGCGAAATCGCACCTCGCTGAACTCCGTCTCCACCATCCCCGGATCGACCGAGGTGACCCGCACCGCGGTACCCATCAAATCGATCTTGAGTCCCTCGCTGAGGACCTTTTCTGCTGCCTTGGTTGCGCAATACACCGCCCCATTGGCGTACGTCATGTGTCCGGCAGTCGAGCCCAGGTTGATCACATGCCCTATTCCTCGCGCCACCATTCCGGGAACCACCGCGCGCGTGACAGAGAGCAGCCCCTTCACGTTGGTGTCGATCATCTCGTCCCAGTTCTCCGGGTCGTCCTCGTACAGCTTGGTCAGTCCGCGGCTGAGGCCGGCGTTGTTCACCAGAACTGCAATATCGCTCCATTCTGCCGGTAGAACCGCCACCGCCGCTTCCACCGCCTCGCGCTCCCGCACATCCAGCCGGAAGAACAAGACGGCCTCGGCACCAGCCTCCTTCAGCGGAGCCTCCAGCTCCTGAAGCAGCTCCAGACGCCGCGCGCACAGCAGAAGCCGGGCCCCCGCGCCCGCAAACGCAAACGCCGTAGCCCGGCCTATGCCAGAACTTGCCCCAGTAATCAGAACAACCTTGCCTGCCAGAGATCTCATCCTTCTCTTATAAACCCAGATCTCTTCCCGTGAAAATCGAAAGGGCCGCTTGTGGCGGCCCATTCACTGGAATGCATCAAACTGTCTGTGTATAAAGTGCAGCGGCAAACTCGCGTTATGCGTTGTGCAGAGGCGACGGCGTATGGCGCTGAACAAAGTGATACGGCGGCCAAGGGCCGGACAACTGCATCTGGCACTCCTTCATCTCCAGCGTCGCCGACGAATACTTGTTCTGATACCGCTCCACGGTCTTGTTGTCGATCAGGTGGGCGATGTCCAGCAGCATCTTGCCCGAATCCGTCCGCTTGCAGGTGATCTCCTCGGCGATGGGCAGGAACATGCGATGCATCTGCACCGACAGCGCTCGTGCACGAGACTGGCGCTCCCGCTGCCGCGTAGCGCTCTCGCGCAAGCTGGTCAGGTATAGCTGGCCGACTGTCATGTCGCGAGTTGCATTGCCTGGGCAGGTGTCGTCAACCAGCACCTTAAGGTGCATCTCTGCCTTGCCCCGTAGCCGCTCCACATTCGCCGTGAAGTGCCTTTGGTTCGAACGAACCGAACGGCGTAGAGCGTCATCGTCCGGAAACGTCGTGCCAAATCGAAAAGGAAGTACGGTGGAGAGTTTAAAGCAGTCCGCTATTACGCGACCGTGGTCTTTGGCTGCGCCCTGGTCCATCCGGGCTGCGTCTTCCGGCGTGTGCTCAGAGACGATGACGGCCAGATCGCTTGCTGGAAACAGGAAGGTCTGGTTGCCAAAGAGACCGGCGACTCCGGCGAGCGGCATTGGGCGACGATGACGACAAAGCTCAGGAAATGCGTTTCGTTCTGCTATGCAATATGCGTACCAAGCCATGGGTCTCATACTCCGAAGCGCGCACAAATCAAACCCCTCATCTGTGGATAAGGGCGTCCTATAGCAAGACCTACCTGTCCGGGAATTGTCCGGCTTTCCGGGCTATATCCGGTTGCAACATAGTTCGATCTACTAACAGTGCCTGACTACATATTTATCTCGGGATCGAAACGGATACTATGCTTATCGCATGACGCTTGGCAAGACCATTTTTGTGAAATGGCACACCGAGCCGGCGGCAAATTGTCTGCACACAGGCATATGCTACGGCAAGTGTAAGCGCCGGAAGATATATTTAGGGCAGTTCGCCAATAGATCGTGTCAGTTGCACGGAACGTAATGGCAGCTCGTATCCGACTGCGGTCGCGGCATGACGGACTGTGGGAGTGGGTATATACGCCACTAGACGCGCCCGCGTCGCCCACACCATGCCTGACCCGAACTTTGCGCCAGGGATGGAATCTCACCCCCCAAATTCTCTACCGCACAATCAGCAGTTCGGTCACGTACGGTTTCAGTTCGAGCTTCACCGTAACCGCGCCCTTGGCCGCCGTCGAAACCACGGGAGAGACTGTCCCGGTCGCCGGGTCCCATGCCTCCACCTTCTTCCCGGCGGTCTTTAGCGTCACAGTGTGCGCGCTAGACGGCGCGCCTTCGTTGAAGAAGAGGTAGACATCCGCGTCCTTCAGCCGCCGAGTGTTCACCTTGAGCGCAGGGTCGGGAACATCGAGCGACACCTCGCGCGTTTCGATGACTTTGTTGAGCGCTGACTCGATCACTGCCGGAACCACCTGGATTGCAGTGGACGCGTCGACTGTGCGTGCGCTTGGGGATGGAGCAAGTTGCGCCGAGGTCTCGACCACGGCCCATGTGAAGTCTGCGGGCGTCGCCGCTCGCGCATCCATATCCGACTTGCCCGAGATCAACGACGGAGTCTTGCCAAGGAAGAGGACCTTGCCGCCTCCCTTCACCAGGGCCTTCAGCCGGCCCAGTTCCGTTTGGGAGAGAATGTCCGCGTAAGGAATGATGATGGTCCGGTACCGGTTGCCGCTCATGGTTTCGAGATAGCCTGGCCCAGGCTTCAAGTCATCGGCCAGCGCGCTGATGTTGATGATGTCGAAGTCAATCTGGCGCTCAGCCAGCAATCGCTCCGTCGCCACAAACGCAGTATCGGCGGACGAATCGTCCATCCACATCGAGCTAGACGGAATATACAGTGCAACGCTCGCAGCCGGTCGTCCCATGCTCATCAAGTAACTCAGGCGATGAACGTAGTCCATCAACGCGGGCCATGCGGGATCGCGCATCAGGTCCGAAGGGCCTCCTCGCCGGCGCGGTGGTAGCGCGGATGCACCATTCGTTGCCGCGTTTGGAGCAGTGTTTGCCGTTGGCGGTGGAGTGCGTGCAGCCGGGGGAGCAACTCCAGGCGGCAGGGTCGCCGAGAACATCATGGTCTCAATCAAATTGACGCCACGCACCATCTGCTCATTCAGGATGTAACGCGCAGTGGTTACGTCCGGTGCGGGTTGCATCGCGGCAAAACTCTCGGTAAACGAGCGCGGATGGCCATAGATGTGTGCCGCGCTGGAAGCGAGCCGCGGATAATCCGAGATGGTGTCGGTCCATATCTGGTGCTGGATGGCATCGATCCCCGGCACCTCCATATACTCCATCGCGCGTTCGAAGTCGCCCGTACAGCGCACCAGCGACATCTCCCTCTCTTCATTGTCCAGATGCACCTGGTACTCCACGCCATGCGCTGCGGCCCACAGACCGAGCGGCTTGAAGAAGCCGTCGCGGAACATCTGCGAGTAGACGTCGTAGTAGTCCCCCTTGGCGCGCTTTTCGGCATCGGTGAACGGGGGTGCAGCGGGAGGCGGAACAGCCGGTTGCCCGCCGAAGCCGCGCTGCTGCGGCTCCGACATCACCAGCACGCCCAGGTAGGGCCGAACGTCGTAGCCCTTCAACTGCTGAAAGGTATCGAAGAATTTGGGCGTCCACGGCAGCCCGGGAATTGTATAGGCCGGCTCGTCGCCGCGAAAGCCAAGGATGGTGTTGCCGAACAGCTCCGGCATGGCATCGTAGTAGCCCTGATGGGTGAATCCGATATAGGCCGCTGTCGCGGCGGGGTCCATGTAGTCCTCGATCGCACCTGTGAAGGGAGAAGACGGATGTCCGCTGATGTAGATATGCTCCACCACATACACAGTCCAATCGCCGCCGGCGGGGGCCGTCCAGGCGATCTTGCCGTCCGTCAGCGCAACCGACATATGCTCGCCTGTTGATCTGACCGCAACCGCCGACACGGCATTTGCGCTAACAGGTTGGTTGAGTGTTTCGCCCGCCTTTACCGCAATACCGGGCGAGAGGTGCAGTCCCTGCATGGTCAACTCGTGCTTCTGCTTGGCAATCAAGCTGCCTGCAAACCCGCTGGGATAGCCGATGTCGTCGACGATCCAGATCTTCATGTCGCGCTTTTTTGCCTCTTCTGCGAATTGTTTGAAGAAGGCAAAGTACTCAGGCGTCAGGTAGGCCGTCGTCATACCACCACCGGCCTGCGCTGTCACTGCGTGAAAGCCGAGGCTCTTTGCTGTGTCCAGATCGTTGGCAAGGCTCTGCACGGTAACCGCGCCGTTCAGTCCGAAGTAAGGCTCAGGCCCGTACTCCGGCGGAGGGTTCTTCCATGAGGACGCAACCTCGGCAGCGGTTGGCATCTGCATCTTCTGCCAGGGATAAGTGGCTTGGGTCGATTGAGCGAAGCAGGGTTGAGCGAACAAAGCCAACATACATACAGCGATTGCGGACCAGGCAACGGCTGCGCGGCGAACCTTGCTATCCTTTGTGGTTGTAAATAGATTGTTCATCGGTAGCTCCCAGGTGACGCGCAGCAAGCATACCTCGCCGCCAAGATATTAGCCATTGTCCGTTTCATCGCGGTTGCGAAGCCGCAATGGCACTCACATCGTTCCGTTCTGCCCCGGATTCGTAATGCCCTCTTCCACCTTCAGCAACTGCATCTGTTTGTCGCCGGAGTGCACCGGAGCGCGCCTCGTGGGAGAATCCTATGACGGAGTGGAGCATAGTGCATTCCCTACGACTCCACCCCTGCCCCCCTCAACTGGTTCGCCGGTACATTCATCCTCGGCACGCTCCCACGTATCCACTCTTCCGGCAGATAATCCGGCCCCACCGACTCCATCACAAACTCGAGCGACTGGCTGTAAATATCGTGCATCAGCGACCGCGGATTCCCCAGGTTCGGTCCCCGTCCCACCTCGCCCAGCGGCACGCGGTACATACTGAACTTCGCCGCCTTATCGTACTGGAAGAGCTTCGGTGTCTCCGCCTCGATCAGGTCGTACGCGGCTGCCAGCTCCTTCATCTGCTTCGGATCGGTGGTCAACTTCGCTGCCAATCCGCGTAGATAGCGAAACCGCCACAGGCTCACATCCAGAGTCGTATTGCAGATCGCGAAGTGCTTGAACCAGTCGAGCCGCGTGGTCACCTCCGCCGCCTGTGCGTCCGTCAGGTGCGGCTTCGCCTCGTCCAGAGCCGCCGCCATCTCAGCAATCTTCGCCATGCAGTCGGTCTTCTGCTTCTCCATCCGCTGCACGTTTTCCAGCGTCGGCTCCAGGTACGCCGCATACTCCGGCAGATAGTACCGGTTGGTATAGCGCAGCAGCACCTCGCGCCGGGCTATATTGCCGGCGAAGTCGGCATTGGTGGAAGACCCATGTCCCAGCGGGCACCAGCACCATGTACACGCGTCCTCGCTCGCCCGCATGAACCGCACCATCGCCGGCGCCGTTGCCTCGCCGTAGATCTGCGTCGCCCACTCATGCCACATCGTCGCCAGGTCCACGTTCACGTTCCACGTCAGCTCGCGCCACGAATACACGCAGTTGCTGTTCAGTATGTCCTCAAACAGGTCGAACTGCGCCGGCTGACTCGTCCCGCCCGCATAGATCTGCGCTCCGCCATGCGGCCCCACCAGTTCCAGTGCCTTCTTCATCGTCGTCGCCGTGTAGTTCACCGTCGAGGCTGGGAAGTACTGCCGTCCGATAAACTGCCCCACCTGCTGGTATTCAACAATCTCCGTATGCGGCTTGCACTTGCCTAGCAGCGTCGTGAACCGCGCATTCGGTTCGCAGTCCGAGTGGTACACCTTGGTCTGCATCATCAGGTCTGCCGGCGTCTCCTTGATCACTCGTTCCCACAGCTCTGGATGCGACAGCCCGAACTGCCCATACCCCGGCGCATGCACATAGTTTGTTCCCAGCCAGTGCGGGCACCCCGACGACCACGTGCGCATGTGCAGCTTCATCCCCATCGGCTTGAGCAGCGCGTAGTAGCGCGATAGAAACTCGTACACCTCATTCGGAAATTTATCCAACCCATTTGCCTTGCACCGCGCATCCTGGCAGAACGCCGAGTAGTTGTCCCAGAACGTGGCTGAAATTCCGTCCGCCCCGCACTGCTCCGCCCACTCCTTCACATACGCTTGCAGCACCTTCCACGTCAGCGGATCGCTCGGACACAGCGCGGCACTCTCATGCGAATTCGCCATTGGCGTTCCCTTCGCCGTCGGATAAGCCTTCACCGCCGCCGCATACAGCGCCGGAGACCACGTCGCAAAGTTATTCCCATACGGCAGTGGCGCAAACACCTCTACATCCGCGTCGTGGAACTCCTTCACCCGCTCCGCGTTCTGCGCCTTGTGCTGCTCGGCCGCCGACACCAGCTCCTTCTGCTGTGCCGCCGTCAGCGCCCCAAACACATCGGGCAGGGCCTGTAGCGCCGGCGACGCCGTCAGGTTAGCCGTATATAAGTTCGCGCCAAGGATCGCCGTCTGCTCCGCCACCGGGTAATCCGGGTGGGACTGCGCCGCGCGAATCGCAAACTCTGGATTCCGCCGATACGTCACTGCCTTCCCCACCCAATGCTCCGGCTCCCCCGACGCATACAGCACACTCCGCGGCCGCGCGCCCCACACAACCACCCCGCCCGTATAAGTCACTGTGTATCCATCCATCTTCGGAGCATCCGCCGCCGCCAGCTTCCCATCCTTCGCCAGTGCCAGCACAATCGCCCCCTCCGTCGCCTTCGGCGCGCCGTCGTAGGTCGCAAGCGCCTCTTCCTCCAGCTTCAGCTTCTTCGCCAGTATCTTCGCGGCACTCTGCATCGCTGCATGGCCCGACGCTGGAACTAGAATCTTCTCTGGCTTCGTCGCCCCCACCGCCGCAAACAGCTTACTCGGCCTTATCAGCGTCGCCCCCGCCGCGCCCATCCCCGCCATCATCAAGAAATCCCGCCGCGTCGTCGCTCCATCCGCAACAGATTCCCCGCCGCGCGTTATGTTGATTGATTCCGCAATAACATTCCAGCCGGTCGCCGGCGAATCCACATTAAAGTCAGCCACGGGAGTTCTCCTGTTCGTATTGCTGTATGCATGGTGTACGAAAGCGCCCCCGCACAGGACGCACACCCGCAAAAATGCGAAGCCATCCTAGTCGTCCCAACTCCCCCCGTCAAATCCGCTTCACCTCAATCTCAAACTTCGAACCCCAAACTTCCCGTAGGGTTCTCGCCGCATGAACCTCCGCACAGTTGCGGATTGTGTTGAGACTGCAATGTAAAGTGGCAAGAGTTACGCAGGACTTAGTGTGCCGCTGCGCTACTGGCTGCGGGATTGGAAGGCAGTCATCATGGCCGCGCTTCGCTGGCCAGAAACCGTAAACAGGTTGTAGGGATAACGGCGGTACAGGAGCATGGCGTTGTAGATCGCGCCCTCCTGGCTGTCGTTCAGCGCGAATCCGGCGAGGTATTGCAGGCGCAGGTTGTGGTCGCGGTTGATCTCCGCGCCCAGAAGCCATGGCTCCAGATCGGACGCCTGGCCGGCGTATGTGCCCAGCATCTGGATGGCGGAAGCAAACCCCACGTCGCGCAACGATTGTGCTACAGCCTGGTAAGCAGGTTGCTCCAGGCGGTCCTCCATGGCATCCACATCGATTCCCATCGGACCGTTCCGGCCTAGCATCACGAGGTCGTATCCGCCGCCGTCGCGTTCGTTGGCGAAGATGGCGCCTTCGGGAAACACGGTGAAAAAGGTCGCGATCTCACTTTTGACCGTGTCCATGTCGCTCTCATAAAGCGGCACCCACTGCGTCACTACTCCGCCGGGGTTCAGCCGGCTCTTCACCATCTCGAAGTACTCCTTGGAGTACAGCATCGCGCTGCCCTTCACAAACGGGTGGATCGGGTCCGAGGTGATGATATCGAACTTCTCCGTCGTGGTCAGGATATAGTGGCGCGCATCGTCGTAGATCACTTGCGTGCGATGGTCGTCCAGTACGTCGTAGTGTTCGGCGTGGAAGTATTTCTTGGAGGTTTTCGGAATGATTGGCTCCATCTCGCAGATGACGATCCGTTGCATGCTGGGCTGCAGAACGAACGTGCCCGCGGTCACGCCCGCGCCAAAACCGACGATCAGCGCCGAGCGCGGCTGGCCGTGGATCAGCGCCGGAAGATCGCCCAGCATACGTTGCATGCGCATGTCGGCAGGCTCGGTCGAGGCCTCCACCTTGCCGCTGACGTGAAATTGTATCGAGCCGTCGTTCCATCGCGTAATCGCGATTGATGAGTTCATGCCTTCCGCCGTATAGAGAACTTCCGACAGGCCCGTATTTACTGCTATGCTCCGCCCGTAGGCGATCAGCTCGCCTGGAACATCGGACACGCGCGTGGCCATGGTGACCGCGCAGCAAGCCGTCGCCGCGAGCAGCGCCCCTCCGGCCACGGAACGCGAACGCCAAACTACAGGCCCCAGGACGATCAACGCACTTACCACGCAAATCCCGATGAGCACGCTCTCGCTATACCGCGTACCGATCCAGGGAATCAGGACCATGCTGAAGGCCAGCGCGCCCAGGATCGCTCCGCCGGTGTTGGTGGCATACACATGTCCAACCACGCGGCCCGGATCGCCGCCCCGCGCGGAGGACGCCAGGGCTAAAGGAAAGCTTGCTCCCCAAAGCAGTGCCGCGGGCAGAATGGCCCACAAGCAGCGCACAATATCCAGTTGGAATGTGTACCAGAGACTGGTGGAGAGGAAGGGATTGATGGGCCAGTACGGCATTGAATCGGCAATCATCCACGCGCTCCAGGCTACCGCCCCGGCAAGCGCCATCTGACAGCAGCCCAAGGCGATGCGCGGACGCGTGGTCCCGCGCAGCACCAGCGATCCCACCAGGCTGCCGATTCCCAGACCCACCAGAAATACCGCCAGGATGAGGGAAAACACATAAACCGTAGCGCCGAGCATCAGTCCGAGCAGGCGAGTCCAGACAACCTCGGCCCCCAAGGCGCTCGCGCCGGATAGAGCGATCGCCGTGTACACCGGCCAGTTGGCGGGGGTGTCCGCGTCTTCCTGGAAAAGCGTTTTTGCTGGCTCTTTGTGCGGACTGAATTTGGCCAGCAGAAGACTGGCCAGCGCCACCCCTACATTAATCGTCGCGGCGACGAGGGTCGCCCTGGTTACATCGAACTCACGCAGCAGGTAGAAGCCGGTCAGCAGGCAGCCGAACACTGCGCCGGCGGTGTTCGAGCCGTAGAGCAGGCCCATCCAGGAGACGCCTTCCGGGGAGGTTTCCAGCCAGCGCACCGCAGTCGGCAAGGACGCTCCCATCAGTATGGTGGGCGGCAGCAGACAAATCGCGCAGATCGCAGCGCGCAGCAGAATCGATGGCATGCCATATCCCACCGCGGCCACGTATACGCTGCTGACCAGAGGCATGCCGATCAGCACCAGGATTCCGCAGAGCGCGATCCCCAGTTCCACGAAGGCATACATCCGCAAGGGATGTTGCGAATCCGGCAGCACGACGCGCGGCAGAAGAACACTGCCGATGCACAGGCCGCCCATAAAGGTCGCCAGCAGTACGCCCAGCGAGACTGCGGTGGATCCGATCACCAATTGCAGCAGTTGGTACCAGACGATCTCGTAGATCAGCGCGGAACATCCGCTGGCGGCGAACAGCAGAAGCAGCGTCGGAAGATAGCGGCGCGTCGCGCCGGCGGCGATTGGAGCGGGATCGGCCTTGGTCATATCCCTGCCCTCTTCTGATAAGTTATGGAATTTCGTTCTGAGGATTTCAGATGGAATCTCGTTTCTCGGCTTTACTTCGCTCGAAGTATACGCTCTTCCCATACGGCAAAGGTAATGCTGGTATTTCGCTCGAACACAGATCGACTCCGTGCAGTATTGCCCTCAACCGCGTAATGGATAGCCTTCCTTATGGATGGATAAGACACTCCTTGCACTTCAACGGATGTACACGAAATCTGCGTTTTAGGCAGAATCGGCATCCCAGTACATTGGGTTGATCCACGTCATCTCACTCGATTGCCATGCCCGTAGGCGTGCAGTACAAGCTTTCGCAGTTGGCCGATCCAACGGCATTTCTATCCTGGGTTGAACCACTGCAGGATGGCACACACTATTCCAGGGTCGGCATGTCGGGCCGTTGATTGTCGGGCGGAGTGGGATAGGTCTTGCTGCCGTCATTCAACTCCAGACGGATGTAGTCCCATACCACTCCAGTGGTGACATCTCCAGCGGGCACGGTGAAGGTCATCTCATTCGCGCCCGCCTTCATCAGGGAGGCATCGAACTTGACGATGTACTGGTTCCACACGCCCTTGTCGGTGTTGTAACGCAGCGCGTTGGTGGCAACGGGGTGGATACCACCCACATCCTTGCCATTGACGCCGATGTTCAGGCTGCCTGGAGCGCTGGGTGTGGTGCCATTGCCTCCGTCTGCTCCGGCCAGTGCGATGCGCAGTATAGCCTGTCCCGTGGAGGCCTTGGGCATAGTGAACTTCACCGTCCAGGTGGTGGCGCGGCCCTTGCCCCACTGAGGCCATGGATCATCCGTGCTGGCTGGAATAGCCACCCAGCCGAAGCGCTGGTTGGCGGGGTCCTTGGCGGCGGTATTCAGCCAGGCAGTCGTGGTGGAATGCGGCACCTCCTGAAAGAACCAGTCCTTGGCGGGATTGCTTTTGCCAATGGTGTAGGTGATGTCGTTGGGGAAGAGCAGGCTGTATCGAAGGCCCCATCCCCATAGCCAGTAGTTATCGGCGTCACCCTTGAAGAACTTGTCTGCGGTTCGGTCAGGATAGCCAATCTCCCAGATTTGTTTGCCGAAGCGTACGGGCTGCCAGTCGAGTTTGCCCAGGTCGATCTTCTTGCCCGCCTCGACGGTGATATTGGTTTTGGCGTATTCGCCCAGAACTCCGTCGGCAAATGCGTGCAAGGTGTATTTGCCGGGGCGGACGTTGGCGATGGTGAATCGTCCGTCCTCCGAGCCGTCCGTCCAGAACTGATAATAGTTGCCATCGTGCGGCCATGTGACGATATTGCCATTGCCGCTCCGCGCCTGGAACCCTCCACTACCGTTCACGTAATTTGGGTGTGCCAAGCCAACTGTGAGATGCGGCAGCGTCTTCTTGGCCGCCTGTGAATCGTTCAGCACAAGTTGTCCGGTAACCGTGCTGCGGCCATCTTTATACGGGTAGTCCATACCCTGCACCCAGTTGAAGGGCCATGCGGCCTTCACCTCTTTCGACTTTGCTACCGCGTCGTTCCACAGTGCGAGGGCGTCGTCGTGCCATGCCGTGGGGACGGCGGGCATGCCGCTGCCGTAGCTGGCGGTGAACTTATCCATATCGGCCTGGGTTGGCTCCCTGGGGTTATCCAGTGCATTGAAGTAGACGAATATAGGGCCAACTACATGCTTCCAGTCTTCACCAACGGGAATGTGATTGCCCGCGCCGCCGCCGTAGTGGCCGGAGGTCCAGTAGTCCAGCAGGGTCCCTGTCAGGTGGTCGATCAGGTCGAGCTTCTCCGCGCCGCCGCCGATGTATTCATTGGACGGGTTGATGAAGTAGACGCCGATGTGGTCCTTGGTGCTGGACCATCCCCATGCCTGCAGTTTGTACATCTGGGCGTTGTAGGTGTACTTGTGCTCGACGGAGTTCTTATAGATGCCACCGGTATAGATGCTCTGCTCCTTGGCGTGAATGGTGATGCCGCGACCGCCGGGGCCACCCATTGCGCTGCTCATCAGCATGTTGCGGTCCTTGTCGACGGAGAGCCAATCGAAGGTGCGATTCATCGACTCCAGAATGAAGCGGCTTTCGCCCTCGCCCGCCGCAGGATACGAAGCTTTGTGTGTGTATTCGGCGTAAGTATAGAAGCCGCTGGCGCCGCGTTCCAGGGTGAAGCGCGTCTCGATGTCCAAACCAACGCTGCCGCGAGGCGCGCCACCGACTGCGGGCCGCGCTGCGCCTCCGGGAGCTGCCGCAGCGGATGCACCGGGAGCTCCTCCACCACGAGCTCCGCGAGCACCGGCTCCGGGAGCAGCACTGGGAGCGCCTCCTTCAAAGGGAGGTGGAGTGTTGTTGCCGTTGTACACACCCTTGACCGAGACCTCAGCGCGTTCGCCGCCATTGGTCGCCGGATCGATGGTCACCCTGGCCGTGACGTCGCCGGAGGGAACCTGTTCCCAGTATTGGCCACGGGTCAACACCTCGACCCCGTGATAGACCAGCGACGTCAGATTGCCGTTGCGCTTGAGCAGGGACATCTTGACGATGCCGTTGTCCATCGTCCAACTGTCGCCGTTATCGGTGAGGGTGACCGGTTGGTTCACAGTGACCTTGGCGACCTTTGGCGCGGCAGAGGCCGTTTGCGCCGATGATGAAGACGACAGTACAACTGCCAAGGCAAGAAACAGGGATACGAAGAGGACCTTTGTTTTGGTCATAACGCCAACCTTTCAGAACGAATCCTGTGATGGATGAACCTGAGTTTACCGAGGCCAGAGAAGCATAGTAGTCCCGCCCGAGTTCCGTCAAAGCGGAAGGTCAAGAGTTCGTAATATGAATACGATCCTGAGGGGGCGCGCGACGCACGCCAGCGGAAAATAATCGATCCAGCAGCATTTCTTCCCCGAGATTAATCCGCTCCCGTTTGCCACGAACTAATTGAGGGTCGGATAGTCCGGCCTTTGATTATCGGGTGGAGTTGGATAGGCCTTACTGCCGTCGTTCAACTCCAGACGGACGTAATCCCATACGACACCAGTGGTTACATCTCCGGCTGGAACGGTGAAGGTCATCTCATTTGTGCCAGCCTTCATCAGGGAAGCATCGAACTTGACGATGTACTGGTACCAGACGCCCTTATCTGTGTTGTAGCGCAGAGCGTTGGTGGAGACAGGACGAATGGAACCGGCCTGCTGTCCGTTGACACCAACGGTCAAGCCTCCGCCGTCTGCCCCGGCCAGTGCAATGCGCAGCACAGCCGTGCCCTGTGTGGCTTTAGACATATTGAACTTGACCGTCCAGGTGGTAGCGCGGCCGCGGCCCCACTCCCGCCACGGATCATCCTTGCTGGGCGGCGTGTTGACCCAGCCAAAGCGCTGGTTGTACGGGTCCTTTGCGGCTGGGTTCAGCCAGGCCGTAGTGGTGGAGTGCGGCACCTCCTCGAAGAACCAGTCCTTGGCGGGATTGCTCTTGCCGATGGTGTACGTAACATCGTTGGGGAAGAGACCGGCATAGCGCAGCGGCCAGCCCCACAGCCAGTAGTTGGCGCCGTCGCCCTTTAAGAACTTGTCGCTGGTGCGGTCGGGATAGCCAATCTCCCAAATCTGTTTGCCAAAGCGAACGGGCTGCCAGTCCAGCTTGCCCAAATCGATCTTCTTGCCCGCTTCCACAGTGATGTCGGCCTTGGCGTACTCGCCCAACACTCCGTCGGCAAAGGCATGCAGTGTATATTTGCCGGGGCGAACGTTGGGGATGGTGAACCTTCCGTCCGCCGCGCCGTCCACCCAGAACTGGTAGTAGTCACCATCGTGCGGCCAGGTGACGATATTACCGTTGCCGCCGCGCGTCAGGAAGCCCGCGCCGGCCCCCGTGTAATTTGGGTGGGCAAGGCCGACGGTCAGATGAGGAAGCGTCTTCTTAACGGCCTGCGGATCGTCGAGGATGAGCTGCCCTGTGACGGTGGCACGCCCATCTTTGTGGGGGTAATCCACGCCCTCCACCCAGCTATAGGGCCACGCGGCCTTGACCGATTTCGATTTGGCAACCGCATCATCCCACAGAGCCATGGCGTTGTCGTGCCATTCCGCGGGCACAGCCGGCATTCCACTGCCGGAGGTAGCCTTCAGCTTGTCCAGCTCGGTCTGCGATGGGTCCTTGGCGTCGTCCAGCGAATTGAAGTACACAAAGATGGGTCCAACCACGTGCTTCCAGCTCTCGCCGTTGGGGATGTTATTGACGGAGCCTCCGGCATAGTGACCGGAGGTCCAGTAGTCGAGCAAAGTTGCTCCCATGTGGGCGACCAGATCGAGCTTCTCGGGGCCGCCGCCTATGTACTCATTAGATGGGTTGATGAAGTAGACGCCGATGTGGTCCTTGGTGCTGGACCAGCCCCACGCGGTCAGTTTGTCTATCACAGCGCAGTAGCTGTACTTGTGCTCGACGGAGTTCTTATAGACACCGTCCAGGATGATGCTCTGCTCTTTGGCGTGAATGACAACGCCGGAACGCTGGTCCTGATTGGCGATCATGAGCTGGTTGCGGTCTTTGTCGACGGAGATCCAGTTGAAGGTGGGATTCATCTGCAGAATAAACCGGCTCTCACCCTCGCCCGCGGGAGGGTAGGAGGCAGGGTGGGTGTACTCGGCGTAGGTGTAGAAGCCACTGGTGCCACGCTCCAGGGCGTAGCGAACCTCAATGTCCATGCCTCCGCGACCGGCTCCGGAGGGAACGCCAGCACGGGCCGCGCCGGGACCAAAGGGTCCACCTGCGCCAGGAGCTCCGGGTCCACCCGCACCGCGAGCGAAGCCACCGGGAGCGCCCGATGCACCAGTCGTGGGAGACCCAGCAGCCGGAGCGCCGCCGGGAGCGCCAGAACCAGGAGCGCTTCCACCGCGAGCACCGCGACCGCCTGCGCCAGGAGCGCCAGCACCGAGAGCTGGGCCACCGCCGCCGCCGCGTACGCCCGGAGTACCCGGATTAACGCCCTTCACGGAGACTTCGGCGCGCTGGCCGCCGTTGGTTGATGGGTCAATCGTCACCTTCGCGGTGACGGTGCCGGCGGGCGTCTGCTCCCAGTACTCGCTCCGGGAATTTGGTATGTCGATGCCTTTATAGTAGACCGTCGTCATGTTGCCGTTACTCTTCAGGACGGTCATCTTGACAATGCCGTTGTCGAGGGTCCAACTGTCGCCGTTGTCGGTGAGGGTCACGGGGTCGTTGACCGTGACTTTGGCAACCTTTGGAAGCACATGGCCGGCAGGCTTCGCTTGAGCGGCAGGCTGCACCTTGGCGGCAGGCTTTGCTGGGGCGGCCTGCTGCGCCGTGACTCCGTATGTCAGGACAACTGCAAGGGTAAGAAACAGGGATACGAAGAGGAGCCTTCCTTTGGTCATGACGGCAACCTTTCAGAATGAATTATGGGATGTGGGAGCGTGCGCTTTCCGAGGCCAGAGAAGCATAGTAGTCCGATTGGAGATTCGTCAATGCACGCGCCGTAATTGGCAACACGATCTCCCGTGGCCGCCCGCGCCGGCCCGCATCCGGGGTCGATCATGGGACAAAATTGACCAGTTACTGTACGGCTCAACTTCAGGGCAGTGTCGGGTAGTCGGGCCGATGGCTCGGATTGTCGGGCGGCGTTGGATAGGCCTTGCTGCCATCATTCAGCTCCAGCCGCACATAATCCCAGGCGACACCGGTGGTCGTATCTCCCGCGGGAACGGTGAAGGTAACCTGGTTCTCACCCGCCTTCATCAGCGATGCGTCGAACGTCTGGATGTACTGGTACCAGACGCCATGGATGTTGGCGTTATAGCGCAGAGCGTTGGTTGCGACCGGATGAATCGTTCCGACCGTCTGTCCGTTGACGCCGATAATCAACCCGCCCTGTGTATCTGCGCCGACATAGAGGGACTGGCCTCCGCCGAACTGTCTGGTGCCGCCTCCCGTAGCCAGGTTCCCGCCTCCGTCCGCCCCCGCCAGTGCGATGCGCAAGATTGCCGTGCCCGTCGATGCCTTGGGCATGTTGAATTTCACCGTCCAGGTGGTGGCGCGACCCTGGCCCCACTGCGGCCATGGGTCCGCCGTGGTCGGCGGGATCGCCACCCAGCCGAAGCGCTGATTGGCAGGGTCCTTGGCGGCTGGATTCAGCCACGCGGTGGTGGTGGAGTGGGGCACCTCCTCCATAAACCAGTCCTTGCGGTAGTCGCTCTTGCCGATGGTGTAGGTAATGTCGTTGGGGAAGAGCAGGCTGTATCGCAATCCCCAGCCCCACAGCCAATAGTTGGCGGGGTCGCCCTTGTAGAACTTGTCCGCTGTGCGATCGGGATAGCCAATCTCCCATATTTGCTTGCCGTAGCGGACCGGCTGCCAGTCGAGCTTGCCCAGGTCCAGGTTCTTGCCCGCTTTCACCGTGATGTCGGCCTTGGCGTACTCGCCCAGCACTCCATCGGCAAAGGCGTGCAGCGTGTATGTTCCGGGGCGGACGTTGGGGATCGTGAATGTGGTTCCCAGGGCGCCTTCCGTCCAGAACTGATAGTAGTTGCCGTCGTGCGGCCAGGTTACGATGTCGCCATTGCCCGCCAGCAGGGTATAGCCACTCTCCGATCCTTTAAAGTTCGCGTGGGTAAGGCCAACATTCAGCCTGTGAGTGCCCGCGGGTAAAGTGGCCTTCGGATCTTTGAGGACGAGCTGCCCGGTGACGGTGGCGCGCCCGTCCTTATGCGGGTAGTCCACGCCTTCCACCCAGCTATACGGCCATGCGGCCTTCTCCGCCTTCGACCTGGCAACCGCATCGTTCCATAACGCCGTGTCGTTGTCGTGCCACTCCGCTGGCACAGCGGGCATGCCGCTGCCGGAGGTGGACGTCAGCTTGTCCAACTCGGCCTTGGAGGGGTCCTTCGCATTGTCCAGCCGGTTGAAGTAGATAAAAATCGGCCCCACAACCCGCTTCCAATCCTGGCCGGCGGGGATCTCCGTATTGTCGCCAGCGGCATAGTGGCCAGAGGTCCAATAATCCAGGATGGTCGATTGCAGATGGTCGATCAGGTCCAGCTTCTCCGGGCCGCCGCCAATGTATTCGTTGGAGGGATTCATGAAATACACGCCGATGTGGTCCTTGGTGCTGGACCAGCCCCATGCCTGCAGCTTGTACATCAGGGCGTTGTAGGTGTACTTGTGCTCGACGGAGTTCTTATAGATGCCCGTGGTATAGATGCTCTGTTCTTTGGCGTGAATGGTGATGCCACCGCGCGCGTCGCTCATCAGCATGTTGCGGTCTTTGTCCACGGAGAGCCAGTCGAAGGTGGGGTTCATCGACTCCAGAATGAAACGGTTCTCGCCCACATGCACAAAGGGGTACGAAGCGGGATGGGTGTACTCGGCATAGGTATAGAAGCCACTGCTTCCGCGCTCCAGGGTATAGCGCGTCTCAATATCCATGCTGCGCGGATTGACGCCCTTTACGGAGACCTCCCCGCGTTCGCCGCCATTGGTTGCCGGGTCTATGGTCACGCGTGCGGTGATGGTTCCGGCGGGCGTCTGCTCCCAGTACTTGCCGTGGCCCAGGATGCTGATACCGTGATAGACCACCTCCGACAGATTGCCGTCGCTCTTGGGGACGGTGATCTTGACGATGCCGTTGTTCAGCGTCCAGCTCATGCCATTGTCGGTCAGGGTCACCGGCGATTTGACCGTTACTTTGGCCACCTGCGGCAGAGGATGAGCGGTAGCGGCTGGTTTCGCTTGAGCGGCTGGCTTCGCCTGCGCGGCCTGCTGCGCAACTGCGCCAGATGTCAGGACAACTGCCAGGGCAAGAAACGTGGATGCGATAAGGGTCCTTACTTTGGTCATGAAGGCAACCTTTCAGAACAATTTCTGAGGATTATGGGCTTATATTTCTTGAAGCGAGAGAACTATAGGCGGATGTCCATTCTCCCGTCAACTCAGACGGTTCTCCTGCAACGGGGAAGGTGGAAGCCTGTGTTCTGAAGACGAAAACAGACTGGAGTTTCTTTTGATTGAATGGGGGCAAAATCGGGAGAGAAGTTCGAGGCGCGGGCCGGGATCGAACCGGCGCATAAAAATATTGCAAACCTTTCTCAATCTAAAATAACTATATTATTATCAATAAAAGAACTACACGATAGGCTAATTTGGTCCGGTTTTGGTCCGCCTTGATGGCGGAAGTCGTATCATGCAATATTCATTTTATTTGAATATTGAATGAAGAGGCGCTTTACTCGCTAAGTGCTGAGACGCTCGATATCGTCGTGCTGCTTATATGTCTTGCTCTTCCCACTGCTTCAATCTCCGCCAGCAGGTGGGTGGAGAGGGATACTTATCGGGCTGAAATCGCCATGTCGAGCCGGTCCGTATAATCCAGAGAATGCCCTCGAAGCAGTTCCGGTTGGAAGCCCAGGGGCGTCCTCGATTGCCTTTGCGCCGCTTCGGCTCAGGCAACAGCGGCTCGATCAGCTCCCACTGCGCACCGTTCAATAGCTCCAATCGCTTCTTGCTCATACAAGCAATTCATCAACGCAAAACCCTAATGCAAAGAACCTAGCTTGAGGCCGCACCTATTTATGAAACACATTCTTATCAAATTCGCACTTTCATAAACATTTACAATAACTATGATCCGTTAACTCATGTCTATGACTCACAATGGAATTGCGTGTTATATTAGCATAACTGGCGGTTATCACTAATCTATTGATACTTTTTCCCTCGACTGATACTTGGTGTGCGGCGCACACTACATGTTTTGTTATAGGCCCATACAGAATTACTGGAGATAGCAAATAAAATAATCCAGAATGGAATGTGGACAACTGTTGCCAATGCAATTAATCCGACGAGAGGCAACCATGGCACACTGGACCGCCATGCGGTCATTCTAGAATTTGTTTCCAGCAATTCTAACCCAAACAGGAATAAGTAAAATGCGATAGCCCCAATACACGCCGTTCCTGTGTGTAATCGCCATTCAGCTACTTTGCTCAGTTGCTGCCATCCCGTGTCTTTTATCTCTGTCAAGACACACTCAGCCGTAATGAGGGCACAGGTTCCTCCAAATAATGCCATAAGCAATGTCATCACGGTATTGTGATATTCGTAGTTCTTTTGTATTTTCATTTGCTCTATTAAATACCAAGTAAATCATCTAACAGGTTATCTTCTAATTGTAAGTACCGGGCACTCAACGTCCACGATAATCTGGAAGACCCCGGATGTCCTCATCTCAAGGCTGAGGTGCGAGGTATTCCGAATGCCGAGTATCAACAGGTCAATTGAGTTGTCTCTTATGTGTTCAACAATGCGATCGTGTGCGCAGCCGGTTGCCACAAAGGTTCTCGGATCGCAGAAAGCTCTGGCACGTTGCGGTACAAGGCCGTCAAGGATTCCCAAAAATCGATTCCGTAGGCCATCCAGCAGTTCGGGGCTCTCAATATCGCCATCATGAACCACGTTAAGCACATCAATACTGGCTCCGAACACATCTGCGAGTTCCACTACATAAGCTGCTGCCGAGGCAGCTGATGGAGTAATGTCGGTGGTAAAAAGAATCCTCTTGAATGGAAGAGTCTTCGACAACGCAACTTGAACCTGCGGGCCAACAGTAAGCGCTGGCCAACAAGTTGATCGCAGAATAGTCTCAGCAACAGAACCAATAATTCCTCGCTGCAACCTCCCTCCTCCATGAGTCCCTAAAACGATTATGGAAGGAGCGTTTCTGTCGGCAAGTTGTACAATAACAGATTTCGGATCTCCTTCCATAAGGACAGGAACAGCTCCCGGAAAATCCGTTCCAAGGCGGTGCACTTCCCTCAACAGGAGGCTATTCAAATCGACTCTCTGCTGGCTTATTTTGCGGTCGCCGGCCTCGACCTCCATGGCTGCTTGTGAAACTGTAAAGGCATGGGCAACTAAAAGCTTTGCAGAGAAATATTCTGCAATTCGAGCAGCGTAGAGTCCCGCATTCATGGAGCATGGAGAAAAATCGGTTGCATATACAACCGTCTTCAGGCTTTGAACGGGGTTGTCTTGAAGTTCGGATGTCATGACTAACTCCCTACAGCTCGGTAGCTAACTGAAGTAGTGCTCAAAATTAGATCGGAGCAGACTAAATTGAATCCAGTCTATGGCCCTGGATTTCTTTCGACTTTCTGCGCGCCCAGGAAAACCTTTCACCGTAAGATTGCAATTATGGATTTGCCCCAATCTGATAGTTGAGCGTAGCGAGGGCGAGCCGGTATTGATACTGCGCATCGGTGTTGCCGATCGCTGCGTCAGTCTGTTGGAACTGCGCCTGGCTCAGTTCCACTATCGAGCTTAGTCCCAGTTGGTAACGTGTTTGTGCCAGCGACAGTGCCAGGTTTGCTTCTTTCAAAAGCTCGTCAGATACAGCGACACGCTGATACGCAGTATTTGCCGCAAGCCATGCAGTGTGGACATCGCGAACAATTCTGTCGCGCAGATTGCGACTCTGTTCCGAAGCTGCCTGAGCGCGGATCTGCGCCTCCTTGGCCTGGGCCGAGTAAAGGAAGCCATTGAAGACGGGAATGTTCATGTTTACTCCAATACCACCCCACCAATTCGATGTGTAATACTCCTCGGGACGAATAGGTACGCTGCCGGCGGTTCCTGCGGCACTGATGCTCGGCAGCATCTGATCGAGCTGAGCACGGCTGAACTTGACGTCTGCTTGTTGACTGTATGTTAAGGCCTGCAGGTCGGGCCGTTGCTGCAACGCGAGTTGGAGGAGTTGATCCGGATCGACTGGAGGCGCCTTCAAGGTCGTATCGTCCTGCACCAAGTCATATGTCACCTGATGATCGAGTCCCAGAACAGCATCCAGTGCCGCCATGGTTGAGTCGACACTGTTCTGCGCATCCAGCAGTAACAATTTGGCTTGCGATAGGTTAACGTCCGCGAAGCTCAGATCGAGTGTCGACTTGAGCTTGTTTTTCGTCATTTCGCTGATCTGCGTCTCCGTGGTTTGCCGGGTATTGACGTCCTGCGTCGCCACCTTAAGCAGTGCTTGGGCCTGAAGAGCATCGAAAAAAGCCTGATCGGCGGCAAGAACAATATCTTCGGCTGAGGCAAGAGCATTCGCATCCTGTGCTTTCTCCTGAAGCTTTGAAGATGCCACCAGATTGCTGGTCCTCCCGAAGTCCGTAATGAGTTGGGTAAATCCTCCTCCGGCTCCCGCATGTTCAAACAGACGCGAAGCGGTGAGCGAGCCAGCGGAGATGCGGCTTGCATCTTTTGCATCCTCGGCGGTAATGCTGGCTGTTCCAGTCGGCAACTCTGCGGCCCTGGATTCACGGACTACCTGATGCTGCGCCAGCGCAAGCAGATGCGCTACACTGACCCGCGGATTGTTCTTGATCGCGAGCTTTTCCGCATCGGACTGCGTCAGACGCGGGTGTTGATCGGGAGCAGCGACCGCGGCCTGCGCCGAGGGGGTATTGCTGGCTCCCTGCTGCATTGGCGTTGCACTCTGTTGTGCAAGAGTAACGAGTGCGACTTGCGGTGCGTCTGGCAGATGGTGGTTCGCGTTCGTAGTCTGTCCAAGAAGAGAACCAGAACCGATAACCACAATCGCAAAGAGAGCTTTAAAGCTTAGACCTTCGGGTCGTCAGTCGAATCATTTCTAACTTATGCCTCCCCCGCAAGCGCGGACTTCTTCTCGTGCCTGCCATGAACAATCAGGTAAACTGCCGGAACTAGAAAGACGGTGACGACCACCGAAACTGCCAGGCCGCCGATGACCGCGCGCGCCAACGGCGCATATTGCTCGGCGCCGGCTTCCGTGCCCAGCGCCATGGGAATCATGCCCAGCAGGGTTGCCAGCGAAGTCATCAAAATCGGGCGCAGGCGGATTCTACAGGACTGGATAACCGCTTCCAGCAGGGGCAGTCCCTGTTGGGTATGCAGCGTGCCCGCGAATTCAACGATCAGAATGCTGTTCGAGACCACGATGCCGGTCATCATGATGACGCCCATCAAAGACATGATGTTCAGCGTGCTGCCCGTGACAAGAAGGATTATTGCGACCCCTGCGAGGCCCGGCGGAATGGCCATGAGAATAATGAAGGGATCTATGAACGAGGTGAACTGGGTCATCAGAATCAGGTAAACCATCAGCACCGCAAGGATGAGTCCAATGCCAAATTCCGCGAATGACCGGTTCATGTTGACCACTGCACCGCGCAAATTCAGAACGGTGTTTGTGTCGGTCTTGGTGTTGGCAAGAAGTTTGTGGATGTCCCCTCCCACTCCCTGCAGCGCCTCTGTCTTGGTAGAGACATAGATATCGATCACTCTGCGAATCTGGTAGTGATCCACCTCCGTTGGCGTGTTGATCAGCTTGATATCCGCGACCGATCTGAGCGGTGTGTATCCGGCAGTATGATCGCCTCTCCAAAGTTCCCGCGCATCATTGGTTTCCTCATGGGCCTGCTGCATCGGGCTGTAACCGGCGGGTTGAACGCCGCGCAAGGGAATGTTCTCAAAGTCCTCCATCGACATGTTATTGAGAAAGCGGTTTGCGTATTGGACGGTCACCATGTAGTTGTTGCCGCTCTTAGGATCGATCCAGTAACTGGGGGCGATCATGCCATCCGAGGTCATGGCGGTAATCACGTTCTGCACCACGTCCTTGGCGGAGAGGCCGATCAGACTGGCCTTCTCCCGGTCGATGTTTAACGCAATCCCTGGGTAGTCCAAGTCCTGGGGGATGTAAACACCGCTCACATTCGGCATTACTTTAATCTTTTCGGCGAGAGTTTTGGCCAGCGCATAGGCCTCGTTCATATCCATCGAACTGACCTGGACATCAATGGGTGCAGGCAGCCCCTGGTTGATGACGCCATCCACCAGGCCGCCTGCCTGAAAGTAAGTGGAAAGTTCAGGCATCTGACGAGAGAGTTTCTCCTGCACGCGCTGCATATACTCATAGCTGCTGGCGCTGTGATTCTCCTTGAGACTGGTCTGCACAAAGGCCGTATCCATTGAGGCGTTGGTAGTGTAGATGGCAGAAAGATCTGGATAGACGCCGATGTTGGAGACAATCATGTCCAGGTCCTTGGGAGGGACTACGCTACGGATAACGTCTTCTACCTTTGCGATATAGTCGTTGCTGACCTCCAGGCGCGTTCCGCTGGGCATGCGCACGTCGATGATGAACTGGCCTGGATCGGTGCGGGGAAAGTAGGCACGTCCCAGGAAAGGAAGCGTCACAGCGAGCACAAGCGCTACACCGCCAAGAATCGCCGCTGCCGTAAAGCCCGGACGCTGCATGGCTCGCTTGGCAAGGCCCTCGTACCAGTCCAGTATTTTTTCGTACTTCTGATTGAAGTTCTTCTCGAAGTTGGTGAAGAAAGATCGTCGTGATTCGATGGATTCATTGTTCTCGTCTCGAAGACGAATAAACCTGGCACAGAAGAGAGGTACAACCGTCATGGCAAAGAAGTACGAAGCGAAGATCGACAGCACCACGCCTAGCGCCAGCGGAGTAAATATGTATTTGCTGATGCCGCTAAAGAACGTGACTGGGAAAAACACAATGGAGGTTGTGAATGTGGCAGCCAGAACGGCCATGGATACTTCGGTTCCGCCCGTGTCCGCGGCAATCTCCGGCGATTCCCCCATCTCCATGTGACGGAAGATGTTCTCCAGCACGATGACGCCGTTATCGATGAGCCGCGAGAAGACCAGCGCCAGTCCTCCCAGAATCATGGTGTTAATGGAGCCGCCCATATAGTTGTCGATGAGCAGGCAGACCAGCATGGAGAGCGGGACCGACAGAAGCACTGCGACCGTGGCGCGTGGGCTCCCAAGAAAGATCAGGATCATCACGCCGGTCAGCAGCAGCCCAATTGCTGCCTCTCGGGTCACATTGCTGATCGCCAGCTTAACAAAGACAGACTGGTCGAATACCACGGCCGTCTTCAGCGTTGCCGGTATGTCGACCAAGTGCTTGATGGCCGCCTTCATGCCGTCCACGATGGTGATGGTGTTGCTATCGCCACCCTGCTTGAAGACCGGCACGTAAACAGAACGCTGACCGTCGATTCGCACAATGTTGTACTGCAGCGCCCCTGAGTCCTCCGCCTTCCCAATGTCGGCCACCAGAACCGATGAATTGCCCACCGATTTGAGCGGCATATCGTTCATCGAGTTTGCGTCGGGAAACTGACTGTTTGCGTATATATTGAAGTCCTTCGATCCGATCCGTACATCGCCCGCAGGCAGAATCAGGTTCGAGCTATTGACCGCCCCCACCACGTCGTTCAGGCTCAGGTTGCGCGCCTCCATCTTCACTGGGTCCACATAGACCTGAATCTGCCGGTACGTCCCGCCATAAGGTTGCGGAACGGAGGCCCCCTGAATGTTGGAGATCTGATTGCGCACCTGGAACTGCGCGATGTCCTTCAGGTCCGTCTCGTTCAGCCCCTGCCCCTTCAAGGTCACCAGGCAGACTGGCTGCGTGGAGGCGTCCATGCCCAGCACCACCGGAGGTAGTGTGCCGGGCGGCAGGCGCCGCAGGTCTGCCATGGCCAGATTGGCGATGTTACTGAGCGCGGCATTCGGGTCGGTCCCTGGCTTAAAGTAGATTTTGATCAGACTGACGCCGGTCAGCGAGCGTGACTCGCTGTGATCGATATTGGCACCCAAAGTAAAGAATCGCTCGAAGGTATTTGTAATGTCGGCTTCGATCTGCTCGGGGGGCATTCCGTTGTAGAACGTCGCCACCACCACCACAGGCATATCGATCTTGGGAAACAGATCAACCGGCATGCGCACCACGGTGACCACACCCACAAGCGACACCATCAGGCACAGCATGATGATGAAGAACGGATATCTGAGAGCAAACTTCGGCATTACTTTGCACCTCCGTTGCTCTCTTCTGCTTCCGCTTTCATGTCGATTACGCCACCCGACTCGCGCAGTACTTCGGAAGCCGGCGCCTGAGTGAGGATCGGTGAAACCTGCTCGCCTTCGGTGTAGTTCTCCTGACCACCAATAATCACTCGCTCGCCCGGCGCAAGACCGCTCTTGATTTCGGCGAGCTTCGATCCACTTAGCCCAACCTCCACGTTGCGTATGTGAACATGATTGCTCGCATCGAGCGTATAGACAGATTCCTGGCTTCCTTTGAGCACCAACGCCTCAACCGGAACGGTGGTTATGTTATCCACGCGTGCAAGTTGCAGCTCAGTATTTGCATACATACCCGGATCAATCGAGAGATCCTGATTTTCCACATCGACTTCGGTCTCCATTGTCCTTGTTTCAAAGTTGACATCACGAGTGAAACGCACGATTTTCCCGGTGAAAGAACGACCGATGGCATCGACGCGAACCTGCATCGGGTCGCCGACATGAACATACCGCACATCGTCCTCGGGAATTGGCATGCGCAGGCGCAACAGGCCGCTCTGCGAGAGTCTTACGATTGGAATATCCTGCTCGTTTGAGTTGGTGCCGCTCTGAATCAATGCGCCTGTATCGGCATATCGCCAGACAATCACTCCGTCCAGCGGAGCTACCACATTGGTGTAGTTCTGCAGCGCCTGTACGCGGTCATTGTCCGTATGGGCCACTTCGGCCTGCTGCTGCGCCGCGGATGCAGCAGCTTTGGCCTCATCCACCTGCGACTCCGAAGATAGGTCTTTGCTCTGGGCATCGTCCAATTCCTGTTGCGCGATCAGTCCTGGCTGCGCTTTGGAGGTTTGAAGTAGACGCTCATAATCGGCGTGCAGCGCTGTGTGGACAGCTTCTGCCCGCGCAATCTCATGTTGTGCGCGAAGCAGATTGTCCTTGGCCTGCTGCATCGAGAATTCGGTGCCCTTCAATTGCGCGTTCAACTCTGGAACTTCCAGTACCGCCAGTGTCTGTCCCTTGCGAACCTTGTCGCCAATATCCACATTGATCTTCACCATGAAGCCGGTGACCTTCGGGTGGACATCCACCACCTGGTATGGCTGAAACTGCCCGGCGAGGCTCAAGATGTGGGCAATATCTCCCCGTTGAGCCGCGACCACCTTCGCGGAGGGCATCTCCGCGGCACTCGCGTCTGCATGTTGGTTCTTGAAATGGCACCCTGAGATGCTTGCCAGAAAAGGAAGGGATATTCCTGCGGCCAGTATCAGGGAGGTTTGCTTTCGCATAGGTCGAATGCACCTCGAATTGAATTTGTGATTGCTAGACCCACTATGTCAGGCACATTCTCCGATGGAGAATGGCCCACCGCATACGACCATGGAATCGATCGAATGCTTCAGGATGGAAGATAGGGAGATGCCTAGAGAAGAGCGGGAGGAGGGCGAACGAAGATCGAGTTCAGGACAGTGCGGTGGAGATGCAATAGTCCATAGACGCACGTTTCCAGCTTGCGTTGTGCTGGCGGGACCAACAGGCTGACGGCTAGCAACAGAATTAACATATCTGCTGAAGTCGCGGTGTAGATCACTTTAGTGGAGGTCTTCGAGCGAATTACCAACGGACTTTCCGCAGTACTCAATTGCCCGTCGCGGGACAAAATCTTGGCCTCTGGAATCTGATGGGAAGCAGGCTGAGGAGGATCGTAAAGAGACAGCTTATATCCCAAACCCCAGATGAAGACGCATAAGGCCAATCCTACTAACGCAAGGCTGCCGAAGAGACCGAATTGCCGAGATTTGCAGCAGTGGTTCACAGTCGTCACACCAAATTGGCTTCGCCTGATTCAGCTATTGGAAATAACCCCACCCGGTCATGCAACAAAAAACACCTATAGCTCGTACCACATGTCTTTTGATTCCCCAAACCCGCCGAGAGTTGCACATCTTTCTTTGACAAACTGTATGTGCCACGATTGTAATTATACAATCGCTCCAGCTAGAAATAGTAGCAGTCAAGAACGTCTAATCGCTACAAACTATCTGAGCGTCTGCTCAGATCAGAGTATTCCTAAAGATACTTGATTCTAAACACTTTATTGTTCCCTTTAACTCGATCAGAAGGCCAGTCTGATTTCGGGAGGTTCACCTCCACCTGCATCGTTGCATCTATTCGATGCACTCTAGTGACGAAAATGCAGCCTTACTGTAACGGATGGGGATACAAACATCTACAAGATGGTTTGAGCGAACTCTCCCGTAGAGTATTTGGTTTACCGAACGCACCCTCTGGAACCTTCTAGCTCCATTATCACTACTGTCCGGTTAAAAGTCAAACAGAATCAATTGGTTGCTGGAATCATATAAATCGGATTGCGAGTCGGTTGCCTGAAGTGCTGTGATATGGGAGTTTCTCGAAAAGCGTGAGGCTGAGAATCTGTAGGATTTGCTACAAGCTGGCCTCCAGCTCCAGCCGTTTGCGGACGATGGCCACCAGCACATTCACACTCCTCGCTCGTCAGAGAGCCAGACTTCGAATGGGTTTTCGGTAGTCAGTTCGTGGCATCGGTGGGCTCTCGTCGCTCACTCCTGCGCGAGTTATTACTTCTGTCTATCGCGAGAAAGTTCACGAAGGGAATAGGACGTGCTCCGCCGGCTGGCCCGGTTCTTTTGCAGTATTCCATTGCGAACCAGGTCCTCGATGTCACGCAGCGCTGTGTCCTGTGAGCATTTGACGAGCTTTGCCCATTTCGAAGAGGTCAGCTTTCCCTCAAATCCATTCAAGAGCTGATGGACGATCTTTATTTGTCTTTCATTGAAGGCGACCCCCGCATGACTGTCCCAGAACCGCGCCTTAGCAAGGACAGCCGCTGACAGGGTTTCAGCGTCGTCAATCGCGCGGCTGAGGCAGTCGATGAACCAGGTGAGCCAGCGCGTGATGTCCAACTCGCCCTTCTGCGTAGCTTCGAGAATGGCGTAATAGGCTTTGCGCTCCTGCCTGATCTGCGCCGACATGCTGCTCCGCGCAGAGCCTGTCCCGTTTTCCTTGTGCCATAAACACCACCTTTAGAAAAATGATTCCTATGAGATGGTGTTGCATCGACCGGTTAAGCCGGCATGACTTTGCAGACAGTTCGATCTCGGATACCAGACGTGCGTCTGCCGCACAATTCATGTAAACGCAATTTCGTGAAATCCGAGAGTTTCCCCGGCAACACGGTTGTTGATCGGTCCTCATCGGAAGCGGAAGACGAGTCCGGCGCCAAGGCTGAGGTTGTTCTGGACGTTGGTGGTTGCATTGGGGAGCTGGGTGCGAAGCCAGTTGGCCTCGATGGCGCGCAGAGCGATGCGGGGTGAGAGAGCGATATTCATGCCGCCGCCCATCTTGAGAGCCAGACTGTTGCTGCTGTCGGTCGCCCCATTGGGTGTTGGAAAGACGCTGTTGAAGCCGTTCACCTCCCCGGCCAACACCTGGCCAAAGAGCTCATAGCGGCTATGTGCGGGGGTCCAGTTATAGCGCGGGCCATAGGTGACCGTAACCATATCGAGGTTAACTCCGGAAGACTGTATGTTGGCAATGTGCGCCCCGGCAACCTCGGCCACCACGCCCAGGCCGCGATAGAAGCGAGTCTGCAGTTGGATGCTGCCGCCCTGCATCCAAAAGTTGGATCCGGGGACAGAGCCGCCGCGCGTGGCGTTATAGGTGACAGCCACCTCAAGTGCGGATGCATCCTGCGCCAGCAGCGGAGTGGAGCACAGGGCACCCAGAATGACAATCGCCGTGAGCGGGAATGTGGATCGCTTCACAGTTGTTGCCGTCCTTCCCCCAAGGGGCCTGTTGCCAGATTGTCTGCGCATCGAATCTCTCTTTCCTTCACTGCACGTTGAGCGTGACGGTGATGCTATGCTGCAAGCCTCCGCTGGTGGCCGAAATGGTGACGGTGTAGTTCTGCTGAGCCTGGGTGAAGAATCCATTGCCTCCACCGCAGCCGCTCAGCATCAGTGTGGCAGCGCCGCCCACAAGTATCATTGCGACGCATACCATTCGCTTCAGATCGCGGCCACGCTGGCGCATGCTGTCAGCACTGAAAAGCAACAGGAAGGCCAGTGCGAAGGGTGCCACGCGGCTGCCCGAGGATGGCCGCGGCGGAACGTGCACAGCGGCTGTAGCCGGAGCCGTCTGGATGGTGACCGCGATGGTCTGCGGGCCACTGTTGACCGCGATGCTCGATGGCGAGAAGCTCACCGACGTGCCCGGCGGCAGGCCGCTGACGGCGAAGCTTACCGTACCCGCGTAGGCGCCGTAGTCCGGAGCCACCGTCACCTGATAGGTGATGGTGCTGCCCGGAACCACCGTTGCGATCGACGGTCCGGTAATGGTCATCGTGAAATCAAGCGGTGCTACGGTTACGGTCGTGCTCGTGGTGGAGCTGCTGCTGGTGGTGAAGTTGGTGTCGCCGCTGTAGACCGCCGTAATGGTGTGCGTGATGCCCGCAGCAAGCGATGCGGTCAAGTAACTGGCCGTGCCACCGCTCAGCGTCACGGCACTCAGCAGAGTGCCATTGTCATAGAAGCTCACTGTGCCCGTCGGCGTGCCTGTCGTCGACGATGTCACCTGCGAGCTCATCGTCACGCTCTGCCCCGGCGTCACCGACCCGCTGCTCAGGGTCAGTGCAGTGGTGGTGCCCGCCTGCGTGACGGTCAGTGTTCCATCCAGAATCGACTGTGTGTAATCGGAGAGATTGGCTCCCGTCACCGCAGGAACGATCGAATAGGTGCTCACTGGCGATGTGATGGTTGCGCTGGTGGTAAAGCTTTCGGTGAAGGTGTCGCCATTCCTTTGTCCCGTAACACTGCCGCTGAACGTCGGATTCACGGTACCGTATACCTTGTTCGCGTTATTGGCTGAAATCGTCAGCGTCGCATTGCCGACAACCAGCGTTCCGGTCGAGGAGCCCTGGTAGTTGGGATCATTGATGGTGCCCACTACCGTGTAACTACCCGCCGCGGTCGGTGCGGTTGAGCTTCCGTTGTAGGTGAAGTTGACGGTCAGCCCGGTTGGGTTGGTGGTCGCTGTGGCCGCCAGCGGCGAGCCAGTATAGGTGGGCGCGAGACTGCCTAGCGTCACCGTGGCCGTGGCCTTGTCGATGACGAGCGTTCCGGTCGAGGAGCCCTGGTAGTTGGGATCATTGATGGTGCCCACTACCGTGTAACTGCCTGCTGCGGTTGGCGCGGTTGAGCTGCCGTTATAGGTGAAATTGACCGTCAGCCCGGTTGGGTTGGTGGTCGCTGTGGCCGCCAGCGGCGAGCCAGTATAGGTGGGCGCGAGACTGCCTAGCGTCACCGTGGCCGTGGCCTTGTCGATGACGAGCGTTCCGGTCGAGGAGCCCTGATAGTTGGGATCGCTGACGGTGCCCACTACCGTGTAACTACCTGCTGCGGTTGGCGCGGTTGAGCTGCCGTTATAGGTGAAATTGACCGTCAGCCCGGTTGGGTTGGTGGTCGCTGTTGCCGCCAGCGGCGATCCTGTATAGGTTGGCGCGAGACTGCCCAGCGTCACTGTGGCCATGGCCTTGCCGATTACGAGCGTTCCGGTCGACGAGCCCTGATAGTTGGGATCGCTGACGGTGCCCACTACCGTGTAACTACCTGCTGCGGTTGGCGCGGTTGAGCTGCCGTTATAGGTGAAATTGACCGTCAGCCCGGTTGGGTTGGTGGTCGCTGTTGCCGCCAGCGGCGATCCTGTATAGGTTGGCGCGAGACTGCCTAGCGTCACAGTGGCCGTGGCTTTGTTAACCACGATATTCGCCGTGACCTGCGTGGCCGCCGAGTAGTTTGTATTCCCCGCCTGGTTCGCGGCCACAACAATCGTGCCCGCACCAGTCACTGTCAGCGTGCTTCCGCTGATCGAGCCCGATCCGGAAACCACGCTGAAGCTGACCGCGTTGCCCGAAGCTCCACCCGTCGCCGTCAGCGTGATGGGAGAGACGCCATAGGTCACTGGAGTTGCGGGAGAGAAGCTGATGCTCTGCGCGGCTTGATTGACCACGATATTCGCCGTGACCTGTGTTGCCGCCGTGTAGTTTGAATTTCCCGCCTGGTTCGCGGCCACTACAATCGTGCCTGCACCAGTCACCGTCAGCGTGTTTCCGCTGATCGAGCCCGGCCCCGAAACCACGCTGAAGCTGACCGCGTTGCCCGAAGCTCCCCCCGTCGCCGTCAGCGTGATGGGAGAGACGCCATAGGTTACCGGCGTGGCTGGCGTAAAGCTGATGCTCTGCGCGATCGGATTGATCGTCAGCGTATGTGTGCTGTCGCTGCTGGTGATAAAGCTCCCGCCCGCGTTATAGGTGGCCGAGATGGTATACGACCCCCCGGAGGTGCCGCCCGGCAAGGTGTAGCTGGCGCTGGCCACGCCGTTGCTAACCGTCCCGCTGGTGGCGGAGATGCCCACCTGCGTGGTCCCGTTCAGCACCTCGAAGGTGACCGTACCCGCGTTCGCCGTGCCCTCGCTGCTGGTCACCGTGGCCGAGAGCGTAACGCTCTGGCTGGCGGCGCTGTAGTTCGCCGAGGCGTTGCCGGCCGCCGTGGTCGTCGGATCGCCGTTGCCGGTGCCCGACAGGCCGATGCTCTGGGTGGTGTAGTTCGGCGAGGCCGCGTTCAGGTTGGTGTCCGTCAGCACCGCGCTGCCGTTAATGGTGCCGATGGCGGTGGGGGTAAAGTCGATGGCGGCATTGCAGCTTGCGTTCGCCGCCAACGTGTACGCCGTGGACGAACTGGTAAAAGTCTGCGTGCAGGTGGAGGCGTTGTCCCAGGCAAAGTTCACCGCCACGCTGGGGTTGGTTCCTGTGGTCGGCAGCGGGAAGGTCAGCGTAGCGTTGCCGATGTTGGTGATGGTCACCGTCTGCGGGCTGTCGCTGCTGGTGGTATTGGCCAGGGTCGCCGCAAAGCTCAGGCTCGGCGGGGTGGACAGCGCCATCTCCTTCACCGCGTTGTTGCCAGAGTCGCCCACATAGACGTTGCCGCTGCCATCCACCGCCACGCCATTGGTAAATCCATAGCCGCCGCCCAGCGTGGTCACGCAACTCGACGAGGCGCAGCCTGCCGGCATCTCCTTCACCGCGTTGTTGCTGGTATCGGCGACATAGATGTTGCCGGCGCCATCCACCGCTACGGCTGTGGGAACGTTGAAGCCGCCGCCCAGCGTGCTTACGCAACTCGACGAGGCGCAGCCTGGGGGTATCTCCTTCACCGCACTGTTCTTGCTATCGGCGACATAGACGTTGCCGCTGCCGTCCACCGCCACGCCTGCGGGCAAGCTGAAGCCGCCGCCCAGCGTGCTTACGCAACTCGACGAGGCGCAGCCAGGGGGCATCTTCTTCACCGCGTTGTTGTCGGTATCGCCGACATAGAGGTTGCCGCTGCTGTCCACCGCTACGTCTGTGGGCAGGAAGAAGCCGCCGCCCAGCGTGCTTACGCAACTCGACGAGGCGCAGCCTGCGGGCATCTCCTTCACCGCGCTGTTGTCGGTATCGGCGACATAGACGTTTCCGGCCCCATCCACCGCCACGCCATCGGGCAAGTTGAAGCCGCCACCCAGCGTGCTTACGCAACTCGACGAGGCGCAGCCTGGGGGTATCTCCTTCACCGCACTGTTCTTGCTATCGGCGACATAGACGTTGCCGCTGCCGTCCACCGCCACGCCTGCGGGCAAGCTGAAGCCGCCGCCCAGCGTGCTTACGCAACTCGACGAGGCGCAGCCAGGGGGCATCTTCTTCACCGCGTTGTTGTCGGTATCGCCGACATAGAGGTTGCCGCTGCTGTCCACCGCTACGTCTGTGGGCAGGAAGAAGCCGCCGCCCAGCGTGCTTACGCAACTCGACGAGGCGCAGCCTGCGGGCATCTCCTTCACCGCGCTGTTGTCGGTATCGGCGACATAGACGTTTCCGGCCCCATCCACCGCCACGCCATCGGGCAAGTTGAAGCCGCCACCCAGCGTGCTTACGCAGCTCGACGAGGCGCAACCCTGGGGCATCTCCTTCACCGCGTTGTGGAAGGTATCGGCGACATAGACGTTGCCGTTGCTGTTGCCGTCCACCGCTACGCCATTTGGATAGACGAAGCCGCCGCCCAGCGGGAACGGCGTATCGTTGCTCGGGAAGGCAATCTGCGGCCCCGTGCCCGTGCCCTTGAGATATGCCGTGGCCAGCACGGTGCTGCCGTCGTAGAACACCACCGCGCCATTGCGCGTGCCCGCCGCCTTCGGCGTGAACTTCACGTTCACCACGCAGTTGGTCGTCGAGGAGTAGGTCTTCGCCGTGCAGGTGCTGCCGCCCCCGTCGGCATAGTCCAACCCGCTGGCGCCTCCGGTCAGGATGCCGATGCTGCTCACCGTGGTGCTCGCGCCGATTGAGAAGTAGAGCGGCTGCGACGCCGTCGTCGATCCCACCGCCTCCGAGCCAAAATTCCCGTTCGACAAGGAAATCACTGAGACGGTATTGTCGCCGTGATTGGCGACGTAGGCATAGGTCCCCGACGGATTCACGGCCACGCCAAAGGGACTATTGCCGACACTAACCGTTCCAGTGACCGTGTTGCTCGCCAGATCGATCACGGAGACGTTATTGTTTCCGACATTGGCGACGTAGGCATACGTCCCGGCCGGATTCACGGCCACGCCAAGGGGCTGATCGAAGCCGGTAATCGTTGTGACGACAGTGTTGTTTGCCAGATCGATCACGGAGACGGTATTGCTACCACTATATGGCAACGTAGGCGGTTGTCCCGGCCGGATTCACGGCTACGCCGAGAGGCGTACTGCCGACAGCGATAGTTGCGACCGCATTGGTCCCCAGATCGATCACGGAAACGCTATTGCCAAGCTGATTGGTAACATAGGCGTATGTACCGGCCGGATTCACGGCCACGCCCCTGGGATTGGAACCGACAGAGATCGGTGAGCCAACAACCGTGTTGGTCGCCAGATTTATCACGGAAACGGTATTGCCGTTGAAATTGGCGACGTAGGCGGTGGTCCCGGCCGGATTTGCGGCCACGCCAAAGGGGCCGCTGCCGACGGAAACCGTTGCGGTGACTGTGTTGGTCGCCAGATCGATCACAGAGACGGTATTGGAGCCGTAATTGGTGACGTAGGCCGTTGTCCCAGCAGGATTCACGGCTACGCCCTTGGGATTGGAGCCGACAGAGATCGTTGCGGAGACCGTGTTGTTCGCCAGATGGATCACAGAGACGGTATTGTTGCCTTCATTAGGGACGTAGGCGTAGGTTCCGGCCGGATTTATGGCCACGGCATAGGGGGTAGAGCCAACAATGACCGTTGTCGTCACCACCGCCGGATCGTACTGCACCGACTGCGCCTGCGCCGCGGGAACCAGCAGCACGGCCATCGCCGCCGCAGCCCAGCTCAGCCCACGCCGCCGCCAACCGGAATCCCGCCTCCGGCCCCTGGACATAAGGATTCTTGAGGGCCGGCTGCCGGCACTGCTTGCGGTGCTTCGACCACACACAGGATGAACCA
The DNA here is from genome assembly GCA_963834805.1 of uncultured Acidobacteriaceae bacterium. Lineage (GTDB taxonomy): Bacteria > Acidobacteriota > Terriglobia > Terriglobales > Acidobacteriaceae > Edaphobacter. The sequence goes on from CAWIDB010000006.1 coordinate 1,414,841, forward strand.
GTTGTAACCAGCGCGGGAAAACAAAGGAAAACAGGCGCGCACCTACGCAGACGATGGAGAGAGGCATGATAAGCATCCTCAAACAGTCGCTAGTCAATCGTTAGTGGCCAGAAACAGCCAGTACCATGCATTGGGGCCCAAACTGGAACGCCAAACACTTCCGCGTTGAATCCTGCGGGAATTCTTTGACTGTTGCCGCCCGCCTCGGCCTGTTGGCAGGCACGGTGAGAGGCATTTGCACCGAAACTTGCGCAGGCAGACCGCTGCGGAATATCAGAAAAGATGCAGCAAGGTTGTGAAACGATTCACGTTCGGCGCTAAATTTCTATATGTGCGGTTTCCTGCCTCCCATGCATCGGCGCACCACATTAAATCGCTGGACCGGATCGCAGGGGCAAGCTCGTCATCAGGACCAGTACCCACCGCCGGTTGCCCACCTGACTCCCGCCCGGAATACAGCGGCCTGTTCGAATCGAGGCGAACCTGGCATGCGCTATGATCCAGACTTGCCTATTGCTGAGATTTGTAAGTCCGTACTCCAGATGAGGTGGGGTGAGATCGTATCCCTGTACCGACCTGACAGGGATACTCCGAGAACACAAGATCGATCTCTAACTTGTTCCCAGGGAACAATCACTTTCATCAATACGGTCTGGTCAGCGGGCAGCTGCTTTCTTTAGAATGCGGTCGAGCGCGACAGCGCCGAGATATTCCTGATCATGGTTTTCGTAGGGTACATCGGCCAGAACCGGCACATTGGGATTGAGGCGCAGCAGAGCCGCCAGTTCCTCCTCGTAATTCGATCCGGCGATGGGCCCATAGGCATTCCACAACCTACCGGCAACGTCGGTCGCGGGCGTATCCACGAGCCAAAGGCCCAAGCGGTCCTTCATCGCATCGGCAATTTGCTGCGGGTTCGACTTTGCATCGAGCAGCAAAGCGGTGCTTGGGGCCAGGCGCAGATTGGTCGCTCCCACCCGTTTGATGAACTGCATTGCTTCCTCGATATCCTTTGGCGCTCGGTACGGTGCCATACGAAGATAGACCGTAATATGGCGTGACTCTGCTTCCCGGCAAATCTCACGCATGGAAGTATCGAATGAATCCCAAGCAGCCTGCTGCGAGAAGTTGTTCTCCACGAATCGCTGTAGTGGGATGATCAGGTCGTGCGCGCCCAGTATCTGCATCTTCTCCATGACATCGTGGATGGACGCCATGCTGCGGGCGTAATCAGGCTCGATGTTGTTTGTCAGCCTGAGATCCGGGAAGAGGTTTACCCCGGAGGTCAGATCGACCAGCACCCGCACCTTCTGCAGACCAATCCAGACGGCTTCCTGTTTGAGCGTGGACGAGTCGCGGTTGGCGACGTACTTCCAATCCACTGCGACTCCGTCGTAATGCTGGAAGAAAGTCGGACGAAGGAGAATTTCGTCCTTGATCGGGTTCATTGTTCGCAAAGGGAGGAATCGATTGGCAGGGTTTTGCGGCGGTGTGGCGTGAGCGATCTCCGTCACGCCTGACTCTTGCACTCGAACGCGGAAGATGCGGATGTCAGCTCCGGCGATCGTGTTCTTTCCGCTTATGCCGATTTTTGCGTTCTCAAAGCCTTCCGGCAAGTAGCCCACGGCCTGTTTTTCCGACTGGTCAAGCGGGATTTCTTCAATCGACTGGATGGGACCGATGTGCGAGACAATGCGAAATGGCAGTTCTCCCAGCGAGTTATTTGATATTCCCAGCGTGTAGTCACCCCTTCCCCGGCGGCAGACAATCAAGGAAAGTCCATCGCCGACGTCGAACATTTTCTGGCTCTTGAATGCCTGATCGAGAATGTCCTGAACGTGGTGCAGCATTGGATACGGATTTGGGAGCGGTTTATTTTCAGCCCGCACGATGGTTTCTTTGACGGCGGATTCAGCTCCCAGCCCAAATGGACTCGCAAACACCGTCACCTGACCCTTGCCCAGCGACATCTGGATAGCTGCTGGTGTGATCCCTGCCCTGGCCAATACCCGCGCGCTGGCTGGATAATGGAGCGGCAGCAGTTCGAACGGTTGTCCTTCGGTGAAAGATCGCGCTCCGATGGAAATCTTTTGTTTGCCCTTGAATCGCGTGGCGCTCCCTTCACTTTCAATACCTGCCAAACCTCCAGGCAGATTCCGCAGACTGCCCGCCGTAATGTATAGCTTTCCGCCCTGTGCTACATACGCCAGGAGTTTGTCGCGAACCTCCGCCCCTCCGGAAAGTTCCCCCGCCACGACCAATAATGGATAGCGCTCCAGCAACCATCCCGGCGCGTCGCTCAGGAGAAAATCGGCCGAATCGCCATAAGGTGTTGCCGTGGCGAATCCTCTTTCATCATGGAAGAAGGATGAGTCCTGGTAACCGGGGAACACCATGCCAAGGACGTTGTTGGTGAGATAATCTCCCGGCCCATAGGGAAGATTTCCCCATACGCGATACAGTATTTTGTCGTAGCTCGGGAAGCACCAGCCGGCATAAAAATCTGTCATGAGACCGATCGGCGTCTGCATCACGCCGGGCTGGCCGTTCTCTCGGACCCATCTCTGGGCCGATTGCTGGATGCGGCCAATGGGGGACAATTGATCGCCATCGAACCATCCGTTCTCGAATCCCACGACCATGGAGTTGTAGAGGATATGGCTGTAGAGCAGGCGCTTTAGCAGGGCAAGACTGGTTCCCTTTGTAGGGCTGTTTCTTCCCCCATTGCTGCCGTAGCTTTTTCCACCCCAGCGGTTATAGATCGAGACGTTGCCAAACCAGGGAACCCCGTATTGCTTTCCCGCCCCGCGGTTGAAGGCATAGAACACCTGGGCATTGGGATGTTCCTGTCCCGCCTCGGAGCCAATCAGCGTGTAGAGTCCCTCCTTCAATAGATAGTGAGGAAACGTGATCGCGGTAAGTCCGGCCATTCTGTTCCCCGACTCCGCTTCGATCTCCTCAATATGCCTCTGAAAATTCAGGTACTGCTGGGGACGGTCTGCCGACGAAGGGTACATCTGGCTGGCATAAGCGATGACGTAGCGTCCGTCTTGCTCGCCCATATCCATGCCTAGCCAGTGGTCCCCCAGTTTCTCCTCAAACAAATGGGAGAGTTCAGGCGACAACCCTAGTTGCTGCCATTGTCCGCCAGCGCCGGAACCGGGAACAAAACCCCAGATTTGATAAAGGAACAGATTCCGCCGCTTCATCTCGTCCACCAGATCGGGAATATTCCTGGCCGACAGGAAAGAGTGATTTGGCCAGACCACATCGCCCAGATCGAAGGTCCGGGTGAAGCGCTCCAGATCGTCGGCAAAGCCGACAAGTTGTCCGTTACTCACACGGAACTGCCGCAGCGTCGTAAAGTGAGTTTGGTTGCCCATCAGATTCCAATCCGGCGGCTTCACGTGTCTGCGGCTATCATCCGGATACTCGCGTGGGTTGAGCAATTGCCCGTAAACCTTGTATGTTGCCTTGCTGTCCGCTGCCTTGGCAGCCGGAGTCTGAGCACGCAGCGGTTGAATGGACATCGTAGCCGCAAGGAATGCCAAAGGGAAGCCACATCGGACTATATTCATAAGTTCGCCTTAGTTGATTGCAACTGATTATTGGGGATATGCAATTTACTTGTTTGCCCACGGCTAGCGCGGGTTATTGTCAGTGTTTTGACTCCCTGATCGGCCTCGACACTGCCGCCATCGACTTCAGAGACGAGTCGTTTCCGGTCTCTTACCCGACGTCGTCAGGCCAACGCGATCTTGAATGTGACGGCGTGATCGGACGGTTTCTCGGCAGGCAACTGGACCTTGAAAGTCGTGGCATCCTGAGTCCACTTAAGTTTTCCCTTGTAGCCTAGCAATTCAACATTGCGAAATCTGGGAACGCTGTTCGGACCGCCCAGCGCCAGCGACGGGATCGAAGCTTCTTTGTCTGGCCAGCCCATGACAAATGCATAGAGCGCACTTCCCATGGTGGTGAAGCGGACATCCTCGGACGTCATGTCCTTCCGAGTATTCTCGTTGAAGCGCTGGGTGGGCACGGCAGCGATCTTCGTGGACGGACCGTCGCCGAAGATCTTCCATGGACGGGTGCTGTAAATGCCTTCGCTATTAACCGCCATCCACTTGGTGATTTCGTCCAGAATATTCAGTTCCGCGGAATCCAACTCGCCGCTGTTTGGCAGGGGGAAGTTCAACATCAGGTTGCCGTTGTGGCTGACGATATCGACCAGCATATCGATCACTCTCTTCGGCGACTTGTACTTGCCTTGCTCGAATATGGACTTGTCGTAGTGCCAGTTGCCGATGCAGGTGTCGGTTTGCCATGGGTTGGGTCGTATCTGGTCGGCAACGCTGCGCTCAAGGTCCAGGACACAGGTACCGGTATCGCAGTCGTTCCGTCCTTTGCTGTTATAAACGGCTTCCACCTTGCCGCCGTGCAGATTCGCACTCACGTTGTAGAGATGCGACACCAGCTCATAGCTGACCTCCGGGTATATAAGGCCGCCGTCGTTATAGAGAAGGTCGGGTTGGTGCTTGTCGATCAAGTCCTTGATGCGCGTGAAGTAGTGTTGTCTCCACGCGAGTGGAACCTCAGGACGTCGGCCCACTGTGCCGGCCCCTTCGCTTGGCGCAGGCTGAAGGAATTCTTTCGAATACTCGTGATAGAGATCGGCATACTGCGGGTCCACTCCATCGTAGGGGACGCCGGCCATGGGGCCGGTCTGGTCGCTGCCATGAGAAACCGTCCACCAGAGGTAGCTATAGGCCAGGTGCTCGCTCACGGCGAACTTCAAGCCTTGCTTCCGCGCGGCCTGTTTCCACAGTCCGACAATGTCCTTTCTCGGTCCCATGGCGACAGAGTTCCACCTCGGCTGGTACGTCGAATCCCAAAGGTCGAAGTTGTCATGGTGGACGCCCATACTCATGAAGTACTTTGCGCCCGCCTTTTTGTAGAGTCCTATCAAATGGTCGGGATCGAACTTGTCGGCCGTCCATATCTTGCAAATGTCCTTATGGCCGAACTTCGAAGGATGGCCAAACCGTGCGACGTGGTCCTTATTCTGCTTGGAGCCCTGAATATATATGTTGCGCGCGTACCAGTCGCCATCCTCGGCGGCCGACTGCGGTCCCCAGTGCGCCCATATCCCAAATTTGGCATCGCGGAACCATTCAGGAATTTGGTACGCTTTCAGCGACTCAGCGGTCCCGTCGAAGGGCCCGCGAGCGATGGGGGAGACCGCAGAAGCCGACGATGCGCCTTGCGCGCGAGCGCGCGATTGCCACAGAGGCATGCTAACGCCGGCAGCGGCGGCCAGCGCGGACGTTTCCAGGAATTTGCGGCGAGTAAGTGTGTGTTTCATGCTGTCCTCTAGTCCTTTGACTCATGTTAGCTTCAGTCCGGTGATCTTCAGTGAATAAACAAAATCGCATGGTTTTTCGGGAGGAAACGTCACCTTCAATCCTTCCGCGTCCTGGGTGAATTTGAGGTTTCCGGGATGCCCGAGCAGCTCGACCTTCTTGACCTTGCCCTTCACCGGCTGGCCACCGCCCAGCGAAGTAATAGTGACGGGTGCGTCTTCCGGCCAGTTCATCACCATTGCATAGAGCGTGTCGCCATGGGTGTTGAAGCGGATGTCCTTGGGCGTGTACCCGTTGCGCGAGATCCCGCCGCCGCTGACCCCAGTACCTCCCTGATTGTCCTTGTTGAGGCGGCCCTCAAAGGTCCCGGTCGCGCGTATCTTGACCATCGCCGCCGCCGCCGCGTCGGCCACGGGGCCTTCTCCATATTTAGTCCACGGGCGTGTGTTGTAGATTGCCTCCCCGTTGACCTCCAGCCATTTGCCGATCGTCAGCAGCACGTCCTGTTGTTCCTGCGGAATGGTGCCATCCGCCCGGGGCGAGATGTTCAACAGCAGATTGCCGTTCTTGCTGCTGTTCTCGACAATCTTCACCACGAACGAACTGGGCGGATAAGGCTTTTCTCCTTCCACATAGCCGAACTTGTTGGTGATGGGATCGTCGGGCTGCCATATCCAATCGGTCAACTCCATCGGCGCCCGGCCCTCGCGTTCGTAGTCCATGATCTGGCCGGTGACCCATGCGGCTGACTTGGCGCAGATGGCCACCTGCTTGCCCCATTGTTTGGCGCGGTTGTAGTAGTAGTCGGAGACCTTGATCTTGAGCGGGTCCGTGACCTTATCGGTGTGCTGGTCGAACCACAGCATGTCGGGCTGGTACTTGTCGATGGTCTCGATCCGCTTCGCCACCCAGTCGTGCATGAATTTGGTGCGGGCGCCATTGCTCTTGTCCGCGACGTTGTAGAACGCGGCCCACTTGGGGTCGTATTCATCGCTACCCGGAAGCGCGGGGATAAAGACAAAGTGGAAGAAGGAGTGGTCGGAGATTCCGGTCTTGAGTCCGGCCTTTCGCACCGCCTTAATAAGGTCGCCGTCCAGGTCGCGATGCGGCCCATAGTTCACGGCGTTGTATGGGTTGATGGCGCTGTCCCAGTTGGAGAAGCCGTCGTGGTGCTCGCCCGGTGCAAGGACATATTTGGCGCCAGCTTTCTTAAACAGGTCAGCCCAGGCGTCCGGGTCCCACTTGGCCGCGGTGTACATGGGCAGAAAGTCCTTGTAGCCGAACTTGGTGGGCGGCCCGTAGTGCTCGGTGTGCCACTGCATGACGCCGGCGTTGCCGCCATACATATAGCGGACATACCACTCGCTGGCGTGCGCGGGCACGGAGTAGATGCCCCAGTGCATCATGATTCCGAACTTACCGTCGCGGAACCAGTCGGGGTCCTTATAGTTTTTCTCGATGGAGTCCCACGAAGGCTGGAATGGACCGGACGGAGTCGGGAGCTGGCCCTCCAGCGCGCGGGCAACCAGTTCCGGCGAGTCGTGGCCGGACCATTGGGCGGCAGGGTCGTTGGAGGCAGGCGCGCTGGATACACCTTCGGGTTTCGCAACGGTGGGATCTTCGACCGGGGCGCTGTTGGTGCTTTGGGCGAGCAGCGCGGCAGCCCGCCGTGGCTGGGTAAGACCTGCCGCAACCGCGGCTGCGACCGTCGTCCTGGTGAAATTGCGACGAGTGAATGTGAGCTTCATTTTCGTATCCCTCTCGACTCAGATCAAGATGACCGCAACACGCTAACAGATCGGTGCGTAGGTTGGCTATCGGCCTTGGCTCCGGGATTAGCATTTGAGCGATCGACCACTGTATGACCACATTCTGTGGTTGCTCCTCAACTGATCTGCACGAATGGTTGGTCCGCCGCGCGACTGCAAGAGAAAATAAAGGGGTGAATCGACAGGTCTGTGTAAACATATTCGACCTTTGTGTGGGGAGGAGACGAACTGGTTCGATACCCAGCATTGGCTCTATCTCGATCCGTCCAGGCTGTTCTCTTTGCAGACCCAGGTATGGCTTCTGCCAGTTACTTCTGAAAGGCATCGGGATACTACTCGACCTATCTCTTGTTATATCTGAGATAGTCTATGTTATCCTATTTTCCCTTCTAAGCAGGAAGCTTCGCGGAGGAGAGAGCAGGCACATGATGGCAAGCAACAAGTCGACGATCAAGCTCTACTGGGTAAGTTCCGATGACCACGACCACGACTGGTTCATCTTTGCCGAGAGCGCCAGTCTCGCACGGGCGTATCACGAGCAGTATGAAGGCTACAGTAAGGGAGAGGCTCAATCCCGTCTGATCGTCTCCCATGTAACCCTCAAATAGTTCATGAAGGGCGATCCTCCACGCCATGCTCAGTTCCAGGACCCCTACCGGATCGGCTTTGAGGACGCCGGCGCGGTTAAACACCGAAGCAAGGCTGGACTGAACGGAGAGATATTCCGCGACGGTATCCTTGAAACCATCATCGAGCTAGGAAGAAAGCAGATGGAGCTGGTGCCGAAGAGCGGCGGCGGGCTGCATAACCAGGCCTCACCATTAACGGTGAGGCCGGACGATCCGCGGGGGGGGGGGGACAGGTCCGCGACTGGTCAACAGTATCTGACTGGATGGCTCTGCCCGGGTCTGCGGCGGGGTGCCGGGTGACGGGAAAACGTGAGGCCGGGCGGGGCAGAAACGACTGAGGTTATAACAGGGAAGGTCACCCTAAGACACCCCCCCCAAAAAATGCAAAATCCAGTCTCTCTTTTAATGAATACACCTATACCAGGCCACGCCTTAAAGCATCAGGTTCTCCACAATGGACCCAATCCTGAATCCGCAGTTTTAGATCATTTGACTTATACTAGGTCGGCTGGTCATGCACCATTATTGGTGTACTTATGGGTCGGGAAATTGTATTCCCGCTCCTTTTATGTGGTTTGGCGTCCAAGCATCTATGAGTATTGTGGTAAATATCCCCTCAGATAGTATGAGTATCCTAAAAGACCTCCTTATGAAACGCGCGGCCTTATATGTGAGGCTCCCCGTTGTGCCAATGACGAAATCAAGATTGATCTTCTGCTCCTTGAACCAAGCAATAGCAGAAGGAATAGAGGGCGCGACAAAGCTCGCCTGCTCCATATCGGCTACCCGTTCATCGGCGAAAACAACTTCAACGGCGGCGGTGCCCGGAATCACTTCGCTTTCGACTCCAACCGTCCGGGCGGCGGTCGTCAGCTTTGCACGGATGCGCCGCTCCAACTCCAGCAAATCTTCCAGGCGCTGATCGGGAAAGAAGCAACGCAGGTATGCTCACCCAACACAGGAGCATCAGCATCAGGCGATGGAGCGCCTTGAGCAGTTTGTCAGTGAGCAGCAGATCGCCCATGCGGAGCACACAGCGCCGCAAACGACACACGCGATTCAGTGATGGAGAGCGGGGCAAAGGGACACGAAAAGCTCGGCACCCGCTACAGTATCCGCTACAGTGGTAAATGGGGAAGCCCCCTTAGGGGGGCTATCTCATTGAAAAGTTGGAGGCGCGGGCCGGGATCGAACCGGCGCATAAAGGTTTTGCAGACCTCTCCCTTACCACTTGGGTACCGCGCCCCGCAGGGCCTGCGCTTTAGCGCACACCCGGCTGAATGTAGGAAGAGTGTATCGCAGAAGGGCTGGTTATGGAGCGGGAGACCGGGGTCGAACCGGCGACATCTTCCTTGGCAAGGAAGCACTCTACCACTGAGCTACTCCCGCTCGCACAAGCTGAAGTATATCGGGCCGCGTAGCTACGGGTCAACGCGTGCCCGGCGCAGGACGGACGGATGCACGGACACACACTCAGTATTATGACCCAAGAGGTTAGTCGCAGAGGGCGTAGAGTAATGCGTTGCCGAGGAGGTGGGGGGATTCATCGCCTGCGACAGGCCCAGGGCCGGCGGGACAACTTTTACGGGACCAACAGCAAAGGGAAAAATCTCTAATTCGCCGACTGCGGGGGCATCTCAATCCGCGGGCCAACCACCAGATCGGAGCGTCGCCGCACCACATACGGAGTCACCACGATGACAAGCTGACTGGTGTTCTTGTTTATGTCCCCTGTGGTCGGCATTTGGAAGCCGGGCAACTCGCTGAGTCCCGGAAATCCGGTCATGGCAGCGGTCTCGGTATTGGTCACATTGCTGACCAGCAAAGCGCTCTCTCCCTCACCCACTGTGATGTCCGATTTAAAGGACCGGTTCTCGAGAATGGGGTTGCCATCGTTTGTACTGCCCGATAACGCCTCGATCTTCATATCCAGAAGCAAGTTGATCCGTCCCGACTTCAGGATGGTGGGGGTCGCATTCAGGGTAATGCCGAGGTCCTCATAGGTCACCTGGGGAATGGTGACGCTGCTTCCGCCCGCGTACTGCGACAACAGACTGGCAACGTTGACGCCGTTGATGGTTGCATTGCCCAAAGCGGAAGCCGCGGTCGACACCCCCGAGCTATAGGTAGAGGAGATGATCGGATATCGCGAACCCTCGCGAAAGATTGCGGGCTGCCGGTCTTTCACCCTGATCTGCACATCGTCGAGCGCTTTTGTCTCGCTTGAATTCAAGCCCAGGTTGAACTCGATATTGCCCGTCTCTGTGATGCCCGTCATCGTAGTGCCGCCGCCAACAGCCGTAATCGTGCTGGAGAGCAGGCTGCTCTGCACCAGTCCCGACGCGATCAGTTCGGCGGCGAGGGTAAGATTGCTGGCGGTCGCGCTCACCAGACCCTGCGCAATTGCCTGCTGCACCAGAGTCTGGTTAGCATTCACCAGCGCGGTGGCTGCCTGGTCTACGTTGTAGATTCCAGCCCCCGTGGGAATTTGCGCTCCACCGTTGGTGGTGCGCGTTGAGGTCAGCTCAAACATCTTCACCTCGACCATCACCTCTCCGGTGGCATCGAGCAGGTCCTCGATCACACGGTTCATCGCAGGAAGGACGTCTTGCGGGGCGCGCAACACGATGCTTCCTGAGGTGGCCTGAGCGGTTGCTTGTCTCACCTCGAAGACGTTGCGCACCATGCCCGCCATGTCGTTGATCTGCTCCTGCGTGGACCCCGGCAGATAGATCGTCTCCTCCACCAGGCGCTCCATCAGTTGGCGGTTCGACGGGAGGTTGCGGGCTACCAGAATGCTGGTCTCATCCAAGGGAACCACGATGACATTGGCCATATCCTTCATCAACTTCATGGCCTGCTCGTAGTTCACATTGTCCAGATTCAAGTCAAGAGTTTTAGACACAACGGAGTTATCGATGACGGCGCGAATACCGTAGGCCGCCGCCACATTGCGCAGCGCATCCCGGGAGTCTGTGTGCAGATGAAAGCTCTTCACTGCGCTGCTCGGCTGGAGGTTGATTACTCCCGCCAGAGCAGGCACCTGAATGCTCCACGGCTCCTGCTCTTGGCCGGCAGAGATCATCCGGCTTCGGTCCGCGAGCAGATCGTCCGGCGAGTTCCCTGCTTTGCCGCCGGGCTTTTCCGCGACTTGATTCGAAGCAATCTGGCTCGAAGCAGCGTTCGGCACTTCAGCCGCGCCCGTCTCCAAAGCCAGCCCACTGTGTTCCAGCACGAGGGGATTCCGAGGGTCGATGGCCCGCGCCTGGGCGAGCAGCTTCTCCGCCTTCCCCTGGTTCCCGGCCAGCTTCTCCTTGCCCGCCTGCTGCACCAACCCCATCAATTGGTGCTGACGCGCCAGGGAGAGAGCGATCGCATACTCCTGGTTTTGCGGGTCCAGATTTTGAGCATGCGTAAAGTCTCGTTCGGCCCCGTCCAGGTCGTTCCGTTGGAGCTTCTTCGCGCCCGCCAGATATGCGTCCTCAGCTTCGCGTAGACGCTTCTTGCTGGGCGGAGACTGCACTGGTTGCGGGACGGCAGCCATCAGCGTGCTCCCTGCACTCGCTGCTTCGGCCGACTGCGCAGGCGCAGGCTGGGCCGAGTCCATTTGATTCGGTTCCGCCTGTTCTGGTTCCGCTGGCGTCTGCGATGGAGGCTCCTGCGCCTGATTCCGCTCTGCCTGATCCTGCGTAGCCGGAGTCTGCGCCGAGGTCTCCCTAGGGGAAATTGCGAGGACAAAGCAGCCCAGCAAGCACACGACGAGCCATTGCCTGCTGCGTGTTCCGCGAAGGTGTGTTGGGAAAGCCATGCACTGCTATCTTAGACGCGCCACACCACAATCCGTGACTTCGAACAGTAGACCTGCTCCACGGCCCGCCCGCCGCAGTCCCAATTCTGATCTCTGTTCCCTGATCTAGGCTTGCCGCCCGGTCCCCATAATCTGCATTTTTGGCCGCTGGCCCATCATCGACCGCTGAGCTAACACCGGCCGCTCGCTCATGACCGGCCTGCGCATCCCTTTGCGTATCTGCGCGGAGTCCATATCGAGTTCCGCCAGGGTGCGGCTGAGAGTGTTGCGATGCATCCCCAACTCGGTGGCGGCCTTGCACTGATTGCCCTTGTGGTGCGCCAGCACTTCCAGAATGTATCGCTTCTTGAACTGCCGCAAGGCATCCGCATAGGAAATGCCGGCACTGTGCATCTGTGTAATCAGAGTGTCCAATTCGCGCTTCAAAGGTCGTACCTCGCTTGCTGGCCGCAACAGGATGAATCCCTACTGTAATCCACTCCACGTCCATTGATCCAGTGCGACGGATTTTGCCGGTCCAGGGAAGATGGTTTTGTTCACAATCCAACGCACGGTCATAGGATCCGTTGTTGAAGATACTCAGGTATGAGGAAGGATACCTCATGCGCCACGGTAAATAAATAGGGTCTTAGCGTCGAGTGAACGACAACCGGCGACAGCGGAGCGAAGGACGAGATCGCGATCAGAAGAGAGAGCCCGATCAGGCAGCCCCGGGCGAAACCAAATCCCACTCCAAGTATGCGGTCGAACATACCCATGCCGATCGTGTGCAGCGACTTGCGCAAGACCCGGCCAAGTACATCGAATACCACCACCACAACCGCCACGATCAGAAGGAAGGCTGCCGTTCTCGCCATGTACTGGGACACGATCCAGCCCCGTTCCCTGAACCGCTCCCCGAGGTCGATGTAGGTCCAACTGGCCACTTCATACCCGGCAAGAAAACCTGCCAGTCCGGCGACGGCGCGCACCAACCCGGTGAAAAATGCCCGCGCCATCGAGAGAACCACAATCGTAGCCAGTACCCAGTCAAACGCGTTCCAGTCCGCTACGTTCATGGTCGCACCTTAGCGAAATCTATTGCCGGTCGCTGCTGTCCATCCCGCCCAGGCCGTTCATGCCTGTCAACAACCGGAACGCATCCATGTATTTCTGTCGAGTATGGGAGACCACATCCTCGGGCAACGCAGGCGCGGGGGCCTGCTTGTTCCATCCGATCGATTCAAGATAGTCTCGCACATACTGTTTGTCGAAGCTGGGCTGCGCTCCGCCCGGAGCGTAGCTGGCCGCCGGCCAGTAGCGCGAGGAGTCCGGCGTCAGCACCTCGTCTGCCAGCACCATACCCACGCCCTCGATCCAGCCAAACTCGAACTTGGTGTCGGCCAGGATCAACCCCTTCGCCGCCGCGTACTGGGATGCCTTGGTGTAAATATCGAGGGTCAGTCGTCGCAACTGGGCCGCGATCTCCTCGCCTACCATCGCCACAACCTCGGCGTAGGAGATGTTCTGATCGTGCCCGCCGGTGTTGTCCTTGGTCGACGGTGTGAAGATCGGCTCCGGCAATTGCTCCGACTCGCGCAGCCCCGCGGGCAGAGGAATTCCGCAGACCGCCCCCGTCGCCTGGTAGTCCTTCCATCCCGAGCCCGAAAGATAACCGCGCACCACGCACTCCACGGGGAACATTTGCGCACGGCGCACCACCATGCTGCGGCCCTCGATCTGCTGCTGAAACACAGGCTGCGAGAGCATTTGTTGGGCAGAGAGACGTTCACCAAAGATCTGTTCGGAAGATGGCTCCAGCAGCGCGGCGATCTGCGGCCCTTGGATGGCAAGCAGATGGTTCGCCACCGTGTCATTGAGAAACTCGAACCAGAAGGCTGATATCTGGGTAAGAATCCTTCCCTTGTCCGGAATGCCCGAACCAAGCACATGATCGAAGGCGGAGATGCGGTCGGTGGCCACAAACAGCAGTTGATGGTCTAGGGCGTACAGGTCGCGGACCTTGCCCCGCGCCACCAGGGGAAGGCCACCAAGATCGGTCGTCAAAAGCGCTTTCGTCATGTTTAAAACGTACCATCCTTCGGGTGGCGAACAAGGGCTTCTTACTGGGAGTTTGTATCTTTCTGAAAGTAGGCGGCGAGCGCGTCGGCGAGAGCGGCAAGGGTGGGTTCGGCTGCCTCCAGGTGGGGTGGCAGGCCGAGATCGCATAGAGCGCGCGAGGTGATTGGCCCGATGGAGGCGCGAACAACGGAGGTGGGCAGCGCGTGGCCCGCGGTTTCGAGCAGGGCAATGAGGTTGCCGGCGGTGGAGGCGCTGGTAAAGGTGACGGCGTCGGGAACCTTCTCCTGCTCCGCAAAGAGGGCTGCGACCTCCGCCAGCGATGCTTGTGGTACGCGGTTGCTGTACGCCGCAGCGACGTTGACACGAGCTCCCGCGGCCGCGAGCGCGGAGTGGAGCGTCGCGGGAGCCTGCTCTGCGAGCACCAGCAGGATGCATGCACCGGGAGCTTCGGTGAGCACGGTATGGACAATGGTTTGGGCGAGCGATTCGGCGGTATATGTGGGTGGAACAAGATTGGCGTGGAGCCCGATCGCCTCAACCGCGCGCGCGGTCGCAGGGCCGACCACGGCGATGCGGCGCGGCGCAGGCGCAATTCCCAGAAGCTGCGCGCGCTGCCGGAAGGCCTCGACTGCGTTGGCGCTGGTGAAGGCGACCAGATCGAAGCCGGATAGGGCAGAGAGCGAGGCATCGAGCGCAGCAAACGAGGCAGGCGGCGCGATCTCGATAGTGGGAATGAGAATCGGAGTCGCGCCCAGTGCGCTCAGCAGTTCGGCGAGCTGCGAGGCCTGATGCGGCGCGCGTGTAATCAGGATGCGTCTCCCGGTGAGAGCGAGATGGAGGGGGGCATCTGCTTCTTCCTTCCCGCTCACGGCTTTGCCTCCTGGCCGCGTGCAATGACGCGCTCGTAGTAGGCCTCATACAGGGGGATGATGCGCGTGGAACAAAAGCGGTCGCTGGCGGTCTTGCGCGCCGTGGCAGCCATCGCAGCCAGCCGTGCCTCATCGCTCAGCAGCGCAATCGCGGCCGCAGCCATAGCCTCCGTGTCGCCCACCGGAAACAGCAGGCCGTTGGCGCCCTCCTCAATCAGCTCCGCGACGCCGCCAACTCGCGTGGCAATGCTGGGAACGCCGCACGCCATGGCCTCCAGCGCGGCCAGCCCGAAGGACTCCATCTCCGAGGGCATCAACATCAGGTCTGCCAGCGGCAGCAGCTCGTTCACATTGTCCTGTTTGCCGAGAAAGTGGATGTGTTCCGCGATGCCGAGACGCATGGCGAGGTGCTCCGCGGCAGAGCGGTCGGGTCCGTCGCCGATCAGCATAAGCCGCGCGGGCAGGGCGGAGGCGACCCGGGCAAAGACCTCGATCACATCCAGAACGCGCTTGACTGGGCGGAAGTTCGAAAGGTGGACGAGCAGCTTTTCGGCCGGCGTGTCTCCGCTGGCCGGCGCGGTGAATCGTGGGCGCATGGCGGCCACCTTGCCCGGATCGCGGACGTACACATCGCAGTTGACGAAGTTGCGGATCACCTCAATTTCACCCTTGATATTGAATGCTTCGCGGGTGCGGTCGCGCAGGTAATTGGAGATGGCAGTGACGCCATCGGACTGTTCGATGCCAAACTGCGTAATCGGCAGGTAGGAGCGGTCCAGGCCAACCAGCGTAATGTCCGTTCCGTGCAGCGTGGTGATGATGGGCAGGTAGCGACGGCGCTCAACCGCCTGCTGCGTCTCCGTCATCTGGCGCGCCAGCAGCGCGGAGATGGAGTGGGGAATGGCGTAGTGGACGTGCAACAGATCGAGCGAGTAGAACTCCGCAACCTCGGCCATGCGCGTGGCCAGCGCGAGATCGTAGGGGGGGTGCTCGAAGAGCGGATAGTGGTAGACATCCACCTCGTGGAAGTGGATGTTGGCCTCGCGGCCGCTCAGACGGAATGGCAGCGACGAGGTGATGAAGTGGATCTCGTGACCGCGCGCGGCCAGCTCGATGCCAAGCTCCGTGGCAACCACGCCCGAGCCGCCATAGGTGGGGTAACAAGTGATTCCGATCTTGCGGCGGGGAGATCGACCGCTGGGCGTAGGGACTGTAGGTGTCATGGGGCTCTTCGTCTCCGGTGCCGGGTTGCGCAGGAATTGCACCCGCTTCGTGAGATATTACTCCGCCGGCATGAACCGCAGAAGTGACATGCAACGCGTGTAGAGCCAATCCCACCCTGCTCACGATCGAGGCCCCGGTCCGCATCCACCCACCCGGGCCCCAGGCCCGGTTCAGACCGCCGCGTGGGCCTTGTACCGGACTGTTTCAATCGTCACGTCCGGTTGCGATGCGAAGGCCATGGTCAGCACCGGGCATGGGGCCTCGGTGATGATCCGGTAAGCAATATGCAACGGAGTATGGCTGTCCGCCAACGATGCCTTGCGCACGCCAAGGACGATGAGCTTCGCCCTCTGCTGTCTGGCGTAGTCCACTACGGCACAGGAGACTTCGCTGCCATAAGTCGTGGCGCATATCGGTGGCTGAAAGACCACGCCACTCTCGTTGGCAAGCTGCTGCAGCGCCTCGGACATGATCGCCGGAACAACCTGGCACTGGGTGCATGCCTCCAGCGTCCGCGGCATCACATGAAGACAATGCAGCGGCGATGCGGTCAACTGCGAGAAACAGGCTGCATAGCGGATCGCATGAATTGTGATGAAATGAAAATCGGTGGCGAAGATAACCGGTCCCACCGACTGCAACGCCTTCTCAGGGTTCATCGCCCGAGGCCCCACGGTCAGAACCGGGCAGGGCGCCTGGCGCAGGACCGCCTCCGTGGTCGAATCGAAGACGATGCGTTCCAGGCCGTGCAGCGCGCTGGTGCCCATAATGGCAAGATTGATCTTCTTTGCGGAGATGGTGTCCAGAATGGTCGAGGTGGTGTTGCCACTGCCCAGAACGGCCTCACAGTCCACGCCTGCCTGCACAGCCTGCCGGCGTATCGCCTCAAGAGCACCCTGGCATGCATCGTAATGGGCCTGCGCCTCCGACGCCTGTTCTTCCTCCTCCAGCTCAGCCTCCTGAGGCGAATCGGACTTAACCGGCTGGAAGACATGCAGAATGACGAGACTTGCCCGAAGTGCGATACAGGTATCAATGGCCGTGTGGCAGGCCGCCTGGGATGCAGCCGAAAAATCGGTAGCGACAAGCAGTCTGTCGAAGGACGGCATGGTATCGTTCGTGGATGTGGGCATCGGAGGCATCTCTTTCTTATGCGCGGCGGCGTATAAGGCCGGTCACTAGAAACTATGCAGCCTCAAGCTACAACGGGTCGTGTCTGGGATAGAGCTCTCAAGCACCAACCGTTCCCCTTGCGGGGTGTATTGCCTATGTTGCACGGCATGGGCCACAAGACGGAGACTGGCTTCGGGACGGGGTAGGTCTGCATGTCCGTGTTCGCCTCGGAGTCTCAGTACGATGCCTCCCAACGCATCCAGATGCAGTTCAAACTGCGATGCGCACTCGGGGCATAGCCAAAAGAACTCGGTATTCGCGGTGTGCCTCTCCAGGGCGTAAAAGTCTCCGCTATCAAGTAGTTTGAACGCAGTATGGCAGACGGGATTCGCGCAGCTATTGAGCATCACCGCCCCTAGAATCCAAATCTTAGGGGGTCTCCGGGTTGAATGCTGTGATACTGGTCACGGCTCTACAGAGATCAAAGTGGAGGCCCACAAAAACACAGCGCAGTCTTGTGCGCTACGAACTTGAGCGCGGCCCATGGTGCGAGGCAAAGACAAGCAAATAAAGGTTGAAAGCCCGTCCTGTGTTGGGGGGGGAGAGGGGATATATGGATGCATTTCACTGGCCGCAAAGGATCAAACTGAGATCCGTTCCAGCCGCTCCGGGGAGAGAATCACGATAGAGACGCCGTGGATATGGATCAGCTTCTCGCGCTTAAAGCGGCCCAGCATCCGGGTCATGGTTTCTCGCGAGCAACCCACCAGGTTGGCCAGCTCCTCGTGGGTCAGCGCCATGGTGAAGCGCATCTCAGGTTTGCCGCAGGACTCCGCCCTCCCCCAGTCCAGCAGCACCGCCGCCAGCCGGCCGGCCGTGGAGCCGGAGAGAGCCAGCCGCCGCGCATCGAAGAATGCCGACTTGTACTCCTCGGAGAGCGCCTTGGCCGCATGCAGGCTGGCCTGCCCATGCTTCTTCAAAAAGGAGAGAAACTCTTCCCGCCGAATGCTCTTGATCTCGGTAGGCTGCACCGTCTCGGCCGTCACCTCGTACTTGGACCCGGAGATGACCGCGCCCAGTCCCAGAATGTCGCCCGGCATGGCGATCTTCAGAATCAGCGTCCGGCCCTCCTTCGAAGTGCAGGACAACTTGACCTGGCCGGTACAGATGACAAAGACTGCCTGACTCGGCGCATTCTCCAGAAACAGCGTCGCACCGCGCGGAAGCGTCGTGCTGGTGCCAATCAAATCGAAGTCCGCGAGGGCCGAATCGTCCAGACTGCAGAACATACGCAGCGATCGGAGATCGCAGTTACCGCAATGGCGCGATGGACGAATTATGGGCGAGAGAGGCATGTAGAGTGGCCTCCCCGCCATGACACAGACGGGGGGATGCGACCGTGGCGGTTAGGATGCGACTGAGCTTGGGCCCCTCGATCACATCGTCTGTGAAGGCGAGATAACTGTCCCGTCTGGCGATTTTAGCATACCGTCATCACCGGACAAGTGGACTCGGCCAACAGGTCGGGCGTCAGGCCATGTTCCACATGGGTCAGCCAGAACGAAGCGTTGCGCGCTCCCAATACAATCAGGTCCGCCCCGACACGGCCGGCCAGTTCCAGAATGGCTTTGCTGGCTTCGCCGTGCTCCACCACGGTCTCCGGACTGCACCACTCGTAGGTGGACTCGGGAATCATTCTCTTCAGCGCGGCCTTGAAACTGAAATCCAGCAACTTCCGCTCCTGCGGCTCGGCCTTGGCCCTGGCCACATAGCAGAAATAGAGATGCGCTCCGCTGTCCTGCGCAAACGAGAGAGCATAGACTGCGGCCTTGGCCGCCTTGGGCGAAAAGTCCGTGGCATAGACCATCGTACGGAAAACCAGAGGCCCATCTCCAGGATGCTTCGCATGCGGCCCCACGGTAAGCACCGGACAGGCTGCCTTGCGTATCAACTGCTCCGCGACCGAGCCGAGCACCAGCCTCTCCAATCCGGACCTGGAGTGGGTGCCGGCGACGATCAGGTCCGTGTCCTGCTGCTTCGCGGCCTTCAGCAGGGCCATGTGGGGCTTGTGTCCCTTCAGCAAGGAACTTCGTGCCTCCACCCCGGCAGCGGCAAAGTCCTTCTCTAACCGCTCCAGACCCTGGGTACAGTCGCGCCGCCTTTGCTTGACCGGCTTCCCAAGCGCCGCCTCCAAAGAAGAGAGCACCAGCGACGGTTCGAAGACATGCTCTATATCGACCGCGGAGCGGAAGTTCAGCGCCAATGCCTTCGCATAGCTGGCCGCTTTTTCCGACACCGGAGAAAAGTCCGTTGCCAACAGAATGTTTTTGACAGAAACCGACACGCGTTGCAGAACCGGCATGGGACACCTCGTTCGCTGAGCACAAGGCACAAGCAAATCCTGGCTCAAAAAGCTGGCCCGATCCTTATTCAACGGCGCGTGCGATACGCCTGTCCGTGATGTACGTCACGCAGCTACCCGCAGGACAGAAAGAGCCGGACGGCCAGATGGCCGGCCGACCAGTCAAGATATTGAAATGGAAGGTTTTTCTCAAGCCGATGGCAACAGATCGAGCCCCTATGGGATGGTCATCTCCGCCATAACGGGCGCGCCGCTTGCCATGGCGCGGATCGACTCCAAATAGGGCGCGCGCATCACGCCGCGTTCGGTGATGATTGCCGTCACATACTTAGCGGGCGTCACATCGAAGGCCGGGTTCTCGATTCCCACGCCGTTCGGCGTCATCTGCCTGCCGTTGATGTGCGTCACCTCGCCGGACGCCCTCTGCTCAATCGGAATCAGGTGCCCGTGGCTCGTCGCCAAGTCAATCGTCGACCACGGGGCCGCAACGTAGAACGGAATTCCATGCTCCTTCGCCAGCACCGCGACGCCGTAGGTGCCAATCTTGTTGGCCACATCGCCGTTGGCCGCGATGCGGTCCGAGCCGACAATGACCGCCTGAATCCTTCCCTGCCGCATCAGCGCCGCCGCCATGTTGTCGCAGATCACCGTGGTCGGAATCTTGTCCTTCATCAACTCCCACGCGGTCAGCCGCGCACCTTGCAGGAACGGCCGCGTCTCGTCGGCGAAGACGCTAATCTTGTGCCCGCGCTCAATGGCCGCGCGAATCACACCCAGCGCCGTGCCGTATCCGCAGGTGGCCAGCGCGCCGGCGTTGCAGTGGGTCAACACCGTGCCCTCCATTGGCAGCAGCGTCGCGCCGTGCGCTCCCATCTGCTTGCATGCGGCGATGTCCTCGTCATACATCTGCCTTGCGCGGGCGATGACCGCAGTCTTGATTTCCGCAATCGGCATCCCCTTCTCGGCCAGCGAGTTGTAGAGCGAGCGAATCTCATCGATGCCCCAGAAGAGATTCACCGCTGTCGGCCGCGTCTCGGCCAACGTCTTCGCAATCACCGCGACCTCGGCGGTCAATTCGTCCAACGTGTCAGCAGTGCTGCGCTCGATCCCCAGCGCCATCCCCATCGCCGCCGCCACGCCGATGGCCGGCGCCCCGCGCACGATCATTTCGCGGATGACTGCGGCGACCTGCCGGTAGTCGGTGGCAAGGACGTACGTCTCCTCCAGCGGGAGCTTCGTCTGATCGAGAAAATTAACGCCTTCCGGCAGCCACTCAAGGGTTGGAATCATGTCCCTACCAGTTTACTTGGAGTGGAGCGCAAGGTGCGCCTTGCGGACGTCGTTGGCGGTGAAGACGCTGAGGAAGGGGATGTCTTCTTCGGGGGGCACCTCGGCCAACGCGCGTTCGATGCACAGCCGCCCGCCCTGTTCGCGGTCCACCAGGCAGAGCACTCCGGCGACCACCATTCCCGCCTCGCGCGCCGCCTCAATTGCGGTGACGGTCGAGCCGCCCGTCGTGCATACGTCGTCGACAATGACCACCTGTGCGCCCGGCTGCAGAAAGCCTTCAATGCGACGCCCCGTGCCGTGCGTCTTCTCCGCCTTGCGCACTAGGAAGCCGTGGATCGGCATGGGCGCGGGGCCGTGGTCCTGATCGTCGAGCCCTAGCTCGCCCGAGAGCTCGCGGACCTCGTTGTACTCGGCCAGCGCCCAGGCGCTCGCGCTGGCGACGTTGGAGACCAGCGGGTCGGCCCCCATGGTCAGCCCGCCCACCGCAACCGCCGATGGCATGCGCTCGCGGATCAGCTCATACAACACCAGCCCCGCCAGCCGCCCGCCCTCGGCGTGCAGCGTGGTGGTGCGGCAGTCAATGTAGTAATCGGACTTCTGTCCGCTGGCCAGGGTAAAGTCGCCCAGCTTGAAGGAGTGCGTGGCAATCAGTTTGAGCAGCTCGCTGCGAGGATTGGATGACATGGCTGAGCCATTGTAGCGGAGAATAGCCGCAGTGCACCTCGCAACTTTTCCCGCGAGATTGCGATTACGGCATCATGCGCTCCAGATGCCGGTAGCCGCCGGTCTGAAGGATAACCATGAGAAACACAAAGCCGTTGTAGGCGCCATGCACCAGCGTGGACGCAGCCACCGAGCCGGTCTTCAGGCGCACCCATGTGAGCAGCAGCGAGATGGCGAAGAGCACCAGCAGCGCGTTCCACAGATGCGCCACCTGAGACGTGTGCAGCAGCGCGAAGACAATACTGGTCAGCACCGCCGAGAAGGCCAGCGCCACCGGGGTCAGGGTGGTGGTCGTCTGACAGCGCGTGCGCGCCTGCGGGGTGCGCGGCAGGCACAGCCAGTCGTACGCGATGGCGCAGGCGGGCAGCAGAAACCCGCGAAAGCAAATCTCCTCAAAGACCGGCGCCAGAATAGTGCCGAACAGGGTGATCAGCCATGCATCCATCGGGGTCAGAAAAAATTCGTCGATGGGCAGCGTCTTGGGCGGAGTAATGAAGCGGGCAATTATCTGCATCATCATCCCAACCAGCAAGCCCAGTGCCAGCAGCCTCGCGGCCTGGTTGCGCGCGGTTGCCCAATGCCACTCGATCCCATCCAGAAAGCTGCGCTGCCACAGCTGCGAAAAGAAGAACCACGCCGCCAGCAGGGTCGTCAGATAGGTCGCCGCCAGCAGGGCGATCTGCAGCTTGGGACGCAGCAGCGTGGTCACGCCGCCATGCACACTCCCCGTCGCTCTGCCCAGCACCGCAAGAACAAGCTCAAGAAGGACAAGCAACAATCCGGTGAAACTGACAAACACAAGCGCGTGTCCCAGGTGAGGAATGCGGCGTAGTGGCGCAGCATGGTCCTGACCGGTGGAAGGGTCCATGCCCGGCGCGTCAATGCGGCTCGTCGTTTCTTGCGGTCTTGGCGCGTCTTTTGGATCGTTGGGGGGCAACAGACTCATGCCGATTCCTCCCTCTTCAGTTTCGCGGCCGGCTTCACAGACATTGCCGGACCGCTCTTCTTGGATACCGGTTTACCGGCCGTCGTTTTTCCCGGATTGGCCACTCGCGCAGCCGGTACGCCGGTCTTCTTCCGCGGCGCAACAAACTTACTTCGCGCGGCTTTGACCCGGTCGGACGCGGCGGCAATATCCAGCGGCTGCGGCCCGGCGTGGTTCATACCGCCGCTTCCGTTGGACGAGATCCGATTCGTCCAATTCGATCCTGCGTGGTCCGCCCCATAGTGGCGCGCCAGAAAATTGCCGGTGTACGATCCGGCGACGGTGGCGATCTGCTCCGGCGTGCCGTGCGCCACAATGCGTCCGCCGCGCTCGCCGCCCTCCGGGCCCATGTCCAGCACATAGTCGGCGTTGCGCACGATGTCCAGATTGTGCTCGATGATGATGACCGTGTTGCCCAGGTCGGTCAGCCGGTGCAGCACCTCCAGCAGCTTGCGTACATCGTCGAAGTGCAGCCCCGTGGTAGGCTCGTCCAGCAGATACAGGGTGCGCCCGGTCTGCCGCTTGGAGAGCTCGCGCGCCAGCTTCATGCGCTGCGCTTCGCCGCCGGAGAGCGTGGTCGCGGACTGCCCCAGATGGATGTACCCAAGCCCCACATCCACCAGCGTCTCGAGCTTTGCCGCCGCTGCCGGAATGTCCTTCAGCACGGGAAGTGCTTCCGAGATTGGCAGGTCCAGCAGGTCGGCGATGGAATAGCCGTTGAATCGCACCGCCAGCGTCTCCTGGTTGTAACGTCGCCCGTTACATACATCGCAGAGCACATACACATCGGGGAGGAAGTTCATCTCAATGCGTCGCTGGCCCTCGCCCTGGCATGCCTCGCATCGCCCGCCATGGACGTTGAAGCTGAAGCGGCCGGGCTTGTAGCCGCGCTCGCGCGACTCCGGAAGCATGGCAAACAAATCCCGAATCGCGGTGAAGACGCCGGTATAGGTGGCGGGATTGGAACGCGGCGTGCGCCCAATCGGCGACTGGTCGATCTCGATCACCTTGTCGATCTGGTCGATGCCCGCGACGCGCCCATGCGCTCCCGGCTCCTCGCGCGATCCGTACAGCTCGCGGGCCAGCGCGCGATATAGAATGTCCGTCACCAGCGTCGATTTGCCTGAGCCCGAGACACCGGTCACCACCGTCATCGCGCCCAGAGGGAAGTGCGCGGTCAGATGCTGCAAGTTGTGCGCGGTCGCATCCTCCACCGTGATCCACTTGCCGGTGAGCGGCCTCGGCTGAGCGCGCGCCACGATCTCGATCTTTCCCGCCAGATACTGCCCGGTCAGCGAGGCGGGATTGTCCATCACCTGCTGCGGCGTTCCGGCGGCGATCAGCAGGCCGCCGTTCTTGCCCGCGCCGGGGCCGAGGTCGAGCACATAGTCGGCCTTGCGGATGGTGTCCTCGTCATGCTCGACGACCAGTACCGTATTGCCCAGGTCTCGCAAGTTTGTGAGCGCCTGGATCAGCCGCTGATTGTCGCGCTGATGCAGGCCGATGGATGGCTCGTCGAGCACATACAGCACGCCGCGCAGGCGCGAGCCGATCTGCGTCGCCAGCCGAATGCGCTGCCCCTCGCCGCCGGAGAGCGTTGCCGCCGAGCGGTCCAGCGACAGATAGTCCAGACCCACCGCGTTCAGGAATTCGAGCCGCTCGACGATCTCGCGTTGCAGGCGATCTGCCACGATGCGGTCGCGCCCGGTAAAGTTCATCGCCCGCGCGCCCTCCAGCGCACGCTCCAGCGAGAGCGCCGTGAACTCCGCAATCGATCGGTCTTGGCCGGCGATTGGAATGGTCACCGCCAACGACTCCGGGCGCAGCCTCCGGCCCTGGCAGCGAGGGCACACGGTCGCAGACATATACTGCATCATGTACTCGCGATAGCCCTCCGACTTGGTGTCGTCCAGGTTGGCGCGCAGATACGCGAAGATCCCATGAAAGCCCGTTCGGCCCAGCTCGTTTTTGGGCGGCCCATACAGCAGCAGGTTCTGCTGCGGCTTGGTCAGCTCTGAAAAGGGGAGCTTCAGGTCGATCTTGTACCGCTCCGCCGCAAGCCGGATCAGTCGCTGTAGGTACGCCGATCCCGATCCCGGCCCCATCGCACCATCCAGCAGCGGCTTCGACCAGTCCGTAATTGTCTTCGCTGGATCGAAGTCGTAGGTGCTGCCCAGCCCGTTGCACTGCGGGCACGCGCCCGTAGGCCGAGTTGAACGAGAAGCTGCGCGGCTCCAACCGGGGTACGTCGATGCCGCAATCCGGGCAGGCCATCGACGACGAATACAGCGTCTCTTCCTGCGCGCGGTTCGCCCCCTGAATGCCGATCAGTACCAGCCCTTTCGCCATCTGCAGTGCCTTGGCAACAGACGTCTCCAGCCGCCGTGTGTCGAACCTTCTAGGTTCAAGGTTCGCGGTTCGTGGTTCGAGGGATGGCAAAGTGGAGGAGGTGCTTGCGGTCTCGTTTCCATTGACGAGAAGCGGTTTGAGGATGATGCGATCCACCACCGCCTCGAGCGTATGGTTTTTGCGCTTGTCCAGCCGCATGCCCTCGGTCAGCTCCGTCATCGCGCCGTCGATGCGCGCGCGGAATCCCTGCCGGTCCAGCGCCTCCAGCTCTTCGCGGAACTCGCCCTTGCGTCCTCGTACCAGCGGCGCGTAGACCGTGATGCGCTCGCCCGGGGCCTGCGCCACAATGCGCTCCACAATCTGTTCCACCGTCTGCCGCGTAATCGGCAGCCCGCACTTCGGACAGTGGGGCTGGCCCACCGACGCGTACAGAAGCCGCAGATAGTCGTAGATCTCTGTGATCGTCCCCACCGTCGAGCGCGGACTGCGCGAGGTCGTCTTCTGTTCGATGGAGATCGCAGGCGAGAGACCATCGATGGCGTCCACATCCGGCCGTTCCATCTGGTCGAGAAACTGCCGTGCGTAGGCCGAAAGCGTCTCCACATAACGCCGCTGGCCTTCGGCGTAGATGGTGTCGAAGGCAAGCGAAGACTTGCCCGAGCCGGAGAGCCCCGTCACCACCGTCAGCGTATTGCGCGGGATCGAGACCGAGAGGTTGCGCAGGTTGTGCTGCCGCGCGCCGCGCACCGTGATGTGAGTGATTCCCATGCGGATCGCTTTGGCCGTGTGCTCCACAGAGTTGCTTGGAGGTCAAACGGCCAATCCTCAGGATACGGCATCCTGCCACGCCCAGTCTCGCCCGCGCTGGATCGATGCCGGGCAGTTTGCATTGCTTCCGCATCCGGCAAGCTTCTCCTCCACCGGCTGCGTCTATATAGAGAAGGGAAACTTTCGCTCGCAGAATTTTCACCAACGATTCAACCGCCAACGGCCTTCCCATCCAACCAGCCGTAGCCAACTCCAACTCTTCCGCCGGAACGTACCCCAAACAGCATTAACCAATTCGTTATAGCCCATTGCATCCGCCGCAATCTTTGTAACAATAAATCTGCATCGACCGCGCCTCAACGCGCTTTGCATCTAATCCTGGTAGAGAACGAAATAGAGGAATGTTTCTGTGAGTGATTCAGTAGTCCTGGTGTGTGCGGTTTTTGCGTCGTTGGCCTCTGGCGTGCTGCTCGCATACGGCGTCTGTCAGGCGGTCTTTGTGCTCTTCCGCATGCACGCCCTTCGTTCACCCGCGCCCTCCAAGGTGCGGGTTACGAGCCCTGCCAGTATCGTCGAAGGCTAGCTTTACGCCAGATCGGCGATAATCACTCTCGTGACCCGACAAGCCAAATCCGCACCCTGTATTCCCACCCCCAACTCGAATCTCCGCCTCACTCTGGCTGTTACCGGCGCCAGCGGCTCGATCTTTGCCGCCGAGATGCTGCGCGCCCTCCACGCCGACGAGCGCGTCTGTAAAGTTGACTTCGTCCCCAGCGAGGCATCCCTGCGCGTCTTTGCCGCCGAGATGCAACTCAGCGGCCGCAACGCCCTCGTCGAAAAACTGCTCGGCGCGCCTCCTACCCCCAACAAAATCGTCCAGCACGCGGAGGCCGACATTGGCGCCAGCATCGCCAGCGGCAGCTCCCCCTCCGATGGCATAATTGTGTTGCCATGCACCATGGGGACACTGGCCGGCATTGCCAACGGCATGGCCTCCAACCTCATCGAACGCGCCGCCGACGTCTGCCTCAAGGAGCGCCGCCGCCTCATCCTCTGCGTCCGCGAGACGCCCTTCAACCGCATCCATCTGCGCAACATGCTGCTCGCCGATGAGGCCGGGGCCACCATCTTCCCCGTCATGCCAACGCTCTACAACCTGCCGCGCGATACCACCGAGATGGCGCGCCAGTTCGTCGACCGTGTGCTGGCCCACATAGGTCTGCCCCAGCCCGGCGCCTACGAATGGAAGGCCGATTAGAGCCGGTCGCGCCTCCAACCATTTCATCTGCGGAGCCGCCACTGGGACTCGCGCACAACCGCGGCGAGCAACGCCTTCGTCTTGCTGCCCACATTGTCCATCATGGAAGGCGACCGAAATGCCTTGAGCGCAGCCACGCGCGATGCCGTAAACTCTCCCTGCTTGCGCAGTAGATAAGCCATCGATTCATAGCGCTTGCCCTTCTCGGCGCGGGCAAGCCGATGCCACCGGGCGGGAAGGATGCTCTCAATATGCTCGTAAAACCGCGCATCCATTCGATACCAAACCATCTCCCCCTTGCTCATCATGGAACTGCCCGGCGTCAGCCTGTAGTCGGCCATCACGCGGTCGAGAAGTAGAATCTCCCCCCTGAGGGCCGCCAATACCCACAGCGGCCAATCGGTGGTAGGAGCTAGGTCGAAGTACCATGCGGGCAACTCGCGGTGCAGCCCATTGCGAAACACAACCGATAGCGACGGAACAATGTCGTGACGAAGGATCTCCTCCAGCCCATACCGGCCGGGAGATATCGTGGGATACCTCGCTCGCACCACCTCGCCGTCCTTGGTTACCCACCGGACAAAATGACAGCATGCGCTGATCGATGGGTCCGATTCGAGTGTCTCAACCTGGATTGTCAATTTTTCCGGGTCGGTCCAATAATCGTCCGCATCCAGCCATGCTATGAACTTGCCTCGGCAGTGGTCGAACGTGTCGTAGTAGTTGCGCTGAATGCCGAGGTTCTTGGGTCGTTCAAGCACTCGAATCGACTGGGGGTGCCGCTCCCTGTAGGAGCGAGCAATATCGAGGGTCGAGTCTTTGGAGCAGTCGTCGGCGATGACGATCTCGATGGGAAAATCCGTTCTCTGCTGTAGCACGCTGTCCAAAGCTCGCGCGAGCCATTCCTCTGAATTGAAGGCAGTAATGGCAACGCTGACGAGAGGAACAGGATAGACCGTAGCGTCCCGATTGATTGCTGCATCCGGTCCTTGGCTCGACATGGAGCCAATATACACGGTCGATGCAGGGGCTGACGGAGAGGGCCGCGGGGCCATACGAATTTATGTTTTCCTCATGTAATAGCTTCGACAATTCCGTTTTGGCATAGTGCCCTTGCGATACTCTACAGTTCGAGAGAAAACGTACAGGAAGTTGGACCATTCACAGTGAAGACTGCCTATGCTTGAAGACTCGATGCATTCATGGTCCGATCACGATGACCATCCCGAGGCACACGGTATTCAGGCTGGAGTGTTCAACAACGTGCCGAACCAGGTTGTGCCTGCCGAACCAGTATCGACGCATACAAAAGTTCTGATGCTGACGGCCTACAGCCTGCTGACAGCGATACGCGATCCGTGGCTTCTTCTGCATGGACGCGTCTGGGCGGAAGAAGGCACGGTGTATCTTCGTGGCGCATGGTCCGGTAGTTGCCTTGCCGCGATTGCTGCACCCCACCTGGGATACTACGCACTCTGGCCAAACGCGATTGCCTTGATAGCCGCGCGCTGCTTGCCGCTCCAACTTGCGGCGCTGTTCATGACGTGGTGTGCGTTCTCCGTGCAGGTTCTTGCAGGGTATCTGATCGTCCAGTGCGAGGCCTTTAAGGTGGCCCGAACCAAAGCGCTTGCTCTGACCGTGTTGATGTTGACTGCGCCAAGCTATGAGGTATGGCTGAATACGATCAACAGCCAGTTCTACCTGGCGGTTTGCGCTGCGTTGGTTCTGATCTCGGAGCCGGGCCGCGCCTGGATCCAGAGAAGCGTCGTGCTTGCAGTCGCCGCGCTCACCGGCCCACTGACTACGATTCTTACTCCTCTGTTTTTGCTGCGCGCATTGACCCGAAAGAGCAGGATCGCGTTTTTCCAAGCGGCCTTGTTGACAGCGCTCGCGGCGATACAAATCGCGGTGGTTCATCATTGCATGAAGGCTGGAGAGCGACAAATCTCCTTTCATCCTTCTGTGGCGATCGCTGGTTTTTTTGTGCAGTTTATAGCGCTACCCTTTTCCGGCAGGTTCGGAAACGATTTGGCCAAAGCCTCGCTTGCCCGTTCCGCAAGCCTTCACCCTGCGGTCACACACGTCTTCTCTGCCGGTATGACACCTCCACTGTCCGTGTTTTGCTATGCGATGGCAGATGTCGCCCTGGTCGGCGCTCTCCTCTGGATTGTCACTGATCGCCGCGATCGTTCAACCCAGTGGCTCATGGCTGCGTCGCTTTGCCTCGGCCTCTTTTCGATCTATGGCTCACCCGATGGTGTCCACCTTATCGGCGAACGGTATGTCTTCTCAACCGCCGTGTTGATGGGCCTGAGCCTGCTGCTGGCAGCAACCCGAAAATCCGCATCTGGAGTGAAAAGAATCGCGGCGCGGACATTGTTGGCCTGTTTTCTGTTTGCCGGAAGCTTCGACTATTTAACCTACTCCCGAAGATGGGTTCCATACGTGGATCCTGGAGGCGCTGATTGGTATACCCAGGCGAAGAGATGGCAGAAGGATGCCAATCAAAAACTCTCCGTGTGGCCGGTCTGGTTCCCCCAGAGGGACTTCACACTGCCTCCCAGCCATGAGTAGAGCATTTTCAGAGTAGCTGTAGAGTGGGGCGAACGAAGCCTGGGTGGTTTTCTCTTATCCGGGGTCCCCAGCGACAGGTCCACGTCGCTGGGGTGGAACGAAAACCACACTGCACACTTTTTCCGGTACCACAGTAACTGTGAAAAGGCTCTAAGCGATGCCGGGACAAGAAGAGACCGGTAGCAAAAACATTGGCCCGGTAGCCGTCTTGAAAGCTGGCCAGGAAGTTGGTCTCATAAGTCGGGAAATCTATATGCCAACGCTGCAATCGGCGTCGGGCAGTTTGTCGCCGGAGTGGGCGTAGAGATCGTAAGGAGTGCGCCGGTTGAACTTGTAACGCTGACGGATCTCGCGGCCCACGATCAACCCGATCGCCACCGCCCCAAGCGCAGCCGAGATCCAACCGATGGTCTTCAACAAGTGGGACTCATCCACCAAGGTCCGCTCACTGTAGGCGAGTGGGCCATCCTGCGAACCACTGGAGCCATTCATCTCTCCAATCGCTTCACAAGCGTGGGACGAATGCCGGCAGCAACCGAGTTTGGGGAGAAACCTCATGCCTGCATGATACCGCAAGCAAGCTGTGGATCGGGAGTGAAATTCATGGCATATGTACCGAAGAGGGAACACCCAGCGACCGTTTCCCTTACTGGACTTCGACCTGCTTGAAGCCGAGCGCATAAAGCTGCGCGGTCACCATGGCGCGTGCGTTTTTGCTTGCAGCGTCCAGGATGCCGTCCGTCAACGCGGCCTGCTGCAACTGGTCCTGCACTCTGGCGCGGGTGTCGGGCTCCAGGTCCTGGTCCATCGGTGCCAGCGTTCCTGCCGTGTGCGAGTAGGCCCGCGTGCGCCGGTTGTCCAAGGTGGTGGAGAAGAGTTGCGCTGTCGGCAGCACAACGCGGATGCCGTGCCCGCTGGAGTCGATGCGCACATCCTCCGGCTTTAGCAGAGCCAGGTCGATGCCGGCGGTCGACTCACCATGCACTACCAGCAGAAGGGGGTCGCCCGGCGCTCCATGCGCAACAGCCGGGGACTCGTTGCTCTCCACCACCGTGTCCAGCGAGTAGACTGCGGTCTGCACGCGGCCGAGGCGATGGATACTCTCTACCACCGCGGGCAGCGAGGTGTCGAGGCTGGCAGGGCGCCCGGTAATCAGCGTGACTATGCGGCCCGCCCTGCCCGTACTCGCCCGGCGCACGAAGACGGCGAACACCGCCGCTCCCAGCGCCAGAGCCAGCAGGAAGCCGAGGAACCTGCCGCCGTAGTGTGGCCCCGTATAATATTGTGTCGTCATCGCCGCTCCAATTCCCTTCATCATAGCCCGGTTGCCATGATCCTTGAATAAAGAAGCTGGTCGGGGCTGTACTATTCTCTGCAAGTGGATGGAGGCCCTGCATGGTCGGCCAGGCTCGCTGCACATGTACTGAATGGCCCGTAATCTTGGTCGCAATTGCCGCCTGCCTGGGATTGGCGGTCGCGCCAACCACCCTCGCCCAGAGCTCCGGCCAACCTCAATACACCATCCATGCACGCGTGCCGATCACCATCGTCGATGTCACCGTGACCGATGCCAAGGGGAAGCCCGTGCATGGGCTGAAGTAGACGGACTTCACCGTGCTTGAAGACGGCAAGGAGATGCAGCCGAACAGCGTCGAGGAACACCGCACAGACCAGGCCATCCCCGCCGTGCCTGAGCTGGTCAAGCAGGAGCTGCCACCGAACACCTTCACCAATGTCACACCCACGCCACCCCAGGCCACGCCAATCGTGATCCTGCTGATCGACAACCTCAACACGCCCACCCCAGTGCAGCAGCAAGTCCAGCAACAGATGCTCGGCTACATCAAGCGCATGCCGCAGGGTACCCGCGTCGCCGTGCTCGGCCTCACCTACCGTCTGTTCATCGTCCAGGGCATCACCACCGACAAGGAACTCCTCTCCGCCGCCATCGCCAGCCAGAAAAACATCTACATCGGCCCGCCGATGGAGGACATCGGACAGGACCCCACTGGACCCACTACAGCTGATCGGACGGATCCAGTCTGCGCACCCGATGGCAACCAGATGGCCATGCGCGCGCAATACACCCTGGCTGCCATGCACCAGATAGCCCGCTATCTCTCCGGCATGCCAGGCCGTAAGAACCTCATCTGGTTCTCCGGCTCCTTCCCTCCAAAGTGGCCACCTGCCCCCACTTACTGCTACGACTTCACCGACGAACTTACCGCTGCTACTGGCGTGCTAGCAGACGCTCACGTCGTGATTAACCCCATCGAAAGCCGCGGCCTGCGAGTCGACAACAATACAAATCGCAAGCTGCTCGAAGAGCACTACAACATGGATCTGCGCGCCGAGCAGACCGGCGGTCACGCAGTCTACACCAGCAATGACCTAGCCGGAGCGGTCGACGACGCCATCAACGTCAGCTCCAACTTCTACACGCTGACCTACACGCCGGTGAATCAGGTGCTGGACACGCGCTTCCGCACCATCATGGTAAAAGTCGACCAGCCCGGCCTCAACCTCACCTATCGCAACGGCTACTATGCAGTAGAGCCCGACACTGACTCGCGCGGTAAGAAGATCGAGAAGGTCAGCACCATGCAGGCGGCCCTGATGCGCGGCGCACTGGATGCCACCCAGGTGCTCTTCAAGGTCAAAGTCGAGCAGGCTCCCGGAACCGAAGCCAAGCTGCCAGCCGACAACCAGCCGGACGCGAAGCAGATGAAGCCGCCCTACCGGCACTTCACCATCTCGTACTCCATCGACGTGCATGGCATTGACTTCAACACCGCGCCTGACGGCAACTATCGCGGCAACTTCGAGTACGGCGTACGGGTCTATAATGCCGATGGCGATGAGATCGTCAACTCCGTCAGCACCACCATCAGCCCCATTCTGCCGCCCGCCGTCTACCGCTCCATGCTGCGTGGCGGCGCCAACGCGAGCCAGCAGATCGACGTGCCTGCCACGGGCGATTACTTCCTGCGCATCGCGGTGCACGACCTGGCCAGCGACCGCGTGGGAGCTATCGAAGTCCCCACTGCGTCCATCGCGCCGCAGGCTGTTCCCGCTGTTACAGTACCAAAATAAGCTGTAAGGCTAGCCCAAAGGAGAAGAATCCATGCGGCCCAGCAAAATGACTCTCGCGGCACTTGGCATCACAGGGCTCCTTACATTCTCGCCTGCATACATTCCTGCGCAGACGGCGGACCAGTCCGGCGTGACAGTGGAAGGCTTTCCCGGCTTTCCCTCGCAGATCACCAGTGCTCCGACGATCAAGGTAACCACACGCGAGACCATCCTCGATGTGCTGGTCACCGATGACAAGGGCCAGCCCGCCCGCGGCCTCAAGCAATCCGACTTTACCGTCTCTGAAGATGGCCATCCCCAGCCCATCCGCAGCTTCGCGGAATACGACAAGGAAACCCCGCCCGCGCCGCCGCGCACGCTGCCGACCGGCACATACACCAACGCCGCCGCCCTGCCCGCCAATGGCCCAGTCCAGATCGTGTATTTCGATCTCCCGTACGGGAGCAGCTACCCGCCTGGAACCGACCCCGCTGCCGACACCCTTCAGGGCGGTATTTTCATCCGCGCCCAAAAGTACATCGCGGAGTACTTGCGGACCATGCCCGCCGGAACGCAGGTCGCAGTCTTCGCCTTCCGGGCCGATTACGGCCTCCACCTGCTGCAGGGCTTTACCACAGACGGGCAGCGGGCCGCGACCGCCGTCGACAACCTCGTCGTCCTCTCCGCTGGCAAGCCCCCCACCGCCGATCGGATTGCAGCCGCCGACCAGATCGCCGCCTACGTTGCCGGTATCCACGGACGCAAGAACCTTATCTGGGTCGGTACGCCGCTGGCCGTCATGCGTGACGGCGGCTTGTCCTGGCCCGCCGGAATCCCGCCGCCGCCCTTCTCCTCGCCTGACATGACCCTCGTCCATCGCCTCATGGACACCTACGATCTCTTCACCCGCGAGCAGATTGCCGTCTACCCCTTTGATCCGAAGGGCGTCCCGGTCGGACGTGCTCTCGGCTTGGGCACTCTTCGCGCCGAAGAGATCGCCACTGGCACCGGCGGTGCTGCCATCTACAACACCAACGACTTCAAAGGCGCCGTAGCCAAAATCGTCAACGACACCTTGCACTACTACACCCTCTCCTACGTCCCCACCCGCCCG
Organism: uncultured Acidobacteriaceae bacterium; assembly: GCA_963834805.1. Lineage (GTDB taxonomy): Bacteria > Acidobacteriota > Terriglobia > Terriglobales > Acidobacteriaceae > Edaphobacter. The sequence goes on from CAWIDB010000006.1 coordinate 1,448,169, forward strand.
GATAGTGACGGCCACTTCCACCCCATCAGCATTAAAGTCGACCGTCCTGGTCTCCACCTGGTCTACCGCGGCGGCTACAACGACGAGCAGCCCGCGCCGCCCGATGACATACTCAAAGTCCATATGACCCAGGACACCATGGGGCTCGGCGCCCTCCCCGCTACTCAGCTGACCTTCGACGTTCAAGCCACTCCGAGCGCGCCCAATCCACAAGCATCCGGCTCCCGCCGCGCGCTCCCATTAGCCGGCAAGACGCCAGTCACCTACAACATCCTCTACAAGCTCGACCAATCTCAGATCGTATTCGCCGCCACACCGGACGGCATGCGCAATGCCTCACTCGAGTTCGACGCCGCCGCCTACGATCCATACGGCAAGCTCGTGACCACCCTCAGCCAGACGCAGAAGCTGCCGCTGTCCAATGAGGAGTATGGGGACTTCATCGCGACGCCTTTCCAGTTCTTCCAGCAGATCGATCTGCCGCCCGGCCAGTTCACCCTCCGCGTGGGCGTCTTCGACGGTGTCTCCAACAAATTCGGCACCCTGGAGATTCCCTTGCTCGTCGGCAAGAAGTCAGCTACACCCGCCATCGCAGTAACAAAATAAGCTGTAAGGCTAGCCCTTATCAGGATCGAGCGAGGCTCGAATCACGGGTCGTTCCGTAGCGTAGTGGAGGAATCTGTTTTAGCTTGTACGCGAAGCGTCAAGCATCGCGCGAAGTGATTGGTCACTCCGGAATGGAATCTGCCTCTGTCTTTACGCGAAGCGTCGAGAACGGCACGAAGTGCCAGCCGGTAATCTCCGGCCGGTCGATGCCGTTCTGGTGCGCGTAGTTCACGCTCTCCACAATCTGGTCCTTCAGCCACTCGCGCGTGTGCGCGGCCGTCGCCTGTAACTTCGGCACGCGGTCGATCACATCCAGCACCAGGTTGAAGCGGTCAGTCTGGTTCAGGATCGCCAGCTCCAGCGGCGTGTTGATGTTGCCCTTCTCTTTATATCCGCGCACATGGATGTTCTCGTGGTTCTTGCGCCGGTAGGTCAGCTTGTGGATGAGGAAAGCATACGCGTGAAAGTTGAAGATCACCGGCTTGTCCACCGTAAACAGCGCGTCGAACTCCTTATCGCTCATCCCGTGTGGATGTTCGTTCTCCGGCATCAGGCGGAAGAGGTCCACCACATTGACGAAGCGGATCTTGAGGCCGGGGCAGCGTTCGCGCAGGATGGCCACGGCGGCCAGTGACTCCGAAGTCGGAATGTCGCCCGCGCAGGCCATCACCACGTCGGGCTCCGCCCCGTCGTCATTCGAGGCGAAGTCCCAGATGCCGATCCCCTTGGTGCAGTGGTCGACGGCCTGGTCCATGGTGAGGTACTGCAGGTGCGTGGCCTTGTCGGCGACGATCACGTTAACGTAGTCCACCGAGCGCAGGCAGTGGTCCGCCACAGACAGCAGGCAGTTCGCGTCCGGCGGCAGATAGATGCGCGTGATCTCCGGACTCTTGTTGGTCACCACGTCGAGGAAGCCGGGGTCCTGGTGGGTGAATCCGTTGTGGTCCTGCCGCCACACCAGCGAGGTAATCAGCAGGTTGAGCGACGAGATGGGTTCGCGCCAGCGCGGTTCCAGCTTGCTCTTCTCCAGCCACTTCGCGTGCTGGTTGAACATCGAGTCGATGATGTGGACGAAGGCCTCGTAGCTGGAGAAAAACCCATGCCGGCCTGTGAGGACGTAGCCCTCGAACCAACCCTCCAGCGTGTGCTCGGAGAGCATCTCCATCACGCGGCCCGAGGTGGAAAGAAAGCCGCCGTCATCGTCCTCCGGCTTGCGCTCCTCCATCCATGTCTTGGGGCTTGCCTGGTAGATCGCGTCCAGCTTGTTCGACGCCGTCTCATCCGGCCCGAAGACGCGGAAGCTCGTCATGTTCCGCCGCATCACATCGCGCAGCATCAGCGCCAGCCTCGCGGTCGACGACACCTCGATCTGCCCAGGCTTCTCCACCTTTACCGCATAGTCGCGGAAGTCGGGCATATCGAGCGGCTTCCGCAGCAGCCCTCCGTTGGCGTGCGGATTCCCCGAGATGCGGCTCGTCCCCGTGGGCGCCATCTCCGCAATCTCCGGAATCAGCTTGCCCGCCTCGTCGAACAACTCCTCCGGCCGATAGCTGCGCATCCACTGCTCCACCAGCTTCAGGTGCGCGGGGTTCGTCACCGGATCCGTGATCGGAATCTGGTGCGCGCGCCACGATCCCTCCAGCTTGTGCCCGTCCAGCTCCTTCGGACAGGTCCATCCCTTCGGCGTGCGCAGAATAATCATCGGCCACAACGGACGCACCGGCGGCACATCGGGGTTCGCCCGCACCGCAGTCTGGATCGCGCGAATCTCCAGGATGCAGTGCTCCATCGCCGCGGCCATCTTCTGGTGCATCGCCGCCGGATCGTCGCCCTCGACGACATACGGCGTATAGCCCAGCCCCTTGAAGAGCATCTCCAACTCTTCCGGCGGAATCCGCGCCAGAATCGTGGGGTTCGCAATCTTGTACCCATTCAAATGCAGGATCGGCAGCACCGCTCCATCGCGCACCGGATTCAGAAATTTGTTGGAGTGCCAGCTCGTCGCCAGCGGCCCCGTCTCCGACTCGCCATCACCCACCACCACCGCGACGATGAGGTCGGGATTGTCGAAGGCCGCGCCGAATCCGTGCGAGAGGCTGTAGCCCAGCTCGCCGCCCTCGTGGATGGAGCCGGGCGTCTCCGGCGTGCAGTGGCTGCCGATGCCGCCGGGAAAGGAGAACTGCTTGAAGAACCGCTGCATCCCCGCCACGTCCTGGCTCTTGTCCGGATACACCTCCGAATACACGCCCTCCAGGTAGCTGTTCGATAGCGTCGCCGGCGCCCCGTGGCCCGGCCCAGAGAGATAGATCAAGTCGAGCGAATATTTCTTGATCAGTCGGTTCAGATGCACCCAGGTAAAGTTCTGTCCGGGGTCCGATCCCCAGTGGCCCAGCAGCCGGTTCTTGATATGCTCCGGCTTCAGCGGCTCGCGCAGCAGCGGGTTTGCGCGCAGATACAGCATTCCCACGCACAGATAATTGCACGCGCGCCAGTACGCATCGATCCTGCGCAGCTCGTCCGCCGAAAGCGGCTCGCCGGACAATGGTGTCGGATCAATCTGCACTGCGGAGACTTGGCCCATGGTTCCCTCCGAATCTTGTTTGTCATTCCCGCAAGGAATCTGCTTTTGTCCTGTTGTTCTCTCAGATGCCCGCTTCTTGCCACAAGCCGTATGACGGCCTGTCCCGCCACATCAATTTACGATGACTTTCCCTCGTCCCTCTGTGCTGTGCGGCACATATGCGCCACATGAAGCGCAATCATTCGGTCCTCCTCCGCCGGCGCCACATACACCGCAACGGCCGAATCCTCGTCGCTGATCTTGCGCACGCTCTGTCCTGTCGCCTTCTGCTCCAACTGGTTCGCCGCAAAGTCCAGCTCAACACCAAGCCCATTTAGGCCGCCCGCAATCTCTGCACGCGTAGCCGCATCGTGCTCCCCAATTCCCCCGGTAAAGACGATGGCGTCCGCGCCATGGAGCGCGATGAATCCCGCGATGGCCTTCACCACGCCGCGACAGAAGACGCGAATCGCCAACTGCGCCCTCACGTTCCCCTCGGCGGCCCGCTTGCGCAGTTCGCGCATGTCATTGATCCCGCCCAGCGCCTTCAGCCCCGCGTCGCCATCGATCATTCGCTCTACCGAATCCGCTGTCGCGCCGGCCTGCCGCATCAGGAAGAGTACGACACCGGGATCGAGGTCGCCCGTCCGAGTCCCCATCATCACGCCGCCGGTTGGCGTCAGGCCCATCGTCGTATCCACTGATCGGCCGTCGATGCACGCAGTCACGCTGCATCCGCTGCCCAGATGCGCAATCACCAAGCGGCGGGGAAACGCAATCCCCTGCGCCTCGCGCATCTGCGTCACCACCGACTCGCAGGAGAGCCCATGAAACCCATACCGCCGCACGCCCTGCCTGCGCACCGCATAGGGCAGCGCATACACCGTCGCCTCCTCCGGCATCGTCTCGTGAAAGACCGTATCGAAGCACGCGATGTGCGGCACGTCGGCGAAGCGCTGCATCATCCCTTCGATCAGCTCCAGCGCCTCGGGATCGTGCAGCGGAGCGAAGGGCACAGCCTCGCGCAGCTTCGCCAGCACCTCCGGTGTCAACTGCTGATGTCCTCGCAGATGCGCCCCCGGATGCACCACCCTGTAGCCCACAGCCTGCGGCGGCGGCAGTCCATCCATACTCACCGCGCGCTCCACGGTCCCAATCGCCTCCTCCATCAAGCCAGGTTTCACCGTGCCCAGCCTGCCGCTCAGGTCCTTCCCCGCCGCATCGCGAAACTCTAGCTTCTCCCGCCGCCCGCCAATCCCGCCCAACTCGCCTTCATACAGCGCGCGGTTCTCCGCCGCGCCCTCCACGCCCGCCGTAGCAGCACCCTCACCCACCTCATGCATCGAGAACTTGATCGACGACGACCCGGGATTCAGCACCAGAATATGCATTCGCTAGGGCCCACTCCGCGGCCACCACCAAACTACCATCCACACGCACTTTCCGTTCCTCCCCGCTCACCCCAAACTCCCATCCCTCACAACTCACAAAATCCCACGCGAACAATCTACACTCAATCTATGTGCGGAATCGTAGGTTACATTGGCCCCAAGCCTCCCGTCCCCATCATCCTCAACGGCCTGCGCCGCCTGGAGTACCGCGGCTACGACTCAGCCGGCATCGCTGTCGCCGGCGGCCCGCAGGGCCTGGAGCTGCGCCGCGCACCAGGCAAGCTTTGCAACCTGGAGACGGTCATTGCGGCCAGTCCCATCTCCGGGACCTTCGGCATCGGCCACACCCGCTGGGCCACCCACGGCCGACCCACAGAGGAGAACGCCCATCCCCATCGCGACGGCTCCGGCACGCTGGTCGTGGTGCATAACGGCATCGTGGAGAACTACCTCGCCCTCAAATCCGAGCTCATCGCCAAGGGCCACAAGTTCGTCTCCGAGACCGACACCGAGATCATTGCCCACCTCATCGAAAACGAGCTCAATCTCGCCGCCGATCAAAAGAACGAGGTCACCGTCGAGGCGAACGAAAGTGCCGCAGTCGTCAGCTCACCCTCACGGCGCGAAGCGCGTCCGCCGGTGCGGGCCGCAGCCGCAGCGACCAACGGGAGCGGTCAGGATAATCACGCCGAAGGCTCGGCGCCCGTGCGGCAAGCACTCCCCCTCGAGGAAGCCGTCCGCCGCGCCGTCAAGCGTCTCACCGGCGCCTTTGCCATCGGCGTCCTCTCGGCCAACGAGCCCGACAAGCTGGTCGCCGCGCGTTTTGGCCCTCCCGTCGTCCTCGGTCTCGGCGACGGCGAATTCTTCCTCGCCTCCGACGTTCCCGGCATCCTGCATCACACGCGCAACATCCACTTCCTCGCAGACGGCGAACTCGCCATCCTCACTCCCGCCGGCATCGCCCTCACCGACTTCGACGCCAACCCCATCCCGCTGCGCATCCAGCGCATCGCATGGGACCCCATCCAGGCCGAAAAGTTCGGCTACAAGCACTTCATGCTCAAGGAGATCAACGAGCAGCCCCGCGCCGTCCGCGACACCATCCTGGGCCGCGTCTCCGCCGACACGGGCCGCGTCTTCCTCGCCGAGATGCATCTCTCCGACGCTGAACTGCGCGCTGCCAGCCAGATCACCATCGCCGCCTGCGGCACCAGTTGGCACGCCGGCCTCGCCGGCAAGTTCATGATCGAGCGCCTCGCCCGCCTGCGCACCGAAGTCGACTACGCCAGCGAGTTCCGCTACCGCTCGCCCATCGCCGACCCCGCCTCCATCGGCCTGCTCATCACCCAGTCCGGCGAGACGGCCGACACCATCGCCGCCCAGCGCGAGCTGCACGCCCTCGGCTCCCGCACCATCGCCATCTGCAACGTCGTCGGCGCCGCCGTCTCCCGCGAGGCCCAGGGAACCATCACCACCAACGCCGGCCCGGAGATTGGCGTCGCCAGCACCAAGGCCTTCACCGCCCAGCTCACCGCGCTCTTCCTCCTCGCGCTGCACCTCGCCCAGCTCCGCGGGACTGTGACGGAGGAAGAATCCATCCAGCTCGTCGCCGAGCTTTCCAAGATTCCCGCAAAACTTGAGGAGCTGTTGCGTTCGGTAGATGCTCAGTGCGCAAAACTCGCCAAGGCCTTCCACACGTCCAACGACTTCCTCTTCCTGGGCCGCGGCATCCACTACCCCATCGCCATCGAGGGCGCGCTCAAGCTCAAGGAGATCAGCTACATCCACGCCGAGGGCTACCCCGCCGGCGAAATGAAGCACGGCCCCAACGCCCTCATCGACGAGACCCTCCCCGTCGTCGTCATCGCCACCCAGGACCCCGCCGACCCCGCCTCCGTCCTCAAGTACGAGAAGACCCTCAGCAACATTCAGGAGGTCACCGCGCGCTCCGGCCGCGTCATCGCCATCGCCATCGAGGGCGACCGCCACATCGGCCAGCTCGTCGAGCATGCCATCCACATCCCCCCCGCCCCGGAGCTGCTCCTCCCCATCCTCGAAGTCGTCCCCCTCCAACTCCTCGCCTACCACATCGCCGTCCGCCGCGGCTGCGACGTCGACCAACCCCGCAACCTCGCCAAATCCGTCACGGTGGAGTAGTTCAACACCGAATCAGGGGAGGAGGAGCATAATCAATACACCAATGGCTACACAAACTTTACTGCCGGGTTTTGCTCTACTCCAGCCCCATTCTCGGTCACTTATAGCTGTTTCAGACGCTCGGTTACCGACCAATACAACCACACGCTTTCACAAGGTACATCGGTGGTTTAACTTCATTGCAGGGTTTTCGCCCGAGTTTGTACATCAGCAATGCGAAGAGGCCGCCTTGGTGCCTGGGTCGATCTTGTTAGATCCGTTCGCCGGTTGCGGAACCGCCCTGGTAGTCGCTGCTGAGAGAGGCCTTTGCGGCGTGGGATACGATCCTCACCCAATCTTCAGCAGAATCTGTAACGCTAAGCTCCCGGGCCGTGAAGTGGATCAAAGCATACGGATCTCTAGGGAACTGTTCTTAAAAGGGTTCCAAGCGCCAATTTCAACATCCATTCTAAGCGATTCGCAGCAGGCGTTTCTCACTAAGCTATATCCGCCAGACATCTTGCGCGCATTACTCGGGGCCCGAGAACTGCTCCGTTCATCCGCCTTGTCGGAAAGCGATACTGCCTTTCTAATGCTGTCGCGCATTGTCGACAAATGCTCACATTCTCAGACGGACGGAATTTATAAGGCGCCGACCAGTAAGAAACAACCAACAAGCCCCGCTCTCGCGTGCGTAGATGTCGCCGAGATGATGCTCGACGACATCGCATTGCTCGATGGCGCAGACCTCAGCCGACAGGTCAAGGTCATACGCCAGTCATCGCGGACCATGGAGCAAGTGAAATCCGATTCCGTATCCATCGTTGTGACCTCTCCGCCCTATCTCAATAATTTCGACTATGCAGAGATGACACGCATGCTTCTCTACTTCTGGAATATTGCGAGCTCTTGGCGTGACATCTCGGAAAAAGTCCGAAGTTCCCTCATTGTCAATACCACCACGGCACTGAAGGGCCAAAAGCTTCTCCAAGCGGTCTATCGTCGAAATGTGTCGGATACAATTCGGCGAGACCTCGATGAGTTAGTAGTCGAGCTTGGCAAACGAAAGCAACAGAAGGCAGGCAAGAAAGAATATGACCTTCTAATTTATCCGTACTTTTCGCAAATGACCGATGTACTAAGTGAGGCGCATCGTGTGCTGCGTATGGGAACTCCAATTCATATCGTCGTTGCCGATGCAGCCCTCTATGGCGTCCACATCAGCACCCCACAGCTTCTTAAGTCGTGCATGGAGGACATAGGTTTCCGTGGGGTCGAATGCAAACTCATGAGACAACGGGGGCATCGATGGAACCTAGCGAAGCGCGAAGGCTCAACCATCGGACTCGGTGAATACCACTTATATGGGACAAAATAGACTGACATCCAATAATCCTCAATCCCCAATCGATCCCGAATCAGACGATACCCGGGTGCCCGTACCGGACCAGAGCCAGTTAACCCTCTACAAAATCGCAGACACCGAAATTCGTAAGGCGATTGCGAGTTACTTAAAACTCGTCAAGGCGACCAGCGGATTAGCGACTGTCTCCTTGACTGATTTGGAGGATGAGCGGGCGCGAACCATACTTCTCGCAGGACTGGGAGTGCGTGATGAAATGACAGCGGAGGATGCTCTGGAAGAGTGGAAGCGCCGTCAAGCAATCCCCTTCGAGCTAGAAACTGCTATCGCGGCAGGGGTATACAGGGATATCCGGAAAGCGGGCGCAGATTTCTTGAATGTCATGGAAATTGAGACCGCAAATTTCAGTGCATTCTCACCTGAATTTATAAACAAGAACCCTCACTTGCTTCCACTCTTTCAGCATCTGAGCGGAATATTCAGCAAAGCCGCACTCAAGACTCAAGTAGGCTCTGTCTCAGACAACTCAATCTCTAAGCCTGCATCCTTGAGACTCTCAAAGCTTCTACATGACCGTGTCGACCCTAAACAAGTTAACAAGGGAGAAATCCTTCAAAGGCTTGAATCCACACTTGAGGGCATTGTGAGGGACCTGATCGGCCGCGTGCTTTTCGAATCAATCGTCGATCGGGCACTTAGTGATCAGGGTCTAAGGTTCCAGCGTGAGGAAGAGTATGACTCGATGCAGGGGGTCATATATGACTTTCGGGCGGATTTTGTACTTCCAACGGCAGAACGGCCCTTGGCATTCATTGAAGTAAGAAAGTCATCAGCACGCCATGCTTCCCTGTACGCTAAAGACAAAATGTTCTCTGCGATCAATTGGAAGGGCAAAAATCCGGATTTGCTGGCAGTTCTAGTTATAGATGGTCCTTGGACTGGTGAAACACTGCGAGTACTGGCGAATGTTTTTGACTACGTGGTACCAATCGCTCGCGTCGGTGACCTCGCAGTTACCCTAGACGCCTATCTTAAGGGTGACAAGTCAAAACTCAAGTGGCTGATCGAATTCAAGATTACTGTAGCTCCTGGAAACTCATAGTCGGGTGGCCCACATCCGGCACCTCACAAAAAAAACCAGGTGCCCCCCATCTCGCTTCTGAGATGGGTGATCAGACCTTCGCGCAACCTCGGACACCTGCGTTTACCGCCAACCCCCGGAAGGGCCCGCATTCATGCGGGCCAATAAGACGCCGCGCCGAAGGCGCTTCCGCACTGCCGTAGGCACGAGTGGAGGCGCAGCCGAAACGACTGAATCGCCTTCCTCCCACCTGCCACGCATCGCAAAATACTCCACACAATTCCTTCTTTCCTCCTCGAACCTTGAACCTTATAAACCTTGTCAAGCCCCTCGACCCTCCAAATTTCTCCTAACCCCTTCCGTATCATCCATATAAAAGATCAAAATACTTGGCATAATAGATACCCTCAACCGCGTACACTTTAAATAGGGGCAAATATGTCTTGTCTTGCCATCAGCTCAATCAATCGTTCGAATGGCAGCAAGGGCAACAAGTATAGACCAGTCCATACCTAAGTCATCTGTATTGGATACCTTAGGCCTTTTAGGGGGGTATATCCCCCAGCATTTATCGCGTGACCTGGCCCACAACATCGGTTCCGGCGGCGAGCGGTTTTTCCACCACATGCCACAGGTCGCCCGCCTCGTCCGCGACCACGGCCAGCACGGGAACCTCGATGTGCGTTCCGCCGCGAGAAACCGCACGCAGCACGCCCACATCGCCCGCAGCAAATTCTGTGTGGTCCAGCGTCATCCGCCAGCGCACTGCCGAGCCGTCGCGCGACTCAAGGCGAATGTCCGTCACCACCGCGGAAAATTCGGTTTGCCCGTTCATCCTGCGCGGCCATCCAGCAGCGCTTCCATCTCCCGCTTGCTGCCTACGATGAGCGGTGTGCGCTGATGAATCCCCTTGGGCTTGATGTCCAGGATGCGGCCCTTGCCGCTGGACGCCATTCCTCCGGCCTGCTCCGCGATGAAGGCCAGCGGATTCGCCTCATACATCAGCCGCAGCTTGCCGGCGGGCTGCTCCTGGGTTGGCGGATACAGGAAGACGCCGCCTTTGAGCAGGGTGCGGTGAAAGTCCGCAACCAGGCTGCCGATGTAGCGCGAGCTGTACTGGCGACCCAGCGCGCCCGAGCGCAACTTGCCGACATACTTGCGGTACTCGTCCGGCCAGGTGGAAGCGTTGGACTCGTTCACGCTGTAGTAGCTTCCCTGTTCGGGCATCCTCATGTTCTCGCTGGTCAGCACATACGCACCAATGGTGGGGTCCAGCGTGAACCCATGCACTCCATGGCCCGTGGTATACACCAGCACGGTCGACGGCCCGTACACCACGTAGCCGGCCGCTACCTGCGCGTGTCCCGGCTGCAGGATGGACGCCTGCAGATCGCCGTCGGACGAGGGAAGCCTGCGCAGCACGCTGAAGATGGTGCCGACGTTCACGTTGACGTCGATGTTGGAGGAGCCGTCGAGAGGATCGAATACGATGATGTACTTGCCAGTCTCGACCGAGCGATCGAACGTGACGGGCTCTTCGTCCTCTTCGCTGACCAGCGCGGCGACTGAATCGCGCAGGCCCAGGCAGTGCAGCAAGGCCTGGTTGGCATACACGTCGAGCTTCTGTTGCTGCTCGCCCTGCACATTGGTGTGCCCGAAGGCGCCAAGGGCGTCATTCAGCCCAGCCGTGCGAATCTTTGCCTCCACCATCTTGGTCGCCAGCGTGATGCCGCTCAACAGCCAGCTAAATCGCCCGCTCGCCTCGCTGATCTCCTGCTGCTGCTGCAGGATGTGCTGCTGCACCGTGGTAATCAATATTCCCACCCTCTCCTCGTTTTCACCCTCAGGTCAGATCGTCCGTATCGAACGGCGCCACCTTGCGGCCCAGCGCGGTAATATCGTGCCGCTCGCCGATCAGCCCCTCGACGACGGCATTCAGCTCCTCCTCATATCCAGCCTCTGCGGTCGCAACCATCTGCGCCAGCGCATCGGGAGCCTTCAGGCTCTCCAGCAGCACTGTGCAATGCGCAACGGCCGTGTGTTCCAGTCCCAAACCTTCGGGCGTTTTGGCTTTGATGCCCACCTCGCCGGGCTTGATTCCCAGCAACTGGGCAACGCGCTCGCGCAGCTCTCCGGCAATGGGCGCAATCTTAGGCTGGGCCATGATCAACACGGTGTCGACGTTGACGATGCGATAGCCCGCGGTGGCCACCTCTTCCAGCGCCGTCTGCAGAAAGACACTGGAGGCCGCGCCCTTCCAGCGCGGATCGTTGGGCGGGAAGAACGTCCCGATGTCGCCTGCCGAGACCGCGCCAAGCAGCGCGTCGGTGATGGCATGGAGCAGCACGTCGCCATCGGAGTGGCCGGCGAGCCCTTCGCTGTGCTTGATCGCCAGTCCGCCAATGATCAGCGGAATGCCCGCCTGGAAGACGTGCGAGTCAAAGCCATAGCCGATGCGCATACTCATCGATTCGCTCCCTCCGATGACGCACCCGTGGTCGTTCGCAGGTAAAACTCGGCCAGCTCCAGATCTCCCGGCTGGGTGATCTTGAGGTTCCTGGCCGTGCCCGCGACCACAGCCACCTCGATGCCGGCACGCTCCAGCAGGCTGGACTCATCGGTGCCCGAGAACCCGTCCGCTGCCGCCTCGGTGAAGACTTGCCGCAGCAGCCCGCAGCGCGCCCCCTGCGGCGTCTGCGCCTGCACAATCCTCTCCCGCGGAATGGTTGCAGTCACGATGGCGCCATGCGCCGTCCGCTCCACCTGCTTGATGGTATCCACCGCCGGCAGGCCGACGATGGCAGCGCCGTGCTCGGCGACAGCATCGATGGTGCGCTCGATGGTGCCTGCGTCGATCAAGGGACGCGCCGCATCGTGCACCAGCACCATGTCGTCGTCGCTGCAACCGTTCTCGGAGACGAGCAGCGTCAACGCGTTCGACACCGACTGCTGGCGCTGGTCGCCCCCTTCCACCACATGCACCTTGCCGCCGAGTCCGAACTCGGTCAACTGCGTCCGCACGCGCTCCATCTCCGTGCCGCGCACCGCGACGTAAACGGCCGCAACGCGCTCGACCGCCAGAAATGCGCGCAGGCAATGCACCAGTACGGGCACCCCGGAAATGGTTAGAAACTGCTTCGGAGTGGACGCGCCGCCCACGGACATCCTCGTCCCAATCCCAGCCGCCGGAAGAATCACAAATACTCGCATAGCCAACGAAGTATAACAAGACGGGCACGACTTGAGCCGCAAATATGCAGCCAACCACCCCCGCAGCGGCAACGCGCAGTACCATTAGTCACGATGGCAAACCCAAAGCCCACGCTGGATCGCAGCTACATTCGTCCCGGAGACCGCATCTGCGCCGCCGTCTCCGGAGGCGCGGACTCGGTGGCGATGCTGATTCTGCTGCATGCCGCCAACGCCCTGCCGCGCAACGCTCTCGGCGTGGGACTGTCTGCTGTCCATGTCCACCACGGCCTGCGCGGAGAGGAAGCGAACGGCGACCTCGCGTTTGTCGAGGCGCTCTGTGCGCGGCTTGCAGTTCCGCTGCACATCCAGCGCGCCGATGTCTCCGGCCGCATTGCCCAGGCCCGCGAGGCAGGCCAGCCAGAGACCATCGAGGAAGCTGCGCGCAACCTTCGTTATGATCTCTTCCGTAAGCTCATCGCCGATGGCCACGCCGACTCTGTGCTTACCGCGCACACCTTGGACGACCAGGCCGAGACCGTCCTGATGAAGCTGCTTCGCGGGGCCTGGACCGAGGGGCTGAGCGGAATCTACCCGGTCGTCCTCGTACCCAACGCCGCTCGCCCGGGCAAAATCCTGCGCCCGCTGCTGGGCGTCCGCCGCAGCGAGCTTGTCGCCTTTCTCGGATCGCGCAACCAGGGCTGGCGCACGGACTCCACGAACGATGATCCGGCCTTCACGCGCAACCGCGTCCGCCACTCTGTCCTGCCGCTGCTGCGTGAGTTCAACCCAGCCATCGACCAAGCGCTGACCAATCTGGCCGAACTAGCGCGCGAGGATGAGGCGCGCTGGCAGTCGGAGCTTGGCCGCATCCTGCCGCAGTTGCTGCTGCCGGGGCGGCCGGTCCGCGGAGGAGGACGTGGGGTCAGCACCGCGCCCCGCGAATCCAACTCCGTCGCCCTTGAGATCGACCGTCTTCGCGCGCTCGATCCCGCTCTGCGCCGCCGCGTTGTGCGCGCCGCCGCACGGACGCTTGGCGTGCGTCTCAACTTCGACGAGACTGCCCGCCTGCTTGCGCTGGCTGGACTGCTGCCGGACCCGAACGCCGCAGATCCCTCCGTTGCGAGCAGCGGCTCCAAGCTCCACCTTTCCAGCCAGTTGCGCGCTACCCGCACGCTGCGCGAGCTTCGCCTCTTGCGCGAGACGCCGCTGAAGAGTCCCAAAAACATGGAAACACTCTGACCTGCTGGAACTCACTCCTGCGCGGCGTCGAGCACCCTGCAAAGCGGCAAATCAGGACAAACCCGTGAGGTTCTTGTTACCTCGTTCCTATTCGTTGCGCCATTGCGCGACCACTCAGAGTAGAATCTTTTTATCTGACGCGTACCGACGCTGGGCCGGGATGGCAACTCATGCCGAAGACTTGGAACTCTACCGTCGTTAGGTGCGTCTAATAAGGAGCAGACTGAGGCGCGCAAGCGCATGCCTGCCAGGTCGATGGCCGCAGCGAAGCGCTGCTTCAACCAGGTGCTTCAGACCGGAAGAATGAGGAAACGCGATTGAATTCGACCGTTAAACACATTATTCTTTGGGTCTTCCTGTTTACAGGCGTCATCTGCCTGTGGACCTTTGTCGGCAAAAATATGGGCACTGTTCGTGAGACGCCTGTCACCTACAGCGACCTGCTGGCCAGGGCCAACGAGGGCAAGGTGACCGATGTCACCATTGACGGCACGACTCTGGTGGGCCACTACACCAGTAAGGACCAGTTCCACACTACCATTCCGGCCAACTATAACAACCTGCTCGACGTGCTGAACAGCCACGGCGTCAACATCACCATCAAGGATCAGAACTCCAGCGCCTGGCTCTCCGCGCTGATCAACATCGCTCCCATCGCGGTTCTGATCTTGATCTGGTTCTTCCTGCTGCGCCAGATGCAGTCCGGCGGCAACAAGGCCATGAGCTTCGGCAAATCCCGCGCCCGCCTGCTCTCCATGCAACAGAAAAAGATTACTTTCAAGGACGTCGCCGGCGTGGATGAGGCCAAGGAAGAGCTGAAGGAGATCATCGAGTTCCTGCGCGAGGCCCAGAAGTTCCAGCGCCTAGGCGGACGCATTCCCAAGGGCGTCCTGCTGGTCGGACCTCCAGGAACCGGCAAGACGCTGCTGGCGCGCGCGGTTGCAGGCGAGGCCAATGTTCCGTTCTTCAGTATTTCTGGCTCCGACTTTGTCGAGATGTTCGTCGGCGTTGGCGCCAGCCGCGTGCGCGACCTCTTCGAGCAGGGTAAAAAGAACGCCCCATGCATCATCTTTATCGATGAGATCGACGCTGTCGGCCGGCACCGCGGTGCGGGTCTGGGCGGCGGACACGACGAACGCGAGCAGACCCTGAACCAGTTGCTTGTCGAGATGGACGGATTCGAATCCAACGACGGCGTGATTCTGATTGCCGCCACCAATCGGCCCGACGTACTCGATCCCGCGCTGCTTCGTCCCGGCCGCTTCGACCGGCGCGTGGTGGTCGATCGCCCGGACATTCGCGGTCGCGAAGAGGTGCTGCGTGTCCACTGCAAGAAGGTGCCCATGGCCGAGGATGTCGAACTCAACATCCTCGCCCGCGGTACTCCGGGCTTTTCCGGCGCCGACCTTGCCAACATGGTCAACGAGGCCGCCCTCACCGCCGCGCGCTATAATCGCAAGTCTGTTCATATGTTTGACTTCGAGGTAGCCAAGGACAAGGTCCTGATGGGCGCAGAGCGCAAGTCCATGCTGCTCTCCGACGACGACAAGAAGGACACCGCGTACCACGAGGCGGGCCACGTCCTGGTTGCGGCCAAGCGCCATCACTCCGACCCGTTGCACAAGGTGACGATCATACCGCGCGGTATGGCGCTGGGCGTTACCATGCACCTGCCGGAGGAGGACAAGCACACCGTCACCAAGGACTATCTGGACACGCAGCTCGCCATCCTGATGGGAGGACGCTGCGCCGAAGAGATATTCATGCACCGCAAGACCACGGGCGCGGGCAACGACATCGTGCGCGCCACGGAGCTGGCACGCAAGATGGTCTGCGAGTACGGAATGAGCGACCTGGGGCCGCTGACCTACGGCAAGAAGGAGCAGGAGGTCTTCCTGGGCCGCGACATCGCCCAGTCGCGCGACTACTCCGATGACACCGCCAAGCAGATCGATGTCGCGGTGCGTGCCTTCGTCGACGAAGGCTACCGCTCGGCCTACCAGATACTCGAGGAGAACGCCGATATCATGCACCGCATGGCGGCCGCTCTGCTGGAACGCGAGACCCTCGACCGGGTCGAGATCGACCTCATCATCGAGGGCAAAGAGCTGCCACCCTTCAAGTCGCCCCTCGCCTACGCCGACCCAGGCACAGGAGAAGGCCAGAAGGTCATCAAGCCCGAGGCAGGCCGCAAGCCAGGATACGGCGAAGGCCGTCCCAGCCCCGCTTAGATTTATTCCAGTCCAGAAAATCAAGACGCGGTCCTCGGGCCGCCTCCTCTGTTCGATCCGAAAGCATAGGTTGCACATTCAGAAAGTGGGCACACTGCAAAGACACCCAGATGAAACCCCTTCCCTCAGTGCGACAATAGAAGCACCTCAAATGCGCATCCTGTCTCCAACCGCGGCGCGTCGTCTCTCCCGGCTACTGCCACTCGCGTTTGCGCTTCTGCTCACCGGTTGCGGCTACCACTCTGCGGGCTCGGCCACGCACATCCCGGCCAATGTGCGCACCATCGCCGTGCCTGTCTTCACCACGCATTCCCAGGCCTACCACAGCGAGATGGTACTCACCCAGGCCGTCGTCCGCGAATTGGACACGCGTACTCGCTACCGCGTTCTTGCCGGTGGTGCAGCCGACGCCGACGCGGTCCTCAGCGGCACCATACTCACCCAGACATCGGTTCCGCTGACCTACGACTCCACCAGCGGTGAGACGTCCAGCTACCTGGTCACCATCACCGTCAAGGTGGTGCTCACCGCGCGCGACGGCCGCGTCCTCTACCAGAACGACGCGCTCAGCTACCGTGAACAGTACCAGTCCACGCAGGACCTCGCCGGCTTTATCCGCGAGGACCCCGCCGCCGTCAACCGCCTTGCCCGTGACTTCGCCCACGCGCTGGTCGGCGATATGCTGGAGACCTTCTGATGCCCGCGCCTTCCCCCAGCCCGCATCGTTCAGCCTCGCTCAAGAGCTTTGTATCGACGGACCGCTTCCTCGCCGAGATTGCATCCCCCTCCGCCCTGCGTCCTGGCTATGTGTTGCTGGGCGACGAGGCCTTTCTCTACCAACGCTGTCGCCAGGGAGTGCTGGCCGCGCTGGCTCCGCCCGAGGCACGCGACTTCTCGCTGCACGACTTCGATCTAGCGGATACTCCCATCTTCGATGTGCTCGACTGCGCGCAGACACCATCGCTGATGGCCCCCTTCCAGGTGATCTTCGTGCGCAACCTCAAGCTGCTCTATGGCCGCGGCTCGAAGAAGGCGGAGTTCGCCGCCATCGACGCCTACTTCCGCTCGCCCAACCCGCAGGCTGTCGTGCTCTTTGTCGCCGACCACCTGCGCATCCCCACCGATCTGCGCCGCATGGACTATCAGGACAAGGAACGCTACGACCGCATCCGCGAGACGCTGGGCGACTGGTGCGGCATGGTCGAGTTGGCGCGCGTGGCGGAGTCCGATGCGGTCCGCTGGGTCACGCTGGAAGCTGAGTCGCGCGGCATTCGCTTCGACCCCGACGCGGCGCGCGAACTGGCGGATTCGCTGGGCGCCGACATGATGCTAGTTAGTAGCGAGATGGAGAAGCTCTGTCTCTACGTCGGCGGCAGTGGCGCAGTGGAAGGCAAGAACCGCATCACCCTCGGCGACGTGGAGACGATGGTGCTGGCCGCCAAGCAGCGCACCCTCTACGAACTGACCGATGCCATCAGCCAGCGCGACCGCACCCGCGCGCTGCTGCTGCTGCACGGCCTGCTCAACGCCTCCGACGGCGGAGAAGACGCGGCCATCGGCCACCTCTACATGCTGGCCCGCACCTTCCGCCAGATGCTCATCATCCTGGAGAAGAACGTACGCGACTCGCGCGACCTGTGGGCGGCGCTGTGGCAGGGATTCCGCATGCCACCCTTCGCCGCCGAAGACCTCATCCGCCAGGCCCGCCGCTACAAATCCCGCCGCGAGCTGACCCGCGCGCTGCGCCTCGTCGCCAAGGCCGACCTCGAACTGCGCAGCTCACCCGCCAACAAACTCCTAGTGCTGGAGCGCCTCATCCTTGCTCTCGCCGCCGAACCCACCGCACCGATCCACACCACGAGCTACCAGTTTGCCATGGAGCTGTAGGTGAGGTTCATCACCGCTGAAGAAAAGCCTCCTGTGCGTGGGTAGTGGTTGGAACAACTCAGAGGCCACGGCCCTGCGACTTGTTGCGTTCCGTGCGTATTGCCCTATAAGATTCGGCGGTGTGGTTCAGGCCTGCGCGTGGAAGCCCTGCGATGACGGCGGGCTGAACAGGGCCGGATAACACCTTGAGGGCGAAGCGTATGAAGAGCACTGGAAGAGGCCTGCTGCTGGCAGGCATGATTGTTTTTGTAGCCAGCCTGCTGCCGGCAATGGCGCAGGCGCCGCCGCCGATCCGAGTCTCCGATAACCACCGGTTCCTGGTGACACAAGACGGCAAGCCGTTCTTCTACCTGGCCGATACTGCGTGGGGGTTGTTTCATATGACCCGCGAAGATATCGACTTGTACATGAAAGACCGCGCGGCCAAGAAGTTTACCGTCATTCAGGCCATCGTGGCCCACTACGGCGGTCTGGATCGGACCAATCCATATGGCGCTTCGGTATTCATCAAAGGCTCCAAGGCGGAGCCGAATCCGGAGTACTTCAAGAACGTCGACTATGCGGTGGACAAAGCCAATTCGCTGGGGATGTATGTTGCCCTCGTCGCCATTTGGGGCAAGGAGTATGTCAACGAGAAGAGTTCCGTGCTGGATACTACCAGCGCCTTCAGCTACGGCAAGTTCCTGGGCACGCGTTACCGCGACAAGCGGGTGATCTTTGTGCTGGGCGGCGACTGGTACCCCGTTGGAACGGAAGATATCTGGCGAGCGCTGGCAGCCGGAATTACCGCAGGCGATGGCGGCACGCATCTCAAGACCTACCATCCCACGGGGATTCAAAGTTCCAGCCGATGGTTCCAGAACGATGCATGGCTGGACTTCAACATGGTGCAGTCGCGCCACATCGTGCTCAACCGGTCGTACGAGCTGGTCGCGCAGGACTGGGACAAGACCCCAATCAAACCAGTGGTCGAAGGCGAGTCAACCTATGAGGGGATCGTCGACGATCTGGTTGCCTACAAACCCGGCGTGCCCATCATTCAGGCCCTGGACGTGCGCCGGGTGGCCTACTGCTCCGTCTTCGCCGGCGCCGCGGGATACGCCTACGGCAGCCAGGGGGTGTGGAATCATCAGGACCCATCCCCAGATGCACCTGCTCGCACCGGCTCGGCTTATGGCCTGCCTGAGGTCACTCTGCAGGAAGGTTTGCAGAGACCAGCCGGCTCCCAGATGCAGTATCTGCGCGCCCTGATTGAGTCCCGGCCGATGCTCACCCGCATTCCCGACCAATGGCTCATCGTCAGCGATCCGATGAGCACCACCGAGCGAATCCAGGCGACACGCTCTTCCGACGGAAGTTACATCTTCGTCTATACTTCCACGGGCAAACCGGTGCGAGTCAGGCTGCGCGACAAAATATTCGACACTCTGTCGGGCAAGGCTTACAAGGCCTGGTGGTACGATCCGCGTACTGGCGCCGCGACCCTCATCGGACAGTTTCCGCGGACGGAGGCGGGAGACCGAGAATCGGATGTGCATCGCGGCGACATCAGCCGCGAGTTTACGCCGCCATCGAGCGGCCCCGGTAACGACTGGGTTCTGGTGCTGGACGATGCCGACAAAAACTTTCCACCGCCAGGTGCAAAGTTCCAGCAATAAGCGGTCCAACCCAACCCAATTCGTTGCGGAGCGAACAACCCAGCAGCAGGGTAGGATCGCCTGCCTCCTGATACCATCGAACTCGGCACACTACCATGTCTGAGAACGATTCCCAGAAGCCCATCCGCGTCCGCATTGCACCCTCCCCCACCGGCGACCCGCACGTCGGCACGGCCTACATCGGACTGCTGAACTTCCTCTACGCCCGCCAGCGCGGAGGCAAGTTCGTGCTGCGTATCGAGGACACCGACCGCGCGCGCTTCGTCGCCGACTCCGAGCAGATGATCTTCGACTCGCTGCGCTGGCTCGGCCTGGAGTGGGACGAAGGTCCCGATATCGGAGGGCCGTTTGGACCCTATCGACAGTCCGAGCGCACCGAAATCTACCGCGCCCACGTCGAGATGCTGCTCAAGTCCGGCCATGCCTATCGCAGCTTCGAGACCGCCGAAGAGCTGGACGCCATGCGCAAGTCGCAGATCGCCGCCAAGCTGCCACCGCGTTATAACGGAGCGCACCGCGAGCTCTCAGCATTGCAGATCGCTGCCTTCGAGGCCGAGGGACGTCCGTCCGTCGTGCGCCTCAAGGTCCCGGTGGAGGGCGAGACCACCTTCCGTGACGAACTGCGCGGCCCCATCACCTTCTCCCATAACAATGTGGACGACCAGGTGCTGCTCAAGTCCGACGGCTTTCCCACCTACCACCTGGCCAACGTGGTGGACGACCACCTGATGCAGATCAGCGACGTGATCCGCGCCGAGGAATGGATCTCGTCCACGCCCAAGCATGTCCTGCTCTACAAGGCCTTCGGCTGGGAGCTGCCGCGCTTCTGGCACATGCCGCTGCTCAGGAACATCGACAAATCCAAAATCTCCAAACGCAAGAACCCTGTCTCGCTCATCTACTACCGCGAGAGCGGCTTTCTGCCCCAGGCCATGCTGAACTTCCTCGGCCTGATGGGAGGTGGCATGGCGCAGCCCACCGAAGAGGAGATCGTCTCCAAGGGCATCAACATCAAGCAGGGAGACATCTTCTCGCTTGCAGAGATGCTCGACAAGTTCGACTTCCGGCGCATCTCGCTGGGTGGACCCGTCTTCGACCTCACCAAGCTGAAGTGGCTCAACGGCGAGTATCTGCGCGCGCTAACACCAGAAGATTTCTTCCAGGCCCTGCGCGCAACCATCTTCTCCGACGACTATCTGCGCCGCATTGCGCCTCTGGTGCAGACGCGCATCGAGACGCTGGCCCAGTTTGGCGAGATGACCGACTTCTTCTTCAAGGACGACGTGATGCCCACGCCTGAGGTCTTCGTCCCCAAGGCGCGCACGCTGGAAGAGACGCTGGCCTTCGCCGCCGAGCAGCTCGCGGTACTGGAAGCCACGCCCTTCACCCACGATGAGCTGGAGGCCGCGCTCAAACAACTCGGCTCCGAAAAGCAGTGGCCGGTGAAGGACAACTTCATGCTGCTGCGCGCCATCCTGACTGGTAAGACCGCCAGTCCGCCGCTGCTCGAATCCCTCATCGTCTTCGGCAGGGCGCGCGCATTGGATCGTATGCGCCGCTTCCTGGAAACGCAAAAGCATCTCGCCGCCAGCAGAAAATAAGGCGGGTGCCCCATATCTCGATTTTGAGATGTGGGAGGCCCACATTTTCAGTTATTGCGGCGGCGCTGCGGGGGCCGAAGACGGATTCAGTCTTCCGGCCGCGGTCTGGCCAGCCACACCCTTGGGGTCCTTGTCCTTCAGACTGGCATAGATCGTCTTCGCTTTGTCCGCGTTGCCTTCCGACTGGTACAGGTCGGCCAGTTGGAGCTGCGCCAGTCCGTAGGGAACGGTACTGGTGGGCTTGGCGCTGAGCTGGTTGTAGAGGTCGATGGCTTGGGGATCGCGCCCGGTATTGTGGTAGAGCTGCGCCAGGGCAAACTTGCCCAGAGCGGCCATGCTACTGTCCCAGCTTCCGGACACCTTTTTCAGGGTATCTTTGGCCTGCTGATTCTCCCCAGCCTCCACGTAGGTTAGCCCGGCAAAGTAGAGCGCGTTGCGGCCGTCGGGCGTCATGCCATACTTGTCGGCCACGGCGAGGAAGAGCGCGTTGGCTGCCTTGGCCCGCTCCACGATGGAGGGATAGGTGTTGACGCCGGGCGGCACAGCCTGTCCGGCCTGCGCAAGCGGCGTCTGGTAGGCCTGCATGGCCGCGCCGAAGGCAACCGAGGCGGCCTCGGAACGGCTGTTATAAACGATGACGCTGACGATGGCGACGAGAATGACCCCCAGAATGATCCCGCCATTGGCGATCAGCGACTGCCGGTTCTCGCGGGCCCATTCCAGGCCGTGGGTGGTGGTGCTGACAAACTTGTCTTGCTTGAGTGCTGCCCTGGTTCGTTGGTCCACTGTGTGTGCTTCCTTTGTGCCCGAGCTGGTGCGCTCTCGGGCTGAACTTACTGCATGCCTTGCGCCGTGTCTTGTATGGGGACGAGCCGAAACCGGGGTCCCCGGCCGGCTTGCTGGCTGGGGTGGCTAGGCGCAACCAATCAAGTCTATCAGCCCGCAAGCCGGTGGTGCTAGACTGCGCGCAGTATGCGGAAGATCAATCGAACGATTCGGACGGCGGTGTGCGCGGCGGCAATGGCTGCGGCCTGCGTGGTGGCGATGGCTCAGACGTCACCGGCTGATGCGGCGAAGCCCGAGTCTGTCACTTCTGCGCAACAACCTCTTGCACAACAGATTGCCACTCTGCTCGCAGATCCAGCGGTCGCGCGCGCGCACTGGGGCGTCATGGTGACCGCGCTCGACGGCAGACCGATCTACGCGCTCAACGAAGGTCAGCTCTTCCGTCCCGACAGCAACGCCAAGCTGTTTACCACGGCGGCAGCGATGGCGTTGCTGGGAGCGGATAAGCGCTTCGAGACCCAGGTGGTAGCCTCCGGTGTGATGGACAAGCAGGGCGTCCTGCATGGCGACCTCAAGCTGGTCGGCGGGGGCGATCCGAGCTTCGGAACCCAGGACCTGCCGTATGTTGCGCCCGACCAGCGTGCAAATTCGACCGGCGTCGCACCACTAACGCTTGCCGATATCGAAGAACTGGCAGACAAGGTCTATGCAGCCGGGCTCCGCCGGATTGAGGGAGATGTCGTGGGAGACGACTGGATGTTTACGTGGGAGCCTTATCCTCCCGACTGGACGCTGGACGATCTGGTGTATGGATACGGGGCGCCCGTGTCTGCGCTCAGCGTGCATGACAACCAGATCGAGGTGAAGGTCTCGCCCACAGCCGATTTGAGCAAGCCTGAATCTTATAAGGCGATCCTCCAGGCCGATCAGGAGGTGCCCTATTACACGATCGATGACAGCAATCTGTATACAACAGAAACCGGAGCGGCACCCAACTGCGATGCACAAATCGGCTATCAACGGGAACAGGGAACGAAGCGTCTGGTGGTATTCGGCAACATTAAGCCGAAGCAAGCACCCTGCACCCAGGCAGTAGCAATCGCCGATCCAGCGGAGTATGCGGCAATGGCCCTCAAGTCTGCCCTGGAACGACGCGAGATTTTGGTGACGGGTACGGCCCAGGCCAAGCACTTGATCTGGAGGGATCTGAATCCGTCGACGCGGGTAGACCAAATGGCAGATTTCATGTTGCCGTTCATTTTGGGCAGGCCCTATTCGGCCAATGCCACGCCCAACCAGTGCGACGCGGCCAGCGCGGAGCCAGGAGAACCCGAACAGACGGTTATGGCAGCTCACAAATCGTCGCGCTTGTCGGAAGATGTGACCTACACTTTGAAGGTATCGCAGAACCTGCACGCCGAGATGATATTGCGAGATGTGGGCGCGGCATATTCATGTGAGCATACTCAGGCCTCGGGATTGACGGTGCTTCGCGCATTCCTGCCGCATGTTGGAATCGATCCGGGCGATTTTACGCTGGTCGACGGTTCCGGAATGAGCGGGCATGACCTTGTCACCCCCCGCGCCATTGCCCAGCTGCTCTCGTATGCGGCGTACGATCCGAAGACCGGCGCGCCGCAGCCGTGGTTCGCGGAGTGGAAGGCCAGCCTGCCCATCGGCGGGGTGGATGGCACGCTGACGGACCGCTTCACGACAGCCCCGCTGAAGGGCCACGTCTTCGCCAAGACGGGGACGCACAGCGAGGGGCGCGCGTTGAGCGGCTACCTTGACTGCGCCAGCGGGCAGACGGTGATCTTCTCCATCCTGGATGAAAATCATCTGCCCGGCGACAGCGCCGACCGCGATGCCATGGACAAGATCGTTGCGGCGATTGCGGCTGCTGAGTAGGCCAACGGCGCGGTTTGCAGCCTGAAGAGAACAGCTCATGGCCTGCGGATTGCAGAATTATCTCGTTCGTTCCCTAAATTCTGAGTCATACTGCTGGGACAGGTCATCTTGTATTGCTCGGGCCCCATTGAAAGCTAAAAGGAGGCCCACGTGGCAACAGACGCGATGCGGCAACAGGTCTTGCCCCGGATGCGAGTACGTCCTCTCGCAGACCGGGTTTTCTTTTCCACCATGGTGGTCCTTCTCTGGGCCACGGTGCTGTATGGCTTCGCAAAGACTTACTTTCTTGCCGGGATGGTTCGCGCACCGCTGCCGAACCGTCTGATCCACATCCACGGCGCACTCATGACGCTGTGGATGGTTGTCCTGTTGGTCCAGATCGCGCTGATCTCTGTACGCCGCGTGAAGTGGCACATGACGCTGGGCCTGTTCGGCTTTGGCCTGGCAACCGCGATGGCGATCATTGGCCCAATCGCAGCAACCGATGCATTGCGGCGAGGTGTTGGCGTGCAGGGATTGGACGCCAAGACTTTTTACGTAATACCGCTGAGCGCCATCTTCATCTTCACCGTCCTGGCCTTCTTCGCCTATCGCATGCGGCGCCAGCCCGCAGTGCATAAGCGACTCATCCTGATTGCCACCATTGGCCTGATCGACGCTGCCGTCGGCCGCTGGCCTATCGCTTTCTTTCAAAACAACCCCAGGGCTCAGGACCTGATCCCGTTCGGATTTCTGCTTGCAGTGATGGTCTTCGACCTTGCGACGCAACGCAAGATTCTCAAGAGCACCCTCTTTGCCTCGCTGTTCCTCATCGTCATTCATCTCACGCGGGTCCCCATCGCGTTCACCCCGGCATGGCAGGTGTTTGCGACACGCATGAGCGGCAGGGTATAAGGTTGCCCTCGTCTGTCTCCGGAATGCACAATGAGGAGTATGAGGCGCATTGATGCGATGAGACGGATTGCGGCGGCGATGTTCGGGGTTGGCGTGGCGATGTTGATTGCGGCAGTGGTGGGCTGCACCAAGCTGCCTCCGCCGACGCCTCTATCGGAGCTGAATGCGCAGCAGACGCGCGGGTATAACGAGTATCAGGCGCACTGCGCGCAGTGCCACAACGACCGCACCAACGACCCGCTGAACGGACAGTCGTTGCGCGGCATCTTCAAGAAGCAGTATCTGGCCAGCGGCGCGCCGGCCAACGACGACCGCGTGATGGACGCGATCCTGTATGGGCGGCCCATGATGCCCGCACTGGGAGGCAGTATGACTCCGCAGGAGCGCGATGACCTGCTGGCGTATCTGCATACGCTGTAAAGCAGTTGCAGGTTGCAGGTTGTTAGTTGAACAGAGGCCGTATTGAGCGAAGAAGCTGAAGAGAGCTCGAGTCTGCAAGGAAAGATGCTGCCGGGGATCGCCGGCATATGCCTGTTCATGATCGTCATGACCATGACGAACGTGTATGTGGCGCTGCATGGCGCGTTCGGCGCGGGCACAGCGAAGGTCGGTGTTCTCACGCTGTGTACGCTGTTGGCGGCGGGAATCCTGGGGCTGATGCGGTTGCGCAAGTGGGGATGGGCGCTGGTGACGGCGGGCTGCCTGCTGTTCGCGGCAGGCGATTTTTATATCTTCACCAAGACCCATATTGCTTCCCTTCTGGTGCGCGGACTGTTCATGTTGGTGTTCTTTCTGTACCTGGTGCGCCAGGAGACTCGCGAGCGGCTGAGCTGAGCGCGATGCAGGGCGATACAATTTAAGCGATGACGCCGCCGATTGCCGAGGAACTCGTCCAGATCGACCTTGCGCCGCACCGGCCTGAGCCCAAGCCGGAGTGGCTGAAGGCGCGTGCACCCGGCGGCGAGACCTTCCACAACCTGAAGAAGCTGGCGCGCGAGCTGAAGCTGCATACGGTGTGCGAGAGCGCGAACTGCCCCAACCTTGGCGAGTGCTGGAACCAGAAATCCGCCACCTTCATGATGCTGGGCAACCTCTGCACGCGGCGGTGCGGCTTCTGCGCGGTGCCCAAGGGCAGACCGGAGCCGATCGACCTGGACGAGCCGCGACGCGTGGCGTACGCGGTGGCGCAGCTGGGGCTGGCCCACGCGGTGGTGACCAGCGTCAACCGCGACGACGACAACCTGGGCTCGGCGCGCGCGTTTGCCGAAGTGGTCCGAGAGATTCGCGCGCAGGCCCCCGGCTGCAGGGTCGAGGTGCTGACGCCGGACTTCCAGGGCAACGACGAGTCGCTGCGGATTGTGGCAGCGGCGCGGCCGGAGATCCTGAACCACAACATCGAGACCGTGCCGCGGCTGTACGCGATTGCCAAGAGCGGTGGGCGATACACTCGCTCGCTGGAATTTCTGCGGCGGGCGAAGGAGCTTGCCGCCGAGGCCGGGCACCCGCAGGTGACCAAGACCGGCATCATCGTGGGCATGGGCGAGGAGATGCACGAGCTGCTGGCGGTCTTCCGCGACCTGGCCGAGCGCAAGGTGGACATCCTGACCATCGGGCAGTATCTGCGGCCCTCGCGCGACCACCTGGTGATGCAACGCTTCTACACACCGGACGAGTTCGCGTTCCTGAAGCACGAGGCGCTGGCGATGGGCTTCCGCCATGTGGAGAGCGGTCCGCTGGTGCGCTCGAGCTACCACGCGCAGGAGCAGGCGGAGAGCACCGGGTTGGCGTAAAGATTCTGAAAACCCACATCTCAAATGCGAGATGTGGGGCACCTGTTCGTCCTCTTCATTTACACTCTTCGCACGCGAGGTGTTGCTATGGGCGGCAATCCACGGGGCGATGGACTGAACAAATTTCCGAAAGTGCTGCGCGGGGCGGCGTGGGCGCTGGCGCTGGTGATGCTGTTGGCGGCCGGGGGAGCAGCGCTGGCGCAGACGCAGGCAGGCGATCCGTTGCATACGGCGACGCGCCAGGAGCTGGACGTGGCCAAGGTGATCGTGGCGCAGGAGAATGCCTGGAACCGCGGCGATCTAGAAGGCTTCGTGAAGGGGTACAAGAACTCGCCGGAGACGGTCTTCATGGGCAAGCAGGTGCTGGAGGGTTACGCGCAAATTCTGGCGGACTTCAAGCATAACTATCCCACGGCGGCATCGATGGGAGAGTTGACGTTCTCCGAGCTGGAGGTGCATCCGCTGGGCGAGAGATATGCCGTCTGCCTGGGCAAGTACCATCTGGAACGCCCCAAGAAGGAGGGCGGCGGGGCCGACGGGAGCTTCTCGATGGTGCTGGAAAAGACCGACCAGGGTTGGAAGATCGTGCTCGACCATACGACGTAGGCGGGTGCGCGACCAGGGCAGGGCGGAGAGGGCCTGGGATCAGACGGTCATGATCTCTTTTTCCTTGGCTTTGAAGAACTCTTCGATGCGGCGGATTTCGGCGTCGGTGAGCTGCTGGACCTCTTCGCTGGCGCGTTTCTCGTCGTCGGCGGAGATGAGCTTGTCCTTGGCTGCCTTCTTGATGTGTTCGTTGCCGTCGCGGCGGATGTTGCGGATGGCGGTCTTGTGATCCTCAAGAATACCAGCGAGGTGCTTGACGGTCTCGCGGCGGCGTTCCTCGGTCATGGGTGGCACGGGGACTCGGATGACCTTGCCGTCGTGCATGGGGTTGAAGCCGAGGTTGCCGGTGCGGATGGCTTTTTCGACGGCGGGGACGATAGCGATCTCCCAGGGCGAGACGAGGATCATCTGCGGCTCGGGGGTGGATATCTGAGCGATCTGGGAGATGGGGGTGTCTGTGCCGTAGTAGTCCACCTTGACCTGGTCGAGCATGTGAACATTTGCGCGGCCGGTGCGGGTGGAGAGTAGGTTGGCGCGGAAGTCCTCGACTGTCTTCTCCATGCGCGCCTTCAACTGCGCATGTACGCTCTTCAACGCGGGATGGTTAGCCATCGTGGATGCCATAGAGTTGCCTGCCTTTCCGAAGCTGGTTCAGTGCCCGCTATGAGGCGGGTGGTTTCGACCTCGCTATTCTACAGAGGTTGGGGTGAATAAGTTCGCCCGATGAGCCGAAGGCAGGGAGTATGCGGCGAATTTTCCGGCGGAGCCGTCGCTACAGGTCTCGGGCTGATGGATGCTCTGTTGACGGTGACGCTACTGCCGATTCGCATGGAGCGGCATTGCTCCCATATAATCGAGCTTTCCCCACGGGAGCCAGCGGGGCACGATTTTGTCAGCGAATGAGGGTGTGCGTATCTTTACCGTAAAGCGAGTGAACGGAAGTTTCCTGGGCATCAAGCTAACGTCTGTGCGTACGCGTTCCGGAGAGGTTGCGCAGTCTCTGTGCTCTGGCCAAGCTGTGGCGGTGCAATCTTGTTCAAGGAGCGCACGCGCACGGGGCCTTCGCTTTGGGGAACACGGTATGTGGAACTGCTTGAGACGATACCGCCTATCGGCTGCCAGGATGGCGACGTGGGTTGTGGCGGCGGTGGTTATTGTAACGGCGACAGCGGTGCGGGCGCAGCAGGGGGCAGGCGGGTCGAGCGCAGCGGCGGTTGCGACGGGCGGGCCGCAGACGCTTTGCCAGCCTCAGGTGATCAACAACCGCAGGATTCCCAAGGACTCGATTCTGGCTCGAATGGCCAGCCATCAGGGCGATCCGTACGATGCGGCGACGGTGGAGCGCGACTTCAATTCGTTGTGGAACACGGAATACTTCACCAAGGTGCAGATAGAGCGCGTGGACACCCCGGCGTGCGTGCAACTGGTTGTGTATGTATGGGAAAAACCGACCATCCGATCGATCGATTATGTGGGCCTCAACTCGGTGACCCAATCGGACGTGCAGGACCGGTATAAGAAGGCCAAGGTTGGATTGACAGTGGAGAGCCAGTACGATCCGACGCGGGTGAAGCGGGCGGAGGACGTACTGAAGGACCTGTTGAGCGAGCACGGACACCAGTTTGCGACCATCCGGACGGAGGTGAAGACGATCCCTCCGGCGTCGGTAGGGATCACATTCCGGGTGAAGGAAGGGCCGACGGTGAAGGTGGGGAAGATCGCCTTCGACGGCAACTACAACCTTAGCAGCCGCGTGCTGCGCAACGCGATGGTGAATACACGGCCGGTGGGGATACCGCACTCGATCATTCTGGAGAATTTGTTTGCGCGGACCTTCGACGCCAGCAAGCTGGACGAGGACACGGACCGGGTGCGCCTGGAATATCAGAACCATGGCTACTTCCGGGCGCAGACCAGCGATCCGGTGACCCATGTGCGGGACGAGGGCGGGCTGAACTGGTTCACCCTGCGCCCGTCGACCGGCAAGCGCATCGACATCCTGATGCCGGTGGAAGAGGGTGGGCGTTACCGGCTGGGCGAGATCAATTTCACGGGAATCGATACGCGGCAGTGGAACGTGAAAGCGCTGAGGGCGCTGTTCCCGCTGAAGGACGGCGACTGGTACAACGCGACGTTGTTCGGACAGAAGGGCCTCAAGAACCTGCGCGATGCGTTCAGCAGCCAGGGCTATATCAGCATGGTGGCGGAGCCGAAGCCTCGGATCGACGATGTGAAGAAGCTGGTCAGCTTCGATATTGATATTGATCAGGGCAAGCAGTTCTATGTTTCGCGGATCGAGTTTTCGGGCAATACGGTGACGCGGGACAAGGTGATCCGGCGTGAGTTGCTGCTGGAAGAGGGCCAGATCTACAACAGCAAGCTGTGGGACTTGTCGATCCAGCGGCTGAACCAGTTGGGATATTTCGAAGTTCTGAAGGTGGACGACGATACGGAGACGCGGCAGAATGCGGACGATGGAACGGTGGACCTGCTGCTGAAGCTGAAGGAGAAGGGCAAGAACACGATCGGCTTGAACGGCGGCATCAGCGGACTGTCTGGCACGTTCGTGGGCTTGAACTACTCGACCAACAACTTTCTGGGTTTGGGCGAGACTCTGTCGGCGATGGCGAACGTGGGCGACTTATCGCGCAACATGAGCTTCTCATTCAATGAGCCGTATCTGCGCAACCGGCCGATCTCGGTGGGCGCGGAGGTGTTCACGCGGAAGTCGGATTACAACCCAGCCAAGGCGTACTCGCTTGCGAACGGGGTGAGCGCGAATGTTTCGGCGGCGCAGCAGTCGCTGCTGACCAACTACAACACCTCGACGACAGGGTTCACGTTCTCGGTGAGCGAGCCGTTGAAGCATCTGTGGGTGGGACGCGGGGTGACGCGCATTGGCTTGACGTATGCGCTGTCGCGGTCGTCGGTGACAACGTTCAACGACAATACGCGCAACATCTTCCAGTCGCTGGCGTTCCGATCCGGGGTGGAGGGGCAGAACCAACTGAACGGGATTCTGACGTCGACGATTGCGCCGAGTTTCAGCTATTCCAGCCTGGACCGCTCCATCGGGTGGCACTCAGGCCGCGACTTCAATCTGTCGGTACAGGTTGCAGGAGCGGGCGGCAATGTGAAGTACATCTCTCCGGTGATGAGCTTCCGGCAGTTCTACCCGATGCGGGGGTTAAGGATCGACCGGGATGGACACAATGTTCTTGGGTTGCGGCTTCTGTTCGCGCACATCTCCGGGTTCGGGGGCGAGGTTGCTCCCCCGACCAATCGCATCTATGGCGGGGGCGAGTCGGATGTGCGCGGCTTCGACATACGCGCCAACTCGCCGTATACGTTCGTGCCGGTGAAGGTGCAGTTCAACCTGACCAATCCCGATGGCACCACGGTGCCGCGCGATCCGACCAACCCAAACCTGGGCAATATCCAGATTCCGCTTCCGATCTACCGGTTGGCTTCGGTGGGCGGGGACACCCAAGTCACGGCGAACATGCAGTACCAGATCCCGATCGTGAGCCAAGTGAGTATGAACTTCTTTACCGACCTGGGAGTGACCGGCGATATGCAGCCGGGACAGCTGCTGCAGAGCGCGGGGGGGGTGTCTGTGCTGGCAAGCCCGCTGTATGGCTGCCCGACGTTCATCAACGGCGCGTGTTACGGCGGCCAGTCTGTGCCGGCGCTGGCTGCGCGGCAACTGAACACGGTTCCTGGGACAGATTTTGTGCCACGCATGTCGGTCGGCGCGGAGCTGCAGGTGATTCTGCCGATTGTGAATGCTCCGTTCCGGTTGTACTTTGCGTTCAACCCATTGCGTCTGTTCAAGGACCTGCCGCAGCAGTTGGCGATGCCTACGACCTGCACTGGGCCAACAGGGAAACCTGGAGAGTTCTGCTCGCTGTTCCCGATGCAAACTGCTGCCGGGCAGTACAGCTATGCGCAGGCGCTGCAGCTTTACGGGGCGGCCTACGAACTGCGCGAGCCAAGAAAGACACTGCGGTTAACCGTGAGCACGACGTTCTAGTAGGCGCGCTGATAGGTGCGGGTGAGGCGGTCGTGCCAGGAGAGGCGGTCTTCGTCGAGCGCGGCCCAGAGGAGGCCGAGGCCAAGCGGGAAGGCAGAGACGAGGACGGCCAGAATGCGCCAGCGCATGGCGCGGCGGGCGGGGTTCTCATCGTCGAAGGTGCAGAGGGCGATGCGTGCGCAGCGCATTCCCGGGGTGGCCTCGGAGAAGGAGAAGAAGAGCGTCTGGTAGAGGAGAAAGAAGAGGCCGAGGACGAGGGCGCTGGAGGCCAGGACAAGGCTGGGCTGGAGTCCGGTGTGGGCTGTGAACTGGGCGGCGGCGTGGGCTGCGAGACGAGCCAGTGCGGTGTGACGATCGAGTGGCAGGGACGCGGTGGGTAGGGCCGCGGTGGCGTGCCAGGAGATGGAGCGGCCGGCGGCGATCAGGAAGACGGCGGCGAAGGCAAGGAAGGCGGCGAGGAGGACTGCTGTGTCGATTGCCGAGGCCATGAGACGGCGGGCGATGGAGGCGATCTGGGGCAGTGGGGCTGGGCGGGAGGAGGGCTGAAAAGCAGGTCCCTCCGCTTCGCTACGGGATGACGACACAGAAGAGGCAGGGGCGGATTCTGTAGTGTCCGGGCCGGGTGCGTCGAGCCAGATCGAGGTCCACTGGGGAGCGGGGGCTTCGGCGGGGATGGGAGTGGTGGATATCTGGGCGGGATCGACCTCGAAGATGCGGAGCTGACTCTGACCTGGGGCGGGAACGTCGGCGGCGCGTAGCGGCCCTTCGGCGTAGCGCGGGCGGGCCTTGCGGGGAGCGACCAACTGGCGGGGAAATTCGATCAGATTCGCGGGTAGCGGCACAGGTGGGCCGGTGGGCTCTTCAAAGACGGGGATGGGCGACTGGCGAAAGGCGATTTCTTCATCGAGCAGGCGGGCTTCGGCGTCATAGCGTTTTTCCTCCTGCCGGTTTCTGTGGCTATTGCTGGAGGGAGGCAGCTGGGGGGCGAGGTGACGATGGGTCGCGCCGAGCAAGGGCGATGCGGCGGCTTCCCCGAAGAGGCGAACGGTGAGGCCGGGAAATGCGGGGGCGAAGGGTTGAGAGCCGGAGTGGGTGTAGTGCGCGCGTGGGTGGACTGCGGCGGGCCGGGACGATTCGGCAGAGCGGGCGCGCGGGGCTGCGACAGAGCTGGGCTGGAACTCCGGCCAGAGGGTGAGCTCGCGCGGGAGTTGGGCCGGAGATTCGTTTTGGGGCTGATCGACGGGGGTGTTGCTGGGGGTTTCGTGGCCGGGGGGTTCCCGATGGAGAGAGTCTTGATGGAGGGAGTCGAGGAGTTGCTGCTGGGCCTTGGCAACGGCCTGGGCGTTGAGGGCGGCGATCTGGGCCGCTGCCTGGGCCTGCTGGGTGGCGCGCTCGGCCTCCGCGGGAAGATACGCGCGATAGCTGGGGGAGTGAGCGTAGCGCTGGGCGACGGTGGCGGCGATGCGAGCGGCGCGCGCGGGGGTGGGGGGTGACGGTGCGGGCGTGAAAGTGAGTGCAGGCTGCGCAGGAGAACGACGGCTGCGATGTGCGGCGAGGCGTTCGGCGACCTGGCGGCGGAGTTCCTCGGTGGATGCGGGAGATGCAACGGTGCGAGCTGCGGCGTGAGTGGCCGCGGCTGGAGAATCGCTGGACGCTTCGGCAAAGGCCGGGTCGAGCGGGGCGGTGTCAAGCAGAGCGGAGCCCATTTTGCTCAAAACTCAAACTCACTTCCGTAAAATCGTCTCAGGAGCAGTCTTCGCATTCGATTGCTCTTGGTTGATGTGTTCCGGCGACTATTCCTCAAGGGAAAAGCATTTCGGTTTGTCGGCCCCTGATACAGCAACCCGAGATTGCTATACCCTCAAAGAGTGGTGCGTGCGAGACATGTTATCGGCCGGTCCAGCCTTGCGAAGGTGCTGTGCCGTGCCTGCTTCTTCATAAGTATCACGGGTGGCATGGCAAGTTTTGCGCATCTTGCTGCACAGGAGGTGACGAGTGCGGCACCTCCTGCCGAAACAGACCCGCAGCACTATCCGGTGGCGGAGTCGATTGCAGCGGCGGAAGAAGGTGCGCCCGTCCAGATGGAGGCGGATTCGCAGTCGATGACGGGGAGCGTATACATTCTGGACGGCCATGTGGTGGTGACGTCTGGCGACCGAACATTGCGGGCAGATCACATTGAATACGACAACGCCACGGGCGAGACGACATTGACCGGGCACCTGCTGGTGAGCGGCGGGGAGAACGACGAGAGCATCCAAGCCAGCCACGGGACGATCAACTTACAGACGAAGACGGGCCGCTTCTACGATGTGACGGGATCGGTGGGATTGCGGCAGAGGACCACGGCCGGCGCGCCGTCCATAGGCCAGCGCGAGGTGTATACCAACGGCAACCCATTTTTGTTCAGCGGCAAGCTGGTGGTGAAGA
The DNA here is from genome assembly GCA_963834805.1 of uncultured Acidobacteriaceae bacterium. Taxonomy (GTDB): domain Bacteria; phylum Acidobacteriota; class Terriglobia; order Terriglobales; family Acidobacteriaceae; genus Edaphobacter. The sequence continues at coordinate 1,481,561 of CAWIDB010000006.1, forward strand.
CGGGACCCCAAGAGTACGAGATCTACGGTGGCACAGTGACGTCGTGCCAGTTGCCGACCCCGGACTGGCTGCTGTCGGCCTCCGAGTTCAGTGTGGATGGCGAGAAGGCACGCGCGACCAACAGCGTCTTCCATGTGAGGAATTTTCCTCTGCTGTGGCTGCCCTATGTGACCCATCCGGTGGACCCGAACGACCGGCAGAGCGGGATACTGATTCCCGTCTTGGGCGACTCTTCGAGCAAGGGAATTACGGTAGGTGAACAGATATATTGGTCGATCAATCGCAGTACCGACCTGACGGTGGGGACGATCTACTACTCGGACCGCGGCTGGGAGCAGAGCGCGAGCTTCCATTACCGCGGTCTGGGCTACAATCAGGCACGGATGCACTATAGCGGCCTACAGGACCGCGGATATACGCCGGTGGGCGGGACGTATACCAACCAGAGCGGCCAGGATTTGACGTTTTCCGCGCGGCGGGATTTTTTATCCGATTCGGATTGGACGCCGATTTTGTCCACCGAGTCTGCCAGCACGCAGACGCGAGCGGCCGCGGACGTGGAGTATCTCAGCTCGTTTGTGTATCGCGAGGCGTTTTCCACCAACTTCAACCAGGCGGTTTCGAGCGATGTGGTATCGACGGTGTACGGCACGCATGAGTGGGACGGCATGGCGCTATCGGCGGAGGGAGACCGGTACCAGGGAGAAAAGCGGGTGGCGACGACGCTGCTGCCGGAGGAGCAGTTGCACATCTTCCATGCGCCGGCCTTGGAGTTTACGACTGTGGACCACGCACTGGGGACGACCGGGCTGGAGTGGAACGTGGACAGCTCGGTGGCGATGTTGAAACGGGTGCAGCCGAACTTTGAATCCGGCGGCATGATTGAGCGGCTGGATGTGCATCCGGAGCTGGCCTACCCGTTCGGTGCGCTCGGATGGCGGGTGCGGCCATCGGTGGCGACGCGGGAGACGTTTTACAGTCGAAGCCGGATTCCGGTGGTTCCAGGGGGGGCGGAGGTGGAGAACCTGGCCACGCTAAACCGGTCGGACGTGGAGGTACAACTGGACTTGCGGCCACCGGTGCTGGAGCGAACGTTCGATTCGGGATTTGTGAAGCGGCTGCTGCGCCACGACGTGAAGCACACCATTGAGCCGGAGATGACCTACCGCTATGTGGACGGGATCGACAATTTTCCCAGTGTGTTGCGCTTCGATTCCGTGGATGTGGCGAGCAACACCAACGAGTTTGAGTATGGCGTGACGCAGCGGTTGTTTCTGCGCCGGACGGGGACACTGCCGTGCCGAGTGCCGGGTTCCGAGGCGGATGCCACCGAGATTCTGGGTGGCGGAGATAGCGACGCGGTGGAGGACCCCGGCCTGGCCACGGGCAGGACGGACGACGACGTGCAGCCGGTGTGCGGAAACCGTGAATGGATCAATTGGCGGGTGGGGCAGAAGTACTTCTTCGACCCAAATTTCGGAGGTGCGGTGGTGGATGGGCGACGCAACATTCTGGGGACGACGCTGGATTTTTCCGGCATTGCGTTTCTGACCGAGCCGCGCAACATCTCACCGTTGCTCTCCCGGCTGCGGGTGCGCACCTCGGAGAAGACGGACGTGGAGTGGGACTTCGACTACGACACCGGAGCTAAGAAGTTTACGGCGAACAATGTCTATGTGGATGTGCATCAGGGCGATGTTGTTGCCGGGGTGAGTTACGCGCGTCTGAATGCACCGGGCCGCTCGTATGTGGCTGGGGTTGCATCGAGCGTGGCGGACTTCAGCCAGATGCAGGTGAAGCTGGGATTGGGGCGGCCAAGCAAGGCGGGCCTGAGCGTGGCGACGAATGCAGGGATCGACCTGGACCTGGAGACGGTGCAATATGGATCGATCCAAACCTCCTACAACTGGAACTGTTGCGGAATAAGCGTGGAGTACCGCAAGTACGAGTTGGGGACGGCGCGCAACGAGAATGTCTACCGGTTCAACTTCACGCTGGCGAATATCGGCAGCGCGGGCAATATACGTCGAGCCGACCAGGTGTTTTAGAGCATTTCTCCCGATCTGTACTCCGGGAAGAGTTCCACGCAGGCGGTTTTTTATTGAGGAAAAACGGCGCAGGATGTTCGTCTTCGGAGTACACCATAAGGGAAATGCTCTAGGGCGGAGTCCGCGGTGGCGTGTTTGGCGAGTGAGCCAAACCATAGAAGATGCGAGGATTCTGTCCTTCGACTGCGCCAGCGAAGGAGGAAGACCATTATGGAGCGCATGGCACCTACATCTCCTCGATCCAGAAAGTTGGGCTTTGTGCGTGAGATAATCGGCATTGTGCTGAAGGGTGTGAGGACGTTGCGTAGACTCGTGTTGCTGGGTTGGCTGGTGGCGCTGGGCTGCCCGGCCCAGACGAGCGTTCAGACTGAGGTAGCGACGCCCCCCCCGGCAGCCGGAGTTCCTGCCGTCCAGCCGGGCGTGAAGTTGACGCCGGAGATGGCACGCCGGATCGAGGTGACGATCCGCAACAAGGCGCAGGTAACTCCGGACGCTGTGATTGCGATCGGGGTGCCCGCGCAGAGCGATGTTTCAGGCTATGACCAGATACTGGTGACGCTGACCGTAAATGGCAATACCAGCAGGCCCCTGCCGTTTCTGCTTTCCAGCGATGGCAAGACACTGGCTCAATTTAACAAGTTCGATTTAAGCCAGGACCCGAGGGAGATGGTGCCGTCGGCTGGGCGTCCGGCGCGCGGCGGGCCGGAGAACGCACCTGTGATCATTGTGGGGTACGACGATCTGGAGTGCCCCTTCTGCGCGAAGATGAATGCAGAGATCTTTCCCGCGCTGCTGGACCGGTACAAGGACCAGGTGCGTGTGGTGTATCGCGACTTTCCGCTCTCCGAGATCCATCCCTGGGCGATGCACGCGGCGGTGGATGCCAACTGCCTGGGCTCCGTCAGCACGGTGGGGTACTGGAACTATATCGACTACGTGCATGCCCATGCCGATGATATTGCAGGGACCGAGAAGACCCCGGGGACCGATCAGACCTCGGGCGCAGATCAGGCCGAGAGATACAAGCAGATCCTGGCCAAGGCCGATCAGACGCTGGACCAGCTTGCGCTGCAAGAGGGTGCGCGGGAGAAGGTAGATGCGGTGGGGCTTGCGGCCTGCGTGCAGAAGCAGGACGATACCAAGATGAAGGCGTCGGTGGAGCAGGCGGAAGCGGATCCGTTGCGTCTGAATTCCGCGCCGACACTGTTCATCAACGGGGAAAAGGTGGATGGCGTGGTGCCGATCGAGACGATCTATCGGATTATCGACGGGGCGTTGATTGCGGCGGGTCAGACGCCGCCTCCGCCGCCTCCGCCACCTCCGGCAGCTCCAGTCACGCCGGCAGTAGCGCCGGCTTCCCAGCCCTCACCGGTTGCGGCCAAACCGGGGAGCTAACAGAAAGACGCGGATGGTAGAGAATGTCATAGGAAGAGAATGGATCGATTGGGACGGACATTAGATTGGGATGGAGCGATATGAGTCGTTTGTCAAGACTGGATGGAACGAAGCAGACTGGGATGTATGGCATAGAGCGCGTGGTTCGCGGGACGGCTGCGGGCCTGCTTGGGATTGCGCTGCTTGCGGTGGCGGGTTGCAACCACACCCATGGCGCCGATGTGGTTGCTACGGTGAATGGCCACGCCATTATGCGCGCCGACATGGAGCGCATGTACACGGCGCAGTTGGGCCAGACAGATGCACAGCAGCCATCGCCGGAGCAGGCGGATTCGCTTCGCCTGAGCGTGGTGCATGAGCTGATCGATGAAGAGATTGTGGAGCAGCGCGCGGCCAAGATGAACCTGACCGCGACCAGCGAAGAGGTGGATGCGAAGCTGGCCGAGATGAAGGCCCCCTATACCGAGGAGCAATTTCAGCAACAGTTGAAGGACTCCAACCGCACGCTGGACGATGTGAAGCACGACCTGCGCCGGTCGTTGACCATCGACAAGCTGCTGAACAAGGAGATCAACTCGAAGGTGACGGTGTCGGATGCGGACATCTCCAGCTACTACAACCAGCACAAGGCGGAGTTCGACCTGATCGAGACGCAGTACCACCTTGCGGCGATCCGCGTGACCAACGTGCCCTCGTCGCAGCCGGGAAACCTGCAGGGAAGCAAGGCGACCACCGACGCCGAGGCCAAGAAGAAGATTGAGGCGCTGAAGAACCGGCTGGACAGTGGCGAAGACTTTGGCACGATCGCGATGAACTTCTCCGAAGACCCTAACACGGCATCGAGCGGAGGCGACATGGGCTTCGTTCCGGAGAGCCAGCTGCGTAACGATCCCACGGTGGGGGCGGCCATCCTGAAACTGAAGCCAGGGCAGATGACCGAGATATTCCCTCTGCTTGACTCGCAGAGCAAGAAGGCGGTGGGCTATACGATCTACAAGCTGCTGGAGCGGGAGCCGGCCGGACAACGCGAGATTTCCGATCCCGTGGTGCAACAGCACATTCGCCAACTGCTACACGATGGGCGGTCGCAGTTGCTGAAAAACGCCTTCTTCGAGATGCTGCGCGACCAGGCCAAGGTGGAAAACTATTTTGCAGAAGAGATATTCAAGAACGACGCGAAGTAGGCACTCACTCTTCGCGCTAGTCCATGCGGCGGAGCTTGAAGAGGAGTTGACGGAAGACGCCCATCCAGACGGCGGCGTCGCTCTCGTCCAGAGACATTCGACGGACCAGGCAACGGAGTTGCATGGGGTCGCTGTTGGCGGGATGGCGGCGGGCGTAACCCGATCTTTCGAGGGTCTCGGCGAGCAGGGTGGTGAGGCGATCCAGTGTGGCGGCGGTTGCGGGTCCTTCAGCTTCGGTGGGGGGGCGGCGACGGGACTCGATTCGCCGGGCGGGATCGCGGCGGCGAGATCGCGCACTAATTCATAGAGGCAAACGGCGACGGCCTGGCCGAGGTTCATCGAGGCGTGGCGCAGACCTTCATACTGCTGCATGGGCACGGTGAGCAGCCAGTTGCAGTGGCTCATCTCTTCGTTGCTGAGGCCGGTCTTCTCCGAGCCGAAGAGCAGGGCGACGCGGCCTGGGCTGCTATTGGGGCCTGTGCCGCGGCTCAGTTCGGCGAGGATGCGAGGCGCGGCTTCTGTGAGCGGAAGCAGAGGATGTTGCAGGTCGCGCTCGCCTACCGCAGTGGTGCCGACGACTAAGTTGCAGTCGGCGATGGCTTCGGCGAGAGTGGCGTAGGCGACCGCGTCGGCGAGGACCGCGGAGGCGTCTACGGCGGAGCGGGCGCTCTCGAAGGGGACGGGGTAATCGTTGACCACGTGCAGATGGCGCAGGCCAAAATTGTGCATGGCGCGGGCGGCGGCGCCGATGTTGTTGGGGTTGCGCGCGCGGACCAGAACGATGGCGATGCGGTCAAGCTCTTCCGGGGTCAGCATCGGTTTCTATTGTAGGACTGCGGCGCATCCTGTGGTCCAGATATGTCGCATTGGCTCCGCTTCCAATACACTTTTAGATTGCGGCGCTTATGGCGGATGACTTCGCACAACTCGTTAAGCAGCAGGCGGACATTGTGCGCATCGTGGGCGAGTACCTGAAGCTGCGCAAGACCGGCGCGCAGAATTATACAGGGCTTTGCCCCTTCCACAAGGAGAAGACGGGCAGCTTCAGCGTGAACGCGACGCATGGGTATTACTACTGCTTCGGCTGCCACGAGAAGGGCGATGTTTTCAACTTTGTGATGAAGATGGAGGGGCTGAGCTTTCCCGAGGCGGTGCGCGCAGTGGCGACGAAGGCCGGGATTCCGCTGCCCAAGCGCGAGTTCAACACGCCAGAGGAGGCGCGCCAATACGGGGAGCAGGCGGGGCTGCGGCGGCAACTGATCGACCTGCACGAGGCTGCGACCCAGTACTTTGAGGCTCAGTTGAAGGCGCCCGAGGCCGCGCGGGCACGCGAGTACTTGACCGGGCGGGGTGTGTCGGCTGAGACGATCAAGACCTTTCGCATCGGCTACGCGCCTGACGACTTCAACGAGATGCGTGACGAGTTGAAGCCGCACTTTGCCGAGGAGGTGCTGCGCGCCAGCGGACTTTTCAGCTCGAAAGAGAAGAGCGACGATGGCCTGCCGACCGGTGATCTTTATGCGCGCTTTCGCAAACGGATTACCTTTCCCATTGCGAATGAGGCAGGCAAGGTGATCGCGTTTACGGCGCGCGCGCTGGACCCGGACGACAAGAACGCGAAGTATCTCAACTCGCCGGAGACCGTGCTTTATACCAAGGGCAATGTGCTGTTCAATCTGGACAAAGCGAAAGGGGAGATGCGCAAGAGCGACTTCGTCGTGCTGGTGGAGGGGCAGATGGACTGCATCTCGGTATACACGGCGGGGATTCGCAATGTGCTGGCGATCAGTGGCACGGCGTTTACAGAGACGCAGGTGCGGCTGCTCGGCCGGTTCACCAAGCGCGTGATTGTGAACTTCGATCCCGACACAGCGGGAGCGACGGCGGCGGAGAAGTCGATTGCGCTGCTGACGGAGGAGGACTTCGACGTGAAGCTGGTGACGCTGGAGGGCGGACTCGACCCGGACCGGTTTGTGCGTGAGCAGGGGATCCAGGCATACGGGGCGGCACTGCGCGCGGCCAAGCGCCATTCGGATTATTTGATCGATCGCGCGCGGCAGTTGTTTCCCGGGCAGAGCGCTGAGGCCAAGGTGAACGCGATGAATTTTTTGCTGCCGCACATCCGCCGCATGGCGCATCCGATCCGCAGGAACCAGTTTGCAGAGGATGCGGCGAATAAGCTGGGCATCGATTCGGCGCTGATGCGGCAGGAGCTGAAGCAGGCGGCGGCGCAACGCCTGGCCAGTGTTCCGGCGCAGCGGAAGGAGACGTTGACGGAGACAGAGCGAATTCTGTTGCGCGCACTGGTGCTGCCGGAGAACGATCCGGCGCGTGCTCTGGCGGCGCGTGGACTGGCGGAGAACTCGGCGTGGATTGCCGACCTGGCCACGGCCGACCTGCTGGACACACTGGCCAACGCGCCGGCGCCGTCGAACCCGCTGGACGCTGCCGCGACCGACGAGGCCCGCGCGCAGTTGGCGTTGGCACTGGAATATACGCCGGCGAAGAACGAGCATGCGCTGCTGAAGCAGGTGGAAGACGCGCTATATACCTTGGAAGGACGTCGCCTGGAACGGCGGCAGCGCGAACTGCGCTCGCAGATTGCCGAGGCCGACCGGCGCGGCGACCAGGAGATGCTGACGCAACTGATCGCGGAAAAAGTGGACGTGGACCGCAAGCTGCTCGATCGCTAGATTGCGCCGGGCGAATCGTTCGATGCCGCGTCCAACCCGATGGGGACTGGATATAATTGCCGGAATGACGAGCCGGTTCGGTTATCTGCTGTGGGCGCTCAGAAAAACGCTGCTCGGTGGCCCGGGCGCGAATACATGCCCAGCATGCGGAGCATTGAATGCAATCCTGGTACGGCGCAAATATGGAGTGACCGCACTGCGGCAGTGCCGGAAGTGCAGTCTGCGGTATCGCACACCGAAGGATGACCCCGGCGCGACGGAGAGCTTCTATGCCGATGAGGTCTACAAGCAAGGGTTTACCACCGACCTGCCCAGCGATGCGGAACTGCAGGTCATGATTGCCAATCGGTTTGCCGGGACGGAGAAGGATTTTGCCTATCGCATTGAGGCGCTGTTTGCGGCAGGATTGAAGCCGGGCGCGCGGATTCTGGATTATGGCTGTTCGTGGGGATATGGAAGCTGGCAGATGCGGCAGGCTGGGTTTGAAGTGGTCTCGTACGAGATTGGCCACGAACGCGCGCGCTATGCGAGAGAAAAACTACAGTGCGTGACGGCGAGCGATTTGCGGACTCTGGATGGGACAGTGGACTGCTTCTTTTCCTCGCATGTGATCGAGCACCTGGCAAATCCGCGAAGCCTGTTCGATGAGGCCGAGAAGGCTCTCCGCCCCGGCGGACTGTTTGTCTGCTACGCTCCCAACGGAGCAGTGGAGCGGGAGAAGAAGGATTTTGGCGCGTACCACCAGAATTTGGGGCATGGTGCATCCGCTGATGCTGACGCCGGAGTTTATGAAGGGCGAGGCGAGCAGGCGCGGGTTCACGCAATGCGGGGTGTTTTCCAGTCCCGTGCAACGCAGCGAACTCGAAGCCCTGCGCGAGGGCAGCCTTGATGGAGACGAACTACTGATGATCGGACGAAACCCCCAATGATCGCCTCGCCGAACAGGTTGACCCGCCATGGATAGGTCGACAAAACGCCGCCTGCTGCTGGGCTTCGCCTCCAACTGGGTGGGCAAGCTATCCGGAACCATCATCACATTCGTCCAAGTGTATATCTTCTTCCACTTCTGGGCGACCAATGTATATGGCGACTGGCTGATCCTCAACGCGATTCCCACGTATCTTGCGTTTTCCAGCATTGGCTTTGGCAACGTGGCCTCCAACGAGATGACGATGCTGAACTCTGCGGGCGACCGCGACGGGGCGTTGCGCGTCTTTCAAAGCTGCTGGTGGCTGATCGCGCTGATCTGTGCGGCCGTGGGAGCGCTGCTGGCACCCGTGCTGTATCTGGTGCCCGCCTCAACACTGCTCAACATCCACGCCATCAGTTGGTCCGACACCAAGTGGATCATTCTGTTTCTGGGTCTATCCGTCCTGCTGGGCCAACTGGAGCAGTTGATGAGCGCAGCGTACACCTGCGTGGCGCGCTACCCCTACGGGACATTCGTAAAAAATATGATTGTGCTGGCCGCCTCCATGGCCACCATGGTTCCGGTGGTGCTGGGTTATGGTCCACGCACGGTCGCGTTGGTGTTCGCCGTGGCCAACGGGATCGGCACCGTCACCTTTGGGCTGTTTGTGCGCAAGGACATTCCCTGGCTAGAGTTCGGGTGGAAGCATGCGCGCTTCAGCGAGATACGCCGCCTCGCCTCTCCTGCGTTCGCCTTCATGGGCTTTCCCATCGGCAACGCGCTTAATCTGCAGGGAACGCTGATGGCGGTTGGCTACGCGCTGGGACCGGTCGACGTGGCGGTCTTCGCCAGCGCGCGCACGGTCTCCCGTGTTGCCCTGCAGATGGTGCAGATGGTCAACAACACGGTGTGGCCCGAGCTCTCGCTTGCCTACGGCGCAAAGAATTACGAGCTGCTGCGCAGTTTGCACCGGCGCGCGTGCCAGACGGCCCTGATTCTGGCTATCTTCATCGTTTTGTGCATGATGACGTTTGGCCCCTGGTTTCTCAACCACTGGACGGGAGGGCATGTGCCGCCAAGCCGCGGGCTGCTGAGCATCCTGCTGCTGGTGGTGGTTGTTTACTCTCTTTGGTCCACCAGTTCCACGCTTTCCACCGCTACCAATCAGCACCAGCGCCTCGCCGCCTGGTACATCGTGGGCACTGGCGTCACGGTCGTCTTCACATACCTGCTGGCCGTCCGGTACGGGCTGTACGGGGCCGCGGGATCGCTGATGATCTCCGAGGTCATCATGAACTTCTATGTTCTGCCGGTCTCGCTGCGCATTTCGCACGATACGTTTGTGGGGTTTATGGCCAGCATGATTCACTTTCCCTCGTCGCTGAAGCCCGGGGTGCTGCTAGCGCGGTTACGGCGGGGGAATTTCAAACCCGTAGATTGAACGACTCACACCTATAGGTTATAACCGATGTTATAATCAACGGCAGGAGGATAGTCATGGCCACCGCCGTCAAGGCCACCACCGCTACCGCCGTCAAAGTCACAACCATTGGCAGCTCTGTAGGAATCGTTTTGCCCAGGGAGATACTGAATCGTCTTCATGTCGAAAAGGGCGACACAGTCTACCTGACCGAATCACCAGACGGCATTCGCATCACGCCCTACGACGCGGCATTTGCCCGAAAGATCGGCATTCTGGAGCAGGTGATGCGGGAAAACCGCGATGTCTTGAAGAAATTGGCTGAATAGCGATGGATGAGCCCATCTGGGTGGAGAAGCCGGAGCTCCTCGTCGTGCATTCCAGGCAACTGGCAGAACATGGCGGCTCCGACGGAATCCGCGACGAGAGCCTCCTTGACTCTGCCCTGGCCAAGCCGCGCAACATCTTCGCCTATGAAGATTCCGCGACACTGCCTCGGTTGGCTGCCTCGTATGCTTTTGGGATTGCGCGCAATCATGCCTTTGTCGATGGCAATAAGCGCACTGCGCTGGTCGTAGCCGAGGGGTTTCTCCGTTTTAATGGCTTGAAGATTGTCGCTCCTCCAGAGGAGAAATATCTGACATTTCTCCATCTTGCCGAAGGTTCGCTCGGCGAAGAAGAGATGGCCGCATGGTTCACAAGTCACGCGGTCCCGTTGTGAGTCATTTTTGGCCGTAGGTTCATCTAAATATGTGGTAGTCTAGTATTCTCTGGGGGCGTGCGCCTTTGAATGCCCTGATCTGCCTCTCGGTGATCGGGCTTGCCACCGCGGTCCATACCGCAACAACTCCCCAGCGACCACGAAACAACCAAGGGAATACTCCGCCTGAAGCACTGACGGCCCCACAAACATACCTCCACAGGAGCACGCACCGCCGTGGCTGAAGAAATCGAAAAGATCGATAAGATCGACAAATTTGAAGATGAGTTGGCAAAACTCATCGATACCGGGAAAGAGAAGGGATACCTGACCTTTGGCGAGGTCAACGACCTGCTGCCCGGTGACCTCACCTCGCCCGACGAGCTGGACGACCTGATGACGACCATCAACACCCAGGGCATCGATGTGCTCTCGGGCGATGGCCGCATGGGCGCGGACCGCGACAAGTACGAGCCGGAGGCGGGCGAAGAGTCCGATGACGTGGAGCTGGACCTGTCTCCGGGAACGCTGGAGAAGACCAACGACCCGGTGCGCATGTATTTGCGAGAGATGGGGACGGTCCCTCTGCTGACGCGCGAGGGCGAGGTGGAGATTGCCAAGCGCATCGAGCGGGGACAGAACCGGGTGATGAAGGCCATCTCTCGCTCACCGATTGTGATCCACGAGATCGTGGGGTTGGGCGAGGACCTGCGCCGCGGCGTGCGCAACATCAAGGAAGTGGTCACCTTCGACGAAGAGGAGCTGACGGAAGAGATATTGCAGGCCCGTGTACACTCCACCGTGAGCCGCATCGACGTGATCGTGAAGCACCAGAAGAAGGTGCAGACGCTTTCCGAGAAGGTGGCCTTGCACAGCGGCAAGGAGACAAAAGCCAAGGCCCGCGAGCTGCGCAAGACGCGTTGGCTGCTGGGCCGCGAGCATGTGTATATCAACCGCATCATCCGCGAGTTCAAGTACACCAACTCCGAGAAGAAGCGGCTGCTGGACAAGGTCAACAAGACGGTGGACGCGATGCGCACGCTGGAGCGACAGATCAAGTCGCTGGAGGCCAAGCATGAGGCATCGAAGTCTGAAGAGCTACGCAAGGAGTACCGGCGGCAGCAGAAGAACTGCCGCATCGACCTGGAACGAATCGAGAAGGACGCGGGCACGCCGATCGCGGACCTGAAGCGAACGCAGCGGGAGATGATCCAGGGCGACATGGACGCGGAGCGCGCCAAACGCGAGCTGATCGAGGCGAACCTGCGGCTGGTGGTGTCGATTGCCAAGAAATACACCAACCGGGGCTTGCAGTTTCTCGACCTGATCCAGGAGGGCAACATCGGGTTGATGAAGGCGGTGGACAAGTTCGAGTACCGCCGCGGCTACAAGTTTTCGACCTACGCTACTTGGTGGATACGGCAGGCGATTACGCGCGCGATTGCCGACCAGGCACGGACGATCCGCATTCCGGTGCACATGATCGAGACCATCAACAAGCTGATCCGGACATCGCGGCAACTTGTGCAGGAGCTGGGACGCGAGGCCTCGTCGGAGGAGATCGCCAAGCGCATGGACATTCCGGTGGCCAAGGTGCGCAAGGTGCTGAAGATCGCGCAGGAGCCGATCTCGCTGGAGACGCCGATCGGCGAAGAGGAGGACTCGCACCTTGGGGATTTCATCGAAGACCGCATGGCGGTGAGCCCGGCCGATGCGGTGATTGCGGTGAACCTGAAGGAGTACACCAGCCAGGTGCTGCGTACGCTGACACCGCGCGAGGAGCGAGTGATCAAGATGCGGTTTGGGCTGGAGGACGGATCGGAACACACTCTGGAGGAGGTTGGCCAGAGCTTCCAGGTGACGCGCGAACGCATCCGGCAGATCGAAGCCAAGGCGCTGCGCAAGCTGCGCCACCCCAGCCGCAGCCGCAAGCTGAAGGCATTTGTGGATGGCGTCAAGGACGTCTAAACAAGACCAGCCAAACTTCGTGGATTGCGAACCAATCAGGCACCCCACATCTTTCTAAGGACATGTGGGGCTTCTTGTTGGCATCCGATGTGGTTCACCACTGCACCGGCGTGCCCATGCCGTCTGCGATAATCAAACCCATGCAAGCAGCATCACAGGGGAAGCCATGCGGTCCGCGGAAAGATCATCTCGATGTGTCTGCCATGCGCACCCTGCTACACCGCTTCTTTCCGATCTACTGCGTGCTGGCTGCGCTGGCCACATTCGGCTACGCGCTCTACGACAGCTATCAGATCGACGGCGACGCGGTTGCCTACATGGACATTGGCGACCTGATTCGCGCGCACCACTGGGCGGGAATCGTCAACGGCTACTGGCACCCGATGTACCCGGCGTTTCTTTCGCTGGGGCACACACTCTTCCGGGCGAATCCGGCGACGGAGCTGCGAACGTACTACTTCGTCAACTTCGGGATTTTTCTGCTGGGGATGGTGGCTGTCGTCTGCTTCACCGACGCGATTGCGCGGCTGAGGGAAGCAGCGAGTCAGCGGGCAGGCTATCTGCTAGACCGGTATGCGTTGCGGTATCTGGGACTGGCACTGCTGGTGGTTGCAAGCCAGCGCGAGCTTTCGCTGGGCAAGGTCCGCCCCGACGCGCTGCTGCAGGCGTTCCTGCTGCTGGCGATTGCGGCGCTGCTCAGGCATCTGGCAAGCAATCGCCTGCGCTACGTCGCGTTGATGGGCGTGTCGCTGGGATGCGCGTATTTGACCAAGTCGTTCGCATTTGTCTTCGCGTTTCTCTGCATCTTCGTGCTGGCGGCCTTCCGCTGGTTCTGTCTGCGGCATGCAGTCAAGCGAATTATTCCCGCGGTGCTGGTTGCCTTGACATGCTTCGCGATTGTGGCCGGGCCTTACATTGCCGCACTGTCGATCCAGAGAGGCCGTTTCGACTTCGGCGACTCCGGCTCGCTGAACTATGCATGGTATGTGGGTGGCACGGAGAAGATGCATCTGCAGCCGACCCAGACCGCGCAGTTCGGCTCCTCCGAGGTCCATCTGAAGCATCCGGAGAAAGAGTTGCTGCACACGCCGCTGATCCTGAGCTACGCCACGATGCCCTACGGAACCTACCCCGACTGGTTCGATACATCGTACTGGAACGAGCAGATCAAGCCGCACTTTAAACTGCGCGATGATCTTCCCCGCTTCGCGCGCAATTGTGTTCTGGTTGTCCGTTACCTGTTCAATCATCCAGAGGCACTGATCCTGCTGGCTCTGCTGTTTGTCTTCGGCGCGCGCCTCAGCATGCGGTGGAGACCCGACAAACAAGGGGTTAACGCCTTCTGGGGTGTGCCGCTGCTGCTGGGCGTCTCCATCTGGGGCACCTACGCCCTGGTCAACACGGAAGAACGCTATGTTACGGTCGCTTATTTGTGCATTATTCTGACGATCTTCGCCGCGCTGCGACTGCCCGATGCGCCGAGCGAAGCGGGGTCCTCCGCGGCAGGCCATGTAGCCGGAAACCTTCGCTTCACGGCCTCTGCCCTGATACTTTTGCTTGCGCTGCTGGCCACGGGTGAGAGCCTGCGCACCGTCTTCGAAGACCGGCGCCAACTCTCCATCCGGGGCTATCCCGGCGGCTGGTACTCGCCCACCATGGTGCATGCGGCGGAGAGCCTGCAAACGATGGGCGTGCATCCCGGAGACAGCGTTGCCTGCGTTGGTGCGATTGCCTGCCTCAACGATCCGTACTGGGCGCGTCTGGCGGGAGTGCGGATTTTGACCGAGATCTATGATCCCGAAACACCCGTGTATCCCTTCTTGGCCGGACTGCCGAACCGGGACCAGGCGATCGAGGCGGTGCGCGGTCAGGGTGCCAAAGTCCTGGTCGCCGACTTCGGAGATTATCGCGTCAGCGACAGCGATCCAGCCTTCCGCGGATGGCAACAGCTGGGCGGAACGACGTTTTATGCGTTGCCGCTACATTGAAAGGTTGCTGGCTGCTGGCAAAAACCCATTCACTCAGGAGCAACTCCGGCATCCAACTGACACCTGACAACCAACAACCCACAACAAACAACCATTTACTAACAACCAGCAACTGCCTTTGCTACCATCTCCCCATGGCCGAACTCGATCTTACGATTCTGATGCCGTGCCTGAATGAGGCCGAGACACTGGCAACGTGCGTACGCCAGGCGGTTGCGGCGATTGCGGCAAGCGGGGTGACGGGCGAGGTTGTGGTGGCGGACAACGGATCGACAGATGGCTCGCAGGAGATCGCCCGCGCGGAGGGTGCGCGTGTGGTGGATGTGGCCACCCGTGGATACGGAGCTGCCCTGATCGGGGGAATCGAGGCAGCCCGCGGCAAATATGTGATGATGGCCGACGCCGACGCCAGCTACCACTTCGAACACCTGCCGCGCTTCCTTCCCAAACTGGACGAGGGATACGATCTGGTGATGGGGAACCGCTTTGCCGGCACCATTGAGCGCGGAGCGATGCCGCCGCTGCACAAGTACATTGGAAATCCCATCCTGTCGGCTGCTGGACGGATATTTTTCTCCATTCCGGTGCGCGACTTCCACTGCGGGCTGCGCGCCTTCCGGAGGGATGCGATCCTGGGGCTGGATCTGCGCACGACTGGGATGGAGTTCGCGTCGGAGATGGTGGTGAAGAGCTCGCTGGCAGGGCTGCGCATGACCGAGGTGCCGACCACGCTCTCGCCCGACGGCCGCTCGCACCCGCCGCACCTTCGCTCGTGGCGCGACGGCTGGCGACACCTGAGATTTCTGTTGCTGTATAGCCCGCGCTGGCTCTTCTTCTATCCGGGAGTGGCCGCGTTTGTGGTGGGAATTGTGCTTTCGGCCGCGCTGCTGCCAGGGCCGCTGAGGGTGGGAGCATTCAACTTCGACGTCGACACGCTGACCTATGCGCTGGGTCTGGTTCTGATCGGGGCGCACATCATGGTGTTTGCGGTATCGGCCAAGGTATTCGGAGTGCAGGCCGGATTTCTTCCGGTGAACCCGCGGCTGGAGAGGCTATTCAAGGTCATCACGCTGGAGACAGGACTGCTGGCGGGGTGCCTGCTGCTACTGCTGGGCGCGGGAATCCTGGGTTACGCGATCTATCTGTGGCACGCTACGGGCTTTGGAGCGCTGTCGGCGACGCGCATGCTGCGGTTGACACTGCCCTCGGCCACGCTGTTGCTGCTGGGCGTGGAAGTGATCTTCTCCAGCTTCTTTCTGAGCCTGCTGGGGTTGAACCGGCGATGAGGCGATTCCGTTCCATCGCTAGCCGGCGCGACGGTCTTCGAAGAGTTCGTCGAGCATTTCGCTGAGTGTGCCGGCGCGGGAGCGCATGGAGTCCTCGGAGCGGTCCGTGCTGCCGGCCAAAGCATCGTAGCGCGCGCGCAGGGAGAGCAGCTCGTCGGCGATGTTGAGCGCGGCCAGAACCGCAACGCGCAGCGAATCGGCGGTGCCTCCGTGGGCCGCGACCGCGCGCATCTTGGCGTCCACCAGAGTGGCAAGCTGCTGGATGTACTCGGCGTCGGTGCCGCGCAGGTTGTAGATCTGATCGTAGATGTCGACGCTGACCGCCTCGGGGATGGACGAGTCGCCGAGGCCGTTGGAGGCAGCACTGGCGGAAGGTCTTTGGTCCAGGTTTTCGGTTTCATCCTGCTTATGGTTGCACTCCGTCACGCGCGTCTCCTCTCCCGATGGTGTACTGCTGCAGCGATTTGCAGCGGGTGATGAAATAGCTTGATTGCCACTCCGTCAAAAGGCCCGGTGCTAAAGCCCCATTGTTCCAAAGACCTTTATTTAGGGGGCTGAAGCCCCCTACTTCCTCCGAAAAGCAAACATAGATTTACAACTGCCCTCACAATCCCGCCCTACAATAACTCGTCGATCTGGTGCATCATCCGCTCGACCCTCTGGCGCACGGCGTCACGCTCCTGGACAAGCGCCGCGACCTGGTCCTCGACGGCCTCTTTCTCGCGCTGGGCTGCCAGAGCCTGGCTCTGGATCGCATCGGCCTGACTCTGGGCCGCTGCAATCTGGCTCTGCGCGGCCTCTGCCTGATCGGCAAGCTGGCGGCGCAACGACGCGACCTCTGCCTCGGCTGCAGCGCGCGCCTCACGCTCGCGCTTTACGATCTCCACGGCCCGCAGCACCTTCTGCTCGAGCGCCTGAAACTCATCCACACTGACACCGGAACTCATATCCGCAAGTATAGAGCGGATTGAGTGTTTTCCGGCCTCTCAGCCATTGTGCAAAACGGGGCTTCTATTGAAAAAAGCCGGCAGGATGGCAAGCGCGTGCTTCCGGCTAAGCCCGGATTGTGCCGCCCAGCGCAGTGAGAGCTGCGATGAGCCGGGCGGACCACTCGTACAACTCGTCCTCGCGCAGGGTGCGCTGGGTGGACTGGAAGACGCAGCGCAGAAGCAATGAGTAATTTCCTGCCGAAGCGGAGCCAGCGTTGGTGTCGCGAAAGATCTCGACCGGGGTGAGGCGGGTGAGTTCGGGGAGGTCAAGCGCGTGGATTGCCTCGGCGATGGTGCGCCACTGGACGGCATCGGTGAAGGTGAAGGAGAAGTCGCGCTCGACGGCCTGGAAGCGGGAAAGTTCGCGCGCGGTGGCGCGGCGCAGAGGCAGGCGATAGAGCGCGTCGAGGTCGAGCACGGCGAGGAAGACAGGCTGGCGCAGCTTGCGAGTCTCGCGCTGGGAGGTGGACAGTTGGCCGAAACAAGCGATGGGAGTTCCGTTGAGAAGGGCGGTGGAGCTGCTGCCCGGCTCGAGCCAGGATGGAGCTTCGCCGGAGAAGGTGAGCGCTGAGGCGGCGCTGGTGGAGAGCGCGTCCGGCGAAACGGCGAAGAGCGAAAGCAGCGATTCGATGACACCCTTCAACTCGAAGACGGCGGCGTCTTTGGCGGTGTGCAGGCGCGACGGCGGCAGCTCGCCAGTGAGGCCTAGAGAGAGGCTGGGCGACTCGATGACCTGCTCAGCTGAGCCGGTGAAGATAGAACCCTGCTCGAAGAGACGCACCTCGCGGACATCGCGGTTGAGGTTGTGGGCGAGCATGGCAAGCATTCCTGGCGCGAGCGATGGGCGCAGCAGGCGGGCCTCGTCGGAGAGCGGGTTCTCCAGCGCGATGAGGCCTTGTGGGGCGGATTGCCGATTTGCGACGAGGAAGGTTGCGCCATCGGCCTCGGAGGCGAAGCTGCTGGAGATTGCTTCGGAGTAGCCAAGGGCCAGTAAGCGCGCGCGCACAGCGGACTCAGCGGCGGCCAGCGGGTGCGCGACGACAGGCAGCGCGGTGGGCAGGGTGTTGACGAAGCGGTTGTATCCGTAGACGCGCGCAACCTCTTCGATCAGGTCGATCTCGCGTTCGAGGTCGAGCCGCCAGCTCGGGAGCTGGACATTGAAGGTTGTTGGTTGAAGACCATTGTTTGCGGGTACAGTGAGGGTGCAGCCTAGGGCGGTGAGGACCTGGCGGACAAGATCGGCGGCGAGTGCGGAGTGGCCGGGTTGGTCGTCGAGCGTGGCCCCGAGGTGGCGCCACACCTGCTGGAGCGAGAGCGCAATGGGCGGGCGGGCTGCGGTGCGTGCGGCGATGCCGGGGACGATGCGGTCTACGAGGACGCCTTCGGGCGTACCACCGGATTGCAGGATAAGTTTTGCCACCATCGCGCTGGCGGCGGCGCAGGCGTTGAGGTCCGCTCCACGCTCGAAGCGGTGCGAGGCGTCGGTGTGCAGGCCGTGGCGGCGCGCGCAGAGCCGGACGCTGATGGGATCGAACCAGGCGGCCTCGATCAAAATGTTTTTGGTTTCGGCGGTAATCATGGAGTCCCAGCCGCCCATGACTCCGGCCAGGCCAAGCGGCTTGGTGTGGTCGGCGACGACAAGATCGTTGGCGTCCAGCGTGCGCTCGGTCCCGTCGAGCAGCTTGAGACGTTCCCCTTTGCGCGCCAGGCGGACGATGATTCCACCGTCGATCTTGTCCAGGTCGAAGGTGTGGGTGGGATGGCCCATGCCCTGCAACACGAAGTTGGAGGCGTCGACTGCATTGGAGATGGGCTTCTGTCCCAGCAGGGCGAAGAACTCGGCGACCTGACCCGACGAGGGAGCAATGGCGATGTTGCGCAGGACGCGCGCGGTGAAGCGACCACAGAGGTTTTGGGCCTCGGGAGCGATCTCGACTGGGAAGGGCCGTGCGGCGGGCTGCACGGCGGGCAGCGCGGTGTCGAGCGGGGTGAGAGGGAGGTTGTAGATGGTGGCAGCCTCGCGTGCGATGCCGTAGTGGTTCATGGCATCGACGCGGTTGGTGGTGATGTCCATCTCGAAGACGTGGCCATTGGACTTGCCGTCGGCGGATAGGCCGAGGTCATGGATGCCTTCAACGGCGATGCCGCGCAGGGTGAGGTCTTCGGCTAGTTGGCGATCATCTGCGGTGATGCCGGGGACGTAGCTGCGGAGCCAGTTGGAGAGGACATTCATGCGAACTGCTCCAGGAAGCGCATGTCGCCGGAGTAGAAGTGGCCGATGTCGGAGATGCCGTGCTGGATCATGGCGATGCGTTCGACGCCCATGCCGAAGGCGAAGCCCGAGATATTCGCGGGATTGTAGGCGTCATCGGCGGGATGGAGTTTGCGGCGCTCGCCGGTGACCGCGGCGAAGACGGTGGGATCGACCATGCCGCAGCCCAGCAACTCGATCCAGCCGGAGTGCTTGCACCGGCGGCAGCCGGCGCCGGAGCAGAAGATGCAACTGATCTGCACGTCGGCGCTGGGCTCGGTGAAGGGAAAGAAGCTGGGAAAGAAGCGCGTTTTGACGCTGGAACCGAAGAGCTCCTTCATGGCGTGGTCGAGGGTTCCCTTCAGGTCGGAGAAGGTGATGTTGGTGTCCACGCATAGGCCCTCGACCTGATGGAAGATGGGCGAATGGGTGGCGTCGGCGGCGTCGTTGCGATGCACCTTGCCGGGGACGACGATGCGGATGGGCGGGGCCTGGGCGATCATGCTGCGAATCTGGACGGGCGAGGTGTGGGTGCGCATCAGCAGGCGGTCACGCAAGGGCTTTGCCTGCTGATCGGCCAGCAGCAGTGTGTCCTGGGTGTCGCGCGCGGGGTGGTTGGGCGGGAAGTTGAGCGCCTCGAAGTTGTAGAAATCGGTCTCAACCTGCGGGCCCAGCGCTGTGGAGTAGCCGAGATGATGGAAGACAGCGACGATCTCGTTCATCGTCTTCAGCAGCGGGTGGGGGATGCCGGGGGCGCGAACAGAGCCGGGGAGCGTGATGTCGAGGCCCGCCCTTGCGGATGCGGTTGGCGGAGCTGCGATAGCTGCCGCGAGGGCTGCTTCAATCTGCTGCTTGAGCTGGTTGAAGCGTATGCCGAGGGGCTTGCGCGCTTCTGCGGGCGCGGATTTGAGCCAGACGTCGCTGATGAGCTTCAGGCGACCTTGTTTGCGGCCTAGCCAGCGAAGACGAAATGTCTCTGCATCTTGCAGTGAGACAGTTTCGCTGCGAACCTCTTCGACGAGCGTGGCGAAGGCGGCGTCGAGGGAGGGTTCGTCGTAACTGAGGAGTTGGGGGATGGATTCGTTCATGAAGGTTTTAGGCAGAGAATTGGTTGCCTCGTACAATTCCTGGCTTCCTCTCTGAGCGGTGTCACTCTCTAGTGTATCGCGGCGTTAGCGCAGGAGCGCGGAGAGGACGATGGCGACGACGACCGCTCCGAGCTGGAGGCTGCGCCTGTCGGTGATGGCGTAGACGACGGGATCCTCGTCCAGCTCGCCGCGGGAGGCCTTGAGCCAGAGGCGGCTGAGCCAGAGCAGGAGCACGGGGACAAGCAGCCAGAGGCGTGAGTGGTGGGGATAGAGGTTTTGCGCGACCTCGTTGCCGATATACAGCGCGAAGATCACGACCGACGCGTATCCGCTGGCCGTGCCGAAGCTGCGAAGTTGCTCCAGGTCGGAGACACGATAGTTGCGTCCCTTGACTGCGAGCGTCTCCGAATCTTCGCTGCGCAGGCTTACGCTTTCCAACTCGGAGAAGCGCTTGACGAAGGCCAGCGAGAGGAAGAAGAAGATGCTGAAGGCGGCCAGCCAGGGCGAGACCATCACTCCTGCGGCGGCCGAGCCCGCGAGAATGCGGATGGTGTAGAGGCACGCGAGCACCATCACATCCACCAGCACCATCCTCTTCAGGCGCAGCGAATAGATGGTGGTGGAGATGGCGTAGAGCACCAGCCAATCCAGGAACCTGCCTTGGCCGTTCCAGTGAAATTGCGGCGACAACGCCGTGAGAACGCGCGGCAGGAGCAACGCGATCGCCAGGGACGAGGCAAGGAAGAGGAGGACCGTGACTGCGCCCGCGATCGGGGAGAGGTCGCCGGCGGCGAAGGGACGGATGCGCTTGCGCGGGTGGTGACGGTCCGCTTCGAGGTCCAGCAGATCGTTGAAGATGTAGGTTGCGGAGGCGGCCAGCCCAAAGCTGAGAAAGGCGAGCAGCGACGCGACGACCGGCCCCACGGCGCGCACATGGGCCAGCAGGAGAGGCAGGAAGATCAGCGTGTTTTTGGCCCACTGGTGCAGCCGGATGGCGCGCAGCCATGCCTTCATTGGCGGAGCTTTGTCGGTGAAGGCGCGAGTTGGCTGCACTGCCGCAGAATGCAGTGCCGCGCGCAAGCCGCGCTGCGGATTGGCCACCATGGGATGGACCGAGTGGGTGAGCAGAGGCAGGTCGGGCCGGGAGTTGCCGATGTAGCTGAAGCCCGCGGGGAACCTCTCCTGGAAGGCCGCGAGCTTGTTGTGGCCGGTAAGGTTGATGCTGCCATCGGAGGCGAGGACGCCGGTGAAGAGCCCAAGATGCGCGGCCACGCGTTGGGCCAGAAGATTGTCCGCGCCGGTTGCGAGATAGATATCGCGCCCGGCGGCGTGTTGCTGGCGCAGATACTCCAGCAGTGGCTGGCTGTAAGGGAGGTGGGCGACATCCAACGCCACCGCGGACGAGACTTCGCGCTTGAACGCAGCCTTTCCCTGGACGATCCAAAGGGCAAAACGGAGCAGCGAGCGGGGACTCTGCCGCACCAGAACAAGCACCGAGTCCAGCAGCGTGTCGGACTTGACCAGCGTGCCATCCATGTCCACGCAGATGGGCTCGTTGGAAGGCTGCGATTGCTCGCGGTCGGGTGCAGAGCAGGGAGCATCAACTGCGGCGGGTCCGGATTGCGAGTGCGCGAATTCCGAAGACACGTGTCAGCCCCTTCCGGAGAACGGCCGGACGATCCACTGCCGGTAGCGGCGGCGTACTTCTCCGCAAAATCGGCGGCGAATTGTACGCGCGCGGAGGCCGAGCGAGTGCTCCCCGCAGACTCTAAGTTATTATCCTTTATCCGGGGCGAAGGTTCGGACGAATCCAGATAGTAACTCCGATAGGCGTCAACTCTATCCTGGAGGCCAGCCCATCGGGCGTCCGCCGAGCAGATGCAGGTGGAGGTGGTCGACGGTCTGGCCGCCGTCTGGGCCGGTGTTGAGGACGACGCGATAGCCGCGGTCGAGCCCGGAGGCGTGGGCAATTTCGGCAGCCTTGATAAGCAGGTGGCCAAGCAACGACGACTGCGCAGGCCCGGCCTCCGCCAGCGACGCGATGTGCTGCCGGGGAACGATCAGCAGATGGGTCGGCGCCTGGGGGTGCAGGTCGGCGAAGCAGATGCACAACTCGTCCTCGAAGACGCGTTTGGCCGGAATGCTGCCGGCGACGATCTTGCAGAAGAGGCAATCGGAACTCATAACGACAAACCTCGCACAGAACCTGATGAGAATTCTACCGCCAAGCGGTCACCGAACCGTTGGCCGCGGTTACTTTGCAAAGTACTTTGGCTGCTGACCCGCGGCCCATGGATCGTAGGCTTCGGCGAAGGCTGCGCGAAAGCGGAGGGGAGGATGGGTGTCAAACCAGAGTTCGTATAGTGGGTGCGGCGTGGGGTCATCCAGGGAGAGTTTGCCGAGCGCCTGGAAGGCCTGGCGGCCAACCGCCTGCGGGTCGACGACGATGTCGTGAACAGCCTCCTGGCCGTAGACGTCGGCGTTGTGCTCGATGGTTCGGCTGAAGGCGTTGGCAAATGGGTCGGAGAGTGTGGACAGCACGCATAGCACAAGGAGAAGGACGACCAGCGCGCCCCAGTCATTTTGCGAGGGAATGCGCCACGCGGAGCCGTATCGCGCAAGTAGGAAGTGAACGCCGTGGAACCCAAGCCAGAAGAGCGGGAGTAGCGCAATGCAGCTGAACGCGAGGCCCAACACGACATGGCCCAGCGCGTAGTGGCCCATCTCATGAGCGAAGATAAAACTGATCTGGCCGGGAGTGCAGCGAGCTATGGCGGTGTCCCAAACGACGACGCGCTTGGAGGCCCCGAATCCGGTGACGTAGGCGTTGAGCTGGGTGGACTTGGCGCTGGCTTTCATCAGAAACATGCGCTGAGGCGGAATGGAGATTCCTCCGCGCGCGGCCACCTGCTCCAAACGCTGGACCAGAGCTGGGTTGGATTGGGCGAGCGGCTCAAACTTGTTGAAGAGCGGATCGATGACATAGGGCGTGACGAAGACCTCGGCGATGAGACACAGCACGGCTGGAATCCAGGACCAGAACCACCAGTGCGTTGGCGATTTGCGCATCACCCAGAAGATCAGCATGGTGAACAGACCGCCGAAGAACCATACCAGCGCGAACATTTTGGCGTTGTCGGCCATCCAACTGTCCCAGCCTTGGACCGAGAGGCCGTAGCTGAGCGCGACACGATGCCCATAGATGCTGAGCGGAAGATCGAGCAGATTGGTGATGAGGAGCAACAGGAAAACGAAGCTGAAGCCCTGTACCCAGCGGTTCCTGGAGAGGCTGACCGCAACGCCTCGCATCCAAGCAGCCACACCGAGGACGAGGACCAGAAGCAGTTGGACGGGCATCCAGACGGTGCCCGCGACGGTAAGTATTCTGTCCGTCCGGCTGAGGGCGACCGCTCTCTGAAGCATTTCCGGAGGCAGCGTATAGGCGGCGGAGTCGTGCGAGGCGATGCGCTCGGCCTGCGCCTCGGTGGGGGTTTCGCGGGCGAAACAGCTGATCGTAATGGAGAAGACGGCGGCCAGCGTGGCCAGCAGGAGCAGGGTACTATGAAGGCGCATTGGTCGGAACCCCAGAGGCGTGTACTCCAGTGTGCCGCATGAATGAGGCCAAACGCAAAACGATGCGTCCAACCAATTCAGGGACTAACCTGGGATGAAAAGACAACGGACAGAGCATCCGTGTAGCATTCCGATAGCCGGGAGGCGGCATCTATTCCGGCAAGAGACGGTGTCAATGACAGAGAGCAGAAAGAGCACACGAGGGACCACCCGATTTGCGATCTTGACCGTTGCCTGCGCGGCAGCGCTGCTGGCGGCGGGCGCGCCCGGAGCGCAAGACAATGCGCTGGCGGCGACCGATGCTGCTGCGCCAAACTCCGTCGCGGCGGCGAAACCGGCTGTGGGCGATACGGTTCTGGTGAACGCGCTGGATGCGGAGTTGAAGCGGGCGATGTCGTCGCTGGGGGCCGATGGGGCAGCCGCCGCACAACAGCCCAAGCCCTATTTTCTGAGCTACGCGGTGGACGATGCAACGTCGGTGAACATCACGGCGGAGTATGGGGCGATCGGCAGTTCCAATCAGGGCCGAGTGCGATCGGTGGATGTGCAGGTGCGAATAGGCAGTCCGGCGGAAGACAATACGCACGGCGACCACCGCAACAGCGCTCTGACCACGTTGCCGCTGCCACTGACCGACGATCGCGACGCGATTGCGCGCTCGTTGTGGTATGCGACCAACCGCGGATATGCGCGCGCCTTGGACGGCTACCTGAAGGTGAAGACGGAGCAGCAGGTGCGCGCCAAGGAGGAGGACTCTTCGGCGGACTTCAGCATGGAGCAGCCGCAGACGGATCTGCTGCCGCCCGCGCCCGCACTGGTGGTCGACCGCGGGGCATGGGAGCAGCGCCTGCGCGAGATATCCAAACTGTTCACCCAGTATCCCGACATCTTTGCCGATCAAGTGGAGTTTGAGGCGTCGAATGAGACGGACTACTTCGTCTCGTCGGAGGGCGCGCGCGTGGACACTCCCAGCCAGACGGCGCGGCTGGTGATTATGGCGCGGACGCGTGCCGCCGACGGCATGGACCTGTTCCGCGCGGAGACCTTCGAGGCCCAGTCCGCAGACCGTCTGCCCGACCAGAAAACCATCGCGGACAAGGCGGTCGAGATGGCGAAGAGCCTGGAGGCGCTGCGCGTGGCGCCGGTAACGGCACCATTCAGCGGGCCGGCGATCCTGAGCGGGCGCGCCTCCGCTGTTTTCTTCCACGAGGTGCTGGGGCACCGGCTGGAGGGCCAGCGGCAGCGCGGCGACGAGGAGGGCGAGACTTTCACCAAGATGCTTGGCAAGCAGATTCTGCCAACGTTCCTGAGCGTGTTCGACGACCCTACACTGACCACCTTTCAGGGCACCACGCTGAGCGGCCACTACGACTTTGACGATGAGGGCCAGGCGGCGCGGCGGGTCGAGCTGGTGCGCGATGGCGTTCTGCAGACTTTTCTCATGTCGCGCGAGCCCATTGCCAGCGTCTCCCACAGCAACGGCCACGGGCGCGCCGAAGCCGGCCACATGCCGACGGGACGCCAGGGAAATCTGATTGTGAGTTCGTCGAAGTCGGTGCCGGAGAGCGAGCTGCGACAGATGCTGATCGCCGAGGCGAAGAAGCAGGGCAAGCCCTACGGTCTCTACTTCGAAGACATCTCCTCCGGCTTCGCGGTGACCACGCGCAGCTCGCCGCAGGCCTTCCAGGTGATCCCTCTGGTAGTGTACCGGGTGTATGTGGATGGGCGTCCCGACGAGCTGGTGCGCGGGGTGAGCATTGTGGGAACGCCGCAGGCAGCGTTGAACAGCATCCTGGCGACCGGCGACAAACAGGAGGTCTTCAACGGCATATGCGGCGCGGAGTCGGGCAGCATTCCGGTGAGCGCGGTTGCGCCGGCGATGCTGGTGAGCCAGATAGAGACGCAGCGCCAGGCGCAGGGGACCGCTCGCCCGCCCATTCTGCCGCCGCCGAACTTTGCGGCGGGCGAATTGAGACCAGAGAAAGGAGCAAATTGATGAAAAAGCTCTTATTTAAGTTTCAAATTGTACGGCGATTTGCCTGCATATTGGCGGCCGGCATTCTATTTAGTACATTTTTAGTTACATATAGAGCGACTGCGCAGACCTTGGCGACGAGCGATCCGGTGCTGCAAGCCATGGAGGCAGAACTGGACCGCGAGCAGGCCCAGTTGGTGCTTCCCGGAATGCAGCGGCCGTACTTCATCCAGTATCGGCTGGACGACGTCGCCACCTACGAGTTGGTGGCCAACTTTGGCGCGCTGGTACGCGAGGAGACCGGCCACCAGCGGATAGTGCGGGTCACGGTGCGCATCGGCAGCTACGCAACGGATTCCAGCGGCAGCCGGGCCGACGGCGCGGCGGCGCTGGGGCCGACGGACAACAATGCGGAGGCGATCCGCTACTGTCTGTGGACGGCGACCGACGAGGCATACAAGAACGCACTGCGCGCGTATACCGCCAAGCAGGCCACATTGAAACAGTTCGAGACAGCGCCCACGGCGCAGGATTTTGCCGCGGCCAAGGCGGTCACGCAGATTGGCCCGCTGGTTCCTCTGGAGATCGATCGCGAGCAGTGGAAGCGGCACATCGTGGAGGCCAGCGGCCTCTACGCCAGCGATCCCGAGGTCCGCGGCAATGCCGCGAACGTGCAGTATTCCTCGGCAACCTTGCGCGCCCTGGCGGTGAACCGCTATCTGGTGAATAGCGAAGGGACGGTTGTGCGCCAGGGATACGCAGGCTACAGCGCCAACATCAGCGTGGGCGGACAGGCCCCGGATGGGATGCAACTGGAGCGCAGCAACGGCAGCACGGCGGCCAATGCCAAGGACCTGGAGACGTGGCCTGAGTTTCACAAACGCGTGATCGACGACCTGAAGAGCCTGGAGGCGCTGCGCAATGCCCCGGTCGTCTCCGGGGAGGACTACCACGGGCCGGTGCTGTTCAGCGGCGACGCGGCGGCGGACGTGATGGACCGGCTGTTCGTTCCCAATGTGGAGGCGGACCGGCCAGAGATGGGGACCACGGCGCGCACCCAGGGCGTTTATACCTCCAGCTTCCATGCGCGGGTGCTGCCCGATTTTCTCAATGCCACGGACGATCCGCTGATGACCAGCTATGCGGGACACGCTCTGCTGGGCGCCTACGCGGTGGACGATGAAGGCGTGCCGGCGCAGGCGGTGGACGTTGCGGTGAACGGCAAGCTGGAGAACTATCTGATTGGACGCACTCCGGTGCGCGACTTTCCGGTGTCGAACGGGCACGGCCGCGCTCCCGTGGGCCAGGCCCCGCGCTCCAGCGAGGGCGTGATGCTGTTCAAGTCGAATGCGCCTTTGAGCGCCGCGGCGATGAACGCGCGCCTGCTTGCCATGGCCAAGGACCAGGGCCGCGATGTGTATGCGGTGGAGACGCTGGGCGGAGAGCTTGCGCCGCGCGTGCTCTACCTGGTGCATCCCGACGGCAGCCGGCAACTGGTGCGGGGCGCTGTCTTCGACGAGCTGGACAATCGCAGCCTGCGTTCGGACATTGTGGCGGCAGGCGACGACGAGTACGTCTCCAACACGCTGGGCGCGGTGCCCGTTACCACCATTGTGCCAAGCCTTCTGTTCGACGACATCGGGGTGAAACGCGCCACCGAGGAGCAGCAAAAGCTGCCCTACTATCCGCCGCCCGCGCTGGATGCGGCTACCGCGCAAACGGGCAGCAAATGACCGCATCGCATCCATGTGCGATGAGACTGCGGAAGGATGGGGCACCCGACGTTCTGTGGTGGTTCAAACGGTGGGGCATCCGCCCGAGGCACAGTACATCCTTACTTGGAGCATGTAGGCCTATCACCGAATATAAGTCTTCGGAAGTTGATCAAGACGATTAACTCAACGAGCGCCAGGAAAAACCATCTCTCTCCCGATATTTCATCTTCCGTACGGAAGAACCAAGCACATATAAGCAAGTGAATCGCAAAACTAACCCCACACACTATCCAGAATATCTTTCTTTTCCAGACATGTTCGCTCTTCAATATAAACCAGCCGAATATGTATACCGTAAAGAGTACCAATCCAAACCAATTCATGAACCGCCGTTCAGGTATACCATGAATAGCTGCGACGACAACACCTATTATGACAATCGCACTGATGGATGTATAAGTAAGCAGATGGCTTATACGACGACGGGGAGCGGCGCTATTGATTAGCTTCTTCATGGGGCACCCGCCATCTTACCAGCCAGTATAGATCGAGCAAACGGGCGGCAAGTGAGCTAGTTGAGGCGGACGATGTAGGGCAGCGCGCCGGGGACGTGGATGCTGTTGGCGATCTGGCTGGCGGTGGCCCTGTCGTCCTTGAGCGGATCGATGCGCACCCAGTGGCCAGTGGAACCGGCGAACTGGATGACCTTGGCGGTCGAGTAACGGCGCATGAGGCTGTTCTTGAGCTTGATGGCGTCCGCCTCGTCGGGGAATGCGCCGATCTGCACGCACCATTTTCCGGCTGGATCGACGCCCGGATGCACGGGCGGCGCGTAGGCCTCGACCCTGACCTTGGCCACGCCCGCGCGATAGACGCCGATGGCCTTGGCTGCGGCCAGCGAGAGATCGATGATGCGGTCGTAGCCGACGAACGGCCCGTGGTCGGTAATGCGAACAAAGACCGACTGGTCGTTGGCGAGGTTGGTGACGCGGACGATGGAGCCCATGGGCAGCTCGCGATGCGCGGCGGTCATGGCGTTGGGATCGTAGATGCTGCCGTCGGCGGCCTTGGCATTGGCGTAGGTAGGCACGTACCAGCTTGCCAGACCGATCTGGGTGGAGACCGGCTTACCGTACGGGGTGGGTTGTGGAGCGGCTTTGGCCGATGCGGAGGCGCTGGGTGCTCCCCGGCTGGCAGTGCCCTGGTTTCCCGCACCCGATTGCGCTGGACGCGCGGCGCCCGTACTACGAGTGGTTGCGGCCGGCGGCGGCGGCGGTTGATAGGCGGGCGTCTTGTTCTTGTGGCGGCAGCCTGCAAGCCCAAGCAAAAGCAGAGGAAGCAGCACCCAGGTATGCGTCCGGCCAGGCGCCCGGCAGCACATTTGGCCATGTGCCCGGCGAAGCACGGCGGCTGTGCAGCGGCGGCGATGCGGAGGGCGGTTCAAGGCTGCGGCTTGTCCTTATCCGGACCGGGAGAAGGCGGCGCCGGAGGAGATGCTTGCTGCGCGGCGGCGCGGCGATCGTCCATGCGCTGGGCCAGCTTCTGCAGCTCCTGGGCGGCGGCACGCAGCGCCTCAGACCCGTTGCGCCGGATATCGGGGACGACCTGATCGTTGATGTAGGCGACCACGCGGCGCAGGTCCTCTTCGACGCGCATAGCGGCGTCACGCATCTGGTGCTCCCAACGCCTGGGACCGTCATTCGCCATGGCGACACCTCCCCACAGTTCAGTATGGTGAGGCGGAAAAGCGCGGGTCAATGACGGAATCGCGTTATCGGACGCACGGTGCCTGATTGGTAATCCAGTCCGCGCCGGAAAGGCGGCCTTGCGAGCGATCTTTCATCGTTTCGGGCGCTCCATTCGCCGCATCCTATCCCCATTCAATGCAGGTTCCTGCCGTTCGCTATTTGATCCTTCGAATGTTGCTCCCGGCTGAATAATCTTGATCTTGGGATGCGTCCTATTTGACAAGGGCATGGGGTCTTCAAAGACCCGCCCCGTACTGGCAATGGATTCCACAGCAGCACTGGATGGATGGATTGATCGAGGACACCATTGCAACCAGACCCACGATGTACCGCAGATGCGAAGACGAGAGAGTTCCGTCCCAACCAGCAATTCGCTTCAGGAGAAATCTTCACATGGCAAAGCCCGCAAAAATTAAGATATTGGAAAACGTGATGGTCCAGGTCGCCAAGGGCGGATGGGTTGTCTACAGCAAGCTGAACGCGATGATGGGCGACAAGCCCAGCTTTACGCCCAAGTGGAGCGACAAGCCGCTGCAAAAGAGCTATGAGAAGGAGAAGCCGCCGCTGGGCTGGCCACGCACCACGGACTCGCTATGTCCGAAGTGCGTGCCGGAGATACGCAAGCAGATCGTGGATGGCAAGCTGCCCCATGAGATTCTGCTGAACGAGAAGGTTGGCGAGCTGAAGGCGCAGATCATTGAGCGCGACGGCAAGGTCCTGATGGTGAAGGACTGCCCGATCCACGGCCACTTCGAGGACGTGATGTCGATCGACCCGGCGTTCATGCAACATCTGGAAGAGACCTTCCCCGGCCGCGACATCCGCGCGCACAACGACGCCAAGCTGCACAACCACGGCACATCCACGGTGACCCATGGACGCGGCGCGGTGCTGACCATCGACCTGACCAACCGCTGCAATATGATGTGCGACCCATGCTTCATGGACGCCAACCAGGTGGGTTTTGTGCATGAGCTGACGTGGGACGAGATCAAAACCATGCTGGACAACGCGGTCACCATCAAGCCCAAGCGGCAGATGAGCGTACAGTTCTCCGGCGGCGAGCCGACGCTTTCTCCCTACTTTCTGGACGCCGTGGCGTACGCGCGCAAGGTGGGCTACACCAGCGTGCAGGCTGCCACCAACGGCATCGAGTTCGCCAAGTCGAAGGAGTTCGCCAAGGCCGCGGCCGAGGCCGGCCTGCGCTACGTGTACCTGCAGTTCGACGGCATCGGCAACGCGGCCAACTCGCACCGCAAGGTGGGCAACGCATTCGACGTGAAACTGCAGGCTATCCACAACCTGTACGAGGCGGGCGTGGACATCGTTCCGGTGACCACCATCGTGAACGGCATCAACAACGAGCAGGTGGGGCGCATCATCCAGTTCGCGCTGGACAATCCCAAGAAGATCAACTTCCTCAGCTTCCAGCCGGTCAGCTTCACCGGCCGCGACGAGGCCATCAGCGACGAGCGCCGCGAGGCGCAGCGCTACACCCTGTCGCACATGGCGCACGATGTGAAGAACCAGACCGGCCTGGGCGAACCCACGCGCGACTGGTTCCCCATCTCGTTCATGTCCACCTTCTCCGACTGGGCCGACCTGGTGCATGGCCCCAGCCGCGAATGGGGGCAGCTCAGTTGCGGATGCCATCCCAATTGCGGCATCTCCATGGCCCTGATGATCGACAAGGAGACCAAGGAAGCCGCGCCGGTGACGGCGTTCATCAAGGCCGAGCAACTGGCCAAGGACATTGCGCGGGTCAACGACGCGGGCCGCGGCAAATTCCTCACCATGCTGGGCGCGGCGCTGGCGCTGGTGCGCAACTACACGCCGGAGAACGCTCCCACCCACTTCAAAATCCGCGACCTGCTGACCAAGTTCGACAAGAGCTTCGGTGCCAGCGGACGCAACTACGGCAAGGTGACCGCCGACCGCACGATGGAAGACATCAAGAAGCGGCGCGGCGATCGCTGGAACTTCCTGTTCATCGCGGGCATGTGGTTCCAGGACCTGTTCAACTACGACTTCCGCCGCACCGAGCAGTGCATCATCCCGTACGCCACGCAGGAGGGCGAGATCAGCTTCTGCGCGTACAACACCGGCGTGGGCTGGCGCAACATCATCGAGAAGATGCACATGACTTCGACCCTGACCAAGTGGTACGAGGAGCATGGACGGCACGAGATCTTTGCCGGCGGCAAGAAGGTTGGCCTGGAGATGCAGGACAAGTACGACCTGGTGCTGAACGAGGAGCATGTGAACGCGGCGGCCAACGATACCTTCGAGAAGAGCGGCATCGCCAAGAACGCGCGCGAGGAGAAGATCCGCGCACGCGACGCCAAGATGAAGCAGGATGCCGAAAACGCGCGCATGGCCAAGCTCTACCGCAAGGAGATTCTGGGCGAACAGGAGCAGCCGGGATTCATCTCGCTGAACGAGATCAAGCCCGCCGCGCAGGTGCAGGAAGAAGAGACCGTCGGCGCAGAATAGGCTTCGCGCGTTCGGAGAAAAGCACAATACCTTAAACGACAGCAGCAATACAAAGGCCGCCAGCAATGGCGGCCTTTCTGCATTTGTGATCACGCGGATTACTCTTGCGGACGCCAAAGGCAGTACCTGCTAGTGCCATGATCTTCCGATGGACACAGATTAGATTGTTATTTTAGACATTTTTCTTGCAATTCAGACACAAGATTGATATATTGCGTATAGAAAGACATTGGAGGAATGGTTATGGACGGGAAAAGATCTCGTGAGGCGGCGGTTGAGTTTCTCGAATATCTGGCACAGAAAGGCCTGATGGCCCCTGCGACTGCGCGAGCTAGAAAAGCAGCTGTAAATACGATACTGGGGATTCTCGATGGTCCAGAGGCTCAGGATGTCACTTCGATCAATCTTGACGATGTAATGAATCGCTTCGCGAATTTGCAAGGAAAGGAATACAACCCCGCCAGTCTCCGCACATATAAGAGCAGGGTGAGGTCAGCCTTAGATGACTTTGCTAGTTATGTAGAGAATCCTCTCGCCTTTAAGCCCAGTTTACAGAGCCGTGAGCGAAAGCCGAATCCTGTCAAGACATCTTCCAGCGCGGCGGGAGACGTATCAGATGATACGGTAGCCGATGTGTCGCGGCCATCCGTACCAGTGATTGCCGGACCAATGGCGAGCAGCATCCTTCCCATACCGATCCGGGCAGATTTAACAATCTATATTCAGGGTTTGCCATATGATCTCACGCCAACAGAGGCAAAGAAGATCGCAAGCGTGATTCAGGCGATGGCAACGCCAGTTTAACAGATACCGGTCCTCCTCCAAAAAGGACCGTGATCGCCAGCAAGACTGGCGAACCCCGAGGCTACTGGGGTTGGACGTCCAAACTCCAAACCCCAGTAGTCCTCACCGCTAGAGTCAGTTTACGCCGGGTGCCTCATTCATGTGGCGAGATCGGCGTACCTTTTCACCAGCCGCTTTTGCATGTGCCGTGCGCGGGCCTTCATGGCGGGAGTCCCGCTCCACAGAAACTGCCCCACCAGCGCCTCTGCCTCATCGCGCAGCGAAGGCTCGTTGAGCGCCAGGGTTGCGATCCCTTCCATCGCGGCACAGCGAACGGCGTTGCTCTCGTCCTCGGCCAGCAGCGACATGATGCGCGCCGCCCTCAGCCGCTGCGCCTGGGTGTGCGCCACGCGCGAGACGACAAGAGCCAGGTGCCAGCGCGTCTGCGACTCCTCGATTGGCAACGATTCCAGCAGTCCTGCCAGCTCATCGGCGTAGCGTTGGAGCGGGGCCGGATTGCGATCCGTGATGCGCCGCGCCACATCGGCCGCACGCATGCGCAGCCTGGCCTGCTGGCCAAAGAGCTCGCCGACCAGCGCGCGCAGCGATGGCCTATAGTCGCCGATCTCGTGTGCAAGCATGCGCGACTGGGCGAGTCCCCAGGGTCTAACACACAGCAGATCGCGCACCTGTCCCATGCCGCGCAGTATAAATCCGCCGCCCCGTACACTGTGCGAGCGGCGCGGTCAGCCGAGGCTCATGGCGGCGTCCACATCGATGGTCAGCACGTCGTGGTCGACCATCATGGAGTGCAGCTTCAGGGAGTCGAGCGTGAGCGTGTAGCCGGTGGATGCCAGCGACTGACTGAGCAGCTTGCGGATCAGCTCCGCTGCGTTCACCTTCATCTGCGAGGGCAGCTTGTGGCTGAGGAAGGGCACCAGCAGGAAGTTCAGCTCCTTCGACTCGCTGACCTGCTCGATCCTGGCGTTACGGAAGCCCACCGACTCACCCTCCGCCTCGGGCACGACCGAGACCTCCGCGTCCGTGTTCAGCGAGACGCCGAGACACTTGCCGCCGAGCGCCTTTCCCAGCTTCGAATGGGTGCGCACCTGCACCACGACGCGGTCTTCCTTGAAGGTGACGTGGGGGTCCTCGGCGTACGCGGCACAGGGCTTGGACGCATCTCCGCTCATGTAGTAGCGTCCGTCGGGGCCATTGAAGAGCTGGGTGCGCAGGGTCCGCTCCAGCGCCTTCGCCGATACCTTCACCTCAATCGCGCGGGCCATCCGCACACCACCCATCCCAAGCAGACAAAGCAGCACAACACCGCGCAGCAGAACTTTCATGGTGTTTAAAGGATAATGCTTGCGCGCTCAGAATGGGTTTAGCGACGCGCGGCGACAGACACGAAAGCCGCCGTCCGGGATGCAAGACAGGAGCACCGGCAGCGCGACAACGATGCAACACTACAGCGCAACAGGAGGCAACGAACCAGTCTCGGAGATCACCGAGACGGTCGCCGGCTGCAGTCCATCCGCCGACACGGTAACTACAATCGCGCCGGCCTGGCCGCGCTTGCCCTGCACGATGGCCATGCAGAGCCCGTTGAATGCGCTGCGCTGGGTGGCGCGGTCGGGCTCGTGGCAACTGGGATCGCCGTTGCCCACGCCGATCACGCTACCTGGGCCAGCCACGGTCCACGTTACCTTGTTGTTCGCGGTGGGCACGAGCCGGCCCTGCGCATCCACGATTCCCACGTTAATCACCGCCAGGTCCTGCCCGTCCGCCGTTATTTTTGTGCGGTCCGCGGTAGCAAGGACCTTGGTGGCAGGCCCAGCGGTCGCGCGCTTGTCGGTCAGCACGACCTTGCCGTTCTTGCTGGCTTGCGCTGTGAGTGTTCCCGGCGTGTACTTCACCTTCCACACCAGGTGCCCGTTCTTCTTCACCGGCTGCGAACCGAGGCTTTCACCGTCGAGGAACAGTTCGACGCTGTCCTGGTTGCAGTAGGCCCATACTTCGATCTCCTGGCCCTCGCGGCCCTCCCAGTTCCAGTGGGGAAGGATGTGCAGCATAGGCTCAGCGCCCCACCACGCCTTGTAGTAGTAGGCCGTGTCCTTGGCAAATCCGCAGGTATCGAGGATGCCGAAGTGCGAGCTGATGCAGGGCCAGCCGTAGGGTGTGGGCTCTCCGCGATAGTCGAGACCGGTCCATGCAAATCCGCCGGCCAGGAACTCGCGCTCGTCGTAGAACGACCACCACTCCTCGGCGGTATTGCCCCAGCGCGGCTTCTCCGTGTCGTACGCGCTGACATATCCGCGCGCCGTGTCGTTGGCGAAGATGCCGCGCGTGGCCACGGTGCTAGCCGTCTCGGTGCCGATCATGGGATGCTGCGGGTGCTGCTTGTGATAGTCGTCGATCAGGTTGTCGCTGTAGTTGCATCCCTGCACGTCCAGCACGTTGGAGATGCCCACGCCGCCCCATCCGCCGTTCATGGCCGCGGTGGATACGCGCGACGGATCGAGCTTGCGCTGCAGCGTCCTCATGGTCTTGACGATGCGCGCGCCTCGCTCCGATCCCTGCTGCGGTTCCTCGTTGCCCAGCGACCAGATGATGACGCTGGGATGGTTGCGGTCGCGCTTGATCAGCCGCTCCAATTCGCTGAGGCCCTCCGGGTCGGACGACATTCTGCGCGTCTCGTCCATCACCATGATTCCCAGGTGGTCGCAGGCATCTAGAAACTCCGGCGTCGGCGGATTGTGCGAGGTGCGGCATGCGTTCGAACCAAACCACTGCAACAGCTTCAGGCGATACTCCTGAAGACGATCCGGGATGGCCGCGCCCACGCCCGCGTGGTCCTGATGGTTACACGTCCCCTTGATCTTCACCTGCTTGCCATTGAGCAGGAATCCCTTGTCCGTGTCGAACTTGAGGGTGCGAATGCCGAAGGTCGCATCGTCGCGATCGACCGCCTTGCCGTCCACCTCCAGGGTGGTCATAGCGCGATATAGATTGGGCGACTCGCAGGACCACAGCGCCGGATTGCCGACGGTGGCCTGCAGGTCGAAGGTGTGCATCTCGCCGGAGGCAATCGAGGCGGGCTGGGAGACTGCCGTAGCCACTGTCTTGCCCGCCGCATCCAGCAGGTCCGCATGAATCCGGCCTGAAATCGCGGCATCGCCCTCATTGGTGACTTCAGTAGATACAAATACAGTTGCCGGGCTGGAACTTGTAACTATTTCAGTGTCTTTTGTGAACTCGGTGCGCACATAGTTGCCCCAGCGCGCGATATGCACCGGCGCGGTCTTGGTGAGCCACACATGGCGATAGATGCCAGCGCCCTCATAGAACCATCCCTCGTCCAGCGTGGCGTCCACCCGCACCACCAGGACATTTGCGCCGGGCGCCAGCGTTCCCGGC
This sequence comes from uncultured Acidobacteriaceae bacterium, assembly GCA_963834805.1. GTDB lineage: Bacteria > Acidobacteriota > Terriglobia > Terriglobales > Acidobacteriaceae > Edaphobacter. Next base: position 1,517,185 of record CAWIDB010000006.1, read on the forward strand.
CTCGCCCCAGCCGGCACGTCTGCGCTGCCGAAGTTGGCAAAGTCCGTGAGGTCGAGGCTCAATGGAGCGTATCCGCTCATGTTCTCGGCCATGTAGTAGCCGTTGAAGAAGACGGTGGAGTTGCGGAAGATGCCGTCGAACTCCACCGAGATGCGACGGCCTGCGTCGCTGGCCGGCAGCACGAACTCGCGGCGGTACCAGCCGATGCTGGTATCGGGATACTCGCGGCCAAGCGGCTTTGCCCCATGCCCCACCAGTGCTGGGACGTCGACGAAGGGCAGGTCGATGGCCCAGTCGTGGGGCAGATCGACCTTGCTCCACGCCGAATCGTCGAAGCGCGGCATGGCCGGTCCGCCCACATTCCCCGCCTTAGCGAAGGTGCCCATACCTTCCCTGCCGAAGCCGAAGTCCTTGACTGGATCGTTGGCATTTCCCAGCGCGAAACGCCAGCCGTAGTCCAGCAGAAGCCGCTCGCGCAGGGTATTGGGCTGGTTGGCCGCAGGCAGAGTTGCGGCCATCTGCGCGAAGACTGGCACCGCACCAGCTATGCCTGCCTCGGCCAGCAGTTCCTTGCCCGTCATGATTCCAGCCGATGCAGCCAGCCCCGTCTTCACCAAATCGCGTCGCGTCCACTTGCCCATGCCCGGTCTCCCATAAAGCTTTCAGTCGCGCGTACGGGGTGCGTAGATTCGCCCCCTTGCGCGCGTTATCCACTTTACATCGTGGAGATTATTTTGGCAGGTGGGAAACGCGGTTCGCGCATTCGCGCGAATACTCCACCCTGCGCGATAAGAGCGTGCGAGGATGGGGCACCCAGTTTGGGGCTTAGCCTAAATTGAGGACATGTTGTGCAGGAATTCCTGGTTGTTGCGTGTCTTGGCCAGCTTGTCGGTGAGCAGCTCCATGGCCTCGACCGGCGAGAGCGGGTTGATGACGCGGCGCAGGATCCAGGTGCGCTCCAGTTCGGCCTTGGGGATCAGCAGCTCTTCCTTACGCGTACCGGAGCGCTGAATGTCGATGGCCGGGAAGACGCGCTTGTCGACCAACTTGCGGTCGAGGATGACCTCCATGTTGCCGGTTCCCTTGAACTCCTCGAAGATGACCTCGTCCATGCGCGATCCGGTGTCAACCAGCGCGGTAGCGATAATGGTTAAACTGCCTCCCTCCTCGATGTTGCGCGCCGCGCCGAAGAATCGCTTGGGGCGCTGCAACGCGTTGGAGTCTACGCCGCCGGAGAGAACCTTGCCGGAGGGCGGGACGATCGTGTTGTAGGCGCGAGCGAGACGGGTGATGGAGTCTAGCAGGATGACCACGTCGCGCTTGTGCTCGACCAGCCGTTTGGCCTTCTCGATGACCATCTCGGCGACCTGGACGTGGCGCGCCGCAGGCTCGTCGAAGGTGGAGCTGATGACCTCGCCCTTGACGCTGCGCTGCATGTCGGTGACCTCCTCGGGGCGCTCGTCGATGAGCAGGACGATGAGGACGATCTCTGGATGGTTGGTGGTGACGGAGTTGGCAATCGATTGGAGGAGCATGGTCTTGCCAGTGCGCGGCGGAGCGACGATCAGTCCGCGCTGGCCCTTGCCGACCGGGGTGAGCAGATCCATGACGCGGCCCGACATGTGCTCGCGGTCGGTCTCCATCTTGATCCGCTCCTCGGGGTAGAGCGGCGTCAGATTGTCGAAGAGAATCTTGTTCTTGGTCTCCTCGGGCGACTCGAAGTTGATGGCTTCGATCTTGACCAGGGCGAAGTACTTCTCTCCCTCGTGCGGCGGGCGGACGTTGCCGCTGATGGTGTCGCCGGTCTTGAGGTCGAACTTGCGTATTTGCGAGGGCGAGACGTAGATGTCGTCCGGCCCGGGCAGGTAGTTGTAGTCCGGGGAGCGCAGGAAGCCGTAGCCGTCGGGCAGGATCTCGAGGACCCCTTCGGCGAAGATGTGGCCCTCTTTTTCGGACTGGGCCTGCAGTATCTTGAAGATGAGGTCCTGCTTGCGCAGGCCGCTGGTTCCGGCGATGTCGAGGCCGCGGGCCAGCTTGGTAAGCTCGGCGATATTGTGCTCTTTAAGTTCTGAAATTGTCATATTTACCTAGATTTTTCGGGGGGATTTGCTGCTGAGGAGGGAAGTTGCCGGGGAAAAACGATGGATGGAATCTATTAAACGAAGAGGGACCGTCCGGAGCGCCGGGGGAGCTAGCGGAACTCTATGAATTATACGCTCACTGGAGGGGGATATGCTGTAGTGTGACTTTCCATTGCAGGCGGAGGAGCGGCCGGGCCGCGCGGGTCAGGCCGCGCGGCGTTCCTCAAGGCTGTCAACATTCGTTTCAGAGGCTGCGTCCATGGGGATGGTGTCCTTGAAGCGGTCGAGCACTTCGTTGGTTGTATCCTGTAGCCGTGTGTTGGGCTTGTGCAGCTTACGGGTTGCCTTGGAGGCAAGCTGGCAGAGCTCATAGCGGTTGGTGACGTGCGTGAGTGCCCCAAAAATAAGATCTGAGCGCATAATACTTCCTTTCGTATCGTCGTAGCGAAGGGCTTGGTACGATCTAGCCTGCCATCGACGTTGGTCGGACCGAAGGTGCGGCCCATTTTGTCTAAACCCTCTAAGTTGATGAATCGAATAAACTTGCTGTAACAGCGATTTGGCAACTACCATTGCCAGACACTAAACATTGAACGCAGGACGATGGCACCGATCTTTGAGAAGGCTCTATTCCGTAGGCGCGTACTAAAAGGCAGTGCTTAAGTATGGCACGGAAGTCCGCGCTCATTGGAGGACTATGGGTATTTCATTCAATTCGGAGCAGATTACGCTCCGTCGAACAAACAAGAGCAGGGGTGAGACAATAATGCTACCCCCCAAAGCTCTTCCGAGGACTGGCTCGTGTAGAGCAGCTTGCTACATAAGAACGATAAATGGTCGAGCTATCCTAGTCAATACTTATTTTAGGAAGTTGCGATAATTAATATTCCATTAATGGGAAGTAACTGTATATATGAGAGATAAATCATGCATTCAGGACCGGTTACTGCGAACTATGCCCAATAACTCCGATCCAGGGTGCGGTACTGGATGGCCTCGGCGATGTGCTTGACGGCGATGTCTGGCTCGGCGCCGAGGTCGGCGATGGTTCGGGCGACCTTGAGGATGCGGTCGTGGGCGCGCGCGGTGAGGCCCTGCTGCTGCATGGCGCGCTCCAGCAGGCGCTCGGCGTCGGCGGAGAGGTCGCAGAAGGTGCGGATCTGCTGGGTGTTCATCTGCGAGTTGGAGAAGATTGGCTTGGCGGCGGACTTGGCCGAGGCTTTGCCGCGTTCAGGCTGGGCATTCAGCGGGACGGCGAAGCGGACATGCTGGCGTTCGCGGGCAGCCAGAACGCGGGCGCGAATCTCGGCCGAGCCTTCGGCAGAAGCGCCGCCACGCAGCTCCTTGTACTGCACGGCGGGAACCTCGATGTGGATGTCGATGCGGTCCAGCAGCGGGCCGGAGACCTTGCTGACGTAGCGCTGGATCATGGGCGGCGTACACATGCACTCGCGCGACTTGTCGTTGAAGTAGCCGCAGGGGCACGGATTCATGGCTGCGGCCAGCATGAAGCGGGCGGGGAAGGTGAGGCTCATGGCGGCGCGGGCGATGGTCACGGTGCCGTCTTCCAGCGGCTGGCGCAGGACTTCGAGGACGTTGCGGGGGAACTCCGGCAGCTCGTCCAGAAAGAGCAGGCCGTTGTGGGCGAGCGAGACCTCGCCGGGGCGCGGGAACGAGCCGCCGCCAATCATGCCAGCGTCGGAGGTGGTGTGGTGCGGCGCGCGGAAGGGCCGGTGCGCCACCAGGCCGCGGTCGGCGTCGAGCACGCCGGCGACGGAGTGGATCTTGGTGGTCTCCAGCGCCTCCTCGAAGCGCAGGGGAGCGAGGATGGACGGCAGGCGCTTGGCCAGCATGGTCTTGCCGGAGCCGGGCGGCCCGATCATCAGGATGTTGTGTCCGCCGGCGGCGGCGACCTCCAGCGCGCGCTTGGCCACCTGCTGGCCGCGCACGTCCTTGAAGTCGTAGGGGAAGTGCTGCAGCTCGTCGAGCAGGCTGGCGGCCTCAATGCGCAGCGGCTGGGCCTTGATGCCCCCGAGCGCGGCGGAGTTGAGCAGATCGCGCACATCGCTGAGGGTTTGCACTGGGTAGACGTTGACGCCCTCGACGACGGCTGCCTCGCGCGCGTTGGAGGCGGGAATGACGAGGTTCTTGATTCCCTTGGCGCGGGCGGCAATGGCGATGGGAAGCATTCCCTGCACCGCGCGCAGCGTGCCGTCGAGGCCGAGTTCGCCGACCAGCAGGAAGTTGGAGATGTCCTTGATGTGCAGCCCGCCGTAGGCCCCCAGAATGCCAATGGCGATGGGCAGGTCGAAGCCGGAGCCCTCCTTCTTGATGTCGGCGGGCGCAAGGTTGATGGTGATGCGGGTGGGGGGAATGTCGAATCCGGAGTTCTTGATGGCAGAGCGGACGCGGTCACGGCTCTCGCGCACGGCGGCGTCGGGCAGACCTACGGTGCTGAACTCTTCCTTGGAGAGGATGACGCCGGAGAAGTCGACCTCCACGTCGATGATGTGGGCGTCGATCCCGTAGACGGCGGCGCTGCGTGCTTTGAAGAGCATATTGGCGACCGAGGCTCTGCATGAAAGCGGCCGGAATGAGTCTAGCACCTGTGGCCGTTTGTCAGTCCCGACGATGCGTCTGCCGGCCCGTCAAAGTAACATTCTTGCAATTTCGCAGGCGATCCCCTTACGATCCAGCATCACATCACCATGAGATCGTGTTGGATAGGACCGGACCCGGAGACAGCGATGAAAGATACTACGAACCGTAGGCGAACGGAGCTCTTCAACTGGATGCTGAGCGGAATGCTTCTGCTTGCCGTCGTTTGCATGGACCATGCGGCGGGGAGGGCGCAGAGTGCTGCGACGAAGACTGACAGCGTGGCAGCGGGCAACGAAGAGGAGGCGCCGCCGGTGACCCTCCTGCCCACGGCAACCCCGAAGCAGCGTACCGATCAGGCGTGGAAGATACTGACCGATGCGGCGGGCGACGTAAAACGTATGCAAACGCAGACGCGGATTCAGGCGCTGGCGGCTCTTAGTTTGCTGCGCTGCCCGCGCTCGGCGAAGATGATCGTCGATGCGATGACCGATCCGGACGTGGACATACGCACCGCGGCGGCGCTGGCGGCGGGGCAGACCGGGGACCCGAACCTGACCACCAACCTGCGCAACCTGCTGGACGACAAGGAGCCGCAGGTGGCATTTACCGCGGCGATGACGCTGTGGAAGATGAACGACAAGTCCGGCGAAGACATCCTGATGGCGGTGGTGGATGGAGAGCGCAGCGCGGGGCCGACCATGATGCATGGGACGGAGCACAAGATCGACAACGACCTGCACAATCCGGAGATGTTGGCAAAGATGGGCGTTATGCAGGGTGCGTCGATGTTTCTGGGGCCGTTTGGCTACGGGATCACAGCCTTCCAGTTTATCCACCAGAGCGGAGGCGATCTGACGCGCGTCGCGGCGATCGAGCAGGTTTCGCAGGAGAAGACAGACCCGATCCACAAGGAACTTCTGGCTGCGCTGGCGGACAAGGACCCAGCGGTACGCGCAGCGGCGGCCAAGGCGCTGGCCGACTACCACGACAAAGCTACGTCGATGGCGATCTACCCGCTGTTTGCGGACAAGAAATATCCGGTGCGGCTGACCGCGGCGGCGGCGTACCTGCGCACGACGGGAGTCCCAGGGCCATTGCCGGCGAAGGCCGCGCGCGCGCCACGAGCCGGGCAGTAGCGCGGGGGCCGGGCGCTAATCGTCGAAGACCCATGGCACAGAAGCGAAGAGCCTGTGCTGAGTGAAGCCGACGGCTGGGGCACCCGATTTCGTGACTCATTTCAAACCTGGATCACCCGCCGTGAGATCCGCGATCTCCCACCCTTCCGCGATAAAGCTGCGGAAGGATGGGGCACCCGACCATTGTGGCTAATCAAACGGTGTGCCACCCGCCTGTCCCATGCCCAGTCTTCGGAAGACCTGATAGAAAGCGCATCTGCACATCTCACATCGAACGGCAAAACCTCAGCATCCGCATGGGAATGCGCCGTATGACCCGGCTTACAAATGCCTTTAGCAAAAAGTGGGAGAACCTACAAGCGGCGTATTCGGTGTGGTTTGCGTTCTACAATTTCTGCCGCGTCCACAAGACATTGCACGTCACGCCCGCGATGGAGGCAGGAATAACAGGTCATGTGTGGTCGCTTTACGAATTGGTTGTAGGCCCTAGAAAGAATGTTATTTGAACCAATACCCCAAAATAATTCCAATAACTCCGAAGGCCCATTTCAAATGTGAATCAGGATATAAATTGCTCAAAATGATGAACAGGGCGACAGCCATGACAAGAACAGACATAAATATGCGGGTGAACAGCGCCAATTCTTGCTCTGTGGGGCGGTTCATCGGCTACGATCCGAAGACTCTTCGAATTGCTCCCGCTGCTTCCTTGATATGCACCCCGAAGGCTGGTTCGATTTCGCCGACATCGGCCATCATGGTCGTGGTTCCTGATACTGAATACGGTGCGACGGGGATCTGGTAATCAATCTGGGGCACAAGATTGAACGCCTGAGCCACGAAATCAGGGCGTTCAATGCTTTTCAGTGATTCCTGTATCTTCGCTTCGTCGATCACAAATAACATGTATTGGCTCCTTGTTCAGATTGGAATCGTAGTAGTGCTTTCGGCTTATCCATTTGAAGCCTTCGTGCTTGGTGATAGCGGCAATTTCGATAGGGCCTCCGACAACCTGTGCCCCAGGGGAAAACCGAGAAAACATAATGGCCGAATGAACTAGGAATCGACCGAGTTCTATTGCATCCTGAATTGGCATGGGCGCAAACGCGAGGGGAACATTCAGTTGCGCATTGAGAAGCGGGGTTAGAGCCTGCGCGATACTCTGCGGAGTCTGTTGTGACTGCCCCGCGTTGGAGAGCGCCTGAAAAAGCATGGGACTATATCCAGTAATAATGCGATTAATAACTTCACCTTGGCCGCCCCAAACAATCCCAGGTTGCGCATCCTCTTTGAGTTTTTTGGGTTCCTGGACGACACCCTCTTTGACCTCAACAGCCCATGATTCCCCCAATCTTCCCAGTCCTTGCCCCTTTGAATATCCGCCCACAAAAAAGCCGATAGTCGTCCTTTTCTTTGCACCAGAATCTTTCAGTTGATTTTCACATTCTGTACCCAGGAATTTTCCAAGCAGTTCAGAGACTTCCTGCATCGTATAGTTGCCACTATCAAACTTTTTCTTTTTCTCGCTCTCCGCCAAGCCTTGACGGAAATCCTTCATTAACGTTTCGACCGACGCGCTTCCAATGCTCCCCGTTCCGAACGTGATACATCCAACCGGCTTGCCTTTTATGAGATTGAAAATTTTATTTGCATTATCGTAAACATTTCCTACACCAACAGGCATCGTTGTGGGTGTCCCCGGTATCTGAGCACCGAACATTAGCGTTGACGCACTATCGGCTGCCAACACAAGCCCATCGTGGACGGATATCAATACCGCTATACTCATAGGACGAGTCTCTCACGGGGCCTTTTGAGGCGTCAACGCACAATTAGGACACTACCCGAAATTGCAGCCCACAGCGCGTCATCTCGCGGATAATGTACGTAGGCCATGGATTTTCTTACGCAGTACAAGAACGCGCTGTTTCTGATTGCGGTATTGCTGGCGCAGGCGATTGCGCTGGCGGTGCAGGTGCGCAGGCCGCTGGATGCCGCGCAGCCGGACGGCCCCAGCGTGCGCCTGATCCGCATGTGGGCCATGACCGCGGTGACGCCGGTGGAGCGGATGACGCACGCCATCGGCTACGGCGCAGGCCATGCGTGGTCGGATTACATCGACCTGCGCCACGTGCGCCAGCAGAACAAAGACCTGCAGCAGCAACTGGCGCGGTTGCGTATTGAAGAGGCCGCGATCTCCGAGGACGCGCTTGAGGGACGGCGCCTGCAGGCGCTGCTGGGCTTCCGCCAGAGCTATGTGGGCACGACCGTGGCGGCGCAGGTGATTGGCGCCAGCGGAAGCGAGCAGTCGCACATGCTGACCATCGACAAGGGATCGCGCGACGGGTTGAAGCCGGACATGGCGGTGATCACCCAGGACGGCGTGGTGGGCAAGCTACGCGACGTCTTCCCGACGACCGCGGAGGTGTTGGAGATCAACGACCAGAGCTCCGGCGCGGGGGTGGTGCTGGCCAGCACGCGCATCCGGGCGATTCTGCGCGGCACGCTCACCGGACGGGTGCAGATCGGCAACCTGACGGCGGACTCGCGCATCCAGCCGGGCGAGCAGGTGCTGACCTCGGGCGGCGACCAGGTGTATCCGCGGGGACTGCCGGTTGGCGTGGTGGAGAGCATCGCGCCCGATCCGGACCACCAACCGTATACCGCCATCCGGGTAAAGCCGGCGGTGAATCTGGACCGGGTGGAAGAGGTGCTGGTGATCACCGGAACGCAGCCGGACCTGTCGCCCGGCGTGCAGCAGGACCTGGCGGCCGCGGCGGCGCAACACGCGGCCGACCTGAATTCCGATCGGCTGCCCGGCATCTACGACGACCAGACCCCAGGCGCTGCCGTAGGCGTGAATGGAGCTGCGGCCTCTACGCCGCCCGCGGCCAACGCTGCGCCGGTAACTTTGCACCCGCTGCCCACGCTGCATCCGGACCGGTTCAGCAGCGGATCGACTCCGCCTGCCGCTGCAATGACGCCCGGCGCGGCGAGCTCGGCGCAGGGCAGCCAGAGTGGGCAGCAGCCTCGATCGTCGCAGATCCAGCCGCAGCCAGAGGCTACGAAATGATGGTCACACGCAACTACATGTCGCGCCGCGAGGTCGAGCAGCAGAGGTTCTCCATTCCTGTGACGGTGCTTGTGCCGGTGGGCGCGGTCCTGCTACAGGTGCTTATGCCCAGGGTGTTTTCCGGGCTGGCGATCCTCGATCTGCCCTTTGTGGTGACGCTGTTCTTCGCCATCAGCCGGCGCAGTCCCATCGCGGGGACAGCGACGGGCGCTGCCATCGGGCTGCTGCAGGATGTGCTGACCGGCCAGCCCATCGGGGTCAACGGCATGGCGAAGGCGGTAATCGGCTACGCGGGGGCGAGCCTGGGAAGCCGGATCGACGTGGAGAACAACAAGACGCGCACCCTGCTGGCCTTTGGCTTTTCCCTGGTGCAGAGCGTTCTTCTGTACCTGATTGAGCGCCGCCTGCTGGGCATCCGCGCCTATCACCTGCTGTGGCTGCATGAGCTTCTGCGGGCGGCTGCGAACACCGCGCTCGCGCTGCCGGTCTTCCTGCTAATGGACCGAGCCAAGCACAAGGAGTAGATACGGCGTTCGCGGATAAGGTCGATGGTTTGCGTTGGCGCGGCTATGCCGGCTAGATGGAAGAAGTACACTGAGGGGAGCAGGCCTTGCAACATGGCGCTTATTTCTAAAACCGAACGGAACATCGACCGCGACGAGAAGGTGTCGCCAGACAAGCTGCACGCGACGCAGTACATCGTGGTGCTGTTGCTTGCGGCACTGGCCTCCGGGATGTGGCGTTTACAGATACTGGGCGCGGACAGCTACCGTGTGCTGGCCGAGGCCAATCGCGTACGCAAGGAGCCGGTGCGCGCGCCGCGGGGCAAGATCTTCGACCGCGAGGGGCGTATTCTGGTGGACAACTACCCCTCCGTCTCCTGCTACCTGCTGCGCGAGCAGGTGAAGGACCTGAACGCCGACATTCCGATGATCGCGCGGGGGCTCGATCTGCCGGTGGAGCAGATCCAAGCCACGCTACGCCGCTATGCCAGCTCACCGAAGTATGTGTCGATCCCTTTGAAGCAGGACATCACGCAGGATGAGCAGGCCTTCATCGAGGCCCACCGCAATGAGCTTCCCGAGCTGGAGACCTTCGACGAACAGCGCCGTCTCTATCCGCGCGACGGCTTTGCGGCGCACCTGATCGGCTATGTGGGCGAACTTTCCGCGGAGGACCTGAACAGTTCGAAGTACGACTTTTACCAGCCGGGCGATGTGGTGGGCAAATCGGGTGTGGAGGAGGCCTACGACGAAGTGCTGCGCGGCACGGACGGATCGCGCGACGTGATCGTCGACAGCCATGGCAAGGAGGTTGGCCAGCTAGGCCAACAGTTGGCCATTCCGGGCAAGGATCTGCGCCTTACCATTGATCTCGATATTCAGCGCGTGGCTGAGCAGGCGATGGAGGGCCATAACGGAGCTTTGGTGGCGATGGATCCGCACACCGGGGAGATTCTGGCCATGGTCTCGCGCCCCACCTACGATCCCAACCAGTTCTCCGTACGCCTGACCAAGGACTATTGGTCGCAGATCGTCAACGATCCCGACCACCCGATGATGAACAAAACCATCCAGGCGCAGCTAGCGCCGGGCTCGACCTTCAAGATCATCATGTCGCTGGCCGGGCTGCAAGAGGGCGTGGCGCAATCGATGCGTGTGGTGTGCAACGGTGGGGCCACCTTCTATGGCCGCTTCTTCGCCTGCGATCAACGCCACGGCATGGTCGACATCGATCACGCCATCCCATGGTCTTGCGACACGTTCTACTACACGCTCGCCAACAAACTCGGCATCGACACCATCGCCAAGTACGCCACCGAGGTCGGCCTCGGGCAAAAGACCGGAATCGACCTGCCCGACGAAGCCGCGGGCACGATGCCTTCAACCGCATGGAAGCTGAAGACGCAGCACGAGAAGTGGTATGCGGGCGAGACGATCTCGGTGGGTATTGGGCAGGGCGCGATCCAGGTGACGCCGTTGCAACTCGCGCGGGCGCTGGGGGGCATCGCATCGGGCGGGGTGTTGAAGCGGCCGCATGTGGTCTTCCCCGACGAGCTGCCGCCGGATATGGCTTCGGCTATCGCCGAGAGCTATCCCGGTAGCGGCGACCGCGTCATCCCCATCACGCCTGAGAACTGGGAGACCATCACCGACGCCATGGCCGAGACGCTGGGACCTGGCGGAACGGCAGGCGCCGTGCATCTTGAAGGCATCGACTTCGCCGGCAAGACAGGCACCGCAGAGGTGGTCAGCCACAGCGCCGGCGCAAAGAGTCTGGGAACCGGAAACGAACGCGCCAACGCCTGGTTCGTCGGCATGGCCCCGCGCCGCAATCCCGATATTGTCGTTGCTGTGCTGTGTGAGCATGGAGGCTGGGGAGCCACCGCCGCCGCTCCCCTCGCTGCCCAGGTCATCAACGCATTCGTGACCAAGCAGCGCCAGCGTGAAGGAAATCTGCTGCGCCTGACGGATGCGTCCAAACCGGCAGCGAGTCCTATCCCGAATCCGAACGGCGTTCCCACCGCCTCGGCCACTCCTGCGGTCCGCCCAGGCCCAGCGAACGCACCGGCAGTCAAACAGCCTTGATGGTCCAGCCCCTAACCTAGAGCCCGAGCCTATGCACCGTTTCTCCTCATTCCGCGACTTCGACTGGATGCTGATGGGCTTGGTATCTCTGATGTCCATCCTCAGCGTGCTGGAGATCAAGTCGGCGACGCTGCACACCAAGTTCCGCGGCTTCGACCACAAGCAGATCGGCTTTCTGCTGGTCGGCCTCGTACTGATGTATCTGATCTCGATGATCGACTACCACCGGCTGGTGGACGTTGCGCCCTGGGCGTATGGCATCGGGCTTTTGTTGCTGGTTGCGGTAAGGCTGGTGGGAACCAGGGTGTCGGGAGGGAAGCGCTGGATCAATCTAGGCGGCGGCGTCCACTTTCAGCCTTCGGAGTGGGTAAAATTGGTGCTGATTGTAATGATGGCGCGGTTCTTCTGGGGGATGGCCGGACGGAGATTGACCTGGGCCGATATTGCCAAGGCATTTGCATTGATCTGCGTGCCCATGTACTTTGTGTTGAAACAGCCCGACCTGGGCACAGCGCTTACATACATTCCGGTGCTGGTGGTGGGCCTGTTTCTAGGCGGAATCCGGCCGAGACAAACCGTGGCGCTACTGCTGCTGTTCGCTTTGATTGGCGGTGCGGCCTGGTTTAGCGGCAAGCGCTTGAAGAGCTACCAGATGGAGCGCATCAACAGCTTCATCAATCCCGACACCGATCCCAGAGGAACCGGCTACCAGATCCGGCAGTCGCTGATCGCGGTGGGCTCGGGAGGCCTGTGGGGCAAGGGAACCAACCAGGGAACACAGACCCAGGGCGACTTCCTTCCCATTCCGTACACCGACTTCATCTTCGCCGCCTTCTGCGAGGAGCATGGATTCGTGGGCGGGGTGGGCATCCTGTTGCTCTACTTCCTGATCTTGATGCGTTTGATCGAGAACGCGCAACAGGCCTCCGATGTGCCCGGTGCCTTCATCGTGATGGGGGTGGTCGCCGTACTGCTGTTTCAGATTGTGGTGAATATCGGGATGGTGGTGGGCCTGATGCCGGTGACGGGCATCCCGCTGCCCCTGATGAGCTACGGTGGATCGTCGATTCTGTTCACGTTCCTCGCGCTGGGGATCGTGATGAACGTCCGCATGCGGCGGTTCGTGAACTGACGATTTGGGGATGAACCTGGTTTAGTACCGGTGCCGAATGCGAGGCGGGGAATACGCCGGCGGCGATTTTGGTGCATACTGGAGTAACCCGGCTGTCACATCCAGGCCGGAGCAACCCCCGCTCCCGTTGGCGCAAGGCGCCGGGCACGCGGCGTTCGATTTTTAGATTTTTGAAATTTTTATTTTAGAAGAGGCCGGCCAGGCAGAGATCAAGTCCGTTGGCCGGACAGGTTTGAAGGGAAATGATTGCATCCGGATGGCGAGAGCTATCTCAGGGTTACCCTACCGTAGTTGAGGACGTACAAGGCGGCTATTTTCTGACGGAAAAGCCACTTAGCATCCGCAGCTCCAGGTTGGGCGTCCCTGAGTCCGCTCCAACGGCCCCGCCTCAAGCACTCTCTGAGGTTGTTCTGGTCACAAACTCCGCATGCCAGTGTTTGCTCGAAGCGTCCCAGAGGTTCCCGATCGCTTCCGGTATCAACCAGATCGCACCCATCGCCGGTGCAATCCGGGCGCAGTCAGGGGTGGGTCACGACCCCCGTTTGCACTCATCGGTCTACACAGCTTCCCGTTCCCGCAACCTGTCCGCACCCTCGGTGAGCAGCACCTAGCGCTTCGCGCCAGGGCTCCTCCGATCCTCTCGCCTGCGCCTGCCGCTCGCACATCCGGCCTCTCAAACCCGGAGCGGGCAGAAAGAGCAGGAACATGTCGAAGGAAATCTTTATCTCCAGCACGCCTCACGAGACGCGTCTGGCCATCGTCGAAGACGAAGCCCTCAGCGAAATATATTACGAGCGCGAGAACGAGTACACGCTTGCCGGATCGATCTACAACGGACGCGTGACGCGCGTTCTTCCGGGCATGCAGTCGAGCTTCGTGGACATCGGTCTGGAGCGCGACGCATTTCTCTATATCACTGATTTCATGGAAGAAGCCCCGGATTCGGAGGAGTTTGACACCACCCCGGCCGGAGACCGCGCAGCGCGCGCTCCACGGCTCGGCAACGGCGAACAGGCTGGCGATGCGGGTGGGCGAGGCGAATCCGGCGGACGCAACGGCGAGCGTGGAGGCCGAGGACGGCGCGGCGGACGCGACCGCGACCGCAATGGCGACCATCAGGGGGGGGCCGACGCAACGCTGCAACAGCAGGAAGGCGGGCGCGGCGAGGCAGGAACCAATGACGCCGACAATACGGTACTCAATGAAGGCTCCGAGATTGGCGAAGGCGCACCCGGCGCCGATGGAGGGCGCCGCTGGCGCGGGCGTCGAGGACGGCGTCGCGGACGCGGAGGCGACCGTCCGGCAGGCGATGTTGCGAGCCCGGCAGGCGATACGGCGACGGAGAACTCCGCACCAGCCTACGACGAGGCCCAGGGCTACGGCGGCGACGACTCGTTGATGGAGCCTGAGTCCAATCTTGAGTTCGACGGCGAAGCAAGCGCGCAGTCACACACCTCTGCCGCCGACCACGGCCAGGAGAGCCCGCGAGAGAATTATCCGCGAGAGAATGGACCGCGCGGCGACCGTGGACGGCGCGACAACGGACGCAACCGCGACGGACAGAGACGAGACGGACAGAGTACACAGCGCTTTCATCGCGGATTCGAGCCCACGCGCAACCTCTATGGGGTTGGCAGCAGGGCGCCCAGCGTCACCGGCCCCATCGCCAATGCCTATCCCGGCGAGGACGTTGAAGCTGGCGCGGAGCCAATCATTCTGCCTGGCGAATCGTTCTCCAAGTACCGCAAGGGCGGCGAAGAGCAGGCCACAGTCAAGCCTGAACCACCAGCTTCGATTACGCTGGCCCCGCCAGCCAACCTGTACACCCTTGCAGCCGGCTGGGACGGCGGCGCAACCCTGCCTGGCGAGACTCTCTCGCGGCACCGCGCTCCGAATTCGCGTTCCGATTCGCGGGAGGGACGCAATCGCACTTCGCGCGACTTTGAGCGGGAGCCAAGGCGCGATCTCCGCCCCGGTCGCAACGACCGCGGCGAGGGCAGCCGGGGAAGCCGCGCCGGCCAGAGCAACGACGCGCCCATGGCTGCTGCAGCCGTCTCTTCCTCCTCCGTTGCCTCACAAAAGGACTTAACCTCCGCTGCAGAGACAGACCAGCAGCTTGACCATCCCAGCGTCGCGGAGACACAAGCCGCCGAAATCCACGTAGCTCCAGAAGCAGCTCTGCCGGTTGTTTCGCAGCCGGGTGTGGCCGCCGCGCCGGAGCCAACCCCACAGGTTGAAGAGGAGTATGAGCCGGAGAGCGCCTCAGCTTCCTACCGCGTCGATCCTGTGCCGCCCAGCGAATTTCGCCAGAGCGCTCCAGTCCTCGAACCAGCGCAGCAACCGCAGGCCGAACCGGCAGCCGAGCCAGTTGCGCCGGCAGTCGACTCGCCGGGCGAAGAACCCGTCGTCGAAGCCCACGAGGTCACTTCCATCGCATCCACGGGGGAGATGTTCTTGGAGCCGGCTGATGTTCTGCCGGTCGAAGCCCAGGCAGCCGCTGAGTCCCTCGCGCAGGGCGAGGGCGGCTTCGCACCGGGCCACGGAGTGCTTGCCGAAGAGCTCCTCGACGTGGAAGAACCCGAGGTTCCGAGCATCCACGCCAGCTCCATCGAGGAGATCGAAGACCTGGACGAAGAGACTGTGGAGGGAGCAACCGATCTTGGCACCATGCTGCGCGAGATGTCCATCGACCAGATCACGCGCACCGTACCCGAACTGGAAGAAGAGGATGATCTCGACGAAGACGAAGACTTTGAAGAAGACGACCTAGACGAAGAAGACCTCGAGGAAGAGGACGAGGAAAGTCAGGACCAGGAAAGCAGCGACGGCGCAGAGCAGGCAGAGGAGCCGGAGGATGACGAGGCGGCGGCCCGCACTGGCAACGCAACCGATAATGAATACGACGAGATCCAGTTCGGTCAGGACGCCGCGGTGAATCGCGGTGAAGCGCAGCAAGGCGCAGCTCGTCCAGACCGCGGACACGATGCCGATCGCCGCCCAGGACGGCGCGATGGACGGCGCGATGGACGGCGCGGCCGCGGCGACCGCAGCGACCGGCCACGCAGCACCGGCGGTTCGGGGGAACGTCTTGGGCGCTTTGGGCACGGCGGAGGCCGGGGACGCCCTTCCATGCAGTCCACCAACATGCCCGCCATCAGCGACCTTCTGAAGCCCGGCCAGGAGATTCTGGTGCAGATCGCCAAGGAGCCGATCGCCAAGAAGGGAGCTCGCATCACCAGCCACATTGCTCTTCCCGGCCGCTTCCTGGTCTTCATGCCCACGGTCAACCACACTGGCGTCTCGCGCAAGATCGAGTCGGATGCGGAACGGCGCCGCCTCAAGGAGATTCTGCTCAGCGAGAAGGGCGACGCCAGCGGCGGTTTCATTGTGCGCACCGCCGCCGAGGGGGCCAGCGAGGAGGAGCTGCGCAGCGACCTGCGCTTCCTGCTCAACCTGTGGGCGGACATCAAGGCGCGCTCGGAGTCGTCCAAGTCGCCGGCGCTGATCTACCACGACCTCAACCTGGTCGAGCGCATCCTGCGCGACCAGGTGACGGACAACTTCTCCGCCATCTGGGTGGATAGCGAGAGCGAGTATGAGCGCGTGCTGCGCTTCCTGCAGCGCTTCCAACCATCGCTGCTGCGCCGCGTCAAGCTCTACCTGAAGGACACGCCTCTGTTCGAGCAGTTCGGCATCACGGAGGAGATCAACAAGGCGCTGCGCTCGAAGGTGTGGCTGAAGTCTGGCGGGTCGATCGTCATCAACCAGACCGAGGCGCTGGTGGCCATCGATATCAACACCGGCAAGTATGTGGGCAAGACGGCGCGCCTGGAAGACACCATCGTGAAGACCAACCTGGACGCCATTCCGGAGATTGTGCGCCAGATCCGGTTGCGCGACCTGGGCGGCATCATCATCATCGACTTCATCGACATGGACGAGCGCAAGAACCGCAACCGCGTCATGGCCGCTCTGGAAGACGAGTTGAAGCTCGACCGCGCGCCGTCCAAAGTATTGCAGTTCAATGACTTCGGCCTGGTTGCCATCACCCGCAAGCGGGTCAAGCAGTCGCTGGAACGCACGCTTTCCACCACATGCACGGTGTGCGAGGGAACCGGAATGGTCAAATCGCCTGTCACCGTGTGCAACGACATCTTCATTGAGATGCGCAAGATGCACAAGACGCTGGAGCGCGGCGACATCATGCTGCGCGTCCACCCGGAGGTGGTGAAACAGCTCAAGTCGTCGGGCGGGAAGTGGTTGCTGGAGATGGAAGAGATGGCGGGCAAGACGATTCTGGTGAAGAGTGACCCTGCCCTGCACCCGGAGCAGTTCGATATTCACTAAACAATCTCACTGCGAAAGGTGATCCAAATTAAGCAATAGCACGTCTTACTCTAGCAATGAGAGGATTGGGTTGGGCCGGGGAGTGACTGGCACAACAAACTCAGGCGATTCGGGTTAGAAACCCCGAAGGACTTTGCACTCAAGAGGGAGTCATTAAAAAATGAACATCCAACGTAGTCTCTTCGGTATCGCGTGCCGCGCCGCGGCACTCTGCTTTCTGATGGCGGGAACGGTTGCGTTGGCGCACGCCCAGCAGGCGGCGTCGATTGTCTCGACCGTGCAGGCGCCATTCTTGCTGGCATCCGAATCCTCCTCGGCCAGCCTCGCCTCCGCGTACAGCAGCAGCTCATCCTCTTCGGACGTCGCTGCGGCAGAGGACAGCTTCAATCTGGACTCGGCCGCACTGGGCAGCTCGCAGCCGCCTCCGCGCCGCCGCTACGGCCGTCCCAACTACGCCAGCGGCAACAGCAACGCGGACGGCTCGGAGAAGTACACCTTCTTGGCCGGAGTGGGCTTGGCCGCTCCCGTGGGCGATACCCATGTCTACGAGACGCCCAGCTACGGCTTCCAGTTCGGAGGCGGACGCAACTTCAACAAGGTCTACGGCCTGCTGGCGCAGTTCGACTACGACCACTTTGGACTGCAGGGCGCCACCATCGCCAACCAGGAGTATGTCTATAACTACTACTGCTCTGCGTATTACCAGGCTCAGGGCTACTGCTCCCTTATTACCGACCTCGACGGCAACAACCACGTCTGGTCGTTTACCCTCAACCCCACCTTCACTCTTCCCACAACAGGTTCTCTCGGTGCCTATGCCGTGGTCGGCGGCGGCTTTTACCACAAGGTCACCAACTTCACCGAGCCCTCGGAAGGTGAAATCTGCGAATATGGATGTTACGAGGTCGAGGAGAATGAGAACATCGACCACTACACCAGCAACGCGGTCGGGGTGAGCGGCGGATTCGGCCTTACCTACAAGTTATCCAAGTTCTCCAACGAGCGGTTCTACATGGAAGCGCGCTATGTCTTCATGGGTAACCAACAGCGTTACGGAGTCACCGCACAGAATGTCGGCACTACCTACGGCGCCAACTACACCGGCTACAACGACTATCCCCAGAACAGCAACCGCACCACCTACATCCCGGTGAAATTCGGCATCCGCTTCTAGGGCGTCCGCAGCCAGTTCCACAACATTCCGAAGCCCGGCCAACCAGCCGGGCTTCGCTGCGTTGGGAGGAACTAAATCCCCATAGGAAACGGCTTCTCGTGCATCTCGGGGGAGCCGCTGGTCTCTTTGCCGCCGCGCTCGAAGAGCCCCTGCAGCAGGCTCAGCAGCCCGGTATACCAGTAACCCACCACAAACAGCAGCAGGAACGGCACAGTGAAGTAGTTCTCCGTTGTCATGGCGTACCAGACGGTCCAGGCGAAGTAGGTGCCGATCAGGAGCTCGATCCACGGGACGATGCCCAGCCGCTTGCGGTATACCTTGGCCTGGCTGGCCTCGCCCTTTTTCTTCACGCGGTACTTTGGGGTGCGCGCGAACGGCGTCTTATAGCCGAAGAGCGCCTCCATCACCGCCTTGGCGTTGGTGATGGTGAGGCCAACGCCCAGCGCCATCAGGAATGGCACATAGAAAATTGCCTTGTGCCAGGACTTGGGGAAGAGCTCCTTCTGGCTGACCAGATAGAAGGTTGACAACGACATGGTGCTGGCCATGAACAGGGGAAAATCGATCAGCAGCATCTGGATGTATCCCTGCCAACTGCGGATGATCATGGCCGGCATCAGAAGCACGCTGAGTACGATCATCAGCGGGTAGCTGATGTTGGCCGTCAGGTGGCACCACGCCTGCAGCTTGGTGTCCCAGGGCGCGTCGCTCTTCATCACCTGGGGCAGAATCTTCTTGCCGGTCTGGATGAGCCCCTTGGCCCAGCGCGCCTGCTGTGTCTTGAAGGCGGTCATCTCGATGGGCAGCTCGGCCGGGCACTCCACGTCCTGCAGATATTTAAACTTCCATCCGGCCATCTGCACGCGATAGCTGAGGTCGGTGTCTTCGGTGAGGGTGTCGTGCTGCCAACCGCCGCCGTCGGAGATGGCAACGCGCCTCCAGACGCCCGCCGTGCCGTTGAAGTTGAAGAAGACGCCGGAGCGCGAGCGGCCGCCGTGCTCCAGCACGAAGTGGCCGTCTAGCAGGATGGCCTCCACCTGCGTCATGAAGCTGTAGTTGCGGTTCAGGTGGGTCCAGCGCGTCTGCACCATGCCGATGCCCGGTTCGGCGAAGTGGTCCACCACCTTCATCAGCCAGTCCGGTGGGGGCACAAAGTCGGAGTCGAAGATGGCGATCAGCTCGCCGCGCGCCACCTTCAGGCCTTCGTCCAGCGCGCCCGCCTTGTATCCATGGCGGTTGGTGCGATGTATATGCACGATGGGCTGCGGCGCCAGGCCCGCGGTGCCGCTCGCATAGCGCAGGACGATCTCCTCCGCCACCTGCACCGTCTCGTCGGTGGAGTCGTCGAGCAGTTGGATCTCAAAGCGGTCGCGCGGGTAGTCGAGCCGGCAGACCGCGTCGATCAGCCGGTCGATCACGAACTGCTCGTTGTAGATGGGCAACTGCACGGTGACAAAGGGAAGCTCGCCGTCGGCATAGCGCCCGCCCGGCTGGTCCCACGTCGCCTTCTTCTTCTTGTTGTGGTAGTAGAGCCACACCAGCTGGTAGCGATGGATCCCATAGAACGACAGAATCACCATGACAACGAAGTAGGGAATCAGGATCGCCAGATCGAAGCCGTTCCAGCGATAGAGCCCGCGGAAGGTGTGGTCGCCATAGTGCGTGTGCAGGTAGTGGCCAAAGCCCTTCGAGGCCAGAATCATGGCCGGAAGAGAGTGCAGATTGTTGAGAAATGCGAGCAGAACAAGACTCCAAGGACAGGCTCTCGTCCGAGACGATTCTACGCGAAGACGCTACTCCGGGAGACGATCTTCGTAGAGAGACAGGAAATGCGAAGGGCTAAGCCTTAGGATTCTGACCAGATTGAATCCCTTCTCAAGGGACATGGCTAATTAAGAAACATTGTGCGGTAGGGGGTGTCGCGCTGGACGGGCTGGAAGCCGGCGTCGCGGATGATGAGGCGAAGGTCTTCTTCGCTGATGCTGTTCGCGGCGGCTGCGGCACTCTCGACTCCAGCGTCAGTTGCTCCGTTGGCAGGCTTCGCGCCGTGTGCCTGCAGCGCAAGCGAGCCTGCGTCATTGGCGCCGAAGCGCAGCCCCATCTGCAGCACCTTCAGGCCCTGCGTGGCCCCGCTCCACTGAATGTTCCCGATGTTGTCGAGGAAGACGCGCGCGATGGCTAGCGCCTTCAGTTGCTCGACGGCGGTAGGCCGGTCCCAGCCGCCGGACGGGTTGCGCGAGGAACGGCTCTGGGGAATGAAGGCCGTGAAGCCTCCCGTCTCCTGCTGGAGCTGGCGCACTGCTTCAAGAAAAGCGACATGCTGCTCTTGCGTCTTGCCAGCGCCGAAGCTCATCGTTGCAATGGTGCGCATTCCCAGCCCGTGCGCTGCGCGATGCACCGCAAGCCACTCGTCGAGACTGCACGTTGGCCGCGCGATGCGATTCCCGAGGTTGACTGCGTCGAGGCTCGCCGCATCGTCGCTGGCGATGGAATCCAGCCCGGCATCGCCGAGGCGCGCGATGGTATGGCGCAGGTCCAATCCGCTGCCAGCGGCCAGAGCCACAATCCCAGACGCCGACAGGCCTTCGATCCAGAGCGAAGGGAAGCGCTGGCGAATGGCGCGCAGCATTCCCTCGAACCACTCGATTCCGCAGGTCATCGAGCCGGAGCCTTGCCCGCCGACCAGGCGTACTCCGGTGCTGCCTAGATCGATGGTCTGGCGGATCGCGTCGTAGAGGCTCTGCAGCGAAGCGATGGCCAGCTGATTCCCTTCGCCTGTGCCGTCGCGCATCACATCTATGCAGTCGATACTGTCTTCGATGGAGTAGCTGACCACGCCCTCGGGATGCAGCCGGCGGCGCACGGCGTCGGCCTCCATGCCAACGCCGATTAGGTCGTCGCTGCGAAGGCAATCCAGGGCCTGCTGGCGGCTGATTCCCATGGTTCTAGTCTACTGGTTCGCTGGCTGTGCGACGGTCGCTGCCGTACGGCGCTGCTGCCACTCCAGCAGCAAGGCCAGCGAGGAGAGCAGAAACAGCACCACGATGATCCCCTGCGACCAGACGCAGTAGATGCACCACTTCTCCAGGATGTAGGCCTCGATATAGCTGAGAAACGCTGCGAAGAAGAAGCCGACCTGGGCGATTTCGAAGACCAGCAACACCTGTCCCATCAGTGCCAGGATTGCGATGACCGCGTAGGCCGCAATGCCGAGCGCCGCCACCGGGATGTGCAGCTTGCTGGGCGGCGCGTCGCCGACGATCTCGTCCATCGTCTTGGGCGGAAGCCACGAGTAGCGACTATGTCCCACTGCCCCGCAGTCCCAGTGCTCGGAGACAGCGCAGGGCGGCGCGGCGTTGGGGTCCATCAGATGAACGTGCAGCGCCATCGAGCTGACCACGATGCCCGCCAGTGCCAGAAGTGCGATCAGGTATTTAAAGAATTTCATGAACACCATCGTACATCCGCGCGGTGTGGAGCTTCTGTTATGCCGGCGACAAACATCGAGCCTTTCCGCAGGGTTATCCTTCCCGCAACAAACTCCGAGCAGCAAAACAGTGCGAACGAAGACAACAAAGATACAGGCTCGGGTTAGACCTTTCTACTTCCGCTACACTGGGAGTTGGAAGATGTTTATCGATGAAGCCAAAATTCGCGTGCATGCCGGAGACGGCGGCAATGGCTGCATGGCTTTCCGGCGCGAAAAATTCGTTCCCCGGGGCGGACCTTCCGGAGGCGACGGGGGCCACGGCGGCGACGTATTGATGTCGTCCTCGCTCTCCCACAACACGCTGATCCACTTCCGCTTCAACCCCGAGCACAAGGCCCAGCGCGGAGGCCACGGTCTGGGTTCCAACATGTCCGGCGCGGCGGGAGAGCACCTCACCCTCAATGTCCCCGTTGGGACACTGCTGTACGACGATGCAACCGGCGAACTGGTACATGACTTCGCCCACCCCAACGAGAGCATCGTGGTGGCGCGCGGCGGGCGTGGCGGACGCGGCAACCAGCACTTTGCCACCAGCACCCACCAGGCACCGCGCGAGCACGAGTTGGGCCGCGCCGGAGAAGAGCGCAGCTACCGTCTGGAACTTCGCCTGCTGGCCGATGCCGGCCTGGTCGGCTATCCCAACGTGGGCAAGTCCACGCTGATCTCGCGCCTGTCAGCCGCTCGCCCCAAGGTGGCCAACTACCCCTTCACCACGCTACAGCCCAACCTCGGCGTGGTCCAGGTCGGCGAGTTCCCCCACACCCAGTCCTTTACGGTTGCCGATCTGCCCGGTCTGATCGAAGGGGCGCATCTGGGCGCCGGCCTCGGCATTCAGTTCCTCAAGCACATCGAGCGAACCTCGGTCATCGTCCATCTGGTCGATGTCTCCGACAGCAGTGCGGCAGATGGAGGAAGCGACCGCCCCGACCCTGTCGCCGACTTCAAAGTCATCACCGCCGAGCTGGCTACCTTCGATCCTGCGCTGGCTGCCAAGCCCACGATCCTGGTTGCCGCCAAGATCGACGTGGCAAATCCGGCCAAGCTCAAGAAGCTGGCGGCTTTCGCCAAGCGTCGCAAGCTGCCCTTTTATGCCATCTCCTCAGTCACGGGCGAGGGCATTGAGGCGCTCAAGTACGCCATCAGTGAGATGGTAGCCGCCTATCGGCCCACTCCGATCGACTTGGGCGAACCAAACTCGCCAACTCCGGTTTACAGCAGGCCCGCCAAGCGCAAGCCCGCCTACCCGCCCCCCGCGCCGCGCGCCCGTGGCAGAGCGCGATAGGTCTCCGTTCCGGGCAATGCCGCGCCTGCAATCGAATCTTTCTATAGACTTGGTAGAGCGCTGCTGTTGCAGGCCGCTCCGGCTTGCAAAGCAGTATCAGCATCACGTTTTTTTGAGGATTGCCCATGAAGTTTCGCAGCATTGCCGCAGTCGCTGTACTGGCTTTCGCGACCGTTGCGGCCCATGCCCAGGTCGGCGTCGGCCTCTATTTCAACCCCGTCGCTATCCGTGTCAGCAACTCGACGGTGGACGCAGGCCCGTTTGCCTTCCTTGGCCCGAACTCCACCTCCCAGGTCTTTTACGGATGCACCTTTGGCGGCTTCTACGACTTCTTCCATAAAGGACCGATCTCTGCCGGGTTCGACATGCGCGAGTCCGATCTGCACGCCAACAACGCCATGCTCAAGAGCTTCCTGGTGGGCGGGCGCGTCTCCGCTAAGCCTTTCGCGCGGCCCATCAAGCCTTACGCCCAATTCTCCTTCGGGGTCGGAACCACCAAGCCCCCGGCCAGCACCGTCCACATCAGCAAGTTCGATTACGCTCTGTACGGCGGCGTCGATTACACCCTGCAGAAGCACATCGACTTCCGTGTCGCCGAGATTGGCTACGGCTCTGTGATCACAGTCAACAGCGGGGACGTGGGCACCGGCGGCCCCCTCCACATCCCCGCGTCCAACCAGATCAGCTTTAGCTCCGGTCTCGTCTTCCGCTTCTAGAACCGCTCCCGCATTGCGGCACCCCTCTCTCTGGGCCGTCCGCTACCCTGGCGCAACCGATAGGGGAGGCCCCCTATTTCCTTTCATTTTTCTTCGCTTGGGAGGCCTGAATTACCTATTTTTGCCACAAAGACTCCCCCTGCGCCGTGCCGTACGCCCCCCCATTCCGGCCCCGAAATCTTTTCGCTATAAAAATTTGCTGACATTGGCGTTCCATTTCTATATGCTCATCGGTGCGCCAATAACTCCTCGCAAAAGGAACACCGATGAAACTGCGAACCATTGCTCTTGTTCTATCCGTCGCCTTCGTATCTGCTGCAGCCCACGCACAAACTGGAATCTATGTCCTGGGCATAGGGCAGCAATTCACTCAGGTGGGAGTGGACAATCCACCAATCTCTACGAGCAGCAAGAACACAGACAAAGTCTGGCTCGGCGGGGCCGCTGGGGGCGTCTACTACGACATCAACCGTCTGCCCGGGATCGGCAAGCTCAAGACCGGCCCCATCGTGTTTGGCGTTGACGGACGCGGAGACGTCTTACGGGTCAACCTATACGGTTCCCAGATAGACCGTGTGGACGGCCTCTTCAGCATCCGCGTCGCTACCAAGAAGCCCCTTCCGCAGAAATATATGTTGAACACCACGCCCTACCTCCAGGGCGGGTTTGGCATCGGTCATACCAGGAACGCGTTCCGGACCTATTACAACAACGACTGGATCTATCAATTCAGCGTCGGCTTGGATCGCCCTCTCTCTCACAAGTACAAGCATCTCGACTGGCGCATGCTGGAAGTGAGCGGAGGCAGCCTGCAAAATTATCCCACCGGCTATTATGCCCTCGACGGCGGCAATGGCGTGGGCCAGAGCAACTACATGCTGACGTTTGGCACTGGAATCGTCTTCCGCTCACGCTAACCTGACGCTGCAAGCTAGTGCCGCCCCACCGTTACGGAGCACTGTCATGAGGGGGTGGAGTGTATGCGACGACCGAGGCCCCACCTCACTGCGCAGATCACCTCGTTTCATCCATTCCACTTACGACCCTTCCCAGGGAGTATTTACTCCAGCATTTTCAGGCTCAATGGGGAGCGAAGGCGAACAACTGCGGATGATTGTCTCGCCAAGGAAACCACGTTGCAGGAACATTCCAACAGCGCGGAACCTGAGAGAATGCACTAGCATGACAGAATGCGCATAGCCTTCTTCGGTGGCACATTCGACCCCATCCATCGCGGTCACCTGCGCCTGGCATGCGCCGCGGCCGATGCCTTTGCGATCGACCGCGTACTGTTTGCGCCCGTCGGCAATCAGCCCCTGAAACCCGAAGCGGCCAGCGCTTCCTACGCCGACCGCATCGCCATGGCCCGCCTTGCCCTGGAATACGGAACACAACCTCAGCCCGCGACTGACACCCAACAATCTGTAACCGGCACTTCTCCCGACCCCCGCTTCGCCGTCTCCACCCTCGACGCTCCGCGTCCCTACGGCAGTCCAAATTACAGCGTAGACACCCTGGGAGATCTCGCACACGAGTTGCCAGGCGCAACCCTCTACGTTCTCACCGGCGCCGACAGCTTCCTTGACCTGCGCCGCTGGCGCTCGCCCGATCGCCTGCTCGCGCTCGCCGAGTGGATCGTAGTCAGCCGACCCGAGTTCCCCCTGAGCGAAGCCCAACTCGCGCCACTCGCCCTCACACCTGCCCAGCGAGCACGCGTCCACCTGCTCACAACGGTCCACGAGGAAGCTTCCGCCACCGAGCCTCCGTCGCCGCCTGCAAGCCGGAGACCTCTGCCCCGGCCTGCTTCACCCCGCTGTCGCAGCCTACATCCAAACCCACGGCCTCTACCGCTGAATTCTCTACTGTCTCGAAGCTCACAGCTTCCTCCGGCAGGGCCCGCCGATGCTAGACTCATGCGGTATGGCGATCAAATCTGAGGGCGAGGGCAGGCAGGGAACCATGGCCGGTCTCTGGCCGGAACCCACTGCGCCCAAACGCACCCGGCAAACCCCGCGTATCCCGTCGCTGGAACCTCGAACTGTGAACATGGAAGCTCGCCCAGGCAGTGCGTCCGCGCCATGGAGCGTCCGCAACTTGGTCAACGACCTCCGCCAGCATGTAGAGACCGCCTACGCCGACCTCTGGGTTGAAGGCGAGGTCTCCAACTGCCGTACGGCGCCCTCCGGCCACGTCTACTTCACTTTAAAAGATGGCGAGGCACAGCTTCCGGTGGTGCTCTTCCGCCGTCAGGCGCAACTGCTGCGCTTTCAGCCGCAGGACGGCCTCGCGATCCTGGTGCGCGGTCGTGTCTCGGTCTACGAGTCGCGCGGCCAGCTTCAGCTCATCGCCGAGACACTGGAGTCGCGCGGCGCAGGGGCCCTGCAACTGGCATACGAACAACTCAAGGCCCGCCTGCTTGCCGAGGGACTATTCAACTCCGGCCGCAAGCGCCCGTTGCCCGCATTTCCATGCACGGTTGGCGTTATCACCTCCACCAGCGGCGCTGTGCTCCACGACATCATCAAAATCATTCGCCGTCGCCACGCGCGTTTGAACCTGCTGGTCTATCCAGCCACCGTGCAGGGCCCCGAGTGCGCCGCTTCGGTGGTAGCGGGAATACGATGGTTCAACCAGAGCCATCGCACGCAGAGTCAGCCTAAACAGAGCCACCGCAATAAGAGCCAGTCCGGCAAGCTCTCCTGCCAGATCGATCTCATCCTCATCGCGCGCGGTGGAGGACCTCCGGAAGATATTGCCGGGTTCAACGACGAAACCCTTGCCCGCGAGATCGCGGACTCCGCGCTGCCGGTTGTTTCTGCGATCGGACACGAAACAGACTTCACCATTGCGGATTTTGTCGCCGATCTGCGCGCCCCTACGCCATCAGCCGCCGCCGAGCTCATCACCGCCGCCCAGCACGGCATCGAGGAGCGCGTCGCGGCGCTCGATGCACGCGTCCGCCGCGCCATCCGCTACCAGCTCATGCTAGCGCGGCAGCGCTTCACGGAGCTTTCGGTTGCCCAGATACAAAACCGGTTGCAGACCCTCATCGGACGCCGCACGCAGCGCCTTGACGACCTGCGCCACCGCCTCGCTCTCGTCGCCAATCGCCGTCTGCGCGAGCGCGCCAGCCAGCTTGCGGCCCTCACAGCGCGACTGGAGCGCCACAACCCATCTGTCCGGCTTGCCCTCGCCCGGCGCCGCCTGGAAGCCGCCAGACATTCGCTCAGCCGCATTGCGCTTGCCAGCATTGCTGAGCGCGCAACCCGGCTCAACCGCGCCGCCGCCCGCCTGGACGCGCTCTCGCCGCTGGCCGTCCTGAACCGCGGCTACGCGCTGGTATACACGGAAGCGGGCCGGCTCCTGCGCAACGCCACAGAAGCCCAGCCCGGCCAGACCATCCGCGCCCGCCTGGCCCACGGCTCCGTTACCGCCGAGGTCAAGTCCTCCGGATCCGCATGACCGCGGACCGGAACCAGAGGGAAGCAGCGCAAACCGGCATAATGGAGACAGAGTTCCGCATCCAACTCCCTCGGCTCCGCATCCCTTACAGTGAGAGATCCCATGCTGCCTTTTCACGAATTATTGCTGCGCTTGCCACTTCGCGAATTGTCGCTGCTCGCGTCTCTGGTGGGAGCGTCGGCGGTCCTGGTCTGGCGCGTGCAGGAGGGCCGCACCGCTGTCACAACCAAAAAAATCCTCATCCCGCCCATCGGCATGGCAACGGGATTCTGCATGTTCCTGGTTCGCGATTTCCGCTTTCCGCTGCTTTGGGCGGTCTGCGCCTTCCTGCTTGGGGCGGTTGTGTTCGCCTACCCAATGCTGCGCACATCGCGTCTGATTCGCGACGGCGACGTCATCATGATGCAGCGTTCCAACGTCTTCTTCGGGGTTGTGATCGTCCTCGCGGCCATCCGGATTCTTGCCCATAGCTACATCGACAAGTACGTGGACGTGAAGCAAACGGCCGCGCTCTTCTTTGTCCTTGCCTTCGGAATGATCCTGCACTGGCGTCTGCGCATGTTCTTCGAGTATCGCCGGCTCACCAGCGGGTAAACGCGTGAACGGCAGCTTGCGGACCGCCACAGCGAAAAACCGAGACTCATCGTTGCAGTGCCATCTGACCCAAAAGGCGCAATGCGGCGCGCAGGCAAACGCCTGATAATAGATTAGGAGAAAGATTCGCATGAAGAAGCTGTTTGGGACGGATGGCATTCGCGGCGTCGCCGGCCAGTTCCCGCTTAACCCCGACACCATCCACTCCGTCGGCCTCGCGCTGGCGCATCACTTGGGAGAATCGCCGCGCGTCCTCATCGGGCAGGACACGCGCGAATCCAGCGAAGCGATCGCCGCCGCGCTGACCGCAGGCCTCGCTGCCGGCGGAGCGACGGTCGAGAGCGCGGGAGTCATTCCCACCCCCGCCGTCGCGTACCTTGCCCGCGCACACCAATTCAGCGCCGGTGTCGTGATCTCCGCCTCGCACAATCCCTGGGTTGACAACGGCATCAAGCTCTTCGGCCCGGATGGCTACAAGTTGCCCGACGCGACCGAACTGGCCATCGAAGCCGAGATCTTCCGCCGCATCGAGTCTTCAACCAACAACCAGCAACCAACAACCAATAACCTTTCCGTCAACGAAGCCGACCGCGCCGAGTACATCCGCTCCCTGTTGAGCGCCGTTCCGAATCTTTCTCTCGACGGGCAGCGCATCGTTATCGACTGCGCCAATGGGGCCGCCAGCGCCATCGCGCCCCAGCTCTTTGCCGAACTGAACGCGCACGGAGGTGGCGAAGTTATTCTCACCCACGCGAGCCCCAACGGACGCAACATCAACGAGAATTGCGGCGCGCTCTATGCAAAGACGGTTGCCGCCGAGGTCGTCCAGCATCATGCTTCGATGGGAATTACATTCGATGGCGACGCAGACCGCGCGTTGTTCGCCGATACGCAAGGAAACGTGGTCAACGGCGACGCCGTCCTGTTGCTGGCGGCCCGCGACCTGGCCGCGCGCGGCCTGCTGACCAACTCCATCGTGGTGGCGACGACCATGTCCAACATGGGTCTGGAGGCAGCGCTCAAGCGTTCGGGGATCAGGATGCTGCGCGCGCCCGTCGGCGATAAGTACGTCCTCGAAGAGATGCTGGCCACCGGAGCGGCGCTGGGCGGCGAACAGTCCGGACACATCCTCTTCACCGGTCGCAGCACCACCGGCGACGGCATGCTGACAGCGCTGCTGCTGCTGGAGATCATCCATCGCAGCGGCAAGACGCTGGCCCAACTCACCGCAGACCTCAAGACCTTCCCCCAGATCATCGTCAACGTGAAGGTGCGCGAGAAGCGCCCGCTCGACTCGATCCCGTCGGTCGCCGCCGCCATCGCCGCCGCCGAGGCCGCGCTGGCCGACTCGGGCCGCGTTGTGATCCGCTACTCCGGCACCGAAGCGCTGGCGCGCGTCATGATCGAGGCTGAATCCGAGGCGCAGATGCACCAGCACGCCAACGCCATTGCCGACGCCATCCGTAAAGAACTCGGCGCGTAGGAACACATGACTATCCTGCGTCTAATCTGGCGATAGCTATAGGTGTGCCGCAGCAGTGTACTCCTCATCGCTGACGGGTGCGAGCCAGGCCACATCCACGCCAGCCTCATTGGCCACCTGCATGGCCAGGTGGACCATGGTGTGACCCGGCGCGGCGCCATGCCAGTGCACCTCGCCCGGCTCAATCCACACCGTGTCTCCCGGATGGATGGCCTGCGCGGGTTCGCCCTTCTTCTGCACCAGTCCCAGCCCGCTGAGCACATGCAGCGCCTGGCCCAGCGGATGGGTATGCCAAGCCGTGCGCGCTCCCGGATCGAAGGAGACACGGAACGCCTTGAACCGCGCCGGCGCCGAAGCAATCACAATCTCATCCAGCCACACCGTTCCGGTGAACCAATCCTCCGGCCCACGCCTGCATCCACGCATCTCACTGGTAAAAATTTTCATGGCACAATCGTAACTCTAAACTCGGAACTGCGGCCACAAAACTGGACTGACGCTATGATCGAAGGCAGGACCCCATGCATCCAGCGACCGCACAGACCGCGCGATGAGTATCTCGAAATCCAAAGTCGAAGCCGCCCACTCGCTGAGTCTTGTACCTAAGCCTCGGCGCACCCGCGATCTGTTGCAACTGACAGCCTTTCCCGTCCATCCCTTCGACCAGATGCATGGCGTGCATACCAGCGGCCTGGTTCCTGGCACTCACCTTGTATCAGGCCACGCCAACGACGAATACATGACCGCGTACTACGGTGTTGCGCCCAGCATTCTGCGCGCACTGATCGGCGCCTGGCGCGAGACTGTGCCGCCGCACCCCATCCACAGCTATACGTTTATCGACGTGGGCGCGGGCAAGGGGCGCGCAGTGCTGGTTGCTAGCGAGTATCGATTTCGCAAGGTGGTGGGCATCGAGCTGAACCCCGAGCTGGCCGCCACCGCGCAGCAGAATGTGGAGCACTGGACGCGCACACACCGCGAGGACCCAACCGCCGCGCTCCTGGCCCCCATCGAGCTCTACGAGCAGGATGCACTGGACTTCGAGCTGCCGCAGACGCCCACGGTGCTGTTTCTGTTCCATCCCTTCGAGGCGCCGGTGCTGAAGCAGTTACTGCGCCGCATTGAGACGCAGTTTGCCAATCGGCCCGGCACGCTGGACCTGCTCTACGTCAACGCTGAGTGCGCCAATGTGATCGATCGCAACCCAGCCTTCACGCAGCTCTTCCGGGAGAATGTTCCCATGTCGCCGGAGGACCATGCCGCGGACCTGGAAGCCATCGCCCGGCAGAAGGAGTACGGCTCCACGGGCGATGAAGAGTGCGCCATCTATCGCTATACGGGCCGCAGCAAGGGACCCATCTTCGATCCTGCGGCGTAGGAATTATTCTTTCAACCGCACAATCAGGCCGCGCTCGTCGCCCTCGCCGTGCTCCATATAGATCTCGCCGGCGGAACGCTTCACGATGCTCTCGAAGCGCTCGCCCCACTCCACCAGGAGCAGCGAATCGGGATAGCCCGCCATCTCGTCGATGCCGAGCACGGCGATCTGCTCCTCCGTCTCCAGGCGATAGAGGTCGAGGTGAAAGAGCCGCACGGATGTCCCGGCGTACTCATGCACGATGGTGAAGGTGGGACTGGTGACCTCATCTTCGGCTGCCGCGCCGAGGGCTGCGGCGATACCCTTCACCAGTGTTGTCTTACCAGCGCCCACCTCGCCGCGCAGGATCACGATAAGCGGCGGAGGCAGCATCGCCGCGATTCGTTCTCCCAGAGCCAGCGTCTCTTCCACCGAACGCGTCTTGAATCTTTTCTCGCGCATCAGATACGCTCCGCATGATTCAGCCCGCAGATCCAAGTCAGGCCATCGGCATCTTTTGCGCGATAGCGGAATGCGTCTGACAGATGCGCCAGAGTGTCGGTGGCGAGGACCGTGTGCTCGTCCATCACTTGCGAGGCAAAATCCGCGGCAAGCCCATGCAGTGCGACCGCAGCCTCCACCGCGCGCGCCGCATCGTTCGGGAACTGGGCAAGCAGCGCGGCAACGATTCCGGTCAGGATGTCTCCGCTGCCTCCCTTGGCCATTGCGGGGTTGCCACTGGTGTTCACCGCGATTCGCCCGTCTGGATGGGCAATCAGCGTGCGCCATCCCTTCAGCACCAGGGTCAGCTTGTGCTGGGTGGCAAAGCTGCGCGCAAGATGGATGCGGTCCGCCTCGATTGCGGCGACCGTCAGTCCGGTGAGGCGCGCCATCTCGCCGGGATGCGGCGTCAGAACCAGTGTGCGATTACTTCCATCCAGCAGATTGGCTCGTTCGGCAAAGGCGTTGAGTGCATCGGCGTCGATCACCATCGGCAAGCTGCAATCCGCAACAAATCTGCGAACAAACTCGGAGACCTCTCCTCTGGTCGAAAGCCCCGGACCAAGGGCCACCACGGAGATTCGCTTCGCCTTCAGCAGCGCGAACAGGCCATCGGCACTGCCATTGGCGGCAAGATTCTCCAGGGATACCGCACCCTCCGGGCTCTCCCGCAACGGCGCAAGCATCAACTCCGGGGAAACTCCGGCGACCATCTCCAGAATGCTCTTCGGCACCGCGGCAGTCACCAGTCCCGCACCCGCGCGCAGCGCGGCCAGGGACGCCATCGATGGCGCTCCGGCCGTCCCATAGCTTCCTCCGGCTACCAGAACATGGCCATACATCCCTTTGTTCGAGTTAACATCGCGCGGCTGCTCGGCGATCGATTTCGCCGCGCCTGCCCAATTCATCTTGCCGTCGGAGACGATCGCCTCGGCGGGCGATCCAATCTCCGCGACGACGACCGGGCCAAACGTCGCGCTGGTCAGATGGCCGAATACATGCGCCATCTTTGGCCTGGTAAATGTGACCACCGCATCAGAGCGAAACGCATCCGGCGCGGTCTGCGCGGTCGAGTCGGCATCCCATCCCGACGGCAGATCGACCGCAACGACCGGCGCGGCGGAGTTTGCAACCAACTCGCGCAGCGCTGCAGCCAGCCCACGTAGCGGAGGCTTGAAGCCAGTGCCCAGCACTGCATCGATGAGCAGATCGGCAGAAGCTATCGTATCTCTTGACGCCGCGAGCGCATCCTCATCGAGCACCGAGGTGATCGCGACTGAGGGTGTTTCCGCATGGAGCCGCGCGAGCGCTGTTGCGGCCTCGCCCTTCACCTCATCCTCGCGCCCCAGCAGAAGCACCGCGACATCCACGCCCGCCTCTGCCAGCACGCGCGCCGCCACGAATCCGTCGCCGCCGTTGTTGCCCTTGCCGCAGAGCACGAGGACGCGCTCCGCCTCCGGAACCTGTCGCAAACAAAACTCCGCGACAGATCTTCCAGCGTTCTCCATCAACACAGCCAGGGGCACGTCGAAGTGCTCCGCCGTGCGCCGGTCTGCCGCGCCCATCTCGACTGACGACAAAATCTCCATCTGTCCCTTCTACGCGCATTGGGGCGGCAACGCCAAGTCCATCCGCGAATTGGCCCTATCACTCACTCCCCATCGCTCACTCGCCGATCCATCTCCTCGCGTCTTTTCTCCGCGAGCAGCCGTCTGAAAAGAATGTTCACTCACCGCCTCTCCCCATTCGCTGCATCCGCCCTCGCGCTCACCCTGTTACCGCTCCCACTCGTCTGCCTGGCGCAGGCCACCCCTGGCGCAGCCACACCGCCGCGCACATGGGTGGACAAGGACACCGGCCATCGGGTGTGGCGGCTGAGCGACGAGCCGAGCTCCGGCGGCTTCTACTTCAACGTGAATGCCTATACGCCAGACGGCAAGCAGATGATCTATACCGCTCCGGATGGGATCCATGTGATGGACATGGCGACGTTGAAGACAAAGCTGCTGGTGGCGAACCCGACAGGCGCGACTGGCGGGGCAGGAATGGTCCATGCGCTGGTGGTGGGACACAAGACGAACAGCGTGTTCTTTACCAAGACGGACGCAGCCGGAGTGAACGCGGTCTACAAGGCGGACACCAACACAGGAGTGGTCCGCAAGCTGGTGGACCTGCCAGCCAAGCGGAGCATTGTCAGTGTCAATGCGGATGAGACCCTGGCGGCGGGCACCTACATCGTGGGCGATGCCACGGGCAAGGAGTATGGTTCGAATCTGCCTGCGGCCGCGGCAGCATCAGGAGCCACCAAGCCCGCTGTGCCCACGGACAATAAGGTTGCCAGCGCCACCCAGGGGCCACACTATCAGCCGGCCAACAAGGGCGCGATGATGGAGGCACGCCTGGCTGCGCGGTTGCCTCTGGTGCTGTTTACCATCCGGCTGGAAAAGGGGCCGAGGGGGGAGAAGC
The DNA here is from genome assembly GCA_963834805.1 of uncultured Acidobacteriaceae bacterium. GTDB lineage: Bacteria > Acidobacteriota > Terriglobia > Terriglobales > Acidobacteriaceae > Edaphobacter. Next base: position 1,550,668 of record CAWIDB010000006.1, read on the forward strand.
CGGGGACCATCACAACCCTGCTGCACTCCACCGACTGGGTGAACCACCTGCTCTTCTCGCCCACCGATCCGCAGCTTCTTATGTACTGCCACGAGGGGCCATGGCAGAAGGTGGACCGCATCTGGATGATCCACACCGACGGCTCCCACAACACGCTCATCCACAAACGCACCATGCTGATGGAGATTGCGGGCCACGAGTTCTGGGGGCTGGATGGCGAGACCATCTGGTACGACTGGCAGTATCCCAAGGGCGAGGACTTCTTCCTGGCCGGGCGCAACCTCAAGACTGGCCAGCGCATTGCCTACCACATGCAGCGCGACGAGTGGTCGATCCACTTCAACCTGACCAAGGACCTCGACCTGTTTTGCGGCGATGGCGGCGATCCGGGCCAGGTGGCCAAGGCACGCGATGGCGAGTGGATCGAGCTCTTCCGTCCGCAGCCGATCCGGGGGGACTCGGGTGCGCTGAACTCGCCTGCGTTCTGGCAGCCGGGCGTATTGCATTCCGAACACCTGGTCAACATGTCGCACCATAACTATCGAGAGGAGCCCAATGTGCGCTTCTCGCCGGACAAGAAATTGGTGATATTTACCAGCAACATGTTCGGGCCGAGCTACGTCTTTGGCGCGGAGGTGGCCAAGGCGGACAATCCACCCGCCGCGGACGTGCAGTCCACGCCGGAGCTGGCGCGCAAGTTCAACCCGGTCGATCCTCCGAGCAGCAATCGGCCGGTCGCGGCACCCCGCGCGCGCTGAGTAGATCTAGCTGCCTTGCCTGGCACAAAAGTTGCACAAACATAGCGAAAGTGGCATGGAACTCCTCGGCTGGCACTGAGTAGATTTGGGGCAGGAGACCATCCTATGACGCTACGCGCTCGTGCGTCTCTGCTGCTGATTCTGTTTGGCCTGCCGCTTACTCTGTTCCTTGTGGGTTGTAACAAGGTGGAATCCCTCTCAATCGTCCCCGGTCCCGGGATCGATGTCTTGACCGCCGTTGGCCAGACGGCGCAGTACACGGCCTACGCAGGGGAGCAGATGGGATCGGGGCCCCAGACGACGGACAATGTTACAAACTCCGTGAACTGGTCGACCAGCAACCCAAGTATTGCGACGATCAGCCCCTCCGGGCTGGCAACGGCGGTAGGAGCCGGACACGTCGAGATTACGGCAACGTCCTCCAATAACGTGATTGCGACCTCCGACCTGACGGTGAACATTGCCGGGACGACCGCCGGGGGAAGTGGAAGTACGATCGCTTCGATTACCGTGATACCAGGCTCGCAGTCGGTTGCTTCGCCCAGTCAAACCAGCCAATTCCTCGCCATTGGAACGACCTCCTCGGGGGCTACGCTGGACCTGAGCAACCAGGTGGCCTGGAGCTCAAGCAGCGCACAGATTGGCACCATCAATGCTGCCGGACTGGCTACCGCGATAGGTCAGGGAACCACTACGATTACTGCCCTCTACGAGAACTCCGCGGGTGGAACGGTGGTGACGGGGACCGCGACCTTCACCGTGGTGGGGGGAACCACCGAGAAGTACATCGCGGTCAGCATCACACCGGACTCTCAGGCGCTGTCTGCGTCGGGCCAGACGGGCCAATTTGTCGCGCTTGGCACCTCCGGAACCACCGGCCTCGAGACGGATGTTACCAACTCGCCCCAGATCAAGTGGAGTTCCAGCATTCCAACCGTTGCTTCGGTCAGTGCAACCGGGCTTGCCACGGGAATAAGCACGGGCAACAGCACCATCACGGCGGAATTGACCAACGCTGACGGCACCGTGGTGTCGAATACCGCGACCGTCGCGGTATCCCTTACCGCCGCGCCGGAGCCTCTGCTGTCGCTTACGATCGTTCCGAGCAGCATTACGGTGGGTCAATTACAAGATACCGGGCAGTTCCTGGCGATTGGGACCTACTCGACCGCTCCATACACCAGGGACCTGACCAACTCGCCCAACCTCACCTGGATCTCTGACGTGCCCAATGTCTTCCCCGTGGACACCAACGCGGGGGGCAATGCGGGGGCTACCGCCGGAATTGTCACTGCCGACGGGAATGGAGGGGCCAACATCATTGCCGAAGCAACCAGCAGCGATGGGACCATACAGACCGCTACGGCAACATTCAGTTGCCCCTTGGTTCTGCCCAATCCAAACGGCAACCCGCCAACCCCAGGCTCCTGCTATCCGGGTTCGCAGGCAGCCGCCTTGCTGGCGACCATTACGATCTATAACGAAGGTTTGAACACCACCAATTGGCTGGTAACGGCCCCTTCGGCCACAGGCACGCCGAATGTGATCCACTGTGGCCCAGGTTGGACTGCGAATGGAGGGTCAGGCGGCTCAGTTTGCGTGGCGACTTACCCGATCACCTCGGGAAACACCACCATCCTGTTGACTGCGCCTGCGCAAGCGGGAGTCAACTTCGGCGGATGGTCCTACAACTGCACGCCCAGTGACGCAACTGGCAAGGCGCTCCCAGGTCCAGTCTTCTGGACCGCAGCCGGGCCGAACTATTGCACGGTCACCATGACCAGTTCCGGCAACTTCCCCAACACCAACATATCCGTGGGAGTCATCTTCAACTAGCCGCGTCACGCGCGAATCGTAGCATCGAACACCAAGTCGGGCCATGCGAAGAATAACGCATCGGCCCGCCCTATCCTTAACCCACTTCTTTGCGGGGAAGCCATAAGATGGCTTCTAGCATGACTCTCGCCGCCAACCTCGCCCGCATTCGCCAACAGATCGCCGAGGCCTGCCGCCACGCCAGCCGCGCGGAGTCGGAGGTTGCGTTGATGGCGGTCAGCAAGAACCACTCCGCCGAGGCCGTTCTTGAGGCTTACGCCGCGGGCCTTCGCCTCTTCGGCGAAAGCCGGGTGCAGGAGTGGCAGCAGAAATCCCTCGCCCTCACCCACCTCCATGACGCCGAGTTCCATCTCATCGGGCCGTTGCAGTCCAACAAAACAGCCCGCGCCGCGGAACTCTTCGACGCCATCGACGCGGTCGACTCGCTGAAGATCGCCACTCGGCTCGATGCCGCCGCGCGTGCGCTGGGCAAGCGGCTGCCCATCCTGATCGAGGTCAAGCTCAGCCACGAAGAGTCCAAGCACGGCGTCTTGCCCATTGAGCTTCCAGCCCTGCTGGAGGGCCTCGCGTCGCTCGAAGGCCTGCTTCCCGCCGGCCTAATAACGGTTCCTCCGTGGTCGCAAGACCCGGAGCGATCACGCACTTACTTCCGCGAACTTCGCCGCCTGCGCGATCGTTCGCTGGCCGCCTGCCCCACGCTCATCCAGCTTTCGATGGGCATGTCGAACGATTTCGTCGTGGCGATCGAGGAGGGCAGCACATGCGTCCGCATCGGCACCGCTCTCTTCGGCAGACGGCAGTACGCGGCCGTGTCATAAAATGGAAACATGCCAATCGATTTGAGCGCCACACTAGCCGCCGCGGACCCGGAGATTGCCAGCCAGATTCAACACGAAGTGCTGCGCCAGCACGAGGGACTGGAGATGATCGCCTCGGAGAACTTTGTCAGCCGCGCGGTGCTGGAGGCGGCGGGCACGGTCTTCACCAACAAGTACGCCGAGGGCTATCCCGGCAAGCGGTACTACGGCGGATGCGAGTTTGCCGACGTGGTGGAGAACCTGGCGCGCGATCGTGCCAAGCGGCTCTTCGCCGCGGAGCATGTGAACGTGCAGCCGCACTCCGGCTCGCAGGCCAACGCGGCGGCCTATATGACGCTGTGTTCTCCCGGCGACACGATTCTGGGGCTGGATCTGGCCCACGGCGGGCATCTGACGCACGGGCACAAGCTCAATTTTTCAGGCAAACTGTATCGCGTGGTTGGCTATCAGGTGCGGCGCGACACAGAGACCATCGACTACGACGAACTGGAGGCAATAGCCCTGCGCGAGCAGCCGAAGGTGATTGTGGGCGGAGGAAGCGCTTATCCGCGGCAGTTCGACTTTCCCCGGATGCGCGCCATCGCGGACAAGGTGAGCGCGTCGCTGATGATCGATATGGCGCACTTCGCGGGACTGGTGGCGGGCGGCGTACATCCATCGCCAGTGCCGCACGCTCATGTGGTGACGACGACCACCCACAAGACCCTGCGCGGGCCGCGCGCGGGGATGATACTGTGCCAGCAGGAGCTGGCGGCTTCCATCGACCGCAGCGTCTTTCCCGGGCAACAGGGAGGGCCGCTGATGCACATCGTCGCGGCCAAGGCGGTGGCGCTGGGCGAGGCGTTGCAGCCGGAGTTTGCCGAGTACGCGCGTCAGATTGTGGCCAACGCCAAGGTGCTGGCCGAGGCCCTGGCCGAGGGCGGCTTCCGCATCATCTCCGGCGGAACGGACACGCACCTGATGCTGGTCGATGTCTTTCAGAAAGGGATTCTGGGCAGCGAGGCAGAGCACGCGCTGGGCCAGGCGGGCATTACGGTGAACAAGAACGCGATTCCCTATGACACCAACCCGCCGATGAAGCCCAGCGGAATTCGCATTGGCACGCCGGCGCTGACCACGCGCGGCATGAAGGAGCTGGAGATGCGGGTGATTGCGAAGTGGATCGTCGAGGCGCTGGAGCACCGGAATGACTCGGCCAAGCTGGCGCGGATTCGCGGCGAGGTGCTGGAGATGGCGGAGCGGTTCCCGCTGTATGAGTGGCTGCGACAGTAACTCGCGCTGCGGCTTGGTCCACGAAGCTATACCCAAGAGTCCCCTGTGCGTGAGACACTCTCCATCACCAGAGATTAGGCTGGTAGATGGTGCATCGAACGTTGGGTGCGCTTTAGAGCGGAACCAGAGTAGGTGTATTCGGGGCGAACAAGCCTTGCGCGGTTTTCTCTTAAGGAAAACCGCATTGCATACTCTTCGCGGGCTATAGTAACTCTGGTTCCGCTCTAAAGCGCAGCCGACTGCGCGATGTTCCAGAGGTGGTTGCATGGCGATCGCAATGTTGTCCTGGCTACTGGCCATCCCTCTACTCGGGGTGACGACGGGGCTGCGCGTGATGACGCCGATGGCGATGCTGTGCTGGTTTGCCTACCTGGGGTATCTTCCCGTGCAGAATACGTGGGCTGCGTGGACGGGACGTCTGGCGGCTGCCATTGTGTTCACCGTGCTGGCGCTGGCGGAGATTGTCGCCGACAAATTTCCACGAATGTCCAACCGGGTTTCGACGGGACCGCTGATGGCCCGGCTGATCTTCGGCGGGCTGATCGGTTCCATCGCCGCAACCGCAATGGTTGGACCAGGGCTGGAGGGTGTGCTGCTGGGCGTTCTGGGGGCGGCTCTGGGGGCCTTTGCCGGGTTCTTGGTCCGGCGCGACATGGTGCAGCGGATCGACTGCCCGGACTGGCAGGTTGCCCTGGCCGAGGACATCATCGCGGTGGCCTGCTCGGGCTTCGCGCTGCATGTGCTGACCAACTGACGGCGCTTGCCGTTTGGACGAGGCGAGTTGTTTGTTGTGCGATCTGCGATGCGCGCGCGACTGCGGCAAGCGTGAGCTTCGCGGACCTGAAACTTACAATTATTTAGCATAATCTCTACCCACTTTTAATGCGGAAGAGTATCTTCTCGGCTTAGCACAGGCTGGAAGCAGAGTACTGGGCAGGAGATGAACGGCGATGGATTACGAGCGGAAAGATGAAAGCAAGGTGGTCTGGTTCGCCAAGCAGTTGTGGATGTTTGGCTGGGGGCTTCTGTTGGTGATTGTGCTGACCGTCATGGCCGAGTTCATCCCGCAACGTACTTCCTCCAGGCCTTCCTATACGCCACCGGCTGCCAAAGCGCCTGGCGTAACGCCTGGTGAGCAGGCCAACAAGTAAGGCCGCACACAGAGGACGATCCTAGTCTTTGACGCGAGATGCATACCCTGAAATCTGGATCTGAAAAGTGGAATGTGGCAGTTCTTCGTCCGATTCTCCATCCTTCACCCAATCGAGCGACGCCCGCTTGCGGGAACCCTGATTTGCATGGTGAGAATGTGCGGCTACTTCGGCAGCAGCGACAGCACACCCTGGCTGGGGCTGGGGATAACGTGGGCGGCGATCAGCTTGCCCAGGCCCTCCACATGCGCCTTGCCTGCTTCCACCGCGGCGCGCACCGCGGCCACGTCGCCCTTGATGAGGATGGTGATGTATCCGCCACCCAGTTTTTCGCGGGCCAGCACCTCGACATTCGCGGTTTTAAGGGCGGTGTCGATGGCTTCGAAGACGGCGGTGAATCCCTGGGTCTCAATTAGTCCCACGGCAAAGCTTGCCTGGTCGTTCATAGGTTCCTCCGGTATGTGGACGGACGACTGTTCGATAAGGGGGTTGAAATCTTTCGCAGCCTGCCATGCGGAGCTTGTGCCCTGCGACGGCTGCGGAATAATGTGGGTCAGGATCGCGGTCTTCATGGCCTGCGCGATCTCCCGCGCGGCGCGTGTGGCGGACTGCACGTCGCCGATGCGACCCGCCAGGGTGATGGTGACTCCAGGCGAGTCGTTCAGCTCGGTCTGCAGTACGCGCACCGAGGCGTTCTTCTCCATGGCGTCCAGCACCACCATGGCCGGCGACCATCCGCCCACCTCGAAGAAGGCGAGCGCCTGCGCCCGATCGCTCGCAGATGTTGCGCCCTGGCTCAGACAATGCCTCGATTCTTCATCTCATAGAAGACCTGTTGCACCATCTGCTGCAGCTTGTCTTGGCCGATCTCCCCGCTGCGCACCGGGCATCCGGCAGCCGGTGGATTCACCAGCTCGAAATCCGACAGGATACACTGCATCACGTCGCTCAGCACCTTGTGCTGGGAGTGCTGCGCGCCGGTCTGAGGCAGCCGTGTATGGCCGAAGTGGAAGCCGCGCAACGCAGCCGCCGCGCGGAAGCCGTCGGGAAATTCAAAGGGAAGGTTCAGCATTACGTCGAAGAGTTCCAGTATGCGGTACTGCCACTGCATGGCCCCGGCGGTATCGCCCGCGCGATACAGGTCGTACATCTTCCGCGTAATCTCCGGAACCACGTTGGACGACGCGTGCGTGCCGCCGTCGCAGCCGATCATCAGCATGGGAATCAGCACGGCCTCCCACCCGGTGAGGAAGGTGAAGTCGGGCCGGTTGGGGCGGATGGCCGAGATCATGCGCATCATGAACGCAAGGTCGCCGGACGAGTCCTTGATGCCGATGACGCGGGGAAAGCCATCGGCCAGGCGGCGGATGGTGTTCACATCGATAGGGCTGGCAAACGCCGGAATGTTGTACAGCGTCAGGTCGATGGGCGAGTTGCGCGCAATCTCCGCAAAGTACGCGTACACCGACTCCGGCGCCAGCTTGTAGTAATACGGCGCCACTATGGCCACCGCGCGCACACCCATGTCGGCGTAGGCCTGGCAGGCGAAGAGCGTCTCCTTCACATTGGCTTCCGCGGCGCCCGCAAGGATGGGAACGCGCCCGGCACACTCTTCGCTGACTATATGCACGATGCGGCGGCGCTCGGCCGGGGTGAAGCGCGTAAACTCGCCGGTCGATCCGTTGGGATAAAGGCCATGAACGCCCTTCTCAATCAGCCAGCTGACAAAGCGGCGCAGCTCAGCCTCGTTGATCTGGCTGTTCTCATCCAGTGGCACCAGCAGCGGGGTGAAAATTCCTTCCAGTTTGCCCAATTTGACTTCCTTTCGCAGCTCATTCAGGGTGTGCAGCCATCTTACTCCAAGGCTCCAGCATGGAGGCAAGCGAAGGACAGGATACGCGGCGGGACAGACGAAAGGCGGGCAGGCTGAACACACCGGAACCGCCTGACATGACAGGCAGTTCGAAAGACGGTGCCTCCCCTCAGATTTTCCCTCTTGCAATTATTAAACAGGCTGTGATACCGTCTCCCACATTAGTAGGAGACAAGACTACAGAGATAGAAGGGACCATGGCCATACCCAAGTTGACAAAGCTCGAACTCCGAATCATGGAAGCCCTTTGGACCAAGGGCGACTGCTCGGTTCGCGAGATTCAGGAAAGTTTTCCCAGCAAGAATCGACCGGCGTACACGACCATCCAGACCACTGTGATTCGGATGGAAGCGAAGAAGATTGTGCGGCTGGTCAAGAAGATCGGCAATTCGCATATCTTTGCGGCTACAGTTTCCCGGAGTGCTGCTCAGCGGCGGTTGATCGATGATCTGTTGGCGCTGTTCGGCGGACGCATACAACCGGTCGTGGCGCATCTGGTCAAGTACGGCAAGCTGACACCGGAAGACGTGAAGGAAGCCGAGAAGGCGCTTCGTGAGCTGGAGAGTAAGGAGGAGCCGTGATCCTTCGAGCTTTATCTGCAATATGGACCTCTGATGCACCGGCGATGGCCAACCATCTATGGCAATCGACTGTCTTCGCCGCCGTGGTCGTGCTCCTGGCGCTGGCGTTGCGAAAGAACCAGGCGCGTGCCCGCTATTGGCTTTGGATGACCGCCTCCATGAAGTTCCTGGTTCCGTTTTCGCTGCTGATCGTCATGGGCAGCTATTTGCCGAAGCCCGCGCGTCCCGCACCAGCGCAACTCGGCATGTACTCCGCGATCGAGGAGGTTGGCCAACCGTTTGCCCAGCCGGAAGCACCCGTCATCTACTCGGCTGCCCCGTTGGCGACTCCAGCAAATCCAATCCATCTGATTCCCGTGCTGCTGGTCGCAGCGTGGCTCAGCGGAGTCCTCGTTACTTTATTTGTCTGGGCAGTGAGTTGGCTGCGGATATCGACGGTGATGCGGAGGGCTGTACCGATACTGGAGGGGCGCGAGATGGAGGCTCTGCGCCGCCTGGAGTCGGTAGCCGGTGTGCGCAAACGGATCAAATTGCTCTTGTCGCGCAATTCGATGGAACCGGGGATCTTTGGCATCTTCCGTCCCGTGCTGATATGGCCTGAGGGGATCTCCCAACACCTTGAGGATAGGCACATCGAGGCGATTCTCGCGCATGAAGTATGTCACGTGCGTCGCCGCGACAACCTGACGGCTGCCCTACACATGCTGGTCGAAGCCATCTTCTGGTTTCACCCCTTGGTGTGGTGGATAGGAGCGCGACTGATCGAGGAGCGTGAACGCGCCTGCGATGAAGAGGTAACGCTCCTTTGCAAGCAGCCTCAGGTCTATGCCGAGAGCATTCTGAAGGTTTGTAAATTCTGCTCGGAGTCTCCACTGGCTTGCGTCTCCGGAATCACTGGAGCGGACCTGAAGAAACGGATACTCCAGATCATGACCGAGCGCATCGTGCGAAAGCTCACCTTGGGAAAGAAGCTGGTGCTGGTTGCAGTCGGATTGGTGGTTGTTGCTGTTCCAATCCTGCTGGGGCAATCAGAGGCGGCGCGACGGATGATGGTGGCCGCAGCGGATGCCGCGCCAATACCGTTCCGAGCGGCGGCGCACGCGATGATCGCGGAGGAACAAACTCCGTCGACGGCATTGATTGCGGAGCTGCAGCCGAATCCTGCGGTTCCCAACGCAGCGCAAGCGACGGCCCAACCGGAGGTCCGCTACGGGATGGCCGAAAGTTGGATTCCTCAACCGGACGCGCCCGCAGTCATCACTTCGGGCAGCTTCAGTAGAAGCAGGGACGATACCGGTAAAAACGATCTGCTTGTCGGAGCGCGTATTGACAGCAAGAGCAAGGAGGACATCGTCTTCTTCCGCATGGGCTGGGTGTATGTGCTGCCCAACGGGTTGGAGTTCGATAAGGGTGAGACGGTGGTGCCCTACAACGGACTGCATCCCGGCGGGACGTTCGGCGTCCCGGAGTGGCATGTGCCTCTTCGAAAAGACGCGACGGCTCTCCTAATATTCCTGGAGGAGGTTACGCTAGACCACGGGCCTAGATGGGAGGCGGACCATAAGCAGATTGAGGATTACATCAAATCTCATTCTGGGATGGGGCATGCGATGCAGGCGGCGGCGGCGATGAGTGTAATCCAAGCCGCTTCCAGTTCTAGCCAATCTGCGCCTACGTCGGCTCCATTGAACACTGTGGTGGATGCGCCGATCGATGCCGTACCGCCAAACATCAATTTCGATGTCGTCTCCTTCAAGCGATGTCCGCCCGACAAATTCGGAACCACCAAGGTAGACATGCCCATGACGGCTGACTACCTCGCCTATCACTGTGAGTCGCTGTCGCGCATCATCTCCTTTGCGTACAGAGGGTCAGTCAAGACCTACAGCCTGGAGAGCGGCTATCCAAAGTGGGTGGACGATGACCGTTATGAGTTTATTGTCAAGGTAGCACCGGAGGAATTTGCGGCCTGGCAGAAGCTCGATCTAACTGCACGCCGCCTGGTCATGCGCAAGGTGCTGGCGGACGCGGTGAAACTGAAAATCCGCGTGGACAACTCGCCCAAGGCCATCTATGCGCTCACCGCGATGAAGAAGGTCCATTTGACGACGTACAAGGAGGGCGATCAGACCAAGTTGCCGGACGGTCGGGTACAGCACGGCACAAGCCACGACTGGACAGACACTACCAGCTATTATCAGGCGTTTACCATGGCGGGCCTGGCGGAGATACTCTCCAACAGGATGGATCGCGTTGTAGCCGACCACACCAACCTCACTGGCCAATATACGTTTGTGATGCCAGTTTTCGGCGGGATCAACATGGAGCCGGACGCACATATAGGACTCGGGGAAGATTCGCCAACCGTCGAAGATGTCCTCGAACAACTCGGCCTGCAACTAAAACCGGCGAAGGGCCCGGTGGAGCGGCTGGTGATCGACCACATCGAGAAGCCGCAGGAAAACTAGCCCCGTCCTCTACCCAAAAGTGGTGGCCCCGCAGACCTTTCGGAGAGCGGGGCCATGGCCCTTGCAGGCGGCCTGTAAGCCGGATTCTGTTTTAGACGATCATTCCTCTAGGCGACGCGTTACCGCGCCGCTCCAGCAACCTACCCGCAAGTTCCGGCAGTCTGGCCAAAGCCAAACCAAGCTCTCCGCCTGGGCGCATCGGGCCGATACGCCGGTGCCCGCTGGAGAGTGCGGGCGCCGTCCCTGCCTATTTGGTCTTGCTCCGTGTGGGGTTTACCGTGCGGCGTCCATTGCTGGCCGTCCGGTGCGCTCTTGCCGCACCATTTCACCCTTACCCCCGGCGGTTTGCCCGGCTTGGCTTGCGCCACGCCGCCCGTTCGTGGGCGGTATATTTTCTGTTGCACTGGCCGTCTTTGCGCCTTCAAGCGCAAATCCCGGACGTTATCCGGCACACTGCCCTGCGGAGTCCGGACTTTCCTCCCCCTCCCGACAGCGAGCCGCGGGAGGCAGCGATCATCCAGCCGCCTGCTTTATGAGTGTATCGTGCGAGACGCTTTCGTGGTGAAGTTGTTATGCGACGGTGCGCGCTACTAATTCTCGGTAGGCTTCTCGACGTGGTCAATGACGATGGTGTCAAAGCTGTCCGTTGCTGGTTGGAGTTTCAATCCAAGCTCTCCCAGCGCTGTAAAGATGGAGGGTGCGTCCTCGGTGGACGAGTTACCGGCTGCCGCGCTTGCTGAATAGATCGACCAGTCGAGCGTGAAGTTGTACCTGCCGGTCAATCCTGTCTTGTCCAGCACCGGCCGGCCGATCTGAGCTTCCGCGGCCGAAAGCTGGACGACAAGGGCTACCATCGAATAAGCCTGTAGGATGGTCGTGTCTTTCAAGCTATGGATGGTGGAAAGCGGTTTGCCATCTTGCCCTTTGCCAAGTCGCGGCGGCGCTGTGTCGGTTGCTGCATCTTTCATCTTGATGCCGCCTTTGGCGACGACCATCTCGTAGACGGGAACCTGCTTGGTCCCATGGTGGAGTTTGAGAGAAAAGCGCTCTGCCAGCAGCGACTGTAGCATCGCCTCGCGCCACCGCTCCTGCTCGTCGTTGCTCAGCTTCTGAAAGGTAGAGATGTCCGCGGCGCTCATCTTGGCTACGATGTCGTACCTCTGGTTAACCGCCCAACCGGGAAGCCCGGTGACCTGCCCGTCGAACCGGATGCTCTTATAGCCATAGGCGACGCAGAGTATCTCCGGCAACGCCTGCGATGCAAACTCAATGCCGTCCGGGTGGTACTGCGTGCCCACCCAGCCTTGGGTAGGCCGTCCGTCTGGCGGAAGGGGCTTGATCGTCGCCACATCGAACGCAGGTGCAGCGGTTGCGCTCGCCGTTGGAGTTGGAGACGACGCTGCGCCGGGCGCGGCGTTGTTTTGGGCGAGCAGCATCGGAGAGGCGAGAGCGATCCATACAGCAGCGAGAAGGAAAGATTCCCGCGCGAGAAACCATTCGGCGGGTTGAGTTTTAGGCATGTGCTTCTCCTATGCGATGGTGCCGAGATCGGTGGGCTTCTGTTGGAGAAGACGGCGGTATAGGAACGAGCACACGATCGCCATGATGCAGAGTTCCAGCGTACGGTATAGAACCATGATCCATAGCAGCTGCGGTGTGGTGAACCCATATCCCCTGGTGTAAAGGAAATGTTCGGGGTGGGGCCAAAGACTCGTTACTACTACCACTGGCGCCACTGTGGCCGCCAGGACGATCATCGGTCGCCGCCAGGCGGGTAGAGACAGGGCGGCGAGGACAGTGGCCGCGATTGCATAGTCGGTAATTTTCATACCTCCCAGAGTGAGGCTGTAGAGCGGTATCGTGAGCAAGAAGATGGCGGTAGCGAGCTGGGCGAGGCGGTTGCGCAGACCGAAGCGAACCAAGACAAATGGGAGGACAAGGTTAAGAGCGATAAGAAAGGAGACCAGGAAAAACTGCGACCTGTGCCCGGTATGTGCAGGGTCGTTAGGCGGAATTCGATGGAATAGCCTAAGCGACCCAAAGATTACCGCTCCCATCCAGTTGTGGCGAGTGCAGATGTAGGCGCAAAGGAACGCAACGGGAGCGCGCCAGCCAAGGCTGACCAAAGTGCGGACGTAGGCGGCGGCAAACCAGAGGCGACCGCGCGTGGCGGCCATCTCCGTGAGGTCGCCGACAATCGCTGCCGCACGCTCACGGCCTGCGAAGAGAGAGAGGATCGATTCGGGTAGAGAACGATTCGCATCAGGCATATGCGCCTCCGAATAGTTTTGCGTCGAGCAGGTCGAGGCCTTGCAGCAGGCTTTGGTAGGCGGACTGCGCGCTGGCCAGGGCGTTGCGGCCTTCGCGGGTGACCACGACGAAGCGCTTGGCGCGGCCTCCGCGTTCGGGCGTGGGGCTGCCGTCGCGGAAGGTGACCAGGCCCTTGTCTTCCATGCGGTGCAGCGTGGTGTAGAGCGCGCCGGGAGCGGGGTTTCGGCCCGTCTTGGCGGCAATCTCGTCCAGGATGGTGACGCCATAGGCCGCATCGCCCAGGCGCAGAACGGCCAGCAGGACAATCTGTTCAAATTCGCCGAGAGTACGTTCGGGATTCATATGAACTACAATGTAGGTATAAAGAGGGGGCGTGTCAACAGAATTCGTTCCGAGAATGGCAAATCTTAATGTTGGTTCGCTCTCTATACGTCCCACCCTTCGCAAAGGCGCGAAGGATGGGGCACCCGAGATTTCTGGCGGAGAACTGATCGCTCGGCGGGTGCGTACAATCAAACCAGATGGAATTCAAAGAGGCGATCAAGCTGGCGTTGCACTCCCTGTGGCAGAACAAGATGCGCACGCTGTTGACCCTGCTGGGCATGACGATCGCGGTGGCCAGCATCATCGCGGTGGTGACGCTGGTGAACGGCGCGATGACGTACGTCACCACCAAGTTCACGCGCTATGGCGCGGACGTCTTCACGGTCTCGCGCATGCCTTCGATCATCTTCAGCTCGGAGGAGTTCGAACGGCTTCAGAAGCGTAAGAATGTTCTGTACGACGACTACCTGTATGTGCGCGACAACTGCAAGCGCTGCGTGGGGATCGGTGCGGTGCAGTCGACCACGGCCAAGGTGGTGCGCGAAACCAACTCGGTGACGGACACCTCGATTCGCGGCTACACCTGGCAGATGCCGATGCTGCAGAACCTGGACATCGCCGAAGGCCGCGGATTCACAGCGGTCGACGAGGAGCATGCCTCGCAGGTGGCGATCATCGGGACGGACATTCGCGACAACCTGTTTCCGGGGGTCGATCCGCTGGGCCTGGAACTGCGCGTCGATGGCATGCCCTACACCGTGGTGGGCGTGGCGGAGAAGCAGGGCAGCACCTTCGGGCAGAGCCAGGACAACTGGGTCGCGGTGCCGCTGACGGCCTACATGAAGACGTATGGAACGTCCAATTCGTTGACCATCTATGTGAAGGCGGGCTCGGCCGGGCCTCTGCTGGAGGCGGCGGGCGATGAGGTGCGCGTGTTGATGCGCTCCAAGCGGCACGACGCACCGGGGACGGACGACTCCTTTGAGTTGGACGTCAACAATACGCTGGTTGGGTTCTTCTCCAAGGTTACGGGAATGTTCGGCGCGGTCATGGGAGGGGTTGCGCTGATTGCGCTGGTGGTAGGCGGGATCGTGATTATGAATATGATGTTGGCCAGCGTGACCGAGCGGACGCGGGAGATTGGGATTCGCAAGGCGCTGGGCGCGCGCGGACACGACATCATGATGCAGTTTCTGGTGGAGTCGGGCGCCATGGCGCTGGTGGGCGGGTTCTTCGGTGTTTTGGGTGGAATCGCCGTGGCGCAGGCGGTGACGCTGCTGCTGGGGTTCCCGTCGACAGTGGCTCTGTGGAGCGTGCTGCTGGGGCTGGCGCTGGCGGCCTCGGTGGGGATCTTTTTTGGGGTGTATCCGGCGCGCAAGGCGGCCAACCTGGACCCCATCGTGGCGTTGCGGGCGGAGCTGTGAGCCAGGTTCGAGGTACGAGGTACGAGGTTCGAGGGAAGCAATAATGCGGATCGGCGACTTCAATGAGACGGTGAAGATGGCTCTGGGTACGCTGCGCGCCAACAAGATGCGCAGTGGACTGACCATCCTCGGCATCGTGATCGGCGTCATGACGGTGATAACCATCTCGTCGGTGGTCAATGGGCTGAACTCGGGTGTGGAGGGTCTGGTGGAGTCGTTGGGCTCGAACATTCTGTTTATCTACCGCTTTCCCGCATTCACCGGGCGGCCCACCACCGAGATGCTGACACGCAAGCAGCTCAACTATGACGATGCTATCGCGATGCGGGCCCTCCCCCATGTAGTGGCCGTGTCGCCGGCGCTGCAGTACACCGACAATACGGCGCCGGGACGCAGCGGGGTGACCTCGATCAAGGGTGGCGGCAAGAGCATGCAGAACACGATCCTGACCGGCGTCTCGGACGAAGAGAAGGACGTCTCCGATCTGGACATGCTGGATGGCCGGTTCGTCAACGAACAGGACCAGCAGCGCGCGGCCAAGGTGACGATCCTGGGGTACGACACCGCAGAGCATCTTTTCCCAGGGCAGAGCGCGATCGGCCGCGAGGTGGAGGCGGCAGGGATGTTGTTCACCGTGGTGGGGGTGCTGGACAAGCAGAAGCAGGCCTTTGGCGGAGGCACCAACCCGCAGGACAACCAGGCCTACTTCCCCGTCACGACCTTCCATTACATGCATCCGGAGGAGTTGGACTACTGGATCACACTGAAGTACGACGATCCAAAGTTCCGCGTAACCGTGGTCGACGAGCTGACGGAGCTGTTGCGGCGGCGGCGCAAAGTGCTGAACGAAAAGCCCGACAACTTTGCCATCTTCGGCACGGACGTCATCACCCGGCTGTGGGACGAGGTGACGGGTGGATTGTTTCTGCTGATGTTTTCCCTGTCGTGCGTGGCGTTGATGGTGGGCGGTGTGGGAGTGATGAACATCATGCTGGTCAGTGTGACCGAGCGGACGCGCGAGATCGGTGTGCGCAAGGCGATCGGCGCCACCAAGCGGACGATCCTGACCCAGTTCACCCTAGAGGCGATCACATTGTGCGCCGTGGGCGGGGTGGTCGGAGTCATGCTCGGCAGCCTGATTGTGATTACCGTGAATCATTGGTTTCCAGCTCTGCTCTCTCCGCTGTGGGTGGCAACGGCGTTTCTGTCTTCCTGCGCCATCGGGCTGATCTTCGGGATCTATCCTGCGTGGAAGGCCGCCAACCTGGATCCCATCGAGGCGCTAAGGTACGAGTAAGCGATGGTTCCGCGTGGCCATTGGATAGACTGGTTGCATGGCGATGGCGGTCGAGATCGTTACAACGCTACTGACGGTGGGCGGGTTGTTCTACATGCTGCTGGCGCTGGGGGGAGCGCGGCAGTTTGGCCACGATTGCCGCCGCATGGCCGCCGCCGAAGCCAACGCGCCGGGATTTGCCCCGGATGTGACCATCCTGAAGCCGGTGAAGGGCGTGGACGCGCGTATGTATGAGGGGCTGGCAAGCCACTGCCGGCAGCAGTATGCGGGGCACTTCGAGATACTCTTCGGCGTAAGCAGCGCGGACGATCCTGCGGTGGAAGAAATTACCCGGTTGCAGCGCGAGTTCCCCCAGTGCGCGATCCGCCTCATCCTGTGCCCCAAGCGGCTGGGGACCTCCGGCAAGGTGAGCAACCTCATACAGATGCTGCCTGAGGCAAAGTACCAGTACGTCCTCATCAACGACAGCGATATCCGCGTCTCTCCAAAATATCTGACACGGGTGATGGCGAGCTTCGGCGGCGCGGACGGTAAAGATCCCAAGGTGGGGATGGTAACGGCGCTGTTTCTGGGGCGAACGGCAGCAGATGGCCCTGCCTTGACACTGTGGGCGCGGTTGGAGGCGCTGGCAATCTCCACCGATTTTGCGGCGGGTGTGCTGGCGGCGCGCAGGCTGGAGGGAGGCATCCACTTCGGGCTGGGTGCAACCCTGGCCATCTCGCGCGAGGCACTCACCCGCGCCGGTGGCCTGCAGCCGCTGGTCGACTCCCTGGCCGACGACAACGAGATGGGCTTGCGCATCGAGCGCGCCGGCTACCGCATCGAGCTCTGCGGCGAGGTGGTGGAGACAACGGTGCCGGCCTACCGCATGCGAGACTTTTGCGAGCACCAGATTCGCTGGGCGCGCACTCTGCGCGACGCGCGGCGATGGGGCTACCTGGGGCTGGGCATCACCTACTGCATTCCCTGGGCGGTGATGAACTGCGTGGCCAGCGGATTCGCCCTGTGGAGCTTCACTCTGCTGAGCCTCGTCGTGCTGGCGCGTGTGGCCGTGGCTCTGACGGTGGGCGTCGGTGTGCTGGGCGATGCGCAGGTGCTGCGCGACATCTGGCTGCTGCCTTTGCGCGACTTCATCGGCCTGGGCTTCTGGGCGTGGAGCTACGCGTCCGATACGGTGGTCTGGCGCGGCGAGCGGTTCCGGCTTCACAACGGCCACATCTCACGCGTGGCTTGAGGCGGCTAATTCGCCGAGGGCTTTTCGACGTGGTCGATAACAAGAACGGGGACGGAAGTCTTGATTGGTTCGAGCCTAAGTCCGAGCTGGTCTTGAGCGGCTGTGAAGAGAGATGGGCCGGCGTCGGACTGCGCGTCGGTAGAGGCTTGCGCAGGTGCGAACTGGAGCGCGAAGTTATAGTGGCCAGTGAGGCCAGTGCGGTCGACGACCGGGCGGCCGAGCTGCACCGACAGTGCATCGATCAGGGGTGCGATGGAAGCTGCGTTGCCGGTGATCCGGCCGCTCGCCATGCGGATACCACCGGGAGCTTCGCGTCCATCTTCGGTGATAGCTGGTTGGACGGCGACGAGTTTGGAGCCGCCTTTGGCGACAACCAGCGCGTATGCGGGGAGTGGACGGGATTCAAAGTGGAATTTGAGGTGGAAACGGTCGGTGAGCAGAGGCTGGAGCATGGGATTGCGCTGGCGGGGGAGCATCTCGCGGAAGGCGGACAGGTCTGGCGCTGCCACTTTGGCGATGATGTCGTATGTTTCGTTATCGGCCCAGGACGGCAGGCCGTCGATGCTGCTATAGCGGGCAAGGTCGAAGGCGAATCCGAGGATCATGCGCACGGACATGTTGGTGATGACGATGCTGTCGCCGTTTTGCGGAGACTGGATGGTTGGTGGACCGAGGCCGGATTTGTTGTGGTGAATGGTGACGACGTCGAAGGCAAGCGGTGTTGCCGAGGCGGGTGGGGAGGGCGGTGCAGGAGATTGCGTCTGCGCGAGTACAAGCGTGGCGGTGACCTCAAACGACGGATGCGCATAGGCGGCCATCGGCATAACCGGCGTTATGGACTGCGGCGCGGTTTGCGCGAACGCCTGGGCAGCGGAAAGTGTAACGGCGGCTACAACGGTCTTCCAGAGTTGAATGCTCATCGAAAAAACTCCTCCGCGTTGCGAACGGTAAATGGAGATACGCAGATTTATCTTGGATGGTTCAGCGATTGGGCTGGTTGCTGACGATCTCTTTACCGCCGGACTTTGCGATGACATAGACCGGGCCGGGCAGCACGGGCAACGGGCTAGGCTGGTTGGACAGGTCCTGCCACAGGAAGATGCGCTGCGCGCCGTGCCACTTCTGCGCGAGCGACTGCGGCGTCTCGAAGATCGGCGGCGCGTCCGTGAAGAAGCTGCCGTACCAGAGGTTCGAGCTGCGGCCATAGTTGGTGACGCCATCATGCTTGGGGTCGGTGAGGATGTGGATAGGGTCGATGGCAACTCGGCGCCGATTCTGCTGCGTGTAGCTCGGCCGTTCGAGATAGAAGCCCAGCGTGCTGGCGAACTCGTACTCCTGATGGATGACGATGAGGTCGTCTGGATGTAGTTGCGGAGCGATTGCGGCGGCGAGTTGCTGCGAGCTGAGCACCGGCGCAAACGTCTGCAATCCTAGGTGCGCGGCCAGTAGAAAACCGAAGGCCCCAGCAGCGAGAGCAAGGGTTGAGGCGTGAGGTTGATTTTTTTTGCGTAGGATGAAAGAGCACAGCGGGCCGAGGAAGAGCGAGGCTGCAGCCAGCGCGAGAGGGAATCGAAAGAAGCCGAGCGCCTGCGCGTTGAGATCGAGAAAGTGGCCCATGCTAAGTGCGTAGTCAACGGGGTCCTGTTGCAGCAGACTTGCAAGGTCGGTGTTGCGTGCAGGAACGCGGGTGTGGATCAGGAAGATGAGCGCGGCAGCGGCGAAAATTGATCCGAGGGCGAGCAGCACGGCGGTTGTGCTGAGATTGGCGCGACGATATTTCTCCGCCTGCGGCGTTGCGGGTTGAACAGATGCCTGCTGCTTGTCCAAAACCAACCAACCGGCGATCAGGACCGCGAGTGCGGGCATCGCGGGAAGGACGTAGTACTCCTGCCGCGTGGAGAAGCTGAAGAAGAGCAGCGGGATTGCGGCCCAGAGCGTCAGCAGCAGATACGTCTTCTGCTGCGCAGTCAGCGTGCAGGAGCGCAGTGTGTGCTGCCAGTTCGCTGAACGGAGCGGAATCGCTGCAGCAATTGCGTGGAACAGGTAGGCCGACCACGGCATCAGCCATACCAGGCAGAGCCCCCAGAAGAGCCAGAGCGGGACGGTGTCGTAGTCGCGTGGAACGCGCAGGTTCAGGTAGCGCAGAAGATGCTCGTTGACGAAGTAGAACCAGAGCCAGCCGTGAACGCTGCCTTGGGTTGGGAGGGGTACGAAGAAGTGGCCGTGCGCGAGGGTAAGTCCGCCGGGATGGCCCTGCGCCGGATTCGCCAGAGCGATCAGGATGTGCCAAGGCGTGGCGATGGCGAGGAAGACGGCGAGCGACCGGAGCGGATGGAGCTGACCGATGCGAGCGGCGGCGTCGCGCGGGCCACGTGTCAGCATCAGGTAGATCAGGACGATGGCGACCGGAAAGACGATGCCGATCAGCCCCTTGGTGAGGACGCCGAGGGCGCAGCAAGCGGCGAAGGCGTAGCAGAGAATCTTCCTCTTCGGTGAGTCCCGGTCCACCCATTCTTCGCTCAGCCAGAAGCAGAGGAGGGCGAGGGTGAGCCAGAGGCAGACCATCGCGTCGGGTAGCAGGATGCGGGTGAAGAGGAAGATTCCGAAGCTGGAGAGCAGAATAAGTGCGGCGTAGAGGCCGGCACGCGCACTGCGAAAGATGCGGCGGGCAAAGGCTTCGAGGGCGAAGGCGAGCGCCAGTACTGTCAGCGCGAGCGGGATGCGGGCGGAGGCGGTGCTGACGCCGAAGAGCTGGAAGCTGGCGGCCATCGACCAGTACAGAAGCGGCGCCTTCTCCAGATAGCGGATGCCGTTGGCGTAGAGTGTGACCCAGTCGTGACGCAGGAGCATCTCGCGCGCGACCTCGGCATGCACCGAATCTGCGTCGTCCAGCAGGGCAGGGGTGAAGAACGTGAAGCTGGAGTAGAAGACGATCCACAGCGCAAGCAGGAGAAGTGTGTTGGCTGCCGGTCGCTTCGGGATGGGGGGAGCGGGCTGCATGGGTGATCTGCGGGAGAGAACAGAGGTCAATACGGAGTATTTTGCCAGCGGTTTCAGTCAGGCCGGGTGGACGGTTGAGCAACTGGTGTTTCGCTCAGAGTGTGGAGAGGTCTTCGTCGCTGGCTAACTGGTCTACGTTGATGTAGAGTGCCTCTCCGAGTTTTTTGAAGTTGAGCTTGCACTGCGCGGGACAATTGCTTATGTTTTTGTGGCGAAAGAGTTCGTTCCAGATATTCTGCGCCTGCCACAGGTTGACGTCGAAGGGCATGGTGTGCAGGGCAAGAGCAATGGTGAGCGCGGTGCGTAGGGGCACATCGGGGGGCTGGCCTGCGTTGACGGCGTCCTCAAGCTGGGTCATGGCGAGCTTGATGCGCTTGCCCGCCGCGAAGCTGAGCGCCGGGGTGTCGAGGGCGACGTGGTCCGCGGCGGCCTGCAGAAAGATTGCCTGGACCTCGGTGGCGTCGAAGGCCTCTGCCTCGATGGCGCGGCGCAGGCTGGCGTTGATGGCGAAGTTGGCGGCGATAGCGAGAGCAGGCGGCGCCGCCATTCTCAGTTCGGTGAGAAAGTGGAGAAGCGATGCATGGTCTTCGTATATCTTGCGCAACGAGTCTTCCATCTCGGACAGGGTTTGGTTGAGAATCGTGCTCAGGATGCGCTGCTGCTCGTCGGCGAAGAGCGAGGTGAGCGAGTAGGCGATGGTGCCGAAGAAGCGGTCGATGAGGCGGATCACCTCGGGAAGATCGGCGCGTTGGATTGCTCTGCGGATATTGCTGGAGAATGCGGCAAAGGCCGCCCCGTTCTCCGGTCCGTCGGTGGAGTAGCGGCGCACCGCCGCGGAGAGGTTCTGGTCGCCCAGGTGGAGCACGGCGAAGCATATTTCCTCGTTCTCATCGGTGATGCGCGAGCGCAGATGGGCCCGGCCGATGGCAACCTTGCCGCGGCCGGATGTGAAGCTATCGTACGAGTCGCGATGCAGGTCGAAGCAGAAGAGAACGCTGTCCTCCGGGTAGTTGCGAAAGATGGAACTGATGGCATAGTGCGCGCCCACCTGCTCCAGTCCGATGCGCAGTCCGGTGACGAAGCGGCGGTAGATTTTGGCGCCGTCCCCCATCTCGGGGAGGTTGGATCTGGCGCGGGAGAGAATCTCCAGAAAGCGGTCTTCCAGCGCGGCGGCGGCGGGGCCGAAGAGCTTACCGGCCAGTTGCAGCACGCGTCCCGCGTAGGCGATCACCTGGAGGGTTTCGATACCGGAGATTTCATCGAAGAACCAGCCGCAACTGGTGTACATCAACTGGGCGTGGCGTTCCATCTCGAGCAGCTCCAGCAGGATCGTCCTTTCTTCGGCTGTGATGGGACGCTTGGCTTGCCGGTCGAAGAAGCGTGCGACCGAGTCGGGGGAACGGTCGAGCATGATGTCGATGTAGGCGTCGCGCGCACTCCACAGGTCGATCAGCAGAGGGTCTGCGAGCGCTTCGGCCAGCGGTATTGTGGCGTCGCGCAGAAAGTCGAGCGCTTCGCGCAGGGGTGTGCGCCACTGCTGGCTGGCGCCGGGCTTGCCGCTGTTGCAACCGCAGTTGGAACGCCAGCGCTCCACTCCATGCTCGCAGCTCCAGGAAGTGTTCTCGACCACCTCAGCCTCCCACTGCGGCGGGAACTTTTCCAGGAACTCGCCGTAGTTGGTGAGCCTTGCGTGGCCGTTGTCCTCGATCCAGTGCATGGCATAGGAGAGGGCCATCTCTCCATACTTGTGATGATGGCCATAGCTCTCGCCATCGGTGGCGACGTGCGAGAGTTGGGCCCTGTTGGTGGAGTTGGGCGAGGGCGCGTGGAAACCGTCCAGCAGGCGGCTGCCAAAGGCCTCGCCGCTGTTGAGCAATCCCTCGAAGGCGATGGCGCGCGAGGCGGGGCCATCATAGAAGAAGACCGCGATGTGTCTTCCCTCGTCCAGCTTAACCAGGTAGGGGTGGGTGGGATCGACGGTGGCATGCGGGGTGGGGAGCCAGTTCTCCGTTGCCAGCGGCCGGACCCGCGCGCACTGATGGGGCGCCAGGATGGTGAACTTGATTCCTTCGGCGGCCATCACATCCAGCACTTCGCGGTTGACGGCGGTCTCGGCCAGCCACATCCCTTCGGGCCGGCGGCCGAAGCGGTGTCTGAAGTCGGCGATGCCCCAGCGGATCTGCGTGATGGCATCGCGCCGGTTGGCCAGCGGCAGGATGATGTGGTTGTAGACCTGCGCGAGCGCCGAGCCGTGGCCGCCATAGCGCTGCGCGCTGCTGCGGTCGGCGTCCAGGATGGTGCGATAGGTGCGCGGAGTCTTCTCCGCCATCCACTTCAGCAGGGTGGGGCCGAAGTTGAAGCTCATGCGCTCGTAGTTGTTCACGATGCGCACGATCTCGCCCTTGCGGTTGGTGATGCGCGAGGCGCTGTTGGGCGCGTAACACTCCGCCTCGATGCGCTCGTTCCAGTCGTGATACGGCGCGGCAGATTCCTGCACCTCCACCGTCTCCAGCCAGGGGTTCTCGCGCGGCGGCTGGTAGAAGTGGCCATGCACGCAGACGTACCGCTGGGTTGCGGCGGCGGATGAGGGGGTTGGTTTCGCGTCCTTCGGCGAGCTTGGAGACTTCACCATGGAATTATAGGAGGCTCCGGCGCCGCGTGCATTCGCGCAGAAGAATCTTGCGAGGGGCGGATATGTGACCGGTGAGAGTAAGAGAATTAGAGTGTTATATGACAGCAAGCGGTGGCATGGTCTGCCGTGTCGGCGGAGGTGAGATTGCTGCCCAGTCTAAGGTGATGCAGGCAGGATGTTAATGGATGCTGTGAAACGGTGATAGTCCGAGTAGTGGGAGATCCACACTGCTCGCGTTTTCCCCCTGTCCGAGCGTCCTGTGACTTTGGTGGGAAGCCAGAAGGTTTTGTCGCCGATTTGGACGGGTGCCAGATCGATCGAGGCGAAAACCCAACGGTTGTGCAGGGCGGCGTCTTCGGCGGGGACGGTGCGCTCCAGATGCATTAGTTGGTGTGTGTCTGCACTGATGAGGGCAACTGCCTCTACTGCTCTCCACTCGGTGGGGCAGTCGGGACGAGAGGTGGCATCCGGTTTAAATGCGAGGTGGAGTTCGAGAGCGCCCCCGGGATGTTTCCTTGGGACGAGGACGTAGTCGAAGCAGTCGCGATCGGTTGCGGAGAAGAAGAAATCCGCCAGGCCGCCGAAGCCTCCGGACAGCGTGTTTGGAAGATTCGCATGCTGACCGGGCGCGAGCGGCTTGCCATTGACAGAAGTGATCTGTCGGGATTCTTCCAGAGGCCCGCCGGGTGTTCTGCGCACGACGCGCATGGTGGCTTCGGCCCTCACGCGGTGCTTTGACAGCCATCCGGTTGAGGAGCCGGTCATGATGGTTTCGCGGGCGGTGATCGACGGCAAAGTTGCGCGGAAGGATGCAGCGTTCTCGACCAGTTGATCGATAACGCGGTCGACGGGAGATTTGGCGAGTGAGGCCGCGCTGCGGGCAGAGGATGAGGGCGGGGTCTGGGCACACAACACGCCCACGAATAAGAGACTTAAGGCCCAGGCCCGAAGTGGCAAATCGTCCTCCTTTGCCCTTGCCGCAAGCATACACTGCGGCAGGAGCGACTGCACGAGTGGGCGATCTTATAGTCAGGTGTTGGCGGATGGCAGCACCATGGCTTTGCCGGCGGCGAGGTCGCAGGCGCGCCACAGGTACCAGCTTGCAACCGAACACCAGGGATGCCACTTCTTGGCGCGTTTCTCCATCTCCGCGGGCTTCGGCAGATCGAGTGGCGTCACTTTGTCCGTTGGCTTCAGCTTGCCAAAGGTGAGCGCGAAGCCCTTGCGCACCCCGTAGTCGCTCACCGGCAGCACGTCCGGTCGGCCCAGCCGGAAGATAAGAAGCATCTCCACTGTCCACCGTCCTATGCCCCTCACCTGAGTCAGGTGCTCAATAATCGCCTCGTCCGTCATGCGTCGAATCTGCGCCAGCGTGGGCACGGTGCCGTCGATCGTCTTTGCCGCGAGATCGCGCAGCGCGAGGCTCTTGTTGTGCGAGAGGCCCGCGGCGCGCAGTTGCTCGTTGGGACAGTCGATCAGGTGCTGGGCGGAGAAATGTACCGGATCGCCATTGCGAGACGTGCCGCAGACCGGCGCGAAGCCTTCCAGCAGACGGCGATGGATGGTGGCGGCGGCTTTGCCGTGCAGTTGCTGATAGACGATGCTCTCCGCCAGCGCCTCGAAGGGTGACTGCGCGCTTGCCAGGCGCAGTGTGCATGGACCGGCGCGGGCAATCAGGCGTGCCAGTTTTGCATCGGCGGCTGATAATTCGCGGCAGGCAAGCGCCATGTCGTAGCGGGGTGTGCGCGGTCTTTGGCGCGGACGAGGCATCCCTAAACGGTATCGCAGCCAGCCTCACAATGTCTTCCGCTGCGTGACTGAAGCTCGCAGGGCCTCAATCATCTTCCGGTCGTCCGATTATCGAATATAGAAGTTAAAAATCAGTAGTGATTGGGCCGGTTCACTTGGAAAGGTCATTTTCCCGCTGTTATACTCGATCTCGACGCGCCCCCTGGGTGTGATGCTCGTCACTGACAAAATTGCTTATATCTGATCTCTCTATCCGATTCTAGACGCCAACCTTGCGCAACAGGGCCCCCGGTGCTGCAACCGCCGTCGACTCCTTAACTGCCAACTGCAACCCTCTGAAAAAAATAGCTGAAACGAATCAATCCTTTGAAGCATCCATAGCTAACCACTCAGAAACGCTGAGGAGACTGGAAAGCACGCATGGCGCAGGTTTTTGATCGCAGTTCGAACGCACTGGCACGGGCAAGTCTGGTGTTAACGGGCCTGATCGTGATCGTGCTTGGCGTTACCCTGGACCAGTTGCAGCGTTCCCCGTGGGTGACCCGGCAGGGACAGAGGGCGGATCAGCCCATCCCATTCAGTCACAAGCATCATGTGGAGGGCCTGGGTCTGCAATGCCAGTACTGCCACACCACGGTGGAGGTTTCCAGCTACGCGGGCATTCCTCCCACCAAGACCTGTATCAACTGCCACTCGCAGATTTGGACCAACGCGGCCCTGCTGCAACCGGTAAGAGACAGTTGGGCCACCGGCGCTTCCATCCAGTGGATCAAGGTGCACGACCTTCCCGACTATGTGTACTTCAACCACGAGATCCATGTGAACAAGGGGATCGGTTGTGCCAGTTGTCATGGCCGTGTGGACCAGATGCCGCTGATGTATATGGAGAACACGCTGCAGATGGAGTGGTGTTTGAACTGTCATCGCAACCCGGCCGTGAATCTGCGGCCCACCAGCGAGATTTACAACATGGCGTGGGCCGGGCCCTCCACCAGCAAGCCAGTGTGGTGCGCGTCGACCGGCAGTGGAGACTCTGGAACCGGCCCAACCGCACAGAGCGTGGCCTGTACCACGAAGGACCCATCGGGCGAATCTGGGCCTGAGGTTGCCATGCTGCAGGCGCAGGCGGGGATGAAGATCCCGCACGCGGAGTCCGCTGCTGCTCAAGCTGTAAGTGATGGTCCGCCCATGGCTGTGATGATGCCGGCGAGCTATCAAGAATTCACCAGCCAGATCGAACTTGGCCGCTACCTCATCTCTCAGTACCACATCCGTCCACCCAACGAACTGACCAGCTGCGAGACATGCCACCGATGAAGATGACACGCAAGACCGGGATGGAGACCACGCAATCAGCCGCGCAGCTGGTGACCCAGATTGCACCAGCGAAGTTGACGCTGGCCGAGGTGCGCGCCAGGCTCGACGGCAAGAGCGGCAAGCGCTTCTGGAAGAACCTGGATGAGTTGGCGGAGACGCCCGCGTTCCACGAGATGCTGCAGCGCGAATTCCCCCGTCAGGCAAGCGAGTGGGTGGATGCGGTCAGCCGCCGCGGGTTCCTCAAGGTCATGGGCGCATCGCTTGCGCTGGCAGGCCTCGCCGGATGCACCAAGCAGCCCGACGAGTCCATCTTCCCCTACGTCAAGCAGCCGGAGGACCTCATCCTCGGCAAGCCGATGTACTTTGCCACAGCATTTCCCTTCCCCACGGGCGCAATCCCGGTGCTGGTGAAGTCGGACGCCTTCCGCCCTATCAAGGTGGATGGCAACCCCGACCACCCCATGTCGAAGGGCAAGTCGGACGCGTTTACCCAGGCCACGCTGCTCGATCTCTACGATCCGGACCGCTCCAAGGAGGTTCGCCTGCGCGGCCAGACCAGCGAGTGGGCCGACTTTCAGAAGGCCTTTTCGTCTGCGGTGAAGAGTTCCAACGGTGGCCAGGGAATCTATTTCCTCAGCGAGACCATTACCTCGCCCACGCTGGCCGCGCAGTGGAAGCTGGTCCAAGCCAAATTCCCATCCGCGAAATTAGTTCAGTGGGATCCGGTCAATCGCGACTCCGCGATGTCCACCTCCAAGACGGCATTCGGCAGCTACACCGACGCGCAGTACAAGTTGGAAAACGCCGACGTCATTCTTTCGCTCGACGCGGATTTCCTCGGCGGCATCGCGCACCCCGGTTTTCTTCCCATGTCGGCGGCCTACGCCCATCGCCATCGCTACGAAGTCGGCAAGCCAATGAACCGCATGTACGTCGTCGAGTCCATGGCGACGGTGACTGGCTTCAAGGCGGACCACAGGTTGGCGCTGAAGCCGGGCGATGTTGAGAAGTTTGCCCTGGCGCTGGCGGGCGGCTCAAGCGCTGGGATTACCGATCCCGCGCAGCAGAAGTTCTTCGCGTCCCTGCAAAAAGATCTTCAGGCCAACGCAGGCAAATGTGTTGTCATTCCCGGCGAGCAGGCTGCCTGGGAGGTCCACGTCGCGGCCTACGCGCTGAATGCCAAGCTGGGCAACGTCGGCAAGACGGTCGTCTACACCGAGACGGTGAACCCCATGCCGTCCGAGCAGGTTGCCGACCTCAAGTCGCTGGCCAGCGATATGGATGCCGGCAAGGTGCAGTGGCTGGTGATGCTGGGCGTCAATCCGCTCTACTCCGCCCCGGTCGATCTGGAGTTTGAAGCTGCGTTCAATAAGGTTTCCAACACCGTGCATCTCGGCTCGCATGTGGACGAGACGGGCGCGGTCAGCGTCTGGCACATCAACAAGGCTCACTATCTGGAGAGCTGGTCCGATGCGCGCGCCTACGACGGAACCATCTCCATCATTCAGCCCATGATCGCCCCGCTCTACGGCGGACACAGCGCGCACGAGGTGCTGCAGACGCTGCTGGACAATCCCCAGGCCTCTGCCTTCGACGCGGTGCAGGCCAATGCGAAGACCTACATCAAGGGAGATTTCGACTCGGCCTGGCGCCGCGCTCTGCACGATGGATGGGTCGAGGGCACTGCCTTCACGCCCAAGCCAGGCCCAACCAACACGGTGCTTCCGGCAGCGAATCCCTCTGCGCCTGCTGCCAGTGCACCGCAGGCAGACACGCTGCAGATTGCCTTCCGTCCCGATCCATCACTCTACGATGGCCGCTTCGCCAACGTGGGCTGGCTGCAGGAGTTGCCCAAGCAGATCACAAATCTCAGCTGGGATAACGCCGCGCTGATGAGCCTGGCGACCATGGAGAGCCTCAACCTCGAGCAGAACGATGCAGTCGAGATCGAGGCATTCGGGCGCAAGGTCATCGCACCCGCGCTGATGGTGCCCGGCCATCCTGATGGCTCCATCACGGTGCATCTCGGCTTTGGCCGCCGCGTGGAAGCGGGCCGCGTGGGCGCTGGGGTCGGCTTCAACGCATACCTTCTGCGCACGTCGGACCATCAGCACACTATCAGGGGCAAGCTCACAAGCACCGGCGGAATGTACGACATCTGCGTCACCAAGGTCGACACCATCGAGCATCGCGGCAGCTTCGCGCAGCAGGACCTCAACGCCCCGGAGTCCGACAAGGAAGGCACCTACTCGCTGCCCGGACACGAGGCGATGGAGCGCGCCATCATTCGCTACGCCACGCTAGCCGAGGTCAAAGCCAACCCCAACTTCGCCCACGAGAATGAAGGCGATGTGCCCGGCGCGCTGATCAACAAGGTCGGATACGCGCCGTCGGGCGAGAAGCCCAGCCACGACGAGAGCTTCTTCCCCGATGCATGGCGCTTCGACCACAAGGATGTCTCGTCGCAGAAGTTGCAGAACAAATGGGGCATGGCCATCAACCTTAACTCCTGCGTGGGATGCAATGCATGCATCGTCAGCTGTTATGCGGAGAACAATATTCCGGTGGTGGGCCGCGAGCAGGTCAAGATCGGCCGCAACATGCAGTGGATTCGCATCGACACCTACTTCGAGGGCGACCTGCATGCTCCGCGCGCGCACTTCCAGCCCATGGCCTGCCAGCACTGCGAGAACGCGGGATGCGAGCAGGTGTGCCCGGTGGGTGCGACGGTGCATACGCCGGAGGGCCTGAACACCATGGTCTACAACCGCTGCGTGGGCACGCGCTACTGCAGCAACAACTGCGTCTACAAGGTGCGGCGGTTCAACTTCCTGCTCTACTCGGACTTCGGCACCGAGAGCCTGAAGCTAATGCGCAATCCTGATGTCTCTGTGCGTTCGCGCGGCGTGATGGAGAAGTGCAGCTACTGCGTGCAGCGGATCGAGGCGGCCAAGATCGCGGCCGACAGGGAGAACCGAGCGGTGCGCGACGGCGAGATTGTCACGGCGTGCCAGCAGGCATGCCCCACCTCGGCCATCACCTTCGGCAATCTTAACGATCCGCAGAGCGAAGTCTCGAAACGCAAGGCAACCCAGCGCGACTACCAGGTGCTAGCCGACCTGAACTATCGGCCACGCACAACCTACACGGCGGGCGTCATCAATCCAAACCCGGAGCTTGCATAGCATGGCGACCAAATCCCCCATCGACGATCCCAGGCTCGACTCGCGAACCGGCGAGTACGAGGTGATCGCGCCCGGACACACCTTCAAGTCCGTCACCCAGAAGATCGCAGGTCTGGTGCTGACCGACTACACGCCGATGGGCTGGATCGGTGGAATGATTGTTGCCGGCGGCGTTGCCTTGATGCTCATGGTCGCCGTGACGTGGCTGTTTCTGAAAGGCGTGGGCATCTGGGGCGTCACCATCCCCGGTGCTTGGGGATTCGCCATCATCAACTTCGTCTGGTGGATCGGTATCGGCCACGCAGGCACGCTGATCTCAGCCATCCTGCTGCTGTTCAAGCAGACTTGGCGCAACTCCATCAACCGCTTCGCCGAGGCCATGACCATCTTTGCCGTGGTCTGCGCCGGAATGTTCCCGGTTCTCCACCTTGGGCGGCCCTGGCTGGGTTACTGGCTCTTTCCCTACCCCAGCACCATGAATATCTGGCCCCAGTTCCGTTCCCCGCTGGCCTGGGACGTCTTCGCGGTCTCCACCTACGCCACCATCTCCGTCGTCTTCTGGTACATCGGAATGGTTCCCGACTTCGGCACGCTGCGCGACCGCGCTGTCATGCCCTTTGCAAGGTACATGTACGGAATACTGGCGATGGGCTGGCGCGGATCCACGCGCCACTGGGTCCGCTACGAATCGGCATCGCTGCTTCTGGCCGGCCTGGCCACGCCCCTGGTGCTCTCCGTGCATACGGTCATCAGCTTCGACTTCGCCGTGGCCGCCATGGCGGGCTGGCACACCACCATCTTTCCGCCGTACTTCGTAGCGGGAGCCATCTACTCGGGCTTTGCCATGGTACTCACCCTGGCCATACCCATCCGCAAGTTCTATCACCTCGAAGATTTAATCACGCTGCGCCATCTGGACAACATGGCCAAAGTCATGCTGGCCACCGGGTGCATCGTCGGATACGGCTACTGCATGGAAGTCTTCATGTCATGGTATTCAGCCAGCCACTGGGAGTTCTTCATGATGTGGAACCGCATGTTCGGCCCCATGGGTTGGGCCTACTGGCTTCTCATCCTCTCCAACCTCGCCATTCCCCTCACCACGCTGTGGTCGCGCAAGCTGCGCGTGAACGTGGTGTATCTCTTCATCCTCTCCTTCATTGTGAACACGGGAATGTGGCTGGAGCGCTTTGTCATCGTCGTCACCAGCCTTTATCGCGAGTATCTGCCTAGCAGTTGGGGAACCTACCGTGCCACCAGGTGGGACTACATGACCTTCATCGGCACGTGGGGACTCTTCACATTCCTGTTCCTTCTCTTTGTGCGCTTCCTGCCCATGATTCCGATTTCGGAGATTCGCGCGATGCTTCCTCAGGGCAAGATTCGTCCCGGCGGGGCGGATGCCGAGACTGTTGTTGAGGAGACGCTCTGATGACGCCGCGCGAGGGAATCTACGGGCTGCTGGCGGAGTTCAACACTCCGGGAGAGCTGGTTCGCGCCACCGAGCAGGCGCACCAGGCCGGATTCCGCCGCATGGAGTGCTACACGCCCTATCCGGTGGAAGAGGCCGCGGTCGCGCTGCGTTTTCACAAGACGCGTGTTCCGCTGGTCTGCCTGCTGGGCGGAATTATGGGCATGACTACCGCGTTTCTGATGGAGACATGGATCTCGGTCTGGTCGTACCCGCTGAACATCGCAGGCCGTCCGCTCTTCTCCTGGCCCGCCTTCATCGTTCCAGCCTACGAGTGGACAATCCTCTTCGCGGGGCTGTCGGCCGCTTTCGGAATGCTGGCCTTGAACGGCCTTCCCCAGCTCTACCACCCGCTCTTCAATGCGCCCAACTTCCGCGACGGCGCATCCACCGATAAATTTTTCCTCTGCCTGGAGGCAGACGACCCACGGTTTTCCATTATCGAGACGCGCGCATTTCTGGAGAAGTTCACTCCAGTCTCCGTTGTGGAGGTGAAACTGTGAGACAGGTTCGAGGTGCAAGGTTCGAGGTTCGAGGGAACAGAGTGTACAGATTTGTCGCGGTGTGTTCGATCACAGTTGCGGGTCTGCTCGCAGGCTGTCGCCAGGACATGCAGGACCAGCCCAAGTTCATCCCCCAGCGTGGCAGCGACTTCTTTGCCGACGGCCGTTCCGCGAGGCCCCAAGTGGCCAACACCGTGGCCCGTGGACAACTCCACCAGGATGCATACTTCTACACTGGCCTGGTCGACGGCAAAGAGGGTAACGCGATGCCCTTTCCCGTCACCATGCAAGTGCTACAGCGTGGCCAGGAGCGCTTCAATATCTACTGCACGCCCTGCCACTCGCGCGTGGGCAATGGCGCAGGCATGATCGTACAGCGCGGCTATCGTCCGGCGGGCAACTATCACACGGCCCGGTTGATGGCTGCGCCGCTCGGCCACTTCTTCTATGTCATGACACACGGATACGGCGCAATGCCGGACTACGCGGCGCAGGTTTCACCGCAGGACCGCTGGGCCATCGTTGCCTACATCAAGGCGTTGCAGTTGAGCCAGAGTGCGAAGCCGACGGATGCTCCTCCGGGCGCGCGCATCGAGTCGCTGGCCACCATCGCTGAGAGCGAGGGCCTGCCCGCCAACTTTGCCAAGGAGTGGGCGCTGCCCCCCACCGCCGTCTACGGCACGCCTAACAATCAGGACAACGGCATCCCTGCTGAGTTGCCTCCCAGTGCCAATGGCAAGTATCCGGCGGCCCAGCCCGCGCCGGGACAGCCGATTACTCCTGCAAACCCTAACAAGCAATAGACAACGATCTCTTTCACCAAGGCCGAAACTATGTCATCGCAACACGAACAACACGGAGAGCATGCAGCGCACACCCACGGCGGGCCGCGGGTACTGCCTGCGTCGCTGGATGCGCCGGATGTTCTGCTGGTATGGCGCCGGCGCGCTCTGACAGTCGCGGTCGTCTTCGCTCTGCTCACGCTGCCGTTTGCGACCACCAGTGAGGGCTTGAACCACATCGTCCGCGCCTACCTGATGGGCTACATGACATGTTTCAACTTCGCCGGCGGCGCGCTGGCCCTTCTGATGCTGCAGTATGTAACGGGCGGCAAGTGGGGTCTGTTGCTGCGCCGTCCGCTGGAGGCGATGACGCGCACCCTGCCGCTGGTGGCACTTCTGTTTGTTCCCATCCTGCTGCCCCAGATCGGCAGTTATCTTTACCAGTGGGTCCGCTACCCCGATGCAGCTTCCACCAACCAGGCGTATGCGAATCACCTGATCACCTACGAACAGGCGCTTACCGCGAACTTCAAGCGCCCCATGCTGAATCCCAGCGCCATGATTGTGGAGTATTGCATCATCTATGCGGTCCTATTCACCTTCATGTTCCTACTGAACCGCTGGTCGCTGCAACGCGACGCCGATCCCATGCGCGACACCCAGGCAAGCTATGAGCGGTGGCGCACACGCTTCGAGAACCTCAGCGGGCCGGGCATTCTCATCTACGTCATCTTGATGACCATGGGCGCGATTGTGTGGATCAAGTCCCTCGATGTCACCTGGTACTCCTCCATCTGGGGACTTCAGTTCCTCGTCGCGCAGGGTTATGCGGTGCTGGCGCTGGGCATTCTCAGCGTGGTTCTGCTGTCGCGCTATGAGCCTATGAAGTCGCTGCTGCGCACCACCGAGCAGCACGACCTGGGCAAGTTCCTGTTCGCATTCGTGATGCTGAACATATACCTCTGCTTCGCCGAGTTCCTCATTATATGGTCGGGCAATATTCCCGATGAGATTCCCTGGTATCTCAACCGCATCCACGGCGGATGGTGGACCATCTGCACGCTGGACTTCGTCTGCCACTGGCTCATCCCTTTCTGCCTGCTGCTCTCGCGCGACCTGAAGCGCAACAAGAGCAAGATGATCTGGATCACCTGCTTCATGATCTTCGCCCGCCTGGTCGACATGTTCTGGCTGATTGAGCCGAACTTCTCCGACTCGGCCGGAAACCTGCACCTCGCCGGCAACCTTGGAATGCTGGCCTACATCACGGTGCCGGTCACGCTGCTCGCGCTTTGGGTTGCGTACTACATCACGCAGTTGAGGAAGCGGCCTCTGGTCTGCACCAACGATCCGCACCTGGAAGAGATTCTGGAGCCTGAACATGCCTACTGACGGCCACAACAAGGGCAACGAAGCCAAGGGCGACACCAGCCCAGTGCATGGCGCGCCGGTCGATGCCGAACATCCGGGTTACGAGACCACGGATGTCAACGTGCGCGGCGTGGCCATCTTCCTCACTGGCCTCTTCGCCACAGTATTTGTCTTCTTCTTCCTCTGCTTCTATATGGGGCGCTTGTTCAATGCCTATTGGCAGAACGAGGATGGCCCTGCCACTAAATGGCAAATCGCTTCGGGCGCGGTTCCGCCCACCGGCAAGGGCAAGGACCTGGCCAGCAATCCGGAGATCGAGCAGAAACAGTTACAACAGATTGTCGGTACGTTTCCTGAGCCGCGGCTGGATATGGACGACGGCAATCAGGCCACTGCAGACCTGCATGCACGCGAAGATATGTTGCTGGAACACTACAGTCTGATCGACGGTCAGCCGGGCGCCATTCGCATTCCCATCGAGCGTGCCATGGAGTTGATCGTGCAGCGTGGTCTGCCGGTTGCCAATCCCTCTGCGCCTGCCGATTCTGTGGCCCATGCAGCGCAGCCGCAGATTCAAGCGCCCCTGACCACGGGCTTCGCACGCACCGGCTTTGAGCAGACGGTGATTGAAGCGCGCCGGCAGAAGATGATCTACGGCGCGGCCGAGACCTCCGCGAACGCTGAAGCTACGCCTCCGAAATGAAGGCCGCAGCGGTGCGGATAGCAGGAGAAAGAAGGTAGAAGATGAGGTACTGGCAAACAATTCGGCGAACGATTCTGCACGGCGGCGCTGCGGCCCTCGTCTGCTTGCTGCTGGCTGCTTCCGTTGTTGCCCAGGTCTCCAGCTATGGTGACAAGCAGACTGGAGAAAATACCGGCGACCAGCTACCCCAGGTGCTACAGCGGGTGGGCGTGACGCAGCGCCTGAATCAGATGCTTCCGCTGGACGCGCAGTTCGTCGACGACACGGGCAAGACCGTGCGCCTGGGAGATTACTTCGGCAAGCGCCCCGCCATCCTCTCGCTGGTCTACTACAACTGCCCCTTGCTCTGCTCGGAGGAGATGGATGGCCTGGCCAGCGCGCTCATGATGGTGCATCTGACCCCAGGCAAGGACTTCAACATTGTCTTTATCAGCATCGATCCCAGCGAGACGCCGCAGATCGCCGCCAAGAAGAAGGCGTTCTACGTCAAGCGCTATGGCCACCCCGAGACGGCCGATGGTTGGCACTTCCTCACCGGCCAACAAGCGGCCATCGACGCTGTATCCAATGCCACCGGCTTCGGCTACGTCCGCGTCCCGGGCCCGGACGGCAAGCTCACCCAGTTCGCCCACGCCAGCGCGATCGAGGTGGTCACGACCCAGGGCCGTCTGGCGCAGTACTACCTCGGCGTGGAGTACTCGCCCAAGGACATTCTGCTGGGGCTGATCGAGGCCTCGGGCAACCGCATCGGTTCGCCGGTCGCCAACATCCTCACCTACTGCTACCACTACGATCCGCAGACCAACCGGCACTCCCTGATCGTGGCGCGAGTGGTCCAGTTGGGCGGCATGATGACGGTGGTGAGCCTGGGCAGTTTCATGTTTTTAATGTTTCGCCGCGATATACAGCTTGGCCGCAACCACGACTCGATCGATTGGCATACGGAAGATAAAGGGTAACGATGGGTATAAGTCCGGTCTTATGGCAGTTTCTGGTGAAGTGGCTCAACGCCTCTGCGCTCTTTCCCCGCGAGGCGTCCACCATCGCGCCCTACATGGACGCGCTGTACTTCTTCCTGCTCGCCATTACCTTTGTCGGGGTCTTCCTGGTGGCCACCCTGTTGGTGGTCTTCTCCGTCCGCTACCGCAAGGCGGTGCATCCAGTGGCCAGGCAGATTGAAGGTTCCACTCTGCTGGAGGCCACCTGGACCATCATTCCCCTGGGTCTGTTCCTCATCTGTTTCGTATGGGGCGCGCTGCTGTACTTCCGCATCTACAATCCGCCGGTCAACTCCATGAACATCTACATTGTCGGCAAGCAGTGGATGTGGAAGGCGGAGCATCCCGGTGGTCAGCACGAGATCGACGCGCTGCATGTGCCCACCGGCCAGCCCATCCAGTTGACCATGATCTCGCAGGATGTCTTCCACAGCTTCTCCATTCCCGCATTCCGCATTAAGCGCGAGGTCATTCCCGGACGCTACAGCACGGTATGGTTCGAGGCCACTACACCGGGCCAATACCATCTCTTCTGCACGCAATACTGCGGCACCAACCACTCTGCGATGATCGGCACCATCACAGCGCTTTCTCCGGCCGACTACAAGAAGTGGACCGAACAGTCCACCAGCGGCATGTCGCTGGCGCAAAATGGCGAGCGCCTCTTTGCCAGTATGGGCTGTAACGCCTGCCACTCCGGCAATGCAGCGGCGCGCGGTCCAAGCCTGGCGGGCGTCTACGGTTCGACGCTGCGGTTGACCAACGGCTCCCAGGTGCTGGTGAACGACGCCTATCTGCGCGACGCCATCCTGAATCCGTCGCAGCATGTAACGTCGGGCTATACCCCCATCATGCCCACCTACCAGGGCCAGATCAGCGAAGACGGCCTGATCGACCTGGTGGAGTATCTCAAGAACCTCAGTACCAACGATCGTGTGCAGCAGACACTGACCACATCGCAATCCGACCAGGCGGCGCCTCCGGCGTCAGGGGTGGTGAAACCATGAGCGCACCGAGTCCAACCATTCTCAAGCTGCCCGACCAGGGCAGCGCGACCATGCCGAAGAAGAACTTCATCAACGCGGAGCAAGGCCTGCTGAGCTGGCTGCTCACTGGCGACCACAAGCGCATCGCGATCCTCTATCTAATCTCGATCACGGTATTCTTCTTCATCGGCGGCGCCTTCGCCGGACTCATCCGCCTTGAACTGCTAACGCCGCAGGGAGACCTTGTCTCCTCGGACACCTACAACAAGCTCTTCACCATGCACGGCATTATCATGATCTTTCTGTTCCTGGTGCCGTCGGTGCCCGCCACCATCGGTAATTTTCTCATCCCCATGATGATTGGCGCGCGCGATCTCGCCTTCCCCAAGATCAACTTACTGAGTTGGTATCTGTATGTGGCCGCAGGTACCACAATGCTCATCGCGATGGCTCTGGGCGGGGTAGATACCGGCTGGACTTTTACCACACCGCTC
Organism: uncultured Acidobacteriaceae bacterium; assembly: GCA_963834805.1. Classification (GTDB taxonomy): domain Bacteria; phylum Acidobacteriota; class Terriglobia; order Terriglobales; family Acidobacteriaceae; genus Edaphobacter. The sequence goes on from CAWIDB010000006.1 coordinate 1,587,166, forward strand.
TCCACCCATTATCTGAACACCCACGTCCTCACCACCGCGGTTGCGGTCTTCATCGCGGGCTTCAGCTCCATCTTTACCGGGCTCAATTTTATCGTTACCATCCACCGCATGCGCTGCCCGGGAATGACCTGGTTCCGCCTGCCTCTCTTCGTATGGGCGCACTATGCCGCCTCCATCCTTATGGTGCTGGGCACGCCGGTGCTGGCCATCACCCTGGTCTTGGTCGGCCTGGAGCGCGTCTTCGGCATCGGCGTCTTCGATCCCACCAAGGGCGGCGATCCGCTGCTCTTCCAGCACCTCTTCTGGTTCTACTCCCATCCCGCCGTCTACATCATGATTCTGCCCGGCATGGCGGTCATCTCCGAGGTGGTCAGCACCTTCAGCCGCAAGCGCGTCTTCGGCTACACCGCGGTCGCCTTCAGCTCCGTGGCCATTGCCCTCTTCGGCTTCTTCGTCTGGGAGCACCACATGTTCATCATGGGCGTCTCCAACTACTCGGCGCTGGTCTTCTCCCTGTTGACCATGCTGGTCGCGGTGCCCTCGGCCATCAAGATATTCAACTGGTGCTTCACCCTGCAGCAGGGTTCCATCACCTTCGAGACGCCCATGCTCTACGCCTTCGGCTTCATGGGCCTGTTCACCATCGGCGGACTTACCGGCGTCTTCCTCGGCTCATTGGGCATGGACATCCAGCTCACCGAAACCTACTTCATCGTCGCCCACTTCCATTTCGTCATGGTGGGCGGAATGCTGATGGCTTTCCTTGCGGGGGTCCACTTCTGGTGGCCCAAGATGACCGGCCGCATGTATCCGGAGTCACTCTCCAAGCTCGCCGCCGTGGTTACCTTCATCGGCTTCAACCTCACCTTCATGCCGCAGTTTATCCTCGGCTACTTGGGCATGCCGCGGCGCTATCATGCGTATCCGCCGGAGTTTCAGGTGCTCAATGTACTCTCTACCGCCGGTGCCACCGTGCTCGGCGTGGGCTATCTGCTGCCCGTCCTCTACCTGGCATGGTCGCTGAAGTACGGTGCCATCGCGGGCGACAATCCCTGGCAGGCAACCGGCCTCGAGTGGCAGACCCAGTCGCCGCCGCTGACGGAAAATTTCCCCGAGATCCCCATCATGGACCACGAGGCCTACGACTACGAGTGGCTGGAGCATAAGACCCAACACGAGGTGACCCACGTTGGATAGCGCGATCGCAAACCCGCAGGCCGGTCACGACGCAGCCGAGCAGGAGCACGAACACGTCTTCGTGCCGCAGCACCGCCACCACTTCGCCACCGAGGAGCAGCAGCGCGAGGCGGGCAGCTTCGGCATGTGGCTCTTCCTGCTCACCGAAATTATGTTCTTCGGCGGGCTTTTCTTCGCCTATCTGCTCTATCGCAACTGGTACTACGACGCCTTCGTCGCGGCGTCTAACACGTGCAGCGTGCCACTGGGAGCGGCCAACACCGCCATCCTCATCACCTCCGGATTCTTCATGGCCTTGGCCATGTGGGCAGCGGAGGTGTGCAAGAAGAAGATACTGGTAATCACGCTGATCTGCACCATGCTCTTCGGCTTCGCGTTCCTCGGCATCAAGGCCGTCGAGTACCACGAAAAGTGGGTCGAGCATCACATCCCCGGAGCCAGCTTCGACGTCTCCGAATTCGTCAATCCCGCCGCCTACGGGCTGCATGCACAGCCGCTCGCGCCCGACGCCGCTCAAAAGACGCAGCTCTTTTTCTTCCTCTACTTCGCCATGACCGGGATGCACGCGCTGCACATGATCATCGGCCTGGGCATCCTGTTCTGGCTGCTGTATCGTGCCCAGCGCGGCGACTTCACCGCCGGATACGTCGCTCCCATCGAGAACTTCGCGCTCTACTGGCACTTCGTCGACATTATCTGGGTCTATCTGTTTGCGCTGTTTTACCTCATCAACCTTCATCCCCTGGCGCACTAGAACCTCGGAAGGAAAATACGATGGCCCACAAAGCCCAACCCGAACAGCACTTCCACGATCCCTCCAACGTCACCAACCCGGAGCACGCCTCGCACCACATCGTCACGCCGGCCCAGTACGCCATGGTCTTCGCCGCGCTGCTTACGGGCACGGCGCTCACCGTCGTGGCCGCCAACATCGACCTCGGCGTCTTTAACCCCATCATCGCGCTGGGTATCGCCAGCTTCAAGGCGGTCATCGTCCTCCTCTTCTTCATGCACGTCAAGTATCAGTCACACCTCATCAAGACCACAGTCGCCGCTGGCTTCTTCATGTTCCTCGTCCTCGTCACCATGACGCTCTCCGACTACATCAGCCGCGCCTGGGGGCTCTGGTAAAGCATCTGTCCAACATCCATTGCAGCGTCTACAATCTCTATGCCGCCTCCGCGGGCTGAGGGATTGCGATGAAAGTCTTTCGTCTCCTCACCATGTTCATCTTCTTATCCCGCATGCTCCCGGCCCAATCGCCCGCGCCTGACGCGCAATCATCCACACCCCCTGAAGCTCCCGCGCAGCAATCCGCCCCGCCAGCGCCTCCGCCCGCCACCGGCAGCATTACCGGCCACGTCTACCTGGGCGACTCGCACCTTCCCGCGCGCATGGCCTACGTTACCCTGCTGCCGTTCACCGCTGCGGAAGCAGGCGATGCGAAGCCAGTTGTCAGCTCCGCTACGGTCCAGACCGGGCTGGACGGGGCCTTCGTCATGCCCAATATCCTGCCCGGCGCCTATTACGTCGCTGCTGCGAAACTTGGCTATGCCTCACCGGTTCCTGCCTCCTACCTCATCTCCGACGATGCTCCCAAAGACATGAAGGAAGCCCTGGCCGCCACGCTCACTCCAGTCGTTGTCTCCGCGAACCGCACCAGCACAACCGACATCGTCCTCAACAAGGGCGCTGTCATCGCCGGTACGGTCCGCTTTGATGATGGCGAGCCAGATACCCAGGCTGTGGTCTCGCTGCTGCGCAAGGACAAGTCCGGCAAGTGGACCGAATACGCAACCTGGGACAGTCTTTTCTCCGCCGGACAGCGCACCGACGACCAGGGCAACTTCCGTCTCACCGGCCTTCCCGCAGGCGAATATCTCCTCCGGACGACCCTCGAGCTTGGGGGCGCCGATATAAAGTCCCCGGGAACGGATTTGCCTCACGATCCGGACTACCGTTGGGACATCTACTTCGGCGACGGCGTCCGCCCGCGCGACGCCAAGTCCATCCAGCTCAAAGACGGCGAGGAATCCAACGGCAACAACATCGAGATACCCCTCGCCCAGCTCCACTCCGTCTCCGGCACCGTCCTCAACGCCGAGACCGGCGCCCCCATCAACCGCGCCAGCGTTGAACTGCATAACGCCGACGACGACTCCACCTGCACCGCAACCGAAATCTCTCTCACCACCGGCCAGTTCCACTTCCCGTACGTTGCGGAAGGCGAGTATACCCTCAAAGTCACGAACGCCTCCGACATCATACCCGGCAAGGGCGACCAGAAGCCCATCCGTACTTATGCCGACGCCTCCCAGCCCCTCATCGTCAAGGGCGAGACTAGTGGCGTGACCATCCAGGTTAAGCCGAAGCCGGTCGCCGCTGCCGCTGCTGCACGGTAGCCCTCTCTCTTTTGCATTCTGCCCATCGCCCCATATACAATCTCTACGCTGCATGTGCAGCCTGAGGGATTGCGATGAAAGTCTTTCGTCTCCTCACCATGTTCATCTTCTTATCCCGCTTGCTCGCGGCCCAATCGCCCACGCCGCCTGCACTGCCTCCTGCAACCGGCTCCGTCACCGGCCACGTCTTTCTCGGCGATTCCCACCTTCCCGCGCGCATGGCCTCGGTAACGTTGCTGCCTGTGGTGAGCTCAAACGCAGCCAGCGGATTACAGGTGGATTATTTCAATTTTCATGTCAGAGTTGGGAAATCGCCGGGTGGCGAACACTATTCGCCGACCCAGTTCGACGGCTCATTCGTGATTCGAGATGTCATCCCCGGCAGTTACTACGTTTTCGCTGAGAAGGAAGGATATGTTTCGCCTATCCATCCACCAAACGGCACCGTCGACTCCTTGAGCAAGGAGGAACAGGATTCGCTGCCTTCGCTGTTAACCACGATCACGGTTGTGGCCAATCGCGCCACGAACGTGGAGATTACCCTGCCCAGGGGCGCGGCCATCTCGGGCCGGGTCAGCTTCGACGATGGCTCGCCCGACGCGGAAGCTAGTGTCTCTGTGATGCACAAGGACAAGTCGGGTAATTGGGTGCCTTATTGTCTGGGGCTCAATAGCTACTTAGAGATCGGTGGCGACCGCACAGATGATCGCGGCTATTTCCGCATCCCCGGGCTCCCCGGGGGCGAATACCTGCTGACGGCGAGTCTCGAAGATTGGGGCAACAACTACAGTATCGACGTTTACTACGGAGACGCAACTCGCCTGAAAGATGCGAAGAGCATCAAGGTGAAGGAGGGAGAGGAATCGGTAGACAACAACATTGTGATACCGATGGGGAAGCTGCACTCTGTTTCGGGTACGGTGATCAGCGCGGAGACAGGCGAGAAGGTCATGGCCGAGTTTGTCCAGCTTCACGATGCGGACGACGATTCGACAGTGGCCGGCACATCCGCGATCGTAGGTCAAGGAGAGTTCCGTTTTCTGTATGTGCCTGAGGGAGAGTACACGTTGAAGGTGAGTGGGTTGGTCATGGATTTGCACCGGGACGGTCTAAAGCCTGCGCGTGAGTATTTGGATGCGTCTCAGCCCCTGATCGTGCATGGCGAGACCAACGGTGTGACCATCCAGGTCAAGCCGAAGCCAGCCGCCGCCGCGGCTGCACAGTAATCAAATCATCGCCAAACAATCTATAGCAGCGATCCAAAGTCATGTGATAAAGATCACAGCGTCCCCCGTGCAATTCAGGGAAGATTGACACAGTTTCAGGGTTGGTGGCGCGGGGCCAAGGCCCACTGACCGAAGGTTTGCGACGTGGGGCCAAGACTCGCAAACCACATTGCATAGGGCACGGTTGGTGGCGCGGGGCCAAGGCCCACCAATCTTCGGTTTGTGAAGCAGGGCCAAGGCTCGCAAACCATCCGCACCCGACGGAGGAGGTTCTGAGTTCTTCTCGAAGTCCTCAGGACCTCCAATCGGATGTTGTAGATTCGACCTAGGTATTTCTCAAGAATGAAAGCTGCGCGGCCGCCGATAGGATTGCCGCGTTATGTTTTAACTCATCGCAGCAAGGCACACCTCGTCGCGCCTCTTAGCCGACTCTGCAAAACCCGCACTCGCGCTCACCGCATATTTCTATGCTCGTTGGCCGAGGCTTCATTCCGCATCGCACTTAACTTCCCGCTCCTGCGGCAGCCCTGCTCTGCTGTGCGGTAGACTAGAGGTGACGCGCAATTTCGCCCTTTGGCCCTATCCCAACGCGCCCCAACCATAACCAAGACTGGAAAACCTCCCGCATTGAGCAGCCCCCAAACCATCCCGAATCCAGAGACTTCTACCCCGGCAAGCGAACAGGTCAGCGTCCCCGCCGCGCAGAAACCTGCCGTACAGCCGGCCCTGAAGCCCATCTTCAACATCGCCATCATCGCCCACGTCGATCACGGCAAGACCACCCTGGTGGACGCCATGCTGCGCCAGTCCGGCACCTTCCGCGCGAATGAAGCCGTCGCCGAGCGCGTCATGGACTCCAACGACCTGGAGCGCGAGCGAGGCATCACCATCCTCGCCAAAAATACCGCGCTCTACTATCACGGCAACAAGATCAACATCGTCGACACGCCCGGCCACGCCGACTTCGGCGGCGAGGTGGAGCGCGCGCTCAAGATGGTCGATGGCGTCCTACTGCTGGTCGACGCATCCGAAGGCCCCCTGCCGCAGACACGCTACGTCCTCTCCAAGGCGCTCGAAGCCCGCCTCACCCCGATGGTCGTCATCAATAAGATCGACCGCCCCGACGCGCGCGCGCAGGAGGTCCTCAACGAGGTCTACGATCTCTTCATCGACCTCGACGCCGACGAGTCCATGCTCGACTTTCCCGTCCTCTACACCAACGGCAAGGTCGGCACCGCCACCACCGACTTGGCCATTCCCGGCACCGACCTTCAGCCGCTCTTCGAGCAGATCATCCAGACCATCCCCGTGGCCAGCGGCGACCCTGATGGCCCGCTGCAGATTCTGGTCACCAACCTCGACTACTCCGATTACCTCGGCCGTCTTGCCATCGGCCGCGTCTTCAACGGGACCATGCGCACCGGCCAGGAGTACAACGTCGCCCGCGTCGATGGCACCTTCTCCAAGCACAAGATCACCAAGCTCTTCAGCTTCTCCGGCCTCAAGCGCATCGACATCGACCAGACACAGGTGGGCGACATCGTGGCCATCGCCGGCATCCCCGCCATCACCATCGGCGAGAGCTTCTGCGACGTGGAGGACCCTCAGCCGCTGCCCCGCATCACCATCGACGAGCCAACCATCGCCATCCAGTTCAATGTCAACAACTCGCCCTTCGCCGGCCGCGAGGGCCGATGGGTCACATCGCGCAACTTGCGCGACCGCCTGGACAAGGAGATGCTCACCAACGTCTCGCTCAAGATGCTGGAGACCGGCTCTCCCGACGCATTCAAGGTCCTGGGCCGCGGCGAACTGCAACTCGCTATCCTCATCGAGATGATGCGCCGCGAGGGATTCGAGATGATGGTCTCCCGTCCGGAGATCGTCACCAAGCGAATTGACGGACAATTGATGGAGCCGGTCGAGCAGCTCATGATCGACATCCCGGAGAACTTCGTCGGCACCGTCATCGAGCGCCTCGGCCCGCGCCGGGGCGAGATGACCAAGATGACCAACCACGGCTCTGGCCGCGTCAGGATGGAGTTCCGCATCCCCAGCCGCGGGCTGATCGGCTTAAGGTCTGAGATGTTGACGGAGACGCGCGGCACCATCGTGATGAATGCCATTCTCGACGGCTATGTGGAGTATCAGGGAGAGATTCCGCAGCGCACCACCGGGGCCATCGTCTCCGACCGCCAGGGCGTCACCACCGCCTATGCTCTGGAGGGCCTGCAGGAGCGCGGCTCGCTCTTCCTTCCCGACGGCACCGAGGTCTACGAGGGCATGATCATCGGCGAGCACTCGCGCGACAAGGACATCGACGTCAACTGCGTCCGCGAGAAGCGCCTCACCAACATGCGCGCCAGCACCGCCGACGAAGCTGTGCGCCTGGTCCCCTTCAAGTCGCTCACCCTCGAGCAGTCCATCGAGTTCATCGCCGAGGACGAGCTGGTCGAGGTCACGCCCAAATCCCTGCGCATGCGCAAGCAGGTCCTGCAAGCCAACCGCCGCCCCCGCAAAGGCCAGCCCGCCGACGCCTGACGCATGTTCACCATTCTTCCTTCGCTCCTCATTCTGGCCTGAGCGAAGTCGAAGGCCAGAATCTCTGCCGTTGCCTCTATTCTTTGTCATTCAGCAGCCCATGCGCCTAGAATCGAAATGTGGAAATTTCGTATGACCCGGCGAAGAATGAGAAGAATATTCGCGAACGCGGGTTAGACTTTGAACGTGCGGTGGAATTTGAGTTCGATACAGCGGAGATCGATCCGGTTTTGCGCAATGATGAGTTGAGATACTTGGCGAAGGGGCTTCTGGGCGGACGACTTCATGTTCTTTGCTTCAAGGTTGTCGATGGTGGAATCCGGGTCATCAGTTTCAGGAAGGCGAACAAGCGGGAAGTGAGGCAATATGAAGAAGGCCGACGCGATCTGGAATAAAGGACCGGAGCTGATCGACGACGACGGCGAAGTCCGCGAACTGACCTCGGAAGACCTCAAGAACTTTAAACCGTTTTCGGAACTCCCGCCCGACTTGCAGCACACGCTGCGCGAGATTCAGCGCGGCAATGTCACCTTCCGCCCCGAACCCGCTTCCGATTCCAATTCCGCTTCCGACGAGGAGCAGGTTCCCGTCAAGCTCTCGCGCTCCGTCGTTGAGCGCTTTCAGGCCAGCGGCACCGAGTGGGAGAGCAAAGTCGATGCCGCCCTCCGCCAGTGGCTCGACGAACACCAGGCAAGCTGATCTCTTTCTGCAATCGGAATTAGCATTTGGCCTGAGACGGCACAGCTATTGCTTACAAAGGTCGCATAGATGAATATCAAGCTATGAGTCCTTGGGTGAATGTAGCTTTGACAGCAATCTCGGCAGGCACCACTACAACTGTTGCGATCTACGTCGCAAAAATTAGCCGCCGACAGTGGAAAACGAACCAAGAGAAACTCCGGCTGGACTTGTATAACCATCGCTTCGACATCTATCTGCGAGTTTTCGATTTCTATCAGGCACTCTTGGAATGGAAGGGAACACCTGAGCAGGTAGCACTGCAAAAACCGTTCATGAGGGCACTTCGTGAGTCTCGCTTCATGTTTCCGGATGACTCAGGCGTGTACCCTTTTTTGAATGAGTTTTGTAATCACGCCTTACGACTAACAAACTTCGAGCAATCTCGCAACGCATTTGCTGGGTTCCCTCAAGAGCTGGGAAAACTGGCCTCAGATCAATCAGAGCATGTGAATTGGATATTTGCTTCCATCGTGGTACTTGAGGACAAGATGGCACCATTCCTCAACTTCCACAGCGTCTGAACTATTCCGTCATTCCGGATATTTGCTTGAAGGCGGCGCGGGTCATCCGTTGGATCTGTCCCCTGTAATAGACGCGGTGAGGCCAACGCACTTCGGACAGAGATACGAGCGGGAGGCACAAGCACCGGCACTCCGGAGCTTCCCCGGCATGGTATTTGCCAAGCGTTGCTTCATCGCCTATCAGATGCTCGGGGGATGGTGGATTGTTCCACGCCACTATGACGCCTTTCATCTTGCGGTGGCTCTTGCGGACTCTAACATCCCCGCTGGTCTCCCAGACGTACCACCGAATGTCAATTTTCTCTGACCGAATACGCTCAAGTGCCGTACTCGCCTTCCCAATGACCGTCAGTGCAATCGATTCGAGCTGTGACGGCGGTGTTTCAGGCAGTAGTCCCTTGAGACTTTCAGCGATTCCTTCCGCTCTGTTCCCTTCAAGCGATTTGGCGTGGATATGATCAATTACATCGGCGGGCAGAGAAGCGGTCAAAGGTGTTTGCTTGCAGATCTCGTGCAGGAGCCGTCTGACCTTGGCTCCAGTAGGGCCAGCCATCTCCGTCTTCAGGCCCCGATAGATTGCATTTCCGGATATACCTGTCTTGACACCAACAGTCGATTGCGTCCGAACAAGCCGCGACGCTGGCACATGTCTTTTCTTGCTCTTCCAACCAAAGAGTGCGCGAAGCCATCCCATCGCGCAATTATAGTTCTGAGGTGAAGAAGACCGGGTGCTCCATTCCTCGCGCGATGCACGAACCACGCCAATAAGCCCCGTCTTCCCAACAATTCGCCCCTGCCACCCCTCGCTCGATTTACAATCGCTTCGGCTGCCAAACTCCGTCCAGCCGGAAAGCTGTCTGCCCCATGCCCGACTACACCCCTCTGCTCATCGCCGTCGCCATCGTCCTGCTGTACATCCTCAACTCCATCAAGATCCTCAAGGAGTACGAGCGCGCCGTCGTCTTCCGGCTGGGCCGCGTCCGCCACGACGCCTCCGGTCCCGGCATCATCCTGGTCTTCCGCCCCATCGACACCATCGTCCGCGTCTCGCTCCGCCAGGAGGCGATGGAGGTTCCCTCGCAGGACATCATCACCCGCGACAACGTCACCCTCAAGGTCAACGCCGTCATCACCCTGCGCGTCGTCGAGCCCATCAAGGCCGTCATCGAGGTCTCCAACTACGTCTATCAGACCTCGCAGTTCGCGCAGACCACGCTGCGCTCCGTGCTGGGCGAAGTGGACCTCGACCAGGTCCTCTCTCACCGCGACCAGCTCAACCAGCGCATCCAGACCATCATCGACGGCCACACCTCGCCCTTCGGCGTCAAAGTGGTCGCCGTCGAAGTCAAGCAGGTCGACATGCCGGAGAACATGCTGCGCGCCATGGCCAAGCAGGCCGAGGCCGAACGCGAGCGCCGCGCCAAGATCATCCACGCCGAGGGCGAATTCAATGCTGCGGCCAAACTGGTCGATGCCGCCGCGCTCATGGCCACGCAACCCATGACCCTGCAACTGCGCTACCTGCAGACGCTCACCGAGATCGGCGTGGAAAAGAACACCACCATCGTTTTTCCGCTGCCCATGGAACTGGTCAACATGTTCAACAAGACCATCGCCGCCCACGTCGCGCCCGATGCGGGACCGGATGCGGGGGTGAAGGAGTAAACCGTGAATCGTCTCTTCGACGACGAGGACAGTCCGCCAGACCGCAGCTACACACGCGACCCGGACCGTACCGATCCCGGCGGTGGCGAACGTGAGATCTCGCTCGGGGCACCGGCCATCCTCGGCATCTTCTTCGCGTTGGCGCTGGTCTGCGCCTGCTTCTTTGGCTTCGGCTACACCATGGGCCGCAAGTCCGCCCAGGCCGCACCCACCGATACCACAGCCGCCAGCGCGGACACATCCAACAACAGTGCCGCCAAGCCCGCCGCCGGAAGTCTTGCCAGCCAGCCCGTCGAATCCGCCGCACAGCCTATGGCCAGCGACTCCGCCGCGCCTGCCGTTGTGCAGACCGAACCCGCTCCCCCCGCTCCCGCCACGCCGCCCGTAGCACAGAAGAACGCCGCAACCCCAGCCGAAGCCGCGACCGCTAGTGAAAAACCACCTGCGCCAGTTGTTCAACCGGCAACCAACAACCAACAACCGGCAAACTCATTCATGGTGCAGATCGCCGCCGTCTCCAGCCAGGATGTCGCGGACATCCTCACCTCATCGCTGCAGAAAAAAGGCTACAGCGTCAGCGTCCGCCACGAGCCCCAGGACAAGCTCCTGCACGTCCAGATCGGCCCCTTTGCCACCCGTCAGGAAGCCGTGACAATGCAACAGCGCGTCCTCGCCGACGGATTCAACGCCATCGTCAAATAATTACGTCCACCCCCGCTAAACTCTCATCTAAGAATCATCTCTGGACACTTGGAGGATGGATATATCTTGCGTTTTCTGTGCTTGATGGGGCTTGTTTGCATTGCAATCAACATTGCTTCTGCGCAGCAAGTGGCTTCGCAATCGGAATTGCCGAATGCCCCCGGCATCATGACTGGGGTGGATGCGCAGTCGCGGCAGACACAGGCACAACTGAATGTTGCGCAGAATACCGGGGATGCGAAGCGATCGAATACCGCCCCTCCCGATGCGCAGCCGGTCCCGTCTTCCAGACAGCAGCCCAAGCGCATCCTAGGGTTGATGCCGAACTACCGCGCGGTCAGTGCTGGCGCTATTCCTCCCCCTCCCACCGTGAAGCAAGCCTTCCGCATCGCGTCCGACAACAGCTTCGACTACTCCGCATTCGTCTTTACCGGGCTCACCTCCTTGATCGCTAAGGGCACCGACGCTCATCCGGCGTTAGGCAAGGGCGTGTCCGGATTGTGGGGCTATACCTGGCGTGGATTTCTGGACAAGACGGATGGCAATTACTGGGTCATCTTCGCGCTGCCCACGGTCCTGCACGAGGATGAACGCTATTACACGCGCGGCCACGGCAGGATCCTGGGACGAGCCCTCTATGCATCGTCCCGCGTGTTGATTACGCCCGATTACCACGGACACAACACCATCAATGCCTCGGAGCTAGTGGGACGCGGCGTTGCGCAGGGAATTTCAACCAGCTATTACCCAAGCTCGGACCGCACCGCGGGCGCGCTTGCCACCAAGTATGGTTACGCCATCATGCGCGATGCATGCACCAACACCTTCCGCGAGTTCTGGCCGGACATCGCGGCCCACCTGCCGCACCGCAAATCCTGACCCCGTTATGCCTCATTACCCCCGGCCCCCACCTCCAGCGGCCTCATCTCCTTGGGCAGAGCCGCCGCAATTGCCGTCCGCGCCGCGTGCATCAGCTCATCCCGCGACTCATATCCCGCCGGATCGATCGCCCGCAGGATCTGGACTCTCGCCACCCCCGGTATCACCGCCGCGCTGCGCTTGCGCATCATCTTCTCCGTGCCCGAAATTGCGATCGGAACAATCGGCGCGCCTGTGTCCACCGCCAGGTAGAACGGCCCCCGCTTGAACGCCGCCAGCCGCCCATCTTCCGACCGCGTCCCTTCGGCAAAAAACAGAACGTGCAGCCCCGAACGCAGCGCCGCCTCTGCTGCGGCAATGCTCGCCTGCGCCGCCTCGCGCCGCCGTCCCCGCTCCACCGGAATAAATTTACCCATCCGCATCGCCGTCCCCAGCAGCGGAATCCGCATCAGCCCCTTCTTCAGCAGCACCGAACACATCCCGGGCAGCACCGGCAGCAGCACCGGAGGGTCCAGGTTCGACACATGATTCGACAGATAGATGCAACTCACTCCCACCGGCACATTCTCCAGCCCGCTCACTTCCACCCGAATCCCGCCCGCCCGCAGCCCCAGCGGAACGATTCCCCGCACCACGATGCGGTACAGCAGCTCTATATTGCCCACCATCAGCGAGTAGGGAATCCCAATGATTCCCGCCAGTCCACCCAGCGTCAAATACACCAACACCATCTTGAAGGTCACAAACATCTCTTCGCAGAATACCGCACCCAGACTGCGCATAAGAATCTTGTAGACGCGCGAGGGTGTCTTATTTGCCAGGAGTCCCATTCACAGAAGTCGTCTCTGGAGGAGGTGGGTAGAATGCTGGGCTTGGGCACTCAACTGCCTCCCCGCTGGGCTGCGCAATATGGGTGATGAAGTATCCTCCGTTCGCTGTGCGGCGCATCTGGACAATCAGCACCCCGAGGTCATCAGAGTCCACGCATACCTCTGCCCCAGCCTTTGTCAGGCGAGTCACGTCGCTCACCATCCCCACGCTATAGAACGTCTTGTCGATCTTTCGGGACTCGCGTGTAGCCTCCAGAACCTGTGATCGGAGCAACTGCGCAGCCTGCGTCGAGGCTGCACTCGAAGTCGGCAATCCGTGCGACAGCCGCCATAGAAATTCATCGATCGCATCCATCTCCGGCGCCAGCGACCGCACTCCAAGGTCTTCAACGCCCAACTTCGTCACTAGTACGCGCTGCTCCATAGGTCGTTCGATGCACTGTCCGCAATCGTACATGGTTCGAAACTCGCCCTTCTCGCCGATCACCAGTGTCCCCTTATCCTCGTCGAAACTCGTTCCCACCGCCTGATCGATCATGAACTCATACGAGCCAATCCACTCCAACTCCGCATGATTCCCATCCCACTGCCAGATGCTGGTCTGCTTGCCTATAGTCGCGCCCATCCCTTGTTCGTATCCCGCATCTACATAAAACCGGGTACGTCCCTTATCATCTGGCGGCAACTTCCCGACATTCGCGTATAACGGCCCGCAGGCTACCCAGTCCTTATCGGCCGTCTTCTCTCGACACGTTCCGCTGGCCCGTTCCGCCTTCCACGCCCCAATCAGGCCATCCGGATCGAGCCGCTGCGGCCCTGCACTTGCAATCGACCATAGAACCGCATCTTTGCCTTCGCGCTCGCCCAGCAGAAACACTGTGCCACTCTCTCCAACGGACGGCGAAACAAGCAGTAGATGTTGTCCAAGGTCGACAACTTCATTTGCATCGCCACGCCTCTCTTCACACTGCTGTTCAGCAGTCTCCTGAATCGCTTCGGGAGGCAGTGGCTCTGCGGTTAACAAGCATAGCGAGTGATTAAGTGACGCGACAGATACATTCGGATCGTGTTTGCGCTGCTCGGATATAAAATCTGCGACGGCGGACCACATTTGTTGGGTTGCTGCGATAGCTTCGGGAGTACCATCGTGAAAAAAGTCATATTGCCCCGAATGCGCACGAAGGGTTTGATAAGCCTTTGCATATTCCTGCTCAGGCATCTGACCATAAGCGCAGTAAAAGCAGGAGCACAGCAACCCACCGGAAATCAAAACAAACGACCGCAAACGCATCGAGCCCGACATGCTGAAAACTTAGCACAAGATAGCGATTACCGTCATACAAAGATACTTGCTACAAGACAAAAAAGGACGGAATCGCTCCCAGCCTCTCCTCGCATCCAATTCCTCGAACCTCGTCCCCGCCTCTTCGCAGCCATCACCGAACTGTGATACCTTCGTTGCACCCGCCCGGGCATAGCGGACACCCCACATGGAGATTTCAGCAGACGGCCATCCGAGGCCCGCAGCCCCATGGCCGCTGCACCCACGCAGCATCTGGGCCTGGACTTCCATCCATATCTACGCAGAAAGATCATGAAAGTGAGGAACGCAAAATGAAAGTGAGACCGATTCTCCTGGTAGCGTTGCTGGCGGCATGCGCCGGCTGCAACAACTCCGTTTCCGTCCCCGTAGTCGACACCAGTGCGCAGGACCAAACCGACATCAAGGCGCTGGAGGATGGCTTTGCGGCGGCATTCAAGGCCAAGGACGTCAACGCCATCATGGCGTATTACGTGCCCGACCAAACCATGATCGCCTTCGACATGATTCCCCCGCTGCAGTACGCCGGCGCGGATGCCTATCGCAAGGACTGGCAGGACACCTTCGCCATGTATCCCGGACCGGCAGACATCAGCATCTCCGGCCTTGACATTACGACCGGAGGCAACGTCGCCTTCAGCCACAGCATTCAAAAGGGATACCTGACCGACAAGAAAGGCAAGAAAGTGGAGATGACGGTACGGGTCACAGATGGATACAAGAAGATCAATGGGCACTGGCTCATCGCCCACGAACATGTGTCGATCCCCGTGGACCCGGCTACCATGAAAGGCGTTCCGAACGCTAAGTGAGCGAATAAGCAAAGAGGCTGGGATCGCTCCCAGCCTCTCTTCGCATTTAATTCCTCGAACTTCGAACCTCGTCTACGCTTTTGTCTCCGCCGCAGCCTCTGCCGCAGCCTCGGCTTCGGCTGCCGCGGCCGCTTCCTTCGCGGCCTTCTCCGCCTTGCGCGCTTGAATCGAGTTCTGCCCCAGCTCGTCGGCCAGCTTCTCCGTGGTAAACGACTCAATCACATCGCCCACGCGGATGTCCTTGAAGCCGGCCAGGTCGATGCCGCACTCCACGCCCTGGCGCACCTCGCTCACGTCGTCCTTGAAGCGCTTGAGCGATCCGATCTTGCCTCGCCAAACCTCTTCGCCCTCGCGCAGCACGCGCACCTGCGCAGTCCGTGTAATCACCCCATCGGTCACGCGGCATCCCGCGATCTGCCCGACCTTGGTGATCTTGAAGATGTTGGTCACCTCGGCCTTGCCCGCGTAGTTCTCCTTGAACACCGGATCGAGCAGCCCGTACATCGCCTTTTCGATCTCGTCGCGCAGCTCGTAGATGATGGAGTGCAGCCGGATCTCCACGCTCTCGCGCTCCGCCACTTCGCTCGACTTGCGGTCGGGCCGCACATTGAAGCCGATGATGACCGCGTTCGACGCCGACGCCAGCAGCACGTCCGACTCGGTGATCGCGCCCACGCCGGAGTGCAGCACGCGCACCCGCACCTTCTCGGTCGACATGCGCTGCAGGTCTTCGGCAATCACCTCCACCGATCCCTGCACGTCGCCCTTCACAATAAGGTTCAGGTCCTTCATGCCCGCGTGCTTGATCTGCTCCGCCAGCCCTTCCAGGGACACGCGCGAGCTCTTCGCCAACTGCGCCTCGCGCTCCTTCATCTTGCGATACTGCGCAATGCCCTTGGCCTTGTCGCGGTCCGCCATCACCAGGAACGTGTCGCCCGCATCCGGCATGCCTTCCAATCCAAGAATCTCTACAGGCGTCGCTGGGCCAGCCTCGGTGATCGGCCTTCCGCGGTCGTCGAACAGCGCGCGGATCTTGCCGAAGGTATTGCCCACAATGTAACTGTCTCCAGTGCGCAGCGTCCCGTTCTGGATCAGCACCGACGCAACCGCGCCGCGTCCTCGGTCCAGCTTCGCTTCGATCACCGTACCCACCGCCGGACGGTCCGGGGTCGCCTTCAGGTTGGCCAGATCCGCCACCAGGCACACCATCTCCAGCAGCAGGTCGAGGTTCATCCGCTTCTTGGCCGACACATCGACAAACACCGTGGACCCGCCCCACGCCTCGGGTTGCAATCCGCGGTCCGCAAGCTGCTGCTTCACGCGGTCGGGGTTGGCCTCCGGCTTGTCGATCTTGTTCACGGCCACTATGATCGGCACATTAGCCGCCTTGGCGTGGGCGATTGCCTCCAGCGTCTGCGGCATCACGCCATCGTCGGCTGCGACGACAACGACAACGATGTCGGTGATCTTGGCGCCGCGCGCGCGCATCCGGGTAAACGCCTCGTGGCCCGGCGTATCCAGAAAGACGATCTCGCGCCCAAACGCCGGCGAATCCGGCTTGGCGATCTTCACCTTGTACGCGCCAATGTGCTGCGTGATTCCCCCTGCCTCGCCCGCCGCAACGTCGGTGGATCGGATCGCGTCCAGCAGCGATGTCTTGCCGTGGTCCACGTGGCCCATCACGGTGACCACCGGTGAGCGCGTAATCTCCACCATCCCCGTGGTGTCTTCCAGGAAGCCCTCGATGGCCTCGTTCTCCAACTGCTCCTCGACCGAAATCACGGTCGCATCCGCGCCAAACTGCCGCGCCACGTCCTTCACCAACTCGCCGTCCAGCGACTGGTTCACGGTGACGAAGACGCCCTTCATCAGCAGGGTTGCAATCAGGTCCTTGCCACGCACGTCCAGCTTCTCGGCCAGGTCCTTCACGCTGATGCCCTCGGTCACGGTAATCGTCTTTGTGATCGGCAGCGGCTCCTGCGATATCTGCGCTCCGCCATAGCGCGGAGGCGGCTGGAAGCCCTTCATCGGGCCTTCCTTGGTTTTCTCGTAGCGCTGTCCTCCTCGCCGCTGTCCAGGGCGCGCCGCCGGCCTCATCCCATTCGGCGTTTCACCCGGCCCGGGCATCACTCCAGGAAGCCCCGGTCCGCCTGGCCGTGCGCCTAAACCCGGTCGTGCGCCGCCCGGCGCAAAGCCTGGACGCCCAGGTGTGCCTGTTCCCGTGGGGAACGAGCGCGTCGGATGCATCGGTCGCCGTGCGCCCGGTGCCATCGTAGAAGAAGGATGCGAACCTGGGGCGCCCGAAGCTTGCGGGCGTGGGCGTTCGAAGATGGGACGTCCGCGCTGGATGCCGCGCGCAGCGCCCTCTGGAGCCTGATAGATCGGTCGCGGCCCAGTCTGAGGCATCACAACCCGCCGCACCGGGGGCTCGGCAACAACAAAGGCAGCCGGCAGCTCCGCCGCTTCCTCAACTGGTTCACTTGCAACCATAGCGGTGGGCGCCGCTTCAACCGAGGCAGCCGCCATCGCCGAAGCGTCGCGCGGCTCCGCCGGAGATGCTGCACCGGCAATAACCGCAGGCGCGGGAGCGATGGGCGTCTCTGCGGGCGCGACAACAACCTGCGCAGCGGCAGGCTTGACACGCTTGGTGGCCGTGGGAGCTTCCACCGCGGGCGCGACTACCGGCGGACGCTCCGCCACAGCATGTGCCTGGCTCTGCGCAGTGGAGGGTTGAGTGGTTGTCGCACTTTGTGCCGGTGTCACATGCGCTGAGGGCGGGGGGGCAACCACCACGGGCGGACGCGCGATCACCGGTCCTAAGGGAGGCTTGCTCGCAATCGCAGGCGGCGGCGCAGCAGGACTCACAATCTGGGTGTGCTGCCTCGGCTGAGGCACAATCCGCCGCGACGCTGGTGCCGCAGGGGCCGCTGCCATAGGAGTGCTCGCCGGCGGCACAGGCTTGGCTTCCGGTGCAACCTTGGCCACCACGGCCGGTGCTGCTGGAACAGGCGCTGCCACTGGACGGCGCGGGGGCGCGCTGCGCGCCTGTTCCTGCCGCATCTTTGCAGCTTCGATGATGGCCCGCGCGTCTCCGAGCTTTGAGACGTGCGAAAGGTCGATCACTGGCTTCGTATCTACCGGCGCCTTGCTGGGTGCGCTGCTGCTGCTGCTGCGCTTCCCGCTGAAATAAGCGCGCACCTTTTCGGCCTCATCGGCCTCGATCGAACTGGAGTGCGTCTTCGCCTCGGTGACGCCAACCGCCGTCAGAGCATCCAGAATGGATCTGCTCTTGACTTCCAGCTCTCGTGCAAGATCGTTGATTCGAACTTTGCTCATCCGTCCCTTTTCATTTCCTCTGCGTGCTTAGCTGTTCATATCAGCCTCATCGAAGGTGGAATCTGATCCAACTCCATTATCCCTGAAATCGCAATTCTCAAAACCGCCGATTGCGCCCCAGGCAATTCGCTTGTACGCGTGGCCAGAAATGCTCTAACCACGCGTTTTTCCATCCGTCTCGACACCCTCGTCGCTGACCTCCTGGCTCTCGTTTACCAGGCTGTCCACAGCGTCGTTCTTCCTCTCAATCGCTTCCTCGCGAGCATCCGCTTCGCTAACCGCATCGCTCTCCGATTGCGCTTCCTCGGCGTCCGCAATCGCCTCGACTGACTTGCCGCGTACCTTCCTGGCCCCTCCGGCAGGGCCCGCTTCCGCTGCCAGAATCTCTTCCGGTGTCTTCTCCTCTGCACTCTCTTCGGAGGCGGGTGCCCCATTCATCGCAATCTCATCGCTACCTGGGGTTCCCGCCAGCTCCGCTGGTGGGGTGGGATGGGCGGGTTCAGGTACAGCTTCCGGCCGCTCCTCTCCCTCTTCGTACTGGCCGAAGTAGTGCCGCACCGCAACCGAGATCTTTTCCAGGGTCTTCTCGCCGATGCCGGGAATCTCCTCCAGTTGCTCCGGCGTCATGTCCGCCAGCGCCTCAATGGTGGTAATCCCCGCCGCGATCAGCTTCTCCAGAATCGCCTCGCCCAGCTCGGGAATCTGTTCGATCGGAGTTGTAGGCCCAGTGCCCATCGACTGCATCTGCTGCTCCACCTCCTGGCGCTTTTCTTCCTCGCTCTTGATGTCGATCTTCCAGCCCAGCAGCTTTGCCGCCAGCCGGACGTTTTGTCCTTTTTTACCGATGGCAAGCGAAAGCTGCGTATCGTCGACGATCACCTCGATCTGCTTCTCCGCCAGATCCGTAATCGACACCTTGCTCACCTTGGCCGGCTGCAGCGCCTTCTCGGCAAAGGTCGTGATCTCGTCCGAATACTCAATGATGTCGATCTTCTCGCCCCTCAGTTCGCGGATGATCGACTGCACGCGCATCCCCTTCATGCCCACGCACGCACCCACAGGGTCCACGTCCTTGTCCCGGCTCAACACCGCAATCTTGGTCCGCTCGCCCGCCTCGCGCGCGATGGCCTTGATCGTCACCGTACCGTCGTAGATCTCCGGCACCTCGCTTTGAAACAGGTTCTGCACCAGCCCCGGCGCCGCGCGGCTCACAATCACCTGCGGCCCTTTGGCCGCGCGATCCACGCGCAGCAAAACCACGCGCACCCGCTCGCCTACCGCAAACTGCTCCAGGCGGCTCTGCTCGCGCTTGGGCATGCGCGCCTCCGCCTTGCCCAGGTCGAAGATCACGTCCATCGGCTCCAGCCGCTTCACCGTCGCGTTCATCACCTCGCCCGCGCGGTGGTTGTACTCCAGAAACACGGTGTCCCGTTCCGCCTCGCGGACTTTTTGAAAGATCACCTGCTTGGCCATCTGCGCCGCAATCCGTCCCAGCGGACTGGTGTCCTTGTAGAAGCGCAGCTCCCCTCCCACCTCCACCTCGGGCGCCAGCGCGCGCGCCTGCTCCAGCGTCAACTGGTTGATCTCGTCCTCCACCTGCTCCGGCCCCTCCACCACCGTCTTGAAGACATAGGCGCGAATCTCGCCCGTCTCCTTGTCCATCTCCGCGCGCATGTTCTCCTGCGTCTTGTAGTACTTGCGTGTCGCCAGCGCGATCGCATCCTCCACCGCGCTCACCACGATCTCGGGCTCGATGCCCTTGTCCCGGCTCAACGTCTCGATCGATTGATACAGAACACTCGCCATAATTCGTCACTCACCTTCAAATCCGTCTGATTCCTCGAACCTCGAACCTAAATCTCTGCCACTAAATTTGCCTTCTCCACATTCTTCACATCGATCTCCAGCACGTCCGCAACCGCAGCCTTCTTCTTCTTGTCCTTCTGCTTCACCGCAGCCAGGTCGATGCGCAACACACCGTCCACAAATCCCGTCAACCGCCCCGTCCACAGCCGGTTCTGCTTCACCGGCGCAAACGTCTTCACCTTCACCAGGCTCCCGGTAAACCGCGTAAAATCCTCCGCGCGTGTCAGCCTGCGTTCCAGCCCCGGCGACGAGACCTCTAGCGTGTACTCCGCTCCCGGGACCACATCCTCCACATCCAGCAGAGTGCCAAAGTCGGTGGCAAACGCCGCGCAATCCTCATGCGTCACGCCGCTCAGCAGTTCCACCGGAACGCCCTTCGGCACATCGACTGCCTCTCCTGCTTCGGCGCGTGCCTTCATCCGGGCCCGTTCGGCCGCATCCTTCTCCACAAACACCCGCAGCGCCCGGCTCTTGCCGCCGCCGCCAAACTCTACCTCTACAACCTCCAGGTGGTGAGATGCGGCAACCCGCTCCGCCAACCGCCGAATCTCCTCCATCTGCAATGCCATAAACCCTTTTCAGCCAGCATTTTGTATAAGTTGCAGCCGGCAATCGCCAAACCGTCTTTGGAGCAACAAAAAGTGGGCTTTCGCCCACTCATTCCTTCCGCCATTTCCGTGTCCCACCAATCCCCCGGTTGAGACCCGTTCGCCGGTGCGCACACGGCTCCTTACCGAACAGCGGAACAAACTTGTTCGCTCTTTTAAGATACGCCAATCACCGGAAAATATCAATTCAACCGTGAAAACGGTAGTGTCTGCTTTTCAAATATGCACATGGATTCTGGCTTTATTCCGAATACTCTCGGTCGGGGTCATCAACCGCTTTGAAGCTCAATATCGAATTCATATAGTGACGGCAAACGGCCATGTTTCGCTTCGTCCCAGAGGTGTCGGCGTATTGAGCAATGCCATAAAAGTAAATGCGGTCGGTTTGCTGGTATCCCTTGGACAACCCATCTCTGCCCAGCATCCGAAGGATATTTATCAAATCGCTCGGCATAGGGATCGACTTTCGGCAATCCTCTCCTGGCTCCAAGGTAAATGGAGCCGAGCCCCCAACGTATTCGATTCTGTCGGGCTGCACATCAGGCTCAAATCGCTTAATAAAGAATTTGTAATCCAGCACTTTGGCTGTACCTGTCCCTATGTTCGCAATGTCAAACTCCACTTCCCAAGGGTTGGCATCTGGAGTCCCCATTACAGGTATTTGTGTGCCTTCGCAAATCGTAATCTTACGAACGATGAGCTTAGGGCGCAAGGTGGAAATAAGAGTTTTGTTGGCTACATCAGCTGATCTAGCGGTGTGTTTTGTCTGTTCGGCAATAGCCATGAGGGTCAGGATGAGCGCCCACGTTTCTGTCCCGTTGGGCCACCTGAAGAGGCTGTAGAAATAGCGGAGATACCAACGTAGGCCATCATCAGCGGGATAGGGTAGGTTTTCTTGGGGATGCTGTTCGTCCGGTTTAGGGGTGATAGAAAATTTGTGGATTTCTGCAGCGTGTTGGACGGCGCGTTCATCTTGATGCGCTACATAAACTGATAACGCGAAGACAACAGCGAACATCGCCAAGTATTTCCACATAATGCAGAAAATGTATCAGACTGGATGCACGCGTTCGTGGAGAAACCACAACAAAATCGCTTGTCAACCCCCTCGATCCTCCAAATTCCAGCTAACTCCTTCCGTATCATCTATATAAAAGTTCAAAATACCTGGCATAACAGTTATGCCCAACCTGCTATCCTTAAACTAGACATGAAGAAAACAATCTCACGGCTCTTTCACCGCGTCCTTTGTTTTCTGACACATAGCCGCAAGTCCTTTATAGGAGGTAGCTTACGCCTAAGTTCGCATAGTAGATAGATTTCAAAGACTTTATCAGAATTAAAAAATTGCATGAAACCCAGACTCTGCACCTTCGTCAAACCCGATCAACTCCCCTGCCGTGCCTTCGCTCTCACGGGCTCTAAGCTCTGCCACGCCCACAAACGCCTACAGGCGCGTCAACGGCGTCAGTACAAAGCTCTCAGTCCGCCCGCCATCCGCCTTGGTCCGCTTGCCGATCAGCGCTCCATTCAGCGCGCAATCGGTCGCATCCTCCGTGCCATCGCTGCCAACTCGATCCCACTTGTACGCTCCGGCGCTCACCTCCAGAGCATCACGCGCGCCATGGCCCAGCGCAACCGCGCAGCAGCCCTTCTCGCCTCAGCCCGCAGTCTCGATCTCCCCGTATTTGCTCTCACACCCGCTCGACTCTACAATCAACCAAACCCGCCGCGACAAGCCATCCCAAATAGCAGCGGGCCAGAACGGAAGATATGATCCCCTCCCCGATTCACGAAGCCCTCACCTTCGATGATGTCCTGCTGGTCCCCGCCTACAGCGAGGTGGTGCCCACCCAGGTCAGCACCCAGACCCAGCTCACCCGCAACATCACCCTCAGCACCCCGCTCATCTCGGCCGCCATGGACACCGTCACGGAGTCGCGCCTGGCCATCGCGATGGCCCAGCAGGGAGGCATCGGCGTAGTCCATCGCAACCTTACCATCGCGCAGCAAGCGGGCGAGATCGACAAGGTCAAGCGGTCCGAGAGCGGCATGATTGTCGACCCCGTCACCATCTCCCCCGAGCAGCCCATTGCCGACGCGCTGGAGCTGATGCGCCGCTTCAAGATCTCCGGCGTCCCGGTCACCCGCAAGGGCCGCCTGGTGGGCATCCTCACCAACCGCGACCTACGCTTCGTCTCCCGTACCGACATCCCCATCGACGACGTGATGACCAAAGAGAACCTCATCACCGTGCCCGTCGGAACCACGCTGGAGGAGGCCGAACACATCCTCCACCAGCACCGCGTCGAGAAGTTGCTGGTGGTCAACGAAGGATTCGAGCTCAAGGGCCTCATCACCGTCAAGGACATCCAGAAAAAGCTGAAGTACCCCAACTCATCCAAGGACAGCAAGGGCCGTCTGCGCGTCGCTGGCGCCATCGGCGCCACCGGGGATTTTCTGGAACGCGCCGCCGCCCTCATCGAGATGCGTGTCGACGCCCTGGCCATCGACAGCGCTCACGGCCACTCCTCGCGCGTGCTCGCCGCCGTCAAAGAAGTCAAAAAGCGCTTCCCCGACACCGACCTGATGGCCGGCAACGTCGCCACCTACGACGGCGCCCTGGCCCTCATCGACGCCGGCGCGGACGCCGTCAAAGTCGGCATCGGCCCCGGCTCCATCTGCACCACGCGCATGGTCACCGGAGCCGGAATGCCCCAGATCACCGCCATCACCGAGGCCGCCCGCGCCGCCAACAAGCATGGCATCCCGGTCATCGCCGATGGCGGCATCAAATACTCCGGCGACGTCACCAAGGCCATCGCCGCCGGCGCCAACATCGTCAT
Source organism: uncultured Acidobacteriaceae bacterium (assembly GCA_963834805.1). Lineage (GTDB taxonomy): Bacteria > Acidobacteriota > Terriglobia > Terriglobales > Acidobacteriaceae > Edaphobacter. Next base: position 1,610,659 of record CAWIDB010000006.1, read on the forward strand.
GATTGGATCGCTCTTTGCCGGCGTTGACGAGAGCCCAGGCGAAACCATCCTCTACCAGGGACGCAGCTTCAAGGCTTACCGCGGCATGGGATCGCTGAGCGCCATGGCGCAGGGCTCCGGCGAACGCTACTTCCAAAGTGCGGAAGACATGAGCGAAGCCGCCAGCAGCGAACGGGAAAACCTCACAGCGCGCGAGAGCAGCGGCCAGAACCGCCTCGCCAAGTTCGTTCCCGAGGGCATCGAAGGCCGCGTGCCGCACCGCGGTCCGCTGGAAGCCATGGTCTATCAGCTGGTCGGCGGTCTGCGCTCCGGCATGGGATACCTCGGCTGCGCCACCATCCCGGAACTCCAGGCCAACGCCCGCTTCATCCGTATCTCCAACGCCGGCCTGCGCGAGAGCCACGTCCACGACGTCATCATCACCCGCGAGGCCCCCAACTACCATGCAGAGTAATCGCCCCTGAATCCGCGGTTCTGTTCTGCTGAAAGTTCAGCTTGATGCGTCCAGTCTTCTTCTACAAGCCATTGCCGCCGCAGCCCTCCGAGGCAAGCTGGCGCTGGTGGTTCAACGTCTGGACCCCGGCAGCCATTGCCGTCGCAATCATCTGTGTCGAATCCTCAGACCTCTTTTCCGCGAATCACACTAGCACTTGGCTGCGGCCCATCCTGCAGCGATTGATCGGCCCCATGAAGGACAGCACTTGGAACATCTTCCACCACTACCTGCGCAAGACCGGCCACTTTGTCGGCTACGGCCTGGTGGCCTTCACCTTCCTCCGAGCATGGCTGTACACGCTCACGCAGCGCGGGCCGTCAACGCTGATCGCATGGCGCCTCGAGTCTTCAATTCTGGCCATCTTCTCGACCGCGATCGTTGCCAGTTGCGACGAGTACCACCAGTCGTTCATCCCAAGCCGCACCAGTTCGCCCCTCGACGTTCTGCTCGACACAGCCGGGGCCTGCGCGCTCTGCCTCCTGGTCTGGCTCCTCTGCTGGAGCAAGCGGCAATCCGGCACGAAACTCAACGCGGCTTGAATTGCGGTTCCAGCACCATCGCGTCGAAGCGGTGCCGTTGTTTAAATCCAAACCGCTCATACAGCCTCACGGCCGGCTCGTTGGCTTCGGTCACGGTGAGCGTGATGGCTTCAAATCCCGCGCGCAGCAGGCTCTGCGCGTTCCACAGAAGCAGTCCGCGGCCAAGCCCGCGGCCGCGATACGTCTGCGCGACGCACAGCTGCGTGATGTGCGCCACACCAGCGCCCACCCGCGAACACAGCACCATGCCCACCAGCACGCCGCTTCGCCTCTCGCGCAGCATCCAGGAGAAGTTCGATTCAAAGATGCCACATCCGGGAAATCGCACAATGTTGTGCAGAAAGCGCAGCGAGCCGTGCAGCGAGCGGTACTGATCGTTGATCTGCGTGTCCGGATGGCCCATATAGCAGGCATGGATCAGTTCGGCCGCGGCCTGATAGTCCGCAGCCGTCCACAGCGACAACTCCAGATCTGCTGGAACGCCGGATCCAGGGTACGCGGCCGCATCCGTCGGCAGGGTCTCTCTCTTCCCGACAAGATCGCACTCCAGAAACAGGCGCGGGTAGATGGTGAACTCCGGCCCGGCAAAGAGGTCCGCAAACTCACCCGCGTCGAACAGCAGCAGTTGCGACTCCACTCGATCGACCCCGGGTGTGTGGCGCAGCGTCTCCAGCATGGGCACCAGCATCGCCCTGGTCGCGTCGGCGTCGCTCATCGTTCTGTGGCCTGTGGCAAAGGCGTCTCCGATCACCGCCTTGGTCCCCTCATACACACAGAACGTATAGCCGCACACGCGGCCCCGGTCGAGAGCTGCGAGACCTTGCAGGATGCGCGATTCCAGATAACGCAGCAGCAGCTCGGTCGAGCTCCTGTAGTCCCAGCGCAGGCGGTCCAGCCACACCTCAGCCTCGCGCTCCAGCAGAGGCCTCAGTTGGCGCGCGGAAAAGTGCCGCAGGTCGAGCACTTCGATTTCGGACGCAACCGGCACGCTGGACATTGCCCTCCACCTACCTCTACAGCTTCAACGACCGATCCAATACTGGACGAGCTTATAGGAGTCGAGGTCAATTGGTACACCGCTCAGGGAAATAATCTTCGCAAACCTATGGTTTGGCATAGACCTTGTAGACCTGCAAGCCCCGCGCCGGGTACTCGATGATCTGCTGATAGACGCGGCCATCCAGCAGACGATCCAGATCGGAGGTGTCGTTGGCTGGAATCACCAGCAGATGTTCGTCGCTGGGAACACCGTCTTCGCTGTACTCGATGGGCTGCTCGTTGCGATAGAAGGCGAGGCCGTAGACGATGTCCCGCTTGACGTTATGTACTGCGACCAGCCGCGCCTCCGGAGCCTTCTGTTGCATCTCGCGCGCCAGCGGCCGGGCTGAATAGTTCAGGTCCAGGTCCTTGCCGTGGAAGCCGAGCAGAAACACCAGCGCGGCCAGCACTGGAAACAGCGTAGCGCTGCGCACCCGCTCAATACCTCCGACGCGGATCGTCATGACTACGCTGAATAACACAAACAGTGCCGCGGCGCTGGCGATCACAAGCCATCTGGCCGGCGGTACAAGCGTGTTGTACTCCATGTGCTGCGGCGCCAGCACAATCACGAATGCAAGCAGCGCGCAGGCCGCCCCATGAGACCACAGCAACCACTTCGGCAGCCCCACCCGCCGGATGCGGTTCAGATAGTCGCCGGTAAGAATCGTCAGCGGAGGAATCGACGGCAGAATGTAGCCCGGCAGCTTCGACTTGGAGAAAGTGAAAAAGACTATGGGAAACAGGGCCCACAGCACAAGAAACTCGGGGAAGGCGTCTCCCGTGCGTGGCAACCCTAGGTAACACTTCGGATTGAGCCGCGCCTTCCACTCGTTGATGGACGCGCCTATCGCATCCACCAGCGCACGCATGGCGATTACCGTCCACGGCATCAGGCCGATCAGCATCACCGCCAGGTAATACCAGAACGGCTGCCGGTGCTCGTACAAGTTGGTGGCAAAGCGTTCCAGATTGTGCTCGACGAAGAACTTCTCAACAAACGTCGGGTTCTCCCGCTGCACCGCGATGTACCAGGGAAGCACCATCGCCAGGTACGTCAGCACGCCGGGAATCCAGATCGTCCGCCCCAGCACCGACCACTCCTTGCGCAGCCCCACAAACAGCAGGATGATGCACAGCGCCAGGAACAGCGCGATCGGCCCCTTGGCAAGCGTCGCTACGGCACCGAAGAAGTACAGGTCGAAGAGCCAGTACTTCGACCCCGTCTCGTACCAGGCATACCACCCCAGCATTCCAACGCACAGCGGCGCGGCCATCTGCATGTCAGTCGACGCACCGCGCGCAAAGCCGATGATGGCAACCGACGACGCGGTAATCAGCGCGGCATCCAGTTGCCCTCCGGGCCGGAACCTCAGCATATGCACAAAGACCATCGCAATCAGCAGAAACGCGTAGGAGGCCGAGGGCAGCCGCGCCGCCCAGTCCGAGACGCCGAACTCCTTAAACGAGGTCATCGCACGCCAGTAGTAGAGCGCCGGCTTCTCCAGCCAGGGATGCCCGTACAGGATCGGCGTCACCGTTCCCCCATCCAGGCAACGCAGCGAGTTCTTTATGTCCTTCAGACGCAGGGTGTGCGGCACCACCATGGCGTGGACCTCGGCGCAGGTCTCGTTGTGCGCCTCCAGCATCTCGCGCGCAATCTGCGCGTAGCGCGGCTCATCGGCTCCGGCCAGACCAACCTGGTCGCCACCCAGGATTGGAACCAACCCATAGAACAGCAGGAAGGTCGTTGCCAGCAGGAAGACGGTGAACTCCCGCCACGACTCTCCGCACACACGCCGAACCTGGGTGAGCAGCCACGCGGCTGCCACGTTGCGTTTTCCTGCGCCGGAGGCGACGGATTGTGTAGGTTCAGTCAAAGAATATCCATCATGAGCGAAACCTGCATGAGCCTTACATCGGTGAGCCAGACAAGGCTACCAGAGTCATCCCTCGGTAGGCGCGACCGCCGTGGCGGCCTTCTCCTCGCGCTTGCGGTCGCGTTTGGCCAGCCGGCCCAGCAGCTCGTCCATGCGTCCGGTCATCCGCTCCGAGCGGTCGATGGCAAAGGTCAGGTCCGGCACATGGCTCACTCCCATTCGCTCCCGGAGCTGCGAACGGATATAGCCCCGCGCAGCCATCAACCCGGCCAGCGTGGAGTCCTCCTCCGCCTCGCTGCCGTGTACCGCAACAAAGATGCGCGCGCTCTTGCCGCCTGGAGCCATTACCACATCCGTCACATAGCTCGGTGCAATCCGCGGGTCGGAGAGCTCGCCCTCCAGCATCGCCCCAATCTCTTCGGAGAAGGTGCTGGCAACTCGATTGCGGTGGTACGTTCTGGCTCGTTGTTCAGGCATAATACTGCAACCATCTCACCCAACGACCAAGGATAGCAAAATGTCGCGCTGCTTACTCGCCCAGCAGCTCAACCCAGCAATCCAGAATCTCCGCCCCCAGTCCGTTGCACAGCCTGTGCAACGCGTCATCGACCTCGCGCATCTGACCGGTCAGATAGTCCGTCGAGTTGGAGATCGCGACCACACCAAGCGTGGCCCGGTTCCACAGGTTGGCGTCGTCCAGCTCGGCCACCGATACGTTGAAGCCGTGGCGCAGCTTGTCCTTCAGCGAGCGCACCACCTGCCGCCGGTCCTTGATCGACTGCGCATGAGGAATGGATAGTTCAACGGTAAGCTTGGCAATCGGCATCGCATCCTGTCCTCGCGGTCCTCTCACAGTACGTCACAAGTTTCGCACCTTCCGGTTCGCGGATGGCAGGTTGAGCGAGGGCATCCTTCGCTTCCCAGTGTCCCTGTACAACCCCGAGGCTGTCTTCGATCACTCCGTCTGCTATGAGGCGCTGCTTGCCGGTGCCCTTGAATGGGAACTCTTCGACCAGGTGCCATTTGTAGGGCGAGGCGCACTTCTTGAGCAGGTCGGCGAACGCTGAGCGGGTGTTGCCCTCGGTCGTATGCCCCAACTTTAAAAACTGGTCAAGGGCGGCGTAGTAGGCCTTGACCGGGGCGTGGGTGGGCTTGAGGGAGAAGAGGCTCATTTGATATTTAGTCCAATGTACGCCTTCTACAGGCGAGGGTGCGAAGATGGAAGTGTTGGCGACGGAGACGGCATGATCTCGCAGGAAAACTGTACGTCGGCGACGCCGATGGGAGCTACGCTCGTCTCGGACCAGGGACTGCCGGGTGGCGGCGTGACATTCCGCGCCTGGGCCCCACGCGCACGTGCGGTCTATGTGAACGGTGTCTTCGGCGGTGTCAGCCGCACCGGGCAGACGCCGGACCTGCTGCTGGCCAAAGATGCCAATGGCTACTGGTCGGGCTTTCTGCCCGAGGCCGCCGAGGGCGACACCTATCGTTTTTATGTGGCAGGAGAGGGATCGAGTGGGTATAAGCGCGACCCTTACGCGCTCGAGCTAGCCAACGATCCGAACCTGCCCTTCCCGCTCTGCGCGGCGGTGATCCGCTCGGCCAACGCATATCCCTGGCACGATGCCGGCTTCCGCACGCCGGAGTTCGCCGACATGGTCGTCTATCAACTCCATATCGGGACCTACGCGCCAGCCGGGCCAGGCTGGGCTTCGACGTTTCTCGATGTGGCGACCAAGATCGAGTACCTGGTAGCACTGGGCGTCAACGTCGTTCAACCGCTGCCCGTCTACGAGATGGAGGACTCGCCCTCGCAGGGCTATCCCGGCCTTGGCTACCAGGGCGCGGACCTCTACTCGCCGGAGTTCGATTACGCAGTCTACGACGCGGCCGAACTGGAGCGCTATCTGGCGACGATCAACCGCCTTCTCGCCGCCAAGGGCTTCGCGCCCATGACGCTCGCGGAGTTGCGACCGGCGGTGGCGCAGATGAAGGCGATGGTGGACCTGCTGCACGTTTACGGCATCGCCGTCGTCTTCGACGTGGTCTACAATCATGCGGGCGGATGGCAGCAGACCTACGCCGTCCCAAAGTCAGTCGCAGCGGGCGGCGTGTTGCATGGCGACGACTATAGCCTCTACTTCTGGGACCGTGCCGTGCCCACCGATGCGAGCGGCAACTGGGACAACAACCAGAGCCTCTACTTCACCAACCAGGGCTTCGTCGGCGGCCTCTCGTTCGCGCTGTGGAATGCGGACGTGCGCGGATTTCTGCGCAACAATGCGCTGGGCCATCTGCGGGAGCTGCATGCCGACGGCTTCCGCTACGACGAGATCAGCATGTTGCTCTCCATGAACCGGGAGGGCGGTTGGGAGTTCTGCAAAGAGCTGACCGAGACAGTGCGCGCCCAGAATCCACGCGCCCTGCAAAACGCGGAGTACTGGCCGGCGGAGTTTGGCGCGCCCGCCGAATGGATGGTTGCGCCAGTGGACGAGGACGGCCTCGGCTTCGACACGGTCCAGCACGACGGCCTGCGCGAGGCCATCCGCACGGCCATAGGGCAGGCTGCGATGGGCGCGAACGCCTATGTGGAGATGAGCGGCATCGCGCGCTCGCTGTGGCCCGCCGGCTTCGCCCACGCGTGGCAGACGGTCCCCTGCGTGGAGAACCACGACATCGTCAAGCTGGGCGAGAAGCCGCGCATCCCCCGGCTTGCCGATGGCTCCAGCCCGCGCAGTTGGTATGCGCGCAGCCGCACCCGCGTGGCCATGGCGCTGCTGCTCACCGCACCGGGCATTCCCCAGCTCTTCATGGGCCAGGAGTTCCTGGAAGACAAGCCCTGGTGCCCTAATCCGCGCCGCTCGGACCACCTGATCTGGTGGGGTGGGCTCGCTTCGGCAGACAACCACGCTGTCGATCCCGCCATGGCCGACCACCTGCGCTTCACTCAGGATGCGGTGAAGCTGCGCAACTCGCAGCCCGCGCTGCGCGGCGAGGGACTGAACGTCTTCTACACCTCCGACGCCGACCGCGTCCTTGCCTTTCACCGCTGGGTGCAGGGAGTGGGCCGCGATGTGGTTGTGGTGGCCACGCTGAGCGAGACGACCTGGGGCTGCTATCAGCTCGGCTTCCCCTGCGCCAGCCTCTGGGTCGAGGTCTTCAATAGCGACGCCTACGACAGTTGCAACGCGAATGGCGTGCTGGTCAACCCACAGGTCGCGGGCAACCAGGGTGGCATCACCGCCGACGGCCCCCCGCTGCACGGCCTGCCAGCCTCAGCCAGCATCGTCATCCCGGCAAACAGCGTGGTGGTATTTGCCAGGGGATCATGATGGGCAAAGACCTGTTCTGTAACACCGGGACATATCGCAAAAAAATAAAAAAACTGCTAAAGTCTTCCTTCTAAAGGGGTAAGTCTGGACCAGGTCCGGACATTGGGTCCAAGGCTTGATTCCATGGCATTGATCCTGTAAAACCTCTCGAATCTAAGTTTTGACCGATGGCAAGATCGGACGTGCTTTTCCCCTATTTAAATTGTACGGGTTGGAGCATAACTACTATGCCAAGTATTTTGAAGTTTTATATAGCTGATACGGAGGCAGTTAGGGTAATTTTTGGGGTTCGAGGGTATTGACAACAAGTTTTGGTTGCAGGTTATTGGTTGGAACAGACAACGGCTACCCACTCATGCCGCGATGAGACCGCGTCATGAATGGGGCACCCTGCGCTTGAGCGCTATTATCTGGACGCGAAGGGTACTGCCCCTATAATCTCGCCGAGAGAGATATGTCGATATGTTCATTGATCCTGCCACGCTTGGGAAGACCGCAAAGGGGATGAATCGCCTAGAGGAAATCGAAAAAGCCACTGCCCGCTTAGTTTCGCAAGCCTTGGCGGAGTTTGCAGATGCTCGCTCCATATTCAACAGCGAATCCGATCTTCAGGGCGACATCGGTGAAGACATCACGCGAGAAGCCCTGGAGCGCATGGGAGTCTCAGGAGCACGTATTCGCGTAGTCGGGAAGATTGATTACAAGCGAGCACGCCTGGTTCTTCATCCTGAGTATGGAGTGCGGCAAGCGTTGCTGGTAGATTCCAAAGCTGAGAAGGGGGCAACCAACGTCGCCAGACTACAGACGTCCCAAACATCCCTGGAGATCAGGCAGATTCGAGCGGGGCATGAAATCGCAGTGCAAGGTTCCCTACCCACAGTCTTGGACCGCGACGGCGTACAGTTTTTGACGACCACTGTGTTTGTGAAATACCACTACATTGAAACAGAGCACGGCAACAACCTGCGGCTGATACAAATAATCACGTTGCCTAACGGCATGTTACAGTCACGCTATAACCCCGATTCCCGCCACAGCATATGGAATGCCGGCCCGAACGCTCCTGCACGCGGCGAAGCGTTTCGCACCAGAATCAATTTCCAAAAGCTAAAAGCATTGGCGGTGTGGCGCGTTCAGGGTATACGTCTTGATCCGGCAGCGCCATTCCATTGGGTTGGTTAGCGGCTGCACACGCACTGCGCGCCATCTTCACATACTTCTCCAACCGATCAATGCCAATGTAATCTCTATCGGTCTGAATCGCTGCTACAGCTGTTGATCCGCTCCCCATAAAGCAATCGAGCACGGTATCGCCAGGTGCAGTTAGCATTTTGATGATGCGCTTTGGGAGTTCCACTGGAAACTTGGCCTCATGATCGCCGTTGCTGCGTACAGATGGGATAAACCACGCAGCCCGCGATCCCCACTCTACCCACTCTCTCGAAGAGAGACGCCTTCGATCAACTGTCGTTGCACCAGGCTTCCAAAGAAAATACAGGTACTCAAACTCATCTACAGCCCGGTAAGAGCTGCTATGCCACTCAGAATTCTGCCAAGCTGGGTCCTTGATCCATACGCGCCTGTCGTAAACGTAGAATCCAGCCTTTTGCGCCCAATCTTCGACCGCCTCAGCCACGAGCTTGACCCGCGTTTGGGTAGCATACTTTCCCCCGCGTATGTTGTTTCCGTTCAACCGACGATCAACGGTTTGCTCGCTGCACCCTAAAAATGCTGCTATTTGATCGCGATTGTACGATGGATTCAACGCCTTGGCTCTGAGCACATCTTGGCGCGTTACCGGAGAACGTCGCTGGTTGAGTGCTTCAGCTTGGAAGCGGGGCATCTTAGGATCAGCGAAGCAGAGGATGTCTGCGATGTTGATAACGACGAATCCGCCAGGGCGAATGATCGGGAAATGCAGGCGAATGACTTCCTCAAGCATGAGACGCCACGCAGCGTATGATTTCAAATACTTTTCATACGTTTTTCCGACAAAATAGGGGGGTGACCAAACGCTGCACGCGATACTGTTATGCATGATTGCCGGCAGCAGATTGCGGGCATCACCACAATAAATATGGTTTGGTCTCAGTAGGGTTTGCACAAAGCCTCTCTCTTTAGTAACTGAGTAGTTGGTAAACTTCAACCTGTGGATCGTTGCAAAACAGGTTCACAATAACGGATAACCCGTTCGATACCCAAGTGTGTCAGCAGGTTGGATGAACAGCAAGAGAAATAGGGTTCCACGCAATGACCCCAATACACGAAATCCCATAGTGGGACAATTTGCCCGATCCATTCCTCGGGGACTAAAGTCCCCTTCTCCAGGCTGAACTTGCGACGCGGCTGAAGCCGCACCCTTTCAAAGCATCTTCCAAACTGACCCCCGCCCTCCGAAAAGGCACGAGCAACGTCAAGAGTAAAGATCCCAGGTCTCAGAAGCGAGACTTGGGCACCCGCTGCGACGAATGGGGGACCCGAAAACCCACTCATGCCGCGATGAGACCGCGTCATGGATGGGGCTCTCGGTGGGAGGGTGCATTTTTTTGCGGTGGGAAAAATAGAAGTACCAAGCGTGGTTCATTTGGCGATATGCGGGTTTCAACCGCTGGCGCGCAGTGTCAGACTAGGTTCCACGGGGCCGGGTCGAGGCACGAGAGTACGATTCCACGGATCGCGCAACCAGAGCGCGATGCATGGGGCGCCCGAAAAATTTCAGGGAGTAGAAGCCAATGTCCGAACACGCAGACGATCTTCGCATCCACTATCAGGACGACGCACCGCGCGGCGCGTGCATCAAGGTGATCGGGGTGGGCGGAGGCGGCAACAACGCCGTCAACCGCATGATTGCCGCCGGACTGGAAGGCGTGGAGTTCATTGCCGCCAACACCGACATGCAGGCGCTGCAACTCTCCAACGCGCCGGTGAAGCTGCAACTCGGCGTGAAGCTGACCAGCGGACTGGGCGCGGGCGCCAACCCGGACATCGGACGACGCGCCGCGCTGGAAGACTCGGGCAAGATCATCGAGGCCCTGGAGGGCGCGGACATGGTCTTCGTCACCGCCGGACTAGGCGGCGGCACGGGCACGGGCGCCGCTCCGGTGATTGCCAGCCTGGCCAGCGAGATGGGCGCGCTCACGGTGGCCGTGGTCACCCGGCCGTTTGCCTTCGAGGGCAAGCGACGCATGATGCAGGCCGAGCGCGGCATGCAGGAGCTGATCGAGTCGGTGGACACGCTGATCGTCATCCCCAACGAAAAGCTGCTGGCCGTGGCCAAGGACGCAGGCTTCTTCGAGAGCTTCCGCATCGCCGACGACGTGCTGCGCCAGGGGGTGCAGGGCATCTCCGACATCATCACCATCCCTGGCATCATCAACCGCGACTTCGCCGATGTTAAGACCACCATGGCTGGAATGGGATATGCGGTGATGAGCACCGCGACGGGTACGGGCAACGACCGTGCCATGGACGCCGCCATGGCTGCCATGGCCTCGCCGTTGCTGGAGGCGGGCGCAATCGACGGAGCGCGAGGCATCCTGATCAACATCACGGGGTCGAGCAATCTGAAGCTGACCGAAGTCAACGAGGCCTCGACGGTCATCCAGAACGCCGCCCACGAGGATTGCAACATTATCTTCGGCGCGGTGATGGACGAGCGCATGGGCGACCAAGTCAAGATCACCGTGATCGCCACCGGCTTCCGCCACGAGATGCCGGAGCGCCGCGCCCGCATGCTGGCCGAATCGACCCTGATGACCGCCGACGAAGAGGTCCCCATCCGGGGCCGAGGCTACGCTTCGCGCGATGCCGCGCCGCGCTTTGCCAGCGAGATTCAGGAGGTCCAGCAGGCACGCGCTCATCACGCAGTCAAAACCGCGCAGCAGACCTCACTGCCAACGGCAAATTCTGCGCCCATGGCCGGCTTCACAGACTCCGCAGTATCCGGTATGCCCATCGAAGCTGGCCAGGCAACCGGCAGCCCGGCAACTTTCCCATCCGGCTCTACTCTTTCTGCCGCCTCCGTCCCGGCCTCCGAGGCCGATGCCGGGGAGAGCTGCGAATCGATAAACTGGACCTACGAGGCCGATGAGGACCGGGTGCCCGAAGCCGAGTTCGAAGCCGAACCCGAGTTCGACGTCGCACGGCGTGCATGCAATTCCCCCTCGGAGCCGGAACTGGTTCCGGTGGCCGCGTCTGTCTTCGACGACGAATTCTTCCGCACACCCAGCGCCCGCCTGCGGCCCGCGGTCGAACCCGATCCAAACGATCCCAATCTGGCCGAGCCCGGCCGGTTCGATGAATGCTGCTTCGACGGGCCCATCCAATACGCCCAGTCCCGGCCCTCCGTGCCGGAGTACGATCCCGAGGAACCCATGCGCGACGTCCGCCTATTCGCTGGCGCAAGCGCCTCCCATGCGGAGCCCCCCGAGACCGATGAACTCGACATTCCGGCATTCCTCCGCCGCAGCCATTGAGGATTATGCGGTAGCTCTACCGGGTCCCGATGGGAACTTCTCAAAGTCGTTGCATCCGGCGGGTGCGGAACTCCAGTAGAATAGAGAATGGGTTCGAAGCACGGGGAAACAGCACCTGAAGCGGGGATAGCACCTCCGAGCTATAGCCGGGTGGTCGAGTGTGGCGTCGAATGGGTCTTGAGGGTCTGTTCCGGAGCGGTCGCTGGCAAGTCTCCAGTTGAACTTTTATAACCGCGACGGGTTTGAAGAACAAGGGAATTGCAAGAATCGTCGAAATAACAGGTAACAGAATTGCAAGGCAAGTAACCTTCGGATCGACACCAGGCGGCCTGCAAGCAGACGCGCCATTCAACCTCGGAGAAGCTTTTTGATGGCCCTGAACTTTCGCTGCAACACTTCAATCACGGCCTGCCTCGCACTCGCGCTGTTGAGCGTTTCGCTGCCCTGCGTGGCTCTCTCGCAGGCCAATCCCACGCTGTCGAGCAAATCCGCCGCGGCAAAGGCCGTAAGATCGAGGACCGCAGCATCGAAGACGGCGGTCCATAAGGCCACCGCATCGAAGCCTGTAGCACACAGAACCGTGAAGTCCAAGGCCACCGCATCCAAGACTGCCACACACAGAACCACTGCTCCCAGAACTGCTTCCAAGACGACTGCATTAAGCTCCCGTTCGGCGACGCGGACCTCCGCCAGGGCCACGATGATAGCTTCGCGCACACGCACCCCGACCACCGCAGTGAAGTCGGCCACCGCTGCCCGCAGAGGTGGATCCAGCAGCACACGCACTCTTCGGGCGCTCAGCCGCCGCCACCGCCGTGGCCCCGTGGAGCGCTTCACCACCAGTTCCTTTACCGACGATCTCACCTTGGGCGACTCCACTGCCGGCGAAGATCCGGTTGTCCGCGACGCGGCCGTCCAGGCGCTGGGCGACCTGAACGGCACGGCGCTGGTCATCGATCCCTCCAACGGACGAATCCTCGCGATGGTCAACCAGAAGCTGGCACTTTCCAGCGGGGCCGAGCCCTGCTCCACCATTAAGCTCGCCGTCACCCTGGCTGCGCTCGACGAAGGCCTGATCACGCGGGACACCCCGGTCAACTTGGGAGGCCACTACTCCCTCACCCTGACCCCGGCTCTGGCCCACTCCGTCAATCCCTATTTTGAGACGCTGGGCCGTAGGATGGGCTTCGAGCGCGTGAAGTACTACGCCAACGAGTTCGGTCTGGGCGAGTTGGCCGGCTACAACATCCCCGGCGAACAGCTCGGAGTCTATCCCGACACCGAACTGCCCGCCGCGCAGGGCGGTGTGGGCCGCATGTGCTCCTTTGGGGAGGGCATCTCCATGACCCCGCTGCAGCTCGGCGCGCTGGTCACTGCCATCGCTAACGGCGGTACGCTCTACTACCTGCAACACCCGCAGTCGCTCGCGGAGATTGCCTCCTTTGTCCCCAGGGTCAAGCGCACCCTCAACATCGCCCCGCTCATCCCGGAGATGCACGACGGCCTGGAAGGCGCCGTCGACTATGGCACCGCCCGCTCGCTGCGAGCCAGCTTCCGCGAGTTCCCCGTCCTCGGCAAGACCGGTACCTGTTCCAACAACGGCACCCGTTTAGGATGGTTTGCCTCCTATGCCGACACACCCACCGGCCGCATCGTCACGGTGGTCTTTCTGGAGGGCGGCCGTCCTACCTTCGGTCCCAAAGCCGCCGAGGTCACCGGCCAGCTCTACCGCGCTCTCTGGGACCGTAGCTACTTCGCCCCGAAATCCCCCCAACTCGCCACCTCCACCCACTCCGGCCACGCCAACCCCTGAGAACAGGGATAAGTGGTGTGCGGTCGGCTTGTCATCTGGCCCCGGCCGTATCGCAGCCGAAGGGAATTCCCCTTCCCTGCAGGCGCCTGTTCTTGCTAGCATCCTGATTGGCTCTGTCCCCCCATTGATCCGGCGATTGGTTGTCAGGCCTGCCGGGGCCAGTGCCGCTTGTTGTCTTGGATTGTTCGAACCAGTTCCCACATGGGTCAGGATGGGGGAACAGGCCACTGTCCTAGAATCGGACGCCATCCGGCCCATCCTGCAGGATATTATGTTTTTTGCTTATGCTTATGCTATAAACGAAGATGGAGAACTAGCAGATGAAGTACTTCCGCCATTTTTTGGCGGTTGTGGCAATCACTTTGATTGCCACGCATACCGCTTTCGCCGGCATCCCGGATGGGAGTGGCGGAGGTGCGCCTGAAATTGACCCTGCGATGGGGATGGGAGCGCTGGCGTTTCTAAGCGGCGCCATCCTGGTTATTCGGGGCCGCGTCAGGTTCTGATCAGAGTTACTGTCTTGTCCAGGAACATCAACTTTTTGCCTGATAAGGATTCCATCATCGCAAGGGGCGGGTGGTCGAGAATCCTCGGCAACTCTATCTACTCGCGCTGCTGGTGGACGGCATGCATTCTGATGATCGAATGCATCCTGGTCACAGCCCTGCCCCATCCCTGGTTACAGGGGCAAAGCGGCTTCACGGAACTGGGCCAGCCTGTCACTCTCGACCCATTACCCTTTCGCTGGTTACAGGCGCGGACCGTCACCGTCTCGACTATTTTCTTCTGTGTTGCGCTGCTATTTTTCGGGCGGGACAAGCTGAAGGCCTTGCCTTGGAGCGTTGCGCCGCTCCACAAGGGCTGGGCTGTGCTGCACGCATGCGTTTTGGCTCTGTTTGCCAGGACCGATTATTTCCTTACCAACTCTGTGCCGCCGGGTACGGCCCTGCAACATGGGGTGTTGTGCATCTGGTACGGTTTGCTGGCAATTTTGCCTGTCACGCTGGGTGGGGCCCTGATTCATCTGCCCAAACCGTTGCATCTGCTTCGTAGCCTGGGCAACGCCTGGGGACTTGCGGCGATGTGCGATTTGCTCATGATGTCCGTGCGCAGCCTGCTGATTATCGCCTGGGACCGTCCCCATTCATGGCTCGGACATCGCATGCAGGCGGCAACCTTTCACGGCGTGACCTTGTTACTGAGCTTCATCTACCCCAATGTGTTCCGCGATCCCGGGCATTTTATGGTTGGCACCAGGACCTTTTCCATCGTCGTTGCGGACCAATGTTCAGGGGTCGAGGGATTGGCCCTGATGTTGAGCCTTACCGTGGGCTGGCTGCTATACACGCGGAACGAGTTGCGGCTTAGCCGGGCGTTGCTGCTGGTGCCAATCGCGCTTTACCTCAGTTGGCTGCTGAACTTGGTGCGGATCGCTACGCTCATCGCAATTGGAAACTCGGGGTATGTAGCGGTGGCGCTCGGAGGCTTTCACACCCAGGCCGGATGGATTCTATTCAGTTGCGTCGGGCTGGGCTTCCTCATCACGGTCAACAACGTCTCCTGGTTTCGACGCTCTCCCCCCGCCGCTGCGATGCATCCGACGTATGTCCCGCAGGCCGACAGCGCGCGCGTCAATGTTGCCGCGGTCTACCTGTTGCCATGGCTGGCAATCTTGGCCGCGGGACTGCTGGCGCAGGCAGCCTCGGACGGATTTGAATGGCTCTACCCGATTCGTCTGCTTGCGGCCCTTGCGGTTTTTTTTATTTACCGCCGCCAGTACCTGCACATGGATTGGCGATTTGGCTGGCTGGGTCCGGCGGCCGGCGTTCTGGTCTTCGCCTTCTGGATTGCGATTGACCACTGGATCGGCCAGGACCTGACCGGCAGGGATGCGGCCGGCAGCGGAGTGATCCTGACCAGCGTAGCCGTGGGCCTGGCGCGGTTGAGCAGCGGTCAGCGCGTCCTATGGATCGCGCTGCGGACACTGGCCGCGGTCGTCACCGTCCCCCTCGCCGAAGAGCTCGCCTTTCGCGGATATATCGCTCGCCGGTTTATGTCGGTCGATGTGGAGAGCATTCCCTTGGCCAGACTGAGTCTGTTTGCGGTGGTCGCCAGTTCCCTCGCATTCGGCATCCTGCACGGCAGAATGTGGCTGGCCGGCGTACTGGCTGGGATGGTCTTCGCCGTGGTCGCCAAGCTGCATGGCAAATTGGGCGATGCCGTGGCCGCGCATGCGACAGCCAACCTATTGCTCGCTCTCTGGGTCATCGCGCGCGGCGAGTATTCGCTCTGGTAAACTTCTACCCGCTTTGCGTACAGGGGTGTGTGTCCTGTCAGAAGGCCGGGGGCTAAAGCCCCATAATTCTACGAAGCTTATTCAGGGGGCTGAAGCCCCCTGCTCCCTGCGAAGAGCAATTATGGGAATTTATCGACAGCCTCTCAAGGCTTGATCAGCCACATGACCCAGCTCGCCGCCACCGTGCCGACGACAAACCAGGCAAAGCAAAGCACTCCGAAGCGCACCATCTTCTTGGGCTCCGTGCGCTGCGTGATGCCGAAGACAACGGAGGCAAAGAGAGAAAACAGCAACACGGCGCTGAAGTGCGAAAGGGTCACGACTGCTTCCTCCCGCTGGCCAGCGAGTGAGCATCCACGGCTGCTACGATGTTCAGCAATCCGGCCACCACGATGAACTTTGTCCCATAATCCGCCACCGCCACCAGCACTGGAGCCTGTCCCCAGCCCAGCAGTCGCGCCAAGAAATACAGCAGGCCAGAGCCAAGATCGCCGGCAAAGCCCAGCATGTCGAGCGGCTCCCCTGTATTCGGCGTATAGACCTTGCCCTGAAGCGCGATTCCGATGGCAAACATACCCATGATCGAAGCCATCAGCAACACGGCGCGGACCCACTTGCCTAGGAGAGCATGTCCCGCGCCTGGAACCATCCAACCCGCCAGCAGTACCATCAACGGAGATGCGCCGCTTGCAGCCGCGTCCCCGCTCCCTGTCTTGCCGCCTGCCGCTGCGGGCATCTGTACCTTGGTCGTCATGCAAACCCATCATACCAGCCTGTGCGCAGTCGCGATTGCCGGCGGCAGATTCACAGCAGTGACAACTTCGCGCGAGGAACGACTTGGCATTTGTTGCTCTTGTCGTAGAGAATCAACTAGCCGGGAAAAATCCGCCAAACAAGCAGCGAGAGGAACCGAAGATGACCCAAACGAATCTAGTATTCACACGCAGCGCACTGCAGCGGATCGCATTGGTCGCGCTTGCCGCGGGACTGACAACTTGCGCGGTGGCGCAGACGATGCCTGCAAGTACGCCTGCCGGAGTGCCCGCAGCGACCGCTCCAACCCAGACGCCGCCGATGAATGGCATTGCGCACATTGCCATCCGGGTACAAAGCATCGCCAACTCGCTGGCCTTCTACAACAAGCTGGGCTATCAGCAGGCCTTTGCCTGGACGCGCGGCGATGTGACGACGCAGTCCTTCCTCAAGCTGAACGACACGCAGTACATTGAGCTTTATCCGGTTGGCCCGGCTGGTCCACCGCGCACACCCGCGCCCGCTGCCGCGCAAGCAGCCGCGCCCACACCCGAGGCTAGACCGGCGAGGCCGCCGACGCCAAGTACTTCCGCGTTCATGCATCTGTGTTTTGAGGGAGCGGATTTGCACGCGTTGCACGATTTTTACGTTGCGGAGGGACTGACGCCCAGCCCGGTGAATACGGCCGCCGCGGGCAACCTGCTGTTCGTGCTGAGGGGGCCGCAACAGGCCACGTCCCCGCAGACCATCGAGTACACGCAGTACATGCCGGGCTCGAAGCACACGCTGGACTTTGGGCAGCACCTGAGCGCCGACCGCGTGGCCGACAAGATGATCGCAGTCACGCTGGCCATGCAGGACCCTGCCGCGGCGCGCGACTACTACCTGACCAAGCTGGGCTTCAAGCCCGACACGCGATACAAGGGATGGCGCGACTTCCTCGATCTACCCGGCAACTCCGGCGAGATGGTGGAGATTGTTCCCGCGGCGAGCCTCGGGGTAAAATCCAAAATTCTGATGACCTCGCCGGACATCCACCGTACGGGAGAGTTGCTGAAGGCCAAGGGCGTCCCCTTTACCGATGGCGACACCATTACCGTGACCGATCCCGATGGCAACATTATTGAGATCGTTCCGCAGGCCGGGACATTCCACGGGCCAACCATGTGAGGAACGGAAACGGGCCCGTGCCCATCCAACACTTATGAGGCTACGCGAAGCTCTGACGCGTGCCACGCAGCAGCTCGAGGCGTATGCCGATGTGCGCGCCGACGCTGGGCGCGATGCCGCGACACTGCTTCGCCATGCGATGGGAATCAGGCAAGCGGAGATGCTGGCGGATCCTGGTCGCGTGTTGAGCCAGGAGCAGCAGGCCGCGTTTGACGCGATGATTCTGCGCCGTGGGGCCAACGAGCCGATCCAGTACATCACGGGCGAGCAGGAGTTCTATGGGCTTGCGCTGGGGGTTACGCGTGCCGTACTGATTCCGCGCCCGGAGACTGAACTGCTGGTGGAGGCTGTGCTGGGGGAAGTGAAGCGGACTGGGATGCAAACCGCGTTGCGCATTTTGGATGTGGGGACAGGATCGGGAGCGATTGCGATTGCACTTGCGCACAATCTTCCCAGTGCGCGAATCACCGCCGTCGATCTCTCTGGCGCCGCGCTTGAAATTGCTGCATCGAATGCCGAGCGGCACGCGGTTGCGGAGCAAATTCAGTTTATCGAGTCGGACCTGCTGGCAGGGCTGGCGAACAGGGAAGACTGCTTTGATGTGATCGTCTGCAACCCGCCTTATGTGCCGTCTGCGGACCGCGCATCGCTCCATCCGCAGGTGCGCGACTACGAACCAGGAGTTGCGCTGTTTGCCGGTGCAGATGGGTTGGACATCTATCGCCGCCTGGTCCCTCAGGCGCGCGCTGCGCTGCAGCCCAACGGGCTGCTCGCGCTGGAGATTGGCCACGGCCAGAAGAAGACGATGGCGACGCTGCTATCGGGGTGGAACGAGCTTCGCTTTGTCGACGACCTGCAGCGTATTCCGCGGATTGCCGTCGCCAGAAGGCCATGAGAGGGGATTGGAAGAGGCGATGTCTCGCAACGAGCAAAATGAATAACAAACAAAGAGGCAACGACATAGATTCTGAGCCTTCGGCTCAGAATGACGAGCAATGACAAATGCGGGAATTCTTCGTTGCGCTCAGAATGACGAGCAATGACAAATGCGGGGGTTCCTCTACGCGGGCCAGAGCCAGGCGGCTCCGCGAACTCCGCTTGCGTCGCCGTGCTTTGCCTTCAGAACTGGAGTTGCCATCTCTCCACCGCCGAAGAGATGGCGCGCAATCAGCGCGGGCAGGTTCGTGTAGAGGCGGTCGAGTTTGGACAGTCCACCGCCGATGACAATCACGTCGGGGTCGAGCAGATTCACCACGGAGGCGAGGGCGCGCCCAATGCGATCTTCCAACCGGACGATGCTGGCCTCAGCCGCTGCGTCGCCGTCCTCTGCCGCCGCGACAATCTCCGGTCCGCTAAGCTGCTTGCTCGTCACTCGTTGATGGTCGTGGGCAAGCCCGGTACCGGAGATCCATGTCTCGAGGCAGCCGTGCTGACCGCAGAAGCAGAGCGGACCGGGCAGCTCGTCGTTCGTGGCCCAGGGGAGGGGATTGTGCCCCCACTCGCCAGAGACGCCGTTCGGCCCGACATGCACCTTTCCGTTTAGCGCGATGCCGCCGCCGCATCCCGTTCCAAGAATCACAGCGAAGACAAATTCGGCACCAGCCGCTGCACCGTCGGTGGCCTCGGAGACGGCGAGGCAGTTGGCGTCGTTGGCGCAGCGCACGGGACGTTCAAGTGCGAAGCTGAGGTCGCGCTCCAGCGGCTGGCCGTTGAGCCAGATCGAGTTTGCATTCTTCACCAGTCCCGTGGCGCGCACAACAGTGCCTGGAATCCCCACGCCCACCGAGGCCTGTTCGCGATCCCCGACGCGCTGCTCCAACTCTCGCACCACGTCTACAATCGCCTGAACGGTGGCCGCGTAGTCGTGCTGCGGCGTGGCGATACGCAGGCGGACGATCTCCGCGCCAAGCCCGTCCAGCGCGAGTCCTTCTATTTTGGTGCCGCCCAGGTCGATTCCGATACGAATTCGTTCCATCATGAGTCTCCCTGAAGACTGTACCGCATTGGCGATGCTGCGTCCTCGCGCCGGAGGGGATTTGTGAAAATGTTTAGCAGTTATTGGCCGGGCGTAGGCAGAAAAATGTAAACTGTCGCAGCGTTCCTCAGCCGGCCCGCCAACGTGGCGAAACTCCTGTCAGCGTTTGATCCGAAAGGCAAAACCACCCATGAAGACCCTCCGCCGAATTAGTGTTGTATACTCCACCGCTCTGGTCTGCACGTTGTTGTCGCTGATGGCTGCGGCACAGGCCGCGCCCCCCACAGCGCCACCTACAGGACCACGGCCGGCGCCAAGGACTCCGTCGTTGATGCAGCCGCTGTCTGCACCCATCGATCTGAAGTTTGATTTCAGCGCAGGTCCAGCCAAGCCCGGGTACACGCGGGTTGCGCCGACGGCCATGTATGCGGACGATCCCGGCTACGGCTACGAGCCGGGCGCGCAGGTCTCGATTGGCGACCATGGCAACACTACCACCAGCGACAAGCCGTTTATGTTCTCCGCCAAAGTGCCGGAAGGCAACTTCAACGTGATCGTGACCTTTGGCGACTCCAGCATGGCGACTACCACCACGCTCAAGGCGGAGTCTGGCCGGTTGATGGACATGCGCGTGGAGGTTCCCGCTGGCCAGGTGGTTGAACGCACCTTCACCACCAATGTGCGCACGCCGCACCTACCCAAGCTGCCCACCAATGCTACTGGGCGCGAAGAGGTGACGCTGGACCAGTTTGACCCCAGCAGTTCGCGCGATTGGGACGACAAGCTGACTGTCGAAGTGGTCAGTCCGCACGCAGCGCTGCGCACCATTGAGATCGTCTCAGCGCCGACCGCGCCGACCATCTTCATTGCCGGCGATTCCACCGTCACCGACCGCAATGGCGGAGGAGATGTCGCCTGGGGACAGATTCTTCCCGTCTTCTTCAAGCCGGGCGTAGCGGTTGCCAACAACGCCCAGTCCGGCGAGACGATGAAGTCGTTTATGAATGCACTGCGCCTGGACAAGATACTCAGCCAGATGAAGAAGGGAGACTACTTCTTTATCCAGTTCATCCACAACGACTCCAAGGCGAACTGGCCGCAGACGTATGTTGAGCCGGAAACCACCTACAAGGCCTATCTGAAGGTATATATCGCCGAGGCCCGCCTGCGCGGAGCAACCCCCGTGCTGGTGACTGCGATGGACCGCGGCGCGCGCGGCACCGGAGCGCCGACCCATGGCCACGACGGCTATCCGCAAGCCATGCGCGAGGTGGCGGAGGAAGAGCACGTACCGTTCATCGACCTCTACAGCATGAGCGATACCTTCTATGAATCGGCTGGCGCGGACGCTCCCAAGATCCTGGCCGATGGCACCCACTCCACCGCGTACGGCGGCTATGAGTTCGCCAAATGCATTGTGATGGGCATCAAGCAGAACAAGCTCGACCTGGCCAACTACATCGTGGACGGCTTCAAGGACTTCGACCCGGCCCACCCAGACACCGCCGACTCGCTCAACTTGGGCGAGCTATTTACCAGCGGCGGTGGACGTGGGCCTCGCCCAGGCGGACCGGGTGCGGCAGGAGCACCAAGAGGGGTCCCAGGAGCAGCGCCAGGAGCGAATCCCCAAAGTGCTCCCCGAGACCCCGGGCTGGGTCCGCTATAAGGAGATCACATCCCGAAAAGTTCACTCCACGTCGAACGCTCCAGGTAAAGCCGTCAGCTTCGCCGTAGCGCGATCACTCCCTTGTGATCCTTCTTCTCAGGGGCATCCATACTAACGACTTTCTCGTCATGGACATCCTCATCGTCAGATTTCTGTCGCATTTCTCCGACACATATGACGAACCAACGAAAAAAATCAATATCGATCTCGTTGAGCGAACGGCAGTTTCTCTGATTTCAAATGACTTATTATGACATGGCGCATTCCAACACAATGGCACACCAATTGCCTTCGTAAATAGCGTGCTGCAAACTCGTCCATTTTGGACAGCGGCAACGAAAGTAATAGCAACACCAGATCAAGCTGGTGTGCAAGAAAGGGGATTTACATGACTCCGCATACGCTCAAGCATCTTGCAGTGGCGATCGGTCTTTCAGGAGTCCTTTTATTGTCAGGGTGCCATAAGAAGGTAGCGGCTCCTCCTCCGCCACCGCCACCCCCTCCTCCCGCGAAGGCAGCGGCACCGACGGCCACCATCAAAGTCAGCCCAGACGTGATCCTGCAAGGACAGTCGGCAACGCTGAGTTGGAGCACGACGGACGCGGCCGAGGCGACGATCGGCGAGCTTGGAACAGTTGCTGCAAGCGGCTCGCAGGATGTTTCGCCGGCCAGCTCCACCACCTATACGCTGACCGCCAAAGGGCCAGGCGGATCAGTCCAGGCGAGTACGCGAATTACCGTGAACCAGCCGCCGCCCCCACCGCCGCCGGCGCCGCCTGCGTTGACCGACGAAGAGCTGTTCGCGAAGTACATTCAGGACGCATACTTCGATTTCGACAAGTCCAATCTGCGCCCCGATGCTTCCGCGGCAGTCAGTCAGGATGCAGAGTTTCTGAAACAGCACACAAACATAAAGATATTGATCGAAGGTCATTGCGACGATCGAGGGTCAGAGGAGTACAACATCGCGCTCGGCGAGAGCCGTGCCGAGGCGATGAAGAATGCGCTGACGCTTGCCGGCATCGAGGGCAGCCGAATCAGGGTCGTCAGTCTTGGTAAGGAGAAGCCTTTCTGCACCGATGACAACGTGGATTGCTGGCAGCAGAACCGGCGCGATCATGTAGTTCTCGATCGCTAAGCGCTGAACAATAGGTTGTCAGGACCGGACCGGCGATGGACAGATGAGTAACGTCTGACCGTCGCCGGTTCTGGTTATTTTGGCGTTCTGCGTCGATCCCCATCGCAGATAATCCCCCTTTCGCCGGAGATGGCCGGCGGTGCATAGGCAATTCTCCAATGGAATTGACTGCTCGAACCGGATTGTGTCCTTCCATCCAGGCTTTGCCATGCCAGCAATCGTGATGCCCGTCATGACTGCCAGCGCCCGTCCGGTGAAACAATATCAACAAAGGTCGGATGAGCACGCTGGTGAATGTCCCCACAAGTACGGAGGTGGAACAGGCAGAGTGGAAGCCTTCAGCGAATCCGTGGATGATCGCGGTATCAGTTATGATCGCGACCTTCATGGTGGTGCTCGATTCCTCGGTTGCCAACGTGGCACTGCCGCATATCGCAGGGAATCTCTCGGCCTCCACGGATGAATCGAGGTGGGTCCTAACCAGCTACCTCGTTGCCAACGCAATCATGCTTCCCGCCGCCGGGTGGATCACGCGGCGCATTGAACGCAAACGTCTTCTCATCATTTCGATCATGGTGTTTAGTGTGGCTTCGCTGCTATGTGCGATTGCCATCAACCTGCCGATGCTGATCCTGGCACGTGTTCTACAAGGCTTCGGCGGCGGCGGCATGCAGCCCCTAGCTCAATCCATTTTGCTGGAGAGTTTTCCACCGCGCCAGCATGGGACCGCGATGGCGGTCTATGGCGCCGGGATCGTGGTCGGCCCGGTGATCGGCCCGACTTTGGGAGGATGGATCACCGACAGCTATTCCTGGCGCTGGATCTTTTACATCAATCTCCCGGTGGGTTTGCTGGCCCTGATCATGGTCAACCTGTTCATCGAAGACCCTCCCTACCTCAGGAAGGCATTTCGCGGGGCAATCGACTATCTCGGTTTCGGGTTGATGGCCGTATGGTTAGGCACATTGCAGTGGCTGCTGGACAAGGGACAGGAGGTGCTCTGCCCGATCTTTTGTGCCAGTTTCTCTCATCTAAACTGGTACAGAAAAGGCCGGGCACTCCAGGACGGCATCATGGTTTGTTAGTTGTAACCAAATCGCGGGGTCACATTTGAGTAGCGATTGCTAAAGACGGTTGCATAACTTAGGGAGCAACCCTGGGTTGCCGGGAGACGCGGAATCAACTGCATAATCAGAGAGATAGATCGAGCGGAAGGTAGAACCTTCCAGGCGTCACAATGAGATAACCCGCAACCGTGCGGCGGCGTTGCATGTCACAGATGCCATCGTAGATAAATGCCATCTCGGGTATGTATATCAATCATAAAATGGACATAAATGAGCGATAGGTATACGCTGTATTCATCATGCGTTGGAACTGGCAGCAGCCGGATTGGCCGAACTTCACTTGGAATCCCGCCCGCTTAACGAGGGCAGAGGAGCGATTTCTCCTTGGCACCGGAGTTCTAATCGGCACCGCAAAGCATCTTGGAGATTCGGAGCTGGCGCAACTCTCGGTCGACGAGATGAGCGTTGAGGCCCTCACCACCTCGGAGATCGAAGGGGAGTATCTGAACCGGGCCAGTGTCCAATCTTCGATTCAACGGCAACTTGGATTGACCACGGAAGACCGTCGCGTCGCGCCGGCAGAACAGGGCATTTCGGAGCTGATGGTCAGCCTCTACCGCAGTGTTCCGGTTCCGCTCTCTACTGAAATGCTCTTCGGATGGCACCGGATGGTGATGTCAGGCCGCGGGGATATGCGCGACGTTGGCTGCTATCGAACCAGCAGCGAAGCCATGCAGGTGATCTCGGGGGCAACGTATGCGCCCAAAATCCACTTTGAGGCGCCGCCGTCCGATCGAGTCCCGGACGAGATGGTGCGTCTCATCGCGTGGTTCAACCGTACAACACCAGACGGCTCGGAACCCCTTCCGGCACTGACGCGTGCTGGACTTGCCCACATCTATTTCGAGTCGATCCATCCGTTTGAAGACGGCAATGGCCGAATCGGTCGAGCGATCGCCGAAAAGGCCCTGATCCAGAGCTTTGGCCAGACGATCCTTATCGCGTTGGGGACAGCCATCCTCGCTCACCACCGTAGCTACTACGACGCACTTGAGGCTGCCAATAAACACAACGAGGTCACGGAATGGCTGGCCTGGTTCGCTGGAATTGCCATCGAGGCACAGCTTCGGACGACTGCCCAGGTCGAGTTCCTGATCGACAAGACCAAACTGCTCGACCGTCTCAGCGGCACGCTCAATGCCCGGCAAAAGAAGGTCATCCTGCGAATGCTGGAAGAAGGCCCGGAGGGATTCAGGGGTGGACTCAGTGCAGGCAACTACAACACAATTGCCGACTCATCTCCCGCGACCACGACACGCGACCTAGCCGATCTCGTCAAACAGGGCGCACTCATCCGCACAGGAGAAAGGAAGCACGCCCGCTATGCGCTGAATCTACCGCTTAGACCAATCCGGCAAATCCTGATCGATGAGAAGGGTGAGGTTGTTGACTCTGCTGCCACAACCTCTCGCACCTGAAGCGCGAACCGAGGACACTCAATCCCCTACCATAGTGCGGCCCAACGTATGGCACCAAAATATGTGCAGATTCTGGTGCATGTTCTGGTGCATGTTCTGGTGCATGTTGGTTTCCTACTTTAGTGCAAGTCAATGCAACGTACTGCGTCAATCTTGTTCGCTATAAATAATTGATATATAGATAGTTATTCTACTAATTGCGAGTTTATGCAGTGTGCTGCAAAAGTGGTTTAGGCGGACTCAAAATCCGCCGATCGCAAGGTCGTGGGGGTTCGACCCCCCCCGGCACCAGTAAGCCATTTAGAATCAAAAACTTATCAGCATCAGTACGCTAAGAGTTACATCCATCATAACTTGCCTGTAATCAATTAGTTCCGAATCGTTTACCCAACGATAAGTGCACTTCCGATCTTTTGTGCCATCCGTTTGAGTGTTAGTGCAGCACAGCACTGAAGGGCTCCAGCACTCTGCAGAAAAAATATTATCGAATCTGTTGTTAGGCGCTGTTCCGGAAAGTGCGGGCTAAGAGACACACACGAGTTGAATATGAATTTGTGTCTATTATGGAACATCGTTTCTTTCACTATCTGGCCGTTATATAGCGGGCATCAATCGCATGTTGGACGGTTTGCGTGAACGCGGGCAATGGGCAGGAGAAATCCTTCTGGCTGCAACCGGGAATAAATACGGGAACGCGTTGGGGAGGATTGCTTAGCGTGAGAGTAGAAGACGAACGCATCTGTTCAAGCGTCTGCACCGTGAAGTAGGTCCGAACGGAGAATTGCCCTGTCTTTCGATTCCGCCAAAGCTCGAAGATGAGCGCCCCGCCGGGAGGCGTGTCGTCGCGCCGCCCATCGGCGATCCAGGTGAGGTTCAGCAGGCCTGCGACATTGGTTAGATTCGTGTCGTGGCCAATCAGAAAGAGCGCACGATCTCCTGGCTTGCCGGGGATTCCAGTAATTGCCTTTCTGGTAACTGCCTGCTCGATAGACTTATCGATTACGGTCAGAAGGTTCGAGGCCCCGATCCGAGCTACGATCGGTGTGCGTTCGGTGAAGTCAGTGGCGGCAGAGTGCAGTTCCATCAACGACCGTAGCTTCGGACCATCCACGCAACCCCAGCCGACGTTGGATGCCTCCATTCCCTGCGTGTACTCCAGCAAGAGGTTTTCAACCAGAGTCGATGCGGTGTTCAGCGGACCCCGCAACTCTGCAACATGGCCACCGCTTCCTGATGTCAACGTGGCTGGAATGTCGAAGAGCGATATGCGCTTCTGTGGCGGAGAGACCGGGGAGCCACAGGTTGCAAGGATCGAGTCCAACGTCCCAAGTTGCGTGCGATAGGCTTCCGTAAGGTTGGCCGGATAGCCGCCGATACGCCCGGCAATTGCAGCCGTAGCCTGAGTTGGAGTATTGACACTCAGTTGGGCCTGAGCCGGGTGAAAGAGTGGATCGTTGGTGCCTTCCGGTAGGAATTGCACGTTCGTGTGGCATCCCGGGAAGAGTCCCTCAGCCAGGGCCTTTCCGGTTTCTCTAGTACGCTGGTCGGAGTCCGCGTAGAAGGATACTCTGTTTGCATCATTGCAATCGTTCGCGCTCAAGAGTCCTTCCTGCGCCAGCTCCATCCGGTCATACGCACCAAACTGCTTCATGAGTTGATAGCCATGTGCAGTCAGGTATCCAGGGGGGACATCCCACGCAGGCCATGGTGCGAGCGAATAGGGGTTGTACTGCTCCGGCATCCCTGTGGGAGAACGGACCCCGTGACGGCTAAGGTAGACAACGAACTTCAATTCCGCAGCCGAATCGCTCGATGGCAGGGCAGCCGATTGGGCCGCCTTCGCCGTCTGTGCTGCGAATGACCCCTGGGCCAGCACGCACGCACACGTCAGCAGAATGGCCCTTGCATCAATCTTTCGCACACTCGCTCCTGAGATATTCTTACCGCAATAAAGTTGGCCCCGAGGAGCAAAGTATGTGAGTCACCGTTTGTGCTGAAAGTTATAACGCAGGCCTGCTGTATACGTGGGTTTGTAGTACTCGCGCTGGTTTACGAACCGCGTGCTTCCCTGATAGTAGCCGAAGACCTCATTGTTCAGGTTGAGGCCCTGCAACTCCACGCTGATACCTTTGTAGAAGCGATATGTTGCCTGCGCGTCCACTTGGAAGTGGGCCATGGTAAAGATGTCGCCCGAGGGACCCTTGGTCCCCAGGCCGCTGGGATCGGCACCGCTTACATAGGTTGGTGAGACATACATGTACTGGAAGAGGCTGTAACCGTTATA
Organism: uncultured Acidobacteriaceae bacterium; assembly: GCA_963834805.1. GTDB lineage: Bacteria > Acidobacteriota > Terriglobia > Terriglobales > Acidobacteriaceae > Edaphobacter. Next base: position 1,638,059 of record CAWIDB010000006.1, read on the forward strand.
GGCCAGTCCGACGCGTGCCGAGAGTCGCTTGGTGTCGTAGGTGGGACTGATGTTCCATGTGTTGGGCGCCTGGTCGATCGTCGTCGGAGAATCCGTGCGCAGCGGCAGTCCCTTCTCGCGCGATGCGGTGTAGCTATAGTTGGCCGACACGCCCAGCCCGCTCAACAGGCCGGGAAGGTAGTTGAGGTGCTGCTGGAAATTGAGTTCATAGCCATAAAGATACGCGTTCTGTCCATTGACATACTGCGTGATCGCGTCGCCAGGGTAGGCGGCTAGGTCCGATTGCAATGTTGGCGAGAAGTAGCCCGCAGGAAAGTTCGTGAGGCTAAGCCCACCGGGAATTGTGATCTCGACCTGCGGCGCGGTGAGTTGCTTGAAGAAGAACCCAGCCTGCACGATGCCCAGCGGGTTGAGATACTTCTCGTAGAGCAGGTCGTAGTTGTTGGCGTGCTCCGGCCGCAGCGCGGGGTTGCCGATGGTGACGCTGACTGGGCTCGCCGTGTCGTCTTCGGTGATATAGGGAACTAGTTGATAGGGATCGGGCCGTGCAACGCCACGCGCAACTACCGCACGCAGCGCGGAGTTCGGCGTCAGCGAGTAGCGAGCCTGCACGCTGGGCAATACGTCCACATACGAAGGATTATTGGTGACGCCTGTAAAGCTATAGCAGTTGGTAACGGTTGTTCCGCCGCAGACCGGCATCGTAGTACTGGATTTTCCGTAGAACGTTAGGTTATAGCCGAAGGTCGACATCTGCGTGCCTTCGATGCGCAGCCCGGTCTGCAGATGCATCTTGCCGAAGTCGATGGTGTTCATCAGGTAGCCGGCGGTGATGCGCTCGACAAAATGGAAGAGGTTAGGATAGGTGTCGCCCGCCGTCTTATAGGCGTCTAGATTGCCGGTATAGTTGGTCAGCGTATAGTTCTCCGCTGAGGTAAAGTCCGAGACCTGTCCGAATTGCCCGCCGAAGTAGCTCCCGTTGTAGTAATCGGTGTTGTTAAATTTGTCCAGAAGCTGCGTCATCAGCGGAGCGGAACTTCCAAAGCTGTCATAGACGTTCTCCGTCGAGTCCGAGCTCATGTGTCCGTTGCTGATCTTGAAGCCCGTCTCAAAGGTGCCAAAGTGGCCTTGGGTGTTATAGCTCTTGGCGTACGAGGTCTGGGCCGTCAGGTCGAGCTCGGCATTCAGCCCATGGGAGATGGTGATGTCCTTGAACTGCCAGTTTGCCGCGCTCAACAGTGGCGACTGGTTGGTGGTATCGCAGGCGCCAAAGTGCGGACGATAGAGATCGGTCTGGGCCGAGGGAACATAGTTGCAATAGACCGTCGGGCCAACCCACGAGAAGTCCGCCTTGGGATTGCCCGCCGAATCGATCTCGTAGGAGCGCGACGCCGACAACTGATAAGTGAAGAGCGAGTCCTGGTGCGTAGTGCGCCCGCCCAGGATGATCGTGCCCACCGAGGCGTTAGGCCGCTTGCTGGAGGTATAGAACTTCGGGCTGGACGACTTGGTCGCCGGGTTGGGCAGTACCGGGTTGGCCGCCGTGCCCGAGATCGCCGTCGATACCGGCTCGTAGTACCACTTGTCGCCCCAGTCCTTCAGGTCGGAATAAAATCCGCGCGCATAGATACCTGTATTGTCGTTGACGCGGTAGTCCACGCTTCCGTCAAAGCCGTAGCGCGTGCGATAGTAGCGGTACTCGCGGATCGTATCGTCGTCGTAAAAGGGCGTGGTAAGGGTGGAGAGCGGATCCAGCGCCGGCTGGATGTTGTCGATACCGCGACCGTTGTAATCGAAGACCGCGTTGGCCAGAATACCAAGCCGCTTGTCCGCGCCGAAGCGCTTTCCCGCCGTTCCGCCAAAGGCGTAGGAGCCGCGCCCGTTCATGATGTTGGTGTAGCCGCCATTGCCGTAGAGATTGATCGTCGGCTGCTCACCGGCCTCCTTGGTGTGCAGGTTCACTGAGCCGCCGATGCCATTGCCGTCCATGTTGGCCGAGAGCGTCTTGTTCATCTCGATTGAATCCACCATGTCTGAAGGAATCACGTCCAGCCGCACCTGGCGAACATCGGGTTCGGGCGCGGGAATTGTGATGCCATCGACGGTGACATTGGTCAGGCGTGGCTCCGTGCCGCGAACCTGGATGTAGACTCCCTCGCCTTCGATGCGGTAGAGCGTGACCGAGGGAAAGCGTCCGATGGCGTCGGCCACGTTGGCATTGGGCAGGCTGGTGATGACCTCGTAGGGCATTACCTGCAGCAGGTTGTCCGCGCTGCGAGTTTCATTAATGGCCTCCGCCTCGCCGTGGGGGCGCTCTGCGGTCACCATGATCTCCTGGCTCGCGGAGGCAACTTTAAGTGTCAGAGTCAGGTTCAGGCTCTGCCCGGCAGCCAATTCCACGTCGGAGGTCTGCGGCTGGAATCCAACGTAGGAGACCGTCAGCGTGTACTTGCCGGCAGGGACCTCGGGCAAGCGGAATTCTCCCTGGTCGTTGGAGACGACAGTGATCCCCAGGGGCGCGAGCTTAAGTTGCGCACCGGGAACATTTGCACCCTGCGAGTCGACGACCGTGCCCGCGATCAGCCCCTTATCTGACGCCTCAGCACCTGCCGCCGCGGCGCTGGACGCGGCAAAACGCGATTGAGCATTGGCCGAAAATGAGAGCATTGGCAGGGACACGAACAGGCAGACCAAGGTCAGCAGCTTTCCTGTGGATCCAGCAATCTGTGAGAGGGAGTCGAATGAGGAGTTGGATCGATGGGACGATGTAATTCTTTGCATAGGAGCCTCCCAGATCAGAATCCGTGCGCGTAAACCTCACACAGATGGTTGGAAAACCGGAATCGGATTACTCGAAGGTAGGGGCTTTGTGTGAACCCTTCTTCACCATGCTGTAAAAAAGTCCTGAGATTGCGACAGGCCTAGTCCCGGCATGGATTCATCGAGCGGTAACAAGCGCAGTGTAGTTTGGGAGCTTGAGCATATCTCCGATCCCCAATGAAAACGCCAATCAATCTGCGCATTCTCGTCATTGAAGACGATCCGCGCATGGTGGAACTGCTGCGCACGGGCCTGTGGGAGCGCGGTCACTGTATCGTCACGGCCACCACGGCGGAGCAGGGCCAGCAGCTTGTCGACGCAGAGAACTTCGACGCCATTGTGCTCGACATCGGGCTTCCCGGCCGCAGCGGATACACCATTGCCCAGCATTTGCGCACGCGCCCAAACCGTCCAGCCATCGTCATGCTCACGGCGCTCAATCAGGAGGACCAGGTGGTCTGCGGTCTGGATGCCGGCGCCGACGACTACATCACCAAACCCTTCTCTTTCCCCGAATTGATCGCGCGCATCGACTCCGCCACACGTCGCGCTCGGGTTGCTTCAACTGATGATTTCTGCTTCGGCCCCTTTCGCCTCGATACCAGATCGCGTCGCCTCCTGTGCAACCGGGTTGAGGTCCACATCACCCGCGGCGAGTATCTTCTGCTGCGCGCACTCGCGCTCGATCGCGGTGAAGTGGTCTCGCGCCGTCAGTTGATGAAGGCCGTCTGGGGCACCACCGTCATCAGCCACGGTGCGCTTGATACGCTGGTCAACACCCTGCGCGAGAAGCTTCACGCGAAACAGCCTGGCCTTATCTCCACCGCGCGTGGCGTCGGCTACTTGTTAGTGGAAGACGCTGATTTGTATTTGCCGGCCCAGTAACAGAACGCTGCAACACTGCAAAGGAGTTCTCTCCAATCACATCTCATCTTCCACTTCGAGTTCGGCTCACACTCTGGTACTCTCTGGTCTTCGCGGCCGCCCTTTTCTGCCTTGGCCTCGCCGCGCTCTGGATGGTGCATCGCGCCATCGATGACCTGGAGAACAATGAGCTGCAGCAACGTGTGCGGAGTGTTCGCCGATTTGTTGAAGCCCGACCCGCGCACGAAGCGCCCGACCAACTACGCAACGCCATTACCGCTGCATACGATGTCAGCCACGGAAATAAGTGGGAACAGATCATCGACGAGCACGGCAACTGGCTCTACCGTTCGCCGCACGTGGCCTCTATCTATCCGCAGCTCGTCCTACCCCAGCAGGCGTCGCAAACCGGGGTCTACTTCACCTACACCGCGGAGTCGATCCACGTCCGCGCGCTCATCGAGCCCATCACGGTCCACGGCATTCGCTACACCGTGCAAACCGGCCTCACGCTTAGCAAGACGTTGGCCATCCTCTCCAACTTCAGCATTCAGCTCTTTTTGCTCATCGCGCTTGGCCTGATTCTGTCTTCGCTGGCCGGTTACTTCATGAGTCGCAAAGCCCTTACGCCCATCGCTTCCATCGCATCCGAGGCACAGCGCATCAACGACAAGAACCTCAACAACCGCCTGCCCGAATTGCACACACACGACGAACTCGCCGCCCTCTCCAACACGCTGAACCAGATGCTGAGCCGCATCGAGGCCGGCTACCAGACTGTGCGATCGTTTACCGCCAACGCGGCGCATGAACTTCGTTCCCCCGTCGCTCTGCTGCGCGCCGAGGCTGAGGTTGCCCTCGCCTTTCCGCGCGACGCCGCGTACTACCGCAACACCTGTGAGCGCGTCCTGCATAACTCTGTGCAAATGACTCGTCTCATCGACCAGCTTCTCTCGCTCGCCCGCGCCGACGCGGGCGTCGAGGTTCTCCGCCTCGAACCGGTCAATCTTCCCGATCTCATCGAAGAGGTCGCCAAGGAGTGGGCAGAGCGCTTCGACAAAGCTCAAATTCAATTCACTCACAGACTCGATGAGCACGAGCTTTGGATCGAAGCGGACTATGGTGCGCTCAAGCGCCTGCTCAATATCCTGCTGGAGAACGCGTGGCGTTATACGCCATCCGGCCAGTCCGTCACCATTGCAGTCCGCGCGCAGATACAGGGTCTCGATCGCTCTCTCGTTGAGGTCAGCGTCACGGACACAGGCATCGGCATTGCTGCCGAGAACCAAGGCAGAATTTTCCAACGTTTCTGTCGTATCGCCCAGCCGCTGCACGGCAACTTCACGGGCTCCGGCCTCGGACTCGTCCTCGCTCAATGGATTGCCGAGCGCCACGGTTCTGCAATCCAACTGCAGAGCTCTCCGGGTAACGGAAGCCGCTTCTCGCTGCTTCTGGCCAGTATTCCCGCAGACCGGAAGCCGACCGGGCATTCATCGATTCAAACCGATGAGGCACTCCAACTATTACCTACGGAATAACTGCCGTTGTGTCAGGATGTCAAGGAAAGAAACCAGTCTGGGCTGCCATTAGACTGGGTTTTCGCCTAGTTCGATCCCGCCGATCCCTAGACTGGCTCAACAATTATGGTCAAAAGGCGACTTTACAGGTGTGGTGTTCTGGTATGGGAATGAAATCAGCCGCTCTTGGTCACGGCAAGTAATCCGCGTGCCAGAGCGCGAACGCCGAATTCGAAACCGTGTTCGAAAAACTCGCAGGCAAAGGGAATCGACGCTATCAGGTTGGGGAATTCACTGGGCGGGTAGCCCCTCACCATGGCTTCAATCTGTCCAGAATCAGGCGGCTGGATCGATTCGATGGCCATCCCCCTGCCCACTGCGCCGCGCACCATGGCTGAGATCACCTGCATGCCCGCGAATGCCTTGGCCGGCGGCAGGCTGGCATTCGCCGCCTTGGAAGGAAAGAGGACCTCCCGCATCTGGCCGTGAGGCACGTCTTTAAGCGCATAGAAGTCCTGGTCCTGGGCGGGAATTTCCACCGCGCTGCCCCAGCGGGTCGCGCCGTAAAAGAACACGCTGTTGGGATCCGGGACTTGGGCGCCGTCGATAATGACCTGATAGTAGTGGAACCCTTCGTCCTGGGGATTCGAGACGCCCACCCAAGCGCCGTCGTCACCCTTGATCAGAGGGTATCGGATGCCTCCCAGGTCGAGCAGGACGCTCTGGGCCTGGGGCGCGACGACGCGGGCGCAGACGCGCCTTTCGGAGTTGACCGCAGGATACTTTTTGCCCTGCTGGTTCGTTGTCGCTGGCTTGAAATCTTCCACAGGCGGGGTTTGGGATATTGCAACCGCCGGCTGCGGCGCCTGGGCAATTGCCGGGAAACCCGACAACAAAGGCAGAAGAGCGAGACACAAAACTGCTGTTTTCATTAGGCACTCCTCATCTTGCAGCGAACTGAATGTAAAATGGCGCGATGCTAACAGGGACGGGACGGGAGCGAATCGGTGCGTCCCCGACGACCGGGCGAGAGAGTCGAATGGCATTGGCTCCCTCACCGGAACAATTGCGAAGTTGCATGAAAGGGAGCCACACCTGCCACGGTTTTCGTTGATTTGCCGATGAGACTTCCGCTAGTGCCGAACTGAACCTCCTACTATTCCGGCAACGCCAGTTGACCCTCGACTCGGAAGTGTCCACTTACTCGGGGCGCTGCAGTATCAGGCTGGCCTCCGCCGATACTGACGGTGTATTCGCCGGGAGCGATGATCGGATTTCCTGCTTCGGTCACCATGCCCAGATCGCGGTCCTTCAACTCAAAATGAACCGTCCGGCTCTCGCCGGCGTTAAGATGAATCCGTTGGAACCCGCGGAGGGCGATTGCGGGCGCTCCTTTCACATCGGGGAAGTTCAGGTACAGTTGCACAACCTCATCTCCCGCCCTGCTGCCGGTGTTCGTCACTGTTGCATCGGCATTTACAGAACTTCCGGCATCCACGGGTTGCTGCGGTATGTTGAGATCGCTGTATTTGAACGTCGTGTAGCTGAGTCCGTATCCGAATGGGTAGAGCGGCTTTCCTTTGAAGTACCGGTAGGTCCGGCCGGCCATTGTATAGTCCTCAAAGTTCGGCAGTTGGGTGAGGTCCTTATAGAAGGTCACCGGCAGCCGGCCTGCAGGGTTGTTCTTGCCGCTGAGCGTCTCGGCGATTGCCGCCCCGCCTTCCTCGCCGGGGTACCACGATTCGAGAACTGCATTGGCGTGATCGTTGATCCAATTGACCGCCAAAGCGCTGCCATTCATCAGAACGACTGCAACAGGTTTGCCGGTGGCGACGACTGCTTCCACCAGTGCCTCTTCCGGTTCGGGAAGGTCGATGCTGGTGCGATCTCCGCCGAGAAATCCGGGTTCGCTTACCGGCATCTCTTCGCCTTCCAGCGAACTGGTGATGCCCACGACGGCAATGACGACATCAGCGTTCTTGGCCGCTGCAATGGCCTCAGGCGAAGGCATATTCGTCACCTTTGCCCAGATCAGTTGCACGCGCGGATGCCCATCCATGCTGCCGTAGCTGACGTTGAGCGCGACCTTCTGTCCCTTTTCCAGGTGGACGCGACCAACACTTGAGTCGATCCCGTTCGATCTGCCAGCCATCGCCACCTGCTTGCCGTCGAGCGTCAGCCGGCCAAAGCCATGGGCGCGCAGACCGATCAGGTAGTCTCCAGTATCCGGAGGCGTCAGGAACCCAGACCACTGCACGCCGAAGGACGTCTTTCCGGCAGCCTGCGTGGGCAAATTGTCTTCGGTCAGATTGATGTTCGTCTCGTTCCGCGTGGCAAACAGCGCCGTGGCGGCTGCTGCTCCGGGGCCAGGCCGGCCTCCGCGATATTCGCCATAATCCGCCTTGAGCCCGGGCTTTCCATCCGCGTTGGTCAAAACGCTGTCCGGCACTGGATCGCCGTCATTGCGCAGGAACTGGGTTCCCGGAACATATGTGATGGCAGCGTTGGGGAACTCGGCATGAAGGCCGTCCATCACCGAGACGATATGCGTCGGCTGTCCGGCGTAGTTTCCGATCAGCGGACTGGTCTGGTCAGCGAGCGGACCTACGACCGCAATCTTCTTGACCCCCTGCTTGAGTGGAAGCATACCGTCGTTCTTGAGAAGCACCATCGACTCATTCGCGAGCTTGCGGGCGTAGGCACGGTGCTCGGGGCTGTCCATCTCCTTCTCGTCAATCTTTGTGTACGGGACTATCTCCGGAGGATCGAACAAGCCCAGCTTGATGCGAGCAGTAAAGAGCCGCACCACAGCCGTGTCCACGGCGCTCTCCGGGAGATACCCCTGCTGTACGGCATCGATAAAAGGCTGGAAGTCCTTGTCGTCCCTGGGGGTGTTCGACATGCCGTCGGCGCAGTCGCTATCCATGCCGCGAATAACTGAAATGGCCGCGGATTCCGCCTGCGTAGGCCGGAAGTGATGCCCGGTATAGATGTCCTTGACCGCGTCGCAGTCGGAGACGACATATCCCTGGAAGCCCCATTTCCCGCGCAGCTGGTCCTGCAGCAGGAACTGATTGGCGCATCCCGGCTCACCGTTGATGGAGTTGTACGAGCACATGACTGGACCCGGCCTTGCCTTCGGTAATGGCGGCGCGGAACGCAGGCTCGTAGGTGTCGAGTTCGTCGTGCTTGGTCACATCCACGTCGGCAAAGTGCCGGGTTGGCTCTGGCCCACTGTGCACGGCGTAATGCTTTGGCGTTGCGATCGCGCGGAAATACCTGGGGTCGTCACCCTGCATTCCGGTGACAAAGGCGACTCCCATGCGGCCGGTGAGGTAAGGGTCCTCGCCGTAGGTCTCCTGGCCACGGCCCCAGCGCGGGTCGCGGAATATATTCAAATTCGGGGCCCAGAAATCGAGACCGTCGGCGGCGTTGCCTCCCTGGCGGTCAGCTACGATATGCCTGACCCGCGCCTCCACGCCGATGTCGGTGCCCATGGCGTGAACGCCGGGAGCGTCAAAAGTCGCGGCGAGACCGATCGGCTCAGGAAACTCCGTGGTGCCGTTGCTGATGACGCCATGGAGAGCCTCGCTCCAAAAGTTGTAGGCCGGGACCTTGAGACGAGGAATCGCACGGGCCTGATTGACCAGTTGCGATGCCTTCTCTGGAAGCGTCATGCGATGCACCAGGTCCGTTGCCCGCTCCTGTGGCGTCAAACTCGGATTCAAATATGGCGGGTTCGCTGCCTCTTGGGCATTTGCGGGTGACGTAGCGAAGCCAAAAACAAGCATCCCCGTCAAGATAGCGATGCCAGTCATAACGCGTGTTGCACTGTTCTTCATAATTCCTCTCCACGCCGGGCGTCGGCCAACCAGGGACCGTGCTGAGAAATGCGATCGAGCACAGATTCGGAGGATTGGCCGGCTGCTCCAAACCGAATGGTCGCCACCAAGAGTTCCCACTCCGCTCTGCATGTGGCGATCGGCGCTCTGGCACACTCTACCATGTCGCACGCATTGCTCCGGCACTTCATCATCCTAAAGCCAAAAGGAAACTGTAGGATTCGCGCAGCCTCTGCCTGGTCCGGATAACCCGATGCCATGCCGAGGCTGCGCATTCTACAACCTTCAGGGCCTTTCCCCTGAGATCACGCGAGGTCGAAGCGATCGAGGTCCATCACCTTGCTCCAGGCTGACACAAAGTCACGCACGAACGCCTGCTGCGAGTCGCCGCACGCATAGAATTCCGCGAGGGCCCGGAGCTGAGAGTTTGAACCGAAGACGAGATCGACGACGGTTCCTGTCCACTTGAGCTCGCCGGTCGCCCGATCGCGCCCCTCCAATACGCCTTCCGATGCAGCGGACTTCTGCCACTTCGTCTTCATGTCGAGGAGATTTACGAAGAAATCATGGGTCAATGTTCCAGGCCGCTTGGTGAAAACGCCATGTTGGGATTGCTCGAAGTTTGCATTCAAGACGCGTAAGCCACCGATCAGGGCCGTCATCTCGGGAGCGGTCAGCGTCAGCAGATTCGCCCGATCCACCAGCAGCTCAGCCGCCGATCCCTCGTGTCCCTTGCGGATGTAGTTGCGGAACCCGTCCGCCGCCGGCTCCAGTACGGCGAAGGAGGCCACATCGGTCTGCTCCTGCGACGCATCCGTGCGGCCCGGCGAGAAGGGGACCTTTACGTCGTGGCCCGCCTTCTTCGCAGCGTCTTCGACGGCTGCGCAGCCGCCCAGAACGATCAGGTCGGCAAGCGAGACCTTCTTTCCGCCGGATTGCGCTCCATTGAAATTCTTCTGGATCGCCTCAAGAGTCTTAAGAACCTTCGCCAGTTCGGCTGGCTGGTTGACCTCCCAATCCTTTTGCGGAGCGAGGCGAATGCGCGCACCGTTGGCCCCGCCGCGCTTGTCGCTGCCGCGGAACGTAGCAGCCGACGCCCAGGCCGTCGTGACCAGTTGGGAGATGGAAAGTCCGGACGCAAGTATCTTGGCCTTCAGGGCTACAATCTCCTGCTCCCCGATCAATGGATGGTCCACTGCGGGAACGGGGTCCTGCCACAGCAGCGGCTGCTTGGGAACCAGCGGGCCAAGATAACGGGAGATTGGTCCCATGTCGCGGTGCGTCAGCTTGAACCAGGCCTTGGCGAAGGCGTCTGCCAACTGCTGCGGATTCTCCAGGAAGCGCTTCGAAATCTTCGCATAGCTCGGGTCCATTCTCAGGGAGAGGTCTGTCGTAAACATGATGGGGGCGTGCTTCTTCGACGGGTCGTGGGCATCCGGCACGGTGCCCGCCGCAGATGCGTCCTTGGGGGTCCATTGCTGAGCGCCTGCGGGGCTCTTGGTAAGTTCCCATTCATACTTGAAGAGGTTTTCCAGGTAGTTGTTGTCCCACTTCACCGGATTGGCGGTCCATGCGCCCTCCAATCCGCTGCTGATGGTATCGACGCCTTTGCCACTGCCGAAACTGTTCTTCCAGCCCAGACCTTGCTCTTCGATGGGCGCGCCTTCGGGCTCGGGACCGACATACTTGATCGGATCGGCAGCGCCATGGGCTTTGCCGAAGGTATGCCCGCCGGCGATCAGGGCAACGGTCTCCTCGTCGTTCATCGCCATGCGAGCGAACGTCTCCCGAATGTCCCGTGCCGCAGCGACTGGGTCCGGCTTGCCGTTGGGTCCTTCAGGGTTCACATAGATCAGTCCCATTTGAACAGCGCCAAGCGGATTCTCGAGCTGCCGGTCGCCGCTGTAGCGTTCGTCTCCCAGCCACTTGCCCTCAGGTCCCCAGTAAATACTCTCATCCGGCTCCCAGATGTCCTCGCGCCCGCCGCCGAAACCGAAGGTCTTCAATCCCATCGACTCCAGCGCCACGTTACCGGCGAGAACAATCAGGTCGGCCCAGGAGAGCTTCCGGCCGTACTTCTGCTTGATCGGCCAGATCAACCGGCGCGCCTTGTCCAGGCTCACGTTGTCCGGCCAACTGTTGAGGGGAGCAAATCGCTGTGCTCCAGAGCCGGCGCCGCCGCGGCCATCGGCGATACGGTATGTGCCTGCGCTATGCCAAGCCATACGAATGAAGAACGGCCCATAGTGGCCGTAGTCCGCAGGCCACCAGTCCTGCGAGGTCCTCATCAAGGCATGAAGGTCCTTGATCACGGCATCCAAGTCGAGGCTTTTGAATTCCTCAGCGTAATTGAACCCCTCGCCCATGGGATTGGACAGCGGGCAGTGCTGGCGCAGGGGCTTCAGGTTCAGTTGATTGGGCCACCAGTCCGCGTTCGTTAGGGTTCCAGTCAATGTGTGTTTGCGGTCACCGTTCGACATCGGGCACTTAGATTCGCTTGACATGGTTCTCTCCTTTGGCAGTTTGCACTTTACTGTCCTATGTAGTGTAGGTCTGGATGGCTGGGCGTCCAGCATGTCTTTTAGGAGGACGTGTTCCGGCGACCCGTCGGGACGAATTGTGTCATCGCTACCAGATGTCTTCAGATCCGACGATCCTGTGGATCCCCGCGTGTCAATTTCCGTGTGACCAATGCCTTCCTTCTTTGCTGGCCGCCCTTTGAATCCGACTGATTTTGTCGTATATTAAATACAGACTAATTAAGTCGTATATCAACCAGCGCTCTTCAGAGGATGCATTACGGGGCGCAGGCTTTGAGAACTGTGGGCAATCCTGAAGAAAAATTGAGGTAATTTGTTGAAGTCGTTTCTTCTTACATGGCTCCTACTTGTGATCCTTCTGTGCCCTGTTCCTTCTCTTTTTGCCAGCCAGAACTTCACCCTGTCTGGGATCGTGCAGGATGGGAGCGGCGCACGCATTTCACACGCTCACGTTGCAGTTCGCGAAGCCTCATCGAGTATGTCCTTCAAAGCAGAGAGCAGTGAGCAGGGTGAGTTTAGCGTCAGTATCCCGGCAACTGGCAACTACCAAATCGAGGTAACGGCTGGGGGATTTGCGCCGCTGACGGTGCCAGTCGTCCTCACTGAACAGGCCCCGGCCGCCATGGTGAAGCTGATACTGAAGGTTGCTGAGCACAGCGAGACGGTGCAGGTGACCGCCGACGCGTTGGTTGCCGAGACCACCAGCACACAATTAGGCGAGACGCTGGCTAGCGGAAAGATCGAGGGCGTGCCGCTAAACGGACGCAACTTTACCGACCTGATGGCGGTGCAGCCGGGGATTGTTCCGGCGAACACGGCGCAACCCGGCGCGGTGATCATGACAGGCGTGGCTGCGACTCCTCCCTCCGGGGATGCCAACCCCGGCAACCTCTCCATCAGCGGCCAGCGCGAGAGTTCGAATGGCTTCCGCGTTAACGGCAGTGATGCCGAGGAGGACGTGAATATGGGGACGTCCATCGTGCCCAATCTGGACTCGATCGAGAGCTTTCGCGTGCTGACCAGCAACTTCGACGCGGAGTACGGCAACTCCAGTGGCGGGCAGGTTCTGGTTACGACGAAGGCGGGAGGCGCGAACTGGCATGGTTCAGCCTTCGAATTTCTGCGCAATACCGCTCTCGATGCACGCAACTACTTCTCGCAGGACCGTGCTGCCTATCGCCAGAACCAGTTCGGCGGAACGCTGGGCGGCGCGCCGTTTCGCCGCAAGAGCTTGTTTCTCTTCGGCGACTATCAGGGAACTCGACTGACCGAGGGCATCGACACCGGCAACATCGCGGTGCCATCGCTGGCTGAGCGCGGCGGCGACTTTAGTCAAAATACGCTCACCGGCAGAGTGAACGGAGACGCATGGGCGGCTCAACTCAGCACACTACTGGGGCGAAGCGTTACCGCAGGCGAGGCCTACTCCGCCGTTTTTTCTGACGGACACATTCCTCAATCCGCATGGTCAGCACCAGCGAAGTATCTTCTGGCCTCGATCCCACTGCCAAACGCTGGAACCGGTCTCTTTGAAACCGCTTCCGAGGCCGAAACGCTGCGCGACGACAAGGGCGCACTACGCATGGACTGGACGCATGCTCGCGGGACGCTGACCGCGTACTACTTTGTCGATCAGTACTCACTGGACAATCCCTATCCCACAGGCACGGGCGGAGCCGATGTTCCCGGCTTTGACGCAACCTCCAGCGGGCTGGCGCAGCTCGTGAGCCTGGGAGATGTTTTGCAGATCGGTGAGGCTACGCTCAATCAATTCCACATGAGCTATATGCGTAACGCGAACGCCGTAGGCCAGCCGAAGGGCGGTGTGGGGCCATCACTGGCCGCGCAAGGGTTTAGCGGAATCGTCGCGCTGAAGCCGTCCACGGAAGGCATCGAGAACGTCGCCTTCAACGACTTCACGCTGGGCGTGGACACCACTGCACTGGTGCAGGCCGAAAATATCTACGAGGCGAGCGATGCGTTCTCGCGCATCGTGGGCAAGCATGGACTGAAGTTTGGGGGTGAGATTCATGCGAACCAGATCAATACCCATCCCGACGTGATCTTCAACGGCAGCTTTGCTTTTAGTGGATCGGAGACGGGGGTGGACTTCGCCGACTTTCTGCTGGGCGTTCCATCGAGCTACACACAGGGGCAGGCGAGCAGCTTCTACAACCGGAATCTCTATATATCCGCATTCGCTCAGGACAGTTGGCGGGCAACCAGCCAGCTCACGATGAACTACGGTGTGCGCTGGGACCGCATCCGCCCCTGGGAGGAGAAGTTCAACCAGTTGCAGACACTGGTGCAGGGCGAGCAGTCACAGGTGTATCCAGGCGCGCCTATGGGGTTGGTCTTTCCGGGTGACCCTGGTGTTCCTCGCTCGCTGGCTCCCTCGCGGAACGATCTTTCGCCGCGATTCGGCATCGCGTACTCACCCGTCGCCAGCGCGCCGTGGCTGAGCAAACTTATCGGCACTGCTGGACAGACCAGCGTTCGTGCCGGCTACGGCATCTTTTATACCGCGTACGAAGGTCTCTCGGCTGGCATCATGAGCGCCAATCCTCCTTATGGCTACACCTACACCTCATCTGCGCCGCCGCTGTTTGCCTCACCCTTTACCGTGGCCGCGACGGGAACCAGCGCAGGTCAACGCTTTCCTTTGCAACGTGTTCCCTATGGAGCCAGCCGCTCACATCCCAACGGCAGCGTGGACTGGAGCCAGTTCGAGCCCCTGGTGGGTATTCCCGCCGTCGATCCGCGCGACGTGACGCCCTACGCCGAGCACTGGATGGCCAGCGTGGAACGGCAAATCGGCACAACGACGCTGGCAATGCTGAGCTACACCGGCGCAGCATCGCATCACCTGCTTGTACTGGAAGAGGCGAACCCCGCAAATCCGGCGCTGTGCCTCAGCCTCGGCGCAGCAGTCTGCGGGCCGTTCAACGAGCAAGCGGCGCGTACGCAGTTCGGCCCGGCTTTCGGCAGTGTCGAGTTACAGCGCACCATTGCAAACTCCAGCTACAACGCGCTGGAGGCCACGCTCAACCATCGCACCCACGGACTGGAGCTTCTGGCCAGTTACACCTTCAGCAAATCCATCGACCAATCGGCTGGCTTGCCAGAGCCGGTGAATCCTGTGAATCCGTCGCTCAGCCGAGCGCTCTCCTCCTTCGACCTGCGTCACAATCTGGTCACCAGCTTCCAATACGCGCTACCCAAGTTGAGGGACGGCAACCGGCTCAACTGGCTCGCCTCCGGCTGGTCCGTGGCCGGGATCGTACGCTTCACCACTGGGCTGCCGGTTACGCTGCTTAATAACAACGACACATCGCTGTTGGGAACGATTCCCAACGGCATCAATAACAACGGCGTGGACACCCCGAACTGGAGCGGACACTCGCTCAGTCTCAACCGCAATCCCCGCAAAGGCGCACCCGTCTTTGACACCACGCAGCTGACTCTGCCCTCACTGGGAACCATGGGCAATGCGCGGCGGCGCTTCTTCTCCGGCCCCGGCATGGAGAACCTCGACGCGACTCTCTCTCGCGCGCTGCTGGTCGAAGGCAGCCGCACGCTCGAACTACGTGTCGAGACGTTCAGTTTGCTTAACCATGCACAGTTCTTCGGAGCGGCGGCGGTCAATGGCAACATTTCCAGCGGCAGCTTCGGCCAGTCAGTCAGCGCAATGCCACCGCGCCTGATGCAGTTGGCGCTACGCTACCAATTCTGACCGTTCAGTTCTTACGCAACGGTCAGAAGTCAACCGTGGAAGTTTGTGTTGTAGCAACCCACACAACCTTCCTGATGGTTTTGATTTGAACTGCTTCGCGCTCGTCGAGGCGCGCGAATGGGAACTGCTGCCCACCCGCTATGTGCACCTTGTCTTCACCCTGCCGCGTGAACTCGCTCCACTCGCGCTCCAGAACAAGCGCGTGGTCTGCAACCTGCTCTTCCGGATCAGCGCCGCAACCCTGCTTGAGATCGCTCGCGACCCCCGCCACCTCGGCACGGAGATCGGCTTCCAGGAACCCGCGCGCCAGCTCGCGGACCCTCTGGTCCTGCCACGAGGCAACGGCCTTGCGCGGCATCAGCTCTGACCGATTACCAGGGATGCCGCGCCGGCGAAGATGAAGTTCGCCGCGGTCAGTCGATTGACACCACCGGAGGCGATCGGCTTTATCTATGGCAACGGAACCGAAGTGTCCGGCCTTTTCTGTACCATCGATAAGGAGAAGGTTGTCTGCAACGCTAGGGCACGAAGAGCAACCACATAGGATACAGACGGCTTAAACTGGATCGAACGGGTAGAGCAAATGGGCGTCTCAGCGAATGATTATGACTTTGCGATCATCGGTGCGGGAATCGTCGGCTTGGCAACCGCGTTGGAGTTCAACCGTTCACACCCTTCCTCGTCGTTGGTAGTACTTGAGAAGGAAGATCATATCGCCGCCCATCAAACAAGCCACAATAGCGGGGTCATTCATTCCGGGATCTACTACAAGCCCGGCACCGATAAAGCGCGCATGTGTGTACAAGGCGCAATGGAGATGGTCCAATTCTGCCGCGAGCATGGCTTGCCTCACGAAGTCTGCGGCAAAGTAATCGTGGCAACCAGTGAAAAGGAACTTTCCGGATTGCAGGAGTTATTTCGCCGGGGCGTGGCCAATAAGGTCCCGGGAGTTCGCCTGGTGAACGCGGAGGAACTTCGAGAAATCGAACCGCACGTTGCAGGGGTGCAGGGTATCCATGTACCTGGGGCAGCGATCACGGATTATGGCTCCGTCAGCAATAGAATGGCAGAGATCGTTCGCGAGCGTGCCTCGCTTCGATTGAAAGCACGAGTATTGGGCCTAAAACATAAGAACGGTAAGACGGTAATCGAAACCTCCGCGGGCGCGATTCGAGCGGGCTATGTGGTGAATTGCGCCGGCCTGCAGAGCGATCTTGTAAGTCGCATGGCAGGCGCCCGGCTGAAGCTGCGTATCGTACCGTTTCGGGGCGAGTACTACGAGATCGCCGCTGCGAAACAAGACTTCGTCCGCGGACTGATTTATCCAGTCCCGAATCCGAAGTATCCATTTCTTGGAGTCCACTTCACGCGCAAGATTCAAGGTGGTGTTGCGGTCGGGCCAAACGCCGTGCTCGCGTTCAAGCGTGAGGGCTACAGCCGGACCTCGTTCAGTCTGGTTGATTCTCTAAACCTTGCAACATTCGGTGGGTTCTGGATTATGGCAGCCAAGTTGTGGCGGGAAGCGGCTGGCGAATACTACCGTTCCTGGAGCAAAAAGGCATTTACAGAAGATATGCAGAAGTTGATGCCTGAGCTTTCCATGCGAGATATTAAACCAGGCGGCTCAGGAGTCAGGGCCCAGGCCCTGGAACGTACCGGTCAATTGGCGGATGACTTTCGATTTGTGGACACGGAAGGCATGCTGCATGTGTGCAATGTGCCCTCTCCCGCAGCGACGGCTTCGCTTGTCATTGGCCGCGAGATTGTGCGCAGGGTAGAGAAGGTCAACGTTCAACTTTCCTGACATTGCTCGGGAGTTTCCTTCCCATCGCTCTGTTCACCGGGCCGTTGCTGCGGTTGTACGATCCCCCCGCCCGCGCCCATCAGAACCAGCGAGCGCTGAGCAAAGGGCGAGTAGACGAGAAGCGCCGTACATGACACCGCCAATCCGATACTAATGTGATGCAACAGCAGGAAGGGCGAGAGCGACCATAGCTCATCGAGTACAAGCAGAAACGGCCAAATCTTGAGGAACTGCTTGCGTATTCGCGGAGCGTGCATGAGCACTGCGGTGAGTACAAAGGCGCGGACAGGAATCAGGACCGCGGCAGTCACGATCAGTACAGTAAATGCCTGTGTTGCCTTCTGCAGAGGAGAGAAGAGTTCTTCGATCTCCGGCAGATTTGCCAGAGCCCCAACATAGAAGCTCAGGTACATGCACTGAAACAAGACAAAGAGCGTCTGCACAACTGGATAGGAGGCCTTCGGAAGTTCCTGCGGAGAGGCCAGAATCCGGCTGAGTGGGTCAGACTCAAGCTCGATTGCAGCGGCCACCTGCTCGCTCGAAGCCGAGTCTGCGGACTCGGGGACTGAGGGTGACGGACCTTTATCGAGGTCAATCCGCTCCACGGGCGCCACAAATCGATATCCGCGCCGTGCCAGGGTCTCAATGAACCGTGGGTTGCTTGCTGTGTCACCGAGGGCTTCGCGGATGCGATTGACCGCTGAGTTCACGCCATGTTCGTAATCGACGAATGTGCCGTCGGGCCACAGCTCCTGGGAGATGGCCTCGCGTGTCAGCAGTTCACCAGGCCGCTCCAGCAGCATGCACAGCACCTGAAAAGGCTGGGCGTTTAATTTGGTTCGGATTCCCTGGCGCAGAAGCTCTCCCGTGGCGGCGTTTGCTTCGAATACACCAAAACGATAGCGCCGTGCTGGCCTTGTGTCCGTCATGTTATGTGCCAGTGTATCCGATCGCGCGTTCAATCTATACCTGTCGCCGAAGTGATAACTTTCAGAAAGTCTAATTGTTGCAATCTTTTGCACCGTGAGAAACAAACTCCAACCGGTGAGGTCCCGTGCATTGATCTGGGAGGCCGAGGCGGAGCATTGTGCACTTTATGAAGCGAGGCACGCCCATGACGCGATTCCAATCCACACGTTCCCGAACCTTCTCTGTTCTCCTGCTCTTCGTGACTGCTCCCGGCTGCGTTGCCGCAGGACCCCCGCCGACCGCGGTAGCAGTCTTTAACTCGTACACCCGTACGGTTGAGACGCGCCTGGCGCAGCAGCATCGCTCGCAGAGCGCCTTCCTCGCTCCCGCGTCTTCCGATCCGCAGAGTGCGGACCGCCTGCGCCGGGGAGAGCTGATCGTCGAGAAGCTGACGCCGCCGGCGGACTTGCCCGGAGCAATGCTGCACCACTGGCGCGGCACCGCGTTTGCCCCTGGAGCCAAGGCGGCGGATTTTGAACGGCTGATGAAGGACTTCAACGCCTACCCGCAACACTTCTCCCCGCAAGTGCTGCAGGCAAGGGTGCTCGCGCAACAGGGAGACCGTCTGCAGGCAACGATGCGCGTACGCCAGCGGCACGTCATCACGGTGGTGATGGAAACGGCCTACGACATTACATATGGACGGCTCGATGCGCAGCACGGATTCAGCACCTCGCAGAGCACGCGGATCGACGAGATCGACTCGCCCGGAACGGCCAGCGAGCGTGTGCTGAACTCCAGCGAGGAGCACGGCTTCCTGTGGCGGCTGAACACCTACTGGAGCTACGAGGAGCGCGACGGCGGACTTTATATGCAGATCGAGTCGGTCTCGCTGACGCGTTCCATTCCAACCGGCCTGGGCTGGGCGATTCGGCCCTTTGTGGAGAGCGTTCCACGCGAGTCGCTGGAGTTCACATTGCGTTCCACATGCAACGCGCTGCGCAAATAGCTCGATCGACGAGCGACGAGATGACAATACGGAAATCAACAATCGGAAAGGAGACCATGATGAACGCACAAGCAACCACAATTCTGAACGCGAGATCAACAGATGCAAAGAATGCTGCGGGATTTCAAACCGCCCGCCGTATCAATCAGTCCCTCACCGCCTCCATCGAGAAGCGCGCACTGCTTTGGATGGCGGAGCGTGCGCCGGACTGGGTCAGCTCAGACCAGCTCACCCTGCTCGGTCTCGGCGCTCAGGTAGCGGCAGGGATCTTTTATGCGCTCTCACGAACCAACCGCTACGCACTGCTTCTGGTGGTTCTGTGCATCGCGCTCAACTGGCTGGGCGACAGCATGGATGGAACCCTGGCCCGTGTGCGCCGCCAGCAGAGGCCGCGCTATGGCTTCTACGTGGACCACATGGTGGATATCTTCGGCTCCATTGCGTTGATGGTCGGACTCGGCTGCTCCGGCTTGCTGCACTGGTGGACAGCGATCGCGATGCTGATCGCGTTTCTGCTCCTCTCCAGCGAGAGCTATCTCGCCACCTATACGCTCTCCTGCTTCGAGCTATCGCAGGGTATCTTCGGCCCCACGGAGATTCGCATTCTGCTGATTATCGGCACACTGGCTGCGCTGCGCAGTCCGTATTCGACGCTGTTCGGCCACAGGATGCTGCTCTTCGATCTGGGAGGAACGATCGCAACGGTGTGCATGTTTGCGATGGCGATCGTCATTACTCTGCGTCACACGGCGGCGCTCTACCGGCAGGAGCCGCTGCCATGAACTCCCTCATCCGCTGGGGTAAGTTCAATCTAGTGGGGGCCATGGGGATGGTGGTGCAGCTTGCCGCGCTCGGGCCGATCGACCGCTGCGTGGCGGGCCATTACATGGTTGCCACGGCCGCGGCCATCGAGCTTGCGCTGGTGCATAACTTTGTCTGGCACCTGCACTACACATGGCGCGACCGCCGCGATCGCTCCTCTGTGCTCGCGCAATTCATTCGGTTTCATCTATGCAACGGATTGGTCTCCATGCTGGGGAACCTTGTACTGATGCGAATCCTGGTCCATGAGGCACACCTTCCACTGCTGGTTGCAAACAGTATCGCGATCCTGTGCTGCTCCCTTGTCAACTTCTGCCTGGGGGACCGCTGGGCGTTTGCGGCCCCTGTTGCGTAAGAACGCAGGCGATCATAGGGTTTATTCAAGGTGTTCGAGGATGGGATGTTCAATTCCGCTTTGGCTTACCGTGGACCCAGGCTAAGAGAATCCCATCTTCCGCCGAGGACTCTGCTGCCGGTTATAAGACGCCTGGTTTAAGGACAATGAGGAAGTCTGGCAATCTGGATGTGCTCTGGTGGCAGCCCTGCCTGATAGCGTTCGATCATTGCACAGTAGGCAGCCTCCAGATGGCGTGTAAAAGACTGCGTATCAAAGAGCGGAGCGGTCATGCGATTTTGTTGCAACCGCATGCGGAGCGTCTGGCAGCGCTGCGCATCGTGTGCCAGTTCGACCGCCAGTTGCTCAAATTCCGCCTCCGATTCCGTGACGAGTTCCGGCAGATCCATGGCGCGCAGCAGACTGGCCCCGACTCGGCTGGCAAAGGTCTCACCCACGCAGGTCAACACAGGCAAGCCTCCCCATAGCGCGTCGCTGGCGGTGGTATGTGCGTTGTAGGGAGATGTGTCCAGAAACAGGTCCGCCAACTTTTGCCTTGCCAGATGCTCCGCCAAGGGAAGGCGTTTGGCAAAGACCAGCCGCTCTGGAGATATGCCCCGCCGCGCAGCTTCCTTGCGTAAATTAACGACGGCGCTGGGATTATTCTCCAAAAACCAGAGGACACTACCCTCGACTCGGTCAAGGATTCGCATCCAGATATAGAATACAGCCGGCGATATTTTGTACGAGTGATTGAAACAGCAGAACACAAAGGCCGTTTCCGGCAGTCCCTCGCCGGCCCGAGTGCATGGCTTTGCGGAGATGGGACGCTGGGAATCGTTGACCTGATAACTGTCCGGCAGATAGACGATCTTTTCCGAATAATGACGCTGGCTGACTTCGGGAATCAGCGCATGGTCCGCAATCAGATAGTCGATATAGCCGGCGCCCATGGTGCCGGGATAGCCGAGGTAGTTGACCTGGATGGGGGCAGCACGCTCGGCAAAGATGCCGGTGCGGGCGTCTCTGGTAAAGCCCTTCAAGTCCACCGCTATATCCACTTCGAGATTCCGGCTGAGCTGCGCGACCTCTCGATCCGTCATGAACCGTACATCCAGAAACCGGTCCATCGCCGCCGACACCCGCTTGCTCATCTCATCGGCCGTATCCGGGCCAAAAGAGAATCCCATAATTTCAAACTTGGTTCGATCGTGCCGCTCAAACAACTCCGCCATCAGATAGCTGGTGGCATGGTTGTAAAAATCGGCCGAAAAATATCCTATGCGAATCCTGTCCCGTTTGGGCCGGCGGGAAATCGCCGCGGCAAAGGAAGACGACGGGGCCTTATCGCGCACATAGATCTCCGCAGCCTTCCTTTGCAGCTCTGGAGAGCCGCTGACGGCCAGGACCGTGAATGGGATCGCTGCTTTTTCACCGCGATCGATGGCGGCTTCCAACTGCCGGCACTCATTCTCACTGTCCTTCCAATCGCAAAGAAACCTCCGCATATACGTCCGCGATCCATGTGCATATGGATAACCCGGCCTGAGGAGGATGACCTTGTCGTAGCAATCCAGGGCCTCCTGGTACTTTTCGAGCACCTGGAGAGTAGTGGCCCGGTTGAAGTAGGCGTCCGCAAACTCCGGTTTGAGACGGATGGCCTTGTCGTAGCTCGCCAGAGCGGCCTCGTATTGCTGAAGAGAATACAGGGTGATGCCTAGATTGTTGTATCCCTCCCCCAACTCGGCATTGAGATAGATGGCCTTGTTGCAGCTCTCCAGGGCTGCCTGGTATTGCTGCAGGGCATGCAGGGTGTTGCCTCGATTGTTGTACGCCTCCACACAATCCGGGTTGAGAAGGATAGCTTTGTCATAGCTCTCAAGGGCCGCCTGATACTGTTGCAGCGCGTGCAGCACACTGCCTCGATTGTTGTGTGCCTGCGCAAACTCCGGTTTAAGAAGGATGGTCTTGTCATAGCTTTCCAAGGCCGCCTGGTACTGCTCGAGCGCCTGGAAAGCATTGCCTCGGTTGTTGTGGGCCTCCGCAAAATCCGGCTTGAGAAGGACGGCCTTCCCATAGCTTTCCAGTGCCGCCTGATATTGCTGAAGAGCATACAGTGCGTTGCCTCGGTTGTTGTGGGCCTCCGCAAAATCCGGCTTGAGAAGAACGGCCTTGTCGCAACTCTCCAAAGCCGCCTGATATTGCTGAAGAGCATGCAGGGTGTTGCCTCGATTGTTGTGGGCCTCGACAAAACCCGGCTTGAGAAGGATGGCCTTGTCGAAGCTCTCTAGGGCCGCCTGATATTGCTGAAGAGCATGCAGGGTGTTGCCTCGATTGTTGTGGGCCTCGACAAAATCCGGCTTGAGAAGGATGGCCTTGTCATAGCTCTCCAAGGCCCCTTGGTATTGCTGAAGTTGAAATAAGACGCTGCCGCGATTGCAGAAGGCTTCCGCATAATTCGGATTCAGCAGAATGACCTTGTCGTAGCTCTCGATGGCCGCTTTGTACTGCCCAGCGACATAGAGCGCGTTGCCACGGTTGAATTCAAGCTCTGCATTCTGCGAATTGTCCTGGGTTGATCGGTCGATCGGTTCAGGCGCGCGCGCACGTTCTTCCATCCGGGATGTGAGCGCGGCATCCCATGAGCCGGCGATCTTGTTCCAGTCGAATGTGAACCTGGCCCATTCCCGCATGGACTCTCGCTCCACCTCGCTGAGAGGGTTCAAAAGCAGCTTCACTGCTTCCCGGACAAATTCTTTTTTCTGTTCGGGGTCCGCAATCTCGAAATGAAACTGGTCCGGTTGTATCCAGTCGTCTTTGGTCTTGGTCGAGTGGAGGAATACCCCGCCATGCTGCGATTTTTCTCCCATCGCGGCGAAATCGGTTGTGACCGGGATTGCTCCCGCAGCCATCGCCTTGGTGAGCGAGATGCAGTCGATCTCCGCGTACTCGGAAGGATAGGCGAAGACATTTGCCTTGCGGTAGAGCTGGGCAATCTCATCGTGGCTTATCCTGCCGCGCTCTTCAACGCCGAGATCTCTCATGCGCTCCTGCATCCTTGTCTTCCATTCCAATTTCAACACGCTCGCTGCATGGAAGATTTCCCAAACGCCCCAACCATAGGCCCACTGCGCCCTGGCGTTAGGGACTTGCTTCTTAATCTCTTCGAAGCAATCCAGGAATGCCTCAAGACTTCGGTCGGCCGACGAGGTGTTGATCAATAACAGCGGGTCTCGCTCGCTGGTTCTTGCAAACAGTTTCGCGTCGATGCCACTGGGAATTATGACGAACTTCTCATCCGGAATCGCGGGATACAGAGAGCGGTGAAACCTGGATTTGACGAATATCCTATCGATTCGCTGCAGCCGGTCCCGCGTGAAATCTTCCTCGGGAATGACGTCATGCAGGTCTACGATCACCGCGCCCGAATTGATCTTGTACATCGCGAGCTCGGGATGCCGCCAAAGCACCGTAATGTCCTGTCTATCGCGAAAGTTCCACATCCAATATGGCTTCCATGCAACGCCGTCGTAGTCCGTTTCCTGCAGGCCGCAACTGGCATAGACCGTTACATTCCATCCACGCTGATGCAAGAGCCTGGAGAGCCACAAGACAGCTTCCTCCGACCCCCCAATGCCTTCCGTCCCGGCTGTCTGGGGGCACCAAATTTCACCCGCTTCGGCGCAATAGAACACCAGGTCCCTGCCGCTCGATTCTGTCTTGGCGAAGTTCGCGTTGCGCAGGCTGCATACCGCCGGATGCATTTGAATGGCGGGCGGCAGCGCGTCCAGCTCTTTCTTTATTCTTTCTTTGTCAGTAATCTTCGCAATCCGTGCAACCCTTTTCATTGCGGACTCGAAGGCCACGGTTCCTTTTTTGAATTCATAATCCGGACTCATGAGGACGGCCTTCTCATAGCTCTCCACAGCTGCCCGATACAGCTTCAGGGAACGGCGGGCAATTTCTCGGTTGTTGAGCGCGTCCGCATAATCCGGCTTGAGAAGGATGGCCTTGTCGTAGCTCTCCACAGCCGCCTCGTACAGCAACAGATCGAGCAGTGCATTGCCTCGATTGTTGTATGCTACCGCGTACTTCGGATTCAGACGAATGGCCTTGTCATAACTGTCCACGGCCGCCTGAAACTGCTTGAGCTTCTGCAGAGCATTGCCGCGGCTGCAGTAGGCCTCCACATAATCCGGATTGAGCCGGATGGCCTCGTTGTAGCTCTGCAGCGCGTCCTCATGCTGCTGCATGGCATGCAACGCGGCACCGCGGTTATGGTGTGCTTCCGCCTGGGTCGGATTCAGACGGATGGCTTTGTCATAGCTATCCACAGCCGTCGCGTACCGCATCAGTTGATACAGAGCATTGCCCCGGCTGCAATAGGCCTCCGCATACTCTGGATTGGCTTGAATCGCGCGGTCAAACAGATCGAGCGCCGCTTCGCTTTGTCCAACCTGAAACGCGATCAGCCCCAAGAAATGCAGTGCGGCTGAATGTTGGGGAGAGATATGCAGTATCTGTCGATAGAGGGCTTCCGCCTGGGACAATTGCCCGTCTTGGTGGTAGGTGATAGCTTTCTGGAGCAGCAGATCCACCTTTGAGGGGCCGAAACTTGCCGGCTGCGTATAGAACGATTGCTTTGTCTGCTGGCGAAAAGCATCCTTTCGTCCGTCCTTCATGCGGTCACACCCTCGAATCGAATCGCAAAACAGTTGGCGCGCAAAATGGTGCAGTTCTGCAGTTTATTGACCCTGGTTCGCTCGCAATTTTATCGCTCCCGATACCAGGTGAGCTATCCACCCATGCCTGTATGATCGCACGGTGTCGGGAGAGGCGTCGCGCCGCAGGAGTTCGTCCAGCATCCGATAAGCAGATGAGCCTCGTTGCGACCTGCGCCTTATGTACCGCTGCCAACTGTGGCGGAGACTGGCTTTACGGCCACTGGCGTCTCGATTGGGTTGATTCCTGTGGCAGGAGATGCGAGTGTCAGAGCGACGATCGTGTCGACTGCGTCCAGATTGCCGCTCAGCGCGATTTCGACACTGGTGCCTGTCTGCGTGCATCTGGCGTCCCCGCCGGTGAGGCTGGAACACGAAAGTATCTTTGCCGGAAGAGCGGGAAGCGTGAGCGTCTTGCCGGTGGCGTGCAGGATGTGCAGATAGACCGTCTTATCGTGAAAGGTTGAGACGCCGTAGTCGCCCGGCAGGTAAGGACCGCCACGCGTGGCGTAGATGCTCTGGCCATACAGCTTGAGCCAGTCGCCTACATCGTGCAAAACCTGGGCCTGCTCCGGATCGATCTGGCCATCGGGACGCGGACCGACATTGAGAAGAAGGTTCCCGTCACGTCCAACCACGGAGACCAGCAGGCGGATCGTCTCATCCCGCGTCTTCACTTTGGCATTCGGCTTGTAGCCCCACACACCGCCGGCCATTGTGGTGCAAAGCTCCCATGGGTGCTGGTTGTCGAAGTCGCCCAGCGCCTTGTCTCCCTCGCGGTCGCGAAAGTCGGCCGGGGCGTCGGTGCGATTGTTGATAATGACCGACGGTTGAAGCTTTTTGAGGTTGGCTATCGCCTGATCGTCCTGCCAGGAGAAGGACCCGGAGTAGCTTTGCCCCCTGGGCCTGCCCGACCACTGTCCGCCTTTGAACTGGACTCCGCCGAAGCCCAACCAACTCTCGCCGCCGCCGTCGAACCAGAGAATATCGATCTTGCCGTAGTTCGAGGCCAGTTCGTTCAGTTGGCGATGATACTGATCGCGCATCTCGATGGCGCTGGGCCGATAAAGATCGGGGAAGAAGAAACCGGGGAACCGCCAGTCGAGCGGCGAATAGTAGAGCCCAATGCGCAGTCCCGCCTTGCGCGCGGCCGTGACGTAGGCGGCCACGAAGTCGCGGTGGGCGGCCGACTTCATGGCCGTGAAATCGCTGCCCGGATCGTCGAACATGGCGAAGCCATCGTGGTGACGCGTCACCATCACGGTGTACTTCATGCCAGCCGCTTTGGCAGTGGCAGCCCATGCATCGGCGTCGAACTTGTCCGCCGTGAACTGGCTGGCCAGCTTGGCATACTCGTCCACGGGAATCTGCTCGTTCCATTGCACCCACTCGCCGCGGCCGGGAATGGCATAGAGTCCCCAATGGATGAAGAGGCCAAACTTGGCATCGCGCCACCAGGCAATGCGCGCAGCCGCGCCGTCATCGGTAACCATGGGAGCTTGCGCCCATGCGATGGATGCAGTGATGGCAAGAACAAGCAATGCAAATGAGAAGCTGGCGCGGAGTGCAAGTTTTTTCATAGAACTCTTTCCTGGCAGCATGAACTCATAACATCCTGCCTATCAGGCTTTACTGATCTTCAATGCGTTTGCGTAATCGGAGGCAGCGGCGTCTGGAATGGTAACCGAAAGGCCGGTCTCGTCGCGGGTGAACTCAAGTTTGGCAGTAGAGCCGAGCATTTGAACGCGTCCAATTCGCGCCGGATGATGCGGCGAGTTCGACGCCAGTGCTTTGATGGTGACCTTTCCGGTGGGCCGCCCCATCACGATGGCATAGAGCGCATTGCCCTTGGTGGTAAAGCGAATGTCGGCAGCGGACGTCATTGGGCCGAGACCGCGAGGTGGATTGACCGCTTCGTCCACAACGGTGGCATCGTTCTTGACCGAGGGGCCCTCGCCGTAGATCACCCAGGGGCGCGTGCCGTAGATGCACTCGTTGTTGACCGCCATCCACTTGGTCATCTCGTCAAGAAACGCGCTGGCCTTGTCGTCGATCTCACCGCTGCCGGGTAGCGGAATGGCAAGCAGGAACGTACCATTCTTGCTCACCACGTCGACCAGCAGATGAATCCACGAGACGGTCTTGGTATAGCCGCGGTTGTAATCGGCCACGCTGTAATGCCACGGGCCAAGGCAATTTCCCTTGTTCCACGGCGTCTTCAGCATGTCCAGCGTCATGTTGCGTTCGAGATTGTTAGTGACAGCCTGCTGCTCGACCACGG
The DNA here is from genome assembly GCA_963834805.1 of uncultured Acidobacteriaceae bacterium. Taxonomy (GTDB): domain Bacteria; phylum Acidobacteriota; class Terriglobia; order Terriglobales; family Acidobacteriaceae; genus Edaphobacter. The sequence goes on from CAWIDB010000006.1 coordinate 1,665,255, forward strand.
AGAGGCCGTCGGCAACGATGACGGCCGACAGTTTCCCGTTATGCAACTTTCTGTTGGAGTTGTAGAAGTGCGCGGCGAGATTCAACCCCGTGTCGCCGAGGGGCAGCTTGGGATCGTCGAAGAAGATCAGGTCGGGATGATGTTGATCGATCAAGTCCTTGACGCGGTTGAAATACTTCATGACGTACGCCGCGTCCGGGTCAGCACCGAGGGCGTGATTCTGCGCGTATAGTTCCTGCGGGTCGAGGCCGTCCCACCACAAGCCTTTGCCGTCCTCCTTGGTCATCTTGCCGTCGTAGGGGACGCCGGCCAGCGGCCCCGTCTTGTCGCTGCCCTGCGCATCCTCATACCAGTTCCACGCGCGCGCTGCGTGGACGCTGACGCCGAAATGCATGTTGTTTTGGCGAGCGAGCTTCGCCCAGGTTCCGACGATGTCCTTCCTGGGTCCGACTTTCACCGAGTTCCACGTCTGATATTTGGAATTGAAGTTGTCGAAGTTGTCGTGGTGATTCGCCATCGAGACCAGGAACTTCGCGCCGGCGCCTTTGTAGCGCTTCATGAGCGCAGCGGGGTCCCATTTCTCCGCCCTCCACTCGTTGATCACATCCTTGAAACCGAACTTGGATGGATGACCGTACTTCTGCAGGTGGAAGTTATATTGCGGGCGGCCCTGGTCGTACATGTACTTCGCATACCAGTCGCCGTCGCCGGGCTGGCACTGCGGTCCCCAGTGCATCCAGATGCCGAACTTGGCGTCGCGATACCAGTCGGGTAGATGATAGGTATTCTCCAGCGACTCCCATGTGGCCTGGAATGGACCCGATGCAATGTCGTATTGCAACGTGGGTAGATTATGCGGGGTCTGGGCCCACGCTCTCGGCAGGCCCCATCGCGGGGCAAATCCGGCAATCGCGCCACTAGCCAGCGCACTCAAAGCCTGTCTTCGTGTAATTATCATGGGTTCCTCTGTGCAGGGAGCGATGGCGGTTCGTACTCCCAGTTATCGGTGCGGAACGGCGCCGCGGGCAGGCCGTCCCCGTTGAAAAAATTGGCGCCTTCGGGATAGTTGTCCCAGGCGTAGCGGACCGCGGCAGGGTCGGGCACGTCGGGGCTGGAGACGATTAAGGTGTCGCGGTCGATGCGCGCGGTCGCGGGAACAAACTTGCCGTCCTTGCCCGCAATCGTGAAGGTCTTCAGCTCTCCTCCCTTTGCCACAAGCCCTCCCGTGACATGGGTGAATTTGAGGCGGATGGCGTTGCCTTCAACCGTCATGGATTCGTACCTCGGCCCGGAGTATTCCATCTTGCGGCCGTAGGTATTGGCCAGCGCGATGCGGGTGAGCCGGTCGGCCACGTCCTGCTTGTCCTTGGGATGAATATTGCTGGGATCGCCAATGTCGATGGTGACGGCCATTCCGGTGTTGGGAATGGATAATACCGTGGCCTGCGCTTCGCGGACGGCCGGGTTGTTGTACCAGGTATCCGCGCGATTGGGCCATGGTTTGAGCGGAGCCAGTTGGCAAATGTAGAACGGGAAATTGCCCTCGCCCCAGCGCTGACGCCAGTCCTTGATCAATGTGGATTGAAGCAGCGGATATAGTTTGTAGCCCGTGGCGCCCCCGTTGATGGCTTCGCCCTGATACCACAGGACGCCGCGAATGGCGTACGGGATCACCGGGTTGATCATGCCGTTGAACATCACGGTTGGGCTGTGCTGGTCTTGTGCGGGGTTTCCATTGCTGGGTCTGCGAGGGACTGTCCTGCCGGCAGCTGTGGCTGCATCGGCAGCCTGTTGCCATGCTTTCAACGCCGCGGTCATGTCCGGCGGATTTGCCTTGTATGCGGCCACACTGGCGTCGAACGCAACCAGAAGCTGGTTCAACTGCGGGACCGCCGCCAGCGCTTCCCGGCTGGTCCACGCTTCGGCGGTGCTGGCGCCAAAGGCTTCCGTGATAATGCCGAAGGGGACCTTCAATTCCTTCTGCATGTCGCGCGCGAAGAGATAGCCGATAGCCGACATCTCCTTCACGTTCTCCGGCGTGACGACAAGCCAGCTTCCGGTGACCGTGGACTGCGGCTCGGTGGTGGTCTTCCATCCGCCGGTGAACATGCGGATGTTGGGATAGTTGGCGGCCGCAATCTCCTGCGCTTCGTTGGCCACGCCGGCAAAATAGTGACGCGTTGTGGTGGCAACGGTAAAGTCCATGTTCGACTGGCCTGATCCAAGCCATACCTCGCCCACCAAAACGTCCTTCGCCACGATCGGTGCCTCGCCGGCCTTGTTGCCTGCGATCGTCATCTCGAACGGGCCACCGGCTTTCAGCTTGCTCAGATGCACCATCCACTTGCCGGAGGCATCGGCAGTTGCGGACCTGGTCTGTCCGTTGAATTTAATGGTGACCTTCTCGGCCGGATCGGCCGTCCCCCATACCGGCACAGACATGCCGCTCTGCAGCACCATGTGGTCGCTGAAGAGATTGGACGGTTTGACCTCGGCGGATGCCGCTGCCGCGAAACACAGCGTGACGCAGAGGAATTCGATGAGAGAGCGTGTTTTGACTGAGTTCATACGTTTCATCGTTGGGGCCCTAATTCTGTCCAACTACACAACTCGCAGATCATGCCGTCGGCAAGCCACGGACCTTCAGTGTGACCGCGTGTTGGCTGGGAGGCTTCGCCGGAAGGTTCACCGAAAGCGCTTGCTCATCCTGCGTCCATGTAAGTTTGCCCTCGTAGCCAAGCAGCGATATGTTGCTGACCTTGGCGCCGGCTACCTGAGGAGAACCGGATGCAAGGCTCTTGATCTTTGCAACGCGCGACTCCGGCCATGCCCCCACAAATGCGTAGAGTGCATCACCCTTGGTGGTGAAGCGGATGTCTTCCGCGGTGTAGGCCGGGCCAGGAGGGCCATAGGCGCGCGCGGGAGGCACCGTAGTCGAAGGCCCTTCCCCGTAGATATTCCATGGCCGGGTCGCAAAGATGCCCTCGGAGTTCACCTCCATCCATGCAGTGAAGCCGGCAATGAATGCCTCCTCGCGCTCATCGATGGAGCCGTCGCCGCGCAGCGGAATGTTGAGCATCAGGTTACCGTTCTTGCTGACGATGTCGGTGAGCATGGAGACGATTGTGGGGACCGTCTGATAGCGGTTCTGCTCGTAGATGGCTCGGCTGTAGTGCCAATCGCCGATGCAGGTATCGGTCTGCCAGGGATCGGGACGGATGGCGTTGGCTGTGCTGCGTTCGATGTCCTCGACAAAGGCGCCAACGTGGTTGGGCTGGATGTGCTTGCCGTTGACGACGGCATCCGTGCGCCCACCGTTGCGAGCCGCGCTCAGGTTGTAGAGGTGTGCGACAACGTCCAGTCCGGCCTGACCGAGGGGCAGTTCGTTGGTGTCGAAGTACAGCACGTCCGGCTGATACTTATCCACCAGGTCCTTGCAGCGCAGATACCAGTCCTCGCAGAACGCCTCCGACGGCATGGGGTTCTCTTTTGCCAGGCTGGTGTACTGGTTGTACCAGGCCTGGACCGCCGCGATGCCGTGAATTCCATTCGGCATCCTGACGCTGTTGCCGGTGTACAGGTCCTGCGGATCGAGGCCCTCCCACCACTTGCCCTTGCCGTCTTCTTTGCGCAGCGTATACGCGTCGTAGCGAACGCCCTCCAGCGGACCTTCGCCGTCGTATCCATAGGCGGGCTGTAGCCACCGCGCCGCCCAGGAGTTGTGATTGCTGACGCCGAGCCGCAGGCCATTCTCGCGCACGATCTTCGCCCATGTACCCACGAGGTCCCGCTTTGGTCCCACTTTCACAGCGTTCCAATCGTGGTGCGCGGAGTCGTACATGTCGAAGTTGTCGTGATGCGCGGCCATGGCGAAGAAGTACTTTGCGCCCGCTTTTTTATAGAGAGCGATCAGCCGTTCCGGGTCCCACTTCTCCGCCTTCCAGAGATTGTCAATCTCCATGAAGCCGAACTTGGAGGGATGGCCGTAGGTCTTGACGTGGTAGTCGTAGTCCTTCTCGCCCTGGATATACATGCGTCGTGCATACCAGTCGCCCTGTTCGGGTACGCACTGTGCGGTCCAGTGCGCCCACATGCCGAACTTGGCGTCGCGGAACCAGTCGGGCGTCTTGTAATTGGCCACCAGAGATTCCCATGTCGGCTTGAATGGCCCCGGAGCGATCGCATGCGACTGCCTGCCGGCACGCTGCGCGAAGGCGCGAGGGAGACCTGCCGCGGCTGCAATAACAGCCGTCATCTTTGCGAATTGGCGACGAGTGAATTGTGTGTTCATAGAAGCGTATGGACTAATGGGTGACTGTTCCTTTTTGCGATTGCCGGTCTTGTCTCAGTTGTAGTGATGCCGCCTCACGCGCCCATAATCTTGAACGCGATGGCAAAATCGCTGGGTTGTTTTTCCGGAAGCTGTACGGTCAATGCAGTCTCATTCTGCTTGAACGAGACTTTGCCAATCCCCAGGAGCTCCACATTCTTGATCCTGCCAACGCCCTGCTTGGCGGTGGTTGCCAGCGATGGGATGACCGCTTCCTTGCCCGGCCAACCCATCATGAACGCGTAGAGCGTTTTGCCCTTGGTGGTGTAGCGAACGTCAGCAAAGGTGAGGTCCTGCCGGGTGTTCTCGTTGAACTGCGTTCCCGCGGGCGGCTTGAAGTCCGCGCCCGGCCCCGCGCCGAAGATCTTCCACGGCCGCGTGCCGTGGATTCCTTCACTGTTCACCGCCATCCATGCGGTGATGCTCTCGATGATGGCCATCTCCTTGTCGTCCGGCATGCCATTGTTGGGCAGGGGAATATTGAGAAGGAGATTGCCGTTGCGGCTGACAATGTCCACCATCATGTCGATCACGCGCTTAGGGGTCTTGTATCTGGCGCGAGTATCGTAGTGCCAGTTGCCGATACAGGTATCGGTCTGCCAGGGGCGCGGCCAGATGGAATCCACTACGCCGCGCTCCACATCCAGCAGGCACATTCCAGACTCCGCATCGGGCCGGCTCTTGCTGGTATAGATCGCCTCGACCTTGCCGGCGTGACGGCTGGCGCTTGTGTTGTACAGGTGGGCGACGATGCCAAGGCCGTCATCGCCGAAGGGAATGCCGCCGTCGGTATAAAGCAGATCGGGCTGGTGCTGGCTTACTACATCCATGATGCGATTGAGATAGTTGATGCGCCACGAATCGGGACCTTCGCGGCTCATTGCGATCGCTCCCTTGGCGGGTGCATTCACCACCTTGTCGACGAAGTCCGCCGGCATCTGGCTGTAGTCGTGGTAGAGATCGGCATACTGCGGATCGATGCCATCATAGGGCACCCCGGCGAGCGGGCCGGTCTTGTCGCTGCCATGCGCCGAGCCGAACCAGCAGAAGCTGTTCGACAGGTGCTCGCTGACTCCGAATCGCAGACCTTGCTGCCGGGCCGCCTTGGCAAAGCTGCCGAGGATGTCCTTGTTGGGGCCGCTGTTCGCCGCATTCCAGCGTGGCTGATACTTCGAGTTCCACATATCGAAGTTGTCGTGATGGCAACCCATGGCGACGTAATACTTCGCTCCGGCCTTTTTATAGAGGCCGATCAGGTAGTCCGCGTCGAACTTATCGGCCTTCCAGGACTTGATGACATCCACAAAACCAGTCTTGGACGGGTGGCCGTAGTGCTGCAGGTGGTGTTGATATTGCGGCTCTCCCTGGATGTACATGCGCCGCGCATACCAATCGCCATACTCGGCCGCGGACTGCGGCCCCCAGTGGTTCCACATGCCGAACTTGGCGTCGGTGAACCAATCCGGCATGTGGTACGCAGCGAAGGAGTCGCGGGAACCTTTGAACTGGCCACGAGCGATCGGAGACACGGTGGAAGCCGACGATGCGCCTTGCGCGCGGGCGCGCGATTGCCACAGAGGCATGCTAACGCCGGCAGCGGCGGCCAGCGCGGACGTTTCCAGGAATTTGCGGCGAGTAAGTGTGTGTTTCATGCTGTCCTCTAGTCCTTTGACTCATGTTAGCTTCAGTCCGGTGATCTTCAGTGAATAAACAAAATCGCATGGTTTTTCGGGAGGAAACGTCACCTTCAATCCTTCCGCGTCCTGGGTGAATTTGAGGTTTCCGGGATGCCCGAGCAGCTCGACCTTCTTGACCTTGCCCTTCACCGGCTGGCCACCGCCCAGCGAAGTAATAGTGACGGGTGCGTCTTCCGGCCAGTTCATCACCATTGCATAGAGCGTGTCGCCATGGGTGTTGAAGCGGATGTCCTTGGGCGTGTACCCGTTGCGCGAGATCCCGCCGCCGCTGACCCCAGTACCTCCCTGATTGTCCTTGTTGAGGCGGCCCTCAAAGGTCCCGGTCGCGCGTATCTTGACCATCGCCGCCGCCGCCGCGTCGGCCACGGGGCCTTCTCCATATTTAGTCCACGGGCGTGTGTTGTAGATTGCCTCCCCGTTGACCTCCAGCCATTTGCCGATCGTCAGCAGCACGTCCTGTTGTTCCTGCGGAATGGTGCCATCCGCCCGGGGCGAGATGTTCAACAGCAGATTGCCGTTCTTGCTGCTGTTCTCGACAATCTTCACCACGAACGAACTGGGCGGATAAGGCTTTTCTCCTTCCACATAGCCGAACTTGTTGGTGATGGGATCGTCGGGCTGCCATATCCAATCGGTCAACTCCATCGGCGCCCGGCCCTCGCGTTCGTAGTCCATGATCTGGCCGGTGACCCATGCGGCTGACTTGGCGCAGATGGCCACCTGCTTGCCCCATTGTTTGGCGCGGTTGTAGTAGTAGTCGGAGACCTTGATCTTGAGCGGGTCCGTGACCTTATCGGTGTGCTGGTCGAACCACAGCATGTCGGGCTGGTACTTGTCGATGGTCTCGATCCGCTTCGCCACCCAGTCGTGCATGAATTTGGTGCGGGCGCCATTGCTCTTGTCCGCGACGTTGTAGAACGCGGCCCACTTGGGGTCGTATTCATCGCTACCCGGAAGCGCGGGGATAAAGACAAAGTGGAAGAAGGAGTGGTCGGAGATTCCGGTCTTGAGTCCGGCCTTTCGCACCGCCTTAATAAGGTCGCCGTCCAGGTCGCGATGCGGCCCATAGTTCACGGCGTTGTATGGGTTGATGGCGCTGTCCCAGTTGGAGAAGCCGTCGTGGTGCTCGCCCGGTGCAAGGACATATTTGGCGCCAGCTTTCTTAAACAGGTCAGCCCAGGCGTCCGGGTCCCACTTGGCCGCGGTGTACATGGGCAGAAAGTCCTTGTAGCCGAACTTGGTGGGCGGCCCGTAGTGCTCGGTGTGCCACTGCATGACGCCGGCGTTGCCGCCATACATATAGCGGACATACCACTCGCTGGCGTGCGCGGGCACGGAGTAGATGCCCCAGTGCATCATGATTCCGAACTTACCGTCGCGGAACCAGTCGGGGTCCTTATAGTTTTTCTCGATGGAGTCCCACGAAGGCTGGAATGGACCGGACGGAGTCGGGAGCTGGCCCTCCAGCGCGCGGGCAACCAGTTCCGGCGAGTCGTGGCCGGACCATTGGGCGGCAGGGTCGTTGGAGGCAGGCGCGCTGGATACACCTTCGGGTTTCGCAACGGTGGGATCTTCGACCGGGGCGCTGTTGGTGCTTTGGGCGAGCAGCGCGGCAGCCCGCCGTGGCTGGGTAAGACCTGCCGCAACCGCGGCTGCGACCGTCGTCCTGGTGAAATTGCGACGAGTGAATGTGAGCTTCATTTTCGTATCCCTCTCGACTCAGATCAAGATGACCGCAACACGCTAACAGATCGGTGCGTAGGTTGGCTATCGGCCTTCGTTGCCAGGATGACTGCAAATCATTGATTATCCTGAACATAACTTTCTGCGGGAAGGGTCCGCGCATCTCTCTTCTTAACGCGCGATAGAGTGGGAAGGCCGTTTCATGAGGAAGACCAGGGGAATCACGGCCAGGAATAAAAGTCCCATGATGTAAAACACGTCCACGTAGCTCAGCAGCGCGGCCTGCTGTTGCATCGTCCGATAGATCAGTGCTCCGGCTTCGTGCCTGGCCGTTACGCGGTCGATGCCGCTTTGCTGGAGGAAGCCGGTAATCTGCTGCATCGCTTCCTGGCTCATCCGGCTCGAAGCCGTAATGTGAGACGCCAGAATGGTTTGATGAAACTGGGAGCGCCGCGTGATCCAGGTGGTCACAAAGGAGATCCCCATGCTGGAGCCGATGTTGCGCGTCACGCTGTAGAGGCTGGTGGCATAGCCTGTCTCCTGGGGCGGAATAGAGGCCATGGTCAGGGTAGTCAGAGGCACAAACAGCAGTCCCATCGCAGCCCCTTGCGTGATCTGGATCCAGAAGATGTCCCATGTGCCGGATTGCAGCGTCATATGGGCGAAGCCGAAGAACGACAGGCCGGCGATGCCAAATCCGAATGCCAGCATCCGCCGCCCGTCCCAGCCCCTGCCCAGCAGATAGCCGACCAACGGCATGCACATCGCCGTTCCAATCCCCCGCGGACTGGTCCACAGGCCTGCTGTGGCCGCCGTCCAGCCCAGCAAGGTCTGCATGAACAGCGGCAACAGGATCAGGCCTCCATAGAGCACAAAGCCGAGTACCGCAGCCAGACCAATGCCCGTGGCAAAGGCCCGGAATCGCATCAGATGGAAGTGGACAATGGGATCCTTGACGGTGAGTTCGCGAATGACGAACGCCGTGAGGAAGACCACAGCCATAACAGCCAGTACTCGGATAAATTCGGAGCCGAACCAGTCTTGTTCCTGCCCCCTGTCCAGCATGATTTGTAGAGCGCCCATGCCCAGCGCCAACATACCCAGTCCCCAGAAATCGGCGCGCAGCGATCCGCGACGGATGTAGTGGGGGTCGTGAACGAAAAAGTAGATCAGGAACAAGCTAAGAATGCCAACCGGTATATTGATGTAGAAGACCCAGCGCCAGGAGTAGGAATCGGTGATCCAGCCGCCGATGGTGGGGCCGAGGATGGGCGCGGCAACAATCCCCATGCCCCAGAAGGCCATCGCCTTGCCGCGCTCGCGTCCTGGGAACTCTTCCAGCAGGACCGCCTGGGAGAGCGGCTGCAGCCCTCCTCCCGTGGTTCCCTGGAGCACGCGAAAGAAGATCAGCATGGGCAGGCTCGGCGCCAGGCCGCACAGGATACTGGACACCGTAAACCCAGTCACCACCGTCATCAACAACCGCTTGCGCCCCATGTAGTTGGCCAGCCACCCGGTGATGGGGAGGATGATGGCGTTGGCCACAATATAGGACGTCAGAACCCAGGTCGCCTCATCCACGGTGGAGGAAAGAGAGCCAGCAATATGGGGCAGGCTGACGTTGACCACCGAGGTGTCCAATACTTCCAGCACGGCGCTGGACATCACCGCGATGGCAACGATCCAACGCTGGACCTTTGCCGCCGGTGGTAATTCATGGGGCACCGCAAGCGTGGAAGAGCCGGAATGGGAGGTCGCTAGTATCGTTGGCCCCGATGCTCCTGTGCCAGAGGCAGTAATTCGGTCTGAAACGGACATTCTGTCTCCGCTTCCCATGTTTCCAAGGTTCAATGCCATGATAATCGTAACCGCGCTTGTCCGGGCCGCTGTAGGGAGGCGTCGGGGATGGTCAACCGATGTGCTGTTGGTCACTGTAAAACCGTACTCAACTGCGCATAGCATAGGTTGGTGCGGTGCATTGCATAACCGGGGTCCGTATGGTTGTGCGTTCAGCGGAGTGGCCCTATGAGCGCGATCCGGAACGCGAGTCGACGGGATTTTTTGAAGCGCTGTCTCAGCGGCGCTGCGCTTCTGCGCGCAAGCGGCGCCATGGAACTACCGGTAGCAGCACAAAAAAGTGCGGCCCCTGCAAAGTCCAAAGTTGTCATCGTGCGCGACGACCTGTTGCGCGGCACGGGGCCGACGGTGGATTCGCGCCGGATGCTGACGCTGTTGGACCGCGCCATGCAGACCCTCTTCGACCGGGACCATGCAAGCGAGGCGTGGGGCAGGCTGGTCCACCCCGGAGACAAGGTGGGAGTGAAGGTGAATGCGCTGGGAGGGCGCGGGCTCTGCAGCAACCTGCAACTGGTCGAAGCTATCTGCGGTCGGTTGCAGGAGGCGGGAATCAAGGCCGGCGATATTGTGGTGTGGGACCACGACACGGACGAGCTGGAGCGAGCCGGATTCCACATTGCGATGGGCGGAAACGGAGTGCAATGCTTCGGCACCGATCGAGTGGATTACGAACCGGAGTTGGTTGCATACGGCAGCGTGGGCAGCCGGTTGTCCAGAATCCTCACCCAGCGGTCGAGCGTCCTGATCAATGTTCCCGTGCTGAAAGACCACGACGGTGCAGGCGTGACCATCGCGCTGAAAAACATGTATGGCGTCATTCACAACCCGAACAAGTACCACCCCAACGGATGCAATCCGTACATCGCGGACCTGAACATGCTGTCCGAGATCCGGAGCCGGATGCGGCTGACGATCTGCGACGCGACCACGGCGCAGTACGAGGGCGGGCCGGGATACAAGCCGGAGTACAGTTGGAAGCACAATGCTCTGCTCGTATCGCAGGACCCGGTGGCACTGGACTACACCGGGTGGCAGATCATCGAGCGCAAGCGGGCGGAAAAAGGACTGAAGACGCTGGAGGCCGAGGGCCGCGCGCCGCACTATATCGCGACCGCTGCCGATGCCGAGCACCGGCTGGGCACGAACGATCCCGGCAGAATCGCGCTTGCCGAGGTGTAGGCGAACGTGGGATTGGGGGACAACATGGTGCATGACTACGAGATGAAGGGCAGCGTGGACCGCCGCTGCTTTATGATGTGCGCGCTGGCGTCGGGAGCTGCGCTGGGAGTTGGCGAATTCCCTGCTCCTCTGGCCGCACAGCCGTTGTTGGGCGGCGCGCAGAAGCAGGACGATGCGCAGTTCACCGTCGAAGCCAGGTTCTACGAGAAGCTCGCGAACAAGAAGATCAAGTGCAAGCTGTGTCCGCGCGAATGCACGGTGGGCGACCGCGAGCGCGGCTACTGCGGCGTGAGGGAGAACCGCGGAGGGACGTACTACTCGCTGGTGCACTCGCGGGTCTGCGCCGCGCACGTCGATCCCATCGAGAAGAAGCCTCTGTTCCACTACCTGCCGGGGACGGTCGCCTTCTCCCTGGCCACGGCCGGATGCAACGTCAACTGCAAGTTCTGCCAGAACTGGGACATCTCCCAGTCGCGCCCGGAGCAAATTCCCGCGGAGTTTACTCCCCCGCAACGGATTGCCGAGTTGGCGAAGCAGTACGGCTGCCCGACGATTGCGTATACCTACAGCGAGCCTGTGGTGTTCAGCGAGTTTCTGATGGATGCAGCCGATGCCGGGCACGAAGCGGGGATTCGCAGCGTGGTGGTGTCGAACGGCTACATGCAGGAGGAATCGCTGAAGGCTGCGTATGGAAAGATGGACGCAGTCAAGATCGACTTGAAGGCCTTCTCCGAGTCGTATTACAAGGATGTGGTGACCGGCCAGTTGAAGCCGGTGCTGGATTCGCTGGTCACGCTGCGCAAGATGGACAAGTGGACGGAGATTGTCTACCTGGTAGTGCCGACGCTGAACGACGACGATGCCGGGTTCCAGGGCCTGGCGCGCTGGATCAAGACCAACCTGGGCGTGGACGTTCCGCTGCACTTCACCCAGTTTCATCCGGAGTACCTGTTGAAGAACCTGCCCATCACTCCGGTGCCGACCCTGGAGCGGGCCAAGGCGATTGCCGACGCCGAGGGGCTGCACTACGTGTATATCGGCAATGTGCCGGGACATCCCGCGCAGAATACCTACTGCCCGAAGTGCCGCAAGATGCTGGTGGAACGCGTAGGCTTCACGGCCAGCCAGATGCTGATCCGCAAGGACAGTTGCCCATTCTGCCAGCACCCGATCCCAGGCGTCTGGCACACTTGAGGCGCAGAGGAGGTTAGTAGATGAAGATCATGAGGAGTTGCAACATGGTTTGGCTGACAATTTCACTCGTCGCGCTCTTGGCGCTGGTCGCGCTGCTGGCGATTGCACCTTGGCAGCACGTCAGCGCCGGCGGCGCTCAGAATCAGAAGGTGCGGCCGGCCGGAGTCGCTGGCGGCTTCTATCCGGCCGACCCAAAGGTACTGACGGCAATGATCGACGACATGCTGGCGCATGCCGCTCCGCCGCCGGTCCACGATCCCATCCTCGCCGTGGTTGCTCCGCACGCCGGGTATCAGTTCTCCGGCCCCGTAGCCGCCTACACCTATGCGGAGTTGAAGGGTCGCAAGTTCTCCCGTGTGGTTGTGATTGCGCCGTCGCACTACGTGGCCTTCGACTTTACCTCCATCTATGATGGCGACGCCTACGCGACTCCGCTGGGGACGGTCCCGGTGGACAAGACCTTTGCCAGGCAGTTGGCCAAGATGAGCCCAACTCTGCAGCTCTCCAGCCAGGGACACGATGCCACTCCGGCCGGAGCAGAGCATGCGATCGAGGTGCAGTTGCCGTGGCTGCAACGGGTATTGGGCGAGTTCCAACTGGTTCCCATCGTCATGGGCGACCAGAGCTACGAGAGTAGCCGCGCGTTGGGCGTGGCCCTGGCCAAGCTGATCCAGAACGAAAAAACGGGCGGCAGCACGCTGATTCTGGCCAGCTCCGATCTGTCGCACTATCACCCCTACGACGAAGCCGAGACGATCGACCATAAGACGCTGGGCGCGCTTGCGGCGTGGGACTATTTCAGCATGTCGCGCAACTTCCAGACGCGAATCTGGGAGGCTTGCGGCGGCGCGCCCATCGTGGCTGCGATGATTGCCGCCGAGCGCATGGGGGCCAATCAGGCCATGGTGCTCAAGTACGCCAACTCCGGCGACACATCGGGCGACCGCACGCGCGTGGTGGGATATAGCGCGGACCTCTTCGTGAAGGCCCCAAGCGCAAAGGCAGTGGAAAAGCCTTTCTCCCTGAATGACCACGACAAGAACGAACTGCTCGCCCTGGCCCGCAAGTCGGTTGAGATGGCGGTGGGGGAACATAAGGAGTATCAGCCGGAAGCAAGCCTGAGCGAGGCGCTAAACCAGGATCGTGGCGCGTTTGTGACCCTGCGCGAAGGGGGAGAGCTGCGCGGGTGCATCGGCTATACCTCCGCCACCAAGCCGCTCTACCGGACGGTGCGGGAGACGGCCACGCTGGCCGCCCTGCGCGATCCGCGGTTCCGTGCGGTGCAGGCTTCGGAGTTGCCCAAGTTGGAGTACGAGATCTCCGTGCTGTCGCCCCTGCGGCGCGTTGTGGACACGCAACAGATCCAGGTGGGCCGGGACGGCCTGCTGATGAAGAATGGCGATTACGAGGGACTTTTACTTCCCCAGGTCCCGGTGGAACAAAAATGGGACCGGCAGAAGTTTCTGGAAGAGACCTGCGCCAAGGCGGGCATGCCCTCCTCCTGCTGGAAGGATGCGGATACAGACATCTTCCGGTTTACCGCGGTGGTATTCGGCGAACACACGCCTTGAGCATCTACGTACCGGAGCTGTTCGTCTGCAGCGAGACTCGCGCGGCAATCAGCGCAGGCCCCAGGTTGATCGCCGCACAGAGCCATGCTGTCTTCCAGAACCCAAACACCGGAATGAGGTACGTGCTTAACAGGAGAGCACCCGCGCATCCGCCCAGCAGATCGACGGCATAGAGCGTGCCTCGCCTGGAAGGGTTGCTACTGCAATGAAGGAAGATCTGGGTTGCGATTGGGAATTGAGTTCCACCCAGCATTCCGGCGAGAGCAGCCGAGGCAGGAAAGATGAGCTGCGCTGCCAGCCATGTTGCCGCAACTCCTGAAACCCTGGCCAGCAAGCTGACCACAAAGATCAGCGTGGGCGCGGAGAGGGCGAGCAGAAGCTGGGTCGATGCCATGCTGCGACAGGGAGAACGGTCGCCGACAAGTGTGCGGCGCATGCTCAGCCAGCTTCCAAAGGCAAGGCCTGCCATGCACAGGCCGATCAGAATCGCGAGCTGGTAGTAGACGTACCCATAGATGGCCTGGAACGCCAGAAGCAGAAATATCTGCAACGCGATCAGGGTAAAGCCGGTCGCGGCCATGCAGCATGCCGACGCATAGCGGGCACGGCTTTGGCGGCCGCGAACAAACACGCCAAGGACCGCCGCAAGCAACGAGAGCACAAGCGCGGCGTCGAGCACCACCGTGTATTTGACCTGCGCTGCGGCCTGGAACCAGCGAGAACTCCCTATACTGAATTGCTTGCTCCAAAGCACCAGGTTGAAGTAATAGGCGATCGGCTCCAGATCGCGATTGACCGGCGTGGAGGCCAGCGGACGCAGTTGCTCACGGACCTGCGCCATGCGATCGGGCATCATGCGGAAAGGGATGAAATACTCCCGGACATACTGGGTTTGCAGGTTGCGCTGGTGCAGCCTTGCAATCAACGTTTGGGGGTTAGCGGTTAGAAGATCGGGGCGAGTGGTGGCGAAGAAGTGGATGGTTTCGCCTGGGATCGCGACCACGTAGGGAAAGACCTCCAGTAGCGTGCGTTGTATGCAGCGCAGGAACTGCGCAAGGTCGGGACTGATGGTCTCCTCCGACGATTGCAGTTGCAAGGCGAGCAATCCGCCCGGAGCGAGGTGATTGCGAGCTGAAGCAAAGAACTCGGCTGTGTAGAACCGGTTAAGCTGTGCGGTCTGCGGATCGGGAACATTGATAAGAATTTCGTCGAACCGGTCGCCGGTTGTCCTGAGATAGTACCGGCCATCCGCGGTGTGCATGTGTACTCGCGGGTCCGAGACGACAGGCGCGGACTGCGTCGGGAAGAACTGGCGCGCCATAACGATGAGCGCGGGGTCCAGTTCGACGTAGTCGATACGCTGGACGGTGGGATGCTTCAGCGCCTCGGCGATGCTGCCGTTCACTCCGCCGCCGATCATCAGGACGCGCCGCGGCGCCGGGCTCTCCAGCAGCGCGTAGTCCACCGCCTCTTCGGCGGCATTCTGGTCTGGAGCATTGGCCAGGATCACGCCGTTTTGATAGATGCTTCGCAGATCGCCCGTCCCAGTTACCGTCAGGTTGCCATAGATGGAGTCGAGCGATCCCACCAGGCGGAAGCCCCGCCACAGGCGCGCCTGCGAGGACCTGTCCAAAGACGGCGCGGCAAACTTTAAAAGAGGGGCCGCGCAGAGCGCCGCTATCACAGCCAATGCGGCAAACTGCCTGCGGCTCATCCGCAGCAACAGCACCGCTGCCATGCACAGATTCAGGATGGCCACGATACTGGCGATCTGAAAGGAACCCAAAAAGCGCAGCAACAGAATGCTGGCCACGATCCCGCCCAGGCCGGAACCTGCGGCCTCCAGCAAGTAAGCCGAACTGGTGGCGACGCCTGCCAATACGGCGCACTCTACTTCGGCCATCCGCGACGCAACTACGAAGAGCGCCCCCGATACAAAGCAAAACAGGCTCAGACATACCAGGGAGGCAATCACCATTGCCAGTGGTCCAACCAGTTCGCCCGGAACAGCTTGAAAGACAACTTTGCTGGCGCGCAATGCCCATACTGCCGGCAGCAGGCTGACGGCGAGCAGGCATTCGAGCGCGGCGACCGCGTGGCGGGGGTTGCGTTCGCCCAATGTAAAAACGCTGCACAGGCTGCTGCCCGCAGCGGTCCACAGCAGCCAGGTGGCTAACAGTATCCCCAGTGAGATCTCGTTGCCGTTGAAGACGACGATGAACTCCCGCATGAGAACGATCTGGCCAATGACCGCACTGAACCCCATGAGCGTCAGAGCCGCTCTTACAGCGGACGCCTGTGGTGTTGCCGGCGGCATGGAGATGGACTTCATCGCTGCGCCTACCATGAATTAGAATTCAGTCGCGGTTGAAAAACAAAGACTTGCATGCAGGTCGCCAAACTAGCGGGCTAGAGCGGAACCAGAGTAGGTATACCCCGGGACAATCCCACCGAGTGGCTTCTTCCTAAAGGAAAAGCCGCCTTCGATGCTCTTTGCTTAGGCACTATTACTCTGGTTCCGCTCTAGTAACATGGGTCTCGCATTGCTGCGAAGCCTTCGGAGCGACGCTATCAGCAATGCTCAGAAAGCGTTCTGCATCCGGATTCCCGTGAAATACCTCTGTGGCCTGTTCTGATGAGACACTTTCGCGTAAACTTGCAGTGCAGGAGAGTTGGCAGAGCCCGGTTGAATGCACCTGACTCGAAATCAGACATAGTCGCAAGGCTATCGGGGGTTCGAATCCCTCACTCTCCGCCATAACCTATTTATTATCAGCACAATGCAGGCTACAGCACGACCGCTTCACCACTTTGTGCGGTTGCGGGTAATTCTGGACTGTGCCCAATGCTGTGCCCACCTGAGAGATTTCCGAAGGCTCTTTCGATTGCATCGGCTTGGGGGTGATAGTACCGCTGCGTGATGTTCCACGATTCGACTTGGGATCGATTTCGCGAGTATGAAGGCAGAGGCCAGAAGTCCGGAATTGGGCATTTGTCCAAAAGTTACTGGCGGGATTGCCTCCTTGAAGATGAGTCGGCAGAGAAAGGCGACACATTTTGGCCGTGGGTCTACTTTCCTCCGTCGCGCACCACCACCATCTTCGTGCCCCAGGGTTGCAACTCCAGCGGCAGTGTGGTCTTGCCGCTGGCAAAGGTGGCCCCAGCCCAGGGCTCAACCTTGCCACTGGCGGTGTCCCACTGTTGCGCCTGCTTCGACTTGCCGTGGTTGACCACAGTCGCCTTCAGCGACAACGGTTGTTCTCCTTCGTTGAAGAAGAAATACACATCGGCATCCTTGAGCCGCCGGTGGTTGTACTTGAGCCATGTCGTGGCCTGGTCGATCGCCACATCCGGCGCGGGCAGCTCTGCCAAAACTTGCGCAGTGATCTCCGCCCCCGGCTCCAGCGTGGCCCAACTGATATCGGCTGGCCCGGTGGCCGTCTTAAAGTTTTTGTCCATCACCAGACTGGGCGCACGACCGAAAAAGATCACCTTGCCGCCGGCCTTGGCGAAGGCGTGCAGATTATCCAGAGCAGCCTTCGACATGGCATCCACCGGCGGAACCAAAATGGCGCGATACGCCTGCCCGCTCAGGTTGACCAGCTCGCGGCCTTGCAGCTTGAACGTATTCGACAGCGAGTATTCGTCCACAAAGTCGAGGTCCCGCTGATGCTGTAACAGTTGGTGGACGATAGCGAGGAAGGACGTGTTTGCCGCAGCGTCATTGAACCAGAAGCTGGTCGAGGGAATGTAAACCCCGATCTGCGCAGCGGGCCGGCCTTCGCCCAGCAGATAGCCCGCGCGATTGACGTGCGCGGCGAGCGCGGGGAAGCCGGGATCGGCATAAAAGCCGCGGCCCGGACCCGCTCCGCCCATGCCCATATATTCGATACGGTTGATGCCGAGCACAAGAAGGTGGTTGAGAATCCAGCCGGCCTCCTTGATGTCTGGCTGCGGATTGTAGGCCGCAAAGGCCTCCGTCATCGAACGCGGATGTCCGTCCACATGGGCCGCGGATGACGCCAATTTAGGATAATCGGCGACCACATCGTGCCAGATCTGGTGCCAGATGGTGTCGACGCCGGGCACCTGGATGCCTCGCATGCACTTGAAGAAATCGCCGTCGGCGGTAGCCAGTTGCGGCAGGATCTCCTCGTGTTCGATGTGGGTCTGCATCTCAACGCCGTTGGCCGCGGCCCATTTGCCTTCGGCGCCGAAAAAGTTCTCGCCGAAGAGATCGGACCACACGTCGTAGTAGTCTGCGAACACACGGTGGCCCTCATCCAGATTAATGCTGGCCGACTCAGGGCTGCCGGTTGCAGGTACAGGGGGCGCAGTAGCCAGCCCAGTACCGCCGGCGGCAGGCCCCGCGCCTGCCGGGGGACGAGGACCGCGCCCAATGTTGATCGAAGAAATTGTCCCCAGGTAGGGCCGCAGATCATAACCCTTGCGCTTCTGAAACTCGGACAGCAGAACCGGCGACCATGGATTGAAGCCGAAGGCCGGCTCGTCGCCCCGGAAGCCCAGCACGGTCTTCCCCATCTCGTCGCCGACTGCCTGCTTGTAGGCATCGAATTGCCACTGAATAAAAAGTTTGTCTGCTTCCGGATTCAGGTAGTCCATCAGGGAGTGGGTGCCGTCCTTCGCACCCGTCTTGTTGTTGGCCGAGCGCGTAGGGCCGGAGCGGAACTGCGAACGCGCCAGAACAATCTCCCAGTTGCCCGCGGGCACGGTCCAGTTCACACTGCCCGACGAACTGTCCAGCACCTGTGCGGCGCCGGAGTCGCGGTTTACCGCCAGCACGCTGATGGTGCGGGCATCGAGCGTGTAGGTATACTGCTGGCCGGCCGTGACCGCAATGTGTTGCGGCGCGACCAAGGCCTGCATCCGCAGGTCCGGGCGCTCCTCGGAGAATTTGCCGCCGGCAAACCCGGAGGGATATCCGCCGTCGTCGTCGAACCACAGATACATGCCGCGCGTTTTGGCCTGCTCAACCAAATCCTGCACCGCCTTGAAATAGCCCGGCGAAAGGTAAGGC
Source organism: uncultured Acidobacteriaceae bacterium (assembly GCA_963834805.1). Lineage (GTDB taxonomy): Bacteria > Acidobacteriota > Terriglobia > Terriglobales > Acidobacteriaceae > Edaphobacter. The sequence goes on from CAWIDB010000006.1 coordinate 1,683,804, forward strand.
GTATTGCCGGCCTTAGGCTCGATGTAAGCGGCCATCACTCCCAGAGATTTGGCATGGTCGAGGACGGCCCCCATGTTCTCTGGAGTTAACTTGTCGCTAAAGCCCCAGTCGAACTGCGAACTGTACGCCGCCGGCGGCGCGGCGAACTTTGCGGCGGCCTGCGCCGCGGTCGGGTCGGAGATCGTTTGCCAGGGACGCACCTGCGCCGCTACGGGGCCCGCCAACAGCACCGATACGAGGATGTATTGAATAGTTTTCATGGGGACCCTTATCTGGGGTTTCAATTTTGCACTTCTGTGTCACGAAACTATACACCCCCACCAAAACCAATTGCCAGGGACGCCTACCCTCTAGCGCGCGCGGGATATCAGAGGCCCACTCGCAGGCTGGATGTGAAAACGTCTGGCACGTTTCCGAACTGCCTGTGAAGTCATGCCGGCTCAACCGGTCGATGCAACACCATCTCATAGGAATGATTTTTTCTAAAGGTGGTGTTTATGTCACAAGGAAAACGGGATAGGCTCTCCGCGGAGCAGCGGGCCGAGATGTGGCGCCGTTGGAAGGCGGGAGAGTCGTTGCATGAGATTGGGCGAGCCTTCGGCAAGGGCCATGGGTCCATTCGGTTCTTGCTGACGCAGCGCGGCGGGATAGTTCCAGCGGTTCGTCGGCGTTCGCCTCGAACGCTTACGCTGGCCGAGCGAGAAGACATTTCACGAGGAATTGCTTCCGGTTCGTCCATTCGTGAGATAGCCGAAGGGTTGCAGCGGGCTGCGTCGACGGTGAGCCGGGAGGTGGCGCGCCACGGAGGGCGTCTACGGTATCGAGCCGGTGAAGCCGATCGTCAGGCCTGGGAGTCGGCTCTGCGGCCTAAGGTGTGTCTTCTTGCCACCCACGTGAAGCTGCGGACGATCGTTGCCAGTAAACTGATCCTGGACTGGTCGCCGGAACAGATTTCGGGATGGTTGAAGATACGGTATCCCAGCAACGAGAGCATGCGCGTGTCCCACGAAACCATTTACCGCAGCCTGTTCATCCAGGCGCGTGGCGTGCTGAAAAAAGAGCTGGTTCAGCACCTCCGGTCCAAGCGGCTTATACGTCGCTCACTGCACTCGCGGGCTAACGGACAGTCCCGAGGTCAAATCGTCGATGCCATCTCTATCCGGGAAAGGCCTGCAGAGATTGAAGACCGCGCCATTCCCGGTCATTGGGAAGGCGATCTGCTCGCAGGCACCAAGAACAGTCACATCGCCACCCTGGTGGAACGACACTCGCGTTTTACCATGCTGGTCAAAGTGCCCAGCAAAGATACTGCGACGGTCGTCGCCGCGCTGAGTCGGCACGTTCGTAAACTCCCCGCGTCCCTGCGGCGATCGTTGACCTGGGACCGAGGGCTGGAGATGGCCAGACACAAGAGCTTCACGGTGGCCACCAAGGTGCAAGTCTTCTTCTGTGATCCGCAGAGCCCTTGGCAGCGAGGCACCAACGAAAACACCAACGGGCTGCTGCGACAGTACTTCCCCAAGAAAGCCGACTTGTCCGGCTATTCCCAATCCGATCTCGACAAGGTAGCGCTGCGCCTCAATCAACGTCCAAGAAAAACTTTGGACTTTGAAACTCCGGCCAGTAAACTCCAAGCTAGTGTTGCAGAGATCCATTGAGACCGCCTAACATTTCAGGCGCGTCTTCTACCAGCTTTATCAGCACAAGATACGCCCGCTGCTCGCTCGCTGCCTCATACTCTGTCGGTTGTTACTGGAGGGTCAGGTGCGGCAGCCACCCGCGCGTAGAGCCAACCCCAAAACAGCCCTTTTTCAGCCCCCGGCCCGCTTAAAGCCCAGTAGTTGCACGGGTATTAGACGCCACGGCGGGTGGAAAAACCGGGGTGTTTAGGTCGGGATACGGGGTGCGGTAGGTCATATCCAAAGCGCGGCCAAGCCTGCCGGCGAATCCGTAAACACTGGCCGACTATATAGAGACTAATCCGGCGCAGGCCCCATAAGTTACACACGAACTTGCTCAGCGTTGCGGTGCGGCTTCACCTCAAATCCGTTGAAAGGCAAACTGTTATACCTTGTCGATATTGCCGCTACCCATGGTTTGTGCCCTGACCAGCGCAACCCGCGCGCTCAGTGCTTCCGAGAGCAGCACAGCTCGCTGTCACGGCTTGACGCCGAGAGCCGCACAGGGCAGAGGCGGCTCGGGAAGTGCGTCCTTGCCATCAATCGCGGTTCCCGGCACGGCCAGTCCTGAGGATTTATCTGAGCACCCCACAGTTGACCGGTACATTGATAGAACGTGACAATCGGTCGTGGGCAGGTCATGCCCGCAGGGAAACGTCTGTACAAGGAGCCTAGGGCTTGTCTCGTTGATAGTACGCTTGAGTGCGTCGATGTTGAAAAGGGGCAAATCCATCGACGCTTTGGTCGCGGGATTCGACCATGCTACATTGATCGTTTCATCCACCGCAACGGCTGCGCTCTTTGCAGCTACGCCGACCACGTCAGTCAACGAGGGGTTCTTCGGGAGTGCATTGGCCCCGGTCCGCTGCTCCTGAAACTGGTCGGCATAGGTGATCGAAGCGCCGGGAACCGGGTCATTCTCGTTAATGTAGACCTTGACGGAATCCACCTGATGGGTTTGCACCAGATTATTCCACATCTCGAGGCTCTCTCGAGTTACCTGCGGGCCGTATAGCACGACATTCGCTGCCTTGATGTCCTTGTTCTCGAGCGCGGCCAGGCAGATCATGGCACCGTTGCTGTGGCATCCCAACACGTTAAACTGTTTACCCCGAAGCTTCTCATAAAGCAGTTGCTCCTGAGCGGAAAACCGGCCTTTGGTCAGGTCGTCGAAGGCCACGCGGATTTTCACGTCCGTGAAGGGATCCAACGAAGCCGCCATGCCCAGTACAAATTGGTATTGTTTGCAGTCCACGCTCAGATCGTAGTCTTGCTTTTGGATCATGGCCTGATGCTTGATTGCATCGCACATGCGCTGCTCCGGCTCGCCAAGCGTGCGGCTGGCATACAGTATCCATGTGACTCCGCCGATCAGCCCGTTGCCCACGCAGATATAGTGGCGCTCTGCGGTGCTGGATGCGGTATTGAGGTTGTCCGTGCATCCTGAGACTCCTCCCGGCGTATTTGAGGCGATTGGCGTTACAAGTCGGTCAACAGATGCCTGAGTTGACGACATGGCCGGCGCTGGCGGAGCTTGAATCGGCATGTACCCTGTCGCGGCTGATGGCGGAGCTTGTGTGTACCCTGCCGCGGTCGCAGGCGGAGCTTGAATGAGTGTGTACCCTGCCGCGGCTGATGGCGGAGCTTGAGCAGGGGCAGAGGACGGCCCACCGGTGGTTGCGACCGTGGCCGGATTCGTTGTCACGGGTCCGAGCGGCGTGTCAAAACCGCTTCTCGCCAGTTCGGAAGCCTCTTCCGGCGTGGATGCCACCGCTGCAGCCTGGGATGCATTCGCCTGCTGCTGCAATGAAGCTATGGGCTGTGCCGCCGTCTGCGGTGTTATCACCGGCGGAGAAGCAGGCACGGGTGCGGCGCTCGCCTCTATCGCTGTCGAACCATTTGCAGGCAACGGGGGCGCTGGCTGAGGCGGAGCCGGAGCGGCCAGTGCGGCGTCCATGATGCGCTGTTGTTGCTCAGGAGGCAGCTTGCTGAAAGCCTCTGCCAAGTCTGCCAACTGCTGCGGCGTCATCTTGTTGAAATCGACCGAACTCGAATCGGCAACACCGGCAGCGGGAGCTGTTGTGGCTGCCGTGCTGTCTCCCATCTTAAGTTGCAATCCCGACGGAGCGGGCGGTGGCAATGCCGATCCGGAACCAGGGCCACCCGCGTAGATGCCCGGAAGCCCAGGAATGCCATACCCCTGCTGACCGCTGTTAGGGGCCTGATTGGGTTGGTTTATATTCGCCGCCTGGCCCGCGCCCGTCGCGTCGTCTCCCATCTTTAGCTGCAATCCTGACGAGGCGGACGGCGGCTGGGCTGTCGTCTTGTCGCTAGGCCAGAAGGGACTGGGACCGCCCTGGTAAATGTCCTGAATCCCCGGAACGCCGCCTTCTCCAAAACCGCGGACATGCTGATCGCCCGCCTGGTTAGTGCCCGTCGCGCTATCGCCCAGCTTCAGTTGCAGGCCGCCTACCGGTATACCCGAGGTCTTCAACTCTAGGTGCGGCAAACCGCTCAGCTTCAGCGTTGCCGCCAAGCGGTTGTACATCGCCGCTAGGCGCTGCGCCTCCTCCTCCTGATGCAGGCGTTCGGCTTCCTCCGCCCGGCGGCGAACCTCTTCCATCATCTGTTGCTGCTGCTGCCGCAGCGCGTCAGCGGCTGAATTTGAACTTCCGCCGAAGAGCCACCGGCCAAAGTTATAGCCGAGCTGATAAGCCGCGCCGCTTAGCGCATTGCCGACGGGGGAGGAGCCGCTTCCGCCTCCGGAACTGCTTCCGCCTGTATCCGGACAATTCCCGTGAACAGTTACCCATTGCCCGTTTTCAAAACACTGGGTTACACCTGTATACGTGCCCGAGACTTGCGCCTGCGCAGCAATGGAACCGAACATGATCGCAAATAGCGTGATGAGCAATACCCTTTTCATGGCCTTTCCTTCCTCTGGCGTTCCGTGCTCCTGTTATATGGCGGGTTTTACGTCGAAGTCCCTCCTTAGGCACGCACTTCGGCAGTCAGTCTACTTGGCCTTTGCCTGCCACGCATAAATCTGGTCCTGGGCCGCACGCGCGTCTTGCGCATCCGGCACCAGCTTCAAGTAAATTTGCATGTCTGCGATTGCAGCCGTGTACTGCTGTTGCTGTTCTCCTTCCAAAAATCCGCGGTTGAAATAGGCCTGGGCAAACCACGGGGCAACGTTGATTTCATTGCCGTAGGCTTCGATTGCCTTGGCAAAGTTCTTCTCCTGGAAAAAAGTCTCGGCCTGCACCTGGTACTGTCTGGCGTGTTCTGGAAGGGCCGGCTTTACCGCAAGCTTTGGATAGCTCCTATACAGGCCGTCCAGTACCTTGGAATTTATTGTTGGGCCGTCCAGCATATAGCTACTGCAATATGAGTAGGCTGCATCCCAAGACTGGAAGGCAGTAAGCCAGTCCCCCTTGGCCTCCGCTGCTTCAGCCGCTTGGACAGCGTTCGTTGTGGCTGCCCTGCGCCTGTCAAGGTCGAACAAATCAAGTAGATGGTCGCCACTAAACCGGAGCTGCAATCGAGGGTCCGTCTGAACAAGAGCTGCGGCATCCACCTTGGCCTTTTCAAACTGACCGAGCTTCCACTCTGCGATTCCACGCATATTGAACGCGCCTCTATCGGTAGAACCTAGAGTCAGAGCTTGGCTCAGGCTATCAATCGCCTCCGCATAGCGGTTGAGGTAAAACTGTGAAGCTCCGCGAAACAGGTACATATTTGCTCGCATGCCTTGATCGAGTTTGATCTGTGGTTTCAGAACCTCGTCCGATGCAGCTAAAGCATCCGCGTAGCGATTCAATCTGTACAGTGCGTGTTCACGAAGCACGAGGCAATCAGCATTCTTCTTATCTTTGCCGAGTACTATGTCGCAATCCGCCAGCGCCTGGTCCCAGCGCCCGGCCTTGAAATACAGCACTGCACGCCACTTATATCCGCCAACACCCGTCGGATCAGGCAACTCGATCATCTTGTTCGCGTCGAGGATTGCTTGATTTAGGTCACCTTTCTTGAGGTATAAGGCTGACCTGAATTGATAACAGCCATTTGCCCGTGTGCCGCGCTGGATGATAGCTGTGATTCTGGCGATAGCTCCATCGATGTCTGCTGGCTGAGTTGCGGAGTTCAATGCGGCACTGCACGCGTTGGTGTCAGACAGAATGGCGTTCCAGTCTTCTGCGTACAGATAGCCGGGCACGACGATCCACCCGCAGGCAGCCATGGCGAACAGCAGCCAAAACAGGTAGGAACGGATGCCAATCTTTCGATGCACGGCTTCATGAGTGTTCTTCATTGGTCTTATATCCTCCAACGACCATCTATTTTGCTGTCGCCTGCTGCTCAAGCTTTGCCTCCCATAGCAGCATCTGATCGCGGGCGGTTTGAGCGTCCGGTGCATTGGGCATCAGCTCCAGATAACAGCGCATGTGCCAAATGGCATCGTCGTAGTCTTTGAGTTCGCCATAGAGAGCGGCGGCGTTGAAGTGGCCTTCCGGCCACGTCGGATCAATCTCCGTTGTAGCGTCGTATGCCGCGGCTGCTGCTTCAAATTGCTTTTGGTTGACTGCATCCTCGGCAAGCAATTGCTGTTTTCGCACTGCTTCGGAGAGCGCAGGTCTGGCAGGAAGCGCTCGCCATGCGGCGGCACGCTGTTGAAACGCTGTAAAGATTCTTTCTCGTTGATCCTGCCTGCGGCGAAGCTCCTCTCTGTCAGCCAGGCAGGAGGGAGCCAAGTCGCGAGACACATCGTCAGTGCGAGCATATAGTCGCAACGTGTTCATGCCGTTGGCAAAGGCTTGGCAGTTTCGATACGCCTCCGCGCCCGAATCGCTCTGCGAATACCACAGTAAGAATCCCAAAATACTGGCACTCGACCGATTCTGCCTTCCATTCCACGCGCCAGAAGGGTCTCTGCCGTCGATTTGAATATCACACCAAACGCCTGAACTTTGGAGGTGGGCGGTGACCTCACCAAGAGTCTTCAAGTCGACTTTGAAGATACCCGGAGGGAATTTGTTCTTGAAATCATGTGGACTAGCTGTAAACTCAAGCTGCCCTGTATCGAATGCGATTTCAGACGGCTGCGAGTCAAATATCTCCTCAATGCTGGAAGGCACCAACCGTTGCAGTGCCATCACAATGGCCTGTCGCGCTTGGCAGACGGACATCGCTGGGGTTGCACTCTCCTGGGCAAGGACTGCTGGCGCTGCTGCGGCAAGACTGAGCACAATGATCTGACCGGCGATGCATCGATAACGAGTCATGCGGTTTTCCTCCCGGCTTAAAGGCGCGGCACAGAAACCCTGCTTCCGCTATTGATCGTCGGAGCGAACTTCTCTGCGGGTGGGTAGAAGCCGACGCGCGCCTCGCGGAATCGAGACCGGGCACTGTCCGGGATGGGGCCCCTGAGACCTCACCCTTTGCGCCCGGCCAAACTACGCCGGAAACACGAGCCCTTCGCAGGGGGAGTCTGCTTCGATGCTTGTTACTGGCGAAATTCTACATCCGCGGCAGTGGGGCGCTTGTTAATTCTTTTCCGTTCAGAGTGATACTCCCGACTGGGAGCTCAGACAAGCGGATTGGGGCGCGTTTCATTACGCGCCACTCAAAGACATCAGTTCGATCCATCCGGAAGCTGATTTCGTCTCGACACCCACCGCATGGACTGAACGGCTGGAATTGGATCATTCTCTTCTCTTCGCCACGGCGATTGGAGGCTGTCCGCAACGCGGTAAACAACCACATTGGCTTGGAACCAGATCGCCAGTAGATGCAGCAGGCGAGAAGCTGGTAGTCCACGATTAGCAAGGCATTACGGACAGGCTACCGAAGTCTCAATTCACAAAAATCCACTCCGAATCAATACTCTACGGACTGCTGGAAGGATAGGTCCGGAAACGCCCCCAGGGTTCGGAGATAAAGGATCGAGTCCCTCACGCGCGCGCGCGTACATGGTTTGATACCGCGCTGAACCATGCGTTATGCGCCGCCGGTCGCAATTCCATATGGCACCGCGCTCTCGGGGGCGCAGTTGAATGCGACGGCGTCGACGGCGGGGACGTTTCTGTATGCGCCGATGGCGGGTACGGTTCTGGGTGGGGGAAACCAAACACTTTGGGTTGAATTCACCCCTGCGGACACGACAAACTATGCGACGGCGACGGCTACAGTGCAGCTGACGGTGAACAACGCGCCACAGACGATTACATTCACGCCGCCGAGTTCACCCGTAACTTATGGCGTCTCGCCCATCACACTTGTTGCGACGGGCGGTGCCTCTGGAAATGCAGTGGTCTTCAGTGTCGTCTCCGGACCAGGAACGGTTAGCGGCAGCACGCTGACGATCACTGGAGTAGGCACCATCGTGGTGGCCGCAAACCAATCTGGCAATGCCAATTACGCGGCTGCGACACAGGTAACGCAGAGCGTCATAGTGGTAAATCCTGCACCTGCGATCAGCGGTGTCTCGCCGGCGTTTACCAATGCAGGCGGTGCAGCGTTTACGCTCACAGTCAGCGGGTCGGGTTTCATCTCAGGCTCGACAGTCTATTGGGGAGCTTCGACCCTCACAACCACGTACGTCAGTGCTACCCAGCTTACGGCACAGGTACCGGCGGCTGATACTGCCACTGCGGGAACCAATACCATTACGGTGCAGACTCCAGCGCCGGGCGGAGGGACCTCCAATGCATGGCAGTTCGAGGTGGATTCCACATCGTCTGGATCGACAGCGCCGACTATTACCTCAACCACGGAGACAGTGACTGCCGGTTCCACGGCCAGCTATCCGGTGACCGTGCCGTCCTCTGTGACCAGCGTCTCCGTCTCCTGCCTGAATCTGCCTGCTGGAGCGACCTGCAGCTACAACACGACCACGAATTCAGTAACGATCGCCACAACCTCGGCCACTCCCAAAGGAACGTACCAGATCATCGTGGTCTTTACAGAAACGGTCACCAGTGCGGCCTTCCTCGTGCCAATCCTTCTGCTGCCTCTTGGATTCCTCAGGAGAAAATCCTCTGGACGCGGCATCCGGTTTACAGCTTGCCTGGGGCTGGTTCTGCTGGCTTCGGCACTCCTCACCATCGGCTGCGGCAGCAGCGGTGGTGGTGGGTCCACAACACCCCCTGTAACGCAGCAAGTGACCAGTTCAGGCGCGGTCAGCCTCACAATCCAATAAGGAAAGCCAGTTTTCGGAAACTACGGCGTTCTAACCTTCAGTAGCCTTGTCCGCTTAAGTTCGCTTAAGCTACGGGCGAGACAGATATGCCGTAAACTATTGATTATTGATGAGTTGGTGCCGGGGGCGGTTTGCCTCCTCGTATTGATTCTAAATAAGTTATTGAAATCTATCGACGCACGAATCGATCAAAACGCAGCAAGCGCGGTTTCTGAGTACGTTACAAGTACACGAGATTAGAGACCAATGGGTATTGCATTCGGTCGTTTTGGTTCTTGGCACGAAGTTCCGCGCTACAGTTCAGCAACGGCCATTTGCTAACAGGTGATCCCGGCAACGCGGTCAAATTCCGGATTGCCGCCCTCTGGGATTAACTCATTCCTGAACTACACGGTAATTGAACTTCGCCGACTGCGCTGGCCCCTGGCTACCAGACAGCTTATGGGTCGATGATCTTGCGTCATTCTTACCGGCCAGAGTTGGATACACGCTTGCTGTTGCGGTGACTGACGCGGACACTGTCGCCGTACCTCACCAGAATGTAATGATGGTGTTTATGGCGGTCTGAAAGGGCCACGGGCAGACGCGCAGAGGCAAGGACTGCTGACCTCTCGGCGTACAGAGGTTGGTGGTGTCGATGCTCATAGCATCGGATCAGAGCCGTTCAGCGACGGAGGTATGATGTGGTCATGCCGCGTCAATCGCCAAGACGAGCCTCGCAATTGCTGATGGAATATGGCATACGGCCATCTGCTATTGCGGGCATCTTTGTTTATTCCGCTTTATTGTGGACACTGCTGATTCAGCAAGGAATATCTTATCCCTTCGTTTTTCTCTTCTTCGGTGCTGTTATAGGAAGTGCCTGGTTTGGCGGCACTCTTGCCGGATTTCTGTCTGTAGTGCTTTCCACGGTAGTGTTCGCCTATTTCTTTGTCCCTCCGGTCTTTTCCATGTCGGTTGATAAGAAGTCCAGGAGTTATCTGGTTGCCTATGTCCTTTGCGCGACAGCAATCAGCTGGATAAGTTCCTCCAGAAAGCGAGCCGAAGTTAGAATTCTTCGTGCGCGGGATGAACTGGAAGAGCGAGTTCAGGAACGTACTGCTGAAATACAGCGGTCGCATGAAGAGATCGTTGAGAGTGAGCGCCAACTCCGTACGCTTACGGAGGCTATTCCGCAACAGATATGGCGCGCCGGTGCGGACGGCACAATGGAGTATTGCAATCAGCACCTGTTGGACTATGTTGGGCGCAGGGCCGATGAGATGAAGGGAGATCAATTCTTTTCCGTGGTTCACAGTGACGATCGGGATGCCTTTCGCGAGTCGTGGGCAAATGCGATCAGTTCAGGTGTCCAGTTTGAAGGTGAATGGAGAATTCATGGAGCGAACGGACAATACCGTTGGTTTCTGATTCGCAGCGTCCCTCAATGTTTTAGTAGCGGCCTGATCGCCCGATGGTATGGAACACATATCGACATTGAAGAGCGTCACCGCGCGGAACAGGCTCTGGCACTGGCACAGGTTGAACTGTCGCAACAATCCCGCACTCTAAGTATGGGGGAGATGGCAGCGTCCATTGCCCATGAACTCAATCAACCGATTACCGCCGTCGTAACTCATGCCTATGCGTGTCGTGAATGGTTGGCTGCTGATCCCCCAAATCTTGAGCGAGCCAATGCTACCGCGGAAAAGATTGTACAAGAGAGCACTCGTGCCAGCGCGGTAGTAGCCGGAGTCCGCGGCCTATTTCAAGGGAGAGAGCCCACGAGGGAATCTGCGGATATCAATCGGCTGGTACGGAGTCTAGTGCAACTACTTCGCGATGAGGCAGCTCGACGAGACGTGATCATTCATACGCGGCTGGCAACAAGTCTTCCGCTAACGCTCTGTGACCCCATTCAGATACAGCAGGTATTGTTCAATCTTGCGATGAATGCGATGGATGCGATGGCAGAGATCAGCAGCCCGCGAGAGTTGTTGATCGCGTCGGAGTCCACGGATTCCCGTGAGATATTGATTCAAGTGGAAGACCGCGGCTCAGGGATGGACGCAGAGACAACGGCAAGGATATTTGTTCCGTTTTTTACCACAAAGCCACACGGAGCTGGGTTGGGCCTATCCATCAGCCGCTCCATTATTGAGGCGCACGACGGAAGACTATGGGCCACGCCACGCATTGCCGGTGGCACAGTATTTCAATTCACAATCCCGGTGGTGTCATGAACCATCCCAACGACATTGCGGCGCCGACTGTCTTTGTGGTCGATGATGATGCCTCGATCTGCGAAGGGATTTGCAATCTGCTCGAGTCCGTAGGATTGAGAGCCAAGACATTCGGGTCCACGAAGGAGTTCCTCGCCAACTGGAACGAAGATATGCCCGGCTGTCTTGTACTGGATGTGCGACTTCCCGGGATGACGGGGATAGAGTTTCAGGAACAACTCGCGCGCTCCGGCACTCACATCCCAATCGTCTTTATGACAGCACATGGCGATGTTCCGATGGTGCGCAAGGTCATGAAGGCGGGGGCCATTGAATTCCTGACCAAGCCTTTTCAAAGAGAAGAACTGCTCCATGGGATCGGGCAGGCATTGGAATCGGACCGTGCACGGCGTGTCGCCTGGGAATCGGAACGATCGGTCCAGGCTCGCTTCGAATCGCTGACTGCTCGCGAACGACAAGTTATGAGCATGGTCACAGCGGGAATGCTGAACAAGCAGGTTGCCGCGGACCTCTGTTTGAGCGAGATCACCGTCAAGCAGCACCGCAGACGCGTGATGGAAAAGATGCAGGCAGATTCGCTCGCGGACCTGGTGCGCATGGCGGACAAACTCCACCAATTGAATCTACTATCGCCTGACAAGCGTTATTGACCGAATCATAATCTCGCTGAAGAGATGCAGGGCCGGCGCACACCCTCTCAAGTAGTCACCGATCAGGTCTGCGATACCCATACCAAGGTATGATAGACAGCCCAACTGAGCAGTGCTAACTTCGAAATTAACATTCGGCCCTGAATGAACTGGCAATAAGTCCGTCTCTACAATATTTATCTACTCACAGACTCGGCAACGCTGAGAACTGATAAGACGAAACATGCTTTCTCGCACCCCGGATGCAACTATGCGGAGCCAGCAATACTCTCCCTAAGCGCCGGATCATGCCTGCTACAGCACTACGGTCCATGTAAAGGATAATGCTATGGGAATTGGCGGTCTACTACTGGAAATGCTTCTGACTGGGTTCTTTGCCGTCGCCTGCATGCGCGCGAGAGTGATGCCAGGCCCCGGAGAGCCGATGCGTCTTGCGGACACCTTCCGCTTTACAGGAAGGATTGAGAGAATGCGCCGGTCACGCGCGCAATGGTGCTCGATTATCCTGCTGCTTATTTTAGCCCGCTTGCAATGGGCAATTCCCATGTTTGTCGAGATTACGTTTGCTATACTTCTTGCCCTTTTTCTTGCAATTCCCGAGGGGAGGCATGCACAGCATAAGACGCTTACGCGAGTGAGGTCATAAGGATGAAACCAATCTGGGAAGCAGCCGAGTTTGTACGAAGAATCCGAACCCGTTTGCGCTTCGGCGAGTTGTCTCGTTCTCCGCTCAAGCTGCTGCGCCTGGAGGTAAACAAGATGGAGGCGGAGTGCGACTGGGTTATGAGGCCTCCGGATGCATGGGATAAAGATTTGCCATCGGGTCTACGCGACACCAATATATCGCTTCAGGCGCTGCGAGATGCATTGCAGGTACGTGAGATGCTGTTTGCCGCCTTCGATGAAGTTCACAGCGCGGAGCTCAGAGTATATCGTCACACAGCAAGTGGAGAGCCGGAGTTAGTTATGACCGGCACGGTACTTAGAGAAGATGAAGTTCCTGCCCGGATACAGTCCGTCGCGATGCGGGCACAACTCAGCGGCTTTCGATTCTCTTTATCGGATGGGGTTCTGTTGTCGAAGGCGTCTTAGTACTTGTATTAAGTCGCTGCATAAGTAGTACTTCACCTAACTTGTGTCAAGGAGGCGGTAATATATGGCAGCGAATAAAACTCAGGGACAACAACTTACGATATTCCTGGTAGGGATTACGTCAGCTTGCGCGGGGATTGCTTATTTTTCCAGCGGGACGGGTAAAGTGGCCTTGGTCGTCGGCGTGGTGTTGCTCGCTCTGGCGTTCTGGAAGTTCTACTCGATCAAATCACTCGAAGGCAAGATCGCGCTCAAATCACAACCGGCGTTGCAGAAACTGATAGGTCTGGTTGTGAATATCGTGGGCTGGCTTGTCGTCCTTCTTGGAATTCACCTCACTCCAAGTGTTGGCGGGCGCATGGTAGCCGCGATCGTGGGCCTGGCAATCTCTCTGGCCAGTATCGTTATTATTCTGCCGACCGCTTGCAACAAGAATGCCATTTGGAAGGCCTGACAGATCTTGGGACTTCTCTGACTCAACGATGACGAACGCTACCGTGGAGCCAATCATATGAAACTATGCAGACTTATTCTTAGTATGTGCGCCTTGTCTATGACTCTTTCGCTGGGCGCTGTTGCCTATGCCGCACCTTCGGCCGCTACCACCGAATTGCAGCAAGGGGTTGCCAAGGCGCCCGCCGTCGCCGACCTGCAAAAGGGAGATCCGGGCGGGTCCATCACCGGAACGATCAATGATGTCCCAGTATCCGATTCCAAAGCGGGACTGACTCTGCTCGATGTTGCAAATCAGGTCGGCCAAAACAAAATCGCTGTCAACTTTGTATGGACCCTGATTACAGGCTTCCTGGTCATGTTCATGCAAGCCGGCTTCGCGCTGGTCGAAGCCGGTCTTTGTCGAGTCAAGAATGCAAACCACACCTACATGATGAACTTCATGGTGTACGCCTGCGGCCTTTTCGCCTACTGGTTGATAGGGTTCACCATACAAATGGGAGGAGCGGCCGGCAACGGCAATCTCGGCGGTTTACAGTCCTTGATGACGGAACATCCGCTGTCACTGTTCGGGAAGACTTGGGGGCTGTTCGGGCAGAACGGAATGTTCCTTGCCGGCCACCCCTATGACGTCGGCGTCATGGTCATCTTCCTCTTCGAGATGGTCTTCATGGACACCGCGCTCACCATCGTCACTGGAGCCTGTGCCGAGCGCTGGAAGTTTGTCGCCTTCTTCATATCCTCCATCTTTATGGGAGCGATCACCTACCCGCTATTCGGAAACTGGGCGTGGGGCGGCGGTTGGCTGGCGCAACTTGGAAGCAACGTCGGCCTGGGCAAAGGGTATTGCGACTTTGCCGGATCCGGCGTGGTACATGCGGTGGGCGGCTTGTCCGCACTTGCCTGCTCACTGATTCTTGGACCACGCATCGGTAAGTTCAACCGCGACGGATCAAGCAACCCAATCATTGGTCATGACATTTCGGCCGTCATGATCGGCTGTTTCATCCTGGCCTTCGGCTGGTTTGGATTCAACCCAGGCAGCACACTGGGAGCTTCTGCAGCCGGCTGTTTACGCATCGGAACGATCGCGGTCAATACGATGCTGGCCGGATGCACCGCGACCTTTGGCGCTGTCCTCTATATGTGGGCACTCAAAGGCAAACCCGACGCCTCCATGAGCGGGAATGGCTTGCTGGCTGGCCTGGTTGCCATTACTGCGCCGAGTGGATTCGTCAGTCCGACCGGATCCGCGATCATCGGCTTTATAGCCGGCGTTCTCGTCTGCCTCAGTGTTGCATTCATCGAGAACTATATGAAGGTTGACGATCCGGTGGGAGCTATTTCAGTCCACGGCACCTGCGGCCTTTGGGGCGTTCTCTCGGTGGGGCTCTTCGCCGATGGCACCAGCAATTATGGAGGCTCGTGGAACGGCGTCACCGGCTCGGTGACCGGTCTCTTCTATGGCGACGCCAGCCAGTTGGTTGCTCAACTGGTGGGCATTACCACCCTGGTCGCGATCGTCTTCAGCATTACATTCGTCATCAATTGGATTCTCGATATTCTGGTTGGCCAACGCGTCTCCATTGCAACAGAAGTTGCTGGACTCGACATCCCGGAGATGGGGCAGCTTGGCTATCCAGAGTTCGTATTCAAACCAGAGCCGGAAGTCCTGCTCGCTGCTGAGCGGATGGCTGTTGCATAGAGTCTCTGGATGTGACTCTCCTTTTCCAGCAAGACGTGTTCGCCCACGTCTTGCTGGATATTTTTCCTCTCTGAATTCATTTACTCCAATTTTATGGTATGCACAAAACGTCTAAGAATGGAGCTAAACAGTGGCCAAGCTACTTTCCATCCAGGAATATCATGAGGATGATGAGGTATTTCTGACGCCTCAGTCTTCGCAGATTGCCTTGTCCAGCACCGTTCCCCAGAGAGCTCAGCAACAATTAGTGCGGATGTTCCGCGATCCTTATGTTCTTGAGCAGGATGAGCGCACCGAATTGATCCATGACCTAAGAGCAGCTGTGGCTGCATCGCCAACTACCGTTGAACTGCATATCCTTCTCGGAATGGCGCTGTGCGTCGACTTTCAGGTACAGGATGCCATGGAAGTGCTGCGAGACGCCGTCATAATTGATCCCGACAATTTTCTGGTTCATTTGAAGTATGGCGAGCTGCTGATGCGTCTGCGCATTTGCGACCAGGCATCCGACGAGACGCGTAAAGCGGCGATGTTGGCGGCAAATCCGGTGCAGTCGGAGCTCGCCCGCCGGCAAGCAGCCACACTTCGCACCATGCTGCGGGAGGGGATTGAGCGAGGAGGATACAACGGCATACTTTCTCGCATTACAGGTCTCTTCAGAAAGGGGCGTACCGAGAGCCCCACCCGCGAAATGACGAGCGTGAGCCATTGACAGCATGCCTCCCACCCTCCAACTGGCTCTTCTTATAGCAATTCTGCTGCCTGCGGGGAAGATCATCGCCTCGGTATGCACGCGATTCGGAATCCCTGCGATCCTTGGTGAGCTGCTGGTCGGCGTGATCGCTGGCCCTGGAGCATTCAATCTACTCCACAGGAGTCTCTTTAGCGGCGGCCAGGCAACTGACGCCTTCCTGTTGCTGGCGCAGATGGGCGGCCTGGTGCTGATGTTTATCGCTGGCCTGGAAACGGACATCGACCGCATGCGCGAGGCTGGAGTTACCGCATTTCTTGTCGCCTTATCAGGCGTTATCTGGCCATTCTTTCTTGGAGCCGGCGCCGCTCATATGCTCGGGCTACCATGGAATAGCGCACTTTTCCTGGGTGGGGCGCTGACGGCGACAAGCGTGTCCATTTCTGCTCGTACACTGATGGACGCCGGAAAAATGTCCTCCCCTGAAGCCTCGGTCATCCTCGGCGCCGCGGTGATCGACGACGTGATGGGCCTGTTCGTGTTGGCGTTCCTCGCGGCATCGTCGAGTACAAGCAGCGCCCAATCCTTTGGCGTGGCGAATACAACATCCTTCTGGATACAACAACACATGCCATGGGCGGCTGCGCACTCACTCCTTGTCCAGATGCTGCTGATTTCAGTCTGTGTGGCGCTATTCTTCTTCAGCGCCTACGGAGCAGCCAAGCGCTGGCTTGATCCTCTGATCCTCCAAATGCGCAAACTCACAGCCAATGAAGCAGTCAGCAGCTGTGTCCTGGGGCTGGTGTTACTCTACGCTGTCTTCGCCGAATGGCTCGGAAGCGTCGCTGGCATTACGGGAGCGTATCTGTTGGGATATGTATTTGCGGGATCAAACTACAAGGCCGACATCGAGAGGACGTTCTATGCGCTTGGTCATGGACTATTTATTCCACTATTCTTCGTGTCGATCGGACTCGCAAGTAATTTTCGCTCGCTCGGGGGTCATTGGTCGCTTCTGGCCGTGACATTCCTCATCGCCGTCATAAGCAAGCTAATCGGCTGCGGCACCGCAGCATACGCGCGAGGAATGGGTACCGTTCGTAGCTTCCGCGTAGGTTGCGGGATGGTGTCTCGCGGCGAAGTCGGCCTGATCGTCACCGCGATGGGAGCGGCGACCGGTATCTTTCGGCAGCCGGAGGTTGCCGTAATGGTGACGGTCGTACTGCTGACAACCCTGCTTACGCCGCTTGCTTTGCGGGGGGCCTTTCAACTGAAATGTGCCGAGGACGACGAGGATATGTCCGGTGGCAGACACGACCCGGTTGAGGGCCACTCCAGCGCAGAACTAACTCTGGACGGCGTCCATGATCTCGACGGTCCCGGCAGGCCTATGCGGTATGTAAGCCCAAGCTCAGGCAGTAGCAGTTTCGGAGTAACTTAACGACGTATACTATCGCGCCATAGCAGCGGCCATTTTGCCATCCTCGTCTGCGTAATCTCCACATGGATTCCTCAATGACAGCTTCCAACGTAAGACTACATCCCGGTGACCAGCTCGATCACTATCAACTGCAGAGCATCGTTTCGACCAGCGTAAGGGCCGACGTCTTTCGGGCCATCGATACCCGCACTCAAAAGCTGGTTGCCATCAAGATTCCTCATCTCGAAATCGAGGGCGACCCGGTTTTGCATGACCGTTTCTATCGCGAAGAGGAGATTGAAACTAAACTCGATCATCCGGGAGTCATGAAGATCTTCCCCAACCCGCATCGCAGCCAGGTTTATATCGTGATGGAGTGGCTTGAGGGGAAGCTCCTGCGGCAGATATTGAACGAGGAGAAAAAGCTTCCGGCGGACCGAGCCGCCAGATTGGCGATCCGCATCTGCGATGCGCTCGAATACATTCATGGCCATGGCGTGGTGCTGCGCGACTTGAAGCCGGAAGCCATCATGGTCGACTCAGACGACAATATCAAGCTGTTCGACTTTGGCTTCGCGGCCCTTGTCGGGGCGCGGCGGCTCACCTTCGCCAATCTTTCAGCCAGCCTGGGTACCCCCGACTACATCTCGCCTGAGCAGGTGCAAGGCAAACACGGAGATGCTCGGAGCGATATCTATTCGATGGGGGCCATACTGTACGAGATGCTGACCGGCACAGTGCCCTTCCCCGGCACCAATCCATTCGAAGTCATGAACGACAGGTTGCAGAACGATCCAATCCCCCCAACCAGGCTCGACCCTGCGATAACACCCCAGATGCAGGAGATTATCTACCGTGCCCTTGAGCGCGATCCAAAGAACCGGTATGCCAGCGCCCGTGAGTTTGCGCATGATCTGCGACACCCGGAACAAGTCGGAATCCCCACCCGGTCTGGGTCAACCCGGCTGGAGAAGAGCAAGCCCGCCCAATCAGGTCGAGGGCTGCTCTTCGCTGTAGCAGTGATTCTGCCATTGCTGTTGTTTGCGTTGTTATTCCTCGTCTCCCGCCACCACTAACCAATCCAAGGTTCGTATCGCCGATGAAGCGGACTCCAAAGGACCGTCGAAGATTCGGAGACCGATCCAAAGCTGGGCGTCAGTTACCGCTAACAGGCCTTCTCACATGTTGCGGTCAGCGGAATCAAACAAACTGACGCGTAATCCGGGAAACTAACAAGTACCGTCAATAGCCTTGTCAACTCAAGTACGTCTTAGTTACAAGAGGGGCAGAAATACCATATATTATTGACAATAAACAACTTAAAGAGTGCCGGGAGGGGGGGTCGAACCCCCATGACCTTGCGATCGGCGGATTTTGAGTCCGCTGCGTCTGCCAGTAACTTACTTTATATCAGTAAGATAATCATATAACGCCAGAAACTGTGTAAGAAAATGTGTAAATTTCGACCCGCTTTTTACAAGACTCGGCTTCAGCCGGATCGATCCATCCTGGCTGATCTTTGCATTGAACTTGAGGGGGGCGGTAGATGGTGGCCGAGGTCGGAGTCGAACCGACATGAGGTTGCCCTCGGCAGATTTTGAGTCTGCTGTGGCTGCCAATTTCACCACTCGGCCATAATGAAGATTGTATCGCAGCGGGTCGCTGAGCATCGCCTTTATCCAATGCTCAATCCTTGCGTTAGCTCTACGCCCAGAGACTGAGGCTTGCTCTTTTCGCCTAACTCCTGCTGCGAGATGGCTGTCGCCTTGGTCACATCCCGGCTCAGTTCTTGCCCGAGTGTCTTCGCGTCGTTCGTATACATCTGCACATCGAACTGAGCGCGTGAGACGGAGACATACGCCATACGGCTATTGAGAAGTTGACTGTGTGCCTGCTCCGAGTCCACATGAACGAGCACCCGGTCGGCGGTCTGCCCTTGGCTGCTGTGACTCGTCACCGCATAACCGTAGTCGAGATGCGGATGCTGCTTGGCGTTGAACGTGACCTCGCGCTCTGAGTCCATGCGCAGCGTGAGATTGCCTCTGTCGTCGATCTTCTCGACCGTTCCCAGCTCCCGGTTTGCCAGCTTTTGCTCGTGATATGGAGCGGTCATCTGCACCCGGTCGCCCTCGGCGAACGTGCGCTCCGCCTCCCGATAGACGGTCACGCCCTGCAACCGGCGCGGGTCGTAGCTCAGTTCCTGGCCGCTTGTGCGCTCGACCGTCACCGTATTCTCTTTTTCATTGGTGCGGACCACCTTCGCATACTCGCCCGTCTCCAGCCCCAACGTCTTCGACCCTTTCGAGTAGCGGATTACATCGTCCGGCGCGTAGCTCCGCGCGTGCCGCCGGTCCGCGCCCGTCAGGTCTTGCCGTGCATTCAGCACGCGCACTGCGTGCTCCTCCTCTTTGACCTGGCCCGCGCCCTGCATCGCGCGATGGATTTGGCTGTTGATCTCGCGCCGCGATTCATTGTCGGGCGAGACGACCAGCGTGTTCTCTGGCTGCCGCACATACTCGCGGGCGATCTCCGCGATGCGCTCCTTGCGGTCGCCGATCTCATGCACCCGGCCTTGGCCGTTGAGATTCGAGATTGCCTCCCGCACGTCGCCGCGCGCAAGCTGCTCCACGACCTCCTTCAACGCAGGGTCTTTCTGCCGGATGATCTCGTCAAGCCGCGCCGTGCGCAGTCCCGCCTCCTGCAACTGTGCATAGGGCCTACCCGCCTCCACCGCCTCATGCTGCCGTACGTCGCCGACGAACAGAACACGATCATTTTCTTTTAGTCGCTCGATGAACGTGTGCATCTGCCGCGTGCTGGCCATGCTCGATTCATCGACCACATAGAGCCGCTTCTGCCCGTCGTCCGCGCGGTCGCCGCGCGTCAGATGCCGTTGCAATGTCTCGGTTCCCATGCCCGCTTCGGCGAGCTTCTGCGCCGCCCGCGATGTCGGCGCAAGCCCTTCGACCTCATAGCCCGTACTCACGGCGGCTTCACGGACGGCGGCTAAAGAAGTAGTTTTCCCGCCTCCGGCCACGCCCTCAAGGGCCATCATCCGGTCGCGGCTGGTCAGCACCTCTTCGACCGCGTTCCGCTGGCTTACGCTCAGATGCGGATGCCGCTCCATCGTCTGCTGCCGTGCCTGACCGTCGGCCAACACTTCGCGATTGCCCTGGCCCATCTTCATCCGCTCGATGATCTCGCGCTCGTAACCCTGCATCTCGCTGGTCGTGAACGCGCGGCACGCCAGGCCTGCCTTCCGCTCTACCTCGATCAGTTCCTGCGAAGCGACCCGCCGCTCGAACTCGGCCCGGACCTCTGGCAAGCGCGTCTCGCCCATGCCGTGCTTCAACGCATCCCGCAGCAACGCCCGCTCCTCGACGACCGCCGTGCGTTCCGTGCCGCGCTCGCGGGCATGGGTCACCGAACTCCGGGCCACACGCTGCGCCTGCTCCGGCTCAAGCTCGACACCCGGACGCCCTTGCGCTTCTTCGATCACATGCTGCGGCTGATGCCCATGCTTTCGAGCTAGTTCCTGATGCTGTGCCTGCACTTCTGCCGGATTCAAGTCCAGCTTCGCGCCGCGCGTCTTGTGCGCCGCGATCTGCGCCGCCTCCGCTCCCGTGCGGCCCTCCGCCTCCATCTGCTCGGTGATCTGCTGCCGCCGTGGACTCGACGCTTCAAGGTACTCGCGCGTGTAGCCTTTGATCTCCGGCTGTCCGTACTCGCCGCGCTCGACCTGATAACCAAGCTGTTGCAACCGCGCCGCCAGCTCCGAGCGGTATACCGCCGTTGCATACTGCTGCGTCTTGTAAAGTTCCTGCGGCTGCAACGCCCGCGTGTTCCCGTCGGCGGTCTCGGCGATATTGAAGATTACCGTGTGCGTGTGCAACTGCGGCGCGGAGTAGCCGTCCACCGGACGGCTGCTGTCGTGCTCGAACCTTGCCGCCACCCATGCGCCCGTCGTCTCTGCCGGTGTGTTGCCGCCGACCCGCGCCTGCGCATACTTCTCCATCTCGTCGAGCGCAACCTTCACGCTCTCCCGATGCGCCTCTTTCACCCGGTCGTCGCCGCCGACCAGCGCCGTCAGAGAGACTGACTTCGGCGCGCTGAACGTCGCATCCCAGCCCGCCCGGTGCTCCATCGAACGCACCGTGTCGCCGCGCTCGTTAACATACTCCCGCGCCGTCTGATGCCGGACCAACTGCTCGCCCGTCTCCGGATGCTGGCCCTCGGAGAGGCGCGCGAACTGCTCCTCGCGCACCTCCCCATGAAGCCCATATCGCTCCGCCAGCTTGCCCTGCCACTCGCCGCGCACCCGTTCGCCTTCGGTGTAGTAGTTCTCCTTGGCGTTTGAGAACTCCTCTTTGTGGTACGCCTGCGCCTGACCCGCGCTGATCGGCTTCGACATCGTGACCATCAGTGTTTTCCTACTGCTGGACGATGCCCCAAGCTCATCAGGTCCTCGAAGTGCAGCGGGACCTGGATATGCCCTTCATGCTGAAGATGAACCGGATAAAAGGCTATCAGGCAGCCGCGCGTCTGCTCCTCAGTGAGGTAGACAGCATACAAGGTTCGATAGCCATCCTTAGCGATCTCCTGTACCTCCTTCAACAGCCCCTCGAACATCCACTGCTGCATGTCCGACGCTCCGAGGGCTAGCCTCAAGCTTTGGATGAACATCTTCATTTTTACTAACAGTGCCGTCCCTGCTGCCAGTGGATACACTACGGAAAACCCCTCCGAACTCACGATGTCATCGAAGTCCGTTAGGGCTTTAGGCTCTTTCGATGGTACTCTCTTTGTCTTTATCACTCTCTGTCCTTTTCCTTAGCTGCTTTACTCGAAGA
The DNA here is from genome assembly GCA_963834805.1 of uncultured Acidobacteriaceae bacterium. Lineage (GTDB taxonomy): Bacteria > Acidobacteriota > Terriglobia > Terriglobales > Acidobacteriaceae > Edaphobacter. The sequence goes on from CAWIDB010000006.1 coordinate 1,705,764, forward strand.
AGTGCGCCTGCCCCTGGCTTGGAGAAGGCGGCTTAAGTTCCATCGGCTGCTCCGATGGACCGGGCAGCACGACCGGCGGCGGCATGTCCGCAGGTCCATCCGCCCTCGGCTTCCGCGCGACGAACTTCTCATGCTGCAGGGGAAGCTCCAAGTAAGGAACGCGCAACTCGACGACGTAGTTGCCATGTTTCAGGTAGCCGTCCAACGGATCGAGCCCGAGGATCTGCGACGCCATGACCAGCGGCTCGCGCGAGATGTCCCGCTGCTGGCTCTCCGAGTTGCGCCCCTGCGGGGACTGGCCATGCGTGCGCGTCTCCCGGCAGCGCTCGATCTCGACCTCCCCGATGGCCTTCGAGATCCACTCCGCCGCATTCGGCTCGCTCGTCTTCAGGTAGATCTTCGTCGCAGGCTGCGAGAGCAGCGCCTCGGAGATGGTTCCGTACAGCGTTTCGATCTGCGCTTTGCCCTGGAACCCAAGGATCATCGGACAGTTCGATTTGCGGCTCTCTGTGATCGCCGTCGTGAGCTGCGGCAACCGCTGCAAGCTCCCCAGCTCGTCCAGTACGAACCACGTCTTCCGCTGGGCAGCCGATCCCTCGTCCATCATGCGCAGCACAAGCAGGTCCAGCCACAGGCTGATCAGCGGGCGAAGCCGCTCCCGCACTGTCGGCTTCGACGTGATAAAAATCCATCCCTTGCGCTCCTTCGCCCACGCCGTCGTGCTCCACCGCCGTGTCGTCTCCGGCTCCTTCGGCAACAGCTTGAACGCATCCGCCACCATGTTCAACGACCCCAGAACACCCGACCGCTGCGGCCCGCCGTGTGGGTCGATCATCGCCGCCATCTCCGTCCCTTTCACCCTGCGGTCGATCTCCTCCGGGTTTGACAGCCACCCCATAAGCTGTGCCGGCGTCGGTTTCAGATTGAGCAAGTGCGCGAAGATTTTTCTCGGCGCTTCCACGAAGAAGCGGTTCTCCCGGCCCTGCTCCGGGAACAGGCTCGCCGCCAACGTAAGCGCCTCCGCCTCGTGCGGAACCTCGTCGCCCGGTGTCCAGAACGGGCACCGCTCATCCAACGGATTCAGGATCACGTCGCCCCGCTCCGGTTCGTAAAACTGCGGCAGGTACTCCATCGCCGGGTCATACACGATCGCCGTCTCGCCCCGCTCCTCGATCTGACACAACGCCCGCCGAACGATCGCGCTCTTGCCTTGGCCGGTATCGCCCATGACCAGCACGTGCATCGACTCCCGCTCGCGCGGGATGCGTACACAGCAGCTCATCCGGTTGCGGAACGTCCCGTCCGCCCAGCTCCGGTTTTCGTTGATGAACCCAAGGCCGTCCGCAGGCTCGCGCCTCAACCGCCGCCGCCGCCCCAGCTTCGCGTTGAACTCCACCGTCGTCAACAGCTCCGGCCCGCGCAACCGCCGCCCATGCTGGAACTCAAGCTCGCGCTTCCGGTCCATGGGCACCGCGAAGAACAGCAGCATGGGCAGGAAGCACAGCGACCCATACACCGGATACTTCACGTAATCCCACACCGTTTGATCTTGATAGACCTCGTGCCCCAGCGTCTCCCGCATCCACGCGTTCGGGAACTTCCTGTGCTCGATCTCCACTCGCACCGCTCCAGCTTGCGCGCCCTCCTCCGTCACCCGGTAACCAGTCTCTCCATCGGCCATCTTGCCGGACTCGATCTCGTTCCCGATGACAACGTGGTTTTCGCCTTTCTTATCGACACAAGTCAGAAGCTGGTAGTAACTCTCGTCCCACAGCCACCCCAACGTCGAAGCCTTCATGTAGTTTCCCAGGTACTCCCGCTCCGCGAACGACCACTGCTGCGTGTATCGGTAGACCATGCCGCCGGAGAAGATCAACAACCACACGAAGACCGCTGCACACGTCCACACCGGAGCACGGCTCGGCCAGCCCGTGTACTCTTTCCGTCCCCATTCACTCACCGTTCCATCTCCTCCGTTGTCCCTGCTCCCGATGGAACTGTCAGCCGGGACTCGCCCAGCCTCTCCAGCGCTCGCCGCATCTTGTCCTTGTCCGCCCGCTCGATCAGCGCATGCATCTGCTCCGGCGTCGTCGGCTCGCCCTTGCCGATGGAGAACAGGAGATTGATCAGGATCGTGCGCAGGGCCAGCAGTTCCCCCAGCAACACCTGATCCGCCGCCTCCGCTCCGGCCTCCGGCGAGGATGCCAGCAGCACATCCCGCACCCACTCCGAGAGCGTCAACCCGCTCGCGCGGGCGCGCGTCTCCAGCGCCGCGAACTCCGGCTCGCTGACCTTTGTGCCGACTGATTTTGTGCGGAGCGGCGGCTTCAGAGAGCACCGCCTGAGCTGGGGAAGAGGGTGAGGGCGCAGCCTGCCTGTGCGTCGCTGGGAAGACAGCAGGGGGGCCGGAGGCGGGCTAAAGGGTTGAGACTCAGTGGGTTCCCCTACAGCAACTTGCGCTCGTATCCAGCATAACCCGTTTAATAAAATTTTGCTATTAGTCGCTTGTTTTCAGAAGGTTCCCGCACAGTAACACAAGGTTACTGCGCAGCACCCATTCTGGGGTGGCGTGTCATAATTCATCCGGTGCGCAGCACCGCGCTCGTACAAGGCGATAATTTACAAGCCGGAACAAACATACCGGACGCATCCTAAACCCCACACCGTGCGAAGATCGGGAACAAAATATCATACCTGCTGGCGAGATTCAGATTGCATAATTGTTGAGTAGATAGGACATTGCCCATATGAGAAGAGAGTTCGAGCTGTGGTGGTTAGAACGGAATCGAAGAAAGTCAAACAAAAGCTATTCCGCGTATGTTGCCAAGGCAAAGGGTGAAGAGCAGCAGCTCCGAATCTGCGAGGCAATTAGTGATCGAGATGAAAGGCGCGATCAGATTCAGGGCCTGCGATCAATACTCATATCAGATCGGGCCGAGGGTCTTGGCATTCCAATACCGGCATTGAGTGACAGCGAATCTTGGGAGCCTGGTCGAATCCCGGGAACAACTCATCTAACACTGAAAGCGCAAGCGCAATTGCTCCAAGCCATACGCACCGAGCGCAAGGAACAGTGGGGCATGGCAGCATTTGTACTCCAGGACATTGTGACTCCTATGGGGGGCCTGCTCGTGGGTCTGCTTGGCATGATTATGGGACTACTTTCGCTCATCCATTCGTTCCATTCAAAGTAATCACGGCTTCAATCAGTCGATCTCTTGGTGGGAGGAAAACCGCGTGTCCAAACAAACGATCCTATGCTTTACGGCCTCGGCAGCTTCTATTTGAGCCGATTCGCGCCGACGCTGGAGTGATCGTCTGTGTTTACCAGCTTCCCTTCACACACTGTCACGTCATCTGTTTCAAGCCATAAGCTTGAATCGACGGTATCGACAGGATCAATCTGCCAGATGCTGCCGTCTTCGAGCTTGACGATCTCGCCGTCGCTCAGGACCGAATCCACCCAATGCCCCGATTCGCATCCATTTACGCGCGTGTAGGATCTCTTCCGCGTCAGCAATGCCGAATTAGCCGGCCTCACGGTAGGCTCTGTCATATCAGCAGGGACACCGGACAGAAACGATCTGGAGTGTAGAGGCATAGCTCCACCCGCCTTGTGATTCGCAATCCATGAGGAGGCAAGCATTCTTGCTTCTTGTAGCTGGGGCGAGGACAGCTTTGCTAGCGCCTTGGTGAGGTACGTATTCAGAACTTCTGGGTGCGTTTGCCCACCCGTCTGGGCGATTAGACACCATGCGTACGCAATAGTCGGATCAGCATCGACGAGGAAACTACTTTGATACTGAACACATAGCATTTCTTGAGCTGAGGGTTCACCGTTCCTTGCCGCCTCCACAAACCAATTAAAGGCTTCTTTCCCGTTCTTTGGTGTGCCACGGCCCCGATAATAGATTCCTGCCAAATTGAACTGTGCAGCGGGATAGCCCTTCACAGCAGCCTTGTAGAACCATTCGAAGCCCGTGGTGTCGTCTTCTGTGACCCCATAGCCGTGCAGGTACGCGACGCCAAGTGCGTTGTCGCCCCGCCGGTCACCTTTATCAGCCAAGACTCGGAACCACTGGATTGCTTTGGCTGAGTCCTTTGCAGCCTCAGGTGAACCGCGTTCATAGAGCAGGCCTAACTGATATTCAGCTTCTGAGTCTCCCTTTTGCGCCTTAGCAAGCAGTTGTCCGAGACTCGGGTTCTTCGGCTGCTGCGAATGGCAGGAGCAAATGCACAAGGTTGAGAGCATTGCGAATGAAACTAGTGCGCGGTGTAGTCGGTTTGTTGAACACGCGGTAGTCATAGAGATATTCCCAATTTACGCCCCGCCCGGAAAACTCTGTATCGCTGCGCGAACGTTCGACGCCTCGAGATTCCCCGGGACTGCTCTCCCATCGCGACATCATCAGAACGGCTCCCGAACGAGTTCCGGTGCGTCGATGGAAGTCGAGTTTGCTCTTCGATGACGGCCCTGATGTCCAACCCACGAATCTTATCATCGACGATCCGCCGACCAGTCGCGAATGCGGAGTTGTAGGCAACGTCTTCGGTGGCAAACTTCGGTTTGAGCACAAAGCGACTTTCCAATGTATCGCTTCCGATTTCTTCGGCGACAAGAATCTCAGAGATCCATCCCGATCCATCCTTCAGTGGATGAGCGATCGACCGAATGGACATTCCTCTGTACTGCTCTCTCGTAGACATGGATAGTGTCTCCCTTTAGGTTCTGAAGCTCACTTGATCGGGTTGGTCCCTGGCGCGCTTCGATAGTAGCCCCGTACATAGGTTCCATCGCTCCTCGTATAGCCTTGTACGCTGACGGTCTTCGGAACCCCATTCGCATTCAGCTCTCCATAGTAAGAGCCGTTCTCAGCGACCGGAGCGGTCACCGGGGTACTCAGCACTGTCTGCCGATGATGAACCACGGCCAACTGAGTGTTCTCAGCAGGTGTCAGCAGGCTTTCATCGCAGCGTCCCCAACCAGATTCACAGGCGGACACGTTCTGCCGATGACGAACCATTGCCAACTGAGCCGTTTCAGCAGGTGTCAGCAGGCTTTCATCGCAGCGTCCCCAACCAGATTCACAGGCAGACACATTCTGCCGATGGCGAACCACTGCCAATTGAGCAGTCTCAGCAGGAGTCAGCAGGCTTTCATCGCAGCGTCCCCAACCAGATTCACAGGCAGACACATTCTGCCGATGGCGAACTACTGCCAATTGAGCAGTCTCAGCAGGAGTCAGCAGGCTTTCATCGCAGCGTCCCCAACCAGATTCACAGGCGGACACGTTCTGCCGATGGCGAACCACGGCCAACTGAGCCGTTTCAGCAGGTGTCAGCAGGCTTTCATTGCAGCGTCCCCAACCAGATTCACAGGCAGACACGTTCTGCCGGTGCTGGTAATCGGTGGCAGACTGATTGTTTTGCTGAGCGACGGCGGTGTGGCCGCAAGTCAAAGCAATGACTATGATGCCAAGGCAGGCCAAAAGCCGAGTCGGCGACTGGTGTGCTCTTTCCCGACGCCCTATATTGATGCCAATGGTTAATTCGCTTTTCATCTTTCCTCCTCGGCAGGGTCTGCCTGATTGCGACACTAAGCAGACCGGGCGGAAGAGTCCTAAAATAGATCTCAAAGAATTCATAAATAGTTGCTGGACAAAGACATGGGACAGGGCGGCAACATGGAATACAGGTTCGGGCCATATACGCTGGAACCGGCAGAGAGACGAATTTCTGGCGACGGTAACGCCCGTATCGAACTGACCGCCAAGGCTTTCGATCTCCTTGTGCTGCTCGTCAGCAGGAGCGGACAACTCGTGACCAAGGACGAAATCTTGGATGAAGTCTGGCAGGACGTAAGCATCACGGAATCGAACGTCACCACCACAATCTCGATGATCCGCAAAGCGCTTCGAGAAGATTCTGAGCACCGGTACGTCGAGACCATCCCCAAGAAGGGTTACCGATTCATAGCTCCGGTCAGTTTGGAAGTCGCCGGAGCGCGTCCTGGAGGGGAGCCTCCACAGGCCGCTACGCTGCCAGTTGCTCCCCCAAAGAACCTATCTGGGCGCCAGCCTTTCACCCTCGGGATCGTTGCGCTGTCTTTACTTGTCGTCGGCGTTGGCCTTTGGTTTTGGCATTCGTCTCGGACGTCCGTATACGAAACCCTGTTGCGGAATGCCATCCAACTTGAAGCCGCAGGCGACGACAACCTCGCGTTGGCGAACTTGAAAGAGGCTCTGAAGGTCAATCCCAGTTCCAATGAGGCTCTTCTGCGAGCCGCGTGGCTGGCTTATGAAGCCGACAATGATGACGAAGCCACCCCCTACTTAAGCCGAATGGGAAAATCGGAAAATCCCTCGAATGACACTGCGAAGGCCAAGGAGACGCAATTGATGGCGGAGGGTCTGACAATGCTTCTCGCGGGCAACGCAGACGGTGCTCTAAGCAAATTCGATATGGCATTAGGGTTTGATCCGAACGATACTGATGCACTGTTTCACATTGCGGAAGTCGCTACGGCTAACGGCAACCTCGAAAAGGCGGATCACGCGCTACAGAAGTGCCTCAGAGTGGACAGCCGAAATCCGTTTTGCGGTTTTCAACGAATCGAAACGCTTACCTATGAGGGGCACTACGATCTCGCAATCAAGGAATACGCCAGACTCATTCAAGTGGGGTCGAAGTACCCTTGGCTAGATGCAGCGGTCGGGGATGCGGAGCTTGCAAAGGGCGACGTGGCAAGTGCGCTAAAACACTTCAATGCCTTGGCAGAGTCCGGCCATGCTCTTGCAAGTGCTGTTCACATCAGTGCATCACACGATGGGATTGCCACTGTAGATGCCTACCAAGGAAAACGGATCGACGCGCAGAGTCAGCTCAAGAGCGCACGGGAAACTGCAAGTTCTGGCTATTCTAAAGCAGCTTACTTTCTGCTGATGGCGAAGATAAACATCCTGTATGGACACAAGGCTGAGGGGAAGGATGATCTGCTGAATGTCGCCCGGCTGTCCCATTCAGGCGAACTTGCGATCTCTCTTGCCAGAACCTTCGCTATGGCGGATGACTTTGTGGCTGCGCGGGCGATCCTCAAAGGACATAGCGAAGATGCAGCAGCCCTGGGCCAGTCGTATCCCGCCGCCGAGCAGTTCATCGACGGACTAGAAGCGATTGAAAGACATGAAATGGGGGTAGCAGTAACGCAACTAGCGAGTTCTAATCTTATAGATTCAAGCCCTGAAACGGCCTACTTCTTAGCGCAGGCTGAAATGGAGCAGGGAGATTGGCAGGGGGCAGTCGATTCGCTAAATGATGTTCTTGGGGAGCGGGGATCAGTAGTCATTGACGGCCCTGCTGCACTGATTCCTCTTACGGAGCATGACTTGAGCATTTGCTATCGCAGGCTGGGAAGAGATGCTGATGCCCAAAGCCATTTGGCATCTGCAATAAGTATGTGGGAGAAAGCCGACGCGGACATAAAGGCAAGAATTGGGGGTTCAAAGGAAGCTACAATAGCAATCCATCATTGATGACTTCACATAAGAGGAATGTTCGTATGCAAGCGCCTTATTTCATTGTTGTCGCTGGGATCCTTTCGATCTCCGGTGCCCCAAGATCGATCCCGCACAGTATATTACGCGGGCTACCTGGAGGACACGAACATTTTGCTGGACCGGCCCTTATAAGGCGCAGCCCGCTCACGGGCAGGACGGCTGGAGAAAAGTGAGTAGGCAGCGCCCCATTCGTTGTAATGGAATCCATTACGATGTAATATTCAATCATGGCTACTGCTACTGCAAGGAAATCGAAGATCTACACTATCAGCGTGCCGCCCGAACTGGCGCAAAAGGCCGAAGCGCTGGCTCAGAGGGACAGCCGCACTATGAGCGAGCTATTCCGCGAAGCCTTTCGCACCTATTCTGCACAGCAGGCGCGAAGGACGCTGGATGAAGTGGGCGAATATGCGGAAGGCCGCAACCCGAAGGGCTACACCGAGACTGATGTGCCCCGGCTCATTAAAGAAGTGCGTGCTGAAAAGCCGCGCCGTCGCCGGGTACGGTCTAACGGGTGATCGTCGTCATCGACACCAACGTCTGGATTTCCGCACTTCAGTTTGCGAAACGTCGCGGCACGCCGACGCTGGCGCTCGAAAAAGCGATGAGCGAAGACGTGATTGCCACCTGCGATGAGATTGACGCAGAGATTGTGCGTGTCCTGACGGAGAAGTTCTCTTGGGAACAAAACCGGGCTACATCGGCGCTGCAAGCGATTCTGGCGCGCGGCATCCGTGTGAAGATTCGAGGCACGGTAAAGGTATGCCGTGATCCAAACGACGATATGTTTCTGGAGTGCGCCGCCCTTGCGAATGCGGATTTGCTGGTTGCAGGGGACAAGGATTTATTGACTCTCGGCGCGTACAAGGGAACGCGCATTGTTACACCCTCGGAGTATTTGAGAGCCGGATAAAGGCATCCAGCCACTCCTCAGAGATGAGCATGGCGGTAGACCGCTGAACCGATATTCATCGCTACGGTGATGCCGCTCGCCTCCCTTTCTTGCTCGAACGTAGTGTCGAGAATCAGGTCCACGGCTCTCTGCGCATTGGCGGCGGCATGAACGATGAGCCGGTTACGGTACTGGCCCGGTGCCGGGCCAAAGCGGGCCGGTTCCGGCCCCAAAAACACGCCAGGATGGTTCCATCCTGGCCCCCTGAGGAAGCGGTTGTGGTTCGGGCGGAGGGAATTGAACCCACACGGCCTTGCGGTCTGCGGATTGTCCGTCATAATGCAAGTAGTGCTGATCTAGGCTTCCTCAGCCAAGCGGACGGTCTCCACTCTGGCAGGGCCTTTCTTAGAAACTGTCTTTTTCTTGGGACGTGGCCTCATGATATTGATAGCAGAGGCATCGAGCTGTGTCTTCAAATGCGCCGCATAATACTTCTCAATCATCTCCACGCTTGTCCGGCAGTTTTTGGCGATCTGATAAATGTCGGCACCTTCAAGCAGGCGCAGGCAAATGTAGGTATGGCGCAGGCTATACGCCGTTCGCGGCCTACCGTCGCGGTCAGTGCGAAGCTTCTCTTCCTCAAGAATTGCATTGAATAAATCGCGTGGCCATTTCGGAAACAGAAGATCGGTGAGTCCTGGCTCATGCCACTCGCCGTTAGCGATTGATGCGGTACGGCTGCCTGCTCTTCCCGGCCCTCCATCTGGACGCAGACGCGCCTTCAGCCGCTCGAACGGATGCACGGCACCCGCTGTACTCTTGCAATAGCCAACGCCTCGCTTTCCCCGCACTTCGATCACAAGGATGGTTTGGCCGCTACCCTCGTCCTCAATAACGGTGACATCGCGGAACTGTAGACGCCTCGCCTCGTCGGGGCGAAGTCCGGTATTGGCGGAGAACAGAACATAATCGTGAAGTTGTTCCGCCTCCCAACGAAAACGGGGCTGCTTGGGATGATGCGCACGTTTCCGCGTTGCCTCGTAAAGCTGCTTGTACTCTTCCGGTGAGAACCATGCTCGATGAGAAATCTTGGCCGACGCCCGATATGGCGCTGACAAGTCCGGTAGATGATCGATCCATCCGTGCCGCAGAGCCGTTTTGAAAATCTGGCGCAACGTGACGATTTCCTGGTGCGTGGTGTTATGCGCTGGCGGTTTGCCGCGCATAGCGTTGCTTTCTTCAAGGCGATGGATGCGATATTCATTGACCTTGCCAGCCGTGATCTCAGGAAGGACCATGCTGCCGAAGAACGGGACGAGATGACCGTTGGTACGCGCGTGCTGTCCGCGCGCATAGGTCGGGCTGCGCTGTCCCTGCGTCATGATGTCGAACTCGCGCAGGTATAACTTCGCAGCTTCGCGGAACAGTTTGCCGCTTTTCAACTCACCGTCGCGGAGCTTGCCGCGCAACTGCAAGTACCAGTCCTCTGCGAACTCCTTTGCCTTCGAGAGACTGTCTTCTTTGGTAGTTGTGCGCCGATTCTTTCCGGCTAGATAGCTTGCGCATTGCCAGCTAGAACTGTTCGGACGCCTGTAGACGTGAACTTTGCCACCGAGGATGGTGTGATGTTCGGACATGCAGAAGCACTTCCTGACTCCTCCCAAGATTGTGAAAGTGTGGAAGAGTTGTGTAAGGATAGCGCCGATCTTGAATGTCAGTCAACTATACGTATTTTATTACACTTGGGTGACGACTAGATTGCGTCTAAGAGGATTTTGAGTCCGCTGCGTCTGCCAGTTCCGCCATCCCGGCTCAATTCAATTGTAAAGGATGCAGTCGTCACCCCATTTGAACTGCTTCTTCAGCCGCTGAGGTCAGGCGCTGGCTGCGCTACTCGCGCGCGCGTTTCTTGATCTCCACGCTCAGCCGCTTGATCTTCTGGTTCAGCGTACTCAGCGGAATTCTGAAATACTCCGCCGCCTCGGTCTGGTTCCAATGGCAGCGCTCCAGGCGGTCCGCGATGATCCTCCGCTCGATCTCCTCCATCAGGTCGAAGAGGCTGGCGTCCGGCCGGTGGTCCAACAGGCTCGCCGAATAGGTGTTTCCGGTCAGCGATGCCGGTAGCAAGTCGCTGGTGATGGTTCGCGTGGTCGCCAGCACAACGCCGCGCTCCATCGCATTCTCCAGTTCGCGCACGTTGCCGGGCCACTCATAGTCCATCAGGATGCGCATCGCCTCGGGCGCAAGCGCCGGCACCGGCACCTCGTTCTCGTCCGCATATAACTTCAGGAAGTGCGCGGCCAGCAGCGGTATGTCTTGCCTGCGTGCGCGCAGCGGCGGCAGCTCTAGGCAGATCACGTTCAGCCGGTAGTAAAGGTCTTCGCGGAACCGCCCCTCCTGCACCGCCAGTTTCAGGTCGACGTTGGTGGCTGCGATGATGCGCACGTCCACCTGTATCTCCTCGGTCCCGCCCAGATGCATGAAGCGCCGGTCCTGCAGCACGCGCAGGATCTTGGCTTGCATGTCCATGCCCATGGTGCCGATCTCGTCCAAGAAGAGCGTGCCCCCGTTGGCCACCTCGAACAGGCCCTTCTTGGCCGCCACCGCCGAGGTGAACGCGCCACGCACATGGCCGAAGAGAGTCGACTCCAACAGCTCCGACGGCACAGATACTGTGTTGACTGGCACAAACGGCTTGTTGCGGCGCGGTGAATTGGCGTGCAGCGCCTTGGCGATCAGCTCCTTGCCCGTGCCGCTCTCGCCCTGCACCAGCACGGTGGAGCGGCTGGGCGCCACCTGCGCCACCAGGTCGAACAGGCGCAGCATCGGCTCGCTCTTGCCCACGATGTTCTCGAAGTTGTAGCGCTGCTTCAGCGCGCGCTTCAGTTGTACCAGCTCTTCTTCCGCGCGATGCCGCCCGATGGCGGCGCGAATGTCCGCCAGCAGCTTCTCGTTGTCCCACGGCTTCTGGACGAAGTTCTCCGCTCCCGCGCGAATGGCGTCCACCACGTTGGAGACCTTGCCGTACGCCGTAATCATGATAACGGGCAATTGCGGCTGCATCTCCAGAATGCGTGGCAGAAGATCGATTCCGCTCTCGCCCGGCAGGGCCAGATCCAGAAGCAGCAGGTCGAACTCACTCTGCGCCAATTGCTCCAGGCCCGCCAGGCCGTCCGCCGCCGCCGTCACCTGAAATCCCTCCAGGCTCAGCAGAGCGTCGAGCGATTCGCGGATCGCCAGCTCGTCGTCCACGATGAGGATGCGCGCCGGGCCAACCACTCGCGCATCGGCTCCCACCAAACGTGGCTCAATCGCCTCCTCGTTCATCGCAACACTCACTTCAGACATGGGCTCTCTTTCCTCTGCGCGTACATCCAATTCCAATCCCGGGCCCAGACTTATCTCCACACATCGATCTATACAGGCACCGTACTCCTTGGCTCGCGAGCGGTCTCATCCGTCCCTTCCGCAACCTCCGCCGCCGGACCCGCAACCATCCTGCTCGCGCCCGCCAAAGGAAACTCCAGCCGGAAGGTCGTTCCCACGCCCAGCTCGCTCTCCACCTGCATCTTGCCGCCGTGCTCCTGCATGATGCCGTAGCTCACCGCCAGGCCCAGCCCGGTGCCCTTGTGCTGCCCATTGCCTGGTTTGGACTTGGTGGTAAAGAACGGGTCGAAGATGCGATGCAGATGCTCCGGCTCGATCCCGTCGCCGAAGTCCTGCACCACCACCGTTACGCGGCCCGGCCTCTGCTGGGTGACAATCCGTATCCGTCCGTTGGCAGAACCATGCATCGCGTCGCGCGCGTTCAGCAGCAGGTTCAACACCACCTGCTGCAGCTTGCCTTCGTTGCCCTGGATGCGCGGCAGCTCTCGATCCAGCTCCGTCTCCACTCGTATCTGCGCCGTCTTGAACTGGTGGTCGACCAGCGTCAGCGTGTCCAGCAGCAGCCGGTTCAGGTCGATCGAGCCGAACTCACTGCCTCCGGTGCGCGAAAAATTCAGCAGCCCATTCACAATCTCCGACGCGCGGAAGGTTTGCTGCGTAATCTTATCCAGCACTGGCGCAAGCCGCTTGTCCTGCTCCATCATCGGTCGCATCTGCTTGGCCAGCATCTGGGTGTAGCTGCTGATCACCGCCAGCGGCGTGTTCACCTCATGCGCCACGCCCGCCGCCAGCAGCCCAATCGACGACAGCTTCTCGGCCTGCGTCAGTTGCGCCTCCAGCTCCAGCCGGTCGGTGATGTCGTCCACCAGCACAATCCGCCCCACCACCGCGAAGTCGCGCGTCAGCAGCGGGGCAATCGCAATGTTCGCCACCCGCGTCTCGCCCGCCGGCAGCAGCAGCCGGATCTTGTAGAACGTGTGCGGCCCCTGCTCCCCGCGCACGCTGTCGAAGTGGGCCATGAACTCCGGCGGAAAGATCGCTGCCAGCCTCTGCCCCAACGCCTCGCCCCGCGAGCGCGCGTACATTGCCTCCATCTGTGCGTTCCAGCTCTCGATCCGGTCCTCCAGGTCCACCGCGAAGACCCCAACGTGGATCGACTCCACAATGTTCTCGTGGAACTCCTTCAGCCGCTCGAACTCGCCGATCTTCTGCTCCAGCCGCCGATACAGCTGCGCGTTCTGGATCGCGATGCCGATGTACCCGGCCAGCGACCCCAGAACTTCCATGTCCTCGCTGGATAGAAAATCACCGTCGTCGGTGCGTCCCAGACCCAGGATCGCCACCGTGCGCGTGCCCCCGCCCTCGCGGTTGGCCACCCGGCAGGGCAGGTAGTAGTTCAAGTCCAGCAGCCCCGCGCTCTTCTGCTGCGCGTCCGGAAGACGAAGCACCTGTTGCGGGTTCTCCAGGAAGATGTGGTCGTCCGAGTCCCTGCGGTTGAAGTCCAGAAAGCGCACATCCAGCGTGCGCAGCTCCTCTGTTTCAAGATTGGTTAGCCCGTGCGAGGCGGTCAGTTCAAAGTGGCTGCCTGGCTTCGCCGCGCCATTCTCTTGGGCCAGGCTGTTTTGCCTCGCCTTGCCGTTCCCTGCGCCGTCCGCTCCACCCCCGCCGGAGTCCGAATCGTCCTCCATCGCCAGAAAGACCGCCACGCGCGTCACCAGAAGCGTCTCCGGCAGCCGCTCCACAATCGAATCCACCAGTGCGCGCAAGTCGGTCTGCGAGTTCAGGCTGCGGCCAAATTCGATCAGCGTCTCGCGATAGTCGAAGCTCTTCTGGTCGAAAATGCGGTCCACCTTGGCCTGAATCGCCCGCTTCAGCGGATCGAAGACCAGCCCCGTCACCATGATGGCCACCAGCAGACCGCCCGAACCCAGGATCGGCAGACGCGTATGCACAATCTCTCCGCTCAGCGCGATCACGCCGAAGTAGAGTCCCACAATCGCCGCCGTGGCCAGCGTGTAGGTCACGCCGCGCTTGAAGATCAGGTCCACATCCATCAGCCGGTAGCGAACGATCGCCCAACTGAAGGTCAGCGGAAGCAGTGCCAGAAACAGCAGCACAAACTTCGACAGCAGGGTCGGCACCGTGAAGCCCAACAGATAGGGAATCGCATACAGCAGCGTGAACGGCCCCACCGCCAGCAGCGTTCCCCGTGTCAGCCACTTCAACTGCTGCCGCTCAAGAGGCGATCCGGCGCGCAAGTAGCGCGAGTGGAACACCACTGCGGCCACCACGTAGTAGATCGCCATGTAGCCCACACCGATCTGGTCCAGCCGGTGGCTCAACACTCCGGTAGCAGACCAGCGCTCGATCGCCCACCCCTGCAGACCCACCAGGTAGGCTCCCGGCACATACAGCAGCGCGGGTAGCAGACTCCGTCCAAGCCGGTTCCGCGTCTTCGCCGCGGCATGCTCTTCGGCCCCCGCCGCGTCCGAGAAGCTCACCGCGAAGTGCAGGAACAGCGCTGGCTGCAGCATATTCGCGATCAGGTTGCCCCAATAGATCACCCGGTCGAACAAGCCCGGCTCGCCCGTCGATCGGAAGGCGTAAAGCACGAACGACACCAGGCAGAAAACATAAAAATGCAGCGATTTGGGTGCCGTCCAGCGGCGGAACAGCACATACAGTCCGATCAGCAGATACACCAGCGCGATCAGTCGCGAGCCCTGGTCAGTGCTCCTATCGGCAGCTTCCAGAAAGACCTGGACCGGAAACGGCGCAACACTCCCGAGTCCGCGTTCCGAAGCTGGACGGACAATCTCGTAGGCTGCCGCGTGATCGTAGATGCCGTTCTCCGACATCGCGCGTTCCTGCGAGGCTAGCCGCGGAGTCGGTTCACCGTTAATCGCCTCCAGGATGTCTCCGCGGCGAATCCCGGCCTTGTAAGCCGGAGAATCCGTCGGAACCCGGTCCGCACGCAGCCCGCCCTGCACCTCGACCCAAACCACCCCATCCGTGGGAAACTCGACGCCAAACTCCTGCGACAGGTTGAATCCAGCAAGGATGCACACTCCCAGCGTCGCAACAGCCAAGGCGACGGCGAGAATTCGCGTCTGAAAGGCATCTCTCATCTTGCGTGCGGCAAACTACCAAAGCCCCCTGCAAAACTTCATCAACACTGCCCAATTCCGCCACTTAAGGCATTTTTAAGATAAAGCACATTGGTCGCCAAACGGAAAGTCACTGATTCCATAAGATGCGATCCATGGCCCTTGTGATTCCTACGGATTATCATAAACGCTTCCAGAAATTGGGGATGCGTTTCAGGCAGTCACATCGGAAAGTCCCCAGTCCCCTCTATACCGATGGCCCCCTAGGCAATCGCAATATATGCTCGAAGAGAGAAGAAACGCCCCATGGACCCCGCACCCACACTCCCCGCCAGCTTCGACGCCTTCCTCGGCAACATCCCCGCCGTCGAATCGCTCCGCGCCGCCATCGCCGCAGGCCGCCTGCCTCACTCGCTCATCCTCTCCGGCCCCGCCGGAGCAGGCAAGTACACCCTCGCCCTCATGCTCGCCATGGCTGTCGAGTGTGAACGTCAGCCGCGCGAGCTGTCGTCAAACGGCCAGCCCCTCGCCTGCTTCTGCGGCGCCTGTTCCAACTGCACCCGCATCGCCTCCGCAGCCAACCTCGAAGAGCAGGTCGAAGCCGCCGTGCTCGCCCGCGAAGAGCTGCGTGAGACCGACAAGAAAGAGACCCGCGTCCTCATCCAGCCCCACCCCGACGTTCTCATCCTGCCACCCGACCCGCCACAGCTCCTCATCAAGCTCGGCCAGGTGCGCACCCTCATCCAACGCGCCCACTATCTGCCCAGCGAGGCCCCGCGCAAGATCTTCATCCTCACCTCCGCCAGCATGATGAAGGAGGCCGCCAACTCCCTGCTCAAGGTTCTCGAGGAGCCACCCGAGACCGTCCTCATCCTCATTCTCGCCGAAAACCCCGGCGAGCTGCTCCCAACCATCCGCTCGCGCTGCGCCACTGTCCGCCTCGGCGCGCTTCCCGTCGAAGAGGTCGAAGCCCTGCTCGCCGCCCGCCGTCCCGGCGTTCCCGCCAGTCAGCGCTCGCTCATCGCCCGCCTCGCGCAGGGAGCCGCCGGCCGTGCCCTCGCCTTCGATCTGGAAGCCTACACCGCGGCCCGCGCCGACGCCCTCATCTTTTTGCGAAATGCCGCCGCCATCGCATCCAAAGCCGACCCCGACCACACCGCGCTCTTCAAAATGACCGAGACCTACCGCGCCGGGGCCGATGGCCAAACCAAGACCACCGCGCTGCTGCGCGCCCTCGCGCTCCTGCTAGAAGACCTTCTCCTGATCGACAGCGGAACCCCTGACCTCGTGCGCAACACCGACCTCCGCGCCGAACTCGACCGCCTGGTCGCCGCGCTCCCCTTCGCCTGGATCGAATCGGCCAGCCACGCCCTCGACCAGGTCCACTCCGGCCTGCGCCGCAACCTCCTCCGCTCCCTGTCCCTGGACGCCTTCGCAGCCCAGCTCACCACCCCCGCCTGACATTCACCCAATACTTCCGTCATCCCGACCGGAGCAGCGGACGGTCTCATCGTCCGTTGCGGAGTGGAGGGACCCCCGCATTGCGCTTTTGCCGTCGCCTGCCCCTACTTCGCCCTCGCTGCCTTCTCCAGCCGGTCGCGCAGCGCATCGCCCAGCCCATTCATCGTCGGCACGGGACACACAATCGCCTTCACTCCGCGCTCATCCAGCATCCGCAGTCCAGCAAACAGCAGTCGCGCCAGGGTCGCCGCATCGTTCCACGCTCCCCAGCGCCACACCGCGCCCGCACCACCCGCGTCCCACCCATCCGGCAGCATCACCCCAACGTCGTCTGCGGAATAATTCGCAACCTCGCGCAGCATCTCTTCCTGTCCCGCCACCAGCACCAGCCGCGCCCGCGGAGCGTAGTGCCGCATCCCCATCCCCGGCGATGCTAATCCCACCGCGTTGTCATTCCGCAGCGCAGCGAAGGAATCTGCTTCTTCCTTTTCCTCTACGCCCGAGACTACCCGCACCTCTTCTCCAATCACCCGCGAAAGCATCGCCGCCGTCACCGCGCCCGGACGATAGATCGCCCGCGCGCCCACCTCCAGCACTGTCGATTCCACTCCCACACTCGTCGCTCCGCCATCCAGTACTGCGTCGATCCGCCCGTCCAGGTCGGCCAGCACATGCGTCGCCGTCGTCGGACTGGTTCTACCAAAGCGGTTCGCGCTGGGCGCGGCCACTGGCACGCCAGCCAACCGAATCAGTTCCCGCGCCACCGGATGCGCCGGAGAGCGCACCCCCACCAGCGGCCGTCCCGCGGTCACAGCGTCGGGCACCGCCGCCGTCCTTGGCAGAAGCAGAGTCAGCGGCCCCGGCCAGAAGGCCTCCATCAGCTTTGCAACCACGCGGCCTTCGTCTCCCGCCGGAACCACAGCCACGCGCTCCAGCATCGCACGTCCCTCCACATGCACGATCATCGGGTCCCACGCCGGCCGCTGTTTGGCCGCAAATATCTTCTCCACCGCGGCTGCATCCAGCGCATTCGCCCCCAGCCCATACACCGTCTCGGTGGGAAACGCGACCGTCCCTCCCGTGCGCAGCAGCTCAGCCGCCCGCGCCACGCCGCCGGCATCCTCGACCCGCAGCCGCTTCGTCTTCAAGCCCATTCCGGACCCGCGCCCCTGCACGTCCCTCATCGAAAGCGTTGCCTCACTCCCTCATCCTACCGCCCTCGCCGTATACTCAACCAATGCAGAGTGCCGAGATCGAACTCAAGTTTCCCATCCACGATCTCGCTCGCCTGCAAGCGCGTCTTCCCGGCCTCGGCTTCCAGCTCGACACGCCCCGCACCTTCGAGCAGAACACCCTCTACGACACGCCGGACCGCATCCTCCGCGCATCCCGGCAGATTCTCCGCATTCGCCGTTACGGCGACCTCTGGACCGTCACCCACAAGCGCCCAGCTGATCCCTCCGAGGAGGGGGACCCAGCCCGCTATAAAGTCCGCATCGAGACCGAAACTACCATCGAAGATGGTTCTGCGCTCGCCGCCATCTTCCACCAGATGGGATACGAGCCCGTCTTCCGCTACGAAAAATTCCGCACTCAGTGGTCCCTCGCCACCCCCACCATCGACGGCCCGCTCTTTCCCGGCCCAGCGCATTCCTCCCAGGATTTTGCGGCCAATCCCAGCCTCCACCTTGTCCTCGACGAGACGCCCATCGGAAACTACGCCGAGTTGGAAGGCCCGCCCGCATGGATCGATGACACCCTGAACCAGCTCGACGTAGACCCCGCCACCTGTCTCACCGATAGCTACGGCCGCCTCTTCCTCGACTGGAAGCAGCGCACCGGCAGCCTCGCCGAGCATCTCACCTTCGACGAAATCCCCGCCCCTGCCGTCTTCCAGCCCGCGCTTGGCTGAGCGTTTTCGCAATCGGGTTATCAGGGGCGAAAGTCGTTAGCGTGGTTTTCGCTTAACGAAAACGACATCGCACAATTTATGCCATGCCCAGTAATTGCTAAAATGCTCTAACGCACTGCTAACGCCGGGCCGATACACCCTCTGAAGCCCTAATCCGGGCCACGCTGAATCAGAGGACCGCATGAAACTCGAATCCAAGCTCGGCATCAGTACCGGCGTCCTGATTCTCGCCATGTTCGCCAGCGCACTGTTTGCGCATGTGCGCGAACAGGAGGCCAACCGGCTCGCCGCCTCCGTTGCCGATGGGCGAATCCCCATCATATGCAGGGCCCGCGAGGTCCGCGCCGCCATGATGACCAGTGTCCAGTCGCTTGAGACCTACCTGATCTACGGCACCGATCGCGCATCCTCTGAGCAACTCCGCAAGCAGCGATTGGACGACCTGAATGCCGCGGACGCGCCTCTCGCCCAACTCCTCAATCTGGGCCGCCACTACGATCTCGGCAGCGATGCGGCCATCATTCAGCAGATTCCACCGGGCCTGGTCCAACTCCGCTCCGTGGAAGACCAAGTCGAGCGGCTCAACGAGATGCACACCCCCGCAGCCTCAAGCCAGGCCCGTGATTGCCTGCGCACGCAGATTCTTTCCCTGAACTCCACCCTGTTTGCCTCCGTGGGCACCCTCGTCCATTCCCAGGAGAAGCAGTGCGACGCCGAGATGGCCACGCTGCAACAGCTAAACCTCGCCGTCCTCATCACCCTGTGGTCCGCGACCCTCTTCGGCGCACTCGCAGGAGGCCTCCTCTCGTTTATCCTCGCCCGGCGCATCACCCGCAGCATCGACCTCGTCGCCGGCCGCGCCAAAGCTATCGCCTCCGGTGACCTCACCGGCGCAGAACTCGACATCCACTCCTCCGACCAGGTTGGCTCCCTTGCCCGCGCCATGCAGCAGATGCAAAACAGTCTCGCAAGCATCATTCGCACCGTCGCCCGCACCGCCGGTTCACTCACTACAAGCGCCGGTGTCATGAGCACCGCCACCGATCATATCCACCGCCGCGTGGACGAGCAGACCCAGCAGATTCAGCAGGCCGCCACCTCCATGCAGGAGATGTCCGCCTCCATCGCGGAAGTCTCTCGCCACACCCAGTCCGCCGCGGAGGCCGCCCGCTCCGCCGCCCAGACCGCTCATGAGGGCGACGCCATCGTCAAGCAGATGCTCGCTTCCATGCGCTCCATCGCCACCGCCGTCAACGACACCTCCTCCGCCGTCGGCCTGCTCGGAGAAGACTCCCATCGCATCTCTCAGATCGTCACGGTCATCGACGAGATCGCCCGCAAGACCAACCTGCTTGCCCTCAATGCCGCCATCGAAGCCGCCCGCGCCGGTGAACAGGGCCGCGGATTCGCCGTCGTCGCCGGTGAGGTCCGCCGTCTCGCCGAGTCCACCGCACAGGCCACGGGTGAGATATCCGCCATGATCCAGGGAATTCAAAACCGCACCCGCACCGCCATCGCCAGCATGTCCTCGGGCAACCTCACCGTCGAGCAGGGCGTCGTCACCACCAACCAGGCCGGCGAAGCCCTCGGACGCATCATCGCCATGGCCGAACGAGTCGACCGTATGATTGCTCAGATTGCCATCGCAGCCTCCCAGCAGGCCGCGGCCGCAGGCCAGTCCAGCTCCTCACTCGACTCCATCCACTCTCTCAGTCACGATAACCTCATCGAGATGGCCACCACCACCGCCGGCATCGAGAGCCTCCGCGCCACAGCCGGCGAACTCGAACGCCAGGTCGACCATTTCCTCCTCAATGGCCCTCACGCAGCTCTCGAGGCAAGACCCGCCGCTCCTGCCCACCGGGCCCTCTCACACTCCACCGCAGCCTGATCCTTCACCCCTGCCCACCGCTCTTGCCGCGTAAAAAAGACCCATGCCCGGTCTTCGAGCATGGGTCTGCAATCCACTTCATCTCAAAAGATCTCGAAGTTGACCTCGACGTTCAGGAACGTCGCAACCGGTTTGCCGTTCTCCGTGCCTGGCTTGAAGCGGTACTGTCTTACCGCCTCCATGGCCTTCTCGTCCAGCCCCATCCCCACTCCCCGGATCACATGCACGTTCTGCGGTTTCCCGGTCTGGTCCACGATCAGGCCCACCAGCACCACCCCCATGAACTTCGCCTTGCGCGCCTCTTCGCTGAACTCCGGCTCCGGCTGGTAGATGATCTTCGGCCCGATCACTCCGCCGCCGATCTGCTTGGCTCCGCCGCCATAGCCGCCACCCGACCCCGATCCAATGCCCGAGCCGGTGCCGTTGCCCATCCCGGTGCCGCTGCCTCGGCCCATCGAGTTGCCCAGCAGCGGAGAGTTGGGATCGCCGAAGTTGGGCATGTTGTTGTCCGCCATCTTCAGGTCCTTCTGCACGTTCACAGTCGGGTCCGGCATGGTGAGCTTCGGCTTCTGCAGGTCCGCGATCTTCGGCATCTTGCCCTTGGTCACCGCGGTCAACCCCTTCTGTCCGCCGCCCCCGCCCATCTTGCCTAAGTCCGGCGCTGGCGGCAGTATGATCTGCGTTTGCTCCGCCTTCGCCATCGCAATCTGCTGGAGCTTCTCATGGATCACCCACGCGGAGATCAGGATCAGGGCCACATAGAAGATGATCGCGGTGGCCGTCGCCCACGGGTTCTGCTTGGTCGCCATCAGGTCGGGCCGTGGAATCGGCTTCGACTCCAGTACCAGCGGAGGCAACTTCACTGGAAAAAATACGTCCCGCAGGCTCTCAAACAAGGAAGCAAGGACACCTTCCTCTTGCAGCATCATGTTGCCTTCGGCTAGCGAAGACTCCACGCCAACCCGCAACACCGGAGCCGGTTTGTTCGGATCGTCCTTCGGTATGAACCCATATTCTGACAAGTCAATGTGCCTCAACCGCAGATCCAGGCCGCAGCCTCTCTGCCGTCCCTCTCGGATTTCGCGCGCCTATGCCTCTCAAGGCTCACCGGTCTTATGCCGGTTCTGTATCGTGGTGCGCGTGGCTTCTGGCCCCACTGGACATTCTACAAAAGATTTGTCCACTCCACGTACTCCACTCTGTTTGACGCACATCGGCCCTAGGAAGTCTCGTCCATACCTTAACCTGCGTCCATTCATCCTGTCACTCCCGGATACAATAGATCTTTGGCTTGGAATTGATTTCCCAGCCCGCACTACACTGCCAGCCAAACCGGTCGCGCAGCCGGCACAACCCGCACCCAGAGGAACGAATGCCCGAAGCACCCGACCCGAACTCCCCAGGCTCCAGCGCACCAAAGCCGCTCAAATCAACGCTGAACCTCCCGCAGACCGCCTTTCCCATGAAGGCCAATCTGCCCGTCAACGAGCCGCTTCGCCTCGCCCAGTGGGAAGAATCGGACCTTTACGGCCAGATTCGCCGCGCCCGCGCCGGCTCGCCCCGTTACCTCCTGCACGACGGCCCGCCCTACGCCAACGGGGCCATCCACCTTGGCCACGCCCTCAACAAAGGATTGAAGGACTTCATCGTCAAATCCAAGACCATGGCCGGCTTCGACGCTCCCTACGTCCCCGGTTGCGACTGCCACGGCCTGCCCATCGAGATCAAGGTGGAGGAGCAGCTTGGCCGCAAGAGGCTGGAACTGCCCGCCACGGCGATCATGCAGGCCTGCCGCGCCTACGCCCAGAAGTTCGTGGACCTGCAAATCTCGCAGTTCGTGCGCCTGGGAATCTTCGGCCGCTGGGACAAGCCATACAAGACAATGGACCGCGACTACGAGGCCCGCACCCTGGAAGCCTTCTATGGCTTTCTCGAAAAGGGCTTCGTCTACCGCGGCCTCAAGCCCGTCTACTGGTGCATCCACGACCGCACCACGCTGGCCGAGGCCGAAGTCGAGTACGAGAACCACACCTCGCCCTCTATCTACGTCCGCTACAAACTCAACATCGATTCAACCGTAAGCAACGCCACAGGTTTTAAAGCAACTCAACTACTCGCTAGGGCAGGGCTCAGGGATATCTACTCAATCATCTGGACCACCACCCCCTGGACCCTGCCCGCCTCTCTCGCCATCGCCTTCCACCCACGGATGGAATACGTCGCCATAGATTGTGTTGGGGGCATCTATATTGTCGCCAAGGCCCTGCTATCCTCCGTCATCATCCAGTGCCACCTTATGTCGGCGAAGCACCCGGACAAGACCGCATCGGAATCCGACATCCTCGACACCATCACAGGGGTGCACCTCGCCCGCCTAATGTTCCAGCACCCTTTCCTCGACCGTGAGGTCAAGAGTGTGCTGGGCGACTACGTCACCGCCGACCAGGGCACCGGAGCAGTCCACACCGCTCCCGCCCATGGCGTCGACGACTTCGCCAGCGGCCAGCGCTACGGCCTCGACATCGTCCAGTATGTCGATGACGCTGGACGGCAGGTCGACACCAAGTACCTGACTGGCTCGCCGGGCTTAAGTGGGCAACATAGCAATGATGGAAGAAGGGTAGCGCAGACCATTGTGAAAATGGGAGAGGAGATGCCCTACGA
Organism: uncultured Acidobacteriaceae bacterium; assembly: GCA_963834805.1. GTDB lineage: Bacteria > Acidobacteriota > Terriglobia > Terriglobales > Acidobacteriaceae > Edaphobacter. Next base: position 1,728,634 of record CAWIDB010000006.1, read on the forward strand.
AGGTCTCACCGTCTTCAAATCCAACCCCGTCATCGTCGAGTTGCTGAAAGAAAAAGGCGCGCTCCTCGCCATCTCCAACCTGGAGCACAGTTACCCGCACTGCTGGCGCTGCCACAACCCCGTCATCACCCGCGCCACCGAGCAGTGGTTCATCGGCCTGGAAACCCCGGTGAAACGCGCCGACGGCTCCGAGACCACATTCCGCCAGTTGGCCATCGAAGAGATCGATAAGGTCGTCTGGGACCCGGCCTGGGGCAAAGTGCGCATTACCAACATGATCGCCACCCGCCCCGACTGGTGCATCAGCCGTCAGAAAATCTGGGACGTGCCCATCGCCGTCTTCCTGTGCGAGCAATGCAACCGGCCAATCGTCTCCACCGAGCTCAACCGCGCCGTGGTTGCCCTCATCGAGCGCGACGGCATCGAGGCCTGGCGCACGCCCGTGGCGGATGCGCTGCTGCCGGCGGGCTCAGTCTGCGCCCACTGCGGCTGCACACGCTTCCGCAAAGAGACGGACATCCTCGATGTTTGGTTCGACGCCGGTGTCAGTTGGCTTGCCGTCTGCGAGGCCGACCCCGATCTCAGGCCCGCCTACACGGCTTTCCAAAACCGCGAAGATGTTCAAGTTCTGTACCTGGAGGGCGCCGACCAGTACCGGGGCTGGTTCCACTCCTCCCTGCTCACCTCGGTGGCCTTTCGTGGCCACGCGCCTTACTCTCGCGTAGTGACCAACGGCTGGACGCTCGACGAGCAGGGCCGCGCCCTCTCCAAATCCCTCGGCAACTTCATCGATCCCGTCGCCATCATGGACCAGCTTGGTGGCGACATCGTCCGCCTCTGGGTCGCCTCCGTCGATTTCCGCGAGGACGTTGTCGCCAGCCTCCCGCTGCTTCGCCGCCTTGCCGACGAGATCTACCGCAAGCTGCGCAACACCTTCCGCTTCCTCCTCGGCAGCCTCAGCGAGACTAACCCCACCACCGGCCAGACGCACGACTTCGATCCGCGCCCCAGATCCGAGGGTGGCGACGCCGTCGCGTTCGATGCGATGCAACCGATCGACCAGTACATCCTCGCCCGCGCCGCGGAGCTGACCGGCAAAATTCGCAAGGCCTACGACGCGATGGAGTTCCACCGCGTATACCACCTGCTCAACGAGTTTTGTAACTCTGAATTGAGTGCTTTCTATCTGGACGTACTAAAAGATCGCCTCTACACCTACCCTATTAAATTCAAACCCGGCAAGCCGCCGCTGCGCCCCGGACTTCCTTCGCAAGAAGAGCTATACCTAGCTCGCCGCTCCGCACAAACCGCCATCTACAAGATCACCGACGCCCTCGTCCGCCTCACCGCGCCCATCCTCAGCTTCACCGCCGACGAGGTCTGGCAATCCCTCCCCGGTGCCACAAAGCGCGCCCCCAGCGTCCACCTTACCCTCTTCCCCACCCCTGAAGACCTCGCACCATCGGACGAAATCCCAGAACTCATCGCAGTTTGGAAAATATTACTTGAAATTCGGGATTACGCTCTGCGCCAGCTTGAGGCCAAGCGTGTCGATAAGCAAATCGGCAAATCTCTTGAAGCGTTCGTTGAGCTGGAACCGCACACAGCACATCCGGCATACGTCGATGCTTTGAATATGTACAGCCGTGAGGACTTGCAGGAACTTCTAAATGTTTCATTCGTCAACGTGAACCCGTATTCCTCAAACCCAGATATAGCCTCCGCCTGCATTGTTCTGGCTATGCCTGCTTCAGGGACAAAATGCAACCGTTGCTGGCGTCACACTCATGACATTGGCAGAGAAGAAAAATACCCCACCGTTTGCCTCCGCTGCGCCGAAGCACTGGACGCCATCGACTTTCCCAACTACACGACGGATACAGGATGAGTGAAGATGCACTGGTCTGCGGCAAGAGTACGGATGCGCTTCGACAGGTGAAATAATGAAAAAGCTAAACGGTTGGAAACGAATCGGCATTTTGGATTCATTGGCCTGGATGCTTGGCGCTGGCATGCATTACTACGGCTCTGGACTACAGTCCTCAGTTGGGATCGCGTCCTTAGAACTCGACGATTGCATCAAGACCAACACCCTTGCGGAGTGTGAGGCGCGTGAGAATGATTCCATCTCGAAAGACCTGCCAGAAGTCAGGGAATGGGCGGCATTGGCTGCAATAGTGCCGGTGCCATTTGGCTGGGGAGCTGTATATCTAGCGCTCTTCCTCATCCGTTGGGTTAAGCGAGGTTTCAATCAGATAGGCCAGGGCAACGGCAAGCAGATGTCTAGGACCGAACCAGAAGAAAAGGGAACTGAGCAATAGAGACAGAGATGTCCTCAATAGCGATGACTACAACGATCCGCAGTTGCCTCACGTCCCCGACGCCGGCCAACTACCCCACCGTCTGCCTCCGCTGCGCCGAAGCACTCGACGCCATCGACTTCCCACCCTACACCGCATCCAGCCCTCAACAAACAACGTAGAACATACAACGTACAACTTAGAACGTACAACATACTACGTACAACTTAGAACGGACACCGCATACCGCCATGCCCAACTCTCCCGACCGCCGTCCCTGGCTCTTCCTCCTCTCCGCGCTCGTCATCCTCTGCGACCGCCTCTCCAAGAACGCGATCATCCATCGCATCCGTCCCGGCTACGACATTCCCATCATCCACGGCGTCTTTCGCCTCTCGCATGTCATCAACACCGGCGCTGCCTTCTCGCTGCTGGAGAACGCGCCGCCCAACGCCGTCCGCATCGGCCTCATAGTCTTCTCCGTGGTCGCGGCCATCGTCGTCTTTGGGATGCTCTGGTTCACCGGTCGCGTGCTCTCGCTCACCTCGGTCGCGCTCGCGCTCATCCTCGGCGGCGCGCTGGGCAACCTCTACGACCGCATCCGCTTTCACCACGTCGTCGACTTCCTCGCCGTCCGCATCTACCACTACAACTGGCCCGACTTCAACGTCGCCGACAGTTGCATCGTGATCGGCGCCTGTCTCCTGCTGCTGGAGATCTTCCGCCCCACCCCGAAAGATTCCTAGTCGCGTGGCATCTCGCGGTATTTCTCCGCTTCAATCGCCTTCCGCTTCGCCTTGCGATACACATTGGCAACCGCCAGCGTCCAGAACGGCGCCAGGTCGACGCCGGGCACCAGCTTGGCCAGCACCGACGGCAGAAACTCCCAGTGCCAGCCCAGCAGCCACATCATCAGTCCTGCGACGCCGCAGTCCAGCACGTCGTCCGCGGGCGACTCAAAGCCCTCCACAAAAAACGGAAACACCACCAGTTGCAGCGCATCCGCAAGGATCGCCACCAGCAGCGCGACGCGAAAGCGCGGCCCCGGCAACAGTTTGATCGAGTCGTTGTTCCCGCCGGCCTGCTGCTTCTCGTCCATGTCGATTGGCCTATTCTAGCCTCACTTCCACACCCGATTCGCAATCCCGGCCCAACTATCCGACAATGGAGAGTGGCCATGATTGAGAAATTGATCGACAGGGAAGACGCGCAGCCCGGCGAGAGCGACCCCCCGCGCGTCGTCCTCATCGCCAGCGACAGCATCGTCATCCGCGGCGCGCGCACCCACAACCTCAAGTCCATCGATGTCGACATCCCCCACAACGCGCTCACCGTCGTCTCCGGCGTCAGCGGCTCCGGCAAGTCCTCGCTCGCCTTCGACACCATCTACGCCGAGGGCCAGCGCCGCTACGTCGAATCCCTCTCAGCCTACGCGCGCCAGTTCCTCGAGCGCATCGAGAAGCCCGACGTCGACTTCATGGACGGCCTCGCTCCCGCCATCGCCATCAAGCAGAAGAACCAGACGCGCAACCCGCGCTCCACCGTCGCCACCGCCACCGAGATCTACGACTACCTCCGCCTGCTCTACGCGCGCTGCGGCACCGTCACCTGCCTGCACTGCGGCGGCATCGTCCGCCACGACACGGTCGACGAGATCGTCGCCGCCCTCCTCGCCCTTCCCGAATCCACCCGCGCCTACGCCCTCTTCCCCATCACCCGCGCCGAGATAAAATTCGAACCCCTCCAACCCTCCACCGTCGAAGCCGCCTCCGACCCCCAAAAGCCTGCAAAAAAAATCTCCTCCAAGAAATCCGCGAAAAAAACCTCCGAACCCGAACTATTCAACCTCACCGACGCCCTCAAGGACCGCCTCGCTGAACTCCGCCGCCGCGGCTACAACCGCCTCTATCAGCCCTCCGCGCTCGACCCCAGCCAGCCTGGAGCAGTTAACCAAGGAAAGATCGTCGAGTTCTCCACCCCCGAGTCCCTCCTCTCGCTCGACTTCGCCCAACCCATCTTCGTCCTCATCGACCGCCTCGCCATCAGCCCCGAGATCCGCGCCCGCATCGTGGACGCCATCGAGACCGGCTACCGCGAGTCCGGCGAGGTCCAGTTCCACATCGTCGCACACGCCGGCGAATCTCTCCAAAACGAGAACGGTACGAAGTACCGGTTCTCTGCCGCATTCGAGTGCTCCACCTGCCATCGCGCCTACCGCGAGCCGGAGCCGCGCCTCTTCTCCTTCAACAATCCCTACGGAGCCTGCCCACGCTGTCAGGGCTTCGGCAACACCGTCGACTTCGACCCCAACCTCATCCTCCCCGACCGCTCCCGCACTCTCGCCCAGGGAGCCATCGCTCCCTGGACCACCCCCAAGTACCGCCCCTTCCACGGCGAGATGATTCGCTTCGCCAAGTCCGCCGCCATCCCCACCGACGTCCCTTACTACGACCTCGACCCGCCGCAGCAGGAACTCCTCTGGAACGGCCCCGGCAGCGGCCCCTTCCCCGGCATCCGCGGCTTCTTTGCCGCGCTCGAGCGAAAAAAATATAAACTGCACGTCCGCGTCTTCCTCTCCAAATATCGTGGTTACGCGCTCTGCCCCGACTGCCACGGCCAGCGCCTGCGCGCCGAGACCCGCGCCGTCTTTATCAACAAAAAAAACATCTGCGAAGTCTCCGCTCTCACCATCACCGCCGCGCAGGCCTTCTTCGACAACCTCCAACTCACCCCCGCGCAATCCGATATCGCCGGCAAGATCCTCGAAGAGGTCCGCCAGCGCATCCACTTCCTCATGGAAGTCGGCCTCGAGTACCTCACCCTCGACCGCCTCTCCTCCACGCTCTCCGGCGGCGAGTCGCAGCGCATCCAGCTCGCCACTTCGCTGGGCAGCCGCCTGGTCGGCGCGCTCTACGTCTTGGACGAGCCCTCCATCGGCCTGCACCCGCGCGACACCGCCAAGCTCATCCGCATCCTCCACTCCCTGCGCGACCTCGGCAACACCATCCTGGTCGTCGAGCACGACCCCTCCGTCATCCGCTCCGCCGACCACCTTCTCGACCTCGGCCCCGGCGCGGGCGAACTCGGCGGCCACGTCCTCGCCGCGGGCTCCGTCGCCGAAGTCACCGCCAACCCGCAGTCCATCACCGGAAAATACTTGTCCGGTCGGCTCAACATCCCCATCCCCCGCCATCGCCGCCAGCCTAGCCGCGAAGCTCTCCAACTCACCGGCGTCCGCCTGCACAACCTGCGCGGCATCGATGTCGAGGTCCCCCTCAACCTCCTCTGCTGTGTCACCGGCGTCAGCGGCAGCGGCAAGTCCACGCTCATCCATCAGGTCCTCTACGCCGCGCTCCAGCAGGCGCTGCACCGTGATCCCGGCGCCTCCGCGCCCGAGCCCACCGCTCTCTTCCGCTCGCTCACCGGGACGCAGCACCTCAACGACGTCGTCCTCGTGGACCAGTCGCCCATCGGTCGCACGCCGCGATCCAATCCGGTTACATATATAAAAGCCTTCGATGACATCCGCGCGCTCTTCGCCGCCCAGCCAGACGCCAAGCGTCGCGGCTTCGGCCCCGGCGCCTTCTCCTTCAACGTCCCCGGCGGCCGCTGCGACACCTGCGAGGGCGACGGCACAGTCACCGTCGAGATGCAGTTCCTCGCCGACATCGAACTGCCCTGCGAAGACTGTAATGGAACGCGTTACAAATCCTCCATCTTAGAAATTAAGATATAAGAATAAAAATATTCACGACGTTTTAAATATGACCGTCAAGCACGCCCTGTCGTACTTCGCCGGGCACCCGCGCATCGTCGACAAGCTCGCCGTGCTGGACGAGGTTGGCCTGGGCTATGTTCGCCTCGGCCAGTCCGCCACCACGCTCTCCGGCGGCGAGGCCCAGCGCGTCAAACTCGCCTCGCACCTCGCCACAGCCCGCTCCAATGCCATCCGCACCGGCAGCAACAATTCAGATCTCTTCAAGCAATCCGATAACCCCACCGCAGCTCAAATCGCCGCCCGCTCGCGCAGTCGAACACTCTACATCCTCGACGAGCCCACCACCGGACTCCACTTCGACGACGTGCAGAAGCTCCTCGCAGCCTTCCGCAAGCTCATCGACGGCGGCGGCTCGCTGCTCGTCATCGAGCACAACCTCGACATCATCAAGTCCGCCGACTGGGTCATCGACCTCGGCCCCGAAGGCGGCGACGCCGGCGGCCAAGTCGTCGCCACCGGAACCCCCGAAGCCATCGCCGCCCACCCCCGCTCCCACACCGGCACCCACCTCCGCCCCCTCCTCGGCCTTGCATCGTAAACGGGTGCCCCATCCTTTCACAGCTTCATCGTGAAAGGGTGGGTTGCCTTTGTTTGTCATTCCGCCTTTTGTTTGTCATTCCGCAGCGCAGCGGAGGAATCTGCTTCTGATGCTGGGGCTAGCGTCCAGTTGTCAATAATCAGTTTGGCGAGGGCATCTCAACGTGATCAACAACAAGTACGTTTACCGGAACACTTTCGGGGACAAGCTTTAAACCGAGTTGCTCCTGAACTGCTGTGAAGATAGAAGGTCCTTGGCTACTTTCCGGTTCGGACGTCGGAGGTTCCAACCCAGACCCTTGGTCGTGAGGCCGCCATGTGCCATCGTCTATATCGACTGTCCAATCCAATGTGAGGTCGAATTTCTTCGTCAGACCGGTTTTATCCACGACCGTCCGGCCCAACCACAGCGATAACAATTGCGCGGCAGACGCAAGCGTGGCGGCCTGCATTGAGATATGGCTGCGTCCGATTTGGTTCTGCGTCGCCTCACCTAGAGCCGCTTCTTTCAATTTTGGACCGTTCTTTGCAAGGACCAGTGCATATCCAGATCCCAGTTTGCTTTCAGTATGAACCTGTAGCTTGAAGCGATCGGCCAGGAGTGGCGCAAGTGCAAGCGACTTCTGATTTGGGCTCAGCTCTTCCCAATGCGATACTTCGGCAGGAGCTACTTTTGCGTCGATAGCGAATCTCGTTGTATTCGCCCAGCTGGGCAGTCCGACGATTTGACCATTGCCGAATTGCTGCTGTGATACTTGAAGCAGGCTCTGCAGCACCATGCCCGTTATATGGACTCCATCTGGCAAAAACTGCATACCTCCCTCGTCGCTGGGCTTTGACAGTTTCACAGAGACAACCTCAAACCGGGGAAGTTTTTGTGGAGCACCCTGTTGCTGACTACTAGCCGTTGTTGCTGGAGCTGTTTGTCCAATCGCAGCCCGAGGAGCGACATCAATCCAAACGACGGCGACCACGAAGAAACAGAGTGCGACCAGTGCACCGCAGCTGTGACTGCCCTCTAAATGCGACCTCATATTTCGCCTTCTCCTCTACTTCACCGCCATTGGCTGCAGCCACGCTCCATTTCCGGCAGAGTCCCAAACCGCGAAGCGGACCCACTTCTTCCCCGTCGCGTCGAACGGAATCCGGAAGCTCTTGGTTCCGAACGCCGTGGTATCGGTCAGCGGAATGATCTTGCGGTCCACTTTGGTCCCGTCGCTCCACACCAGCTCCGCGAACTCCAGCGGGAAGGTGTACTCGATGCTCGCCGTATACACGCTCTTCGCGCCCGCGCCTTCAATCCCCCAGTTGTGGAACAGTATCTCGCCCGTGGTGCCGAAGAAGTTCCCCTCGCGGATCCCTTCCACAATCGGCTCCCAGCTCTCGTTGAACAGCGGAACCTTGTCCAGCTTCAGATAATTCACCGCAAACGACGAATACGTATCGTCACCCGGCGCCTTCATGTAGGTATCGCCCTCGGCCAGCATGAACTTCGGCTTGGGGGCCCAGTTGCTCATGTCGTCGTTCACGCCAAAGCAGCGCACCTCACAGAGTCGCTCCTGTGAAAGGTCCACAGGCAGCGACTCCCACGATCCGCCGATAAACCGGTCGCTCTGGAAGTAGTCCTGGTCCTTGTACATGTCGGGATACATCGTCGAGCTCTTGGTCCGCGGGTGCGCCACCCAGATAATGCTCTTCGTCTCGTTGAGGAACCGCAGCACGTCAGCCGCCGACCCCAGGTTGTACACCGTGCCATAACCCGGAACATTCTCCTCAAACGGCGTTCCCGGCGCAAGTTGTCGAGGATGCGTATAGTAAATCGGCCCCGGCGTCATGATGTACGTGTGTCCGCCGATGAATGCGTTCGCCTCTTCCTCCGGCATCACCAGAAAGTCCTTGTCGGAGAGCTTTGCCGAGGCCTCGAAGTAGTCCTTCTGCTCCGGCAATCTCTTGGGCCCCGGATCGGTGCCGTCCGAATCGTCGTGGAAGTCGCCCAGGTACACAATGTTGATCCCCAGCCCGCGGAACACGGGCACCCACGTCGGGCTCAGGTCGGAAGTTCCCCGGTCGCGTACCATCTCGTTCAGCTCCAGGTGGAAGTGTCCCGTCACCGTCTTGAAACCCGCCACCGGCTTGTACACATCGTCGTGCGTATACGCCATCACGGCCTGCTGCGTGGCGTGGCTCCCGGTCGCGCTCAGGTAGTAGTAGGCCGCCATGCGCTGCATGGTTCCCGGCGGCGCGTTGTATAGAGCGCAGTTCTCCGCCTGGGAGCGCGCCGTCGAAGCGCGGTGGTTCCACACCTCCGGCGCAACGCCCCACGGATCGTATCCCTCGCACCGTTCCGGCTGCATCACGCCCAGCGAAAAGCTGCTGTCGTTGTCCTTGCGCGTGTACACGTAGCCTCCGTTCACCTCGTTCTCGCGCGCGAAGAAGAACTTGTGCGGCGGCGGAAACACAGCCAGCGATCCCGCGCCCGTCTGCAATATCTCCAGCCGGTTCCGCGCCCGGATGTTCACCGGCTGCTGGTTCACCGCGCCGCCAAAATCCTGCTCCTGCCACATCTGCGACGTATCGCGCCACACCACCTTGTTGCCGTTGGCAATCGCAAAACCCTTCAGCCCAGCCTTGTAGATGAACGCCACATCCTTCGCATCCGTGCTGGCCACCGCCTCCTGCCGCAGCAGGTTCGATCCCTTGTACACGGTGAACTGCAAGTCGCCGCTGAATATCCCCAGCGTCAGCCGGTTGAAGGTCACGCTCACCCGGTCGCCGTCCGTCTTCACCGTGCATCGGTCGGATTGGTAACTCACCGCGGCGCGCTTGATCTCGTCCTGCGTCCGCCCCGGCCCCACCAGCCGCTCATGTCCCGGAACCACCAGCGGCGCGTCCCAGAACACCATCCACTTGTACCAGTCCTCATTCTCCGGCGTGTCCTTGCCCAGCCGCTGCAGGATACTCAGCTCCGTGGACGAGATTCTCCGCCGCCCCGTGGTCACCTCAAACTGCGGCGCCAGGTCCTTGCCCAGCACCACCCAGGCCCCGCCGGCCTTGCTGGCCGCAAGCTCCGTCACCACCGGTTGTCCATCGCGCAGCGCAAACTCCGCGCGCAACTGCTGCTGCGCCTCACCCGTCCAGGTCAGCGTCACTCCGCCCGCTGTGGCCACAGCCTTCAAACCATCCACAGCCTTGTAGCCCTGCATATTGCAGTTCTGGCCTTGAGCGGCGACGGCGGAAATCATTCCCAAACCCAGCACAACAGCAATTCGCTTCATCGGTTTTTCCTCATTTGCTTGGCCGCACGCCCGCGCGGCCGTCAGATTCGCAACATCGCACGCCACCCCGTTCAGAGCGTGAAAAGAAGCAGAACCAATGTACCTCACCCGTTCAATATTTGTAGAAATATCTGGATGTACCGCCCGGCCAGCGCTACTCCCACTCGATGGTGCCCGGCGGCTTGGAGGTGATGTCGTAGACCACGCGGTTGATGCCGCGCACCTCGCTCACGATCCGGCCGGAGATGGCGCGCAGCACCTCGTACGGCAGCGGCGCCCAGTCGGCCGTCATGCCGTCTTCCGAGTGAACCGCGCGCACGCAGCAGGTATAGGCGTAGGTCCGCTGATCGCCCATCACGCCGACGGTCTTCACCGGCAGCAGCACGGCGAACGACTGCCAGACCTTGCGATAGAGGCCCGCTGATTTGATCTCGTCCACCACGATCGCGTCGGCCTCCTGTAGCAACGCCACGCGCTCCGCGGTCACCTCGCCCAGGATGCGCACCGCGAGTCCCGGCCCAGGGAAGGGTTGGCGTTCGAGAATTTCCTCCGGCATTCCCAGGTCGCGGCCAATGCGGCGGACTTCGTCCTTGAAGAGATCGCGCAGCGGTTCGATCAGCTTGAGCTTCATATTCGCCGGCAGGCCGCCCACGTTGTGATGGCTCTTGATCGTCTGCGACGGGCCTTTGACGCTGGACGATTCAATCACGTCGGGATAGAGCGTACCCTGCACCAGCCACGCAACCTCCTCGCCGCCGGAGTGAGATGCGTTCTTTTCCGACGCGAAGATTTTTTTCGCCTCGTCGTCGAAGACCGCGATGAACTCGCCGCCGATTGCCTTGCGTTTCTTTTCGGGATCGGTGACGCCGGCAAGTTTCGCAAGGAACCGCTGGCTTGCATCCACAGCGACTACGCGCAGGCCAAGCTGCTCGCGCATCGTCTTCTGCACCTTGGCGAACTCGTCCTTGCGCAGCACGCCGTTGTTGACGAAGATGCAGGTCAGCCGGTCGCCTATGGCACGCGCCACCAGCACCGCCGCAACGGAGGAATCCACGCCGCCGCTCAGCCCGCAGATGGCGTAGCCGTCGCCAACCTGCGCGCGCACGCGCTCCACGGTGGATTGGATGAAGTGCTCCGGCGTCCAATCGGCCTTCGCCCCGCAGATGCCGAGCACGAAGTTGCGCAGCAGTTCCATCCCATGTCGCGTATGCACCACCTCGGGATGGAACTGCACGGCCCAGATGCGCCGCACCTCGTCGGCGATCCCCGCCAGCGCGTTATTAGTTTTGGCTGTCAGGACAAATCCCGCCGGCAAGGCCTTAGCCTCGTCGCCATGGCTCATCCAGACGTCGAGCTTGGCGGGAAGGCCGAGGAAGAGTGGTGTATGGGCGATTACGTCGACCTGCGCGTGGCCATATTCGCGCGCGGGCGCCGACTCGATTCGCCCGCCCAGGTGATGCACGATGAAGTGCAGCCCGTAGCAGATGCCGAGTACGGGCACGTCCATCGCAAGCAGCGCAGGATCGGCGGCGGGCGCGTCCGCGTCGTACACCGAACTGGGGCCGCCGGAAAGAATCAGCCCCAGCGGGGCCAGCGCGCGGATCTGCTCCATGGGCGCGGTGCAAGGCAGAACCACGGAGAAGACGTTGAACTCGCGGATGCGGCGCGCGATCAGTTGGGTGTACTGCGAGCCGAAGTCCAGAATGACGATGGTTGAGGTGTCCACAGAGTCGATTGTAAACGGGGCTTGGCATGGCACTCGATCCAGGCCACAGACTTCCGCATCGTGCGCGGTTAATGATACTTTCTATGCCAGCTTTTCTATCGTGGATCTCCGCCACGCGCAGGTGCCAGAACTGGGGCCATCGACACCTGGGAAGTGACATCTGAGACAGGAACGACTATGACAATTACCCGGCGTAATGTTCTCACTGCGTCCGCGTCGCTTGCGGGTTTTGCGGCACTCAACCGGTTCGGCCTCGCGCAAACGGGCGCCGCAGCCGCCTCTCAGTCACCAGCGCAGCAGCAGTTTGCCCCGGTCGCGCCTCCCACCACGCCGGCTGCCAAGGCGCTCTATGCCGATATTGGTGCAAATACATGGACCGAACTCAACCACCGCCTGCAAACGGTCAACAAAGACCTTATCGCAAACGGTATGCGACACATTCCCGGCGTTGCAGGCACCTTTCTGACCGGATATCCCTACAACGAGTTTTACGACTGGGACCTATATTTCGAGAATCTGTATCTCTCTTACTACGGTGTGTGGCCGCTCTGTTTCACCAATCTAAAGGAGTTCCTCAACCGCGAACAGCCCGACGGATACGTCAACCGCAGCCTGATCAAGCAACGCGACCGCCAGCAGTTTAAGCCATTTCTCGCCCAGCTGGTCGTGCTCGGTGCCAAACAGAACCACGACGACTATGAGTGGCTTCGAGGCAACTACTACGACCGGCTAACCAAGTACGTCGCCAAGTGGTTTTCCTACGATTCGGACCACAATGGCCTTCCGGCTTGGAACTCCGCCGACGCCGCGGGCACCGACAACCAGTGGTCCCGTGCAGGCGCTCTCAGCTCCTTCCAGGTCGAGGGCGTCGATCTGGCCAGCTATCTCATCCGCGAGCTGCGCGCCATGGCCGTGATCGCCACAGCGCTCGGGAACAAGGCGGACGCCGCGGCCTTCAACCAGCACGGCGACGAGGTCGCGAAGCTGATCAACTCCGTCTTATGGGACGAGAAACAGGGCATGTACTTCGACCGCAATGAGAAGACCGGCCAGCGCGTCTATGTTCTATCGGCCACCAACTTCACTCCGCTCTTCGCCGGAGCGGCCACGCCGGAACGCGCGAAGCGGATGATTCACGATCATCTTCTGAATCCTGCTGAATTCTGGCTCGCTTACCCGGTCGCCAGCTACGCCAAGACCGAACCCGACTACTACCAGGGTTCGCACAACGAGTGCAACTGGCGCGGGCCGACTTGGGCGCCCACCAACTACATGATCTTCCAGGGGCTGCAAGCCTATGGCTATCGCACCGAAGCGCGCGAACTGGCACGCCGGCTCTTCACCATGGCCGTGCTCAAGAACCCAGTGCTGCGCGAGTACTACAACGCGGAGACAGGCGACGGCCTGGGCCAGACGCGCTTCTGGGGATTCACCGCGCTCTACTATGGAATGCTTTTGGAGTCCTACGCCAACTACGATGCTTCAAGCCTCGATAAGCCGCTTCGCCCACTGATCCAGCAGGAGGTTGGTGTCCAATTCCCCGAACTGCCGAAGATATGGCCGACTCCTTCAAATGCCTGAGTGTTCATGTACCTTCCTTCAGATAGAGCAGGAACATAGAGTTGCAGGCGGAGCTTGTGCGGGAAGGTTTTACGGTGCGATAGTAGTGTGCATTCTTGCGAGGTCACTCCGTGGTGCGGTCTCTATCGATCGGTCTATTGCTTTCTTTCGCGCTGGCGATCCCTGCTTCCAGCCAGGTTCCTGCCCAGACTCCTAACCAGAATCCAGTGCTAGGTCCTGCCGGTGCGCGCGCACCGGGTCGGGTGCCTGCAACTCCACCCCCATCGGGTGTTCCTCCCTCGGAACGCAACGCGGGTGGACGACCAATCCACAATGAAGCTGAACGCGCTGCGAGGTGGAAGGTGGTTGCGATGCCCTATTCGCGGGCCGGGCTAACGACTGCTGAGCAGCAGATGATTGCCAAGCTCGCCGACGCATGCCATCTGATGGACGAGATATATCTGCACCAGAGCGATCTGGGCGGATGGGCGATCTACCATGCAACACAGAACGCCGACATGTATCGTCTGTTCTCCATCAACGGCAGCCGATGGGACCTTGCTGACCGCAACTCTCCGGTCATTGGAGAAGAGCCGCTGGTGCCGGGCCATGAGCTTTATCCGTTCGGGACCACCAGCGCGGTGATTGAGAAGTATGCCGCTGCGCACCCGGAGCAGAAGGCCGCTCTTTACAATCCATGGACAGTGGTCCGCTCTGCGCCACTGGACCTTGACCCCACACAGAGCCAGCCGGTAGTTAGCGTTGTCGACCACCTATACACCTATCCCTATCACGAGGCTTATGCCGAGTGGGTGAAGCCGATGGCCGCCGATCTGCGGGCGGCGGCGAAGCTCTCGCCCGATCCGGCGTTTGCGCACTATCTGAACCTGCGGGCGGATGCCTTGCTCAGCGACGATTACTACGCCAGCGACGTTGCGTGGCTGGATTTGAAGGACCCAAAGATCGATCTGATCTTTGCGCCTTATGAGACGTATCTGGATGGCGTCCTCGGGGTGAAGACTTCGTACGGCGGGGCGATCCTGATCCGCAACCAGGCGGAGAGCCGCAAACTCGCGATGTATCAGCAGAACATAGCTGCCATGCAGCAGGCATTGCCGGTCCCCGCGGAGGACAGGCCTTCCAAGGAAGGGCAGGCAACGCCGATGGAGGTCGTCGACGCTCCGCTGCGCGCCGGCGACTTGCACTATGGATACCAGGCGGTGGCGGACAATCTGCCCAACGACCCGCGCATCCATGCGGAGAAGGGATCGAAGAAGATATTCTTCAAGAACTTCATGGACGCGCGCGTGGAATATGTGGTCCTGCCGGTCGCACAAAAAATGTTGACTCCAGCTCAAATTAAAGACGTGAGCGGTGAGGGCTATCTGACCGGCGTGATATTGCATGAGATCTCGCACGGCCTCGGCCCCGCCTACGCGCAGATCGACGGCAAACAGGTTGCGATCAACGAGGCGATCGGGCCGTCGTACAGCGGCCTGGAGGAGGCCAAGGCAGACGTGACGGGCATCTTCCTGGCGAAGTGGCTTGTGGACCAGAAGCTGCTGCCTGAAAGTGAATTGAACGGCATCTACGCATCGTACGTCGCCGGGATATTCCGCACTCTTCGCTTCGGCACGGCAGAGGCCCATGGACGCGCGGAACTGATGGAGTTCAACTATCTGCTGGAGCATGGAGCGCTGGCGCGGGGTGGCGATGGCAGATACAGCATCGACTATGGGGCGATGCCTGCAGCGGTGGCTTCGCTTGCGCAGCAGCTACTCATGTTTGAGGCCCACGGCGACCGCGCTGGGGTTGAGGCTTGGTTCGTCAAATATGACGTCATGCCGCCGGCACTGACCCAGGCCCTCGCTTCCACCCGTGACATTCCCGTCGATATCACACCCGAATTTGAACTCGCCCACGGGGTGCGCCCATGAAAACCATCCTCGCCAGTTTGCTCGCCGTCTCCACCATCTTCGCGGCCATTCCTGCTGCCGGCCAGCAGAAGCTCACGCTGCACCATCATGACGCTGCGCACCAGTCTCCAGGCACCATTGTTGTGCCGGCATCGGATTTCTTCACCGACTTTCCCGCAGGCGACAGCAGCGGCGGTGGCTTCGGTCGCCGTGGTGAGGCCACAGCGTGGGAATTCAATAACAACTCGCTGACCCTGGGGGTTGCAGGGGATGTCACCGCAAAGATTCCGATCAAGGAAGGCGGCTTGTACCACCTGTTTGTACGCGGCAGCGGCACTCCCACTAGCGCTTTCCACGTTGCCATTGACGGCAAGCAAGACCCAGCCACCTTCGGTCAGGGCGCGATGCAGATGCAGCGCGGGGGTGACTTTACGCTGAAGCCGGGGACGGTCGAAATTAAACTCACTTCGATTCAGCCCCGGCCGGTATTCAACGTGCTTGTGCTGACCAAGAAGGCAAGCTTCACGGAAGATGACCTCAAGCCTCTGGAGTTGCCGGCCGAGGTGAAACTGCTGCACGAGTACACAATCGCTCCCTCCAACATCGTTAAATTCGGGGATGTCGATGGTTCCGGAAAGTACGCCATCCTTGACATATTGAATAATTATTCCACCATCATGTATGCCAACGATGGCCACATTCTGTGGCGATGGGATGCGCCGCCTACGACGCAGGGCGATCCGCGCGGCAATGAGGCGGCGGGAGTTCTGTGGGACTTTCATCACACAGGCCGCGACGAGTTGGCACAATGGCGCGAAACCCCCGATGGCAAAGAGTGGCTGGTGTTGGCGGATGGGATGACCGGTAAGCCGATCAAGCAGGTTCCGTGGCCCGCTCCCGCTCTGCCCCATGTAGATAACAACTACCGAATGGCTGTGGCGAAGTTCCACAAGGATTCTGACGGACCGGACACGCTGCTGGTGTTCGTCGATACGGGCGGGTATATCTCGCTGACCGCGTATGACAAGGACCTCAACCAGCTATGGCAGCACGCGGAGCACCGGTTGAAGGATTACTTCGGCCACTACATCTACCCCTACGACATCAACGGGGACGGCATCGATGAGGTGATGATCAGCCATCTATGCCTGGACGCGAACGGACATGAGATTTGGAACAATGCCAAGTACTTCGAGGACAACCACGATCACATGGACGCGATGGAGTTCTTCGACATGAACGGCGACGGCAAGCCGGAGCTTCTGGAAAGCCAGTCGGACGCGGGGACCATGGAGTTAAACGCGCAGAACGGAAAAATAATCTGGCAGAATAATTCGGACCACTCGCAGCAGATAACGGCGGGTTACATTCTGGGCGATTCGAAGACGCCTCAGGTGGTGACCAACGGAAGGACCTACACCAACGGTCTCAGCGCGCAGCTTTACTGGTTCGACAATCAAGGACGGCTGCTGGAAAAATGGCCTGCACAACCTCTGGGCGGGAACCCCAACTTCGTGCGCGGCGATTGGTACGGCACCGGCAAGCGG
Organism: uncultured Acidobacteriaceae bacterium; assembly: GCA_963834805.1. Lineage (GTDB taxonomy): Bacteria > Acidobacteriota > Terriglobia > Terriglobales > Acidobacteriaceae > Edaphobacter. Next base: position 1,745,273 of record CAWIDB010000006.1, read on the forward strand.
ACGTATTTCTGGTACCGCTTCAAGCTTGAACCGGATGGTAATGCGACGCTGTACTTCAAGGGCGAGGCGTATCACATGTTCGACTTCGAGCACACTGGAGCCGATCAGGTGATCACGCTGGAGGGCGGTGGCGGTGGACCTGGCGGGGGTGGTACTCAAACTCTGCGGGTATACGGCTACTCCGGCATTACACCCCACCCGAAGCCGTGCAACGCCGAGTGCCGAAAACTCATCGCCAACCACACCCATTACTGAGGTACGACTAACAAAGTATTGTTCCGAAGGCCCACGCCGGGTGAAGCTGCCATGGGATTGAAGGGCAGCTCACCCGCTTTACTACCACGAGGCATCATGTCTAGTTTTACTCGTCTCACCCGCCGCAGGTTTCTCGCTCTGAGCGGTGCGGTCGCGGCCCAAGCCGCCGTCCCTGCATCTGCGCTCCATGCTGCGCCCACACCTCCCACTCCAGCGCGCGCCGGGACCCAATCTCTGGCCGGTCTGTGGCGTTTTTCGCTCGACCGCACGGATACAGGCGTAAAGGAGAGCTGGTTCTCACGCGAGCTGCCGGAAGCGGACCATATCACTTTGCCCGGAATCCTTCAGACACAGGGTTATGGCGACGACATCACCGCTGAGACGCAGTTTGTCGCGGCGCTTCCCCGCGATATGGCCTGGTACAAGCTGCCGCAGTATGCCGCTTATACCAAACCGGATCATGTCGAGGTGCCTTATCTCTCGCAGCCGGTGAAGCACTATCTCGGCGTCGCATGGTATCAGCGCGAGATCGACATTCCTGCGGGGTGGCGCGGCAAGCGGGTTGGCCTGACGCTGGAGCGCACGCGATGGCAGACCAATGTCTATCTGGACGAGAAAGAGATTGGAAGTTGCCACTCGCTGGTTGCGCCGCATGAGTACGATCTTGGCGTTCTCGCGCCCGGCAGGCACCGGCTCTCCATCCGCATCGATAACCGCATGATTCTGGTTTACCGGCCGGACGGCCATTCGGTCTCGGATGCCGAAGGCAGTACATGGAACGGCATTGTGGGCCGCATCGAGCTTGCCGCGACCAGCCCGGTGTGGATCGATGATGCACAGGTCTTTCCCAACGTGGGCGACAAGACGGCGCAGATTAAAGTGCGCATTGGCAATGCGACGGGTAATTCCGGCTCGGGCACGCTCACGGTTGGTGCTACCACTGCGCCTGTGAATTGGGACGCGACCGGTGGGGATGCAACGATTGACGTGCCTCTACCCAAAGCAGTTCCATGGAGCGAGTTCACGCCCGTGCTGCAGCACCTGACTCTGAAGCTCAGCGGGCCTTCGGCAGATGACCACCGCGATTTGACCTTCGGACTGCGCGAGATGCGTGCCGACGGCAAGCATATCCTGCTGAACGGCGAGCTGTTCAACTTCCGCGCCACGCACGATGGCGGCGGATTTCCGCTCAACGGCTACCCCGCCACGGACGTTGCTACTTGGAAGCGCATCATCGGCATCTGCAAGACGTGGGGGCTGAATGGCATGCGCTTCCACTCCTGGTGTCCGCCGGAGGCTGCGTTCACGGCGGCGGACGAACTCGGCTTCTACCTGCAGCCGGAGTGCGGCATGTGGAACTCCTTCGATGCGGACGGAAAGATGCTTGCGATACTCAACGACGAGACCGCGCGCTTGCGGAAGGCCTATGGCAACCATCCGTCGTTGGTGCTGCTGAACGCCACCAACGAGCCTGCAGGGGATTATTCGGAGCAGCTTCCGCTGTGGGACAAGAAGTGGCACGACGCCGATCCGCGACGGCTGTACTCCGACGGCACAGGTCGATTCGCACCGCCTCCCGGAGGCCCTGGTACGCCCTACGCGGCGGACTTCCTGGTCACTCCCGGAGCCCGTGGCCCGCATGGCTGGTTTGGCGCGGACTACGAGCAAGTACTCCAGAGCATGCTTCACGACACCTCCATTCCGTGCATCGGCCACGAGGTTGGGCAGTGGTGCGCCTACCCGGACTTCGATGTGATCAAGAAGTTCAGCGGCCAGGCAACCACCTTCGCTGGCGCCCCAGAACAGGTAAAAGAGCCCTATATGATTCCCGGCAACTACCGAATCTGGCGCGACTCCGCAGAGGCCCATGGGTTAGTAGCGAAGAACAAGGAGCTCGCCCACGCCTCGGGCCGGTTCCAGGTTGCCTGCTACAAGGAGGAGATCGAGGCCAGCCTGCGCACACCGAGCTACAGCGGCTACGAGCTGCTCGATCTGCACGACTACCTGGGTCAAGGCGGCGCGCTGATCGGACTGCTCGATGCCTTCTGGGAGCCGAAGAGCTATGCCACGCCAGCTGAGTTCCGCCAGTATTGCAATGCTACGGTCCCGCTGGCACGGCTCAAAGAGCGCGTCTACACAACCGCGGACACCTTGAAGGCCGATGTTGAACTCGCCCACTTTGGCTCCGCTCCGCTGATCGGCGCAAAACCGCAGTGGCAGATTGTAAGCGCCGCTGGAAAGATTGTGGCCAGTGGCAGTTGGCCCGCGCGCGCTGTGCCTCGTGGCAAGAACATCGCACTCGGCAGCATCTCCGCCGACCTCTCCCAATTAGCTGCGCCAGCGCGATACACGCTGGTCGTCGAGTTGCAAGGCGTGTCCAACTTCCGCAACGAATGGAACTTCTGGCTCTATCCCGCGAAGGTCGATGACTCCCATCCACGCGATGTCGTCGTCACTACTTCGTGGCCTCAGGCAGAGACCCACCTGGCAACCGGCGGCAAAGTGCTGTTCCATCCACTGGCCGCCGATCTTGACTCTACCAATCCCAAACTCTCAACCGTTCCGATCTTCTGGAACCATCTGATGAATCCCAACGGGACGACGTTCCTTGGGTTATGGAATGATGCGAATCACCCTGCTCTGGCAGGATTTCCCACCGAATCCAACTGCGATTGGCAGTGGATTGATCTGGCCGGCGACGCGCGCGCATTGAACCTTGATGCGCTGCCAGCGGCGTTGCAACCCATCGTCCAGCCCATCGACGACTGGAACCGCAACTGGAAACTCGGGCTGCTCTATGAATGTTCCGTAGGTTCGGGCAAGCTGTTGGTTTGTAGCATCGATCTAACCACTGCACGCAAAGGAGCGCCATCGCTACGCCAGTCGATTCTGGATTACATGGCGAGCGAGGCGTTTCATCCCAAGGTTGAGATTGCAGTTGCCGATCTGCGCAAGCAGTGGGTGAGCCAGCGCCCGAACTCCGTCGATCCCAGCGCCAACCAGCCGGTGCAACCCACGTCGCCCGACCTGGTCGATCCGGGGCAGATCCGCCGCACGTCTCCCGCGCAGTGATTCGGGCAAAGGGCAACACACGGAGAATGCGAGTAGCTACATGCAGCGTCTGCGCTGGTTGTATCCTGTAGCCATGCCTCAGCCTGCTGTCGATCCGCAAGCAGCAACGACCGCAACCCCTGCGTTCGAGTCCTGGGGCCGGTATCCCAAGTACTACGCGAAGATTGTTCCCCTGAACTGGCAGAGTGATTTTCCCGGTGTACTGGCCGGGCTGCGCGGCGGCGCATTGCCGGTGGGACTGGGCCGCAGCTACGGCGATGTCTGCCTGCTGAAGGGCGGCAATCTGCTGCAGACAACAGGGATGGACCGCCTGCTCGACTTCGACCCGGAGACTGGAATCCTGACCGCAGAGGCTGGAGTCTCACTGGCCAAGGTGCTGGACTTTGCGGTGCCGCGCGGCTTCTTTCTTCCGGTCACTCCGGGGACGAAGTATGTCACTCTGGGCGGCGCAATTGCCAATGACATTCACGGCAAGAACCACGAGGCCGCCGGATCTTTCGGCAACCACGTTCCCAGCTTCGAGCTGGTACGCTCGGACGGAAGCCGAAGGCTCTGCTCGCCCACCGAAAATCCGGATTGGTACGCGGCGACGATCGGCGGGATGGGCCTGACTGGCGTCATTACCTGGGCGCAGTTGAAGCTGCGGCCGATCATATCGCGCAAGATCGACTACCAGGGAATCCAGTTCCATGGTATCGACGAGTTCCTGGACCTGAAGCAGCGCTACCCGAACGTGGAGTACACGGTGAGCTGGGTCGATTGCGCCTCGACGGGCAGAAACTTTGCGCGCGGCATCTTTATGCTGGGCGAGCACAGCAAGGCACCGGGCGAATTGAAGCCATCGCCGGAGCCAAAGCTGGTGTTCCCCTTCGACCTGCCGGGCTTTGCACTGAACCACAGCACGGTCAGCATGTTCAACACCGTCTTCTTCCACAAGCAGATCAAATCGCATGTGAAGCTGGTGGAGGACTACGAGCCGTTCTTCTATCCGCTGGATGCGGTGCTGCACTGGAACAGGATGTACGGAAGGCGCGGACTGGTGCAGTTCCAGTACGCGATTCCGTGGCAGCACGCAAAGGAGGGAACGATTACCATCCTGCGCGAGATTGCCAAATCCGGGCTGGCCAGCTTCCTGGCGGTGCTGAAGGCATTCGGCGAGATACATTCGCTGGGGATGATGAGCTTTCCCCAAGCGGGCATCATGCTGGCGCTGGACTTTCCCATCAAGCCCGACCTGACATTTCCACTGTTGCAACGCCTCGGCGACATGACGCTGGAGTTCGGCGGGCGGCTCTACGCCGCCAAGGACGCGGCCATGACGCCCAAGCAGTTCCAGACGTTCTATCCTGAGTGGCAGCGGTTTGCGAAGTTCCGCGACCCCATGTTGAACTCCAGCTTCTGGGAGCGCGTCACGGGAGGAGAATGACCCTATGAGCACTCTTGCCACGCGATCGATGGACGCAGCGCTTGCCGCAAGCACGGATGCGGTGATTGCGAAAAAAATCCTGGTGCTGGGCGCGACCTCGGGCATCGCCGAGGCGACCTGCCGCATCTGGGCGGCGGAGGGCGCGCAACTGTTTTTAGTGGCGCGCAACGCGGAGAAACTGGCCGCGGTTGCCGCCGACCTGAAGCTGCGCGGCGCGTCGTACGTGGGCACCGCAGTGGCCGACCTGGACGACACAGACAAACACACCGAATTGCTGACCCACGCGGTAAATTCGCTGACCGGCATGGACATTGCGTATCTGGCGCACGGCATTCTGGGCGACCAGGCGCGCGGCGAGCAGGAGTTCGAGCACGCGGCGCAGATTATTTACACCAACTTTCTTGCGCCAGTCTCGCTGCTCACCTGGCTGGCGAACTTCTGTGTGCAGCGCCACGCGGGCGTGATCGCCGTACTCTCATCCGTCGCTGGCGAACGCGGGCGCAAGTCGAACTACCTGTATGGCTCGTCGAAGGCCGGGCTGACCGCATTCCTGAGCGGACTGCGCAACCGCATCGACCGCGAGGGCGTGACCGTGATGACCATCAAGCCGGGGCCGGTGGATACCTCGATGACGGCCCATATGAAGATCCGCAAGGCCGACGTGAACAAGGTGGCCGCGGCGATCGTCAAGGCCATCGACAGGCGCGTGGATGTGCTCTACGTCCCCGCGATCTTTCTGCCCATTATGTTCGTCGTCCGCCACATTCCGGAGCGCATCTTCAAAAAGCTGAACCTGTAACCGCGGTCACATTTTAGTACTAAGGATTGCACTATCATGCGCACCATGCGAACACAAATGCTCTTTGCAGTCATCGCGGTATTGGCCTGATGCAGTGTAACGCGCAGACCTCCAATGCCACGGAAGTTGCTCCCGGCATCACACTGCCTACAGGCGGCGATGGTACTGTTTATGCGCTCGATACTGGCTCCAATGGCCCGGTGCTGCTGCACATCCAGCCGCATGAGGTGGTGTCCGCATCCCACGCGGCGACCAACTTCCTGCGCGCCCAGGTGTATGCAGGGCCACATTCCAGCACCGAGGTGGATGGCCCTCACGCGCCGATCGCGCTGGCCTCGACCAAGGCCATTTTCTTTGTGCGCATCACCGGCGAAGATGCGGAGATCATGCGGTCTCGCGTTCACCTGCTTTGGTTGCAGCCCAACAAGAAACGGCGCCAGATCTCCGACTTCAGCAGGAACATCTTCGGCGGCCAACACACACGCAACGTGGATGAGGTGCCCTGCGCCATGGATATGATCGAAGGCACCAACTGGCTCAAGGTCACGCCCAACGATCCATTGCTTCCCGGCGAATTTGCCGTTGCCTTTCTTCCCAAGGACGTGAATCAGTATCCAGAAGTGGTCTACGATTTCAGCGTGCCAGGCGATAAGCCAAGTGCGAACAATCCGTACGAGCCGAAGCCGCCTGCGAATTCCGACACGACGAAGCACTGAGTCCTTTCACTACTGCTGCTGGGCCATTTGCTGTTGGCGGGTGGGGGGTGGGGGCAGGTCGGGGAGGGCCTGGGCGCGCTCGACGAGGATGGACCACTCCTCGGGGACAGGGAGTTCCTGGTCGAGCGGGGGAGTGCCTTCGCTGGGGGTGACGCGGACGGCGACGGTGAGCTCGCTGGAGGCGCGGCCGCGGAAGATGCCGTGGGTGGGCGGGACGGCGGAGTAGTCGCGGCCGATGGCGGTGCGGATGTGGCGATCGGCGGCGACGAGGTGGTTGGTGGGATCGAAGCCGACCCAGCCAAGTTCGGGCAGGAGCGCCTCCACCCAGGCGTGGGTGGCGGAGGTGACGGAGCGGTCGTTGTCGCTGTGGCCGTGGAAGAGGTAGCCGCTGACGTAGCGGCAGGGGATACGCAGCTTGGAGCGGACGAGCGCGATCATAATGTGGGCGAAGTCCTGGCAGACGCCGGCGTGAGTGAGCAGAGCGAGGTCGATGGGCGAGTCGACCTTGGTGGACTTGGGGACGTACTCGAAGTGGTGGTACATCTGCTCATTGAGCTGGTGGAGGACGCTGAGCGGGTCGTCGCGGCGGGTGACGTCGAACTCCTCGGCAAGGGCGTCGAGCGAGGGGGTTGGGGCGGTGAACTCGCTGGGCAGAAGCATCTCCCAGTAGTCTCCCTGCTGGACGAGGGCGTCGATTTCGGCCCATGCCTCGGGCGCGAGGGCGGCGGGGACGGGCGTGGCGGGCTGCACCTCGACCAGCGACTCGGCGACGATGACCAGTTGGCCGTGCTGGCCGGGGATATCGAAGTGATGGACCTGGTTGGCGAGGTGGTCGCGGTAGCTGAAGACGCGGCAGCGCGGGCTGACGGAGAGATGGAAGGTGAGGCAACGCTGGTTCTGGTCGCTGCGCGGGTGCATGCGCGTCTCCATCATGCTCTCGCTCACGGGGTTGGAGTAGAGGAACTTGGTCAGATGACGGATCGAGTAGTACATGCTCCTCCTGGGTTGCGGGCGGGGTTCAACGGGAAAGCCATTGGATGATCGCGAGCCGCGGACGATTTGTTTAGGGACGGTCGATGGTTCCCTTGCAAAAAAAAGCATCAAAAAAGGCTAAAATATTCAAAACATTATGTTGAATCTGGATACGTCTGTACATCCCCCTTCAAAGGCTTGATTACAGAATAGTTATTTAATAAAATATCTAGAATCAGTTGGTTACGGTGGTGCTTTGGTGCAAGAACAGACAACAGCGAAACATTAGGAGAAAGGTTCGGGCGGCTTTGGCGCTACGAACATCCTCGGGGTCCTTCGCGCTCGAAAGACGCGCTCAGGATGACGGCGTAAAACAAACAACCGCAGGTCCTTCGACTCCGCTGCTCAAAGAGCGCGAGCAGCTTTGCTCAGGATGACGGCGTTGGAAATGGTCTTGTCTTGAATTGCCCCCTATTTGAATTGTAGTTGGTTGGGGGCGGGAGTTTGTCTTTTTTACTCCTTTGCAATCAATGTTATAAGCGATAGAACTTGACAGGCATCTAGCCGGCGAGGGCGGCCTGGACGGAGTAGTCGATGTAGAGGTTGTAGATGGCCTCGTGGATGGCGCGGCACTCGATCTGGATACCGCGCAGGTAGGCGACGACATCGCCGGTGAGGATCTCGTCGACGCTGGAGTAGCTGAGCATGGCCTGGAGGCGGCCGGAGAGGCGGCGGAGATGCTCGGCGCGGCTGCGTCCGCTCTCTCCTTCGATGGTCTCGAGGGCGTGCTGCAGGTTGTCGATGGCGAAGCGCAGGGAGTGAGGGAACTGGGCGTCGAGCAGGAGGAACTCGAGGATGCGGTCGGGGGTGAGGTCGGCGGTGTAGACCTTGCAGTAGGCCTCGAAGGCGGTGGCGGAGCGGAGCAGGCCCATCCATTCGAGGTACTCGTTGCCCTCGGGGATGCGTTCGGGCTGGCTCCAGAGGTCGGCGTGGTAGGCCTCGAGAAGGAGTGCGGTGGCGGTGGCGCGCTCGATGTAGCGGCCGACCTGGATAAACTGCCAACCCTCGCCGTGGCTCATGGTGGAGTCTGTGACACCCTGGAACTGGTGGACACCCTCCATGACCTGCTGGAGGAACTCGGTGGGCTGCTCGGAGTCTGTGGGCGCGGCGAGTTGCAACTCGGGGCGGGTGACCTGCAGGAAGAGACGGTTAATTCTATGCCACTGCTCGGTGGAGATCTGCTCGCGGACGTGGCGGGAGTTCTCGCGGGCGGAGATGATGCAGGAGAGGATGGAGGCCGAGTTGGAGGTGTCGAAGATGAGCTGCCGGGTGAGGGCGTAGGGGTCACCGGCCCAGAGCAGGGACTTTGGATTGCCGAGGGCATGCAACATGCGCTGCCAACGGCGGTCGGCGCTGGTGGCGGATTCGTCGAGCATGAGGTTGAGGTTGACATCGAGCAGGCGCGTGGTGTGCTCGGCGCGCTCGATGTAGCGGCTCATCCAGTAGAGACTGTCGGCGACGCGGGATAGCATTTATTCTCCCTCCGGCAACGGTTCGCATGCGTTATTGACTGAGGACCCAGGTGTCTTTGCTGCCGCCGCCCTGGCTGGAGTTGACGACCAGGGAGCCTTGCTTGAGGGCGACGCGGGTGAGGCCGCCGGGGACGACGTTGATCTTTTCGCCGTAGAGGATGTAGGGGCGGAGATCGACGTGGCGGGGCTCGAGCTGGTCGCCGATGAGGCAGGGCGCGCGGGAGAAGGAAATGGTGGGCTGCGCGATGTAGTTGCGCGGGTCGGCCTGGATGCGGCGGGCGAAGTCCTCGCGCTCGGCGGCGGTGGACTGCGGGCCGATCAACATGCCGTAGCCGCCGCTCTCGCCGACGGCCTTGACGACCAGCTTGTCGAGGTTTGCGAGGACGTACTGGCGGGACTTGGGGTCGGTGAGGAGATAGGTTTTGACGTTGGGGAGGATGGGGTCTTCGCTGAGGTAGTAGTGGATGATGTCGGGGACGTAGGCGTAGAGGGCCTTGTCGTCGGCGACTCCGGTGCCGAAGGCGTTGGCCAGGGTGACGTTGCCGGCGCGGTAGGCGTTGAAGAGGCCGGCGACGCCCAGGATGGAGTCGGGGCGGAAGGCCATGGGGTCGATGAAGTCGTCGTCGACGCGGCGGTAGATGACGTCGACGCGGCGCAGGCCGCTGGTGGTGCGCATGTAGATGACATTGTTGTGGGTGACCAGGTCGCGGCCTTCGACCAGCTCGATGCCCATCTGGCGGGCGAGGTAGGCGTGCTCGAAGTAGGCGGAGTTGAAGACGCCGGGCGAGAGCAGAACGATGTTCGGCTCGGGACGGCCCTCAGGCGCGAGGGAACGCAGGGTGCCCAATAGGAGCTGGGTGTATTGCTCGATGGGGCGGACGTTGTAGCTGCGGAAGAGCTGGGGGAATATGCGCTTCATGACGCGCCGGTTGGTGAGCATATAGCTGACGCCGGAGGGAACGCGGAGGTTGTCTTCGAGGACGACGAACTCGCCATCCGCCATGCGGATGAGGTCGGTGCCGCAGACGGCGACGTAGACGTTGCGCGGGACTTGCAGGCCGACCATCTGGCGGCGGAAGTGCTTGCAGCTATATACGATCTCACGGGGAACGACGCCATCCTTGAGGATGCGGCCCTCGTTGTAGATGTCCTTGAGGAAGAGGTTGAGGGCGGTGATGCGCTGGGAGAGGCCGCGCTCGACGGTGGCCCACTCGGAGGCAGTGACGATGCGCGGGACAGGGTCGTAGGGGAAGATGCGTTCGGTGCCCTCGTCGCGGCCGTAGACGGTGAAGGTGATGCCCTGGTTGAGGAAGCTGAGGTCGGCGGCCTGCTTGCGGCGGCGCAGCTCGTCGGTGGGCAGCGAGGAGAAGTGCTCCAGCAAGGGCTGGTAGTGGGGGTGCAGCACGCCAGGGCCGGAGAACATCTCGTCATAGGCGCGATCCAGCAGATAGTTCTTCAGTGCCGCGCGCTCGAACTGAGTGGTGTGGGCTGGGAGCATGGGAACTTAGAGTATAGCGGAGAGCGGCGTTGCCACAAAGACGGCGGGCGCGGTGGTGGGTGAGGTTTGAAGTTCGGGAGGAACGAAGTACCCTATACATCGTTTGCGGGCATGTCAGCTAAGTAGCAGACCATGTCGTAGAGATCGAAGAGGAATGATCTGAGTTACGCGCCCAAGTTCTGGGAGGCATGGAATCGTTGGAGCGAAACCAGGGTAACGGCACCTATGCGAGAGCATAGACGGTTGCTTTTCTTGAGGAAAAAACAAATCGAGGGATTGCCGCCTGGGTATACCTGCTCTGGTTCCGCTCCAGCATTTCGACCTTGAGTGCAACGCGGCACTTGCAAATACCCTCCGAAGCGGTACAATTCTCGCGATTCAACACTGCAAGCTGAGATTCCAGTCAGACAACATAAGCCCCTTCATCACAATGTCAGTTATGAAAGGTTGGCGTCATGACCAAAGCAAGGTTTCTCTACCTCTCCGCGTTTCTTTCCCTGGCAGTTTTCCTGACATACGGCGCAGTGGCGCAGCAGGCAGCTAAGATGCAGCCTGCCTCTCAAGCGAAGCCTGCCACTGCCGGCCCAGCGCAGAAGGCCGCTGCCGTACTGCCGAAGGTCGCCAAAGTCACGGTCAACGATCCGGTGACCCTGACCGACAACGGCGACACCTGGACCCTGGACAACGGCATCGTCAAGGCTACCATCGTCAAGAAGAACGGCAGTTTGCTGCAGGTCAATTATCACGGCATCGAAACGTTGAACCCTTCGATCTCGCGCGGGTCGGATAATCTCCACTCGCCGCCGACGCCCGCCGGCAGCCCGATCCCGTCCTGGGAACAGATGCCGTCGGGCACGGTGACCCCCTCGGTGACCATTGACCCGGCGACCAACGGCGGCGCACGCGCGGAGGTCGCGGTTAAAGGAATCAATCCCGGCGGTGGCGGCGCTCCAGGAGGCGGTGCACTCAGTGGCGGCGGTGGCGGTCGTGGCGGAGGCATGGATATTGAGACGCGCTACACCATGGAACGAGGCGTGAGCGGCATTTACGCCTACGCCGAGTTTTCCCATCCGGCCTCCTATCCCGCCGCGCACGTGGGCGAGAGCCAGTTCATCCTTCAGCTCGATCCGAGCTTCAACTGGTTCTCTGTGGACGCCGACCGCAACATGCTAACGCCGGCCACCGAAGACATGCGCGCCGGCATCATGGTTCACGCGCCGGAGCAGACGATTCTGAAGAGCGGTCTCTACAAGAACTCTGTGGAGCACAAATACACTTACAGCGGCGTCATGTACCAGCACCCTGCGTGGGGCTTTTCCAGCCCCAAAGAGCACATTGGCGTTTATGTGATTAACCCGAGTACCGAATATATTGGGGGCGGCGCGGAAAAGCTGGATTTGAACGGCCCGTATGCTTGGGGCTCGAATAACACCATTCAGATTTACTGGACCTCCGGCCACTACGGAGGTGGAGCGAACACCGACATCGCGGCAGGTCAGGACTGGAACCGTATGGTAGGCCCGATCTTCGTCTACTTCAATTCGATCGACAATCCCAAGGACCCGACGCAGGCCGATCTCGACAAGGTCACCGCCAGCTACGGCGGCGGCACCCTGGCTGTGCCCAAGGAGTGGCACGACAACGCCATGGCTCTGTGGAATGACGCGCTTGTCAAGGCGAAGACCGTCAAGGCCGCATGGCCCTTTGCTTGGGTCGAGGGCATGGATTACCCGCACAAGGCGGAACGCGGCACGGTCACCGGGCAACTCGTTCTGGACGACCCGCAGGCTGCTTCCAAGAGCCTTCCCAATCTAACCGTGGGACTGACGCACGCAAACTACACGGGAAGCGGGACCGGTTTCCAACTGCGACCAGGGAACGGCAACATCGTAACCTGGCCGCATGACGGAGACTACTACGAGTTCTGGACAGACGGCTCGGCGGATGGCAGATTCACCATTCCCAATGTTCGGCCCGGCACCTACGTTCTGCGCGCCTTTGCCAAGGGAGTGTTGGGCGAATACGACCGCACCGCGAAGGTGACGGTGGAAGCGGGCAAGAAGATCGATCTGGGCAAGATCGCATGGCAGCCCGTCCGCTACGGCAAGCAGATCTGGGAGATTGGCTACCCTGACCGCACCGCAGACAAGTTCTTCAAGGGTGATGGCGCCAACTACTGGATATGGGGATGGCCGCTGCGTTATGCCGGTCTCTTCCCCAACGACGTTACCTACACCATCGGCAAGAGCAGTCCGGCCAAGGACTGGTTCTTCGAGGAGGTGCCGCACTCCACCACTACGGCGTGGATGAACCCCAACGCCAAGGACCCCTACAACCAGCGCTTCGGCTGGGTAGCTATACCGCCCACCAACGCGGACCCGTGGCCGCAGTGGGGCCGCGGACGGGCCACCATTTGGACTGTCAAATTCAATATGGCAAAGGCCTCGCAGGGCACGGCAATCCTGCGGATCGCGCTGGCTGGGGCTGACGGCACGACGCTGGCTATCGGGGTCAACGGACAGACGGTTGGAACGATTCGCCCCGTTGCCACCAACGCGCTGCGCTACAACACGAACAAGGGCGTGTGGAACCAGTACATTCAGAAGTTCGACGCTTCGCTGATGAAGGCGGGCGAGAACGAGATGACCTTCACCGTTCCCGCAGGGGACGTCACTACCGGAGTCGTATGGGATTACCTCCGTCTGGAGTTGAATGACGGAAGCAAGGCCTATCCAACTCCGCCCGACACACCAAGGCCGGACTATCCGACTCTCGAATAGGTTGAACCATTCTGTAGAGAGTCACCTCAAGGAAGAGAGGACGCAGGACCGCAATCGCGATCAAACTGCCTGTACTGTCCTCTGATTGGAAACAACAACCATTGCCTTGCTATTGACCCAGTACCAGTGAATATTCCGCAAAGAGCGCGGCATGGATGGGGCGCGCGGATACGGCATCGAGAGAATCGACTTGGCCCTATTCGGGGCGGAAGGAGGTGACCTGGTCGTCCACGAATGTGACGGCCATGGGCTTGCCGAGGTTGTCGTAGATCACCGTGCGGTTGCCGTAGTCCTGGCTGGTATTGCGGGCGACCTGGCCAAGGGAGAGGGAAACCTGGCGCTCGTTCATGCCCAGAATGACCTGATGGGCATCGACCGCCTGCCAGATTTTAGGGCCCCAGTAGTTGAAGAGCTGATGAGGGTCGTCGTAGAAGAAGATGTCGTCGGACATGAAGGTGTAGTCGCCGGCCTTGGTGTAGCCGACGGGCACGGCGTAGAGCTTGGCCGGATCGGTTGAGTTGGGCAGAGTGAAGGCGAGCAGCACTTGCCTGTCTCCGCCGGGAATGCGGAAGGTGGCGGAGGCGGGCGCGACCTGCTGGAAGACGTCCTTGATGGCGAGCGGCTGGGCGCCGAGCAGAGTACCGGCGGAGTGGGCGTAGTCTGCGCGGTGAGCTGCGGCGGGGTAGTAGTCGAGCTGGCCGCCGGCGGAGACCCAGACGGTTGTGCCAATCAACTGCTTCTCGTCGGCCAACGAGGAGGGGCGCTGCCTCTTCAGGAAGACCAGCTCGTCGGGGTCGGTTTTGGCCGCCTTCGGAGCCGGCCCCGCCTCATTGCGCTCGTGGTAGATGAGCGCCACGCGAATGGCCAGCGCCAACAACAGAGCTACGGTTATTCCGATCGACAGCTTCTTGCCTAAAGTCATGCTTGCCCGCCTCTAGTATTCAATGCCCAGGGAATCTCTGAACAATCGTTTGATTTCCCTCGGGGGTCTGTAAAGCCCAGTTGATGATATGTCCCACGCGGCTGGACTGAAGTCCCGCCCTATCAAAGCGAAATATGTCATAGAGTCCCCGATATTAATCAAGAGGCTCCTTGACGCTCTGTTGCAAATTGGCCTGCATCAGCGACTCCACCGAGAGAGTATCGGCCTTGCGCAGGGCGGGAAAGAGTCCGCAGGCCAGACCGGTGACGATCAGCGAGCCGATGCCTCCGACGACCACGGCGCGAACCGCTCCCCACCACTGCGCGGTGACTCCGCTCTCGAAACCGCCAAACTCATTGGAGGCCCCGACAAAGAGCCCGTTGACGGCGCTGACCCGTCCGCGCATCTCGGGCGGGGTGGCCAGTTGCAGCATACTGGCGCGGATGACGACGCTGACCATGTCGCTGGCGCCCACCACGACCAGGGCGAGCAGGCTCAACCACATGGTGTGGGAGAGGCCGAAGACTACCGTGGCCGCGCCGAAGATGGCGACGCAGAAGAGCATCAGCTTGCCGGAATCGTGGCGGATGGGCCTCACCGTCATGCAGAGCGAGACCACCATGGCGCCGAGGAAGGGCATGGCGCGCAGCAGTCCCAGGGCGCGCGGCCCGGCGTGGAGAATGTCCACGGCAAAGATGGGCAGCAGCGCTGTGGCCCCGCCCAAAAACACGGCAAAGAAGTCCAGCGAGATGGAGCCAAGCAACAGCCTGGCCTGCCACACATATTTGAAACCGGCGAGCATGGTGTCGAGATTGAAGGCGTTCTTGACCATGCGCACCGGCTTGGTACGCATCATTCCCACCAGCACGAGGAAGGCAAGCAGCGTCATCAGGGTGAAGGCGTAGACCGCCGCTCCGCCGTTCCAGCGCGCCAGATAACCGGGCAGGCTGACGGTAAAGAGCAGGCCGCCGACCGCCGGGCCGGCGATATTGGCAATCTGAAAGACGATGGAGCCCCAGGTGACCGCGTTGACGAAGCGGTTCCTGGAGACCAGGCTGGGCAAAAAAGCGGCGGAGGCTGGACCGCTGAAGGCACGGCCTGTGCCAATGCCGAAGAGCACAGCGAAGATGGGCCAGACGCGGCCCGTGGGATGCAGGGCAAACTGCATCAGCGCAAGGGTGCAGAGGGCCTGAGATGCGTAACAGACGAGGATGACGGTGCGGCGGTCGTAGCGATCGGCCACATGGCCGGCGGCCAGCATAAAGAAGAAACCGGGAGCGAAGAGGGTGAGCCCGGTGAGGCCGAGATAGAGTGGCGAATGAGTGATCTGGTAGACCTGCCAGGCGACGGCGAGCGCCTGCGCTTCAGCACCCAGGATGACCAGCAGGCGCGCGGTCTGGTAGAGACGGAAGTCGCGCGAAAGAAACACGGAGGCCGCGCCAGCTTCTGTTCCTGCCTCCGCCACCCCAGTCCAGCCCTCTGCCATATTGTCTATGGTTTCATATTTTCGGCAGCGAAGGCGCGGGAGATTTTTGTGTAGGACTCAAGGCAGCCGGTATGCCTCTAGCCTGTTGCCGTCCCGCAGCAGAAGAAGCCAGGTATGACCGCCTGCATTCGCAAGAACTGATGGGTAGGGTGTCAGATTGTGCGGCAAAGGAACTTTCAGCTCTTGTTTGCCGTCGGGAATGCTCAGCACCCTTAGATCCCTGCTGCTTGTGGTCCTAACGAAGTCATCCATATATCCGTGGCCTGTTCGGCACGCGTATAACTCAAGGGCCGTGGACGGACTTTCATCTGCAGGCATGCAGGTTGGCCCCGCAAGTTTGGGGTAGTGAAATATACGCGTGAGATGGCCGGGAAGGTCTTCCACATTTGCAACCTGCGCCAGATCGGCCAAGGCGGCACATCCCTCGTCAAACTGGCTAGTTCTCCAGTCTTTGTAGTCAGCGCCAGCCCGGTTGTCTAAAAAGCGGTCGTAGATACAAGATAACCTGGGCTTTAAAATCCGGAAGGCCTAACACCGCAGCCTGATAGGTATCGGTAATTGTCTCGTAGAGCGATTGTTTTATCGGCTTTGTCGATTGAGGTGATGTTGTCTCTTTGATCCGCGCGTCTGAGATCAGCGGCCCACTGGGCGAAAACGACCACGAACTCCTCCCTCCAAGCAATGGTTCGTTCGTCGTGCTGTGCGAGATGATGGCGAAGCTGCGGAGGTCGACCAGAACGATTTCAGCGTTATAACTGTCCGGTTTTGAGAGGTCATCACTAAAGTTTTTAAGCGAATGATGGCATAGGTTCCGGTCGGATCAACTTTTAATTCTTCCAAGTGCGATTTGCCAATTCTTGGAGATTCTCCATCGAAGGTGAGGCTTTCTTCCTTTGGGCCGGATGTGTCCCATGCCGTAATCCGCTTGATGAGCCATTTGCCATTCTGCTGAGGGACGAGAACCAGAAGCGCCTGATCTGGCAATCGTTGCAGCAGGGTCATTTCAAGGTACGCAGAACGAGTCGCCTTCTGGGCGTGGAGCATGTAAACCGACGTTGGCGTGGGCTTCTGGGCATCTACGCAACTCAGGAGCAGTGACAGAGGAACCAGGCACAGCACTCGCCTTAGCATTGGGAGATGTTAGCTCCATCTGTGCGCAGTCACAAGCTCCATTACCGGCCGAGGTATTGGTTGTACTGGGATTCCTCGACGCCGGTGTTGAGGGCGAGGGCGAGCTTGGCCTGGTTGAAGAGGAACTCGGTGGCGACGAGGCGGCTTTGAGCGGCAGCGAGCGTGGCCTGGGCCTCGACCACGGGAAGATTGTCAGTGACACCGGAACTGAAGCGGTCGCGTGTGTCGGAGAGCGCCTGAGCGGCCAGATCGACGTTGCTGCGCGCGACCTTGACCAGTTCGGAGGAGGATTCGACGTCCATGCGGCTGGCGCGAATCTGGGCGTCGATGGTGATCTTGAGCGAGTCGATCTGCTGCTGGAGGGCGCTCTGCTGGGCGGCGGTCACCTGGCTCTCGCCGCGGAAGCGCGCCTCCTCGAAGAGGGGAATCTTCAGCGTACCCTGGGCGGTAAAGACACCGTGGTAGTTGCCGTGGGTGACTCCGATAACGCCGTAGTCGCTGTTGAAGGAGATCGACGGGAGGCGTTCGAACTTGGCGGCCTTCTGGGCTCGCCGGATGACTTCGAGCTCAGCTTGCAGGCCGAGCAGGTCCTTGCGCCGCTGATAGGCCAGTGCACGGGCCTGGTCGAGGGGAATCTCGGCCAACTCGGCGTAGGGCACAGCGTCGGTGAGGGTCAGCTCCTGTTCGGCGGGCAGGCCAATGAGCCGGTTGAGCGCGATCTTGTCCTTGGCGAAGGTGTTCTGAGCGCGCAACAACGCCTGTTGCTCGGACTGGAGTTGCACGTGTGCGCGCAGCACATCGAGGTTGGGGCCGACGCCGGCGTCGTGGGCGAGCGTGGCCTGGCGCAGCACCTCCTGAGCGACGGTGACGAGAGCCTGGGTGTTGGCGATCTGCGCCTCATCGGCCAGCGCCGCCAGATACTGGACGCCGACCGCATCGACCACGCCTCCGCGCACATTGAGCGTGTTCATGGCGACCACGTCGCCCGCCTTCTGCGCGGCCTTGTAGAGATAAAAGTCGGGCAGGTTGAAGAGCACCTGGTCCGCTTCGAACTGCGCGCTGGTGGTATCCACCTTCACGATCTCGTGGACGGTGCCAGGCGGGAAACCGAAGGCGGCCAGCGAGGAGGGTTTAAATCCCATGGCTGCCAGGTTGAGTTCGAGCGCATTGGTGTGGGCGGAGGCCCGCATGTTGGGCAGAAGGGCAAAGTAGACGCCGAGAATCTGTCCATGGACGGAGCGTTCGGTCTGGGTGGCAAGCTGGACCTGCAGGTTGTGCTTCAGGCCGCGGCCGATGGCGTCGTCGAGCGAGAGGGGCAGAGTTCCCGGCGTGGCCTGGGCGACTGGATAGGAAACGCCTGATGTTGCCAGCGGCTGCCCCGCGACAGACAGACGGGCAAAGGGGCGGTTTGCGAAGGCCAGACCGGCGAGCTGGCGGCCGGGCGCGCGGTCCACGGAGCCGGCTGGCAGCGAGGCCAACAGCGCACCGGGGGCCATGGGAAGAGGAGCATTCTGCTGGGCCAGCCCCCGGCCGCCGGGCGCGGCACAGGCCATTACCAGCAGAATTTCGCGCACAACACCCTTGCGCCACCGCATCCGCGCCCGTCCGCCTAAAAGACTCGACTGAAAGAGATTTGCCACGTTCTCTCTCTTAGTTTAGAGCTTTTCGGTTGCGCGTGGTGAACCAAACTCGCCCCTGCGAGAGAACGAATAACGATTGTGCCGGTGAAGATAGCTGATATATGCTCACTTTGCTTGCCGGTAAATACTCTGTGTGAGGATACAACCTTGCAAACCGTTACCATCATTCCGCCTGTTCTCTACACCGTTGCGATCGGCGTCTTCTGGATCTTTCTGATCTGGGTCCTGTGGAAGATCGTTCAGACTCTCAAGTGCGCTGCCACCAGCCTCAAGGAGATTGCTGAGAACCTGAAGAGCAAAGGCTGAAGACTTGTCCTTTGTATTGCCGCCGGGCTAGAGGATACAAACATGTTAAGCGCAATAGTTATTGCAGCCTTCGGCATATTCATCTTCTGGGCGCTCTGGATTATCGCCAAGTCGCTCAGGGGCGTGGACGAGAGCCTTAAAGAGATCGCACACAAGATGCAAGGGTCGAGTTAACCCCGTTCCCCCTCGCGGTGGTGCGACTTAACGAATCTGCACCAGCCCCTCATCGGCCCCCGAGCTGGCGCCGTGCGCGCCGCCGGGAGTCACATGGGAGATTTGCGGCGCGCGCCAGTGGTCGATGTAGCTGACCTGGTGGACACAACTAATGGTGCAGTTGGGCGCGCAACTCTTCTCCGTGAGGAACTCGCGCCGCAGGTCCGCCTTGCCGTACTGGGCCAGCGGCACGCCTGGGTATCCGCGCTGCTGCGAGCAGTAGTGCACCAGACCGAACTCGCAGATATAGAGGTAACGCGCGCCGGCACGGCAACGCCAGCGGTTAGGCTGGCCGTTGGCGATGGCCTCCTGAAAATGGTTGAAGCGGGAGTAATTGCGCCGGGTAAGACGGCGCACCTTGTCCCACACCGTGCGCTCGGCCTCTCCGAGGGGCTTCAACTGACCGCTGCCATCGTGAATGATGCCGATGGTGGAGGAAAAACCCAGGGCCAGCGCTCGCTGGCTGACAGTGAGCGCGTCGGTGGGATTGGCGATGCCGCCGCCCACCACGGAGTTGATGTTGACGTGGAAGTGGGCGTGCTCGGCCAACATACGCAGCTTGGCGTCGAGGACCTTCAGGCTCTTCTTGGAGACCGCGTCGGGCAGGACGTTGTCGATGGATATCTGCATGTGGTCGAGGCCGGCGCGGTTGAGGCGTGCGATGCGGTCGGGCATGAGCAGATAGCCATTGGTGATCATTCCGGCGATGGCGCCGGTGCGACGGATGCGCGCGACGATGCGGTCGAGCTCCGGGTGCAGCAGCGGCTCGCCGCCGGAGATGGTGATGACGGAGGTGCCGAGACGGCCCAGTTGGTCGATGCGCCGCTCCATCTCCGCGATGGGCACGGGATCGGAGACGTCGTCGAACTCGTTGCAGTAGGTGCAGGAGAGGTTGCAGCGGCGCATGGGGACGATGTGCGCCATGTAGGGATGGCCGGTGCCGATGAGCGCCGATGCGATCGAGCCCAGCTCGCGCAGCTTGCGCGAGGCGGCCTTCCATCGGCGGAGAGCGGAGTTGGGAGGTTGCGAGTCTGTATTCCCTGGGGCCATGGTTGATCGATTCAATGCATAAACGCTAGATTCATTGAATCACACCCCAGGCGGGCAGAGCGACCCGTCCATGGAGCCAGGCGGACAGGCCCCAGGAGGCGCACGGAGCCTTTGCAGTCACCGGAGAGACCGCGGATGCAGTAGCATGGCAGACGAGGGCCCATAGCTCAATTGGTCAGAGCAGCGGACTCATAATCCGTTGGTTCAAGGTTCAAGTCCTTGTGGGCCCACCATAAACTTTTTTGTATTGTGTAACTTACGAAACAAGCTAATCTTTCTGATTGCTTACACACTGCTTACACACTTTAAAGTGCTGAATGTGTTGCGCCTAGCTGCACTCAGCGCGTGATTTTGAGCTTCTTGTTGCACACTATTCTCGTTGTCTTTTGCGTCTGCCGCCGTGAGAATAGGGCACTGCCAGAACGCCTGAAGACGACGCACTGCTGCTGGTCCGACAGCTTGTTGTGTACAGGCGCCAATGCAGCAAAGCGCCCAAGCTATCCTTCTGCTATTGCTTCCTGCAATGCTGTGTAGAAATATCGATACCCCGTTTGGATGCAATCGATTAGTCTGCGCGCGGACGCACACCGAAATCCGTTCGCGGGCGTCGTATCGTACGTGCTATCCGACAGCTACTGGAGCAGCTTCAACACGGCCTGCTGCGCCTGGTTGGACTGCGACAGGGCCGCCATACCGGTCTGCTCGAGGACGTTGTACTGCGTCATCTTGGCAACCGTCGTCCCGATGTCAGCGTTCTGCACGTTGTTCTGCGCACTGGTCAGGTTGGTGACCTCGGTGTTTTGCACGCTGGTATCCGCGGTCAACTGGTTGACGGAAGCGCCGATGGTGCCGCGGGCTGCCGAGACCGTATTGATTGCGGCGGAGAGGGCGGTGAGCGCGGCGGCTGCAGCGCCGGTGGAGGTAAGGACAGTTGTATTCAGCGCCAGGGTTGTGGACGACAGAGCACCGGTTGTGGTCGAGATCGTGGTAGTGCCGCCGGCCGTACCGTCGCTGGTGAAGGTGGTGACGGGAGTGGCGCTGAAGACGGCCGTTCCGTTGAAGTTGGTGGTCGAGCCGATCTGCGTGATCTCAGCCAGGATCGACTGGTACGCGGTGTTGGCAGCCGTGCTCTGCGCGGTCGTGAGCTGTCCGTTGGAGGCTTCCGTCGCGAGGGTAATAGCCTGGTTGAGCAGGGAGGTAACCTGGGAGAGCGCGCCATCGGCGGTCTGCAGCAGGCCGACGCTGTTGGATGCATTCTGACTGGACTGGGTGAGTGCAGCGATGTTGGCGCCCAAACCGGCAGCGATGGAAAGACCCGCTGGGTCGTCCGCTCCGGAGTTGATCTTCAGTCCGGTGGACAACTGAGTGAGGGTATTCTGCAACGATGCCTGTGTGGAAGAAAGTGCATTTTCCGCATTCAGCTGGGAAACACTATTCAGAACACTAATCATTGTTATTGCTCCTTGTACCGAATTCCGCCTGCACCGAACTAGTTCCGACTACAGCACAGTCCGGAGTTGCTACTTGGAGCAGGTGGTTGCTGCATAACAGTGAGCAAGTGGCGTACCAAACTTAATAGGCAAATTTTGCCTATTAAAGTGGCCCCAATGCAGAAAAGAACCAGATTTGATTGGAATTGGATGAGAAAATACGTCCGGCGGTCAGAGTTTCAGAACATTTCGATCGGATTGCTAATGAAAAGACAATGTGTATGGTCGAAAGCGGCGACCTTTGTTGGCGAATCATCGTGATAGGCGCCAGGCGAAATGCCTGCCAGGGGCGCTCCTCCTGAGAGTGAGCAAAACCGATTGCCGCCAGCGGATGCTACAGGGCTACGAGCCGCCAACTTCAGGCCTGCGCAGTTTGCCGGTCGCGCTACTATGAGCCAGGGGCCCTCTGCGATGATCTCAGTGCTGATCCTAACCAAGAACGAGGAACGCGACCTGGGCGGCGCGCTGGCCTCGGTTGCGTGGTCGGACGATGTGCATGTCTTCGACTCGCGCTCGACGGACGGGACGGTGGAGATAGCGCGGGCGGCCGGGGCGCAGGTACATAGCCGGGCGTTCGACGACTACGCGACGCATCGCAATGCGGCGCTGGGGACCGCGTTCAAGCATCCTTGGGTCTTTCTGCTGGACGCCGACGAGCGGCCCACGGCGGAGCTATGCGAAGAGATGCAGCGCGTGGTGGGCGAAGCGCCCGCGAACACGGCGGGATTTCGCCTGCGGCGGCGCGATTATCTGTTCGGAACATGGCTGAAGCACGCGCAGCTCACGCCGTTCTACATTCGGCTGGTGCGTCCGGAGCGGGCCAAGTATACGCGCGCGATCAACGAAGTGCTGGAGGTTGACGGGACGATTGAGGAACTGGCGCATCCGCTGGACCACTATCCGTTCTCGAAGGGATTCGCGGTTTGGATGGAGAAGCACAATACCTACTCGACGATGGAGGCCGAGCTGATCTTCCGCCAGGAGGGATTGCAAAAGCCGAGCCTGCGCGTGGCGCTGTTCGACGCGGACTTCCACACGCGGCGGATGCACCAGAAGGCGTTGTTCTACCGGATGCCGGGAAGGCCACTGATCAAGTGGCTGTACATGATGTTTGTGCGCGGAGCGGTGCTGGACGGCGCGGCTGGAGTGACCTACGCAACGCTACAGGCGATTTATGAGTTCCTGATTGTGCTGAAGACGAAGGAGCTGAGAAGGGGTGGGGCGTAGGATATTCCCACTCATGCGCGAAGAGACTGCGCATGAATGGGGCACCCAGCGCGGTGGTAGTCACCATTCTTTTGCGGCGGTGTCTGGGGTGAACGGGGTCGACGCGGCGGGGGCCTTCCAGCGCAGGACGGGCTTGCGCGCGGCGGCGGTTTCGTCCAGACGGCGCAGGCGCGTGGTGTGTGGAGCGGTCAGCACCAGATCGGGGTTCTCGGCGGCCTCGCGCGCGATCTGCTGCAACGCGTCGATGAGCAGGTCGAGCTCCTCGTGGCTCTCGCTCTCGGTTGGCTCGATCATCATGGCGCCATGGACGATCATGGGGAAGCTGACGGTGTAGGGGTGGAAGCCGTAGTCGATGAGGCGCTTGGCGATGTCGCCGGTGCGGACGCCGTGGGCGGATTGCAGGCGGTCGGAGAAGACGACCTCGTGCAGGGTGGGCGTGGTGAAGGGAAGGTCGAATGTGCCGTTCAGTTTGGCGCGGACGTAGTTAGCGTTGAGCACGGCGTCTTCGGTGGTTTGGCGCAGGCCGTCCGGTCCGTTGGCCAGGATGTAGGCGAGCGCGCGCACGAACATTCCAAAGTTGCCGTAGAAGGCGCGCACGCGACCTACGGAGTGCGGGCGGTCGTAGTCGAGGCCAAGGGAGGCGTCGGCGCGTGTGACGAGGACGGGCGTGGGAAGAAATGGTTCGAGGATTTTTTTGCAGGCGACGGGGCCGGAGCCGGGGCCACCGCCTCCGTGCGGCGTGGAGAAGGTTTTGTGCAGGTTGAGGTGCATCACGTCCACGCCGAAATCTCCAGGGCGCGTCTTGCCGACTAGGGCGTTCATGTTGGCGCCGTCCATGTAGAGCAGCGCGCCTTTGACGTGCAGGATGTCTGCGATATGGTGAATCTCGCTCTCGAAGACGCCGATGGTGGAGGGGTTGGTGAGCATGAGGGCGGCGGTGTCCTCGTCGACCATGCGGGCGAGTTCTGCAATATCGACCATGCCCTGCGCGTTGGATTTGAGGTTGGCGACCTGATAGCCCGCGGTCGCCGCCGTGGCGGGATTGGTGCCATGGGCGGAGTCAGGGATGAGGACCTTCTTGCGCGGGTTGCCGCGGCTCTGGTGGTAAGCGCGAGCTAAAAGGATGCCGGTGAATTCGCCATGCGCGCCAGCGGCGGGCTGCAGCGTGATGGCGTCCATGCCGGTGATCTCGATGAGGCAGGATTGCAGGAGGGCCATGATGCTGAGGCAACCCTGGGCGAGCGATTCGGGCTGGTAGGGATGGGCGTCGGCGATGCCCTCCAGGCGGGAGACAAGCTCGTTGACGCGCGGGTTGTACTTCATGGTGCAACTGCCCAGCGGATACATGCCGAGGTCGATCGCATAATTCCAGGTAGACAGGCGAGTGAAGTGGCGGACGATCTCGATCTCGGACAGCTCGGGCATGACGCCGAGGGTACTGCGTACGGCGGACCCCAGGAGCTCTTCCGCATTCACAGCAGGGACGTCAAGTTCGGCGAGGCGGTAGGCTTTTTTGCCCGGCGACGACTTCTCGAAGATCAGACCCTCGTTCTGATTGACGTGGGTTGTGGCCTTCTTGGGCGTGCCGGTGAATTTATGCTCTTCTGTCATCATCAAAACTCCTGTGCGTCGGCTTCGTCGCCGGTTACGGAGTAGCTGCCGGACTGCGGGCTGTCGATGTCTTCCTCGCGGAGGGAGAGGGCGAAGACGATGCCGTTGCCGAACTCAACCGTGAGGGCGTCGCCCTCTTCCAGCATGGCCTTCTCGACCGTCTCGCCGATCTGGGCGCAGAGAGCGTTGCGATACTCTGGCTCGCCGAAGGCCACGGAAGAATCGGTGAGCAGGACGTGCGGCCAGTCGTAGAGCCTGAGCAGCGGCTCGCCGAAGCGGAGTTGGAGAAAGTCCTCCACAAACTCGACCGACTTCAACTCCTCGCCCTCAATCGCGGTGATGTCCATCAGCGAGAAACCTCTATGGAAAGGTGTTCGTGCGGCGCGGAAGCCTTGTCCCGGGGGCTAAAGCCCGGATTCCTTACGGAGTTGATGTCCGGGCTGAAGCCCGGACCTATCGTAGAGACGACGCGCAGGAAGTCGGCTGCAGCGTCCATCTGCGCGCGGGTGGTGAGTTCGGTGGCGCACCAGAGGCTGGCGTTGGGGCCGAGCTCGGGATACCAGCGGGCGAGCGGAAGGCCGCCGATGATATTTTGTTCCAGCAGAGCTGCGTTGGTCTCCTCCGCAGGGGCCGGAAGTTCGACGACGAACTCGTGGAAGCGCGGCGCGCCTTGGAAGAGGAGCTTGGCATCCGCACTCAGCGCGCTGCTGAGGTACGCGGCTTTGGCGAGGTTGTGTTCGGCCAGCTCGCGCAGGCCCTGCTTGCCGTAGACGGTGAGGAAGATGGTGGCCATCATGGCGACCAGCGCCTGGTTGGTGCAGATGTTGCTGGTCGCCCGCTCGCGGCGGATGTGCTGCTCGCGGGTGGAGAGGGTGAGGACGTAGCCGCGCTTGCCGTTGGCGTCGTGGGTCTCGCCGACCAGGCGGCCGGGCATCTGGCGCATGAACCTTTCCTTGCAGGCGATGACACCGCAGTAGGGGCCGCCATAGCTGACGGCGACGCCGAAGGACTGCGCCTCCAGCGAGACGATGTCTGCCTCGGCGGGGGGACGGACGATGCCGAGCGAGATGGCTTCGGCGATGGAGACGATGAGCAATGCGCCTTTGGCGTGGACGAAGTCGGCGATGGCGGCGACATCTTCAATCGTCCCGAAAAAGTTGGGCGACTGGATCAACACGCAGGCAGTTTCGCGAGTGATTGCGGCATCCAGTGCGGCCATATCGACACGGCCATTGGCGGAGTAGCCGACTTCGCTGATGGGAATCTGCTGATGCTGCGCGTAAGTGGCGAGGACTTTGCGATACTCGGGATGCACGGTGCGCGCGACGACGGCGCGGTCGCGGCCGGTGACGCGGACGGCCATCATCATGGCCTCGGCTGCGCCGGTTGAGCCGTCGTACATGGAGGCGTTGGCGATCTCCATGCCGGTGAGCTCGCAGATCATGGTCTGGAACTCGAACATGGACTGCAGGGTGCCCTGCGCGATCTCCGGCTGGTAGGGCGTGTAGCTGGTGAGGAACTCGCCGCGCTGGACGAGCGAGTCGATGATGACGGGGCGGTAGTGGCGATAGGCGCCCGCGCCGAGAAAGCTGGCGTAGCCGGTGGCGTTGTCGTCGGCAAAGGCGCGGAAACGGTCGATGATCTCCGACTCGGAGTGCTGGCGCGGGACGGCGAGGTCGCGATGGAGTTGATATTCGGCGGGGATGGTGGAGAAGAGCGCGTCGATGGAATCTACGCCGGGCGTGACTTGATCGATTGCGGCAAGCATCTCCACGCGGTCGGCGGGCGACTTGGGCAGATAGCGCATCGATTAGTGACCCGTCTCCTCGGCGACGAAGGCTTCGTACTGATCGGCGGAGAGGAGTGCATCCAACTCGGATGGGTTGGTGAGGTCGAGCTTGAGCATCCATGTTGTGTTGGCGTCAGCGTTGATCCACTCGGGCTTTTCCTTGAGCTCTTCGTTGATCGCGGTGACGGTTCCGGAGACCGGCGAGAAGAGATCGCTGACGGCCTTGACGCTCTCGACGGAGCCGAAGATCTTTCCGGCTTCGAGGGGGTCACCCACCTTGGGCAGATCGACGAAGACGATGTCGCCCAGCGAACTCTGCGCATAGTCCGTGATGCCAACGGTCCCGATTGCGCCAGCGACCGAGATCCACTCATGTTCTTTTGTATAGCGATAATCGGCAGGGTAAGCCATGCGCGCGCCTCCAAAGTTAGTTGAGTTGCTTCCGGTATCAGTGTATTCGCCGGTCAGGTGGATTTCTTCGCCCTTTTATAGAACGGGGTTGCGACGACCTTTGCCTTGACGAGTTGGCCGCGAATCTGCACCGCTACCACCTCGTCGAGGGCCGCGTACTGCACGGGGACGTAGGCCAGGGCGATGTTTTTCTTGAGGAATGGCGCGGGCGAGCCGCTGGTGATGTGGCCGATTGGCTGGCCTGCGAGGGTGCAGACGGAATAGCCGTCGCGGCCGATCCCGCGCTCGATCATCTCCAGGCCGACGAGCTTGCGCTTGGGGCCTCCGGCGGCCTGGATGGCGGCGAGCGCGGCGCGGCCTACGAAGTCCGTGGCTTTATCGAGCCTGGCATAGCGGCCGAGGCCGGCCTCGAAGACGTTGATGGAGTCGGAGATCTCGTGGCCGTATAGCGCCATTGCGGACTCCAGACGCAGGGTGTTGCGCGCGCCGAGGCCGCAGGGAAGAATGCCGAAGTCCGCGCCGGCGTTGAGGACCTCATTCCAGACGCGCTCGCTGGTGGGCCCGTCGGAGGGGATGTAGATCTCGAATCCGTCCTCGCCGGTGTAGCCGGTGCGCGCGATCAGAACATTGTGCAGGGGGCTGCCGTCCTTCAGGTCCAGCCTGCCCCAGGTGAACCAGTAGTTCCGGATGGCGCTGAGGTCGATGGCGGTGATCCGGGCCAGCGTGGCTTCGGCCTTCGGGCCTTGAATCGCGAGCTGCGTGTAGAAGTCGCTGTAGTCGCTGATGTGGATGCTGGGCATGGCACCGATCTGCTTACGCACCCATGCAATGTCTTTGTCGCGCGTGCCGGCGTTGATGACGATGAGATAGTCGTTGTCGCTGAGCTTGTGCACCAGCACATCGTCTACGAATGTGCCTTCAGGGGTGAGCATGGCGGAGTACTGGGCCTGGCCCACGGCCAGCTTCGAGGCATCGTTCATGCAGAGGCGCTGTACGGCGGCGAGGGAGCCGGGGCCGCGAAATTGAATGTCGCCCATGTGCGAGACGTCGAAGAGGCCGACGGAGGTGCGCACGGCCATGTGCTCGGCGATGAGGCCGGAGTACTCGACCGGCATGTCCCATCCGCCGAAGTCGACCATTTTGGCGCGGTGGGCGCGATGGGTGGCGTTGAGCGCGGTCTTGCGCAGCGGCGGAGTTGGGTCGGATGCGGTGCTCATGGCAATCCCCTATGAGACGACTTTACACGGCGAGGCGGGCAAGTCTGCACGGGCTACGGTTACTGCACGGGGTTGATGGTCTTGATGTTGGTGAGCAGAGGCAGATGGCCGAGCGCGATCCATGCGCCGGCTGCGCCGAACAACACAGAGAGCCATGTGCCGATGATCCAGATGTTGTCGCTGTCGGCGGTGGCGCGCGGGCCGGAGGAGCCATGCCAACGCGCGGTGACCTTGACGGCGAGAAAGCCGGCGATGAGCTGGATGCCGCTGCCGGGCACCATCAGCGCGCCGGTGTAGATGGCCCGCTCCAGGACGCCCACCATCCAACTGAGGCGGGATTTATGGTGGTTCGGCTCAGGTGGATGGTACTTGCGAATATAGGGCCATAGAGTTTTTTCGATCAACATCCAGAGCACGACATGGCCCACCAGAATGGAAAACGCAAAACCGGCGATTACACGCAGCACGTTTCTCTCCTCCCGCCGACAATTCTATTTGTCACAGAGAATGATAGCCGCTTGCGGGCCAGGAGCGGTTGCTCGTTGCGAAGGCCGCAGGGACGCTAGGAGGCTTGGGAGGTTTGCTTGGCGGCGGCCCGCTTGGCCTTGCTGCGGCTGAGGACGGAGGTGCGGCGGGTACGCGCCCGCTCGCTGGCGTGGTCGATCTTCTTCCAGAATCCAATGAAATAATCGGCTGCCGAGATGATGGAGACGATGGTCATCCAGTAGATGGCCCACAGGGCAATCATGTGGACTGCGACGATGAGGCCCCCGCCATTTTTTGTGGGAAACCATATCCAGTAGTTCCAGCGGTGGGCCAGGATGGCCGAGACCACGGAGACGATCTGGATAACAGTCTTCAGCTTGCCGATCTCGGAGGCGTCGATGGTGAAGCCCTCCGACGCGGCGATGGAACGCAGGCCGGAGACCAGGAACTCGCGGCCGATGATGATGACGGCGATCCATGGGGGCACGATGCGCGGGTTGTAGGCCACCAGGATGATGTAGGCGGCGGTAACCATGAGCTTGTCTGCCAGCGGGTCGAGCAGCATGCCCAGGGTGGTGATCTGCTTGCGGCGGCGTGCCAGGTAGCCGTCCAGGCCGTCGGTGATGGAGGCGAGGATGAAGACGCCGGAGGCGATGAGTTCCTGCTCGCCACCCAGCAGGCCATGGGTTGCGTGGTTGGCGGGGAAGGCCGGAGAGAGAATCCACATCAGCAGCGGGACGGTGGCGATGCGTGTGAGCGTGATGGAGTTAGGCAGGTTCATGGGCCTCAGGTTGCCGCGCCGCGCTTGCTGTGCGACGGCCTGCGCAGACTGTGTCCGGGCGGCGCATTTCTGTAGGCGCAGGCCCAAACCGAGTATAGGTAGACACTAGCATTCTGCCACAGCCGGAAGGCGGATGGAGACGGAGGCCGTCTGGTCCAGGCAGGTCCTCTGCGCGCACAGGGAGCCGCGCCCCGGAAAAGCGGCCGGCGGAGATTGCAGCGCCGGCCTGAGAGCGCATCCGCGGCATGGTTGCTCGCCGCCTTTCCGTCTCACGCAAACATCGTAAATCGCGGGCCGGGCGTGGTAGATTGGCAGATGTTCTTCCACGCCCTGCGCTCCGGGCCGGTACTTCCATGTCGCTCTCCACTCGTTCCCTCCGGCGTTCGGTCCTCTGCCCTTCTAGGCATGCTGTCGATTGCCTGCGCCGGACAGGCGCAGCAGTTCAGGGGCGCGCCGGATGTGGAGTTGACGGGCGGCCGGGTCACCAGCTTGCTGACCGGGAACTTGCAGTACCCAACCAGCGGGGGGGCGGACATCCTGTACATCAACGCCTCGGCACTCATCAACAATAACCGCGGAATTCCTACCCTTACCGTTGTCGCCGGGGAAGATCTGAATTCTGGAAGCGGCAACCCAGAAGATCTGGGACTGAACCATATCTCCTTTACCGATGTCTCGAATGTAGTCGCCGCGCTGGGCAAATTCGCCGGCACCAATAATACCGATTACGCCTTCGCTCTGAGTCCTGCAGTTGCCGGTGGAGCGAACACCCTGTGCGTCTACTATGGCACCGGCGCTATCTACAATAGCCAGCTCCCCTCCTACAACGGAGGCAGCGTCTACCCTCCTACTACGGGTGGGACTAGCGGCTGCATGACATTCTCGACTGTGGGAACTGCTACGCCGAACTTCGCCTACATTGCCGCTCTGCCCTTCATGGTTGGCGGTCTGCCGCAAATCCTGGTGGAAGACATCGCCAACAGCGAACTCTACATATTCTCTAACAGCGGCGCCACCGGCTATACGCTGCCCGGAATTAGATTCCTAACCAACATCTCCCTGGCTGCTACCGGAGGCACAGGCCCGATCTACACCGGCAGCTTCGACAACAAATACAGCAACTTCGATAAGAATGGCAACGCCTTCTTCATCATCAACGGGCAGGCTGGCCACTCCGCCACGGTCTACCTGGGCGACGGCAATGGCGGATTCACTGCACAACCTCCGCTCACCTTCACCAATAGTGTCTACTCCATGCTGGAGGAGGACATGGACAACGATGGCATTCCAGACATGGTGGTAGAAGGCAGCAAAGGCGCCATCGAGATATTCAGGGGCAATGGAGACGGCACCTTTGGGACGATCAGCATAGGCGGCACGAGTGCCAGCCCCAGCGCACTCGCAGGTAACGGGGGCCAGTTGGCTGCCATCGACCCCAATTCTCTAAACATCCTCACCACCACGCCCATCGGCCTCAGTGTGCTACAGAACGGTGGCTCGGGCAGCCTGAACTACACACTGAAGGGCATCTACAACATCGGGCCGGGCCGCTCGTCGTACGCGCTGGCGCAGATATTCAACACGACGAGCTATCCAGACTTTGTGGTGGACTCGCCCGAGGGCGTGGCCATTGTGCAGGGAGACAGCAATGGGGACGGCGGATTCGAGACCTCCAACGCCTACTCCTCGCTGGCCCCGGCGCTGGGCGCGACGGTGGGGCAGTTCAGGACCCCTACGACTAATCCCACTGGCTGCCTCGACGTGGCAGTGGCCACGGGCGCCACCGCCGGCAATGCCGTGCAGGGGCAGTTGCTGACTGGCAACCTCGGCAGCGGTGGCAGCTGCAATGGCACGTTCAACACCTTTAACGGCATTACCAATACCTCGGCCGGACCAAGCGGTCTTCAAACGGGTCTGTGGTCGAACATTGTGTCGGGCGACTTCAACGGCGACGGGAAACCGGACCTTGCCTACTCGCTGACCGGCTACCCGTTGCCCACGTCGGCTACGACCAATGTTCCCGGCCTCTTCGTCCAGTTCGGCAACGGAGACGGGACGTTCCAGGCCCCGGCGGCGATGAGTGTGGGAGCGCCCAACAGCAATCTGTTTTATGGCGAGAGCGCGGTGGGAACCTTCGACGCGCGTGGCAACGCCGACATTGCGAATATCGATGCAGGATACGACGACACGCTGCTGGGGCAGAGCGGCGGGAGCTTCAGCTTGGGGCTGAATCAATCGACACCCGGCAATACCAGCTTCAACCAGGTGGCGGCGGGATTCTTTGCGCCGGGACGAACCAACAATGAAGACCTGGTCTTCCAGAATGGAACGAACCTTGTCCCGTATGTGAACAACCTGGATGGGACGGGAAAGAAGTTTACGGCGAAGACTCCGCTGACCGGGCCCAGTGGGAGCTACGCGATCAGCACGGTGCTGCTGACGGATGTTACCGACAACAACGGCACCGGCAATGGCGACATACTCGCGCTGTACCACAACACGGCTTCCACCCCTGCGAATCCCAGCGCCAGCACGCCGAACCTGTTGTATATCTGGGTGGGCATTGGGGACGGGACGTTTAACGCGCCGAAGATCGTGACCCTCAGCCGCAACTTCTATATGGCCGCCGTGGCGGACATGAATGGCGACGGCCTGCCCGACCTTGTGCTGAGCGATGGGTATGTGGTGGGCATTCTGTACAACCAGGGCAGCGGCAGCTTTATAAGCGACTTCACCACATGCCCTTTGACCATCGGTACTAATTGTCCTGGACACGAGCAGCATTTTCTGGCGGGGCAGGGGATCAACTCGCTCCTGGTGCAGAGCGTGCGTGGCGGCGGACGGCCCGACGTGGTGGCGGCCAATGGCGGAGCGACGATCTCGAACCCGGTTGTGCTGCTGGGTAATTCAGGGCAGAGCTCGCTGAGCCTTGCCGCCAACCCGGTGGTGAACACCGGCGGCATCACGGTGCTGCTGGACAACGTCACCAGCCTGCCGACGACGGGAACGTTGACCTCTAGCCCGCCCACCAGTGCCTATGGGGCCGCGTTCACCATTACCGCAACACTGACCTCGACCGCGAGCGTAGCGCCAGCGGGCCTGGTGACGTTCTCCATCGACGGCACACTGCTCGGCTCGGCCGCACTTTATACCGTCCCAGGATCAACCACCACCTCCAGCGCAAGCGTCACGGTCCCGCTGGGAAACACCTATCCGACCGGCACATACACGCTGACGGCGACCTTCCCCGGCGACACCAGTAATTCGGCGAAGATACTGAGCGGCACGCACAACATAACGGGTGCCGGCACCACAACCGAGATTTCCTTCTGCATCGGACCGGCTGTGGGCTGCCCCGCTCCTCCCGCCGTAACCACTCCGACTCCGCTCTACGTTCCCAACCTGACCATGTCCTACGGCGAGTACTGGAACGGCATCATACAGACCTCCTCCAGCACCAGCAGCGCGATGACAGGGAATGTCGATCTCAACGACGACTACAACGGCGTTACAAGCACACTGTGCGTGCTTCCGGTCACTGGCGGTGCGTGTCCAACGAGTGTGGGTACAACCCAAGGAACCTCGGTCGGCACAAATATCCTTACCGGGGTTTACCTCGGCGATGCATCCCATCAGGGATCGACCTCGCAGCCAGTTACGATTACGGTCAGTCCCGACACGACGACGGCGGCTCTTAGCGGTCCGACCAACCCCACGCCGCAGGGCCAGCCCGTCACCCTGACGGCGGCGTTGACCGGCAACTACGCGGCGCCCACCGGCCCGGTCGTCTTCATGAACGGGAGCACGCAGCTATGCAGCTCGCCGCTGAGTCCAAGTAGTACGGGCGTTAGCAGCACAGCGACCTGCACCACCTCGGCCCTGCCGGCGGGGACGGACACCATCACGGCGAGCTATGCGGCGACGCTGGACTTCCTGGCGGCGAGCGCCACCACTCAAGAGACCATCAACGCGCTGATTCCGCCGACCTTTGCCATCACGGTGACGCCGAACCCGGTGAGCGTGGGCGTGGGCGAGCCCGTGGTGCTGACGGTGACGATGACCCCGCAGGACGGCTTTGCCGAGGGCGTGAACCTGTCTTGCGGCAGCATGCCCAGCGAGGCAAGCTGCATCTTCGTCCAGGGAACGATTGCCAGCGGCGGCGGGTCGGTTCCGCTGGGCGTGGAGACGACCTCACCCCATAGCTGCAACGACAACGCGCCCTACTTTGTGGGCG
This sequence comes from uncultured Acidobacteriaceae bacterium, assembly GCA_963834805.1. Classification (GTDB taxonomy): domain Bacteria; phylum Acidobacteriota; class Terriglobia; order Terriglobales; family Acidobacteriaceae; genus Edaphobacter. The sequence continues at coordinate 1,778,317 of CAWIDB010000006.1, forward strand.
GCAACGGCGGCGGACCGGGCCTGGCTCCCTTCGCGCTGCCCGCGCTGGCGGGGCTGGTGGCGTTCTTCCTGCCCGGCAGACGCCGCTGGCTGCGCGCCTTGCTGGCGGCGGTGCTGCTGGCGGGCGCCACGCAGATCACCGGATGCGGCAACTGCACCGACCTGGGCACAAAGCCGGGAACCTATACCTTCCAGGTGATCGGCACATCGACTGGAACAGGCCAGGTGCAATCGCAGACGGTGACGCTGAGCATCACGATTTGAAGCAGATCGCCGGGCAGCAAGTTATGATGGAGCAACCACCATGCCTCCTGCCTACGCCCAAGTCCTGCCTACAGCACGCGACTTCGTCAAGTTAAGCCGCCAGCACACGCTGGTGCCGGTTTATCGCACCCTGACGGCCGACCTTGAGACGCCGGTGTCGGCGTTCCTGAGGGTTGCGCAGGAGGAGCCGGAGGCGTTCCTGCTGGAATCTGTGGAGGGCGGCGAACACGTTGGGCGGTATACCTTCATCGGGATTGAGCCCTACAAGAAGATCATCTCGCGGGGGACGGCGATTACGGTGGAGGAGGGCGGAAAGCGGCGCAGCTTCGAGGGCGACATCTTCACCGAGCTGAAACACGCGCTGGGCGGGCACACTCCGGCACGACTGGCTGGGCTGCCTCCGTTTACGGCGGGTGCGGTGGGATTCTTCAGCTACGATGTGGTGCGCCAGATCGAGCGGTTGCCGTCGCTGGCCAAGGACGAGTTGGGCGTGCCGGATGCGTGCCTGATGTTCTTCGACCAGGTGCTGGCGTTCGACCATGTGAAGAAGGAGATACTGCTGATCGTTACGGCGGACCTGACGCGGGAGCAGGCTGTGGGCAGGACGGTACAAACGGCTTATGCGCATGCGGTGAAGCGGCTGGATCGGCTGGAAAGGCGGCTGGCGCGGGCGCTGCCCAAGCCGAGCAGATCGCGTGGGAGAAAGCTGGGGCCGCTGAAGCTGACGGCGCGCACGCCGAAGGCGACGTTCCTGAAGTCGGTGCTAAAGACCAAGGAGTACATTGCGTCGGGCGACGTCTTCCAGTGCGTGCTGTCGCAGCGCTTCGACTGCGTTCCGGGAGTGGATGCGTTCGATGTGTACCGTGCGCTGCGGATTGTGAACCCGTCGCCATATATGTACTTTTTGCGCTTTGGGATAGAGGGGACTGCGGCAAAGGGGAAGATGGCAAAGGCTACGCGGGCGCACATTGTGGGCTCGTCGCCGGAGCTGCTGGTGCGGGTGCATGGGCGGACGGTGGAGTACAGGCCGATTGCGGGGACACGTCCGCGCAGTGCCGACGAGGTGGAAGACCGCGCGCTGGAGACCGACCTGCGCGCCGATGAAAAAGAGGTCGCCGAGCACGTGATGCTGGTGGACCTGGGGCGCAACGACGTGGGACGAGTGAGCGAGTACGGCAGCGTCAAGGTGAAGGACCTGATGTTTGTGGAGCGCTATAGCCATGTGATGCACCTGGTGAGCTCGCTGGAGGGGAAGCTGAAGCCGGAACTCGAAGCCATCGACGCGTTCCGCGCGTGCTTCCCGGCGGGAACGCTGAGCGGCGCGCCGAAGATTCGCGCCATGGAGATCATCGAGGAGCTGGAGCCGGCGCGGCGGGGTGTCTATGGCGGATCGATTCTCTACGCAGATTTCAGCGGAAATTTAGACTCGTGCATTGCCATTCGCACGCTGTTCATGAACGGCGAGCAGGGACACATCCAGGCAGGCGCGGGGCTGGTGGCAGATTCCGTGCCGGAGAACGAGTTCGTCGAGTGCGCCAACAAAGCCCGCGCCGTGGTCCGCGCCATCGAGCGAGCGCGAGGTTAATCTCCGTCCGTGCGCTGGTGGTGATTGCCAATGCGTTTGTAACCGCGGTATTTTCTGAGGTGGACTCGCGCTACCAGAGCCGCGCGATATGGCTGGTCCCGCTGACGGCAGGCCTGATCGCGCTGGAACTGTTCGACTGCTGGCGAGGGCGGAATGGGGCTGCTCAGCCAGGCGAAAGCCGTATCATGCGGGGTTGGGAACTTCTATTAGAATCGGCGCTTAATTGGCCGGGGCTTCGAGTTCGGCCACAAACTCCTTGAACGCCCAGACCGACAGTGGTAACGTTTCGATGCGATGAAACTCGCTCGCAATCTCGCGATGTCTATTCTTCTCCTCTGCACAACAGCAGCCCCAGCAACAGATATCATTACGAAAACGGTCGACGGCAAGCAAATCAGTTGTGCCCAGCGCAGCTTGGAGACAGTTGAGGAATGCGGCACAGAGTCGGGCCAGTACGTATACGTATTTATTGGCTCCATTGCTGCCGTTTCGCCGGTGCCAGGCCGCGAAGCGGAAGTCCGGATCGTTCCCGAAGAGATCTTCCTCGGCACACCGTCTAATCCCATTACCGTTCGCGCGTCGCAGACACTTTGCGATCCGAAGATCACCGTCGGCGACCGCTGGCTATTCTATGTTTTCAATGGTCAGTACTCCTTCAATGCTGAGTACCCCTCGAACCTCCTTGAGCTGGACGGACTTGCCATGAGGAGCCGTCCTGTTGCCGAGGCTCAGGACGACATCCGTCTCCTCCGGCTCCAGCAGATCGCCGGCGGCCTGGCAATTCTTCGTGGCGATGTTGGGCGTGGTACCGGATTTGGTCAGCCGCCAGTCTCCGATGTGCAAGTCCACGCGGTCTTCAAGTCCAACGGAGTGCAGACCACGGTAACCACGGACGCCAACGGCCATTACGAATTTCCGTTGCTCGCTGCCGGCGACTATGAAGTCAGCGTCGACCCGACTGGCTCCTTTCGCCCAGAGAGCCGGCCGGTCAGTCTCCGTCCCGGCTCCTGCTCCAAGGTTACGGTCCCGGGATTTACCCGTCTTGATATTTCGGGATACGTAAGCTACAGCAAACACTCCTACTCGCCCGTGGCGGGCGCACACGTCCTGATCGTCAGCGCCGACAATACGTGGTTCATGACCCTGGATACCAAGGACGATGGAAGCTATTACTTCAACAGCGTGGAGCCCGGAGATTACGTGATCGGGGTGAATCCTCCCAACGCTCCGCCGTGGGACCATACGACCATGGAAAGCAAAGACACGCCGATTCCAACAGCCTCACTTTACTATCCCAATGCCAGCTCCCGTTCCGGAGCACAAGTGCTGACGCACGCGACTCAAGATCAAAAAGGCATTAACTTCGTTCTGCCCGAACCCTGACCGGCAATCGTAGGAGTTGTCCGCCACGACGCTCCCTCAGCCGCGTTACCATAAGTGCAGCCATGGTCTTCGTCCTCGACAACTACGACTCGTTCACCTACAACCTGGTGCAGTACATGGGAGAGCTGGGCGCGGAGATGGTGGTGCGCCGCAACGATGAGTTGACGGCGGGCGAGGTGGAGGCGCTGGGGCCGACGCACATCGTGATCTCGCCGGGGCCATGTACGCCGGAGGACGCTGGGATTTCAATCGAGCTGATCCGGCACTTCGCTCGGCTGGCGCGGGAGGGCGGACGGCGAGTTCCGCTGCTGGGCGTATGCCTGGGGCACCAGGCGATTGGCGCGGCGTTTGGCGGCAAGGTGGTGCGCGCGGCGAAGCTGATGCACGGCAAGACCAGCCAGGTGGAGCACGACAGGCAGACCATCTTCGCGGGGATCGAGTCGCCGATGACCTGCACACGGTATCACTCGCTGATTGTGGCCGAGGAGGGTTTGCCGGCGGAGTTGGAGGTTTCGGCGCGAACGTCTGGGCCGGGTGGGAGCACAATTATGGCGCTGCGCCACCGCGAGTTGCCGATCGAGGGCGTGCAGTTTCATCCCGAGAGCGTGCTGACCGTCGAGGGCAAGAAGATCATGGCAAACTTTCTGAAGATGTAGGGAGCAAAATCAGGGAATCTGCCGTTCTGGAATATTCCGTGCAGGGTTGCCGCTCCCTGCTGGTCGCGTCAACTTGAGCGTAGTGGTTTCGAGGGTCAGCATTCCCTGGTTTTGCTATAGGCTAGACGCATGAGGCTGCGAATATTATCAAGGCTCTCTCTCGCGCTGATGGGGGTGATGGTGTGCGCGCTGGCTGGGCCGATGCGAGCGCAGCAACTGATTGGCTACGTCGCAACGAAGGATGCGGATGTTGTGGGTGCGAAGGACACGGTGGAGGGCCGCGCCGTGCTTACCGGCTCGGTGAGCGTGACGGCCAAGGACCATACCGCGGCGATTGAGCTAGCGCGCGGGGGGACGGTGCGCGTCTGCCAGACCAGCGTGCTGCAGATGAGCGAGAGCCGCGAGATGATGGTGGCCGCGCCGCTGCTGTTCTCGCTGGACCGCGGGGCCATCGAGATCGAGACGACGGCGACGCCAACCGATGCCGTGATGACTCCCGACCTGCGCTTGACGGCGCGCAGCGGCGGGCCGCTGGATATGCGCCTGCGGGTTGCCAGCAACGGCGACACCTGCGTGGAAAACCGCGGGGCGGGCGCTCCCATGATTACCGTCACGGACCCCTTCGGCACTGCGACGTATGAGTTGACGGCCGGGCAGCATGTGCTGTTCGAACACGGCAGCCTGCATGAGGTGGTGGACCATGAGACATCGCCGTGCGGATGCCCGGATGAGAAGGGAACGTCGGTGGCCGACGCTCTGCTGACGCCCGCCGCCGCCGAGCATCCCTTCCCGGTGGCTGTCAGCGAAGGACTGGCGCCCGAGGCCGAGGTGCCGCAGGCGCCGCCGGGCGAAGTGCATACTCAGGTGAGCGAGACGCTACGCTACAACGCTCCGGCCAGCGACCAGGCAAACGGCGGGACGCCGGCAAGCGCACCGCCCTCAGCTGCGCCTGCTCCCACGCCTCCGTCCAACGACCTGGCGCATGTGGTTGGGCGCTTCTTCCGCAAGCTCTTTCGGCACGTCGTGTAGGGCGGATACAAGGTTTGCGAGAGCGATGGGGAGATCAGGCTGGAAGGCGCAGGGCCTGGTGGTCGCAACCGGTGATAAGACAGAGAGCTTCGACCACGAGGTTGTGGTCTTCGCGCTCAGGCAGGCCGGAGACGGTGACCGCGCCAACAATTCCAGAGCCCGCGACGTGGATGGGGAAGCATCCTCCGTGGGGGGCGTAGTCTTCCAACGGCAGGTTGTATCGGACGGGGAAGGCGAGGCCGGACTGCTCGAGCAGGCGGCCGATGTGGTACGAACTCTTGTGAAAACGCGCGACGACATTGATTTTGCGCGCGACCCAGGCGCTGGTTGTCGGGGGTGGTGCCAGCCAGCGCGCAGTAGAAGAGCTGCTGGTGTGGCGATCCGAAGCGGCGGACGTCGATGACGATGGATAAGTTGCGAGCGATGGCGAGGTCGCGCAGGGTGGCACCGATCTGCCAGGCGGTGTCCGGCGTGAAGCCGGGCAGAGTGAGGGTGGACTCCTGGACAACGAGAGCGGCAATATCGTCTTCGATCGGCATAGGTCTCCTGGCACGCCCTTTGGGTCGCAATGGGCGATATGGTGTAGGATACCCGGATTGGGGCCGTAGGTGAGCCGTCTTGAAACGATTTTTGTGTGCGAGCACGGCGTATTGCGATGCGGATACGGCTGGAGGAAACGATGAGAGGTCTGGGGATTTCGAGGGTAGGGATGGGCGTGGCGGCGGTGGTATTGGCATGGACGCTGGCGTATGGGCAGGACCCGGCGGACCAGACGCCGTCGGCGCCGGCGCGGCCTGTGCAGGGTGCGGGGGGGACGCAGAGCGCAAGGCCGATGCGCCCAGGGCCGCAGGAGGCGCTGCCCCAGATGCCGATGAATGGCGGCGATGTGAACCGCGACGCGATCGTCGGGCAGGAGCGCGCGGAGCTGGAGGCGCTGAAGAGCGGGGACATGGCGACGCTGGGCGCGGCCCTCACCGATGACGCTTTGTTTGTGGACGCGAGCGGGATACTGCGCAAGCCGGAGCTGCTGAAGCTGCTGGGGGATCTGAAGCTGAAGGACTACACCATGAGCGATGTACGCTTCGTGCCGGTGTCGCCGGATAACGGAGTGGTGTCATATACGTTGACGGAGAGCGGTACGCGGCAGGGACACGCATTCTCCGCCAAGCTATTTGTCTCGTCCGCGTGGGTGAGGAATGGGCGGCAGTTTCAGTGTGTCTTCAGCCAGGAGACGGTGGCCCCGGCAGCGTCTGCGAAGTAGAGGCCCAAGCCCGGGCGGGGAAGTGGGCAAAGGCTGCGAGAGGGGTGTGCCTACCTTGCATCAGGCTGGCTCTGCGCTACCCCAGCCACGGTTTTCTTGACAGGGGGCGAGGGGTTACGCGAGACTTAGAAGGCTGGGCCTGTTCAGCAGGCCCCCGGCGGTTAACTGTGCGCGGCAGGCGCGCAGGGCATCTACGCGAGACAAGGCATGAGTCGACCGCTCGCCGCCAGCAGATTTCACGACAAGCACCTCCAGGCCAGGTTGCGGGTCCCATCGCAACTCCGGGGCATGCTCCGGTGCCGAGCGGTGTGCGACGGGTTGAAGACGAGTTGGACGGCAAGGCAAGTTTAGTTGGAAGGATGGAACCAGATGGGATCGAGTGCATTCTCCGCGCAGCCGCTGCTTCTGATGCTGGTTTTTTTTGTGCTGATGTATTTTCTGCTGATCGCACCCAACCAGAGGAAGCAGAAGAAGTGGCAGCAGATGCTGGGCCAGTTGAAGAGCGGCGACAAGGTGACCACCAACGGCGGCCTGCGGGGCGTGATTATCTCGGTCAAAGACGATGTGGTTCTGATACGCGTCGCGCCGGACAACATCAAGCTGGAGTTTGTGAAGAGCGCCATCGCCGCAGTGACGACGGCGGACGATACCAAGCAGGGATAAGGGAAACGGCACGCGGGACGCCGCCGCGGGGCTTGCATAAAGGAAGCAATGAGCAAGAATCTGAAGGGCAAGACAGTGGGCATCATCGCGATACTGGTTGTGTTCTGCTATGGCTTTTTGGGCATTCCACATGGCGTGACCCCAGCCGCGCTGCAGCAGGCGATTACCGACCACATCAAGCTGGGGCTCGACCTCAAAGGCGGGACGCATCTGGTGCTGAAGGTGCATGTGGACGAGGCGGTGGGATCGACCACCGACCGCGACGTGCAGCGTCTAGAGGAAGACCTGCAGAAGGCGGGCATCAACGGGGTGACAGTACACAAGCTGGACCCGGTGGCCCATCCCGAGCAGATCACCGTCAGTGGCATTCCGGCGGAGAAGGTGAGCGACGTGCGCTCGCTGCTGGATGGCAGCGACTATGTCAGCTACGACGTGGCGTCGAGTTCCGACGGAGGCGAGAAGCTGACCATGAAGCCGGGCGCGATCCGCACCCTGGAAACAACGACCCTTGACCATACGATTGAGACCATCACGGCCCGCGTGAATACGCTTGGGGTAAGCGAAGCGCTGGTTCAGCAGTATAACCTGGGCAGCAATGAGGTGCTGGTGGAACTGCCGGGAATCTCCGATCCTGCAAGGGTAGAAGATGCCATCAAGTCCACCTCCAAGCTGGCCGTTTACGCGGTGGTCAGCGGCCCTTACGAGAACGACCAGGCGGCGATGACGGCGCTGAATGGGGTTATCCCGCCGGAGGACCAACTGCTGCATGGTAACATCTCGCCAAACTCTCCCGATCAGGTTTATCTGCTGGAGCGGGCGAGCGTGGTGGAGGGAACCGACTTCCGCGATGCGCAGCCCTCGACGGACGTGAATGGACGTCCGAACCTCACCTTCACGCTGACCACCGAGGCGGGCGACCGCTTCTACACATACACCTCGGCGCACTCCAAGGACAGCCCGAACCCCGGTTCGATGGCGATCGTTCTGGGCAACAAGATACGCGAGGTTGCATCGATCGAATCGGCCATTCGCGACCGGGGCGAGATCACCGGAACGTTTACCAAGGACGAGGTGGACAACCTGTCGCTGATGCTGCGCACGGGCGCTCTGCCTGCCTCGATCGATACGCTGGAAACTCGCACCGTGGGACCGAGCCTGGGCATGGCATCGATCCACCAGGGGGTGATGGCGGCCATCGTGGGCATGATGGCGGTGATCGTCTTCATGCTGTTCTACTACCGCAGCGCGGGCATCAACGCGGTGCTTGCGCTGTTTTTGAACCTGGTAATTCTGCTCGGGTTCATGGGCTACGTGGGCGGCACGCTGACGCTGCCTGGGATTGCCGGGGTCATTCTTACGATCGGCATGGGCGTGGACTCGAACGTGCTGATCTTCGAGCGCATCCGCGAAGAGTTACGCATGGGCAAGTCGGCGGCGGTAGCGGTGCAAAAGGGCTTCTCGATGACCGGTGCGCTGGTCACAATCGTCGATACCCACGTCACGACGATCGTCTCGGCACTCATCCTGATGATCTTCGGCACTGGGCCGGTGAGGGGCTTCGCGGTAACGCTCAGTTTCGGCCTGCTGGCCAACCTGTTTACCGCCGTATTCGTTTCGCGAACCATCTTCGACGCGAATCTTGCACGGAAGGAACGCGGCGCGGCCTTGTCGATTTAGGAGCGAGTTAGCGAGTTATCAAGTCAGCAATACGAGGCGATGCGCGGCACGCCAGAGGAAAGCAAAGTGGAACTGTTTCGAGACTCAAAGATCGATTGGCTGGGCAAGAAGTGGTACTTTCTCGGCTTCTCGCTGATATTTTCGGTGGCGGGCGTGTTGAGCATGCTGTTCTGGCACGGCATACCGCGCGGCGTGGACTTCAAGGGCGGCACGGAGATCCAGGTGCAGTTCTCCAGCACACCCAACGAAAACCATATCCGCCAGGCCTTGTCCAGCGCGGGGGTCAAGGACTCTATCGTCTATCCGATCAGCGACACCAGCGGCCGCTCCGCCAATACGGAGGTCATCTCGCTGCCCGAGGCCTCCGACAGCTCGCACGACACCGGGAGCACGCAGGTGCAGGCCGCACTGAATTGCGGAGGGCCTGGCTCCGACTGCACGATCCAGAAGGTCGACATTGTCGGCCCCACAGCGGGCACGCAACTGCAGCACCAGGCGGAGCTGGCCACGATCTACTCTCTGATCGGAATGCTGATTTACCTGTGGTTTCGCTTCGAGTTGATCTACGGCGTGGCGGCCGTGGTTGCGGTGTTTCACGACACCCTGATTACAGTGGGCGCCTTCAGCCTGACCAACCAGGAGATATCCCTTACCGTGATCGCGGCCATCCTGACCCTGATCGGATACTCGATGAACGACACCATCGTGGTCTTCGACCGCATCCGGGAGAACCTGGCCCTGTCTCGCCGGGAATCGTTGCCGGATGTGGTGAACCGCAGCATCAACCAGACGCTGACCCGGACCGTGATCTCCTCCGGCCTGACCTTCCTTACGGTGATGAGCTTGTTTCTGTTCGGCGGGCCGGTGCTGCGCGGATTCTCGTTTGCCCTGGTGGTGGGAATCGTGATTGGGACGTATTCCTCGATCGCAGTGGCCGCGCCCATGCTGGTGGCGTATCAGGACTGGCGCAAGAGCCGTGGCAAGGTTTCGAATCTGCCGGCCAAGCGCGCCAAGGCGTAAGAGGCCCGATTCACAGGGCCGGGTTTTCAGATGTATGCGTTTTTGTGTAAGATTCATTGGCGGCCCGTTTCAGCACTTCCCGGCTCCAACGGACATTGAGATTGCGGATGCGGGAACAAAGCGCCGCGGACGCGGGAACAAAGTAGGCCGGCGCGGTGTCTAAGCTGGGTAGAACAATTTTTAGTGAGGCAGTCCATGTTTGAAAGCTCATTGATGGAATCCGGCGGTCAGCTCAAGACCAAGACAGGTCGGTGGATGTGGGTAACGGGCACAATCAATCTGTCCATCCTAGCCATCTTGATCCTGATTCCTCTGTTGTATCCCGATGCCCTTCCTAGGATGGCCCTGACGGCGCTGCTGGTAGCGCCCCCTCCACCACCCCCTCCGCCGCCCCCTCCGCCGCCGCAGAAGGTTGTGCCGGTAAAGATTGTCTCTGAGATTGACTCAGGCCTGCATGCCCCGACCAAGATTCCCAAAGAGATCAAGATGATTCACGAAGAGGCCCCTCCGGCGGCGGGCGCGGGAGTCGCGGGTATGCAAGGCATGGGCGGCAGCAACGGCGGTGTTGCAGGGGCAGGCCTATTTGCCGGCATGAGCACCCCTCCCCCTGTTGTCCCGAGGGCGGTCCCGAAGCAGGTTGGGCCAGTGAAGGTATCGAGCGGAACGGTTGCCGGCATGATCATATCCAAGCCTGAGCCGGTCTATCCCGCGATTGCCAAAGCGGCACATGTTCAGGGGGCAGTCATTCTGCACGCTATTATCTCGAAGGAGGGCACGATCGAGAACCTGCAGGTTGTCAGCGGTAACGGGATGCTGGTGAATGCCGCCCGGGATGCTGTGATGCGCTGGCGCTACAAGCCCTATCTACTGAACGGGGAACCCGTTGAGGTGGAGACGAGCATTACGGTCAACTTTACCTTCGGCGGCGGATAGCCGGAAGCAGTTCCAGCAGAGGTTGGTTTCAAGCAGTTCGCGCTTTAGTTGCAGGGCCGGAAGATTAAGTTTGTTCGTCCGGCTTGTACCCAGTTAGGTTTTTAGATCGATCGAGTCCAATGTTGCATAGAAATCAGGAGGAAAGATTCCAGTGATTCTCGCTTATCTCGCAAACTTCGCACACGTTCCCGCGCCTCTCGCCATGTGGTTTCAGACCGAGGCCCCGACGGTCAGCTTCAGCATCGGCGGTCTGATCAACAACATGGGATGGCCGGCGCGCATTATCGCGATCATCCTGTTCATCATGTCGATCTGGTCGTTGGCGGTGATGATCGACCGGTGGTTGTACTTCAACGCAGCAAAAAAGCAGTCGCGTGAATTTGCGCCGAAGGTTGCGGGTGCGCTGAAAGATGGCCGTCTGGACGAGGCAATCAAGCTTGGCGACCGCAGCAAGAAATCGCATCTGGCCGAGGTTGTCACCGCCGGACTGCAGGAGTTTCGCAGCTTCGGTTCGGGCGGCAGCATCTCCGAGGAGCAGATCGAGAGCTCGCAGCGCGCCCTGGAACGCTCCGAAGCCATCGTTCACGCCAAGCTGAAGCGTGGCCTGGGCGGACTGGCGACCATTGGCTCGACGTCGCCGTTCATCGGGCTGCTGGGCACCGTGATCGGAATCCTCAACGCCTTCCAGGCCATTGCCACCCAGAAGACCTCGGGTATCGGCGCGGTCGCCGGCGGTATCTCGGAGGCCCTGGTCACCACGGCGTTTGGACTCTTTGTCGCCATCCCCGCCGTCATGACGTTCAACTATTTCACCAACAAGGTGGAAGCGTTCGACGTTGAGATGGACAACAGCTCGAGCGAACTGGTGGACTACTTCATCAAGCAGAGCCACATGTAAGCAGAGCACCCTGCCAGGAACCGGCATGGGAGAAGCGGGACCACTCGGATAGCATGGCCTTCGGAGACCGGCAAGCGAACGGCCTCCGAAGCCTCCTCAACCGTTGAGCGGCTGCCGGCAACCACGGCACAGTTCATCAACGAGCGAACGGGACAAACCATTATGGGTATCAACAAACGAGAAGAAGGCAAGAAGGTCAACTCCAACATCAACGTCACGCCGATGGTGGATGTGATGCTGGTGCTGCTGATCATCTTCATGGTCATTACGCCCATGCTGAACAACAAGGTCAACGTCGACCTGCCGGTGGCCAACGCGGCGGTCATCATGGAGAACGCCAACAAGGAAGATGCGATTACGGTTGCGGTGACTCGCGACGGCAAGGTGTTCCTTGGTGCGGAACAGATGACTCCCGACCAGCTAGGACCAAAGATCTCTGCCAAGCTGCAGGACAAGACCGACAAGGAAGTCTACCTGCGGGCGGACGTTCGCGCCAAATATGGCAAGGTGATGGAAGTCATCGACGATATCCGGACGGCTGGAGTGAGCGAGCTTGGCATGCTTACCGAGAAGCGCGATTCTGAGGATGCAGTCCAGAAGTAAGCAGTAGCAGATGCCGGCGCAGTGCCGCGCGAGCGGGAGACTACAGCCGATCGCAACAGAACGACAAAGGAGATTGCTATGGGAATGGGCGGTGGTGGTGGTGGTACAGATCATGCAATGTCGGATATGAACGTCACGCCGCTGATTGACGTTCTTCTGGTGCTTTTGATCATCTTCATGGTGATCGTGCCAGTGACGCCGAAGGGGCTAAGCACGCTGATTCCGCAGCCACCGAAGGACCAAAATGCGCCGCCGCCTGAGCAGACGATCGTGGTGCAGGTGCTGGCGAACGGCGCGGCCGATCCTTCGTACAAGATCAACGAGACTGCCTTCAACAAATCCGAGATCGAGCCCAAGCTGGCAGAGATATTCGCCACGCGCCAGGAGAAGGTGATGTTTGTCAAAGGCGATCCGGACCTTGATTTTCGCAAGGTTGCGGAGGTGATCGACATGGGCCACCAGGCGGATGTGGACAACATCGGACTGATTACGCCGCAGGTGGAAGCCGGACACTAAGGTTTCCGGTTAGGATGCAACGTAGATACGGATTGAGCGAGGGGGAAGGCCACACGGCCTTCCCCTTTTGCATTTGGCGGGGACTTTGTAGAAAACTGCTTCAGGCTTCCAGAGCGTCGTTCACATCGCGGACCAGGTTGCGCAGATAGCTTCTGCGGTTGAGCAGCGCGACCATGGCATCGCGGGCGGCCAGCTTTGCGGGCGCGGCGTTGGCGTCGAGTGCGGCGTCCCACTGGGAGTGGAGGGTTGCGAGGCCGGTGTCGGTGGCGGCGAGCTTGGCGTCGAAGGTGGACTTGGCGGCGATCAGGTCCTTGCGCAACTGCGGGTCGTCCCCGCCCATCTTTTTGGCGTCGCGCATCTCTTCCAGTTGCATGTTCAGTTCAAAGGCTTCTTCCAGCAGGTCCTCGGGGACGATCTGCTTCTTGGCCGTGCCGGTGACGCGGGCGGCCTCAGTGGCGGACTTGGACTGCTCCTCCAGCTCGACACCCTCGAGCTTCAACAGGTACTCGGTGCGCGCGATGGGGTCTTTCAGGGTGCGATAGGCGTCGTTGAGGCGGGAGCTTTCGGCAAGAGCCGCAGCCTGCTCTTCAGGGGATTTTGAAGCGAAGCGGTCGGGATGCAACTTGCGGCTGAGCGCGTAGAAGCTCTTCTCCAGCGCGGGAAGGTCGATGACCAGGTGCGGCGGGAGAGAGAAGATGGTGAAGTAGGTATTGTGTTCGTCGGGGCTCATTACGTGGAGAAGCTGGAGCCGCAGCCGCAGGATTTGGTGGAGTGGGGGTTGATGAAGTTGAAGGCCTGGCGCATGAGCGTCTCTTCGTAGTCGAGGGTCATGCCGCTGAGGTAGATGAAGCTCTTGGGGTCAACGAAGATGCGCAGCGGCGGCACATCCGTGAGCGTTGAGTCGAGGTGGGACTGGCTGAAGGAGTAGATGCGGTCGCGTTCGCGGGGCTGCGAGTCGAAGCGAATGCTGTAGCTGAGGCCCGAGCATCCGCCGCCGGTGATGCCCAGGCGCAGGCCGCCGGATGCGGGCGAGATGTGTTCCTTGGCCATGGCGACGCGGATGCGCTTGAGCGCGCGCGCCGTGACCTGGATGCCCTTGGAGCCGTCGGGTTCGCCGTCGGCGGTGAGGACCGGTGACGGCGGGGCGGCCTGCACGTCGGGTGCGGCGACCGCGCCTTTGGGGGTTTCGGTTTGGAGAGCTACCATTGCCATTTCTTTGTGGCTTTCTGTGCGGCTATAGGCCGGGCCTACAGCCCTCGGTTCTTTTATGGCAACCTGACCTGGGGCTGAGCCCCAGGCTGGTATAGAGCGCGCTTTCGGCGCTATTCCGAGGCCAGACTTAGCTGGCTGCGGCGGCGACTTCGGACTCTTCGGCCACGCCGTTCTTCTTCTTCCAGTCGCCGATGGCGGCGCGGATGGCGTCCTCGGCCAGCACCGAGCAGTGGATCTTGACCGGTGGCAGGGCGAGCTCCTTGACGATGTCGGTGTTGGAGATGGTGAGCGCCTCGCTGACGGTGCGTCCCTTGACCCACTCGGTTGCCAGCGAGGAGCTGGCGATGGCCGAGCCGCAGCCGAAGGTCTTGAACTTGGCGTCCTCGATGACCTGGGTCTGGGGGTTGACCTTGATCTGCAGGCGCATCACGTCACCGCACTCGGGCGCGCCGACCAGGCCGGTGCCGACGCACTCCGACGACTTGTCCAGCGTGCCGACGTTGCGGGGGTTTTCGTAGTGGCTGAGTACCTTGTCGCTGTATGCCATGATGTTTTCTCCTAGTCCGTGGCTATTGATTAGATGACGTAGCCGAATTTCCGGTGCATCCTCCGGGGCTAAAGCCCCTTTACGTTAGCGGTAGGTCCGGGGCCTAAAGGCCCCTGCTCCCTCCGAAACAGCTAAAACCTTGCTCCCTACGAAAGTCCGAAATACGGGGATTCTTCGCTCCGCTCAGAATGACAAACAGAGCGATTGTCCCGAAAATTAGTGCGCGGCCCATTCAATCTTGGTGAGGTCGATGCCTTCCTGCACCATCTCGTAGAGCGGGCTGAGCTCGCGCAGCTTGCGCACCACGTCGATGATCTTGTCTGCCACATAGTCCACCTCAGCTCTGGTGTTGAAGCGGCCGAGGCCGAAGCGGATGGAGCTGTGGGCGATCTCGTCGCCCAGGCCGAGCGCCTTGAGCACGTAGCTGGGTTCCAGCGTGGCCGAGGTGCAGGCCGAGCCGGAGCTGACAGCGATATCGTTGATGCCCATCAGCAGCGATTCGCCTTCGACGTAGACGAAGCTCATGTTGAGGTTGCCGGGCAGGTGGTGCTCCATGTTGCCGTTGACCTGGGTGTAGTCGAGCGAGCTTTCGAGGCGGGCGCGGAGGTAGTCGCGCAGCTCGACTTCGCGGACTGCTTCGGCGGCCATCTCGTTCCTTGCGATCTCGCAGGCTGCTCCCAGGCCGACAATGCCGGGGACGTTGAGGGTGCCGCTGCGCATGCCGCGCTCGTGGCCGCCGCCGTTGATTTGCTCAGTGATCTGGACGCGGGGGTTGCGGCGGCGGACGTAGAGGGCACCGACGCCCTTGGGGCCGTATAGCTTGTGTGCCGAGATGCTGAGGACATCAATGTTGTCGGCCTGCACGTCGACGGGAATCTTGCCGACCGCCTGGACGGCGTCGGTGTGGAAGAGGACGCCCTTCTCGTGACAGATATTGCCAATCTCGCGGATGGGCTGGACGACGCCGATCTCGTTGTTGGCGTACATGATGGAAACCAGGATGGTCTTCTCGGGGCCGTCGGTGACGATGGCGCGGCGGAGGTCGTCGAGGTCGATGAGGCCGTCGGCTAGCACGGGCAGGTAGGTGACGCGGAATCCCTGCTTCTCCAGCTTCTTGCATGTATCCAGGACGGCCTTGTGCTCAGTGACCTGGGTGATGACGTGGTTGCCGCGCTCGCGGTACATCTCGGCGATGCCCTTGATGGCGAGGTTGTCGGACTCTGTGGCTCCAGAGGTGAAGATGATCTCCTTGGAGGTGGCGCCTATGAGTTTGGCGACCTGCTCGCGGGCGATGTCCACGGCCTTTTCCGCCTCCCAGCCGAACTGGTGGTTGCGGCTGGCGGCGTTGCCGAATTTTCCGGTGAAGTAGGGCATCATGGCGTCCAGCACGCGGGGATCGAGCGGTGTGGTGGCGTGGTTGTCCATGTAGAGGGGAAGATGCACGCCCTCGGGCAGCGGCGTCGAGGAGTTGGTGATAACGACTCCGGTGCTGTTGGTGCCGGGGACCGCGCCGTTTGCGCCGTTCCCATTCCCGTTGTGGCTGCTTCCAGTCTGAAGACTCATTGCGCTGCTCCTCTGTGGTACAAATCTCTGTTGCGACGGCCGATCCGTCGCCTCTATTGCAGGATGCTCACCAGTCTGCCTCCCAGCGCGACGGCCTCGTCGCCGCGCGTAGCTTCCGACGTCTCGATCAGGTCGCTGATGTAGATGTTGCTGAGCAGGTCCTTGATGCTGTCGTTCACCTTGCGCAGGGGCTCTTTGATGGTGCAATGGCCGGCAAGATCGCACGATCCATGGATGGTGACGCAGTTGGTGATGAAGAGCGGACCGTCGATGACGCGAATCACCTCGAAGGCCGATATTTTAGAGGCTGGCCTGGCCAGCGCGTAGCCTCCATTGGTTCCCGCATGGGATACCAGCAACCCGGCGCGCGCCAGCGTCTGCAAAATCTTGGCCAGCAGCGGCGGAGGAATGTGGTACGCCTGGGCAATGTCCTTGGCGCTCTGAGCGACTGCGCTCGTGGCACCCGCGGCAGACGAGATGCCCGGTTGCTCGGCCAGATACTTAAGCGCCATCAGCCCGTAATCCGCTTTTTTGGTTAAACGAAGCATTGGCTCCCTCTCGACAGATTCAGCTATGCAGGCCGGAACGGCAGTCATTCATGCGCAGATACCAATCCGACCTTATTAGTCCTATTTAGTGTACGACGGGAAGCGGAACGGTTGCAAGTCCACGTCAGGAGCCAGGCCAGCGGCGACGGGCGAGACACAGGCAACCGATCGATCACAGGGAGCCATATGCCCGCGACTCGGCCGAGGGGAGATTTCATATGGATTCAAAGAGGGGGCACTACGATTGTGGCAGAACAAAGTATGAATTCACGATTGACAAGCGGTTTGGGCAAAGGCAAGCTGTTTTTAATAGCGCAAACCCCTCCCTCTATGCCGGCATCATGCAAACATCCGCAGGTTCGCGTTGTCGCCCGCGAGGAGGACGCTGAGTTCGTTGTGTGCCAGATTTGCGGCGAGGTCTTCGACGCGGCGGAGTTCGCCGATATCCTCAACGAAGTCAACGAAGAGGCCCCTGCGACCGACAATCAAGAAGCATCCGGCGACAAGACCTGATTGGGAGCCGTGGTTGGCAGGTGGGAACGCTTCACTCGGTTCCTGGGGGGGGCGTGCTCACCCTGCGCACCACGATCCAGGCATACTGCGCCGCGGAGATGGGCGCGAGCCAGGCGATCGATCGCAGGGTCCAGACGCGCAGCAGCACTGCGTCTACCGAGGGCCACACCTGTTCCACCAGCACCACGGTGAGGCCAAAGATCTGCACCATGGTGTTGAATTTTCCCAGCAGGCTGGGGCGGAAGTCGCGCAGCGTACCCGTGGCAAACAGCAGGGTTGCGACGAGCAGGATTCCCAGGTCGCGGCTGAAGACCAGCACGGTGACATAGCGTGGCACCAGATTGATGTGGGTGAGCACCAGGAAGAGCGTGCTCAGCAGCAGCTTGTCTGCGATGGGGTCGAGGTACAAGCCGAGGGAGGTGTACTGTTTGGTGAGGCGCGCCGCCATGCCGTCGAGGCCGTCGCTGAAGCCTGCCAGTATGAAGAGCGCAAAGGCCAGACCATGCCTCCCATCCAGGATCGCGATCACCAGAAACGGGATGATGAACAGACGCATCAACGTGAGCAGATTGGGAGCGGCGCGAAACTGACGAAGAAAATCCATCGTTGGGGGCTAGTCCATCGTAGTGCATTTTCCTCTTGGCTGCGGTGCGAGAAGACCGTGCGATGCGGTTTACTTGGGCAGAAGAGCAGTGCGGTTGCCGTTCGAGAAGGGTTCCATTTACACTAACTACAGCATTTCTCGAATTGGTATAGAGGGAAACCACGGCATATGAGTGGCTTTTTCCTCAAGAAAAAGCCACCTCGCACACTTTTTCTAACTCCACGTGAGTTCGAGAAATGCTCTAGACGCACTAGAGGCGCGTAGCTCAGTTGGTTAGAGCGCTACCTTGACACGGTAGAGGTCAGGAGTTCGAGTCTCCTCGTGCCTACCATTCCTTTCAAACTATTTCATGGAAGGCTGGGATTATCTCGCCTGTAAGAAGCCGCCTGCCTCCGTTTTGTCACAATTCCTACCTTCCCCTGATTGACAGTTTGCGAACCAATGGACTGACTTGCGCAGATGAGTCTCCCGATGCCAGGCCTGAGGCATGTACGTCCCGGTCAACCAATCCAGCAAACCTTGTATTTGAAGGAATGCGGGTTGTGATTTGGGTCACATACTGCAATCGGAGCAAGCCACATGCTAAGAGCAGCACGATGAGATGAGGCAAGGGAAAGGTCTGTTCCGAGGTTTGGCCTGGGTGATGCAAGCGATCGAATGTCACCGGTTAGCCGCCTTCTTCCCGGGAGGTCTCCGCCATGAAGAGCAACTCTCCGCGCCAGTTGAGTCACTGGTTGAGGGGAACCCCGGAAGTTGATTCCAACGGGGGGATTGGATCCAACCCTTCACGATGCAATCAGGCAG
Organism: uncultured Acidobacteriaceae bacterium; assembly: GCA_963834805.1. Classification (GTDB taxonomy): domain Bacteria; phylum Acidobacteriota; class Terriglobia; order Terriglobales; family Acidobacteriaceae; genus Edaphobacter. Next base: position 1,796,595 of record CAWIDB010000006.1, read on the forward strand.
CCCGATGGCTTATGGGGGCGAGTCTGATCCTGCTGCTGGCCTACAGCCAGACCATAGTCTGCCAGGCGACCTCATCGAAGGCGAAAGACGACACAGCGGACGACGACTTCTACTCTCCCTACGCCATTGCCGTGGACAGCAGTGGCAATGTCTACATCGACGACAGCTACAACAACCGGGTGTTGAAGGAGACACCGTCCGGAGGCAGCTACAAGCAGAGCGTCGTGGTGTGCTGCGACCTGTCCAACTCCTCCGGCGTGGCCGTGGACGGCAGCGGCAACATCTACATTGCCGACAGCGGCAACAACCATGTGCTGAAGGAGACGCCGACGGGCAGCAGCTACACCCAGAGCATGATCGGCAGCGAGATGGAGTATCCCTATGGAGTCGCGGTGGATGGCGGGGGCAACGTCTACATCGCCGATACCGGCAATAGCCGCGTACTCAAGGAGACTCTGACGGGAGGCAGTTACACGCAGAGCGTCATCCTGGACAGCGGCTTGTCTTATCCCACTGGCGTTGCGGCAGACGGCAGCGGCAACGTGTACGTGGTCGACAGCAACCATGAGCGGGTATTGAAGCTGACGCCGGCTGACGGGAACTATACGCAGAGCGTTCTGGTGGACAGCGACCTGAATGCACCCAGAGGCGTGGCGGTGGATGGCAGCGGCCACGTTTACATCGCCGACACAAGCAACAACCGAGTATTGAAAGAGACGCTGAGCGGCGGCAACACCATCGAGAGATCAGTCGGCGCAGGCTTTTTGTTTCCCGAGAGCGTAGCTGTGGACAGCCGTGGCAATGTCTATGTGGCCGACTACGAGCACAGGCGTACTGTGAAAGAGACACTGACCGGCGACACTTACGTTCAGAGCTTCGTGGGCACCGGCACGCGCTTTCCCGGTGGGCAGGACGAGGATTAGAGCCGGCGAATGCATCGCACTGGAACGGATTTCCGTTGACTCGACGCGCTGGGTCTGTGTTTCTGACTTATGCCTAAGGCGTATCAGGCGTAGCGAAAGAGCGCCTTGAACCCGTAGTCCATGTGCTGCTGGATGTGGCAGTGGAAGAGGGTAAGGCCCGGCTGATTGGCTGTGAAATCGACGATCGCACGACCGTAGTAGGGAATGACGACGGTGTCCTTGATGACGTTGGCGGTCTTCTTGCCGTTGATCTCGGCCAGCTCCCATAGATGGCGGTGCATGTGCATGGGGTGGGCGTCGTCGGTGCGGTTTCGCATCACCAGCCGATAACGCGTTCCCTGCTGCAGCACGAACTCACGATCGTGGGGATAGGGCTTGCCGTTGACGAGCCACAGGTTGAATTTGCCCCAGCCGCTGGGAATCTTCTCAAAGATCATTTCGATGGTCTGCTGGGGAGCGGGGCTGCTGGACGTGGCCGTGCCGAAGATGGTGTAGTCCCAGGATGACTTAGGCGGATCGACCCATTGCGGTTGGCGATGCTGCCCTGCGTACTCCACGATCACTCCCAATCCTGCCTGGCGAACCATCGGGTCGGTTGCGCCTAGCACCCAGATCCCCGGGTTGTTCATCTCGACGACCGCGTCGATGCGCTCTCCCACGCCGAGGAATATCGAGTCGAGCAACTGGGGTGACGGGACCGGGTTTCCATCGAGCGCGATCACATTCATCTTATGACCGGCCAGGGCGACCCGGCGGTTCTCGATTGCGCTGGCGTTGAGAAAGTGAATCAACAGCCGCTGGCCTTGGCGGACGCGGACCGGTTCGCCGGAACCGAGGGCCTTGTCGTTGATGGAGTAGGTGATGGAAGAGACTTCGAGGCCGGCCTGTGCTGTGTTCAAGACAGCCGGTTTTTCCAGCAACGGGCCTGAGTGAGTTTCGTCGTCATCGTCCTGCATGGCACCCGGGCCGGTGAAAAAGGGCTCCCAGTCGCGCAGGGCAAGGAAGAGTTCCTGGTCGTATTGGCCGGGATCGTTGCCGCCATCGACGTAGACGAAGCCGAACTGGCCTGTATAGGTGCTCTTGTGCAGGTCGTCCATGGCCATGACGTGAGTGTGGTACCAGCGGCTTCCTGCCGGGCCGGGAGTGAGTTGAATGCGGCTGCGTCCGTGGGGCGGCACGAACGGAGAACCCTCCTCCTCCACGCCGTCCACGGCTGGCGGAATAAGCATGCCATGCCAGTGCACCAACTCCGGTGTGTCCGTATCGTTGACAATATCGACGGTCACCGGTTTGCCTTCCTTCATGCGCAGCACGGGCCCTGGTGCGGTGCCGTTGTAGCCGATGGTAGAGAGGATGTGCGCGGGGTCGAGCTCGACTGTGACCGGCGCGATGCGGAGGGTGTAATCTGCCTGGCCAAGGGGCGTCTGGGTGGCCGGGGACATTGCCATGTCCTCCTGCGCCATGAGGGGAAGCCGAACTGCTCCAGCCTGTGCCAGGGCCATGCCGCCGAGTTTGAGGAGATCTCGCCTTTTCACCGTCATGTCCCTTCCGCAGGAGTGTGTAGCCTGCATCGTCTCACGCACCAGAGGGTCTGGACAAGCGCTTGGACCGGGGTCGTTCAACCTGCTGCGACCAACCGAGGGTGGTACACGTCTAATCATCTAACGGGTAAGTATTTCTCGCACACGGTACTCTCTCGCACATCCTCTCGGCGGAGGTCCTCCATGAAGTTCGTTCGGGTCGCGCTTGTGACCATTGCGATCGCAGCCTGCTCAGCGGGACTGTGGGCCTTCCAACGGATTGCGGATTTCGGCTTTGGCAATGACGACTCGCCAAGCAACGTCAAGGCGGAGTTCTACTGGTCGCGCCTGGCCTACAGTTCCAGTATGGCGAGCTTTGGCGGTTACGGCGGCTTCGGCGGCTTTGGCGGTCGCGGAGGCCGATTCCAATCCTGGTCGCGCGACTATCCCAAGGCCGACCGCCAGTTTCTGATCGCCATGCACCGGCTGACGCGCATCGATGGACGTCCGACGGAGCAGGTGGTTACGCTGGATAACGACGAGATATTCAACTATCCATGGGTTTACGCGGTGCAGGTGCAGACCTGGACGTTCACGGACGCCGAGGCCAAGCGGCTGCGCGAGTACCTGCTGAAGGGCGGATTTCTGATGGTGGACGACTTCCATGGCACGGAGGACTGGGAGAACTTCATGAACGGCATGCGCCAGGTGCTGCCCGACCGCCCGGTGGAGGACTTGCAGAGCAACGACGAGATCTTCCACACGCTCTATGACGTGGACGACAAGATGCAGATCCCCGGCGAGATATGGGAGAGGACCGGCCGCACCTACGAGAAGGATGGCTATCAGCCCAAGTGGCGCGCCATCCGCGACGACAAGGGGCGCATCATGGTCGCCATCTGCCACAACATGCACCTGGGCGACGCCTGGGAGTGGGCCGATGACCCGGCGTACCCCGAGGTGTTTGCATCGATGGCCTTCCGCGTGGGGCTGGATTACATCATCTACGGAATGACTCACTAGTCTCGCCTGCGCATGCCGAGACGAAATCAACAAGTATAAAGCAACGGCTGCAGTGCACCAGGACTGGAAACACGCATGTTTCAGTTTCTCTTCAAGTACCCGAGTCCGGTCTTCACGAAAGGGCGTTTCGTGCTGCTCGGCGGATGGCCTGCATGGTTGCTGCTGGTGTCGATTGCGGTCTCAGCTGTCGGACTTGGACTGCTGATCCTTTGGCGGCTGCGCAAAGACGCGGCCAAACTGCGAAGCTGGCAGGCCGTGGCGATTTGGGGAATGCAGTCGGCGCTGGTTGCGCTGGCGCTGCTGCTGCTTTGGCAGCCGGCCATGCTGGTATCGGAGTTGAGTTCGCAGCAGAACATCATTGCCGTGGTGGTGGACAGCTCGCGCAGCATGAGCATCGCGGACAGCGATGGCAAGACGCGCGAGGCCGCGGCGCTGGCCGCGCTGGAGGGCGGCGTTCTGACCGGGTTGAAGAAGCGTTTCCAGACGCGCATCTACCGGCTGGGCGGCGAACTGACGCGGGTGGACGAGCCTGAGGAGATAGCCCCAGAGGAAGCGTCCACCCACATCGGCGACAGCCTGAAGCAGCTATTGAATGAGACAACGGACTTGCCCGTTGGAGCGATCCTGCTGCTAAGCGACGGCGGTGAGAACACGGCGGGGATGGGCGGTTCGGGGATCGGCCTGGATGCGCTGCAGGCGCTGCGCAACCGCCAAATACCGGTGCATACGGTGGGCTTCGGCAAAGAAGAGCCAGCACACGATGTGGAGATGGAAGACGTCAGTGTGGCGGCAAGCGCGACCGCCAACGCGCGCATCGTCACCACTGTAAGCCTGATGCAGCACGGCTATGCGGGACAGAAGGCGACGCTGACGGTGCGCGACGGAGACAAGACGGTGGCGCAGCGCGAGATCGCGTTGGCGGCGGATGGACACATCCAGACCGAGCCGCTGTTCTTTCCCATCGGCGCGGCGGGGGCGAAGAGCCTTACGTTTGGCGTCGAACCGCTGGCAGGAGAAGAAAACCTCAGCAACAATGCGGTGACGCGGCCCATCCTGGTGAGCGATGCAAAGCGGAAGATTTTATACGTCGAGGGCGAGCCGCGTTGGGAGTACAAGTTTATCCGGCGCGCGGAAGAAGACGATCCCACGGTGCAGTTGGTATCCATGCTGCGCACCAGCGAAAACAAGATCTACCGGCAGGGTCTGAGTGATCCCAGCGAGCTGGCAGACGGCTTTCCGGTGCGCCCGGAGGACCTGTTCGGGTACTCAGGCATCATCATCGGCTCGGTTGCTGCCGATTACTTCACGCCGCTGCAACAGGAACTGCTGCGTGAGTACGTCGATCGCCGCGGCGGAGGCATCCTCTTTTTGGGTGGACAATCTTCGCTCAGCGATGGGGGCTGGGGCGCATCGAGCCTGAACGATCTGCTGCCGACGTTTCTGCCGCCGGGAACGCACAACTTCCTTCGCAACGCCGCGACGGTGGAACTTACGCAGGAGGGCGTGGACTCTCCCATCACGCGGCTGCTGGACGATCCGGAGAAGAACGCCGAACGCTGGAAGAAGCTGACCTACCTGGCCGACTATGAGGATGCCGGCACGCCCAAGCCCGGTGCAACGGTGCTGGCGGATATGAATGTTGGCCGCCGCACGCTGCCGCTGCTCATCACCCAGAGTTACGGCCATGGACGCACGGCCATCCTGGCGACCGGCGGCACATGGCGCTGGCAGATGAGCGAAGCACTGGGCGATCCTTCGCACGATCTGTTCTGGCAGCAGCTTCTGCGCTGGCTGGTGGCCGAGTCGCCCGGCCAGGTTAGCGCTTCGATTCCGTCCCGAGTGCTGATGGATGAGGGACAGGTGCAGTTGACGGCGCAGGTGCGTGACCGGCAGTTTCAGGCGGCGGCAGACGCGCATGTGACGTCACACATCGTTGGGCCAGAGGGCGTGAATGCCATGGTCGACATGACGCCATCGCAGGACACACCGGGTCAATATCAAACCGAATGGACCGCGGAGAAACCGGGCCCTTACCTCGCCGAGGTGACGGCGGAGCCGGCGGGCAATCCGGGCCAGAAACTGGGAAGCAGTGCGCTGACATTTCAACGCGAGGACGGGGTTGCGGAAAACTTTCATACCGAACAGAACCGGCGCCTGCTGGAGCAACTCGCCTCGGCAACCGGCGGGCGTTATTGGAAGCTGTCGGAGTTGAAAGACCTGCCGCGGGACATCTCCTACTCCGAGGCGGGCATATCCGTGCGCAGCACCAAGGAGCTGTGGAACATGCCGATCGTCTTCCTGCTGTTACTTGGGCTGCCGATTGCGGAGTGGCTGCTGCGCCGCAAGTGGGGTGTGCTATGAGACGAGTTCTATTGCTGGCTATGCTATGTACCGTGACGCTGCAGGCGCGCGCCGCTACCTACTACGTCATTGTGGCCGGACTGGGCGGCGAACCGGATTACGTGCAGCGCTTCACGGCGGCGGCAAACGATCTGGACAAGATTTACAAGGCTGCTGAGGGTACGGTTCATGTCACTACTCTGACCGGCGCAGAGGCCACGGGCGCGCAGTTGCGAGAGACGCTGGGCGGCGTGGCGCGCGACGCCAAAGCGGAAGACGATTTTGCGCTGATCCTGATCGGGCACGGTTCTTTTGACGGCGTCGAGTACAAGTTCAATCTGGTGGGGCCGGACGTGACCGCGTCCGAGATTGCCGCGATGTGCAACCGCATCGCCGCCCGGCGCCAGCTAGTGGTGGACACAACCAGTTCCAGCGGCGGGGCGGTGCAGGCGCTGGAACGTCCGGGACGCGCTGTGATCGCGGCCACGAAATCCGGCACCGAAAAGAACGCTACAGTGTTTGCGCGCTACTGGGTTGAAGCGTTCCAGGACCCATCCTCCGATACCGACAAGAGCGACTCCATCAGCGCCATGGAGGCCTTCACGTACGCCAGCAAGAAGACGGCGGAGTTTTACGATTCGCAGAAGCGGCTTGCCACCGAACATGCGGTCTTCAACGATACGGGATCGGGAGAACCGGTGCGCGAGGCCGGAAATGGGCAGGGCTTGCTGCTGTCCAACTTCACCCTGCTGCGCCTGGGCACAAGCCAGATGGTGGCCAACGATCCGGCCAAGCGAGCGCTGCTGGAGAAGAAGGACGATCTGGAGCAGAAGATCGACACGCTGAAGTACCAGAAAGCCGCCATGGACCCAGCGGACTACAAGAAACAATTGACCGACGCGCTGGTGGAACTGGCCAAGGTGCAGGAGGAGATGGACCAATGAGGCGCGCGGCACCCATTCTTGCCCTCCTGATGGCATGCAGCCTGGCGGCGTACGCCGCTGTGCCAGCGGATTGCTGGGCATTGCGCAAGCATGGCCATGCGGCCCAAGCGCTATCCTGCTTCGATGGCCTGACGCAAAGCGGCGATGCCTACAATCGCGCCGAAGGATTCTGGGGTCTGGAAGAGTGGGAGCAGGCGAAGCAGCAGTTTGAAATTGCCTTAAAGCAGCCGAAGAGTCCGGCGAGTTGGCGTGTGCGGTACGGGATGTTGTTCCATGAGCGATTCAACGATACCGATGCGGCCGACCTCTTCCATGAAGCTCTGGCGAAGGACCCGTCGAACGCCGAGGCCTATGTTGGACTGGCCCTCCTCTCCGCCGATGGGTTCGACGACAAGGCTGAGGACTATTTGAAGAAGGCGATCGAGCTCGATCCAAAACTGGCCGAAGCGCATGAATGGATGGCAGATCTCGCGTTGGCCAATGACGACACCGATCTGGCTGTGGCCGAGGCCGACAAGGCCATCGCGCTGGAGAATGATGCGCTGGATGCGATGGCGACACATGCGGCCGTCGAACTGATCGCCGACCGCCCGCCCGATGCGTGGTTCGCAAAGATCCAGGCAATCAATCCCGGTTATGGCCAGGCATATGCCAAAGTCGCGCGTCAGCTCGAACTGCATTACCGGTACGAAGACGCGGTCACCTACTATCGCAAGGCGATTGAAGTCGAGCCGCGCCTGTGGTCGGCGCATTCCGCGTTGGGGATCGACCTGATGCGATTGGGCAAGGAAGATGAACCGTACCACGAACTGGAACTGAGCTACAACAATGACTATCGCGATTTGGCGACGGTACATTGCCTAACGCTTCTGGACAGTTATAAAAACTTCGACACCTTCAGCGATCAAACCACGGTCCTGAAGCTGAACAAGACAGAAGCCGCGCAACTGCTTCCCTACATGCAGGCGGAGCTGCATACGATTCTTGTAACCTACGAGAAGAAGTACCGCATGACGCTTTCCGGCCCCGTGCAAGTTGAGGTCTATCCGGACCACGATGACTTCGCGGTGCGCACCACGGGTATGCCGGGGCTGGGCGCTCTGGGTGTCACCTTCGGCCAGGTGATTGCCATGGACAGCCCCTCCGCGCGCAAGCCGGGGGACTTCAACTGGGGCTCCACGCTATGGCATGAGATGAGCCACGTCTTCATTCTTACGGCCACCAATCACCGCGTGCCGCGCTGGTTCACCGAGGGACTGGCGGTGCATGAGGAGGGCCAGCGCTCGCCGGAGTGGAGGACCCGCGCAACCCCCGACGTGCTGATCGCCATTCGCGACAAGAAGCTGTTGCCGGTGGCCAAGCTCGATCGCGGTTTTGTCTATCCTGAGTACCCCACGCAGGTGAACGTCTCCTACTTCCAGGGTGGCAGCATCTGCGACTTCATACAAGAGAAGTGGGGTGAGGACAAGCTGCTGGATATGGTCCACTCCTTTGCCCGCCTGCAGACTACGCCGCAGGCGATTCAGCAGAACCTTGGAGTCTCCGCGGAGCAGTTCGATCGGCAGTATCTGGCGTGGATCGACCAGAAGTACGGCACGGAGGCCGCGCACTTCGATGAATGGAAGGACAAACTGAAGGCGCTGGTTGCCGCAGCGGAACAGAAACAGTACGACACCGTGCTGCAGCAGGGGCCGGGGGTGATCGCAATGTACCCGGAGTACGTGGACGATGCCAATGCCTACGAGTTGGTGGCCGATGCGGACAAGGCGCGCGGCGATGCCAAGTCGGAGGCCGCGATTCTGACCGCGTATGAACATGAGGGCGGCCAGATGCCGGACGACCTGAAACGCCTGGCGACACTCGAAGAGTCTGCTGGACAACCGTCCGAGGCAACCGCGACCCTCCAGCGCCTCAACTATATCTACCCGGTGAAGGACGAGGACCTGCATCGTCGGCTAGGCGATCTGCTATATGCACAGAAACAGTACGAAGGCGCCATCCGCGAATACAAGGTGCTTGCGGCGTCGAACCCGGTGGACAAGGCGGGCGCGCAGTTCGACCTGGCGCAGGCATATTTTGCAGTAGGACAGATGGACAAGGCCGAAGACAGTGTTTTGGGAGCGTTGGAAACCGCTCCCGGATATCGACCAGCGCAAAAGCTGCTGCTGGAGTTGCAGAAAACGCCCGAAAAATAGAACTGAGGAGAGAGGGAATTCATGGCTTCTTTTGCAGGATTGAATCAGGACGCGGCACAGCTGCAGCAACGCATCGAGCGCTTCCATGGGGTGCGTGAAGAAATTCTGAGGCAGGTACGCGATGTGATCGTGGGCCAGGAAGAGGTACTGGACCAGATCTTGATCGCTCTCTTTGTGGGCGGCCATTGCCTTTTGACCGGCATGCCCGGCACGGCGAAGACCCTCATGGTGCGGACCATCGCCGATGCGCTTGGCTTGCGGTTCCGGCGCATACAGTTCACGCCCGACCTGATGCCGTCCGATATTACCGGGACCGACATTATCGAAGAGGACCTGACGACCGGACATCGCAAATGGACCTTCGTCGAAGGGCCGATCTTCGGCAACATCCTGTTGGCCGACGAGATCAACCGCACGCCCCCGAAGACGCAGTCCGCGCTGCTGGAAGCCATGCAGGAACAATCCTGCACGGTGCGCGGGAACCATTACCGTCTTCCGGCGCCGTTCTTTGTGCTGGCCACACAGAACCCGATCGAACTGGAAGGAACGTATCCGCTCCCGGAGGCTCAGTTGGACCGCTTCCTCTTCAACTCGATTCTCGGTGACTTGAACGCCGAGGACGAACTGAAGGTGGTGGACCGGACGACCGCCACGCGCGTGACCAAGGTGGTGGCCGTGACCTCGGCCGAAGACATGCTCGAGTTCCAGCAGCTTGTGCGCATGGTGCCCATCGCCGAGACGCTCTCACGCTATGTGGTGGGCCTGGTGCGCAGCACGCGGCCCAAGAGTGAAAACGCACCCGATTTTGTAATCAAATATGTGAACTATGGGGCCAGCGTCCGCGCGGCGCAATTCATTGTGCTGGCCGCCAAGGCGCGGGCGCTATCGCATAAGCGGTACCACGTCACCTACGAGGACATTACCTCGGTGGTGGCGCCGGTGCTGCGGCATCGCATTCTGCTCAACTTCCACGCCGAGTCCGACCGCATCGACACGGACGAGATCATAAGCCGGCTGATCGCGCAAGTGCCGCGGCCGAAGGAGACATGATGCAGCGTTTTCTCGATCCCGATGTGCTGGCTGGCATCTCCTCGCTTGACCTGCTGGCAAGGACGGTGGTGGACGGCTTCGTGGCCGGCCTGCACCGATCGCCGGACTTCGGCTTCAGCCAGGAGTTTGCCGAGTACCGCGCCTACACTCCGGGAGACGATCTGCGCCATGTGGACTGGAACCTGTTCGCGCGCACCGAGCGCTGCTATCTGAAGCGCTATCGCGGCGAGACCAACAGCCAGCTTACGGTGCTGCTGGACGCGAGCAACTCGATGCAATACACCTCCGGGCCGCCGATGAAGATGGACTACGCGCGCTACATTGCAGCGTCCCTGTTTTATCTGGCCATCCACAACCAGCGCGACGCGGCAGGGTTGATTGTGTTCGACGACGAAGTACGCGAGTACATTCGGCCATCCACGCGGCAGGGCCAACTGGCGCGGCTGTTCGCGGGACTGGAGCGTGCGGAACCGCATGCGCGCACGGATTTTGCCAAGCCGCTGCAACACTTCCAGACTTTTCTACAGCGACGCGGCATTGCGATCGTCGTTTCGGATTTTTACGAGGATCCCGCCACCATTGTGCGCACCATCGAGCCGCTGCGCTTCCACGGCCATGAGGTGGTGCTGTTTCACGTTCTCGATCCTCAAGAGGTACGGCCGGTGATGAAGGGATCGGCGGTCCTGGTCGATCTGGAAACCGATCAGAGGATCGAAGTCATCCCTGAATATACGAGGACCACTTATCGCGCAAAGGTGGATGCGCACATCGACGAACTTCGCACGCGCACACATGCAGCGGGGATGGATTATCAACTGCTCGTCACCAACCAGCCTCTCGATTCGGCGCTGCGGGAGTATCTCACGATGCGAAAGGCGGGCAACTGATGGGCTTTCTCGCACCATGGTTTCTGGGCGGGCTTGCGGCGCTGGGCGTGCCGGTCTTCGTGCATCTGCTGCGGCGGCATATCAGCATACCGCGGCCGGTGAGCTCGCTGATGTTTTTCGAGCGCGGCACGCAAAGCTCGACGCGCCACCGGCGGCTGCGTTACTTGATTCTGTTCGCTTTGCGATCTGCGTTGGTACTGCTGGTGGTACTGGCATTTGCGAACCCGTTTGTACGGCGGGCCGCCGCGGATACCAACGGGCGCACTCTTCTGATTGTGCTGGATGACTCGTTCAGCATGCGGGCCGGGACGCGGTTCGCGGACGCGAAACAGCAGGCGCTTGCAGTGCTGGCCGCAAAGCCGCACTCGCAGAAGGCGCAGGTCATGGCGTTGGGCGGGCAACTGGAAGTGATGACGCAGGCGATCGACGACGACGCGCAGTTGCGCGCCGCGCTGGAGAGCATCCAGCCGGGAGATGGGCACGCGAACTTCGGAGAGCTGGGACGGGCCATCCGCACCCTGAGCGAGACGGTGCGTGGCCCCATCGATCTTCACCTCTTCAGCGATATGCAGCGCAGCGCCATGCCTGCGAACTTCGCCGACATGGTCCTTCCCGGCAACGTGACGCTGTTGTTGCATCCCGTGGCGGAGGGCGCCACACCGCCGAACTGGACGGTCGAAAGTGTGGATGCGCCGGCTGAATTGTCCGATCCGAAAGACCCCAAGCGGTCGCGCGTACAGGCTGTGGTGGCAGGCTTCGGCACACCGGCAGCGTCAAAATCGGTGTCTCTTGTGGTGAACGGAAAAGTAATCTCAACCAAAAAAGTGGATGTGCCTGCCAACGGGCGCGCGACGGTTTATTTTGCGCCGCTCGATGTGGGCTATGGGTTCAATCGCTGTGCAGTGCGGATCGATGGCGGCGACGCTTTTCCAGCAGACGATGCAAGCGACTTTGTGGTGCGGCGATCGGATCCGGAGAGGATTCTCTTTGTCCACGCCGCTGGCGATGCGCGTTCAGCGCTCTACTTCGATGCGGCGCTGCAGGCGGCGGACCAAGCTTCCTTTGTGCTGCAATCCGTGGCCGCGGAGCAGGCAACCGATCTCGACCCGTCGAAGTTCGCCTTTGTGGTGCTATCCGATACAGTGGTGCTGCCCTCGATCTTTGAGCACGCGCTTGAGCAGAATGTAGCCAAGGGCGGCAGTGTGATGATCGCGCTGGGACCCGATGCAGCGCACCATGCACAGATTCCATTGTGGGGCGGCAGTGCGAAGGATGCTCACGATTATGCGCGCAGCGGCAGCGCGGCCACGGTGGGCCAGGTGGACTTCAACTATCCCGCGCTGGAGCAGGAACATCCGGGGCGCGATAACGGCGGCTGGGCCGAAGTCAAGGTTTTCTATGCCGTGGTGGTGGACCCGGCGCAGGCGCGCGTAGCGGCGCGGTTGACGGACGGCACACCGCTGCTGCTGGATAAGCAAATGGGCGAAGGACACTTGCTTCTGCTCACATCGGGACTAGAGAACCTGACCAACGACCTGCCGTTGCACCCGGTCTTTGTGGCATTAGTGGACCGTACGGCGCGCTATCTCTCCGGCAGCGAGCGGCTGAGCGGATCACGGCTGGTGGATTCCTTCGTTGCGCTGCGTGCCGCGGCCGATCCGGCGGGTACGGTAGCGAACGTCGAGGTGATTGACCCGGATGGACATAGGCCTCTCTCGCTCAGCGAGGCGCGCACCGTCGAGTCGTTCCGACTGCAACGCGCGGGTTATTATCAGATACGGTTTGCCGATGGACGCGATGCGGTCATTGGGGTGAACCCCGACCGGCGCGAATCGGACTTGGAGCCGATGGCACAGGATGTGCAACAGCTTTGGAGCGGAAGCTCCGGCGGCGGCGCGACGCAGACGACAGACACCGCGCCAATGGAAGGCAAGACCCGGCCCGTTAGCCTATGGTGGTACGTTATGCTGCTTGCATTGGTTGTCGCATTGGCGGAGACGGCGCTCGCCAGCGGATACATGGGCACGCAGCGGGAGGAAGCATGAGCAACCACAGCGATCTCAATGCCTATATTGCGCGGCTGCAGCAAAGATTGCGGCTGGGAGCATGGCTGCGCGGCGCGGCCATCTTTACCGGCACCGCGCTCACCGTTACGGTTGTGATGGTGCTGGCGCTCAACCACTTTGCGTTTCCGGAGCACGGCATCACGGCAGCGCGATGGTCGATCTTCGCTGCACTCGCCGTGGCCGCGGTGTATGGCGTTGCAGTGCCGTTGATGGGGATGACGCGCGCACGGACAGTCAGCAACGTCGAGGCTGCAAATCCCGAAATGGAACAACGACTGACGACCTTCCAGGAGCGCGCCGGCAACGCGGACGACCCGTTTCTGGAACTGCTGGCCGCCGATACCCTGGCGCGGACGCAGTATGTGGCGCCTTCCTCGCTGGTTCCCGACAACCGTCTGTTCGCGCTTGGCGGCGCGGGACTGGGCTGCCTTGCGGTGCTGCTATGGATGATTGCCGCAGGACCCGGCTACCTGGGATATGGTGCATCCCTGTTGTGGACGGGGCCGAAGAAGGATGTCTCTCCGCTATATACCATCACCGTAACGCCGGGCAATGTGACTGTGCGGCGAAACAGCGATCAACTGATTACCGCGCGCGTGAGCGGAATGCAGCCCGACAAGGCGCGGCTGTTCGCCCATTACCAGAGCGCGGACGGATGGGAGCCAGTGACCATGCAAGCCGCGCCGGACGCAGGCGATGGAGCGACCTACCAGTTCGTCTTCGCCGGCTTGCCGGAGAATGTTGAGTACTATGTGGCCGCGGGGCCGTTGGTCTCTGCACACTACAAAGTGCGCGTGGTGGACCTGCCATCCGTGAAGGATGTGCGGGTCACCTACCACTATCCGGCGTGGACCGGAATGAAGCCGGAGGTTGAGGAGCATTCAGGCGATCTGCGCGCGATCGAAGGGACCGATGCCGCGATCCAGGTAGAGATGGACCGCCCATTGAAGGATGGCCAGATCACGCTCGACGGCGGCCAGACCATTCATCTCACAGGCGGCGAGGGTAACAAGTACCAGGGCACGATCCACATGGAGAAGGACGGCGCGTATCATGTGGCCGCCACGGATGAAGGCCAGCCGGTGCGGCTCTCCGAAGACTACTTTATCGCGACCGACAAGGCGCAGCCGCCGCAGGTTTCCATCAGTCGCCCCGCTGGGGACTACCGGGCCAGCCCCATCGAGGAGGTTACGGTCGGGGTGAAGGCGGCCGACCAGTTTGGCCTCAAAGATATGCACCTTCACTATTCAGTGAACGGCGGGCCAGACCGCGATGTAAACCTGCTGAAGACACCTGGCGAGAAGACTGCCGATGGTTCGTACATGCTGCCGCTGGAGGATTACAAGCTGATGCCCGGCGATCTGGTGAGCATCTATGCGACCGCGAAAGACGGTAACAGCGAGGCCCGCACCGACATCGGCTTCATCCAGGTGGATCCCTTTGAGCGCGAGTTTTCCCAGTCGCAGCAGAGCGGCGGTGGAGGCGGCGGTGGAGGCGGCGGCGGACAGGGCAACAATCAGACGGAGATATCCAAGCGCGAAAAAGAGCTGATTGCCGCGACCTGGAAGCAACTGAACGACAAGACTGCGACTCCCAAGGATGCAGCGGCGCAGGGCCAGTTCCTCTCCGATGCACAACAAAAGTTGCGCGACCAGGTGATGGCCCTCTCCGTCCGCATGCAGAGCCGCGACATCTCCGCGGCGAATGAGGAGTTCACCGATTTCGACAAGGACATGCAGGCTGCGGCCGCGGCCATGGACCCCTCGGCGGTTAAGTTGAAGGTCATGCAGTGGAAGGATGCGATGCCACTGGAGCAGAAGGCACTGCAGGCTCTGTTGCGCGCGGAGGCTACCTTCCGCCAGATCGAGGTGGCCTTCGGCCAGCGTGGGGGCGGTGGCGGGGGCGGTGGTGGCGGCGGAGCAGGACGCGACCTGGCCAGCCTCTTCGACCTGGAACTGGACACGGCAAAGAACCAGTACGAGACGGCGCAGACCGCGTCTCCGCAAGAGCAGCACGAGAAGGATGTAGAGGACGCGCTGGAGAAGCTGGATGCGCTGGCTAAACGGCAGGCAGACCTGGCCAACCAGCAGCCCAATCCGCAGCAAAGCTTCCAGGAGCGCTGGCAACAGGAGATGCTGCGGCGCGAGGCCGAACAACTGCAGCGGCAGATGGAGCAGATGGCGAACAACGCTCAGCAAGGTCAGCAAGGTCAGCAGGGTCAGCAGGGACAGCAAGGCCAGCAGGGACAGCAAGGCCAGCAGGGACAACAAGGCCAGCAGGGACAACAAGGCTCAAGTGCTTCTGCCGGATCGGCTTCAGGTCAGCAGAATTCACAGGCGAGTTCGCAGGCGCAGGGCGGCTCTGCTGGCCAGAACGGATCGCAGTCATCGCGCCGGCAAGCTGGCAATCAGTCATCGGGACAGTCCGGAGATCAGCGAATTGAACAGGCTCTTAATCGTCTGCAGCAAGCTACCGACGCGATGAAGCGCAGCAACACACCGCAGCAGGGAAGCGAAGCTGCGCAGCAGGCGGCCGACCGATTGCGCGATGCCACCAATCTGCTTGCAGGCACGCAGCAGCAGCTCGCCTCGGGCAAAGTAGACTCCCTGGCGCGAGAGGCCGGTCAACTGACGCAGGAGGAGCATGCACAGGCCGACCGGATCAACAAGCTGGCCAACCAGCAGGGGCAGACCGGCGCGACGGACATGGACAACATGTCGGCCCTGATTCGCGAACGCGATCAGCTTGCGCAGGAGCGGCAACAGCTCTCCGACGAACTGTCGAGCCTGCAGAAAAACATGCGCGATGCAGCACGCGAGATGGCCCCCAACCAACCCGGGGTTGCGCAGAAGTTGCGCGATGCGCTGACCGGGATGGATGAGTCCGATCTGGACAACCATGTGCAGCGAACGGCGGACTGGCTGCGCAGCGGGATCAATCCGAATTCGAATGGCACAGAAACCGAGATTGCGCAGGGACTGGAGAAGTTGAGCCAGCAACTCCGGCAGGCGCAGCAGGGAATGGGGCAGGGCCAGCCCGGTCAACGCAGCACGGGACAGGGCGACGAGACCGCTGCGCTCAATCAGGTGGAGCGTTTGCGCAACCAGATTGAGGCCATGGCGGCTTCGCGCGGCGGCAATGGGAGGGCCGGACAGAACGGGCAAGCCCAGAACCGGCAAGGCCAGAACGGCCAAGGTCAAAATGGCCAGGGTCAAAACGGCCAGGGTCAGAACGGCCAGGGTCAGAACGGCCAAGGACAAAATGGACAAGGGAACGGGCAACAGGCCGGCAATGGTCGCGGACAAGGTCGCAACGGTCAGGGCGGCCAGCAGCAGAGTGGGGGACTGGGCCAGCAGGCTGGAAATAATCCAGGCCAGCGCGGCGGCAACGGCGCACCATTCGGCGGCGATGTCGGCAACCGGAACCTGGGCGGGCGCAGCGGCGATGTGCGAAATGACGGAGGCGGTGGTGGCACCGTGTGGGGCAATTACAACACCGGCAATAACCACTACGGCCAGGCTGGGCCGCAGACTGTGCCCACCGATGCCTCAGGCAATCCCGCCGATACGGAGCGCACCTATCAGCAGGGGATGCGCGAGTTGAACCAGCTCCGGCAATTGGTCCAGGGCGATCCGCAGACTGAGAAAGAGATATCGGACCTGACGCGGCAGATGCAGCAACTCGATCCAAGCCGTTTCCCCGGCAATCCGGCCATGGTGGAACAGATGCACCGCGAAGTGCTTAGCTCCGTCGACAAGATAGAACTTCAGCTTCAGCACGATGACGCCTCCACCGAAGCACGCACCGGCAAGCCCGACGCTGTTCCCGCGGGATATCAGGAATCAGTCGCCGAGTACTATCGACGGTTGAGTAAGAACCCATAAGAACTGGGCATACCACTCGCGGCGAATCGCAGTATTTCACTGGGAATGCAAGCCGCAAATGATTTCCGAGATGCCACCGGTCCTGGGGACGCGATACACTTGCTTACCCTATGTTGAATCGACGCCAATTTCTCGCTACCTCAGCCGCCGCTACAGCCGCTGCCGCGCTCGCGCCACGTGCGCTTGCGCAGCCCGCTCAAGTCCCATTCATCGACTCGCACGTCCATGTGTGGAAGACCGATCCGGCGTTTCCCTTTGCCGGGGGCGCTCATCCGTCTCCGGCAGACGCGTCGGCCGAGATGCTGCTGGACCTGATGCACGCCAACAATGTCCTGCGCACGGTGTGCATTCAGGTGATCCACTACAAGTGGGACAACAGCTATCTGGCCAGCGTACTGAAGCGCTACCCCAAGGACTTCCACGGCGTGTGCCGCGTCAATCCGGAGGACCCCGTCGCGCCGGACCAGCTAAGCAAGCTCACCCAGGAGCAGGGATTCAGCGGCGTGCGCCTGAGCCCAGCGGCTGGCCCCGGCGGCGACTGGATCACCGGCCCGCTGATGCCGCCGCTGTGGCGTCGCTGCGCCCAGCTCAAGGTGCCGATGACCCTGCTGATCCCGGTCACGCGTCTGCCTCAGATACATTCACTGATCGAGGCCAACCCCGACCTCCAGGTCGTCATCGACCACATGGCCGACTGCCCGCTCAACCACCCCGAGGAGCTGCAACTCCTGCTCGACCTTGTTCGCTATCCCAAGGTCTTCGTGAAGATTTCGCACATGTGGTCGCTCTCGTCGCAGCCGTATCCGTATCCCGACGCTGCCGTACAGGTGAAGCGGCTGTACGACGTCTTCGGCGCAAAACGCCTGATGGCCGGGACCGACTGGCCCATCTCGTTGCCGAAGCAGTCGTACGCGCAGACCGTCGCGCTTTATCGCGACCACTTCGACTTCATTCCCGCGCAGGACCATGCGCAAATCTTCTCCAAGACTGTCCAGCAGGTATGGCCATTTGGCCTTTAGAAGCGCAGTACTCCACCCGCCCTGCCGGGCTAAATCTTGCCACACTCCTCAAGCCAGATAGGAACCACACTGAGATTCGGGCCTACAGCATAGAGATCAAAACCTGGACCGCAGTTGAAACCTGTGGCTATTGCACGCGTTGACAGTTACAAATCCGACTACAGTGTGGAGTTCGTGCGTTCTTCTGCACAGAGGCACATGGAGATAATCACCGACACCCCGATCGGCTCCGGCCGAACCTTGACCAACGGACCTGCGGCAATTAATCTGACATCAGTCGCACAGGATTTGTGTAACTCCTGAGAAGGGGTCTGCGAACTCGCAACCTGCAAGCCTCCTATCTCATCCTTTATCTCAGGAGCTTCCGAATGCCCTTAGCTTCAACCGCCTACATACAGCTTCGTTTGCGTGCTTTGTACACCCTGCAGACGGGTTCAACTAGGAACGAATTTTCCTTTGGAACGGATGCATGACAAGCACAACGACCCAACAATTAGAAGCGGTTCAGACAGGGCCGTTTGAGGGAAGCTCCACACCAACAGATAGCCCTCGGTACCTGATTCCGCTCATTATGCTGATTGCGTTTGCGATCCGCATGGTGGTCGTTTATTTTTCCTATCGCGATTTGCCGGATGTGGACAAATACTGTGAACGGTTTGGCTGGGAGGTTGGCTGGGTAGCGCGTGCGCTGGCCAGCGGACATGGTTTTTCTTCGCCTTACTACCCCATCAGCGGGCCCACAGCTCTGGTTCCGCCGCTGTATACAGGACTGCTCGCCGGCGTTTTTCGCCTCTTCGGCATCTACTCGCTGACCTCGGGCTTCATCATTCTTTCCCTCAACAGCCTGTTCTCTACGCTCACCTGCATCCCCATCTATTTCAGTGCGAAGCATTCGCTCGGTATACGCGGCGCAAGGATAGCGTGCTGGGCGTGGGCCGTATATCCGTTTGCGATTTATTTTTCCGCATGCCGCGTGTGGGAGTATTCGCTGACCATACTGTTGTTTACCATCTGCTTCTGCATCGCCCAGCGAATACACGGTTCCGTAAAACCGATTGCATGGCTAGGCTTCGGCGTACTTTACGGCATCACAGCCTTGTCGAATTCTGCGGTTCTCGCGGTGCTGCCGTTTCTTTTGGCACTGGCGCTATGGGAGGCGAGGAAGGCAGGCAGACGCTGGCTGCTCCATGGAGTTCTGATGGTGGCCGGCGTCCTCCTAGTCATTGCTCCATGGACTGTGCGCAACTACCGAACGCTGCATGTATTTTGCCCCGTTCGCGATAATTTCTGGCTTGAGTTTTACATAGGCAACTCGGGAGACACTTCCGACCCCAATCCTGCCCCAGCCCACCCAGCCAACAATCCGGTGGAAATGCAGCAGTATCTCAGTCTGCAAGAAACGGCGTATGTGGCGGAGAAGCACGCGTTGGCGGTTGACTATGTGCGCCATCATCCGCTGTTCTTCGCCTATGTCTCGCTGCGGCGTGTTGTCTGCTACTGGAGCGGCTTCTGGAGCTTCAGCCATGAGTATATGCAACGCGAGCCATTCGAGCTGCCTAACATATTTTTTTGCGGCGGGATGACGTTGCTGATGCTGCGTGGCGCGCGCCGTCTATGGCGCGAGAATCCCGATGCGGCCCTGCCATATCTTAATATTGATAGCGGTCTTTCCGTTGGCGTACTACATTACGCATCCCGCGATGGACTACCGCCAGCCAATTGAGCCGGCCATACTTGTGCTTGCCATCGCGGGTTGGATTCCGGGGAAGAGCATGCCGTCCGCCGGAGACGAATCCACGCACAGCGTCTAAATTGCTTCGCAACGCTGCAATGTTTATGGGAATGTTCCTCATTGATGTCACCTAGATATCGAGTTATCGCAACGATCTTGTGGGTGCTTGCATTCGTGGGCATTTCTGCGTGGATTTCTTTCGATAGACCAGGGTGGGACGTTTCCATCTATCTGAATGCCATCCATTCCCTGCAAGCCGGACACGACCCCTACGCCGATGCCATCGCCGTACAAGAAGCCTTTCACCGCGATTTGGCCTCGCATGCCAATGCAGCACCACCATACAGCTACGTTTACTCGCCGATCACGCTTCCGTTTCTGCGGGCAATCGGCGCGATCCCCGTCTGGCTCAGTGGGCCCGCGTACTGGCTCATTTATGCCGTCTGCGCACTCTGTCTTGTATGGGTGGGCATGCAGTGCGTGGAAGAGAGCGAGCGAAGCGGATTCCTCCTACTCGCGCCCGCGGCCCTCTTTTTTCCCGGCATGCTGCAACATGACATCGTACTGAGCGGCAACGTCGCCATTATCCTCTACGCTCTCGTCCTGTTGGGCGCTGTCTTCGGTTGGCGACGAGGTCAGTGGCATTGGTGCTATCTGGCGATCCTGGTTGCTTCCTGCTATAAAGCCCCGCTGCTCGTTCTGGCGGCGATTCCCTTGCTCTCCGCCCGCCGGCAATGGTTGCCGGCGGGCATTACGGTGGCGACGGGCATTGCGCTGTTCGCCATACAGCCTCTTGTCTGGCCATCCCCTTTTCATCACTTCCTGCAAGCCGTCGACCTGCAGTTCAGCTACAACCGCGACTTCGGATGCAGCCCCGCGGGCCTTCTCAGCGATTTCTTCTTTGGCCGCGGCGTTTCATACAGCGTTGCCGGTACAGCCATCTATCTTCTGTATGCTGTTCCGGTATTCGCTGTGCTGCTTCATCTCTCTCGCCGGTATCTGAGCGCCCAATTTCCCCTCCGTCAGTGGCTTCCGGTGCTGCTGCTCGGCGTCATTCTTCTCAATCCGCGGCTCATCGAGTATGACGTTGTTCCACTCACGCTTCCCATGGCACTGATTGGCTGGCGCTTTCTGGCGCATTTCAATCCTCCCAGGCGTGCCATCCTTCTGCTTTGTTCGATCTTCCTGATGGGCAACTTCTTCGCCGTGCAGAGCCATAGTAAGTGGAAGCTGGCCGAAGGAATCCTGCTTGTCGTCTTTTTCGCGGCCGGTTGCTGGGACCTATTGCAGCAGTCGCCCATAACGTCCGTTGCTACCACTCCAGTATTGCGCACGACCGCAACCCTGAAAGCGAACCCTTAATTGGGTGCGTCCGTCTAAACTAGACGGATGCACCCCCGAGCACAATCGAAGGTACCTGTTGAATTTGGCCCAGAGGTCCCGTTGCAGGTGTTGCAGCATTCTCATGATCGCGCATCAACGGCTCTCTCGACTGCGTTCGACCCGGTCGCGGATGAGCAAACCTCTGCGCTACAGTTGTCCGTGGTGATTCCGACGTTCAACGAGCGGCAGAATGTTCCTCTTCTGCTGGAAAAGCTCGAACGCAAGCTGTCCGGAATCGAGTGGGAAGCAATCTTTGTGGACGACAACTCTCCCGACGGCACATCCGATCTTGTCCGCGAGATCGCCCGGAACAATCGGCGCGTGCGATTGATCGAACGGATTGGCCGTCGCGGCCTGTCCTCGGCATGCATCGAGGGCATGATGGCCTCGGCCGCTCCCTACATCGCCGTTATGGACGCCGACCTGCAGCACGACGAGACCATCCTTCCCGAGATGCTTCGCAGGATCGAGGACGAGGACCTCGATATCGTCGTGGCCAGTCGCAAGGTCGCGGGGGGAAGCATGGGCGAGTTCGCAAAGAAGCGCATACGCCTCAGCAACCTCGGAACCCGGACCGCCAACCTCATCTGCCGCTGTGAGGTCTCCGATCCAATGAGCGGCTTTTTCATGGTTGAATCCGGATTCTTCCGCGCTTTGGTACCCCGGCTCACCGGGACTGGGTTTAAGATACTCATCGATATCCTGGCATCGAGCGAAGCCTCTCCACGCGTTGCCGAGGTGCCTTACTGCTTCGCCAATCGCCAGTTCGGTGAAAGTAAGCTCGACGTCAATGTAAAGCTGGAGTACCTCTTCCTCATTCTCGACAAGATGATCGGCAAGTACCTGCCTACCCGCTTCGTGCTCTTCCTGCTGGTGGGCACAGCAGGCCTCCTGGTGCATCTCGCCGTTCTGGCCATCCTCTACCTCAACCATCTCGGCGGGTTTCCCCAGGCCCAGGCCATCGCGACCGTTGTCGCAATGACATGCAACTTCCTGCTCAACAACGTGGTCACGTTTCGCGACCGCAAACTGCACGGATACAAGCTCGTGACCGGTCTGCTGAAGTTCTACGCGGCCTGTTCCCTCGGCGCGATCGTCAATGTTGCCTTCGCCACGATGCTTATCCGGCAGGGGATTCAGTGGTATGTGGCAGGCATCGCAGGCACATTCTTCAGCTCGGTATGGAACTACAGCGTGAATTGCGTTCTCACCTGGCGGCAAAGTCGCCGATACCAGGTGTAAGCTGTGCAGGCTAGAGCATTTTCACAGTTACTGTGGTGTCGGAAAGAGTGTGCAGTGTGGTTTTCTTTAAGAGAAAACCACGCAGGCTTCGTTCGCCTCACTCTACGCCTACTGTGAAAATGCTCTAACCGTTTCCATGCTCAAAAATCAGGGACCTTGCCGCAGCGGATGAAATTCTGGCGGGCCACACTCAAAATGAGCTATCGCTGTGGTCCTGCGGCTGGGGCTTCCGGGTAGACGCGGTCCTTCCACCCGCCGCCACGGCCAGAAGAGTGCCGCAGCGCCGAAGCCACCGTTGTGCAAAGATAAAACAGGCCGATGCAAGGCAGGAAGAGTCCCCATAGCGGTGAGCGGCGGTAGCGGCGCAGGGTTGGCTGAAAGGCCAAGGCCATCATCAGCCAGGACATAAGCCCCAGCACGCGTGGCAGCCCATGCTGGCAAAGGGCCAACCATGGCGGCACGCCATAAACGATCCCCATGGCCACGATACAGCCCAGTAGCCTCATGGGCGAGTGGCCAAGCTGCTCATAGGCTGTTCGCGCAATCATGTTCCACACGTCCCGCCAATCGCGGTAGACACGCGTGGATACCGCGCGTTCGCTATGGCCAAGCCAAATCCGCCCACCGGAGGACTTGATCTCTTTGGCCAGCGCGCAGTCATCGATCAGATGCCGGCGGATACGGGTGACACCTTGAATGCGGTCGAGCGCGGAGCGTGCAAACAGCATGGTTCCTCCGGCGGCCCCGGCCAGGCGTCTTTTGGGGTCGGCGACCCAGGCGAAGGGGTACAGCATCTGGAAGAAGAAGACAAACGCGGGGACCAGTGCTCGTTCCGCTCTGCTCGCGCAGTT
The DNA here is from genome assembly GCA_963834805.1 of uncultured Acidobacteriaceae bacterium. GTDB lineage: Bacteria > Acidobacteriota > Terriglobia > Terriglobales > Acidobacteriaceae > Edaphobacter. The sequence continues at coordinate 1,819,654 of CAWIDB010000006.1, forward strand.
GAGGCGAACCATTTCGGAGACGAGGTCCAGCCCTTCGATTTCCGCCTTGGCGACCAGGGTCGATACGTGGTCAGGCGCATGCACGATATCCGCATCGGTCAGAAGAACATAGCCGGCGGCCTTTGCACTCTCGTGGGCAAGGCCTTGATGGATCGCCCAGAGTTTTCCGCTCCAGCCACTTGGCAGAGGTTGGCCGGGGATGATCGTCAGCCTCTTGCCAGCCCGGAGAGAAGCCGCAGCCTCGCCTGTCCCGTCCGTGCTGTTGTCGTCCACCAGGAGGATCGACAGCTCCCCAGGATAGTCTTGCTCCAAAAGCGATCCGAGACTCCGCTGGATGCTCTCCGCCTCGTCGCGTGCCGGCACAACTACGGCCACCTTCGCGTTGCCGGACGGAGTGCGGTCAGTCAGCACAGGCGTGGAGCGCCAGAAGTGTCCATGGAACCCGATCAGGTACACCCAGACGGCGAAGGACAAAAGGGAGACGAAGGGGATCATTTCATGTGTCCGTTTTCGCGGAACCGACCAACAGCATAGGATTTCATCTGCCATTGCGAAAAGCGCTGCATCGATAGACAGTTCGGCTTCCACAATGACCGCAAGCAGACATCCTCGACAGGCCCGCTGCCTCGCAGGTCGAAACGGGGAGATTGTCCGGCCTTGCATGGTAAGCATAAACCAACGGCCCAGAAGGGAGAGCCCGTCCTGAGCTAGCCGAAGGATGGGGCATGCGGCGCGGGGCCAGACGACCTGGATACAGTGCAGGGGCAGAGAAGCTCAAGCCGGGACCGCCTCAAGCGGCGAGGCAACCTCGAGCCGTGCCAGCCTCTCGTCGATCCTGGCCAGAGATGCTTCCAGTTGTCCCTGGGGAGCCTGCCTGCAAAAGACCGGGTTGTTGACCCACCAGTCCATCCCCATCTCCTTGGCCTTGTCGACCGAGCAGATCACTAGGCGAATCTGGATGGAGAGCAACTCGATGTCGACGAGCTTGATCTTGATATCGCCGGCGATGACAACGCCTTTGTCGAGCACTCGCTCAAGGACATCGGAGAGAGTCGAGCTCTGCAACGAATGTGGAACCAATTGTTGTGGCATGGTGCATCTCCTCTGTCAGTACAGCGTTCCCAAGGGGCCGAGATCGAGATTCAGGTCCTGATCTTCAAGTCCGAACTCGTTACGCAACCGGTCGATCTCTTCCGCCTGGCGCATCAGCGTGAAGCCCAGCCTCTCGATCTGTTCCTCGGTAAGGGAGCCGGCATCGATACGGCGCAGCGCCTGGCGTTCCAGCAATTCGTGCAACAGCTTGACGACGGTGAGGACAAGCTGTCCGAGCCCGTTCTTCACTTGCTCCGGGTCCAGCTCCAGGCGTGCGCGGCAGGGGGTTGCGCTGTGCGCGCGGGGCTGGATACACGCTTCCTGCTGCATCACCAGAGCAAAGTCCTGGATCGATTCAGACTCGACCTGCATGGTTTCAACCTGCTGCAAGGCTTCTCCTCTTTCCGATGTCGATGGAGAGACCGCCTGACGGCTGTCCGTTGAGCAGGCTGGCGCGCGCGGTTTCGATCGAGGTCAATACCAGATGCAAGCCCAGATAGAGAAGGTCCACGCCGGCCACCGAGATGGTAATTTCGCCGGCCACGACGACCCCCTTGTTCAGCACGCGATCCAGGACTTCGCAGATTGAGACACGCTTGTTCTCCTCAAAACCGCTGAGTTCAAGCGCGAAATGCTCTTGACCGGGAATGGTTTCAGGCGACACGGGCGGTCATCTCCTGTCCGGCGGAGTGGTAGAGACGCTGTCCCAGTTTTTGCAACTGCTCCAGCCCACCCAGCCTCGGCTGGCGGTAAATATGAATCTGCTGTTTGTGCGGGAAGACCTTCAGAAACTCCTTCGCAACCGCCGACTCGCGCCGGCGCAGGCCCACGCACAGAGGGCAACCGCAGGGCGGTGTCAACAGGTTCAGGAAGATAAGTGGGACGGCGATGCCCAGCCTGCCGCACGCCGCCACCAGGTCCGTGGTCTCCTCCAGAGCCATCCGGGTGGGAATGCTCACCGGGTAGAGAGCGGAGGCGGCGGGATTCTGCAGCAATTCGCGAAGCTTCTTCAGGTTGCGCGAGATTGCAACCAGTTCCTCCACGAATTCCGGCATTTGCAGGATGTGCTCGTACTTGAGAAAGAGGTTGAAGAAGACCTTCAGCCACTGGTTGATCAGGTCCGGCAGCTCCAGCAGCCGGACCAGGTGGCCGGTGGAGGCGCAATCCAGGACGAAGAGATCGTAGCTGTCATGGGCCATGAAATCCATAATGCGGGTAAGCGCCATCACCTCATCCAGTCCGGGCGGGGCAAGATCCAACATGCGCTCCAGCACCACGCGGTCGAAGGTCAGGTCGAAGCCGCGGGAGACGGACTCCAGAAAATGCTCCAGGTCCCCTGCGTAGCGGGTCTTCAGTTTTTCAAACTCCGCTTTGGAGTCGATTTCCATGGCCGTCAAGCCGGGAAGCAGCAGTTTAGGATGGGGACCGATTTTGGTTTGCAGGCAGGCGGAGAGCGAGTGGGCCGGGTCGGCGGAGAACAGCAGCACCCTTTTGCCGGGAAAGTCGCGGGCCATACGCACGGCGGTAACGCAGGAAAGAGTTGTCTTGCCCACTCCACCCTTGCCGGCAAAGAGCATGAATTGCATCCGCGCCGAAGGCGCCGGAGCCGGAACCAGCACGGCCGGCTCGACCAGCGCGGCGGGCTTGCGGACGATGCTGCAGCCGGTCGCAATCTCCGGCTGTCGAGCGATGGACTGCGCATGGTCCCAGAACTCCATCAGCAACGGCTGGCCGCGAACCTCCTTCTGCTGCAATCCGATGCCCCACACTGGACAGGGAAGCTCGATGCCTGCCATCAACCGCTGAATTTGGGTCTGTTCGGCCTCTCCGGCGGCCTTGCAGGCGGGGCAAGCGCACTCCAGATGGAGCTGATTGACGACCAGTTCGGAGACCGGCATCTTGCGGCTCTGCAGCTCATGGAAGAGCGCCACAGTTTCGCAGATGCTGAGCGGCTCGGCAATGCTAACCGGAACGAACTGAGTGCGCTGCGGATCGTGCAGCAGCTTCTCGGTGAGATGCAGCGTGGACTTCCACCTGGCCACGAACAGGTCGAGGCGGTCCGAAGCGGCATCGTGGCTGAAAACCTTGCGCATGTACCGGCGCTTGGCCAGCAACACCTCCAACATGCCGAGCCATCGCCGGATGAGATCGGGCATGGCCAGCAGGCGCAAGGTATGACCGCTGGGCGCCGTGTCCACCACAATGCAGTCGTATTGGCGGGTCTCGACCCACGAGGAGATTTCAAACAGAGCCATCAACTCGTCCAGGCCGGGCAGCGAGAGGCTGAGAAATTGCTGGATGTCCTCGTCGTCCAGGAAGGTGCCAGCGGCGGCAATCTCGCGCAACATGTCTCCGTTTTGCTCGCGGAACTCGATTAGGCATTGCTGAGCGTCCAGTTCGAGAACTTGCAGCTTGCCGGGGGGCACATAGCCGGCCAGGCTGTCCCGTACAGAGTGGGCCGGATCGGTGGAGACCAGCAGGAGAGAACGATGCGGGGCCAGCGCGGAGAGACGCAGCGCGGCAGCCGTGGCGCAGGTGGTCTTGCCAACGCCCCCCTTGCCGCCGAAGAGCAGAAGCTGGAGGCCCGGCTTGTGAAAGAACGATAGCATCTGCCGGTTCATACCGGCCTCCCATTTCCCGGCGTCTTGCCGGCTACCCGCCCCACCACTTCGGGTTCTTCGTCTTCATCCTCGTCCGGTTCTTCCGTCCCGTCTTCGTCCTCCCGACGGCTTTCGATGGCATCCAGTCTGTCCAACAGAAGCTTCTCCCCGGCATTGAACTCCGCTTCGGTGATCCTCCCGGTCTCCAGTTGCATGTAGAGGATCCGCAACTGCTCGGTGATCGAGGTGGCTTCGCCGGCCAGTTCTTTCTGTGCGATCTTGCCGATCTCGCGGAAGACCCAGAGAATGCTGTGGACCGGAGATAAGAGGATGTCGTCGACCAACAGCATCACTGCTCCAGTTCGAGCTCCACGAAGTTATGCGGCGCCCAGGGCCCGCTATAGTCGAAGGAGAAGTTGTTGTCGAAGAAGTTGGCTGCGGCAAACACGCCCGCGGAGAACGCCTCCTGCGCATCGCGCCTCACCAGGCAGGCAAGATTGATCACCTCGTTCTCATTGCGGCACTGGTTCGCCTTGAATTCCACGCACAGCGGGGCAAGCGCGCGCTCCACCTTGGAAGTATGGTCCTCCCGGTCGTCGTTGAGCAGGCGGTCGAACATGCGGCCCAGTTCGATCTTCTCCTCCTGGGTGAGCTGGTGGCGTGCGCTCATCATGCGGTCCCGCGCCGACCGCAGCTCCGCGTGAATGTTGACGAGATACTCAAAGATATTGGGAACGTCCCAGGAGACGCGCAACCCCATCTCCACCTTGCCGGCCACGCGCGCGAGCTGTTCGTCGAAGGCGCGCCGATTCTTGACCAGGATCTTATGGATGGCCTGCGGGCTGTTAGCTATCGTGCCGAAGGCCATGGGTAGCGGAGTGGTGTCGGCAAGCAGACGGCTGAGAACCGCCTGGTGGGCCTTCAGGTTGGCGCGTTCCGGACGGATCTTTGAACTGGATAAGCGGCTGACCACGGCAGCCACGCGACCGTTGGAGATGGTGTACACATCCTTTCCATCGAGGCCCAGAGAAGGATATGAGCGCGCTTCGTCCCCCGCCACGATCGCGTAAAGATAGTTTCTTCCACTGGCCGCGGCTATTTCCGGATTTCGTACTGGCCCGGCCGCTATGGCTGCACACACACCATGATTCATGGCCTGCTCCTCTCTTGCGCAAACCGCACTCTTCCCAGGTGCGATCTCCATTGCATTCCCATCCAACGCCGCCTCGACTCGGCGTCGAACAGCCGTAACCACTCCGGAAGCAGACGCAACCCGCCAACTCTCACCAGAGGCGCTCCGGTGGAGACCGCGCAGGAATGGAAGTTTCTGCGATGGCGGTTGGCGGGAACGTGAGCGGAGGTCTTGATGGTCAGCATGGACGAGTCCTCAGTAACGGATCTTGAATCCGCCCGTGCTACAGCGTGGCGTGGGCTTCAGTTCGATGCCGGGCAGACGCGCCGTAGTGCTTCGCCCGGAACCATCCACCGCCTGGAGCAGCTCGTGTTTGGCCTTCTCGATCTCCTGAATACGAGCATCGATCGATGCCACCCGCCGGCTGGCGCTCTTGCGCTCCATATTCCTGCGCGCCCGTTCCATCTCCAGGCAGGTGACCTGCATGTAGCTTCGGTAGGGCAGGGAGAGTTGATCCACCCGGCCGGAGAGGGTGCGCAACTGATTCAAACCTTTTGCGGGGATTGCCATCGCATTACTCCTTCCCTTTATGTACGAGGCGGGGACGGCTGCCGGCGCGGTTTGCCTTCAACGCGGCGTTGCAGACTCGCGCCATGCTTTCTTCGATCTTGTGCGGCATCAACGATTGCCCCTCGCAGGTGACCTTGGCCGTATCGGTGGTCAGCACGTCGTGGCAGACCCATTGGAAGACCGGATCGTTGAATGTGGCCCGCGCCTTACGGTGAACCAGAATCCGGGCGATGGCAATGGTGGCGCGAATGGTCGGCCGGTGGTTGTTGACGCCGGTGCCTCGCAACTCGTTCACAATGTCCACGATGGTTCCGGCATCCTGGCGTGCCACGCCCGACTGGGCAATCGCGATGGCAATCTCCGTCTCCCGGTCGAAGTTGCCCATCTGAATGGTGATCAGGCGGTCCATCAGCGCATCCTGGGTCTTATGGACCCCGGCATACTCCTCCGGGTTGGAGGTGAAGATCGCGCGGAAGTCGGGATGCACCTGCAGATACCCTTCGCCGTTCTGGCGCAGGCTGGGCAGGTTCAGGACCCGCTCCTCCAACACGCTCAGCAAGGCGTTGTTGGCCTCCGGACGGGAACGGTTGAACTCGTCGTAGATCAGGGTATTTCCGCTGGCGCAGGCCGTGGTGAGGCGGTTGTCCACCCATAACGTATTCATGTTCTCTTCCGTCTTGAGCACGGAATGAATGTAGTTGTCCACCAGCTTGGACTTGCGGTAGCCGGAATCCTTGCCAACCAGGTCCGAGCTGCCGAACTCGTCATCGCCATGGATGAGAGTGACCGGACGGCCGAGTTTGGCCGCAACGTGGAAGGCAAGCGTCGTCTTGCCGGTGCCCGCCGAACCGGCAAAATGCACCGCATAGCCGACCTCCAGATAGGCAAGCGCCGCTCGGCCAAAGCCTGAATATGCGGAGTGGCTACGAATTGATCGCTGGCCTCGGCCTCGATGTTGTCCCCGGCAGGCTGCAGCCTCACGACCGCTTCCCTATAGTCTCCGCTGAGTGGTTCTACCATTGCAGTGCTCATTTATTCCAGCTCACTTTCTGCCTACGGGAATCAGGACCGCTTCGCAGCTTTGACAGGACGTTTGGAGGCTAGCGACATACGTGCAACGCGCGAGCGCACAGCCGGCTTCGCCGCACGGGCGAGGTGCGGCTTCTGTTTCAAGCTGCCCTTGGCCCTTGCCGGCCGCGCAGGACTCAACTGCGGTTCTGCTGCTTCGGCCTTACCGGCTACAGGGCTTCGGCGAAGCGGGCTCCGGCCAAGCCATGCACGGCGGGCGCCCGCCAGATCGCGCGCAAAGCCGGTGCATAGTGCGGAGACCTGAGAGCGCCGCTCCTCGGTCTGGCGGATGAGTTCGCCTCGGAGGGCCTGACGGGAGCGGTTTGCGGAGACAATTTCTTCGTGCAGCCGCGTCATTGTTTGGGTTAAGACGCCCATGATGATTCTCCTTTCAAGTCCAGTTGCCGGGTGTGAGCCAAGGGACGAACCCCACCCGCGAGCGGACCGATGCATGTGTTGGGCTGAGACAGCCTGTTCATCGGGCCAACCGATTGCGCCCGCTTGAACCGGGTTTCGACGGTGCGTTACTAAGCTTTTTTGCCGGCCCAGGCCCTGCGTGCGCCAGCCAGGTCGTTCGCCATCGCGCGGCGCTGCGCGTTGACTGTGCGGCGCACGCCTTTCATGAAGGTCATCCGTTCCTTCTTGGTGCGTCCGGCCATGGCCACGCGGTCATCGTGGATTTGCGAGCACATCTCTTCGACAGCCTGCTTCCGCTCCCTGGTATCTTGCTGCAATTCGGTCATCGCGCTGGCGCGCATTCCGCGCAGAGTAACGATCTCTCGACATAGCCGTGTCATATCATTGGTCAACATTTCTTCGCTCCTGTTCTGGGTTGATGGCTCGGGGGATTCCGTCGCCGGAGAGGCCTCTGAACGGGGCCTCTCTCCGGCGGTGGAAACCGTACGGGCGCAGATCTACGCCGGCGATGCTGCGCTGGCTGTCAGACCGATGGCTTCGGCATACTTCAGGTAAGTTTCGACCGAAGCGATTACAACGCGAGCTTCCACCGAGAGCAGCTCGATGCCGACCAGCGACACTTTTAACCCAAGCATCGATTACGATGCCTTTGTCAAGGATGCGGTCAACAACTTCTGCCAAGCTGGATGAATCTGTAGACTTATTCACTTTCGCCATTGCGTTCGTTCTCCTTTCCGGCTTCCGCCGCTATAGGACACTCGTCGTGTCCAAACTGCAATGAAGGAGTGCAGGCAGATGGCCAAACGACATTAGAGCAATCCAAGAGAATCTCCTCTGAAACCGGCCACTTTGCGATGGTTGGAATGCTCTAATGCGGTGCGCAATGGATGCCTGGTTTGCGATGCAAGTCGTGCAATGCAAACCTGCAATCGACAGATTGGGTGAAGCTTTGAAAATGTTGCGACGGAACGCAGCGAAGGATCCATACGGCATCCTTCGCACACGCAGGGAAGCCCAATCAAAACTAAGGAATTGGTTCCATAGTTTGCATTCCATGGAATCAGACAGTGGAGGCCACAAAGTTGTACGGAGGCCAGGGCCCGCTCAACAAAAGTTTCACGCCGCGTGGAGTGGAGATGTTGCGGACCAGCTTGCGAAACTCTTCGGCGCCACTCTTCGGGGTCAGAAAGTAGAGAGAGAGCAGACGTCCCTGATGCGATAGCGCGAGCTCCCGGCGCTGTTCGGTGGACCAGTCATCCAGCAAGGCGTCGATGCGATCGGCCAGCAAGGCCTCGTCCGCAGCCGGAGTGTCCTGGGAGTTGTAGCGATTGCGCAACGACGCCAGATAGGCAGCACCCGGGGAATGAGCAATGCTTGGGGGTGGTACGGCAGATGGTGGCCACAGGAGGCGAATGCCCATCTCCGTCATGCCGCGAAGCCGGAGCAACAGAGCTTCGTACTCCCGGCGGCGATCTTCAAGCAGTTGAACGATCTTCTCTTCGCTCTCCATCAAGCAACCGTATCGCAGGGGAATGACGGTGTGCCGGGCGTGGATCGCATCGATCACTCTCTCGTATGCCAGTAGCGAGGAGACGCTGGGAGCCGCAGTTGGCTCGCCCACTTCCGATACCACGGCCATGAGACCGTGCCCCCTAACGGCACGGATTCCCGGACCGAGAGAAGGCATGTCCTTATCCTGTTGGCAGATGCCGTAGAGAAGAACCTTCATGACCCGGTCCCACCGGAGAGGTCCGGAGCAAAACTATAGGGCGGCCACGGGCCGGACAGCGTCAACATCAAACCGGGAAAAGCATCGCCTCCGTTGAACCGTTTCAGGCAGGCGTTAAAGTCCACGAACGCTTCCGGTGGAATCAGGAGGGCCCAGTTCAGAACGATCTCGGCCCCGCTTCCCTCGGCCACCGGCGTCAGTACCTTGCGTTCCCTGAAGCCGACGGCATGTGTTGCCAAGGCCGTTGCCGCGCGCTGGCTGAATTCTCTCAGCCGTTGGTCGAACTCCCGTTGCAACTGGGCCTTGATCCGCTTCTCCTGAAAGTAGCGTGTGCCGGGAGAGCCAGTCAGTTCCTGCGCCGCGGGATGAAACAGCCCATCGAGTGCGCCGGCACGATCCAGCAGCCCTTTGATGGCCCATTCCTGCTTATTGCCGAGCGCGGCGAAGAATTTCGCGATGGCCGCGCGATGCTCGACGACGAACTGTCGCAGGCTGTCGAGCGAGGAGAAGAGGGTCGCAAAGCGAGCCGGTAAGATGGGAGTCTGACTCATGATCTGCTCGATCACTGATTCGTGGCGGCAGACGCGCGGTCCGAGCCAGGCCAGGTCCTGCATATTTGCTTCCGCGGACTCCCCTGCAAACTCACCCAATACGACTTCGCTGTAGACGGCGCAAGCCTCTTCACAGACGCTCAGCAGGACGGGATGGCGCTGCTCCACCCCGGTCGCAGCGCAATGGAGTTCTCGGCCGGAGGGGGTAAGGCAATACAGATAATAAGCCAGTTCGCTGGGTTTCATTCACCGCCGCCGCGCTTCTTCCAACTCCGCTTCCAGGTCGTCGGGCCCGATCAGCACCTCTGCGGCGTCCTGCGGTCTCTCGATCCTGCTGGCCACCGCGCGGCGCACGGCGCGCAGCGCCGCCTTAGCGCATACTCCCTGGATTTCGGCGCCACTGAACTCCTGCGTGGCCGCGGCGAGGCTGGCGATGCCGATTCCCAGCGCCAACGGCTTGTTGCGCAGATGCACCGCGAATATCTCGCTGCGGCTCTGCTCGTCGGGCAGCGGAATCTCGACGATCTCATCGAAACGTCCTGGCCGCAGAATGGCCGGATCGAGCATGTCCGGCCGGTTGGTGGCGCCCAGCAGCAGCACTCCCCTCAGCTCCTCGACGCCATCGAGTTCGGCGAGAAACTGGCTCAGGACGCGCTCGGCGACGTGCGCATCGGAGCCGCCGGAGTCGCGCGCCGGCACCAGCGCGTCGATCTCGTCGAAGAAGATGATGCACGGCGCCGCCTGCTTGGCCTTGCGAAACATGTCGCGCACACCTTTCTCCGAATCGCCCACATACTTGGAGAGCAGCGCCGGACCCTTCACCGATATAAAGTTGACCTTGCTCTCGCTTGCGATGGCCTTGGCCAGCATGGTCTTTCCGCAGCCCGGCGGCCCAGTCAGCAGAATGCCCTTGGGCGGACGGATACCGGCCTTGGTGAACAGCTCCGCATACTGCAGCGGCCACTCCACCGCTTCCACCAGCCGCTGCTTGACCTGCGCCAGGCCGCCCACGTCCTCCCAGCGAACGTCCGGGATCTCCACGAATACTTCGCGCATGGCGGAGGGCTCAACCTCACGCAAGGCATCCTGAAAGTCTTCCTTCTGCACCTCCAACTGGGACAGCAGTTCGTATGGGATCTTGGCCAGCGCAAAGTCGATGCTGGGCATGATGCGGCGCAGGCAGATCATGGCCGCCTCGCGGCAGAGCGCTTCCAGGTCGGCCCCCACAAATCCGTGGGTGATCTCTGCCAGGTGGCCGATGGCCACGTCCTTGGCCAGAGGCATGCCGCGGCTGTGAACAGAAAGGATATCCTCGCGCCCGACGCGGTCGGGAATCGGAATGGCGATCTCACGGTCGAAGCGGCCGGGCCGGCGCAGGGCCGGATCGAGCAGGTTGGGCAGGTTGGTGGCGGCGATCACGATCAGATGCTGACGCTTGGCCAGGCCGTCCATCAGAGCGAGAAGCTGCGCCACCACGCGCTTTTCCACCTCGCCGACCACGTTCTCGCGGCGTGGTGCGATGGCGTCGATCTCATCCAGAAAGATGATGCTGGGGCCTTTGCGCGTGGCCTCTTCGAATATCTTGCGCAGATGGGCCTCGCTCTCGCCGTAGAACTTGTGGATGATCTCCGGGCCGCTCACCGAATAGAAGTTGGCCTCGGTCTCATGCGCGATGGCGCGCGCGATCAGCGTCTTTCCGCATCCCGGAGGACCATGCAGCAATACGCCCTTGGGGGCGTCGATCCCCAACTGCTCGAAGACCTCCGGATAGCGCAGCGGCAGCTCGATCATCTCGCGGATGCGCAGCAACTGCGGCTTCAGCCCTCCGATGTCCTCGTAGGTGGTGGAGCGCGCGGCCACCTCCTCGGCCTGCTGCGGATTGCCAATCACCAGGATGGTGGTGGGATTGATCAGCACCGAACCCTTGGGCGTGGTGCCGATCACGCGGAAGTCTGCCCAGCGGCTGCCAAACAACGGAGCACGGATGCGGCTGCCTTCGCGCACCGGCAGGCCATCGAGCAGGCTGCCGATATAGTCCAGATCGCGATCGGCGGGCCGGACGTTGGCTGGTGCCAGCACGACACGCTCTGCGGGCCGGCAAGCGATCTTATGCACCGACACAAACTCATCCAGTCCCGCCCCGGCGTTCTCGCGAACCAGACCATCGATCTGGATGCGCGACTGTCCGCGCAGTTCCTTATGCGCCGGCATGGCCTTGCAGACAGTCACCCGCTTACCGGTGATCTCCACTGTGTCGCCGACGGCGACCGCGAGTTTATCGAGGTCTTCCGGGCCCATGCGGGCAATTCCCCGGCCGACATCCCGGCTCAACGCCTCAGCGACTTTGAGCTTTAGGACCGGGAGTTCCATACGTTCCGAAGCCATGATCGTCCTCTCATTTCAAACACTTGATCTCCACCACGCCCTGATTGCAGGTGACATGCATCTTCTCGCGAGCGAAGCTGGCCGGAAGCAGAACTTCCTTGCGATACTTCTTTTCGCCGTGCGCGGCCGTGACGATCAGCAGATCGTCCTCCACGGCAAGCTGCACGTCTTCCACGCCGATGCCGGGCATCTCGGCCACGATCGATACATGGTCTTCTTCCTCGAAGAGATCCACCACGGGCTCGCGGACCTCCTGCACGACGGAGCGCCCGGATTCGCGGTCCTTGCGAATGTTGCCGAAGGGCTCGATGCGCGGACCGTCTCCTCCCAACCCCGACTTGATGGTGAATCCATAGATTCCCTTCAACTCCTTGCCCGAGCCGTGGATCTCACCGCTGCGGGAGATTTCTCCCCCTGATTCGGAAAGCTCTCCCAGTTTCTCGACCAGGTCCCCAAGACCCTTGAGAATCCCGCCCAGCCCCGATTCGATGCCGCCCTCACTCTTTTTCTCATCGTGCTTCTTAAACATGTGGATGGTCTCCTTCGATCTGAATTCCGTACTCCTTCACTTTGCTGTGGAGGGTCTTGTAGTCCACCTGGAGAAGACGCGCTGCCTTGGCCTTGTTCCCGCCTGCCGATAGCAGGGCGTCGGCGATCGCAGTCCGCTCGACATGGACCGTGTTGCTGCGAACGATCTCGCGCAGCGAGAGGTCGCTGCGCCCCCGGCCGTGTGGAGACGATGGCTCCGCCGGTTTCTCCTCCACCAAGGGTTTACCGTTCTTGAGTCCCAATCCGAGATGCTCTTCGGAGATCACGTCCTCGGCCATCAGCACGCCGCGACGGACGACAGAGCGAAGCTGGCGCACATTGCCAGGCCAGCGGTAGGCCAGCATCGCCTCCACCGCCGGCGGGGAAAACCCGCGTACGAACTTGGAAAGTTCGATGTTTGCAATATCCATGAAGCGCTTGGCCAGGTACGGGATGTCTTCGCAACGCTTGCGCAGGGGTGGGATGGAGATGGTGTATTCGTTGAGCCGGAAGTAAAGGTCGGAGCGGAACGAGCCGTGATCGCAGAGCGATTCCAAGTCCTGACCGCTTGCGGTCAGCATCCGGGTGTCCACATGGATGGGCTTGACGCCGCCCAGCCGGTACAGGGTCTTTTCCTGGAGCACGCGCAGCAGCTTGGCTTGCGAGGCAAGCGGCATATTGGGGATTTCGTCCAGAAAGAGAGTCCCCGTATGTGTTTCCTCGATCTTTCCCACGGTCTTCTGATCGGCCCCGGTGAAGGCCCCCCGCTCGTGTCCGAACAACTCGCTCTCAAAGAGCGCCTCGGGGACCGCGCCGCAATCCACGGGCACAAATGGCTGTCGCGCGCGATTGCTGGCCTGGTGAATGGCGCGGGCCACCACCTCCTTGCCCGACCCGGTCTCGCCCACGATGAGCACGCTGAAATTCGACTTTGCGACCTGTTCAATGGCCGCGATCACCTTGCCGATCGCCTCGCTGGGGCCAAACGTCTCGCGCGGAGAGAGAACATGATGGACGTGGTCCACCAAGTGCTTCAACTCCAGCTTCAGGCGTCGCTCGTTCAAGGCACGGAGCACAACACGGAGCACCTGTTGATGCTCAAATGGCTTGGCCAGATAGTCGTGGGCGCCGGCACGGAGTGCCTCCACTGCCCCCTGCACCTGGGCAAACCCAGTAATCAGGATCACGGGCAGCTCCGGATCAATCTCCTTTGCTTTGCGCATGAGTTCCATGCCGTCCATGCCCGGCATTCTCATATCGGTCAGCAGCACATCGGGGTCACCGGCGCGGACCAGTTGCAGCGCCTCTGTTCCGTCTTTGGCCAACAGCGGCGTCAATCCTTCGCGACTCACCACGTTGCCCAACAAGCGGGCCATCAAGCTGTCGTCGTCGGCAATCAGAATCCTGCCATGCACCGGATTCATCGGGACCTTCTTGGTCCTACCCTGGGCAGACCCAGCGGGTAAACAACATCGATATTGGAATCCAGGAATATGGCTGCCTCGTGAAGCAAGCCCAGGAACAGGATTCCGCTTTCCCCTGCGCCCAGTGTTTTGTTGATTCGGTCCGCAACGAAGCGGTCGCGCTTCTCCAGCAGCGTGTCACGCAAGATTTGCTGGCGTTTATCTGTCCGCACCGCTGCGTCGGCCGCAAAGGCAGCGGTTGCCAGTTGATATTCCTGCACCAGGAGTTCGGGCGATTCCGTACCCATCAGGGTCGCGCCGCGCGCCTCAAGTTCCAGCAGCAACCGGTGGTTTCGGCTGCCCGCTCCAGCCAGCTCCGACACAATGGCCCGCTCGTGCCCGCAAACCGGCAATCCATCCTGATAGAGCCGCGCGGTCCCCTGGTCCAACGGAAGGTGGGCAACCACGCGTTCGATCTTCTCCCACATCTTCTCCACCACGGCCGCGTTGCGCGTCAGACCCTGCCGCCCAAGAGTGGACAGTTTCTTGCCTCGTATCGATGCACCCAGCGTTCCCATGTCCGCCGCAGTGTGGATGATCGGGATATAGAGGAGCTTTCTTTTCCCGGCGCAGGTTGGCGGAGCATTCATAGTGCCGATCATCTTGCGCCTACTCCTGCGCTAAGTCCACGTGGAATCGATTGTGTTCCTTGTACATATTCCATCATCGGTCAATTCTGCCGGCGTATTACCCGCATGAACGTTGATCGCACATGGTCCCGCCCATTCCGGGAATGGGGTCGAAATAGCCGCCTCAAGGCGCAATCTCTTTTGGAAATAGACACTGGCATTTTGATCTTATGGATGCTTGGGTAGCTCTGAGGCGCCCGCGTCTGCAATTATGATTACCTTCGAAAACAAAAAAGCAGATGCGCTAGGCGGAATCGCCACATCTGCTTGATTCTTGATGAATTGTGTTGGTCGGGGCGGTCAGATTCGAACTGACGACCCTCTGCTCCCAAAAAAGATCAGGCGGTTTGTGGGAGTCTGTTGAAATTGAGTGGGGAATAAGTTATTTTGATTGAGCTATTTACAGTGAACGGCCTGAGCCCTGTCGATCTTTGTGATTTTTGGGTGCTTTGTCAGCTACAAAATCGACTACAGGCGTTTTTAATTCCGACATTGCATATCTGATCCCAATTTCCGCTGGGTAGCAGTTGTATGAGCCACAGGACGTATAGGGAAACCAACCGTTCGACCAACAATGCTTGTTTTAGAGCCATCCAGCCAAATCTACGAATTTTCCACGAAGCGATAACCGACGTGCGCTTCGGTAAGCAGGTACTTGGGGTTGGCAGGATCGTCTTCCAGCTTCTTGCGCAGTTGACGCATGAAGGTGCGCAGGTACTCCAGTTCGTTGCCGTATCCTTCTCCCCACACGGTACTCAGCAGGCGGCTATGCTGGATGGGCCTGCCTGCATGGGTCATCAGGTGGTGCGTCAACTCAAATTCCTTAGGGGTAAGGTGAATGAGCTTGCCGGCCTTCTTCACCGTATGGCGCGCTGGGTCGAGTTCAATCTCGTTGATGCGCAATACTGCCTCCTCCTGCGTGTCCGTCATTTTGGACCACCGCATTGCGGCCCGCATTCTGGCTGTCAGCTCGCGCAACTGGAAGGGCTTCGTGATGTAATCGTCTGCGCCCGCGTCCAACGCCTCAACCTTGTCGTCTTCGCTGTCGCGTACGGTAAGCATCAGAATGGGGATGCGAGGAAAAAGACTGCGCATGGTCTTGCAGGCTTCGATACCGCTCATACCCGGCATATTGATGTCCAGCAGCACCGCGTCGAAGGTGTTGGTGCGCAGCAGCGACAGAGCCTCCTCGCCGCGCGCCGCCTCCACCGTCCTGAACCCCAGATTGTTCAAGGTTGTATGCAACGCGCGCCGAATGGATAGCTCGTCATCCACAACCAAAATCATCCCGGATTCCATGGCTAGTACCCCCCCATATGTATCTTCGGAATCGATAAAAAGAAAGTCGTGCCGTCCTGTTCGGCACTGGTTACCCACACGTGTCCGCGGTGGGCCTCTGCCGCCTTCTTGACAATGGACAATCCTACACCGGAGCCTGGCGCGTGCTCCTTGGCCTCTGAACCGCGATAGAACCGCTCAAATATTTTTTCGCGGTCCTGCATTTGGATCAGCGGGCCTTGATTGTGTACCGATAGCAGCAGTTCGGAGTTGCTCTCACGCACCGCAATGTCAATCGGCGTATCGGGCGCGGAGTACTTGGCTGCGTTGTCCAGATACTGCGTCAGGATCATCGTAAGCAGTTCCCTGTCGCCCTGCAACGGCGTATCCTGCTCCTCGATGGAGAGCTCAATAGGATGTTGCTTGAGCGTCCCCGATAGGTTCTCCAATACATCCTGAACCAGCCGCGAAACGATCACCGGTTCGGTGCGCAGGGCCACGCTGGAGGCCTCAAGCTTCGCGGTCTGTAGCAGGCGGGTACAAAGCTGGTTCAGATTGACGGACTCTTCGTCAATCAGTTCCGCCAGCTCAGACTCAGTCTTGCCCAGCGTGCCCATCTCCAGTAGGCCGGAGCTGGCAGTGCGAATGGCGGTCAGCGGCGTCTTGAACGCGTGCGCAAGCGCATCCAGTACGGCTACGCGCAGTTGCTCTGTCTGCTTCGCGCTCACGGCGTTCGCCTCTTTTTCATACGATTGGTAACGCTCAAAGGCAATGGCGGAAAGCGAGGCGATGGAGTTGGCAATTAACGGGTCAACCTCTCCGCGTATGGCCATCGCGCCGATCGAGGAGTTGCCTATTCGAATCACACGCTGCGTGGTGCGAGTATCGTGGTCGTCCTCGTTTTTATCGGTAAGGTACGTCGTCTTGGCAATCTGCTGTTCTTCCGTCGACCAGCTTCCCTCATGGTTGAGAAGGACAGAATTTGCGTCGAAGATGGCAACATCGTCTGCCTGAAATATGCGCCGGATCGACTGTACCAACTGGGAACCAGGAGGATGATGCAGATCGAAGAGCAGGATACCACGGCTCAACTCATACAGCTTTTTCATCTGTAGCCGTTGGTAGTTGGCATCGCGCGCAATTTTTTGCTCTCGTGAGGAGAGACGGCTCACCACCAACGCGGAGATCTGAAAGGAGATCAGTGCGATCCAGTCCCGGCTGTCACCGACAGTAAACGAGAAAAGCGGAGGAATAAAGAAGTAGTTTAGGCAGGAGGCCGCGATCAGGGAGAGAAATATCGCCTGCCATATCCCATAAGAGATCGTTGCTACGATCACTGCAAGCAGATAAATAAAGCCTTCGGTTGCGATCGGAAGCTGTAATTTATATCCAACAAATGTAAGGGCCGCGATGGAGGCACAGCCAATCGCGCACTGCTTCAGCAGCAGCATCCACGACCGCTTCTCCGTCAACGGAATGACCATTGTGAGTCGTGAGTTCATTCAGGAGTTCCATCCCAATGGTAGTGAACGGGGCCGTAAGGAAGTCGTCAGGAAAGTGCAAAAAAGTCATAAATAAAGATTACGCACATGAAACACGGTGCCCCTAAGATATGGCAGGTGTTCCATGTGCGTTTCCCTAACTGCAATACAACGATTCATTAATACAAGGTGGGTTTCCAGGCTGCCGCGCATTACAGCTTGCCCTGCGTATTTGTGGCGTCCTGCTGGTCATGCTTGGTCGGGGTTGTGGCGAGTTGGTCGAAGTGCTGGGCCTGAAGCGCTGCGCTGTCGGCTTGCGACACATACGACTCATAGAGGTACTGGGCAGAATCCACTGGACGCGGGTATTTCTGCATCAAGCCGGCGTTAACCTGGGCGCGCCGGTCCCGTTCTGCCTTCTCGGCCGCGGCCTCAGCGCGGTACTTTGCCTCCATCTGGTGGAAGTAGCCGGCAAGCTGCTGGTACTGGGCCGCGCTGTGCGCGTTCAGCATCAGGCTGTGCAGTTCACGTCCTGAAAGTGGTGCGGTCAGGCTTGCTGTTTGCGTTGTGGGTTGGGCCATTCCCGCCATGGGAATAGTAAGGGAAAGCGCCGTAATAAGTACCATTGTTCGGTTCATGATCGGACCCTCCTGAATTTGACTCTAGAGTGGGCTGCATAAAGAGGGCATAAAGAATTAAAATAGATGATCGTTAAAGATTCTGATCCATAAAGAATCGCTAACTGCGGTTTAACGCAGGATTGGCCTGTGCATAACTGTGCTTATTAATGGTGAAAAACTTACTGCGCGTCTTTTTTCGAACTTTCTATGATTTCTTTATGCATTTCTTATGTCCCTCCCGTCACACTAGAGCATCTGCTATGCATGGAGGTGGTACTAATGGCTCTCGGACAGTCAACTTATTTCTACAACGTGGAACTGAACGCGCTTGAAGAGAACTTGGGCCTCTCGATGGACCGGGTTGCCCGTCTGCGCGAGAAGGCAATGAGACGCAACGACACTCAGACAACCGATCAAATCAACAAACTGCAGCGGGTGATCGGCGTCGTGCAGCAACGTATCGCGCGTTTGAAATAAACCGGATCAATAAACCAATAGTGGCCTGACAGCGATTACAAATAACCGCTTAGGCGGAGGTGTATCCGCCGGAGAAAGAGGACAAAGTATGCCCAGCTACTGTATAAAGTCAACCTTAGTTAGTGGATTGGCCTTCCTGGTCTGTTTGACCGCGGCTGGAACCAGCGCGTCCGCTCAGGCCACGCCCTCAACCCAATCTTCGTCATCCTCGTCCAGCGCGCCGCAGACCACCGAGCAGCAAATATCTGACTTGAAAGCGCGTCTCGATGCACTTGAGAAGACCGTTGCCGATCCGACTCCGAACATTAGCGCGGAGAGGACTAAAAAGACCGCACCGTTCAGCGAGAGCGATTGGACATGGCTCAATTCGAATGGCCGCGTGGTAGACAGCCCCATGTCAACAAAGTATTTCACGCCGGAGTTTCGCGCGGACACCAACTACACATGGGACCATAACCATCCTTCAGACGACTCCCTGGGAGGTTCGACTGAGACGTTTCGTTCGGATGAATTCCAGTTGGAGCAGTTGAGCTTCGGCGGCGACTTACGCCTCGATAATGTTCGCGGCAGAGTCCTTACCATGTTTGGCGAGTGGGCCACCACCACGCCGCGCAACGATGCCAGCTACAGCCGCGGCCAATGGGACCTCTCCAATGCATACCGGTATGTATCGGAGGCATGGGGCGGATATCACTGGGACAAGATGCATGGCATTAATGCCGATGCCGGAATCTTCGTCTCCTACATCGGGTTGTTCAGCTACTACAATTACGACAACTGGGCCTATCAGCCGTCCTATGTATCCTCCAACACTCCATGGTTCTTCACTGGGCTGCGTTTACAGTTCTTCCCAACTGCCAAGTTGAAGATCGAACCGTGGTTCATCAATGGTTGGCAGACGTATGCAAGACCGAACAGCAAGCCGGGACTGGGCGGGCAGATACTGTGGCGCCCCAAGCCGTGGCTTGACATGGTCTTCAACAACTACGGTGTGGGCGAAGACGATCTTGGGTTGCCGTATCGTCACCGTTTGCACACTGACGACAGTATCCAGGTAAAGTATTACGACAACAAGAATAAATACATCGACAAGGCTGCATTCAGCATTACCGCGGACGCAGGTTGCGAATTCGGACTAGATGGATCTGGCCCTCCGAATGAGAACGTAGCCTGCCACGGCAACCCGAAGGCGCCTGCGTCCTCTGGCGGAGGAACGTCCTTCAAGCAGGACTTCCTCGGATGGATGGCCTACGACCGAACGTGGTGGGACAAGGACAAGTATGCGCTTACCCTCGGCGGCGGCATGATGACCAATCCAGGCCGCTACCTTACCCTGCTGCCACCTATCAACGGCGCGACGGCCACCACTGGATCGCCTTACTTCACGCAGAACCCAGGCGATCAGGTGCATTCATGGGATATGACAGTCACCTATGATTACATGCCCAGCCAGTACATCACCTTCCGCACAGAGACGGGCTATCGTCACTCGGATGTGCCGTACTGGACTGGCCGCGGCGGGATTACGCCCCCTGGCGGCAACAACGGCTCCCCGGGGAGCTATGCCTGCGCCACCGGCGCCTCCTCTGGTGTCGGCTGGGCACCAGGCGGAGCGGGACTTGTAGCAGCCGAAGCGGCATGCGGCGGGCCGGCTGGCCAGACTTCGGCAGTCTGGTTCCCGTCCCTTGTCAAAGATCAGTGGGTTGTGACAGAAGCGTTCTTGGTAAGGTTCTAAGTCAAACCCAAAGTTATCAATTAGCGCAGCATCTGCAACCTGGAGCAGCGCAGGGACGAACAAGGTTCCCTGCGCTGCATCCACGGATAACCGTGGCCTTCATTGGCGCATTCCGCGTGTTGCTCCGCATGAGGCAGTTGGTAGTTATGCGACATACCTATATCACGTCTTAATTGTTTTCTACCTTGATTTTATAGATTTTCTATTTATTCCTTATGCCGTACTTACTACCTATCTATCACTATAAGAAACAGCATTATGCAGCAAGACTGAATCGGAACGCCGACACATCTTACAACGCGGACGCCGATTCGCTTGCTCGGGAGGTATAGCATGTTCGCCTCAGCCACCAGAGTGCATCGCAACCCCGCAGGAATCAGCCTCGTGGTTCTTAGCACAGCCATGCTGATGGCAACGGCAGCCTGCAAGCAGGGAGCTTCCGATCCCGCTGCGGGTGCGCCGCCGCCGGCCAAGGTCACCACAGCCTACCAGGCGGAGGTATTTTCCGTTGACCGTCCGGACCAGTACCCTACGACCGCGGCCGTGGAGCATCGCGCAACCGCGCAGCTTGCCGTGACCGGCACAGTGAATCCCGATATTGACCGCGCGGTCCCTGTCATCTCGCTGGCCTCCGGACGCATCGTGGGCCTCTTCGCGCGTCTGGGAGACGAGGTGAAGAAGGGTCAACTGCTGCTGCGCCTGCGCAGCGACAATATCTCCGGCGCCTTTGCCAACTATCAGTCGAACGTGGCCGACGAGGTGCTGGCCAAGGCACAACTGGAGCGCATGGAGCTTCTCTACGCCAAAGGCGCGTACGCGCTGAACGATCTGCAGGTGGCCCAGGACACAGAGGCCAAAGCGAAGATCGCAGTGGATGTCGCAGCCGAACATCTTCGCCTGCTGGGCAGCGACGTGGACCACCCCACCGGCATGGTCAATATCACCGCGCCGATCTCCGGCGTCATCACCGACCAGGAGGTGACCAACGCGGCGGGCGTGCAGAGCCTGGGAACGAGTCCCTTCACCATTTCGGACCTCTCGACGGTGTGGATTGTGTGCGATGTGTACGAGAACGACTTGGCCAATGTCCACATCGGCGACCCTGCCGACATTACGCTGAATGCCTACCCCGACCGGGTGCTGAAGGGCAGGGTCAGCAATATTCTGCCGATCCTCGATCCCACGATCCGTACAGGGAAGGTGCGTATCGAGGTGGCCAATCCCGGCATGATGAAGGTGGGAATGTTTGTGACGGCCACGTTCCATGGGTTGACGGAGCAGACGGTCGCGGCTGTCCCCGCCTCGGCGATCCTGCATCTGCACGATCGCGACTGGGTCTATGTGCCGGCGCCAGGCCAGAAATTCCGCAGGGTGATGGTGGTTGGCGGCGACCAATTGCCGGGCGCCATGCAGGAGGTCATCTCGGGCATATCGGTTGGCCAGCAGGTGGTGATCAATCCACTGCCGCTACAGAACACCATCGACAACCAGTAACCGCCGAAAGCACCAGAGGGAGAACGAGATATGATCCGCATTCTTGTCGATTTTGCCCTGAACAATCGCTTTGTGGTGATTGCGATTGCGCTGCTGCTGATCGCCTGGGGAGCAATTTCGTTTCATCAGTTGCCGGTTGAGGCCTACCCCGATATTGCGGACAACTATGTAACCGTCATTACTCAGTGGCCAGGACGTTCCGCCGAGGAAGTGGAACAGCAGGTGACGATTCCCATCGAAGTCCAGATGGCGGGATTGCCGCATATGACCTATCTGCGCTCCGAGTCCATCTTCGGCCTATCGTTCGTCATCTTGATCTTCGACGACAGCTCCGTGAACGACTGGAACCGTGAGAAGGTGATGGAGCGGCTGACCCAGGTCGATCTGCCCAGCGGACAGAACCTAGACCCTCAGATCGGAACGGACTGGAGTACCACAGGCCAGATCTACTGGTACACGATACGCAGCACGGACCCCCGATACGACCTGACGGAACTGAGATCGATCGAGGACTGGGTCCTGCTCAAGCAGTTCAAGTCCGTCCTGAATGTGGTCGATGTCTCCGACTTCGGCGGCACGGTGCGCGAGTATCAGGTCAGGGTCGATCCCAACAAACTCGTCTCCTATGGGCTGAGCATCGGCCAGGTGGAACAGCAATTATCCATCAATAACAACAACGCCGGCGGCAGCTTCGTCGAACTGGGCATGCAGCAGATGAACGTTCGCGCACTGGGGCTCTACAAGAGTGTGCAGGACATCGAGAATACCGTTCTGACCACCAAGAACGGGACGGCGCTGCGAGTCAAGGACATCGCGGAGGTGCAGCAGGGCCCTGAGATCCGGCTGGGCCACATGGCCAGGGCCAACCACATGCCCGACGGAAGCATAGTCGACGAGCCCGATGTGATCCAGGGCGGCGTTCTGATGCAGAAAGGCGCGGAAGAGCAGCCTACGCTGGATGCAATTCACAAGAAAGTCGACGAACTCAACAACGGAATCCTGCCGGCTGGGGTGAAGGTAATCCCCATGCTGGACCGCAGCGACCTGTTGCATTTCACCCTGCACACGGTGATGCACAACCTGACCGAGGGCATGGTGCTGGTCACCATCATCCTTCTGTTATTTCTCCTCAATGCCCGCGCGGCCTTCATCGTAGCTCTCACGATTCCGTTTTCCCTGTTGTTTGCGTCGATCTGCCTGGACATTAACCATATTCCCGCCAACCTGCTCTCCTTGGGCGCTCTGGACTTTGGCATGGTGGTGGATGGGGCGGTGGTGATGATGGAAAACATCATTCGCCATTTGGCCCATATGCGCGACCAGAGCCCTGCCGATCCAAAGAAGTCTGTGGCCGAGATCATCCGCGAGGCCTGCCACGAGGTACAACGGCCGGTCTTTTACGCCATTGCAATCATTATCACGGCCTATCTGCCAATCTTCACCCTGCAACGCGTAGAGGGCAGGCTCTTCAGGCCCATGGCGTGGACGGTTGCGTTTGCTCTGCTGGGCGCCATGACCTTTTCCATCTTCATTGTGCCGGTTCTGGCAAGCATCTTCTTCCACGGTGGATTCAAGGAACGGCAAAACCGTGTCATGGAATTTATCACGAATGGGTATCGCAAGCAGTTGCGCTTGGCAGTTGAGCATCGTTGGGTCGTCATGGGAGTGGCTGTGATCTCCCTGGCCGGAACCCTCTATCTCGGATTCAGCGGGGTCATTGGGGCCGAATTTCTGCCGCACCTTGACGAAGGCGCAATCTGGGCACGCGGCACACTGGCCAATAGCACCAGTCTCTCCGAAGGCGAAGACTTTGCCGAGAAGGAACGCATGGTCTTTGCGTCCTTCCCCGAGGTGAAGACAGTTGTGTCGCAGGCGGGACGGCCCGATGACGGGACCGACACCGGCGGTTTCGGGAACACCGAGTATTTTGTCGACCTGAAGCCGCATGACGAGTGGCGGCCAATCTTTCACAAGAACAAGAATGAACTGATCGCCGCCATGAACCTGGCGCTGCAAAAATATCCGGGAGCTGTATGGAACTTCTCGCAGCCGATCGAGGACAACGTCGGAGAGACGATGACAGGCACCAAGGGATCTCTCGCGCTAAAGATCTTTGGCAATGACCTTGCCGTTCTAGAGCAGAAGGGCGACGAGGTCGCTTCCGTGATGGCTGCTATCCCAGGCATGCATGATGTCAAGCTGCTGCGCGACTTTGGCCAGCCGAATCTGGACCTGACGATCGACCGTAAGATGGCCGCTCGTTTTGGCATCAACGTGGCGGACATCCAGGATGCCGTGCAGACGGCAGTGGGCGGCAATGCGGTAAGCCAGGTGTTGATCGACGAGCAACGGTACAACGTGGTGGTGCGCTACCAGGGGCAATACCGCAACACGCAGCAGGCCATCGGCAACATTCGCCTGCTCGCTCCCTCCGGAGAGCGCGTCTCGCTGGCGCAACTCTGCAAGGTGGAGATCAAGGATGGGGCCTACGACATCTACCGTGAGGGCAACACCCGCTATATTGCCATTACCTTCAATGTGAGAGGCAGGGACCTGGGGACCACGGTGGAAGACGCAATCAAGCAGATCAAGGATAAAGTGAGCCTGCCGCGCGGCTATACCGTGGGCTGGTCGGGTGAATATGAGAGTGAAAAGCGGGCCGAAGCGCGCCTGGCCCTCATTGTTCCGATCACGGTCCTCATCATCTTCATCATTCTGTTCACCATGTTCCGTTCCTACAAGTGGTCCTTGCTGATTCTGCTGAATGTCGGCATGGCCCGCATCGGCGGCCTGCTCGCTCTGCTGATCACCGGAACTTACCTCAGTGTGTCGTCGGGCATCGGCATGTTGGCGCTGTTCGGTGTTTCGGTGCAGACCGGAGTCATCATGGTGGAATACATCAATCAGCTCAGAGCGAGGGGCCTCAATATCGTCGATGCGGCAGTCGAGGGCGCCGTGCTAAGACTTCGCCCCATCATGATGACCATGCTGGTGGCAACGCTCGGCCTGCTGCCGGCAGCGTTGTCGCACGATATTGGATCGGACTCGCAGCGGCCTTTCGCGATCGTCATTGTAGGCGGTCTGATCTCCGATCTGTTGCTCAGCATATTCTTGTTGCCCACATTCTATGTATGGATTGCCAGGGACGACGACGATCTCCCGAAAGCGGAGGTGGTGCATGAATAATCTGAGAGCGGATCTCCGCAGGAGCATAGGACAAAGAATCTTCGCGGGTCTCCTCCTTCTGTTCTGTGCCGCGGGCGCAGGCGCGCAGCAAGCCCTACAGCTTGGCCACACAAGTGTTGCGAACCTGCCGAACCAACCGCGGTCGCTGCAACTCGCGCAGACAACCATCCCTGGCCTGCCGGCTCAACCCGCGCAGGGTGGACCGTCCGGTCTCACATGGGATCAGGTAAAGGCGAAGTTCGAAGCGGCGAACCCCGCGCTGAAAGCGGACCAGAGCAATGTGGATGAGTTGAAGGCAGAGGAGATCACTGCTTATCTTCGTCCCAATCCGGAGTTCACATTGAGTTCGGACGGAACGCAGATCGCGCCTCACGAAGGGTACTGGCGTCCCACGTCGGGCACGCAGGTGCAGCCCAACTTCAGCTATCTGCACGAGCGCGATCACAAGCGCGAGTTGCGCCTGGAGACGGCAAAAGAGTCTACGCGCATCGGCGGCACACTGCACGAGGACCTGGAACGCAACATGCTCTTCAGCCTTCGCTCCGCCTTCGTGCAGACGCTCGAGGCCAAGGCGGTGCTGGAATTGGCAAAGGCAGACCTGGAGTATTACGACAAGATCATCTCCATCAGCCAGGACCGCTTCAAGGCCGGCGACCTGGCGCAGATCGATCTGGACCGCATCGAACTATTGCGTGTACAGTATGAGTCGGAGATCGAGAGCGCAACCGTAAACCTGCGCACGCAGAAGATCCAGTTGCTACAGCTGCTGGACGATCGCACGCCAGTCGATAAGTTTGATGTAACCGGACCGTTTGAGTTCTCCACCGATCTGAAACCGCTCGACGAGTTTCACCAGACAGCACTCGATTCGCGCCCTGATTTGAGCGCTGCGATCCAGGGAATCGAGCAGGCGAAGACAAACCACAAGTTGGCAATTGCAAACGGCTCGACCGATCCGACCTTTGGAGCGTGGTACACCTACAACCCGTCGTTCTACAATCCCTATGCCCAGCAGACGCTCGGTCTCAGCGTGAACATACCGCTGCGTATATTCGACCGCAACCAGGGCGAGAAACAACGCACACTGATCGACATCGACCGCAGCCAGCAGTTTACGGAGCAGACGCGGGCGCAGGTCTTCAGTGACGTAGACTCGGCGTATGAACAGGTGCGGAGCAACATTGCACTACTGATTCCGTATCGCGACAAGTACAAAGACCAGGCAACGCGGGTACGCGATACGGTCACGTTTTCCTACGAGCATGGCGGCGCGTCGCTCATGGATTTTCTTAACGCACAAAGCGATTATCGTGTGGTGCAACTCGCCTACCTGCAGTTGATCGGTTCCTATCTGACGGCCGCCAGCCAACTCAATCTTGCTGTGGGGCGCGAAGTCATCCCATAGCAACCGTGCATGTTCAGAATGGAACTAGCCACTGACGATGTGCAACAGTATGGCATGATACCAAGCAGCGAGGTCGGAGCCATGAATAGAGAAGAAGTGCGAGCGCGCATAGAAGATATCGGCATCATGCCAGGCATACGTGTCGCATCCGCAGAACTGGCTTTGTTTGCGGCGGAGACTGTCTACGACGCTGGCATCCCGGTGGCTGAGGTCACCATGACTGTGCCCAATGCAGTCGAGGTGATTGCGCAGTTGACGCAAAACTACCCGAATTTCGTAGTTGGCGCGGGGACCGTCCTGGATACGGAGACAGCCAAGCGCTGCATCGACGCAGGCGCACGCTTTATCACCAGTCCGGGATTGGTTCAAGACGTGCTGGAATTCACCCTAAAAAATGAAGTGGTCGCCATCCCCGGCGCGCTGACGCCCAGCGAGGTGATTGCGGCGTGGAAGGCTGGGGCAGACTACGTGAAGATATTTCCCTGTGCGCAAGTTGGTGGGGACCAGTACATCCGTGCCTTGAAGGTCCCGCTGCCACAGATAAAACTAATTGCGTCCGGTGGCGTCAATCAACTCACGGCTACCAATTTCATCTATGCCGGCGCGTCATCGCTTGGGATTGGATCGGAGCTGATGCCGCGCAAGGCAATTGCGACGCGGCAGGACCAGTGGATCCGCGAGCTGGCGCGCAGGTTCCTCGAGGCCGTTCGCAATGCGCGCGTCCATCTGGCAGAAATAGATTGAAATTGAGCAGGCACGGAATGATGGGCGACGTGTCGTCACATTCGCAAATTCCCATTGCAAGTGTCTTGCTCTGCGCTGTGGCGTGGTGTGTGGTGCTGCACGCGCAATCTTCCCCCGCCCCGATGGGAATGAGCGGAACCAGCACAGACCTGTTTGTGATGGCTGGATCGGATATTGACCGGCCAGGTCTTCTGTCGAGGGCAAATTACAACATCGGAATCGGCCACTCATTTCCTTTCTCAAGCGCGATCCCATCGGAGAAGAGCTGACCTTCGGGTATGCCTACGAGAATAGCGGCAGCCACGGCATTCTACATACCAACTTCGGGGAACACACGGAATCTGTAGGAGTGATGAAGAACTTTGCTCTGCCAAAAACCAAGCTGGTTAAGTGCCAACTCTCGTTCGTCATCGTTCATTTGCCAAAAATCTCCGTCTCTCAAATCAAATTGAGAGTCCTTAGAAATCCCAAAAAAATTTCATGGAAGCAGTGACAGTTACAATTTCGACTACTGTGAGGAAGCGGGGAAAAGCAGATGCGCTAGGTGAAGTCGCGGTATCTGCTTGATTCTTAATGAATTGTGTTGGTCGGGGCGGTCAGATTCGAACTGACGACCCTCTGCTCCCAAAGCAGATGCGCTACCAGGCTGCGCTACGCCCCGACTTTCATCCATCTTACCCCACTCATCGCAACCTGCCAGCCGGTGTGCTGCGCCTCACTCGCTGGTCATCGATTCCGGCCAACCTCTGCGATGGATTGTCATGCATGACCTCGCATCGATCTTGAACATTCCGTGATTGCGAGACTGCGCCGCTAGAGATCTTGCAGTAGACACGCGACGTCTGCGCTACGGGCGGGCGGTGCTCTGCGGCAACTCCGTTGAAGCTCTTCCATCATCCGGTCCGTTCTACATTTCTGCGGGAAACGGAGTTCCTCAAACGACGAATGTTTGTCTGCTGTCCGCTGATAGCGGATGAGGTGCTCGAAGCGAGAGTCCAGGTGTCAACAATAGAAGATAACAATTAAAGTAATTTTTAGTTGACATAATGTAATTTTTAACTTACATTATGTTTGTTGTAAATTACTTACTGGTTCCCGATAGCGATTGGAGGCAGTATGAAAGATAAAATTCCGTTGGCACCGCTTCAGAGGATGGCGTGGTTCAACCTGATCGTATTCGCAATTGCCGTGGCTCTGTATCTCATTGCTGTTCCGTTCTTCGTGTGGCGTCTGCACATGACGCTGGCGGGTGCGGCGTTGCCCTCGTTGGGAGTGTTCGGAGTCTGCGGCCTGTGGGGGCTGGGCAACTACTTCCTGTATGACCGCAAACGACGCGCCAAGTTGAAGCTGGACGAGCGCGAGAGCCTCATCAACCAGCGGGCTGCGACGATCGGCGTGGTTCTGTTCTGGGAGGTCTTCGTATTTCTGTGCATAGGTGTGTGGGCGTACTTTAGCTACGTCCGCCACCAGGCCACAGTTCCCGTGGGCTTCCTGCCGTTCCTGGTCATGTTCGGCTTTGTTGTCTTCATGGTGACCCAGTCGATTGCGATCCTGGTGCAGTACAGGAGGAGCACCGGCGATGACACCCTCTGAGAGTGCGCAGTTGAAGAACCGTATCCGCAGGCTGCGCTTCGATCATGGCGAGATGACACAGCAGGAGCTGGCCGACCGCGTGGGCGCGGCGCGGCAGACGATCA
This sequence comes from uncultured Acidobacteriaceae bacterium, assembly GCA_963834805.1. Lineage (GTDB taxonomy): Bacteria > Acidobacteriota > Terriglobia > Terriglobales > Acidobacteriaceae > Edaphobacter. Next base: position 1,847,935 of record CAWIDB010000006.1, read on the forward strand.
TCGCGCTGGAGGCAGGCAAGTACGCGCCTTCGCTGCTGCTCGCCTTCCGGCTGGCACGGGTCTTCGGCGTAACCACCGAGGAGGTCTTTCAATGGGAAGGCGAATGACGATGCGCCGTTTGCGTTCGATTCGCAGGTTGCGTGGAAAGTCCTGCGATGCGAGGCGGCTCCAATACGCAGGCGGTTTACCGCAAGCACGCCGATGCTATAATCGAACTGCGTGGCGGTTATAGTTCAGTGGCAGAACGCCGCTCTGTGGCAGCGGATGTCCTGGGTTCGAATCCCAGTAGCCGCCCCAAAATTCTCCTGATCGAACCCGCACGTTGGCATAGGTCTTCAGGTTTCGAGTCAACCTTGGTCCACTCAACCTTGATCCACTCGTTCAAGACCACGCAGTCGCTCTCTGTCGTCTCTCTGCTAACTCCGGATGCGACATCTGCCGTGGAGTTGACTGCGGCCAGAGCAGGGAATCCATGAGCGGCCTAAATGTCATCGACCCGGCGAAAAGCGAGGCCCAGGCCATCGCCGAGGACGAAGCGTTCTCCATGCCCAGCGAGACGGCTGCCTGCGCGAAGCGCGCGGTCGTACCGGTGCGGTTTGAAGCGGAGGCCTTTCAGCCGCGACTCTTTCTGAGCAACGGCCACATGCAGACGATCGCCGGCAACATTTTGCCGCGTGGGAACGCTCTGCCTCAACCGGTGCCTGAGCTGGTTGAGGTCTCGCCCGGCAACGACTCGCAGATCGCAAGCAAAGTGCTGTGCGATTGCCACTGGCATCCGGTGGCGGTGCGCGCCGAGCGCCCAACCGTGATCCTGGTGCATGGCCTGGAGGGTTCGTCGGAGTCGCAGTATGTGGTCGGCAACGCCAATAAGATGTGGCGCGCCGGGGCCAACATTATCCGCATGAACATGCGCAACTGCGGCGACACGGAGCGGCTTTCGCCCACGCTATACCACTCCGGCATGTCCAGTGATGTCGAGGCCGTGATGCGCCGCTTCGTTGCGCGCGAGGGTCTACAGAGCGTCGCGCTGGCCGGCTACTCGATGGGCGGGAACCTGGTGCTCAAGCTGGCCGGCGAACTCGGCGCGGACGCTCCGGGCCAACTGCATTCAGTCGTCGCTGTCTCGCCGTCCATCGATCTTGGGTCAACCGCCGACGCCCTGCACCGGACTGGAAACCGGCTCTACGAGGGACGGTTCCTGCGCAGCCTGATCAAGCGCTTCCGACTCAAGGCGAGTCTCTTTCCACGCGCGTACAATCCCCGGCTCGTCTCCGGCGTCCGCTCCCTGCGTCAGTACGACGAACGCATCACGGCACTCTACTCCGGCTTTGCGTCGGCCGACGACTACTACTTCCGCGCCTCCGCCGCACGCGTTCTGGATCGCATCCGTGTGCCGGCGCTGGTGTTGCATGCGCTCGACGATCCCTTCGTTCTCATCACGCCGCAGACAAGGGCCGCGTTGCAGGCGAACCCGTTCATCACCCTCCTCGAAACCGAGCACGGCGGCCATTGCGCCTTTCTCGCCAAGCCCGGGCATGGCAACGGAGACGATGGTTACTGGGCAGAGAGCACGGTGCTCCGGTTCGTCCTCGACAATGCCTGAAGCTAATTCCTCCCCCAAGAAAGTAGAACCATGCTAGCCGAGTGGTCTGTCGAATGCACTGCCGAGGACCCTGTACTGGTCGTCCCATGGAAGGACTCCGGCGGGATGACGGGCTTCATCGATCTGCGATCCAACCCGCGCGACTTCGACGCTGTCGCCGAGGCGGAACGGCATCCGCCACTGATGCAGGCGCTGCGCTCATTGAATATGGCCCACTCGCCTGTATTCACCGCCAAATGCGACGCCTGGGTCATGGCTGGCGATGAGATCGAACAACTGCAAATCAATCTGGATGGGCTTGCCGCCGACGCGTCCGCTAGCCCGTCTTTCGGATTTGCCAGCTACATCGACCTGGTCTGGCGCGAGCGCTCGCTCTTCAGCTCCTTCCACAGGCAGGAACAGATGCTGCGCCGGCTGACGCGGCTGGCTGCTCCGCTGGAGCGGCCATCGGCGGCACTCGATTGCGTGCTGCGGCCTGCGTTGCTTGATCTGGATGCCGCATGCGAGGGCTTCTCGGTGAGCCTGTACGTCAAGTCGCTCGGCACCAGTCCGCAGGCAGCCTGGAAGGAGTGGGCTGCGGCACTCTCAACGGTCGTTGCCTTGATTCGCAACAAGGATTTCGCCCGCTGAAAGCTCGGACGATTGCTCCTTCTGCGCAAACATGGGCAGACAGATGTTGATCGTTTGAATGTTGAAGCTATCTAATAGCTGCCGGCGAAGATGGCCTTCAGCTTGGCGCGCAGGCCCTGCTCCTCGCTGGCGCGGCGCACCTGGGTGCGATGGGTGTAAAGCAGCATACCGATGGCGACGGCGAACTCCGGCTTTGCCAGTTCGGCCGGCATGCGCGAGAGCGGGACGGGGGAGCCGACGCGGGTGGGCACGCGCAGCAGGCTTTCGGCGTTGTCCAGCAGCCCGGCCAGCAGCGCACCGCCGCCGGTGATGACGCATCCGGCGCCGAGGGCTTCGAGGACGCCACCCTGGCGCAGGTTGTCGCGCAGCATGGTGAAGAGCTCGCGGGCGCGCGGTTCGAGGATCTCGGCGAGGAAGCGCTGGCGCACCAGACGCGTGGGCTGCCCATCCCCGCTGAGCGAGCCGGTGGCCAGGTTCGAACCGACCTCGATCTCGCTCAACTGCGGCACTGAGGTCACCACGCAGTTTCCGTACACGCGCTTCAGTTCCTCTGCCTCTTCGACCGATACGTGCAGGCCGACGGCGAGGTCGTTGGTGAAGTGGTCGCCGCCGATGGGCAGCACGGCGGTGTGCGCGATCGATCCCTCGAAGAAGACGGCAAGCTCAGTGGTGCTGGAGCCGATGTCGGCCAGACAGACGCCCAGTTCGCGCTCGTCGGCGGAGAGCACAGCCTCGGCCGCGGCGATGCCCTCGTAGATGGTGTCGCCCACCTCAAGCCCAGCGCGGTTGGCGCAGGTGACCACGCTCTGCGCCACTCCACCCGAGCAGGTGGAGAGATGCAGGTTTACCTCCAGCTTATTGCCCACCATTCCGATGGGGTCGTGGATGCCGGCCTGGTCGTCGAGGATGAACTCCTGGGGCAACAGGTGCAGCACCTCGCGGTCGGGCGGCAAGGCCACGGAGCGAGCGCGATCGACGGCGGCGCGGACTTCCTCGCGGGTGATCTCGCGCATGCGGCTGCCCAGGGAGATTCCGCCACGGCTGTTCACCCCGCGCACATGGGTCCCGCCGATGCCGACCACAACATGCTCGATGTCGCAGCGCGCAACGCGCTCCGCGGTCAGCGCCGCCTTGTTGATCGCCTTGGCCGCCGGGTCAAGCTCCGCAATCAGTCCCTTTCGCATGCCGCGCGAGGTCTCAATCCCGTGGCCGCGATAGCGCAGCACGCCATCCTGCAGCTCCGCCACCAGCACGCAGATCTTGCTGCTGCCCGCGTCCAGTACGGTGATTAGATTGTCCTGCCGGGGATTCATCGTGCATCCCCCTGCATGACCGCGGCAGATGCAGCCGGCTTGCCTGTCAACTTCTTTGCGGCAACCGTGCCCTTCGGCTTCGCAGCCGCAGCATGAGCTTTGGGAGTGGCCGCAGCCTTCTGCGCCTCTGGCGTTACACTGTCCGCGCTGGCGGATTCGGTGGACGCAGCACTCTCAGACCCAGCCGCTACAGCGTCCTTGGCCACAGCCGACGCACCGGGCTGCATCTCCAGCACGACCTGCCGCTCATAGCGCAGGTCCACCGACGCCAGCTTGGGATACTGTGCCCGCCACTCCGCCAGGTGCTGTTCGTATTGGCGATAGCGCTCGAGATATTTGCCGTCGCCGAAGTGCACAAGAATGTCCGCAGCAGCGGACGCCGGGTCCGCACCACCGGGCGCAGGATCGGGAAGGATGGCCTTCACATCCTCCGGGTTGGAGACATCCACCTCGCTCAGGCGGCGTGAGATGTTCTCTCCGGTGGCGTCGAGCGCCGCGACAAAACCCAGATAAATCTTCATGCGCGCGGCGCGCACCGAGAGCGGGTCGTCGGCCGAGATCCCGGTCAGCACGGGGAAGGAGTAGTGCGGAGCATTGCTTGCCATGGACTGGCTCGGCTGGCCGGTCGAGTCGTCCGCGCTGGCACCGGCAAGGTCCGGCCCGGGCAGATTGAGCAGCACGCCGTTGGCATCCACCAGGCCGATCTCCGTGCCCTGGCGAACGAAGGCGACCGGAGTCCGTTCCACGATGGCCACCCGTACCCGGTTGGGTAGCAGACGCATCACGGTGGCGTGCTCCACCCAGGGCAGTCTCTCCAACTCGGCGCGGCGCTGGGCCAGGGGAATGTAGAAGATGTTGCGATCCACGTCCTCGCCGAAGACGCTGAGCAGTTGCGCACGGGTGAGGCGGCTGTTGCCCGCAATCTGGATGGACTGCGAAGTGGAGACTGTGAAGTGGTCGTCGTGGAGCAGATAATTATGCACCCACAGGCCCGCCGCGACGCCCGCCCCGGCCAGCAGAAGAAGTGCGCAGCTCATGGCGATCCGGCCCCACAACGACTTGGGCAACAGGCCGCCGTGGAAGCTGAGGTGAATTCGCGGTCGCCGCGATTGCCACTCGTACTCGTTCTCTGGATCGATGTCGCCGGCGTATCCGTTGGCGTAGGAGGAGTCGCGTCGCAAAGGTATCTCGGTCACTGCGGCTCGCCGCCTGTCTCCCCCGCCTCTGGCCTCCGTAGAGACACGATCCTTCTCCAGCGCATCGAGCACCGCCGTGTCACCCCTCGAAAACAGATTGCCAGATCGCAAACCTTGAGCAAGGGTCGCGAAGAATCGCCAGACTCAATGATACCGTGCGGATGAGGCCGCGCACCCCCCGATATGGGGGAGTATCCGCGAAGCAACCGCCCAAAATATAGTTGCTCAACCTAAAATCAACAACCGGCCCGCAGCACATCCAGCAGCATTGCTCCGGCTTGGGAGACGTTGCCCGCGCCCAGGGTGAGGATTACATCCCCCTCCCGCGCCGCCTGCGCCAGCGAGGCCACGCCAGCGGCCATCGACTCGGCGTACTCCACGCCGCCGGAGACTGTGCCGGTGCGGCGGATTGCCTCGACCAGCCCTTGCGCATCGACGCCGGGGATGGGCTGCTCGCTGGCGGCGTATATGTCCAGCACCTGGAGTGAGTCGGCGTCGGCGAAGGCGCGGGCGAACTCCGGCTCCAGGTCGCGGGTGCGGGTGTAGCGGTGCGGCTGGAAGAGGACGTATACCCGCGCGTAGCCTGCGTCGCGTGCCGCGCGAAGGGTTGCCATGATCTCGGTGGGGTGGTGGCCGTAGTCGTCCACCACGGTGACTCCGCGGACGACACCCTTGATCTGGAAGCGGCGGTCGACGCCGCGGAAGCCGGCCAGGCCTGCCGCGATGCCCTCCGGTGAGACGCCAAGCTGTACCCCAATCGCGATCGCCGCCGTGGCATTCAGGACGTTGTGCCGCCCGGGGACGTGAAGCGTGAACGGCCCCAGCACCTGCCCGTGGCAGCCCACCTCGAAGCGCCAGTGGCTGTGGTCCGGCTGCGCATGGCCCGGCCCAACCGGCCCCGCCGTCTGCTGGAGCAGATGCAGGCGGAAGTCCGCATCGGCCGATTCGCCGTAGGTATAGACGCGGCGGTGCACGCGCGGCAGCACACCGCGCAGCAGAGCGTTGTCCACGCACGCCGTCGTCGCTCCATAGAACGGCACGCGGTCCATGAACTCGACGAAGGCACCCTCCACATCGGCAATATCGCGATAGCAGTCCATGTGCTCGCGGTCGAGGTTGGTGACCACGGCCAGCACAGGCGAGAGCTTGAGGAAGGAGCGGTCGCTCTCGTCGGCCTCGGCTACCAAGTACTTCGAACTGCCTAGGCGCGCGTTGGAGCCGAGAGCGTCCACGCGCCCGCCGACGACCACTGTGGGGTCCAGATTGCCCTCACCGCCACCCGCGCTCATCACGGCAGCAATCATCGAGGTGGTGGTGGTCTTGCCGTGCATGCCGGCGACGGCGATGCCGTACTTCAGGCGCATCAGCTCGGAGAGCATCTCGGCGCGCTGGATGACGGGAATCTTGCGCGCGCGCGCCTCGGCGACCTCGGGATTGTCCGCCGGGACCGCAGAACTGGTGACCACCACGTCGCAGTCTGCCACATTCGCCGCCGCGTGGCCGGTATAGATGGTTGCGCCCAGGCCGGTCAGACGGCCAGTCGCAGCCGTTCGCCGCAGGTCGGAGCCGGAGACCGCATAGCCCATGGTGAGCAGAATCTCCGCGATCCCGCTCATGCCGATGCCGCCGATGCCGATGAAGTGGATGCGGTGCGTTGGGGCGAACAGAAAATGACCAGGCAAAGTCATGCGAACCACTCTCTCCTTGCTGGGTTATCCAGCACACTGCTTGCGGTCTTCCCACGCGCCCGAACTTCACTCTATCAGTCTTTCGCTGAATCGGGGCCTGCGACGTCCAAGCCGGCAGCCGTTTCGGTCGCGGTAGCTCCACGCCGGGCGAAGGTGATTCCGTTCCCCTCGTCCTATGATCGCCCTTCCGCCAATTCTGAAGGCCACGCTCCGTTCCTTGTTCTAACGAGCCGGCCGGTTTGGCCCGGCAAGCATCTCCCTGCGCTGAAGGTTCCCAGCCACCCAGTGGTCCTCTGGCCGCAAGGCGGACTGCATTCATAGAACATGCCAGATTATCGTAATTACCTGTAAACTATTGAATATATGTAATATATCTGCTTTATCGCACTCCTCGACTCAGCCCTGGAACCAGGATTCCGGCTGGCTCAAAACCATCTAGCTAACACCGCGAGAGTCCGTTTCAGCTCCATCTGCCGCGACCCATCGCCGTATGTGCGCTTTATCACACCACATGACTTGAGTAGCTGATATTATCGGCTACTGTTGGGAGCAATGACGTTCTAGGAGAGCTTAGAACGCCATCAGTTGAAATCCAAACTTCACTTGTTCATAGGGAGGGATTGTGTCTGTAACTGCCTGGGTATGTTTTTTTCTAACCGTGAGCGTGTTATCGCTCATCGTGGCGAGGATGTTCACGCGTGAGGTGATTGGATCGGACACTGGAACTCCGGCGATGCAACAGATCGCCGCTGCAATCGTGGAGGGCGCCGCAGCCTTCCTCAAGCGTCAGTACAAGACCGTGGCGGCCCTGCTTTGCCTGATGTCTCCCACATTCGCCTACGCGCAGACGGAGCACACCGGCAGCGGTGGCGAAGCCAACCTGATTCTGCCGGATTTGACGACCGTGCATTTTTTCGGCATGAACGGACATGCCCTTCTGATGATCGGATTGCTCTTCTGCGCCGGCGGCCTGTTGTTTGGCCTGACGATCTATGTGCAGTTGAAGAACCTGCCGGTCCATCGCACGATGCGCGAGATGTCCGAACTAATCTATGAGACTTGCAAAACGTATCTGGTGACGCAGGGCAAGTTCATTCTTGTACTGTGGGCTTTCATCGCGACAATTATCTCGCTGTACTTCGGCTATCTGGCGCCGGTACCGGGAAAATCGGTTGCAGTTACGTTGCCGATCATTTTGTTGTTCAGCCTCGTCGGCATCGCGGGAAGCTACGGTGTGGCATGGTTCGGAATTCGCGTCAACACCTTCGCGAACTCGCGAACGGCATTCGCAGGATTGCGCGGCAAACCGTGGCCAGTCTCTGAGATTCCGCTGAAGGCCGGCATGAGCATCGGTATGTTGCTGATCTCGGTCGAGCTGCTCATCATGCTCTTCATCCTATTGTTCATCCCGCCAACGTATGCGGGCCCCTGCTTCATTGGCTTCGCGATTGGCGAATCGCTGGGTGCCGCGGCGCTGCGTATTGCCGGCGGCATTTTCACCAAGATCGCCGACATCGGCTCCGACCTGATGAAGATCGTATTCAAGATCAAGGAGGACGATGCGCGCAACCCGGGTGTCATCGCAGACTGTACAGGTGACAACGCGGGCGACTCCGTCGGCCCCAGCGCCGACGGCTTCGAAACCTACGGCGTCACCGGCGTGGCCTTGATCACATTCATTTTGCTTGCTGTCAAGGAACCCACGACACAGGCGCAACTGCTGGTCTGGATATTCGTCATGCGCGTGGCCATGCTGCTCTCCAGCTCGGGTGCTTACTTTCTCAATGGCGCCATCGCCCGCGCGAAGTACAGGGACGCCGACGAGATGGACTTTGAGGCGCCCTTGACCTCGCTGGTATGGATCACATCGATCGTTTCCATCATCCTGACCTACATCGTCACCTACCTCATGATCCCCACTCTGGGTGACGGAACGCTCTGGTGGAAGCTGGCTTCCATCATCTCGTGCGGGACCCTGGCGGGCGCGATCATACCCGAATTGGTCAAGGTCTTCACTTCAGTCAAATCGACCCACGTAAAGGAAGTCGTAAAGTCATCGCAGGAAGGTGGAGCTTCCCTGGGGATATTGTCGGGCTTCGTGGCCGGCAATTTTTCGGCCTACTGGCTTGGACTTAGCATGGTCGCGCTCATGGCAATGGGCTATTACTTCAGTACGGGCTCATCCATGGCGGACCTGATGCTGGCTCCAGCCGTCTTCGCATTTGGCCTCGTCGCGTTCGGCTTCCTTGGCATGGGGCCGGTCACGATTGCCGTGGATTCCTACGGGCCGGTAACCGACAATGCTCAATCCATCTACGAGTTGTCGCTGATCGAAAATGTTCCCGGCATCGAAGCTGAGTTGAAGAAGGACTACAACTTCGACGTCAAGTTCGAACAAGCAAAACACATGCTGGAAGCCAATGATGGGGCCGGCAATACATTCAAGGCCACGGCCAAGCCGGTTCTGATCGGCACTGCCGTGGTCGGCGCAACCACCATGACCTTCTCGATCATCTTGGCCGTGACCCACGGATTGGACCCCCTGTATGTGGGCAACCTCTCTCTGTTGCATGCGCCATTCATGCTCGGACTGATCTGCGGCGGTGCAATCATCTTCTGGTTCGCAGGCGCTTCCACACAGGCGGTCTCCACCGGCGCATACCGCGCGGTCGAGTTCATCAAGAGGAACATCCACCTGGAAGGCGCGGAGAAGGCGTCGGTCAGTGACAGCAAGAAGGTGGTGGAAATCTGCACCAAGTACGCGCAGAAGGGAATGTTCAACATCTTTCTCGCCGTCTTCTTCGCTACCCTTGCGTTCGCATTCATGGAGCCGTTCCTGTTCATCGGCTATCTCTTCTCCATTGCGATCTTCGGCCTGTACGAGGCCATCTTCATGGCCAATGCCGGCGCCGCATGGGACAATGCCAAGAAGATCGTAGAGGTCGACATGAAACAGAAAGGGACGCCCCTGCATGACGCAACCGTGATCGGAGACACCGTAGGCGATCCATTCAAAGACACCTCGTCGGTGGCAATGAACCCGATTATCAAGTTCACCACCTTGTTTGGACTACTTGCGGTCGAGCTTGCCGTGACGCTCCATTCGAGCAACCCGCTGCTCACCCATGTGCTGGCGGTCGCGTTCTTCCTGGTGTCGATGGTCTTCGTGCACAGATCGTTCTATGGAATGAGGATTGATTCCAAGCAAAACGCCTGATTCCTGTCTTATCAAACAAAGAAACGCCGTTCGGAAACGGGCGGCGTTTTTTCGCACCATAGGATGGCGCCACTCTTCCTATAACCGTTTTCTGCAACAACGAAGCGCCGCGGCACGCTGTTGTGGCGCTTCTCTTTTATAGATTGGATACGAAGATGGCAGAGAGTCTCTTTGCAGTCTGATTCAGACGCGTCCGTAACGCTTCTCGACGTACTCGTCCAGAATGACCTGAAACTCTTCGACGATGCAGTCGCCCTTCAGTGTAGTGAAGAGTTGGCCGTCGACGTAGACCGGGGCCTTCGGCTCCTCGAAGGTTCCCGGCAGTGAGATGCCGATGTTGGCGTGCTTCGACTCGCCCGGCCCGTTCACCACGCAACCCATCACGGCCAGCTTCAACTCCTCGACGCCCACGTACTGTTTCTTCCACTCCGGCATCTGCTCGACGAGGTAGCCTTGAATTCTCTCGGCCAACTCCTGGAAATAAGTAGAAGTCGTGCGTCCGCATCCCGGACAACTGGTCACCTGCGGCATGAAGCTGCGAATTCCCAGCGACTGCAAGACCTGCTGCGCGCAGCGCACCTCTTCGCTGCGGTCGCCGCCCGGAGTCGGAGTCAGCGAGATGCGGATGGTGTCGCCGATGCCCGCGAGCAGAAGCGGCGCAAGCCCGGCGGTGGAGGCCACGATGCCCTTCATGCCCATGCCTGCCTCGGTGAGGCCGAGGTGCAGCGCGTAATCGCAGCGGCCGGCCAGCACAGTGTAGACGTCGATCAGATCGCGCACGCCCGAAACCTTGGCGCTCAGAATAATCTGATCGCGCCGCAGTCCATAGCGCTCCGCCGCCGCCGCGTTGTCCAGCGCCGAGACCACCATCGCCTCCATAGTCACGTCGCGCGCGGGCAGCGGGTTGGAGGACTTCGAGTTCTGGTCCATCATCCTGGTCAGCAGCGCCTGATCCAGCGAGCCCCAGTTCACGCCGATGCGCACCGGCTTCTGGTGTTCGACCGCGACCTCGACCATGGTGCGGAAGTTGTCATCGTCCTTGCGCCCAATGGAGCAGTTGCCCGGATTGATGCGGTACTTCGCCAGCGCCTGCGCCGTCGCTGGATATTTTTTCAGTAGCAGATGTCCGTTGTAGTGGAAGTCCCCGATGATGGGCGTCTCCCAGCCCTTGGCGCGAATTCCATCCACGATATGCGGAACGGCCCTGGCCGCCGCATCGTTGTTCACCGTCACCCGCACCAGCTCCGATCCGGCACGGGCCAGCGCGGCAATCTGCTGCACAGTGGACTCCACGTTCGCCGTGTCGGTGTTGGTCATCGACTGCACCACCACGGGCGCGTCCGGGCCCACCACCACCCCGCCCACCTTCACCGAAACCGCTCGCCGACGTTCGATCCGAGGCATAAGTTCTCCGAGTCCAGTTTACCAGTTACACTAGCAGCTAGGCCCGGTAGCTCAGTTGCATAGAGCAGCGCACTCCTAACGCGAAGGTCGCAGGTTGGACTCCTGCCCGGGCCACCATAAACCTAAGAACATAAATAACTTGAAGAGTCTCGATTTGACCCTATCTGCAGCTGACGTTGGTTGGTACAACCTTTGGTACACCTTGCGCGGATTGCGGCTCATTGCAGATGTCGCGATACCCGCAGGTAAATGACGGTGCTCTTAGCTGGCGCGGTGTTCTCATATTGAGTACAATTGTTCTCGTAATGAGAACAAGCGATACATTACTCGGGAACCTGATTTTCGGTCAAACGCGGGGTCGCGTTCTAAGCGTTCTCTTTGGCAAGCCAGATGAGGCCTTCTTCGTTCGCCAGCTTGCTCGCAATGTTAATGTCAGTGTCGGGTCCGTTCAACGCGAGTTGACTACCCTCGCCGGTGCGGGTCTCATCCTTCGGACGCAAACCGAAAATCAGGTCTTCTACCGTGCGAACCGCGATCACCCCTCATACATTGAACTGCACGCGCTGCTTGCGAAAACTACTGGGGTGTTTCATCAGCTTGCGGAGGCGCTTACCCCGTTAGCAGAAAAAATTCAGTTTGCTTTTGTCTACGGCTCCTTTGCGCGCGGAGAAGAAAACGCAGAGAGCGATATAGACCTGATGGTTGTGGGTTCAGTGATTCTCGACGACCTTCTGGAACGGCTCATCCCGGTGGAACGCACCTTACGCCGCCCCGTGAATCCAACCATTTATTCTCAGGAGGAGTGGAAAGTAAAACTACAGGCAGATAACCATTTCCTGAAAGCCATTCAGAAAGGAAAGAACACCTTCCTGATCGGAGACGAGAATGAGTTTAGACAGCTACGTTGAGAACGCCTGGCTCAAAAAGGAAGCGACGAGTCCCCAGGAGATTTCAGACCAGTTGGGAATCGTCTCTCGGTGTATGAAGGACGCGAGCGTTGAAGGTATCTCCGATGACCTTCGGTTCTATACAACTTTCAACGCCTTGCTTGCTCTCGCGAATGCTGCGTTACGTGCTAGCGGCTACCGCACTACGAATCAGCAGGGCCACCATATGCGGACGATTGAGACGCTGGAATACACCATCCAGGCGGACACCAAGACCATTCGCAAGATTCTTGCCTTCTCCAAAAAACGCAACATCGCGAGCTACGACGCCGCTGGAAGCATCTCAAATGAAGAGATCAAGCAGATCCTCCTGACAGCGGACAGTCTGCAAGACGCTGTCCGGACTTGGTTGACGGCAACGCATCCCGAACTCTTGAAGCCGTAGCCGGCAAACAGCAAACGTAGCCAGAAAGATGTTCTGCGAGGCGGCCTTGCCGCCTGTGCGCGTCGGCGTCGAGACGCGAGAGGCCCCGTATCTAAGAAGGCGCTCTCTCCGCCCCAGAACTCGTCGTTAGGCGCTAGGCAAGTCGTGAAGTTCATCACGAAAACTGACAACCGATGCCTGAATTTCGAAAGGCTCTGGCATTATTCACGTCCGTGCTGACGCCCCCCTATATACTGATTGCCTCAGAGGAAAGTCGATTGAAAATGCCATTGCCGTCCAGGTTGTTAGCTGACGAACCGGAGGTCGGTAACTGTTCGATCTGACCCTTTGATGACCTCGACAGCGGTATCCAAGCAGGACGAGAGGAAGAAATGCGGAAAAAGACAAAGAGCCAAAAAGCGGAATACGACATCGTTGAGCACGTACATCGACTGTCTTCATGGGCGGCCAGCCTTGCCGCAAGTCAACCGGGACATAGGTTTAAGGCGAGTGCAGGGCTGGCTATCATCGAAAAGGCCAAGTTGAAGGAGTTTCTGCGTAATCCGCATAATGCGGTCGATCCTACCAGTATCGATTCTCTGCATCGAGAATGGCGCATGACTGTGATTGGGATAGCGACGACAGAGGCCCCACAGGCGCAGTTCACCCATGGAATTGCGGCAAAACTCATCAACATCTATTTCAAGGTCGGGCTGATCACTATCGGAAGCCAGCATAACAAGTTGGTGAATGCACTTCATCCACCCATTGATAGCGTACTGCTAAAAGCCCTAGAGACAGATGACCGAAAATCGAATCCGCCAAATCCCGCGAGAGCAGATTTCTGGCGCAGCAAGAGATGGACAAATTTCGAGAGTAAAGATTACGAGGAAGTGATCCAGAAGGTTCGGGAAAAGCTTGGTTTGAAGACTCCCCTCTGGATGATCGAAGAGCATTGGTCGCTGAGGGCGTCTGCTGTGGAAAGGACTCAACGCCGCGTCTGAGGAACGTGCTCGAAGGATCGATTATCTCTGTGAGCCTGCTACTGGACTATCCAATGCCTCAATAAGCGCGAGCCGTTCTTTCTCCGTCACTTCCTGAGCCAGCGTTTTGTGCCAATCGGGGCCAGCCTCTCTATCGAGACGATCAAGCAGTTCCCGAAACCAACTCGCATTTCCAAAGGAAGGGGTCTCAGTCATTGTGATATTTCCTGTAGCTGGCCGCTCAGCGGCCAGACTCTACGCACCAGCTAACTCATGCTCATATTTGGGACGTTGTTCGCCTGCCATAATAGCATGGTGCGGGAGCAGGCCCCCCTCTATACTGGTTGCCTAAGAGGAAAGTCGATTGAAAATGCCATTGCCGTCCAGGTTGTTAGCTGAGTTGAACCGGAGGTCAGTAGCTGTTGTGCTCGTAGGAGCATGGATGGTCGTTGGCGGTGGTGCCCTTCGGGCTTGGGCCGCGCCTGCGGCAACCACCACAACCCTGGCGGTCACTTCGGGCGGAAGCGCCGTCACTACGGTGACCTCGGGGAGCGTGGTCGCGCTGTCGGCAACGGTTAAGGTTGGTGCGGCCGCGGTGACGGTGGGCCAGGTGAAGTTCTGCGACGCGTCCGCTAAGTACTGTACAGACATTCACGTTCTCGGTACGGCTCAGTTGACCAGCCAAGGGCTGGCAACATACAAGTTCCGACCTGGTATTGGTGGTCATACCTACAAGGCGGTCTTTGTCGGAACCCCAAAGGGAGCTTCAGTTCTTGCGGCCAGCACTTCAGGAACGGGGACATTGTCGGTGACAGGACCGTATCCGACTGTCACGACAATTGCTCAGAGCGGCAGCGTGGGCAACTACACGTTGACGGCGACGGTTAGCGGAACGGGAACCACCTCTCCCACTGGAACGGTGTCGTTCCTTGACACGAGTAATAGCAATGCTTTGCTGAGTACGGGGTTGCTGGGCACGGCCACGGCTGGGCTCAATTTTGTGAATCCATCGAGCCCAGCGACGGGCAGTAACCCCAGGTCCATCGCAGTGGGTGATTTTAACGGAGACGGCATCCCTGACCTGGTCACAGCAAATAACTCTAGCAATACGCTGACAGTGCTGTTGGGGAAGGGTGATGGGACGTTTACAGCAACCACCTCCAGCCCAACGACGGGTAACGGCCCCTTCTCCATTGCGGTCGGTGACTTCAATGGAGACGGTATTCTCGACTTGGCCGTGGCGAATTTTACTAGTGACACGGTGACAGTGCTGTTGGGTAAAGGCGATGGGACGTTTACGGCCACCGCCTCCAGCCCAGCGACGGCTACTGGACCCGATTCCATCGTAGTGGGAGACTTCAACGGGGACGGCATCCCAGATTTGGCCGTGGCAAATGGTGCAGCCTGCACTAATTCCGGGAGCGGGTGGTCCTGTCAACAGTCGGTGTTGGTCCTCCTGGGCAAAGGAGACGGGACGTTTACCGAAGAACCTGGAGGGGCTCCCGCCATCAATCCTGCATCCATCGCGGTTGGGGACTTCAACGGGGATGGCATCCCTGACTTGGTTGTGGCAAACAACGGCGGCTTTATCGTGATGTTGGGTAATGGGGATGGGACGTTTACATGGATATCCAACCCACTGACATTCACACCTAACTCCATCGCAGTGGGAGACTTCAACGGGGATGGCATCCCCGACTTGGCCGCGGCAACCAATGTTGGTACCCCGGTGACAGTGCTGCTAGGTAACGGGGATGGAACGTTTAGAGCCGCCGTCAACCCAGGCTGTGCGTGCGCACCTTGGTCCGTTGCGGTCGGGGACTTCAACGGGGACGGCATCCCAGACTTGGCTTTGCCAAACGCAAGTTATAACTATGTGACCGTGTTGCCGGGTAAGGGAGATGGAACATTTACTGCACCAGTCCAAGTTGCCACGGGCAACGCACCCATGTTCATTGCGGTAAGTGACTTCAACGGGGACGGCTTCCAAATCTGGCCACAGCAAACGGCAGTAGTACTGTGACGGTGCTGCTGTCAGAAACTCAGAGTGCAATTGCAACGGCAACTCACATCTCGCCGGTTGGTACAGGCACGCATCAGGTAGACGCAAGCTACTCTGGAGACACGACCTATGGCGCCAGTATCTCTGCTACAACCGGGCTGACTGCCAAGCTTCTGCCGACGGTCATGGTCACGCCATCCTCATCGAACATCACGACCACGCAGGTGCTTACGGTAACGATAGCAGTCAGCGGCGGAAGTGGGAACCCGACGCCAACCGGAACGGTGACGCTGACCAGCGGCAGCTACACCTCCGCGGCCACGACGCTGAGTGCAGGTGGCGCTTCGATTAGCGTTCCGGCAGGCTCTCTGGGTACAGGCAGCGACACTCTGGCGGTCACCTACACCCCGGATAGTTCGAGTTCCCCCACGTACGGCGGTGCCTCCGGTACTGCTTCTGTGACGGTTTCACTGAAGATGACGCCCACCGTGCTAGTAACGCCGTCTTCGTCGAGCGTCACCACGGTGCAATCGCTCTCGGTGACCGTTGTGGTCGCGCTACAACTGGCAATCCGACGCCTACCGGATCAGTGACATTGACCAGTGGAAGCTATGTCTCTGCGGCCACGACTCTCAGTAGCGGAAGTGCCTCGATCAACATTCCAGCCGGATCTCTGGTTCCAGGTGGATACACCTTGACCGCGAGTTATGCGCCAGACTCCTCCAGCTCCTCGATCTATAACACTTCCACGGGCACATCTACTACTGTAACGGTTGCAAAAGCGACGCCCACGGTGATTGCGTCACCGTCTTCATCGAGCATTACGACGGCCCAGGCACTAACGGTGACGGTTGGAGTGAGCGGCGGTACAGGCAGCACAACGGCTACCGGTTCCGTGACACTGACGAGTGGTAGCTACACCTCTGCTTCGGCAACTCTTAGTAGTGGTGGTGCGACGATCAATATTCCCGCTGGATCGCTAGCGACTGGGACGGGTACATTGACGGTTAGCTACTCGGGCGACAGCAACTACAGTGCGGCTACTGGCAACAATTCGGTTACCGTCGCGGTCGCGGTACCCCCGGGATTCGCAATCAGTGGCATCGCAGTGTCAGTTGTCCCCGGCGCAACTGCCGGGAACACATCCACTATTACCGGGACACCGGCTGGCGGTTTCACCGGCAGCGTGGCACTGACGGCGTCTATCACTTCCAGCCCAGCCGCCGCCCAGGACCCACCCGCCTTCAGCTTTGGCTCTAGCAACCCGGTAAGCATCACCGGCAGCGCCGCTGGGACGGCAACCCTCACTATCTCCACTACGGCAGCGTCCGTCGGTGCCCTCGCATATCCCGAGCGCCAAGGAGAACACTGGTACTCCGCGGGTGCCACGGCACTGGCTTGCGTCCTGCTCTTTGGCATTCCAGCACGGCGGCGTAGATGGCAGACCATTCTCGGGATGCTGGCACTCCTTGTAGCCCTCAGCGGCGGGGTGCTCGCTTGTGGGAGCGGTAGCGGCGGTGGGGGAGGTACTGGCAGTCCCGGTACTACGGCGGGAGCTTACCGTAACCGTAACCGGCACTTCGGGCACGACCACGGCAACGGGAACGGTACGCTCAACGTCCAGTAGGACTACGGCGACCTGGTTGGGAGAACGCGGAAGCGTAAAGTGCAAGTGCCCAGGACAATCTCAAAGTCATTCTGAAAGAGCAGGAGCGAGGCTAGCAAGAAGCCCTGAGCTGCCGTGAAAGTACCCTCCGCTCCGGCGTCCGTAAAGGCGCTTCGCCCGCTGACGCGGCGCGCCAAGAACGCGCGGCCTTGACTGACGCCTCCGTTGCGGGTGGGTACCAGAGATGAGAAGAATGTCTTCTTCTCATGTGTCCAAAGACACATGGAATAGCAATGGCGGGAGGGCCATAGCGAGGCGATGGAGCATCTGTGGCGGCGAGGCTAATGACAGAGTTCGGGCAAGCGCGGGAACGCCGATGACTAGAACCTGTGAGCGAGGAAAGCCGACAACCGTAGTCAGAAGGTTGTTGCATTTATCTGACGAAAAGCCGATACTGGAAAAGTCAGGAATGTGTTGCATTCTTCTGACATGAGGGCCTATGTCCACTTCGGGATCCAGCATTCCTACCGCCATCCGGGATCGCATCTCCGCCCCGGCGCAGCCGCGCGTCTGGACCCCGGACGACTTCGCCGACCTCGGACCGCGCACTGCGGTTGATCAGGCTCTCCACCGGCTGGTTGCTTCCCGCGACCTGCGGCGGATCGCTCGCGGCTTCTACGATACCCCCCAGAACAACCGTCTCACGGGGAAGCCCACCCATCCAAATCCACGCGACGTGATCGACGCGCTGACCCGCAAGGGCAAAGTTCGGGTAGTGATAGACGGCCTCACCGCCGCTAACGATCTAGGATCACCGACGCGGTTCCAGCGCGGATCGGCGTGCTCACCGATGGCCGAATGCGCCCCATTACACTCGGCAACCTCACCCTCGACTTTCAAGCCGCCGCGCCCAGCCGCCTCTACTGGGCGGGCCGTCCCGCCACGCGGATTGTGCAGGCGCTTCATTGGCTGCGCGACATCTGCCGGCCGACGACGGAAGCCTCCGCAAGCGCCTTATCTCCATACTCAGAGACCCCGATCATGGACAGGCCATTCAAGACGATTTGCGCAGCGGCCTATCGGCCCTGCCGGAATGGATGCGGGTAATTGTGCGCGACCTACTCCGGCGGGTTAGTGCTGGAGTGTCGCCCCCAGCAAAGAAGGCAAAGGGCGCCAGACGTTCATCGACACCGGCCCGTTACGATTAAAGGCAGAGGGTTTTACTCAGCCGATGACCGAGGGTTTCCAAACCGTACTAGCCGCAAGCGACGAAGAGCGTCGCGACCTCTTCGTAGGCGCTGCCGACCGTCTGCGCACCAATGAGCAGAACATCGAAAAGGACTTCTGGGTTTGCTGGACGCTCGATGCTCTCTTCAATGAACTGGAGGCCGGAGGCCCACGCCTGCTCTTCAAAGGCGGTACTTCGCTCTCAAAGGGCTATGGCCTAATCGAACGCTTCTCCGAAGATATTGACATTACCATCTTCCGGGAAGACATCGGGCAGCCCGCGACCGTCGAGGAGCTGGAAAACCTGAGTGGCAAGAAGCGCGACGCTCGCTACAGGCTATCAAAGTTGCCTGCCAGACGTACATCCAAGGGCCGATGCTGGAGCGGTTGGCCGTGCTGCTAGGGCAGGCACTCCAAGCCGCAAAAATGAACGCGAATCGGGGACGCGTGGAACCCGATCCTGCTGACCTTGACGGCCAGAGCTTGCTTCTCTGGTATTCCACCACAACGGCAGCGGGAAACGAGTATATCCGTCGCGCCATCAAGATCTAATCGGGAGCAAAGTCCGCGCTCGATCCTCATGCTCCCGTGGTCGTAACGCCGTACATCGCGGATGGTCTTCCTAACCTCTATTTAGCAGTCGGCAACGTGACGACTGTTGATCCCAGACGCACTTTTTGGGACAAGATTGTTATCCTGCATGGCCTGCGCCGGTGGTGGGAAGGCCGAGCCGAGTTGAAGTGAGGCGGGCAGCGCGTCTCGCGCTACTACTACGATGTCTACCGGCTCCTGGCTTCGGAGATAGGCCGAAAGGCAAGCGGAGAAATGGACATGGCTGAGGACTGCGTTCGACACGCGCGGATGTCTTGAACCGGCCCAGAAATTTTGACCTTGCTTCTGCCATCCCCGGCAGCTTTGCCCTAACTCCGCACGATGGGATGCTTGCCGATCTCCGGCGCGACTATGAAGCGATGTCCGGCATGGTGTTCGGTCCGGTCCCTAGCGTGGACGAGGCGGTCGCCGCCATCGCGGAGCTGGAGCAGCGAATCAATCGAGGACACGAAAAACTGATAAGCCCAGCTTGGAATCGTTGAACTGCAATCGAGGTCACGTTCAACACAGCGTCCCTGGAACTGGTGGTCGTGGGTCGCGGTGGCCTGGTTGCCTGCCCTTGTAGTCGCTTCAGCTTTGCTCATCGAAGTGCCACGTGGACGGTTGGTGTACCATCCTCTTCCGTCCAAGGTGGATTTTCTAACGCAAGGACCTCGACGCTGCCGCGCAGCGGGTGTAAGCCCGACACGCCATCCCCATCGTGAACTGCGAAGACCTATTTGTTTACATGCGGGAACTCCTTTGTTTTCAATAAAGCCGCTTTCTGAGCGTTTCCATTTGTAAACGGCCCAGATTATCAGGATTAGCACGACGGAAAGCGTCTCACAGCGAGTGGATACCGGTGGAACGTGCGACCGCATCCAAAGTTGAAGTACGCGCATTGCGGCACGGTATACCTAATGGCCTCCTCTATCGACAAGACGCAAACAATCATTCAACCTACCTCTGGTTCGTCTGGCAACGAAACTGCCAGGGGAAGGTCGATTCCTACTCGCCTGACCGAAGCTGAATTCGGTGAGGTGGAAGCGGCGGCTGTCATCGCCGGTAAGAAGGTCGGGGAGTGGCTGCGCGAGCAGCTTTGGCGCAGGCCCGTGGTATCCATTACGACGAACAGACCGACCAAATACTGCTCGCTGAAATGATGGGGATGCGCTCCTTGATGTTGAATCTGTTCGCTAGGGCGTCGAAGGGCCGCTGACCACCGAAGACTTACGAAATAAGTCAGCCGATTCGGATCTGTTAAGGAACAGAGGGCGAAGATTACTGGGCGAAAGGCGTCGCCGGAACAGTCCCAAACCCACGGACAAGCCGTAATGAAAGCTCTCCCGCATTCGGTTTGCATTTCCTTGGCGGATCGCGTTGATCGCGGCCCTCCTTCCATGCCTGCCATTGCCCGGCTTCTGGGCATGGTTTCAGTGGGAGCTTCCGCCACTTCAGCGGTACTATCTGGCGGCATATTGGCACAGCTCCGAGACTGCAAATCAGCCCAATGGTCTGACTCAAATCCGATGGCTCATGGAGACGGCTCCGGGCCGAAAAGACATTGGCTGTTCGCCTTCGATGTCACCGAGGGAAGCCAGAATGATTTCCCTTTGGCACTTTCGTCTGCGGCTCTTGAACAAGGATGGACGGGTATAGAGAGGACGCCCGCAGAGAGCATGGATTCCACCGATTTCGAAAGGCTCCTTCGCGAAGATTTCTATGGTGGCAAGACGTTTCGTCAACTGATGAATGAACCGTTGCTTTATGGTGTTGCGACCTGGGTAGTCGTTGCGTATCTGGCGTTCATGATGAGGGACGAGATTGGAGAAGAATGGACACAACTTCGACGAGAGGTTTCGGAGCCAAAATGGTTATCGGATTATGGAGACGATTGGTCCGACAATCGAGACGGGATTGTCGCTCAAATTCGGTCGCGATTTGCCCATTGGATTGATGAGAGAAAAATCCTGATCATATGGGCAACCTTCATGCTGTAATCGCCGCCGATCCAGTCTCAACAAGTCCTCGAATCCAGAGAGTCTTCGTGGAAGTTCTCGACCAGTATTGAAGGAAGTTCAAGACCGGGTTTCTACTGCACAGGGACTTGCCACTCCACTCGCTTCGAACTCTGCAAAGCTACTGTCCCGGCGACGGACTATCTTCCCTGGATTCTCGGCATCGGATGCGGCACGGTCGCCGTTAGAACCGTGGGACGAATCGAAATGGATTGAGTAGTAGTACGACTTCTTATGTAGCGGAGTCAAGCCCGTCAGATTGCCCGCCAACTTCGCATCTCTTTACTCAACTTCAAACAGCATAGATAGCCTTCCCGCTAATCTCCGTTCAACTCGCCTCAAAGGGCAGCTTGACGAGCAGCTATTTGAGAAGCTGAAACGTCCCGCATTGAGCATGGAATACACCAGTTGGAACTCGTGACGAATGGTGTTCTTTGAGACTGCTCTCAAGCAGCGTGTCAAGCCTCGATTAAATTAGCTATAACTATTCCGTTGGTCGAGTAACTGCCACTCAAGTCACTGGTCTATTACTCCACTAATAGCTTTATATGAGATAGAAAGAACCAATATCCATAGGGGTTTTAGCGATCATGAGCAGAAAAAATAGTTTGCAATAACGACCCACTTATCCACAAATCTCGGCTACGATGGGAATCAAGACAGTAACTATCCGCTGTCGCACGGGCCAAGGTATGTTGACTATCTCTAAATCGCTATCTGCTGGACAAGCGCGAACGTATCATGTGCGCGAGTTCACGTCGGAACGGCAGAACTACTGGAGCCGAGATCAGCAGGGGCATAGCGAGTGGCAGGGGAGTCTCGCCAAGGAGTGGGGCTTGCATGGCAACGTAGGGGCTGAAGAGTTTGCTCGATTGAGTGAAGGACGACATCCAGCGAACGACGCGCAGCTCGTCAAACACCAGCCCGCCAGGACCTACGAGAATCAGTATGGCAAGCAGATCACCAGTTCAGAACACCGTGCAGGATGGGATGCGACGTTCTCTGCACCCAAGTCTGTTTCACTAACAGCCCTTGTGGGTGGCGATGATCGCGTACGCGAAGCGCATCGCGAGAGTGTTCGCGTGGCATTGCAGGAGTTGGAGCGGTACACACAGGCTCGCATTGGTAATGTCCATGCGCCAGAGACAACCGGCAAGTTCGTTGCCGCTACCTTCGAGCATGACACCGCGCGTCCCGTAGACGGCTATGCTGCACCACAGCTTCACACTCACGCTGTGGTCTTCAATGTGACCGAACGGGAGAATGGGCAGACGCGCGCATTGCAAGAGCGCAGCTTATTCCAGTCGCAACAGTATGCGACGACGGTATACCGGTCCGAGCTTGCGCTGAAGCTACAGGGCCTCGGCTACGAGATCGAACGCGGTAGGCATGGGCAGCCTGAGATCAAGGGATATTCGCAGGAGTATTTGGAGGCATCGAGCCCGCGCCGTGTGCAGATCAGAGAGCACCTGCAAGAGATTGGTAGAGAGGGTGCGGGCGCGGCGCAGGTTGCCGCTCATCGCACCCGCGATAGCAAGGAGCTTCATTCGCCCGACGAAGTGTTGAAGCAGCACCGTGAACTCGCAGCGAGGTTCGGCCATCAGGCAGATCGTGTTGTTGCAAAGGCACGCGAACAGCAACATCAAGTGCAGCCGGAGAAGACGGCGCAACACTCGGTGACGTATTCACGCAATCACGTCTTTGAACGCTCTGCTGTTCAGGACGAGCGCGCAATCCTGCAAGCGGCGTTAGACCGAAGCATGGGGCAGGCTTCTTACAGCGAGGTTCGACAGGAGTTCGAGCAGCGTGTCGCGCGTGGAGAGTTTCGGGCGATTGCGAGAGCAGATGGCCGTGCAGCGCCGCTGTATACGACTGCCGAGATGATGCGGATGGAGCGGGAGATCGTCGGTCACATGCAGCGCGGCAATCAGCGCGGCTACGACGATCCAATGCTGGTGTCGCCACAGCTGAGAATCTGGACAGAAGATCGCCACCCTGAGTTGAATCGTTCGCAACGACAAGCGGTCGATGAAATATTCCTGAGTCGTGAGAAGATCGTCGGCCTGGATGGTGTCGCAGGCGCAGGCAAGACAACGACGCTATCCGTGGTCCGAGCAGGCGCTGAAGCCCAGGGCTACAAGGTGGAAGGATTCGCGCCGACATCTCGCGCGGCTCACAAGCTTGCTGAGGCAGGCATGGAGACCTCGACTCTTCAGCGTCATCTTGCCAAAGGAGCGCAATTGGACACTGGGCAGAAGCGTTTGTATGTGGTCGACGAATCGTCGCTCGCCTCAACTCGCCAGATGCACGAGTTCATCGAACGTCTCCATCGGAATGATCGGGTGCTCTTGGTAGGGGATAGCCGCCAGCACGAGGCCGTCGAAGCAGGCCGTCCGTTCGCGCAATTGCAAGAGGCAGGGATGCGGACGGCCACGTTGAATGACATAGTTCGGCAGCGCGATCCAGAGTTGAAGCAGGTCGTGGAACAGTTGGCACGTGGCCAGGTTGGAGCCGCCGTCGAAAGCCTTGACCAGCAAGGCCGAGTGCATCAAGTGAAAGGACATGATGAGCGTATTGCTGCCATTGCGCGGGAGTACGCCAAGTCTCCCAACGGCACACTTGTCGTTTCGCCCGACAACCGTTCCCGTAGTGAGATCAATTTGCGGATACATGCCGAGCTGCAATCGCGTGGACTTGTGAACAGGCAGGACCATTCTGTGCGGACGCTTGTTCCGCGCCAGGAGATGACGGGCGCGGATCGCAGTTGGGCACAGCAGTACAAGGTCGATGACATCTTGCGGTACTCGCGCACATCGAAGGAGACCGGCATCGAGAAAGGCGAGTACTCCCGCGTCCTTGCTGCGAACGCTCAGGCGAACACTTTGACGGTGGTGCGAGGGAACGGGGAACAGACGACCTATGACCCGCGCCGCCAGATTGGAGTTTCGGTCTACCGAGAGCAGGAGAAGAGTTTCTCGGTCGGAGATCGCATCCAGTTCACCGCGCCCAGCCTGGAACTGAAGATTGCCAATCGCGACTTGGGGACAGTCGAAAGCATCGGGCGGGATGGCACGATGCGGCTGCGGTTAGATGATGAGCGCAAAGTCGAATTCAATCCGCAACAACATCCGCATGTCGATCATGGGTACGCCGTAACCAGCTATTCAAGTCAAGGCCAGACGGCGGAGCGTGTGTTAGTCAATGTAGACACGGAGCTTGCGGCAAAGGATCTGCTCAACAGCCGCATGGCATATGTCTCTATCTCGCGTGGCCAATTCGACGCGCAGATATTTACGGACAACCGGAAAAAGTTGCCACAGGCATTAGGGCATGATGTTTCGCACCAGAGCGCCTATAAGCCGGAACAGAGTATTCCGAAGATACCGGCAAAGAGTGTGCCGGCTCTGCATCAAGAGCCTGAGATCAGCATGGGGTTTAGATTAGGCCTGTGAAGTGCCAGGCGACGGATGAAGGCGGTCGAACGCGGGCCGGGTCTGTAGTGAGCAGTCAGAACATCAAAGGGGAACCGGGCCATGGCAGGAAAGAATGTCGTTGAATTCACTAGAGGTAGATTGCAGTCTTCTACACAGGAATCGGATGGCCTTGTCTTCGAACCAGGCCGTAGAAAGCCACCCCAGCGGGTGACCCTCGCGCCCGAGGACAAGATACTGGTGAGCCGTGAAGAAGCCGCGCAACTTCTATCGATCAGCCAACGCGGGCTGGACTACCTTGTTGCCTCGAAACGTTTGCCTACAAGACGGATAGGCGGACGGGTTCTGATCCCCGTCGCAGAACTGCGCAAATACGCCCGGTGCGATCACCCCGAACGAATTGTGAGCTGAAGTGGATAGCACGATTCGTTTCACTATAGAGCCATTGCGTATGAACCCACCCAATGACGGCGAGGGCGTTGCGGGCTAAGCTGCTCTATTGCTGTTCAAGAACGATACAGCGTTCTCTAAATGCCTCTGATCCATGTGAGCGTAACGCGCAGTCATCTGGATCGTCTTGTGACCGGCGAGTTCCTGGATCGTCTTAAGCGGGACACCCGCCTGCGCTAGACGGGAACAAAATGTGTGCCTGTTGTCGTGCCAGCGGTAGTTCTTCACCTTTGCCTTTCTGAGCGTTTCAATCCACCACTTCTTGTTATCGCCGATCCCAAATATGGAATCCGAAGGAGACTGATTAGGCATGTCTTCAGCGCGATTCTTCCGCGACAAGTGCATGGCAAGAAGCGCCTTGAATGCCCCATAGACATCGTCATTCATAGGTATATGGCGGACTTCACCGTTTTTTGTCTCACGGACCGAGATGCGGCGACGCTCAAGATCCACGTCTGGCCTTTGAAGACCGTACTGCTCCCCCTTCCGCATACCAGTCCCAAGTGAGATAGTGAGTTCATGGATGCGATGCTCCAGCCGCTTCCGCATCTGCTTGTTCAAAGTTGGGCAAGCGTCCACCGCATTCTGCAAAACCTTGCGGATTTTCTCTTCTTCCTCGTCGCGTAGAAAGCGAATCACGCCGTTGCCTATCTTCTTCTGTTTCACATCACGAGCAGGATTCACTTGAATCTTGTCCCGTTCCTTGCCATAGCGGTACATGGAGGAAAGGGTCACCTTAAGGCGATTGCGAGAAGCCGGAGCCAAGGGCCTACCCGTCTTGTCGTTCTTTACCGAGTCCAGCCAATCTGCGAGTTCGGGTGGCCTGATGGATGCAGCTATACGATCTCCGAACTCCTGCTTGATTAGGCCGATGCGGTAAACCGGGTTCCTTTGGTCCTTGTACTCTTTCGGATTGCGCTGGATATGACGCAACAGGTCATCAGACAACTCGCCGACTGTGACGGAACCAGTGATGACCGGAGTGGCTCTCAGATCGTTGGCCGTCTGAGGTTTCTCTTTGGCGGTCTTGGGGATATACCCTTCCCGATCATCCCTGATCTTCTGAATCGTGGCCAAATGAGCAATAGCCTTCTTCATGCCCGCCTTGTTGGGGCCAAAAGACTTCTTTACGCCAACGCCTTTCACCTTATAGCGGGCGTACCAGTAGCCGTTCCGTTCGTACAGGCCGGGGAAATCTTCATGAGCGAGCATTGGGCCGATCGTCTTTGCTGTGGCGCTGGCAGCCATATCCACCTCCGAACTCTCCGCTTCAGGATACGCCAATTGGTACACCTTTGGTACACCACGGCCAGATTTTCATGCAGCTTATTGCAACTCTTTCCAAACCTAGAAAGCAGCTTCAACACCAATGTTTATAGGGGTATGATCCGCATCAGCCTGCAATCCGTCGAAGTGGGTTGCAAAGCGCGAAGCGCACTCCTAACGCGAAGGTCGGCAGTTGGACTCTGCCCCGGGCCACCACTTCTCCGTCGTTGTCTATTGCCCCAGTGAAGCCCGCTCCGTCGCCACGTGAGCGCCGCTCAGTCCGCTCTCGTAGCGCGCAATGCCCTTATAGAGGCTATCCGCCACGCGTTCGCGGTAATCCGGATCGCGCAACTGCTCCGCATCCCTGGGATTGGTCACAAACGAGATCTCGGCCAGGATCGATGGCATGTTCGCGCCAATCAGCACCACAAACGGCGCCTTCTTCACTCCGCGGTCCTTCAGCCCGGCATTGCCCTTCTGCAACCCCGCGTAGAGCGAGTCCTCCACGTCGCCGGCAAACTCGCGGCTCTCGGCGATCTTGTCCTTCAGCGCGATCTTCTTCACCAGGTCGCTCAACTGGTGGATCGACTGGTCGCTCACGGCGTTTTCGCGCGCAGCCACATCCAGCGCCGTTGGGTCGGAGGTGAAGTTCAGGTAGTAGGTCTCCACTCCGCGCGCACTCGCATCCGGCGACGAGTTGGCGTGGATCGAAAGGAACAAGTCCGCCTGCGCCTTGTTGGCGATCGCCGTGCGCGTCTCCAGCGGAACAAACGTATCGTCGGAGCGTGTGTAGATGATCTCCGCGCCCAGCCGGTCGTGCAGCAGCTTGCCCAGGCGCAGCGCCACGTCCAGCACCACGTCCTTCTCTTCGATCCCGTCCGCTCCCAGCGTTCCGGAGTCGTGCCCGCCGTGCCCGGGGTCGATGACGATGCGCCCGATCTTCAGCCCCAGCGCGCGCACCAGCGAGGTCTGGCCGTCGGCCGTCGGCACCGCTGCCCGCGCCGGCGTCGCATCCGCCACGGAAGACGAAGCATCCGCTGCCTTCGCCTTGCTCCGCCGCGTCTTCTTGATTGGACTGGCCGAAGCAGCCGAACCCGCATCGGCCAATGACCCATCCACAATATTCGTGCCTGCCGCAGCGCCGCTTACATCTTCAACTCCGAACCCTGAATCTGGGTTGACTACAGCCGAGATTGGCTTCGAGGTCGGCTTGCTGGTCGCCTC
Source organism: uncultured Acidobacteriaceae bacterium (assembly GCA_963834805.1). Classification (GTDB taxonomy): domain Bacteria; phylum Acidobacteriota; class Terriglobia; order Terriglobales; family Acidobacteriaceae; genus Edaphobacter. Next base: position 1,875,095 of record CAWIDB010000006.1, read on the forward strand.
CACTCTGCCCGGTAACTCGCTCAGGTCCGCTACCTCGCTGGTCGTGTTCGCGCTTTTCGTCGCCACGCTGTTGGGAACCGGCCGCGCCACCGTCGGCTTCACGGTAACCGCGGCTTGTGGAGCGGGAGCCTCGGAAACGGGAGCAGTCTCGTTGTTCTTCGCTCCCTGAGCGCCGTTCACGGCCCCCTGTTGGTTGTCACCAGTCCCTTTTCCCCCATGGATGTCGATGATCAGCCGGTATGGGTTCGGCAGCAGGAACGCGGAGTATTCCGTCACATCGTTCACATCCAGAACCACGCGAGTCACATCGTCCGAGTACTGCGCCGCGCGCACCCGCTTTAGAAATCCGTCGTCAGTCACAGCGAAACTTTTGCCCACCAGCTCCGGCGACAGCCGCGTCCCATGCAGGTCGAAGTAGATGCGGTCCGGGTTCGGCACGCGCGCCGCCTCATAGGTCACGCTGTCGCCCAAGTCGATCGCCACCCGCGTATACGTTGCCGTCGACCAGTGGCGAATCCCCGTCACCAGCGCCGGCTTCCCGCTCTGCGCCTTGCCGCTCGCGGGTGCCACGTTCGGCGCAGTCTGATTGCGAACAGGCGTCACGGCCGACTTTGCCGGAGGGGTTGGAATGGTGGCAGCGGCTGTTCCCACTGTCTGCGCTGTAACCGGCAGCGACGAAACCCCACTCTTTGTCGACCGCACAGCAGCAGGTCTCCCATTCATCGCTGTCGTATCGCGAACTGGGGTTGTTACCTGCTTAGCCGGTGTGGTTGGACGAGTTGATTGTTCCGCTACGGAGACGCTATCTGCCGCCGCGGTCGCCTGTCCCGTCTTGACTGTTCCCTGTTTTCTGTTCCCAGTTCCCCGATCCAGTGATGCCAGTCCAGCGCGCGCTTCCTCTGCCTGCTCGCTCTTAGGGTGCTCCTTCAGCAGCAGCTTGTACCGCTCGCGCGCAGCCGCCGAATCCTGCAGATCGTTCTGCTCGATCTGCCCCTGAGCCAGCAGCGCCTGCACCCCCAGTGAAGACGCTGGATACTGCGTCCGCAAAAATTCATACTGTCCCACCGCTGCGTGCAGGCTCTTCTCGTCGTGCAGGTCGCGTCCCTGTTCGGCCAGCAGTTCGGCCACCGCATTCACCGCCGCCGGAGCATGAACGTCCGCCGGATTGGCATGATAGATGGCGCGATACGCGTCCATCGCATGCGAGTAATCCTGCTGCGTACGGCTCTGCTGCGGAATCGCCTCGACGGCATCGCGCCCTTGTTCCGCCTGCTCCCATGGAGTCAGCGGCACGCTCTTCTTCCCCGCATGCGCCCTGGCCGTGGGGGTTGTAGTCGTCCGTATCCGCGCCGCATTGCAGCACGTTGCCGCAACACAGCTCAGCGCGACCATGCACCACGCACACCGCACCCACCGCAACTGTTTCGCGTGAGACATCTCTCATTCAGTTTAAGTCGCGCCGCGCCACAGCCCCACGCAAAAACCACCCGGTACACCCCGCGATACCCCCCAGCCTCAGGTCGCCACTAAATTGTGTGTCCCATTCATGCGGTCTCATCGCATGAGTGGGAGCTGGGCCAACCGCCCTACGCGATCAATCCCCCCACAACCTCGGCCGCCTTGGCCAGCGCGCCGTCGAGCGCAGCCGCATCGCTTCCGCCCGCCTCCGCCAGATCGGGCCGTCCGCCGCCCTTGCCGCCAACTAGCGCCGCAAGCGCGCCCACAATCTTTCCTGCGTGGACCTTGCCGGTCAGGTCCTTGGTCACGCCAACAATCAGCGCAACCTTGCCGTCCTCCGATGCCGCGCCCAGCACCACCACGCCCGAGCCCAGCTTGCTCCGCATCTGGTCGACCAGATCGCGCATCGGTCCACGTTCCAGCCCATCGACGCGCTGCACCAGCAGCTTGACGCCCTTCACCTCGACCGCACTCGCCTCACCAGCCGCCGCAGAGGCAGACTTCATCCGCGCCGCGTCCAGCTCGCGCCGCAGCTTCTTCATCTCTTCTTCCTGCGTTGCGATTCGCGCGCGCAACGCGTCCGCCGGGGCCTGTGTCTCCGCGCCGCCGACGATCTGCCCCACGACCTTCGCCACATCGAAGTCCCGCTGGAACTCGCCCAGCGCCCCCATCCCGCTCACTGCTTCCACGCGCCGCACGCCGCTCGACACCGAGCCTTCACCCACCAGCTTTACCAGCCCGATCTCGCCAGTCGCACGCGTGTGCGTGCCACCGCACAGCTCTGTCGAAAAATCGCCAATCTTAACCACGCGAACCTTGTCGCCATACTTCTCACCGAACAGTGCCATGGCGCCCAGCTCCTGCACAGCCACGTCGATGGGAACATCCACCAGCGTCTCCACCGGCGTGTTGGCCAGCACCTGCCGGTTCACAATCTCTTCGATCTGCGCCAGCTCCTCGTCGGCCACGCCCGCGAAGTGCGAGAAGTCGAAGCGCAGCCGCGCGCGATCTACCAGGCTACCCGCCTGCTTCACATGCCGTCCCAGAACCTCGCGCAGAGCCGCGTGCAGCAGATGCGTCCCCGTATGATTGCGCGTCACCGCCGCGCGCACCTCGCCATCGACAACCGTGTCCACCGTGTCACCCACCGCGATCCGCTCGCGCGCCACCACGCGATGCGCCCACACGCCCTGCACCGGCTTCGACGCGCCGCTGACATCGGCGACCACGGTTGCGTGGCCCGCGCCCATCAGCCAGCCCACATCGCCCACCTGCCCGCCGGAGTCGGCATAGAAACTGGTCGCGTCCAGCACCACCTCGCCCACGTCTCCGGGCTTCAACTCCGCCACGCCCACGCCGTCCTTCACCAGCGCCAGCACCCGCGCGCCATCCACGCGCAGCGCGCTGTAGCCCGCAAACTCCGTCTTTGCCAGCTCGCGATACACCGGCGAGGCCGTCTTCTGCGACCCGCCCTTCCAACTCGCCCGCGCCCGCGCCTGCTCCTCCTCCTTCGCCTTCTCAAAACCCTCCAAGTTGATCCGCATGCCACGATCCCGAGCTGCATCTACCATGAAATCGAGGGGCAATCCGAATGTTTCAAAAACTCGAAACGCTTCCTTGCCGGGAATAACAATTGAGGGTGCATCTGGATCGCCGTATCTCCTGAAGTCCTCAAGCGACTTCAGACTCCTTGTTGGCAATCCACCGTGCTCTACGAAATACGCCTCCTGGTATAAGCGGACTTGCTCGTCCATCACCCTTGAATACTGGACTGCGCCGACCTCAACGACCCGTGCAAACTGTTGCTCTTCTGCCAGCACTACTTTTGCCACGCGCTCCGCACTCTCCTTCAGCTCTGGATAAGCCACCTGCATCTCATCGCGTACTGCGAAGACCATCTGGTGCATAAATGGCTTTTCTTGCCCAAGCAGCCTCCCATGCCAGATCCCGCGGCGCAGAATCTTGCGCAGCACGTAACCACGTCCTTCGTTCGCCGGGACCACGCCATCGCTGATCAGAAACGTGGCCGCGCGCGCGTGGTCCGCAATGATCCGTAGGCTCGGCGACGACAAATCGACTGCATGTTTCCCAGAAAGATCGGCAGCTCTTAGGATCAGAGTCGTAAACAAATCTGTATCAAAGTTCGAAATCTTCCCTTGTAACACGCAAGCCAAACGCTCCAGGCCCATGCCTGTATCGATCGAAGGCTTGGGCAGCGGCGTCAGAGTCCCATCGCTGGCGCGGTCGAACTGCATGAAGACCAGGTTCCAAATCTCGACATATCTCTGCTCGTCTTCGCCGAATGGCTTGTCCTCGCCGGTCTCGCTTGCCTCCACGCCAAAGTCGTAAAAGATCTCCGAGCACGGCCCGCACGGCCCGGTATCGCCCATCTGCCAGAAGTTGTCCTTCATCCCAAACTCGAAGATTCGTTCCGCGGGCACTCCCTGGCCGAGCCACAGGTTGTATGCCTCTTCGTCGCGAGGCACGCCCTTCTCACCTTTGAAGATGGTGATGTAGAGCTTTGCCGGATCGAGGCCGAACCACTGCGGCGAGGTCAGCAGCTCCCACGCATAGGCAATCGCGTCCTTCTTGAAATAATCCCCAAAGGAAAAGTTGCCCAGCATCTCGAAGAAGGTATGGTGGCGGCGCGTGAAGCCGACGTTTTCCAGATCGTTGTGCTTTCCGCCGGCGCGCACGCACTTCTGGCTGGTGGTGGCGCGCGTGTACTCGCGCCGCTCCGCGCCCAGAAAGACGTCCTTGAACTGGTTCATCCCCGCGTTGGTAAAGAGCAGCGTGGGGTCGTTGGCCGGCACAAGGCTCGACGAGTGAACGCGCCGGTGTCCCTTACTCTCAAAAAACCGCAGATAATCTTCGCGAATCTGGCTTCCAGACCTGTATTCCATAGACTTTAAGTCTATCAGCGGAAGGCGCGGCGCCTACCGAAATCCCACCGCCGCCACGTCTCCCGCCATCGCATGGCCCACCGGGCGCACGCGCGCGCCGTCCGCCGCAAACGCCCCATCCGTCCAGTCCCATCCCGTGTGATAGAGAACAAACAGGTGCTCTCCCGGCTGCGAGCGCAGCGCCTCGTACGGCGCCACCGGCAGCCCCGTGAAGCGCGCGATGTGCATCGCAGTCAGCGCCATGGTGTCGTGCCGGTTCCAGCGCAACTCCTCGGCGCGCGAGTAGACCAGCGTCATGCGCGCGCGCACATCCGCATCCGGCTCGTAATAGCGGTCCTCCTCGAACGCGCCCATGTCCTGGATGTAGAGCCGCCCATCCGGATTCCCCTCCAGCGCCGCCTTCACCTCCGCGGGCAGCACCAGCGACGCCAGTCTCACTGCCGATTTGTGCTGCTCCTCATGAATCCGCGCCGCGCCCGCGCCCACAATCGCCACGCCCAGTGCGACCATCACCGCCGCAAAGACCCCATCGCGCCGTAGCCACGGGCCGATGGCTACAGCGAGCATTGCACTGATTGCAACCATTGCGCCCAATACGTAGCGCACTTCAATGGAGTGGGTGACAAACCGAGCCAGTACGTAGCCGCAGAAGGGAAGTGCGGCCAGCACAAGCAGCAGCACCCACTCCGCCGCCGGAATCCGAACCTCGCACCCACCACGCATCGCGCGCGCGCAGCCCCACACCAGCGCCGCCGCAAACGCCACCAGAAAAACCATCCACAGATGCTGCGCGATCATGCTCATCTGCGTGTAGTCCACAAAGAGCGACCGATAGGCCAGCGTAATGTCGTGCAACCCCACCGATCCCGCGTTGTAGTAGTTCTTGCTGAACTCGCCCGCCGCCTGCAAAAACGGCCACGTCGCCGCGAACCCCGCCATCCCTACAAAAAGCGCCATGCACATCGGCCAGTCGATCCGCCGCCGCTGCAAGCTGCGAAACCCCTCGGCCGCGCAGACCGGGACCAGCAGAAGTATACCGAAGTAGTGCGCATTGATCGTCGCCGCAATCGCTGCAGCCAGCCCCAGCAGTGCCCACCCCCGAGAATTCGGGTGCCCCATGTCTCGATTCTGAGACGTGGGTTTAGCCGCCACCTGCCAGCACCACAGAGCCAGCGCATACAGCCCCAGCATCAACCCATACGGCCGTCCCTCGGCCGAGTAATAGAGCGTCGCCGTCAACGCCGGAAACGCGGCTGCCACCACTCCGGCCCGCTCTCCCGCAAGGTTCCGCACGAAAAAAAACAGGCAGACCTGCATCAGCAGAAAACCCAGCAGAGCAGGCAAGCGCAGCGCAAACGCACCTGCCCGGAATGCAATCATCGCCCCATGCGACAGCAGAGGATAGAGCAGCGGGTCCAGTGAGATGGGCCACGTCCGCTGCACATGCACCAACTCGCCCAACGACCGCACGCTGTAGGTCTGAAACGCGTACATCTCATCCTGCGACATCAGCTTGCTATGCGACCAGGCCAGCGACAGCGCCGCCGTCAGCAGCACAAACAGCACGGCCATCGCCCGCGCCAGGCTGCACTTTGCAATTCCCGGACCCATCGCCGCGTCCGCCACCATGGGATGCCCTACGTCTCGACCTTGAGACGTGGGTTCACGCACCGCGCACCTCAAACCTCATCGGCGCCACCTGTGACACCGGCGCTGCAATACTGGTCGGCTGCACTACCGGAAGCGTTGGCATAAAAATATTCTCCAGCCACGGCAGGCGCACAAAGAGCAGCAGCACCATTACCACCACGGTCGCGGTAAACCACAGCATCAGCCCCGGCTCGCGATATAGCTTCTCGGGGTTCTGCACTGCGCTGTGCTCTTTGAATGCGAGCTTGAAGTAGATCGCCATCACCAGCGCCACCAGCGGAAACGCCAGCAGCAGTTCGATCCGGTAGCGAATCACGAACGCTCCAAAGAAAAGCATCGCGGTCGACGCATAGAAGACGACGCTCACCAGCAGCGACTGCTGCGTATAGTGCTTGAAGCTCGCCCGGTAAGCCCCCGCCACGACGCCCTCGCCCAGCTCTCGCAGCTCGCTGAAGCGCTTCAGCGCCATGAAGTAGCAGCCGATCATCCAGTAGCACATCAGCAGGCTCAGCGGCGGCACCAGCCACGCCGCCACCGCGTACCACCCCAGCAGCATGCGCAGCGGATTGTTCACGCTCTCGGTCAGCACATCCAGATACGGCACGTCCTTGGTGCGCAGCGGGGGGATGTTGTACACGCAGCCCATCACCCACAGCGCCAGTGCCGCAATCGCAAACGGACGCGAGATCGTCCAGCCGATCGCCACTCCCGCCAGCATCATCAGAATCCACTGCGCGTAAGCGGCAGGAATGTTGATCAGCCCAAGCGCTACCGGCCGGTTCTTCTTGACCGGATGCAGCCGGTCGAACGGAGCATCCAGAACCTCGTTGAGCACATAGTTGCTGCACGCCACCAGCGTGATCGCCACAAACGCCCACACCAGCGTCTCCACCAGCCGCCAGGTCAGCAGTTTTGGATAGATGCTCAACGGAACAATAATTCCGGGCAGCACAAACAGGTTCTTGATCGAGTGGTCCAGACGCGCAATCGCCAGATGCGCCCGCAGCCGCTGCGAAAAACTCACCGTCGTATGCGTCGCCTCACTCATGCCGAAACCATCATCTCATTGTTACAGATAGCGTTAGTATATCGGCGAAACCACCGACTGCTGAGAAATACCGCCAGCTAGCCGCAGAGTACGCAGTTGATCTCCCCTAGAACCACGTCCCCGCCTTGTACCGCTCGTAGTGCTCGCCAAACGCCTTTGCCAGCACCCGCGCCTCCTTCCGCGCCCGTACGATCTGCATTGGAACCAGCGCCGCCCCGACCACCAGGAGCAACCAGTTTCCCAACAGCATCGACAACCCAACGATAAGAAGCTCCCCAAATACATAAATCGGATTACGAATCCGCGAGTACAGCCCCGTCGTCACCAGTTTCCTCGCCCTCGCTCGAATCGAGAACGAAGCGCCCAACTGCAATCGAGCCACCACCAGCAGCGCCAGCGACACGCCGGAAATCGCCGCGCCTGCAATCCTCACCCCGGTCCATTCCATGTGACGCAAATGCATCCCTAGAATAAAAATCGCCACGCCCACAATCGCCAGAGTAATCAGATTCAGTTTCATCCTCTTTATCCTTTCACTTCGCTGCTCTCCACGCCCGGCGCCCAGGTCCAACCCTCCACCTTATACTCCGGGTCCAATGGCATCGCCAGCCGGGCAAACTCCTCTCGCCGCGCCATCATCGCCATGCAGCTCACCAGCGCGTCGAAGGCGTCCTCGCTGGCGCGCGCCTTCGCCATCACGCCGCGCGGCAGAGCCGCATAGGCCGCGTCCTCCCTACGCTTCTTCCGCAGATACTCCGCCCGCGCCGCCGCATTCGACTTGCGCACCGGCCCCGTATTCAGCCGCGTATACATCTCCACTACCATCGGCAACCTCGCCCGGTCGAAGGGCCACACGCGGAAGCCCGCCTCGCGCAGCCGTTTCAGCACCGGCATCCCGCGCAGCGACGCCGTTCCCACGCTGCCCGCCCCGCCGATCTGGAAGACGCTCTTTGGCCCGATCCCCCGCACTCTCTCCGCGCGCTCGGCCTCGGGAATCCGCGCTGCCAGCTTGCAGTCGATGTCGGTGGCGCGCAGCATGCGGTGCAGTCCGTCGCCGGTGAACTCCGCAGGCTTGGGATGCTTGCCCCAGAAGCGCCGATCTGGATTCCCCCGCGCGAGCCATTGTTCGCTCAGGCCGCCAGCCACCAACTCCCAAAAGGCCGGCCCATCCGCGCAGCCCATCTCACCGCGCACAAACCACGCCGGAAAGCTGAAGCAGAAGTCGAGCCCCACCACCATTCGCGGTGTCTCCCGCGCCAGCCCGATCAGCCACTCGCCAACCTCCGCCCGCGTCCGCCCGGCCTCTAATGTGACGCGCCCACCAAGAGCCGGCCCACCACGATCAGCCGTCCAAACCCCCGCCCAGATCTTCCGCCGCTGCCCCGCAGCGCTGCGGTCGCCCGACCAATCCACCGCAACCACGCGCTCGGCGTTCACCCGCCGCCCCGCCCCGCTACTCCTCATCGCCGACGACATCCACCTCCTCCACCGCAACCCCCCACTCGTGCAGCACCTTGTAGACCGCACTCGCCGAAAACCCCGCGCGCAGCAGCCGCCCCATCACTCGCGCCGCCTCCTGCTGGGCCTTCTCGCCTGCGGGCTGCTTCATCCGCTTGCGCGCGATGTACTCCCGCGCCAGCGCCACCTCGTCCACGCCCTCATACGCTGCGCCCACCGCCGCTCCCACCGTCTCCGATGCCACACCCTTGGCCGCCAGGTCCTGCTGCACCCGCCGCCGCCCGAACTTCTCACCCTCCTTGCGCAGCCGCGTGTACTCCGCCGCAAAGCGCGTGTCGCTCAGGTAATTCATCTCCTTCAGCCGGGCGACCGCCGCGACCATCGCGCGCTCGCCCTCGTCGCCCTCCATGGCGCGCCGCTGCATCAGCCGGCGCAGCTCGCGCTCGGTGCGCATCTGCGACGCCAGCATGCGCACCGCGTACTCGAACAGTCCGGCCTCGCTCAACGGCTCCCGCTTCTTCGCCCGCTTGAACGCCATCGCCTACTTCTCCGCGTACTTGCCGCTCTTGGTCCAGCGGTCGCACCAGTCGTCCACTGTCTCATACCAGAGCTGCGAGTTCTGCGGCTTCAGCACCCAGTGTCCTTCGTCGGGGAAGTAGAGAAACTTCGATGGCACGCCCCGCCGCTGCAGTGCTGTATAAAGCTCGAAGCCCTGCGACACATCCAGCCGGTAGTCCTTCTGCGAATGGATCACCAGCGTCGGTGTCTTGGCGTTCTCGATGAACCGCATCGGCGACCACTTGCGGAAGGGGTCCTGCTCCGCCTGCAGGTTCTGGTATCGCCACGGCTCCGCTGCATGACCCGCCGTTGTTTGCTTCGCATCCGGCGGGAACCCGTCCCAACCCTTCGGGAAGTCCTCCGGCCTTCTGAACTCCCACTCGTTGAACCACAGCTCCTCGGTCGATCCGTACGCGCTCACCGGGTCGAACATGCCGTCGTGGGTCACAATGCACTTGAAGCGGTTGGTATGGGTCAGCACCCAGTCGGCCATGAAGCCGCCATAGCTCGCGCCCAGCGCGCACTCCCGCGTCTTGTCTATAAATGGAAACGTCGCCTCCGCGTAATCCAGCCCCTTCATCAGGTCCTCGTACGCGCGCCCGCCCCAGTCGCCGCTCACCTCATCCACAAACTTCTGCCCATACCCCGTAGACCCGCGCCGGTTGATCCCCACCACCACATAGCCATCCGCCGCCAGCAGCTCCCAGTTCCAGCGATAGCTCCATGAATCTCCCAGCGCCGTCTGCGGCCCGCCATGCATCACAAACTTCATGGGATACTTCTTCTTCGCATCAAATCCCGGCGGCCTCAACAGGAACCCTTCAACTTTCGTCCCCTCCGCACCCGCAAACCAGAATGGCTCTAGCTTCGGCAGATCAAGCTGCGAGAGTAGCGGGTCGTTCAGATGTGTCAACTGCGTGCTTGACCCACCTCCAGGTGTAATCTCTGGTACATCCACGGCTCTGCCGTACGCGTAGTCATAGGCAGTGTGGCCCAGCGCCCCAGCATCAATCGACACGATCTCGTTCGGAGAGCGGACTTCGGTCTTCGTTGCCACGACAACCACCTGGGCCATCGCTCCGGGACCGGGAGTTTGCATGGTCCGAATGTCCCCGTATTCTCCATCATCGCTGAAGCGTACGGGCCCTGAGTTATCGAAGAAGCCCTCAACAACATTTACGCTGAAAACGGACTCCCGTCCGCCCTCACCACTGACAAACACAATAGCGGCGCTGTCCGGCACCCAAGCAAATTCATCTATCCAGTTGTCATAGGTTGCGCCTGCCGGTCTCGTAACCTTCAAAATCAATTCTTTCGGCTGTCCCCACTCCCGACCGCCTACTTGCTGACTTGCTGACCCGCTGACTCGCTGCATCACCATCAGTCTGAACCTATCCGACTCAAACCCCGCCTGTTTCTGCGACCGGAACGCCAGCCACTTCCCATCCGGCGAGTACTCCGGCTCATCATCGCTCCCCAGGCTGGTCGATACCTTCACCGCCTTCGCCCCCGGCTCGTCCAATCTCAAAGTAAAGACATCGTTATTCGTCGAAGCCGCCGGAACCGGATCGAGGTTCGTCACATACGCGATCTCCTTCGAGTCCGGCGCCCACGCATACTGCAGCGGCGCGCCCAGGAACCACGTCGGCGTCTCCGCATCCCCCACCGCGCTCGCCGGAGTCAGGTCGCGCGTATTCTTCCCATCCACATCCACCACCATGATGTGGCTCCGCTTCTGGCCCGTGTACTGGTCCCAGTGCCGGTACAGCAGCGCATCCCAAACCTGCGCCTTCACTGGACTCGCCGCCGCCGCATCATCCTTCGCCTTGTCGCAGGCATTCTCCTCCGCCCACGCCGGCTTGTCCGAGCACTCCGGATAGACATCCGCCGTAAACATCAGGCGCTTGGAGTCCGGCGACCAGATCGCCCCATCCGCTCCGCCGCCGCTTACATTGGTCAACTGCTTCGCCTCACCCACCTTCCCCGCCGCCTCATCCCACGGAGCCACATAAATCTGGTCCTTTGCCGTATAGCTCACCCACTTGCCGTCTGGCGAGAAGCGCCCAAACGTCTCACCATCGCCGCTCGTAATCTGCCGCTCCGCGCCACCGGAGATCGGCACCACCCACAGATGGTTCACTTTGGTGTTCTTCTCCAGCGAGACATCCATCACGGAGAACATCACCCATTTGCCACTCGGCGAGATCTGCGGATCGCTGACCCGCTTCATCGCCATCAGGTCGGCAAAGGTGATCGGACGCTTGGCCGCGACTGGCCCCGTAGCCTGTCCATTTGCTGCCCCAACCGCGCACAATCCGGCCCAAACCGCACCCAGCAACACCGTCTTCAGCCCAAGAATCTTCATCGCGCCAGTCTACATCCAACCGGCGCTGTCTTGCCGCAAGAATCCCGGCTCACAGCCCCCTCCGAGGCCCGGAATTCCGGCAGAGGATTATCAAATCGAACTTTCAGCGTCTAACATTGGGAAGGAGTGGTTTGCCCACAATCATAGGACGGAGCTCCGCATCGATGAAACTGCTTGCCAAAGCGCCCGCCGCCCTGCTTGCCCTCGCTCTAGCGGTGTCGTTTGCCTACGCCCAAAATGGCTTCGGCAAGCTCGACCCCACGCCGCCCACCGGCCTCACCACCGACCAGATCATTCAGAAGTTTGCCGCGCGCGAGAGTGAGTTCGCCCAGGCGCGCAACGACTACACCTTCACCCAGTCGGTCAAGGTGGACACCCTCGATGACGACACCGGCAAGGTCGATGGCGAGTACCAGCAGGTCACCGACATCACCTTCTCGCCGGAGGGCAAGCGCGACGAGCGCGTCGTCTTCGCTCCGCAGAACACCCTCCAGCGCATTATGATGTCACCCGCCGACTTCGACGAGATCGAGCACCGACTGCCCTTCATCCTGACCACGGACGACCTGCCCCAGTACGACGTAAAGTACATTGGCCGCCAGAAGGTGGACGAGATCGATACCTACGTCTTCGACGCCGGCCCGAAGGTCATCGAGAAGAACCACCACTACTTTCAGGGCAGGGTCTGGGTCGATCAACAGGACATGCAGATCGTCCTGATCAACGGCAAGACGGTTCCCCAGGACACGCGCCCCGGCCACGAAGACCTGCAGCCGCCCTTTACCACCTACTACGAACAGGTCGACGGAAAATACTGGTTTCCCACCTACACCAAGGCCGAGGGCATCCTGCACTTTGCCGCGCAGAACGGCGCGCTGAGCGAGGACGTTCACATCCGCTCAACCGTGCGCTACACCGACTACAAGCGTTTCCGCGCCACCAGCCGCATCATATTCAACGGTCAGGACATCACCAATGACAGGGACACTGGAGATCAGCCGCAACAACCGAACAGCGGCCAACCGCCGGCCCCAGCCGCGCCGGCAAAATGAAGTGAGCGGAGGCGCGTCTCACGCGACGAACTGAAGTTCCTGCTCGGATTCAAAGTAGAGATAGCGCCGCCAGCTTGGGTCGGCCGATCCGATCATGCGCATGATGTGGCGCGATGTATGCAGGGTGAACGGCTGCGGCTGGCGCAGTAGTCTCATGTTGGTCAACTCGTGCAGCAGTTGATTGCCTTTGCGCCGATTGCACTCGTGGCAGCAGGCAACCAGGTTCTCCCAGGTCGATAGCCCTCCACGCGAGCGCGGCACCACATGATCCAGCGTCAGTTCGCCCGCGGTCAGAACGATGCCGCAGTACTGGCAGGAGTTGCGGTCGCGCAGCAGGATGTTCTTGCGTGAGAGAGCGCGTGTCTGGTGGGGAATTCTGCGGTACTCCAGCAGCCGGATCACGCTGGGCATGGCCACATTCATGCACGCCGCGTGCAGCACCGTGCCCTGCTCCTCCTCGGTGCGCGCAACTCCCTTTAGAACCAGCACCAGAGCACGCCGCGCACCGCAGATGTTGATTGGCTCGTAGGACGCGTTCAGCACCAGCACAGGGGTTTGCATTGCCGGCTGGCGAAAGACGCCGATGCGCACATCCAGCTCCGTGGTCAGTCGCGGAGAGCTGTGACCACTCGCGTGCCGGCTTCCACTCGCCCGTTGCTTGCGCGCCTTCGACGAACTGGGGGACGCTTGCATTGCTCAAACCCTCCGCTTCCGATCCTATTCCGAATCCGCTTCGTTGACTCCGTTCAACCCTCAATACCGCTGAACCAGCTTGCCCTTTCGCGATGCCTCTACCCGAATCCCAGCGGAGAGTGCAGCCTGGCGTCATCCCACAGGGCCACCTGCGGAGTCTGTGCGCGGGCCAGCGTGGCGACCCAAACCTTGCTTGCCCCGGCCCGGCGCAGAACGCGCGAACACTCGCGAGCGGTAGCGCCTGTGGTGTAGATGTCATCCACCAGCAGCACCTCGCTGCCCGGGGCGATAGCGTTCGGGTTCACTCGGAATGCGCCGCGGATATTGATTCTGCGGCTGACGGGGTTAAGCTCGAACTGGCTTCTGGTGTCGCGGCGCCGCTCCATCAGGGTGTGTTGCGGCCGCATCCCCCATTGGGGATGGCTTTGGCGCAGCTCGGCGATGGCCGCGTCCGCCAGCAACGCGGATTGGTTGTAGCCGCGCTGGCGCTGTTTGGCCGGGAACAGCGGCACGGCGACTACGGTCAGCTCCCGCGCAGCATCGGCTTCAAGTTTTAGAATGCACTGGGCGAGCATTCCGCCCAGCAGGTTGGCGACAAGGGCCATCCGCTCATACTTCAGCAGGTGGATCATCTCGCGCAACTCACCTTGGTAGACGGCGTGCGCGACGGCGCGCTCGAACATGGGCGGATCGGCGCGGCACTCGGAGCAGAGCACTCCTTCGTCCGGGAGTTGTCCAGTCAGACGGGCGCTCTCCATATCGATGTCGAGAGCTTCGCCGCAGCGGTCGCACATTGCCATCGCCTGCGGTTGGACCGAAGACCGGCAGCGATCGCAGATGGGAAGGATTGTGGAGCGCGGCAGAGGACGGTCGCAGATGCGACAGTCCGAGGGGAACGCTGTTGTCACCAGATCGTCCAAGACAGAGCGAAACGCTGCGTTTGCGCGAGCAGCCAACCCGTGCAGCAAACGCATTCCTGCGCGACCGTCGTCCGGTCCGGCGCTTAAGCCTGGCGGCGCGCCGGGAGAAACGTGGAGCGTACTCTCATTCAGGCATTCGCTGAAGATGCACCTCGCCTGCACGGCGCTCCAGGCCGCTTGGGCCGCGCCGATGGTCAGAGTATAAATCCATATGACTCGATTCGCCAGCACCAAGGGCTGCCGCAGCCCGCCTTGAAAGGCTGCGTTATTCTAATGTCTCTGCCGTAGATACACTTCCAGCGAAGTTCAGAACAGCGCATACACCCCGGAGATTGCAAGCACATGGCCGCAGCAGCACCCATCAAACCAGATTTCAAGCCTTTCGTACCCGCAACCGAATCACGCCCGGAGTTGACCGTACGCGCGCTTATTCTGGGCGCGATCTTCGGTGTTCTCTTTGGCGCGGTGACGGTGTATGTCGGGCTGCGCGCTGGGTTGACGGTGGCCGCGAGCATACCGATCTCGGTGCTGTCGATCTCGATCCTGCGCGCCTTCGGCCGCGCCAGCATTCTGGAAAACAACATTGTGCAGACCACGGGAAACGCAGGCCAGTCGATCGCATCGGGCGTCATCTTTACCCTGCCCGCGCTGATTTTCCTCGGCTTCGATCTGGAGGCGAGCCGGATCTTTGCACTCGCGCTGTTTGGCGGATGGCTGGGTGTGCTGTTCATGATCCCGCTGCGGCGACAACTGATTGTCGAGGAGCACGGCGCTCTGATTTATCCCGAGGGCACCGCCTGCGCCGACGTGTTGATGGCGGGCGAACGCGGCGGCAGCTTTGCCTCGCGCGTGTTTCTTGGCCTTGGACTGGGAGGCGTCTACACCCTCTTCCAAAATGACGGCCTCTTCCGCCTGTGGCCCGACACTCCGAAGTATGACCCAGACCTGGGCGGCACGCAGCATTTGCTCAAGGGAGCTTCCATTCGCGCGGACTGTACCTCGGAGTACCTTGGTGTCGGCTATATCATCGGAGCGCGCGTTGCTGCCATCATGTTTGCCGGCGGCGTCTTCTCGTGGCTTGTATTGATGCCGTCGATCTACTTCTTCGGCTCTCACTTCTCCGGGCCCCTCTATCCTGGGACCGTGCCGGTGACTGAGATGTCTCCCCCCGATCTGTGGCGCACCTACGTTCGCCCGATGGGCGCGGGTGCGGTCGCTGCTTCCGGACTGATCACCCTGATCCGGACTCTTCCCACAATTGTGAGTGCACTGACGCAGACCCTGAAGAAGAGTGGGGCAAAGCTGGCGGCAGCGCGGCCAATTCGCACCGAGCACGACATGCCTCCCATCGTCGTCTTCGGCGGCAGCGCCGTGCTGATCGTTCTGATGTTCCTTTTCCTCCAGTTCAAGCCCGTTCCCGGCGCGTACGTCGGCCCACTGGCCAATCTGGCGGCGGCACTGTTGATTGTGGTCTTCGGCTTCCTGTTTGTGACCGTCTCGGCGCGCATCGTCGGCATCGTAGGCTCGTCGGCGTCTCCCGTCTCGGGCATGACCATCGCGACGCTGATGGCCACCTCTGCCATCTTTCTTGTGAAGGGCTGGACCGCGCCGGCGTTTGGCGCGCTCGCCATTACGATCGGCGGCGTCGTCTGCATCGCGGCATCGAACGCGGGCGATACCAGCCAGGACCTGAAGACTGGCTACCTGATCGGCGCGACCCCATGGAAGCAGCAACTCGCGCTGATCTTCGGCGTCATGGTCTGCATCTTCTCCATCGGGGCGACGCTGAACGCAATGAACCGCGCGTATGAGCAGTTCCAGCGCATGCCGAAGCCGATCGCCCTCTCACTCGCGCAGCTCCCGGACGGCGTGCAGAACAACGGATTCTTCACTCGCGACAGTGTCTCCCTCACCTTGCATAATGCGGACAGCCACGCAACAGAACAACTCACTGGAACGCGGCGGTACGTCCTGCTCAACGCCATTGGCTCGAATACCTTGGAGGACGGCAAGTACCTCTACAATCCGGCCAGCGGGCAGATCGAGGTGCAATGGATCCAGGGGATCGGCAGCGAACGGGCCGCCGCGCCGCAGGGACGTCTGATGGCGACCGTGATCAACGGCATCCTCTCTCGCAAGCTGCCCTGGACGCTTGTGCTGTTGGGCGTGGCCCTGGTGATCGTGGTCGAGCTGCTGGGTGTGCGTTCGCTCACCTTCGCGGTCGGCGCCTACCTGAGTATCGCGACAACACTGGCCATCTTCGTTGGCGGCGTGATGCGCTGGATGGTCGACCGCGCGATGGTCCGGCATGCGGAACGCACTCGCATGGCCGCCAATCCAGAGGTTGATGATCCGGAGACTGGGCTCCCCGTGCCCACCAGCGTGAACCCCGCTTTGGACAGCGAGAGCGAGATTTCGCCGGGCAGCCTCTATGCTTCCGGGCTGATCGCAGCCGGTGGAATCGTCGGCCTGCTGGGCGTCTGCGCACGGCTGCTGGAGGGACTCTCCGAGCAGCATGGCGGCCACTGGCAACTCTTCAGCTTCAGCGATCGAAATCCGCTGTACCACGACTGGGTGAGCGTGGTCATGTTCGCGCTGCTCGCGTTTAGTCTGTATTACTTCGCGCGCAAGCCGCTGGGCGGGGACAAGCGAGAATAATCCGAAGCCTAGAAGCATATCCCTGTCGGGGATGACAAGTGTACGAAAATAGTCGTTGACATACGATATATATCGTACTAAGGTGTCTGCATGATGAAAAGACGAGGTTCAACCCGCGATACGATGCAGCTTCCCACGGAAGCTGAGCTAGAGATTCTCAACATACTTTGGGCGCTGGGACCGAGCACGGTGCGCGACGTGCATACAGCGAGCAACAAGGACACCGGGTACACGACGATTCTGAAACAGATGCAGGTGATGGCGGAGAAGGGCCTGCTGACGCGTAGCGAGCAGTACCGGTCGCATGTGTACGAGGCGCGCATTGCGAAGGAGCAGACGCAGCGGCAGTTGACGAGGAGCCTGATGCAGCGCGCCTTCGATGGCTCGGCGAAGAACCTGGTGCTGGGCGCGCTGTCGTCGCAGAAGGTATCGGCGAAGGACCTGGCGGAGATTCGCAGGATGCTGGACGAGTATGAGAGGGGGTCGCGATGACGACGCTGATGCAGATATCCGCTCTACCGCTGGTGCATGCGCTGGGCTGGACGCTGCTTCACCTGTGCTGGCAGGGGACCGGGGTGGCGCTGGTGCTGTGGAGCGTGCTGCAGGTGCTGGACGGGCGGAGTCCGCGGCTGCGCTATGCGGCTGCCTGCCTTGCTCTTGGGATGATGATCGTGCTGCCCCTGGCGACGTTTGCGCACCTGGCATCGGCCGATCACCCGCCGCAGACCGCGATGGATGGTCCTGCGGCGGTGCTGGATGCGGGGATGGTGCTGCAGGTAAGCGCGGTGGAGACGAGCGCGCCCTGGCCGGAGCGGATTGCCGCAGCGCTGGACCACGCGCTGCCATGGATCATTCTGGCGTGGCTGGCCGGGGTGGTCCTGTTTGTGGTGCGGCTGAACGTGGGGTTGATGGTTGCGCGGAGAATGCGATCGATTGCAACTACGGCTGTACCGGCTGAACTGCAGCAGGCGTTTGATGAAATTAGGCGGCGGCTTGACGTGACATCCGCGGTGCGACTGATGCACTCCGCGCTGGTGCAGGTGCCGACGGTGATTGGCTGGTTGCGGCCTGTGGTGCTGATTCCGGCAAGCTGCCTCAGCGGGCTTTCGACGATGCAGATTGAGGCGATCCTGGCGCACGAGCTGGCGCACATCCGGCGGCACGACTACCTGGTGAGCGTGTTGCAATCGGTGATTGAGACGCTGCTGTTCTACCATCCCGCGGTGTGGTGGGTATCCAGGCAGGTGCGGCGCGAACGCGAGTGCTGCTGCGACGAGATGGCGGTTGCGGTGGGTGGCGACCGGCTGGCCTATGCAAGGGCGCTATCGGTGCTGGAGGAACGGCGTGCTGCGCTGCCGGAGTTTGTGCTGGGAGCGAATGGCGGAGTGCTGACGATGCGGATTCGACGGTTGCTGGGATGCAAAGAAGATGCGGCAGTCTCGCAACTTGCGGCCTATGCGGTGCTGACAGTCCTGCTGGCTGTGGCCGGGGCGTATGTAGTAACGGCGGCGCGGGCGGAGGTCAACGCGCTGAGCCATGCGGTGCGTACGGCGTCGCCGATGGAACTGGAAGCGGCGAGCCCGTTGAATGCGCTGATTGCGGCGCCGGTGGTGCGCGAGTTCCGACTGAAGGCGCCGGTGATGATGGCACAGGCAGAAGCTCCGGAGGCCCCCGCATCCCCACCTCAATCTCCACCCAAGTCTTTTGATCGAGCCGTGACGGCTATGCTGGATGGACCGGCGCACGACCTCGGCCCGGGGTACGGGATGATCTCATGGTCTTTTCCGGTATACCCTCCGGAGGCAAAGGCCGCCGGGATACAGGGTGTGGTCGCGCTGAAGGTCACCATCACCAACACCGGGACGGTTGAGGACATTCAGGTCATCAGCGGGCCGCAGGAGTTGCGTCAAAGCACCATCGATGCGGTGAAGCAATGGAAGTTCGATCCATCTTGGGACCATGGCTACTCGGTCGGGGTGAAGACGATTGGGGCGATCTATTCATTGCCCAGTGTGGCCCCCGTAGTGGGCCCGGCCCCGCCCGCCGATGAGGCGGCCGCCGGAGTGAAGCAGTTTGGCGGGGACGTCACGGCACCGAGGATAATCTCCGAGCCGTGGCCGGGGTACACGGAGTTGGCGCGAAGGGACAAGGTGGAGGGCGTTGTCACGGTCGGCCTGGTGGTGGATGAGCACGGGTTGCCGCAGCATGTGAAGCTGTTGCGCGGGCTTGGCGACGGGCTGGACGAGAAGGCAGTTGAGGCGGTGAAGAAGTACGTGTTCAAGCCTGCGATGGAAAATGGCAAGCCGGTGGCGGTGTATCTGAACGTCGAGGTGAAGTTCCAGTTAGCCGATATCCCGGCGCAGACGCAAGTGCAGAGCGGAGGGTCTCAGGGCGCTGTACCCGAACCGCCTCCGCCACCTACACACAGGCTTGTGCCATCTCTGCCGCCTGTTCCGGGCAATCCGGTGCGAATCTCGGCTGGCACGGCGGCGGGGATGTTGCTCTCGAAAGTCGACCCGGTGTATCCGGAAAATGCCAAGGCGGCGCATGTGCAGGGGCCAGTGGTGCTGCTAGCCATCATCTCCAAGACGGGGACAGTGAAGAATCTTGATGTGGTCACCGGCAACGGGATGCTGGTGGAAGCGGCGTGTGATGCGGTGAGCCAGTGGACGTACAAACCATATCTGCTGAATGGCCAGCCGACGGAGGTGGAGGCTGGCATAACCGTCAACTTCAGCCTTGCCGATTCGCTAGCGCAGGGGACGGCACAGGCGCAGCCACGTGTTTTTGGCGATCCCAACTCACCGTTGATGAGAAACTCGATGGGGAACGGTATTGGCACAGGGACTTGGTCAGGTTCTGACAACCCCAGCTTGGCCGGTCCGGTGAAGCAAATTGGCGGGGATGTGAAGGGGCCGGTCCCGATCTACCAGCCGGAGCCGGAGTTCACGAAGGAGGCGAAGAAGGCCAAAATGCAGGGCGTTGTAACTGTCGGCCTGATCGTGGACGAACACGGTGTGCCGCAGAACGTGCATGTGATCCACGGACTGGGGATCGGGCCAGATGGGAAGCCTGATCCGACGTTCAAGAAGGCCTGGCGCAAGGCGGCGGACGGGATGAACAAGAGTGCGGTGGATGCGGTGACGAAGTACCGCTTCAAGCCTGCGTCGGAGAACGGCAAGCCGGTCGCTGTGTATCTGAACGTCGAGGTGAACTTCGAGATATTTTAGGGCTCAGGGGGCAAGGGCTTTAGCGAGGCTTCCGTTGGTGGCGGCGAGGCGGGCTTCTGCGGCGGAGCGGGAGAGCGATAGTTGATGCATGGCAATTGCGGTCTTGACCGAGCCTGCTTCGATGAGGAGACGCGCGGCGGTGGGGCGGTCGCAACCAGTGGCGGCCATCAGGATACGCTGGGCGCGGTCGATGAGCTTGTCGTTGCTGGGTTTGACGTTGACCATGAGGTTGCCGTAGACGGCCCCGGTGCGGACCATGACCCCGGTGGAGATCATGTTGAGAATCAGCTTGGTGGCGGTTCCAGCCTTCAAGCGCGTGGAGCCGGTGATGACCTCGGGGCCGGTGACCGGCGTGATGGCAATGTCGGAGTAGCGGGTGACGGCCGAGTCGGCGACGCAGGAGAGGCTGATGGCGAGCGCGCCGATCGACTGGGCGTGGATCAGAGCGCCAATGACGTAGGGGGTGCGTCCGCTGGCGGCGATTCCGACCAGGGTGTCTGGGGTGGCGAAGCCGGCGGTTTCAAGGTCGCGCTTTCCCTCCTGAGGCAGGTCTTCGCAGTGTTCGGAGGAGTTGCGCAGGGCAGCGTCGCCTCCTGCGATCAGGCCCTGGATCAACGTGGGTGGAACGGAGAATGTTGGCGGGCACTCGGATGCGTCGAGTACGCCGAGGCGGCCGCTGGTTCCCGCGCCAATATAAAAGAGTCGACCTCCCTTCGAAATACGCCCGGCGATGGCGTCGACGGCGCGGGCGATGACGGGCAACTGACTCTCGACCGCGGTGGCGACAGCCGCGTCCTCCCGATGGATAAGGGTGAGCATCTCCAGCGTAGAGAGCTCATCGATATGCGTGGTGCGCGGGTTGCGCGCTTCGGTGCTAAGGTCCGCGAGATCGGGCATATAGATCGATAGTAGCTGGTGGAGGGGTTGTTGGTAGCCGGTCGCAGGTTAGAAGTGTGGTTCGCATACACAGAGATCCCCCACCCTTACGCATGGACACGAAAGGGTAGGGGACTCGATTTAGCCGTGGCTATTTGCCAACGACGACGATTTCGAACGAGCCGGGAACCATGGGTCCACCACGCCCGCGCCCGCCGAACCCGCCCGGACCGCCGAACCCGCCACGACCGCCCTGGGCCGGGGCTGCTCCGGGTGCCGGTGCTGCCGGTGCAGCAGCGGGTGCAGCAGGAGCCGGCGGTGGGCCGTATTCGGCGGTGATGAGAAGCAGATGTCCGGTTTTAGTGTCGAGGGTAATGGTCTTGGCGCGGACCGGCGTGGCAACATTCTGCTCGACCACGAAGCTGGTGGGCGAGTTCTCCTTGATGACGGTGAGAGTGCCGTCACCCTGGGAGCTGAAAGCCTCCATGGTGTCGGGGTTGAAGGTGGCCCCGTCGCAGCCGACGCCGATGGGCAGATCGGCTAGGATCTTACCGTCGGTGGCGGAGAGGATGACCATGTCGTTGTGGTCTCGGCAGGCGGCGAAGAGGATGTTGTTCTTGGTGTCCAACGCGAGTCCTGCGCAACCGCTGCTCTTGCTGGAGAGGTCATACTTGCCGATCATCTTCATGGTGGAGGCATCGATGACGGCAATAGCGGCCTTGTCTTCGATGTCTACGTAGATGCGGTTCTTTCCGTCGAATTGGCCCTCCTCGGGCGCGCCGCCGATGTCGATGGTGGTGAGGATGGAGCCGTCCTTATCGTCGATGACGGTGATGTTGGGCTGGGCGTGGGATAGATCGTAGAAGCGGTGGTTCACCCAATCGTTGAGGTAGCCGTCGGGATTGCCCTGGACCGGGATCGTCTTGATGATGGCGAAGGTCTTGGCGTCGAACATGGTGATGGCCCTGGACGTGGCGAAGCCGTGACCGGTGACGTCGTCGACAACCGCACCGTGCGCGCTGGTGTTGGGGATGTCGCCGACCTGGGCGAAGGTGTCGAGGTTGAAGACGCCGATGTGGCCGGCAGCGCCGGAGCGCGCGACGTAAAGGGTGCGATTGGCGGAATCGGCGGTGACGTAGTCCATACCGCCATCGCCACCGACCTTGACGGTCTGAAGGACCTTATAGGGGCCGGTCTGTGCGTACGCAACTGCGGAGAGTGGAAGCAGAACGGCGAGGGCGGTGAGTATGAACAGTTTGCGTGACATAAGGTGTGTCTCCTGGTGGTTCTATGAACTTTGCGGCAAGGCCAGCACTGCGACGGAACTGGAAGGCACTGCATTGACCGACCCCAAGTATAGGCCCACCAACCTTAAACGTGGGTGAAGCAGGCGATTTGTGGGTTTGCATCCCACGGATGTCGCTGAAGCTGCCGTGTATCCGTGATTGCGTCGGACTATGGACCATTGCAGCATCCATACGCAGTCTGAACTCATCTATAAACCTGCAGCCATTGGAGCGAATAGGAGTTGCCCCCATGCCGATCGCGATTGGATTCTTCGTCGGCCATGCCTATGCGATTCTCTTTTTATGGGTGCTGGTGGAGCAGCTTGGCCTCCCGGCGCCCAGCGTCCCGCTGCTGCTTGCTACCGGAACGCTGAGCGCCGCACATCGCGTGAACGCCGGTTCTGCGGTGCTGGCGGTGCTCGCAGCCTGCCTGATCTCCGACTCGGCGTGGTTCGCTCTGGGGTGGAACTTCGGCAGCCGCGTGGTTCATCTGTTGTGCAAGATGTCGCTCGAAGCCACGGCATGCGTAGCTAGGACGGAGGGCTACTTAGCGCGGCGCGGGCCGGTTACCCTGCTGTTCGCAAAGTTTGTCCCCGGGCTGTCGACGGTTGCCGCGCCAATTGCCGGGCAAACGGGCATGAGCTATCCGCGGTTCCTCCTCTTTGACCTGTTGGGCACGCTGATCTGGTCGCTCTCGTTTCTCTTAGCCGGGCGGTTCTTCGGGGATGTGGCCCTACGCAGCCAGGGACTCTTCGCGTTTCTCAGCCACTTTGCCGCGGTCGTATTCGTTCTGCTGGTTGCCGGCTTCATTCTGTGGCGAGTGGTGAAGCAGCGCCGTTTCCTGGCCCAGGTCCGCGAACTGCGACTGGAGCCCGGCGAGCTGAAGGCGATGCTGGACGAGGCGGCTCTCGGTGGGACCCTGCAGCCCTACATCGTCGATCTGCGTCATCCGCTGGATTACCTGCCCGACCCGCGCGTGCTGCCCGGCGCGGTGCGCATCGGGCCCAGCGAGGTTGCTCGCCACGCGGAACAAATCCCGCGCGACCGCGACATCATTCTGTACTGCACCTGCCCATCGGAGGAGACCAGCGCCAAAGTCGCGCTGCAGTTGCATCGGCTCGGCATCACACGCGTGCGTCCGCTGCGCGGCGGTTTCGACGGATGGAAGCAGGCAGGCTACCCGCTGTTCGAATACGTGGAAGAGAGTGGGATTGCTGCGCCGACTGTGATGGGTACGGAGACCATGCTGGAATCTGCGTGAATTGTGCTCAAACCAACTGACCTGGAAGTTCGTTGAAGTTTAGGCAGGGCGTTCAGTCCTCTATGCTGTATTGGAACATTCCTGGGCCTTCGGCCCATGCTGGTATAGAGCGGACCTATGGCCTTTGATTCCGTGCAGCGGATATACGAATCAACTGCCTAGCGGGCGGTGGCGAGGGTAACGCTGGAGGTTGTATCCGGGGCGTAGCTCTTGTAGACGCTGATGTGGAAGCAGGCCTGCTGGAACTCCTCTTCGACGTCGATCTTACCCTGTTCGATGAGCGGTTGGAGGTAGGCGCGCATCCATGCGATCTCGGTGATGGAGAGGCCATGCTTGGCGATGTCTACGGCCTCGCCCGTAAGGTGTGGCGATGCAGTTTCGCCGGTGGGGGGCGCGGCGTTGGCGTTGCTGCGTTCCAGGCGCTGCTGGAACTCGACGGTGCGCACGGCGGAGTTGACCTGTAGCGGCAGGTGGAAGCTGGAGTAATGGTCGCGAGCGAGGGCGGCGAGGAAGGCCGCGGTCCAGGGACGCGAGAAGCGCCGGTCCTCCGGCAGACGGTCGTCGACGCGCAGGGCCTCGCTCTGCGGCAGGGCGACAAGCTTATGCTGACGGCGCAGGTCGAGCAGGTCGGCGTCATCACGCACACGGCCCAGGCCTTCGCGGTTCGCCATCTCGTTTTGGTGGAGCAGGTTCTCGCGCGAGCCGTACAGCGGCTGTGGAACCATGAGGTGGCCGTGGCTGTCGTAGAGTGCCGAGACGCGCAGCGCAGGCAGAATGACGGGCGTCGCAGCCTCTTCTTCGATGGAAGGCAACGGATGCACTTCGTTCAAGGGGCGTAGTACGCCGCCGACATTGATAAGCGTGGCGGAGTCATCCTCGACCGGCTCGTTGCCCGATGCCGTGCTGCCCGCGGTCTGCGCGGCCAGCGAGCGCTGCTGCTCTTCGTGGACGAGCATCCAGGCATGAACGCGGTCTGTCTCCGGATTGGAGGCGAGAGACGTGTGCGCGTGGTGCGTGGCACTACTGTGCGGCGCGGTTGGGCCGGCATAGCGCGAAAGATTGACTGCGATATGCTGCTCGCTCGCGCTTGCATGTGCGTCGGCATGGGACCGGCCATGCGCGCCCAGACGCGCGTTTGCACGCCTGCGAGCGGCCCGTTCGCGGGTGAGACGCTGCGTTGGCTGGGCGACGATCAGCCGGCCTTCGCTGTGGCGGGCCAGCGATCGCGTCGGCCTGGCCAGCAGCGGCACTGCGCAGAGTTGCAGGCAGACCAGAGCGGACAGTAGAGCCACATGGGCTTTTGTGCGCATCATTAAAATTTCGGAGGTGCGGAGGCACCAGAGCAACTTCTACCCTACTTGGAACGTAAACTTGCAGTAAGTGACCAGACAGGTTCTGTGTACCGATCGGTTAATAGTCGTGGGCAAGATTGTCTTCAGGCCAGGGTTTTCAAATTTGCGATAACAAGTATCGAGGAGGATGGATGCGGAGAGTTCTTGCGGGTGTTGGTGTGATGGCGGCGGTAACGCTGGTTGGCGCGTTTCTGGCCGGTTCGGGGTTGAGAACGGTGTCGGCGCAGGACGCGGCCAGCAAGCCTGCGTTCTATACGGAGAAGGTGAGACCGATCATCGTGACGAACTGCGGCAAATGCCACCTGGACATGAACCGCAAGGGCGGGCTGAGCCTTGCCACTAAGGCGTCCACCATGAAGGGCGGACGCGACGGCGTGGTGATCGTTCCCGGCGATCCGGCGAACAGCCTGCTGGTGAAGCTGATCCGGCACGAGGGCCCGGCCAACGATCCGATGCCGATGCCCTCCAAGGCCCCCAAGCTGAGCGACGCCGACATTGCCACCATCGAGCAGTGGGTCAAGGCGGGCGCGGTGATGCCGGACGATCCGCCGGCGGCGCCGTAGAGTTGCGCGGCCAGAAGCCGAAGGTATCCGCGCGGGTTCGCGGGCGGGATTGTCGCCGTCCTGTAACATTCGGGGGCTAGCGTGAGTGTATGCGGCTGAGCTTTGTGATACCGGCGTATAACGAAGAGGCGTATCTCCCGGCGTGTCTGGATTCTGTGCTGGCGCAGACCAACGAGCTGGGCGATTCGGTTGAGATCATCGTGGTCAATAACGCGAGCAGCGACCGCACGCGCGAAGTTGCGCTGGGCTATCCAGGCGTGCGCGTGGTGGACGAGCCGCAAAAGGGGCTGACGTTTGCGCGGCAGGCGGGCTTTGCGGCAAGCACGGGCGAGTTGATCGCCAATGTGGATTCGGATTCGCGGCTGACTGCGGGCTGGGTGCAGACGGTGCTGAAGGAGTTTGCCGCCGAGCCGAAACTGGTGTCGCTGAGCGGGCCGTTCATCTACTACGACATGTCGCCCAGCCAGCGTTTCAGCGTGCATATCTTCTACCTGATTGCATTCCTGGTTTACGTGCTGAACCGGTATATCCTGCGCGCGGGATCGATGGTGCAGGGCGGCAATTTTGTGCTGCGACGAACGGCGCTGGAGCAGATCGGCGGCTTCAACACGGCGATCTCGTTCTACGGCGAAGACACCGACATTGCGCGACGGATGAACGAGGTGGGCGAGGCGAAGTTCACCTTCGACCTGAAGATGTACTCGTCGGCGCGGCGGCTGAAGAAGGAAGGGACGCTGCGTATCGCGTGGCGCTACACGATCAACTACTTCTGGACCATCTTCGGTAAGACTCCCTATACGGCGGAGTACACCGACATCCGCGAAAAGACGGATACGAAGGTGGCGGTGGAAAAGGGATAAGGTTCCTCCGATCCGGCAGAGCCGCCTCCAAGTGGGGCGGCTTTTCCGTGTGTGGGGGTATACCCCCCTAAAAAGTCCTAAAGTCTTCGAAACAGGTTGGTTAAGTCTGGACTAAGTCTGGTCTGGTCTGGGCCTGTGCGCCGCCTCTGCAATCGATGCATTGCATGGCATGACCCCTGGTGATTAAGGCCAGTACGCGCCAGTGTTGGTTTCGAGACATATTTTCTCCTACTTTAATGATACGGGTTGGAGCATAACTAGTATGCCAACTATTTTCAGGAGATTTGCGGTTTGGAATGAGTAGGTTACGGTGTTTTTGGGGTGTCGAGGGGCTTGACAAGGTTTTGTGAGACGGCGCGGTTCCATTTTGGCACGGCTGAAGCCGTGCCTCTTTAAGCAAGACAGGCGATCCGAAGCAGCATACGGAATAAGATGGGGCGATGAATGCGACTCAAAAGGTCAAGGCCAAGGAAAGTTCGGTACCGGCGAAGAAGACGATGAGGGTGTGGCTTGATGCAGATGTGCTCGCATGGCTGAAGAAGGATGGTCGTGGGTTTCACGCGCGGGCGAACCGATTGCTGCGGGAGCGGATGCTGAAGGATTTGCAGGGGCGGCGGGGGGAAGACGGTTGTTAGTTGAAGGGTGCAGGTTGTCAGTTAGGGGCGAGAGCGAAATAGGGTCGCTGCGCCCTGCGGACTACGCTCCGGCCCTTCGACTACGCTCAGGGCAGTGCGGAAGCGCGCTTTGCGCGTGGCTTGTTGCGGCACGGCTGAAGCCGTGCCCTTAAGCAAGACATGACGGCGGATATGGCCCGCATAAACGCGGGCCATATCCGATTCTGGACTCAGCGGGCAGCGAGGTCGAGGGCAGGGTTTGAACGGCCACCGAAAAGGCGAGATGTGGGGGTGCTGGCATCGTGCGAATGCCCACCTATGTGTCCAGCAAACTCATTGCACCTTCCCCGCGTATCTGTTCGGCCAAGAGTTGGAAGCGGTGCTCGTCGCTAACTCCGGCGAACGCGCCCTCAAGTGCCTCATAGGCGTCTGCTGTGATAGAGAAGGGATGCGCAGTTTCCTTTTGCGCTTCTTCGACGATGTCGCCCTTGGCTACCTTCTGTGAGGCTTCTATGACAGCCCTACTCAATGTCTCCGGATCCAAGGAACCTATTAGGCGTTTTAGTTCCCGAGCTGTGGCATCAGTAAGCCATACCCGTACAAATCCAGCATCCAAGACCTCGCCTATGACCGTGAAGATAAAAACGTTGGAATCAGTCAGCGGAGGGACATCGAAATACGGCTGAATCTTGGCTCCTGCCTCCGTAGTAACCGAATATCGCTTTGCGCCGGTTTTGCGGTCATATATCCATAGATTCGTGCTTGGCTTTCGTGATCCAGACTTACTTACACGCTTAACCCACTTTGCCTCGAAGTTTCGCGGATTTGGGCATACCATCTTTTCTTCAAAATAGAGAAATTGACGCAGAGATTCCTGCCACAGCAGCCATCCAGTTCGCATATCCGGCTCGTCGCTTGAACCGGATTGCTCCTGGACCTTCTTGGTTCGTGCCTTAATTAACTGTCCATACTGTCTTAGAACGTCGCGCATGGCATCATTGGCAGGTGTGCTTATAGGCGGAACACGGAATGCACGAGTAGCGGACGGATGCATGATACTGGTCCCGCAAGCTTCAGAGATGTCTCCCTTCGAGCTGTACCGAATCATCTTGTGTTCGACCCCAAGGGATTCGTATGTCACGTCGATGTCTAAATTGCTCCATCCTTGGAGTGGAATGCCCTTTGCCCGACAGTAAATCTCTGCCCAGTCGCCTTCTTCCAGCTTTCGCCCCATCATATGCGCGACTCTTATGGCAAGTAGCGTATGAACCTGCTTACGCTCCTCTTCCGTAAACGCAGGCAGCGTCATACTCTTTCCTTTCATTACGCAATTCTAGTCAATAAATGTTTTGTAGTTCGTTCGTCTACAATTTTTTTGAAATTCTCGAAACTCAGCGAAACTTGTGTTCTGGGAAGAGCATCCCTTAACCAATTTGCATAAAGTCGTCTGTAGTCAAACTCATCCTCTCTAGTTACATGAAGATACTTAATTCTAAAAGTCTCCTCATTCCCTTGCATTGTCCGTTCAAGAAACTTATAAGCATCTTCTCTCGAATCGAGCGAGACGGAATGATCAATACCATATTCAGCTTTTCGACAATGAAGGACGAGATCATATCCCACAGCGTTACCTGACACAAACATCTTGAATGTTCCATGTTGCTTATCGAAGGTTTGAGTGCCGACAATTCTAAAGCCGGCACCATAAAGGCTAGTTTGTATAGCTGACCACGCCTCCTCCGACGAATTATGGAATACTACGGTTAACCACGATTCGTCTTTCAAGACGCGTCGAATTTCGAGAAAAGCTCCAATAAGGAGAGCCTGATAGTCATCGTAGCTCTTTCCCTGAACCTTATTGACAATGGCTTCTTGGCGATTATCCGTCTTGATCCGAAGCCAGCTTTCCCAGAGAAAGTTCATTTCGGAGTAGTTGATATTTGCTCCGAATGGTGGATCGGTAAAAACATAGTCGACGGACTTGTCATGTAGTTGACTGAGGCAGGTTGCAGATTGTGTGCTGACCTCGATCTGTCTTGGCTTTGTTGCGGCCTCTCTAAAGTACCAACTGATCGTCTTAGCTTTTCGCTCGAAAGTTGTGAAAACATTTTGTTCGTTCATTATCGCGGGAACATTATAGTTTGCTGTGTTCCCGCTCCCTCCCCAAAACCGAAATTCGGAGAAAACGGTCACTCTTTGATAAAGAGATGTCACTGTGAACAGCAATTTTTGTCTGATCTTCTCTTCCGGCCAAGCGGATGCCAAACCCCACAGAAGTGACATCGCACGGAGCGCCCGAGGCGTATACGCCTTATCGACCGACGTAATACCAGCCGCAATTGGCTGTCTTGTGTTCACCCCGTCGGGGAATTGATCCGTGGGGTACCAGTGTTCAGCCGGAGACGGTTTGTCTAGCTCGTCAATAAGGCGGAGGTCGAATTCGTCCGGTGGTGCCGTGCTCTCCTTAAGCCCAGATTGACAGCAACGATATCCAACGCTTACGGGATATCGTTTTGTCCGCTCGAGTCCACGTTTCTTAATGTGCTCACCGCAATGTGGACAGTCGAATTCTGCCAGAATCTTGCTCTCCCGCAGGTTAGGGCGTTCGCTGCGTGCGACGTTCCAGAGCACAAACTCTTTACCGCAACCGTTACAGAGCAGTCCAAAACTCCAGACCATGTAGAGCATCGGGACTACTTTATTACAAGTACGACAGTGAGTTGAGTAGAGATTTTCCTCAACCACTTGACAATCATTCAGGATGGCGCGAATGGCATCCAGGTAGATGTCTTGGTCGATGGGTGTATTTAAATTGTATGAAATGAATACGGCGGCCGGAGACAAGTCCGATAGCAAAGCCCGCCGCCCAAGGCTGGTAGCTGCCACCCCTGTCATGCCTGACCCACAAAACGGATCTAGGACAACGTCGTTTGGTCTAGTGTAGTGCTCAATAAGTGAACTGATTCCCTGTGGGGGAACTTTGGTGTGGTAAGTGTGAGCGTCATACACGTAGCTGTTTTTCCCGGCAGTGATGGCTCGTTCAAACGGCGCATCTACGAGCTTAGGCGGTCGATTGAGGTCGCAAAGGCTCCCAAACTTCGGATTGGGCCCAAGGTGAAGCTCTCCGCGAATGGCGAACTCATGCGATTTGCCCGTTCCCAACGTAAGGTGTAATTGCTCGCCCTTCATTGAATCCTCTCAGGCGTTACGCCTCTACTGTAGCAGGGTTCCGATTTCGGGTTGGGATTTGGGGTCTTCGGGGGGGATGACGACGGCGGCGATTGAAGGGCGGAAGCAGATTCCCTTCGGGAATGACAAAAATGGGGCTGGTTCAGGTTGGGGAGTTGGCTTTCAGATCGCGTTCGATGTCTTCGATGGTGACGCCGGCGAGCCACTGATGGCGGTCGGCGGTGTAATCGCCGCGGCCGGAGCGATGGAGGGCGAGGTATCGGGCGTAGCCGCCTGGACCCAGTTCGCGCGCCAGCAAGTCCATGACATAGTTGTCGAACTCGTCGTCGGTCATCTGTTGTGTTACCGCTTGATGAGCCATAGCTGCTTCCTTCGACACCATTCTACAGGATTCTCCACAATGGGGATCGTATTTGCGGGTCGACGAGCTGCCCGACCAATGAAGCGGTCGTCGACAGACAGCAGGCTCATCACTCCG
This sequence comes from uncultured Acidobacteriaceae bacterium, assembly GCA_963834805.1. Lineage (GTDB taxonomy): Bacteria > Acidobacteriota > Terriglobia > Terriglobales > Acidobacteriaceae > Edaphobacter. Next base: position 1,905,567 of record CAWIDB010000006.1, read on the forward strand.
GTTTCTTCGGCGATGGCCAGATGGAGGGCATCGAATTCTCCGTATCCGTCGGCACGCAGTTGCTCGGCGCGGCTGAAGGTTGTTGGGGTCGGCTGGACAAATTCCGAGGCCATCGACAGAAATCGCAATGTGTCCTGGCGACGCTGACGGTTGGGATTGCGGCTCAACTCTGCAAAGAGGATGCTGCTTGCGACCCAATCGACCGCGTTTTCGGCGGCAGCGTCGAGAACCTTGGAGATGGCTACCGTTTCCGTCCGTATGCGAGCTTGCAGCTGATCGTCGGTTGGCCGACTCAATGCGCAGGTGTCGATATAGATTCGTTCGCTCATTGTGTCGGGCTGTCGTTACTGCAGCAGGGTACCGTTTTCGGGTTGGGATTTGGGGTCTTCGGGGGGGATGACGACGGCGGCGGCGACCTTGTCGTCTGTATCGAGGTTGAGGAGCTTGACGCCGGAGGTGGAGCGACCGGCGGAGCGGACGGTCTTGGTATCGATGCGGATGATCTTGCCGAACTGGCTGATGAGCATCATCTCGGTGGTGTCGTCGACCAGGTTGATGGCGGCGACTTTGCCGATCTTGGGGCTGGTCTTCATGGAGATGACGCCCTTGCCGCCGCGCGACTGGAGGCGGTAGGCGTCGACATCGGTGCGCTTGCCGAAGCCGTTCTCGGAGACGGTGAGGATGAGGCATGGGGTGAGGCCGAGCTTTTCGTCGAGCTTGGCGAGCTTGGCGGCGGCGGCGGGAGAGATGGCTGGTTCGCTTCCGCCGAGGACTTCCTGTCCGTCGGGATTGTCTGAACCCACCCTTTGCGATACGGCGGCAAAGGATGGGGCACCCGCGACGGAGTCAGTGGCCTCGTCGATGGCTAATTCCTGTCCGGTTTCCTCTAAAACGCTTTGTACCTGTTTGGTGAGGCCGGCCTGTTTGGCGCGCTCGAGCCGGGTGCGGTTGCGTGCCTCGTTGGAGGGGGTGACAGCGGCACCGATGACGTAGTCTCCCTTGCGCAGGTTGATGCCGCGGTTGCCGGTGGCGGGGCGGCCCATGGGGCGGAGGTCCTGCTCGTTGAAGCGGATGGCCATGCCGTCGTGGGTGGCGAGGAAGATGACCTGCTCGCCATCGGTGATGCGGGCGCAGATGAGCTCGTCGTCCTTCTCGATGTTGATGGCGATGATGCCGCGCGACATGACGTTGGAGAAGTCGACGAGCGCGGTCTTTTTGACGGTGCCGTTGCGGGTGGCGAAGAGGATGTACTTCGACTCTTCCTCGAGGTCGCGGACACCGAGGATGGTGACGACTTTTTCGCCGGGCTGGAGGTCGATGAGCGAGGCGATGGCCTTGCCCTTGCCGGCGGCGCCAACGTCGGGAATCTCGTAGACCTTGACCCAATAGACTCGGCCGGAGTTGGTGAAGCAGAGCAGATAGGCGTGGGTGGAGTCGATGATGAGCTGGGCGACGAAGTCCTCTTCGCGGGTCTTCATGCCGAGACGGCCAGTGCCGCCGCGCCGCTGCTGGCGATAGATGGAGATGGGCGTGCGCTTGAGGTAGCCGGTGTTGGTGACGGTGACGGCGACCTGTTCGTCTGCGATGAGGTCTTCGAGGCCGAGCTCGGCGGTCTCGTCGAGGATCTGGGTGCGACGGGCGTCGCCGTACTTGTCGCGAATCTCGGTGAGCTCCTTGACGATGACTTTGCGCAGCTTGGGTTGCGACGCGAGGATGGATTCGTACTCTGCGATGGCGTCGCGGACGGCGCGCAGCTCGCTGAGCAACTCGTCGATGGAGAGCTGGGTGAGGCGGTAGAGTTGCAGTTCGAGGATGGCGTCGATCTGCTTGAGCGAGAGGATGAGGGTGGCGTTGCCGGCGGCGTTGGTGGGGAGGAAAGCGGTGTCCACGGCGTACTTTTTGGGGTCGAGAGTGACGCCGGCGAGTCGGGGTCCGACGGCGGCCACCGAGCTCCACTTCGTTCCCATCCGGCATCCTCAACCGAGCGCCTTCTGTACCGCGGAGGATTATTCCCTTACCGGAAAAGTGCTGAAATAGGTTTTCGCGCGCTTCGGCGCGGCTGCCGGACTGACGAATGATTTTGATAACGCTGTCGAGATGGTCGAGGGCGATCTGGTAGCCGACGAGGATGTGCTCGCGGTCGCGGGCCTTGGCGAGGAGGAACGCGGTGCGGCGGCGGACGACCTCCATGCGGTGCTCGAGGAAGGCGCGGATGGCGGCGTCGAGCGGGAGTTCCTTGGGCTGATTGTTGTGCACAGCCAGGAAGATCATGGAGAAGGACTCCTGCATCTGGGTGTGCTTGTGGAGCTGGTTGAGGACGATCTGGTGCTCGGCGCCGCGCTTGAGGCCGATGACGATGCGCATGCCGTCGCGGTCGGACTCGTCGCGGAACTCGTCGCGCGCGATGTCGGTGATGGTGCCGTCGTTGACCAGGTCGGCGATGCGCTCGATGAGCTTGGCCTTGTTGACCTGGTAGGGGATCTCGGTGACGATGATGGCCTGGCGTCCGCCGGAGATGTTCTCGATGGCACACTTGGCGCGCATGATGAAGCGGCCACGGCCCGTCTTGTACGCGCCGGGGATGGTGGTCTTGCCGAAGATGTATCCGCCGGTGGGGAAGTCGGGGCCGAGAACGTGGTCGAGGCAGAGGTCGAGGTCGGAGCGCGTCTCGTCCTTGGCTTTGTCGATGAGGGCGATGCAGGCGTTGATGACTTCGGTGAGGTTGTGCGGCGGGATGTTGGTGGCCATGCCGACGGCGATGCCGGAGCTGCCGTTGACGAGGAGGTTGGGAATCCTGGCGGGGAGGACCGTGGGTTCGAGCGAGGACTCGTCGTAGTTGGGGGCGAAGTCGACGGTGTCGGAGTCGATGTCGGCCAGCATCTCGCCAGCGATGCGAGTGAGGCGGCTCTCGGTGTAACGCATGGCGGCGGGCGGGTCGCCATCGACGGAGCCGAAGTTGCCCTGGCCATCGACCATTGGATAACGCAGGCTGAAGTCCTGCGCGAGGCGGACCATGGTGTCGTAGATGGCGGTGTCGCCGTGGGGATGGTAGTTGCCCATGACGTGGCCGACGACCTTGGCGGACTTGGTGTACTTCTTGTTGAACTGCAGGCCCATCTCCGACATGCCGTAGAGGATGCGGCGATGGACGGGCTTGAGGCCGTCGCGGACGTCGGGCAGGGCGCGACCGATGATGACCGACATGGAGTAGTCGAGATAACTGCGCCGCATCTCGTCCTCAATGTTGACGGGATAGAGGAAGGCGGCGCCGCGTCCCTGCACGGTGTTGGGGCCGTCGGGCGGAGGGCCATCGGGGGGCAAGGCGGGGTCGTGCGGGAGCGAGTTTTCGGGGTCTTTCGGGTCGGGTGGAAAGAGTTCGTCAGCCATGATTTATGGCTCTATTATAGAGGGTTTTAAGGGTGGAAAGGGGTGGGGCGGGAGGGGCGATTTGGGGTTGTTTTGCAAGGGTAGGACGGGGATTCCCAGCTGCTTTCGATTACCAGCCCATTTGCCGCATGCGCTCCTGGATGATGGTGCTGTACTGAGTCATGCGCTCGGGGCGGCGCTTGAGGGGGGCGGGCAGAATCGCGGCGAGCTGGGCTGCGTGTTGGCGGTCGAGGGTGCGGGCGGGGGCTTTGTAGTAATAGCGCGAGGCGGACTCGGCGCCATAGATGCCGGGCCCCCACTCGACCACATTGAGGTAGAGCTCGAGGATGCGCCGCTTGCCGAGGACGAGTTCGGCCACGGGCACCAGGGTACATTCCGCGCCCTTGCGCAGGAACGAGCGGCCTGTGCCGAAGAAGAGGTTTTTGACCAGTTGCTGGGTGATGGTGGAGCCTCCGCGGATGCGGCCGCCCTCCATATCGTTATCGGCGGCGAGTTGGATGGCGTGCCAATCGAAGCCATGGTGCTGGTAGAAGCGCGCGTCCTCGGCGGCGATGACCGCGTGCTGGAAGTCGGGAGAGATTTGGCTGAGCGGAACGAACTGGTAGCGTTCGCGATAGGGCTTGCGGTGAAACCAGGCCTGCACGCGGCGCTGGATATGCACCGCGGTCGTGGGTGGGTCGATCCATCGCGCGGCTACGAGCGTCAGCGCGGCAAGCGACCAAAGAAGCAGCAAGCAGATGACGAGCCATCGAATTAAGGGCCGGAGAAAGCCCTTGCGACGTGTGGGTTTGTTTGGCATAGCCGATATGTATCAGAATAAACGGATGGGATGGGGAGCGCTTAGTGCGATACCCACTCATTCCGCAACGAACGCGGAATGAATGGGGCACCCAAATCCCACCCTTTCGATGAAGCCGAATGAATGGAGCACCCGGCATTAGTGGCAGGGTACATAACTCTGGTGAACGCGGTGCCAGATCTCCGTTCTGCCGAACAAGGAGATGCCAACGTAACCGCGCAACCGCACGATGTCACCATCCACAACCATGGTGCCGTGATAGGTATTTCCCGACTTTGGATCGTAGATGGTTCCGCCGGACGCGTGCGTGGCGTCGCTTAGATGAAAGCGGCTGCCGATCTCAAGATTGCATAGCGATTTGCCGCGCAGAGTCGCGTCGGGATTGTGAATATCCATTGTGGAATCGGCTTTTGGACTGATCAACACGATCCTCATGCAGAAGTCGCTGGAGCATGGGTCGATGCGGACAATGGTTCCCGACGGCACCTGCCAATCGCCCAGGAACGGAGAGGTCTGCGCCTTGAGGGTTGCGGGGCATAGGAAGATTGCAAGAAGCAAGAACGAAGAAAGCGCAAGCGGACGTAGGAGGATTGGCCTAGCCTCACTTAAGTGCATTGCAGGGTAGCGCAGAAATGAGCCAGCACTGAACATGTACAGCGTGACGGCGGCAATTCTTCTGAACCAGGCTTGCGTCATGTCACCCATCGTACATCCCAGGTCTCAGAGGCGAGACCTGGGGCACCCGGGAGGGGCTATTCCTTACCTTCGAAAATAAATCTGGACAGTCCCATAGGCATTCCTTTTGCGTCAGATCGGTGGATGAACTCGTTATATTGTTGGCCGCCCTCCATCATGCCGAGCACTACTATCTCGTCGTTCATGTGGGCCATCAGAAAGTCTACATACGCTTGCTCGTGGCCGGGGAAAAGGCTTCGCAGCACATGATAGAGAATGGGAAGACCAACCGAAAGGTTGGTTATTTCCTCGCCTCTACACTGGAGTGCGCAGTCAATGAAGCCGTAGATGTAACCTATGGCCTTTCGATTGATGTGGCCCTTCGTGATCTCAATTTTCGTAACACGGACGGGGTTGGCTGGAACCACCATTTGAACCGCAAGCATGATAGAGAGTCTCTCTCCAAGTTCCGATTTCTGATCGTCGGTTAACGTTGCTTTGGTTTCATTTGCTTTCTTGCCAAACACTGCGCCCCCTTTGAACTTCTCCCAACAATATGCGCAAGGAGGATGCCGAAGACTTCTATCTCGAGCATCGCTTATTCATCGACACAGCCTGTTATCCCTTCCGCTTGGTAGGGTCAATCTCCGTTGTTATTAGCTCATCGATCAACGGAGTTCCATTCCCTTTATCATTCATCATCGCGGAGAGATTTGATTTCAGCAACAGTTCATTAGCCTGTTCATAGGGTGTTTTGGGACGTTCCATTACCAGCCCCTCCTATGGGAGCGTCTTAGAGAGTATCATTCGGGGGACCTAGGCCGGGTGGTCGACTCGTGAAAGGCAATCCCGCGGTCGACCCGATGAGGCCAGCCTTGAGCATTGGGCACCGTGGTCTGGGCGCGATGGAGGTTCAGCCGGTATTGCGGAGGCCGGCGGAGATGCCGTTGATGGTGGCGGTGATGGCGCGGTCGAGTTCGGCGGGCGCGGGCTGGCCGGCGGCGATGGCGGCGCGCTTGCGGCGGATGAGCTCGACCTGGATGAGCGACATGGGATCGACGTAGGGGTTGCGCAGGCGGATGGACTGGGAGAGGACGTTGTTCTTTTGCAGCAGGGAGGTTTGGCCGAGCACGGCGAGGACCATGCGGTGGGTGAGTTCGAACTCGGCTTCGAGGGTGGTGAAGACGCGAGCTCTCAACTCCTCGTCTTCGACGAGGGACGCGTACAAGCGGGCGATGGAGAAGTCGGCCTTGGCCAGGGCCATCTCGACGTTGCGGATGATGTCGATGAAGAGGGGGAAACCGCGGGCCATGGATTGGAGCTGGGCGAGGTTGGCGGCCTCGCGCTCAGAACCCACCCATGACTCTCCCACCCCAGCGAGCAAAGATCGCTCGTTGGGGACCCCGGATGAAGCTGTCATGGATGGGGCACCCGATTTTGTGGACTTCTTCAGCTTCTTCGCGGAGGTTCGCAAAGACGAACGACCGAGATTCTGACCCTTCGACTCGCTCTGCTCGCTCAGGGGCAGAATGACGCTTCCGGAGAGTTGAGCGTTGGGGTCGTTGTGCTGGATGAAGTGCTGCAGGGCGTGGCCGACGCCGAAGTAGGCGGGGACGACGTGGCGGGACTGCATCCAACCGAAGACCCAGGGGATGGCGCGCAGGTCTTCCATGCTGCGGCGGCGCGCGGAGCTGGCATCGCTGCGCTTGGCGGGGCGGGAGCCGATGTGCGCGTTCTCCAGTTCGGCGACGGGAGTGGCCTGCTCGAAGTAGGTGAAGGTGTCGGGGTTGTCGACGATGTGCTTGCGGTAGAAGGCGTAGGAGATAGCGGAGAGCTGGTCCATGGCGGCCTCCCACTGGGGGAGGATCTCTCCGGTGAGCTGGGGGATGTAGGGGGAAGGTTGTTGGTTGCTGGTTGTTGGTTGCTGGCTGGAGGTGGACTGTTGATGTTGCAGGAGTGCGTCGGGGCGGGCGAGGGCGTCGAGCGAGGCGGCGATCATGAGCTCCAGATTGCGCTCGGCGAGGATGACGTCGGCGTACTTCCAGTTGAGCACCTCGCCCTGCTCGGTGATGCGCAGCTCGCCGGTGAAGCTGTCCATGGGTTGGGCGAAGATGGAGCGGTGGGTGGGGCCACCTCCGCGGCCCACGGTGCCTCCGCGGCCGTGGAAGAGGCGCAGGCTGACGCCGCACTCGGCGGCCACCTGATGCAGCGCGCGGTGCGCCTTCCAAATCTCCCAGGTGCTGGCTATCATGCCGCCATCCTTGTTGGAGTCGGAGTAGCCAAGCATGACTTCCTGCTGATGGTTCCATGATTGGAGCAGCGGTTGGTAGGCGGCGGAGGTCCAAAGCTGACGGCAGACGGCGGGAGCGTTGCGCAGGTCGTCGATGGATTCGAAGAGCGGGACGGGCTGGAGACCGGGGTCGGAGCTGTCGGGACAGCCGTCTGGGCCGCCGCAGCCCTCGACGCGGACACCGGCGAGACGCGCGAGCCAGAGGACGTTGAGTACATCTTCGGCGCAGGTTGCTCCGCTGATGATGTAGCGGGGCAATGCTTCTGGGACGTAGACACGTTTCAATTCAGCGATGGCGCGGAAGGTGTTGAGGACTTCGCGGGTCTGCGCGGTGAGGGCGGGAGGAAGGGTGAGGTTGTCGGAGGATTTTTTCAGGACGCCTGGGGTTTGGGCCAGCTCTGCGATGGCGGCGGCGTGGACGCGCGCGTGCTGACGTATGTCCAGCGCTTGCAGGTGCAGGCCGTAGGTGCGGACCTCAAGCAGCAGGGGGTCGATGAGAGCCTGCGCGAGGCGGCGGCCACGGTTTTGCACCAGGCTGGAGTGCAGCACCATGAGGTCGGCGACGAACTCTTCAGCGCGGGAGTAGAGCTTGAGCGGAGGGCCTGACGGTGGTGGGACGGAGATCTGCGGAGCGCCACCCAGGCGCATCATGATGCAGCCGACGAGCAGGCGAACGGACTCGAAGGGGAAACGCTGTTCGAGGGCGGTTTGGCCGGCGGCGCGCAGTTGCTGCATGTATCCATCCAGCAGGGCCGCAAGCTCCGGCGAGATAGGGACCTGCTGGGTGGAGCTGCCGAGCTGGTCGGAGATGTTCTGCAGGCGGCGGCGGTAGTGGGCATGAAGCAGGCTGTGGGCCATGGCCAGTGCGGAGCGGGTGACGCGCGGAGTGACGAAGGGATTGCCGTCGCGGTCGCCGCCGATCCAGGAACCGAAGGCGATAAGGCGTGGCAGATCGGCGAGGTCGGTCTCGATGCCGTACTCGGAGTGCAATGCGGCGGCCACCTCGGAGTAAAGCACGGGGAGGGTGGCGAAGATGGAGGACTCGTAGTAGTCGAGCGCCATGCGGACCTCGTCGCGCACGGCGGGACGGGCCATGCGGACGTCGTCGGTCTGCCAGAGGGCGGTGATCTCGGCGATGACCTCCTGTTCCAGGGCTTCCAGTTCGGCCTCGGGGACGGGGATGCGGTCGAGCTGCTCCAGCAGAGTGGAGATGCGGCGACGCTTGGACATGACGGAGCGGCGCGCGACCTCGGTGGGGTGCGCGGTGAAGACGGGCATGACGGTGATGCGGGCAAGCAGAACGAGTGCGTCCGTGGCGGAGATGCCGGCGAGGCGCATCTGGCGTAGCGCGCCACGCAGCGATCCGCGCTGAGGGCCGGCGTTAGGGTCGAGCTGATGGGCGAGACGGCGTCGCTTGCGGTGGTTGGTCTCGGCCAGGTTGGAGAGCTCGAAGAAGAAGGCGAAGGCGCGCGCAAGCTGATAGGCAGTGTCGCTGGTGAGCGCCTGGACGCGGGCCAGCGCGTGCTGTAGATGCTGCCCGGCGAGCGCGGATTGGGCATCGGCGGAGTCGGGATCGTCGAGGGCGGTCGCGTCGGCTTCGCGGCGGGCGATGGCGGTGCGGCGCAGGTCTTCGACGGCCTGGTAGAGGGGCAACCCAGCCTGCTCGCGCAGGACCTCGCCCAGCAGAACGCCGAGGGAACGCACGTCGCGGCGCAGAGGAGCTTCCTTCAGATCGCCGGTGGGGGCCTGAAGCTCAGCCAATCGCTGCTGCCAGTCGGTTGGGGACCAAAGAGAGGGCATAGATTATTATGCACTGGGGGCGGGATGGAAGAAGCTGGCCCCACCCATGCCGCGATTAAGCTGCCGCGAAGATGGGGCACCCAGGATTTCATTTCACGGGTGGGGCAGTCGCCACAGTGTGGTAGTTTATAAACTACCGGGCGCATCATGATCGAGTTCAAGCAGACCGAGACGTTTCGCAGATGGCGAATACGGCTCAAGGACGAACGGGCACGGGTCCTGATCGCGTCTCGGCTGGACCGTCTGGCGTATGGGAACGCGGGGGATGTGAAGCCGGTTGGACAGGGTATCAGCGAACTGCGGATCGACCATGGGCCGGGCTACCGGGTCTACTTTCACAAGCGGGGCAGCACCATCGTAATCCTGCTGTGCGGCGGCGACAAGAGCACACAGGCGAAGGACATCAAGACGGCGAAGCGGCTGGCGGAAGAATGGAGCGAGGCGGATGGCTGATAAGAAAATGGCTGAAAAACTGACAAACTATGACCCGGCCGAGGACCTCGGATCGGACGAGGCGATTGCGATCTTCATGGCGGAGGCGCTCGCGACCAATGACGTGGGCTACATATCGCACGCGCTGGGCGTGGTGGCGCGCGCCAAGGGGATGGCGCAGATTGCCGAGCAGACAGGGCTGTCGCGCGAACAGCTCTATCGCTCCTTCAGCGAGAAAGGAAACCCGACGCTGAAGACGACGCTGGCAGTGATGCAGGCACTGGGAATTGAGCTGACCGCGAAGATTCCCTCGGCGGCCTGACGAAGATGACCGCGAGCCTTGTACGGCAGGCCCTCCCTTCGCTCGACCACCCCAGCGAGCCAAGACCGCTCGCCGGGGACCCCGGACCACCCCAGCGAACAAGTTAGCCGGGGACCCCGGAGTCGCAGCGAAGGATGGGGCACCCACTTTTGATGGAGGATCAAGATTTCAAAAACTTAGGGTGGGCCACACGCCCGGTTAGTGAAAAAGATCGCCTAGAGGAGGGTATTTCGTTTTTTGGCCATTCCAGTATCGAAACATTTGTTCATAAGCGGCGGGGTCAACATTTTTCGCGAAGTGAATCCATCCCTCAATTGACGCCTCATTTGGGTAATCGGGATGCACGATTCCACGAGCCAGAAAGTTATGCATGGTTGACCGCATCGCAACCTTCTTCTTCCTGCCAATTCCGAAGGTCGGGTCATTGGAGCTCTTCACGAGTCCAGTTATCACACAGCGTGTCCTCGGCCCTAGCAGCCTTGTTTTTTCCTGGTTGGGCACGAAGCCCACGGAGCGCAAAATCATGTATACAGATGAACGCAACCGTGGCAAAGCGTTTCTGTTGTTCGTCGAAAAGGTGATGTCGTCGGCATAGCGAGTGAACACGATGTTCCGGCGCGAAGCGAGCCCCGCCAATCGACGGTCCATCCCCAGACATATCAAATTTGACAAGGCAGGGGAGGTCACCGCTCCTTGTGGAAGACCTGAAAAGAAGCAGCAAAGTCGACAAAGAATATTTGCCGACCGTTTGGAGTAGCCAATTCTTTCGAACAATTTACGTACGAGCGACGACCTCACAGACGGGAAGAAGTCTTTTATGTCAACTGAAAGGAAGTAGCGGTTATTCATGTGGGGGTTGACGTTGTCGAGTAACCTTCTACCCTTCACATACGCTGTCGCATAAGGGGAGGAGGACAATTTATCGAGTATGTTCCTCAATATCCACGCCTGAACGGCCTTCAGCTCCTTGCTAGGGCTCTGAATCTCCCTCCATCCTCGATGTCGCTTTGGGATTCGATACCTGCGATAAAAACGCTCAGGCACCTCGGTAAGGATTGCTAGGCGACGTTCATCAATATGGATGAGCGCAGCCAATTCCTCAACTCTGTCGAAGCTTGGGAAGCCAAGAAGCGACATCGATGAGGTCATATTGGCCTTTCAAAACAAGAGACGAAGAGGCAGGCTGTCCTTACTCAGGGTCTGTGGTCGGCGAGCGAGCGAGCCGACCGCGGGAGAATCGAGAGACTCGAGAGAGGCTCGAGAGGCTCCCGCCGCGAGCTGTTTTCCATCGGAAAACACTCGCATGGACATCGGTCTGTGAGTACATGCGGGACAGAGAATCTCTATCCAAGTCCAGGAGGCAGCAAGCCACCAAACTGGACTCAACTAAGAACTGCCCGCCTCTTCCCAGAATCGATTATACCTCCTTCTCAGTTGGCCGTTCAACGCTAAAATCCTTAGATTAGATAGAACGCCTTTAAGATTGGCGAGTCTCCGTGCTGTTCCTGCATCGGCAAAGAGTGTTTCTACGCCCTTTCTCGAGATCGTCACATTTTGGGATACAAGTAGGGCGTCACCCTTATTGATCAACCCATTTACGACCGTTTCGGCGCAGAGCCTAGCCTCTTCAACTGCCCCAGGCTCTAGCGTGCTCGCTATATGCGAAAAGGCCCATCGGGGCACCGGATCGAGCACATAGAGTAGGGCTAGATATAGTCCATAGCACGCAATTGCGTTTGTTAGATCGCGCACAGGGGGGTGCGCGCTAGCGATGGCTCTGCAAGCTTCCGAGACGCCCTTTACAAGTTGGTCTAAATTGACCTCATCCATCTTGATGAACAATACTTTGCTGGAAGTACTCTTTTGTAGAAGCCTGATAGGCCCAGTAGAAATGAAGCTATTAGACTTCTTGTACTTGGGGTCCATGACAACGACTAGCTTGTCTTTCAGTTGGCCGTGGTTTGAAAATGCGCCGAGTTCCGTGAGAGTCCCTGCACTATGTAGCAAAATCACAACTGTGCTGACACTCTTAGCCAGAAGGTTCTCCAGCGTTAGGAGATCCAGTTTTTGATGACCCAAAACTAGCTCCACGAACATGTCTTCAGGGTAAAAAGTCGAATATCGATATTTTGATTTCAATTCCGCCAATGCCGTGCCGAGTTTTCTCCGCAGCCGGATCTCATTATTGCCTGCTCCGCCGCAGAGAAAAATACTGATATCAGATGTGGTCAAGGGACCGAGGTATTGATCTCGTAGCGTTGAAGCGATTTCGATTACCCGGGGATTCATGTGGTGGCCTTTCTGGTGATTAAGAAAGCCTTCCTTTCGAGCTTTTACGATTTCCAATACGGCGGGTGCGTGGCCCACCCACCGCTACTTCTGGATGCGGGAGACGTCGCGGACGGCGCCGCGGGAGGCGCTGGTGGTCATTGCGGCGTAGGCCTGGAGTGCCTGGGAGACTTTGCGGTTGCGGTTGACGGGCTTCCATGCGGCGGGGGCCTTCGACTGCGCAGATTCACCCTTCAACTCTGTATCTACAGCATTGGAGTCGGCGGTGCCACGGGCTTCCATTGCGGCGCGGCGCTTGGCGAGTTCCGCGTCGGAGAGGTTGACGCGCAGGATGCGCTTGGGGATGTCGATCTGGATGGTGTCGCCCTCTTCGACCAGGGCGATGGCGCCGCCTTCCGCAGCTTCCGGCGAGATGTGGCCGATGCAGAGTCCGGAGGACCCGCCGGAGAAGCGGCCGTCGGTGACGAGGGCGCAGACCTTGCCGAGGCCCTTGGATTTGAGATAGCTGGTGGGGTAGAGCATCTCCTGCATGCCGGGGCCACCGCGCGGGCCTTCGTAGCGGATGAGGACGACATCGCCGGGAACGATGCGGTCGCCGAGGATGGCCTCGACGGCGGAGTCCTGGCTCTCGAAGATGCGCGCCGGGCCGGTGAAGGTGAGGTGCGCGGCGTCGACGCCGGCGGTCTTGACGATGCAACCTTCTTCGGCGATGTTGCCGTAGAGGACGGCGAGGCCGCCATCCTTGCTGAAGGCGTGTTCGACGTTGCGGATGACACCGGCGTCGCGGTCGAGGTCGAGCTCGTCGTAGCGCTTGCTCTGGCTGAAGGCGACGGTGGTGCGGATGCCGCCGGGCGCGGCGCGGAAGAACTCTTCGACTACAGGGTCGACTCCACGCTTGACGTCGAGCATCTCGAGGGCTGCACCCAGGGTGGGCGCGTACACGGTATGCGCCTCGCGATGGAGCAGGCCGGCGCGATCCAGCTCGCCCAGGATGGCCATGATGCCTCCGGCGCGATGTACGTCTTCCAGATGGACATTGGGCGCGGAGGGCGCGACCTTGCAGAGGTTGGGAACACGGCGCGAGAGACGGTCGATGTCTGCCATGGTGAAGGGAACCTGTGCCTCCTGCGCGGCGGCAAGGAGGTGCAGCACAGTGTTGGTTGACCCGCCCATGGAGATGTCCAGGGTCATGGCGTTCTCGAAGGCTTGGAAGGTGGCGATGCCGCGTGGAGTGGCGGTGAGGTCGTCGTGCTCGTAGTAGCGCCGGGCCAGATCGACGATGGTGCGGCCGGCCTGCAGGAAGAGCTGCTCGCGGTCTGCATGGGTGGCGACGATGGTGCCATTGCCGGGCTGGGCGAGACCGAGTGCCTCGTTGAGGCAGTTCATGGAGTTGGCGGTGAACATTCCCGAACACGACCCGCAGGTGGGGCAGGCGGAGTGCTCGTACTCGTCGACCTCGGCGTCGGTGGCCCTGGGGTCGGCGGCGAGGACCATGGCGTCGATGAGGTCCACAGTCTTACTGGCGCCACCGTGCATCACCTTGCCCGCCTCCATGGGCCCGCCGGAGACGAAGATGGCGGGGATGTTGAGGCGGAGGGCGGCCATCATCATGCCGGGGGTGATCTTGTCGCAGTTGGAGATGCAGACCAGCGCGTCGGCGCAGTGGGCGTTGACCATGTACTCGACCGAATCGGCGATGAGCTCGCGCGAGGGCAGGCTGTACAACATGCCGTCGTGACCCATGGCGATGCCGTCGTCTACGGCGATGGTGTTGAACTCCTTGGCGACGCCGCCGGCGCGGGCGATCTCCGCGGCGACGAGCTGGCCGAGGTCCTTGAGGTGGACGTGGCCGGGAACGAACTGGGTGAAGGAGTTGGCGACGGCGATGATGGGCTTGCTGAAGTCGCCGTCCTGCATACCGGTGGCGCGCCAAAGACTGCGCGCGCCTGCCATGTTGCGTCCGTGGGTCGAGGTTCGTGAGCGGTAAGGAGGCATCCCGCTATTTTACTGCCTGGGGTGGTGGGGTGACTTGATTTGCCTCCTTCAGTTCATAGCCCGATGGGGGCTGGAAGAGAGCAGGATCGGGATCAACGAGCTGAATGTCGGTGGTATTAGTGGTCGTCTTGCCCTTACGCGGATCATCGATGAGGGTATGAAGCTGGATGTTGAGTGACGGCGCTTTCCAGTACTCAGTGGTAATTGTGATGTCCTGATCGTTACCTTCGGCACCGGCTGGGATGCTTCGTGTATAGCGCGTACCAGTGGCGTATAGGCCTTCAATTGTCTTGGGCGGTAACGATTCGGAACGGATGGGGTTGGTTCGCTGAACTGCTTGAGGGGTGGTAGGCGCGGGTTGAGCAACCGGCTGTGAATAATGTAGGACCAGTACACTTTTGATTCCGGAGGGATTGCCAGCGGCCCAGCTCATAGTTATGCATAAGACCGGGTCGTTGATAAAGTTCGCTTGAACCTGAGTGCCGTCGGGCATGGTATTTAAGGTTTCGGTACGTGCGCGTCCGTCGGCGTCGCGCCATTCCTGCGCCTGGACAATGGTGGTGACGATAGTGCCGTTCGCCAGAGTTCGAACGTGCGTCGTCTTCAGCTTAGCTGTGTATGGCACATAATGGTGCTGCTCCGTGGGAACGGTACTGTTGTAACAGCTTGATGGCACAGTTGCAGCGGGCGCGGCGGTCTGCGCGGAGGCGGTATGCAGGAGGAGGACTGGGGCGAAGGAGAATGCGAGGAGGAGTGTACAGGGGCCGATGCGCATAGGAATTCCTTTGTCTGGGAGGCTACTCTATGAAGCGGTTGAATTCAATCGCGCTGTATCTATAAGGTAGGCCGCTGCGGGGAACGCAGGAGACGATTTTGTTGAGACGAGCTGATACACGTTTGGCATACAATTCCAGCGACCCGGAAAGAGCGGATTTGTGCGCAGGATAAGTGTCTGCCGGGTTGCGTTGGCGAGCAATCGCCGACGTGCGTTGGAGTGTGCAAGAGACCCCAGGGGAGGACCAGGCCATGAACGTAACCCGTCGCCAGGCGATGCAGATGATAGCGGGAGCAGTGCCCGCGGTTGCCGGAGCGCATGCGTTTGCCGCAGAGCAGGCTGGTGCGAAGCCAGAGGCTGCCGCGAGGGCGAAGACTACTGCGAAGGTGGCTGCCAAGCCGCAAGCGGAAGCGCCGGTGGAGGCTGGGGTGAGGCGGTTTGTGTTTGAGGGCGTCTCGTCGGAGATGCAGATCACGATGGAGGAGCTGGGGCAGACGGCGCCGGCGGACCTTTCGGGCTACACGCACCTGGTGATAGAGATGCGGATGAGCTCTCCGCAGCGGCTGCTGATCTGGTTCTATACGACGCATGGGCCGCGGTCGGCGTCGATTATTGGGTTTGGGCAGAATGCGTGGCTGCGGGCGTCGATGCCGCTGCAGTACTTTATTGGGCGCGACTCGAAGGGCAATGACCTGGCCTCGGCGCAGAACCGGCGGACGAATTCTTCGTGGTACTCGGTGTGGGGGCCGTTCGGGGACCTGCATACGGTGGAGGCGATTGGCATCGCGATGGAGTACCCGCTGAACAAGCCGACGATTGAAATACGCAATGTGCATCTGTCGACCAAGGATGAAGGGTCGGAGTTTCTGGATCCGGGCGCGAAGCTGGACAGTTTTGGGCAGTGGGCGCTGGCGGATTGGCCGCGCAAGATCAAGAGCAAGGAGCAGTTGGCGCGAGAGCTGGCAGCGGAGGAGAAGGCGTTCGGCAGCGCGGCAGACTTTGGCTATGGGAAGTACGGCGGCTACAAGAACACGCAGGTGAAGGCGACAGGATTCTTCCGGGTAGAGAAGGTGGATGGGTGGTGGTGGTTCGTCGATCCGGAGGGACATTTGTTTCTGTCTACCGGAACCAATGGCGCGCCGGGTGGGGGCGCGGGGTTTGGCGGCAACGACGCGGGCGCCACGGTGAAGCGGACCAATGCACGGCTGGATTCGTGGGGCATGACCACTGGCGGTCAGGGGCGACCGGGGACGGTGATGCTGCGCTGGCCGCAGAGCACCAGCTTTCTAGGGATGCCGGATGTGTACTCGGCGCAGTTTGCGGCGGACATCGACGCGGCGGCCAATACGCAATGCACTCCGCACAAGAACGATCCGATGGTGTTGGGCTACTTTATTGGCAATGAGCCGCCGTGGAATGCGCGGGAGAGCGAGCTGTGCGGGCTGATCCTGGGCGGACCGGCCACTACGACGCAGGCGAAGCTGAAGGAGTTCCTGGCGGCGGGCGACACGGCGGCGCGCAGGAGGGAGTTTGTGCTGGCGTGCTTCCAGTGGTATCTGGGACTGGTATGCGGCGCGGTGCGCAAGTACGATCCGAACCACCTGCTGCTGGGGACGCGCTACGGCGGGACGATGGCGGATGAGTACTTTGTTGCGGCGCGCATCTTCGATGTGTGCAGCATTAATGTGTATGAGTACGAACCGACGCGGCAGATCATCCACGCGGCGCGGCTGTGCGAACGGCCGATCCTGATCGGGGAGTACCACATCGGAGTTCCCGCGGACGGCCTGGCCGCCGGGCTGGTGCAGGCGGCAAGCCAACTGGAGCGCGGCGTGGCCTACCGCTACTATGTGGAGCAGGCCGCATCGCTGGAGTGGTTCCTGGGCGCGTACTGGTTCGCGTGGCGCGACGAGCCGGTGATGGGCCGGATGGACGGCGAGAACTACAACATCGGATTTGTGGATGTGACGGACCGGCCGTATGAGGAGCTGGTGGAAGCGGCCAAGGTGACGCACAAACGGCTACAGGATGTGCATTCCGGCAAGCTGATGCCATTTTCGAGGCACCCCATGGCATCGGCCGCGGGCGCACCTTCGACGCCGTGGCCGCTGGGCAGCGCGGTTTGAGATTGGTTCCTAGTTTGAAGGATTTGTTGCAAGAGATTTCAGTTGGTTCGAAGATTTCAGATTCATTGGGAGAGATGACGATGCAAATGTTACGTTCTGCTACTACGTTAGTGTCCAGCCTAGCGATTGCCACTCTGCTGTTTGCCGCTGCCGCGACGGTGAAGTCCCCAGCCACGACAAAGTCTGCCGCGACGACCAAGTCCGCCGCGCCTGCAACCACTACTGCGCCTGCGAAGTCCGCATCGGGAGTGAAGGTGTGGGAGGAGAAGGTCACCATTCCGACGTACCTGCTGGGCGAGCCGAACCCCAACCCGCAGTTCTATAACGGCGGGACGTCACAGGGCGCGCAACATCGCATCTATCCCTATCCCGCGTACGACAACCTGACCACGGAGAAGAAAGACAAGACCTACACCATGGTCTATATGGAGAACGAATATGTGAAGATCGGCATTCTGCCGGAGATTGGCGGCAAGATCTTTGAGGCGGTGGACAAGACCAACGGGTACAACTTTATCTACAACCAGCATGTGATCAAGCCGGCGCTGATCAGCCTGCTGGGCGCGTGGCTATCGGGCGGAATTGAATGGGACCTGCCGCACCACCACCGCGCCACCAGCTTCCTGCCCATGCAGTACAAGGTGGAGGAGAACGCCGACGGATCGAAGACGGTGTGGATCGGCGAATTGGAGCTGCGCGACCGCATGGACTGGACGGTGGGCGTGACGCTGTTTCCAGGCAAGTCGTACATGCAGGCGGCGTTCCGCATGATTAACAGGACGCCGGTACCGACCTCGATGCTGAGCTTCAGCAACGTGGCGGTACATGTGAATGACGACTACCAGGTGATCTATCCGCCGAGCACGCAGTTTGTGACCTATCACGGCAAGGTGGACTTCACGACGTGGCCGATCGCGACGACCCGGTACATGGGCGCGGACTATACCGCCGGGGTGGATGTGAGCCTGTACAAGAACCACGCGACCGCCAGCAGCATGTTCGCGTGGAACTACAAGGAGGATTTCTTCGCGGGATACGACCATGGGAAGAATGCCGGCATCATGAGTGTGGCCGACCACAATGTGGTCCCGGGGCAGAAGTTCTGGACGTGGGGCGACAGTCCGCAGGGGCACTTGCAGGACCATCTGCTGACGGACAATGACGGCCCTTATATTGAACTGATGGTGGGCGCGTACAGTGACAATCAACCCGATTACACCTGGATGCAGCCCTATGAGACGCGGCTGTGGTCGCAGTACTGGTATCCGTTCCGCGACATCGACGGGGTGAAGAACGCGAACCTGGATGCCGCAGTCAATCTGGAGGTCAAGGATGGAACGGCCACGGTGGGTTTCTACTCCACCCAGGCGCGGCCTTCGGCTACGGTGACGCTGAAGTTGAAGGACCAGGTTTTACTGAGTGAGAAGATTGCGATCAGCCCAGGGCATTCCTTCGTGAAGCAGGTTAAACTGCCTGCCGGGGCGGACGAACACGATCTTCGCGCAGCGATCGGCGAGGATGGGCGCGAGCTGGTTGCGTATTCGCCGATCCGGCTGGAGAAGGAGCCGATGCCGGCGGACGTGAAGGCACCGCCTGCGCCAGCGGATATCAAGACCAACGAAGAGCTGTACCTGACGGGACTGCGCATGGAGCAGTTCCACTCGCCCACGGGCGATCCCAACGCGTACTGGAACGAGGCGCTGCGGCGCGATCCCGGCGACATTCGCGTGAATACGGTGCTGGGCATCGACGCGATCAAGGGCGGACGGTATGCAGAAGCGGAGGGGTATCTGCGCAAGGCGCTGGAGCGCGCCACCGCCAGCTACACAACACCCAAGGACGGCGAACCGTTCTACTACCTCGGGCTGGCGCTGAAGGCGCAGGGCAAGCTGGACGATGCGTATACGGCGCTTTATAAATCGACGTGGAGCGGGTGGAGGTCGCCGGGCTACTTTGCGCTGGCGGAGATTGACGCAACCAAGGGCGACTACAACGCAGCGCTGACTGCCGACCAGGATTCGCTGGAGGCCAACGCAAACAACATCCAGGCCCTGGCGCTGAAGGCCGCACTGCTGCGCCACACCGGCCGCGGCAACGAGGCACAGGCCACGATTGCAGCGCTCAGCAAGATCGATCCGCTGGATGTGCATGGCATGACAGAGCAGTGGATGGCCACAAACTCGCCCGCCAGCGCAGCTGTACTGGAGAAGACGGTGAGGGAATTTCCATCCACCGGGCTGGAGGTTGCCGCCGACTATATGGATGCGGGACTGTGGCAGGACGGCACGACGCTGCTGACGCACATCGTGAGCACAACCGCGGACAAGTCCAAGGTCTCTCCGCTGGTGTACTACTACCTGGCTTATTTTGCCGGACAGATGCACCAGGCGGACAAGGTGAAAGCGTACGATCAGCTTGCGCAGAAAGCTTCTCCGGACTACGTCTTCCCGTTCCAGATGGAGATGATCGCGGTGCTGGACGACGCCATGCGCATCAACCCAGGCGATTCGCGTGCGCCCTACTATCTGGGCAACCTGTTGTTCGACTGGCAGCCGAAACAAGCGCAGGCGCTTTGGGAAAAGTCGGCCTCGCTGGGCGCGGACTTCCCGGTGGTCTATCGCAATCTGGCGATGGTGTATACCAACCAGGGCAATCAGCGGGAGAAGGCGCTGGCTGCGCTGGAGAAGGGCGTGCAGTGCGGCGGCAACGCAATGGTGCTGAGCGACCTGGACAAGCTGTATGAGGAGAACGGCGTATCGCCGAACAAGCGGCTGTCGGTGATTGAAGCACACCAGGCAGTGGTGAACCGCGACGAGGTGATCTCGCGCGAGATCAACCTGGACATCTTTGCCGGGAAGCCCGACGCGGCGATCCAACTGCTGCGCTCGCGCTTCTTCCGCGCCTGGGAGGGCGGTGGGAGCTACTCGCTGGGAGACTCATGGATCAACGCCAACCTGGAGCGTGGACATCAACACATGATCGCCAAGCAGTATGCGCAGGCTCTGGCCGACTACAAGGCGGCGCTGCAGCCACCGGTCAGCCTACAGGAAGCGACCGGCAATGTGAGCGGGCGGCGGGGCGAGATCTCGTACTGGATTGGCACAGCGTATGAAGCGACGGGCGATTCCGCGATGGCGCGCCAGTCCTGGAGCGATGCAGCTACGGGTACGACGGAGGCTGCGGCGGGCACGAACGGACCGATGCGCACCCGGGCAAATATCGGCGGGCTGGCCGCAGGAGTACGCGAGGAGCAGGCCGCACCCTACTATCAGGCACTGGCCATGGAGAAGCTGGGGCAGGAGGACCGCGCCAAGGCGATCTTCAACCAGCTTGTCGATACAGGCACCAAGTCGCTGGCGAGCGCGCCAGCCATGAGCCAGCCGGTCGCTACTCCTGCGCAACGCGCGCAAGTGGCGGACGCGCATTATCTTATTGGCCTCGGGCAACTTGGACTGAACAACCAGGACAAGGCACGGCAGGAGTTTTCCCTTGCCCTGGAAGCCAGTCCCGATCATTACGCAGCGATGCAGGCGCTTAACAACAAGACGCCCTGAGGTTGAGCCGGGGACGAGCTGTCCGGGGGACAATAATTTGCTCCGAAAGCACATTCGTGAACCCAGGAGCGCGGCCTTTCCTGCACAGATTACGTCTTAAGCACAGGTAGCCTATGCTCGCGACCGCGTTATAGGTATGACGTGGAGGGTGAGGTATGGCTTCACAGCGAATGTAAGGCGCATGGTTCAATGCGCACCATTTGGATGCAACTGGTTCCCTCCTAGGCGGGGCCCTTCGCTGTCCGAATAACCGAGGGAGAGGCGCCAGGATGTCCGATAAGAATGGAGTTGAAGCTGCGCCAAAGGCTAGCCGGGTTGCCATTATCGGAGGTGGGCCGGGCGGTTTGATGACAGCGTATCAGCTGCAACTGCGATGCACCGTGCCCTTTGAGGCCACCCTCTACGAAGCGAGTTCGCGGCTGGGCGGCAAGATCCTGACCAAACAATTCGAGTCTGCGCCTGTACCCTACGAAGCGGGCGCGGCGGAGCTGTACGACTATTCGCACATTGGCGAAGATCCGCTGCGCGAACTGGTCGACAAGCTGGGGTTGAAGGTGATGCCGATGAACGGCACATCGGTTGTCAACCACGACCAGATGCTGCGCGATCTGGATGACGTTGGCCGAGTCTATGGAGAAGCGACCCGGAAGGCCCTGCTGACATTCGACGCGCGTGCCAAGCAGTGGATGAGCCCGCAGGAGTACTACGACTCGGACTGGAAGGAATCGAACGCCGATCCGATGGCGAGCAGGACTTTCCACGACGAACTGTCACAAGTCCCCGACGCAGCGGCGCGCCGGTATCTTCGCATTCTGGTGCATAGCGATCTGGCCACGGAACCGCATCGCACCAGCGCGGCGTACGGCCTGCAGAACTATCTGATGAACGACCCCAGCTACATGCGGCTGTACACCATCGAAGGAGGCATTGAACGGCTTCCCCAGGAACTGGCGGTCCGTGTGGAAGCCCGGACCCTGCTGCGCGAGCCAGTGGTGCGCGTGGAACGAGCAGAGGACGAGAGCCTGCGCGTCTTTTCTGTTCGCCATGGAAAGATCGCCGCTGAAGAGTACGACTTCGTAGTGGTGGCGCTGCCCAACGCATGCATTCCGCTGATCGAATGGGGAGGAGAAGCGCTGGGCGAGGCGATGCATCGCCACTGCGCGCACTACGACTATCCGGCCCACTACCTGCGGATAAGCGTGCTGTTTCGCGAGATATTCTGGGAGAAGACTATCCAGGACTCGTACATGATGCTGGACGCATTCGGCGGATGCTGCCTGTACGACGAATCGTCGCGCAACGGCTGCCGCTCCGCCGGCGTGCTGGGCTGGCTGCTGGCAGGCGATGCAGCGATGATCGCCGGCAATCATAGCGACGAACAGTTGATTCATAGGGCGATCGGTTCGCTGCCCTCCTTCCTGCAACGCGGGCGAGAGTTGTTTGTCGAGGGACAGGTACACCGTTGGATTGGCTCGGTCAACGGGCTTCCTGGAGGTTCGCCGGTTCTGGACATGGAATCGCGCCACATTCCGGAGCGTGCGCGACCGAACCTCTTCACGGTGGGCGATTATCTGTTCGATTCGACGATTAACGGCGTCCTCGACTCCGCCGACTTTGTGGCGGAATGCCTGACCGAAGCGATCGAGGCACGCTCCGCTTCCCGAACTCCCCAGACCATGGTCACCGCAGCCCTATGAGCAAAGCTGTCGCAAGAATGAGAAAGCTGTCGGAAGTATGAGCGAAGCAGTCCAAAGTATGAACGAAACAATCCAGTCCATCGACGGCGGTGCGAGCCGACGGCGCATTCTCTTCGTCGAAAAGATCGCCGGCGGCGATCGTGTGTTGATGTTCTTCAAGGACCCGGCGCCATGTTATGCCATCCTGGCCGAGGCCCCCGCGAGGGCATCTGGCACGATTGCAGCAGAGCCGCGCGGCGACGAACTGGAAGTTGCAATCCTGACCTTGCCCACTCTGGCGCAAGGTCCGCCGTCTGCGATGCATCAACGCTTCGCGGAGTGGATGGAGAAGGGCGACGACCCGGCTGCGCCGCCGCCGGTCATGGTCAAAGTTCGCGGCGTCGAGTTGATGTGGCGTCCCAGCCGCGTCCTGCTGCAATGCGAACCCGAACAAGTTGAATCGCTGCTCTCCGCCGTCGTCGAATTCACTCATTATGAATGCGAGCTGCGGCGGATCGAGGACGAGATTGCGGGTTCCTGGGCGGAACTGGAGCAGGACAAGGCGCTGGCATTCGAGGTGACGACTGCCGATCTGAAACGTAGTCCAGCGGTTGGCGCACGCATGAATCGAGCGCTACAGCGGAGGATTCGTCTAGCGCGGATTGAGCCGCATCTATGGGAGCCGGAAGCGAGCTTGACGGCGGCAGGCCGGAAGCTGGGCGAGGAGTTGCGCGCGAAGACGCGAATCGAAGCCAGGCTGGAGGCAGTCAACGACCATATCGAGGTCTTCGAGGACATCTACGAGATGAGCGGACAGCGAATGGGCGAGTATCGGGCCGCACAGACAGACCACGTTCTGGAGTGGATCATCATCATCCTGATCGCTGCTGAAACGCTCCTGCTGCTGGCCCAGATGGTGTGGAAATTCGGGTTCTAGATCGAAGCATGCCCATAGCCATAGGGACGGCGCGCGGCGCGACTTATTTGTTGGCCGGCCCTATGGGTGCTCCAGTCTCAAGGCTGGCACGCTCACAGATCCTTCAAGAAATAATCATCCACACCACACACACAACCAGCGCGCGAGGACGCACGGGGATAAGGCTTCCCGGCTGGTTGCCCATGGTGAGACGAGAACGGATTGGGTCAGCGGTCGATCCGAGTCGTCAGCTTGTCGACAACGGCCATGTTGACCGGATATCCCATGCCCGGGTCGGTCGGTGCCGGAACATTGCCGTCCGCGTCGACGCGGAACTTGTAGTCCACATACGGCCGGTCCGGGTACTCCACCGGCCATGGCATTTCGACCCAGTAACAGTTGGGCAGAGCCAGTTCCACCTGGAAGGCCCCTGCTATGTCAAAGAAGGCGCCCCAGTTGTGCGGCGTGCATGGGTAGCCGAAGGCGTCGGCCAACTGGCCCACCCGGAACGATCCGGAGATGCCGCCGGCGGCGTCCGTAACCAGCCGCACGATTCCCATGGCGTCCCGTCTGATGTACTCGGCGTAGTCGTAGATGTCCCCAAGGAACTCGCCTACCTCGGTGGGCACGTCCAGGTGCTTGCGCAGTTCGATTAGTCCCTCGATGTCAGGGGTCCGCAGGGGGTCCTCGTAGGCAACGTACCCATACTTGTCGAGCGCCCGGCCTATCGCCAACGCTTCATAGTAGTTGTGTCCCTGGACCGCGTCGAACAGAAGGGTGAAGTCGTCTCCCGCTGTCTCTCGGACTAATTTGATCTCATCGATGTGGCCCAGGTAGCTGGGAATTCGAGCGCCGTTTTTATGCTGGCCTCCGCCTGGGTGAATCTTGTAGGCTTTGAATCCCGCAGCCTTGGCCTTCTGGACATCGGGGACATAGTCCTCGACAGTGGCCAGGTGCTGCGAACTGGCATAGCCCATGATCTTGTTTCTGGTGCCTCCCAGGATCTTGTAGATGGGACGGTTCACCGCCTTACCCAGGATGTCCCACAAGATGAAGTCACATTCAGCGCCATGCAGATTCTGCGCCACGGTTCCGACTCCATAGGCTCGGCTTCCAAAACCGGGGTTGAATCCACCGACAAAGTCTGCTCCTCCTCTACCGCCGCCGCCTCTGCCTGCTGCCGGCGCTGCGGCACCTGCCGCGCCACCGCCTGCCGCTGCTGCCGTCGCTCCGGCTCCACCGCGCCCTCCACCCGCTCCGCCGCGCCCTCCACCGGCCGCTCCCGCGCCGCCGCCCCCGCCGAACTGGTTCTGATTGGGAATGCGGAACACGGTGGGAAGAAGATCGAACAGATTTTTGCCAACAACGTTGGCCTTGGCAAAGTCAATCCACCCCGGAGTGGCTCTCGCCAGCCCCGCCGAGTTCCCGAGGGCGTAAATGCCCTCAATCCCGCTGGCGGTCACCAGAGAGCCGAGTTCAGTACCGCCGCTTAGACCTGCCCCGGAGTTCCGCCAGCTACTGCCATCGAGCACATAGACCTTTGCTTCCTTGATAGTGAGGTCCGGCATGTCACCGGCTTTAATTCCGACTGCTTGCGCGGCCATGTTGACTGGGTGGGTAAAGACCGCGGCTCCCGCTGCCGCTGAAGCTGCAAAGAAACTGCGCCGTGATAGTTCACTTCTCGACATATATCTTCCTCCTGGACTCATTTTTTCCTTTGGCCTAGCAGCGCGCACCAGCGTATCACATTGTTGTAGTGGTCTGCCCTGTCTTTGTGCCGGTTTCCTTGCCACTATAGCGTGGCCATCTTGGCTGATGGATAGGCATATAGGTCGCCTCCGCACCAAGGCGGTCCGTCTCAGGTCTATTCGTGATCTGGAGATGCATATTGGTCCCCAATGCTCCACGGTTGGTCCCATGGGACACATTGGCGAGAGCTAAGTGATTGAAATAATTGGTCGGGACGACTGGATTCGAACCAGCGGCCTCATCCACCCCAAGGATGCGCGCTACCAGGCTGCGCCACGTCCCGACTTGTTTCGCGCGTCGCCCAAGCGGGCAACGACAGAGGTAGTTGCAGGGTTAAGTGTACACGAGCCGTGCCAGTGTTAGGATGCGGCCCAGGGCCGCTCAATGGCTGGGCGCCACATACTCCTTGGGCAGCGCGCCGCCCTCACCCTCACTGAAGAAGAAGCCGTTCATCTGCTCCACCAGAAAATCCTGCGCCTCGCGCGTCCAGGGTTGCAGGCGATACTCGTTGAGCAGCATCTTCTGCCGCTCCACCCACTCGCTCCAGGCCTGCCTGGAGACATTCTTGTAGATCTTCTGGCCGAAGTCGGAGTCGAACGGCGGTTCGTCCAGCCCTTCCATCTCAGCCTTGTACTTCATGCAAAAAACCATGTGCGCCATGTCAGTTTTCTCCTGAGTCTCTTCTGATTGTACCGGGGATTATCTGCGCTTGCCTTTGGCCTTCTTGTCCCTTTCACTCGCCCTGGACTTGGTCTTGCCCGCCTTTGCCTTGTGCCGCTTGCCCGCGCAGTTCGGGCCCGCAGCCTTGCCCTCGTCGTCGGCCAACTGCGCAGCCTTGGCGGCCTTGCCCTTGTGCATATCGCCAAGCGATTTTGTGGATGCAAGTTCCGCGTCTGGAAGCAGCGCAAACTGCAGCCGCCGCTGTTCGCGATCGATGCGGTCCAGCAGAACATGCACGCGCTGCCCCATCTTGAAGGAGCGTCCGGTGCGGGTGCTGACGATCTGCCGATCGGTGTCGCGGAAGACGAAGCGTTCGTCCGAGCCCCAGCCGCTGAGCGATGCGATGGGAACCATGCCCTCGATGAAGAGATCGTCCAGCTCCACGAAGAAGCCGTACTTGGTGCAGGAGAGAATGATGCCATGGAAGTCGTCGCCGACGCGGTCTTCCATGAAGCGCATCTTCTTCCACTCCATCAACTCGCGTTCGGCGTCGTCGGCGCGGCGCTCGGCCTGGCTGGATTCGGCTGCAATCGCAGCTAGCTCCGGCTCGGGAATCGGTTCGGATGCGTAAGCCTCCGGCCTGCGTGCTGCGGCTTTTGCATTTGTAACTGATTTAATAGCTTGTTGCCACGGCTGCGGATCGCTGCTCAGAATCGGGCCGCCGCGCGTGTCCGCGCCCGCGCGAATCAGCGCGCGGACCAGCCGGTGCACTGTCAGGTCCGGGTAGCGCCGAATGGGCGAAGTGAAGTGCGTGTAGCACGGGCTGGCCAGTGCGAAGTGACCCTCGTTCCGTTCGCTGTAGCGCGCCTGCTTCAGCGAGCGGAGCATTAGGTAGCTCAGGATGCGCTCCTCCGGCTTGCCTGCGATCTTCGCGGTCAGGCGCTGGTACATCTGCGGCGTCACGGGAATCGATTCCGCAACCTCGTGCGTCTGTGCCTGCCGACCAAGTCCGTCTCGCCGAGCACTGCGCCGGTCGGACTTCATGGTCATCCGCCGCACCGGCAGGCTGGAGAAGCCGAGCGAGTAGCCGAAGCCGCTGGCCGTCTCCTCGAAGTCGAGGATGCGTTTGGGGTCGGGCGTCTCGTGGATGCGATAGATGCCGGGAATCGCGTTCGACTCGATCCACCGCGCAACGCACTCGTTGGCGCTGAGCATGAACTCCTCGATGAGGCGGTGCGCCCAGCCGCGCTCGGAGCGCACGATCGACTGCATGTTTCCGTCGGGATCGAACTCGATCACAGGCTCGGGAAGATCGAAGTCGATGGAGCCGCGGCGGTGGCGCTTGGCATTCAGCTTGAGGGCAAGCTGGTACATCCGATCAAAATGAGTTACAAATTCAGCAAACTCGGCGCGCGCGGCCCGGTCCACGTCCGTCGCGGCATCTGTCCCGCTATCGAGAATTGCCTGCACCTGAGTGTAGGTCATGCACCGCGCGCTGCGAATGATGCCCTCGCAGACTTCGTAGCCTAGCACTTCGCCGCGCGCATCGATCTCCATCAGGCAGCTCAAAACAAGGCGGTCCTCGTCGGGCCGCAGGCTGCACATGCCACTGGAGAGCTGCGGCGGCAGCATGGGTACCGCGCGGTCGGGAAAGTAAACGCTGGTGCCGCGCAGGCGCGCTTCCAGATCGAGAGCCGTCCCCGGCTGCACATAGCGGCTCACGTCCGCGATGTGGACCTGAAGCTGCCAGTTGCCGTTGGCCAGCGGTGTAACAAGCACGGCGTCGTCGAAGTCGCGGGCCGTCTCGCCATCGATGGTGACAATGGGAAGCCCGCGAAAATCGCGGCGTTGCGCAAGGTCAGTCGCCGTCAGCGTATCGACCGTATGCGCAGCCGAAGCACTCGCCTCGGCCAGCACGTTTGCGGGAAAGACATGCGGCAGATGATGCTTGCGAATCACAATCTCCACATCCACGCCAAAGGCATCCGGCGGCCCCAGCACCTCGATCACGCGCCCGCGCGCAGGGCGGCCGGGAGCAGGGAAGTCCATAATCTCCACATCCACCGCGAGCCCTTCCAACGGAGTGTGACTCGGCGCATCGTCGTTCGCGCTCCATCTGCGCTGCTGCGTCTGCGCCTCTTCCCCAAGCACGCGATGCAGCGTCTCCACAGGCGTTGCAGGAACCTCCGCGCCCTCGGGAATCAGGATCGCGCCGCCGCCCGGAGCGCCCGTCATGCGCTCATCCATTGGCGTGACGAAGTTTCCATTCGCCAGCGGAACATCATCCCACGCGCCCCCAAGTCTGCTGGTGCCGCGCCGCCCGCGCGCGTAGTGGAAGATGCCGACCACGGTTGGATTGCGCCGGGTCAAGACGCGTGCAATGCGGCCAGAGCGCCGCCCATCTCGACCGGGCAGCGCCTCATCCACCAGCACCTCGTCGCCCTGCATCGCGCCGTTCAACTCATTGGGCGGGATGAACAGATCGTCGTCGCGGTTGGTGCTGCCATTGGGCCGCACAAAGCCGTAGCCATCGCGATGCAGATCGAGTTTGCCAGCTAGCAGCCGATCGCGCGTGGCGCGCGATGGCTGCCGCTCGCCGGGCATGGCATCGCTTCGCGCAGGCCGCGCCGTCTTGTCGAAGGCAGCCTGCGGCAGGGCCCACTGCTCCAGCTCTGTCTTCACCAGTTCGCCACGCGCGGTGATGCGTGCAAGCTGCTCCAGCAGCAGACGCCGCTCGCGTCCTCCGCCCAGCCCCAGCTCGCGGACCAGTTGCTTGTATCCCGCGCGATGGCCAGCCGAGCGCTCAATGCGCCGGAGCAGCTCGCGGTCCGTCTGCGGATAGGGTGTGTTCGCCATCAGGCTTAGAATACAGTGCCGCTGGCGCTGAATACTGCGAGCGCATCTCCAGCACGCAGCAAGCTCTACTTTGCCGCGGCAATCAGCAATCCCACTCCCTGCTCCAGCGTCGTGCCCGGAGGCACCAGGGTAAAGCCGGTCTTCACCTCGTCCTCCTGCTGCCCAATGGTATGGAAGAGCAGCGCGTGGCCGCTGATGTGGACGTGCGTCTCGGTGATCGCCCAGCAGCCCGGCGCCACCTGTCTGCGCTCCACGTCGAAGGTGCTGCCCTGCTTGATGCGCGCCAGCAGGCCGAAGCCGATCGTCACATCGCTCTCCAACTGGCCCTTCATCGTGCGAATGCGGTGCTGCTCCTTATCGACCACCAGAGTCCCGCTCATCGCTCCCATCACCCGCGCCTCCATGTCCGGAGGAGTGAAGTTCGGGTTCGGCTCAAAGTGAAGCGTCGTGTTTTCCGGCGTCTCGCTCTCCACCTTCCATACAAACGCCTGCGGCAGCAGGTTCATCAGCTCGTCCGCGCTCTTGTCGTCGTGCGCCCCGTTCTGCCTCTGCTTCTGTTGCATCGCCGGATCGTGGATGAACTTCTGATTATGCGCGTCGTCCTCGGCCAATACCTTTGCCGAGGCGGGCCTTCCATTCTCGTTCACATGGCGGCTGACCTCCCCATACTCGGTCTCGACGGTGACGAAGGAGTTACCGCCCGCCTCGCTCCTCAAGTAGCGCCAGTGCGAATGGTCATCCCGGTTGGCCAAGGTTTCGGCACTCACCGCCTGCTGCACAATCTGCTTCGCGTCCTGGGTTTGCGTCTGCAACGCGAGCAGCGGCGCGCAGAGAGCAGCACTCAGCGCGCACATCCAGAGTTTTGTACTCAACTTCATCGATCTCCTTCGATTAGACGCGAATCCTTCGCAATGGTTGATGTCGCAACGCGCGACGTGTTGGCCTACTTCATCGGACCCACTCCACACGCACGCTCTTTTTACCCAGGCGCAGCGCGACCGAGCCGCCCGCGTTCACTCCCTTGTTTGTCATTCCCGAAGGGAATCTGCTTCTATCACTCATCTTAGTGTGACAATACGTTGCTGCCGACCAACTCTTACATGAAACGTATGTGGTCGATGGGTAACGATGAGAAATTTATCCGAGGTCTTTGTGCCGTCGATCGTGACACCAGCAGTCACCTGCTTTTCCGCCGCCGTGCGTGAGGGGACAATTCCGATTTGTACAAGTAAACGTGCAAGGTAAACATGCACCGGCACATCAAAGTTCTGTTCAGCCTTTTCGAGAGAGACAGCATCGGCGGTAATCACATTTCGTATGCTGACATCGATACGCTCGGCATCCTCGGCCACGGCGCGCTGCTGAAACTGCTTGGCCCAGTTCTCCGCCGCGGCGTCCGCGGCATCCTTGGAATGGAAGTCGCGCACAATTCCCCACGCGAGATTTTTTTTCGCCTGCATGGGATGCAGCTTGCCCGCCGCCACCTCGGCCTGCATCGCGGCGATCTCGCTGGAGCGCAGGTCGGTCAGCAGCGTCCAGTACTTCCACATCAGCTCGTCGGAGATGGACATCACTTTGCCGTACATCTCGCCCGGCGGCTCATCGATGCCGATGGCGTTGCCCAGCGACTTGGACATCTTCTGCACGCCGTCCAGACCTTCGAGGATCGGCGTCATCAGCACGATCTGCGGCGGCTGTCCGTCCTTGCGTTGCAGCTCGCGGCCCATCAGCAGATTGAACTTCTGGTCGGTGCCGCCCAGCTCGACATCGCACTTCAGCGCGACGGAGTCGTAGCCCTGCGCCAGCGGGTACAGCAACTCATGCACGCTGATGGGCTGCTCCTCCTTGAAGCGCTGGTGGAAGTCCTCGCGCTCCAGCATCTGCGAGACGGTCGCCTTGGCCGCGAGATGGATCAGCCCCGCGTAGCCCAGCTTGTCCAGCCACTCGGAGTTGTAACGGACCTCGGTTTTTTCACGGTCGAGGATTTTGAATATCTGCGCCTTGTAGGTCTCGGCGTTGCGGTCAATCTCCTCGCGGCTGAGCGGCTTGCGCGTGACGTTGCGGCCGGTGGGGTCGCCGATCAGCGCGGTCGAATCACCGATGAGGAAGATGACGGTATGGCCGAGTTGCTGGAAGTGGCGCAGCTTGCGGATGAGCACGGTGTGGCCCAGGTGCAGGTCCGGCGCGGTGGGGTCGAACCCGGCCTTGATGCGCATGGGCACGCCCGAGGCCCGCGACTGCGCGATGCGCTCCTTCAGCGCGTCCAGCGGGATGATCTCCGCCGCCCCCTTGGTAATCAGATCGAGCTGGTCGTCGACAGACGCAAACGTATGCATACCATTCAAGTATAAAGACACACGATAGATTCTTAGTCATACTGAATGCCTGTTTGTGGAATTTCACCCATCGATCTCAACAGCGGGTATAGCATGAATGCCATGCGCGGCTACATCACTTTGTGCCTAATCTCCATTTTTGCTCTGGGGCAAGTACCAACACCAATCGCTAGAGAACGAACACCGGGTTCAATTCGAAGTTTGCCTGCCGAAATCCGCCTTGACCTTGCCAGACGCGAATGCCTCATTCCCAGATATGCATACAACATTGGTGAAGAGGATCAAAGCCATGCGATGGGCCATTTTCGCTCCAAACTCACCATCGATTACGCCATCGTCTGCCATATTCCGACCCGAAGAGTTCAGAACGTCCTTGTCTATTCAAGGACTAACGGTACATGGAGTGGTGAAATTATCACCAATGGAACGTATGATCCATCACCCAATGCGGACAAATGTGAAACCCAGGTCGATGTTGCAACCCCAACAGTTATTCGATCCTACGCGCGCTCATTTGCTCCGGTCGCACCAGAGGAATTGAAACTCCTCCCGCGCTTGGATCACGATGGTGTCGACATCGGTATCTGCGATAAAGCTTCGGAGATCTACTACTTCAGTAATGGAAGATGGCTACAGTTTCAGGGCGCAGATTAAGTCAAATTCACGAAACAACTGAACGACTCTAATAATTGCAATTCGCTTCTTTATGGGGCCTAAGGGTATGAGGATGCACATAGGCACCAACGCCAAGCTTAGCGGCATCGGTGCCAATCTGGGTGAAGGCTTAGCCGGGGGTGTTGGATCAGGGCTACTTACCCTTTACGGGTAGGTCGGAGTTCCACGTATCGGCCTCGACCTTCCAGGTGCCGTCGGCCTGCTTCTTCCATACGGCGAGGTACTTCCCGGTGTCAGTGAGGGGTTTACCCTTGGCCACTTTGGTGGTCATGGTGTACGAACCCAGGATGTAAGCCAGATCGCCGGATTTGGCGACGTCCACATACATCGGCGTCCAGGAGACGCTGACGCCGGGAGTCAGCCGCTCAGCCCACGACTTCTGCATCTCCGAGCGGTTGGTGAGCAGCTCCTCGTTGGCCGGCAGCGAGACTGCGTCATCGGCGTAGAAGGTGAGCAGGGTGGTGAGATCGTGCGCCGTCGCAGCCTTCAGGACCTGCGCATCGGCATTCTTTACGGTTGTTTCGATTGCCTTGGTATCGACAGGGGCAGGCTGGTTGCAGCCCGCGAGGAGCAGCAACCCGGCAAAACATCCAAACGCAGCCATGCTCAGAACCAACTTGGAGAGGTAATTATGTTCGCAACCAGGTTTCATCAGTCTTCCCTCTGGCCGGGAATGTACGCCACAATCATTGCGGTAGCAGTGACATCCATCACACCCGCTGGGCGCCGATCCTGTGCATGGACGAACGCCGCCAGCCTTGAACCCTGGATCCCGCGCCCTGTACCTTCTATCCATGGATGTTGAACGCCTGCGCGCCTATCTGCTGACCCTGCCGCATGTGGCCGAGACGATGCAGTGGGGCGCGAACCTGGTCTTCTGGGTGGGCGACAAGGCCATCGGGGGCAAGATGTTCGCCCTGATCGACCTGGACGAGCCCGCGGAGCCAGCCGCAGGCAATACGCAGCTGGTGCTCTCCTACTCGGCCGGGCCCGCGCGGTACGCGGAACTGTTGGAGATGGATGGCCTGGTTCCCGCGCCCTATATGGCACGCATCCACGGGGTTGCTGCCGAGCGTTGGGACGTCTTCACGGACGCCGAGTGGCAGCGCGAGATGCGCACCGCGCATGAGATCACTCTGGCTAAATTGCCGAAGAAGGTCCGCGCCACGCTCACCCTGCCTGCCGCCAAGCAGCGCCGCCTGATTGCCGCACGGCGCAAGCTGCTGGAAGCACAGTCGAAGAAGGGAAAGTAGCGACCCCAATACCCGCCGGGCCGCATCCGGCAACCGCTGTTGTCCTACTCCGGCTGTGCCCTGGGGGCGAAGAGCCCCGCGAACGAAGCCCGGTACGCATACACCAGGAAGGCTTCCAGTACTCCGACCACCAATCCGATCTTAAGACTGGAAGGCACAAGCGTGATTCCGAAGAGCAGGATATTGGTAATCATTCCCGCCAGCAGAGTCAGCCCAAACGGCACATAGCGCCCGAAGAGCAGCAATAGTCCGCTCGCGGTCTCTACAAAGCCATAGAACTTCAGCCACCCGTGGGTGAACATCAGCCCCATCAGCGCGCCCGCATCGCCGGTAGGCATGGGAGAGTGCAGGAACGGAACGATTTTGTTGAAGCCGAAGAACACAAAAACCGCACCAAGCAGAATACGGGCGATCAGCACCGCTATCTTCATCGCAATTTGCTCCTGATTGTAGATGAGTTCCATGGCCCCACTACCCGGCGGCCAGTACATTAATCCGATGCCGGGGGCACCCATCTGATGCAAAATGAAGCCATGAGCCATGAATCCCATCCTGCCTCCGGCGTCACTCTCTCGCTTTCCGGCCGTACCGCCCTTATCACAGGAGGCTCGCGCGGCATCGGCGCGGCCACGGTTCGCCTCTTCCGCAGAGCTGGAGCACGCGTAGCTTTCAGCTATCAAGCCAGCGCGAAGCAGGCCCATGCTCTCTCCGCCGAGTGCGGCGGCGCCTCTACTTGCCTTCCCATCCAGCAGCACCTTGCCACTCCCGAAGACGGCAAAGCCCTGGTTGCCCGCACTCTGGAGGCCTTTGGCGATTTGGACATACTGGTAGCCAACCACGGCATCTGGCCGCCCGTGGAAACCAGCGTGGCCGCCATGAGCTCTGCACAATGGCGACGCACCCAGGCCACTAACGTCGATAGCGTCTTTGGCTTGGTTCACGCCGCCGCCGCGCACATGCTCACCCGTCCTCGTCCAGTTGCCAACCCGCGGATTACCGCCGGCTGCGTCCCGCTGCAACCCGCGCGAGGCCACATTGTGCTGATCGCCTCCGCTGCCGGACAACGCGGCGAAGGAGGCCACGCCGACTACGCCACCAGCAAAGGCGCCATCATTGCGCTTACCAAGTCGCTCTCTTCCGAGCTGGCTCCGCACGGCATCTACGCCAACTGCGTGGCCCCCGGCTGGACCCACACCGAGATGACCGGCTCCGTCTTCGACCGCCCCGAAGACGCCGCCCGCACCAACCCCACCATCCCTGTCGGGCGCCCCGCCCACGTCGACGAGATCGCCGGCCCCATACTCTTCCTCTGCACTCCCTTTGCCGGATTTATCTCCGGCGAAATCTTCAATGTCAACGGCGGCGCCGTCCTTACCGGCTGACATGGCACCCAGCGGATGTATTCGGTCGCGGGCCTACCTCCTGCCGCAAGCAGACCAAAAAGTTCTGACCGCCTCGTATACTGAAGGCAGAGAGCGGTGTTCGCACCAAGATCACTCCGCATGATGCGCTTTGTCGTCCCAGCCACGCTCCTTCTCGCCGCCGCGACCCTGCTGGCCGCGCCGCAGCAACTGCGCGCACAGGCCTCCAACCTGCCCAGCGCCGCGCCCGCCTCCGCCACGACTGGCCAGAGTGACACCGAGCGCGGACGCCAACTGATCGACCAGATGATTGCTGCGCTGGGCGGCGAGATGTGGCTCAACCGCGCCACCATCCAACTGGATGGCCGCACCTCATCCTTCTTCCAAGGCCAGCCCAACCCCTACATCACGGAGTACCACGAATTTCGCCGCCTGCCAGCATCCGGCCAGCCCGAGGCAGACCGCATCGGCTTCCTGACCGAGCGAGGCATGATCATGCCCGGCAAGAAGATCGACGTGGTGCAGATATGGACCAAGGGCAACGGCTATGAGGTCACCTACAAGGGCCAGACCGACCTGCCCAAGGACCAGGTGGAGGACTACTACCGGCGCAAAGCGCACTCCATTGAGACCGTCGTCCACGACTGGCTGAACGCGCCTGGCGTTATGATCGTCGCGGAGGGCACGCTCATGGTGGAGCGGCGGCTGGCCGACCGCGTCAGCGTGCTTACGGCCAACAACGACGCCGTCACCCTCGACCTGGACGCCGCCACCCACCTGCCCATCCGCCGCACCTTCCGCTGGCGCAATACGCAGTTCAACGACTACGACGAGGACGCCGAGACCTACGACGACTACCACACCATCCAGGGCCTGCCCACGCCCATGACCGTCACCCGCTACCACAACGGAGAGATGGCCGGCCAGCGCTACTACACCAAGGTGGTCTACAACCTGCCGATGGATCCATCCCTGTTCGACCCCAGCATCGCCCTCAAGAAAAAGTAGCGGGCATTTATACTCAAGCGTGAGATGAGCGACCACCCTAACAAACCCGCCGCAGCCACAGAGACGATGGACATCAACCAGATCATGTCCCTTCTTCCCCACCGGTATCCCTTCCTGTTCATCGACCGGCTGATCGAGATGGAGCGCAAGAAGCGCGTGGTCGCCATCAAGAACGTCACCATCAACGAGCCATTCTTCACCGGCCACTTCCCCAACTTTTCCATCATGCCGGGCGTACTGATCATCGAGGCCATTGCGCAGGCCGGCGCGGCGTTGCTGCTGACCGAGGTGCCGGACCGCGCCTCCAAACTGATGATGTTCACCAGCATCGACGACGCGCGCTTCCGCCGCCCGGTGGTTCCCGGCGACCAACTGCGCATCGAGGTCACCGTGCTCAACTGGCGCACCAGCGCGGTCAAGATGCGGGGCATCGCGACGGTGGACGGCAAGCTGGCCTGCGAGGCCACCGTGATGTGCGCGATGACCAACCGCAAACCCGCCGAACCAGCCGTGCCAGCCGGAGCCTCCGCCGAGTGAGTATTCATTCCACCGCGATCGTTGCCGTTGGCGCGCAGATTCCCGCCTCGTGCAGCATCGGCCCATACTGCACTGTCGGGCCCAATGTAGTACTGGGAGAAGAGTGCGAGCTTGTCTCCCAGGTTGTTCTCGACGGACATCTCACCCTGGGCCGTGGCAACCGCATCTACCCCTTTGCCTCGGTCGGCGTCGCGCCGCAGGACCTGAAATACGCGGGCGAGCCGACACGTTGCGAGCTGGGCGACAACAACACCATCCGCGAGTCGGTCACCATATCGCGCGGAACCGTGGGCGGCGGCGGCATCACTCGCCTGGGCTCCGGCTGCCTCATCATGGCCTACGTGCATATTGGACACGACTGCCAGATCGGCGACGGATGCATCTTGGCCAACGCGGCCACGCTGGCCGGCCACGTCGTCATCGAGGAGTACGCCGTGGTTGGCGCGCTCTGCCCGGTGCACCAGTACTGCCGCATCGGCCGCTACTCCTACATCGGTGGAGGCACCACGATCACGCAGGACGTGCTGCCGTACTCGCTCACCTGCATCGAGCGCAACAATCATGCCTACGGGCTGAACAAGGTCGGTCTGGAACGGCGCGGCTTCACCCCCGCGCAGCTCAAGGCGCTGCGCCAGGCCTACCGCCTGCTGCAGGCCTCCAAGCTGAACACTACCGATGCGCTGGCCGCCATCCGCAAGAAGCTGCTGGCCGAAGGCGACTCCGTTGATACGGAACACGTTGCATACCTTGCAGAGTTCATCGCCGCCAGCCATCGCGGAGTGATCAAGTAAGGCCAACAGCCATGCGGAAATTATTGATTCCTGTCTTCGCGACACTTCTCGTCCTTTCCACCGGCTGCCGCAGGTCCGCCACGCCAATTAACGTGTATGACGGCTTCGACGGTCCGAAGCTGAGCCCTCTCTGGGAGACCACGCGCGTTGCACCTGGCGCTGTGCAGATGCAGTCCGAACTCGTTCGTGCCGGGCGCGGAGCCGTCCGCATCACGCTGCGTCCACGCGACGTCTTTGAGCCCGGCGTGGATGGCGATGCCGACACCGAGCGCGACGAGCTGTTGGAGGAAACCAAATTCAATTCCCGAGAGAATGTTGCGTATGAATACTCCTGGAGCATGTATCTGCCCGCCGATTTCCCCATCGTCCCGGTGCGCCTCGTTGTCGCGCAGTGGAAACAGGATTGCACCGGTACAGCGCCTTGCTCCAACGACAGCCCCCTGCTCGCCGTTCGCTACATCGACGGGGTTCTCTCTATCACGCAGACCTTCGGACGCAGCGAAAAAACTGTTCTCTATGAGGAGAAACGCGATCTGCGCGGGCGCTGGCTCGACCTGCGCTTTCAGGTGCGCTTCACGCCGCAGGCGAACGGCTTCGTCCGCGCATGGCTGGACGGCAAACAAGTGGTGGACTTTACCGGCGTTACGGCCAACGCGGAGAACGCAGCCACCGGCTACCCCGCTCCCAGCTACTACTACTTCAAGATGGGCCTCTACCGAGACATCATGCCCCAGCCCATGACGATCTACCTGGACGAGTACCGCAAGAAGCAGCTACCTTCGGACGCGACAAGCACCGGGCGGTCCAATTGAGGCAGGTAGCCTGAATTCGGGGCAGAAGCAGGAAAAGAGATGGTGCGCCCGAGAAGATTCGAACTTCTGGCCTACAGCTTCGGAGGCTGCCGCTCTATCCAGCTGAGCTACGGGCGCACATTTCAAGCCTAGCATGGAGGGGCGGGCATCGCACTCCGTGGTGGAGGCATCGCATCTACACTTGACAGGCTACTGCGGAGAGTCGAGCATCGATCACGATGAGGCTTGCAAGACAGAAACAGCCTCATCCACAAAGAAATCACGGCGCTTACGCCGCCAACAACCACTAAGAGAGATATCCCAATGAATGTACATCCATTGCAGTCGCGCATCCCTTCCTTCTACCCGTTCGCCGTACTCGCCGCGGTCGCGCTGCTGACTATTGTCAGCACTTCGCTTCCTGCACAGATGGGCGGCGGGCAACCGGCAGGCCCATTGCCCAGTCCAGCCGCAACCGCCAACGTCAACGTGGCCGGCGGTAGCATCACCATCAAATACAACTCGCCGCAGGTGCGTGGCCGCGAGGGCGACATCTTCACCCCGGGCGGGCTCATCCAGAAGACCCATAAGTCGTATCCGGTTTGGCGAGCCGGCGCCGATCCGGCCACCGCCCTCCACACCACTGCCGACCTGACCATCGGCAACCTCAACGTGCCTGCCGGCAACTACACCTTGTTCGTCAATATCGCCAATCCGAATCAATGGCTCCTCATCGTCAGCAAGGATACTGGCGAGTGGGGCCTGGCTTACAACGAGAAGAATGACCTGGGCCGCACGCCGATGACGATGTCCAAGCCCCCGGCCATGGTTGAGGACCTTAAGTACACCCTCACCAGCGACGGCGGCAACAAGGGCACGCTCACCCTGGAGTGGGAAAACAAACGCGCCTCGGTTAACTTCGTCGTGCATTGAGTGCGAGCTGTAGTGGGCTCACCTGCCCCGGCCCCTCGTCAGGCGCAAGCGCCAGCGGCGGACAGAGGAATTGCTTTCCCAATCGCTGGCCGTGTGCGTCGTCGAGACCATTTGCGTAAGTCCGCGCCGCAGAAAGACATGACCCTCAACTTCGAGAACACCACGGCCAAATCCACCGAGCTGCACATGCGCTGGGAGATGACCGACCGCTACGTTGTGATCACCGCGCCATAAAGCGGAACCAGAGTAACAGTGCCATAGCGAAGAGTATTCAGGCTGGCTTTTTCTTGAGGAAAAAGCCACTCGAAGGATTTGCCTCCGGGTACACCTACTCTGGTTTCGCTCCAGGCTGGGCGAGGTTGCTTCCCTTGGCCTCCGGCCCCAGCGCGGCGACCATGGCAACGACGATGGCGACGATCACCACCGTCCCGGAGAGCGCGACGTTCAGTGCGCCGCCGTTGTGGCGCGTGGCGTAGGCCGCCTGAAAGACCGCATTGCGCGACGAGAGCAGATTGCCAAGCTGGTAGGCGACGCCGGGGAAGACGGCGCGTACCGGGCCAGGCGCCAGCTCGTTCAGGTGCGCGGGAACGATTCCCCATGCGCCCTGCACCATGAATTGCATTAGAAACCCACCCACGGCCAGCATTGCCATGGAGTGCGACCAGGCCCACAGCGGGACCATGGGAATGGCGAACAGGGCGGCCAGCAGGATGGTCTTCCTGCGCCCGAGCCTCTCGGAGAGCGCACCGCAGCATATGCCGCCGACAAACGCTCCGATGTTGGCAATGGCGGCGACCAGGCCGACGTGGCCGTCGCTGAGGCCGCGGTCGAGCAGGAATGTTGGATAGAGGTCCTGCGTGCCATGGCTGAACGAGGTGAAGGCGGTCATCAGAACGACGAGAAAGAGAAAGCTGGGCAGATAGTCGAGGGAGGTCTTGAAGATCGCCTCTACGCGCGCGAAGTCGAAGCGCAACTTGGGGGTCTGGTGCTGGCGATCGCGGTTGGCGAGCCATACGGGCGACTCTTCCACCTTGTACTGCAGGTAGAAGGCGAGCAGCGCGGGCAGCGCTCCCGCCATGAACATCATGCGCCAGTTTGTCATCATGCCGGAGCCGTGCAGGTGGGGAAAGAAGAGGCCGAATAGCGCGGCGGCCAGCAGGTTGCCGACGACGTAGCCCTCCTGCAACAGGCCGGAGAAGAAGCCGCGCCCCCGTGCGGGGAGCGTCTCCAGGGCGAGCGCGGCGCCAACGCCCCACACGCCGCCCATGGCGACGCCGAACAGAGCGCGGCAGACCAGAAAGCTGTGCAGCGTGGGCGCGAAGGCGGAGGCCAGCTCGAAGACGGAGAAGGCGACCACGTTGAGCATCAGGGTGGGGCGGCGGCCGTATCGTTCCGCCATTGCGCCAAACAGGAGTGCTCCGACGGGGCGCATGACCAGCGTCCAGAAGATGGCCTCGGCAACCTGCTTGACGCCGACGTGGAAGTCCGCGGAGATCGCCTTCAGACAGAAGGTGAGCAGAAAAAAGTCGAAGGAATCGAGCGTCCAGCCCAGGAAGCAGGCACAGAAGGTGTTGCGCTGGACCCTGTTTAGCGCGCGGAACTCACCGAATAACGGCATCGCAGAATCTTAGCATTCCGGATGGATGCACAGGGTTGCCGCAGAGGATGCAGGGCAAGGCTAGGTTTCGGCTACATCTTGGCGCGTAGCGGCGTCACCTGGGCTGGCGGAGGCATCGGGATGACCTCGGGCTCCTGCACGTAGCTCTTCAGAAGCTGGTGATGCAGGCAGTAGAGCGCGAGTTCCAGGCGGTCGCTGACGCCCAGCTTGTCGTAGACCTTGCGCAGGTAGTTCTTGATGACCTGCTCGGTGGTGCCGATCTGGTAGGCGATCTCTTTATTGCGCATGCCGCGTGTGATGCAACTGATGATGGCCAGCTCTTTTTTGGTGATCTTGGGCAGAACGCGCGGGCTGGTGAGCGAGCTGGCCTGGGAGCGATAGGCCTCAATGACCCAGCTGATGGACTGGTTGTCGATCCAGGTCTCGCCGTCGGCGATCTTGCGAACACATTTGACTAGCAGATCCGGGGAGATGGAGCGGGGTACGACGCCGCGTACGCCGCGACGGTAAAGCTCCACAATGTTGTCCTCGTCGGACTCTACAACCTGGACGATAATCTTGGCGTCGGGGCTGTGCTTCACCAGCTCCGGGATGGCATCGACGGTGCCGGCGATGAGCTGGCCCTCGAGGACCACGACATCGGTCGGGTAGCGTTCCAGCGCGGTGAGCAGATTGGCGAACGACTCAGCCTGCGCTACCACCCGGATGTCGTCTTCCAGAGCGAAGACCTTCTTCATGCCCACCCGGTAGATGGTCTGGGAGTCGGCCAGGATGACACGGATTCCGGTTGTCGCGTGGGACTGCTCATGGCCAGTATGGGTGGGCGGCTCATGGCCGCTGTGGCTCGACGGATCATGGCCGCTGTGGGTGGACTTTGCCGAGTTGAGAGTTAACGTCATCGTTTAAACCCTGAGAGTGTATTCGTCGATCACCGCCGCCACCATCGTTTCCTTATCCGAGAGTTGATGGCGGACGACACGTCCCGTGCACTGAATGGAAACATCGCCGGCCGAGCCCATGACTTCCGACGGCATGTCCATGGTGAACTCGATGCGATTGCCAACCTCCGGCAGATAGTTAGATGCAAAAAGGAGCCCATTGGAGGAGATGTCGCGCGTGGTGGCTTCCACCACCCCGTCTTCCGTCTTCAAATGGAGCGCAAGCCTTAGAGGGAAACGGACTGCTGTCCGGACTTCATCCCTGGCTACAGGCTTTTGCCGCTGGGTCAATTTTCCTCCTTTGGAGGACCCCAGGCCCGCTTTTCGGGGAACTCTGTGGTTACCAAAGTTTATGCTACATGATCATTGTGCCACTTAGTTTCAACACACAATCACACATAAGTTGTATTAGTGGGAAAAGCAACCAAGAGGGATTCCGCATTGCCGGGCGATTCACCCATTTAGTGTCGTCCGTTGTCCCTGCGCCGTTCTCAGGCGCGGCGAGAGGATTATGGACGAGCGTCCATAAATGACTGAATCTCCTGCATTTCCTCGCTGGTTAGGCGATAGGTTGCTGCCGGCCATACCCCCTCCACCTGTTGTGGACTGCGTGCGCCCACGATGGCTGCGGAAATGGCAGGGTTGGCCAGCGTCCAGGCAATGGCGACGACGCCGGCCGAGACGCCACGGCGCGCTCCAATCTGCCGGAGCAGATCGGCGAGGGCCAGATTGCGGCTCAGCAGAGGCTCCTGAAACTGCTTTGCGTTGCGCCGGAAGTCGTCCTCGGGAAGGTTGGCGACGCGCTCTTTGGTCATGGCGCCGGTAAGAAGGCCAGAGACCTGGGGCGAATAGTTGATGACCCCGATGCCGCGTTCCGCGCAGAAGGGCAGGACCTCCTCCTCCACCGCGCGGTTCAGCAGCGAGTAAGGCGGCTGCAGCGAGGCGATGGGAGCGATCTTCAGGCAACGTTCCATCTGCGCCACCGAGAAGTTGGAGACGCCGATGTGGCGCACCTTGCCTGCGCGCTTCAGTTCGGCCATCGCGGTCCATCCCTCTTCGATGTCCTCGTCCTCCACCGGCCAATGAATCTGGTACAGGTCGATAACATCCAACTGCAGGCGGCGCAGACTGTCTTCCACCTCGTGGCGTATCTCCAGCAGGGTGCGCCGGATACCGCGCCTTTCGTCCCACACCATGCCGCTCTTGGTGAAGACGAACGGCTTGACCGAGGACTGCTTCACCGCCTGGCCGACGATGGTCTCGGAGTGGCCGAGGCCGTAGACTGCGGCCGTGTCGATCCAGTTGAAGCCGAGGTCGATGGCTTTGCGGATGGCTGCGATAGAGGCGCTATCGTCCTGCGGCCCCCAGGCAAAGGCCCAGTTGCCGCCGCCGATGGCCCATGCGCCAAATCCGATCGGCGTCAGCCACATCTCTGTGTTGCCTAGCTGCCTCATTTCCATCGTCCGGCTCCCTGTCGCGCAGTTATTCCACCGCCTCTATCTTAGCGGATTTCGCAGCTCTGCCAGGGCGGCGGTACTTGCCCATTCATGTTGAAGTAATCAATTGAATGAGTTCAATATGCGCGGCAAAACTTGGTGCGTCATGCGTGGCGGCTGCGCGTGAGGCGGTAGTAGATGGCCGGCGTGACAATCAGCGACAGAACCACGGAGACCAGCAGTCCGCCGATGACGGCGATGGCCAGCGGCTGCAGCATCTGCGAGCCGGAGCCGATGGCAAAGGCCAGGGGAAGCATTCCGCAGACCGCCGCAATCGCGGTCATCACAATGGGGCGAAGACGGCGCTGCGCGGCATGCAGCATGGCCTCGCGGGCCAGGTCGCGATCGTCTCCCACCCATCGCGGTGAGGCTGCGATGGATGGGGCACCCAGAGCTTGCAGGCCGGAGG
Organism: uncultured Acidobacteriaceae bacterium; assembly: GCA_963834805.1. Classification (GTDB taxonomy): domain Bacteria; phylum Acidobacteriota; class Terriglobia; order Terriglobales; family Acidobacteriaceae; genus Edaphobacter. The sequence continues at coordinate 1,948,014 of CAWIDB010000006.1, forward strand.
CGGCTTGCGCGCGAAACTTCTCGTCCGCGTCGAGCAGCAGGATGCCATTTTTTGCCACAATGCCGATGACCATGATGAGGCCCATGAAACTGGCGACATTGAAGTCGGTGCGCGTAATCAGCAGCGCGAGCACTACGCCGGAGATGGAGAGCACGGAGCTGGTGAGAATGGCGATGGGCGCGGAGAAGTTGCGAAACTCGGCGAGCAGAACGCCGAAGACCAAAACCAGAGCGAGGACCAGAACGCGCAGCAGGTCGCGGAAGGACTTTTGCTGTTCCTGGTAGGTGCCGCCGTACTCGATGCGCACGCTGGAGGGGATGTGCAGATTCTGCACGGTGGCCTGGACTCGCTGCATGGCGGTGCCGAGGTCGGAGCCCTCCAGGCGGCCGGTAACGGTAATGAGCTGTTGCAGGTTCTCGCGCAAGATCTCATTCTGCGGCGGAAGCTGGGTCACCTGCGCCAGCGAACCCAGCGAGGCGGTGTGGCCTGAGCTGGAGTTGAAGACCGTGTTCTGGATCGAGTCCAGCGAGGCGCGCGTCTCATCCGGCAGACGGACGCGGATGGTGTAAGGGCGGCCGTTGACGATCATGGGCTGCGAGGTGGGCAGGCCGTCGAGGATTGCGGTGGCGTCGTCGGCAACCTCGCTGGGCGTGAACCCGAGCCGTCCCGCGAGGTCCGGATCCACCTGGAAGCTGGTGGCCGGGCCGGAGATGGTGTTATCCACGCCGTTCTGGGTGTCCACCACGCCCGGAATCTTCTTGATGGCATCTTCCACCCTGGGGCCGAGCTGGTTGAGCAGGGCGGCATCGCTGGAGAAGAGTTTGATCTGGATGGGCTCCGGCGAGTTGGAGAGGTCGCCGATCATGTCCTGCAGGACCTGGGTGAACTCGATGTCCAGGGCGGGCTCGGACTTCCTGATCCTTTCGCGCACGTCCTCCATGACCTCTTCGATGTCGCGGTCGCGGTCCTTCTTGAGGCGCACCGTGAAGTCTCCGGTGTTGGCCTCGGTGACCGCGGCCAGACCCATCTGCAGGCCGGTGCGGCGGCTGGTGATCTGGACCTCGGGCGTGCTGCGCAGTATCTGTTCGACGTGCTGGAGGATGCGGTTGGTCTCGCTGAGCGAGGTGCCTGCGGGGGTGAGGTAGTCGAGGATGAACGCGCCCTCGTCCATCTCGGGCAGCAGGTCGGAACCGAGCGCGTTGTAGCCAAACCAGGTGGCCATGACAAGCGCGAGGCAGACCGCAGCAAGTGCGATGGGCCGGGTCAGCGCCCAGGTCAACGCGCGTGCGTGGACGTTAAGAACTCGCCGCATCACCGGCCCGTCGATGTGTCCGGCGTGAGTGGCTTCAACAACGGGATTGGGAGGGAGCGGTGCAATGGCTGAAGGCTCGGCATCCAGCACGGCGGGGCTGTCGACGGCCTTGCCGTGGGAGAAGAATGGAAACAGCGGCTTGCGCGCCCTGCGGCCGGCCGGCTTGCGCTCGCCCAGCAGCGAGAGCGAGAGCGCGGGGGTGAAGGTGACGGCGAGGGCAAGCGAGGTGAGCAGGGCCGCCGTCATGGTGATGGCCAGAGCGCGGAAGAAGCTGCCAGTAACGCCGGTTGTCGCGATCAAGGGAAGGAAGACAACCACGGGAGTGATGGTGGAGAAGACCAGCGGCGTGGCCAGTTCGTGCAGTGCAAGGCGAATGGCAGTGGTGCGCGACTGGCCCGCGTCGCGGTGGACGATAATGTTTTCCACCACGACGATGGCGTCGTCGATCACCAGACCGATGGCGGCAGCCAGGCCGCCCAGGGTCATCAGGTTGAACGACTGGCCGATGACCCAGAGAAAGAGAACCGTAACCGCTACGGTTACAGGAATTACCAGGCCGGCAACCAGCGAGCTGGACCAGTCGCGCAGGAAGAGAAACAGGACCATGCAGGCCAGCACCAGACCGATGAAGATGGCGTCGCGTACGCTGGCGATGGACTCGCGCACCAGCTCGGACTGGTCGTAGAACGGAGCGAGATGAACTCCGGCGGGCAGGGTACGGCTTAGTTGCGCTACCTCCGCGGCGACGCCGTTGGCAACCTGGACGGTGTTGGAGGTGGGCTGGCGGGCGATGTTGAGCAGCACGGAGGGAACGCCGTTGGCGGTGACGGTGTGGTAGACAGGCTCGGTGCCGGGGCGAACTTCCGCCACGTCGGAGATGCGCACGGGAGCGCCGTTGGGAGTTGTCTTCACCACCAGCGAGGCGAGGTGCGCCGCATCGTGCGCCTGAGAGCCGACCAGCGCGAGGATCAGTTCGTGGTTGGCCTGATAGAGGCCGGGTGACTCGATGATGTTGGAGTTCTGTACGGTGTTGACGAGGTCGGTGAGCGTGACGCCGGAGTTCTGCAGGCGCGCCATGTCGGGAATGATGTGGAACTCGGGAACCTCTCCGCCCTGCACCGTCACGGTGCTGACGCCGTCCACGCGGTTCAGGGGAGGCTTGAGGTCGTAGGTTGCAATCTCCCAGAGCCGGGTCTGCGAGATGGTGTCCGATCCGCGATCGTCCGCGGTGAGCGCGTAGCCGAGGATGGGGAAGGTTGCGAAGGTGAGCCGGTTGGTGGTGATGACAGCGGTTGCAGGCAGCGTCTGGCGGACCTTGGAGAGCGCGGCGTCGGCCATTTGCAGGGTGTGAAACATATCGACGTTCCAGTCGAAGAAGAGGCTGATCTCAGCCGAGCCGCGGCTTGTGGTGCTGCGCACGGTGCGCAGTCCGGGAACGCTGTTGACCGCGTCCTCGATGGGCTTGGTGATGGTGACCTGCATCTGCTCGACCGGCATGACGCCGTTGTCCACGCCGATGACGACGCGCGGGAAATTGGTGTCGGGGAAGACCGAGATGGGAACCTGAAATGCCGCGTAGACACCGGCCAGCGAGAGTACGATGACCAGAAAGAAGATGGTGCGCGACATGCGCGAGAGCCAGAAGGGCGACTCCTGCGCTGGGTCGGAAGATGGGTTGGGCGCGCGCAGGCTCACTTGTCGTCGGCATCCTTTCCGGAGTCGGGTTCGGTGGCCGCGCCGATCTTGACCTTGGTGTTCTCATCCAGTCCGTAGGCGCCGGTGGAGATCACCATGTCCGACGCCGTCAGGCCGCTGAGAATCTGCACCTCGTCCGCATTCTGGATTCCCAGAGTGACAGGCTTCTTGTGTGCGGTGGAGTCAGGCGCGATCACCATTACGAACTTACTGCTTCCGTCCGGGCTGCTCTGGATGGCATCCGCGGGAACGGTGAGCGCGTTGGAGAGGGTGCGACCCTGGATGATGGCGTGGACCGGCGTTCCCGCCTTGAAGACGCCCTTGGCATTCTCCACGCGCAGCCACACCTCGACGGTGGTGCTGCCGAGATCGAGCGCCGGGCTGATGAGCGAAACCTTGGCGGGCACGGACTGATCGACGCCTGGGACGGTGAGCGTGGCCGCTGCGCCGAGCGTGAGTTGCTGGGCCTGGATCTGCGCGATGTGCAGCTTGGCGATCAGCGCGGAGGTGTCCATCACCGTAATGACGGGAGTGCCCGCGGCCGCAGTCTCGCCGGCAAAAAGTGGTCGGTCGGTGACCACGCCAGAGATGGGGCTGCGAATCTCGGTGTAGCTCAGTTCCGCCTGCGCGCCGAGATACTTTCCCCTGGCGGAGTCGAGGTTGCCCTGTGCGTTTTCCAGCGCTGCCTTGTGACTGACGCTCTGCATCGAGTCGAAATGCTCCTTGGCGATGTCGTATGCCGCCTGCGATTCCACCAGCGCCGCCTTGGCGGTGTCCAGATCGCGTCCAGGAATGGCCCCCTGAGTGAAGAGCTGGCTGCGTGCAGTCACGATGGACTGGGCGAGGTCGAGATTGGCCTTGGCCTGGGCAAGGTCGAGCCGGGCCTTGGTCAGGTCCTCGGGCACGGTGGCCTTGGTTGCCGTCTCAAAGGTGGCCTGCGATGCGGTGTAGCTTCCCTTGTTGTCCAGCGCCGCGGCGGCCAGATCGCTGTTCTCCAGCGTGACAAGCAGTTCGCCGGCATTTACGCGCGAGCCGCGCTGCACATAGAACTGCTTTACCGGCGCACTTACCTTGGGGGAGATGGCGGCCTGCGCCAGCGGCGCAAGGATGGCGTCAGCGGCAATCTGCTCCGAGATGCTGCCCTGCTGCGGATGCGCGGCCTGCACGGCGACCTCGGGCGTGGGCTCCTCCTCGGTCTTCTTGCAGCCAAGCGGAAGCAACAGAATGGCGCACAGCAGAACGATGGAGCGTGTGAGTGTGCGCGATGCGGGGTTTGGGAAGAGGCTTGGCGGATTCATCATTTAGATCGTTCCTGTCAGCAACTGGAGGTTCGCGAGAGCGGTCTGGTAGCGGACGATGCCGTCCTCGCGGGCCAGTTCGGCTTCGGTCAGCGAGTTCTCCGCATCGACGACTTCAAGAATAGGTGTTTCGCCGGCGGAATAACTGAGCCGCATCAGACGCAGGCCCTCCGCAGCCGTGGTTACGCTGAGGTTGAGGCTGTCGAGCTGATCGTGCGCGGCCACCGCTTCGGCGTAGTCCTCATCCAGCTCGGCGATCAGTTTGCGTTGCGTATTGTTGAGCGCAATGCGAGCCGTGTCGCGGTTGATCTCGCTCTGGCGCACACGGTCGTGGGTCGCGAACCAGTCCCAGAGGGGGATGTTCATCGTGGCGCTGGCGGAGTAGCCAAGGTTGTGGTCGCCCAGGACGTTGTATAGCCCGAACTGCGAGGCGTCGATGCCATAGCTGTAGTTGAGGGACAGGCCGGGCAGGTAACCCAGGCGGGCGGAGGTGACATTCAGGTTGGCCAGATGCGAGCTGGCCAGCGAGCTGGCCAGCTCCGGATTACTGCGGATGAGCGCGGCCTCTACGTCTGCGCGCGCGGGCACAGGGGGCGTGTCAGGCACAACCAGCATGTAGGACGTGCGCGGATCGGGAAAAAGGAGAACGGCGAGATCGAGGCGGGCCTTCTCTGCGTTGAGTTTTGCATCGACCAGGTCGCGGTCACGTTGCTGCTGCTGAAGCTGCGCCTTGACCACGTCGGCGTGGGCAACCTCGCGGGCCGTCTCACGCTGCTGGGTGAGGGTGGTAAGACTGGCAGCCTCGTTGGCGGCGCGCTCGGCCACCACGATCCGGTGGTCGGCGGTGAACGATGCATAGAAGAGGTCGACCACGGTGGCAACCAGGCCGCGACGGGCGATCTCAAGCTCGGCTGTGGCGACGGAGAGCGAGGCCGATGCCTTGCTGACGGCATTGAACTGCTGCGGGCCGATGTTCTCCGTAACCGAAGCCTGACTGACGTATTCGTGAACGCCGTTGTTGGCGATAAAGCGGGGCAACGAGGTGGTCCGCTGCAGAGGGTCTTTCACCTTGGCTGGATTGCCGATGATCCCAGCGCCGCCCTGGGTGTAGAGAAACTGGTTGTTGTAGACGGCGTTGGGCAGCAACCCGGACTTGGCAATGGACTGATCGAGCCGGGCATTCTTTGCCTGGGCCTCGGCCGCCGCGAAGGCAGGCTCCGAGGCGCGCGCGAGGGCAATCGCTTCGTCCAGGCTGATCGCAGCGGGCGACGACTGCGTGGTAGCCGCGGAGACCTGTTGCGTAGCCAACGGCGCAGGTTGCAGTTGCACGACCAACCCAGTCTGTGGCGCAGTCGGCTGCTGGGCAAACCCCGGCGAAGCCAAGGCTGCGAAATATACGAGTAGAAGCAGGCGCTTGCGCCTGCGTTGGCGCGGAAGACTCAATCGTGGGCAAAGAATATACATATGGCTCAATCGTTACCGTTGCTGCAAAACAAGATGCTCACTGACCGTGCCGTGCTCCCAGCGTACCCCAGCCAGTGTATGCTTCACTACGAGAGGGTAGCGGGGTTTCCGTCGCTCCAAGTCTAACTGTGCCAGTATGGGCTTAAGCAAAGATTAAGAGAGTGCAGAGTAGAGTAGGTTGATCTCTTATGAGAGTGCTGATCGTGGAGGACGAAGCACGACTTGCCAGCAACATCGCCGAAGCCCTGCGCGAGCGTTGCGGCTTCGCGGTGGACTGCGCCGGGAATGGCACAGACGGCGCCGCAATGACTGAGTTCAAGCACTACGACCTATTGCTGCTCGACCTGATGCTGCCGGGACAGGATGGCCTCAGCATCGTGCGCCAGGTGCGCCGCCGCAATGACAGGACCCCCATCCTGATCCTCACTGCGCGCGACCAGCCGGCGCAGGTGGTGGAGCTGCTCAACGCCGGGGCCGACGATTACCTCACCAAGCCATTCGACCTGGGCGAACTGCTGGCGCGCGCCAAGGCCCTCATCCGCCGCGGCAAGGGAGCCCCGCAGCCTGTGCTGACCGTGGGCCGAATCAGCCTGAATACCGTGGAACAGACGGTGCGATGCGCGGGCGAGCTGATCGACCTCTCACCCACCGAGTACCGCCTGCTGGAGTATCTGATCTTCCGCCCGCGCGCCGTTGTCTCCGCGCGCGAACTGCTGGAGCATCTGTACGACTATAACTGGCAGCACCACTCCAACGTGATCGAGGCGCACATCTCCAACCTGCGCAAGAAGCTGCGCGCGGTGGGCGAAGAGACCTCCATTGCCACCCTGCGCGGGCGCGGCTATCGCCTGGAAGCGCCGGAGCAGCAGCAATGAGCGCCGCGGCTATCAGGACGCGCTCGCTCAGCCGTCAACTGATCGGCGGAGTTCTGCTGGCCGAGCTGCTCTGCGCCGCGCTCTTCTCCGCGGTCGCTGTCGGCCACGAGATGCATGGGCGGCGGCGCGCCTTCGACGTCATGCTGCGCGGCCGCGCCGACTCGCTGATGGGAGCGGTGCAGGACGCCGAAGACCCCGAGGACAACGTCACCGTCGACCCCACGGAGCTGGTCCTGCCCGCGCAGGATGTCTATGAGGTGCTGAATCCTGCGGGCCGCGTGCTGGGTCACTCGCCTGCCTCGTCCTCCCAACTGCTTGCAGGATTGAATTCATCGCATGCTCCCGGCTACTTCAACTTCAGAGTTAATCGGGAGCGATACCGGGCGGTACGCTTCGACGGCGTGCGCGTGATCGACCGCGAAGAGCACGGAGGATATCGCCGCACGGTCACGGTGCTGTACGCCGCTCCCACCCGCGAAATGTGGCATGGGGCCGTGGAGGCGGTGTGGTTTTACATTGCTGCAAGCGCTCTGTTGTTGGCCGTCACCGGCATCGCTTTGGTCTGGTTCCTGCGCCGCCGTCTCTCGCCGCTACAGGAGCTTGCCGCGATCGCCAGCCGTGTCTCGACGCGCTCCTGGGAGTTTGTGCCGCCTGCATCGGTGCTTCGCACCTCCGAGCTTGCCCCCATTGCGCTCTCCATGGAAGTGCTGTTGAAGGGACTGCAACAGTCTTTCGAGCGCCAGCGCCAGCTCACCGGAGACGCCGCACACGAGTTGAAGACTTCAATTGCGGTGTTGAAGTCCAGCCTGCAACTCCTGTCCATGGCGCCGCGAACGGCGGAGCAGTACGAGGCCGGACTGGAGGGCCTGCTGCTCGATTGCGAGCGCACGGAGGAACTGGTCAGCCGTATGCTCATGCTGGCGCGGTTGGAAGAAGCCCCCGCTGAGCAAAGCGAGTCGTGCGACCTGCGATCGGTGGTGCGTGCGGTTGCGGAACGGCTGCAGCCGCTCGCCGAGCTGAAACAGGTTGTGCTGGAGATCAAAGGGAACGAGCCGCGTTTTGTCGCTATGTCATCGGGTGACGCGGATGTACTTTGCTCGAACCTGCTCGTGAACGCACTGCAGAATAGCAGCTCGTATGGACGCGTCTCAGTCGTTGTGCAGGCGCACGATGGAGTTACGGAGCTGCAAGTAGTAGACCGGGGCGAAGGCATCCCCCATTCCGCGCTACCCCATGTCTTCGAGCGTTTCTATCGCGCCGATCGCTCGCGCAGCCGGGCCAGCGGTGGAGCAGGGCTTGGCCTCTCCATCTGCAAGGCCATCGTGGAGCGCGCGAACGGGACCATCCAGATTCAGAGTGTTGTGGGAAGCGGCACCGAGGTCATGGTGACTCTGCCCGCACTGCCCACTCCCGAGCGTCGCGCAACAGACCGCCCGTCTGCACCATAGACCTGAGCGGCGATCAGACGTGCTGGACGGCCTGGGCCAGGTGGCTGAGGGTGCCCTTGGCGTCGCCGTAGAGCATGTTGGTGTTGGACTTGAAGAAGAGCGGGTTCTCCAGCCCGGAGAAGCCGCGTCCCTGGCCGCGCTTGAGCACGATGACGCTCTTGGAGCGGTCCACTTCGAGGATGGGCATTCCGGCGATCAGCGAGTTGGGATTGTCGCGCGCGTCGGGGTTGACCACGTCGTTGGCGCCGATCACCACGGCCACGTCGGTGGAGGGGAATTCGGGGTTGATCTGATCCATCTCGTAGAGCTGCGAGTAGGGGACGTTGGCCTCGGCCAGCAGCACGTTCATGTGTCCAGGCATGCGTCCGGCAACGGGATGGATGGCGTAGCGGACGGTGACTCCGCGCGACTCCAGCAACTCGCCTAGCTCGCGCACGGCGTGCTGGGCCTGGGCGGTGGCAAGTCCATAGCCGGGGACGAAGATCACGCTGTTGGCGAAGGCAAGCTGCATGGCCGCGTCGTCCAGCGAGATCTCGCGCATCACTCCGCCGGCGTCTGTCGAGGCCTGGGCGATGACCGCGCCGAATCCGCCGAAGAGCACGTTGGTGATGGAGCGGTTCATCGCCTTGCACATCAGCACCGAGAGGATGAAGCCGGAGAATCCGTCCAGCGTACCGGCGATGATCAGGACGTTGTTGCCCAGCACGAAGCCGGTGGCGGCGGCGGCCAGGCCGGCGTAGGAGTTCAACAGCGACATCACCACCGGCATGTCCGCCGAGCCGATGGGGATCACCAGCATGACGCCAAAGACAAAGGCCACGCCCAGCATGGTGTAGAAGGCTGTGATGACCGCAGGGTGGATCCAGAAGAAGATGAAGCTGCCCACCATGAAAAGACAGACAATCAGGTTCACGGCGTTCTGGCCGCGGAACTGAATGGGCTTGCCAGTGACGGTGCCGTGCAGCTTGCCCGCGGCGATCAGCGAGCCGGTGGTGGTGAGCGCGCCCAACATGACTTCAAAGCCCAGTGCGCCACGCGTGACGGCGCCCATCTCCGAGCCACGGATGGTGAACTCGCCGACGCCGACCAGGGCCGCCGCCAACGCGCCAAAGGCATGTGAGAGCGCGGTCCGCTCCGGCATGGAGGTCATGGGAACGAAGAGCGCCATCCATATGCCGATGATCGAGCCAATGGTCAGCCCGACGAGGATCCATCCCCAGGTGATGATGTGCGCGCCAATCAGCGTGCCGACGATGGCCATGAACATTCCCGCCTCGGCCAGGAACATGCCGCGCCGCGCCGTCTCCGGGTGCGACATACCCTTCAAGGCGAGTACGAAGAGGATGGAGGCGACCAGGTAAGTCGCTTCCATGAAGTAGGAGGTGAGGCTCATTTGGACGCCCCCGGGGCAGGCGCCGTCTTCCCCTCGTCCTTGCGCTTGCCGAACATCTTGAGCATGCGGTCGGTGATGCCGAATCCGCCGACCACGTTGATGGTGGATGCGGTGACGGCGATAAAGCCCAGAATGTGCGCAACTGGCGAGCGGGTGGCCCCGGCCAGCACCAGCGAGCCGATGAGCGAGATGCCGGATATGGCGTTGGTGGCCGACATCAGCGGCGTGTGCAGCAGGGGCGGCACGCGGCTGATGACCTGGTAGCCCAGGAACGCGGCGAGCGCGAAAACGTAGACCGAAGCGATCAGAACTGCTGGATTCATAGGCCTCTCGGGTTCATTGCGAAACTTGTGGACTGCCCGCCAGAGCTTCCAGGGCCGAAGCCACGCGCGGGTTGACGACCTTGGCCTGGTGGGCCACGCAGGAGCCGCTGAGGATCTCGTCCTGCATGTTGAGGTTGAGCGCGCCATCCTTGACGATCAGGGCGAGGAAGTTGGCGATGTTGCGCGAGTAGAGCTGACTGGCGTGACCGGGAACGGTGGTGGGCAGATTGAGCGGAGCAAACAGAGTCACTCCGTTATGGACCTGGGTCTCACCCGGCTTGGTCAGCTCACAGTTTCCGCCGCCCGCGGCTGCCAGATCGACCAGCACCGTGCCGGGCCGCATGTTCTCCACCGCATCGCGGCGAATGAGAAGCGGCGAGCGGCGTCCGGGAACCTGTGCGGTGGTGATGATGACATCGGCGGTCCTAGCGGTCTTGGCGATGAGGTCGCGGCCGCGGTCGAGCGCCTCTTCGCTGAGTTCCCTGGCGTAGCCGCCCTTATCCTCGGTGTCCAGGCCGCCGAGGTCGACATCGAGGAACTTGGCACCCAGAGAACGCACCTGTTCACCGGCGGCGGCGCGAACGTCGTATGCCTCCACCACAGCGCCCAGGCGGCGCGCTGTGGCGATCGCCTGCAGTCCCGCGACCCCAGCGCCGATGACGAAGACCCTGGCCGGCGCGATGGTTCCCGCAGCCGTCATCAGCATGGGGAAGAGGCGGGGAAGAGTATTGGCGGCGAGGATGACGGCCTTGTAGCCGGCGACCGTGGCCATGGACGAGAGCGCATCCATGGCCTGCGCGCGCGTGATGCGCGGAACCAGTTCGACGGCGAAGAGAGTGACCTCCGACTCGATGGCCGGAAGCAGCGCGGCGGGGTCGTCCAGCGGACGGAAGAAGCCGATTGCGACGCAGCCGGGCTTGATCTTTCTTTGGTCCTCCGCCGAGGGCGCGTTGACCACAGGCAGAATGTCGGCGGAGGCGAGAAGGGCAGCACGGTCGCCGGTCAGCGTGGCCCCAGCCTGCGCGTACGCCTCGTCGGCTACACTGGACTCAAGACCTGAGCCGGTTTCAACGGCAACCTCAAGGCCCTTGGCAATCAGGTTCTTGACGGCATCTGGAAGCAGGGCTACACGGGTCTCTCCTACGGCTGCTTCCTTCAAAATGACAAGACGCAAGACATTTCCTCCAAGCCGGCCAGGCTCGCTCTGTTCCTTTGCCCACCGTGGGCTGGTACCAGATGATTTGCACAATACCGGCGTAAGCTTCCGGCCGGTCGCAATGTTGGGGTTCTTGTTTCGACTATACTCTCACGGTCTTGCAAATCCGGTTGTCTCCGGAAGCTGCCCCAACGCAGCTGTATTGCCTGGAACAACCGTTATTAAACCTAGTGTAGGAGGAGAAAGAAAGGCAAGATGTGACAATTATCACATCAAGCGGTCGCGCGATCACACAGTGTGCGGCTGTTGCAAAAGCAGCTCAGATGTAATCGCGGAAGAGCTCTTCGGAGGGGGCGGGAATCACGCTGCGGCCGACCAGCATTCCTTCTTCGGCGGCGGCCTTCGATCCTGCCTCGACTGCGGCCTGCACGCTGGAGACATCGCCCGCCATCAGCACAAATCCCTTGCCGCCCAGGGCCATCGCCAGATGCACCCGGAGCAGGGTCACATTGGCGGATTTAACGGCCGCATCCGCGGCGTCGATGATGCTGGACGCGGAAAATGTCTCGATGACGCCGATGGAGCGCAACTGCGTGGGATCGATTTCCACCGATTGGGAGATGGCATGCAACACCGAAGGATGCACGCGCGCGATCTGGCGGCGCTCGATCAGCGATGCTCCGGCGGCAGCGCCGCCCGCCTCCACCGCAGTGGTCACGGAGGCCACATCGCCGGCAACCGCAATCAAAAACTTGCCGGAGCAGATGCTGCGCGCCATCAGGAGCTGGATCTTCGCGGCCTTCAACATCACATCTTCGACCTGATAGCCGGTCGCAACACTGGAGAGTTCAATGAGTCCTATCGATTGAATATCAGCCACGAGATTGGCTCCTTCCGAGCTTCTTCCGATTGGTCAAGCCAGTCCTATGCATCGATCACCACCGAGTCGTGGGTGAGCCGAGCCACGCCGCGGATGCTGGCATGGATGCGCGCGCCCAGCTTGCCCTCTTCGGGGGCGGCCACGAGGTCGCCCACGTTTACCTGCTGACCCGTCTTGACCACCGCAACCGCGGGCGCGCCCGCGTGCTGCTTCAGCGGCAGAGTTACGCGACTGGGCGAGAACGTGTGTTCGGTCAGCGGCCCGACATTGTGGTACTCGGAGAGCCCCAAACGCGAGATGAGACGGGACATCGGCACGCGGCGGTAGTCCGCCATGGGATGCGGCGTCACCGACTCCGGGGTTCCGGTGAAGAAGAGGCCGTTGGCGCGCGCCGCGGGCTTGGATTCGGTGCAGACATTTTTGGGATCGAGGTCCTCCGGACAGGCGTACAGGCTGCACAGGTTGCACTCGCAGCAATAGAGCGTGCCGGCAATGATCTCGGCTGGGCTGGGGCTGAAGCCCAGCGACTGCATCGCGCGGTGCGGCTGGATGGGATGGCCCAGCAGATAGCGCGGGCAGAACTCCGTGCAGAAACGGCACTGGTCGCATGCCGAGCGACCGACACGGGCAATCACCGGCCACTTTGCTGCGTGGCGCAGGATAAGGCTGTGCGAGGAGGGAAGCACCACGATGCCGCCGGTGGTTTTGGTGACGGGAACATCCAGGGCGGCAGCGGGCTTGGCCATCATTACGCCACCCAGCAGCACGCTGAAGTCGTCCACCGTCGCTCCGCCCGCTGCCTCGATCACCTCGCCGATGGTGATGCCGATGGGCACGCGCAGCGTGACGGGGTTGCGCACGGCCCCGGCCACGGTAAGATACTTCTGCGTCACAGGCTGGTCCAGCCCAATGTTCATCAGGGTTTCGACGTTGGCCACCATGGCGTCCACGTCCTTGGGCAGACCGCCGGGTGGGATCACGCGACCGGTAACGATGTGGACCAGTATGAATTCGTCGCCCGCCGGATAGGCATCAGGCAGCAGCGCCACGCGGATGTTCTTGGGTGCCTGCTGCTGCATCGCGGCGATGATGTCGTGGTACTTTTCCTTGATGCCGATGACGCCCTGGGGCGCGCCGACCATCTCCATGGCCGCAAGCATGCCGCGCAGAAACGGCTCGGAGTGGTGGTGCAGCAGTTCCTTGTCCTTGTGCAGCAGGGGTTCGCACTCGGCCGCGTTGGCGATCACCAGCGGCACACGCGTCCCCAGCTTTACCGCGGTAGGAAATCCTCCGCCGCCTGCGCCCACGATGCCCAGTTCGCCCACGCGACCGGCTGTCATCTGTTGCGATCTACTTTTGGCCGCACCAATTTGCGACACACCTGCCTCTGGTGCCATTGGGGATAATCCTCAAAGTCATTCACAATTCTGATTGACTCTGACAGCCAATATACGATAGGGTTTTCTTGCAGTCAAGAACGATCATAGTCCGTCAATAATTGACACTATGACGGGTAATTGTTCTTCAAAATGATTGGTAGTAACAACTGATGCAATAAGTAGTTAGTCACTACGGAAAAGCAGTTCGCCGCACGGAAAGCAACCTGACCTTCAGAATCGTTAGTCCACGATGAAATGTCTGATCCCCAATATCGGTAGTACCTCCTTCAAGTACCGTGTGCTGAATATGCCGGGGGAGTCGGTGCTGGCGAACGGGCGGGTGGAGCGGATTGGCCAGCCTGGCGGCGATTGTCCCGACTACCCATCGGCGATCCACAAATGCATCCAGGATGTGGTTGGCCCCGGCAAAGCGCTGAAGAGCTTGTCTGAGATTGAAGCGGTGGGATTTAAGGCCGTTCATGCCGGCCCGATCAGTGGCCCTTGCCTGATTGATGACGAGTTGCTGGCGGCGATGGACGACTTCTCCTTCTTCGCGCCCGCGCACAATCCTCCTTACATCGCGGCCATGAAGGCATTCCGTAACGAGCTTCCCGGCGTGCCGCTGGTTGCGGTGTTCGAGACCATCCCCTACGCATCGCTGGACGAAGCGGCTACCACCTACGCGGTGCCCTACGAGTGGCGCACCAAGTACGGCATTCGCCGCTACGGGTTCCACGGGGCCAGCCATCGCGCGGCCAGCGAGAATGTGCGCAAGCAGTTCAACAAGCCGGGCCTGCGCCACATCTCCTGCCACCTGGGAGGCAGCTCCAGCATTGCCGCGTTTCGCGATGGGGTCGCCGTCGACACCAGCTTCGGCACCTCGCCGCAGTCCGGCCTGCCGCAGAACAATCGGGTGGGCGACATCGACGCCTTCGCCGTGCTCTACATGATGAAGAAGCTGAACGTTGGCCCCGACGAGATGGCGCGCATCCTGGGCAGCGAGTCTGGACTGGCCGGCATCAGCGGAACCAGCGGCGATATGCGCGACCTGGACGAGGCTGCGGCGGCGGGAAGCCATCGCGCGAGGCTTGCGCTGGATGTGTATGTGCGCGCCATCCGCCGCTATCTTGGCGCCTTCATGCTGGAACTGGACGGAGTGGATGTCGTCAGCTTCTCCGGCGGCATTGGCGAGAACAGTTGGGAGACGCGCGCCGCTGTGTGCAAGAACCTGGCCGCCTTCGAGATCGAGATCGACGATGCGGTAAACCGCACAGCGCGTACTGCACAGGTCATCTCCACCAGGACCTCCGCCGTCAAGGTGCTGATCATTCCGGCGGATGAAGAGAGCATCGTTGCGCGCGATACGGTGCGCGTGGTTGAGCAATCGGCAGTGGAACGGGTCGGCGCAGGTCAATCCACGTAAACAGTAGGACGCAGCAGGGTGAGTCAGGGTAGCCTATGGCAAGTGGAAGCACAGCACTAACGAATTCGTCAGGACGCGTCGACCGGTCTGTGGTCGAGCAGGTCGTCCGGCAGGTCGCGTTGGAATATCTTGGCCGCGAGCGCGCGGGTCGCACCGCCGGCGAAGCGCCGGTGCTGACCGTAATGGCCTCGGCGCGGCACATGCACGTCTGCCGCGAGGACATGGACATTCTGTTTGGGCCGGGCACGGAGCTGACGGTATTCAAGGACCTCTATCAGGCGGGCAACTTCGCCGCCAACGAGAAGGTGACCATCATCGGGCCGCGCAGCCGCCTGATCTCCAACCTTCGCATCCTGGGGCCCATGCGCAAGCAATCACAGATCGAGCTTGCGTTCACGGATGCCATCAGCCTGGGGTTCGACGACATTCCGGTGCGGCTCTCCGGTAACATCGCGGGAACGCCGGGCGCGATCATCATGGGGCCGAAGGGTACGATCCAGTTGAAGGAAGGCATCATTCGCGCCGCGATCCACGTACACATGAACCCGGGCGAGGCAGCCTACTTCGGGGTGAAGCAGGGCGACATGATGAAGCTGCGCATCGGCGGCGCGGCCAGCACCACGTTCAACAACGTACACGTCCGCATCGACCCAAACTCGCGGCTCAACGTCCACATGGACACCGACGAGGCCAACGCGTGCGGCCTGCATTTGACCAAGGACATTGAACTGCTCAAGTAAGGCGGTTGAGAGAAGTTTGGAGTTTAGTTGGTAAGGAATTCAGATCGGCAAAAGTTTTGGGCAATCTGGAAGGAAGAAGAGAGGACTCGATGAAACAAGCGCTTGGAATGATTGAAACGAAGGGCTTGGTCGCGCTGTTCGAGGCGACTGACGCGATGCTGAAATCCGCAAACGTGACCTTTACCGGCTGGCAGTCGGTAGGGTCGGGACTGGTCACCGCGTTCGTTGAGGGCGACGTGGCCGCGGTGAAGGCCTCAACCGATGCCGGCGCGGAAGCCGCATCGCGAATCGGCGAGGTGGTCAGCGTTCAGGTGATCTCGCGTCCCCACGACGAGCTGCCCTCCTTCGTGCAAGCGGAGAGGAAGGCCGCAGTCAAGAAATAGCGGAGCCTCCCACCCTTGCGACAAAGACAGATGCGTCGCAAGGATGGGGCACCCAGCCACCTGAATGAATTGCCCTAGCGGGCAGAGGAGACAAGATGAGTGAAGCAATTGGATTGATCGAAACAAAGGGCCTCGTCGGACTGGTTGAGGCAAGCGATGCGATGGTGAAGGCGGCCTCGGTCGAGCTGGTGAAGACCGTGCAGATCGGCGGTGGGTTTGTGACCGCGATCGTGCGCGGAGACGTGGGCAGCGTGCGCGCAGCCGTGGATGCCGGAGCCGCAGCTGCCAAGGCAATCGGCGAACTGGTGGCCTCGCATGTGATCGCGCGTCCGCACGATGCGCTGGTCGACAGCTTTCTGAAGTAATCCACTCGAATTAGCGAGAGATGTCGGAATTAGGAAATCGGGAGAATTGAAATGGCCAATGAAGCGATTGGAATGATTGAGACGAAGGGCCTGGTAGCCCTGGTGCAGGCCACCGACGCAATGCTGAAGGCGGCAAGCGTCGAGTTCGTCGGATGGAACAAGGTAGGCAGCGGTCTATGCTCAGTCTTCGTGCAAGGCGATGTAGGCAGCGTTCGCGCCGCGGTGGATGCGGGAGCGGCAGCGGCCAAGGAGGCCGGCGAGGTGATGAGCGTGCATGTGATCGCGCGGCCGCACAGCAGCCTCGGGTCCGTATTGCCCAAGTAGTTGCAACGGACACCGCGCGGGGCAATGGCCCTGCGCGGCGCCATGAGGAGCGGGCATGTTTATCGCAAAAGTAATCGGCAATGTAGTTTCCACGCAGAAGAGTGAGAAGTTCCGTGGGATGAAGCTGCTGCTGATCCAGCCGCACATCCATCGCGATGGCCGGCTGGAGATATCCGGAAGCTCCGTGGTGGCCGTCGACAGTGTTGGCGCGGGAATCGGCGAGTGCGTGCTGTTTACCCAGGGAAGCTCGGCCCGCCTGACGCCGGCGACGAAAGATGCACCGGTGGACGCGGTCATTGTCGGCATCGTGGATACCGTCGAAGTGGACGGCAAAATTCTGGAGAAGCCGTAAAGGATGGGCTTGGAGAAAGTATGACAAACCAGGAACAGGTGATTGCGGAGATTGCAAGGGAAGTTGTGGCGAGACTCCGCGCCCAGATGCAGCAGCCGCAATCGGCATCCGCTCCGGCCACCACGCCGGTCCCGGTCCCGGCAAGTTCGCCAGCGCCGACCAGCACCACCAGCATCGCCGCGCGCGATGGTGTATTCCTCACCGTGGACGAGGCGGTCGACGCGGCCCACGCGGCACAGAAGAAGGTCGAGAATATGAGCCTGGAAGAGCGCGGGCGCATGATCTCGATCATTCGTCGTATCAGCATCGACGGTTGCGAAGAGCTGGGCCGCATGGAGCTGGAAGAGACCAAGGTGGGGCGGCTCGACCACAAGATCCAGAAGCTGAAGAACATGCGCTACGTGCTGGGCGTGGAGGCCATGCGCAGCGATGCGCGCAGCGACAAGTCGGGACTGTGCATCATCGAGCGCGCGCCGTGGGGAGTCATTGGCATGTCGCTTCCGGTCACCCACTCGGTGCCGACCATGGTGGCCAATGCCATCAATATTCTGGCTGCCGGCAACACTGCCATCTTTGCGCCGCACCCGTCGGGCAAGCGCGTGGCGCAGTATGCGCTGCAGCTCTTCAACCGCGAGATCGAGCGCGAGTGCGGCGTGGCCAACGTGCTGACCACCGTCCTGGAGCCCACCATTGAAACCGCCACGCAGATGTTCCAGCACCCCAAGGTTGCGCTGCTGTGCGTCACTGGCGGGCCGATGGTGGTGCAGGCGGCAAGCAAGTATGGCAAGCGCGTGATTGCGGCCGGGCCCGGCAATCCTCCGGTTGTGGTGGACCAGACCGCAGACCTCGATCTGGCCGCGCGCTCCATCGTCGAGGGTGGCGCCTTCGACAACAACCTGCTGTGCATCGGCGAGAAAGAGATCTTCGTGGTCGCGTCGGTCGCTTCGGCGTTTATGGATGCGATGCGCCGGGCCGGCGGCTTCGAGCTGAACAAGGCCGCGATCGAACGTCTCGCGCAGGCTGCCTTTACCTTCGAGGGCGACGGCAAGGGATGCGTGCGCGCGCATGTGCGCAAGGAGTTCGTCGGCAAGGACGTGTCCGTGCTGGCGAAGGCGGCCGGCGTTACCGTTCCCGCCAATACGCAGATTCTCTTCGGCGAGACGGACGAGGACCACGCCTTCGTGGTGGAAGAGCAGATGATGCCCTTCATCCCGGTGGTGCGCGTGTCGTGTGTGGACGCGGGAATCAAGGCTGCGGTGAAGGCAGAGCACGGCTATCGACATACGGCCATCATTCACTCCAAGGATGTGGACGCGGTGACGCGCATGGCGCGCGCCATGAACACGACGATCTTTGTCAGCAACGCCTCGTCGCTGGCCTCGCTGGGATTTGGCGGGCCGGGATATTTGAGCCACAGCATTGCGACTCCCACCGGCGAGGGCATCACCACGCCGCTGACCTTCACCCGCGAGCGGCAGCTCACCATCGGCAACGCATTGAGGATTATCTAGTCATGTTTCTCGCCCGCATCGACGGCACCGTGGTTCCAGCGGCCAAGCACGCCACGCTGGAGGGATGCCGTTTTCTGGTTGCCCAGCGGCTGGAGGCCGACGGCAGCACCGGCGCGGAGCCCCTGGTGGTCATCGACTGGCTCGGCGCGGCGAACAGTTCCACTGTGCTGGTCTCCACCGACGGCGACATTGCGCGGCAGCGCTTTGGCAACGCCACGCCGGGACGCATGGTGGTGGTGGGAATCGTCGATCCGGTGCAGGCGTCGCGCGAGAGCATCGGGAGGACAGCATGAGACTGGGCATCGTTCGCGGAAGCGTCACGCTCAGCCCGGCAGTTCCAGAGTTTCTAGGGCTGACGCTGGTTGTGCTGGAGCCGGTGACGATGGCCAACCTGCGGGCGAAGAATGGATTGGCCGGCGGCAAGTCCCTGATCGCGGTGGATGCGCTGGGCGCGGCCAAGGGCCAGATGGTGGCCTTTACCGAAGGCAGCGAGGCCGCCAATCCCTTCTGGCCCAAACGCGTTCCGGTGGATGCCTATTGCACGTTGATTGTCGACTCCATCACAACCAATTCACCGTCGTTGGAAAAGTAAGAATCTGAGGTGCAGCAGTGAGGAAGGGCGAAGTGAAACAAATAGAATTCACCGGTCAGAATGTTCTGGCGATGCGCGATGCGCAGAGCGCCCATGCAGCCGGGGCGACTCAGGTCCTGGTCACCAAGCGATGTATTATCACTCCATCGGCGCGCGATTTCCTGCGGCAGAACGAGATTGAGCTGGTGATCGGAGGCCGGGCCGCGAGCGGAAGCTCCGTGGTAGCGGCCTCCGCCAGCCAGGGGAGCACGGCAAGCCCTATGCAGCCGGGGCGCAGCGCCGCCAATCCGCGACTCTTCAATACGCCCGAGGCGGAGGCGATCAAGCTGGAGATCTGCGCGGTAGGCCGCAAGCTGTGGAACCGAAGCTTTGTCGATGGCAACGGGGGCAACATCTCCTATCGCATAGGGCCCAACGAGGTGCTCTGCACACCGACCCTGTTCAGCAAGCTGGACCTGACGCCCGAGGACCTCTGCATGGTCGATCTGGACGGCGTTCAGATTGCCGGAACCAAGCCGCGCACCAGCGAGATATTCCTTCATCTGGAGATATACAAAGCTGTGCCGGAGGCGAAGGCCGCGGTGCACTGCCATCCGCCGCATGCAACCGCGTACGCCATCACCGGGCGCGTCCCGCCCAACGGGATCATCCCCGAGTTCGAGGTCTTTGTCGGCAAGGTCGCAATCTCGCCCTACGAGACGCCGGGCACGGCGGCCTTTGCGCAGACCGTGCTACCTTATGTGCGCGAGCACAACACCGTGCTGCTCTCCAACCACGGCATCATCTGCTGGGCAGACACTGTGACCCACGCCGAGTGGTACGCGGAGGTGCTCGACACCTATTGCTGGACCCTGATCCTGGCGTCGCAGTTGGGTGTACCCATCTCGCAGATATCCGAGCGGCAGACCTCCGACCTGCTGGCCATCAAGAAGAAGCTCGGCCTGCCGGACTCCCGCTTCGACCCCACGAGGTTCAAGGAGTGCCAGTTGTCCGATATGGGGGATCCCAACTCCATAGCGCAGCGTCCCTGCGTGCGAGACGGGGCCACGGCCACCACGCCCGCCGCGCCCGACACTCCGGAGCTAGACCGTCTGGTACAAAGCGTCACCGATGCCGTGATGCGCGCCATTAACGAAACCTGAAACTGTGAAGGGATCCCCCTGAGTAAAGTGCAGGCATCCCGCAACTCGCGACACTCGGTCACTGCACGATGAAAGCTGCTGAACGGCAACTGAGAATCCGTCAGATGTTCGAGGCCAAGGATTTCCTCGATCTGGAGACCCTTTGCCGCGAACTGGAGGCCTCCGAGTCCAGCGTTCGCCGCGACCTGGACGTGCTGGAGGCGGAGAACATTCTCAAGCGCGTCTATGGCGGCGCCGTTCCGGTGCATGCGACGGCGAACGGCTCCTTCGACTTCACCGTGGAGAGCGGGCGCTTCAGCGATGAGAAGAGCCGCATCGCGCGCCTCACCGCGGACCTGATTCACGATGGCCAGACGGTCATCCTGGATGGCGGGTCTACGGTCGCGGCTGTGGCCGGAGAACTGGCCGGCAAGTCGCTGCACATAGTCACCAACTCTCTGCCCATCGCCGAGACGCTGGAGGCGCGGCGCAACATCGAACTGACGTTGACCGGCGGCTACCTGGATCCGCGCATCCGCGTGATGCTGGGGCCGCTGTGTGAGCAGATGCTGGGCCTGATCCGCGCCGATGTGCTCATCATGGGCACCGGCAGCGTCACGGAGGCGGGGTTCAGCAACAACAACACGCTGGTGGTGGGCTCGGAGCAGAAGATGATCGAGATCGCCAGCCGGGTGATTATCGTCGCCGACCACACCAAGTTCGGCCGTGGCGCGATGATCCCGGTGGCGCCGCTCGACGCCATCCATACCGTTGTCTCCGACAGCGAACTCGCCCCCGAATACGTGGAGCTGCTGCGCGGCAAAGGCATCGAAGTGCTGCTGGCGTAGCTAAACTGCGTATGGGTTTAATTCTCGGACGGCATCTCGGCGTGATCGATGATGAGTGTATCGACGGGGCCTTTGGCGGGTTGTAGCTTGAGGCCGAGCTGCTCTTCAACGGCGGTAAAGATGGACACGACGGTGCCACCTTGATCGGCGGCTTCGTCGGAGGTCCACTTGAGGGTGATGTCGGCGCCGCGTTTGAGACCTGTCTTGTCGATCACCTGGCGATGGACCTCGTCGGAGAGGGCTGCGGCGATGTCGGACATGGAGGCGTCTTTTGCAGTGAGGATGTTGTCGCTGTTGGAGGCGTTCATGTTGATGGAGCTGTTTGTCTGGTCGTCGTCCTCTTCTGCGAATTTGAACTTGGGGCCGCCATGGTCGACGACCAGGTCGTAGACGGGCATGGTCTTGGATTGCAGATGGGCCTTGAGGCTAAAGCGGTCGGCGAGCAACGGGATGATCATGGCCTGCAAAACCGTATTGGTGAGCTTTTGCATAGGGTCGCCGGGCGGAGGAACGACTTTGGCTTCGATGTCGAAGTGCGCGGAGCTGACGGGACCGGAGAGGCCGATGATCTGGTCGGCCCTGATGTCGTAGGCGAACTCGATGATCGAACTGAGCGGCATGTTGGTGGCGGTGAAGACGTTGTCGCGGATGGACATGTTGGCGGATTGGTCTGCCGACTTGTTTTGTTTGACCGATGCGACGTCGTAGGGAGGCGTGGAGTCAGCCAGGGCCATGGCCTCACGCGGACCCTTATGCTCCAGTTGGGCTTGCGCTGCCGCGGGAGAAAGCAACACTACAGCGGCGAGGAGCGGGAGCCATCCCCTGCAGTCCATTCTATGTACGCTGAGATTGGTCATGGGTGGATGTCCTAACCAAGGATCGGCGATTCCGGAAGAAACCCACAGCAACGCTGTCCGTATTGGACGGACAAATGGGGAGAAAGTTCCATGTAATTTATGCGATGATGCCAAGGTTGGCCGATCTTCGTGATCCAGGGCGGCGATCTTTAAAAAAATCGAGGACATTATGCGTATAAGTAAGTTGTGGAGTGCGGGGTTAGTGGCATTGCTCGCTCTGGGTGCGGTTGCGGCCGCCCAGGGTGGTGGGGGTCGCAGGGGCCCGACCAGCGGACCGGCGAGCAGTAAGGGAGAGTTACAAGTATATTTTGTCGATGTGGAGGGTGGGCAGTCAACGCTGTTTGTTGCGCCTGGCGGCGAGAGCCTGCTGGTGGATACGGGCTCGCCGGACCCCAGAAACCCGACGGCGCCCCGAGATGCCAGCCGGATCGCGGCGATGTGCAAACTGGCGGGCGTGACCAAGATCGACAACCTGCTGGTGACGCACTACCACTCCGACCATGTGGGCGGACTGCCCCAATTGGTGGCGATGGTCCCTGTGGGGCGGTTCATCGATCATGGCGTGAACCGCGAGACCGCGGATGTGCAGGGCGGCGCATCGACGATCGCGGGGTACGACGCGTACCAGAAGGTGCTGGCGGAGAGCCACGCCGAGCATCTGACGGTGAAGCCGGGCGACGTGCTGCCGGTGAAGACGATGCATGTGGAGGTGGTGAGCGGGGACGGCGAGGTGATCGGGCAGCCTCTGAAGAGCGCTCTGGCGACTACCGGCGAGCAGAATCCCTACTGCGCGGCCTCTCCGCTGAAGGACGCGGAGAACACTGAAAACGACCGTTCGCTGGGCTTGGTGATTACCTTTGGCAAGCTGAGGATTCTGGATCTGGGCGATCTGACCTGGAACAAAGAGCGTGGTCTGATGTGTCCGGTGGACAAACTGGGCAAGATGGATGTGTACATCGTCTCGCATCACGGGCTGACCAACAGCGGCAGTCCGGCGCTGGTGGATGCGATTGCTCCGCGGCTGGCGATCATGGACAACGGCCCGCGCAAGGGTGGCGCACCCGCAACCTTTGAGACGATTGAGGGTTCCTCCAGACTGAAGGACCTGTGGCAGTTGCACACCGCCGAGGGAAGCGATGCCAAGCATAATGTCGCGGCGTCGCGCATCGCCAACCTGCCGGGACCGGATGCGGGGAACTATCTGAAGCTGACGGTCCGCATGGATGGCAGCCTGGCGGTGACCAATGGGAGGACCGGCGAGACGGTGGAATATTCCGCTGCGAAATAAGATGGACGGGGAGGGTGATCTTTTCCGGCGGAATGCATCCTACCTAAGCAGGGAACTCGAGGACCTTCGGCAGGGTGCCGGATGCTGTGGGAATCTATGGGGACGGAAACGGAGAAGACATGAACCGGAGCAACGAGGCGCAAACAACGGATGGCTTGATCGAACGGGCGCAGGGCGAGATGAGTACCATGGATGCGGAGCGTCAGCGGCGTACATCTGGGTTGACCGCGGCGGGAATGACCTGGATGGGGCGGAGTCTTCTCGGCGCGGGCCTGGGGCTGGCGCTGGTCTTAGGCGTTGCGGGCTGCCACAAGACGCCGCAGGCGACGGACTCGCAGAGCGCGGACGATCAGAATGGGGCCGATCCGGCGGATGACAATATGGCGCAGGCCGGCGCAGGGCAACCGGCGCAGGTGCTGGGCGCGCGTGCGCAGGAACAGAACCAGCAGCAGGGCGAAGACACCTCGCAGCAGCAGGCAGCCGCTCCCATCGTGCGTCAGGCGCCGGACTCAGGCCAGCAGAGCTATGACAACGGAGCCGCGGATAATGGACAGCTCAACGATCAGCAGGCTAACGAACTGTACGCCGACGATCTGACCGATGCGCAGGCCAGCGATCCGCCGCCGCCGCTGCCGGAGTACGACCAGCCTCCGGCCCCGGACCCCAACTACCTGTGGACGCCGGGATACTGGGCGTGGGGGCCGGAGGGATACTACTGGGTTCCGGGTTGCTGGGTGGAGGCGCCGTATGAGGGTGCTCTGTGGACCCCGGGCTACTGGGGCTTCTATGGCGGATTCTATCGCTTCCACCATGGGTACTGGGGGCTGCACATCGGCTTCTATGGCGGCGTGGATTATGGATACGGCTACATTGGGCATAATTACTACGGCGGCTACTGGAACGGCGGACACTTCTTCTACAACACGACGATCACGCGGGTAAACGTGAATGTGATCCACAATGTATACGTCCACAAAGTCGTCATCAACAATGTGACGGTCACTGGGCGGATAAGCAACCGGGTGAGCTTCAACGGAGGGAACGGAGGCGTGCAGGCGCGACCACTGGTGGCGGAGTCCCGCGTACTGCAGGAGCGACGCATTCCGCCAATGGCGTCGCAGGTGCAGGTGCAGCATGAGGCGGCGCAGAACCGGCAACAGCTCTATAGCCAGAACAAAGGACGGCCGGCGGTAGCTGTGGCCGCGCGCCCGATCGCCAAGGACCGCGTGCTTCCGTCGGCACTGCCTCGGACCGCCGCACCCACAGTACAACCGGGCAACCGGGGAGCTGTAATATCCGGCCAGAGGCAAGCTCCGAGGCAGGCGGCTCGTCCTCCGGCGGGGCAGCAGGCGCGGCCTGCTCCGGCTAATTCCCAGGCGCGGCCCGTCCAGCAAAATCGCTCCCAGCCGCAGGGCCGGCAGGCACAACCTCAACCGCAAACCAGACAGGCACAGCCACAAACCAGGCAGGCCCAGCCTCAGGCGAGACCGCAGGAGCAGGCTGCACCTCGTCCGCAACCGGAAGCGCGACCTGCCCAGGCACCACGTCCACAACCGCAGGCTGCACCTCGTCCGCAACCGGAAGCGCGACCTGCCCAGGCACCACGTCCACAACCGCAGGCTGCACCTCGTCCGCAACCGCAGGCGCGACCTGCACAGGCGGCACGCCCGCAGCCTGCTCCGGCGGCACGACCGCAATCCAAGGAAGAGGAGAAGCCTCGTTAGTTGGTCCGGCAGGAAAGCGCGGCAGGATGGGCTGACTTGGCTCGTCCTGCCGCAGTGTTTACTGGCCTAATGCGAGCTGGCCAAGCAGAATAGCGTTCAGCGAGAGGATGACGGTGACGGCGAGCCAGCCGGAGATGCGGGTGCGGCGCGCGCTGGCAAAGCTGCGCATGACGTCCACCCGGCTGGTGAGCAGAAGCAGCGGGATGAGCGCGAAGGGCAGGGCAAAGCTCAGTACCACCTGCGAGAGCACCAGGATGCGCAGCGGGTCGAGGCCGGTGGCGATGATGGCGATGGCCGGGATGACGGTGATGGCGCGGCGCAGGAAGATGGGGAACTTGATGTCGAGGAAGCCCTCGATGATGACCTGACCGGCCATGACGCCGACGGTGGACGACGACAGGCCGGAGCATAGCAGAGCAACGGCGAAGACGGTGGCGGCGAGACTTCCGAAGAGCGGGCCGAGGGTGTGGTAGGCCTGCTCAATGGTGGGCTGCAGGTTGCTGGTATGGACGAAGGCCACGGCGGCCATCAGGATCATGGCCGAGTTGATAAGCCAGGCGCCGTTCATGGCGACGAAGACGTCGATCAGCTCGTAGCGCAGAAAGCGGCTGAGAATGAAACGGCGCGGAAGCTGGGTCGGCTGGTTGCGTGCCTCCAGGTTTTGCAGCGTCTCGGTGGCTGGCAGCGCGGAGCCGGTGAGTTCCTTCAGGCGGGGCTGCACCAGCGCGGAGTGCAGGTAGACGACGTGCGGCATCACGGTTGCGCCCAGCATGGCGACCGCGGCGTAGATGCTGTCGTGGAAGTTCTGCGCGGAGGACCGGTCCAGCGTGGGCAGCAGGGTATAGAGGGTCGCGAGCTTCCAGTCCGGGTGGACGAGGAATATCTCGAAGGCATAGGAGACGCCGATGATGGCGACGAATCCCATGATGGCGCGCTCCAGCCAGCGGAAGCCGGCGAGGTCGAGCGCGAGAATGGCGAAGACCAGAACGGTGGAGACCAGCGCGGCTGCCAGAAGCGTCTCCTTGGGGCTGAAGCCGTGCGCGAGGAGCAGCGGGCCGAAGAGCAGATCGAGGCCGATGGCCGCGCCCAGGAATTCGGCGAGATCGGTGGCAACGGCGGCGATCTCGGCGGCCATCCAGAGGCCGAGGGTGGTGGGCCGGGTGAAGTGCTTGCGGCAGTTCTGCGGCAGGGTGAGGCCGGTGACGATGCCCAGCTTCGCCGCCAGATACTGGATGAGCATGGCCATGGCGTTCGACCACAGCAGCACCCAGAGTAGACGGTAGCCAAACTGCGTGCCGCCCAGGATGTTGGTGGCAAAGTTGCCCGGATCGATGTACGCGACCGAGGCGACGAAGGCCGGGCCGAAGTAGGTCCACATCTCGGTGCGGCTCAGGTTGGAAAAGAAGCTTCGATGGGGCGGGTCAGGATTGGCACTCGGTGAACTTTCGCCAGATGGGCCAGCGAGCGGTTCCGGCTTTACGAAAGCTGCAGGGCCCATATGCATTGGCGAAAGATCGGGCATTCATCTCCTGTGCTGGCCCCCGAGGATGTGGGCGGAGGGACTCACGACCCACAAAAAGTAGGTTAGCCTATAAATTAGGTATACCTAACTACAGGAAATAGGTCAAACTGAAAGACGGGCTGGAGAACCGAACATGGCGGCGCGTCGGCGGGCGAATGGCAACACCGAATCGGTGGACAACTATCTGAAGGCCATTCTGTCGCTGGGTGGGGCAGAGCAGGGCCGCGTGACCATCAAGGCGCTGGCCGGCCGGTTATGCGTGGCGCCTGCCTCGGTGACGAACATGCTGCAGAAGCTGGCCGCTTCGTCGGCTCCGCTGGTGGAGTATGAGCGGCATCGCGGGGTGCAGTTGTCGTACGCGGGCAGGCGGCGCGCGCTGGAGGTCGTGCGCCATCATCGCCTGATCGAGACGTTTCTGTACGAGGTGCTGGATTACCCTCTGGATGAGTTGCATGAGGAGGCGGAGCGGCTGGAGCACTTCATCTCGGAGCGATTCGAGCAGAGGATCGCCGCCAAGCTCGGGAACCCCAGGATCGATCCCCATGGACACTCCATCCCGTCCATGGACGGAGAGATGCCGAAGGGGGCGCGGCCGGCGCGGGAGTCCATGCTGCTGGCGGATGTCGTCGAGGATGGGACGTTTGCCATTGAGAGCATCGACGACCGGAACGCGCACAATTTGAAGTTGATGGAGGCCTGCGGCATCGCACCGGGGGCGCGGCTGCGGGTCAGGAAGAACGAGGCCTCCGAGGAGTATTCGGTGAAAGTCGGGCGGTCCTCCAAGGTCTTCGATCTCTCGCGCGAAGTTGCCCAGGACATACGGATCGTCCGTCTACAGAAATAATCCTTGCTTATGAGGAAGGCGGATGTTGTTTTAAAATGATTGCGGCCAGCAGACGATCTGCTGGCCGCAATCTTTGATGGTTAGAGGTTAGAAGCGGAAGCGCCCTGCGAACTGCCAGTCGCGCGGAACGATCTGCTGGTTCTGTCCGTTGACATAGGCGAAGCTGGGATTCTCCCAACCGCTGCCGCTAAAGTTGAAGAAGGTGGAGTTGGTGGTATTGGTCACGTCCGCCTCGACCTGGAAGGTGAGGTGGAGGGTGGCGGTTTCACGAACGTTGAAGGTGCGCCGGATGCCCAGGTCGACGTCCCACCAGCCGGGGCCATGCAGGCCGTCGGGAGCGCTGCGCGCAACATTGCCGGTCTTATAGGTTTGGGTGAGTACCCCTGCGGCGCCTATCACGGATCCTGTCGCAGAGGTGTTTCCGTTCTCATTGCAGGAACGGTAGATGTCCGTCGAAGGAGAATCGGGGCATTCAAAGGCGTTCGGGTTGATGTACTGGATCTGGTTATAGGTGGAGGCATTGGATCCGGGACCGCGGCCCCATCTGCCATTGATGCGCGCCTGCCTCTTGTTGAAGTTGGGATTGAAGTCCATCATGCAGGTTCCCTGGCCGCCCCAGCTTCCGGGTTCGCACTCCTGGCCGCTAATATATAACTGCAGCGGATAGCCGTCGCGATACTTGTAGATGCCGGAGAACTCCCAGCCTCCGCCGATCATGCCGGCGATACGGTTGGTGGCGAAGAAGGCCTGACCGCGTCCGATGGGCAGGGTGTAGACCCAAGTCAGGTTGACCGCGTTGGTCTGACTGGACGAGCTCAAGCCGCGGTCCACCTGGTTTGCAGTCAGGGGATAGGGGAAGTTTCCATCCACGCTCGAGACGGGGAAGAAGGTCCGGTGGGTCCCGGTGTTGTCGATCGTCTTGCCGCGGGTGTAGTTGAGGAAGCCGGAGAGGTTATGCCACGGGCGCTGGGTGACCGAGAGTTGCAGGGAGTTGTAGTTTGCATTTCCGGTATTTCCCCAGAGATCGCTGAATCCGCCGAACTGCGGGAAGGGCCTCAGGGAGTTCTCGATGGTTGCGTTGGGGCCGCCGAAGAGTGGGTAAGGACCCACGGGCCCATTGGGGCACGCAGCGGCGTAGCCAACACTGGTGGAAGGCACGCCCGCGCAGTAGTAGCCGGCGATCGAATCATTGGTCCCGAACAGTTGGTCATAGTCTGGAGAGTAGGTATTCGTCGCGTAACCGCGGCCGGAGCCACCGGGCAGGAAGTGGGTCTGGGTGCCGGAGTAGTTGGCGCTGAATACGGCCTTCTTGTTGATCATCTTCTGGATGCCGAAGCTGTAGCTGATGAACTGCGGACCGCGCCCGCCATAGTAGGGGTCGGCAAAGTTGACGCCCCCGGGGTTGCAGAAGGTACCGTTGTAGCTGCAGTTGGCATCGTTCAGGTGGTCCGGCCAGAACTTCGTAAAGTCGTAGTTGCCGGTGGTGGACAGTGGATTGACAGCGGTCGAGGGCGCTGTCCACGGTGGCATGGAAGTAAAGGGATTGCAGGTGCCCGCCTGGACGCATGGGATATTGGGTCCCAGAGTGCCGGTGAGCGAGGTGCCCTGCGAACCCTGGGTTGGGGGTTGGATCAGGGCAGTTCCGGGCGAGGCCGTCGGAGCATAGGCGGTGGTCAGGTAGAAAGCATTAGGCGCGTTGGTGTTGGTCTGGGACCAGCTGTTAGAGGAGCTGTACTCACCATTGTTTCCCGTGGCCTGGGTTGCTCCCTGTCCGCCGCCTACGCCGCCGGCGTGGGTTATCGTGAGGCCGAAGGAGGCGCTGAAGACCAAGGATGGGGTGTAGGCGTAGGCAAAGCCCACGCGCGGCTCGAAGTTCTTGTTATAGGGCTTGACCGGGGTCGTACAGTGGCAGATATAGGGCGCGTAGTTGTCGTATTGCTGCTGCGCCGTTATGATCGTGGTCCCGGAGGCGTAGGGGCTGAAGTTGTTGATGTTGGGGAAGCCGGCAAACTCCAGCACTCCCGGGATGCCAACAATGGGATTGATGGTGGTGGGATCGAGGAAGGCGATGCGGTCGTGGACCTCATGGTAGGGCTGCAGATAGTCGTAGCGGAATCCAAGGTTGACAGTGAGCTTGGGGCTTACTTGCCAGTTGTCCTGAATATAAGGCGATATCGGTCTGTATCGCGCACCGACGTCCACGATCGACTGGGTATGAACATTGCCACTGTAGACTGCGCCGATCAGGAAGCTGGCGTATGGTTGGCCGGTATCCTGACTCTGGTAGTTGAGCCCTATGGCCTGGCTGTAGCTTCCGTAGGACCCGCCGTTGGTCTCCAGCCACTGCGCCTGGATGCCCATGGTGATGTTATGGCGGTTCTTGATCCAGGTCAGATTGTCGATAAAGGTGTATGCATTGGTGGCCTGGGGGCCGGTGCTGGATGTGGAAGACCAGTTAGTGGGCTGCGTGCCACCGCTGAAGCTGACGGAGGGCATATCCGCTGCGGCGTTGCCCGGAGGCAGATTGGTGATGCCGGCAGCGCAAGAGTTTTCCCCGCCGTTGCAGCCCGGTACAGCGGGCATGGTGATTGGGATGGGAGCAACCCCGCCGAAGTAGGCCGCCACCGCCGGAATCGGATTCGGCATGCTCTTGCCGGCGGTCAGGGCGAAGCCGTTCCCCCAGTTGCGGGTGAAGCCATACTTGACCGAATTGATCATGGTTTGCGAGGCGATGTAGGTGTACGACAGGATCCCGCTGGCCGTCTTCTGACTGGTGTACTTGCCGGCGGCATAGGGTACGGGGAGCTGGGTGTAGCTGCTGTAGTCGGGCTGACCGGAGTAGCCGACCACGCCGCCGAGGCCAGTGAGCGAGAACTTGTTGCGTGAATTGATGGTGTAGTCGATCTTTACATCGACGTCGTAGTCGTTGTTGGCCAGGGGAAGGGAGGCAAGAAAGTTATTGAAGGTCGCCTGGCTGGTAGGCAGAGGAAGCCCGGCTTGCAGGGCCAGCGAGACGGTGGAGAACTCCGACGACGGCATGACGTTATAGGTGGGAACGCCGTTCAGCAGTCCCTGGTAGTTGGTGCGTGCGATAACCCCGTTGACGGTGGGGTCGGAGATGCACGGATTGACGGTGCCGCACAGATCGGTGAAGTTGCCCTGGCGATCATCCATCGTGGGAATGGTGACAAAGAGGGGCGTATTGCTGATCTTGGTGTAGCGATATCCCTCGTAGCTGCCGAAGAAGAAGAGCTTGTCCTTGAAGATGGGCCCGCCCATGGAAGCGCCGTAGGAGTTCTGGTGCTCACCCGGCTTGGTCTCGATACCGTTGGATGAGGGGACCTTGGTGTAGCCCCAGGTGTCGAACATGGTGTTGCGGACGAAGTCGAAGGCAGTGCCGTGGAACTGGTTGCCGCCGGAGTTGATGGTGTAGTTGGTGACGCCGGCGCCGCCGAAGGATACGGACGCGCCGCTGGTTTGCACGGAGAACTGGTTGACCGCATCCACCGATACCGCATTGGCGACCTGTGTGCCGCTGCCTTGCGCCGCGATGTTGGATACCGGCACGCCTTCGACGTAGTTCTGGTTGAGGTTAGCCTGGCCGGTGCCTCCATAGATGCCGGAGACTCCGGCGGTTACGCCCTGGTTGGTTGCGTTGGCAGGATTTTCCTGGACGCCTGGCATCAGATATTGGAAGGCGGTGGGATCGCGCGGGCCGCCCTGCATGGATAGCGGCAGGGAAGTGTAGAGCTCATTTTCGATGGTTCCACCCAGCGTGGCATCGGTGGTATCCAGGTACGGCGGAGCGTCCGTAACCGTGATGGTGGTGCTCTCGCCGCCGACCGTGAGCTTCAGATTCAACCCGAACATCGAGGCGTTGTCGACGTTGACGTTCTCCTGCAGCAGTCTTTGGAAGCCCTTGGCTACCACCTCGACGTTGTAGGTGCCGACCTGAAGGTTGTTGATGGCATAGACACCCCTGTCTGTGGTCGTGACCGTGGTCGCAACCCCCGTGTCGGTGTTGGTCGCGGTGACCTGCGCCTTGACGAGGACCTTGCCGTCTGGATCGGTGACGGTCCCCGTAATGCCGCCGCCGCTGGTACTCTGGGCATGGAGCGGCATGCCGCCATAGAGGGCCAGGGTGAAAACGGCCAACAGGCAGGCGAAGAGCGTGACGAAGCGCTGTGCGAGAAGACGGCTAGAAAGCCCGAGCGGCAATGACCCAACTGTCGTGATGCGATACATAGTTTGCTCCATCTGATTTTGCGCTGGAAGGCGTTGGGTTGGGATTCCGGTTGATTCCGGTGAGATCATCCCCCCAAAAAGCCTTGCGCCGATGACTAGAAATCTGAAAATACCGATGAGCCGGAACGCGAAAAAAGTATTTGTTTACAGGCGCGATTGTCAATAAGAAAATGTTTTCCGGCAGAAACGGTTGGAGTCGGTCGAGTGGCCACGATGTGGGCGATGCTCGACCGGGAGCGGGCGAAGCACTGCCCGGAAGGTTTAAGTTTTCAAAGCTTCACGGAACATGCTAGTTTATTTGATAAGCAGAAACAACGACGAATTTTGTGTTTTTGTGCATCCCTGGACCGGAGGGCTAAGGTCCTGCCCGGCAGGTTGCCGCGTGGCCGGCGGCCGTCTCGGCTCGGGAGACGGACAGAGGGTCAATCTGGAAGCAAAATTCCTGGCCAACAACACCCCGATCTTGCGCTGGACGGCGCAGAGGACAATCGTGCCCGAGCGGCGGGCCTCGCTCCGCGGAGGTGGACCATGCGGTTCGGCATGGCGGGTCTTCGCTGCCGTTTATCGACAACGACGGCGGCGCCACCGGATGGAAGCCGCAAGTGCTCCCTCGAATTCGACCTTGCCGCCTACGATGTCTACGGCAAGCGGATCACGGGTTTGAGCCAGACCGCCAGCTCTCCGTCACTCACGGCGGAGCAGTATCGACAATTTTTGAAGCCGAAGCAGTTCCAGTTTATCCAGCAACTCGACCTGCCGCCGGGGGAGATCTTTCTACGCGTGTGAGTCCTCGACGCCGTCTCCCAGAAGGCGGGCACGCTGGAGGTTCTATTGCATGTGACGAAAAAGCCGGCTGGACCGGCCGTCGGGCCGGCGGGAAAGGGAGGCAACTAGACCCTTATCTCCGTGTTCTGCGCGCTGGGCGGCGCTGCCGGCCAGCGGTTTCGGCCAACGCCCTGAACAAGGTGGTACTATTGGCCGTTATCTCAGGGGAGGCTTGTGCGTTTGAAGATTTCCCTTGCAAGTGACTTCAGCGAACGCGTAGAAAAGGTGACTGCCGCGCCCTCATCGCCGTGAGCCATGAGCGGCCGAAGATTTTTCTTGCAAGTGTCTTTAGCGAACGCGTAGTATGCCGCATATTTTGGAAACTGATTCTCATTGGTAATGAGCCAGGCAATTTGACGGCGGTTGGGTGCCATGCTGCCCCGGCAGCCGTATTGTAAATGCAGATGATTTAAGGACAGGTGAACCCGATGCTCTTCCGCAAACACATCGTCTCGTCGCGAACTCTCTTCCAACTGACAGTGGCCCTGGTCTTCTTCCTGGTGGCCGCAGTGGGAGCTGCAGTTGCCGCTAACACCGGCAACCCGCCGTTGGTCGTTCCGATGGAGATGTCCACGATCGCCGGCGTGACGCAGTACAACTCGAGCAACAGCCAGATTACCGGTTTTAGCGGGGATGGCGGTTCCGCGGTGGAAACTCTGAGCCCGGCTGGGGGCGCCCTAGGGTCCAGCACTGCTAAAGCGGTCGGGGGCGCGGCCCTCAACAGTCCGTTCGTGGTAGCGGTCGACGCGGTTGGCAACGTCTACATCACCGACATGGTCAACCAAGTCGTCCGTGAGGTCAACGCACAGACGGGGACCATCAACGTCATCGCGGGCGTGGCTCCCTCAGGCTGCAATGCCGCGACCGGTTCCTGCTCGACCCATTACACCGGCTGCTCGAACGGTGTTCCTGCGTACGGGACCCCGATCATATCTTCCCCCCAAGGGGTTGCCGTGGACTCGTTCGGCAACGTGTACTTCAGTTCCAACAATGGGACCGGCCTCGGTTCAGGCGCGGCCGTCTACGTGATCTACCGCGGCGGCACGCGCGTTGCGGACTTTATCAACCGGGTGAATCCGGGTGCGGTCGCGAACTCCGGCGGGGTGAAGGTGGGCTATCTCTACTTCATCTCCGGAGCCGTCAATACGAGCAACTGCGCGGTCACACAATCGACCTCGCTGGTCAACGGGCTGCCCTTCACGGATATGTCTGTTTCGGGTGCAACCCCGAACACCTCTCTAGAAAATGCCGACTATGTGACCCTGGACGCTGCCGGAAATATCTATATTTCGGAAGGCAACGCAAACAGCAACACCAACGTGCCGGAAAATTATCTGGTAGTGATTAACACCCAGGAGACCGCCCAGACCTTCTACCAGTACACGGTGCAGCCCGGTTATCAGCGGCAGATTGTCAACTGCAGCGTGGCTACCAGCGGCCCATGCGAAGCCAGCGTCACGTCTACTGTAGGCACCGGTATCAATGGCCCGGCGAATCAAATCACCTTCGGCGGCGGCCAGTACCAAGGGGGCGAAGTCGACGGGTACGGCAACGTATATCAGACCGATGGCAGTGGCAGCGGCACAGGCGTCCCCGGCATCTACGGTGCGATCGCGTATGCCGGCGGTCCCGGAATCACCAATTTCCTGTCATCGGGCGGGGTAGGCGGAATCTATACCAAAAACGTGAACGCAGGCTACTCCCCGACCGAGACCCTTGCGGCGGTTCCTGCGGGGGACTCGCTCGCTCCGAACATGCTGCCGCTCACCTATGGCAACAGCTACAACGGTCAGATCTACGACATTATTCGTCCGAACTACCTCGATGCCGACATGTATGGCTCCTTGTGGTTCACCGACCAGCACTACCCGTTGGTTGTGCGCCTCGACCAGTTCACGGGGGCCCCAATCACCATGGCCAATACGAGCGGGCGCTCTACAACGAACGCCACTCTGGGCAATGTCAACAATCAGAACGGCTCCGTCAGCAAATACGGTTCGGTGGCCTCGTTCACTAACCCGTGGAACTGCCAGTATGGCTCGACCAGTCCCTCCAACAACATTGTGACCTTCGGTCCGCAAAGTTATGACCCCAAGGGAGACAACTGTCCCGCGCAGGTTACTAATTATGGCGGCTCGCATGGGACTATAGCCGAGGACAACCTGCCCAACGCCTATGTCATAGGCCAGGGCAGTGGCAGGGTCTATGAGATTAGTACGGGCCTGCAATTCCCGTGGCATACCAACCCGCCCACCATGGCCGGCAACCCGCTCGCCGTCGGGGTAATGGTGGGACAGTCCTTGACCCAGTACATCCAGGTCCACTTCGATTCGACGAACCCTCCCGTTACCGGGGGCGCGTCCTCGACGATTGGCCCGGCATTTACTTCGGCCAACGTTCTGACCACGAATGGCAATATTGCGTACAACACCAATGCATTTACGGTAACCTCCACGACCGGGGACTTCTCGCTCGACACCACCACGCAGGAATTCCCCATGGACACCTTCACCGTAAATAACTATGGGTCAGGCCCCGCGGGACAAAACGTTTCACAGTATGCGGGCCTTCCCACCTGCTCGGAGCTCAATCTCAGCTGGCCCGACACCAGTTGGGACTGTCTTGCTTTCGTAAAATTCAGTCCGACGCAGCCGGGTTATAGGACGGGAACGCTGGTGGCCACCACCGCCAACGGCTCCACCTACACCTTCCAGCTCACTGGAATCGCCCTGGGTTCGCAGTTGGCGATCGATGGCGGCCAGCAGAGCGTCGTTGCGGCCACTACGGGCCTGAGCACCGGCCTGGGGACTGGCGTCTCGTCGATAGCAATCAGCCAGCAGACAGGCAACCTCTACACCGCCGACCCAGCCCACAACCGGATCGTGGTTACGCCACCCACCGGGAACGCGACAGCCATTGGGCCGAGCCTTAACGTTGTGTTGCCGGCCAGCTTCGTGCAGACCCCGGCGCCCGTGCAGACGTTGTCCGGGCCGCAAGGCGTCGCGGTGGATGCTGCCGGCAATGTTTACATCTCCGACACCGGCAACAGCCGGATACTGGAGTACAATCCGTTAACCGCTGTAGCGACCGTAATCGGCAATTACGTGTGGATTGCGGGCGCGGCGTGCGATGGCGGTACGACTTCGCCAGCGGTCATCACGAACTGCGTATTTACCAACTACACGTCGAATACGCTGGCTTCGGCACAAAAACAATCGATCTTGAATGAAGCTGCAGCAGCCGTAACGCCGACCGTCGCTCCTCCGCAATACCAGTGGGGCAAGCCTCTGGGCCTTGCGGTTGACGGGTGGGGCAATGTCTTCGTTGCCGATGCCGGCAATAGTTCGGCCAGCCCAGCGATTCCGGCGGCGGTTGTGATGATTCCGGCCAATATTGCTCTGGGCGGCGCAACTCCGCTCCTCCAGTACCCGGGCGCACCCGCCTTCACCAATCCGGTTGCGGTCGCGGTCGATTCCAACAATTTCATCTACGTTGCCGACACACAGAATATCGACGGTGAGGTGGTTCGCATACCGCCAGGCGGCGGCGACATGCAACCCGCGGGAACGTCCTTCCCAGGCTCCGCGCTGAACATAGTCACCGCAC
Source organism: uncultured Acidobacteriaceae bacterium (assembly GCA_963834805.1). Lineage (GTDB taxonomy): Bacteria > Acidobacteriota > Terriglobia > Terriglobales > Acidobacteriaceae > Edaphobacter. Next base: position 1,983,807 of record CAWIDB010000006.1, read on the forward strand.
TTCCGGCGTTTGGCGGCCTGAACATCAACAACCCCAACGGGGTTGCGGTGGACGCGGCCGGGGACGTCTTCGTCTCCGACAGCTCCTCCAATGTGGTCTGGGAGGCGCCTGCCACCGGCCCGCCCACTGCCAATCCGTTTGTGCTCAGCTTTAGCGGGCTGAGTTCTCCGGCAGGACTTACCCTGGACGCGAACGGAAACCTGTATGTCATGGACACGGGCAACTCACGAATCCTGTCCATGAACCGGCAGAACCCGATCGCCCAGTTCGGCACCGTGCCGGAGGACCTTGGGCTGTCTGGGACAACCGGAACTCCCACTGCATCCGGTCTAGCCGGTACGCCTACGGGATGCCCGATTGTAGGCAGCGGCGTAGCTTGCACGGGCGTGTTGACGGTGACCAACGTCGGCAACCAGCCTGCCACACTGACCACACCCTTCCTGGGAACAACAGGCTTGAACGGCCAATTCTCCGTAACGACCAACTGCACCAGCCCATTGCCGGCGGGAAGCTCCTGCACCATCACGCCGCTCTTCACCCCAACGTCCGTCGGCTCCGCTTCCTCCAGCATCACCGTCAACGGCACCCAAACGGTCGCGTTGCTGGCCGGTACGGGAGCCAGTCCGGAGGGCAAGGTCGTCCTGACCCCCTCGCTTACGCCAGCTTTTACTGGTACGTCGCCAAACTACAATATCGCCAATCCTGCTGGAACTGAGACCATCACCGCAACCGTAACCCAGCCTCACGTCCTAGGACAAACACCCACCGGCACGGTCACCTTCACCTACACGATTACTCCCACTGGGCCTACCGCTATTGGCGGTGTCTCCTGCGGATCGGGTGGTACTGCGACAGTCACCCTCAATTCATCCGGCGTGGCAACCTATCCCATGCCAACGCTCTCCGCTGGCCTGGTCTACACTGTCAACGCGATCTACAACGGAGACACGAGCGACAGTCCAACCAGCGCAACTCCGATCCTGCTTACGGTCGCTCCTGCTGTCGCGTTGCAAGCGGCCGCATCCTCCGTCACCTTCCAATATGGGGCCGCTACGCTTCCCACCATCACAGGCACTTTAAGTTCGACTCTTCCGACTGGGGTGACGGCCACGTTCTACAGCGGCGCCGGTCAATGCACGGCTGCCGGCAAATATCCCATTCAGGTCCTCTTTTCCGATGCCAGCTCACCTGCAACCGCTTGCAGTTATGGTTCTCCGACGGTGTACACGACGTTGGGGGGGACCACAACAGCTTACGTGACTGAAACCCAGTCTGCTCTCACCGTGGTGGTTCCCGCGTACACGACGGTCTACGGAGCTGCTGCGTTCAACTTTGCCTCTCAGATAGTCATCACCGGAGCCAGTGTCGCTTGCAACGACTTACCTAAGTTGAGCGCGACGTTCAGCTCTTCTGCCACTCAGTCCATTCCAGTCGATTCCTCGGTCCTGAATCTAGGCACATACACGTTGTATGCATCGATGACTGGTAAACCCATCGTCAACGGCGACTACACGGTGACGATCACCAATGGCTCGGATACGGTAACCCCCGCGCCGTCCGGTGTTGGCATTACGGCAGCCAAGACCGGTTCACCCAATTCCTCGCTTGGACTCGGCGCTCAAGGCGTAGTCCTCAATAATACCGCTGGGGTTGCGTCAGCCACCTACACGGTCTCGGTCGGCTCCCTGGTCACCGCCGGCAAGGGAACACCTACCGGTTCGGTGCTGGTCTACGATTACTTTGTCCCGATCACTTCGACTACCTTCATTGGAACACCATACAGCGGGAACTTCCCAACGCTAAATGGCGTCATTCAATGGCCGTCGACTACCATTCCGCCCTGTGCTGCGGCGACGACTCCGGTTGCCTCCGCCACCTGCACTCCTGTGGAGATCGTGCCCCTGTCGGGAGGAGGCGGCACCTTCGCTATGCCTGCATATGCCTCGGGGACTGCCTCTCCGTATTACAACGCCACTACAGGCGCTATCATTCCAGGCACTCACTACTTCATCTTCCTCTACACTGGCGACGCCGGCAGTAACGGAGATGGATTGGGGAACTTTGCCTGCTCCGTCAATGGTCAAGTAGCGACTGCGTTGCCAAGCGCCTTTGGTGCAACTCAGACGTGTCCGTCAACCAGTGCGATTCCCTATGCGTTGGTCGTCGACAATCCTGACTTCTCCTTCACCGCCTCCAACTCGGCGGCGCTCCCGCTCCCTGTCATTCCGGGCAACATTCCCAACGGGAACGGTCTACCCTCACAACCGAACCAGAACTCGTCCGATCCACAGTCTCTAATTATCGAGGTGGGCGGGATCAATTCGTTCGTTGGCACGATCAATCTCACCTGTGTGCCGAACAATCCGGGCTACGAGAGCTGCTTTGTTGGGCAAATCACTGTGGTCAACGGCGCTCCGTCCCTGATCCCGTATGCGACGGTTACGACGGGCTCACAGACGGTGCCGGTAATCTTCGATGTCAAGACTCCGGCAACACTGCCGCTCGGCTACAACTCAGTTGGGCAGCTTCGCACGACCGCTACCAGGACCGTGTTGGCAATCCTGCCGTTTGGCGTCCTTGCATTCTGCGTGCGCCGCCGGCGCAGACTGAGCAAGGCGTTGTGGATGCTGATTGCAATCGCTGTAGTAGGTACGGTGATGAGCGGTTGCGGTGGCAACAATGTATCTTTCTACACGCCGGTCCCAACCGGTCAGGATTCAGTGACCGTCAACGCTACCTATACCTCCATCACTCCGGCCCAGCCTACGGTGACGAGGACGTTTGTGGTGCCGATCATCATCGACTAGAAAGTGCGGATGATCGGGCCGGGCAAGACCCTTCGGGGTCCTGTCCGGCCCGATTTTTTTGTGGGGAGTGTGCGTCCCGCATAGATTGAGTTCGCGCTGTATTAGAACATTTTCGCGATTGCTATAGACCGAATGCGAGGGATTTGCCTTGGGTAGATCTACTCTGGTTTCGCTTTACGGTTGCGCGAAGAAGGCTTCGACGTCTTCGATGGATTGGGTTTGGCGGTACAGGGGCAGCGAGTCCAGGAAGATACGTCCGTAACGCTGGCGCAGGATGCGAGGGTCAAGCAGCATGAGGACGCCACGATCTTTCAGCGAGCGGATGAGACGGCCGAAGCCCTGCTTCAGCGTGATGACCGCGCTGGGCACCTGGTAGTCGAAGAAGGCATTGCCTCCGGCGGCGTTGATGGCGTCCATGCGGGCCTTGACGACGGGGTCGGAGGGTACCGCGAAGGGCAGCTTGTCGATGATGACGCAACTGAGCTGTTCGCCTTGCACGTCCACGCCCTGCCAGAAGCTGGAGGTGCCAAAGAGGACGGCCCCAGGCGTGTCGCGGAACTGCTCCAGCAGGACGGTGCGCGGGGCTGTGCCCTGCAGCAGCAGCGGGTAGGGCAGCTCGGCGGAGAGGCGCTGGTGGGTGGCGCGCATCTGGGCGTGGCTGGTGAAGAGGCAGAAGGCACGGCCGCGAGTGATCTCCAGCACGCGGCGTGTGCGTTCGGCGGCCTGCAGAAAGTATTCGGGCTCGCGCGGGTCGGGCATTCCCGGCGGAAGATAGAGCAGCGCCTGACGCGGATAGTTGAAGTGCGAGGGGACGACCAGTTCGCGCGCCAGGGTAAGGCCAAGCCGCCGGGAGATGTGTTCAAAGCCGGAGACGTTGCAGCCCGACTCGTCGGCTCCCGAGGCCACGGTGAGCGTGGCGGAGGTGAGGACGACTGAGCTGTAGGCCTCGAAGAGAGCGGCAGCCAGGATATGGGAAACATCGATGGGCGTGGCCTGAAGGTGAGTATGGTGGCTGAGGTGGCCGATGCCGCGGGCGAGGTTGCGGACTCCGCCGGCGGCGCGGCGTTCAATCCAGAAGACGGTGTTGGGGTCCTGCGATTCGAGCAGGAACTTGAGGTGGGTTGCAATGTCGGCGGTGCGCTTGCGCAGTCCTGCAGCCTCGTCGACGTTCTTCAGGCGATCCAGCTCACCCTCCAGGCGGGCGAGGGCGTTGAGCGCGCCGGTGTAGGTGTCTCCGCGTTCTTCCAGGAACTGGGCGCGCCCGTCGAAGGGCATGCGGCCGAGGCCGGCGCTGAGACTGGTGTTGGGCTGTGCGTCAAGCGCGGTGATGGAATCCGAGGACGGAGAAGAAGCGTCGTAGGGAAGCGCGGCGAAGAACATGCGCGCTCGCTCACGCAGAGTTGCGGTTGCGCTCTCGATCGCGGCGGAGGAGGCCTGCCTGGCGCGCAGCATGGTCTCCACATCGTGGGCCAGCTCGTCGAAGCGTTGCGTGCTGAGGCCGATGCCGAAGAAGTTGCTGGCGATGTCCTCCAGCTCGTGCGCCTCGTCGAAGATCACCGCGCCGGCCGCGGGCAGCACACCCGCGTCGGGCGCTGCGCCGGCTTGTAGCCGGATGGCCATGTCGGCGAAGAAGAGGTGGTGGTTGACGATGACGATCTCCGCGTCCAGCGCCTTGCGGCGCATGGCGGTGATGAAGCAGTTCTCCCAGTCGGGGCAGGTCTGGCCCAGGCAGGCTTCGCCGCGCGCGTCCAGCTTGGGCCACAGTGCGGAGTTCTCCGGCAGCGAGTCAATTTCGGCGCGGTCGCCGGTTACGGTGGTCTTCTCCCATGCGGCGATGGCTTGGAACTGGCCGATCTCGTCGAGCCCCGTCAGCAGCAGCGAATCGCGCAGCGCATAGAGCTTGTGCTTGCAGAGGTAGTTGTTACGGCCCTTCATATAACAGACCTTGAGCGGGCCAAGGATCGATTCGAGAAATGGCACGTCCTTGAAGAAGAGCTGTTCCTGCAGGTTTTTCGTTCCGGTCGAAATGATGACGCGCTGTTGGCGTTCGCGGGCCAGGCGCAGGGCGGGCAGCAGATAGGCGAGCGTCTTGCCCGTGCCTGTGCCGGCTTCGACAATCAGGTGGCGCTTGTCGGCGAAGGCCTTCTCGATGGCGCGGGCCATCTCGTATTGCCCCTTGCGATGCTCGAACTGGAGGCCGGAGCGGGAGAGCAGTCCAGAGGGCGCGAAGAAGTCGTGCAGCGACGGGAGCTTGCGCTCGGCAATGTGCCTGCCGGCAGCCGCCAGGTCCCGCTCGACCTCGGCCTCGGCTTCCTCCTCATCGATGTGAGGAGCAAACGGCCTATTCATCCCACGCGATTTTTGTTTAGGAGAAGACACAGAGCTCTTCTCCATACTAGAGCGGTTCATCGATCCGGTGTGGACCGAGTGCGTGTTCGTTCGTACGGTTGAACGGACGCGAGGCGTTAGTGGATTCTATAGCTGAGGCCGAAGGAGACGATGGGGAAGAAGCGCAGGTCGGTTAGGTCGTTCTGCAACTTCTTCTGCTCGTTGAGGACGTCGGTCTGATTGATGGGGCCGCAGTCGGAGTAGGTAGAGGGCGCAGTGTAGTTCCGGCAGCCGATTCCGGTGAAGGTATATTGCACCGTGGGCGCAGAGAAGTACTGGACGCCGATCTCGGTCTCGAAGTGGAGGCGGCCTTTCTTGGAAAGCATGTTGCCGAATCCGATGGTAGTGCGCGGGACGGCCTTGTTGCCGCCGAAGGTGAAGACTGCGGTGCCCTGAATGGGGCCGATGGGGTTGGTGACGGCGTTATAGGGGTCGCTGTAGTAGGTGGTGTTGCCGACGGTGAAGCTCTGCCCTGTGGGGACAGAGAGCGTGGCCGTGAGGCCAGTATTGTTGTAGATCGTCGCACCGGCGCTGAGACGGAATCTGCCGTGGAAGGGGAACCAATCGACCATGGTGGCCGCGTTCTGGAATTTAATGGTCCCGTTGATGTTGAGGTTGTCCTGGGTGATGGTGCCGGGTGTGTAGGTGATGAAGGAGGCCCCGCCGCGCAGGTTGAGGCGCTGCGGCCACAAGGGAGTGGCGACATCGAAGCCGTAGCCCGCAAGGCCGATTTTCAAACCGACGGCGAGGCCGGAGAGGGGGAGCGAACTGCCCTGGGAGGGCGCGGCGACGGCGGCGGAACGCGCTCCGGCGGCGGCAGCGAACGCATTGGGGGCGATGGAGCTGGAGAATGAGGCGGGAGCAAAGGAGGCTGCGTAGAGGACGGGCGAGGCTGGCGTCTGGGCCAGGAGAGCGATGGGCCAGAGGGCGAGAACGGCTAGGATCGCAGGAAAACGGAGATTCATGAAGGTCCTTTCTGGGTTCGGAGCCGGAGCGCGCGGTGAGGCCGTCTCTCATCCGATGCTCGCATCCGGCATGACGCGTAGCCAGTGTGTCAATCTGGGGATGCGCTGATCGTACCAAAGTAAGGTCGTGCGCCGGTGAATTCCATCCCATGAAAGGGGCATGGAACATTGAGTGTTACTGTGGTTTCGGCAAGCTATACATATTTCAGAGCTTAGTGCAAATGACCCAAGTCCGGACATCGATCCATTCGACCTGCCAGGGCAAGCTCTGGGTGCCCGTGGAAGCAGACTCATTTTGGGAAAGACGAAAAAATGGCGTCAAAGGGGCCGACGGTCCGCGGTTTTGTGTACACTGCTGGCGTGAGCAAGCCGCCAAAGCCGCCGGTTGAAGCGTTGCCGGAGTTTACCGCAGCGCTGAAGAAGAACAGAGCTGCAAATGCTGCTTATGCCGCGCTTAGCCCAAGCTGCCAGCGCGAGTACGTGGAGTGGATTGCCGACGCCAAGCGGCGCGAGACGCGCGAGCGGCGCATTGCGCAGGCGGTGGAATGGATCGCCGAAGGCAAACAGAGGAACTGAAAATACCAGGGGTGAGGACGCTGCGTTACGCGTTGCTGAGGCGGCGGGCGAAGTCGAGGAAGACGAGGGCGGCGGGCGAGTAGCCGCCGGGGTCGGGTTGGGTGAACTCGCCGGTCAGCGGGTCCATCTGCTGGCGGAACTCGCCGTGGCGCATGATGGCCGCGCACCACTGCTGCATCAGGTGGGTCAGCTCGGCCTGCTTGCCGTAGTAGGGCATCCAGCGCGGCGCGCGCAGAGCGGTGAGCGCCTGGCTGGCCCCTCCCCAACTGTTGCGCGGGATGGGACGGACGAAGGTGGGGTCGTCCATGGCGATGGACGGCAGCGGGTAGGGCGCCCAGAAGGCGCTGGGGTTGTGTAGCTGGCGGGTCCAGACGGCGTCGAAGATGGCCTTGTCTTTTACCGGGTCGACGACGTGCTCGCCCAGCACGCGTGTGATAACGTCTCCGCGCACACGCACGAATTTGTTCTGCGCGTCGAGGTCATAGAAAGCGGCGTCCTCCGGGCTGTAGAGCTTGGTCAGGATCAGGCGCCTGATCTTCTCTGCGTCGGCCTGCCAGCTGGATTCTTCGCTGCGCTTGCCCAGGGCCTTGGCCATGGCAGCAAGGGCAACGCGCGCGCCGTACACCGTGGCGGAGAGGTCTGGGCATAGGCGCGGCATGGAGGGGATGTCGGGCGATTTGCGCGCGTCGGCGTCGGGGCAGCGGTTGGGGATTCCAGCCCAGCGCGGCGAATTGTCGTGGCCGGTGTCGTAGGTGCAGAAGCCCTCCACCAGGCCTGTCTTGCGCGTGTCGCGATACTGGCGCAGCCATGCGTCCCAGCGGCTACAGGAGGCGTAGGCGGTGGCAAGAAGCTCGTCATCCCTAGTCTGCTGGGCCAGCTCCCAAGCGGTTGCGGCAATGGGGACCACCATCTGGATCTGGCCGTAGCCGCCATCGGTGCCAATCGGGTCGGCGAGCTTGATCGCGGCGGGGAGCTGGCCGTCCGGCTTCTGCTGGGCGAAGAAGGCCATGTGGTTGGCGCGCGCGACCTGGAGCGGTGTGGGTACTCCGGGTGGGGTGGCGACATACTTGGCCAGCGTGCCGTAGACCAGGCCCTCCTGCGGGGCGCACTCCTGCCAGATACCGCCATAGGTGCTGCCCTCCACCAGGACGGGATGGTCGTAGCGCGGCATGGTGCGCACGTTGCCGGCCAGCACGGCCAGCGCCGCGTCCCAGGTTGTTGCCCATGCGGGGTCCGCGCTGGGGAAGTGGGGGCGGGGCGCGGAGGGTTGCTGCGCCTGGGCGGCGGCGGCGAACGGCATTGCGGCGGCGGCGAACGCCGTCTGTTTGAGAAAATCGCGGCGGGGCAGGTTCTTCATTCTGCGTAACAGTGTAAGACGCGGTGGCTGCTGCGCGATAGAACACAACCGTGCAGCCGATGCATTCGCGGGATAGACTGACAGGATGAAGGGTCCAACGACCGGCGGCGATGCAGTGGACGGCGCGCGACGCGAGCTTAATCCCGTTGCCTTCCGCCGCAGGCTGATGCGTTGGTACCGCGACAACGCGCGCGTCCTGCCCTGGCGCGACATATCCGACCCATACGGCATCTGGGTGTCGGAGATCATGTTGCAGCAGACGCGGGTTACTGCGGTGATCGAGTACTACAAGGAGTTTATGCTCCGCTTTCCCACGCTGGTCTCGCTGGCGCTGGCCTCCGAGGCTGATGTACTTGCCGCGTGGTCGGGGCTGGGCTACTACCGCCGCGCGCGCATGTTGCACAAGGCGGCGCAGTTCATCATGACGGAGCGGCATGGCCATCTGCCCGCCAGCTCGCTGGAACTGCGCACGCTGCCGGGGATTGGCGAGTACACCGCGGCGGCCATCGCCAGCATTGCGTTTGGGGAGAGCGTTGCCGTCGTCGATGGCAATGTGGAGCGGGTCATCCTGCGGCTCACCGGCCACGCCAACGACGCTTCCGCCGCCGCGCGACGGTACGTTCGCGTCCAGGCCCAAGCGCTGGTTCCAAACGCGCGCTCGCAGACCTCCCGGCCGGATTCGCAGACAGGTGACGGCCCCGGCTCGCCGCTCTCCGGCAACGCTGCCGGAGACCACAACCAGGCGATGATGGAGCTGGGAGCGACCGTATGCCTGCCGCATTCTCCGCTTTGCAGCCAGTGCCCTGTGAACGCCCTCTGCTGCACACGCGGCGAGCATCCGACACCTGTGCGCGCGCCGCAGCGCAGCCTGCCAGTAGCCTGCCTGCTGGACCTGCGCAAGCGCGGTCCGGCCACCGAGGTCCTGCTAGATACGCAGGCCCGAGGACGCCGCCGTGATGCCCACGATGTATGAGCTGCCGCCACTGCCGCTGGACGCGGTGGAGGGTCTGGAACCCGCGCTCAGGCTCCGCCACGCCATCACAAATACCAACTACTATGTGCAGGTATTCTCAGCGCGCCGCTTTACGCACGCTAGATTCCGCAGCCAGACAAGCTCCGGTGAGCGCAGCGGGGTTGCCGCCCACACGTTGCGCAGCGCCATCCCAACCGGCGCCCACAACCTGCACTGGACGCGCACCACGCGCCTTGCCGGTCTGCCGCTCACCGGGCTTACGCGCAAGATTCTACAGCGTCTTAAGGTAATGAAGAACACTCGCATCGAGCTTCCCGAATGACCGGGCGTGGCAGGGACCATCCCCCTGAGGAAATCTGCGGCAACCTATCCACGCGCAGCTTCGGCGTCGTAGGATGAGAGATGAATCATTGATGAAACGACGCTCCCTACTCCGCTCCGCTCCGGCTGTGACGCTGGCTTTACTGGCCGTCCTTGCGGGGCCGTGCCTGGAGGCTTTCGCGGCGGAACACATCACACTGCGCAATGGCTTCGAGCTGGACTGCGCGCGCCGTGAGGTAGTGGGTGAACGTGTGCGGCTCTATTTGTTGCCTGCCACGGGCGCGTTGCCGGCCGCGCGTGACGGTGCATCAGGCCAGGGAGCGGCCCAGGACGCCAACTACATCGAGGTTGCGGCCAGCGCCGTGCTGCGAGTGGAGCAGATTCCCGATCCTCCCGCGCTGCCAGCCGCAACCGCCACGCCAGTTGCCGCGCCGCCCGCTTTGCCTCTGGTTCTGCTGGAACCCGCGCGGACAGGCCCATCGCCGCTGACTCCGGCGGAGATGAATGAGATGCTGGCGCGCGCCGGAGCACTGCATAACATCGATGTCGATCTAGTGGCCAGCGTGGTGCAGGCGGAGAGCAACGGCAACGCCAGCGCCGTCTCGCGCGCCGGAGCGGAGGGCCTGATGCAACTGATGCCGGCCACCGCATCGCAGTTGGGTGTGCGCAACACGTTTGCGCCGGAGGAGAACATCGGCGGCGGCACGGCTTATCTCGACGCTCTGCTGACGCGCTACCACGACGACATTGCACTGGCGGTGGCGGCCTACAACGCGGGGCCTGATGCGGTTGATCGCTACCACGGCATACCACCCTACTCGGAGACGCGCGCCTATGTGGCCCGCGTGATTCGCGAGTTCAATCGCCGCAAGCGCGCCGCACAGGCGGCCCACACCGGACTGATGGCGGCCGCAAAATAGCACGAATGCCGCACAGGAGAGCAGCCTGATGAAGAGTCGCAAGGGCATCGTCTGGCTCGCATTTCTCCTTGTGGTGGTGCTGATCGTCTTCTGCAATCGCAGCCGCATTCACTTCGACTGGGGGGTCTTCTGGCTGCAGTTGCGCCACGTTAGCTGGGTGCATATCGCGGCGGGCATCGCTCTGATCTATGCGACCTTCTGGCTGCGCGCTACGCGCTGGTCGGTCTTTCTGAGTGCCGCCAAGAAGGTCTCGCCATTCGTTCTGGTGGGCCCGCAGTTTGTCGGGTTTGCCGCGGTCTCCCTGTTTGGACGGCTGGCCGACGTGATTCGGCCCGCGCTGGTGGCCAGGCGGGTGCAGCTTTCCATCAGCTCGCAGGTGGCTGTCTACGCCATCGAACGCATGTGCGACCTGGGCGCGGTGGCGCTGATCTTCTCCGGCGCGCTGCTGTTTGCGCCGCGCAACCTGCCGCACCACGAGATCTTCGTCCACGCCGGGATGCTTTCGCTGGCCGGAACCGCGCTGATCGCCCTCTTTGCGGTCGTCGTCCGAGTGGCCGGGGGAGCGGTGGCAGAGCTCGCTGAAGTGGCGCTGGGATGGATCTCAAAGCCCATCGGCGAGAGCGTTGCCCAGAAGATTCGCGGCTTCCGCGACGGCCTGGACGCCATCCGCTCGGCGCGGGACTTTTTGGCCGTCTCGCTGATGTCTCTCGCCATGTGGGGAATGATCGGCTCCGCGTATGTGCAGACGTTGCACGCGTTTGTCGACACGCCGCAACTGGCGACGATCAGCTTTTCGCGCACCATGCTGCTGATGGGCGCCAGCCTTGGCGGTTCGGCGCTGCAACTGCCCGTCCTCGGCTGGTTCACCCAGATTGCCGTCACTGCGGCCGCGATGCATGAGTTATACGGCGCGCCGATCGAGGCCGCAACCGCCTGCGGAGCGCTGTTGCTGGTCGTAACCTTCCTCTCCATCATTCCCACCGGCCTCGTCTTTGCGCGGATCGACCATGTCGACATGAAGAAAGTTGCCGCCGAAAGCAGAGCCACAGCAATCGCGGACGACGCTCCAGGCACAACCAACTCCGCTTAACACCCCAGGCAATCGCTTACACTGGGAGGTGTTGATTTGTCTTCCAAGAGGAACCCCTTGTCCGTCTCGTCCCGCCCGCTCAATCTCGTCCCGCACCGCCGCTACAACCCGCTTCTGCGCCAATGGATACTGGTGTCGCCGCAGCGCACCGCGCGTCCCTGGCAGGGCGAGACGAGCAAGCAGGCCGCAGGCGCGGGGCTGGCGTACGATCCGGCCTGCTATCTGTGCCCCGGCAACGCGCGCTCCGGCGGCGTGAAGAATCCCGCGTACACGGGCGTCTTCGCCTTCGACAACGACTTTCCCGCGTTGCTCAGTGCCGCCCAGCCGGACGCGCAGCCGAACGCCTCACCGCTGCTGGTGGCCGAGCCGGAGCGCGGGCGTTGCCGCGTGATCTGCTTCCATCCCAACCACTCGCTGACCCTGGCGCGCATGGAGGTGGATGCAATCGCCACGGTGGTAGCCGCGTGGGCCGGCGAGACGGACGCGATTGGCGGGCTGCCGTATATCAACCATGTGCAGATCTTCGAGAACCGCGGCGCCATGATGGGCTCCAGCAATCCCCATCCCCACTGCCAGATATGGGCCACCGAGCACGTCCCCGACGAGCCGCTGCGCGAGCTGGCCGCGCAGCAGGAGTACCGGGACGAGCACCACTCCTGCCTGCTCTGCGACTATGCAGCGACTGAGCTGGAGCAGGCAGAGCGCGTAGTGGCCCAGAACGGCCATTTCGTCGCGGTCGTTCCCTACTGGGCCACATGGCCCTTCGAGACGCTGCTTCTGCCGCGCCGTCACCTGGGCAGTTTCACCGACTTTACCGCCCCCGAGCGCACGGCTTTGGCGTCGATTCTGAAGGTCGTCACCACACGCTACGACAACCTCTTTCAGATCAGCTTTCCCTACAGCCTGGGCTTCCACCAGCGTCCCACGGACGGGCAGGCGCACGATTCCATGCACTTCCACACGCATTTTTATCCGCCTCTGCTGCGCTCCGCGGAGATTCGCAAGTTCATGGTCGGCTTCGAGATGTTTGGCAGCCCGCAGCGCGACCTAACTCCCGAGACGGCCGCCGAACGCCTGCGCGCCCTGCCGGAAAAACACTACCTCGATTGATTTTTGTATTCGTCACGCGGAATGTAGTTCAGAATCTCTCTATATGTTTTGCATTTCGACGCATTGAATTGGTAGAAAGGGCCCATGCAGACCCACGCTGAAATTGCCGCACTGCACTTTGCCTCCTACAAGGTCCCTGGCGCGCTCTACGCTGCACCGGGCCGCGTCAACCTGATCGGCGAGCACACCGATTACAGCGACGGCTTTGTGATGCCGGCGGCGATCGACTTCGCCACGGTCGTTGCCATCTCGCCGCGCACCGACGGCCGCATTCTGGTCCACTCGGTCAACTTCGACGAGCGCATCGACAAGAGCGTACCCGAGCTGCTGGACGACGGCTATGCCTCGTTGCGCGCCGGGCGTGAGGTCCATTGGTCCGACTATCCCGCCGGCGTCCTGTGGGCGCTGCGCGAACATGGCGTTCCCATCGACCATGGCTTTTCCATGACGATTGCTGGCAACGTTCCCCTGGGGGCGGGGCTTAGCTCGTCGGCCTCGATCGAGGTTGCCACGGCGCTCGCCGTCCTCGGTACCACCAGCTTCGACCTGCATTTGACCAAGATTGCCCTGCTTTGCCAGCACGCCGAGAACGCTTTCGTGGGCGCCAACTGCGGCATCATGGACCAGTTCGTCAGTTGCTTTGGCCAGCAAGACAACGCCGTAATGATCGACTGCCGCTGGCTGGAGTACACCCTGGCGCCCATCCCGCGGTCCATCCGTATCGTCATCTGCAACAGCATGGTCAAGCACACGGTTGCCAGGGGCGAGTACAACAACCGCCGCGCGGAGATTGAGCAGGGCACGGAGATCCTGCGCGCGCACCGGCCGGAGATCATGGCGCTGCGCGATGCCAACCAGGCCGACCTCGCCAAGTGGGGCCAGGAGATGCCCGCCAACGTGCTCAAGCGCTGCCGCCACGTTGTCACTGAGAACGCGCGCGTGCTGGCGGCCGCCGACGCCTTTCACTCTTCCAACCTCACCCACTTCGGCGAGCTGATGCGTCAGGCCCACATCAGCATGCGCGACGACTTCGAGGCGTCGTGCAAGGAGGTGGATATCATGGTGGACCTGGCCCGCAAACAGCCCGGCTGCCTCGGCGCGCGCATCACCGGCGGAGGCTTCGGCGGCTGCACCGTCAACCTGGTCGCCGCATCCCAGGTTGAGGCCTTCACCAATGCCATGCGTGCTGGCTATCTGGCAGCCACCGGCATCACTGCGGAGATCTACACCAGCCGCGCCTCCGCCGGCGCCCGCGCCATCACCCTGTAGGCGGGCGAACATAGCTTTTTGCCCTTATTTTGCAGATGCGGAAGGGTGGACGACCAGTGATCAATCCACTGGCGAGGTCGTATGCGGTGAAGAGAACTGGAATCGAAATCGTTGCTAGAATCAAGGGATACTCAGCCCGGCGAGAAGCACGATATGAATGCTCATGACCGTAGATATTTGAAGCGTCTAGTTGAAACGCGTTTGAATGACGCGGGAGCTAAGCAAGAGCCATCCGTGATACCGATGGCTGTAGATACAAATAAGCATCGGAACCAAACTATCACGATGCTTAAGCGATTCTCGAAGGTGATCCTGCCAGTAATTAGCTTTCTTTGGTGTATGTGGGTTGCCCTTCCTACTTGGACACTGACATTACCTTCAACATCCTATCGTCCATTGAATCCGTTCACGGCGGTATTTACCTTGACGAATTCGGGCTATCTTCCCGCGACTAGAGTGAAACTGGAATGTTTTGAAAATCGTGTCAATTATGCCGATGGTTCCGGATCAGGTCCACTTGAATCCAAACAAATCGAGCTTCAAGATATATCGCGAAATGAATCACGAACATTTCAGCGTCCGCAGGTTGTATCGGGTATAAGTGTCGTTCCAGGAGTCATTTCTCCCGATGAGATCAAGAAAGAATATGAGGACACAAAAAAATATTTAAATGAAAACGGACATTTCCCTGATGAGGATATTCCGTTTGTATGGGCAGATTTTCAATTTGATGTTACATATTCCACCCATTTCTACCCGTTTGAATGGTTACGCAAATACCGGGTGGTCAGCAGGCTTACGCAAAATGGCACGTTTGTCTGGGACCAGGTGGCTCTGGACAAAAAGTTTGAAAAAGCCCAGTGGATTGAACCTCCTAACCTTCACTAAAAGTGGCAAGCGCGATCAATGGGTATGGACGCAATGGAGCAGGAGACGATTGTGGCGATCTCGACGCCGGTGGGGCGCGGCGGCATCGGCGTGGTGCGTCTCTCTGGCCCGCGTGCGCAAGAGATCGCCGCGCCGCTCGTGCACTTGCGCCATCCGCTGGCCGCTGGCCGCGCTCACTTCGGCGAGTTGGTAGATGTGAATCCCACCCAGGCCGCGATGATGCCACGTCATGAATGGGGCACCCAGTGCGAGGGTGAGCCGAGAGTGCTGGATCAGGTGGTGGTGACTTTTTTCGCCGCACCGAACTCGTATACCGGCGAGGATGTGGTGGAGATTGCCGCACACGGCTCGCCGGTATTGTTGGAGTACCTTGTGCGCCAGTGCTGCGCGGGTGGAGCGCGGCTGGCCGAGCCGGGCGAGTTCACCCAGCGCGCGTTTCTTGCTGGGCGCATCGACCTGACCCAGGCCGAGGCGGTCAACGACCTCATCGCCTCGTCCACGCTGGAGCAGGCGAGGGTTGCGGCGCGGCAGATGAGCGGGGCCTTGGCGAAGTCCGTCGCGCCGGTGAAGTCCGAACTGGTGGGATTGATTGCCGAATTAGAAGCGGGCATTGACTTCGCCGAAGACGACATCGACGTGATGGCGGCGGATCGCATCGCGGAAAAGATCGCCGGAGTGCGCGCGCCGCTGGTGGTCCTGGAGCGCAGCTTCGCCTACGGCCGCGTTGTGCGCGAGGGATTCCGCCTGGCCATTGTGGGGCGTCCCAACGCGGGCAAGTCGAGCCTCTTCAACCGGCTGGTGGAGCGCGACCGCGCCATTGTGACCGCGGCGCCGGGGACCACCCGCGACACGGTGACGGAGCGCGTCTCCATGGAGGGCATTCCGGTGGAACTGATCGACACCGCCGGGCTGCGCGAGGGCGCGGACGAGGCGGAGCGGATGGGCGTCGCACGTTCGCGCGAGGCGATGGCCGAGGCCGACGTGGTGCTGCTGGTCGTCGATGCCACGGTTGGAATCTCGCAGGAAGACTGCGCGGTGTTGCAGCAGGCCGCAGCAGGTGGCAGCGCGACGCTGGTGGCGTGGAACAAGAGCGATCTAGTGGGAAAGGTTCGAGGTTTAAGGTTCGAGGTTCAAGGGGCGGAATCTGACGTTCGCGCAGTCCGCACCATCCCGACCTCGGCGCTGACCGGCGACGGGATCGACGATCTGCGCGCGGCCATCGTAGAGGCCGTCGCGGGGGCCGAGGGAGGGCTGCGCGAGGCGGCAATGCTCACCAACCTGCGCCAGCACCAGGCGGTGGAACAGGCGCTGCATGGGCTGGAGGCTGCACAGTGCGCCGTGGCGGCCGAAATTCCCCATGAGATGCTGCTACTGGACCTCTATGAGGCGCTACGCGGCCTGGATGCGTTGACCGGAGCGACCACCACTGACGATGTGTTGCAGCTGATCTTTTCCCGCTTCTGCATCGGAAAGTGAAGCAGGATCCAAGGGAGTTCCATCAGGCGCTAGACAAGACCTAGTTTCCGGACAGGGCAAAGGGCGGGGTGGGGGCCGGTGCGCCGCCTTCGTCTTCGATGCTGACACCGAATCCCTTGGCGGCGATGCCCGTGGGAAGGGTGGGCAGGATGACGCTGGCGTTGCCGTGGTTGTCGGGATGGAAGACGGCGGCGGCGATGGGGTTTCGTCCGTCGGCGGGGAGGAGCCAGAGCTCATAGACTTTGCCCGTCACCAGCGGGTCGAGGTCGTCGGCCAGGAAGATGAGGCTGCCGTTGGAGGGGTTGTAGGTGATGCGACCGAGGGGCTGCGGTTTGGCCGGAGTCTTGGCGGTGAGGATGAAGCGTGCGGCATTGGGGTCGTTGAGGGCGTCCAGGATTGGCGTGGCGTGGGCTGCGTCGGCGGTGAGGCGCGCCAGATCCCTGGACTGAACGTCGAGGCGGGTGCGCTGGTCGATCTCACCCTGGTAGAGACTGGCGGCGGTGGCGGCGAGGCCAGCGGCAACAATCCAGCCAAGCCACCCGAGGAGGATAAGGGCCAGGCTGCGCTTCGCTGGTTTGTCTTCGGGTGGAGTCAGAACAGAGCTGTTGCGTCCAAAGGCGGCGAGCGCGGGCGGAGCCAGCAGAATGGGATGGTTCTCGCGGGCGACCTGCGTCTTCAGGCGCTGGCGGGCGAGCGCCGGGGGCGTATGGAGATCGGAGGTGTAGGCGCAGGCGGCCAGATCGCCTTGCGCGAGGGCGAGTTCGTTGCGGCACCTGTCGCAGTGCTCGACGTGGCCTGCGAGCTTGGCCGCCTGTTCGTCGGGAAGGAACTGCAGCGCGTACAGAACCAGGTCTTCGGCGTCGGCGTGGCGTGTGTCGCCGGGATTGGCAAGGCCAAGCTGGCTGGTGGGCTGACTGTTCATGGCTGAAATGCCTCTCTCAGGGCCAGCAGCGCGCTGCGCAGTGTGGTCTTGACGGCGGTCACGGAGTCACCCGTCACCTCGGCAATCTCGCTGTGGGTGAGGCCGTCGAAGAAGGCCATCTTGAGTGTGTTGCGCTGCTCGCTGGGAAGCTGCTGCAGGAGGGCGCGGGAGCGCTCGGCTAGGCGGTTGCGCTCGGCCTCGCTGGAGAGATCGGTGGGCGTGGCGAAGGCGATCGCATCCATCGGATCGGCCTGGTGTTTGCGGCGCAGTGCGTTGATGGAGCGGTTGCGCGAGAGAACGGCGAGCCATTCGCCAAGGTTTCTCTCGACCGCAGTGAAGCTGCCCGGAGTGCGCCAAAGCTGCATGAAGACCTCCTGCAGGACGTCTTCGGCCAGGGCCGGGTCGCTGAGAACACGTAGCGCGATGGAATAGACGACTTTGGAGTAGCGGTCGTAGAGGGTGGCCATGGCTCGCTCGTCGCCCGACTGCACCAGCGAGAGCAGAAATGCGTCGTCCGCGGTGGGGTGCTGCGTTCTGTCGAAGGCCCCGATTTTTCTATCCGTTAACCTACTCACAGATGGTTTGGCCAGGCCGAACCGGCAGCGAATAGTTTACTTTATCCTGAACTCCGCGCGGCAGGTTGTACTCTCGAATAGGCAGATGAAGATCCGGCTGGACAAGGCGCTGGTGGAGCGGGGGTTGGCGGCCTCGCGGGAACGCGCGCAGGCGCTGGTGCTGGCGGGGCGCGTGCTGGTGGCCGAGCAGCGCGTGGAGAAGCCCGGAACGCCGGTGGACGAGGGCGCGGCGCTCCGCCTGCTGGGCGACGACCTGCGCTATGTGGGCCGCGGCGGACTGAAGCTGGAGCGCGCGCTGGAACATTGGCTGATCGCGCTGGACGGGCGCGCCTGCATCGATATTGGCGTTTCCACCGGAGGCTTTACCGACTGCATGTTGCAGCATGGCGCAGCCTCCGTGCTGGCGGTCGATACAGGCTATGGCCAGATCGCCCACAAGCTGCGCGTGGATCCGCGCGTCACTCTGCGCGAGCGATGCAATGCAAGGCTGTTGAGCGCGGGCGAGTTGGTGGGCGCGGATGCCCGGGCGATTTCATTCCTTGCCATGGATGTGTCGTTCATCTCGGCGACGCTGGTATTACCCGCGGTCCTCGGCGCGCTGTCGCCTGCGGGCCAGGCATGGCAAGGCGAGTCTGTCGTCCTCATCAAGCCGCAGTTCGAGGCGGGCCGGGAGCATGTGGGCAAGGGTGGGATCGTGCGCGAGCAGGCTGGGCGCGAGATCGCCATCGAGCGGGTGAAGCAGTGTGTGGCGGAGTTGGGAGGGAATGGAGTTGAGGTGATCGATTCGCCCATTCACGGCATGGAAGGGAACTGGGAGTACCTGCTGCACGCGCGGTTTGGCGAGGCAAAGGCTTAATACCTATCTGCATAGAGACCACAGATCTTCTTAACGTACCCGGCGCGACTATTGCAGCGTTAAAGTCGAGTTGCTGAAATCGTTGTTGTCGCAGACCTTACCGCCGTTTATGTCGACAACGCTATATGTGAATTGAATTGTCTTACCATCCTGCGACAGCACACCGAACTCGTTGATGAAGATCGATGGGTTGTTGGTCGTGACCAGATTGACTACAAAATAGCTGCCGTAGAGGGCCGAGTAGGTCTGGGCCAGACCGGCCATTGTGGCTGCGGAGAAGCATGCTTCGCCCGTTATGGTGGCCGAACCTGTGACTCGCATGATCCCTTTTGCATCCGGGGTGGTGGTTTGGTTGAGCGTTGTAGTCACCCCAATGCTCTGGCCGGAATTGGAAGAGAGTACGGTTCCCAAGTAGGTTCCATTGAGCGGCGGAAACCAGTCACCCGTAACGGTTCCCTGATCGATCACACCGCTGTTGGAGAGGGTATATGTACCGTTCTCCAGTGCAGTCCCCATGCTTTTAGCGGTCATGGAAAAGATCATACCGTTGGCATTTGTGGAGGTGAGCACAAGGTTGCCATTTGCGTCGATGGTTCCAGATAGTTGGGGATTGATGGCGAGTGTTGGCCATCCGCAGCCAAAGGCTGGACAAACGGCACTAATTACCGCAGTGCCACTGACTGAGTTTCCTGCTGCAGCGAGGTAGATGCCAATGGGCATTGTGGTGCCAGCGTACGGCGTTTGAGTTGACGTAACCGTCAGCTCCCAATTGCCGGTGATCCCTGTTGCGGGCGGAGTTGGGTTGGAGATCGGTGTGTATGGCAGGGTGCAGCCAACCAGCGCAACGACTGCGGTCAATATCGCAAGCGACTTGAGCTTCATGAGGAGGCCCTCCTCAGGTCTGAATCATGCTCCGGCATTATGCTACACCTGAATGGGTCTGACGGCGCACATTTTTTGAGCACAAGTTATTGATTCTAGCTGCTGAATCGCCGCGGGCGGTACACTGATAGCGGTATGCCATTAGCTGGAATTATCTCCAAGCCGCAGAAGCCGGAGCTGACGACGGTGCTGCCCGAACTGCGCGCGTGGCTAGCCGAGCGTGGATGGAGCTGCGTTCTGGACCACGAGAGCGCGGCGTATCTGCAAATCGACGCACAGCATGCGGAGTTGCAAACCGTCGAGCGGGCGCAGATGGCCGAGCGCAAGCCGGAGCTGGTGATTGTCCTCGGTGGCGATGGCACCCTGCTGGCCGCGGCGCGCGCCTTCGCCCATACCGATACTCCGCTGCTCAGCGTCAACCTGGGTGCGCTGGGGTTTATGACCGAGGTGCCGCTGGCAGACCTCTACACCACCTTGCAGGCGTGGTGCGATGGCACTGCCGCCGTCGAGGTGCGCAGCATGATCCACGCCGAGTTGTTCTGCGCCGGCGTACGCACCCGCCGGTGGGACGCGCTGAACGATGTGGTGGTGGCCAAGGGGACCATCGCGCGCATGGCAGACTTCGCCGTGGAGATCGACGGCCAGCCCGTCGCCACCTTCCGCGCCGATGGCGTCATCCTCTCCACGCCCACCGGTTCCACGGCCTACAACCTATCGGCCCACGGGCCCATCGTGATGCCCACGGTGAACGCCATGCTGGTGACGCCAATCTGCCCTCACCTGCTTACCATCCGGCCCATCGTAGTGCCTGGCGAGTCGGCCATCAGCGTGCGCGTGGTGGGCGTACCCAACCAGACCTATCTCACCGTGGATGGCCAGGAGGCCGTGCCGATGCACGTCGGCGACCAGGTATGCTGTTGCCGCAGCGAATCGAGTGTGCGCCTGCTGCGCCTGCAACCCAACGGCCTCTTCAATGTGCTGCGCTCCAAGTTAAAAGTGGGGCGAGCGGTAGAAAACAGTTGTGAGTGATGAGTTGTGAGTAATCAGGCTGAGGACAAACCTCAGTGTTTGCCCTTCGGAGGGAGCAGGGGGCTTCAGCCCCCTGAATAATGTCAATGGATTTAACGGGCTTTAGCCCCGGACCATTTCATCTGAGCGCCTATCGCGATGCGTGGATGCTTCGCGCCGCAACCCTCCTTCTCGCCGCGCTCCTCCTCACCCCCGCACTCGCCGCGCAGGACTTCTCCCACCCCGACAGCGAACCCGCTCCCCAAGCTGCGCTCATCCAGCAGGCCAACGACGCGCTGGCAGCCAGCGACTTCCCTGCAGCCTTTAAAATCCTCACCGGCCTCAACAGTCAGCTCCCTAACAACCCCCAGGTCCTCTACGACCTCGGACTGACCCTCGAAGCCCTCGGTCCGGAAACGCCAACTCCAACCGCACCGGACTCCAAAATTCCCACCGCAGAGTCTTACTATCGCCAATCCATCTCCGCCAACCCGTTCTTTGCCGCCCCTCACGTCGCCCTCGGCCTGCTGCTGGCACGCACGGCGCGCCCCGCCGAAGCGCACAGCGAGCTGCTCACTGCCACCACACTCGCCGACGTTGCGCCCGCCCTCCGCGCCCGCGCCTTCCGCGCGCTGGCCAAGCTGGACCAGCAATCCACTCCACCCAACCCCGCGGCGGCCTCCTCTGAGTTGCTCGCCGCTCTCAACCTCACCACCGAGGCCCCGGAAGACATCCTGCTTGCCGCGGAGATCGCAGAGTCTGCCGCCGACCTGCCTTCCGCAGAGAGTGCCTATCGCCGCTACCTGGCGCTACCCGAAGAGGCCGGCGACCCGCAAGTCATCGCCGCGCTTGCCCACGTCCTGCTTGGCGAGCATCGCACCGCCGATGCCGAAGCTCTGCTGACTCCCGCGCTCGCCGCCCACCCTGCCGATCCCTCTCTCACCGCCCTGCTTGCCCGCGCCTACATCAGCTCCGATGATCCCGCCAAGGTCGCGCAGGCTGTACCGCTACTGGAAAAACTGCACACCGCCAATCCCCAGGACGCCAACATCACCCGCCTGCTGGCGCGCGTCTTCCTCGATACCGATCGTCCCGATCAGGCCGACCCGCTCTACGCCGCCCTTATTGCTGCCCAGGGCATGCACCCCGATCCCACCCTGCTCGACGACCGCGCCGAGGCCCTGCTGCGCCTGCACCGTCCCGGCGCTGCCGAAACGCTGCTCAAGCAGGCCACCGCGAACCCTGCTGCCTTTCCTACTCCCGCCGCGCTGGGCGACGCTGCCACCCATCTCGCCTTCGCCGCCGCCGAGATCGACGACCCCGCAACTACATTGCAAGCTCTCGCGCTGCGTGCTACAGTCCTGCCACCCTCGCCGCAGTCTCTCTTTTTGCAGGCAACGGCGAACGATTCGTTGCATCAAATCTCCAAAGCCATCGACCTCTACAAACAGTTTCTTGCGGCGGCCGGCGGAAACTTCCCCGAGCAGGAGTCGCAGGCCCGCCAACGGCTCGCCGCGCTCACGCCCAGGAAGTAAAACATGGGGCCCCGCCGAGGTGACTCATGAGCCTCTTCCTTCGATCGAGTCCCATCCCGCGGTTGCCCCATCCAGTCCGCGTTTTTTGCGGAATGGGTGGGAAGTCAACCGTAGCAATTGTATTCATGTGTCTGTTCGCCGCCGTTCTCCCCGCCCGCGCCGCCAAAGAATCCATCCCCACTGCCGAGGCCCTCGCCCGGCTTGAACAGCGTGCCGCCCAGGCCAAGCCAAGCGAGCAGTGCTATCTCTACTCCGAGCTGGTTCACGGTCTGACCCAGCAGGCCGCCGCCCAGATCGCTGCCGACGACACCGGCCAGGCCACCGCGACCATCCGCCACATCGACCAAATCGCTCCCCTCATCCAGCACAATCTCACCCGCGACAGCAAACGACTCAAGGAATCCGAGCTGCTGCTGCACGACACCACCTATCGCCTCGGCCAGCTCCTCCACCTGCTCAACGGCGACGACCGCGCCTCCGTCCAGGACACCCTCAAGCAGCTTTACCACCTCAACGACGAACTCCTCACCCAGGTCTTCACCCACTAAGCTGAACCGTGTCCCCGAGAATTTTCACGATGACCGTATAGAATTCAGAATTGTCATTCTGAGCGAAGCGAAGAATCCCCGCATTTTCTTCATAGCGCATTACACTGCGCCGTAAGTGGAAACGCTACAGGTATTACACTTTTTAAATGCGCACCGCACTTTTTCTTGCAGCTCTCTTCGCGGCAACCAATGCGCAAGCTCAGTGGGAGATTCAGACCGCGCCCACCACCGCCGATCTGCACGCCATCGACACCGCCGGCGCTGGCATCGCATGGGCGGCAGGCTCCGACGGCACAGTGCTGCGCACCACCGACGACGGCGCGCACTGGCAGCTCTGCGCCGTGCCTGAGAAGCTCGACTTCCGAGCCGTCAAGGCCTTCGACGAGAAAACCGCCATCGTCATGTCCACAGGCAAAGGCCCGCTCTCCCGCCTCTATAAGACCACCGACGCCTGCAAATCCTGGATACTCGTCTTCGCCAACCCCAACAACGACGGTTCCTGGGACGCGATGCGATTCCGCACCGGCAGCGACGGCTATGTTCTGGGCGACCCGGTCGACGGACACTTTACCTTCGGCTCTCCGCAGGACTGGACCAGCTCGCAGGACTGGAAGCTGCAAGGCGATCAGTACACCCAGACATCTCTGGCGGCAATGGACGGCGTTCACGCCTCTGCCGTCAGCAACTCATCCCTGGCGCTCTCGCAGAAGGACATCCATCCCGATCCCAAGCCCGAGATGTGGTTCGGCACCAGCGGCCCCGGCGGCGCGCTCATCTACTACTTTGTGGACAAGTACTCCGATGTCAACCCGGACGACGAACTGGCCGATTGGCACAAGGTGACGGTTCCCATCGCAGGCGACGATGCGTCCTCGGGCGTCTTCTCCATCGCGTTCAAGAACGATGTGATCGGCGTGGCCGTCGGCGGGAACTCGCAAAAGCCGGACGACTCCGCGGGCACGGCTGTCTTCAGCACGGACATCGGAGTGACCTGGCAAGCCGCCCAGACCCCGCCCCACGGCTTCCGCTCTGCTGTAGCCTACGACTCCGCCACCAAGACATGGATCACAGTCGGCCCCAACGGGACCGACATCTCCACCGACGATGGTCGCAACTGGCGCGCCCTCCGCCCCAACCCCGCGCTACACGAGCCCGCCGATGCCGACCGCAACTGGAACGCCCTCTCGCTGCCCTTCGTCGTCGGCCCGCACGGACGTATCGGCAGGCTACGCCCCGCCGCCCAGAAAGCGGCCACTCCATGACCGCACACAGAAAAGGCACCCCAAAGGGTGCCTCATCCCGCACAATATAAATTCAAGCTAAACGCTGAAGCTCGATCCACAGCCGCACGTGCTCTTTACGGCGGCGTTCTCGAACTTGAAGCCGGCTGCCTCCAGCGTCTCCACGTAGTCCACGGTGCAGTTGACCAGGTACATGGCCGAGGTTGCGTCCACGAAGACCTTCAGCCCGTCGAAGGCGTAGACCTTGTCCATCATGCCGCTCTGGTTCTCGAACGACATGGAGTACTGGAAGCCGGAGCATCCGCCGCCCACCACGCCAATCCGCAGCCCGGCCGGGATGGGGTCTTGTGTGGCCATGATCTCACGCACCTTGGCGATCGCCGCCGGGGTCAGCGTGACCGGGGGCTGTGACTTGGGCGCGCCGGTGACGACCTCCGGGGTTGGGGCAACAGTTGCTGTGGCCATGAGCACTCTCCTTTTCGACTTCTGCATCTTCAGTATATGCGACCATTCCGGTCGTGGCAAGCCAACCGGCTCACCCCATTGCGCACAACACACCTCCTCGGAGGCAAAAAAATCCACAGGGCCTTCATGGTCCTGGCGTATCATGCACAAATAGGACTGCATTTTGAGCGCTGTACTGCGATTTGAGCGCTGACGTTAGGCAATTTGGGCCCAGCAACTCCCGGTTGACCTGCCGCTGCAAGTCCCGCGGAGGGAGGTACACATGATGAACGCCTTGCCTGACCTAATCATCATATGGGCCGTCTTTACGGGCCTGTTTCTGGCTCTGCTCGCCTACAACGCCACCATTACGCGCTACGAGGACACTCAGGTTTTCCTGGACAATATCAGCGCCAACGAACAGCAACAGCAGACTTCCATCGTCCAGAAAATCAACAAAACGATGCCGTATGTTCGCGTGCTGGGCACCCTGTCTGGCATCTTCACGGTGCTCATCATCGCCATCTACACATGGGATTGCTGGCAGAAACTCTACGCCCAGTAGAGCGGGCAACTCCTCCAGCTCACGCCGCATCCCCAGTCCAAATTCGATTGCACCGGATATGCAGATATGCAGAAGAGCCAGCCTCGGTGTTGCGAAGCTGGCTCGATTGTTTTAGCGAAGCTGCGGACCTACGCGTTGTAGATTCCCGAGGCGACCTTGCCCCCGTGTCCAGTCCAGTTGGTGTGGAAGAACTGGCCGCGCGGCTTGTCCACTCGCTCGTAGGTGTGCGCGCCGAAGAAGTCGCGCTGCGCCTGCAGCAGGTTCGCCGGCAGCCGCGCGGTGCGGTAGCCATCGTAGAACGCAAGCGCGGTAGAAAACGCAGGTGTTGGCACGCCGCTCTCGATGGCATGGATCTGCGCCTTGCGCCAGCTTGCCTGATACTTGATCAGCGCGCTGGAGAAGAAGTCGTCCAGCAGCAGGTTGCTGAGGTCGGGGTTCTTGTCGAAGGCCGCCTTGATGTTGCCCAGGAAGACGCTGCGGATGATGCATCCGCCGCGCCACATCAGCGCGATGCCGCCCAGGTTCAGGTGCCATCCATGTTCCTTCTCCGCCGCGCGCAGCAGCATGTATCCCTGCGCGTAGCTGATCATCTTGGAGCAGTAGAGAGCTCGTCGCACGTCCTCGATAAACGCCTTGCGGTCTTCGACGGACTTGATCGTCGCCGGCCCGGTCAGCACCTTCGACGCCTCCACCCGCTCGTCCTTCAGCGCCGACAGGCAGCGCGCGAAGACGCTCTCGCCGATCAGCGTCAGCGGCATTGCCAGGTCCAGCGCCGAGATCGCCGTCCACTTGCCCGTGCCCTTCTGTCCCGCCTTGTCCAGGATATTGTCGATGAGCGGCGAGCCGTCCTCATCCTTCGTCCCAAAGATGATCGACGAGATCTCGATCAGGTAGCTGTCTAGTTCGCCCTTGTTCCATTCCGTGAAGACCTCGTGCAGTTCGTCCGGCGTCAGGCCCAGCGCGTCCTTCAGCAACTGATACGCCTCGCAGATCAGCTGAATGTCGCCGTACTCGATGCCATTGTGCACCATCTTGACGTAGTGTCCCGCGCCGTCCTCGCCCACCCAGTCGCAGCACGGCGTTCCGTCCTCCACTTTGGCCGCGATCGCCTGGAAGATATCCTTCACATGCGGCCAGGCCTCGGGATTGCCCCCCGGCATAATCGACGGGCCAAAACGCGCGCCCTCTTCGCCACCCGAGACGCCGGTGCCGATAAACAGGATCCCCTTCTCCGCAAGGTACTTGGTGCGCCGGATCGAATCGGTGAACAACGAGTTGCCGCCGTCGATGACAATGTCGCCCTTCTCCAGATACGGAAGAAGCTGCTCGATGTTGTTGTCCACTACATCGCCCGCCTTCACCATCAGCATCACCCGGCGCGGCGACTTCAGCAGCCCGCACAACTCCTCCATCGAGTGCGCGCCCACCACATTGGTTCCCTTTGCTTCGTCGTTCAGAAATGTGTCCACCTTCGATACCGTGCGATTGAACACCGCAACCTTGTATCCGTGGTCGTTCATGTTCAGGACCAGGTTCTGTCCCATCACTGCCAGCCCAATCAATCCAATGTCACAACTTCCCTTCGACATAAAAAATCTTCTCCCGTGGGATAGCGGCTCGGGGCCCCGATCCTCTTAATGATTCTATCCCTTGCCCCACGCGGCTCGTGTGACATCCAACACAATTCCAGCAGCCAGCGCGACCCATCTGTATGCTGCATTCCGATTCACCCGCTGCGCAAACTCGCGCGAAGAGGGAAGCGGCAGCAGAAACTGCTACTCGCGCGCCGCACGCACCTGGATCAGTCCTTCGTCGGCATACTCCGTAAGCGTCCGCAGCACGTCCGACTCGATCTTGCCCGGCGCGGCTTCGAACTCCGCCTCCAGTTGCATCATCAGCTCTGCCACGCGAATCGGCTCGCGCAGCCTGCGCCATATCGCGCTCCCCGTACTGCCCAGGCCGTGGCAGCGGTCGCGCTCCAGGTTCATCAGGATGACCTCGCCGTTCACCTCCGTCGCCACCGCTTCGCTGCTCCAGCAGACGATGCTGTTGCGGCCTATCTCCGGTTCACTCATTGCCTTATTCCTCCGAACTCGACAGACGGGGCGATCCAACCATGCGCTCAGAGAGCAGGGTGCTTTCTGTACGATACTGCGATACAACAGCCTGCAACAACAAAGCAGGGGAGGGAAGCGTTGCGCGGCCGCCGGCGCGCTCTGCAAATGCCGCGATGTATCCTGTGAGACGATGGCGGGGAGGCGGGCGGAGCTTGCAGCAACCACAGCACAATCCAGCGGATGCTTCTCCCCCCCGGCACTCTGGCCGGTCTACGGAACTCGACCTGCTGCTGCTATGCGCCCGCTGGCCACAGCGCGACGAAGATCGCCAGCTCATCCGCGAGCTCTGCGAACGCCCAATGGATAGGCAGCACTTTCTTCTGCTCGCGCAACATCACCGCCTGGTGCCCCTGGTCTCCCATTCGCTGCACGCCAGCATCGCCGGACCCCGCTCGCCTGCGCTCGATATGCTCCTCCATCAACTTCGTCAGCTATCGCTGGCGAATGCTCATCAAGCGCTTCACTCGCTCGCCGAAATGCGGCGCGTGGTTCAGGAGCTTCAAGCACGCGCCATCCCAGTGGGCGTTTTGAAGGGCCTGCCGCTGGCGCAATCCGTCTTTGGCGAGATTGCCCTGCGCGCCGCCGGCGACATCGACCTGTTGATCGACGAGGGCTCTATTCTGGTGGCCGACAGCGTGCTGCGCAGCCTCGGCTATCGCGGTCTCTTCCAACTGGAACGGTTTACCCCACGGCAGTTCGCCTTCTACCGCGCGCACTGGAGAGACAACGCCTATCGAAACCCCGCTACTAGCTTCGAGATCGATCTGCACTGGAGGTTGTTCCGCAACTCCAAGATGCCTGGCGCGGACCTGTGCAACACGCCTTCCGGCCAAAGCATCTCCTTCGGAGGCTTCCAGGTAGAGACACTTCTGTGGCGCGAAAATCTGCTCTATCTTTGCGTCCATGGCGCCTTCGACGGCTGGCTCTTCCTCAAGTCGCTGGCCGATGTAGGCGCCCAGGTGCGCACCATGAGCGAGCCGGAACTGGACTCGCTCGCCATCCTCGCCGAAGGCTACGACGTCCTGCCCGAACTCTCCGCGGCCCTCGCGCTGGTGCGTCACTATCTGGCGATGGACCACTGGAGCGCGCGCCTGCTCCCCGAGAGCGACCTCACGGTGAGCCACATCCTTCGTTACGCCGACCGCACTCTCGTCCAGGGAGGCTTCCTCGCGGAGCGCGAGGACATTCCGCACTCCACGACGATGGCCTTTGAGTTCGGCCTGCGCTCCAGCCTGCGCTACCGCTGCGAGCTGTTGCTGCGTGTGCTCTATCGCGCCCGCATGTGGCAGACCTTCCCCCTGCCGGACCTCCTCTTCTATCTCTACCCGCTGCTCAGCCCGGTGGAGTGGGTGCTCTTCCGAATGCGCCAGCAAAAAGCCCCACCCGTTTAGGGGTGGGGATTCTGTCTATCGGGCCCCCGGCAAGCTCTGCTTGATGTGCGCTCCTCGGGGATAATGGCAATGGTTTTGCTAAACCACTCTTGTCCTTTAAACATCGGGATGGCATTCTATGCGCATGGAACTTAACCCGTACGCAAAATTTGCAGATGGCCTCAATCCGATCGAGGTGATCGCATCCACGCCTGCCCAACTCAGCAAACTCGCCGGAATGCTTCCGCAGGAACAACTGGTGATGAGGAAACCCGAGGGCAAGTGGAACGCACGCGAGATTGTCGCCCACCTGACCGACTGCGAACTCGTATTTAGCTTCCGGCTCAGGCAGACCCTTGCCGAAGACCATCCCACGCTGCAACCATTCGACCAGGACAGCTGGGCCGCTCGCTATGCCAACTATGATATGCAGGCAGCGCTTAGCCTGTTTGCGAGCGTGCGTACCTGGAACCTTTTGCTGATCGGGGGTACAACCGAAGAGGACCGGATGCGTCAAGCCAACCACCCGGAACGCGGCACCATGACCTTCTGGACGATTGTGGAGACCATGGCCGGCCATGACCTGAATCACCTGCAACAAATCGAGCGGTTGGCAAGTTAGTTTGGACTGGCTAGGCTCCCACGTCTTCCGCGAATTCTTTCAATGCAAAAACCCACTCCGTTGAGGAGTGGGTTTTTGAAATAATGCCGGCGATCACCTAATCTCCCACACACTTACGCGTGCAGTACCATCGGCCCAACGAGGCTTAACTTCCGTGTTCGGGATGGGAACGGGTGTGACCCTCGTAGTAAACTCACCGGCAAAGTTGAGAAATCTCGCTCACGCGATCCTTCATAACTGAATAGATTGGGATTAGACGTTGTATTGCAAACATCTTGGGATAACTACAGGGCTTGTGCTGAATGACCCTAGAACAGTGCGGACGTTCTCACTGCGCAGAGTAAATTCTATGGACAAGCCAAACGGGCGATTAGTACTGGTAAGCTACACGCATTGCTGCGCTTCAACCTCCAGCCTATCAACCAGGTGGTCTTCCTGGGCCCTTCATTTCCCTTTTGGGTTGGGAGATCTCATCTTAGAGCGTGCTTCCCGCTTATATGCATTCAGCGGTTATCACAACCGAACTTCGCTACCCAGCCGTGCCATTGGCATGACAACTGGAACACAAGAGGTTCGTCCATCCCGGTCCTCTCGTACTAAGGACAGCCCTCTGCAAATCTCCTACGCCCACAGCAGATAGAGACCGAACTGTCTCGCGACGTTCTGAACCCAGCTCACGTACCACTTTAATAGGCGAACAGCCTAACCCTTGGAACCTTCTACAGCTCCAGGATGTGATGAGCCGACATCGAGGTGCCAAACCGCTGCGTCGATATGAACTCTTGGCAGCGATCAGCCTGTTATCCCCGGCGTACCTTTTATCCGTTGAGCGATGGCCATTCCATACAGAACCACCGGATCACTAAGGCCTGCTTTCGCATCTGCTCGACTTGTAGGTCTCGCAGTTAACCACACTTATGCCTTTGCACTCGACGGCCGATTTCCAAACGGCCTGAGTGTAGCTTCGCGCGCCTCCGTTACAATTTAGGAGGCGACCGCCCCAGTCAAACTACCCGTCTTACTATGTCCCTCTCCCCGATCAGGGGAGCAGGTTAGAATCACAACACTCGCAGGGTGGTATCTCACCGTTGGCTCCGCCAAGCCCAAAAGCCTGGCCTCTAAGCCTCCCACCTATCCTGCGCAGCAAGTGCCGTAACTCATAGTAAAAGTATAGTAAAGGTGCACGGGGTCTTTTCGTCTAGCTGCGGGTAACCGGCATCTTCACCGGTACTACAAGTTCGCCGAGCAACTCGTTAAGACAGTCGAACGATCGTTACTCCATTCGTGCAGGTCGGAACTTACCCGACAAGGAATTTCGCTACCTTAGGACCGTTATAGTTACGGCCGCCGTTCACCGGGGCTTCAATTCAAAGCTTCGCCTTGCGGCTAACCTCTCCTTTTAACCTTCCGGCACCGGGCAGGAGTCAGCCCCTATACGTCGTTTTTGACTTTGCAGAGACCTGTGTTTTTGTTAAACAGTCGCCGTTCGCGCTTCACTGCGGCCCCGCCGGGCTTGCACCCAGGGGGCGACCCTTCTCCCGAAGTTACGGGTCTAATTTGCCGAGTTCCTTAACAAGCTTTCACTCGAGCGCCTTTGGATATTCTCCTCGTCTACCTGTGTCGGTTTGTGGTACGGTTCCCAATCTCTCTCCTTAGAGGTTTTTCTTGGCACCGTGAAATCGGCAGCTTTCAGCCATACGGCTTACTGCTTTGCGCCTCACTGTTGAGACCCGGCGGATTTGCCTGCCGAATCCAGCTTTCGCGCATCGAACCCCATAGCCATAGGAGGTCCTGCCTATCCTTATGCGTCACCCCATCGTGATAACGAAAAATCGGGAGTTCTGGAATATTAACCAGATGTCCATCGTCTACGCCTCTCGGCCTCGACTTAGGGACCGACTAACCCTGAGCGGATTAACCTTGCTCAGGAAACCTTAGACTTTCGGCGGGAAGGGTTCTCACCTTCCTTATCGCTACTTATGCCGGCAGGGTCTCTTCTCTAATGTCCACGTATCTTCCCAGTTACGCTTCATCCACGAGAGAATGCTCTCCTACCACGCACCTTGCGGTGCATCCGCAGCTTCGGTATACAGTTTTAGCCCCGTTGTATTGTCGGCACCAGACCTCTTGACCAGTGAGCTATTACGCTTTCTTTAAAGGATGGCTGCTTCTAAGCCAACCTCCTGGCTGTCTGAGAGTTCTGACTTCCTTTCCCACTTAACTGTAATTTTGGGACCTTAGCTGGCGGTCTGGACTGTTTTCCTCTCGACTGTGAAGCTTAGCCCCCACAGTCTGACTGCCGTGCTGGTTGTAATCGGCATTCGAAGTTTGGTTGGATTCAGTAAGCCGGAAAGCCCCTTAGTCCATCCATGTCTCTACCACCGATCCAAATCACACGACGCTAGCCCTAAAGCTATTTCGGAGAGAACGAGCTATCACGGAATTTGATTAGCCTTTCACCCCTACCCTCAGCTCATCCGAGCTTTTTTCAACAAACACCGGTTCGGTCCTCCAGTAGGTGTTACCCTACCTTCAACCTGGCCAAGGGTAGATCATCCCGCTTCACGTCTATTCCTGCCAACTGAACGCCCTATTCAGACTCGCTTTCGCTGCGGCTCGCTCACGCTTAACCTTGCTGACAAGAATAACTAGCCGGCTCATTATGCAATAGGCACGCGGTCAGACATTCGCTTGCGCGCATAGTCCTCCCACTGCTTGTAGGCACACGGTTTCAGGTACTTTTCACTCCCCTCAATGGGGTGCTTTTCGCCTTTCCCTCACGGTACTGGTTCACTATCGGTCAGAAACGAGTATTTAGCCTTACGGGATGGTCCCCGCGGATTCAAGCAGGGTTTCTCGTGCCCCGCCTTACTCAGGTACCTGCTTCGAGTCTGGATCGCTTTCGCCTACGCGCCTGTCACGCTCTATGGATCTCCTTTCCAGAAGATTCAGCTAGCAACCAGATTGGTAACTCTACTTTTGCAGGCCCTACAACCCCCGAATCACCGAAATGACACGGGTTTGGGCTGTTCCGAATTCGCTCGCCACTACTATCGGAATCGAGGTTTCTTTCTCCTCCTGGAGGTACTGAGATGGTTCACTTCCCTCCGTTCGCTTGTTCCCAACTATGAATTCATTGGGACATACCTGGGTTTTGCCCAGGTGGGTTTCCCCATTCGGAAATCTCCGGATCAACGCCTGTGTGCGGCTCCCCGAAGCTTATCGCAGCTTGCCACGTCCTTCATCGCCTGTTTCTGCCAAGGCATCCACCGTGCGCCCTTA
The DNA here is from genome assembly GCA_963834805.1 of uncultured Acidobacteriaceae bacterium. GTDB lineage: Bacteria > Acidobacteriota > Terriglobia > Terriglobales > Acidobacteriaceae > Edaphobacter. The sequence continues at coordinate 2,015,914 of CAWIDB010000006.1, forward strand.
GTAGCTTGACCATAGAATTTACTCGCACGCAGCAGGGAATCAACCCCTGCAACCCAGAGCAATCTACGTTTGATAAGTCCACGCCTGTTCTGTCCGGACCAAACCCCAACCTTCGGAATCTATCCGGAAGAACGAATATTCTAAAGACACTCAACACTGATTGACAGCTACCCAACCAGAGACAACCTGGAAGGATGAACTGCTCAGCCTTGTAGTTATATTTAGTAGCATTCCTGATATTTCGCCCCGCAAACGCCGGCGGCATGTCGTTCTCCTTGATAGAGAACGACGCGTTCACCCTTCGTCCGGAAAGCTTTTCAGGACTGCTACCTTACCCAATCTATTCAGTTGTCAAAAATCGTTGAGCGAAATTGCATCACTCGCTTCACGCCCTTGGGCGTTTGAGCTATCCAGCTCGGCTTGAACATCTCTGCTCAAGGTTCAATTCCCGCGCCGCTACTGCCAGCCCGGAGACTCAACCTCAAGCAGCTTTCGCTGTTTGCTATCGACTTTCTATCGAGAATGGTGGAGCTGAGCGGGATCGAACCGCTGACCCCCTGCTTGCAAAGCAGGTGCTCTCCCAACTGAGCTACAGCCCCTATATTTCAGGGCTGCGCGGCGAGCCGCACCGCCCTCTTGCTTTGCTCGCGCGCGACGGCGCTCGCTCCGCAATTCACCCATGCCCTATTCTACAGGAGGGATAAAAGTGGTGGGCCTGGGTAGAGTCGAACTACCGACCTCACCCTTATCAGGGGTGCGCTCTAACCAACTGAGCTACAGGCCCGCAACGGCAGCCTTTAGCTGCTAGCTCTTAGCCTCTAGCTAATAGCTAACGGCCATGAGCTAAGAGCTGGGTTTTCTCGAAAGGTTTCGAGGACACAGTTGAACGTGCGGTAACAGCTACGCCGTTACTGACCATCGGTGTTGATTTAAGGCCTTGCGGCTGATGCGAAAAAGAGAAGGTTTAGTTCAGGCTCATGCACAACTGCCGAAGCAGCTATGCATGGTACTCGGCAACGTCACTCGAACTCGGACGGACGTAAGGCCGGAGCCGTCTGCATGCGCAGAGCGTTTGGAGTGTGCCGAGACGTTCTCTCTTAGAAAGGAGGTGATCCAGCCGCAGGTTCTCCTACGGCTACCTTGTTACGACTTCACCCCAATCATGAATTACACCTTGGGCGGCTGCTCCCTTGCGGTTAGCGCACCGACTTCTAGTGCAACCCACTTTCGTGATGTGACGGGCGGTGTGTACAAGGCCCGGGAACGTATTCACCGTGGCATGCTGATCCACGATTACTAGCGATTCCAGCTTCATGGAGTCGAGTTGCAGACTCCAATCCGAACTGAGGCCGGCTTTTTCCGATTAGCTCCCCCTCGCGGGTTTGCAGCGGTTTGTACCGGCCATTGTAGCACGTGTGTAGCCCTGGACATAAAGGCCATGAGGACTTGACGTCATCCCCACCTTCCTCCCCGTTATCCGAGGCGGTTTCGTCAGAGTGCTCAACTAAATGGTAGCAACTGAAGATAAGGGTTGCGCTCGTTGCGGGACTTAACCCAACATCTCACGACACGAGCTGACGACAGCCATGCAGCACCTATAGAGCGGTCTATTGCTAGACGCCGACGTTTCTGCCGGATTCCACTCCATTTCGAGCCCAGGTAAGGTTCTTCGCGTTGCGTCGAATTAAACCACATGCTCCACCGCTTGTGCGGGCCCCCGTCAATTCCTTTGAGTTTCAGCCTTGCGACCGTACTCCCCAGGCGGATTGCTTATCGCGTTAGCTTCGACACGGCAGGATTGGGTACCTGCCACATCAAGCAATCATCGTTTAGGGCTAGGACTACCAGGGTATCTAATCCTGTTTGCTCCCCTAGCTTTCGTGCCTCAGCGTCAGTTATGGTCCAGTGAGCCGCTTTCGCCACAGGTGTTCCTTCCGATATCTACGCATTTCACCGCTACACCGGAAATTCCACTCACCTCTCCCATACTCAAGCCCGGCAGTTTCTCATGCAGACTATGGGTTGAGCCCATAGATTTCACATAAGACTTGCCAAACCGCCTACGCACCCTTTACGCCCAATAATTCCGAACAACGCTCGCCCCCCTCGTATTACCGCGGCTGCTGGCACGAAGTTAGCCGGGGCTTCTTATATCGGTACCGTCATCATCTTCCCGATCGAAAGGAGTTTACACCCCAAGGGGCTTCATCCTCCACGCGGCGTTGCTGCGTCAGGGTTTCCCCCATTGCGCAAAATTCCCCACTGCTGCCTCCCGTAGGAGTCTGGACCGTGTTTCAGTTCCAGTGTGTCCGTGCGCCCTCTCAGGCCGGATACCGATCATCGCCTTGGTGGGCCATTACCCCGCCAACTAGCTAATCGGCCGCGAACTCCTCTCCAAGCGCATTGCTGCTTTGACCCGTGGGTATTATGCGGTATTAGCCAAGATTTCTCTCAGTTATTCCCCACTCGGAGGTAGATCATTCACGTGTTACTCACCCGTGCGCCACTTTACTCAGGTATTGCTACCCTTTCTCGTGCGACTTGCATGTGTTAGGCACGCCGCCAGCGTTGATTCTGAGCCAGGATCAAACTCTCGTTTAATCTTGGTTTGTCCGCCATCCACGACAGGGGTCGGGATGGAGCAGACGCCATCCGCTCGCTCGAAAGGAGCGAATGGTTATAACTAGTGAGAATGACTAAACCAAATTCTGCATCATCTCACGACTGGCACGTTCAACTATGTTGTCAAAGATCCGAACTGCTTCCGCCTGAGCGGGCAGCTTTGGATCAAGGACGTATCCAGCCGAAGCCGGATTGTGTCCTCGAACTTGATGGCGCTGTATTGATCGTCTAAGGCTTACCGATGCCCGAAGGCCAGCCCTCGATCCTGTTTCCCGTCCAACCTAAATCTCACATTCCACTTGAGATCATTGCCAGACGCATCCGCCAATTGCCGGACTTTCGAGGGTCACTCAGAAGCGGGTGACGTTTTGCGCGAACCTTTTGAGGCTATCCAAATACAAGGGTCATGTCAAGGTGAATCATGGTTTTCTGTGTAAATCTTGGTACCCTTAAGCTCACCAGACCGTTTACCGCATGGTAAAACGGCACCTATCCGCTCCAAGTCACATTAAAACAATGACTTCCAGAAATAGCCCGCTTCCCTCTGTTCGCACAGCGCAAAGATCAAAATAACCAGACGCCCGGCTCGCGGACGCGGAGCACTCAGCTCCTTACTCTCCGTTCAGGCACACCCCCCCTGAACATCGATTTATGCAGTGGCTTGGGTTTGGTTTCCGGTCTGCCCTTGTTGCCGGCATCAACCGCGATCAAACGCTTGGACTGCGCTCTGTCGTCCCTTAGCAGGCAGATCACGGTCTCTCTACCATCCGGACCGAACCACCCATCTGATTGCTGTCTGGCTTACCGCCAAACCGCCAGCTTTCTAGCTTGCCGCCAGAGAGCCCAACCGATGCCGAGGTGCGAAGCAGTACTTCTCTTGCCTATTAACCTTACCGTACTTCGCCCCTCGGTGCAAGCCGGAGGGTCATTTTTTCCAGAGGCGCATCGTATCGCCGGGCTTATATTGGTTCGTGCATCCGCACCTCGCCGCATGGCGTCCGCTATTTTCAGGAGAACTCTCCATGAACCTCCGTCGCATCTGCACCAACCTCGGCCCTCTCTTTGCAGTGGTCCTTTTCTCCTGCTGGACGGCATCCGCTGCCCCGGCTCCGAACGCTTCCCCGTCGCATGGCGCCGCATCTGCCAGCAGCGTCGCATCACCCGACGGCAGCATCGTCCTTACGCTGCACACCGATGCTCCGTTGGGATACAGCATCACGGTGGATGGCAAGCCGGCGATGCTGCGCTCCCGCATTGGACTGGAATTGGCCGGCAATATAAACCTCGGCGCGCATCCCGTGCTCCAGCATCAAGCGCGCCGGTCGGTCGATCAACACTGGCAAAACAACTTCGGCAAGGACCGCGAGGTGCATGATCACTTCAACGAACTCACCCTTACCTTGAAGGATGGCAATCTCACATTCGATGTGGTGGCCCGTGCCTACAACGACGGTGTTGCCTTCCGTCTCACTCTGCCCAGGCAGCCTGGCTTGGACTCCTTCACCGTAACCCGCGATGCCACCGAGTTCACCTTTCCCGGCGACGAGCGGCTGTGGGCGGGCTGGAACAATAATGATGGCCCCAACCGGCCGGAGGGTGGATTCATCGGATCGCAGGAGTGGCGATTCGCGCCCGCAAGGATATCCACACTCGACCCTGCCTTCAAGTACGGGCTGCCCGTCCTGGTGCAGACGCCTGCTGCCTACGTCGCCATCACCGAGTCCGATCTGCTGGACTGGTCGGGCATGTGGCTGGTTCCCAAGGCGGGAACTGTGAACACGCTGCAGGCACAGCTTGCTCCTCCCATTCCGGCACAGCCCTGGCCTGCGCGCTCGCCATCCGCCACCGACGGGGCAGCGGTGAATACTGCGGCCGCGCCCGTCGGAGATGTCCAGAAGGGACTGGTGGTTGCCAACACTCCGCATAACTCTCCCTGGCGTACCTTCCTTATCGCGCGCAAGCCCTACCAGCTTGTGGACAGCGATCTGGTGCTCAACCTCGCCACGCCCAGCCAGCTCGCCGACACTTCGTGGATAAAGCCCGGCATGGCCTCCTGGGGAACATGGTGGTCGGCCACCGGGCAGAACAACCTCGACACCCTCAAGCAGTACATCCAGCTCGCGGCAGATATGGGCTGGCCCTATCAGTTGTCGGAGATTGGCGACAAGTCCATCGTTCCCGATCTCGTCGAGTTCGCCCGCCAGCGCGGCGTGCGCGTCTGGCTCTGGTTCCACTTCAACGATTTCATCGACAGCGCCGTCTACACTCGCGACTTTCCCATGTACCAGAAGTGGGGCATCGCCGGGCTCAAGATCGACTTCATCGATCGCGACGATCAGTGGGCCGTCAAGTGGTACGAAGACGTCGCCCGTGTCGCCGCGCAGAACCATCTGCTCATCGACTTTCACGGCGCCTTCAAGCCCACAGGCCTGGAGCGCACCTGGCCCAACCAGATCACGCGCGAGGGTATCCAGGGCAACGAGTACAACAAGTGGAGCGCCAAGGAGACACCCGAACACAAGGCCACTCTGCCCTACACGCGCGGCCTCGCAGGCCCCGCTGATTACACCCCCGGCGGATTCCTCAATCGCCAGCCCTCGCAGTTCAAGATCGGCAACAGCAACACTCAGGTGCAGGGTACGCGCGCCAGCGAACTGGCCATGTTCCTGCTCATTCAGAGCCCCTTCATCGTTGCCTGCGACTCGCCCGATCACTACAAAAATGCGGACGGCTCCTATCAACTAGGCATGGACTTCCTCAACGGCCTGCCCACCGTGTGGGACGAGACGCATGGCCTTGCCGGCGAAGTGGGACAGTACATCGTCGAGGCGCGGCGCAACGGAGACAAGTGGTATCTCGCCGCCGTCTCCAACAGCCAGGCACGCCAGTTGTCCGTGCCGCTCAATTTCCTCGGCAAGGGAGAATGGAATGTCACGCTCTGGCAGGACGCGCCCGATAGCGGCCAGAACGCCGAACATATGGTCAAGGACCAAAAGTCCCTGCGCTCCACAGACACGTTGCCTCTGAAGCTGGCTCCGGCGGGAGGAATGGTCGCCATCTTCTCGCCCGCCGCCGCAACGCCGTAGCATCGGCATGGCTCTCCGCCTCGTCCACCCCAAGCCGCCCAAAGCGATACACTATCTCCTGCACCCCACGCCGAGAGCGGAGACCGAATCTTGACTGACACCACAGCCACCACCCCCGACGAAAAGACCGCCGCCGCAACCACCGCAACCGCATCGGCTTTGTCCCCGCGGCAGGAAGACCGCGAGACCGCGCTCGAGTCGCTCTCCTCCATCTGCGCCGTGCTCGCCGTCGGCCTCTTCGTCATGACCTTCATCTTCCAGAACTTCGAGATTCCCTCCGCATCCATGGAGAAGACGCTGCTTATTGGCGACCACGTCGTAGTCGATCGCATCTCGCTCGCGCCCGCATCCCGCTGGGCGCCCTTCGTCCACTACCGCGACGTGCGCCGCGGCGACATCATCGTCTTCCTCAAGCCGCACCCCGAGACTCCCGACCTCTATCTGGTCAAGCGCTGCATCGGCATTCCCGGCGACCGCATCCATCTGCGCGACGGCGTTGTCTACCTCAACGGGGTTGCCCAGAACGAGCCCTACGCCGCCCTGCCCCGCGACGATGGCGATCCCAGCGACGCCTACATCCCTTACCGCGATGACTTTCCAGCCGACCTCGAAGGCATCGAGCAGGCTGCCAGCCAGAACAACGCCTCCCTGTGGGCGCTCGACCTGCCCAACCACGTCGTGGACGGCGACCTCGTTGTCCCGCCCGGCGCCGTCTTCGCCATGGGCGACAATCGCACCCAGTCGCTCGACGGCCGCTTCTGGGGATTCGTTCCGCGCGAGAACATCGTCGGCCGACCCCTCTTCGTCTACTGGTCGTTCCTCACCCCCGCCGACCAGATCAATAAGACTGAACTCTCAGACCGCATGGCCTTCATGGGCCACATCCTTACCCACTTCATCTCCGAAACCCGCTGGGGACGCACCTTCCACATCGTCCGTTGAATGCTGGACGTCGTGATTTTGCCAGGGCGAAGTTGCAGGGACAGCTCTTGCATCTGCTATAAAATGACCGGAACCGGCAATACTCCGGCCTATGATCCAGGGAGCCCATATTCGATGCGCAGGTTCACCCTCATCGCGTTTTTTCTATTTGCAATCGGATTCGCCGCTCCCGCCATGAGCGCCCAGTTCATCGGCCCGCCTACCCACGACGACTTTCGCGACACCACCATCCTGCGCCCGCCCGCCGGCAGCAAGGTCGCCATCATTGTCTTTGAGGACCTTGGCTGTCCCGCCTGCGCTCTCGCCCATCCCATTGAGCTTCAGGCCGCCGATCAGTTCCATGTCCCGCTCATGCGCCATGACTTTCCCATCCCGGCTCACATCTGGACCTTTGAGGGGGCCGTCTACGCGCGCTACCTGCAGGACAAGGTGGGCCCGAAGCTGGCCAGCGAATTTCGCACCGACGTATTCCACGACCAGATGGCGATCGCCGGCAAGGACGATCTGCACCAGTACGTCCAGCGCTGGTTCCAGAGGCATGGACAGAAGTTGCCCTTCGTTATCGACCCCACCGGCGCGCTCAACGCCGAAGTCCAGGCCGATCTGGATCTGGGCAAACGCCTCAACGTCACGCACACGCCCACCATTGTCGTCGTCACCCGGAACAACTACCAGGTCGTCTGCGGTACGGATGAACTGCTAGACCCCACGCAACTCGTTCCCATTCTCCGTGCCGCAATCCAGCAAACGACAACAACAGCTCCAGCAGCCAAGCACAAGTAATTCCGCAGCTTGCAGCAAGGGCAACATCGGAGAGCCTGCAACAAAGAATCGCCGCCTTGCGCAAGATTCCGTGTTCGTCCGCTCTCCGTGGCCGTATTCTGCAATAGTCCATGCAAGAGCCGAATCCAAACCACGATCTCTCCGCCGCCGAGTCCTCCTCCGCTGTTACCCGCCGCCGCCTTATCGCCATTCTCATCGCTGTCGGCGCGCTCCTGCTGCTCGTTCTACTGCCTCCCTATATCAATGTCGGCGGTCTGCAGCGCCGCGTCGCGCGCAACATCGGCGCCACGCTCGGCCGCCCCGTCCACTTCGACCAGATCACCCTCAACCTGCTCCCCATTCCCGGCTTTACCCTGCAAAACTTTGTTGTCGACGAGAATCCCGCCTTCGGCTCGGAGCCCATCCTTCGCGCCAGCCAGGTTCAAGCCAACCTCCGCCTCCGCTCGCTCTGGAGCCGCCACGTCGAGTTCTCGCGCATCTCGTTGACCGAGCCCAGCGTCAATCTGGTCCTCACTGCTGACGGCCAGTGGAACATCGGAGACCTTCTTCTACAGGCATCCCGCACCCAGGCAATTGCTGCGTCCGCCGCGCAGACCAGTGCCGTCTACACGCCCCATCTCCCTTACATCGAGGCCAGCGGCGCTCGCCTCAACTTCAAGCTCGACCAGGAGAAGACCCCGTTCTCGCTGACCGACGCAGACTTCGCCCTGTGGCTGCCCCAGCCGCACCAGTGGCGCCTCCGCCTGGAGGCCCACCCCGTACGCACCGACACCAGCCCAGCCGACACAGGGACCGTGCGCGTCGAAGCCAGCCTAGGCCCTGCCAATGCCTCCGTGGACTCGCTGGCAGATGTCCCTATCGATCTGCACGGCTCCTGGCAGGACGTCGAGCTCGGTGGCCTCAGCCGACTGCTGATCGCCGACGACGCAGGCCTGCGCGGAGAGCTCGCCCTCAGAGTCAATCTGACTGGCACACTCGGCCAAAACAACATCGCAGCCGACATCCAGCTCAACAATGCCCGCCGCGCCGACTTCGTTCCCCCCCATCTGCTCTCCATCGAGGCCGGTTGCCACGCCACCTCCCGCAACACCTTCACCGCCTTCACCAATATCGAGTGTCATTGGCCGCCGTCCGGTTCCTCCGACCCCAAACTCCTTACCCTTACCGCCAACCTCCCCGATGTTCGCCAGCCCAACTCCGCCTCTGCCGCGCTCACCCTCCCTGCCCTTCCCGCCGACACCTTCCTGGACTGGCTCGGCGTCGCCACCCCCCACCCCCCCAGCGGCCTCACCGGTCCCGGAACCCTCGCCGGTAACCTCGCCTGGGGAACAAACCCACAGCCGGACGCCCCATCCACACCGCGTGCTTTGCGGAATGAGGGGGAGTCATCATCATCACAGCACCCCGTCCTCACCGGCGAACTTGAGTTCTACAACGAATCCATGCAACTTCCCGCGCTGGGCCCCAAACCCATCCCGCTGGGCGCTCTTCTGCTCCGCTCCACGCCGCCCGCCGACCACACCCCTCGTCAACCCGGCCCTAATCCGCCCACACAGTCCGCCAGCTTCGACCTCGCCCCCTTCCCGCTGCCGCTCGGAGGAAAACAGCCCGCGACCCTGGAGGGTCACTTCGACTCCTCCGGCTACACCCTCCACCTCACAGGCCCCGTCCTGCTTGACAGCCTCCTCGCCCTGGGCGACGCCATCCCCCAGTTCGGCGATGGCCTCCGGCAGCTCCTCCAACCCACCCCGCCACCCGTCCGCTCCGCTCAACCCCAGAAGCCCATCCCCGCGCCCGCCGCCGTCCCCATCCACATCGACCTCACGGCAACCCGTGCCTGGGGAGGCCCGCAAACCTGGAGCCAGACCGCACCACCTCCATCCCATCCGTTGCATCGATCCGCCAACTGATGGCCCTGCAACCTGCAACAAAGCTGTCAAGACCCTCAATCCTCTAAATTCCCCATAACTCTCACCACGTCAATCACTTAAAAGTTGAAAATACTTGGCATACTAGTTTTCCTCCAACCCGTATACTTAAGGTAGTAAGCAAGAGACAGAGGCCCGGATGCCCCATTCATACGCGTATTTTGCGTACGCGTGGGTGGCCGGGCTTTCGCTTTTAACCCATCACCGTTCCCGGCAAAGTCCAGACAAGTCAAGACCTAAGTCCAAGACAAGTCGAAACTTAACCATCCTTGGTTGAAGACTTTAGATTATTTCGTACACAAGGGAGAACCCCAATGACCGACGCCGCCGAAACCAAGACCCAATCCCTGAAGCCCGTTCCCAACCCGCGTGGCACTCAGACCGTCCCTCAGCCCAAACCCACCCTCCCGCGCACGCCCGACGGCCGCTTCGCCCCCGAGTTCCGCCCCCATCCCCCGCAAACCACACATTGCCTCGATAACTCGTAACTTCATGAAGGCTGCGACCTTCCCAGGCTGCAAGTACGGCACAATAGTCTTGCGCTGGGCCACTGCTCCCGTTAGCCTTGATGTATGCGTCGATTGATTGCTGTTCTGCTCCTTGTCTACCCTTGCGCCCTTGCCCAGTCGAACCAGCGTCCCGTCCCCGCCAACTTCCTCATCCCCCAGCCACCGCCCTCCGCGCCTTTGGCCGACTGGAAGGGAAGCGCGACGCGCGTCAACCAAAGCATTCCCCTGCCGGACGCCACCCTGCGCGGTTGGGAGTATCCCTCCTCCAACCCCAATGCTCCCATCATCCTCTTCTTCAACGGCAACGGCATGACCGTAGACCGCTCCGACCCGTTCTATCGTCAACTGGTTCAGACCGGAGCCGAGCTCTGCGTCTACGACTACCGCGGCATCGGCTTCTCCGCCGGCTCACCCGATGTCATGGCCTTCCGTCAGGATGCGCTTCGCCTCTACGACTCCCTTGCTGCCTCCAGGCCAGGCCGTCCCGTCATCGTCTACGGCTTCTCTCTGGGAACCGCCATGGCCACCTACGTCGCCTCCCAGCGCAAGGTCGCCGGACTCATTCTGGCCGGCACCATCGCCAGCGCCACCGAGGAGTTCCCCGTCTACAGCCGCGCCCACGGCATACCCGCCGAGGCCGCCGCCACCCTTACCCCCGCGCCCGATTCCATTGAGGCCTTCAACGAGGTCGGCAACATCGCCCGCTCCACCGCGCCTCTGCTCATGCTGCACGGCGAGGCCGACACCCTGGTTCCCATCAATCAGGGTCGCGAGGTCTTCGCCGCCAGCTCCTCCACCCAGAAGAAATTCGTCAGTCTTCCCGGAGTTGTCCACAACCAGACCCCCGCCACTGCGCAGTCTATCGGCGCGGTCGCCGAGTTCCTCGCCAGCATCCACGCAACCCATTAAATTTGCTACGGTTCATCCTCACCCTTGTCCTTGCCTTTGTGCGGTGTGTGTGATGTGTGCGGCGGCGCGGCTGGAGCAAGGGTAAGTTTGGGCGGAGCGGGTGGCAGCGGCGGCAGTGGCAGAACCGTGCCCTTGTCGATGGAGATGTCGCCGTTGCTGGTCGTGATATGGACCGTCGGTCCGCCGGAGCCCACCGTTCCGCTGATGTTCTTATGGCTTTCGCTGCCGGAGGTGGGCAGCGAAAAGTCCGTATAGACCTCCCCATTGCTGGTATCAGCCTGGACGGAGAAGCCAGCGTGCTCGGGCAGAACCAGCTTGACAGAGCCATTGCGGTCTTCCAGGTCGATGGCGCCCAGCGGAGGCGCGGCCGTCAGGTCGATCGTCCCATTGCGGTTGGTGACGGCAATGTCGCCGGCGATGCGGTCCAGGCTGATGTTGTGGTTGTTTGTACTCAGGACGACGGGGCCGGCTGCCTGCTCGATGGATAGATCGGAGTGGGGGCTGATCTCGGCCTCTCCGTCCAGCCGGGCGACCTGCAGTTCGGTTCGGCTGGTGTGGTAGTGGATTGCCCCGTTGATGTGTTCCAGGTGGGTGCCGAAGAACTCGCCGGAGAGTGTGACCGGCCCGGTGATATCGCTCAGCGTGACATCCTGCGCGTGCCCCTCGATAGCTATGCCGGAGCCCATGCTGTGCGCCGACAACGACGAGTCTCCGCTGTTGATGTGGGCGGTGGCCGCGCCGGAGATGGCGGAGAGGTCAATATCGCCGTGGTTGGCGATCGCTGTAACGGCCGCCTTGATGGAGGCCACATGGATGGCTCCGCGGTTGGCGTTGACGCTGGTTGCCGCCGCGGCAGGCACCGTGATGACCAGATCGGCACGCGCTCCATCGATTGCGGCAATGGTGATGGAGGTCGTCGTGCCTTCGCTGGCAACGGCAGGACTAAGCTGCCGCGCCTTGCTGTCGGCATCCGCGTCGGAGTGGGCGTACACCTGCTTGTGTTCCGCAATGTGTACGCGCCCGTCGTCGCTGGTGCCATCGATCGTCACATCGCCGCGAGGGTTGATCACGGCAAGAGATCCGCCCGACGGGAAGGCGAGGTCGAGCGTCTGGTCGCTCTCGTGCTTGTCGCCGAAGAGTTCGTCGAAGGAGTCGGGGTCAACGTGCCAGCCGGGGAACAACCTGCTGTGGCCGGAAGGCATGCCGCGAACATTGTTGTCGATGAAACCTGCCATCCCCAGGATCAGCAGCAAAAGAAAGACGCCGCCGCCAAAAGTGCGCCGGAAGGGTATCCGCTGCGGGTCGCGCAGCCAAAACTCGTCGAGAATCCACTCGGCCAGCACAATGACGCCTGCGCCGACCAGAAGCAGAGGCCACCAATCGCCGTACCATCCCCAGAACAATTCACGGTCCAGCCGTCCTGTCTCCATCAACAGGAACAGGACGCCGATGGCGATCAGCAGGATGGGCCCCAGCGCAGAGCTGCGACGGAGGCTACGCATCTGGAAGCGGACCTGGTCGCGCTGGGCGCGGATGGCGTCACGCTGCGCGCGCACCTGGGCGCGAAACTGGTCGCGCTGGAATCGCCGTTGCTGGCGCGGGTCGTAGCCGGGCGGAGGAGGTGGTGGTGGATAGCTCGCCATGGTTTACCTTCCTTCCGGATCGTTGTGTGCGCCGTTGCCGGAGTCGCTGACGGAATGATCGCGCGTAGGTTCGCTGGGTACAGCTTCGCTGCCGGGAACTGTCGGCTCAGGCGTCGCACTGGCCGACGGTCCGGGGCTGACTCCCTTGCCGCCGGATCCATATCCGGAAAATCCATAGCCGCCATGCAGGGTTCTCTTGAACATGAGCATCACGCCCCCGGCAATGAGGAAGAGCGGCCAACTGCGGCTCCAAGGCAGAATGCTGAGCACATCGAGCAGCCATATCACGCCGACCAGGACGACCCAGAAAGCGCTGCAGGCGGCGCGCGCGAAACGCCACCGGTAGTACTCCGTGCCGTCGTTCTCCAGGCCATGGCCTGCGCAGGTCATTTTATGCACGAACAGCCAGACGCCGAAGCCGATCAGCAGGATCGGCCAGAAGACGCGATGGTGAACGATGTGGAAGGCCCCCGTGTTGCCAACCAGAAAGATCAAGCCGAGAACGATCAGCCAGATCGCTCCGGAAGGGAAGCGACGGTAGTAGGGCACGTGGATATCGGCGGGTGCAGACACAGGCGGCACCGGAGGAACCGGAGGAACGCCCGGCGCAGAGTACGTCTGGCTACCATCGGCGGCTGGATGAAAGGTTGTGTCGACACCGCCAACCATGGGCCGTGCATCCGGAGCAGGGCCGGCAGGTGGAGGAGGAGGAACCTGCGTGGCGCCCGTGGGCGTCCCATATGGTGCGCCTCCGGGCCAGGCCTTGCCGAAGCCAAGCCGCTCCGAGAGGTCGTTCAGCCCAAATGGATTGGGCAGTGGAGTTCCGTCGCGCCGCGCGCAGGCCGTGTGGTGCGCCTCGATCACCATGTACGCGATCCAGCCGGCGACGAAGAGTCCAAAGATACCATTGACGTCGCTGGCCAGCGAGACCAGCACAGCAAAGACCATCAGGTGAACGATCCCCTTGGCGTACTGCCCGTTGTACATTGCGCCCACGCCGGGAATAAAACCAAGCAGCGCGGCCAGGCCGGGGCTGGGTTCACCCGCGGTAACCGGTGGCGCAGCCGGCGGATAGCCGGCAGCGCCGGTGTAGCTGTAGACAGGCGGTGGAGCAGTCGCCCCCACGCGCGCTGTCAGGCAGGGATCGCAGAAGATGGAGCTGCCAATGTTGCGGACGCATTCGCTGCAGACCGGCTTGCCGCAGTTCTGGCAAAAGGCGGAGCGTTCTCGATCGGGATGGTTTGCGCAATTCATGCCATCACCCTTTCTCTAGGTTCCTGAATGAGGTTGTCGAAGCTCTTGCCGGAGCGACGGACGGAGACAAAGCGGCGGCTTGGATTCAGCTCTTCGCGGTGGCTGGAGCCGGTGTTGGCGGAGGGCTTCTTGTGCTCAGACGGGTTGCGATCTTCCGGAGCAGCATCCTTGCGGCCTCCCGAACCGGGCTGCGCAGAGGGGGATGGTACAGCGGGCTGTCCTGGATTGGATGGCTCGCTCTGCCTTCCCGCGGGAAGGTCGCTGTCGGAAGCGCCTTCGAAATCATGCACCCGCGATTCCAGCTCGTAGACCACCCGCAGTCCGTCGTAGTACCGCACTACACTTGCCTTGGCGTTGGTAAAGTCCCGCGTGAGACTGCTCGGCGATAGATCGCTCGAACGCAGCGAGAGTGGATGGATGCCAGTCAGGTTCATGGTCAACGCGATGGAGAAGAAAGCCATCGCAGCGGTCATGGCAAGCCGCGGCTGCAATAGTATCTGGCCAAAAGAGCTGGTGCGCAGCGCGGTGGCTGCGCGCGCACGGAACGGAACCATGTTGCCGTAGCTCGCACCCGCTCCCGGCGCGAAGCCCGGCGTGACGGCAGCCACTGCGCCAACCAACGGCGACCGGCCAGGCGTTACGCCCGCAAATCCCGCGTGCTCCATTCCGCCCGGAACCACCCGGCCTGCATTCAAAGTTCCCTGTGCCCCGCTAGTCGCGGCCAGAATCTGTTCCACCATCGTCGCCGGAGGCTCCGGCCGAGGCGTGCGCAACATATCCAGCCATGCTGCCCCGCGTCGCGTGTCGGCCAGCATCTGGCTGCACAACCCGCACTCTGCCCCGTGCGCATCGAAGCGCTCTTGCTGGTCGGCGGCCAGCGTTCCATCCAGCGCGTCAGCCAGCATCGCCTCGCACTGCGCGCACTGTACTACGTCGTCCGCCTGGTTGCCGGCTGCCTTGTCCCCGAACCGCAAAACCTTCGGGCTGCCGAACTGTCTCTCGTCTGCCACTTACACCACCTGCCCTTCTATACGATGCAAAAGCCTTGCAAGTTCCCCGCGTCCCCGGCTGATCCGGCTCTTCACCGTGCCCTCGGGGATGCGCAACACCTGCGCAATCTCCTTGTAATCCATATCTTCCAGGTCGCGCAGGATCACCGCCTCGCGCAGCTCCGGCGACAGTTGCGCCAGGGCCTGCTGGATTCGCACCTTCAGCTCCATCCCCGACGCGTGCGCCTCAGGGGAGGGATGCGGGTCCGCCATCCGGTCGGCCAGCGTCGCCCCGTCCTCATCGCCCGTGTAGCCCGCGTCCAGCGAGTCGCTGGCCCGCTCCATCCGGTTCCGCCGGAAGTGGTCCACCAGCAGGTTACGCGCCAGCGTCGTAATCCACGTCTGAAAGCTGCCCCGTTCCACGTCGAAGCTCGCCAGGTTGCGGTACAGCTTCAGGAAGACATCCTGCGTCAGGTCTTCCGCGTCGCTCGCCGATCCGGTGAACCGGTAGCAGATCGCATAGATCCGCCGGTGCTGCAAGACGACGAGCTGTTGCCACGCATGCTGATCGCCCGTCCTGCACTGGCGAACCAGCCTGCTGAGTGCCTCCTGCGCGGCTTCCTGTTCCGGCGTGCGCTGCAAGCTTGCCTCGTATCCTGGCCGGGGAGTGTTTCTTGGAGATCGCTGCGGAGACGGTTGCGGAGAAGCTTCGGCCAATGGCAGAAGTGTACCGCCTGCAAGGCACATGTGACGCTCAACCCGCTTTGGACGAGGAAAGATGCCCACGCTCGGAATCGCCATCCGCAGAACGCCCATGCGCAGCTATACGCAGTAGCGAACGGGTTGGTTCCAGGAGTTGATGCTGGTTGTTGTCATTGCTCCAACTAACAACCTGCTATCAGCAACCTTCAACCGCCCTAATTCGTTGCTGGAATCACGCCGCAGGCAATGCGGCTGCCCGCGTTGCCCGTCGGGTCTGTCACCATGTCGTCGGGCTTCTCATGCACCATGATCGAGTGTCCCAGCACCGAATTCGGAGCGCCCGGCTCCAGCGTCAGATAGTCCACCTTGTAGGTGATCTCGCCGGTCTCATACGTTCCGACAGAGAGGTTATGCGGCATGTCGCCGGCGTGGTGCCCCAGCGGATTGTCCATGCCGTGCTGCTTGCCGCCGGGATTGAAGTGTCCGCCCGCCGTGGTGAACGCAGGAGCATCGCACACCGGGTTCTGGTGGATGTGGACGGCGTGATTGCCGGACGGTATGTTCTTCAGCTTCACCGTGATGGTGAGCTGCTTGCCATCCTTGCTCTCCTCGAACGTTGCTTTGCCCGCGTCCTGCCCAGTCGAAGTCTTGATGGGAACAACCAAGCTTCGCTTGTACGCAGCATGGCTCGCAGCCTGGGCATGCACGGAGACGGCGTAGTGGGTGAACGCAATAAAGTAGAAGGCGGAGACGGAGATTGCAAGGGCCCAACGAATCATTCGCATGGCGGTTCCTCCTGAGAGCAGCGTGGCCCGGCTGCGATGCATTCAAGCATAGCGCAGCTACTTCAAAATCGTCAGCGTCCCGGCGCGAATATTCGCAATCGCTCCTGTTCGCGCTTGGCCAGCTTGCGGCGGCCGAGCAGCAGGTCAAGCAGCGTCACTCTCCCGCAGACTCTGTTGCTGGAACGATCCACCACCAGCAGCGTATCGATGCCCGCAATCGCCATCTTTTCCGCGGCGGCACGGGAGGTCTCATCGGAGAAGGCGTAGACCTCGGGCAGTTCCTCCTCTGGCGCTGTTTCAGCAGCGCTATGCCGGACTAGATCCGTCATCACTTCCATCAGACTTACCGTCTCCAGCGGATCGGTGCCGTACTCCCGCGCAAGGTGGGTACCACGGCGGCTCAGTTTCTCAGTCAGAATCGATCGCGGCATCAGCAACGACGTCACCGCATGAGCGGCCACGCAGCCAATCATCACTGGAAGTAGCGCGGACAGGCAATGCGTGATCTCCACGCAAAACAGGATCGCCGTCAGCGGCACCCCGAGCGAGCCCGAGAGCATGGCTCCCATGCCCTCGGCGGCCCACAACGCCTGCTCCGGCGCGGTTGCGTGCATAACATGGGCGGCCAGTTCCCCCATTGCTCCTCCGATCATCAACAGCGGTGCCAGCACACCGCCTGACGTTCCCGATCCCAGCGAGAACGCCCACATCAGCGACTTCGCAATCACCAGTCCAACCAGCAGGCCAAGCGGAGCATCGCCGCGCAACAACTCGGCGATATTGTCGTATCCCACGCCAAGGCCTCGCGGAAAAAACAGTCCGCCAACTGCAATGCCGATGCCGCCTATGGCCGGCCACCACATCCAGTGAACGGGCAGCCGCTCAAACATATCTTCAAAGCCGTACATCATCCTGCTGAGCCCGGCCGCTGCAAAGCCCACAAAAAGCCCCAACAGAAGCGCCCCGCATGCGACTGGAAGGGTCTGTTCGAATGGCATGTTGGGCATCGCAAACAGAGGGCCGGGACCGAGCAAGCGGACGCGCACAATCTCTGCCGTGATGCTGGCGAAGGCAACCGGAATAAGGCTGCGCGGTCTCCACTCGAAGAGCAGCAACTCTACGGCCAACAGGATGGATGCAAGCGGAGCTGCGAACGTGGCCGACATGCCGGATGCTGCGCCTGCCACCAGCAGTGTTGTGCGTTCGGCGTCCGTCAGGTGCATCCATTGCGCAACCAGCGAACCGAATGCGCCGCCGGTCATGATGATCGGCCCTTCCGCGCCGAACGGGCCGCCCGAGCCGATCGCAATCGCCGCTGAGATTGGCTTCAGTAATGCAATGCTGGGCTGTACCTTCGCGCCGTTCAGCAGGATCGCCTCGATCGCTTCAGGTATCCCGTGGCCGCGAATTTTGTCGCTGCCGAAGCGCGCCATCAGGCCCACAATTACGCCGCCAACCACAGGAACAAGCAGCATCCACAAGCCCAGCGGACTGCCTGCCGGAGAGACGGATGCCAGGCTTAGCCGGTGGTAGTAAAAAACATTGGTGGCCAGTGTGATTGCCTTCAACAAAACCACCGCCAGCACAGCGCCGCATGCGCCAATCGCGATGGCCACCGCCGACAGCAACCATACCCTCCGGTCCACCGTGAAATCGCGCAGTATCGAGGAGTGTGAGTTCAACCAACACTCCTGGACTGCGGCCGCGCCGACTTGCGTGCGGACTGTGAACACCCAGTCGCTGGGACGAGTTCCTTCTTGCTACGCATGGACTTGATGTGATTTAGCGTGCGAATGAGCCGTGGCCCATACTCGTCCAACTCGCGTGCATGACTCTGCGACAACGCGTCCAGCACGCGCATCCCCTTTTGGCTGACAGTAAGAATCACGCGACGGCGGTCGCACGGGTCTGCGTCGCGCCGCACCAGGCCTTCGGCAACCGACCGGTTGGCCAGTTCGACGGCGCTGTTCTGGTGCAGCCCAAGTCGCTCGGCAAGATAGTTGATTGTGGCCGAATGCCCCTCGGATATGCCCGCGATCTGCAACAAAAGCTGGTGCTGGCGAGGGTGTAGACGTTGCTTCTTGGCAACCTGTTCGCTGAACTGCAGAAAGCTGCGAAGGTGAAATCGGAACTCCGCGAGAGCTTGCATCAGATTGGTCTGGCGGATGGGCTGCTGTTTGCTTCGCATCATTAATATATCGTATCACGATGTAATTATCGCGATAAAGATGCAATCTGCCATACCCATCAGCAATGTTTGATGGATTTCAGAAGACACAGCGGCCGCAAACTAAGCCAGTTCAACTTGCGTCCGGCAGCTCCATCTGTTCGTTCTCCGTCGCGTTAAGGTAGGGACGGAAGCAGTTGCGGCAGCGCGCCTCGTACACTCCCGCAGCACCCACCACCACCAGCTCGCGGCTCGCCCCCAGCCGCTGCGTGTGGATGGCCGGCGCACCGCACACAATGCATACCGCGGAGAGCTTGGTCACCTCGTCGGAGATCGCCATCAGCGCCGGAATCGGCCCAAATGGATCGCCCGTGAAGGTGGTGTCCAGCCCGGCGATCAGGATACGTTTACCCATATGCACCAGCTCGCCCACCAGATGCACAATCGACTCGTCGAAAAACTGCGCCTCGTCGATGCCGATCACCTCAACCTCGGGCAGTTGTTCATACAGCGCTTCGCGCAACCGCGCCACGTTGGCCACCGTCATCGCCTCATGGGTCTGCGCGCTGTGCGACGCGATCGCCGTGCGATGGTAGCGCAGGTCGATGTCCGGCTTGAAGCAGACCACCCGCTGGCGTGCGATGCGCGCGCGTTTCAAGCGGCGAATCAGCTCTTCGCTTTTGCCGGAGAACATCGGTCCGGTGATGACTTCGATACGGCCAATCTCATGGCGGCCCAGTTCATTGCGGTCAGCTTCATTGCGTCCAGATGGGGAAGAATTCATGGTGCAAGTGCCTTTGCGGTTACGAAAAATTCGGAATCTTCAACGAGCGCGTCTGATCGGTGGGATGAAATATCCGGGGTCGCCAACGAGCGCGTCTGCTCGATGGGGTGAAACTTCAAGCTGCCCCCTCGAAACATCCTACGCGCAACCTCGCCGTGGATTTCCTGGAATTTCGTTCCCGCGCTGCCTCCCCAAACCCACTCACACGTCGGCCGCGACTCCTTTGACTCCCGTCCTCATTGTTGGTAGCGTGGAGGTTGGGTTGGAGTGCAATTCTGGCCGTCCACCGCCTCCGGTCCCCATCGTTCAGCGGTTAGGACATCGCCCTTTCACGGCGGTAACACGGGTTCGAGTCCCGTTGGGGACACCAATTTAGAATCAACAACTTCGAGGTTATGCAGCCTCTTCCAAATCTGCGGACGGTAACCCTGTGGGGACGAAGCGCGCGTGCGTCATTCCTCGACCGCGATGACCGGGATCGCAGATACACCGCCAACCACACTCGCTGCCCCAAGTTCCAGTTCGTCCAGGCGCCGCCATTTATAGATGGCGATCGACACCACCCAACTCAGAGCAAACAGCGCGATGATGCAGTAGCCAAGCACGCCGAAGTTATTATTCAGCCTGCGCACCGCGTCCCAGAAGAATCCGCCCAGGTGGAAGTGTCCGGCCAGCAGTCCCAGCGCCTCGACCCCTCCCACCGCCAGGGCCACAATCACCGAAACAAACGTGATCGTCATGTTGTAGTAGAGTTTGCGCACCGGCTTGATGAAGGCCCAGCCATAGGCCCCCAGCATCAGGATGTTGTCCGTCGTGTCGATCAGCGACATCCCCGCGGCAAACAGCACCGGAAACACAAGGATCGAATAAATGGACAGACCCTTCGATGCCTCCGCCGCCGAAATACCCAGCAGTCCAATCTCGGTGGCCGTGTCGAAGCCCAGGCCAAACAGCACACCCAGCGGATACATGTGCCAACTGCGCGTGATGATCCGGAACATGGGGCGAAACAACCGGGAAAGAAATCCGCGATCGGCCAGCAGCATGTCGAAGTCTTCGTCCACATACGGGGCTCCGCCGCGCACCCGCACAAAGGCGCGATAGATGGACCGCAGCACAACCAGGTTCACCAAGGCGATGCCCAGCAGAAAGACCGCCGACACCAGCGTACCCACCACGCCCCCGATCTCCCGTACGCCGTCCATGCGGTGCTGCAGCGCGAGTGCCGCGGCCGCAATCGCCGCCGATCCCAGAATGACGACCGTGGAGTGCCCCAGCGAGAACATGAACCCCACCGCGACCGGCCGCTTGCCCTCCTGCATCAATTTGCGGGTCACGTTGTCGATCGCCGCAATATGGTCGGCATCCACCGCGTGGCGCAGGCCAAAACTGTAGGCCAGCATGCCCGTCCCCAGCAGCAGCGGATAGTGCCGCGAAGCCAGGATCGCCCAAATCCACGCACCCACATTGAACGCCAGCAGGATTCCGTAGATCCCCACGACCTTGCCGCGGACTCCGTGCGCTGCATCGTTGAATAGTTCCGTGAACCTGGTTTGCATGGCCCGTCTTTCCAGCAGTCTCTGTCGCGTCACTTCAACTTCCTGCGATCGCGCTTGGGTGTGCTCCAACTCCGGTTGGGACAGAACGCGCCGCGTAGAGTGCCCAGTCAGTAACACGATTATAGAACACGTACTATCGTATCGGCCATTCAACCCGCGGCGGAAGGAGATGCTACGAGCGTCTCCGGTTACCGGACTGGAGAAGACTGGCGATGTGATGGCCGTCACGTATACGAATTAAAAAATCGTGTTACTACTAGATAGTTCAGCTGTTCCAGTCTGTGAATGGATTCTGGTCCGAAGGAGTTCTCCTTGTCGCGAATCCTCGTTGTTGCTCTCTCTCTTGCGATGATTGCCAGTGTATCTGGCAGTCTCTCAGCCCAACAGGCAGTCTCCGCTCGAATCACAGATCAGACCGGCGCGGTGATTGCCGGGGCTACCGTGCAGATTTCGGGTGCGAAAGGTTCTATCCAAAGAACGACACAGTCGGACAGGAACGGGGCCTTCCTGATTTCTGGACTCCCGGCAGGCAATTATCGACTCGTCGTGTCGAATCCCGGTTTTGAAACCAAAGCAATTCTTGTCACCATAGGGACCACCGGTGCGCCGGTTTCGCTGCGCATCCCTCTGGTCGTGGGCGCCGTGAGCACCACCGTCAATGTGCAGGGCCGGGAGGATGACCTCATCGGAATTGCCGAATCCGGCTCCCAGGGTACGGTGGGCGCAACGGAAATCCAGGACCGTCCGATTCTTCGTTCAGGAGAAGTTTTGGAGACGATTCCCGGTCTCATCATCACGCAACACGCCGGCGGCGGCAAGGCCAACCAATATTTCCTGCGCGGCTTCAATCTCGACCACGGCACGGATATCGCCATCTTTCTCGACGATATGCCGCTGAACCTGCCGTCGCACGCTCACGGCGAGGGATACTCGGACATGAACACCGTCATCCCGGAGTTTGTGCAGCGGGTGAACTTCGAGAAAGGCCCTTATTACGCCGATGTCGGCAACTTTAGCTCGGCTGCAAATGCCCATGTGGAATTTTTCAAGACGCTGCCCGAGAACTTCGTCAAGTTGGAAGGCGGCACGCATACCTATGGGCGGGCTGTCTTCGGCGCATCGCAAAAGCTCGGTTCGGGCAATCTGCTCTACGGCGGAGAAGAGTATTACTATAACGGCCCATGGCTGCATCCGGATGCTTATAACAAAATCAACGGATTGCTAACCTACAGCCAGGGCGACGACACCAATGGCGCCAGCATCACGGCCCGCGCTTACCACGGAAAGTGGAACTCGAGCGATCAAATCCCCGATGCCGCCCAGCCCCTCGTTGGTTTCTTCGGCAGACTGAACCCGTCTGACGGTGGCCACAGCCAGCGTTATAGCTTGCAGGGTGAGTGGCATCGCCAAGGCGCAGATTCCGAGTCGAAGATCATGGCCGCCGTGTTTTACTACGATCTCGATTTATTTTCCGACTTCACTTACTACCTGGTGGACTACGGCAAAGAGGACCAGTTCAATCAGCAGGACAGGCGCTGGGTGGGTTACCTGGACGCACACCACACCGTTTTCAGCACGTGGTCTGGCCGCAAGATGTCAAATACCATCGGCCTGCAGTACCGCAACGATTGGATCGACAACGGCCTTTACAGGACGGTAGATCGCGTGCGCACGACCAAAACCGATTATTCCGCCACCGCTGCGGTCGGCAGCGGTACCAGTTTCTTCCCCGCCGCCGGAACCGGTCTTCCCAACGCCGGCGTTCTTCCCACCTGCATCAACGCCGACCCCAGCTCCAACATTACTCTTTCTGTGACTTTGCCCAACAATCTTGCTTTTACTAACAACGGCAGCACCGCCGCCTCTACTACTGTTCCCAACACCACATGCCCCACTTTGCCCGCGACCACGGAGGGGGACAATTTTTTGGACATGATCGGCAGTGCTTTTTGGGAAAATAAGATCCAGTGGGCGAACAAATTCCGCTCGGTCGTGGCCCTGCGCGGCGACCAAGAAAAATTTGTCGTCACCAGCCTGGCTTATCCGACCAATATTGTTACTTTGCCCAACGGCTCCACCACCACAGTTACCGATATTATTACTTTGCCCGACGGCACCAGCGAAACGGTTAACGCGGCCAATTCCGGCTCGGCCACTAAGTTCCTGCCCAGCCCAAAAGCAAGTTTGATCTTCGGCCCTTGGGGCAATACTGAGTTCTATCTGCAGGGCGGATTCAGTTTTCACAGCAACGACGGGCGTGGCTCAACCCAGGTGGTGGAACCGGTTTCGCCGGATTATCCTTACCCCAATACGGCCATGCCGAAAATTTCCCCCCTGGTCGAACAAAAGGGCGGGGAAATCGGCCTGCGCACGGTGGCCGTCACCCATCTGCAAAGCTCCTTGGAGCTCTGGTATCTCCACAGCAATTCCGAACTGACGCAGGATGGGGACACCGGAGGAACGATTGCTTCAGAACAGTCGAGCAACCGCTATGGCATCGAATGGGCGAACTACTACACGCCAGCGGAACATTGGGCTTTCGATTTTGACATTGCGGACTCCAGAGCCCAGTTCACCCAGTTAGACCCAGGTGATGCGACCTGGTGGGTCCAAAATTTGCCCCTAACAGCTACTGTTACTTCCGCGACCGGCAGCACCACCACGATTTACAGTGGCGCCGGATGCCCTTCCACGGCCCCTTCCACACCCGCACCTGGCTGCGTCTATGTAAATTGGCAACAGCAAGGCCCTGGGGGCAAGCTTGTGCCCGAAGCGGTTAAAGTGGTGATTTCATCGGGCGCCACACTGCACGATTACAAAGGCTTCACATCGAGTCTGCGCCTGCGCTACTTTGGTCCGCGCTATCTGACGTCGGACGGACTTTATCAGTCAAGTCAAACGGTGTTGCTCAACGGGGAGATCGGTTATCAATTCTTAAAGAAATGGCACGTTACGGCCGAATTTTTGAATATGCTTAACCGCAAAGATGCCGACATTGACTACGCCTATGTCTACCAAATAACTCCCACCTCCGCGCCGGCATTCGGACGCGTTACACACCCCACCGAACCGTTTCTGGCGCGATTCGTGTTAGAAAGAAGCTTTTAATAAATGCTGCGGCTATCGACACGATGGCAATTGTCTAAGGCACTCCCGTTGCAGCGCTAATGAGAATGAGGGTGTGGATGGGTGTGCTGGCGCGTGATCTTCAGACCCTTGCCGGAGTTGGTCAGCACCAGCTTCCCCAGTTCCACTCCGCGCAGCGCCAGCATGTGGTCCGCGATCCCCTGAAGCTCCTTGCTCCGTCCCTTCATGATGACCACCTCCAGACAATAATGGCGGTCCAAATGCACGTGAGTCGTCGCCAGGATCATCGCCCCCGCTGAGTGCTGATACGCGGTCAGCTTCTCGCTGAGGTTCGGCATGTGGTGGTCGTACACCAAGGTTAGTGTCCCTACCACCGGCTTGTTCGAGTCCACCGTCTCCGCCAGCAGCGCCTCGCGGATCAAGTCGCGGATCGCCTCCGACCGGTTCTTGTAGCCGCGCTTGCCGATCAGCCGGTCGTACTCCTGCAACAGATATTCTTCCAGCGAAACTCCAGTCCTGCTTAGGTGTGACATCGGCCTCTACCCTCCCGACTGCAAGCGGCTGAACAGCGACGCATGCCAGTAGTCTATCGCCATCGCCCAGCGCGTGGATCGCCCCGGGAGGCCCGATTGCAATCTTCGTGCATTCTTGCTGCAAGAGAATTACTCTTCCTTCATGTTCATCCAACCCTCTTCCGCGCGCCCCTCGGCCCACCTCTCTGCCCTGCATCCATCCGCCTCCCAGTCTTCCATCGCAACGGCTACGCCACGCCGCGCAACATTCGCACCTCACCGATTCCTAGCCGCGTTCTCCATGGGAATCGTCGCGCTGACCCTATGCTCCATCGTCGCTGCGGCACAACCCCCCGCAGCTCCCGTTGCCACTGACCCTCCGCAGTTCGGCCCCTACAACGGCAGCTTTCTTGCCGACGGCCTGGGACTCAAGATGACTGTCACGGATGCACACGACCCCATCCTGCTCGCCGATTCGCCCTGGTCCCTCTTCTGCTGGTTCAAAGCCGCTGAACCCGTCAGTACGTTTGAACTCGTCGCCGGAGTGGGCAGCCCCGCGGCAGAGTACGCTCGTTATCTCGCTGTCGATGCCGGCAAGGTCACGCTCTGGATGGGCGAGGACAACCAGCTCACCGGCCCCGCCAACATCGCTCCCAGCCAGTGGCATCTACTCGCAGCCTCGTTCGACGGCACCCAATTTCATCTCTTCCTCGATGGCCAGCCTGTCGCATCCGGGGCCCTGATTCTCGGCAGTGTCAGCCCGCTCCTTCAGATGGCTCCCACCACCGGGCAGGGAATCGCGCCCGGCCGCCACTTCGGCGGGCAGATCGCCTCCTTCACCCTGCTGCGCCACGCTCTCTCCGACAGCGAAATGCATCAGCTCTACATTGCGCACCCGGACTTCGCCACCATTCTGTTTGAGGCTGGCTCCAAGCCCTGGCCCATCCAGACCCGCGGCCAGGCGGGATACCGCGCGCCACAGGACCCCGCCACCATGCCCACCTCGCGCGCGCCGTTCTCCGCTCCAGTCGCCATCACGCGCCCGCCCGTTGGCCCGTCGCTCACGAAGTCCGGCGACGGAGATATGACCTTCTCCGATGGCTGGACCATGCGCGAGGCCCCCAAGGTAGACGCCGACGGAACACAACTCAGCACCGCCGCCTACAACGCCTCGGGTTGGATGAGCGCCACCGTCCCCGGCACCGTCCTTACCACTATGGTCGACGACGGCGTCTATCCCGACCCCGGCTACGGCCTCAACAACCTCGCCATCCCCGAGTCGCTCAACAAGCAGGATTACTGGTACCGCAACCAGTTCACAGTGCCCGCGACCGCGCTTCCCGCCGCCTCCCACGCCGAACTCATCTTTGAAGGCATCAACTATGCGGCCTCGGTCTGGCTTAACGGCAAACTCCTCGGCACGATGAAAGGCGCATTCCGGCGTGGCAGTTTCGATGTTACCTCCGTGCTCAAGCCCGGCCCGGCCAATGTCCTCGCCGTGCGCATCTCGCCGCCGCCCCACCCCGGCATCCCGCAGGAACAGTCCATCCTCGGCGGTCCCGGCGAGAACGGTGGCGCTATGGTGCTCGACGGCCCCACCTTCGTCGCTGCCGAGGGTTGGGACTGGATTCCCGGCGTCCGTGATCGCAACAGCGGCATCTGGCAGCCCGTCACCCTGCGCATCACCCACGCGCTCAAGCTCGGCGATGCGCAGGTCGTCACCACCTTCAAGAACCACGACACATCGCGCGCCGCCATTGACATCGCCGTGCCGGTCACCAACCTTTCCTCTGTGCCCATCGACGCAACGCTCACCGCCTCTATCGAAAAAATTACCGTCCGCAAGAGCGTCACTCTTCCTCCCGGCGATTCTGTTGTCAAGCTCACCCCATCGGAATTTGCCCAGCTCAACCTCGACCACCCGCGTCTCTGGTGGCCCAACGGCTACGGCAGCCCCGAGCTATACACCGTAAATTTAGCGCTGCAATCCGGCGGCTCCGTCTCAGACAGCAAAGATGTCCACTTCGGCGTCCGCGAGATCAGCTATGAGCTCAGCCTGCTCGATAGCTCCGGTCATCTGCGCCGCGTCGAGTTCACGCCCGCCAACGCGCGCCAAGCTGAGGCCGCCGCTCCCATCGTCGATGTCAGCCACGACGGCATGTTGGAGATTCCCACGCCTGCGGCCGAGCTCGCCGCCATGCCCGAAGAGCGTCGCGCCAATGCCAGCTCCCACGTCTCCTCGCTTGCGCCCGGCGCGGAGAACTCGCCCGCCATTCAGCCCTCCACCGACCTGCGCACCGAGCCTTATCTCGTCATCGTGATCAACGGCGTCCGCATCGCAGCGCGCGGCGGCAACTGGGGCATGGACGACTTCCGCAAGCGCGTCTCCCGCGAGCATCTGGAACCCTTCTTCCGCCTCAACCGCGACGCCGGCCTCAACATCATCCGCAACTGGGTCGGCCAAAGCACCGAAGAGTCCTTCTACCAGCTAGCCGACGAGTACGGCATGATGGTCTGGAACGATTTCTGGGAGTCCACCGAGAACTACAACATCGAGGCCGAAGACCCGCAGCTCTTCCTCGCCAACGCCGCAGACACCATCCAGCGCTTCCGCAACCACCCCTCCATCGTGATGTGGTGCGGCCGCAACGAGGGCGTGCCCCAGCCCATCGTCAACCTCGGCCTCGACAATCTTGTGCGCACTCTCGACGGCACGCGTTACTACTCGCCCAGCTCGAATGCGGTGAATCTGGCGGGCAGCGGGCCGTATCGCTACCAGGTCCCCGCGCAGTACTTCACCACGCTCAACCGCGGCTTCTCCGTCGAAACCGGCACGCCCTCCATGTCCACGCTGGAGTCCTTCCAGAGCACCGTCCCCAAGGCCGACCAGTGGCCCATCGACGACGTCTGGGCCTATCACGACTGGCACCAGAGCGGCAACGGCGATGTCGCCCCCTTCATGGCCGAGATTCAGGCCGAGTTCGGCGCGCCCACCAGCCTCGAAGACTTCGAGCGCAAGGCCCAGATGCTCAACTACGTCGATCACCGCGCTATGTTCGAGGGCATGGACGCCAACCTGTGGGCGCCCAACAGCGGCCGCCTGCTGTGGATGACCCAGCCCGCGTGGCCCAGCACCATGTGGCAGATTCTCAGCTCCGACTACGACACCCAGGCCTCGTTCTACGGCGTCAAGAAGGCCTGCGAGCCGCTGCACGTCCAGCTCAACCTCGCCAACTATCGCGTCGATGTCGTCAACACCACCACCGCCGCGCACACAGGCCTCGCCGTCAGCGCCAAGGTCTACTCGCTGGCCAACGCGCTGCTCTTCCAGGCCACCGAACGCAAGGATGTGGACGCCGACTCCACCGCATCCGTTCTGCATCTGGACCTCGAACAGTATCTGGCCAAGGGCATGGTCCTCGTCTCGCTCGAACTCCGCGATGCGCAGGGTGCGATGGTCTCGCAGAACCTCTACTGGCTCGGCGCGCGGCCTGCCTCCTACCGCGAACTCAACAGCCTTGCGCCCACGCAGCTCAAGGCATCCGCCACTTCAACCACCGCCGGAGATACGGTGAAGCTGACCATCCTGCTCACCAATCCCGCATCCGTCGTCAGCCTGGAAAACAAACTCACCCTGCTCAACGCCGGCGACAAGCAGCGCATCCTGCCCGCCTACTACTCCGACAACTACGTCTCGCTGCTTCCCGGCGAGTCGCGCACCATCCAGGTAGAGTACCCATCCGCCGCCGCCCACGGCCCCGCCCAGATCGCCCTCCGCGGCTGGAACGCCGTCCCCCAGGTCGTGCCCGTGAAATAGAGTCGATCACTACTTAGGTTTGTCTACCTTCACTTCCGGGCCAATAACTTTCGCAGAAATTCGACTTCCATTGTTTCTTCAGCATTGCTATGTACCAAAAGATGACAGTTGGCGCATAACACGGCGAGATCGGCGACGCTGTTCCAAACCGGGGTCTCGGCGAGAGCAAGTTGCTTACGATGGTGAACCTGCAAGACACGCAAACCACGACCATCCAGTAATCCAGAAAAGTCAGTGCGGCAAGCCGCGCAAACTCCCTTGGACTTAGCAATCGCGGTTCGTCGAAGGGAAGCACTTCGGCTTCGGGCCTTGGTCGTTATTTCCTTCAGAATACCTTCTAGTACCGGTTCCACTTCCGGAGCAGCATTGAATGAACTACTCTCACGCTCGACTTTACGCTCGGCTTTGTACTCCGAATACCGGGTGCGAATGGTTCGACGTTTCGCGAGTGGGCCCTGGATGCAGTGCGCACAGGCTCTGTACGCAATGCCGTTACGCTCGGCCCAAGAAAGCAACTCTTCTTGACTGTTGGAGCATACTTTTCGAGCTGTCGTAAGAGAGGACCAAAATATCTTTCCCTTTTGGTGTTCCTTACCATCCCATTGAATAGGGCCGGGATGGTGGCAGCCTGCGAGATGGATCAAGCCGCGGGTTTGGGTCTTGAAAGTTAGAAAATACCCTTCGGGATTTGCCCGTCTCCATTTCTGGAACTGGTCGTGAAGCCGTTCACCCATCCGGTCATGAAATCCGACGATCATATTCAGCCCCTCATGCAAGCGCTAAGTCGGGTCCCCCACCCACCGCAACTTAATTGCGATGAGTGGGATACGACCTACTGCGCTGCCAACTTCACCGTATTGTGCAGCGGTAACTCCGCCGACGATCCCCCAACCTCGATCAGGAACTCGCCCGCCGGTCTCGACCATTTGTCGGTGTCGGGGGAATAGATAGACAGATACAGCGGATCGAGCGCCACCGTCACCGTCTGGCTTGCGCCCGCTGCCAGCGAGACGCGCTTCCATCCAGCCAGCTTGCGGAAGGGTTCGCCCGCCGCGTTGGGCAGCGTCACATAGACCTCGGCAATCTCATCGCCCGCCCGCGCTCCCGTATTGCGCAGGTCGAAGCTCACGCTCTTCCCATCTGCATCCACCTTCAGGTTCGAGTAGGCGAAGCGCGTGTACGACAGGCCAAATCCAAACGCGAACTGCGGCTTCAGGTTCTTCTCCTGGAACCAGCGATAACCCACCGCCATCCCCTCCACGTTGTAGTCCACGTCGAACTCTGTGGGCCGCTGGCGTGGCTGGGTGCGCGTCACCGCGTCGGCGTTATTGCCCGTCCGCTCGGTCAGTCCCGTCACCTTGGGATGCGGCAGTTGGTCGTCCGACGCGGCAAACGTCACTGGCAGCTTGCCCGATGGATTCACGCGGCCAAACAGAATATTCGCAATTGCCTCGCCTCCGCCGATCCCCGGATACCAGCTCTCCACGATTCCCTTCACATGCGCCGCCCACGGCATGTTCACCGGCCCGCCGTTCTCCAGCACCACAATCGTGTTCGGATTGGCCGCCGCAACTGCCGCAACCAGATCGTCCTGCTTGTCCGGCAGGCTCAACGTCGCCGAGTCCTGGCCCTCCGTCATCCACTGCGTCACAAACACGATCGCAATCTGCGCCGCCGCCGCGGCCTTTGCCGCCGCAGCCGGATCGGTCCCTGCGTCGTAAGTAATCTGCGTACCCGCCGCGGCCTGTTCACGGATGTAGCGCATCGGCGAGGAAGGGAAGTAGATGGCGCGTCCCCACGGCGAGCTGCCCGGCCCCGGCGCAATCGCATTGCCGCCCGGTGAATCCACCTGCGCTGATCCGCCGCCGGAGAGAACAGCCACATCGGCATGGCCGCCGATCAGCGCGATGCTCTTCGTCTTTGCCGCAGCCAGCGGAAGAATGCCGCCCGTATTTTGCAGCAGCACCAGGCTCTCCTCCTCAATCTTCTGTGCGTCGTCGCGTCCGCGGAAGGGATCGACCACGCTGCGCGGCAATGGTGGCTGGTCAATCACTCCGCTGACGAACATGCTGCGCACAATCCGATGCACCATCTCGTCCAGCCGCGCCTGTGGAACCGTTCCGTCCTGCACGGCCTTCTTCAGCGAATCGCTGAAGAAGTTGTCGTCGCCCGGCTGGTCCATGTCCAGCCCGGCCAGCGCGGCCTTCACCGTGCTATGCGTCCCGCCCCAATCCGAGAGCACGAATCCCTGGAATCCCCAATCCTTCTTCAACACCTGGTTCAGCGTGTAGTCGTTCTCGCACGAGTAGTCGCCATTGATGTGGTTGTACGCGCACATCACGCCCGCCGGATGCGCCATCGTGATGGCGATCTGGAAGGCCAGCAGGTCAGTCTCGCGCAGCGTGCGCTTGTCCATCACGGCGTTCAGAATGTTGCGTCCCGTCTCCTGGTCGTTCACCGCGTAGTGCTTGATGTCGCCCATAATGTGATTGGACTGAACCCCGCGCACCACCTGCCCCACCATCACACCGGCCAGGATCGGGTCCTCGCTTGCGTACTCGAAGTTGCGGCCATTGCGCGGCTCGCGAATCAGGTCCATGCCGCCGCCAATCGACATGTTGTACCCCTGCGCGCGCAGCTCGCGGCCAATCACCGAGCCGTACAGAAACGCGGCGTCCGGGTCCCAGCTCGCGGCCATGCCAATCACCGATGGCAGCAGTGTAGCGTAGCGGCTCTCCGGCGCGGCCATGCGGACACCCACCGCGGAGTCGGCCAGGTTAATGTCCGGCAGATGCAGCCGCGGAATCCCCGGAACGAATCCCGCCCCGCCATTGTGTCCCGTCGCCACCGGCGATCCTGGGCGCAGCACTCCCCAGCCTGCGCCGTGCACCAACTGGATCTTCTCGTCCAGCGTCATCTCGTGGATCATCAGGTCGGCGCGCGCGTCCGCATCCAGCGATTTGTCCATCCACGGCGGCGGCGGCGCGGCTGGCGCGGCCGGAGGCCTGGCTCCCTGCGCGTTTGCAGCAATCGTTCCACCAAGGCCGAGCGAGAGGCACACCATCCCCACCGCGAAGATCCGAACTAACCACGAGTTACTCATGAACGTCGTTCCTTCCCTCATAAAACCACCAGAGTCACTGTAAAGAATTCTGTCATTCTGAGCGCAGCGAAGAATCCCCGCATTATGTTCATAGCGCGATACCCTGCACAATCCGAGATACATCCATGAAAATGACGAAAGAATTTCGGTAATAACTATAGCAAGTTGGCTTGCGGAACTGCTGCGCGCTCGAATCCTGCCGGATCAACCGGCGTGGGACAGCACGCGCTCATAGACCTCCATCGTCTGCTTCGCAATCATCCGCCACGAATCATCGCCGAAGTTCATGGCTCGCACCCTGGCCACAAGCCGCATGCGCAACTCCGTGTCCTGAACCAGCTCTATCAGCGTGCCAGCCAGCGCAGCGGGGTTCTGCGGCGGCACTAGCAGCGCGTTCTCCCGGTCTGTCAGCAACTCGCGAAAGACCGGCAGATCGCTGGCTACAATCGCCTTTCCCAGCGCCAGCCCGGACGCCAGAGAGCCACTGGTCGTAATCGCGCGATAGGGATACACCACCACGTCCGCCGCGCGATACAGCGCCACCAGTTCTTCGCTGCTGACAAAGCGGAAGTGCAGCTTCACACGCTTCAGACCCAGCCCTTTCACCTGCACGCGAATCTCCTGCAACAGCTCCGGCGCGCCTGTGCCCGCAATCACCAGGCAGGCGTCGCCGAGCTTCGCCTCCACCCGCTGCCACGCGCGCAGCAACAGATCGACCCCCTTGTAGGGAAATATGATCCCTTGCCACAACACAAGCGCCTTGTCCTTCTCAAGCTCAAAGCTGCGCAATAGTTCTTCGTTGCCAGTTGCCGGAAAATCATAAAAGAAAGGCCCATGCGCAATCACCGATACTTTGTCCCTGGGCACCGAAAACTCCGTCGCAAGCCTTGTCCGGACTGAATCCGAGTGGCAGATGATTGCGTCCACCCTCTGGTACAGCTTGTCGAAGGTTGCCTTGTAAGTCTCGCCTGTATCGTGAGGGAGAAGATCGTGTACCGTCAGCACAATCGTCGATCCGCGCCGGCGGCAGAACTCCACAAACCAGCAGTCCAGCGGCAGCCTGGTCTTCATCATCGGCAGGTATTGCACATGCATCACATCGGGCGGCGAAAAAATAAATCGTACCGTCAGCGCGCAGAGGTTCAGCATTCCCTCCAGCAGCTTTAGAATCCTGCGCGGCAGCCGTGGCAGTCGGAACCTTCCCACTATATCCACCAGCCCCGGATCGATCTTAATGCCTCGGCTTGAGAAGCAGCCTGGATCAAGGTAGTACGTGATGGACCCCACCGTCAGGTCGATGGGATGTTTCAGCAGCGCCTTGGAGAGATAGGCCGTGTAGTACGGCACCGTCGCCAACAGGTCCATCATGAAGACCCTGGGACACCGTCCGCACGCGCTCACTTGGCACTTCCTTTCGGTGTCGCAGAAGCTTCAAATCTTCCTCTGCTATATCTCATCGCTGCAATGGCCTCTTCGTATACACGCAGATAATCCGCCGACATCCGCTCCGCGGAGTAGTCCTCTTCTATGAGCTGCCGCGCTGCTTCGCCCAGCCGTATTCGCTTTCCAGGATCGCGCAATAGCTCCAGAATCTCCGCTGCCAGCAACCCAGCGTCCCCCGCCGGCACTAGCATCCCGGTGCGTCCATCCACTACCACCGTCGGCACCTCGCCCACCGCCGTCGCCACCAACGCCAGCCCACTCGCCATACCCTCCAGAATCGCCATTGGCAGCCCTTCCTGGCGCGACGACGATACCATCACATCTAGCGATGCGTACACCGAAGGCATGTCCTCCCGGCGCCCCAACAGGGTCACACTCTCGCGGATATTCAAGGTATCGAGCAGCCGCTCCAGCTTCTCCCGGTCCGGCCCTTCGCCAACCACCTTGAACCTCGTCTCTGGCATCTCAACCAGGACCTCCGCTGCGGCCTCCAGAAATAGATCGACTCCCTTCTCCCACGCCAACCGCCCAACCAGGCCAACCATTAATTCACTCTTGGCCCTCGCACCCGCGCGACGCGAAGCGACCGCTCCGTCGAATGGACGTAAATCAATCCCGTTGCGCACCAGGCGGATATTCTCTTTGCGCACACCCGCTTTCGACAGCCTCTGCCTGACCTCATCCGAGACCGCCACCACCCTCGCGTACTTGCGCAGCACATAGCGGTCTGCCATCCCATATATAGATACGAATAGGTCCGTGTCATACCATGTGTGGCAGGTTGAGACCAGCGGCACACTCATCCCGCGCAGCGCGAAGTAGGTATAAATATCCGCCTTATATCCATGAGCGTGAACTACATCTGCTCCGGTTCGATCCACTAACTCCCGAATGCCGGCAATCGTCGCGCGGTCCACCTGCCCCCTGCATGGAATCAGGTGCGAATCGAATCCTTCCTTCAAGGCAATTTCATGAAGCTGATAGTTTGGATTTGCGGAATTGGAGAACACACACAGCTCACAGCGATGCGGCCCATCCCGAAGCGTTCGCGCCAGGTTCAGAATCACGGCCTCCGCACCGTACAGGCCGCTGCTGCTGATGATGTGCAGGGCCTTCATTCCGAACCTTCCCCGCCGCCATCGGTCCCCGGCTCCTTGCGATTCACCATCGCCCACAGCTTCGCGTATAGCCGGTCTCCTAACAGCCTCTGCGCGGTCTCTTTCAACCGGTATTGGCGTCCCAGTCTGGACATGGCCATACCATCCGGCTCAAACAGCTTTGCAATCCACTCCATCTGCACACTTCCAGGAATATTCACCCGGCCAACGGTCGTTCCCAACGGCAATTGTTCAGCCCGTGGGACGGAGGTATAAACCTGTGTGTAGCCCGCATCCGCGCATGCAGCCAGGACGCGACGATTGCTTCGCCCCCCGGGCAGAGACATCGTTGCAACGGAAGTCCCCAGTTTGTCCTCCAAAGTAAGTCGCGGCTTACTTAGCTCTATCTGTAGCTCGTCGCCACTGCAGTGCGTCAGCAGTTTGTGGGTCCAACCATGCGCGCCAATCGAATGCCCAGCCTCATGTAGCGATCGCAACTCCGCCCAACCCATGTAGCCCGGCTTCTTCCCCGTCCAGCCCGCGGTAATAAAAAAACGCGCCGTCATCCCTCGCGACTGCAAGAGTGGAGCGGCCAACTCAAAGTTGGAGATATGCCCATCGTCAAAGGTGACCTCAGGCCACAACTCGCAACTCTCTGCTTCACGCATCCGCACAAATAGGTCCACGTGCCTTTCGAACGATTCAGCCTCCAGCACATACGAGTACCGGCTCTTATGAGGCCGCACTTCATGGTAGAGAAGATATAGCTTTCGCAAAGGCTGCTGCGCCTGCTCCCCCGTGATGGATTCAACGCGCAAAGGCATCCTCCCACTTACCCAGGTCTACTCCGCGGCCTTGGCCTCTACCAGCTCGAACAACTGTCGCGAGCGGGTGTAGATCCATGCAATCCTTCGCCCCTGGAATGCCACGGCAGGCGCAGGCGCAGCAACCACGATGCAGCCGTTTTTCCGGGCATGATCCAGCGCACCCTCAAGTTCACTCGTCTCAAAACACAAGTGGTAAGCTCCACCGCCGTTCTTTGCCAGCATGGATTGGATCGGCGAGTCCTCGCCCAGCGGTGCGATCAGCTCAATTTCCACTACATCATTTTCAGACTTCGCAAGAAAAATGACCGTTACCTTCTGGATGGGATCGTCGTATGGGCCGGACATAACTTTGTAGCCAAATATATTCGTGAGCGCCTCAGTAGCCGACCCCAGAGTGGGAACGGCCACACCTACATGAAGCAGCTTGAAATCTAGGCCGTCAGGCAACTCAGGCGTCAAAGAGAAGCCCCCTTTTTTACCAACTCCGCCTGTAGCAGCGCCACGCTGGTTAGCTCAGGGATACGCTGCGGATCGAACTGCACGCCGTATTCCCCTTCCAGCGCAAGGATCGCCTGTAAGTGCCGGAACGAGTCCCAGCTATCCACTGTATCCATGCTTAATTCCGCTGTGACATGCTCCGGCGATACTTCGAAGATATCCGCCAGCAGTTCCCGCAAAGAAGGCGGCACTTGTTCAACGCTCATACGATTCATTTCCTTCCAGAGTGATCCATTTAGGATAGGTTGGGACTGACGCAGTCAGATCGAGTTCATAAAATACTGTGTTAGAGGCAACTGCTTCCGATGGAATAAACTTGGTAAATCCATGATCGGAGTAAAAATCCGCGCACGGAGCATTTTTCTTGGTCGCAATCAATTCACCAACTAACCGCTTCGCGCCGGCTTGCAACGCCCGTTCGCCAACGTGCGCCAGCAGAGCGGTCTCGATCCCGCGGCCGATCACTCGACACGATAATAGCAGCGAATCGATGGCGCAAGAATCCCCTTGCATGCTCGCCAGTGCCAGTCCAACCACCCCCGCGTCGCCGAAGCGGTCGCGCACTCGTACCACCACAGCCTGCCCGCCAAGCGCATTTGCAAACTCCTCAACCTCGGCAGCCGAGCGGCGCCGGGTTGTCAGATTGAACTGGTTTGTTTTGGCCAGCAACTGCACGGCGCGCGCGAGCGGCGCCTCGAGCGCACTCTGAAAACGGCATACAATTCCCAGCGAGGCCAGGAACTCATCGCGACTGCTCGCGCTGCTGGCCAGCTCAGCCCGCTGGGCCTGAGCCTTGTATTCCTGTGCGCGATGGACATCCTCGGTGGTAACCGCAGCCGCATCGAAGAAGGTCTGTTCCGACAATGTCTCGACGAGCTTCCACGGCTCCATGGTGGGTGCTTCAACCACAGCCACCTCCGGCAGTTGCTGTCGAATCGCCTCGCATTCCTCTGGGCTGTCGTCGACAAAAACAAAGGAATCCAAACCAAGCGACAGTTCCTTTGCAAGCTCGCGAATAGAATCCGCTTTCTCATTCCAACTTATCTTGTGCGCTACAAAACTATCCATGCTCAGCGCTAGATCGGAGGCGCGGGCATTGAAAGCCTCACAAACGTCGACCTCATTATTCTTGGAAACAATAGCAAGAAGAATCCCTCGAGAAGATAATTGCTTCAAATATCTCTGATATGCAAGATAACAATTCCCAGGGAACGCGCTTCCTGTGACAATCCCATCCGGTCCTTCTTCCCCCAGCACTCCGCCCCACAGCGTGTTATCCAGGTCTGTGCAAAGCACCTTGCGGGGCGCGCGGAACAGTGTAGAGAACGCGCGCACCAGCCCGCCGGAATAAGCTCTGAGTGACTCCGTCGACACAGCCAGCCGTGTAGCATAGAACATCCGTGAATCGCACCAGCGGGCACGTCCATGGCGCGCGGCAAGCCCGTCCGCATCGAAAAATACGCAGTCGGCAATCGTTCCGCACAATGCAGCCAGCTTCTGATTCAAGTGCTGCGCGGCGTGCGTCAGGCTATGCGGAAGGTTCGCTTCTCCCACATCGCCCAGCGACGTGGAGTCCGGAACGACAAGTCCCTGAAATAATATTCGCGCGGAACTAATTGAGCGAAAGCTTCGCAGCAGTTGATCCATCCGCGCTACACACTCCTCAATCTCCTTCTCTGCCTCCGCGCCTATTCCGTCCGCGCACAGGTCCGGCAGACGTCCGGCAATTTCCTCCAGATCG
Organism: uncultured Acidobacteriaceae bacterium; assembly: GCA_963834805.1. Lineage (GTDB taxonomy): Bacteria > Acidobacteriota > Terriglobia > Terriglobales > Acidobacteriaceae > Edaphobacter. Next base: position 2,052,701 of record CAWIDB010000006.1, read on the forward strand.
AGAGTTATTAACACCAAGTCCGGCTGAAAGCGCGCAAGAGAGCTATCGATGTTCAATAACTCATCCGCATAGGATCCATAGCCGCCCACCTGAAGTTCGAGCACATAATTCGCCAGCGCCGCTTCCACCGTCAAGAAAGGGAGAATCGGTTCAACCGTCACCGAGCGGACTATATAGGTCTTCAGCCGTCGCGCTCCCAGTTGCTCCTGCAGCGCATCGCCAATCCCCGCCAGCGCCGTAGCGCAGAACATCACATCGGCCGGCTTGCTCGATGCCATAAGCAACCGCCGCGCAGTCGCTACCGCACCGCCTGCGTCCTGCCTGGCGACAGCCTCCTGGATGCCGCGCCGCAGTTCCTGCCGCTCCGCGTCACTCTGCATCGGGTCTCTCCGCGGCGTTCGCGCCCGCCACCTTCTCGGGCGCACGCAGTATGATCCGCCCCGGCACGCCCATCACCGTCGCGCCCGCGGGAACATTGCTAATCACCAGCGTATTGGCGGCAATCTTCGCCCCGTTACCCACCTTGATCTTTCCCACCAGAGTCGCACCCGTGCCGATATACACGTCGTCGCCCAGCACCGGCGCGCCCTCGCGCCCCATGGCCGAAGTGCCAATCGTCACCCGGTGCGCCATGTCGCAGTTCCGCCCCAGCACCGCCTGCGGGTTGATGTGGACTCCGCCGATGTGTCCGATATACAGCCCCGGCCCAATCGTAGCCTGCGCGTCGATGCACATCTCCATCACCACCTCGCAAGCCTTGTTCGCCACATACGACACCGCCTTCAGCGGCACGCGAACCAGCGCCATCGGCCTTGCCCCGTGCAGCCAGTTCGCCAGCCGGTAGCAGGCAATCGCCCACAACGCCGGCTCCAGCCACAGCTCCTTCCCGCGGTAGCCCTTGGCCCTGTATCGCGCAATGTCTGCGGCAAACGCACTCATCACTTGTCCTTTATACAGCGTACTGTCCAGACGAATCTCTAGCCTAACCCCTCGCCCCTGCTCTGCTACGACTATAGCGGGAATCGGGCCGCCCTCCGATCGCCTGGCGCATGGTTCGTCACCCCCCAGCAGCGCATAACCCGCCGCCGCGAAGCCTGCCCGCGTTTACAATGGGTTAGATTGTTTTCTGTAGGCGCCCGGAAGCAGATCGCCGCTTAGCCATGCGACTCGCTACACCCCAATTCGTCCAGCGGAGCGCCCGGCTCGCTGTTCTCACACTCCTCGTTGCGGGCCTCGCCGGTTGCCAGAGCATTGCGGGAATCCAGCCCGTCTCGCAGGTGCGTGTCATCGATGTCTCCCCCGACGCGCCTGCACTGGACATCTACCAGAACTCCCCCCAGAACTCCTCAGCCGTCCTTTACAACGTCGGTTTCGGCACCGTCAGCTCGTACATTCCAGTCCCCGCCGGCGTCAATACCCATGCCGCCTACGTCGCCGGAACGCAGCAGCAGTTGGCCACGGCGCACGGAAATTATGCCATCGGCAGTCAGTACACCGTGCTAACCGGGAACATCAGTGCAGACCTGCAGATGACGGTGCTCAGGGACCAGTCTTTCCCCGCGCCTGCGGGCCAGGTGGCGCTGCGTTTCCTCGACCAGGCCACGCGCGGGGGCACCGTCGACATCTACCTTGTTCCGCCGGGTACCACGCTCAGCAGGGTATCGCCCATCGACACCGGCCTCAGCTTCAGCAGCAACACGGGATATATCAACGCGCCCAGCGGAACGTACTCCATCGTCGTCCTTCCCGCCGGCGCTGTTCCCTCCAGCGCTGCCTTGCCCATCTATACCGGCGGCCAGGTGAACTACCCCGGCGGCTCGGCACGTACCATTCTCCTTATCGACCAGCAGCCCGTCACCGCGCCTGGCCTGCAGGTGATCACTGCTGGCGACTATGACTCCGCATCCAGCTAGACTGAGCAACTATCCGGTGAACTAGAAGGGGAGTTGGAGAAAGGTGACTCGCCAACGGTAAGTGGCATCCAATATGGACAAACCGATCTGAGAAATCCATGAGTCAAAGCAAAAAAATCTCCGTCGCAATGTGTACTTATAACGGCGAAAAATACTTGCAGGAACAATTGCAGAGTATTGCCTCGCAGACGCGGCTTCCTGACGAGCTTGTAATCTGCGATGACCTCTCTACGGATACGACACCGAAGATTATTTGCAACTTCGCAGACTCGGCGCCGTTCCCCGTCAGGGTAAAAATCAATCCCGTAAATCTAGGTAGAGCCGCAAAAGGAATTACCAGGAATTTTGAACAGGCGAGCAGGCTTTGTGCAGGAGATCTCATTGCATTCTGCGATCAGGATGATGTGTGGTTACCCCAGAAGCTCGCGCGCATGGCACAGACAATGGAGGAGCAGCCCCATCTAGGAGGTGTCTTTGTCGATGCGCAACTTATCGACGATCGGGGAGCTCCAAAGGGAATTCTGCTGTCGGAAACTACCGGGATGACTCGCCGCGAGCACGAGAGGCTCATGCGTGGTGAAGTTCTTCCAGTACTCCTTTCCATGAACAAGGTATATGGCTGTACGCTTATGGTCGATGCCAAACTCCTTATGGAACTCCTGCCTGTTCCGTCTAACTGGTGGTTCGACGCCTGGGTCCCTTGCATGGTGGCCGTTCACTCTGGACTCGCATTTATTTCCGAGCCGCTTTTTTATTACAGAATCCATGCTGCTCAAAGCGGTGTTGGCGCCTCCCTGCCTACCGTGTCAGAAAGGGTGAAACAATGGAAACACTCTGCAAAGGATTATTGGAGAGATTCCGGACCGCAGCTCGAAGAGCTTTACTCAAGACTTGCAGAGGAGAACAATCCAAGCATGAAACCCTATCTGGAATATATTCACGGCCGCATGAATCTGCTGCGGTTCCGTGCTGGGCTTCCAGCAAACCATTTGTCCCGGGCAATCAAGGTAATTCCGAAAACGAGATATTATCTCCGATATTTCAATGGTTGGAAGAGTATGGTCAAAGACCTGACTGTCTGATATCTGGCCGCTGGGCTGTTGTTTGAATTATTCTTATCCTGACTGGATTCGCGACGCATTCCCTTAAGGGTTTCAGAATGAGGACTGCTGGCTGTGCGTCCAGAAAACGACGGAGACCCAAGCAAGTGCAATCAGCATGGATGGGGAGAAAAATTCAGTATGTTCTTTCGCGCTAAACGGGCCTTGGGGCGGGCATGGTTTGACTTTAACTGTCGCGATCTGCTGCGTACTCCGCCCATTCATTTAAATGATGACACGCTTACTCTTGTCTCGATGCTTTGTCATGGCGAAGTGGTGATGTATCTACTGGCGGTGAAGTCATTCTGCGAACAGCTTGGACGCTATCCGAAGGCCGTAATACTTAATGATGGAACGCTCACGAAATCCGATTATGCAACCCTCCACACGCATCTTCCGGGCGTGCGGATCGTTTCCATATCCGAGGTGTCTCCGGATCAGTGCCCGAAAGGAAGCTGTTGGGAGAGACTTCTTTTAATCAGCGACCTGGTAAAAGACACCTATGTCGTACAGCTCGATTCCGACACGATTACTGTGGGCGCGATTGCTGAGGTCGAGCAATGTATTGATGCGAATCGCAGCTTCACTCTCCTGGGCGATGGTTCGTATCCAGAGATCGAGCCTATGCTCAGTGCGTGCGAGAGATCCAAATCAAATATGGGAACCATGGTTCAGGCAGTCTGCGAGAGGTGCTTCGACCAATTGCCGGAGAGCGCGTCATTGAAGTATGTTCGTGGCAATGCTGGATTCACGGGATTTGCAAGGGGATCTATCGTTCGAGAGAAGGTTAGATATTTTTCCAGCCTAATGCGGAGAATCGCGAGAGACAAATGGGATGAGTGGGGAAGCGAACAGGTAACATCGAACCTACTGATTGCTAACACGCTGAACGCTCAAGTGATGGAATTTCCCAAGTATCTTTCTTACTGGGCGCACGTCAATATCCCCTATGAAAATGCATCTTTTATTCACTTTATTGGGCCTTACCGTTTTTCCAATGGATTCTATGTCAGGAGTGCCAGAAAGGTTATTGCGACCCTGCAAAATGCTCAACCATAAAGACTGAAAATGGATTGAGGCACAATCTGCGCGAGCAGACTGGCCACGATCGGAGAAATTATTTTAGGGAGAGCAATTTCATGTAAGTACTCGTGATGCGGCTCATCATAACTTCGGTAGTAAAGTTTTCTGCAGCAAGGGCATTTCCGGCTGAGCCCATAGCCTTTGCTTGAGCCGGATTGGAGAGCAGCAGGGTAATGGCTGCGGAGAGCGCCGCGGGATCGTCCGAGGGAACGAGTAGGCCACTGACTCCGTCTTTCACGGCCTCTGCGTTTCCCCCGACGTTGGTGGCAACGACCGGAAGGGATGCTGCCATGGCTTCGACAATTGCATTGGAGAAACCTTCGCTGCGAGAGGGAAGTACGAAGATGTCAGCTGCGCGCAAAAGTTGCCGCAGATCGGCAACTCCCCCGACCAAGTGGAAGCGATCAGAGAGATTGAGATCGCGGATCATGGTCTGTAACTCCGCGAAATAGTCGGGCTCCAATACGTCACCGGCGATGCTAAACGAGACGCCGGGAAAATGCGGCACAATGAACGAAGCGGCCTTGATCAAAATGTCGAACCCTTTCACCCTGCGAATATTTCCTACCGACGCAACTTGAATATTCCCTGGAGCTTTAGCTGGCCTTGAGACCGTAGTCCAATCGGAGAGATTAAGGCCGTTGTAGATGGTCTGTACGCGAGTGGGGTCGATTCGATCCACCTCAATACAATGCCGACGGACCTGTTCCGAGACGGCGAAGACTGCATCGGGAGCGCCAGCCATGATGCGATAGGCAAGACGGTGCTTGCGGGCCCGTAAAATGCCCATATCCCTGCGGCTCCAGATTAACTTGGCGCAAGACATCGTTTTTGTTACAAACCCAGCCCAGAGGTCGGAGCTTTCGAAAAAAGTCTGGACCAATTGAATTCTTTGCCGACGGAGAAATAAACTTAGGTCGAGTGCAGCCCGCAGCGCTGTAAGGTCGTAGGTGCGTTGCAAGGGCAGCAGATAGAGGGGACAAGGCGGCGACTTAAGGGCAGCGCTTTCGGGGTGGGATGAGAAGGTCAGGATGGAGGCGCGGTATCCATACTGTGGCAGGAGCGTTGCTATCTTCAGAGCAATGCGTTCTCCGCCGCCAAGGGTCTTGGGAAACTGATCGAGGATAAGCAAAACGTGAGGCAATTTGCAGCTCTCCTCTTGTGTCTGATTCGGCTCTTCCAGCGATAATGCGGTAATACTGCTCATTGAGAAACTTTCCGGCAGCAGAAGGAATAAACGCAAACTAAAATACGGAATAAATAGAATCCTAGTGATAGTTCGAGAACGGGTTAAGAATCCTGGCCGTAACCACATTTGCGGAATCTGCGATTGACTCCGATTTCATAAGATGGGTTGCTCGAATTGCAGCTCCAGCGAGCACCCAAAGAAGCCCGGTGATCTCTAGATAGGTCCAACGGTCACCAAAAAAGTTTGCAACAATACAGGAGCAGGTTGCCAAAAAAAGACCCAGGCCTAAACCTCGATAGAACGGGTCCGATGCGCGTTTAAATAGACGATAAGATGTTGCGAGCAACTGTTGTAGAAGAATAATAGCTATAACAAGGCCGATAAGTCCAGTTTCCACCATTACCTTAATGTACCAGTTGTGTGTGTCTTTCAGATTGTCGACATGCTCACCTAATTGAAAGGTAGCGAAACCAGTTCCGACAATAGGACTGTGGAGGAATGTCTGCTCCGCATTCTGCCAAAGGTCAACTCGTTCTTGAGCTGAGGCCTCGAGTTGTCCATTGGCGTTCTCGGTCATACTGACCCGCTCACGGACAGGGGCAGGCACTACGATCTGCCAAGTCAGCAAAAAGACACCAAGAATCAGAAGAATCTTTCGGTCTTTTAGAAGACCAAGAACAAAAACACTGAAAAGTACCGCAAATATCCACCGCGCGAGAAGGTGTACATGGTTGCTAGCAGTGTTATTGCCACTAATCCGTAGTTTAGTATCTTATACCTGAATTGATTTATAAACTGTGTGAATCCCCAAAAGAACATTGCAAACTGGGCCAGAAATGCTGCTGTTTGGTTTGAGCCATAGGCTAGGGGGCCGCCTCCCCGTTTGTCTTCGTCGAAGGTTGTCCATGTTCTTGTCATGCTTTCCAGAATGCAGCTTCTATCGATGAACAAGAGGGATATGGCCGTTATAACGACTATGTTTCGAATTGCTTTCCGGTCTTCAACGACTAAGCTTGCCGCTACGAAGACCAGAGGAATGACCATGTAGTCTTTCCAGGTAACGAAGTTAACGTCTGAAAGCCAAAGCGGTGCAGGGGCATTTGAAAGGGCGACGCCGATCCACATCGAAATGTAGAGATAGACTGCAAAGACAAGCCATATCGGGTATAGCTTTGATTTAGGCAGACTCTTTCCACGGATGAGAGCACCGACGATGACTGACAGGACCAGAATTGTCATCATATTGGCTCCCAGCGGATAGTCGATGAAGTGGTCGCGAAGCAGGCGGTATGGAAGGAATGGGAGCATATAGTAGAGACCCCAAAGAGGTCTTCCGCCCAGGGAGACGAGACACATGATCCAGAATCCCAGGTAGGCAGCCTGCGGGATGAAGTGTCCAATGCCTGTTCCAAACATGCGATCCCCATAAGTCTGTGAGCGAATGCATATTAATTCGCCGCAGCGTTAGTTGATTTACAAGACCCAAACTCTGTTTCTTCCAGCAACGAAATTGTAAAATGCAAGTACAGCCGCAGCGTTGAGCATGACAACCGGGATTTCCATTTTGCTTGTCCGGTGACGAAAGAATACACCCCTGAGTGCCCGGCTCGCCACCTTTTTCGCATTCGTTCCAACGGCAAAGCCCCCTTCCTGCCCCGCGGGTCCTCTGCCCAGGCCAAAAAGCCGTGATTTGCCTGATTTCGAAGCGATTTCTCAGACACCCCTCCCTCAACTCCCCTCCGTCGTCCAGATTGGTTTCGCCTGGCTTGCGCGCCTATCCGGCCGGCAGCGGCAAAGCCAGAATCCGCCGCAACATGCTTGCGAACAGGCGCCGCGTCAGGTGGCCCTCGGCCAGCATCATCCAGTAGTACCGAGCGTGCTTGACTAGCCGCCCGCCGGTCTTCACCAGCCGCTGCTGCAAGCTGGTCAACGACCACGTTTCGACTCCCTTCGGCAGCACCAGCCGCCGCCACACGTTGCCCAAGTTGTATGCGATCACGCTCAGCCACAGCCGCACCTCGTTCGACCGGAAACGGTGGCAGCTTAGCCGCGTCATCTTCACCGCCTGCTTGCCCTCCTTGATCCACTGCTCGGCAGTGCCCCGCTTGTTATAGAACCGTACTACCGCCCGGCTCGGCGTCTCCAGATTGGTCACGATGAATCCGATGCGCGGGAACAACTCCCCGGCATGATGTTCCACCTTCGCCACGACTCGCCGTGCCGTCGTCCAACTGGCGGCCTTGTAGAGAAAGCCTTTGTACCACACGATCGGTTTGTGACTGGGACGCCCCACCGGGCGCGGCAGCAGTTCGGCCACATCCCGCTCCAGGTTCTCGTTGGCCGGAATACGGATGGCGTACTTCACGCCCCGGCTTTCCAGCGCCTCGTAAATCTCTGGCTTGGCGAAGGCGGCGTCGGCTCGAAACACCACTTCCTTGCTCAGCTTCTGTTGCCGCTCGATCTCCGGCATGAGCAGTTCTTCCCAGTCGTCCGCACTGTGCACGTTGCCCGGCCGCAGCTTGGCGGCCAGACAGTCGCCCTCGCGGTTGAACAGCAGCAGCGGGTGAAAGCAGGTCGATTCGAAATGCCCGTTGTAGGCGCTCTGCTCTTGCTCTCCGTACACCGGAATCTCCGTCGAATCCATGTCCAGGACCGTGCGGTACCCTGAATCCAGCGCCTCCGCTTTCGCGATCAATGCCCGGCTGAGCCCCGCCAGCCCGGAAAGTTCGCGTCTTCGGCCAGCATCTCGGTCTCGAAACTCTGCAACCGCGAGGTGAGAGCGACGCCTCGATCCCATATCTTTTCCGAACTGATGAGCCGGAACGTCGGGTCCTGGGACAGCCTCTCGGCGTCGTTGAGATCTTCGTAGCCAGCCAAGCGACTATAGACTGATTGCCGCAGCAGGTCGGCGAAGCCAAGTTGCGCATTCTTTCCACGGGAGTCGGTCAGATGCTGCGCGATCAATTCACCGAACCCGAGCCGCTCGTCGAGTTCGCGCACCAGGATCAGGCCACCGTCGGAAGTGACGCGGGAACCCTGGAACTCGACCTTGAGAGAGGCGTTGAAGGAAAGCTGAAAAGGCCGATTTTGTATCTCACCCATTGGGTATTGACCTCCGGAGCGTCTTCATCGCATTCACACCCCTATGAATATTGACGTTTGCGACGATCCGAGGTTTCATAATTAAGGCTCAAAATGGAAATGTGGGGACAAATGTATTGGCGATTGCGACAGGCTTGAACTTTCTGGCAGATGGAATCAACATACCGCTGACGGCCAAAGCGTAGAACAGGATTTGCAGCCAGAAGACTGCCCGGTAGAACGGACCTCTGGACAATTCGGAGGCCGCCAGCATCAGGACCAGAAGCAGCGGAGCGAGGAGCCGCAGTAGTTTATGGCTGATATGACGGAAGAGCAGCGGGTTCGCAGGCGAAAGCATCCAAGGCGCCAACTGCAGCACCTGGTAGTTTCCCGTCAGCGTACGGACCTTGCGCGAGAATTCTTTCCCTTTTTCGCGGAAGAGTTGGTCGCGCGCTATGGCCGAGGGTTGAAACACAACCCGCTTGCCCATGCGGGCCACATGCATGGGCACAAAAAGATCGTCCAGAATCGTTCCTGGCGGCATCTCTGTGTAAAGTTCACTACGAATTGCGTAGATGGCCCCCGTTACTCCGACGACAGAGCCCGAAGCCGACTCGAGTTTACGAACAGCTTTTTCAATTTTCCAATAGAGGCCTAGGGCATCGGAGGAGGGACGCTGGAGGTGGTTTCAAGAAGCAACTCCCCGCTTACGGCGCCTACCTCCGAATCGGCGAAGCAGCAAACAAGTTCGGAGATCGCGTCTGGATTGACCAATTGCCGTGCGTCCAGAAAGACCAGAATTTCGCCGGTGGCGTGTTTGACGGCCTCGTTTAATGCGCTGGCCTTTCCACACGACCGACCGAGGATGACGGATGTAATTGAAGAAGCGTGCAGTTGCAGAATGCTGGCGGTTCGATCTGTCGATCCATCCGAGACAATGACGATCTGCAGCCGATCCTGCGGATAATCCAGAAGGCGAAGATTCTCAAGCTTGGCAGGCAGGTTCGTTTCTTCATTGCGGGCAGCGATAATAATCGATACTGTAGGCTGGATTGGCCTTTGGAGGATGGGGCGACAGTGCAGCCTGACCTGTAGCCACAGCCAAATAGCATAGCCGAAATATGCGTAGACTACGACTGCGAGGCAGAGCCAGAAGAGCAGCTTCATGGCGCGCTCCGGACGAATAGTAACGCATTGCCTGGTGGCTGCATGCCGGCGGCAGAGCGGTGGACGGCCTGGCCGGCGATTACTCCGTGAAGGGCGGGCAAGTCAAGGTTGTGAGCGATTGTTCTCAGGGAACAACCTCCTCATGCAAGCGTGCAAAATGATCGGGTCTAGCCGAACGAGATGCTTTCCCTGATGATACGTCATCTTTCTGTGGGAGGAAGAAGCTTCTTGATACAGAAGTTGTAGCGGAACACTGTGGTGCAGGGAACCCTTGAAACCGACATTGAATGCCATCCTTTTATGCATTAGATCAGAACGCTGCTACCATCGCTTATGCATTCAGGGGATTGCTTTAGCCTGTAAATGCCAGTAAAGTCGATATGATTCCGCCGCATTTTGATATTGACAAGAAGGAGTTCTGACTTGGAGTTGGGCGTACGACATATCGCGCGGAATGTGTTTTTCAACTGGTTTGGAACGATTGCCAATCTAGCAGTCGGTTTCTTCCTGTCGCCATTTATCGTGCATCGACTGGGCAACGTAGCCTATGGCGTCTGGGTGATGGCAGTTGGAGTCGTTGCCTATCTCGGCCTGCTCGACCTTGGGATGCAGAGTGCGGTCCTGCGATTTGTCTCCAAGGGACACACGCAACACAATCATCAGGGGGCGTCGGAGGCGATCTCTGCCGCCCTGTGGGTACGGATACAGATCAGCGCGTTCATCCTTTTGCTGAGCGCCGGACTCGCCGCGGTATCTCCGCACATATTCAAGATTCCGGCCGAACTCGCGGGCGATGCCAGAAAAGCCATTTTACTGATCGGCCTGAAGATGGCTATTACGATGTCGATTGGCGTTGTTGCGGGGGTGTTGTCGGCACTTAACCGCTATGACTTGCAAACGTATGTGGCCCTTGTACAAACAGCGGTGCGTGTGATTGGAGTTGTGGCCGTATTGCGCATGGGACACGGCATTGTCGCGATTGCCGTCTGCGAGTTGATTGCGGTATTGGTTGCCAACGCCCTTCTAGTGTGGGCCACGCGCCGGATTTATCCAGAACTGCGAATTTATCTCAGCAAGCCGAAGCGTGAATCGCTGAGGAGAATATGGACTTATAGCTCCTATGCATTTCTGACAACAATTGCGGTCCAGTTGGTCTATCAGACAGACAATCTGGTTGTAGGGGCGTTTGTTTCCGCTTCGGCGGTGACCTATTACGCGATCGGCAATTCGCTTTGCAGTTATGCAAGTCAGGCAGTTAATGCAATGGGTGCTACATTCGTTCCGGCCGCAAGCACCTACGAGGCAGCCGGAGATACCCACAGACTGTTGATGCTCTACAAGAACGGCACTCGCGCCACACTCGCCGTTTCATTGCCTATCCTAATCACTCTGATCCTGCGTGGACCCAGCTTTATGGGACTTTGGATGGGGCCACAGTACGCACATAGCTCAGGAACTGTCCTCATTATTCTATGTACTGCTCTATTATTTGCGTTTGCCAACCGAACCGCGGGATCGATCGCATTCGGAATCGAAAAGCACAAAATGGGCGCGATATGGGCGATCGGGGAAGGCATAGCGAACCTGGCGCTCAGTATTATTCTGGTTCATTGGTATGGGATATATGGAGTGGCCATCGGAACCATGGTGCCCAGCTTAATTGTGCATCTTGTGCTGTGGCCGGGTTATATCTCCAAGTTGGTGGGACTGAGCTACTCTGAAGTTGTCTGGAAGGTATGGGCGCCGGTGTTTTTGTCCTCGATTCCATTCGCCGTTGCCACATACGCCGTGAATGTTCTCTTTCCAGCGCACAATCTCACAATCTTCTTCCTCCAGGTGGTCGCATTATTGCCAATTTTTTTTATCACGGTTGGGTTGGTGTTTCGGACTTATGTTCGCAGCCGGATATTCCCTAAGATACGTTCGTTTTTGGGGGCGGAGGCGAAGCCATGAGGAGCGACGCGAGATCCGGCCAGAAGCTTACAGTGGCCCACTTTATGCCGTGGAGTGGAATAGGCGGGGTTGAGGTAGCTACACTGCGCATGGCAGATGCATCGCGCGATCACTTTCGCCATGTGGCGTTTTGTTTGCACGATGCTGCAGCATTGAGAAAGTCATTTGAAAAGGCGGGAATCGAAACCATAGCCTATTTTCCCCCCGAACCTAGCTTGCTGCATGCGAGACAATTTATCAAGGCGTCTCTAATTGTTGCGCGACAGATTCGGCAGGCAAAACCGGACATAGTCCATTTTGCCGACGAAAAAGCCGCATACCATAATAGCCTCGCTGCTTTTCTTGCGCGCTCCCGGACTGTATGTCATATTCGGACCACCATTCCGTATTTCAATCTGCGCCAGAGGCTTTGTCTGTTGCCGGTGCATAGTTTTGTCTTTGTATCGAAGGAAGCGAAGAGGAGCTTCGCGCTGTCTTTGCCTGACAACAAAGCGCGTGTCATTTATGACTGGGCAGAGGTGTCCAACGCCGACATGACGGAGAGCAACGCAGTCGTCCGGCGCGAATTGGGAGTCCCGGATGGATGTGTCCTAGTGGGGATGGTGGCTCGGGTCGCACCGGTGAAGGATTACTTTACATTGGCGTCTGCCGCCAACGAGGTCCTGCGCAGATACCCAAATACGCGGTTCGTAATTGTAGGAGACAACTCTCTAGTCGAACTAAACCGTCAGCATTATAGGGAAGTAGTTCAAGAGCTCAATACACTCGGCATCGCAGATAAATTTATTTTTACCGGGCATCGCTCGGACGTGTCTCGACTTATTTCCGCCATGGATATATCGGTACTGTGCAGCCATAGAGAAGGGTTTGGCCTGTGCCTTGTGGAGTCGATGGCGATGGGCAAGCCGGTGGTGGCGACCTCGGTTGGCGGAACCCCTGAGATTGTAACTGAAAACATTACAGGATATTTGCACCAGCATGGGAACAGCAAGGAACTGGCTGATGCGCTGCTGCGGTTAATTGACAACCCGGAGGATGCACGTCGCATGGGAGCGTTGGCCCGTGAGCATGTGCTGCAGAACTTCTCGCGCCAGAGATTTGCGGATGAGATCGCGAAGGCCTATCTGGATGTCATGCGCGGGTGAGGTGATTTCCAACGGAACCTTGAACCTAAAACCTCTGTTCTCGAACCTCCTTTTATAGCCCATGAAGAGTTGGCCACGAAGCTGGAGTTTGCACCGTCATGTGAGGGGGAGCTGCTCGCGGCTGCGGGTGCGCGAGCCGGTGGTGATGACGATGGCGGCGGCGAGGATGAGCACGGCGCCTGTGCGGGCGCTGGGGCCGAGGCTCTCGTGCAGCAGGAAGACGCCGAGCAACGAGCCGATGAGGGGCTCCATGTTGAGCAGAACGCCGGCCTGCGATGCGGGGACCTGGGTGAGTCCCCAGTTCCAGAGCAGGGTGGTGGAGGCAGTGCAGAGCAGACCACTGGCGGCGAGGGCAATCCAGACCTTGAGTGCGACGGCAGAGAGGTACGGCGGGCCGAAGGGCTGGGGATAGAGGATGGGGACGCACAGGAGGAGCATCGCCGTACCGGCCGCGATGCCGTAGGCGGTGATGGTGATAGGGCTATGACGCTGCATCAGTCTCTTGTTGATGAGAATCCAGGCGAGGGCGATGACCAGGGAGAGGACGACAAGGAGGTCTCCGGCGAGGGTGGGGTGGTTTGACCCGGTGGCGTGGAGCGCGCCGAGAGCGATGAGCGTGGCCCCGAGGGTGGAGACGGCGAGAGCGAACCAGCCGATGCGGTCCATGCGCTCATGCACGAAGATGGTTGCGCCGACGGCAAGGATGACCGGCATGGTGCCCACCATCAGCGAGGCGTGCGAGACGGTGGTAAGGGCAAGGCCGGAGAACTGGATGAGGAACTGGAGCGGAATTCCCAGGAAAGAGGCAAGCAGAAGGAGACCCCAGTCGGTCCGGCTGAAGCGTGGCCGGTGAGTGAGAAGCAGGGGCGCGAGCGCGAGGGTGGCGAAGAGAAATCGGTAGAGAACCATGGCGCCGACGTTCATCTGGACGAGGGCGATCTTGCCGAAGAAAAATCCGCAGCCCCAGAGTGAGCTGGCGACGGCGCAGGCTGCGAAGCCGAGAACGCGGGATTTGATCATTTGCGGCATAGGTGACGAGTTGGCCTGGGGGCCCATGTTAACCGAATAGTTAACATGCGTAAAAAATGAAAAAAATGGCTAGGTCAATCAGAAATAACAAGTTAAGTCTGGACTTGTCTTGACTCTCTCAAATCGATTCCCTTTGGCAGAACCAGAGAAATCTTTGTGTGCAGAGTGAACCAGACAGATAAGCCCCTATTCAATGATAGCAGGTCGGGGGCCGGAGTTTTGTGGATTATCCTGTTTAGATTGAGTTGCTTGAGAGATAACGCTTGACAGGAATTTCGGGGCGGTGCCTTCGGCAATTTTATGGATGCCCCTTTGTCTGGTGAAGACCCGGGGCTAAAGCCATTGATTCTATTGACTCTATTCAGGGGGCTGAAGCCCCCTGCTCCCTCCGAAAAGCAGAAACCCCACTCATACCGCGAAGGACGCGTCATGAATGGGGCACCCAAATACAATGGCACGACTACCAGACGCGGCAATTGTTGACGGGGACCATGGGTGCGCCTTGCTTGCAGCCGAAGGCCGGAGCGAAGCCGGGCTGGTTGACGATGACTCCATTGACGCGGAAGCGGTCTGGCGAGTGGGGGTCTTGCAGCACCTGCTCGCGGACGGACTCTGGACGGACATTCTGGCACCAGTTCTGGGCGAAGCCGATGTAGAAGCGCTGCGGGCCGGTGAAGCCGTTGACCTTGGCGCTGGTGTCGATGTGGTTGTCCTTGGCGCGCTGCATGTAGGCCATGAAGGCGAGCAGAAGGCCACCGTTGTCGGCGGTGTTCTCGCCCAGGGTGAGCTTGCCGTTGATGTGGACGTCGTCGACGGCGGTGAAGGAGCTGTACTCGTTGGCCAGGCAATCGGTGCGGGTGGTGAAGTTCTTGAGGTCGTCCGCAGTCCACCAGTTGTCGAGATTGCCCTGGGCGTCGAACTTGCGGCCCTCGTCGTCGAAGCCGTGGGTGAGCTCGTGTCCGATGACGGCGCCGATGTGGCCGTAGTTGACGGCGTCATCCTGGGTGCGGTCGTAGAAGGGCGGCTGCAGAATGCCGGCAGGGAAGTTGATGTTGTTCATGCTGTCGTCGTAGTAGGCGTTGATGGTGGGTGGTGTCATCTCCCACTCGCCCTTGTCGACGGGCTTGCCGATTTTGTTGAGCTGGCGATCGTTCTCGAAGGCGTTGGCGCGCATCTCGTTGCCCAAGCCGTCGGTGGGCGCGATGGTGAGCTTGGAGTAATCGCGCCACTTGTCGGGGTAGCCGATCTTGTTGGCAACGGCGGCGAGCTTCTCTTTGGCACGCGTCTTGGTGGCGGGCGACATCCATGTGATCTGGTCGATGTCCTGGCCCATGGCGGTCTCGATGTCGTGCACCATCAGAAGCATTTTGGCCTTGCTGTCTCCGGCAAAGTACTGGTCGACATAGACCTTGCCGAGCGCCTCGCCGATGGAGCCGTTGACGGTGTTGGAGCAGCGCTTCCAGCGGGGCTGCTGCTCCGGCTGGCCGCGCAGGATGCGACCGTAGAAGTCGAAGTTCTCCTCGTCGAAGGCGTGGGGAAGTTCGCGGGCGAAGGTTGTGAGCAGGTGGTAGCGGAGATAGGCCTTGATAGTGGCGAGGTCGGCGGTGTTGATCTGGTTCTTCATCTCCGGCCAGAAGTCGGGGGTGGAGTTATTGATCTCTGTAACGCGGGGGGAGTGGATGGCGTCTTCAAAGTCAGTGAAGCTGGGGCCGGAGATGGCCATGAAGGTTTCGATGGGCTGGAGGTGATAGGTCTTCTCCGGCTCGCGCATGTCGACCACGCCGAGGGATGCTTTGGCGAGTGCGGTCTCCATGGTCATGATATTGGCGGCGTCCTGCTTTGCCTGCTCGGGCGTGGAGCCGGCGAAGGTGAGCATTTTGGCGACGTGGGCGACGTACTGGGTACGCAGTTGGGCGTCCTTATCGCCGGTGCGCAGATAGTAGTCCTTCTCCGGCATGCCGAGTCCGCCCTGCTGGACGAAGGCGATCTGCTTGGTGGCGTCCTTCAGGTCCTGCTGCTCGCCGTAGCCGAAGAAGGCGTTGACGCCATCGCGTTGCAGCTTACCGAGGAGGGAGGCGAACTGGGCGCGGGCGGCGGTATTGGCGACGCTGGCCGCGTCGATCTCATTGAGCAGGGGCTGGATGGGCTTGAGGCCTGCGGCGTCGATGGCGGTGGTGTCCATGCAGGCCGAGAAGAAGTCGCCGATCTTCTGCTCGTCGGGCGAGCGGGCGGGGCCACCGGCGGCGGCCTTGGTGAGGATGCCATTCAGCTCCTGGGTGGTGACATTGTAGAGGACGTAGAAGGGATCGACGTCTGGCTGGTCGGCGGGGATGGGGTGGTAGGCGTTGAAGTTTCCGCAGGCGTACTTGTACATGTCGGTGCAGGGATCGGCGGAGAGGTCCATGGAGGAGAGGTCGAGGCCGGGGAGGGGCTTCTCGACCGCGGGCGCAGGCGCGGCTTTGGCGGGGGCAGACTGCGCGGGTGTCTGCTGGGCGAGCGCGCACGGAGCGAGAACGAGGCAGACGAGGGCTACAGTTGCGGCGTTCCAGAGGGCGCGGCGGAAGGCGGTGCGCTTCGAGGCGAGGCGGATGGATATTGCGCTCATGCGTGGATTCTCCATGCGGGATGAGATTTGTGGAGCAGGTGGTATGGGGCCAATAGGGCAACCGGAGGAAACAACCAAGCAGCAAGGCGACCCAGTCTTCTATTATCGCTCTAAGTGCGCTCTGAGGGGCTGAACTGGACGATGAAGAGTGCGGTGCAACGCGTGGGGGCGATGCTGGCGGCGTGGACGATGCTGGCGCCGGGCGTGGCGCGGGCGCGCGACCCGGAGCAGGTGGCGCGCGTACCGCTGGGGCCGATGGGCTACCAGACGATACTGCCGGAGTTCATGCTGGGCGGCAGCACGATGCTGACTGTTCACTTCGTCGATGCCGAGCATCTGCTGATTACGTTTGGCCTGCGCCAGTTGATGAAGCGCGAGCCAAACGACCAGCCGGACGACGAAGACAGGATGGTTGGAGCGAACCTGGTGGAGCTGCCCTCGGGCAAGGTGCTGGCACAGACGCAGTGGCGGCTGCACGATCGCGGGCAGTACCTGTGGAGCCTGGGGCACGGCCGGTTTCTGCTGCGGGTGAGGAGCCAGTTGACGGTGCTTGCGCCGATGGCTGAGGGCGGGGCGAAGAATGCGTTTCGCGAACTTCCGCTGCTGCACATCGATCGGAACATTGTGGCGCTGCAGGTGTCGGCGGACGGGGACCTGTTGACGGTGGAGACGACCAGCAGCACACTGGGCAACACGGGAACGGCGAGCGACGGGACACCGGACGACCCGGCCCCGGTGCAGATTAATTTCTACCGGATGAAGAGCACGGGAGAGGGTGCGGAGGGGTTGCTGGTGTCGTCAGCGGGAGCGGTCCGCGCGCGCAAGGCGGTGGACCTGCCGATGACGACGGCGGGATTTCTGGATGTGATCGAGGGCGGCAAGGACCGCTGGCTGTTCGACTTCGACGAGCACGCGGGCAAGGTGGACGAGCTGGCGGAGTGGGACACAACCTGCTTTCCGCAGTCCACCTTTGTGGGGCACAGCGAGTTTGTCGCCTTTGGGTGCCGGGGCATCTCGGGGAGGCAGGACCTGGCGGGCTTCAACCTGAAGGGCGAAGAGATGTGGCAACAGAGCTTCCTGGACACGCAGACCGCGCCGGCGTTTTCGTTCGCGCCGGCGGCGGGACGGTTTGCGCTGGGGAGGGTCCTGGTGAGCGGAGCGATCGATCCAGAGGGGCCGCTGCCGGAGAACATGGTGAGCGCGCAGGAGGTCCGCGTGATGCAGAGCTACGACGGCAAGCTGATCTTCCGCATCGACTGCACGCCGGTGGAGCGGGCGGGCGGGAACTTTGCCCTGTCGGGGGACGGGATGAGGCTGGCCGTGGTGCGCGAGACGCTGGTGCATCATGAGGCGACGAAGGATTACGACGAGTACACCGAGCACGAGGCAGCGGTGGAGGTATACGCTCTGCCTCCGCTGACCGGGCAGGACCAGGCAGCGGTGAAGCAGGCGGAGGCGCAGGCTCCGCAGGACACGGGGGCGCGGATCGACCTGTCGCTGGAGCGGGTCTCGACGCCGCTGGCAACGGATGCGACGGATTCGGCCAGTGGGGCGAGTTCGTCGAGTGCGGAGAGTGGCGCGGCGGTGACAGCGGCGAGCGCGGCAAGTACGACGGGTGGAGATTCTTCCGCGCAGGCTGCGGCTTCGGTGGGGGAGCAAGGAACTCCGGTGGCGGCGGGAGCGGTGGTGCTGGGCGATCCGGAGCCGGGGGCCGCGCGCAAGCGGCCTACGCTCTATGGGCCAGACGAGACGCCTGCCGGGAGTACGTCGCGGTAAGAAGCGGGCAGACGCAAAAAGGGCCAGCCTCTAGGCCGGGGCTGGCTTGCGATGCGAGAGCTTAGTTATGCTGCCTTGGTGGGAGCGACGAGGGCCTTGACGCGGGCGTTGAGGCGGGCCTTGTAACGGCTGGCGGTGTTCTTGTGCAGGACGCCCTTCTGGACGCCCTTGTCGAGGGCGGAGACGGTCGCGGAGTAGGTGGCGGCGATGGTCTTCTTGTCACCCTCGTCGATGGCCTCGCGCAGGGTGCGCAGTGTGCCGCGCAGCTTGGTCTTGTTGGCGCGGTTACCCGCGGTCTTGCTGATGGTCTGACGTGCGCGCTTCAACGAGGAGACATGATTTGCCATAAACTGTGAACTCTTTTCTGGGCCCGCGCGATTGCTATCGACGCCGGGCAATTGGGATGCAGGCGGAGGCAGACACACCCCATTCCTGCAAGTTCCAGTCTACGGAAGGCGGGGGGCGGGGTCAACCGGGGAGTATGTGCGGCGGGGCTAGTTTTCGGTGGGGATTTTGTCGACGTGGTCGATGACGAGGGTTTCGACGGGGACTTTTTGCCGGACGAGCTTGAGGCCGAGCTGCTCCTGTACAGCGGTGAAGATTGATGGGAGAGTGGAGTCGGGATCGTTCGCGGGGGCATAGCTCAGTTTGATGTCGTATCGGCCGGAAAGGCCGGTCTTGTCGATGACAGGGCCTCCTGCGGGGAGGGAGAGAAAAGTGACGAAGTGCGCTATGTCCATATTGTAGGCCTGCACTCCCATGGGGCTGCTCTTGGCGTGGGGTGTGACTCCCTCCTTTGCTGGGGTGAGTTTTGGGCCGCCCTTTGCAATGATGAGCGCTATGCCTGAAGTCGTCTTTGTCCCGCGATGGGTCACCAGATGGAATCGCTGCTGTAGTAGATGCTGGAGCAAGGGCTGCATTTCCTCATAGGTAAGTTCCTTGTCACCTTCGGCCTTGGCTTCGATGCTGTACTCCTGCGATTCGAGCCAGATGGGATCGCCCTGGATGTACTTGGAATCGACTCCGTAAGCGATGCTGATGAGCATCTTGAGGGAAATCCGTTGGCCGGTAAACCGGTTGGTCGGGAAGGTACTCCAGGGAACATTGCCCAGGCCTCGGCGAATTTCATCCTGGGATAACGGCTTGACCATACGGACGGAGGCGACCTCGAAGGTAGGCGCGGCGGCGGGTGCAGCGGCGGACTGGGCGAAGAGCGGGCTACAGAGAAGGGTGAGGGCGAGGACCGCGAATGCTCGCTTCATAGTCGGGACCACCTTGAACTGCAGAATGATGAGTCTTGGACGCTGGGGGCCGGGCGACGCTGCATCTTCCTACGACTATTTCTACCGCGTTGTTCCCCCGGCGCGCTAGTTCTCGGTGGGGACTTTATCGACGTGGTCGATGGCGAGAGTAGCGAGAAGGGCTAGTCAGACAAAGGAACTGGTGTATCGCGGGGGATACGGGGTGCATCTAAAATTGACTTGACTAGGTGCAGAGCGAGAACTACTCTGTGCGCAACTTCGGCATTATATTGGCAACCCTCGCCAATCCGATTGCAAGCCCGCTGACGATTCGCCGTGCTGCCCGGAGCCTGTGCCTCTCGCCGAAGCTCTCCCACAAATCCTTTGCTACCCCATTACAGCACTCAACCCCTGCACGTCCTGACGGAGGTCAGACAACTACTTGATAAAAAAAACGCTCGAGATCACACCTGGCATTGAGCCCCTGTACGGGACCCGCGACGAAAACCTCCGGCTGATGGAGGACGGTCTTCAGGTAACCATCGACTTGCGCTCCGATTCGATCGAAATTACTGGTGCTATGGAGAGTGTGGAGCAGGTAACGCGCATCTTTGCCGACTTCGAGGCGCTGCGCAAGAGTGGCGTGACACTGCAGAACGGCGAGCTGAAGGGGATGCTGCGGCTGGTGATCGCGGACCCGGAGGTGACGCTGCGCTCTCTGGTGGAGTCGGGCAAGCAGCGGTCGGCGGGGGTGAAGCGGATGGTGCAGCCGCGCTCGCCCAATCAGCGCAAGTACGTCGAGGCGATCGAGCAATGCGACATGATCTTCGGGCTGGGGCCGGCGGGGACGGGGAAGACGTACCTGGCGGTGGCGATGGCGGTGTCGGCGCTGATGGCCAAGCGGGTGAGCCGGATCATCCTGGTGCGGCCGGCGGTGGAGGCGGGCGAGCGGCTGGGCTTCCTGCCGGGCAGCTTGCAGGAGAAGGTCGATCCGTACCTGCGGCCTCTGTACGACGCGCTCTACGACCTGCTGGACCAGGAGAAGGTGGACAAGCTGCTGGAGCGGAATGTGATCGAGGTGGCGCCGCTGGCGTTCATGCGCGGACGCACTCTGTCGGACGCGTTCATCATCATGGACGAGGCGCAGAACACCACCATGGAGCAGATGAAGATGTTTGTGACGCGCATGGGCAACGGCTCCAAGGCGGTGATTACGGGCGACATGACACAGATCGATCTGCCCAACCCGAAGCGCTCGGGACTGTTCGAGGCGCTGCATGTGCTGGAGGGGGTGGAGGGAATCCGATTCTGCCACTTTGAAGAAGTCGATGTTGTCCGTCATCAGTTAGTGCAGCGGATTGTGCGCGCCTACGACAGCTACGGGCGGGCGCAGCAGATTCCGCTGGAGCTGGGCGATGTGGAGCAGGAAACCGGGACCAGTGACCAGGAAACCGTGAACAGCAAACTGCAGTAGCACACCCGAATGAGAGCCATGTAGATGCACTGGTACTTTTATCTGTTGGAGTTTTTGGGCGGCGCGTTTCTGACCAACGGAGTGCCTCATTTTGTGCAGGGGACCAGCGGCAACCCGTTTCAGTCACCGTTTGCCAAGCCGCCGGGGGTGGGCGAGTCTTCGCCGCTGAGCAATGTGCTATGGGGATTTGCGAACCTGGTGGCCGGAGCGCTTCTGCTGCACTTCTTCTGGCCGCGTGGCTGTGCGGTTGCGCTGGGGTGGGGCGCGGTTGGGCTGGGAGTGCTACTGATGGCGATCCAGCTCTCCATGGTCTTCGGCAAGGTGCGAGCGAAGAAGGTCTAGTAGCATCAAAGTACAGATGATTACCCTGGAACCTCCGCGAAGTCTGGCTGGCGAAGCGAGGCCCTGGCAGAAGTTGGGGCTGTCGAAGGCCGGGCTTGCGCGGTTTGTGAATCGCGCGCGTGCTGCGGTGGGGCTCGAGGGCGAGGTGCATGTGCTGCTGGCCGGCGATGCGACGTTGCGCCGGCTGAACCGGCAATTTCGCGGGAAGAATACTGCGACCGATGTGCTCTCGTTCCCAGCGGGCGATGGGAATGCAGTGGGCGTGGCTGGCGATCTGGCGATCTCGCTGGAGACGGCGAAGCGGCAGGCGGCGCGCTTCGGCCACTCGCTGCGCGACGAGGTGAGGGTGCTATTGCTGCACGGGGTGCTGCACCTGGCCGGCTTGAACCATGAGGCGGATGCGGGCGAGATGGCGGCGCGCGAGGCCGAGCTGCGGCGGGAGCTGGGGCTGGAGACGAGTTTGATTGCAAGGGTTGCCGCTCCGATGGACAAACAAAAGCAAAATGCGGGGGTCCCTCGACTTCGCGCTTCGCGCTCCGCTCGGGATGACGGCCACAGAAAGCAGGTGCGGGCGTGAACGGGGCGTATGGGTTGACACTGGCGGCGCTGCTGGCGGTGTTGGCGCTGGCCGCGTATGTGGACCGCGTGTACAGCGAGATGGGCAAGTTTCTGGCGCGCGAGTATCAGGACAACATCGACGCGTGGACGCAGGATGTGGAGCCGAAGCTGAGGCTGGGGCGGGAGAGCCTGGCACTGTCGGCGTCGGTGCTGCGGCAGCTTTCGCTGGCGGCGATTGCGCTGGTGATGGGGCTGCAGTTGTATGGGTCGGTGGCCTACGGGATGGCCACGTTGTGGAGCGAGGTTGCGATTACGCTCATCGAGCTGGTGCTGTTGATTCTGGTCTTCGACCGGCTGGTTCCGCAGATACTGTTTGCGCGCACGCGCGGGCTTTGGATCGCTCGCATCCGGCTTCTGCTGGAGGCGCTGTTCTACCTGATTCTGCCGGTGACGCTGCTGCTTGGGCTGCTGCTGTCGATTGTGGCGCTGGCCGAGCCGGAGGACGCCGAGGAGGAGGAGCATCCCTCGGAGGCGATGGACGCACTGCTGGAGGCGGGCGAGGAAGAAGGCATTCTGGAGGAGAGCGACCTGGATCTGGTGCGCTCGGCAGTGGAGTTTGGCGACAAGGTGGTGCGCGAGGTGATGACGCCGCGGCCCGCGATCTTCGCTGTGCCGGATGGGCTGAGTCTGACGGGCCTGCTGGAGAAGCTGAAGGAGAATGCCTTCTCGCGCGTGCCTGTGTTTGCCGGAACGCTGGACCACGTGACTGGGATTGTGTTTGCGCGCGACCTGCTCCATGTGCGCGATGCCGACGCGGTCCAGCAGACGGTGGCACATTTGCAGCGGCCCGCGGAGTTTGTGCCGGAGACAAAAAAAGTCTCCGAGCTGCTGCGCGAGATGCAGCACGAGAAGCAGCACATGCGGATCGTGATCGACGAGTACGGAGGCGTGGCCGGGCTGGTGACGATCGAGGACCTGCTGGAGGCGATTGTGGGTTCGATCGCGGACGAGCATGACGAGGCCGAGGAGGTGGACGAGCCGGTGCGTCAGGCGGATGGCAGCTTTGTGGTGCCGGGCAGCTTCGAACTCTCGCGGCTGCGCGAACTGTTCGCGGAGCCGGAGATCGATGAGGCGGAGGGTGCGCAGGCGGGCGAGGAGGATTCGCAGGAGGACGGCCGGGAGCAGGCTCGCGAGGCGCGGGGACCGATCTATCTGCCGCAGCACATCGAGGCGACCACTCTGGGCGGGCTGGTGTCGGAGATTGCGGGGCACATTCCTCTGCCCGGCGAGGTGGTGCAGGGCAAGCGGCTGCGCTTCGAGGTGCTGGCCTCCACCGACCGCAAGGTGGAGCGGGTGCGGGTGAGGCTGGCAGAGCCGGCAGAGGAGTAAGGAGACCGAGGAGAGCTCTGGAAACCCGCGTCTCGATTCTGAGACGCGGGTTTCCAGCACCCAGCCGATGTACGTCATGTAGTTACCGGAGACGCCATGCCGGTTCGCGGCGGTTGCACATCCCCCTTCAGTGGGAGGCTGATTTCCACCAGGGGCTGAACTGTATATTGCTAAGTGCCGATGATTTGCGAATAACCGCACTGCGTCGCGCCCGCGGGACCCCAGGGAGCAAGTCGATGTCTGAAGTTACAGGAGCTATAACGCCGCCCATAGATGCGCCTAAGAGTCAACGAACCGCCCTCAGCGTGAGTGCTCTGGCTCAGTCCTTTCTCGACAATCTCTTCTGTGTGCAGGGCCGCTACCGTGAGCGGGCCACGGTCAACGATCTGTACATGGCTCTGGCGCAGACGGTGCGCGACCGCCTGATTGAACGCTGGATCTCCACCGTAAAGAACTACCAGGCACAGGACGTGCGTGTGGTCTGCTACTTGTCGGCGGAGTTTCTGACCGGGCCGCATCTTGCCAACAACCTGATCAACCTGGGGATTTACGACGAGGCCGAGCAAGCGATGCGTACGCTGGGCCTCGATCTGAATGTTTTGATTGAGCAGGAGAAGGAGCCGGGGCTGGGCAATGGCGGGCTGGGGAGGCTGGCTTCCTGTTTCATGGACTCCCTGGCAACGCTGGACATTCCCGCGATCGGCTACGGAATCCGCTACGAGTACGGCATCTTCGATCAGCAGATCAAAGATGGATGGCAGGTGGAGACCACCGACAAATGGTTGAAGCTGGGCAATCCCTGGGCACTGGAACGGCCGGAAGACGCGTTTGAGGTGAAGTTCGGGGGACGCACCGAATCCTACACCGACCCCGCCGGCCGCCGCCACGTTACCTGGCTTCCGGACCGAGTGGTGCGGGGAATCCCGCACGATACTCCGATTCTGGGATACAAGACGAATACCGCGAATACCATGCGTCTGTGGTCGGCGCAGGCGGTCGACTCCTTCGACTTTGGCACCTTCAACATGGGAGATTTTTTTGGCGCGGTGGCGGAGAAGGTGTCGTCGGAGAACATTTCGAAGATACTCTACCCCAACGACGAAGACATTCAGGGCAAGCAGTTGCGGCTGGCGCAGCAGTTTTTCTTCGTGTCCTGCTCGCTGCAGCACATCCTGAAGATTCAGCTCTCCATGAACCGTCCGCTTACCGAGCTGCAGCGCAAGTTTGCCATCCAGATGAACGACACGCATCCGGCGATTGCCGTGGCCGAGCTGATGCGCCTGCTGGTGGATGAACACGCGATGGAGTGGGAGACGGCATGGCGGGTGACCCAGGGCACGCTTTCCTACACCAACCACACCCTGCTGCCTGAGGCGCTGGAGCAGTGGGAGCTGAGTCTGTTCGGGGCGCTGCTGCCGCGCCATCTGGAGATCATCGACGAGATCAACCGGCGCCATCTTGAGGGTGTGCGCATGCACTATTGGGGCGACGAGCAGCGCGTGCGCAACCTTTCGCTGATCCATGAAAACGGCGGGAAGTATGTGCGCATGGCGCACCTGGCCGCGCTCGGGAGCCATGCCATCAATGGGGTTGCGGAGCTGCACACGGAGCTGCTGAAAAAGAGCGTGCTGCGCGACTTCTACGAGCTGACGCCGGAGAAGTTTCGCAATATGACGAACGGGGTGACGCCTCGGCGCTGGATGGTGCTCAGCAATCCGAGGCTGGCCCATCTGCTGACTTCACGCGTGGGACCGGGCTGGATACACGATCTGGACAAGCTGCGGCGGCTTGAATCGATGGTGAGCGACCCGGAGCTACTGCGGGAGTGGAAGGCGATCAAACACCACAACAAGCTGGAGCTTTCGGCGTACATACAGGAACGGGTTGGCATCGCGACCGATCCCGCGTCCATGTTCGACGTGCTGGTGAAGCGCCTGCATGAGTACAAGCGGCAGCATCTGCAGGTCCTGCACATCCTGACGCTATACAAGCGCATCCAGCGCAACCCGGAGATGGACCTTGTGCCCAGGACGTTTGTCTTCGGAGGCAAGGCCGCGCCCGGATACCACATGGCGAAACTGATCATCAAGCTGATTCACTCCGTCGGCGAAGTGATCAATAGCGATCCGCTGGTGCGTGACCGGCTGAAGGTGGTGTTCCTGCCCAACTACAACGTCAAGGTGGGGCAGCGGGTGTACCCGGCCGCCGATCTCTCGGAGCAGATTTCGCTGGCCGGCAAGGAAGCCTCGGGCACCGGCAACATGAAGTTCGCCATGAACGGCGCGCTGACCATTGGCACCCTGGACGGCGCCAATGTGGAGATCCGCGAGGAGGTTGGCGAGGAGAACTTCTTTCTCTTCGGTCTTAAGGTGGAAGAGGTGCAGCAGCGCAAGGCCCAGGGCTACTCACCGCGCGCGCCCTACGACCGGAACGAGAACCTGCGCGAGGTGATGGATGCGCTGACTAGCGGCGAATTCTCGCATGGCGACCGCGGCCTGTTCGCGCCACTCTACAACTCACTCCTGAATCAGGATGAGTATCTGCTGTTAGAGGATTATCAGTCGTACATTGACTGCCAGGACCGGATCAGCGAAGCCTACCGCGACCAGGACGCGTGGACACGCATGTCCATCCTGAACGTCGCGCGCATGGGCAAGTTCTCATCGGACCGGGCGATCCGCGACTACTGCTCGGACATCTGGAAGACCTGGCCGGTGAAGATTGAGTTGTAGGATTGCGCCGGCCCTGTCGGCGATCCACCTGTCGAACCCCGTGCGCGCACAAGCCGATGCTCATTGAAGCACCAGTCGCACCGCTGTGGTGAGCGGCGGGCGGAGTTCGCGGAGGTCGTGGTGGCAGCGGGCAAGTTGCTGCGCTACGAGGCGATTGCGTCGACCGGCCGCAGGGTGGAGCGGGAGCGGGTGGGGATGCGCAGAGATATACTATAAGAAGGAACCTGATTTGAAAGGAGAGCCATGTTAAGGCCCGGTTTATGTCTCCACCTCTCCCACACTTTCAGGATTCTTGCGCTCATTCTGATTGCATCACTATGGACAGCGCCGGCTGGCGCACGCGGTCCCAAACCCTCCAAGTATCCTTTGCGCGTGCATGTGCTGGTCGTCGGCGAGGCGCAAAGCGAGGACAGGATGAGCGCCTCGGGGGCGATTGCTTGCGACGCCATCGACGACATGCTTAGTTCGAGCATTGAGAGCTCCGATGGCACGATCTCAGGAATCGGAATCTCCGGCATCTTCGGCGATCCATGCTCATTCAATACCGGGCCGATGGCGGGCCGCTTACTGTATGTCCAGAGCGAGGAGTCCTACTCGGGCGAGGGACGCGGCGACCTGGTATCTCCACCCAGCGGGACGCAGGCCATCAGCTTCCAATATAAAGACTGCTACCGGGTGCGAGCGCAGCCCGGTTTCCAGTCGCTGCCGGCGCGATGGAAGAAGCCCGGGCAGACGCTGGAGGTGCTGATTCCCTCCGACGGCATTCCTGTTGCCGGCCGTCCTTTGCCGCCGGCGAAGTGTTCCTTCACCGTGACCGAGCACGACTTTGTCTATCTCCTGCTTCCTCCTGGGAGGCTGATCGAGGTATCGCAGGAAGTGTACTGGGCAAAGCCGGCGCTGCGGGTCTTCCTCAGCGGCGCGACACAAACCGTGCAACGGCGAGCGCAGTAAGTTGCCGTCGCGGCGCATACAGCACCGTAGAACGAGAAGCCGGATTATTTAAACGGAAGAGACGGAAAGGTGATCGCCTGCCGCCTGCAAGGTCGCCCTATCGGTAACAACGGGTCGGGCGAAAAGGACCACTACGGTGTAAAGGCCAGGGCACCGAAGGTGCGGCGGGGGATAATGGGGGATGGCATTTCGCTCGGGATTCGTTTCGATTATTGGCCGGCCCAATGCGGGCAAATCCACGCTGCTGAATGCGCTGCTGGGACAGAAGCTGGCCATTGTGACGCACAAGCCGCAGACCACGCGGACGCGCATCCACGGCGTGCTGGAGGTCCCGCTCAAAAAGAAGACGAAAGGCGAGGCGGGGCATCCGGCGGCGCAGGTGGTGCTGGTGGATACGCCGGGCATCCATAAGCCGGAGACACAACTGGACCGGCGCATGATGCAGGAGGTGCAGGACGCGCTGGAGTCGCGCGATGCCGTGCTGTTTATTGTCGACGTAACGCATCGGCTGGCGAAGAGTGACGGCTCGACTCCCACATCTCAGAATCGAGACCCTTCGACAGGCTCAGGGCAGGTTGTGGGGCACCCAAGTACGAAGATTACGGGGCGGATGGCGATGAGCGCGGCGGAGGACGACTTCGCGCTCGCACTGGTGAAAAGGCTGGACTGCCCCGTGCTGCTGGTGCTGAACAAGATCGACGCGGTGCGCAAGGAGGAGCTGCTGCCGCTAATGGCGCACTGGAGCGCGCAGCACAGCTTTGCCGATGTGGTGCCGATCTCGGCGCGCAAGAAGGAGGGCCTGCCGCTGCTGCTGGAGAAGATCGTCGCGGTGCTGCCCGAGGGCCAGCGATACTTCCCGCGCGACCAGGTGACGGACCAGCCGGAACGATTTCTGGTGGCAGAACTGATCCGCGAAAAGATCCTGATGCTGACCGGCGAAGAGGTGCCTTACGCGACGGCTGTGGCGATCGAGCGGTTTGAGGAGCCGGCCTCGACGAAAAAACTGAAGGATGGGCGGCTGCCTGTCACCAAGATTGCGGCGGCGATCTACTGCGAGCGGAGGGGGCAGAAGGCGATCCTGATCGGCAAGCAGGGAACGATGCTGAAGGCGATTGGAACGGCGGCGCGCAAGGAGATCGAGGGGCTGCTGGGCACGCGCGTCTTTCTGGAGCTGTTCGTCAAGGTGCAGGAGGAGTGGCGTTCGAGCCGCGGCTTTGTGGAGGAGCTGGACTGGCGGCGGCAGTTGGAGCAGATTGCGGCCAGACAGCAGCGGGAAGAGTAGGCGCCGTGGGCGCTTTTACCTAGCTCGCTCCAAATCCTGAAAATATTTCAATTAATCATGACAAGGGTACTTGACATCATGCAGTTGGTTATGTAAAGTTAGCTTGTCATAAAGGAAAGGAAGCTAGCCATGGGCTGTTCGTTGAAGAATCCCGCCGCGCGTCGCTTCGTCTACCGGTCTCTTGCCGCAAATGCCAGCTACATTGTCCTCATCGTATCTGCCGCTCTCTACTTTCACCGTTTCCATCCGCACGGGCCGCTGGCTTATTTTCTGGCCGTTCTGCCTTCTTTAGCCATCCTCGGGGTCATCGTCAGCCTCGGAGTTTACCTGGTTGAGGAGAAGGACGAATTCCAGCGCAACCTGATGGTTGAACTCCTGCTGTGGGGGCTGGGTGGGGTGCTTGTGGTGACGTCGGCGTGGGGAACACTGGAGACGTTTGTCCACATCCCACACTTGCAGCCAACCATGACGTATGCACTCTTCTGGATATTTGTTGGCGTCAGCTGGCCATTTCTGCTGAGGAAGTACCGGTAAAGGAAAGGATGCCTAACATGGGTTGGATACGCAAAAGTCCTGCTGCTAGCCGTTACTTCTTTCGGTTCAATGGGGCAATATTGTTCTTTGTCGCGATTAGTATTGTTCTCGCCTATTTGTCCTTTCACGGGGTTCATCCAAGAGGAACCCTCGCCTGGGTCCTCGCTCTTATGCCCGCGATGGCGATCATTGGGGCCCTCGTCAGCAGCGGCTTCTACGTGGCCGAAGAGACGGATGAGTTCCAGCGCAACCTGTATATTCAGTCGATCCTGTGGGGTGTCGGAGGGATACTGGTGCTGACGTCGGTGTGGGGATGGCTGCAGATTTACACGCAGGTTTGCAATTATCCGGCGATCTGGACATTCCCGTTCTTCTTGTTCTGCCAATTCATCGCACTTGTCGCGCTCAAGTGGAGGCACCGATGAAGAACCGGCTGCGAGTGCTGAGGGCGGAGCGGGAGTGGTCGCAGGCCGACCTGGCCGACCGGCTGGAGGTCTCGCGCCAGTCGGTCAACGCCATCGAGACCGGCAAGTACGACCCGTCGCTGCCGCTGGCCTTCCGCATTGCGCGGCTGTTTGAGACCAGCATCGAGGCCATCTTCACGGACGAGTCGTGATATGGCACCACGCTGGGTCGAAATTCACGGGGGATGCGTTTGGATTGGGCGGGACGCGATATTCTGGTAGCTGACGACGCTTACGAAAGAAGAACCGCTCCCTATGCCGACCAAAAAAGAACTGCTCACGACGCCTGTTCAGCACATCGACATCACGCAGCACAACGTGGTCGCGCTGGTGGATGCGATGGCCTCCATGGCCTACAGCTCGCGCGACACGGCGCGGGCGGCGGCGATCTACGAGATGATGCTGCGCGACAGCGAGTGCGGGGTGATTCTGTGCCTAGCCGGGTCGCTGATCTCGGCGGGCTTGCAGAAGGTGTTTATCGATCTGGTGCGCAACAACATGGTGGACGCGATTGTGTCGACCGGCGCGAACATTGTGGACCAGGACTTCTTCGAGGCGCTGGGCTTCCGCCACTACATTGCGGGCGACGAGTACAAGTACGGCCACGGCGACGCGGAACTGCGCGAGCTGATGATCGACCGCATCTACGACACCTTCATCGACGAGGAGGAACTGCGCATCTGCGACGAGACGACGCAGAAGGTGATCGATTCGCTGGGGCCGCGGCCGTATAGTTCGCGGGAGATTCTGCGCGAATTCGGCGCGTACCTGGCGGCCAACGGGCGGACCCCGCAGGAGGGGAACAACGACTCGATCCTGCTGGCGGCGTACGAGAAGGATGTGCCGATCTTCTGCCCGGCGTTCTCGGACTGCTCGGCGGGCTTTGGCTTTGTGATGCACCAGCACGAGCGGCAGGGCAAGCCGACGGTGTCGATCGACTCGGCCAAGGACTTCTACGAGTTGACGCAGTTGAAGATTGCCAACCCGACGACCGGGCTGCTGATGATCGGCGGCGGCGTGCCCAAGAACTTTGCCCAGGACATTGTGGTGGCGGCGGAGGTGCTGGGGGTGGACGCGCCGATGCACAAGTACGCGATCCAGATTACAGTGGCGGACGTGAGGGACGGGGCGCTATCGGGATCGACCCTGAAGGAGGCCAGCAGTTGGGGCAAGGTGGACACCACGTTCGAGCAGATGGTGTACGCCGAGGCCACGCTGGCGCTGCCCCTGGTGGCGGGCTACGCGCTGCACAAGCGGGCGGCGGCGGGACGAGCGGGCAAACAGTGGGGCCGGGTGCTGGAGCGCCGGGCCGAAACTGTTTCCGCCTGAATAATTTATGGGGTATATTGAATGGTGCGTACCTGCTAGATTTTCATCTCTCAGCGTCGAATCCCGCTGTAGCATAAAGGCCATCGACGATGAGTCAACCGGAATCCATCCTCTTCAGCATTTTTCTGACGTGCATCGGTCTGCTCGTCGTCGTGGCGTTGTGGCTGGGCCGCAAGGTGCGCGGGCAAGAACACGATCTTGCCGGACTCAGCGAAGCTCTGAAGCGTAGCCACGCACAAGCGGAGGAGCAGAAGCACAGGCTGGCCGAGCGATCGGACCTGGACCACGCCAAGGACGAGTTCATCTCCACCGTATCGCACGAACTGCGCACACCGCTGACCAGCATCCGCGGCGCGCTTGGCCTGCTCTCCTCGGGTTTGCTGGGCAATGTGGATGGCAGGGCGCAAAACCTGCTGCGCATCGCCTCGGCCAACACCGAACGGTTGATTCGCCTGATCAACGACATCCTGGATCTGGAGCGCATGGAGTCGGGCCGGGCCCCCATCAACATGCGCCGCTGCTCGATCTACGATCTTGCGCGCGAAGCCGTGGACACCATGACTGCCCTGGCCGATGCCTCGTCGATCCGGCTGGAGTTGAACAGCTACGCCGCGCACGAGGCGAACTACTTCGACGCCGATCCGGACCGCATTCTGCAGGTGTTGACCAACCTGCTATCGAACGCGATCAAGTTCTCGCCCGCCAACAGCACGGTCACGGTGGAGATCGACGCCAACGCCGATGTGCTGTTTTTGAAGGTCATCGATCGCGGGCGCGGCATACCCGGCGACAAGCTGGAGAGCATCTTCGACCGCTTCCAGCAGGTTGAGTCCTCGGACTCCAGCAAGAAGGGTGGCACCGGGCTTGGCCTGGCGATCTGCCGCAGCATCATTCAGCAGCACGGCGGGATGATCTGGGCGCAGCCAAACCACGACTGGGCCAAGCCGGACCAGATCGCCCCAGGCACCACGTTCTGCGTGCAGTTCTCGCGCAGCGCACGGGCGGGCGATACCGCGATGCCCGCGATGATGTCACCGCTGGCCGAGCGGGGCGAGGGACTGGTGCTGGTGTGCGACGACGATCCCGGCATACGCACGGTAGTCTGCGAACAGCTACGCAGGCACGGCTACGACGTGATTGAGACAGGCAGCGGCGAAGAGGTGATTGCCCTGGCCCATGAGCAGGCCATGCGCAACACCCCGTTGCCCTCCATCTCCGCCATCCTGCTGGACCACTACCTGCCCGGACTCAGCGGCTGGGACACTCTGCGTCAGCTCAAGGGCTCGCCGGCGACGGCTGCGATCCCGGTGATCGTACTCAGCGTGAGCTCTCCCGCCGAGCGGCCGCTGCTGGTGGGCGAGGCCCAAGGCTGGGTGCAGAAGCCATTCAACGAGGGCCTTCTGCTCGGAGAGCTTGCCCGTGTCCTGAAATCCAAGGCAGGTCCTCTACCCATCGCGCAGCGCGACCCGGTGGCCAGCCGCCTTACCGTATGAGAGAGTAGCCAAGCCATGCGCCGCATTCTGATCATCGACGACGAAGACGACATCCGCGAAGTAGCAGCGCTCTCCCTGGAGACGACGGCGGGCTGGGAGATTGTCACCGCCAGCTCGGGGGCCGAAGGCATACGCGCCGCAGCCAACAGCAAACCCGCTCCCGACGCCATCCTGATGGACGTGATGATGCCCGGCATGGACGGCCCCACCACATTCCGCCAGATGCAACAAAACCCCGGCCTGGCCGGCATTCCCGTGCTGCTGCTTACCGCCAAGGTGCAGGGCGTGGACCAGCGCCGCTTCGCCGGGCTGGGAGTCTCGGGCGTCCTCTTCAAACCCTTCAACCCGCTCACGCTGGCCGCGCAGATCTCCGATAAGCTCGGCTGGAAGGACTGACGGCAGGGAGCTTTCTGCAAGCGGCAGAGCCGGTTGCACGGGCAATCGAGGCGCTTCAAGGAGCGATATGACCGACTCCGACGAGAAGACCGCTGCGCTGCTGGCTGCGGTGTGGCAGCGCAACCGTCCGCTGGTGGAGGAACGCCTCGCCCTGCTGGACCGGGCCGCGGCGATGGCCGGGGCGGGCACGCTGACGGATGAACTGCGCAAGGAAGCCTGCGACACTGCGCACAAGCTGGCCGGATCGCTGGGCATGTATGGCTACGACGAGGGCTCGCGCATTGCGCGCGAGATGGAAGTGCTGCTGGGCGATAACTCTCCCCACGCGGCGCGGCTTGGCGATTTGGCCGCGAAGCTGAGAAGGGCGATCTTTCCTGGTTGAGTGAATTGGCTGAGTGGCGCGCGGATTGCTCCTCGCGTTAAATGAGAGGCGCAAACAATCCAACTTCACCGATTTTCTTGCGGGTATGTTGTAGGCGCGTAGAATGGCGGTGTCGAGGTGGGCATAGTGAAAGGCTTCACTACAGGGATGTCATCTGCTGGCAACTAGCCGAGCGCCGAGGTCGCATCATGACAGCTCATTGCTTCAAGGCTCTTTCTCTTGCCGCATTGATTCCTATTCTGGTGGCTAAAGGCGTCGCTGCGCAGAATCCTGCTGGGGGACTGAACGGCTCCCCGGATGCAGTCGCCTCCCAAAAGCCCATCTCGTTCGAAGACATTACAGTCAAACCCAACAACACAAGCAATTATTATCTAGGGTCGATGGTCCGTTCGGATGGGTTTTACGCACGGAACAAACCTCTGGGCTATGCAGTGGCTTACGCCTATAACGTGGAGCTTTGGAGCGACTTTGTTGGGTTACCAGGCTGGGTGACATCGGAGAATTTCGACGTCATTGGCAAGATGGTTTCTCCTTCCAATATTGCTGCGTGGAAGTCGATGCCCGACGATCAGAAGAGACTCTTGGTGCGGGGCATACTTGAGGATAGGTTTGGACTTCGGGTCCACGTGGAGACGAGGGAAGAGCCTATCTATGCGCTCGTCGTCGCCGAGGGTGGCCCCAAAATGCAAGCTGTGGAAGCGCCCCAGGAAGCGCCCCAGGAAGCGCCCCAGGAAGCGCCCCAGAATGGACAGTCTTGTGGGCCATCGGGCTACAGACTTGCCTGCGGTTCTTATGGGCTATCGGGCTATTGGGCCTGGGGAAGTAAAGGTACCATGATGCAACACGCAACGATGCAGGTCCTCGCGCGATTCCTTTATGGGCTAGATATTGGCCGTCCAGTGCAGGACCATACTGGGCTTGCCGGCCATTACGACTTTACGCTTGGTTTTGCGCCGATTCATTTCGCCGGAGATCCGGAAGCCAGCCCAAGTGGGGTCTACTCAGGCCCAGCCGGTCCGGCCAATACCGATGTGCCGTTAATCTTTACAGACTTGCAGGAACAACTCGGCCTCAAGCTTGAGCCTGGCACGGGACCGGTAGAGAGATATGTAATCGATCACATCGAGAGACCGTCGGGAAACTAATCGCAGGTCTGTTGCGCTCAAGGTGACGGAAATGACAATCCGTATCAGGGCGCAACTTTTCGAGAAGCTCGCGCCTACTTCGCCTGGCGCACGGCCCAGGCGGCAAGATACTGAGCAGCCTCGAAGCCGTCGTACTGGCGCATCTTGCGGCCATCGGCGTACTCGTTGTAGACCCAGGGGTCAGTGACGGCGAGGACGACTCCCTTGCCCACATGCGAGATGGCGATCATGATGTCGCCGTGGTCGGTGACGACGGCTTTGGCTGGCCCGCTGACGGTAATGGTGCTGGTATCTTTCATAAACGCCGTGAAGCCCTCGCCGAAGATGCCAGTGCCGGGCGGAATGACAACCTCGCCGGTGCTGTCGTCGCCGGTGACGTGGTGCGACAGGACAGGGTTGAAGTGGATGCCGAAGCGATCGCTGAGCGTGTTAAAGTGGGTGAACTCGGTGTTGTCGCGGTCGTTGGAGAAGAGCATTAGCACGCCGCCGGCCTTGACCCAGGCCTCGATGGCGTCTCCGCTGGCCTGGTCCATATAGTGGGGGTTGGGGTTTTTGATGGGGACGTCGGGCGATGCGATCACATATATCTGAGCATACGCCAGCGAGGCGGCGGTAGGCGCGGCGGGCAGCGTGGCCAGGGCGACACCGTAGCTTTGGAAGGCGCGGCCAAAGAGCGAGTAGCCGTTGATGGAGTCGTCGTCCCACTTGTAGTGGAAGAGCTCGGTCTGGCCGAAGGCGTTCTTGCGGGTCTGCGAGTTGAACCAGGCGTCGATAAGCGCAGTCTTTTGTCGTGTCGAGGACGCCTGACCAGAGTGGAAGTCTTTGGAGCTGGGTAGCAGCCCTGTCTTCACTGGAGCAGGCTTCTGCATCTCGGCGAATGGCATGTCCATCTCCGAGCCGGCGAGGAGAAAGGCACCGACGCCCTTTTTGTCCTGATCGACGACCGGTTCGTGGATGTAGTAGCTAAAGTCACCCGCGCGGTAGGGCGTTCCGCCGAGGCCGCCGACTTTTACTGTGCCATGAAGGGTGAGTGTGCCGTCGGGGTTGGTGGTGAGGAACTTGGTCTGGATGCCCTCCCATGCGCGCTTGGCGGGGGCTTCATCCGCCTGCGGCAGGTAGCCCATGCGCACGCCCTTGGCCAGCGCGTAGGCAAACATGCAGCTTGCGGAGGCTTCGGGGAAGTTGCCATTACCGGAGCGTGCCATGCCGATGCGGATGCTTCCGTCCGGCTGCTTCTGCATCAGGGGCCCACTGCGCGAGGGGCGGTCCATGACCTGCCACCAGAGTCCGGTTTTAGGGTCCTGCACTTTGACTACTGCGGCCATGGTGCGGTTGAGCGCGGCGACCAGGGCAGCGTGTTGCGGGTGATCTTTGGGGAACCAGTCGAGCGTGTCGACCAGGGCCATGGCATACCAGCCCATGGCGCGGCCCCAAACCTCGGGGCTTAGGCCGGTGGTCTTGTCGGCCCAGGGCATCTGCTTCGACTCGTCCCAACCATGGCGCAGGAGGCCAGTCTTCGGATCGCGCATATGGGCGTCCATTAGCAGGAGCTGCTTGGCAATGTCGTCGAAGTCGGCGGGGGATTGGAAGGTGGCAGCGTATTCGGCGCGGAAGGGCTCGGCCATGTAGGTGCCGTCCAACCACATCTGGTTGGGATAGATCTGCTTGTGCCAGTAACCGCCGCTGGCGGTGCGTGGCTGCAGGTCGAGCTGGTCGTTCAGGAACTTCGCAGCCTTGGCATACTTTGCCTGCGAGGTGGTGCGGTAGAGGAAGAGCACGGCGCGGCCCATCTCGATGTTGTCGAGGGAGTGGGCGTCGGATTGGTAGCCAGTAATCGTCCCATCGGCGTTGACGCAAGCGTCTACTGCGGTCTTGATCGAGTTGTAGTACGCAGGGTTGTAGGTGTTGTGCCACTCGGCCACCATGCCGTCCAGGCGGACGCCGTCCTCGTATCCCCAGGAGCAGGTGGCGGGGGTGGTTGTGGACTTAGACTGCTGGAGGACGGTTGCGGCCATCTTCTGCGCGGGGGTGGGCGGCGCGACGATCTGCGCCAGCGCGCAGGGGATGAAGCCGAGGAGGAGTGTTGTGGCCAGCAGCTTGGTCAGGCGCATGCTTCGTTCTCCGTTAATTCAAAAGCTGCCAACCAGAATACCGCGTGCGGCCCATAATATGGAGCGAGGCGTATACCTCACAGACCTGCGGACCCAGGGGTGTGAGACAAACAACGAGGTGAAAGATGGCGTGTTCTCCGGAAGAGCTTCGGCATGCACCGCTGTTTCAAATGCTGGACGACGACGAGGCGGCGATATTGGCGGACCAGGTTGAGGTGCGCGAATTTGCGCCGCGGCAGCGCATCTACAAGATCGGTGACGTGGCCGACAAGGCATACATCGTGATGTCGGGCACGGTCAGCGTCACCACAGTCGATGAGGACCAGCAGGAGGTCCTGCTGGATGAGGCCACTCACGGGCATATGTTCGGCTTCGCCGCCATGCTGGAGGACGTGCTCCATACATCCAACGCCATGGCGCTGGAGAGCAGCGTCTGTCTTGAGGTCGACCGGAAGGACATTGAGGTGCTGATCACTCGCAAGCCGATGGCGGGCATGGACATGTTGACGGTGCAAAGCCGTCAGATCCACGAGGCGCAGCACCTGGTTCGACTGCGCACCACACGCAATCCAAACGAGGTGATCGATGAGAAGATGACGATCGGGCAAAGGGTTGCCGATCAGGTGGCGCAGTTTGGGGGGTCCTGGACGTTCATCCTTCTGTTTGGTGCGACGCTGATGGTCTACACCGCAACCAACCATTATCTGCGCGGACGCGCGTGGGACCCGTATCCGTTTATCCTGCTGAATCTTTTCCTGTCGATGCTGGCGGCCATCCAGGCGCCGGTGATCATGATGAGCCAGAACCGGCAGGACGCCCGGGACCGTCTGCGCAGCGAGTTGGACTACGAAGTCAACCGGCGCGCTGCCAGCGACGTTCAAGCGCTTGCCGGCAAACTGAACCTGATTACCGAGAAGATCGACGACATCGACGAGACGCTGCGCCAGCAGAGGCACCCAGCGGCAAGGTAATGCTCCTGCCGGCCCAGAGTTTCGCTAGTGCTGCAGGGCGAGGGCGATCTCGTGGGTGGGGATGGTGCACAGAGGAGCGTCGAAGCCGCGACGCTCCCCCACTGCGTTCTACTGCTGACCGACCACGACGATCATGAAGGTGTCCGGCTTGGGCCTGGGGCGGGCTCCGGCAGCGGCGGGTTCCATCTCG
Organism: uncultured Acidobacteriaceae bacterium; assembly: GCA_963834805.1. Classification (GTDB taxonomy): domain Bacteria; phylum Acidobacteriota; class Terriglobia; order Terriglobales; family Acidobacteriaceae; genus Edaphobacter. Next base: position 2,089,726 of record CAWIDB010000006.1, read on the forward strand.
GCGGTGGGCAGGAAGAGGCGGTGGGTCTCGGTGTTCATGCCCATGGTGCGTGCTCCGGTGGGCGTCTTGACGACCTGCTGGACCTGGAACGTTCCGGCCTTCTCCGCGGCGACGGTCAGGGTGCCGTCTCCTGCGCTGGCGAAGGCCAGACCTGCACCTGTTGCGGTAGCATCCACGCCTGCGCCAATGGGCAGTGCTGCTTCTACTTTGCCGGTTTCATCGTTCATCACCACCAGCCGTTGCGGGTTGCGGCAGCCGATGAAGAGGCGATGGCTGGCTGCGTCCATAGACATTCCTACCGGGTGACCGGCGGGCGCGACCGGCCAGCGCGAGACGACAGAGCGCGTCTTCAAGTCCACGACGGCCACCACATCCTTGTCTTCCAGGTTGACGAAGACCTTGCCGCTGCCATCGGAGGCGAGAAACTCCGGCGCGCCGCCCAGTTGGATGGGAGGATCGATCTTTCCGCTCTTGGGGTCGATGTCGGGGCTGAAGGTCATGAGTGCATTGCCGTCGCCGGAGACGGCAAGCACCTTGTCCAACTTGGCGTCATAGATGATGCCGTCGGAGTCGGGCATGGTGGCAAGCTTGCCGAGCACGGCGTAGCTCTTCAGGTCGAAGACGATGATGGCGCCGGTGCCTCCGCCGTCGGTGATGAATCCGCGGTTGAGCTTGGGCACGATGGCGACGCCGTGGGAGCGTACCTGTCCGGGAATGTCGCCCAGCACCTTGCCTGTGTCGGTGTCGATGGCCTGGGTGTGGGTGGAGCGGGTGACGAAGAGCCGATGGTTGGCGGCGTCCACGGTGACGTAGTCCCAACTGCCCTCTCCGCCGATGGGAAAGGTCTTCACGACTCCCCAGTTTGTCTGGGCGATGCAGGGCATGGCTGCCAGAACCAGCAGCGTGGCGAGAGGCTTCATGATCTTTTGTATGGATGACAAATCAGTTCTCCTTAATGAGTGCGATCTAGTTTGCTGCGAGATAACTTTGCTCCAGGCTCGGCGGTCGTTGCTGACATCAACCCTGAAGGCTTTCCCTTCGAGGTTAGAGGTCCCAGCTTAATTTAGTGTGAAGCCGGATGGGAGGGCGATCAGTTGGGCGAGGGGCGGTCGATGGAGTCGATGACGAGGACCTCGATGGGGTCCTTGGCGGAGACGAGTTTGAGGCCGAGCTTATCCTGGAGCGCTTCGCTAAGCGAGGGAGCGTCTGGAGTGCTAGTAGCATCGGCATTGCCCAAGGGTGCCCAGGTGAGGTTCTTGACATCGAAGTAGCCTGTGAAGCCGCTGTGGTCGACGATGGGACGGTCCCCAACTTCGGTGGCGCCTGCGAAATTGATGGTGTGGGCCAGCGAGTGCATTTGGATGGCGCGTCCGTTGAGGACGAAGATGCCGTTGCTGCTCATCCTGGTCACCATGGTTCCTGGACTCGGCGGATTACCGGGTAAAGGCATTGACGGAGAGGCGCCGGGTTTGCGCTGTGGTGGCGCGGGGACCTCGGTGATTTTGAGGCCGCCTTTGGCGGGCACGAGCTCGTAGACAGGCAGAACGCGGGTTTCAAAGTGGGCCTTGAGATGAAAGCGGTCGGCGAGCAGAGACTGCTGCATGGCACTGTTCTGGTTGATGCGGTCTTCGCGCGTCATATTCTGGAATGCAGCTTCGAGGTCATCAGGGACCTTGCCTTTGATGTCGTATGAGTCCTTGTTGAGCCAGTCCGGACCTCCAACAATCTGGGCCTGGTACGTGGCGCCGTAGGCGTCCATGATGTAGCGGCGGATGCTCAGAGGGCTGAGAGTGAAGCCAGGCGGCAGCTTGACCATCCGGTCGGCGGTGTTGGAATCGATCGGCTTGATGGTTGCGACTTCGTAGGAGAGCGGTGGGCCGGAGGGATGGAAGAGGAGCAGCTCGGGCTTTGGCTGCGCGGTTTGCGCATAGCCTGTAAAGGCGGGGCCGGCGAGGATGAGTAGGGCGAAGGCTGCGGCGAGATGGCGGGCAACGCTCATGGCGGCTGCGATCCAGCATACATGTTGGAGACGCAACCCAACCGGCTTTAGTTTCGGTTCAGACCTTGGTCGCCGCGTGTCAGAAGCAGGTGCTTCCAGAAATTCTCGCGCTCAATGATCAGTTCATCAGCTACACGGAACGGCCTATGTTCGAGCAGTGCGAAGCGGAAGTTAGCACGGTAGTAATCAAGGTCAGCGTTAGCCTTGAGAGCTCGCAACTCTTTGTTGCCACCATGTCCAGTCACAGCATAATTGCACCATCGTGACCAGATACCTCCTTCACCGGAAGCCTTGCCGACGTATCGTTTACCTGTCGACTTGTCGGTGATGAGATATATTCCTTTGACACTCCCGAGTGCTGCCTTCCAGTCCGGGCGCTCGTTGCGAACGAGTGTTTCTATCTCCTCGAATGACAGTTCAATGTCCTCGTATCCTGGGAACGGTCTACCGGAAAACGGCTCCTTCAGGATTTCAGTGACCTCAAACTCGTCATAATGACTTTCCATGTTCACTCTTACTGAGCGTGAGTTGTAGGGGGAGTGCAACTTCAAACGGCCGATAAAACCGTCGGCGATTTCAGTCAGCACGACTTTGTAACCTTTCTTATTGCGTGCTAGCACTCTAAAGATGCCACCAAAAAGCCACGTCTCCGGCTCATGGTAGAAGTTGGCAAGAGAGAATATCAGAGGCCTATTAAAAGCGTCTCGTACAGGCCTATACTCCTGCCACCCTTGCCATTCGCGCCGATCTTTTGTGAACACATCAAGTGGTTGACCTGTACTCCCCCGTTTAGCAAAGTGAACTTTATATTCTTTGGGTTCTGCAATGGGAAGAATATCCCTCAGCATGATTGTCATCGATTGACCTCGTTATTGTGTCACCGAAAGGCTAGCACCTTAGTGCTGGAGGGCGAGGGCGATCTCGTGGGTGGGGACGGCGCCCTCGCGCAGGATCATCCAGGAGTTTCCTCCGCCGGAGAGATCGACGATGGTGGTGGGCGTGGAGCGGAGGGTGGGGCCACCGTCGACGATGAGCGGGATCTGGTTGCCGAGCTGTTCGGAGACGCTGGCGGCGTCGGTACACTCGGGCATACCGCGCAGGTTGGCGGAGGTTGCGGTGATGGGCAGACCGAGGCCGGCGACGACGGCGCGTGCAATGGCCGCCTCGGGGACGCGCAGGGCGACGTTGCCGGTGTTGGCGGTGACGCGCAGGGGCAGGCGGGTGCCGGCCTTGACGATGATGGTGAGCGGACCGGGCCAGAAACGCTCGGCCAGGCGATCGAATGCGGTGTCGATCTCGCGGGCGAGGCCGTAGGCCTGGGCAGTCTCGCTGATGAGCAGGGAGAGCGGCTTGTGGCGGGCCCGGGTCTTGACCTCATAGATGCGGTCGACGGCGCGCAGATTGATGGGATCGACAGCTAGGCCGTAGAAAGTGTCGGTGGGCAACGCGGCGACCTGGCCTGCGGCGAGCGCGCGGACGACCCGGGCGATCAGTTCGGGCTCGGGCTCGTCCGGGTGGATGCGGAGTATCTCTGCCGTCAAGTTCTTCTCCTGAGCGGGGTACTGAATCTAGGATGCAAGGTAGAACAGCGCAAGTCCATAGCATACCTCCGACGGAGGGTTGGGTGCGGAGGATGTTTGTCGGGTGAGGCGGGAAGAGTGATACTGTGGGCTGCGCGACATCCTGCACTTCCGCCGGCAGCCTGCAGGCCGGATTGCGATGCCGCGGCCTTGGACTTCTAGATATGAGCCCAACACCCACCAGTCCGCCGAAGCGCCGTTTTCGTCCGCCGAAGCGCGGCAAACGCCCAGCGAAGCGGCGAGCGACAGCGGCACGAATGTGGCTGCGATGCGCGCTGGGTGTGTTGCTGCTTGCGGCGGCGTGGTTTGTCTGGCTCACCCTGCAGATCAAGGATGTTGCGGGCCACGATGAGGCGCGGCCGGCGGACGCCATCGCGGTACTCGGCGCGGCGGAGTACGGGGGACGTCCCTCTCCGGTGCTGCACGCGCGCCTGGACCACGCGGTGGAGCTGTATCGCGAGCAGATGGCCCCGCTGGTGATTACGCTGGGCGGCGGCAGCCAACTGGACAAGGGAATGACCGAAGGCGGCGTGGGGCGCGATTACCTGCTGGCCAACGGCGTGCCTTATGAGCGGATTGTGGCGGAGACCGAGTCGGTGGACACCGAGCAGCAGGTGCGCAGTCTGGCGGAGATCGCGCGCCAGAGGCATCTCAACAGCATTGTGGTGGTGAGCGATGGCACCCACCTGTTTCGCGTCCGCGAGCTGTGCCAGGACGCGGGACTCACGGTGTACACCTCGCCGCGCGAGACGCTGGGACACATCGACGACTACGACCTGTCGCTGCGCTACTTCCACGAGATGCTGAGCTATACGCTGCTGCGGCTGCACCTGAACTTTGGCTGGATGCACGGGAGGGCGGATGCGTAGAGCCAGGTGCTAGGTTCAAGGTTCGAGGGGTTTTGATGGGACACGCCGCGCGCGGGGCCGGGTTGATTTACAATCGAGTCTTGAGCGTCATCAGGTTCGGCGGGAACGTGGGAGAAGGTTTGCATCGAGTGGAAGCGCAGTTGGCAGGGATTGGAACGCGGCGCGGGAAGCGGAGGACGGTGCGCGCGAGGGCGGCGGTGGCGGGACTGACGGCATCGTTGGCCATCATCGCCGGGTGTGGAAGCACATATCGACCGGTGGTAAGCGCGATCGCCGTGGTGGGGCCGGCGGAACAGCCAACCAAGTATGTGATTGCGGTGTCTAGCCCGACTCAGATCCCGGCGAGTGGCCCGGTCACGTTTGTCGGAGCATGGAGTCCGACAACGTCCTACTCCATCAATCAGGGAGTGAGCTATCTGGGGTTGCAGTATGTGAGTGTGCAGAACGGGAACACTGGCCACAATCCCGCGACGTCGATTGCTTACTGGTCGCTGCTGGCGAACGGGTCGCTAACTATGGTGGACTTCTCCGGCGACACAATTCTGGCGACGGTGCCGCTCGGCCTCGACCCCTATTACCTGTCCCTGGATACGGGTGGACATTATGCCTATACGCTGAACAGCGACAGCACCGTGACTTCGTGGCCCATCACAGCCGCTTATATTCCAGGCACGGTGCTGCAGTCGACGCTGCTGACTGGGGCAAGCCCAGCGAGCCTCTACTCGACGTCGACAGTGACCTACATTCCAGACCCCGGAGTGAACGCGATCGATCAACTGGTGGCAACGCCGCCCGCTCTGAAGCAGGAGCTGCCAGTGGCCACCGGGTATAATCCGGTGTATGTGCTGGGACAGGCGTCCTCTCCGCGGATATATGCCATCAGCTCGGCAACAAACGGCGGGCCGGGTCAGGCGGAGGCAATCGACAGCCCCAACAGCACTACCGCTTCGCCGACCATCTCGGCCACGCTTCCGCTGGGACGCGGGCCGGTATATGGCGTGATGACGCTGGATAACCGGCGCGCCTTCGTCCTGAACCAGATCGACGGGACGGTCTCGGTGATCAATGCGCAGACCAACGCACTGGACACCCCGGTGAGCACGATTCCGGTGGGAACGCGTCCTGTGTGGGCGGACCTTGCCTCGGCTCTGGATGAGCTGGTGGTGGCCAATGCGGGGACAGGCACATCGAATGGCTCGGTGACGATCATCAACATTCCGCTCTGTTCGGCGGCCTCGTTACCGGTCAACCCCAACTGCGATCCCACCAATCCGGTGGATGCGACCAGCTTCGGGCAGGTGGCGGCCAACATTCCTGTGGGCCCCAACCCCGTCATGGTGTCGGTGCTCAGCGACTACACGCGGGCCTATGTGGCGAACCAGGGAAATCCCAGCCTGCCCTGCGGCACGGGGGCGGCGGGCTCGGGCACCACGCTCTGCTCGGTGTCGGTGGTGAACCTGACCACGAACACGGTGACGGCGACCATCCCGATCAACGGCCATCCCGCCTGGATTGCCACCACGGACGCGACCCCGACCGGCAAGGTGTATGTGGTCTGCAACGACTCCCAGGTGTTGACGGTGATCGAAACCGACACCGACACCGTGGACACCACCATTCCGCTGCAAGGCTACGGCGTGAGCGTGCGCGTCACGTCCCCGTAAGCAACCTCACCTTGAATCCGGCTGCCAGCCGGTACTCCGCGCGCAGCCAACCTCAGTCCAGGGCAGCGGCCCCATCGCCGGGTTTGAACTGGTGCTGGCTAGGATTTGGGCGTAGTTCCGCGCGCTATTTATAGCCCTGTAGGAAACCGATACGTAGTTCTTTCGACGGCACAAAATTGGTCATGTGCGCGCGGAAGTGGTTGTCATCGACCTTCTCGACCGGGCCATCCCAGCAAAAACTTACGAAGTTGACCCCTGTAGCCGTGAAGTTGGGACTTCGGATCAGTGGTGTCCGCACGATGTTAAGGGTGAAGTCATCAATCGGCTGCTTCCATGTGTTCGCTGTCGTCAGAATGAAATCAACATAGTCGATACCGACTACATGCTGGGGTTGTTGAGTGTCTTTGCGTAATGCGTTGAGCATCTCTGGCGTTGGACAGACACTTGCCAACTCGTAATCTTCCTTGTCTGCCTTTCCTGTCGTGAGCAAGGTGCCATAAGCGATAGAGTTGCTATTGCCTAGCGCAGGCGAGTATTCATGGCGAATATGAACGGTGCCGTGGGCTGGGAAGGTCTGCGACCAATAATACTTCTTGCGTACCTTCCAGTTCGCTCCAGCAAATTGACCATCAACCTTATCGATCAAGCCCAATTTAGCTAGACGCTCTTTCTGGGTTGTGCTGAGCCTTTGTATCTGCGGCTGTGTGTCGTTGTCTTTACTATGACCAAAGCTTGCAACGTCTACTCCCATCGAGCGTAAAAGTGCGCTGTAGTCTTGGCCTTTGAGCATCGCTTTTGCTTCGATGGTAAAGTGAACTGGTTTCTGGTCTACCCATAGCTTGAAGTCATCGAATCCTTGATCGGAGGGACTGATACTGCCCATATCAAGCTCGTAGTCTGGGATCGGGAATGCGACTTCGGTGATGATGTCGGCGTCGGTGTCGTTGCGGAAGTCATAATCGACGATGACTTTGCTCTCGCTTATGGTGAGGACTTCCTTGGCCATCGTGATGCGAGGCTCGCGGGTCATTACGATTCCACCGGCGGCGATGGAGGCGGCACCGTCATCGGCTACGGCGGTGCTGCTGGCAAGAGAGGCGACGAGGATAAGTACGGAAATAGGTCGCATATATAGTTGCACGAATTCTCGCACGAATCGACCTATCATTGCCGGGTTTGAACTGGCGCTGGCCAGGATTGGGCGTAGGTCTTCGGAGGCTATTTGTTGGTTTGCAGGAAGCCGACGCGCAGTTCTTTAATCGGCACAAAATCGGTTGTGTGCGCGCGCAAGTGGTTGTCATCGACCCTCTCGACCGGGCCATCCCAGCAAAAACTTACGAGGTTTCCCGCGCTGGGCGAATTGCCTGGACTTCCGTTTGCCAAAGAGCCATCCGCAATTACAGTGAGGTCCACAATCGGCATCACCCATGTATTGTCTGTCGTCAATACGTAGTCGACGTAATCGATTCCGATCCCATGGCGGGGTTGTTGCGCGCCCTTGCGCAAAGCATTGAGCAGCTCAGGCGTTGGGCATACACTGGCCAGCTCGGCATCTTCCTGGTTCGCGTCGCCGGATGTTGCATAGGCGATGGAGTTGCTTTTGCCGGCTGCCGGCGTGTATTCCTGGCGAATATGAGTGGTGCTATGCGCAGGGAAGGTCTGCGACCAGGAATACTTCTTGCGGACCGCCCAGTTGGGGCCGTCATTTGGCCCAACCAATAAATCCGTTTTGAGCAGACGGTCCTTCTGCTTTTGATTTAGCTGGTCGATTTGCGATGGACCATTGCGCTCGTAACTGTGTCCGAAGCTCTGAATATCGATACCCATCGAGCGCAACAGGGAAGTGTAATCGTGGCCATTCGCCGTGGCCTTGACTTCGATGGAGTATTGGACCGGCGCCTGGTTGACCCATACCTTGAAGTCTTCGAATCCCTGGATGGATGGCGGCCGCGGGTCCGACAGGTAATCGGGAATGTGAAACGCGAGATCGGTGGTGATGTCGGCGTCGCTGCCATTATGCAAGTCATACTCGGCCACCACTTTGTTCTGGCTGATGGTGAGGACTTCCTTCTCGATCGTAATGTGTGAATCGTGAATCACGATTCCGCCGACGCCGATGGAGGAGGACCCAACCTGGGCGAGGGCACTGCTGCCGGCGAGTGAGGCGACGAGAATCAAAACGGTTAGAGGTCGCATTGCAGTTGACTGAATTCTCGCACGAATCGACGATGATTGACTAAAAACCTTCATTCGGCATAGTGAATAGAGGTCTCCATCCTGTGTGGGGGCCGGTCCCATGCACGACGGTCGACAGGCCTATCGCCGGGTTTGAACTGGTGCTGACGAGGATTGGAGCATCGCTGCCAACATTGGTTGGGAGTAGACTGTGGCTATGAATCTCGCCCTCACCGAGATCGAACTTCCAGTCCGTCTCCGCTTCGACCGTCCCATGACGGACGAGGAGTTGATGCGCTTCTGCGCGGTAAATGATGTCTTGCGAGTCGAACGCGAGCCGAACGGCGAGTATCCTCGTAATGACGCCATCAGGCTTCAAGACCAGCAATATCAATATTCGCATCAGCCGTCTCCTCGACGAATGGGCGGAAGCCGACGGGCGCGGGATTGCTACCGATTCAAATGGAGGGTACACACTACCCGATGGCTCCATGCGCGCGCCCGATGCCGCTTGGGTGGCGAATCATCGTTGGCAGGCGCTCTCCAAAGAAGATCAGGGCCGCTTCGCTCCCATCTGCCCCGACTTCGTCATCGAACTGCGCTCACCCACCGACCGCCTGCCCGACCTGCAGGCCAAGATGGAGATGTGGATCGCCAATGGCGCCGAGGTCGCATGGCTCATCGACCCCATCGAGAAGGCCGTCACCATCTACCGCCCCGGCGAGCAGCCGGAGGTCCTTGCGCAGCCCACCTCCGTCCAGGGCACCGGGCCCATCGCCGGGTTCGAACTGGTGCTGGCCAGGATTTGGGCGTAGGCTAGGAACATATCGATGGCAGACGCCGCTATCACGAAGAGAGTTTTCCAGGAACTCATCGCGCATCGCTCAAGGGCGAAGGCCACTCTCGATCTGTTGATTCAAGCCAATCCGGACTTGTACCCGAAGGGATGCCTCATCGCGTATGGAGATATTGCAACACGAGCCGGATATCCCGAGCTCACCCGCACTATAGGCATATTTTTGGGAGAAGTTGCAGAAATCTGTGCTCAGCGGGGATGGCCGCCCCTCAACGCGCTTGCAGTAAACAGGGATACAAGGATGCCGGGGGAAGGCTTTGACCTCGCTGAGAACTGCAACATCGATAAGTGGCCCAGTGACGTAGCGCGCTGCATGGAATGCGACCTATACGCGATCTGACATCTGGCCGAAAATAGCCGGGCGTGCGCGGAATTGCAAATTGACTCCGCGACCGCGTTCCTGCATACTTAAAAGAGTGCCGCCGCTGTGTGCGGGGGCCAGTCAGATGCACCACGGCCGAACGGCCCATCCAGCCAGCAGTTGAAGACAAGCAATTCCGGATGGGTTCAGCGAGAAACATCGCTGCTTGGGTTCGTGCGGTGGGAGACGAGGGAAGAATGGCAAAGAAGCTGTCCAAGAATATGGTGAAGGCGCGCGCGCTGGTGGAGCGGCGGCCCTACACCCTGATCGATGCAGTCCCACTCATCCAAAAGGCCAAGTACGCCAAGTTCGACGAGACCGTCGATCTGAACATCCGCCTGGGCGTCGATCCCAAGCACGCCGACCAGATGGTGCGCGGGACGGTGGTGCTGCCGCACGGGCTGGGCAAGACCAAGGTGGTCGCCGTCATCACCTCTGGCGACAAGGTGGCCGATGCGCTGGCTGCTGGCGCGGAGTTTGCCGGCGGCGACGAGATGGTGGAGAAGATCCAGAAGGAAGGCTGGACCGCCTTCGACGCGCTGATTGCCACGCCCGACATGATGAAGTCGGTGGGACGGCTGGGCAAGGTGCTTGGCCCAAGGGCCTGATGCCCAACCCCAAGACCGGCACCGTCACCATGGATGTGGTGGGGGCGATCAAGGAGATCAAGGCCGGCAAGGTGGAGTTCCGCACCGACAAGACGGCGCTGGTGCATGTGCCAGTGGGCAAGCTGTCGTTCGAGCCGAAGAAGCTGGTGGACAACGCGATGACGGTGATCAGCTCGGTGCTGAAGGCCAAGCCCGCGGCGGCCAAGGGCAAGTACGTCAAGGGGATTTACATCAGCTCGACCATGGGACCCGGCGTGCAGCTCGATTCGACTGTACTGGAGCTGGCGGGCAAGGTGGTTTAGAGGGATGTCGAAAGAAACAGGCCCACTCTGGCGCGTGAGCGAGGAGCAGGCGGCGAAAGCGAAGAGGATTCAGTCATGCCATTGACCAGAGCAAAGAAGACAGAGCAGGTGAAGGCGCTTGCCAGCGAGTTGGAGCAGTCGACTTCAGCCATCGTGGGCACATTCACCGGACTGACCGCAGCCAAGGACAACGGGCTGCGCAAGGCGATCCGCGGAGCAGGCGGCAACTACCACGTGGTGAAGAACAAGCTGGCGGCTCGCGCCGGGCAGGGGACGAAGATTGAGGCGGCGCTGCAGGGGCTGAAGGGCGTCTCGTCGGTGGCGTACACCTCGGGCGACCCGGTGGCGCTGGCCAAGGCGCTGGCAGGATGGGTGAAGGACAACTCGGAATTCACCTTCAAGCTGGGCATCGTCGACGGCAAGGTGCTGAACGTGGAGGAGATTAAGGCGCTGGCCACCATGCCGGGCAAGGAGGAGCTCTTCAGCAAGCTGCTATTCCTGATCCAGTCTCCGGCGCAACGTCTGGCCACGGTGATCAACGCCGCGGGGCGCGACCTGGCGGTGGTAATCAACCAGGGCGTAGAGAAGGGCAAGTTTGCCGGATCTGCGGCAGCTTCAGTCGCAGTGGTTGAGGCTCCGGTCGCCGAAGCGCCTGCGGTCGAGGCTCCGGCGGTTGAAGCAGTTGCGGCCGAAACACCCGTCGCTGAAGCTCCAGTCGCCGAAGCACCTGCGGCTGAAGTTCCGGCTGAGGAAGCGCCGAAGACCGAGGGCGCCTAAAAGTTTGGCTTCATTCCCCCTGGGGGTGCTTAGCGGATTGCTAGTCTGGGCATCCGCCCCGCGCAACGGAAACCTGGGTGGGGTGAGGCAACCGGAGAGAGTTCCAACTCTTCGTTATTAGAGACGCAGCACGCACCATACAAGGTTCTGAATCGAAATAGTTTAGGAGAGAGAAAATGGCGGACATTCAGCAGTTGGAAGATCAGATAGTGAGCCTCAGCCTGCTTGAGGCTTCTGCGTTGGTAAAGAAGCTGGAAGAGCGGCTTGGTGTCTCGGCGGCAGCCGCGGTTGCGGCCCCGGCAGCGGGCGGCGGAGCAGCGGCAGCAGCGGCCCCGGTAGAGGAGAAGACCGAGTTCACTGTAATCCTGAAGGATGCCGGCGCGAACAAGATTTCCACCATCAAGGCTGTGCGCGAGGTTACGGCGCTGGGCTTGAAGGAAGCCAAGGACTTGGTGGACGGCGCTCCCAAGGCCCTAAAGGAGAACATTTCCAAGGAAGATGCGGCCGCTATCGCCAAGAAGTTCGAAGGCGTCGCGACCGTCGAAATCAAATAGTTACCCCTGCGACTTGCATGCCGGGGCAGAACGCGGTATCCTTACCGATGGAGAACCGCCTCTGCCTTGGTGTGCTAGTAGGCAGACAGCGCTTCCGGACACCTCGGCAGTTTAATCTTGCACAATTCGGCATTCCGATGCTTCGGCATCGCAGGCAACTTCGTATACTACGGCAACTTTGGCACAGGGCAACTTTGGCATCCAGCTAAGGCTGGCTTCGGCATCTACGGCAATTCTTCCGGCCTATCCCGCGAGCGCGGGCTACGGGGCCGGCCACTCTGCAAGTCTGGCGGCGGACAGCATAGTGACACAGGAACAGAAGCGGCAGCAAAACCTTGAGGCTAGGCGAGCTTCAAAGGGTGGCAGGCATCCAGTCAGATAAAGAAATAGTGCACAAGTCGATCTTTGCGCTCACGGGGCGTGCTGTCCCTGCGAGCGCATTTCTGCGTATTCCGCTGTTCCCCGCGGAAGCAGTTGCAATCATCCTTACGCGGACTTTATAGCAGTTCCCGCAGTTCGGCGAAAGTTAAAAATTTTCACTGGACTGGCAGATTGAGACGAACCCAGCAACCGGCGCACGAGCCAGACCGCATCGAGGGCGGAGAGGTTAGATAAGCGCAATCGGTATCAAACACGGAGAGCGGCGGCACGGTTCTCCAGCAGCGAGCGCAACCGGAAGGGCAACGCCGGAAGCGATCCAGGGAAGTCCTCGAACAGAAGTTTCAGGAGACAGAGCATGTCCAGCGAAATGCGCGCGGTCCGCAGCCGCCTCGATTTTTCGAAGATTTCCACCTCCATTCAAATCCCCAATCTTATTGAGGTGCAGCGGCGCAGCTACGAGCGCTTTCTGCAGATGGACAAACTGCCCCAGGAGCGCGAAGACAACGGGCTGCAGTCGGTGTTCACCTCGGTCTTCCCGATCACCGATTTCCGCAACGTCAGCGAGTTGGAGTTTGTCGACTACTCCATCGGCAACTGGGAGTGCAAGTGCGGCTATCTGAAGGGACTGAACCACCTGCGCACGGCCTGCACCAACTGCGGTCACATGGTGATCACCGACCCCTTCCATCCCGGCGACGTGCTGTGCAGCTTCTGCGGAACCTATAACAAGAACACGCCCGACTTCTGCACCAAGTGCGGCGACCCGGTGGGCCTGCAGTTGAAGTACGACCAGGCGGAGTGCGAAGAGCGCGGCATGACCTACTCGGCGCCGCTGAAGGTGACCATTCGGCTAAAGGTCTACGACAAGGACCCCGAGACCGGCGTCAAGAGCCTACGCGACATGAAGGAGCAGGAGGTCTTTTTCGGCGACATCCCGCTGATGAGCGCCAACGGGACCTTCATCGTGAACGGGACGGAGCGGGTGATTGTGAGTCAACTGCACCGTTCGCCCGGCGTCTTCTTCGAGACGGCCAACAACCGCACATACTTCCTGGGCAAGATCATCCCCTACCGCGGCAGTTGGGTGGAGTTCGAGTACGACCAGAAGAACACCCTATACGTGCGCATCGACCGCAAGCGCAAGTTTCTGGGAACGATCTTCCTGCGCGCGCTGGGACTGCGCAGCGACGAGGAGATTCTGAAGACCTTCTACAGCGTGGACACCATCCATGTGAAGGACGGCAAGCTGTACTGGAAGGTGGCTCCCGAGGCGCACTCGACCAACCTGCTGGGCACGCGTCCGGCGGTTGCCATCACAGTGAAGGGCGAGGAGATTGCCCCGGCCACGCGCAAAATCTCTCCGCATACGCTGAAGCTGCTGCGTTCGCACAAGATCGAGTCGGTGGAGGTGGAGGCGACCGAGTTTGACGGCGCCATGACGGCTTCGGATGTGGTGGATATGACCACCGGCGAGCTGTTGTACGAGGCCAACCAGGAGCTGTCCGCCGACAAGCTGCACAAGATCATGCAGGCTGGCGTGCCCACCCTCGAGGTATTCTTCCCGGAGCGCGACGACGTGGGCAACATTATCACCAACACGCTGCGCCGCGACTCGGTGCGCAAGCCGGAAGAGGCGCTGATCGAGATCTACCGCAAGCTGCGTCCCGGCGATCCGCCCACGCTGGACACCGCCAGCGCGCTTTTCGAGGGCATGTTCTTCGACCAGCGCAAGTACGACTTCTCGCGCGTGGGCCGGCTGAAGTTCAACATCAAGCTCTACGAAAGCCAGGACGCCAGCGGCCTGGACAAGCGCACCCTGACGCCGGAGGACTTCTACGGAACGATCCGCTACCTGCTGAAGCTGCGCAAGAACATCGGCATGGTGGACGACATCGACCACCTGGGCAACCGCCGCGTGCGCGCCGTGGGCGAACTGATGGAGAACCAGTTCCGCATCGGACTGGTGCGCATGGAGCGGGCCATCAAGGAGAAGATGAGCGTGTATCAGGAGATGTCGACGGCCATGCCGCACGACCTGATCAACGCCAAGCCTGTGATGGCGGCCATCCGCGAGTTCTTCGGTTCCAGCCAGCTCTCGCAGTTCATGGACCAGACCAATCCGCTGTCTGAGATCACGCACA
>CAWIDB010000007.1:0-854822 GCA_963834805.1 uncultured Acidobacteriaceae bacterium
GGGCTCCCGGCCCAGAAATATGTGCAACCGAAGAGTTCCGCCGGCATCTGCTGCTCTACGGGGAACGACTCGTAATCCATTCTTGAAATCTGTATGACCGGCCCAGAAAGACCCAATCACCGAGGACAAACTATGACAATCGCAGAGAAAGCAGTTTTGGTGACCGGAGCCAATCGCGGCATAGGACAGGCGCTGGTCGAGGAGGCCTTGAGGAGAGGCGCGAAGCGGGTGTATGCCGGTACGCGCCAGCCCTTGGCCCACATGGATGGGCGCGTGACGCCCCTAACCCTGGACGTGACCGACGCTGCACAAGTTCAGGGAGCCGTCGAGAGGGTCGAATCACTCGATATCCTCATCAACAACGCCGGCTTTGCGCAGTTCGACGACCTGAGCGATCGTGCCGCGCTCGATCGGCACCTCGCCGTCAATCTCTTCGGCACCTATGAGGTGACCCAGGCTTTCCTGCCGTTGCTGACGCGTTCCCGGGGAGCCATCGTCAACATTCTGTCGGTTGCGGCCTGGGCCGCGCTGCCGATCATTCCGGCCTACTCAATCTCGAAGGCGGCCGCGTTCTCCCTGTCACAATCGCTGCGTGCTCTTCTGGCCGGACAAGGCGTGAGGGTGCATGCCGTCCTGACCGGCCCCGTGGATACGGATATGTCCCGCGGTTTCGACGTACCGAAGGCCTCTCCGGAGTCGGTTGCGCGAGCCATCTTCGACGGAGTGGAGAAAGGCGAGGAGGACATCTTCCCAGATCCCGCGTCGCAGTTCCTGGCGGAGAGTTGGCGCAACGGTGCGTCCAAGGCGATGGAGCGCCAGTTCGCTTCGCTCGTCGCAGCAGCGCCCGTCAACGCATAAACGACAAACTGATGTAACTGCCAAGAGGAGAGAAACGATGAACGATCAAAGTCTCACCATCACCTTTGCGGTAGACCAGACTCCCCAAGAAGTCTTCGACGCCATCAATAATGTTCGTGCGTGGTGGTCGGGAGAGATCGACGGCAGTACCGACAAACTTGGCGAGGAGTGGACGTATCGCTACAAAGACGTTCACCGCACCACCCAGAAGATCACCGAATTCGTGCCGGGGAAGAAGGTCGTATGGCATGTATCGGATGCCCAGCTCAACTTTGTCAAAGACAAGACCGAGTGGAATGGCACGGACATTGTCTTTGAGATCGCCAGGAAGGGCGATAAGACTGAGGTTCGCTTTACGCACGTCGGCCTGGTTCCGACCTTCGAGTGCTACGACGGCTGCTCCGGCGCATGGGGCTTTTATATCAACGACAGTCTCCGCAACCTGATTACGACAGGGAAAGGGCAGCCCAACCCGAAAGAAAAAGGCGGTGGGGACTCCGGCAAGCCTGCATCCACAAAAGCCGCGTGACCCGCGCGGCGAGGCCGGTTAGCGCAGTGCGGCGTCGACTTCTTTGTAGTAGTCGGGGGATTTGAGGATTTCGCGGGGCTTGGAGCCGTCGGCGGGGCCGACCAGGCCGTCGTGCTCCATCATGTCGATGAGGTGGGCGGCGCGGCCGTAGCCGATGCGCAGACGGCGCTGCAGCAGCGAGGTGCTGGCCTTGCCGAACTCGAAGACGAGGCGGACGGCGTCGTCGAAGAGGTCGTCGTCCTCCTGGCTGGATTCGCCGTTGGCGGCGGCGTTGGCGTCGTCTTCCTTGGGGCCTTCGAGGAAGCCGTGGACGTACTCGGCCTCGCCCTGCTCCTTCCAGAAGGCGGTGACGGCGGAGATCTCCTTTTCGGTGACGAAGGGCGCGTGGACGCGCTGCACGCGGCTGGTGCCGGGGGGAAGGTATAGCATGTCTCCCTTGCCGAGGAGGGATTCGGCGCCGTTGGAGTCGATGATGGTGCGCGAGTCGACCTTGGTGGCCAGGCGGAAGCTGATGCGGGTGGGGATGTTGGCCTTGATGAGGCCGGTGATGACATCGACCGAGGGGCGTTGGGTTGCCAGCACCAGGTGGATGCCGACGGCGCGGGCCATCTGAGCGAGGCGGGTGATGGACTCTTCGACGTTGGCGCGGTCGAGCATCATGAGGTCGGCGAGCTCGTCGATGATGATGATGATGTAGGGCAGCGGCTCCTGATCGACGTCGTCGAAGAGGTAATCGGAATTGTTGTCGAAGAGCTTGTTGAATTGGTCGATGTTGCGTACGTGGTTGGCGGCGAGGAGCTTGAGGCGGCGCTCCATCTCGCGGACGGCGTTGCGCAGGGCGTTGGCGGCCAGCTTGGCGTCGGTGATGATGGGGGTGAAGAGGTGAGGGATGCCCTCGTACATGCCCAGCTCGACGCGCTTGGGATCGACCAGGATCATGCGGACTTGTTCCGGTGTCGATTTGAAGAGCACGGACATGATCATGGCGTTGATGGCGACGGACTTGCCGGAGCCGGTGGAACCCGCGATGAGGATGTGCGGCATGGCGGCGAGATCGGCGGTGACGATGCGGCCATTGATGTCCTTGCCGAGGGCGATGGCCAGCTTGGATTTGGATTGCGCGAACGACTCGCACTCGACTACGTCGCGCAGCCAGATAGTCTCACGGCCATGGTTGGGGACCTGGATGCCGACGGTGGATTTGCCGGGCATGCGCTCGATGAGGATGGATTCTGCGGCCATGGCGAGACAGAGGTCGTCGGCCAGGCCGGTAACGCGGGAGTACTTGACGCCGGCGTCTGGATGAAACTCGAAGGTGGTGACGATGGGGCCGGGGTTGATCTGCGTGACCTGGCCGTTGACGCCGAACTCGGCGCACTTCTGGACCAGGGTGCGTGCTTCGGCGCGCAGGGCCTCTTCGCGGACGACGGGGACCTCGTCGGAGCGGTAGAGGAGCGACGAGGAGGGAAGCTTGTATCCGCGGATGGACTTGGGGGTGATGGCGACCTGCTTGAGGTCGGCATCGGCGCGGCGGCCAAAGGCGATGGAGTTCGGCTGAGTGCGGGCGGCGAGCGGCGCGGGTTGCGCGGCGGCGGGTTCGGGGGCGGGCGGTTGCGGATGGCGCGCGGGAGGAAGTTCGGGAAGTTCGAGGCGGGCGGACTCGTCTGCATTGCGGGCGCTGAGCGGGGCGGCGGCGGCGGCCAGCTCGGCGGCGAAGGGCGCGGCGGCGGCTGCTGCGGTGCTGAGCGCGGTCGCGGGGGGTGCATCGACATGAGTGCGCGGCATGGACTGCCAGACCGAGGCGGGGGCTTCTTCGGGGTGGACGGCGGCGGCATCGGGCGGCGTGGCGGGAGGGGCTGGTGTGCGGCGCTTGCGTCCCAACCAGCCAAAGAGGCCGCCCAGCAGCGTGGAGTGAACTTCGCTATCTTCGACACGCTTGTGATGGAGTTGTAGCTCCAGCCCAGCCTGCTCGAGGTTCTGTTCGCGGCGGCTGGTAAAGACTTCACGGGAGGGTTCCGGCAGGTTGGGCTGTATCGGAGTGAGGGCGGGCAGAGGCGAGTTGGCGGCCTTCTGTGTGGCGGCCTGTCGGCGCAGGGCGCGCTTTTCGGCGCGGGCCAGGGCGCGGCGGGTGCTCCAGTTGTGCAGGCGATCGAAGAGGCCGTGCAGCAGGGAGAAGTGCTCCTCCATCCACTGGCGGGCGGTATGAAAGGTGAAGGTGGTGGCCAGGTAGATGGACATCAGAACCATCAGGGCGAGGACGATGGAGGCGCCGGGCAGGTTGAGGTAATGCACCATGGTGTCGGCCAGCAGGCGGCCAGTTACGCCCTCGATGGGCAGCGCATGACGCCAGTAGAGAGTGCGCGGAAGCAGGCCGATGGCAGCCGGGGCGAAGACCACCCAGAGACCGAGTCCGAGGAAGCGGGCCATCGCGGAGCCCGCGGGACGCTGGCGCATCCAGCAGAGGCCAAGCCGGCCGAGGACGATGGGGAGAAAGAAGGCGGCGATGCCGATGGTCTGGAGGAGGAGATCGGCCAGCCATGCGCCGACCAGGCCGGTCCAGTTGTGGGCTGGGCCCGCGGCGAGTCGCGCGGCCAGTCCGGCGCCAGGTCGCGTGGCGGCTGCGAATCCGCCTACGGTGTCCGCGGACGGATCGGATGGCGTGTAGGTGGCCAGCGCAAGGAAGAGAAGACCGGCGGCGACCAGCACCACGAGTCCGAGGATCTCGTTGAGGCGGCGGTTGCGAGTTGGAGTCGAGACCAGCCTGAGTGGTTTCATGGGAACAAGCGCGGCGCCCGGGTGTTCTTCGCGTTCCATCCGCGCCGGAAGCGCTGTGTGGCGCACGCCTTGGCACGGGCAGACGAAGGGCCGGAAACCGCTAGAGCTACCCCGATTATCCCAGAGCCGGAGCGGGAAAGGAGAAATGTTACCGGTGTGGACTCAGGATGGAAACCCATGGGACGGCTGGCAATTGGCCCCCTCCGGAGGTCAAGTGTGCGCGCGGCGGGCCGATAGGACAGGTAGAAGCTCCGGCGACCACGCGCGGATGTGGTTGCATGGAAAGCTGCGTTGGGGTGCGGTGCAAAGGATGATTGGGATGAAACTCAGAGCGGTGGGTCTATTGCCGAAGATTGCGATCGGATTCGGATCGCTGCTTGCAATCATCGCGGGGATGGGCCTGGTGGGCTACCGTTCTGCAGCGACCAGCGAGAAGACCGCGCATGAGATGGAGTCGTTCTCCTCCATGAAGGACATCATCAGCTCGATGCAACAGGCCATCCTGCTTGTGAGAATCGGCACGCGCGATGTGCTGATGGGCAGGGGAAGCGAGAAGACGCATCATCTGGAGCAGCACGAAGCAGAGTATCGCCAGACGATGGACGATCTTAAACCGCTGCTTACCACGGAACAGGACCGCGCACTTTGCGCACAGGTAGAGCTCGCGGCCAGCAACTATTTCCTCCGCAACGACCAGGTGATCAATCGGTACAACAGTGGGGACAAAGAGGGTGCGATCAAACGATATGAAGAACAAGATGGGGCAGAGCTAAACAGCGCGTTGACGGCTGCCATGGGCGATATGACGGCGGCGTTTTTGCATCAGCGGCTGGACGCGCTGAACCGGCAGATGACAACCGACAGCAGGTCGAAGACCTTGATGCTGGTTCTGGCGATGGCCGGCGTGCTGGTGGGAACGACGATTGCCTTTGTGATTGCGCGGTCTATCGTCCATACGATTCACCGAATGTCGGATATGATCGAGACGGTCTCGTCGAACAATCTGGTGGTGGAGGACATGGAGGTGGAGAGCGACGACGAGATGGGCAAGGCCGCAGTGGGGCTGAACAAGATGAAGAACGGACTACGCCGTGTAATCCTGTCCATTGCATCGACCGCGGAGAATGTTTCTGTATCGAGCAGGGAGATTTCGGTGACGGCGGCACAGGCCGCCGGCAGCGCGGAGAACCAGAAGCAGCAGGTGGCGCAGATTGCAACCGCCATGCAGGAGATGTCTGCGACGGTGCGCGAGGTCTCGCAGCACTCGAACACCGCCGCAGGCTCCGCCAGGAGCGCTGCCGAGAGCGCCCGCGAGGGAGGCAGGATTGTGGAGGACGTGCTGCAACGGATGCGCGGCATTGCCCAGTCGGTGGGTGAATCGGCGGCCAAGATCGAGCAGTTGGGTGCGCGCTCGGACGAGATTGGCAGGATTGTGGGGGTGATTGGAGAGATCGCCGAGCAGACCAACCTGCTGGCGTTGAATGCGGCGATCGAGGCGGCGCGCGCGGGCGAACAGGGGCGAGGATTCGCCGTGGTTGCGGGCGAGGTGAGCCGGCTGGCAGAAAGGACCGCGGGTGCGACCAAAGAGATTTCGGAGGTGATTCAGAACGTGCAGTCGATAACCAAGGACGTGGTGAATCTGATGCACGTTGGCACCGCGAATGTGGAGCGGGGTGTGGAGGCAACCAGCAAGGCGGGCGAGTCGATCGAGCGGATCATCCGCGAGGCAGACACGGTGGGCACCATGGTGGCCCAGATCGCCTGCTCGGCAACACAACAGGCGGCCGCGACCGAGCAGGTGACCGTCAGCATGAGCCAGATCAGCGATCATGCCATAGAATCCGCCGATGGATCGCGGCTCTCGGCCCGCACCTGCGAAGAACTCCTGGACCTGGCGCTTGGACTGCAGAACATGGTGGCCCGGTTCGATGTGGGGCAGAGAGAGAAGGACGAAGTGAGACCCCAGGCGGCAATGCAATGGGGCGATGCGGCCTGAAGGGGATTTGCCGGGAACCGGTTTTCAGCCTCAACGGCCGTGGGAGGGGTCGGGGGTAGCGGCGGAGGTCAAATCGACATCGAAGCGAGCGGGAGCAGGGGTGTCGCAGTTGCCGTCGGATGCGTAAGTGCGGGCGCAGGCCAGGGTAATGGATTTGCGGCGTGGAGATTGAGCGAACTGCCAGGCTGTAGCATCCAGGGTACCGCTGAGACTGGGCGGAGGCGGTTGCAAGACGCAACCGGGCGCGGGTGGGCAGGCATCCTGGGCGACCCAGAAGGCGATGGGGTGCAGGTGGCCGGCGGCGACACGGACGCGAATGTCTTCAATCGTCGTAATGGTGACGGGCTTGCCGTTGGGGCCACGGCCATCGGCGACGGGCTGGCCGCTAGCATAGACGCCGGGGAGGAAGGCGGATTGGGCGACGGCCTCGGTCCAGGCGAGCAAGTACTCGGCCTGCTCGGGGAGCAGGCGACCGCCCTCCTCCTGGTCGAGGAAGAGAATGGCTCCGGCGGGAAAGCCCTCGCGCCGGGCTGCTGCGGTGGCGGCGATGGCGTCCTGGCGGCCGAGCGCGGCGGGGGATTTGCCATTTTTGGCTGCACGGACCAGCTCCGTGTCGAGACGGCCATTGGCGACGATGAGGAAGCCGAAGCCCGCGCGCAGCAGTTGGTCGCGCTTGCCGAGCCAGGTGTTCCGGGTCTCGTGGGGCGGGTTGGTGAGCCAGTATCCGGTGAAGGAGAAGAGCTTACGCAGCTCGGGGAGGGCTGCGTCACCGGGGTATAGATCGCGGTCGAAGCCGAGGTAGGCGCGGGCCGAGTCGAGAGACTGATCTGGAACGGACGGCTGCTGGGCGCGGACGGGGGTTGCGGCAAACGCGGCTGCGGCGAGGGCGGCGGTGACGAAGATGAGGCGCAAAGGAACTCCAGGGGCGAGAAGGGACCAGGCGGAGTGCCCGCCGGGTCTGTCAAATCTTAGGGTACGCCAAGACTCTGGGCAAGCGAGCTGGGCTTGTGCTACCTTAGCAAGCCATGAGCACAAACCTTGAATGGCAGACCATTGACCCGCGATTCCCCATTGGACCTTATGCCAGCCCCGGCAACGTAGCAGCCGCTGAAAGAATCGACGCGATTGCGACGCTGGAGGGGCTGCCTTGCCATCTGCGCGATGCCGTCGAAGGGCTGGACGAGAGCCAGCTCGATACGCCCTATCGGGAGGGCGGTTGGACGGTGCGGCAGGTGGTGCATCATGTGGCCGACAGCCACATGAATGCGTTTGTGCGCCTGCGGCGGGCACTGACCGAGGAGTGGCCGACGGTGTCGCCGTACGACGAGAAGGGGTGGGCGCTGCTGGTGGATTCGGCGACGGCGCCGGTTGGGCTGTCGCTGGACATTATCGAGGGGCTGCACGCGCGCTGGGTGCGAGTGCTGGAGTCGCTGACCGCGGACGAGTGGCAGCGCGGATTCAATCATGCCAAGATGGGGCCGATGACGGTGGAGGGGGCGACGCTGCTGTATGCGTGGCACTCGCGTCACCATGTGGCGCACATTACCCACTTGCGCAAGAAAAAAGGCTGGAAGTGAAGAATTGCAGCAAGGTCTTTGTTAGACTTTGCTGCACATGACACGGCCAGGAACCTCCCCCGTCGAATCGCAGCAGACCGTCGCGCAGATTGCGGCGGCGCTAGAGGAGTTCCTCGCCAACCACCCCAAGGCCATCGTAATGGAGGATGGCAAGGTGCTCTTCGACATGCGCTCGGCGAAGTACTCGCTTGCCACCGAGCATGGACGATGCACCCTGCAACTGTGGAGCGAGGAGCGGAATATTGTCCGCCGGGTGAGCGCGGCGGTTGAACGCGGCGCGCTGCGCGATCGGATGCTGCGGCTGACGACGCAGCGCTTTGGGCAGACGAGGCCCTGCTCGCTGGAGTTGCTGGCCGACCGCGACCGGCGCACGCCTTCGACGCGCGAGGCTACACGAGTGCGCTATCTGAAGACGCTGGAGCGGGTGATGCTGCGCGGCTCGGGCGATGCGTGGGGCGAGTGGACGGCGGAGGGATTTTGCACCGCGATGGACCTGGAAAAGAGCTTTGGGCCGGCCTATGCGCGCGGATCGCTGGTGCATGGGCAGCAGGCATGGGCGGTGATCGCGGTGAATGCGGAGGAGACGCAGGCGACCGTCGATGGGATTCTGACGCTTGGCGTGTTGTGGCTGGCACACTGCCGAGAGAATGCGGGCGGGCGCAGACTGTATCGCGGGTTGCGGATCATTGTGCCCAAGGGAATGGGGACGCTGACCGCATCGCGGCTTCCCTGGATGAACGCGGACGCGGCGCAGTGGGAGCTGTGGGAGTTCGACGAGAAGACGGAGGAGTTGGAGCAGAAGGACACGGCGGACCACGGCAACCTGAAGACGCGGCTGGTCCACGCGGCGAATGAGGAGGCTGCGCAGGAACGATTCGCCGAGTCGGCCGCGCGGGTGATGGCGCTTGTGCCCGAGGCGATGCGCGCGGTGGTGGAGCAGAGGATTCGCGGCGGCGCGGAGATGGCCTTCCTGCTGCATGGGATGGAGTTTGCGCGAGTGCGCATGGGCTACGCGGGCCAGAGCTTCAAACGCGTGCAGGAGCTTACGTTTGGCGCGGGCGTGAACGAGACTCCGCTGACGGACGAGAATGCAGGCGAGCTGCGTGAGCTGGTAGCGCGGCTGTTTGAGCGGCGAAGCGAGAGCGGTGACAAGCGGGACGCGCTGTATCGCATGCAGCCGGAGCGGTGGCTGGAGAGCGAGTTGCGCAGAGACATCTCGCTGATCGATGCGCATCTGGATAGGGCGCATGTGTACACGCAGGTTCCGGCGTTCGCGGCGTCAGACCGCGGCATGCTGGATCTGCTCTCGGTGGATCGGGATGGACGGTTGGCGGTGATCGAGCTGAAGGCGGATGAGGACCTGCACCTGGCGCTGCAGGGGCTGGACTACTGGGTGCGCGTGCGTTGGCATCACCAGCAGAACCCCGATGCGGCGAGCGGACTGGGGGAGTTTCAGCGGCATGGCTACTTCGGCGGGGTGCGGCTGGCGGAGGGCGATCCGCGGCTTTATCTTGTGGCGCCGGCGTTGCGCGTGCATCCCGCGACCGATGTGGTGCTGCGCTACCTGTCGCCGCGGGTGGAGTGGGTCTTGGTGGCGCTCGACGAGCGCTGGCGAAAGCAGGTGAAGGTGGTTTGGCGTAAGCGCAGCGGGGAGTAGAAGTGCTGCGCGCGGGTGAGGTATGGCGTGCGGCTCGATCCCTGGTTGCTGACGCTATGCGCGGCGCCCTACTTATCTTCGACCACGGTTGGATGCGCTCCTGTGAACGGAGAACAGCAGGGCTGCTGGGTGGGGACGAATTCCATGAATTCGACGCGTGTCTTATCCGGATCGAAGAGATTGAGTTGCACCTTGCCATCGAGCCCCATCTGGGTCTTGCTGCAGTTGGCGCCTTCGCAGTGATTGCGCGCCAACGCGGCGACGGCGTCCTGCATGTGGGTTACGCCGAGGGAGAAGTGGTCCGACATGCCGGACTGGGAGAGACTGGGAGTGGGCGAGGGATTGAGCATGTACTCGATCCAGTCAGAGCCATTGGGCACCTGCAGGGCGACCCAGTCGGTGACAGCGGGGTTGCGGCCGCCGTGCCAGTAAGGTCGGAAGCCGAGGATGGTTTGCCAGAAGGCGTCCTCCTTGGCGCGATCATGGACCATGAAGCCGACGTGGATGATGCGGGTGCTGGTGGCGTTGGGCGAGATGGCGGCGGAAGCGACGGGCTTCTCGGAGCCGGTCTGGACGAAGACGACGAGGTTGCCTTCAGGATCGCGTACAGCAAACTGCCCATTAGCCAGCGGGATTTCCGGTTTGACGCCGTGGGTCTGGAGGTAGCGCTGTAGTCCAGCGGCATCGCGCGTGGTGAATGCGACCGCGTCCAGGCGGATGTTGGGTTGCGGCGGAGGCGTGGTGAGGACCTCAATCCACTGCGAGTTGTTGACGGGGTAGAGCCACTTGCCGTCGACCTGCTTGCGTTCAAAGCCGAGGGTGTCGCCATAGAACTTCTGCGCGCCGGCTGGATCGGTGGTGTAGAAACGCGCAAAAGCAATGCCGGTGATGGCGGGACGCGCGGGCAGTTGGGCAAAGAGCGGAGTTACGAAGTCGAAGAGTGGGAGTGCGAGCGCAAGCAGGCACAGCAGACGGAAGAATGGTTTCATGGGAAGCAACTGTAGGAGTGGAGAAGGTGATTGGTCAATTGGCAGTCGCGCAAGATTCGAGGATGCCGTCATGCGGAAGATGGGTTAATCGCAACCGGCGGCGAGGGTTTCAAGGCTCATGGATTCGACCAAGGGCTCAGTGCCGGGACGGCTGGCTGGCTGATGCGATTGGCGAAGAAGGATTCGACGGCGGTGAGGACGGCGGGGCCGGAGCGGGCCTCGAAGATGGATTTGCGCAGGTGGGCGCCGTTGGGGATGCCGTGGGTGAACCAGGCGGCGAACTGCTTCATCTTGCCCACGCAGTCACGCTGGCGCATGTCGCGCGCAATCTGTCCGGAGGCGAGGATGGCTGCGGCGCGCGCGGCTTCGGCGGCCTCTTCAAGGGCGATCTCATCGACCAGCATCTGGAAGTAGGTGCGGACCATGCGGTAACGGTCTGTATCTGTCGGGATGTCGTAGGCGCCGACGCCGGTGGCCTCCTTGCTGGCCGTGTACTGCGCGATTTGGCGGAAGATCCAGGGATTGGCGGGCGCGCCGCGGCCGATCATGATGGCATCGCAGTGGGTGGCATGGATCATGGCGGCGGCGTCCTCGGGAGTGCGGATATCGCCGTTGCCGATGACGGGGATGCGCACGGCGTCCTTGACGGCGGCGATGTACTCCCAGCGGGCCTGGCCGGTGTAGCCGTCCTCGCGGGTGCGGGCGTGCAGGGCGACGGCGTTGAGGCCGCAGTCCTCGGCGAGCCGCGCAAGCTGGACGCAGACGATCTCCGCATCGCTCCATCCCATGCGGAACTTGACGGTGAAGGGGATGGAGACGGTGGCGCGGACGGCGCGGAAGATGCGCTCGATGAGGGGAAGGTCGCGCAGCAGGCCGGAGCCTCCATTGCAACTGACGACGCGCTTGGCCGGGCAGCCGAGGTTGAGATCGACCAGATCGAAGCCGCAGTCCTGGACGATGCGGGCGGAGTCGGCGAGCGTGGCGGGGTTGGAGCCGAAGAGCTGCGCCGAGATGGGGTGTTCGTCGTCGTAGAAGGTGAGGTAGCGCTTGCGCTTGGACTCGCGGGTGCGGGCGAGGCCGTCGGCGGAGGTGAACTCCGTCATGATGAGGCCGCAGCCGGACTGCTGGTTGGTGGTTTCGGCGGTGATGTCTGGAACCCACGTCTCAGAATCGAGACGTGGGGCACCCGATTCGGTAGCTGGGGAGAACTGGCTGGCGTTGCGGATGAAGCGTCGGAAGACGGTGTCGGTGACACCGGCCATGGGAGCGAGGACGGTGGCCGGCGCGATGCGCACATTGCCGATGGTGAAGCTGGCGGGGACGCGGCTGTGCTCGGGCATCGCGTGCTCGGCGGGCGAGTCCCACTTCTTCTGCTCGAGGGTGTAGCGTTTCTTCATACAAGTCCAGTCTAACGGTTAAGTGGAAAGGCCCCCGCGCTGGCGGAGGCCCGACATGCGGTTACGGTTGAGGCTATTTGGTTGCAGCGGCCTTGGTTGTGTCGGCTTTGGCTGCGGATGCTTTGGCTGCTGCTTCGGCTTTGCCGGCGTCGGCGTTGGCCACCTTGCGGCGGAAGCGCTCGACGCGGCCGGCGGTGTCCACCAGCTTCTGCTTGCCGGTGAAGAAGGGGTGGCAGGCGGAGCAGATTTCGACCACCAACTCGCCCTTGTGCGTGGAACGGGTCTCGAAGGCGTTGCCGCAGGCGCACTTGACGTGGATGGTTTCGTACTTCGGGTGAATTCCTTCTTTGGGCATGGTTC
This sequence comes from uncultured Acidobacteriaceae bacterium, assembly GCA_963834805.1. Classification (GTDB taxonomy): domain Bacteria; phylum Acidobacteriota; class Terriglobia; order Terriglobales; family Acidobacteriaceae; genus Edaphobacter. Next base: position 12,139 of record CAWIDB010000007.1, read on the forward strand.
TCTCTCTCTTGTCTCGGATGTTGCCTGCCGGCTCGCGGTTCGCTTGCAACGGGTGGATTCACCGTGACATCGATTGGCCTGACGCGCCGCCCACAGAGCCCCGGTCGCTGCTGCAAAGACTGGAGGGCACGATGGCTAACTGAGCCCATTTTACCTTGTATTCCCCCATGCGGCAATTTCGATGCAGGGCGTGCGGTTGTGCGGATTTGCCCGGCGGAGAGTGATGGGTTGCAAATAAAGCTGTTGCGCCTACGAAGTTGGAATATACTGCCCTCACTGTACAATTCGGGAGTTTTCATGCGCCTACGACTCTTTGCGGTGGCCGCCGCTCTGGTTACGACCTCTCTTACAGCTCACGCGGATACGATCAACGACTTCACAGCAAGCGGTACATTCACCGATGGAGCCATTCTCTCCGGAACGATCAACATGGATGTCACCAACGGGACAGTCCTCTTAGCCGATCTGACAGTAGGCTCACCACTCAACATGACATGGACCGATGTAAGTTCAACATTTACAGGGCCTGAACCTCTGGATCCAAATGATGTATTTGGAATTGTGATGATTACTCCTTCTTCCGATTCCACCCTTCCCAGTTTGACTCTAGGACTGGACACCTCCACTCTGGTCGGCTATACCGGAGGACCACTGTACAGTTTTTCTTTCATGAATCCTTACTACGGCGCTGCTTCCTACGTCTCGCTTGATACTGATTCCTCCCAATCGCTTGGCGTTTCCGGTTACTTTATGAACGAGGGGGACCTCACTCTCGAGAGTTCCACGACAACCACTCCAGAGCCCTCCAGCATCGCCCTACTCTGTACAAGTTTGCTCTGCTTTGCCGGCGTGGTTCGGCGGGGGAGGTTTATCTCCACGTCTCGGCCCTCCCTGTAGCTGCAATAAGGCTTGCTGGCATCAAATCCCCATTGTTTGCGGCACCGGATTATCAGGGCTCTCTTTCCTCTTTTAGTCTTGGATTCCCACACTGCGCAGTTCGATTCCGGTGCGGCGGCGAGGGGCCGGTGCTGCGATACTGAGAGGGACGGGGTTGCGGGCGATGGAAGAGATTTGCAGTTTGTGCGAGGGGTCGGGGCTGCGCATTATGCAGGAGGATGGACGGCAGGTGGCGCGGCCCTGCGAGTGCCGCGTGGCGCGGCGCGCTGCCAAGATGCTGGAGCAGGCGAAGATTCCGCGACGCTATGAGAACTGCACGCTGGAGAACTTCGACACTGACTATCCGGGCGCGCACAGGAGTTTGCAGACCGCGCTGGTGCGGGCGCGCGGATTCGTGAAGGGCTACCCGGTGGAGACTGAGGGCAAGGGATTGTTGCTGGTTGGACCAGTGGGCGTGGGTAAGACCCATGTCGCGGTCGGCATTCTTAGGGAGCTGGTGCAGGAACGTGGCGCGCACGGCCTTTTTTACGACTATCGGGAGCTGTTGAAGGAGGTGCAAAACAGCTACAACCAGACCGTTGCGGCAACCGAACTGGAGGTGCTGCGACCGGTCTTCGAGGCCGAGGTGCTGGTGCTGGACGAGCTGGGCGCATCCAAGCCGAGCGACTGGGTATGGGACACTGTGGCGCACATCCTGAACAGCCGCTATAACGACCGGCGTACGACGATTATCACCACGAATTATCCCAACACCGAGGCACTAGGGGCGACGCCCGTCCGCCGGACGGGTAAGAAGAGCGCCGAGCAGGAGGACGCTGAGCGGGCCATGAGCGGAGAGACGCTGGGCGATCGCATCGGCGAACGGATGAGGTCACGGCTGCAGGAGATGTGCGTGGCTGTAGAGATGCATGGCAAGGACTTCCGGCAGAGCGTGAAGCGTGCCAGCTTTGTGTAAACAGGTTATCTGAGCCGATTAGTTCGTTACTTCGATCAGAAGCAGGCACGCACCGCCGAGGCACGTGATCCAATAGAGGACATCGCCTGGGTGGGGACCGCAGGGGCCGCTTCCGCGGGCGCCGGGCGGCAGATGCACATCATCGGCTGCGTGATGCGCCGCCTCATATGCTTGAATCATCTGGTCATTGGTGAGCTGATGGCTGGCGGTCACTCGAGCGCGCACCGGGTCAAGATACTGGTGGTATGGGACCCTAGAAGTGACTGTTGCGGGGTAGTTTGCGGGATTGGCAGTCATGGTAGAGAACTCCCTTTGCCGCGCCGACATACGCGCGACATTGCTTCGATCTCATTTGATCTGCGTTCGACGCGCCCCTTTTCCGGCCCTGTCCTGGGGCTAACGACGCTATCACCATAGTCTGGTACTTAAGTGAGTGGACATCCTCCTTTTGGGTCATTGGGCGACCTTTTTGGGGGATATGTTGCTGACCCCGTCGTGGGGTATAGAATCTCGGCTTATGAGCGAACTGGAAGATTCCCGTAGCGGCGGGCAGGACGAGCAGGGCAATGTTGTGCCGATCTTTACCCCGGACCCAGAGGAGCGCGAGGGACTTCCGCTGGCGGCGTGGGGGGTGGCTGCGCTGATTGTGGTTGTGATGGTTGGAGCACTTGTGCTTGCCGGACGGAAGAAGCCGGTGGCCGTGCCCATCACGCTGCAGCCCGCAGACGCTTACGCAGCCTGTCTGCCGCTGAGCCAGTTCGCGATGAGCGAGTCGGCGAACCTGACCGGCGGCAAGCAGACCTATCTGGATGGCCACATCGGCAACACCGGCAACCGCACTATTACCTCAGTTACCGTGCAGGTGGTGTTTCAGAACGATGTGGATCTCGCCCCGCAGATCGATACTGTCCCGCTGACACTGATCCGCATGAAGGAGCCGTACATCGACATCGAACCGGTGAGCGCGGCGCCGCTGAAGCCGGACGACGACCGCGAGTTCCGCCTGATCTTCGAGACGGTGCCGGAGAACTGGAACCAGCAGATGCCCGAGGTGCGTGTCATCCACACCGAGTTGCGTTAGAAGAAGGTTGTCGGCTGCTGGTTGTTGGTTGTCAATCAGGGCTAACTTAGAATCTGCTAGGCGATGGCAGTTTCTTCGAGCGAGGAATTCGTCTCGTTCTTGCCGGACGATGGTTTTTTGGAGCGCATGCCGGCGGATAACTTGGCGGCGGCTGACAGCATGTCGGCCTCGATGGGGATGGCTTCCTCGGGCGAGATCTGCGGGAAGTAGGCGTTGGAGTAGTACTGGGCCAGCATGCGGTGGGTGTTGAAGAAGGTTCCATTGATTCCGATGCAGTGCTGCTGCATGCGCGCCCAGGCGTTTGGCCTCTGGTAGAGGGGCGCAATCAGGTTCTCCAGCTTGTCGTAAAGGCTTGTTGCCTCGCCCTCCTCGGTGTCGGCCCTTTCGATCGCCCACCCGGTGAGGTTCTCGGCGCAGCCCTCGATCCACCATCCATCGAGCACGCTGAGGCTGGGCACGCCGTTCAGCGCGGCCTTCATCCCGGAGGTCCCGGAAGCCTCATAGGGGCGGCGCGGCGTGTTGACCCACAGGTCGACCCCCTGGGTGAGCAGCGCGCCCAGCTCCCAGTCGTAGTTCTCCAGGTAGAGCATGTTGACGCTGTCCACCTTGAGACTGGCGGCAGCGGTGAAGACATCGCGGATCAGTCCCTTGCCCTCGGCATCGGCGGGGTGTGCCTTGCCGGCGAAGAGGATTTGTATGCCACCGATCTTCTTGGCGATCTTGGCCAGGCGCTTGGGATCGGAGAAGAGCAGGCTGGCACGCTTGTAAGTTGCCACGCGTCGGGCAAAGCCGATGGTCAGGACATTGGGGTTGAACTGTTTGCCGGTGCGTTGGGCCACCTCATCCAGCAGTCGCTGCTTGCTCTTGGCGTGGCAGTTGGCGATCTTGGTCAGGGAGACTCCGTAGATGGAGCGGAAGTACTGGTTGTCGCGCCTCCACTCGGGGATATCTGCGTCGAGCAGCGCCTGCAAGGGGTCGGAGATCCAGGTTGCGGCATGAACTCCGTTGGTGATGGAGTGGACGCGGCAGGCGGGGAACATCGCCTGCGAGACCTTGCCGTGTTCCATGGAGACGCCGTTGACATAGCGCGAGAAGCTCAGGGCGAGATAGGTCATGTTGAGCAGCGCATTGTGCAGCCCACCGAAGCGTTCAAGGGCCTTGCCGCGTTCGACGCCGAGCACGGCGTACATCTGGTCGATGCCAAACTGGTCGTGTCCCGCGGGCACCGGGGTATGGGTGGTGAAGACGCAGAGTTGTGCGATGGCGGCGACGTCGTCCTCGGTGGCCTGGTCCAGCGATGCGGCGCCGAGACGTTCCTCCAGCAGGCCGATGCCTAGCAGCGCGGCGTGGCCTTCGTTCATGTGGTAAACCTCTGGCTCCACGCCGAGCGCGCGCAGCATGGCCACGCCGCCCAGGCCGAGCACCGTCTCCTGGCAGAGTCGGTAGTAGGTGTCACCGCCATAGAGGTGGTCTGTGAGGCGCCGGTCGTAGGGGTCGTTGCCCTCCACGTCTGTGTCCAGTAGAAAGACCGGGATAATGTGTCCTGCGGCGCCCACCACATTGAAGCGCCACGCGCAGACCTTGATCTCGCGCCCCTGCATGGAGAGGGTGACTACCTGCTCTGCGCTGGGGAGGGTGGTTTCGGGCGACCAGGGGACATCGGACTCCGTCTGCTGGCCGACCGCGTCCAAGTGCTGGCGGAAGTAGCCGCGGCGATGCACCAGGGAGACGGCGACCATTGGCGCGGCCATGTCCGCGGCGGAACGAAGGGTGTCGCCGGCCAGCATTCCAAGTCCGCCGGAGTAGGTTGGCAGCGCCGTAGAAAGAGCGATCTCCATGGAAAAATACGCGATCCGGCGCGTGGTCAGGTCGGGGCTGTCAACATCGAGTGCGCGGGAAGGGGTGGTCGGCAGGCTCATGGAAGAAGCGTCCTTTCATTTAAAAACTGCAAGTGCTGCAATATACGGATTGGATGTCCGGATTCGAGACCGGGGCGCAATGAAAGTGCCTTTGTCTATGTCGTGGCATAACGGATTGATCGTCCCAACTGCCCGGCGGCGATAGCTCTGGGACCTCTGTCGGCAGGGACAACAAGCTACAGTCTAGCAAACGAGAGGTGGGCGAGATGGAATGGGTGCATCCCTCTGCTCCACCGCAACCACACTACTGATCGAAGGACATCGAGCCGAATCCCTTGACCAGACCTGCGATGAGGGCCAGCAAGAAGGCCAGCGCCGACCACGGGGCTGCGCTGCGGAATCGCTTGCACAGAGCTTCAATTAGCAGAATCAAGGCAAGCAGCGCGAGCATCAGGACAACGCCGTCCCACTGGAAGCCGCGCGTCCCGTTCGCCCATCTCGTGATCATCGAAGGGACCCGAAATAGAGGTAAAAAGATGCCTGCGAAGAACGCGACAAAGAAGAGAAAAAATTGCAGGACCAGCTGCAAAAACGTGAAGATGACTTTCTTGATCAAGGTGACCCCTCCGGACCGGTTTGAATGGACCCACTTGTCCGCTCTTTGATCTTAGAACTTGTTCGCCCAGCTTGCGAGGCCGAGTCAGTTCCTGGTGAATTGCGTCTGCTGTTTCTCGCGGTGCCGCTCCAGGGCGAGCGCGATGAGGCGGTCGATGAGCTTGCTGTAGGGGATGCCGCTGGCCTGCCAGAGCTTGGGGTACATGGAGATACTGGTGAATCCGGGCATGGTGTTAATTTCGCTCAAATAGATGCGCGGCTTCTTGATTTTGCGTCCCTTAACGTCGCGTGCCGGTTCCATCAGGAAGTCGACGCGGGCAAGGCCGGCGCAGTCGCAGGCGCGGAAGGCGGCCAGCGCCATGGCGCGGACCTGCTTCGATTCGGCGGCGGTGAGTTTGGCGGGAATGATGGGGATGGAGGGGTCTTCGGGCGAGTCGGCGTACTTGGAGTCGTAGTCGTAAAACTCCTTGTTGGGGACGATCTCGCCGGCCACAGAGGCCTGGGGCTCGTCGTTGCCCAGGACTGCGACCTCGAACTCGCGCGGCTTGACGCCGGGGCCGCCGACGCCCTGCTCGACGATGAGCTTGCGGTCGAAGGAGGAGGCGAGGTCGAGGGCCGCGGCCAGCTCGCTGCAATCATGGACCTTGCTGATGCCCACCGAGGAGCCGAGGTTGGCGGGCTTGACGAAGAACGGATAGCGCAGCGACTTTTCGATAAGCCGGGTGACGCATTTTGGCTCGGTACGCCACTGGCTGCGCAGCAGGGTGACGTGCGGTGTCTGGGGCAGGCCGGCGGCGGCGAAGAGACGCTTCATGGCGTCCTTGTCCATGGAGGCTGACGAGCCGAGAACACCGGAGCCGACATAGGCGATGTCGGCCAGCTCGAAGAGACCCTGGATGGTTCCGTCCTCGCCAAAGGTGCCGTGCAGGACGGGGAAGATGACGTCGAATGATGTAAGCGGGTTGCCGGGCTGCGCCAGTTCGGCGCCGGTGCTTCGTTCCAGGAGGTCCGTGGCGCGGCGCAGCGGATGCAGGGGCAGTGGCGGGATGTGGAGCTGCTCGCCGCTACGCAGGACGGCGGCTGCCGTGGCGAACTCGATGCCAGCTTCGGATGCGGATTCACCGAGAGGGGCAGCAGTGGAGGGTGAGTTGCTTCCAAGCAGGCGCTGGGCCGCCTCGCCGCAGAGCCAACGGCCCTGTTTGTCGATGGCGATGGGGACGACCTCGTATCGCTTGCGGTCGATGGCCTTCAGGATGGAGGCGGCCGAGAGCAGCGAGACTTCGTGCTCGCCGGAGCGCCCGCCAAAGAGAATGCCTATACGCAATTTTTTCTTCATGGGAATTGCAAAAGTCTGAGCAAGTTCAGTATAAGCGCACCCATATTGCAGGGGGCGTCTTGGCCGGTGCGAGAGCCGGTACAAGAGAGTGGGGTAGACTTAACCACTGTGCTAAACAAGCTGATCTTCGCGAACCTAACCCACCGGCCGGTGCGGACGCTGTTGAGTGTGCTGGCCATCGCGGTAGAAGTGACCATGATCCTGACCCTGGTGGGGGTGAGCCATGGCACGCTGGACTCGACGGCACAGAGGGCGCGGGGCGTGGGCGCGGACATAATTATTCGGCCACCGGGGTCATCGCTGATGGCCGCGTTGAGCTCGTCGCCCATCAGCGACAAGTACGTTGCGTGGATGATGCAGCAGCCGCATGTGGTGCTGGCGACGGGAACAGTAGTGCAGGGGCTCTCCGGCTTCGACTCGATTTCGGGGATCGACTTCACCTCGTTCAACCAAATGAATGGCGGATTCAGCTATCTTTCCGGCGGCGATCCGGTGAACGACAACGATGTGGTGGTGGATGAGTACTACGCCCGGCAGCACCAGTTGCAGGTGGGCAGCGAGCTGACCCTGATCGACCACAAATGGAAGGTTTCCGGAATCATGCAGGGCGGCAAACTGGCGCGCATCTGCGTGAAGCTGACCGCGCTGCAGACCATCATGGGAAGTCCCGGCCATGTCACAGTGATCTACGCAAAGCTGGACGATCCGAAGCTGGCCGAGCAGACCAGGGACAGCTTGAAGAAGCTGCTACCGGGCTACCCGATTTACACCATGGAAGAGATGGCGTCCATGTACTCAATCAGCAATGTGGGAATGCTTAAGGACTTCATTGGAGTGGTGATTGGCGTGGCCGTAATCGTGGGGTTCATCGTAGTCTTCCTGGCGATGTATACCGCGGTGTTGGAGCGCACGCGCGAGATCGGGATCATCAAGGCGGTGGGCGGATCGTCGGGACTGGTGATGGGCCTTCTGCTGCGCGAGACGCTGCTGCTGGCGGTCTTCGGGACACTGCTGGGCATTGCGCTGACCTACGGGACGCAGTGGCTGATGCATGAACTGCCGTCGAACCTGGTGCAGGAGACCGTGTACACCTGGTGGCCGATTGCGGGCGGGATCGCGATTGTGGGCGCCATGCTGGGGGTGGTGGTTCCCGGCGTGAAGGCGGTGAAGCAGGATGTGACCGAGGCGCTTTCGTATGAATAAGAGTGCGGCGAGGACGGGGGCTGCAAGGCCGGCGCGAACGGGGACGGAGCCAATCATTCGGGTGCGCGGGCTGACCAAGGTCTACCACGTGGGCGAGGTGGACGTTCATGCTCTGCGCGGCGTGGACCTGGAGATTGCGCGCGGCGAGTTTGTGGCGATTATTGGCGTGTCGGGCTCGGGCAAGTCGACACTGTTTCATATCCTGGGAGGACTGACGCCGCCCAGCGCGGGGACGGTGGTGATCGACGGCAAAGACCTGGCCCACATGTCGAACAGGGAGCGGACAGACCTGCGCAAGACGACCGTGGGCTTCGTCTTCCAGAAGTACAACCTGCTACCGACGCTATCGGCGGAGGACAACATCAAGATTGTGGAGTACATCGGCGGGCGACCGACAAAGTTTACGCCGCAGTTCGAGGAGGTGCTGAAGCTGCTGGGGATCGACGACCGGCTGAAGCACAAGCCGCGGGCCCTCAGTGGCGGGCAGCAGCAGCGGGTGGCGATTGCGCGCGGGATTGTGAACCATCCGGCCATCCTGCTGGCCGACGAGCCGACCGGCAATTTGGACAGCCAGAACTCAACCGCCGTGCTGAAGGTGATGAAGGACCTGAACGAGCGCACGGGGCAGACCATCCTGATGATCACGCACGACCCGGAGGCTGCGTCCTACGCCAGCCGCAAGGTGCATATCCGCGACGGCCGGATTGTGTAAGCGGCGAAGGCGGGGCATGTGAGCGAGGTGTGGAGTCAGGGACTGGCTGTTTTACGGGCTACCCGGTAGTGTGTCAATTAGCCAGGGAGCGGTTAAGTCGTTTAGCTCCAAGCCTGGTTTTGGAAATCCTGCTCACAGCCTTCCCAAAGCCGCGAAGCCACCAATCGAGCATTGCCGAGTCAACAACCGTTGCATGGATTCTGTAGTGTTTTTTCCCCTCGCAAACTTGCTGATCCTCGGAGAGCGGCGATTCCAGCAGATGAAGTCCATAGTCCTTTTCGATCCAGAAGTTGAGCTTGATCAATTCACCATTGCCAAAGCCAAATCGACCGTTGTCGTCGTACTGTTTCAAATCGAACTCAGGCGGTCGTTTGAAAGTGAAGGCAGATGCCTTGGCGGACTTTATACGATGCAGGGCCAGGTTGCGTTCATTCTCATAGCCCTCGAAGCGGCAGACGAGATACAAACGAGGCCCCTGCTGTACCAACCCCAACGGCATGACACGGCTTTTCTTTTCCTCGCCCGCGGCGTTTAGATACTCGACTGCCAACCACTGGTCACCATACAGCGCGTTGCAGACCTGTTCAAAGACCTGCTCGTCCACCTTGGGAGGGAGCAGCGGTTGGCTGGTACTGACAACCCGAACCTTCTTCAGCCACTCGCGTTCCTGCCGGGCTGTGGGCTGTTCGTTTAGTTGGTTCTTGGCCTGAGAGAAGAATGCCGCCATTGACTTCATCAGACGTGGTGGCAGCAACTGCTTCAACTGCTGTTCGGCCAACGTGAGCAAAAGGCATTCCTGGGCCGTCAGGGTGGGCAGGGTAATTCCTCTAGCCGAAGTTCTCCAACTGTAACGGTAGGGCTTGCTGGATTCGTCGCGATCAATTTCAAAACGTCCTGAGAGCGCTTCAAGTTGCCGCTCTATGGTTCGGACGTTCCGATCGATGCCAGCCTCTGCAAGCTGCTGTCGAAGTTGCGGAGCCGTGACGGTTCGCCCTTTGGGAATTCGCCGAAGCAGCTCCAAGCCAATCTGCAAAGTCTCTAGCGAGTTCGGACGTTTAGGCATACTTGTTTCAGAATGTCAGATCAAACGACCAGAGGTCAGTCCGATAGAATTTGCTTCACAATCTCTCGAACAATATCTGCACGGCTTTGGCTTGCGATGTCGTATATGCTCAGATGGGGCAGGCCAACGAGCTTCTGACCTGTTTGTTCAAGTCTCGAACATCTCCATGTCCAGTTTGCCCAATTGCAAAGCCGCGGTTTTTCTAGAAGCTTTCCTCCGAGCTTGTCGCTGATGAAATCGAACGGCAGGCTGCCATGTGTAATGATCACTCGCGGCTTGACGATTTCTCGGATGATGGTCTCATGAAACGACCAGCATTTCTTCGCCATGGGGTATCCCTCCGCGTCTTCTGCTTTTTTGCTGCTCTTGAAGATCAGATTCGATGCACAGACGGAACGAGGATTCACTCCGAGCGCATCCGCGAAAAGAAATCTAAATCTTTCCTGCAATGGACGACGCCTTTTGTCCTCTGGGTCGTCGTACCAGCTTATGTCGAGATATTGATTCTTGTCAGCGTCCTTGGTGCATGCGACCAGCTGCTCCAAGGAATATCGAACTGTTTTCGGATGATCTTCTTCGGATCCAGCCGGATTTACGCCGAGGAAATAGTAGTCGCCGCGCGACAGCGTTGTGTATGAACTGTAGAGTACCCACCCCTCCCGACCAAGTAGATCTCCATCCATTTCCTCTGCGATTTGGCGTATTTTCTCAACATTTTGTCTGTATGCAGCTTGATCGACAGTCATTATTTCTCCCGTACTTCACACTCAGCAAGGCGCCAGGATCGTAAGCCTGTAGTCAGAGCGGAGACTCTCATCCTCGAAGGTGTTGAGATAGAGTCTTGCACCTTTCATGGAGATTGTTCCCATTCTATTCCTTAGGGCGTCGGTATCTTCATCATTGGCAATGTTTTCTCTACATCAGTCCGTTCAAAACTTCCCCGCGCAAGTGAAAACGACGCGGAACGGAGCACCTTCGCGACTTCCGTAGCAAGGAGCTTCTGCCAGCCTTGAGGCGTGCGGGCCTGATCCCAGAATGGTTCATACGGAATCTCAAATACGCCGTCAACCTGCCTGCCCAGCGATCTAACAGCTTCGGCTTCCCGGCGGCCGGGCAATACGGCCATAGTGACGACGCCCAATTGACCGAGCGCTTCGGCCACAACGGAGGTTACTCCCTTTCCGCGTATTCCATTCAGGCCCGTCAGAATGAATGCCACATCCAGGCTGGACACCAACTTTGCGAACTCCGATCTCCAGTCGTGCAACATGTGTCGCGTATCGTTGAATGTTTCCGGAATCGGGCCATGGTCGTCTATCAAGATGGAGTCCTGAGCATGACACCAGCGAAGGCGACCCATGTTGGTCTCTACAGCAATTGTCTTGCACGGGAAGTTGAGATCTTGGACGACCCGATCCAGGAAGTACACGCCCACCCCTACGACGCCCACAACTCCGACGCGGGGTTGTTCATTCAAGGGAGCCTGCGCGTCGCGCTTGGAACATCTGGCGGAAGACTCATGATTGCGTTTCAGTGGGGAAACTCTCGGAGTTGCCAGACCAACAGATGCGACGGAAGACAGGCAATACAGAAATCTGCGACGATTCACGATAACTCCCTACCCGTGATGTGATTTCTCAATTGTGCAACGAGGCTGCGACAGGATGTGTCGCACGACCGAGAATATCGAATCGATCACGTTGACGGGGAGACGGTACGGCATAGGCCGGACAAAATGGCGCGTCTTGCGAGCCTCGGCCAAGCCAAAGAAGTCCACTACTGGATTCCATTGAGGGTTGCAAACCATTCACTGCGGTCCGCTTACGCTCCATTCTCATCATTGCTCCCCGAAAACGCCGTTATAAATAACTCCATTCTCCCCCGGCTTCAAGCTGATCCATCACAAGCTGCCCCAAGATCACTTTATCTCGCTGGGTAAATCTGCGAGACTGGAAGTATGAGCACAACCATGACCAAGGTATTGACGGACCGGATCAACCGGATTGAAGTTTCAGCGACCATGGCGATTACAGCGGAGGCGCTGAAGATGACGGCGGCGGGGATCGACCTGGCCAACTTCGGCGCGGGCGAGCCGCACTTCAACACGCCGCAGCACATTAAGGACGCGGCGATCGATGCCATCGAGAAGAATTTTTCGCGCTATACGGCGGTGGCCGGCATCCCCGAGGTGCGCAAGGCCATTGTGGAGCGCCACGCCGCCGACTTCGGCTCCAGCTACAGCACGGACGAGTGCGTCTTCAGCGCGGGCGGCAAGCTGGCCATCTTCAACGCGGTGCAGGTGCTGGTGGACCACGGCGACGAGGTGGTGCTGCCGGTGCCCTACTGGGTCTCGTTCAAGGACATCATCGAGTATGCGGGCGGCAAGGTGGTGTATGTCGAGGGCGACGAGCGCGAGGACTTCCGCATTACGGCCAAGATGATTGAGGCGGCGATTACGCCGAAGACGAAGGCGATCATTCTGAACTCGCCCTCGAACCCGTCGGGCGCGGTGGTATCTGCCGCGGACCTGGAGGCGATTGTGCGCATGGCGCATGCGCGCGGCATCTACCTGCTGCTGGACGAGTGCTACGCCTACCTGACGTACACCGGCGTACCTGTGAGCGGCGGGACGTTTACGGATTGCAAGGAGCACGTGGTGATTCTGGGGTCGCTATCGAAGACCTATGCGATGACGGGCTGGCGCGCCGGATTTACCCTGGGGCCGAAGCAGGTGATTTCGGCGATGAGCAAGCTACAGTCGCAGAGCACATCGAACACGACCAGCTTTGTGCAGAAGGCCGCGGTCGCCGCGCTGAGCGGCTCTCAGCAGTGCGTGGCCGATATGCGCGCCGACTTTTTGAAGCTGCGCGACCGGATTGTGGCTGGGCTGAGGACGATTCCCGGCATTACCTGCACAGTGCCGCAGGGAGCGTTCTATGTGTATCCCAATGTGAGCGCGTTCTTCGGCAAGGGCGGACTGAAGACAGCCTCGGACGTGGCCAGCAAGCTGTTGAGCGAGGCGCGCGTGGTGGTGGTCCCGGGCGAGGCGTTCGGGACGACGGACCACATACGGCTCTCGTATGCGGCCTCTGCCGGCGCGATCGACAAGGGCATCGAACGGATGCGCGAGTACTTCGGCCAGTTGAGCTGACCTGTTCTTCGCAGGTCATGGCAAACGCCCGTGCAGGAAGACGGCTGCATACCGCCGGACGATGCGGCACGCGTTTCACTAGAATAGAGGTCTATGGTTGTTACGGACGGCAAGGCCGGGCCACGATTTGCCCCAGTGATTCTGGCGGGCGGCAGCGGAACGCGCTTCTGGCCGCGCAGCAGGCAGGCCCACGCCAAGCAGGTCCTGGCGCTGGATGGCGAGAAGACCATGATCCAGCAGACGCTGGAACGGCTGCTTCCCCTGGCGGCGGTGGAGGATGTGTGGGTCATCACCAACAAGATGCTGGCCGCGGTGATCGCGGAGCAGTTGACGCAGGTGCCGCGCAGTAACATTCTGGGCGAGCCGGCTGCGCGCAATACGGCCCCGGCATGCGCTCTGGCGGCGTTTCTGCTGGAGCCGTCCGAACCGGAGACGGTGATCGGCATCTTCCCATCCGACCATGTGGTCCGCGACCATGCCCGCTTCACCGAGGTGCTTCGCGCAGGGGTGAAGCTGGCTGCCGGCGGGGAGCGGATCGTGGTGCTGGGCGTGCCGCCGACGCGGGCCGAGACGGGATATGGCTACATCGAACTGGGCGACGCGGTGGATGCCGCCAGCGTGCCCTGCGGCGATGTGCCGGTGCGCCGCGTGAAGCGGTTTACCGAGAAGCCCAATCTGGCTCGTGCCGAGGAGTTTGTCGCCTCAGGCAACTACGCGTGGAACAGCGGGATATTTTTGTGGAGCGCGCGCACGCTTGCCAATGCCATCCGCGAGCATGCCCCGGCGATGGCCCCGCTGCTGGAGAAGATTGCCGCGGCCCATGGGACTTCGCATTCGGAGTTTGAGGGCGTATTTGCCGAGCTGTATCCGCAGTGCCAGAACATCAGCATCGACTACGCTGTGCTGGAGCCGCGCTCGGCCAAGGGCGAGACGGGGTCGGAGATCTACTGCCTGCCGGCGGACTTTGCCTGGAACGACCTGGGCTCGTGGGCCGCACTCTACGAGCATCGGATCAGTTGCGCTCCGGAGCTGGCGTCCCTGCAGAATGTGTGCGAAGGCGCAAGCACGCAAAGCGTGGTCATCGATGCGCAGGGAAATTATGTGTACGCGCGTGGCAAGGTGGTGGCGCTGATCGGCGTCTGCGACCTGGTGGTGGTGGAAACCACGGACGCGCTGCTGATTACAACGCGCGAAAGATCGCAGGATGTGGCCAAGGTGGTAGCGGAGCTAAAGGCGCGTGGACGGAGCGATCTGATCTGAGGACGGCGGGCAACTCGTCTTTGGCGAAGTACTCACGGGAAAAGCGAAGGAAGGGATGGCGGAGACGAACACAGCGGTAAAGTTCGGGACGGATGGATGGCGCGGCATTATCGCCGACGACTTTACCTATGCCAATGTGCGCGTGGCGGCGCGGGCGATCGCGCACTACGTTCTGCAACACGAGGACGCGGCGCGCGGCGTGTGCATCGGCTACGACACGCGCTTCGGATCGCGGGCCTTCGCGATGGTGGCGGCAGAGGTGCTGGCCAACGCGGGGATTCCGGTGGCGCTGGGCTCGGAGATTACACCCACGCCGGCGCTGAGCTATGCGGTGCGCGAACGCAAGGCGGCGGGTGGAGTGATGATCACGTCCAGCCACAACCCGGCGGAGTGGAACGGCGTGAAGTACAAGGCGAGCTACGGCGGCTCGGGCAGCCCCTCGATCATGGCGTCGATTGTGAATTATCTGGGCCTGCCGCTTCCCGATGCCGCGGCGCCGGCGAAGATCGAAGAGGTCAACTTCAATCCGCAGTACATCGAGGCGATTGCAAAGTTCGTCGACCTGGAGGCGATCCGGTGTTCGGGCTACAAGTTCCTCATCGACAGCATGTACGGATGCGGGCGCGGTGTGATTGCGGGAATCTTCACCCGGGCGGGGATTCCGTTTGTGGAGATTCGCAGCGAGTTGAACCCGCTGTTTCCGGGGATCAACCCCGAGCCGATCCTGCCCCACATTCACGCGACGCAGTTGGCCGTGGTTGCGGAGAGGTGCGATGCCGGACTGATTGCGGATGGCGATGCCGACCGCATCGGCGCGGTGGACGAGCACGGCAATTTTGTGGACGCGCACAAGGTATTCTCGGTGCTGCTATATTGGCTGCTGACGCACAAGGGTTGGCCGGGCGACGTGACCCGCGCCTTCAATACCACCAATATGATCGACCGCATTGCGGCAAAGTACGGACGCACGCTGCATGAGCACGGCATCGGCTTCAAGTATGTCTGCGACTTGATGCTGCAACAAGAAATCCTGATCGGCGGCGAGGAGTCGGGCGGCATCGGCATCAGCCGCCACCTGCCGGAGCGCGATGGCTTACTGAATGCTCTACTGCTGGCCAATGTGATGGCCGACGAAAAGAAGACGCTGGGCCAACTGGTGGCGGCGCTGCAGGAGGAGTTTGGCGAGCATCAGTACGGGCGCATCGATATGCACATCGACGACGAGCTTAAGCAGTCTGCAATTGCCCGTGCGGGCGCGCTGGTTGCGGGCGACACCATGGCCGGGCTGAAGGTGCTGCGCGTGGAGACGATGGACGGAATTAAATTCTTCCTGGAAAATCCGGCCTGCGCGGACAAAGTGAATGCGGCGGAGACTTGGCTGCTGCTGCGCGCCTCGGGCACCGAACCGCTGCTGAGGGTCTACTGCGAGAGCTGTGCTGTGGAATCCGTAACCCAAGTGCTTGAGGGCGCGCGGGCGTTTGTGATGGCGGGGCGTGCGGCTTGATCGAGATGGCAGTGGATGAATTGGCTACCGATGAATTGTTGACGGTCGAGACCAGGGGACTGCTCTTCGACATGGATGGCGTGCTCATCAGCTCCACCGGTTCGGTGGTGCGCTGCTGGCAGCGCTGGTGCAAGCTGTACGGTGTGCCCAATGCGGACCAATTTCAAGTTCCCCACGGCATCCGCGCGGCGGACATTGTGCGCATGTTGAAGCCGGAGTTCGACGAGGCCCAGGTGGCCGAAGGGCTGCACACGATCGAGGAGTTGGAACTGGCAGACACGATCGACCTGACCGTTCTGCCGGGAGTGAAGGCGCTGCTGGAGCGGCTTCCGCCGGAGCGCTGGGCGGTGGTCTCCTCGGCGACGCGGCGGCTGTTGATTGGGCGGCTTGCGGCGGCGGGACTGCCGGTCCCCGCGAAGTACATCTGCGGCGAGATGGTGGAGCGCGGCAAGCCCGACCCGGAGCCGTACCGGCGCGGCGCGGAGCTGCTGGGATACGCGCCCGGCGAGTGCATTGTTGTCGAAGACGCGCCATCCGGCGTTGGCGGTGGTCTAGCCGCGGGATGCCGCGTGCTCGCTGTGCTGGGAACGCATCCCATAGAGCAGTTGCGCGCGGCGACGTGGCTGGCGCGGTCGCTGGAAGCGGTCGAGGTGACGGTGAAGGCGGATGGGCTGGAACTGCGATTTATGCCGGTGGTTTCAGCGTAAACCACAATTGATTGTGTCCTTTTGGCGCGCTTGCGTAGTGTGGAGACAAGCGCATAATACCCGGCTATTTCCAGCCCATGTGATTTCGCAACTCTACTATGTGTGCAGTATGGTGTCGCCCATGCCATACATGCATCGCTAGTGTGGCATCCAGGACGAAAATGCCGCGATCTGGATGAATGATCTTGCGCTTCCATTGTTTTTCTGACAACGACTTAAACAGCTCAACCCAACGACGATGGAGGCCATCCAGCAGGATGAGGGATGGCTCAACGGGCGCCGTCCGTGCGTCGTGTAGTTCAGCCCATCGGACTTCGTCGTAGGATCGAACGATAGGTTCGTCTTCGGTGAGGGCCAACTTGGTTCGGACATACCAGTTCATCTGTGCGTCCGCCAGATGATGAACAACCTGCCGTACGGTCCACCCGGCGGGCCGATAACGCGTGTCGAGTTGGCTCTCGGACAACCCCGCAACGGCGGCCCGCAGATGGCTAGGGACCTCTGCCAGTTGCGAGAGCAGCCTACGTCGCATGTCAAAGTCCGGTGGAGGGCCAACCTCAAATGGCCCAATCGGATACCTCGGGTCAGTCATACGTGTAATTCCTTCTCGGAAGGGCGGCTGATTGAACTAACAAGGGGGCTAGGGCGTGTCACGCACCCTTGCCGAAAACTCACAATTGATTTTCTGCGATACGATTCAACTTACAGCACGGTGGGCAGGCCGGCGAGGGCCATGGCGATCTCCTCGGCGGGGTACTCGTAGTTCTGTAGCTTGCCAGCCTGATAGTCGATGTAGGACTGCATGTCGAAGTGGCCGTGGCCGGAGAGGTTGAAGAGGATGGTGCGCGGCTTGCCATCGCGCTTGGCTTCGAGCGCCTCGAAGATTGCGCCCGCGATGGCGTGGTTGGACTCCGGCGCGGGGACGATTCCCTCGGCGCGGGCGAACTGGATTCCGGCGGCGAAGGCGTCCAGTTGATGCACGGACGTGGCCTCGATGAGGCCGAGGTCCTTGACGTGCGAGACCAGCGGCGCCATGCCGTGGTAGCGCAGTCCGCCGGCGTGGATTCCCGGAGGAATAAATGTGCTGCCGAGGGTGTGCATCTTGACCAGCGGCGTGAGATGGCCGGTGTCGCCGAAGTCGTAGGTGAAGGGGCCCTTGGTGAGGCTGGGGCAGGCGGCAGGCTCGACCGCGACGATGCGCGCGTGGCCCTTGCCCTTGAGCTTGCGGCCGAGGAACGGCATTACCAGTCCGGAGAAGTTCGATCCGCCGCCGGTGCAGCCGAGGATGACGTCTGGCTCATCGCCGGCCAGCGCCATCTGCTCGATCGCCTCCAGCCCGATGACGGTCTGGTGCAGCATGACGTGGTTCAGCACGCTGCCCAGCGCGTACTTGGTGTGCGGGTCCTTGGCTGCGACCTCCACGGCTTCGGAGATGGCGATGCCCAGCGATCCATTGGAGTCCGGATGCTCGGATAGGATCGCGCGGCCTACTTCGGTCTCGATGCTGGGGCTGGCGGTTACGGATGCGCCGAAGACCTCCATCAAGGCACGGCGGTAGGGCTTCTGGTCGTAGCTGACGCGCACCATGAAGACCTTGCACTCCATGCCGAAGAAGGCACAGGCCATGGCCAGCGCCGAGCCCCACTGGCCCGCGCCGGTCTCGGTGGAGAGGCGCCTGGTGCCTTCCATCTTGTTGTAGTACGCCTGCGGGACGGCGGTGTTCGGCTTGTGCGAACCGGCCGGGCTTACGCCTTCGTTCTTGTAGTAGATGTGCGCCGGGGTGTCCAGCGCCTTCTCCAGGCGGCGCGCGCGGATAAGCGGCGAGGGACGCCACTGCGCGTACACCTGGCGCACCGGGCCGGGAATCTCGATCTCGCGCTCGGTGCTGACCTCTTGCAGTATCAGGCTCATGGGGAATAGCGGCGCCAGATCGTCGGGGCCGAGCGGCTTCAGCGTGCCGGGGTGCAGGGGCGGCGCCATGGGTTTGGGCAGGTCGGCTGCAATGTTGTACCAGGCTTGAGGGATGCGGCTTTGCGGCAGATTGTATTGGATGGCTTCCATGCGCAACATTCTACAGTGCGGGAGTCAGGGCTCGCCGCGGCAGTGATACAGATGGTGCCGCGCGGGTCGTCGATGGCGGAGCCAATGCGGGCCACGTTGGGTTGTCGCTCGAAGATCCAGTGGTTGTCGTCGATCTTTCCGTTGCGTCGTTTTTATTAACCGAGATGGCTCTACTATGGTTCCCCTTGAGCAAGATACGGTGGACGGATCGGTGCTACTCTGCAACAATGAAGCGCGCGCCCCGCACTACTTCAAACTTCGGGTTTGGCAATCTCCGGGCGGCGCGTGGAGGTCACCCCAATGGGAACAGTGAAGATTGGCAACAGACAGGTGGGCGCGGGCCAGCCCTGCTATATCGTTGCGGAGATCGGCATCAACCACAATGGCAATGTCGATCTTGCCAAGCGGCTGATCAGCGTGGCCATTGCCGCCGGATGCGATGCGGTCAAGTTTCAGAAGCGAACGATCTACGTCGTGTATACCGCGAAGGAGTTGGCCACGCCGCGCGAGAACCCGTTCGGACCCACCAATGGGGACCTCAAGTACGGCCTGGAGTTCGAGACCGAGGACTACGCCGAGATCGACAAATTCTGCAAGTCGGTCAAGATTCCATGGTTCGCGTCGCCCTGGGACGAGGGCTCGGTCGACTTCATCGAGCAGTTCGACACGCCGGTGTACAAGATCGCCTCCGCCTCGCTGACGGACGACAATCTGCTGCGCCACGTCCGCAAGACGGGCAAGCCGGTGATCGCCTCCACCGGCATGAGCACCTACTCCGAGATCGACCACGCAGTGGAGGTCCTGGGCAAGAACGATCTGATCCTGATGCACGCCACCAGCACCTATCCGGCCAAGTACGAGCAGCTCAACCTGCGCGCCATCCCCGACATGATCGAGCGCTACGGTGTCCCGGTGGGCTATTCGGGCCACGAGACGGGCATTCCGACCTCGGTTGCCGCGTCGGTGCTGGGCGCCTGCTGCGTGGAGCGGCACATCACGATGGACCGCGCCATGTGGGGTTCGGACCAGGCCGCGTCCTTGGAGCCGAACGGCATCGGCCGCCTGGTGCGCGACATCCGCCTGTGCGAGCAGTCGATGGGCGACGGCATCAAGCGCGTCTACGAGGAAGAGATCCCGGTGATGAAGAAGCTGCGCCGGGTTGGGGCTTCCGTCTGAATCCGATGCCATTTGACGCGCAACAAGTCGTCTCGCTGCAGGCCATCGCCTTCGATGTGGATGGCGTTCTGACCGACGGCACGTTGCTGTGGTCGGCGGCGGGCGAAGAGTCCAAGCGCTTCTCGTTCGCCGACATCCTGGGCATCTCGCTGCTGCGCCGTCTGGGAATCAAGATGGCTCTGATCTCCGGCGAACCCTCGCCGCTGGTGGACCGTTTCGCTGAGAAGATGCACATTCGTTTTGTCGCCAAGGGCACGCGCGACAAGGCGACGGCACTGCGCGAGTTTGCCACGCACTGCGGCGTCGCGCTGCAACACACATGCTTCTTCGGCGACGACGTCAACGACCTGTCTGCGATGGAGATTGCCGGCCTGTGCGCCTGCCCGTCGAACGCGGCCGCCGAGGTGCTTGAGCACGTCGCAGCGCAGCACGGGTTTCTTTCGCCGCGGCCGGGAGGAGGCGGCGCGGTGCGCAGCTTTGCCGACGCGGTCCTTGCCGCCCGCAACCTTCGCGCCCGCGATGTCTACCAGCTCCCCCTGCCGGAGTAGCAGGACAGCACATCGCGGTTATCTGCGTTTACGATAGAAGAAGATATTACCACCACATAGCACATCGGCAGGGATAGTACATGTCGCAGGCTCCACGGACCATAACCGCCGCACACAATATCGCCAATTTCGCGGTAGACCTAGTCGTCGCGCTTGGCTCCGATACAGTATTTTCACTGACCGGCGGAATGGCGATGCACCTCAACCGCGCAGTTGCCGCACATCCTGCTCTCACCACAGTTTTCTGCCAGCATGAGCAGGCGGTTGTCGCGGCAGCGGAGGGTTATGCCAAGGCCGCCAACTTCCGCAAGGCAGGCTTCGCGGTTGTTACCGCCGGGCCCGGTGTCTCCAACACCGTTACCTCGCTGATCTCCGCCAACGGCGATTCCACCCCCATGATCGTCCTCGCCGGCCAGATCAAGACCGCCGACATCGACACCTTTGGCACCCGCACCCACGGAATCCAGGAGATCAAATCCAAGGAACTTATCCCCCCCTGCGTCAAGCTCTTTGTTCGCCTCGCGGCAGAAAACTTTATAGAGACCCTCATAGACTCGATCTCACAGGCCTTCACTGGGCGACCCGGCGTAGTCTTCATCGAGATCCCCTCGACGTTCAGGGTCTGTTGCACGAGTACACATCCAGCGACATTGCCGATGCTGTCGCCAAGGTGCGCAAGCGCGCCGCCGCTATCGATGTCGGCCTCGACTCTGAGATTAAACTGACCTCGGCGCTTGTGTCCCTTCTCACTGCCTCCCGCCCGCTACTCTATATCGGCAACGGCACCCGCGCGGCCAATAGCGAAGACTTCGCGCTCGCGTTCGCTCGCCGGCACAACATTCCCTGCGCGTTTTCCTGGCTCAGTGAAGACATGATGCCCGCCAGTGATCCGCTTTTCACTGGCTGCCCAGGCGGCCTCGCCGAGATCTCAGCGAACGACGTTCTCTCCCGCGCCGACACCATCGTCTTCCTCGGTGCGCGCCTCGATCTTGGCACCACCGCCTTCCAGCGTCACGCTTTCGGCGAGCAGGCGCACCGCATCGTGATCGACGTCGACTCCGCCGAACTCGCCAAATTCGGCAAGCTTACCAAGACCGATCTCGTACTCGCTGACTTGCGTGCCCTGCCAGCAGCCGTTGCCGGTCTGAAGGTTGCGAAGCCGGAAGCCGAGTCTGGCTGGCTCACTTGGTGCCAGACGCGTCGCCGTGAGTATCTTGGCGAAGAGAAGGCTCGTATGGCATCCGAGAAGATGAGCGTCTACAACCTGACTGCCATTTTCAACACATGGACTGACGACAAAGTGTGGCTTCCCGCCAGCTCAGGTTATGCTGAGGAGACCTTCTCGCGTTTTCTTGCACCACAGAAGAACACTCGGTTTTTCAACGGGGCGGCGCTTGGCTCGATGGGCCTCGGTCTGCCCCACGCCATTGGCGCATCTTTCGGCTCCGACCGTCGCGTTTGCTGTCTGGAAGCCGACGGCGGTATCATGCTCAATCTGCAGGAACTCGCCACCTTGGTTCATTATTCACCGAAAGGTTTTGTCATCTTCTTGCTCAACAACAACGGCTACGAGTCGATCCGTGCTTCGCAGACCCGATTCTTCGGCGGCGTGTCCGGTGTCGATGAGGCCTCCGGCGTGTACATCCCGCAGTACGAGAAAATCTGTGCCGCCTTCGGCCTCAAATACCACTCCATCAATACCCCCGCCGAACTTGCGGCCCTGCTCCCTGCGCTAGGACCCAACGATCCACCCATCTTTATCGATATGCACATCGATCAGTTCGAATACCGAGGCCCCGCCGTAAAGACCCTAATGGACAAAAACGGCAAGCCCTCCTCGACGCCGCTTTCGGAGATTACATGGTGAGCACAGACAGCCGAAACGTCCTCATCTTTGGAGCCTCCGGTGGCCTTGCCACCTCGCTCGCCGGCGATTTCCTGTCCCGGGGTTGGAAGGTCGATCTCGTTTCCCGCATATCCCGCCGCTTAGCTTTGGAAACCCGTTTTAGCGAGTTCCTTGCCGCCGGTTCCGTCCGCGTCTTCACCGTCGCAAACAGCTACGCGGAGTTTATCGCTGACCGGCCCTATCGGACCTACCTGTTCACCCAGGCCCTTTTCGAACCGAAGCTGCTGGTCGAAACCGATGCCGGCCAGATTGAGCGGGAGATCGCCGTCGGTCTTACGGACCCGATCCGCCTGACGCGTGCGCTGCTGCTCACGCACCCGCCAGTACCGACGGAGCGCCGCGACTTTGCTTATATTGGCTCGACTTCTGCCTACTCCGGCTTCAAGAAGACAGCGATCTACTGCGCGGTCAAACACGGTCTGCTAGGCTTTGTTCGCGCCATGAACGACGAGTACACCGACAGCGAGACGCGCTTCTGGCTCTTCTCCATGGGCACGATGAATACCGAAATGGGAGCGATGCTGGTCGACCAGGAGCCTGCGAGCTTCTTGCAACCAGAAGACGTAGCCCGTCGAATCGTCGACTCCCTAACAGCACCCACAAATCTATTCGAGCCCGAGCTCGTCATGCGCCGACGCAAGATACGTTTCAAGACTCAATAACCGCAGGTACGGAGCAATACCCATGTCCTCTGCAATCGTCACAGGAGCAGCCGCGGGCAACGGCCTCGCTATCGCAAGGAAGTTGCGCGAACGCGGACATATTGTCATCGGAGTCGACCTTGCACCTATCCCCTCTGAAAGCTGCAATCACAGTGTGCAGGGCAGTGTCCTCGACCAGGCCACCATCGACGCGGCTTTCGCCTACGCACTCGCTGCCAGCCATGCCGTCTATCTCGTTAACAATGCCGGGATTACCTCCGGAGGATTCCCTCAGCCCGACGATGTCTGGGAAAAAACCATCGACGTCAACCTCACCGCACCCTTTCGCTGGACCCGCTTCTATGGAGAGCAAGTGGTTGCGAAACGGATCACCGAAGGCGCCATCGTCTTCGTCGGATCGCTCGCCACGTCGATGGGGTTCCCCAAGAACGCGGCCTATCAGGCTTCGAAGTCCGGCGTGCTTGGCTTGAC
Organism: uncultured Acidobacteriaceae bacterium; assembly: GCA_963834805.1. Lineage (GTDB taxonomy): Bacteria > Acidobacteriota > Terriglobia > Terriglobales > Acidobacteriaceae > Edaphobacter. The sequence continues at coordinate 35,306 of CAWIDB010000007.1, forward strand.
GCGTTCCTTCGCCTTCGATCTCGGCCGTTACGGGATCCGCTGCAACTGTGTCTCGCCCGGCTACATTGTCACGGCGATGACGCAGATCTCATACAACACTCCGGAGCTCAACGCCGCGCGCCGAAAGCACACGCTCTTGGATCGTTGGGGACAGCCTGAGGATGTCGCCAACGGCGTTGCTTTCCTCTGCGACCCAAGCTCCGCCTACGTCACAGGCATCAACCTTCCCGTCGATGGCGGCTGGATGGTCTGCGGTCTCATCGAATAGGAGAACCTATGCCCGATGACTGTACCGCCCGGCGTACAACTCCCGTCGAGAACCCAGCGTCTGCAACGGAGATTCGTTCGGAGCATCCGCCAGTGGCGCCGATTTTGCAGGCGCCCGTTATCGCCAGGGGGTGGCGGCAGCGGTTTGCCGATCTCTTTCCCGCAGGGCAGTTTGTGCGTTACCTGTGCGTCGGCGGTTTCAACACGCTCTTCGGCTACGGCACCTTCGCGCTCACGCTTACCTTGCTCAACGCGGTTGTCCCGGCCCGCCTGCTGTACCTCACGGTGGTTGCGGCGTCGCTGCTGTCCACACCGCTGAATATCACGGTGGCCTATCTTGGTTACAAGTTCTTCGTCTTCCGGACCAAGGGCAATTATCTGCGCGAGTGGTTGAAGTGTTTCGCCGTCTATGGCACGGCGATGCTTCCCGGCCTAGTCATTCTGTCGGCCCTGACGCGCTATCTACAGTCGGTGATGAGTGGTCATGCTGTCTGGATGCAGGCTTTTCTCGTTGCGGCGGAGGGCCACTTGAGCGGCCGTCCGCTGGCATGGCTGCAACAACTGGCGACCGGCAAGGCGATGGCCGGATATATAGCTGGCGCGGTGTTAATTGGCATATCCACCCTCTACAGCTTCGTGGGCCACAAGAAGATTACCTTTCGCAGCAGAGAGGCGGCTTAGAATCACTCATTAAGCTAGACTTGAGCCAGTGATTCAGGAGTTCCGTTCCAGTGAACCAGAAGACCATCTCCATCATGACGCCTTGCTACAACGAAGAGGAGAATGTGCTCAACGTGTACAACCAGGTGCGCGAGGTGATGGCTGGCATTGGCAAGTATGAGTACGAGCACGTGTTCATCGACAACAGCTCGCGGGACAACACGGTTGCCATTCTGAAGGCGATCGCGGCGCAGGACAAGAACGTCAAGATCATCGTCAACTCGCGCAACTTCGGACATATTCGTTCCCCGATGCATGGTCTCTTCCAGTGCCGTGGAGACGCGGTCATCGGCATCGTTGCCGACCTGCAGGACCCGCCGCCGATGATCCCGGACATGATCCGCGAGTGGGAGAAGGGCGCCTACTGCGTGCTTGGGATCAAACGCACCAGCGAGGAGAACTCGCTGATGTTCTGGCTGCGCAAGCAGTACTACAGGCTGGTGGAGCGCATTTCCTCGATCGAGACCATCCAGAATTACACCGGCTTCGGCCTCTACGATCGCAGGGTGATCGATCTGGTGCGTACCTTCGATGACCCCTACCCCTACTTCCGCGGCATGATCGCCGAGATCAGCTTGCCCACCGTCAAACTGCTGTACGACCAGCCCGTGCGCAAGTTCGGGATCACCAAGAACAACTGGTATACGCTCTATGACAACGCCATGCTGGGGATCATCAGCAACTCCAAGATTCCGCTTCGTTTGGCGGTTTTCACAGGCTTCCTCGGGGCCAGCGCTTCGTTCCTTGTGGCCATGATCTACCTGGTTCTCAAGCTGGTTTTCTGGTCGACCTTCAGCTTCGGCCTTGCTCCCATGCTGATTGGAGTATTTTTTATCTCGTCGCTGCAACTGTTATTCCTGGGCGTGATGGGAGAGTACATTGGGGCCATCTACACCCAGGTGCAGAAGCGACCCTACGCTGTGGAGTTGGAGCGCATCAACTTCGAATATCCGCCCTCATTGCCCAAATCGGCAGCACCCAATGGCATTCTGGCAACAACATCCAGTTAGCCGGCACTGCCATCGGAGAGACGAAATGGCAGCGCCGCTATCGCCGGTCGATCTCGATCTGGTTCTCGCGCAGACGCGGGATCTGTGGCAGGAGATGCGCGGCCAGCGGGTCTTCATCACCGGCGGGACGGGGTTCTTCGGCTGCTGGCTGGTGGAGAGCTTCTGCCATGTGAACCGCGCTCTGAGGCTGGGTGCGCGGGCAACGGTGCTCACGCGCGATCCGGCGAAGTTTGCGCGCAAGTGTCCGCATCTGGCAGGCGATCCGGCAGTAACGCTGCACGCGGGCGATGTGCGGGAGTTTGCATTTCCGGCCGGCGAGTTCCGATATGTGATTCACGCCGCCACTGAATCGGGCGCGAAGCAGGCGGCGGAAGAGATGCGATCGACGGTCCTGGTGGGGACCGAACGAACGCTGCGCTTCGCGGTCCAGTGCGGCGCACGCAAATTCCTGCTGACCAGCTCGGGCGCGGTGTATGGACCACAGCCCGCGGAGATTGCGCATCTGCCGGAGACGTATGAGTGCGCGCCGGACGCCTCGAATGCGTACGCCGCAGGCAAGCTCGCAGCGGAGCAATTGTGCGCGGAGCAGCAGAGAGCCGCGCGCGCGCGTGGGCTGGAGTTCGAGGCGAAGATTGCGCGCTGCTGGGCCTTCTGCGGGCCGCAACTTCCGCTGGACGCGCACTTCGCGATCGGCAATTTTATCGGGGACGTGCTGGCCGGGCGGCCGATCTCGATTGCGGGCGATGGCACGCCGCGACGGTCGTACCTGTATGCGGCGGAGCTTGCGGTGTGGCTTTGGACGGTCCTGTTTCGCGCGCCGGCGCTGGTTCCGATCAATGTTGGTTCAGGGAAGGACGTGAGCATCCTGCAGTTGGCGGAGTGTGTTGCGGCGACTCTGGCGCCCTCTACCGAGATTCGCATCGCGCAGCAGGCTGTGCCGGGCGCTGCGCCGCTGCGATATGTGCCATCGGTGGAGCGCGCGGAGAGGTTGCTTGGGCTGCGCCAGACGGTGGGGTTGGAGGACGCGATCCGGCGGACAGCCGCGTGGCACGGGCATGCGGTCTAGCATTCTCGCGGCGCAGAATGCCGGGGTTAGGGATGGGCGCTCCGGGTGTGTATTCTTAAGGCGTATGAGCGATACGGCGGAAGAGCTTCGGCGGCAGATTCTTGGGTTGACGGCGCAGTATCATGCGGCCAAGTTTCCTGCGCGGGAGTTTGTTCCGGGCGAGTCGGTGGTTCCGGTGTCGGGCAAGGTGATTGGGGCCGAAGACGTCTGCTCGGTGGTGGATTCGGCGCTGGACGGGTGGTTCACGACGGGGCGGTTTGCCAGGGAGTTCGAGCGGCGGCTGGCGAAGTTTGTCGGGGTGCGATCGGCGAGCCTGGTGAACTCCGGGTCGAGCGCGAACCTGCTGGCGCTGAGCGCGCTCACCTCGCCCAAGCTGGGCGCAAGGCAGTTGAAACCGGGCGACGAGGTATTGACGGTTGCGGCGGGATTTCCCACCACGGTGAATCCCATCTTCCAGAACCGGCTGGTGCCCGTCTTCGTGGATGTCTCGCTGCGCACCTACGAGATCGACGCGACCAAGCTCGAAGCCGCGTACAGCCCGAAGATGAAGGCGGTAATGATCGCGCACACGCTGGGCAATGTCTTCGACCTGGACGCAGTGACGGCGTTCTGCAGGAAGCACAACCTGTGGCTGATCGAAGATTGCTGCGATGCGCTCGGCTCGACCTGGAAGGGGCGCAAGGTGGGAACCTTTGGCGACATCGCGACCGTAAGCTTCTATCCCGCGCACCACATTACGATGGGCGAGGGTGGAGCGGTGCTGACCGACAAGCCCATCCTGCAGGTGCTGATCGACAGCTTCCGCGACTGGGGGCGCGACTGCTGGTGCGAGCCGGGCAAGGAAAATACCTGCGGCAAGCGCTTCGACTGGCAACTGGGCTCGTTGCCCTGCGGATACGATCACAAGTACACCTACTCGCACATTGGCTACAACCTGAAGGCGACCGACATGCAGGCGGCGTTGGGGCTTTCGCAGATCGACAAGCTGCCCCACTTTATTGCGCGGCGCAAGGAGAACTTCGCGTATCTGAAGGCGGCGCTGAAGCCGCTGGAAGAGTTTCTGATTCTGCCCGAGGCGAGCGAGGGATCGGACCCGAGTTGGTTCGGTTTTCCCATCGGCGTAAGGCCGGAGGCGCCGTTTACGCGCGACGAGCTGACCGGCGCGCTGGAGGCGCAGAAGATAGGCACGCGGCTGATGTTTGCGGGAAATCTGCTTCGCCAGCCGGCGTATGAGGGTTGGGAGCATCGCGTTGTGGGCGAGCTGACGAACAGCGACTTCGTGATGAACCGGGTCTTCTGGATCGGCGTCTATCCAGGGCTGACGCGAGAGATGCTGGACTTCATCGTGAAGACGGCGACGGAGTTTGTGGCGGCGGCAAAGAGCGGTCTGAACGTATTGTAGGAGTTCTCAGCGACTCGTTATGGTGAATTGCAACGAGTTCGACTTCGCGGTCCCGGTCCAATAGGGCATCAGCGAGATACCTAGCATGTCACTGTTCGCCGATTTTTGTGGGACTGCAACGCCCGTATACTCAGCTGTGACGGTGTATTGTCCTGGAGTAAGCGTTAGGACGAAGATATTCTTCGCGGGGACCCAGTAATCGTCGAGATTGACGGGTACAGAGAATGTGCAATCCGGTGCAAGCGGGACAATCCACGTATCGATACGGCCAGCAATGCCACCCGGCCCTCTGAGCTCAAGCTCATATCTGGTGCCGTCGGGGTTCGTGAGCGATAGGCGAATGGCGTACACGTAAAGTGGGCCCCGTCCATTTGCCAGCATCCACCCGAGATTGAGGATCAACGGCTTGTCGGTCGGGTTGGAAAACTCCACGCGGAATTGCGGATGCGGCGATGAGCTTTCGATTTCGACGAGTTTGATTCCAAGGGTGGCGTCGCTTTGCGGCTTCTGTGCCACAACGCTATACGGAAACATCAGGGTAAAGCCCAACAACAAGAGAAGACCCCGGTTCGTGATCTTCATCCGGGCTTCTTTCTGCTAGCGACTCGGGCTGATAAGGGCTAATGGGCAACGGAGACAAGCCTTATCCCTATCTCTACATGGCCGGCGGGTGGTGGGGGTCGACCGGGTCGGTGCTGACAATCGCGGGACTCTTGGCACCGTTGGGGTTGACCGAATCGCGCAGTTCCTTGGAGGGCTTAAAGAAGGGAACGCGCTTGGCCGGCACATCGACGCGCTCGCCGGTCTTGGGGTTGCGCCCGATACGGGAGTTGCGCTGGCGTGTGCGGAAGCTGCCAAAGCCGCGGATCTCGACCTTATCATCGGCCTTGAGCGCCTCCGATGACAGACTCGAAGAGGGTGTCAACGATGATCTCTCCGTCGCGGCGGGTAAGGTCTCCGAGGGCGGTTACTCTGTCGACCAGATCGGCTTTCGTCATCGTGGTGTCTCCTTGGGCATACGGACTACAACTAGCTTATCGCTGATTGTAGATGGGATGCGGGATTTTCGTCAGCGGTGCGGAAATAATTTGACGGACGATGGGCGGGGCTTACCCTAAAAAAGGCGGCACGAACGATGGATTGTCCGTGCCGGGAGGCCAGTGACGCAACTTAATCGGCAGGGGCGGGGGATTTCCCGGTTCCGGCCGAAACTTGGGAGCGATCTCCGCTCTAGCTTACAAGAGTATCACGCGAGCGGGGCCAGGGCGTGGCGAACGGGGCGATTCAGGCGCTGGAGGTGGGGAAGGCGGCGCTGAGCCGGCGCGCCATCCCGGCGTCGCGCTCGGTGATGCCGCCTGCGTCGTGCGAGACCAGCGCGAGTTGGACCAGGTTGTAGCGGATATCGATGTCGGGGTGGTGCTGGGCCTCTTCGGCAAGCTGGGCCACGCGGTTGACGAAGGCGATGGCATCGACGAAGGTGGGCAGCGTCCAGTCGCGGACGAGTTTGCCGTCTTCCAGCCCCCATTCGGGCAGCTCGATCAGCAGGTCGCGGAGTTGTTGTTCGGAGAGCTTCTGTTTGCTGGATGGCATTGGGTCCTCCCTGGCAGTGGGCTGCAAGGCGATGGTAAGTCGCGCGGTCGACCAGGCGCAACCAGCGCGGTCTCCCCATTGCCGGACTGCCGTTCTACAGGGTGACGCCAAAGGTGCCGACGGGGGCGTGTTCCACCTGTTTGCGCAGGTCGCTCCATAGTTCCAGGGGCAAGCCGAGGAAGACGTGGACGATCTGCGGATCGAACTGGCTTCCGGCGCAGCGCGCAATCTCTTCACGTGCCTGGGCGAAGCTGAGGCATTTGCGGTAGTGGCGGTTGGAGGTGATGGCGTCGAGCGTGTCGGCGATGGCGAAGATGCGCGCCCCCAGCGGGATTGCTTCGCCGCGCAGGCCGCGCGGATAGCCGCTGCCGTCGAAGTTCTCATGGTGGGCGTAGACCAGTTCGGCGGCGTTTCGCAGAAAGGGGATATTGTTCACCATCTCGTATCCGCGCACGCAGTGCTGGTGCATGACCTGGATCTCCGGCGGGGTGAGCATTCCGTGTTTGAGCAGGATGGCGTCCGGGGTGGCGATCTTGCCGATATCGTGCAGGAACGCCCCGCGCGCGAAGATGCGGAGCTGCTTCTGGTCGAAGCCCAACTCGCGGGCCAAGGCGATGGTGTAGGCGGCGACGCGGCGAGAGTGGCCTTCGGTCTGGGTGTCGCGCAGGTCGAGCGCGTCGCCCATGGCCTCCAGGGTAATGTCGTAACTTTTTTCCAGGTCGTGCATGGTGGCGCGCAGACGGGTGGTGCGGGAGTTGATGATCTGCTCCAGGTTCTGGCGATAAGCGGCGTTCTGCTTCAGCAGGCGGCCATGCTCCAGTGCGCGCAGGATGACTTCGAGCAACTGGGTGCGAGCAAACGGCTTGAGCAGGTAGTCGATGGCGCCGCGGCGGAAGGCATTGGTGGCGACGTGGATGTCGTGCATGGCGGTCAGCATGACGACGGGAACGCCGGGATGGTCGCGGCAGATGACGTCGAGCAGGGTGAGCCCGTTGGCTCCGGGCATCATAACGTCGGTCAGCACCACGTCGCAGCCGGGGTCGTCCTGCAGGTGGAGCAGGGCCTGTTCGGCGTTGGCGGCGGCGCTGACGTCGTATCCACCGATCTCAAGCATCCTTACCAAAACGCCGCGCACCGAATCTTCGTCATCGACCACCAGGATGTGTTCCTGCCGCCTGGGGGCGACTTCATTCTGCTGCATGGCTGCAAACTGCGCCGACATGAATCCCTGCTGCGTGTGCGCTGTTTCCTGCTGCATAGGACGATGCTCTCCGCCACCCTTCGGTTCAGAGGGGGATTTTGCTCTCCAGGATCGCTCCATAGTTCGAGGCGGATCGAGGGGGGCGCTGCCGTCACGCGTTCGGTCGAGGCGCGAGCGGTTCTCTTGTATCTATCGGCAATGTCGGGTGTTCCATCAGCCGCATATAATCAAGCAAAACCGATCTCAAAAGGGTGGAAATGACCGTGAATCAAGACCAATGGACGGAGGTAGACCGTTACTTTGCGGAGCGGATCATGCCTGCCGATCCTGCACTGGACGCCGCACTGGAGGCGAATGCAGCAGCAGGATTGCCCTCCATCGACGTCTCCCCGCTGCAGGGGAAGTTCCTGCATCTACTGGCCCTCACGAAGGGCGCGCGCAGGATTCTGGAGATTGGCACGCTAGGCGGATACAGCACCACCTGGCTGGCGCGGGCCCTGCCTGCGGGCGGTCGCCTGGTGACGCTGGAGCTGGATCCAAAGCATGCCGCGGTCGCAAGGGCCAACCTTGAATGCGCCGGAGTCTCGGAGAGGGTTGAAATTCGCGTCGGACCCGCGACGCAATCGCTTGCGCAGCTTCAGGCAGAGGGTGCGGAGCCATTTGATCTGATCTTCATTGATGCGGACAAGCCCAACAATCCTGCCTATTTGCAGTGGGCGCTGAAGCTGGCGCGCCGCGGATCGCTGATCGTCGTCGACAATGTGGTGCGGGAAGGGAAGATTGTCGATCCTGCCAGCGAAGACCCAGGGGTGCAGGGAACGCGTGCTCTGTTTGATCTGCTTGCCACCGAACCGCGGCTCTCGGCCACGGCTCTGCAGACGGTAGGCTGTAAAGGATATGACGGTTTCGCGATGGCGGTTGTCCTGGAAGAATGACTCGTCCGCGCACTCCTGTCAGGGTTTCTTCGCCACATCGCGCGCCGCGGCACGAGCGGCACGGAGGGCGGCAGCCCAGCCCTCTTTGGTGACCTGGCGAGCGCGGCCGATGCCCAGCGCTCCGGCGGGAACGGACTGGGTGATGCAGGAGCCGGCGCCGACGTACGCTCCGTCGCCAAGGCTAACCGGTGCAACCAGCGTGGAGTCGGAGCCGACGAAGACCTTGTCGCCGATGGTGGTGGTGTGCTTGTGCTCGCCGTCGTAGTTGCAGGTGATGACTCCCGCGCCGATATTGACTCCCTCGCCGATGACCGTATCGCCCAGGTAGGTGAGGTGGTTGGCCTTAGAGCCGCGGCCCAGGGTTGTCTTCTTGGTCTCGCAGAAGTTGCCGACGTGGGCCTGCTCGCCGATCCTGCTTTCGGGCCGCAGGTGGGCGTAGGGGCCGAGGACGGCGCCGTCGCCAACCTCCGCGCGGTCCAGGATGCATCCATTGCGCACGGTGACCCCATTGCCCAGGATGGAGTGCTGGACCACTGAGTAGGAGCGGATGCGGCACTCCGAGCCGATGCGCGTGGCGCCCAGAAGCTGCACGTACGGCTCAATGACCGTGTCTGGGCCGACGCTGACCTCGGCGTCGATGACGCAGGTATCGGGGCGGAAGATGGTGACGCCCTGGGCCATCAGGCGGCGCGCGGTCTCGGTGCGCATGGTTGCGTCCAGGTGCATCATCTCTGCGATGGTGTTGGCGCCCAGCACCTCGTCCACGCTCTCGGCCTGCAGGGCCACCACGCGCTGTCCGCCGGACACCAGCAGGGCGGCGACGTCCGTCAGGTAGAACTCGCCGTGGGCATTGTTGTTGGAGAGCAGGTCGAGCTTGCTGAAGAGTGCAGCGGTCTCGAAGCAATAGATACCGGCGTTGATCTCGCGTGCGGCAAGCTGGGCTGGCGCGAGGGATTTCTGCTCGACGATGGCGACCACCTCGGGCTGGCCGGGTGTGAGGCGAAGGACGCGGCCGTAGCCGGTGGGGTCCTCGGGGAGCGCGGTGAGGATGGTCATGGCGGCGCGCTCTTGCAGGTGCAGTTCACAGAGCGCGGCGAGCGTCTGAGGGCGGATGAGAGGCACATCGCCGGAGAGCACCAGCAGATGTTTGGGAAGCGGGCCACCGGATAGCTCCAGCCATGCCTTGAGCACCTGCATGGCGTGGCCGGTTCCCCGTTGGACCTCCTGCAGCACGAAGCGTACGCCGGTTGGCGCCACCGCGGCCTGCACGCGCGCCGCTTCATGGCCGACGATGCAGAAGATGTCCTGGGCGGGGACGAGCGTCTCTGCCGCACGGATAACGTGCAGAAGCATGGCGCATCCGCCCACCTCGTGCAGCACCTTGGGCCGTTTGCTATTGAGCCGCGTGCCCTTGCCTGCGGCCATAATGACTACTGCGAAACCTGTCGCTTCCATGTCTCCGCTATCTTCTCACTTCTCACGGCGCGGCGTCACGGATTCCTCCGCCGGGCAGGCATATCGTGCGATTGGCGGCAGCAGGGTGTCAGCGAGCGGGTAGCGGAGTGCCAAGCAGAACCTTGATGGCTTGCTGATAGGGCATGGCGGAGACGGGCTGGTAGCCGGCGGTGTCGTAGACGAGACGCTGATGGACTGTCTTGACCATAAGTGCGCGCAGGTTGAGCTGCTCGTCGATGTGTTCGACGATCCAGCGCTGGTCCCCGAGGTTGGCCTGTTGCAGGGTGACGCTGCCGCCGGGATAGAGGTGGGCGACGATGCCCCAGCCGAGGTTGACGGCGCGGAAGAGGTTCGCTTCGAGACGGACCATGCGCCGGTTGCGCGGGTCGATCCAGACGCGGCCCTGAAGGCCGGTGAGCGGCTCGGATTCCATCGTTGGCGGCGACCACGCAGGATCGGCTTTGAAGTCGAGGACAACCAGGGAGGGGTCGCCGGAGGGCTGATTGGGGAGTTGCGGCTGGCCGGGGGCGTAGCTCCAGAGCATGGCGTCGGGCATGAGCTTGAGCAGGCGGACGCCGGTCTGCTTGTTCTCCTGCTCGCGGTGGATATGGCGGGCAAAGCTGGCGGGCGAGGCGAGCAGGTCGTTGAGGCGCTGGCGTTCCGCGGCGTCCTCGGCCGGGGTGAGTGGGCGGCCGTCGCGCTGGATGAGCCGGGCCACACTGCCCTCGGGGGTCTCGATCTGGTCGCGCAGTTGGTCTCCCCTTTCGTCGACCTCATGCAGCCGATAGCGCAACGTGGAGCCGGGATGCTGAATGACGAGGGCTTCGTTGTTGGCGCAATCGACGGCCCAGGAGCGGGCGGGCGAGGCTGGCAGGGAGGCGTCGGCAGACTGCGGCAGGACCTCCGGGTCGGCTGCGGGGATGCGTGCCGGGATGACGGATGCAAGCACGAGGGCGCATGCGCTGAACAGAACCCAGAGCGCCGCTCGACGATGCCGCGAGGCGCGCCGATGTGCAGGAGTCCTTGGGGATCGGGTTGCGAGTTGGGCGGCCGAGGGTGCTGGTTTCATCGTTTGCGGCGAATGCGTCCTGCCGTCGTATGGTTGGATGTGGGCAATGGATGTAAAGATTTACTCACACAGATGCGAAGGTTGCGGCTTGACTCTGCCATCCTGAGTTTAACCGTGAGTTTAAGCGACGGGTTACCTCGGAGAGCTGGGCTGGATATAGTTCGCCAAGTATTATGGTTGCAGTACAAGTACCATCATTGCAGCGGGGAGAGCACAAACTGATGAAGCCATCTGAAGGTTCGACCGTTATTGGCAGGTCCATCACCATTCGCGGGGATGTGACAGGCAAAGAGGATCTGTTCATGGACGGCGTGGTGGAGGGAACCATCGCATTGCCGGAGAACCGGCTGACGGTGGGGCCGAATGCGCGCGTCCTGGCGGATGTGGAGGCGCGGGAGGTGGTGATCTTCGGATTGGTCGAAGGCAACCTGCATGCGACGGGGAGGATTGAGTTGCGTGAGTCGGCGGTGGTAGAGGGAGACATCGTTGCGGCCAGATTGTCGATTGAAGAGAACGCGAACATGAGGGGCCGTGTGAGTCTGTCGGAGACTGTGACGACCGGGGTTACGGGGCGGCTGCCGGGTACCGAGGACCCTGCGACGGACGCAACGGTCTTGGACCTGACCTAAGCCGGAAGGAGGCCGAGAGATGAACAGCTTCTTTGGCGGCAAAGAAAAAGTGGGCGGTGCGGGAGTGGAGAACGAGCGCATCTCACGGCATTCCAGCGGATGGGGCCAACTGCTGCAGCGGCTGCGTGGCGAAGAGTCGCTGCGTGTTCTGGATATCGGTCCTACGTCGTCGACCAACATCAACTTCATCACTTCGCTGGGTCACAGTATTTACCTGGCGAACCTGGTGGAGGACGCAGCCAAGCACGAATGGATCCTTCCCCAGCAGGACGGCGGGGCTGGGCAGTTCGATGTAGACCGGTTTATGGCTGCGCACCTGGATTTTTCGGGGCGTGGATTCGACGTGGTCTTGTTCTGGGACACGGCGGACTATCTTCCTCCGGAGTTGCTGTCGCCCGTGATCGAGCGTATCCACGCGGTGATGGTGCCGGAAGGGCAGATGCTGGCGATGTTTCATCCTGCGACGGGAGGATTTACGCCGGGGACAGCGAAGGCGGACTTCCACCGCTACCACCTGACCGATCGAACTTTGGTGGACGTGCAGCGTGTGGGGGAGTATCCGCAACTGGCAAACTATACGAACCGCCAGATTGAACGTTTACTAGCGTCGTTCAAGGGATTTCATTTCTTCCTGGCCAAAGACAATATGCGCGAGGTTATAGTTGCGCGCTAGGACCGGTTGCAGGGGAAGGATCCGCGTGCGAAAGATTGTTGGAATATTGCTTTAAAACGCAATGACGCAGCGCCCGCGAATAGAGGGAGCGCTGCGCCCTGCAACCAAGAGAAACTGGAAGTAGGTCAGGGGTAGGTCTACTTTGCGGCTGCGGCGGGCTTTGCGGCCTGTTTCCTGCGCTCTGCCCAGCGACGCTTCATGGCTTCGGCGATGCGCTTGCGGCCTTCGGGGCTGATCTTGCGCTTGCGCGGCGCGGCCTTCGCCACGGTCTTGGCATTCTTGCTTCCTTTGGGACGGCCCCGGCCCTTGCCGGTCTTTACGACGGTGCCTGAGAGCAGTTCGCGTGCCTGTTGGAGTTTCGCAATCTGGGCGTCAATTTCCTCAAGTATACGGCTTACTTCCACGTGTTGCCTCCTTGTTGCGATGGGGAATTAACTCTCCCAACCGCATTCTTCCGGTGCGTTGTTCGGGATACTTCTATGGCTCGCGACCGCTCACTTAGATATAGGCCGGATATTAAGTATGCCATGAAAAGAATACATAAGTAGAAACAGTCTTGCAAATCAAAATGAGAGATTGTCCAGTTATTTAGCAGCCAGTATTTACTGAGGAGTAATCGAAGGCAGTTATTGGGCTTGTGACTGGGCGCAGGAGGAAGCCGCTGCGCAGCGTGTAATTCGTGTGAGTTAGTGGCGATGGCGTCGCGATGTTAGACTGCATAGCAATGAAACTGATTCCGTTGCGGCTGTGGGCGTTGGCGATTTTCTCGGGTGTGCTGCAGGTGCTGCCGTTTCCCATTGCGGGCCCCGTGCCGGTGTGGCGAACGGCGTTCTGCTGGGTTGCGATAACTCCGCTGCTGTTGGCGCTTACCGGCAAGGATGCCAGCGGGCGTCCTCTTCGCGCGGTCCAGGGTGCGGCGCTGGGCTATGCCTCGGGATTTGTATGGTATCTGGGGAATTGTTACTGGATCTATGCCACGATGCACCATTACGGTGAGATCGCGAAGCCTGCGGCGGCTGGGATTCTGGTTCTCTTTTGTCTCTATCTGGGACTCTATCATGCGTTGTTCGGGGCGCTGATTGCCGCGTTCCGGCGATCTCATATAGGGGGAAAAGACCTGGGAGTGCAAGGAGCGCTTCTTCTGGGTCCGTTTGCGTGGGTTGCGGTGGAACTGGCCCGGGCGCGGATTACAGGGTTTCCGTGGGACCTGCTGGGCATCACGCAGGTGGACAATTTATGGCTGACACGGCTCGCTCCCTATCTCGGGGCCTATGGACTTTCGTTTGTGATTGCCGCGGTGAATGCGCTATGGCTGGTGCGGGTTAAGCTGAAGCAAAGGCGCTATACGCGGCCCGCGCTGATACTGGCTTGTATGGCGATCCTATTGTTGGCCGTGGTTTTTCAGCGGCGCGTGCAGGAGCCGGCGCGTGAGGGAACTTCGGCCAGCGCCTACTCTGCTGCAGGAGAACCTGGGAGTAGGCGCAGAGGCGAATAGCTTTGGGCCTCCACTTACACAGAGTGACAGACTGCGAATATTTTCGGAGCTAAGTCTCTTTCCTCCCAAGGACGAAGTCTGCGACGGAATTCCTGAGCTGCCGGGAACTCATTGCTCACGCCCTGCGCCTGCGCAACAGGGCGCAGACCCCGGCGGCACGCGCTATTTACAGCCGACGGACATGATTGTGTGGCCGGAGGCCCCGAACGATTTTATTGTGATCGAGCCGCCGCTACGCGCGACCATCTCAAGCCTGGAGTTTCGCACGGCGATCTCCAACCTGGCGCGCGCGGCGGAAGCGCCGATCATTGTTGGGGACATTTCTGTCGATGCGGACCGCTCGGTGAAGCGCGGATACGACCAATATAATTCCGCGGACTTCATCGCGCCCGATGGCCGCTTTGTGGGACGATACGACAAGATGCACCTGGTGCCATTCGGCGAGTACACCCCATACAAGCGCCTGTTCTTCTTCGCCGGCAGCCTGCTGCAGGACGTGGGTTTATTCGATCCCGGAAAACACCGGACCGTATTTACAACCGGAGGACACAGCTATGGCACGTTTATCTGTTATGAGTCGGTCTTTGGCGACGAGATACGCCAGTATGCGCAGATGGGCGCGGATGTACTGGTGAATATCTCCGACGATGGATGGTATGGCGACACCAGCGCGGCGTGGGAGCACCTGAATATGGTGCGCATGCGCGCCATCGAGAACCATCGCTGGGTGCTGCGCGCGACCAATACCGGAGTGACGGCGGCGATCGATCCCTACGGCCGGGTAGTTACTTCCGTGCCGCGGCATATACGCACAAGCCTGCGCGTGCGATTCAACTATGAGCACGATGTCACTTTTTATTCCGAGTATGGGGATTTATTCGCGTATTTCTGCGCGCTGCTGACGGCGTGTGGTTTGGGGCTGGGAATGCTGCGCAAAACCGTGCATGAGTTATAAGAATAAGGGTGCGGCATTCCCAGGGTACGGGAACATTTTTTCTAGTGGAGTTATTCCGAGCCAACTAACCGATCTCTTCATCCCAGTTCTCCAAATATGCTTTGAAGTCGGCCATGAACTTGCCCGCATCTGCGCCGTCCACGATGCGATGGTCGAAGCCCAGCGCAAAGCGCTGGATGGAGCGGATGGCGATGGAATCGTTGCCGTCCTTGTCGGTGAGGACCTCAGCCTCCTTATTGAGGCCTCCGATGCCGAGGATGGCCGCCTGCGGCTGGTTGATGATGGGCATGCCGAACTGCTCCCCGAATATGCCCGAGTTGGTCAGCGTGAAGGTGCCGCCCAGGACCTCGTCGGGTGCGAGTTTCTTGCCCCGCGCGCGCTCGGCTAGATCGGCGATGGCGCGGGCAATGCCCAAAAAGTTCTTTTCCTCAGCCTGATGAATGACGGGAACAATAAGTCCCCACTCCAGCGCCACGGCGATGCCGATGTTGATGTTCTTGTTGTATCGAATGGCTTCGTCCTCGACCGATGCGTTGACGACGGGGTGATTGTGCAGCGCAGCGATGGCGGCGCGCGTGATGAACGGCATGTAGGTCAGCTTGACGCCGTTGCGCTGCTCGTACTTCGACTTCTCGTGCTCGCGCAGGCGGACGATGCGCGTCATGTCCACCTTGAAGACAGTATGCACATGCGGGCTGGTGTGCTTGGATTCGACCATGCGCTTCGCAATGATGCTGCGCATCTTGGTCATGGGGACCAGGCTGCCGGGTGCGGGCGTTGGAGCGGAGAGCTTGGCCGGGGTTGCGGCGGCCGGAGCGGGCTTGGCGGTTGGCTTCTCGATGTAGCCGAGGATGTCCGTTTTGGTGATGCGCCCGGCGGGACCCGTGCCCAGGACCCGGCTCAGATCGATATTGTTGTCCTTGGCAATCTTGCGCACCAGCGGCGAGGAGCGCGGGCGCTCGCCTGCACCTGCCGACGGGATTGTAGTTGCCGTCGCAACTGTGGTTGGGGCTGCGGCGGCCGGTGCAGGTGTGCTAGCAGCGGAAGCAGAGGGTGCGTGCGCCGGCTTTCCGGCGCCGCCGCCGATAACGGCGACGATGGTGTTGATCCCGACGGTCGAGCCCTCGGGGAATTTAATGTCGGTCAGGGTGCCGGCTACGGGCGAAGGAATCTCCGCGTCCACCTTGTCGGTGGAGATTTCGAAGAGCGGCTCGTCGCGACCGACCGAGTCGCCGACCTTCTTGAGCCACTTGGTGATAGTGCCCTCGGTGATGGATTCGCCCATCTGCGGCATCGGCACGTCTGTGCCAGATGCGCCGGTGGGAGCGGATGAGGGCGCAGAGTATGGTGCTACGGACGGTGTGGTCGCGGGAGTTGCAGCCGCTGCTGTGGGTGTTGGCGCGGCTGCGCTGCCTGCCGTCTCCGTGATGATGCAGACCACGGTGTTGATCTGCACCGTGGCGCCCTCGGCGACCTTGGTCTCCTGCAAGGTTCCCGCCGCTGGGGAGGGTATTTCGGCGTCCACCTTGTCGGTGGAGATCTCGAAGAGCGGCTCGTCGCGCTCCACCTTGTCACCAACCTTCTTGAGCCACTTGGTGAGGGTGCCTTCGGTGATCGATTCCCCCATCTGGGGCATAACTACTTCAATCGGCATGGGATTCCTTCCAGAGTTGGTGGACGCTGCGAGAGCGATCCTGCGCCTTTGGATTATAAGGCTTGAGGCCGGTGGTTCGCTCGAACCGGGAACGCGGGCCGCACTGAATAGATGCTCGCGAGGACGCAATCGGCACTCATATTTTCATCCTCTACCTTCGACTGCCCAATGGCGCGAGGAGTTGCTCTAGGGAGTTGCACCATAGCATCTGGCGCTGCAGGACGCGTCCAAAGTTGCGCGCCGTCGCGTGGATTGCGCGTTCCATCGTTGGCTCTTGGACTGCGTCAGCCTCCGTCTCCAGACTGGTGACGCCGCGGTTCTTGATCCCGCACGGCACGATCCAGTCGAAGTCGCTGAGGTCGGTGGTGACGTTCAGGGCAAAGCCATGCGAGGTCACCCCCTGCGATACGTGGACGCCGATTGCGGCCAGCTTCTTCTCGGCGATGTTACTGGGTGCCCCACATCTCGATTCTGAGATGTGGGATTCGTCGTCGCCGCCCAATGTCCAGACGCCGGTAAGCCTGGGAATGCGTTTGGCCATGACGCCGAAGTCGGCGCAGGTGCGGATGAGCGCCTCTTCCAGCAGGCGGACAAAGTCGACCGGGCCGAGATGCGGCCCGCGTTTGCCGGGCCACTCGCCGCGCAGATCGAAGATGGGGTAGCCGATGAGCTGGCCGGGGCCGTGGTAGGTGACGTCGCCGCCGCGATTGACCTCGTGCAGTTCCACTGCATGGCTGGCCAGCCACTCGTCGCTGACCAGAATGTTCGCGCGCGATGCGTTGCGTCCCAGCGTCAGCACCGGCGGATGCTCCAGCAGAAGCAGTGTGTCGCCGATGCGGCCCTGCTTGCGCGCCGCAATGACGCGCCGCTGAATCGTCAGCGCTTCAGCGTAGGGCACGCGACCGAGAGAGAGTAAGTGGATAAACATAACAAACGTGGATGGCCGGAGTACCGCAAGCACTCGCAGCGTGCCGAGCGAGGAATCAAAAAAAAGGTGCCGCTCACAGATCAGTCCCTTTATCGGCTACCAACTTTTGCGCTCGACCGACAAATTCATCCAGCGTGGCGCTGCCTTCATCGCCCTTGCCGCGGGTGCGCACGCTGACGCTCGAGCTGGCGGACTCTTTGTCTCCGAGGATAAGGATGAACGGTACCTTTTGCAGGCCGAAGTCGCGGATTTTGGCATTCATCTTCTCGTTGCGGGCGTCAAGCTCGACACGCAGGCCGACAGCTTCGAGCCGTGCTTTTACCTGCTCCGCATAGGCCAGGTGCTTGTCGCTGGAGATGGGCACCAGGCCAACCTGCACCGGCGCAAGCCAGAAGGGAAACGCCCCGGCGTAGTGCTCGATGAGCACGCCGAAGAAGCGTTCCACAGAGCCGAAGAGCGCGCGATGGACCATGACGGGCCGATGCAGCTCGCCGTCCTCGCCCTTGTACTCCAGTTGGAAGCGCGCGGGCAGGTTGAAGTCGAATTGCACGGTGGAGAGCTGCCACATGCGCCCCAGCACATCCACCAGCTTGATGTCGATCTTGGGCCCATAGAACGCCGCCTCGCCGGGAATGGTGCGGTAGGGAATCGCGCGGCGATCGAGCGCATGCTTTAGCGAGTCGGTGGCGCTCCGCCAGTTTTCGGCCGAGCCGGTATAGTCCTTCGGCTTGGCGGGGTCCCAAGTGGAAAGCTCAACCTTGAACTCCGAAAAACCAAACGTATTCAGCACCGACTTCGCAAAATCGATGCATGCCACCACCTCGTCCTCGATCTGCCCCGGCGTGCAGAAGATGTGGGCATCGTCCTGGGTGAATCCGCGCACGCGCAGCAGGCCGTGCATGGTGCCACTGCGCTCGTAGCGGTAGACGTTGCCCAGCTCGGCGTAGCGCTGCGGCAGGTCGCGATAGCTGCGCGGGCTGGACTTGTAGATGAGGATGTGCCCGGGGCAGTTCATCGGCTTTAGCCGGTACTCGGCGTCGTCCAGCTCCATGGGCGGGTACATGTTCTCGGAGTAGTAGCCCTCGTGGCCGCTAATCTTCCACAGCTCGCGGCGCATGATGTGCGGAGTGAAGACCAGCAGATAGCCTCGGCGCACGCACTCCTCGCGCATCCAGTCTTCCATGGTCTTGCGGATGAGGCCGCCCTTGGGATGCCAGAAGATGAGGCCAGCTCCGGCGACCTCCTGAATGCTGAACAGGTCGAGCTGCCTGCCGAGCACGCGGTGGTCGCGCGCCTTGATCTCTTCCAGCCGCTTGAAGTGCGCGTCTAAATCCTTGCTCGAAAAAAACGCGGTGCCGTAGATACGCTGCAACTGCTGGTTCTTCTCGTCGCCCAGCCAGTACGCGCCCGCGATGGATGTGATCTTGAAGGCCTTCACACGGCCGGTGGAGGGAAGGTGCGGGCCGCGGCAGAAGTCGGTGAAGCCGCCGTTCTTGTAGAGCGAGATTGCGTCGCCCGGCTGGGTGAACTTCTCGATGAAGTAGACCTTCATAAAGTCGCCCTGCGCGGCATACTCGCCGAGCCCCTTGTCGCGCGGGACTTCTTCCCGGATGAATCGCTCGTCGCGATTCACCACATCCTGCATGCGCGCTTCAATGGCGGCAAGGTCGGCCTCCGTGAACGGCGTCTCGCGGTAGACATCGTAGAAGAATCCGTTGTCCGTCGCGGGGCCATGGCCCAGCTTGGTCTCGGGGAAGAGCTCGAGGATGGCGGTTGCCATCACATGCGCGGCGGAGTGGCGCAGCACTTTGAGCGCGGCCTCGTCGGCCTCCTTCAGCAGCCACAGCTCGACATCTTCCTGGAGCGGGGCCGCGAGGTCCACCAGCCGGGTGCCGTCGTCGGTCGCGCCCGCCGCGCTGTACATCGCGGCTTCGGAGTCCGAGCTGGAATCCGGCGCCCCATTCGTGACCGTTTCACCGTCAGGAGTGGGACTCGCAGCCCCGAGCGGACGGATGCGCGCGATGACCACCGCGGCGGCCAGCCGGGGAGAGATGCCGGTGGCGATTTCTAGGGGAGTGGTCCCGCGCGAAACCTCGCGCCGTGACCCGTCGGGAAGCCGGACTTGAATCTGATCTGTGCTCACACTCTACAGAATACTTCGTTCCGCGGATTCGTTCAGCAGTTACGGCGAAAAGAAGTGCGCGGCGTTGCAAATCGCCGATGACTTTGGTAAGTGGATTCCGGCATCCAAGGCGTATGGGGGCAAACAGCAAAGAGCAGCAGGTGCGCCGGTTTGGCGACTCTCCCGCTGCTCTTCACCCTTTGAG
This sequence comes from uncultured Acidobacteriaceae bacterium, assembly GCA_963834805.1. Lineage (GTDB taxonomy): Bacteria > Acidobacteriota > Terriglobia > Terriglobales > Acidobacteriaceae > Edaphobacter. Next base: position 54,682 of record CAWIDB010000007.1, read on the forward strand.
ACAGGTCTATGCGGCCTGGTTGCTCTGCTCGGCTGACGGGGGTGTCGCCCGCAGAGTCATGCGATTGGCCTTCGCCCACATATGTCCCCAACCGATACCGATGAGGGGAGCGACTGCAACAACGATAAATGCCAAAGCTACCGCATTCCGCATAGTACGTTCTCCTTCTGTTCCCTCGGCAGTTTTGGGGGGGCCGAGTCGGGCCGGTAAGGACCTGGATGATATGTGGGCCGCGCCCGCCATCACTCTCGAGCGTTATAGAAACTATCAAGGGGGATTGTCTTTATCGCCATCCCACCTAAGATTTTTTTACGCGAACGTTCGAGGCACCACGATCACACTTTGGTGGTACACCCAGCGCTGGGAGACCGCCAGCCGCACGAACATAGTGCCGCAACCGTGGGCCGTGTGTTGCCGTCCACTGCGCCTTGAGGATAGGTCATAGCCCAGGCGAGGTCTGCTCGGAACTCCTTGAGTAGCGTATGACTTCCACGCTGGACGTGGCGATCAGGCCTTCTTCTACCATGGCATCGAGATGGGGGAGCAGCTTCAGTATCTGATCCTCTGTGTCGATGATGCTGACCATGATGGGTGCATCGCTGGAGAACGTCCAGTGACTGGAGTGACGTATCCGCGTGCTGGTGCCATAGCCCTCGATGCCCCGGTAGACAATGGCGCCGGTAAGGCCCAGCTCCTGCGCCTTCGCCATGAATGCCTCGTGCAGCGGCTTGCCCTGCCACTTGTCGTTCTCCCCGAAGTGGATGCGCAGCATGCGAGCTGAAAACTGTTCCTTCATGGTCGTTCTCCGTTCATGCCGAAGCGTTTGCCCGACCGGTTTGAGCCTGCGGCGGGTCGATCTCCAGGGCGCGATGCGAGTACTTGATGATGTCCACGTCGGACAGAACCACCAACCCCTCCTCCACCATCTGCTCCACCAGAGGAAGAAAGGAGTGCAGCTTCTGCTCCGTATCGACGACCGAGAGCACGATGGAGGAATCGCGGGAGAGCAGGAGCGGCTTGTCCTTGTGCATCCGCCGGTGCGCTCCATAGCCGAGGATGCCGCGATATACGGTGACGCCGGCAATGTCGTTGGCGCGCATCGCTTCCACCAGCGCCTTGTGCAGCGGCTTGTCCTTCCAGCGGTCCGATTCGCCGATGTAGATGCGCATCAGCTTGGCCTTGCCCTCGATCTTCAGGTGGGGAGGTGGTGTGACCGCGGTGGAAGTTTTCGGCTTGGAGAGCTGGGCCGGCTTGGCCACGGTGGTCTCCTGCAGCTCGATCATTCCGCTCCCGGCCAGTTCTTCCAGCTTGCCGAGCAGCGCGTCGGCCTTCTCGCGCGTTTCAATGAACTCGATCTTGAGTGGCATGTGGTCCGATATTTCCACGATGCTGGAGGAGTGCATGTGGTGGTCCGCGCCAAACCCCGCGATGCCCTTCAGAACAGTTGCGCCGGAGACGCCGCGATAGAAGAGGAAGTCCAGAATGCTGGAGTAGGTTGGGACCCCATGATGCGTCGATCCCTCGCTCAGGTAGATGGAGACTTTGACTGCCTTTCCCGCGCTCAACATACGTCCTCCTTCAGAAGACATCCGCAATCATGATTCCAACCCATGTGGCGACCAGCCCCAGGAACAGGCTGCCGAAGGCGTACAGCGAAGCCTCCAGGAACGCCCCGCTGCGCAGGGTGGAGAGGGTTTCCCACTCATACGTCGAGAAGGTGCTGTAAGCGCCGACAAAGCCGATAGGCACCAGAAACCTCCACGCCGGGTTCAACGCGGTACGCCGTGCCAGAAAGGTCAGCGAGAATCCGATGATCGCACAGGCCGTGATGTTGATGACGAAGGTCCCATAGGGAAACCTTGCCCCCATCCGGCCGGAGACCGTCGAGCCAACCCAATATCGGGCGATGGAGCCAAACGCTCCGCCCAACGCGATCATGAGATATTTCTGCAAACAGGTGCCTCCCTACCTATGCTATCAACCTCTTCATGCAGGCTGCTTCCGATGGGACCGATTATTTACCGTTGCCGTGGCGCCGGAATGTTTCTGCGATGCGAGAGAATGGAGGAGGAGTGGTCCCGGTCTCAACTGCGGCGCGCGGATTGCAGCGTTTGAAGGCTCCGAGGATGCAATCCGTGGTAAGGCAATCGAAAGGCGAATGAGGAAGCAATCTTGAGCGGTCCAGAAGAGCCGATACGCGAGGGCAGAGAAGAAATGGAGTCGTCCATTGCGGAGGAGCCGCGCATCGAAGGCAGCGTCTCTCATGCGTGGCGGGCGCTGCGCCATCGCAACTTCCAGCTATTTGTCGGCGGGCAGAGCATATCGCTGATCGGCACATGGATGACGCGCATTGCCACCGGATGGCTGGTGTACCGGCTTACCGGGTCGGCGCTGCTTCTGGGCACGGTCAGCTTCGCCGGCCAGATTCCAACGTTCCTTCTGGCCCCCTTCGCCGGCGTCTGGGTAGACCGGCTCAACCGTCGCCATGTGCTGGTGTGGACGCAGACGCTGGCCATGGTGCAGTCGCTCGCGCTGGCCGCACTGACTCTCTCCGGCCGCATCACAATCCCCTGGGTGCTGGCGCTCAGCATCTGCCAAGGACTCATCAATGCCTTCGACATGCCCGGCCGCCAGGCCTTCCTGGTGCAGATGGTGGAGGACCGGCGCGACTTGGGCAACGCCATCGCCATCAACTCGTCGATGGTGAACATGGCGCGACTCATTGGCCCCTCGCTGGCTGGAATTGTTATTGCGGCCAGCAACGAAGGCTGGTGCTTCCTGATCGATGGCATCAGCTACATGGCCGTCATCGCGTCGCTGCTGATGATGCGCATTCACACCCCCGCCATGAAGCGCGCGGTCACCTCCATGCTGCACGAGCTGAAGGAGGGCTGGACGTACGTCGCGCACTTCGTTCCCATTCGCACCATTCTGCTGCTCTTCGCGGCGATCAGCCTTATGGGGATGCCCTTCGTGGTGCTGATGCCGATCTTTGCGGCGCGCGTGCTGCACGGCGGGCCGCACACCTTCGGCTTCCTGATGGGCGCGATGGGATCCGGGGCGCTGGTGGGCGCGCTGCTGCTGGCCGCGCGACGCAGCGTCCTCGGCCTGGGCCGCAAGATTGCCATCTCTTCGGCGGTCTTTGGCACAGGACTGATCGGCTTCGGCCTCTCCCACTTCTTCTGGCTGTCGATGGCGATGATGCTGGTGGCGGGCTTCGGCATGATGCAGGGCATGGCATCCAGCAACACCATCATCCAGACCATCGTGAGCGAAGACAAGCGCGGCCGCGTGATGAGCTACTACACCATCGCATTCGTGGGCATGGCGCCCTTCGGCAGTCTGTTGGCAGGAACTATGGCCCATTGGATCGGCGCGCCAACCACGGTGATTGTGAACGGCGCTGTCGTGATGCTCGGGGCTGCATGGTTTGCCACTCGTTTACCCGCCGTGCGCCACGCCATCCGGCCCATCTATCGCGAGATGGGAATCCTGCCCGTCGAAGTTGTCAGCGGTATGACCAGCGGCGGCGTAAGCTAGGCTGTTGTGCGATTTGTTCCTCGTAGTAAAAGCCTTCCCCTTTCGATCCGCCGTATGCAAAATCGGCATCAGACAACTTGTGTCCTCTGGCGAAGCAGACCAGGAAGAGTCAGGCTTGCAAGCCGCAGGCAGGAGAGAAAACAACACCATGCACAACCATAGCGACGAAGCGCACGAGCCGGATTTTACTCCGACCTATCAGGAGGAATCACATAAGCAGCCTTACTGGAAGCGTGCGCATCTGGACTGGCGGGTTTGGGTCGCAGCGTTCTTTATCTTCGCAGCCATTGCTGTTTATGTATGGACCGTTGATCTCTCCATGGTGCCCCGCGTCTGAGCGGATGAGATGCAGCGGCGCAAGCTGACGCGTAGTCCCATTACGATTCACTTTTCATGAGTACACGCAAGGGCTTCCCGGTAGGTGTGCGCCGTCGTACAGCTTTTTGGATATAACTCAGCAATGCTGTGGAGAGCGGAGTTTCCAACATCCAAGCATGATGTATTGATCGAATCCAGAAGCACTTGTTTCGCGGAGTAAGAGTGGCACTGCCCAAAAAGATCAAGTGTTTTTGCCCATTCACCGCAATCGACTTGATATCTTGATATGGCGTTCTTGGTTGCACCTCCTGCCATCAACTCGTCGAGCGCGCGCGGATCACATTTCTCAGCAAGGAATTCCAAGGCATACCAACGGCTCGCACTAAATTGTGGAAGCCGCGACGAGCCAAACGCGACGGTAGTCATTAATTGCACTAATCTCCCATCGTTTCGACCCTGTCCCGAAATATAAATAGCGCCGAGGATATATTCCCGTGTCCCAGGCTTTGCGCTCCGGTATGTTCTGATTAAAAATGAAAAATCCTTCTTCTCTGCGAGTTGCTTGAGTGCTAATTGAGTATCCTCGCAGTTTTCCCGTATAACGCAGTTTTCTAGCCTGAGATTCTCTATCGCTGTTGCTTGTGCGTGAGATGCATACGGTTGAATGAGCCAGATACAGCCTGTGACCATTCCTGTATGCAGAATACAAATCTTGATCTGATGCCATCGTCTCAGCTTCATACTTGTCCTCCGATAAGGAGAGTGTTTACGAGCTTCGCGCCTGCAGCAACGCATTCACCTGCGCCATCACCTGAAAAGCGTCGGCGATGTAGACCACATCGGCCTTTCCGCGTGTCCATCCGCAGTTTGGGTCGAGACTGATAGCGCGCCGCTCCGCGATGAAGCGCCAGCCCACCACGTGCGGCTCTTCGCCGTGGCAGCAGGTGGAGAGGCCCTTGGCGTGGCGCGGCGTCGATCCCGTCTGCCCGATCTGGTTCATGTGGGTGAGGAAGGGAAGCACGGACTGCTCCTCGCCCGGCCCTTCGGCCTTCTGGTCTGCCAGTGACTTGCTGCTGCCCAGCGATGCGCCGCTGAGGCGCAGGAACGCCAGGATCAGTTCTCCGGCCTCGGCGACGTGGGTCTGGCCGTCGGGCTGCTTCTTGGTCCAACCCGCTCCGGCGACGAAGAGAAGTTTCGCGTCGGGGCGAATCGTCTGCGCATCGCGCATCGGCGAGCGCAAGCCTTCGACCGTGGTGCGCGTAGCCGGCAGCGTAACGTCGACCGCCTCTACTTGCGCCGTGCCTGGCTCGGCAGCATAGGCCGCATGAGTCCCCGCGTCGAGCAGAAGGAACCATGGGCGAGCGGCGCGGCTGATGGCCGCCTCCACGCGCTGGCGATAGAACCAGCGTGTTGCGTCCACGCTATCGTTGCTGGATAGAGATGTAATGTGCGTATCGATGAATCCGCCCAGCCGATGCGCCACTCCGGCGGCAACGCGCACAAAACGCGAGCTGCCCGGAGCCAGAACGATGCTGGCCTGCGCCGTACAGCACAGCGCCTCGCAGGCGGCGGCATCGGTTGCGTAACGCGGCTGCGCAAAGGCCTCGCCCGTGACGGCGAGCAAGCGCGCGCCAGTTGCCGCAACGGTGCTAGCAGCTGCTGCGGCATCCACGGATGCGCGTACAAGAATGCCGATGGTCAGCGTCGCAGAGAGTTGCTTCGCCAGCTCCACGCCCGCGGTCACGGCCTCCAGCGATGCCTTGCTCAACGCTGTTCCAGTTTCATCCACGTGCGTCAGTACAAGAATCGTCTCCATTGTGCTCACTCCGCACCGATCCAATCCACGAGCTCGCGCGCGATCTCCCCGGGTGCCATGTTCTTCTCCACGCGCGTCTCGCGCTGTTGTTTGGGCAGGCCCACCGAGACGTAGCGCAGGCCGTTGGCCGCCAGTTCAACACGCTTGGCCTTCTGCAGCGCGGGCAGGATGCCGCGCATATTCGCCATGCCGGTCAGCGGATTGTTGCGCGGCTCGGCAAGACTGCCCGTCGCCCATCCCAGAACGGCAGGCGTGCCCGCGCAGACCGAGACCTGGTGTCTGCCGCCTTCGACGCGCTCCAGCACCTCAAACGATCCGTCCTCACGCAGCGTAATCTGGTCGACGCCCTGAAACTGGTCACTGATGCCCAGCCGTTCGCCCACAAGCTGCAATGTGACGCCCGTGCCGCGCGTGGCAGACTCCCATCCGCCGAAGAGCAGAAGGCGATTGCGGTCGAGGCCGGGCAGCGCGGCGATGGCCTCGGCCAGCGCGGCCGCCGTGGAGTGCGCGTCGGGAAAGCCGCCGATGGGGCCGTCGATGGGCACAAGTTCGAACGCGGCCTTTTGGCCCACGGTCATCATCACCTGCTGCAGCTTGGCCTTGGGGCCGAGGCTCACCAGCCACAGCTTGCTACCGGGGTTCTTGGCCGCCAGCTGCGCCGCCTCGTACAGAGCGCACGCCGCCCACGGATCGAGCACCGCGGGCAGTACCATCTCATTCTTTAGCCCCGGTCCATTCGGCCCGGTCACCGGCTCCAGCGTCTGCAGCGGATCGGGAACAGTCCCCGCGCAGACCACAATTTGCAATGCATTTGCCATGAAGACTTCCTTGCTTGAAATAGCTGCGCAAAATTAGATGAAAAGAATCAATTCTCCGCCGAATGCAGCCCGCCGGCGCCGGCGCGAAATTCGATGTTGGTGGTCTCGCCGAAGGGCGTATGGGCGCAGTTCCACAGGCACGCGCCGCAGTGCACGCACTTTTCGCGCTCGAAGGCGATCGACCCATCCGCGCTCTGCGTGATGGCCTGCCCGGAACACATGGCGATGCACGTCCTTTCGCCGCACGTCTTACAAATCTCCGCATCGCGGAAGACTACGTGGTCGGCGAATCCCGCCATGGCCTGCACCTTGCCGCCCATCAGAAGAGCGTCCTGCTGCGTCACCAGCAGGCGTCCGTCGAAGTCGATCTCCGGCCAGCCGCGCGCGCTCATCAGCGCGTCGTGCAGCGGACGTCCGCCGAGCCGCGATGCCTCCGCCAGCCGCTCGGCCTCGACGGGATCGACGCCCGCGACATCATCCGGCGAGAAGGGACGGATCTGCTCCTGCGCCGAGGGGATATTTCCCCCCAGCGAGAGCTTTCCGTGGGTGAGTCCGGCCAGCGCCATGCCGATCATTCCCCGCACCAGCCCGCGATGGAACCCATTGCGCGCATTCTTTGCCTCTTCGGCCTCGCGCTCCAGCGAACTTGCGTGACGGCGCGCAACGTATGTGGCGAAGAGGTTCTCCTGGGTGAAGGGCTTGCCGGCGCGCAGCAGCTCCACCACCGCATCGGCCAGTTGTACGCCGGTGGTCCACGCCTCGTCCACGCCGGAGTTGGTGAGCATGTTGGTGCTGCCCGAGCCCTCGCCGATACGCGCAAATCCGTCGCCCGTCAGGAACGGCTCGCCGTGCTTGCCAGACTCCTGCAGCGACTTCGCGCCCCACGAGCGCAGCGTGCCGTCTTTCAGATAGCGCCACAGCGCGGGATGCTGCATGTAGTGCTGTAGATAGCGATACGCCATGCGCGAGGGATCGCCCATCCACGACGGCACGAAGATGCCGACGGAGACGAGACGGTCCGGATGGACATACATAAAGCCGAAGATCTCCGGCTCGGGAAATCCAAAGGTGTGCCAGACGGTGCCGGGCTTCAGCGGCGTGTTCTCCGGCAGCTCGACTACCATCTTCATGCCCAGCGCCCAGTCGCTCTGCGCATGTCCCGGCGGCATTCCGATTCGCCGGTCGAGCGCCTGCCCCACCGCGCCCACCGGGCCGTCGCCCACCACAGTGAGTGGCGCGTGGACATCCATCCCCGCCATGAATCCATCCGCGGGTGCGCCCGTGCGATCGACCCCCTGGTCGGCCAGCCGAATGCCTTTGACGGAGTATCTCACCTTGCCCGATTCGCCCGCGAAGATCGGTGCACTGACCGGCGTTCCCGGCCAGATCTGCACCAGGCCGGTGGCCATCAACTGCGAGCCAACCCACTGGTTGAACTGGCCCATGGAGAGCAACAGCCCACCGTGCTTGTGCAGAAATCCCGGCGTCCACGGCAGCTCGAAGGCGGCATCCTTCACGCTCAGCAGCCCGCCCAATCCGCGCAGAATCACGTCGCCCGCACGCAGCGCAAACGACCGCCGGCTGGCTCCGATGGGATCGAGCAGATACAGCACTCTCTCTTCGGCGACCGGCGTGGCCATGGGAATTTCGGCGGGATTCAGCTCGGGAAGGCTGGCGCGAATGCCCCTGGCGCTGGTGACGATGCCGCTGACTCCCGCGGCGATATCGTCGGCGCGTTCGTAGCAGAGAACCTGCAGTGGCATTCCCGGAGCAACTCTGCTGGTGAACGCCGGATCGTCAGGATGCGCGGTCCACTGGCGCGTCAGCGTGGTGAGGAAGCCGCCCATCGCCGGGCCAAAGCCGACGCAGACGATGTCCACCTCCATCGTCGCGCGATCTACATCTAAGGCCGCGGTGCTTTCCGCAGATGTTGCGTTGGTGGCTTCGCCACTCATGCGGGATAGTCCAGTGCTTCGGGGATCATCACCTTGCAGAGCGTATCGGCGGCGCGGTCCTTGGCCAAGCGCGACCCGCTGAGGCACGTGCAGAGTTTGTTCTGCATCCGCTGAAACTCGCTTGCTCCGCCACATCCGGCGCAAGGCCCGGCCTTAGGCGGATGGCTGCCGTCCGCAGCCACCACGTCGATGGCGAAGGCTGAGATTCCCGGCATCGTCTCCTCCAACTCTTCCAACTCTTTCGTCGTAAAGCAGTGCTTGCTGCCCTCCTCGTCCCAGGCTGGGTGCAGGTTGTAGCCGAAGACCAGTTCGGCCGAGATGCGCGAAACCTCGCCGGCGGCCCGCGCCGCCTGCACATGAGCTAGATCGCTGAGGAACTGCACAGTTCCGGCAAGCCCCTCGGCTGCGACCGCGTCGTCCCCGCCGCGCGCCTGCAGTTCCAGCACATCGAGGATCTGGCAGCGCGAGGCCAGCAGCCAGCACAGCGCATCGGCCAGCGCGAAGGTCACGCCCTGGCGCTGCCCGTGATACAGCTTATTGCCTGCCGGATCGGTGGCGTTCTGCAGATGGGCCAGCGTCCACTGCCACATCTCCATTGCCGAGGCCAGGGTGCATGCTCCGGTCCCCGGATATTCACCGGCAATCTTGCGCATCTCGGCGATCCAGGAGCGGAACTGGGCCAGAAAGACATCGCGCGTCATGGTGATGGTCAACTGTCGCCGCTGCACCGCTTCGGGGCCTTCGTAGGTCGCCTCCAGTTGCGCGTCCATCCACTTGTTGCCCAGGAATCCGGGGCAGTCCTCGGTGATGCCGTAGCCGCCCATCAGGCTCACGGCCTCGCGCATCTGGTTTGCGCCCACTCCAGTGTCCCACAGCTTGGTGGCGGGGCACAGGACGTCGGCCAAGGCGTCCTTCAGCACAAAATCCACCATGGGATCGGCGGCCAGAGCCTCGCGGCGCAGATCGTTGGGCGCCATGGCAAGCAGTTCGATGGCGCGCTGCTCGCTCTCGCGCAGCGCCTTCTGCACCGCGCGCTTGCCGCTGACTCCATGGTCCTTCATCAGCATGTTCTTCTGCTTCTCCAGCGGCTCCAACTCATCGAAGAGCCGTGCCGTGGCAAATCCCAGCGACGCGGCGGCCTCGCCCGTGGCCCACACATCCGCCAGCCGGTGCAGCGCGTCCTCCCGCTGCTGGATGCCAAGGTCGAAGCGCATGGAGCCGGGCTTTACGCCGGCCGCGCCGTGGAAGCGCTCGCGCTGGTAGCGGACCACCGGTTCAACCGCGGACAAGAGTTTGGCTGCGGTCATCAGGCCGACGGCGACACGTGTTCGGCGGAAGACCGCCTCGATCACCTCGCCGTGGCCGACGTTGGGCACGATGATTCCATCCTGCACGGTGTATCCGCCTACGATGCGGCTGGCCGGCACCTTCAGGTTGAAGATCGGGTCTCCGGTGGAAGAGAGCTGGTGCACCATTTTTTTGGTCGCCGTTCCGCGGTCGAAGATGCCCTGGTCGCCCTGCTCCAGAATCACCACGCAACTGCCCTTGATGCGCGGGTCGTCGGAGATTACAGCCGCAGTGACAAAGTTGGCGAAGGCAATGTTGGTGATGAAGCGGCCGCGTTTATCCACCTGCAACAGAGGCTCCTGGCCGTCCTTCCACTCGGCGACACGCAGCTTTCCGCTGAGGATTCCGGTGTCCACGCCGACGTAGGGCAGCGGCTCGGTCAGCGCAAAGGCGCCTCGCCAAGGCTTGCGGTTCTCGCCGTTCTGAGGTGGCGCGGCCAGCGTCTTGTAGTGGTTCACCTGCTCGGCGGTTCCGCACTCATGGATCGGCGCCAGAGCCAGAAAACTGGCCAGGCTGCTGGTGGCGGCGCCGCCATCCACCCAGGCCAGTTCAAACGCAGCAAGCGAGAGCGCAAGGTTTTTTGGGCCAACGATGAATCCGCCCTCTTCCGGCTCCATGAAGGCCGCGGTAATGCCGGCGCGATCGAAGGCCTCCATCATTTCGGCCTTCGCCGGGGTCCATTCGTGGGTATTGCGCTCGCCTGCGGCCACCATCTGCGCCACGGTAGTTCGTGCCACGGTGCGCGCCGACTGCACCAGCATTTGCAGGTCGAAGCGGTCCGCATACCGCCATAGGATCTGGCGCACCGCATCCCCGGGAAGCGTGTGCATGGTCTTCACTTCTGGTACCGCAGCCGTAGCCATAGATAGGAACCTCGCGCAGTTCCCCCTATTCTCTCAGGCAGGGTCTGGAGCGGCCTGTGACCATCATCACCAAGTCTGTAGCACCCTATGTTGCCGGTCGCACGACGCCACCGGCCAGATCCTGCAGCAATCCCATGCGCGGCACACTCAAAAGCCTGGGTACAGCAATGGAACGGCCTGATTACCGAGGTTTTTGGGGGTAACCCTCCAACGCCGCCTATAATAGGCTATGGCAATCACTCCAGCGGCCCCGGAAGTTCCCGGGAGAGCCGCACCTTCTAGACCGGAAGGGACGAGTTCCGACTCCATTGCGGCGGACACAGGCAAGGAGCGTGAGGCTGTTTTGCCGCTCATGGCTCCTGGGGTTGCGTCGCGCCCGGCCACGCCCGCCGGTCTTGCGGTTGCCATCCCTGAATCTGCGAATTCCACCCCGGTGGAGGAGTCTTCGGCAGGCCATCTTGCCGGAGCCAGCGCGGCAACCATCAGCGAGATAGATGCCAAGTTCGCGCGCCTGCTGCAGGAGGTGCATCAAAACCGGCCGGGTGACGACCTGGAGATCATCCATCGGGCGTGGGCCTTCTGTCTTGAACAACATGAAGGGCAGAAGCGCGCCTCGGGCGATCCCTACGCGGAGCATCCGCTGGAGGTCGCGCTGGTGCTGGCGGAGCTAAAGATGGATTCCACGGCGATTGCCGCAGGCCTGCTACATGACGCCGTGGAAGACACCGACGTGACCACCGGAGAGATCGAGAAGCGCTTCGGCGAGCAGGTGGCGCACATCGTCGAAGGCGTCACCAAGCTGGACAAGATCAAATTTGCCAACCGCGAGGACCATCAGGCGGAGAACATCCGCAAGATGCTTCTGGCCATGGTCACGGACGTCCGCGTCGTGCTCATCAAGCTGGCCGACCGCCTGCACAATATGCGCACGCTGGAGCATTTGGCTCCGGAGAAGCGGCAGAAGATCGCGCGCGAGACGCTCGACATCTACGCTCCGCTGGCGCACCGCCTGGGCATGGGCAAGCTGCGCGGCGAGCTGGAAGACCTGGCCTTCCGCTACACCGATTCGTTTGCCTACGAGCAGCTCTCCACCGAGGTGGATGCGCTGCGCGGCGAGGGCGAGGTTTTCCTCGAAGGCATCGTCAAGACGCTGGAAGGCAAGCTGCGCGAACACAAGATTAATGGACGTGTAGAGTGGCGCATCAAGCGCCTCTACTCCATCCAGCAGAAGCTCTTCGAGCAGAAGATCCCCCTGGACCAGGTCTACGATCTGCTGGCCATCCGCGTCATCTGCCAGTCGGTGCAGGACTGCTATGCGGTGCTGGGGCTACTGCACTCCATCTGGCGTCCGGTGCCGGGACGCATCAAGGACTTTATCGCCATGCCGCGGCCCAATCTCTATCAGAGCCTGCACTCCACGCTGATCGCGCCGGGTGGACATCAGTTCGAGGTGCAGATCCGTACCGAAGAGATGCATCGCGTCGCCGAGGAGGGCATTGCCGCGCATTGGAAGTACAAGGCCGGAGACATCGTCTCCGCCAAGGACGAGGCACGCCTCGCCTGGGTGCGCCAGTTGATGGAGTGGCAGCGCGAGATGTCGGACCCCAACGAGTTCATGTCCACGCTGAAGATCGACCTCTACCCGGAGGAGGTCTACACCTTCACTCCCAAGGGCAAGGTGGTGGTGCTGCCCAAGGACGCCAGCCCCATCGACTTCGCGTATGCCATCCACACCCAGGTGGGCAATACCACCACCGGCGCCAAGGTCAACGGGCGCATCGTTCCCCTGCGCACCAAGCTGCGCAATGGAGATATCGTCGAGATCACCACCCAGGCGGGCCACTCCCCCAGCCGCGACTGGCTCAGCTTCACCAAGAGTTCGCGCGCCCGCAACAAGATCAAGCACTGGCTCAACGAGCACCAGCGCGAACGCGCCATCGAGGTGGGTGGCAAGCTGCTGGAGCGCGAGGCGCGCAAGTACAAATTGGCGCTCTCCAAATACCACGAGGCCGACTTCGACAAGGTCGCCGGCGAGTATGGACTGGGCTCGCAGGCCGAGCTGATGGCCGGCGTGGGCTTCGGCAAGTATTCCGCGCGACAGGTGCTCAACAAGCTGGAGCCCGGCTCCACCATGGCAGTCGAACCAGCCGCTCCCGAGGGAGTCGTCGGCAACGCCCTGGGGCAGATGTCGGACGCGGTCAAGCGCGTCTTCTTCGGCAAGGGCTCGGAGTCGCTCCAGGTGGAGGGCCAGGACGATCTGCTGGTCTACCGCGCGCGCTGTTGCAACCCCATCCGTGGTGAAGAGATCATCGGCTACGTCACCCGCGGCAAGGGAGTCGCGGTGCATGCGCGCAGTTGTCCCAACGTACAGAACCTGCTCTACGAGTCGGACCGCCGCATCCAGGTGGAGTGGGCGCCGTTGCCCGGCGACGCCGGTGCCGAGGGCGCGCCCAAGCCCCAAACCTACCCCGTCAAACTCACCGTGATCTGTGACGACCGCGCTGGCCTACTCAAGGAGTTCACCGCCATCATCTCCGACGAGGGCACCAACATCCGTTCCTCCAGCTCGGAGGCCACCGACGAAGGCGGCGCGGTGGTGGACTTTGTCGTCGAAACCATCGACGTTCGCCACCTCAATCGCCTGGTCGACAAGCTGCGCCGCGTGCAGGGCGTCCACGACGTCCAGCGCGTGCAAAAAATATAGCTCCGCTCGTTACGGTTGGCCCACTTCTGCGCGCCGATGGTAGACCGTGATAAACGGGTGGCTCTCATCCCTCACGTATTCACGGTTGATCGCATCGAGAAACTCGTCGGGGTAGAAGGTGTATGCCTTACCATACAACGTGCCTGGGCCATACATATCGTCGGAGTTCAGAAAGATCAGGGTCTGAAACCTGTGCTCCTGCCACACCTGAATGAGGTGCGCCTCATCTGAGACCGTAAAGGCAGTTCCGGGGTCCCACCACGCCGGAGAGTGCATGGGCGAGGGCAATCCGAGCGCGGCATAATTGAATTCCAGGCGCGGTCCGAAGAAAAATGGGCCGGAGTTTGTTTCCGCAGCGAGATTCACATCTCGCTCTACTTTAAGCATGGTAGAACTTACGCGCATGTTTTTAAGAAAGCCGCCGTCGATGCGGTGTTGGTTGTCCTGCCACTCGAAGAACATGTGCGGCCCGATTCCATACACCCGCGCTCGCGCAGCCCCATAGTACAGATCGCCCGCGATCGAGGCGAACATAATCGCGATCGTGACGCGGCGCAGCAAGGGGCCATTCCAGCGCAGGCCGAAGGTCAGCACTGCGCCCGCAGCCAACAGCACCGTGCATCCCACGTCGCGGTACTCGCCGTTGGTTGCGAACCCATAGAGTGTGAATATCAACGCAAATAAAAAGAAAAAACAGTAGACGGTGCCCTTCCAGTCCCGCTTGCCTGCCAGCCGGTAGATCCTTGGCGCCAGGCCAAGTAGCGGAACCGAAAGTACGGCAAACCAGTAGAGAGCTGAGTACCTCTCGAACTGATTCATCAATTGATACCCCATCCCGGCGCTCACGCTCCCATGTACCTTCGCGATCGAAAGGTAGCTTGTCAGCATGGCTGGGATGGAGACATGGTTGGCCAGAAGCACCCCGACCGCCGCCGCCGTAGCCGCCAGTGTCAATAGAACCAGCCGCATCTTCCGCTCGGTGACGAGGAAGAGCAGGACCACTCCCCCCACGATCATCAGCCCTGCCATATTCGGCTTCATCAGCGAGAGCAGTGTCAGCGACAGGAAGTAAGAGGCCTGAATTGCCGCTGGCTGGGGCTTGTTGGCATAAGCCAGGCAGGAGAGAAAGAACACCGCTGCCAGCATCATGACGCTGTCGTTGTACCACCAGAAGCAGAGCGTCAGCATTCCCGCGCATTCGATCGCGAACGCCGTCGCCATCGCAGCCAGCCGCCCCAGCGCCAGCCGGAGCATCAGCCAGACCATCCACAGGAAGGTCAAACACGCATAGATCGCGCATAAATAGAGGTTTGCATCCCAGTTGACGCCGAACAGTCGATAGGCAACCTTGATGCCGAGGTTGAATCCCGGGGCCGTGGTGGTTGGAAAATCGACATACGGTCTCTGCCCCTGGATCTGGCGCCACCCTGTCTCGATCATGATGTTGTAATCGAACCCGCCGAACTGCCAGCGTCCCATGTGGACCAGGAACGCGCATAGGAACGCGCAGATCCCCAGCAGCGCGCCGCAGGTATACGCATTGCGCCAGCGCTCCCGGACGAATCGAACCAGTGAAGTTAAAACAGGTACGAGGCAAAATGCCGCAAGAAATCCGCCCGCAAGAATCCCATTGAGCCGCAGGGAAAATTGTCGATAATACCGGTCCCACGAGATGCGACCGAGATGATGTTCCGGAGCCGGTGCAAATAAGAATCCCAGAACCGTAAGCGCAAACACCGCGATACCCGTCCACGCCGAGATAAAATCCAGGCGTGACAACGGTTTCTCTTCGCTGGGAGCGTCGCAAGCGGCAGATTCCGGGTACAGAGGAATGGCAGGCAAGTATTCTCCTGGGTTGTCGACCACCTGGGGATGCTTGCAACGATTGTAGCCTAGAGCGAAACCGGAGTAACCGTGCTCCTGCGGAGAGAACTCAAGGTGGCTTTTACTTTCACCCCAGCGACGAGAACCCGTCGCCGTGGACCCCGGTTGAGGGAAAGCCACTCGAGAGATTTGCCTCAGGGGAGTTCTACTCTGGTTCCGTTCGAGCCGGTTTGCGGCGGCCTGCCACATCGTCCCGCTTGCGTAAGATCGTGGCAAGCGCGACAATCGAGCCATCCTCAGGAATCCACAACACGAAAGCGCGCTATGGCACAGACCAAGACGATGATCTCGACCACCCAGGCCCCCGCCGCCATCGGCCCGTATTCGCAGGCCGTCCGCGTCGGCGATCTCATCTTCACCTCCGGTCAGGTCGCGCTCGACCCAGCCACCGGAGCCTTGGTTGCCGGCGGCATTCGCGAGCAGACCAAGCGTGTGCTCGACAACCTGGCCGCGGTGCTGGAAGAGGCCGACCTCGACATGGCCAACGTGGTCAAGACCACCGTCTTTCTAAGGAACATGAGCGACTTTGCCGCGATGAACGAAGTCTACGCCCGCTACTTTGCCCCGGAGGGCGTGGTGCCGCCCGCGCGGTCCACCGTCGAGGTGGCTCGCCTGCCCAAGGAAGCGCTGGTGGAGATCGAAGTGATCGCCGCACAGCCGTAATACAGTTGTCGGTTGTTAGTTGTTCGTTGACCACGAGTGCCGTTGGCGGAGCTGGAGCATCCAATCAGTCGAGAGGATTTCAGAGATGGCCGAAAAGACACAGGGACCGAGCGCGGCGCCGAGGCAAAAGGTACACAAGACGGAGGCAGAATGGCGCGAGCTGCTCACCCCGGAGCAGTTCCACGTGATGCGCCAGAAGGGGACCGAGCGGCCATTTAGCGGTGTGCTGGTGGACACCCACGACGATGGCAGCTACCACTGCGGGGCATGCCATGCTCCACTGTTCACCTCCGACACCAAGTTCGATTCGGGATGCGGATGGCCCAGCTTCTGGCTGCCCCAGTCGCCCGACGCCATCGACGAGCACGAGGACTTGTCGCTGGGCAGGCGGCGCACAGAAGTCACCTGCTCCACCTGCGGCGCGCACCTTGGCCACGTCTTCACCGACGGCCCGCAGCCCACCGGCCTGCGCTACTGCATCAACAGCGCCTCGCTTGCCTTCGACAAGAAGTGAGTTGCTGCAAGACACGAAAAGCCCCAGCCGCGATGTTGCCAGCCGGGGCGTTCTGTTCCGTGATAAAAAGCTCTGCTTAGCCTTTGACGACCTTGCCCGTCTTGATGCATCCGCTGCATACACGGATGCGCTTGGTCGCGCCCGCAACCGTGGCCTTTACCGGGTGCAGGTTCACGTTCCAGCGGCGCCGGGTGGTGTTGTTGGCGTGGGAGACGTTGTTTCCGAACTGCGGCCCCTTGCCGCAGATGTCACATTTGGCTGCCATGGTGAAACTCCAATCCTGAATTGCAGCTACCTTCCCTCGGCACATCCCGCCGAATCCGGTGTTCCGGCATGGAGCCATTCCGAGAAGTGAAAGGGACAGGCATAGCGGGACACAGGTTCCCAGTCGCTGCCATGTCAGACTGCTTCTGTAACTAGCTTATCACTGCGGCGGCCTTGTGGCGAAGCCGTTGACCCGGATTTTAGGTAGTGGGTCAGTTTGAAGTCCGGGACAATCGAACTTTCAGAAACACCGTTTCGCAGGGGGTTCATAAGCTGCTAGTTCGCTGAGGGCTTCTGAACGGAGTCGACGACGAGGATGTCGAGCGGAGCGGAGGAGGGTTCGAGTTTGAGGCCGAGCTGCTCTTGTACGGCAGTGAAGATGCTCAGGTCACCGGGCTGCGGGCTGCCGTTGAAGCGGAATTCGGGAGTGGCTTCTATGCGGAGCTTGTAGGTTCCAGTGAGGCCAGTACGGTCGATGACCGGGCGGTCGGGCATGAAGTCGTTCCATATCTCGTTTGCCAGATCGTTCATGGTGATACTGTCTGTTTCCAGGAATTGATTGCGACCGTTGACGCCATGGAGTCCGTAACCTGTCTCTGAGGGAGGACTAAGTTTCGACCCGCCTTTGCCGACAACGAGCGCGTACACCGGCATCTGCCTTTTCTCGATGTGGGCCTTGAGCTGAAAGCGGTCGGCGAGCAGGTTTTGTAGCATGCGTCTGAATTCATCGCGAGTGGGCGCAGTACCTTCAGGGGCGATGGCGACGATGTCGTAAAAAGTATTCTGCTGCTCGTCGTCCTTTATGCCGGGCATGGACACGGACACTTGAAAGTTTCTGAAGTTATATGCCTCCATGATGAGGCCACGCAGGCTATATCCCTCAAGGCGGACGCGTGGTCCAGAAGAAGAGAAATCCATGATGCTTTGCAGCGGGCCTTGATGTGGGTGAATGCTAGCGACCTCAAAGGCCAAGGCTTGGCGAATGGGGTTGGCAGGCGGCTGGGCCAGCGGCTGCTGCGCGAGGGCTAGTGAAGTGGCGATGGCGAGAGCCGCTGCGCCGAATCTACAGAGGAACCAATTGCGCCGTGAGATCCAAGCGCTGCGAGTTGTGGTCATGCGTTCCTCGAAGTTCTGTGTAATAGACGTTTTAAGGCAGCAGTGTGCTCGGGCTTCTCTGCATCAAGTTCCCGAAAGTCGTGCCGGCTCGTCGCTTTTCTCCGCGATCAGTCGATCGAGATCTTGCGCAACAGCTTGAAGTCGGAGAGCATCTGGCCGGTGCCCAGCACCACCGACGCCAGCGGGTCGTCTGCGATCGACACCGGCAGGCCGGTCTCTTCGCGGATGCGCTTGTCCAGGTTCTTGATCAGCGCGCCGCCGCCGGTGAGTACGATACCGCGGTCGGAGATGTCGGCCGAGAGCTCCGGCGGGGTGCGTTCCAGCGCCACGCGGATGGCGTTGATGATGGTGGAGACGCACTCCGAGAGCGCCTCGCGCACCTCGGAGTCCTCGATGGTGATGGTCTTGGGCACGCCCTCGATCAGGTTGCGTCCCTTGATCTCCATGGTCAGCGGCCTGTCCAGCGGGAAGGCCGAGCCGAGCTGCATCTTGATCTGCTCCGCGGTGCGTTCGCCGATCAGCAGGTTGTACTTGCGCTTCAGGTAGGTCACCACGGCCTCGTCCATCTGGTTGCCGGCCATGCGCACCGACTTGGAATAGACGATGCCCGAAAGCGAGATGACGGCGATGTCCGTGGTGCCGCCGCCAATATCCACCACCATGTTGCCGCCCGGTTCGGTGATGGGCAGCCCCGCGCCGATGGCCGCAACCATCGCCTGCTCCACCAGATGCACCTCGCTGGCCTTGGCGCGGTAGGCTGAATCCATCACCGCGCGCTTCTCCACCTGGGTGATCTCCGACGGCACGCCGATCACAATCCGCGGATGCACCATGCGCTTGCGGTTGTTGTGCGCCTTCATGATGAAGTAGTTCAGCATCTTCTCGGTGTGGCGGAAGTCGGCGATCACGCCGTCCTTCATGGGCTTGATGGCCACGATGTTGCCCGGCGTGCGGCCGAGCATCTCCTTGGCCTCCTTGCCCACCGCCTCCACCTCGTTGGTCTGCGTGTTGACCGCGATGATGGAGGGCTCATTGACCACAATGCCCTTGCCATGCGCGTAGACCAGCGTATTCGCCGTCCCCAGGTCAATGGCCAGATCGTTGGAAAAAAGGCTGAACAACGAGCGCATGTTGTGGATGCGCGAGTACCGCATTTGATAACCGTCAGAAGGCATGAGGCAACTTATTCCTAGATAGAAGATGAACTCCTATTGTAAGGCTTTGCGCTGGCGATTGCCGGGGGAGGGATGGTATCCGTTCTCTAATTGTCCTTGTCCGTAGAGATTTGGCCCTTCCCGAGAACTGGAAAAGAACATCCGGCGGCACACTTGATAGTGATAGTGTGATGTACATGATCCTTGGTGTTCCCAGAGAGTTGAAGGACCACGAGAGCCGAGTCGGCGTCACTCCGGCCGGGGTCCACGCGCTGGTGGCCGCGGGCCACACCGTGCTGGTCGAGCACAACGCTGGTGAACTCTCCGCCATGCCCGACGACGACTTCCAGGCCGCCGGCGCGGAGATCGCCGGTTCCGCCCACGACGTATGGCGGCTGGCCGACCTCGTGGTCAAGGTCAAGGAGCCCATCGAGCAGGAGTACCGGCACTTCCGCGAGGGTCTTGTCCTGTTCACTTACCTGCACCTGGCGCCTGCGCGCGCGCTTACCGATGCGCTGCTGGACAAGAAGGTCACCGGCATCGCCTACGAGACCGTGCGCGACCGCCATGGCGCGCTGCCCCTGCTGACTCCCATGAGCGAGATTGCCGGGCGCATGAGCATCCAGGTGGGCGCGGCATGCCTGGAGAAGGAACGCGGCGGGCGCGGCGTCCTGCTGGGCGGCGTTCCCGGCGTACCGCCCGGCAACGTCGTCATCCTTGGCGGAGGCATCGTCGGCTCGAACGCTGCCAGGATCGCCCTTGGCATGGGCGCGAACGTCACCCTGGTCGATTTGAACCTCAACCGCCTGCGCGAGCTGGACGACATCTTCGGCGGCCGCCTGCACACCCTTGCCTCCAACACCTACAACATCGAGCGGGCCGTGCGCTCGGCCGACCTGGTTGTCGGCTGCGTCCTGATTCCCGGGGCTGCCGCGCCCAAGCTGGTGACCCGGGCCATGGTCGCGAAGATGAAGAAGGGCGCCGTCATCGTCGATGTGGCCATCGACCAGGGCGGATGCATCGAGACCGCGCGCCCCACCACCCACTCCGACCCCTCTTACCTGGTCGATGGCGTCGTCCACTACTGCGTCACCAACATGCCGGCCGCCGTTCCCAATACCTCCACCCTGGCGCTTACCAACGCCACCTTCCCCTACCTGCTGAAGCTGGCCAATCTAGGCGCAAACGCGGCCATCCGCGCGGATGCGAGCATCGCCCAGGGCGTCAATACCTTGCACGGCACGCTCACCTGCAAGCCGGTCGCCGAATCGCAGCAGCGCGACTGGCAATCGGTTGCTGAGCTTGTCTAGCAAAGCCGCA
This sequence comes from uncultured Acidobacteriaceae bacterium, assembly GCA_963834805.1. Taxonomy (GTDB): domain Bacteria; phylum Acidobacteriota; class Terriglobia; order Terriglobales; family Acidobacteriaceae; genus Edaphobacter. The sequence continues at coordinate 74,958 of CAWIDB010000007.1, forward strand.
GCCCATCCCGCCTATAATCGACTCACCGCAGGGAGGGCCGGTTGTCATGGGTAGAAGCGCAAGCCGGAGGAAGATCGTCAGCAGCTCCCTTGGCTGGATACTGCTGGTGTTGCTCTGCGCCTTTACTGCGTTGAACGCCTTCAACCTCAAGTTTCTCAATCCAGCCACCACCGGTGAGATTGTGGTCTTTACCGGTCTCTCGGCGTTGGTGTTTCTGCTCTTTGTCACAGTGCTTCTCCTGCTGGTGCGCAACGTGCTCAAGCTCTACGCCGACCAGCGCAGCAGCGTGATGGGCACGCGCCTGCGAACGCGCATGCTCTGGGGGGCGGTGCTGGTATCGCTGGTTCCCATCGTTTTCATGGTTCTCTTCAGTTACGGTCTAATGAATCGCGCTGTCAACACCTGGTTCTCGCAGCCGGTGACCGAAATGCGCGACGACTCCAGCCGCATGGCGCTGCAACTCGCCCAGTACACCTCGGCCAACGCGCGCACCGAGGCGGAGTCGATCGCGGTCTCGCTGGCCGTAACCGAGAGCATCTCGGAGGCAGCCAAAGGGAATCAGACCGCGCCAAACCTCGACGACATCGACCGCGTCCTGCACCAGCACGAGATCAGCCTGCAGAACGGCTTCGCGGTGGTCTATCGCGAAGGCCGCGCCGTTGCCTCCTTCCACATGCCGCAGCGCACAGGCGTCCCTGCCCATGTGAAACCCTGGCTCCCGGAGCAAAGTTCCAGCGATGAGGATGGCGACGGAGGGTCCGCGCCGCCGCCCGGCCACATGCCCGGCGACGATCGTGTGGTGGATGAGTCCTTTGACGCCGCCATTCTGGCCGCGGCGCAGCGCAGCGATCTGCCCATCTTCTCCCAGGGCGACACCGATTACGCGCTTGGCACCGCCGCCATGAAGCAAGGCGGCATCGTGGTCGTCGGCATCCCCACGCCCTTTGGAATGTCGGCCACCATGACCCATCTGCAAAAGGCAGTCGACGTCTACTGGAGCATCCATCGCAGTCAACGCCAGGTGCGCAACCTCTACATGCTGCTCCTGCTGCTGATGAGCACGTTGGCCCTGTTCGCATGCAGTTGGCTCGCGCTCCACCTCTCCAAGCAGGTGACCAGGCCGGTGGAGGCGCTGGCCGACGCCATGGAGGCCATCGCCGCGGGTGACTACGCCCGCAGGGTGGGCGAGAGTGCCACCGAAGAGCTCGGCGAACTGGTGCGCAGCTTCAACCACATGGCCGCCGATCTGGAGGACAGCCGTCGCGCGGCGGAGACATCCAACCTGCAACTCTCCGCCGCCAACTCCACCCTGGAAGCGCGGCGCAGCGAATTGGAGACCATGCTGGAGACCATCCCCAACGGCGTCGCCACACTGGATACAAACCGCTGCATCGTGCTGGCCAACCGCGCGCTGACCGAGATGCTGGACCCCGGCGGCCAGACGCCCTTTATCGGCAACTCCCTCGAATCCATCTTCCCCGCCGAGGCCATGGAGACGCTGGACCATCTGCTGCAACGCAGCCATCGCATGGGCTCCGCCTCCGGCGAGATGGAGATGACGGTTGCGGGAAACAGCGCCGGCAGCGGCAGCACGATGTATCTACTGGCCACCGTCGCCCTGCTGGAAACCGGAGTGGGGAGCGAACACGTCCACCACGGCTACGTCCTGGTGCTGGAGAACGCCACCGAGCTGCTGCGCGCGCAGAAGCAGTCGGCGTGGAAGGAGGTGGCGCGCCGCGTGGCCCACGAGATCAAGAACCCGCTCACCCCAATCTCGCTCTCCGCCGAACAGATTCATCGCCACATCGACCGCCTCGGCGCAACCCTCGCCTCCGCGCAGGTTGAGTCGCCCTCCATCGCCGTCATCCGCCGCTCCAGCGAGGTCATCAGCTCCTCCGTCGAGAGCATGCGTTCGCTGGTCGATCAGTTCTCCGCGCTGGCCCAGTTTCCCACTGCGCAGCCGCGCCCCGCGGAACTCAACCCCATCGTGGAGAAATCGCTCGCCCTCTTCGCAGGCCGCCTACAGAACATCCGCCTCATCCAGCACCTTTCGCCCGATCTCCCGCTTGTGCTCGCCGATCCCGAAGCCATGAAGCGCGCCCTGGGTAACCTCATCGACAACGCCGCCGAGGCCATGCAGCAAAGTCTGTTGCGTGAGTTGCGCATCGCGACTTCGCTTCTGCCCAGCGGCATGGTGGAACTCACTGTCTCCGATACAGGCCCCGGCCTCACCGACGAGATGCGCGAGCGCCTCTTCCTCCCTTACTTCTCCACCAAGCAGCGCGGCACCGGCCTCGGCCTCGCCATCGCCGCTAAAATTATTCAAGAGCAGCAGGGAACCATCCGCGCCGAGAAGAACCACCCTGCCGGCGCCAAGTTCATTATGGAACTGCGCCCTGCTTCCAATCTCGATTCCGAAACATCTTTTGAGATCTCCACCGTAGCCACCATAACCACGAACCCCTAAGCTTATACGAACATACAATCGAACTGACAACCAGCAACTGACAACCGCCCTTATGAACCACATTCTCATCGTTGACGACGAAGCCGAAATCCGCGACTCGCTGGAAGGCATCCTCGGCGAAGAGGGCTACCTTGTCACCTCCGCCGGCACCGCAAGCGAGGCCCTCACCCTGCTCGCCGACGCACCATACGATGTCGTCCTGCTCGACATCTGGCTACCCGACCGCGACGGTCTCGAAGCGCTCACCGACATCCGCCAGATGGACTCCGCGCACCTGCCCGAGGTGGTCATCATCAGTGGCCACGGCACCATCGAAGCCGCCGTCCGCGCCACCAAGCTCGGAGCGTACGACTTCCTGGAGAAGCCGCTGTCCCTCGACCGCACTCTCATCGTGATCAAGAACGCAATCAACGCGCGCCAGCTCCGCGTGGACAACCAGGAGTTCGTCCGCCAGCTCGCCTTCCGCTCCTGTGTTACCGGCGACAGCGTCCCCATGAAGGCCCTGCGCCAGCAGATCAAGCTCATGGCCCCCACCAACGGCCGCGTCCTCATCTACGGCGAAAGTGGAACCGGTAAAGAACTCATCGGCCGCGCCATGCACGCGGAGAGCCTGCGCAAGGACCGCGTCTTCGTCGAGCTGAATTGCGCCGCCATCCCCGAGGACCACATCGAGACCGAGCTCTTCGGCTATCGTCGCGGTGCCATGCCCGCCGGACCTGCGGGTGCTCCCTCCGAAAAGCGCGGGACGTTTGAGCGCGCGGACGGCGGCACACTCTTCCTCGACGAGGTCGGCGACATGAGCCTCAAGACCCAGGCACGCGTCCTGCGCGCGCTAGACGAGCAGAGCTTCCTGCCGGTCGGCGCAACCCACCCCATCCACGTCGATGTGCGCGTCATCGCCGCCACCAACAAGGACCTGGAAGAGGAGATCGCGCGCGGCAACTTCCGCGAAGACCTCTTCTACCGACTCAACGTCATTCCGTTCTTCGTTCCGCCCCTACGCGACCGCAAGGAAGACATCCCACTGCTGGTCAAGGAATTCCTGCAGGAGTTCGGCCAGCAATATGGTCGCCCGCATGTCGAGATGCATCCCGACGCCCTCGACGCCCTGCGCCAGTATCACTGGCCCGGCAACGTCCGTGAGCTGCGCAACCTCATCGAGCGCGTCCTCATCCTCAACCCCAAGGCCCAGCGCATCGAGCGCAAACACATTCCGCCGCTGGTCTCGCGCGAGAGTGGCCGCGACGGCGCGAAGCCCGCATCCCGCACGGATGAGTTCTCCACGCTACTGGAAGCGCGCGAGGCCTACGAACGCGACTACATCCTGAAGAAGCTGGACGAATGCGGCGGCAACGTCACCCGCGCCGCCGAAGCCCTCGGCCTGGAACGCTCCCACCTCTACCGCAAGATGAAGGCCCTCGGCGTCAACGTCAAGGAGTAGCGCAAAGTTCAGGTCTTGAGGAAAACATGTGATGGAAGATTAGGTAAGCCAGCCCACTCGTTTTTTTGCAACGCGGCGGATTTGAAGCATGAAAGTATGGTCTGCACGTCCACGTTTTTCGACGATTTCCTTAGGCGTCATAGCCCATCTATAGATCATTTCGATCGCACCCTGCGTTCGTTGAAAGCGTGCAGCATGCTTGAGCGCATTGGCGTGTGTAGGGGCGTCAGAAAGTATCGTAATCAGGTCTTCATCGCTATAAGGTTGACGGGATTTCTCTGCGTGTTTGGCCATGTCTTGTTTCCTCCCGCATTCAGGTTACACCTGTTGCCGGGTACCTCATTCATGTCAGTCTTATCGTCTTGAGTGGGGTCGCCTGCATCTCGTCCTCGTTTGACAGATTCAAACACATGTTTCATACTTATGTTTGAATATGAGTCAAGTCCGCCCATCTATCGATTTGAAAGCAGCAAAGCGCAGCCGTCAGCCGGCGGCCTCGGACCCCACGAGCGACAAACTGCTGGACGTAGCCGGGCGCATCTTCGCGGATCGGGGCTATCGCGCCGCCACCATCCGCCAAATCTGCGTCGCGGCGGGAGCAAATATCGCCGCAGTCAACTATCACTTTGGCGACAAGCTCGGCCTTTACACCGAGGTGGTGCGGCAATCTGCGCGCCTCGCCGAATTCCAGGCGGCGCAGACCGTGATCGACCGGGATGCGCCCGCGGAAGAGGTCCTCCGGGCTGTCATCCGCGCCCGTCTGCACAGCCTGTTCCATGGGGACCGGCCAGACTGGAACTTCCGGATCATGGCCCACGAGCTGGCGCAGCCAACGCCGGCGCTCCGGCGGCTTGTGAATAAAGCGGGCCAGCCATTGTTTCACCGTATGCTCGAACTCATCGGGGGCATGATCGGCTTGCCTGCGGAGGACGAGAACACGCGTCTCTGTGCGATCAGCCTGTTGGGGCAGATCATGGTTTACGCGCTGGCCGGCCCTCTGGTGACTGCAATCTGGCCGGAGTTCGAGTTGACACCCGAACAGGTGGAGCGCATCGCAGACCACATCGCGGACTTTTCACTCGCCTATATTCAGAATTTTCGCTCGAAGACTTCTGCGCGAAGCATCAAACGAACCAAAGGAAAAGTAAAACCGAGGGCAAGTAAATGACCGAACCCACACCTCCGGTCCTGTCACAGCAGGCCGAGACAATTACGCAACTGGACACCGCCAGTCCCGCCGCTCCAGGACGAAGCCGAAGGCGGCGAATCATCATCGGCGCAGTGCTGCTGATCCTTGTCGGCCTCATTCTTTGGCGCGTCTTCTTCTCCACACCCGCGCTGCCCGCCAGCATCGTTGCCGTCAGCGGCCGCATCGAGGGAGACGACTCCGCCGTAGCCTCCAAGACCACTGGACGCATCCTCGAGGTCCGCGTGCGCGAGGGCGACAGCGTCAACGCCGGAGACATCATCGCCGTCCTCGACGACGCGCAGATTCGCGCGCGCGAGGCCCAGGCCCAGGCCGCGCTCTCCGGGGCTGAAGCAAAGGGCGACGCCGCGCGCCAGCAGATCGCCGTCCTCCAGCAGCAGTTGGACCAGAGCCAGTTGCAGGTGGGTCAGTCGAAGTTCGACACGGAAGGCCGCGTCAATCAGGCGCAGGCCGATCTTGCCGCCGCGCAGTCCGACCTGGCGCAGCAGAAGGCCGCCTATCAGATTGCTGCCTTCGATAAGGACGCCTACACGCGACTCGCTAAGACAGGCGCCGTATCGGTACGTCAGGGTCTGCAGGCCGCTGCCACTGCCGATCAGCAGGAAGCAGCCGTTGCCGCCGCACAGCGTCGCGTCGAAGCAGCGCAGGCGGAACTCACCACCGCGCAGGGAGTGCGTGCCAATCCCGGTATTCACGAATCGCAAGTCGCTCTGGTGCGTAGTCAGCTTGCCGAGCAGAAGGCCGAAGTCGCCAATGCAGCCGCGCAGACGCAGCAGGCCCAGGCACAGCTCGCCGAGGCCGAAGACAATCGCAACGACCTCACCATACGCGCGCCGTTCACCGGGACTGTGGTCACGCGTGCAGCGGAGCCGGGTGAAGTCATTCCCGCGGGGACCGCCGTCATCACGCTGCTGGACCTGACCAAAGTCTATCTGCGCGGTTTCGTTCCCGAGGGCGAGATCGGCAAGGTCAAGGTTGGCCAGCCCGCGCGCGTCTATCTCGATTCCAATCCGCAGAAGCCGGTCGACGCGTATGTCTCGCGCATCGATCCCCAAGCCACCTTCACGCCGGAGAACACCTACTTTCGCGACGACCGCATCAAGCAGGTGGTTGGCATCAAGCTGCAGTTGATGGCCGGATTCGGGTTCGCCAAGCCCGGAATGCCTGTCGATGGCGAAGTTCTCGTCCAAGGCAACGCGTGGCCGAAGGTTAGTCATAAGTGATCGCCGCGCCTCCACACCGGGATGTCGATCGCGACGCCGCACAGCACATCGTCGAGCTTCCAGCCATAGAAGCTCGCGGCCTGACGAAGTGCTACGGCCCGCTCGAAGCTGTGCGTGGAATCAGCTTTGAAGTTCGCCCGCGCGAGATATTCGGCCTCATCGGCCCGGATGGCGCGGGCAAGACCACCACCTTCCAGATTCTCGCCGGCGTGATGGAAGCGACCTTCGGCGTTGCCAACATCTTCGGTCGCCCGGCGCGCGAGATGCGCTCGCAGACCGGCTACCTCACCCAAACCTTCAGCCTCTATCCCGACCTCACCGTCGCTGAAAACATACGTTACAGCGGCGATCTGCGCCGCATCGATCCGCATGCGATCCTTGACCGCGGCCAGCAATACCTGCGTATGTTCGACATGCACCGCTTCGCCGATCGCCTCGCCGGAAAGTTGAGCGGCGGCATGCGGCAGAAGCTCTCGCTGATCTGTGCGCTGGTTCCGCAGCCACGCATCCTGCTGCTCGACGAGCCAACCACCGGCGTCGATCCCGTCTCGCGCCGCGAGTTTTGGGACGTCCTCGCCCACCTGTCGTCGGAGGGCCTCACCATCCTGGTCGCCACGCCGTATCTCGACGAGGCGGAGCGCTGCCATCGCATCGGATTCATGCACCAGGGCGAGATTCTTCGCATCGGCACGTCGGAGGAGCTCTGCGCGACCCTTGACGCCAAGCGCATCGAGCTGCGCACGCCGGACCTGCGCAAGACGGAACGCCTTCTCTCCGCCCAGGCCGGCCCCGGCAAAGACATCCTCGACGTGCAGCGATTCGGTGATCGCCTCGACCTGCTGGTGCGCGATCCCGACAAAGAGCAGAAGCGAGTCGCCGAAGAGTTGTCCCGCGCGGGAGTCGCCATCGACGAGATACGCGTCGATCAACCCACCCTGGAAAACACCTTCGTTGCGCGATTGCGTGCGCTAGGGCAAAGCGCAGACACCGCCGAGTTTCCCGCGCGGCACGACCATAGCAATTTGCGCGGAGAGATCGCCATCGGCGCAACCAGTCTCGTTAAGGAATTTGGCGAATTCACCGCGGTTAAAAAAGTCAACCTGCAGATTCGCAATGGCGAGGTCTACGGTCTGCTGGGGGCCAACGGCGCGGGCAAGACGACCACCATCCGCATGCTATGCGGCCTGCTGGAGCCAACCAGCGGTGCCATGGAACTGGCCGGTGCACAGGATAATCTTCGCTCCGAGGCGGTGCGCAAGCGCATCGGTTACATGTCGCAAAAGTTCTCCCTCTACGACGACCTCTCGATCCGCGAGAACCTCGACTTCTTTGCCGGCGTCTACGGTGTCCCCGACGAGGAGCGCGAAGAAAAAATCCGCTGGGTGCTCTCCTTCTCCGGACTCGAGGGCAAGCAGGACCAGATCACCGGCAGCCTGCCCGGCGGATGGAAGCAGCGCGTTGCCTTTGGCGCAGCCATCATGCACGAGCCGGACATTCTTTTCCTCGACGAGCCAACCTCCGGCGTTGATCCGCTGGCCCGCCGCGCCTTCTGGACCATGATCAACCGCCTCGCCGACGGAGGCGCAGCCATCCTCGTCACCACGCACTACCTCGAAGAGGCCGAGCAGTGCAATCGCCTGGGAATGATGGTCGCCGGCGAGCTGGTCGCCGAGGGAACGCCCAGCGGCATCAAGGCCCGCCAGTCCGGACATTTAATTCAATTCATTGTCGATCAGCCACAGCGTGCCGTGGACCTGCTGAAGCAATCCAGCGAGAGCTGGCGCGTCTCGCTCTTCGGCAAACGTCTTCACCTCATCACCGAAGACACACCGGAGATTGCCATTCAACAGACCACAAAGCGGCTGGAAGAGAACGGCCTCCGCGTACTCAGCGCGCGCGAAGCCCGCTTCTCGCTGGAAGACGTATTTATCTCCATCGTCGAGAAGGCGCGCCTCGAAGGCAAGGTGGCCATTGAGAAATAAACAGGAGCAGTTATGAGACGAATCCTTGCCCAAGTGCGGAAAGAGCTCACCCAGATCGTTCGCGACTGGCGCACCCTGGCCCTCGCCCTGCTGCTTCCCGTGGTCATGCTTCTGCTGATGAGCGCGGCGCTCTCGCTCACCGTCAGCGACATGCCCATCGTGGTGCAGGACTTCGACGGCTCTGCCGCGTCCAACAACTTCATCGACGCCTTCCGCGCATCCATCTCCTTCCACATCGTAGCCTGGCCCGCAGATCAGTCCGCCGAGGCGGCGCTTGCCTCCAACGCCGCGCGTGCCGTGCTCATCATTCCGCCGCACTTTGGCCGCGACCTGGCGCGCGGCATCCAATCGCCCGTCCAGTTCATGCTGGACGCATCCGACGCCAATACCGCCAAGCTGGTCTCCGGAGACGCCAGCCTCATCACCGCCGCCTACAACCGGCAACTGTCCAACGGCAGCCAACCTGCGCCCGTGCAAGCCGCCATCCGACTGTGGTTCAACCCCGGTCTCTCCTCCAAAAAATTCTATGGCCCCGGAGTCTTCGTGCTGGCCATCTCGATGTTTCCACCGCTGCTGGCCGCGCTGGCCATGGCCAAGGAGACCGAGCAGAAGACGATCCTTCAGGTCTATGTCTCCAGCATCTCCGCGCAAGAGTTTCTCCTCGGCAAAATCCTTGCTTTCATGGCTGTTGCCCTCGGCGAGGCAGTCGTCATGTCCGCGTTTCTGTTCACTTACTTTGGCCTCAGCTTTGCCGGCGACCCCACCCCCGTCCTTCTCGCCACCATCCTCTACACCTTCTGCGTGGCCTCCTTCGGCACCATGATTGGAGCGATCATTCCCAGCCAGACCGCGGCCCTGCAAGCCGTCGCGCTCGGCGGATTCCTGCTTGTCTTCCTTCTCTCCGGCCTCATGTTTCCCATCCAGAACATTCCCATCGGCCTGCGCTGGATCTCCAACTTCGTCTGGGGCCGCTACTACATCGAGATCGTCCGCGACGCCCTGCTGCAAGGCGGGGGCTGGCCCGCCGTCTGGTACAAGGTCCTCATCATCGCCATCATCGGCGCCATCTTCTACACCCTTGCATGGCGCGGCATGAGACGCATGCAGGTGAAGGCATAGCCATGAGAGACCTCCTCAATCGCCTTTTCAGCTACCGCCTCTTCGCCCTGGTGCGCAAGGAGTTCAACCAGATTCGCCGCGACCGGCGGTTGCAGCTCTCCCTTGTGCTGCCGCCCGTCCTGCAACTCACGCTCTTCGGCTTCGCGCTCAGCGCCAACGTTTCCGATGTTCGCCTCGCCGTAGTGGACGACAGCCGCTCGCCGGAGAGCCGCGAGCTGATCTCCACCCTCACCGAGAGCAAGAGCTTTCGCCTCGCCGGCTACTACCCCTCGGTCGGCCAGCTCGGCGACGCGGTCAGCCGTGGCGACAGCGATGCCGGATTAGTTGTCCCCTACGACTACGCGCGAGACCTCGCGCGCCAGCGCCCCACCACGGTGCAGTTTCTGTTGAACGCAACCAACGCCAACACCGCCACCATCGCGCGCGGCTACGCGGAGGGCGTCCTGCAGAGCTACAACAGCGGATTGCAGCAGCAGGGAACCCACCTCCTGATTCAGCCGGTCGCAGCCGACAGCCTCGCGCGCCGCGGCCAGGTTGCGCTGCAGCCCGCGTTTCTCTTCAACCCCGGCCTGGTCGATTCCTGGTTCATCGTCACCGGCGTGCTTGGCTTGCTTCTCATTCTGAACAGCTCCATCGTCTCGTCCGCGGCCATGGTGCGCGAGCGCGAGGCAGGCACCATCGAGCAGCTCCTCATGTCTCCCGCCAACACCACCGAGATCATCATCGCCAAGATCGCGCCGCTCTTTTTTCTTCTCTCCCTGATGATGCTGGCGGCATTCTGCGTCGTCCGGTTCGCCTTCGGAGTTCCATTCCGCGGCAACTTCCTTCTTCTGCTCGGCGCGGGCTGCATGTGCATCCTCTCCGGCATCAGCATCGGAACCGTCATTGCCACCTTCAGCCGCTCGGCGCAACAGGCGCAGCTCACCAGCTTCTTCGTCAACCCGCCGCTCTCCTCGCTCTCCGGCGCGCTCAATCCCGTCGAGGCCATGCCCAAGTGGCTGCAGCCTCTCACCGTATTGAACCCGGTCCATCACTTCGCCGTCATCGTCCGCGGAAGCACGCTCAAGGGCAGCGGATTCTTAGACCTCTGGCCAAACTTTCTCGGCCTGCTGCTTTTCACCGTCGTACTGGTCGCGCTCAGCATCTCGCGCTTCCGCAAGCAACTCAGCTAGCAAGAAGGACTCATCGCCATGAATCATTCGAAGATTAAAATCGTCCCGATTCTTTCCATCGCAGCCATCGCATTGCTCGCGTGCCTGGGGAGCTTCGCGCTTCCAACGCAAGCCCTCGCGCAGGGGCCGTCCCAGGCAAACGCAGCGCAGCACGCGCAGGCCACGCCTCTGCCTCTCTCCGGTCGTGCCGGCAACAGTGGCTCCGTCACCGCGATCGAAGTGCCCATTGCCGGAACCACCAACAGCGTCACCATCATCAATCCTTCGGTGCAGGTCCAGGGCCCATATATCGGTAGCGCATCCAGCACGGCGAAACTTCCATTCAACGGCAAGCTCTCGCTGCGCGACGCCATCGAACGCGGTGTCAACTTCAACCTCGGCTCGACAAACCTCAACCGTGCCGTGACTCAGGCCCAAGGGCAGAGCGAGATCGCGCGCAGCGCGCTGCTTCCCAACATTAGCGGCTACCTCGCCGAGAACCTGGCGCAAACCAACCTCGCCGCCGAAGGTCTACGCATCCACATTCCCGTCCCCGGCTTCAACTTTCCCACCATCGTCGGCCCGTACAACAACATCGACCTGCGCGGCAACGTCACGCAGTCGGTGGTTGATCTCACGGCATGGAACAACTTCCGCGCTTCCAGTGAACAAGTCCACGCAGCGCAGCTCACCGCGCGCGATGCACGAGATGCCGTCGTCCTCGCGGTCTGCGGAGCGTACCTGCAGATCATCGCCACCAAGGAGCGCGTCGCCTCCGCCCACGCGCAGTTGGACACCGCAACCGCTCTCTTCCAGCAGACGCAGCAGAAGCGGCAGGTTGGCCTTGCGCCGCAGATCGACGTTGACCGTAGCGAAGTTGAAGAGCTGACCCAGCAACAGCGCGTTATCTCGCTGGAGACCGAGTTGTCCAAGCAGAAGATCGCGCTCGCCCGCATCACTGGCCTTCCCCCCAGCGACGCCTACGAGCTCACCGACGAGGTTCCCTTCGCCGTCGCGCCCTCGCTCACCCTCGACGACGCCATCCACCAGGCCCTCGACCGCCGCTCTGACATCAAGGCTGCCGAGGCGCAGATTCGTGCCGCTCAGCGCGCCCTGGCCGCGGCCCACGACGAGCGTCTGCCTTCTCTTTCCATCAACGGAAACTACGGTTCAATCGGCACCAACCCCGCGCAGGCCAGTGCAACCTTCTCCGCCGCCGCCACGCTTAGCATTCCCATCTGGCAGGGAGGCCGCACCGAAGGCGACATCAAGGCTGCCCAGGCCGCGCTCGCCCAGCGCCAGTCCGAACTCGATGACCTCAAGGGCCAGGTCGAGAGCGATGTGCGCAATGCCTACCTCGATCTGCAGGCCGCAACCAGCCAGGTCAAGCTGGCCCAGCGCAATCTTCAGGTTAACAAGGAGACGCTCGACCTCACCCGTCAGCGCTTCGACGCCGGCGTCACCGACAACGTCGAGGTCGTACAGGCGCAGGAGTCGCTCAGCTCAGCCGATCTTGATGTGATCAACAGCGTCTTTGCTCACAACCTTGCCAAGCTCAGCCTGGCCCGTGCCATCGCCAGCGCCGCCGACAGCCTGCAGCAGTTCCTGAGCCTGCAATAGCGCTTATTCCTGCTGCTCCTTTGTCGCAGGACTCTCCGGCTTCACCGCATTGCGCCACGACGGCAGGCCCACCGTGCTCTTCGCTTTGGTCTCGGTGTCTTCCGGACTCGAAACTCCAACCAGCCGAAGCATCATTCCCAGCGCGCGCATCAGAGGGTTCATGGTGAAAGGCTCCTTAATAAAGCTACGCTATCCTTAATGGATGAACTTCTTTGCACTTGGCAACAAAAAGATCACCCGCTGCACCATCTCCCTTCTGGCTGCTCTCCTTTTTCCCGCGGCGGCCTCTTGCATTGCCCCTTTGGCCCGCGCGCAGGTCAAAACGCCCAAGCCTCCCCCCGACGTCATCGTCTTCACCAACGGCGACCAGTTGACCGGCCAGCTTGAGCGCGGCGTCGGCAACTCCATCGTCTTCAAGAGCGACGTAGCCGGCGAAGTCACGGTCTCGCTGGACAAGGTCAAGACGCTGCACTCCAGCGGCAGCTTCGCCGTTTTCGCCAAGGACGTCCCCATCAGCCGCAAGGCAGTCGCTCCAGGGACAATCCAGTACGACGACAAGACATTGTCTGTCACGAGACCGCAGGGCGCAGAGGAGAGATTGCCGGAGAACAAGATCGGCTACATCATCGACCAGCCGACCTACCACCGCGAACTGGAGAAGATGCCGGGTGGACTATACGGATGGAACGGCAACGTCCATGGCGGCGCCACCGTGGTTCGTTCCACCAACAACGGCACTACCTACACCGCCGGCGCCTCCCTGGTGCGCGCCATCCCCGCCGTGCCCTTCCTGCCCGCGCGCAACCGCACCAGTTTCGATCTGCAGGAGACCTACGGCAAACTGACCCAGCCGGTCATCCCCCAGACCACGCCCCCCTCGCCGCCCTCCATCGCGCTCACCAGCATCTTCCACACCCACGTCGAGAGGGACGAGTATTTTTCCCCGGAGTTCTTCGCCCTCGTCCAAACCAGCTTCGATCACAACTACGCGCAGGGTCTCAACCTGCAAGAGATCTACGGTGGCGGCATCGGCTGGACGGCCATCAAGGCCGCCAGCCAGCAGCTCGACGTGAAGGCCGATCTGCACTACGAGAAGCAGACCTTCCAGACCACCTCCAACGACCAGAATCTGGTCGGATCCACCCTCTCCGAGGCATATCACCGCAACCTGCCGCGCAAGCTCGTCTTCACCCAGTCGGCCAGCGTTCTGCCCGCATGGAACAACTCCGACGCCTACTCTGCCAACGCCCTCGTAGGGCTGGTGCTACCCGTCTTCAAACGCCTCGGCCTCACCGTCACCTCCACTGACAACTTCCTCAACGACCCCTCCGCCGGTTTCAAGAAAAACAGCTTCCAGTTCATCACCGCCGCATCCTATTCGCTGCGGTAGGCCATCTTCACCCTACGGTGTGGTCAGAATCTTCATCACTGGATCGGGCAACTGCTGGTCCGCGTTCTTCAGCAGCAGCGACACCTGCCACATCTGCGTGTCCGTCAGCACCTGGTTGAACGCAGGCATCCCGCTTAGCCGGATTCCATTGGCCACCTTCCAATACGTTTCGCCTGGCTCGTCGTCGCTCACCCCCACCACGTTGCCATTCGCATGCCTCTTCCATAGCTGCGGCGCCGCCGGATACATGGTTGTAGCGAACGCCACATCGTGCCCCGGAGTGCCATGGCACGCGGCGCACTGCGCGTGGTACACATGCGCGCCGCCCTCGAAGACATCCTCGCCAATCCCAAATGGCGCGGGCTGCATCTGGCTGGCAATGCGCGCCTGCAGCGGCATGCGCACAATCTGCTTCTCCAGGGGAAACGGCTTATCGGCGGTCGCCACCGGCAGCGGGCCCCATCGCAGATACGCCGCCGCTCCTCCCACCACTACGGCCACGCCCAGCAGAAATCCAAGAAACAGCTTGCCGCCTCCACCGCCTGAAGCTCTGTTCTTCGCCATGGAATCCTCTCCTTCATCTTCCACCTCCGCGCCACGAAGCCGCGTTGGATGTTCTAATAAGAGGTGGCCTCGCGCGGATCCGTCCGCCGTGCCGACCTCGCCTCCACCGGGTCCTAAAATGGAGGCGCGCAGGAGTTCTCGTTGATCGTTCGTTCGTCGTCCCGTTTCGTTCGTAGCATACAGCTTTTGGCCGCAGCATGGATGGTCGCCGCATGCACGTCCACCACCGCTCTGGCGCAGTTCACGCGCACCGCCCCCCGCGAGACCAACGCCAATCGCAAGGCCCGCATCGCGCGCCAGGTCACCGAGACCTACACCCATCGCTGGGAGGCCGGCGGCGGCGGCGGATTCATGCGCTTCCGCTCCGGCAACTACACCCAGAAGAACAGCGAGATCACCTTCTGGTTCAACACCACCTACTACTTCAACCAGAAGCTGGGCCTCACCGGCGAGGTGCGCGGCGCCTACGGCAACGCCAAGGCGCTGCAAGGCCAGAATAACTATCTCAACCTCGTAAAAAATCCGCAGATCTCCCAGTATCCCTTCCTAGTCGGCCCCACCTATCGATTCCGCCTGCGCCAGAAGACAGCCCTCAGCGCCTTTGTCCTCGGCGGCAGCGCCCTCGGCAAGTTCGACGGTGACACCAAGGGAATCGATCCGAAGCTACTGGGCTTCTGGTCCGCCTTCAGCGCACGCCCAGCCCTCTCCGTCGGCGGCAGCCTCGACTTGAATATGTACCCCAACCTCGCCTTCCGCATCACGCCCAGCTACACCGCCACCACCTTCGGCGGAAAGGTGCAGAACAACGCCGGCTTCGAGATGGGCTTGGTCTACCGCATCGGCCGCCAGAAGTAGCCAGCTGATAATTGGGTGCCCCATTCATGCGCAAGCATTAGCACGTGTGTGGGTTGGGTAATCGCGCCCCGTCATCCCCCCGCGTGGTCCAGAATTCCATTTATTCTGTGTCATTGACCGTGATCGTCAGCGTGTTTGATGTCCCCAGTACCTTGCCTGGTCGCGCAGGATCGGGACGCGTCATCTTCACTGTGTATTCTCCCGGCTTCCTCGTGTCGAATGCGCACATCAAGCATGGGATGTTGACTTGTGTGCTCTCTCCCGGGCGTAGTTCGCACTTTGTTGAAAAAAGGCGATAGTTCCCTGGATGTAGCCGAGGAACCGGCTTCCCATCGCTCGTCTGAACGTCATAGGTGTAGTTGTCATCGACCCCATCGGTGGAGATATGCGTATCGCAGTTCACCACTGTGCCGGCAGATTGATTGAACAGCGTAACCGCCACGCCGAAGCCGAGCTCCTGACGGACAGACACTGTAACGTGATCCGGTGAAAAGGCGAGCGCAAGTGGCGGCGCGTCCTCATCCACGGTCACTGTCACGGTGTTCGACACTACAGTGATAGTGTCCGGCCCGATAGAGCCACTCCCCATGAAATTCGCCTGCCGCCATACCCTCACCGTATAAACTCCCGGCTTCTTCATCTCGAAGGCGCGCATCAGGTCACCCAGCGAGGATTCAAACGGAGTCCTGCCCGGCCCGACTGTGCAGTAATCTTCGCCGTGCGAGGGCAAATATCCAACCGGCCCATCCACCGGAATGCGCGGCACCGGCCTTCCATCGCCGTCCCGGACGTCATAGGTAAACGCCTCGTCGACAGGGCTGTTCATGGAACTTCTAAAACAACCCACAGCCACGCCCGAGCGGTTGATCCATTTGACTGATAGATGGAACTTACCGTCAGGCGCAACCGTAACCTTATCCGGCGACAGAATCAGTTCCAGCGGCAGTCCCGGCGGTCCCGGCGGCGGGTCCTTCACCGTCACCTCAAGTACATTCGACACCGCCAGCATCTTCCCAGGGTGCTCCGGATCGGGCAGTGAGACCTGCACCGTATATTCCCCCGGATGCCGCATGTCGAACGCTTTCATCAATGGACCGAGGCTTCCGTAAGACAAGAACGTGCGCGGACCCAGTTCGCACGGCTTATTCTGTTCCGCGCTCGAAGAGGGCTCCTGGCTGTGCACCGGCAGACGCGGCACCGGTTTGCCGTCGCTCGTCTCCACGTCATACACAAATGCCTCATTGATGTGGCTGACTCCCCACTTCGGCGTGCAGTCGATAATCTGGTGCTCCACGTTGTCCCAAGTTATGGGTACATCAAGATCGTCATCGGACAACACATCCATTTTGTCCGGAAGCTGTAAGTACAGCCCCGGTTTCGGCGCTTCCGGTGGCAGATCCAGCCGCGCGTTCGGATCCACTGTCACCGTAAGCTGATTCGAAAGCACCGTCTCCTTCGTCTCGGGATCGTACTGCGCAACCTGGATCAGATACTGCCCGGGCGATCCGATATCGAAGTCCTGCGCGCGAATGGTCGCGCCGCTTTCGGCATATCCCTGCGGCTGCGGGTCGAGTAGGCAGGGCCATACGCTGAACTGCTCGCCGGTCGCCGACACGGTCTTGGCAATCCGCTGCACCGGTCGCCCATCGCTGGTTCGCACATCGTACTGGAAGGCCAAGTCTAGCGAACCGCTCACCGGCGCCATCGAACAGGTGACGGGCTGGTCCGACAGGTTCCTGATTGCGATGGTGAAGAAGATGTCCTGCCCCGGCCTTACATGCCGAGACTCCGCGGCGATCGTCAGCGAAAAAGTAGGGCCGCCGCTTTGCTGCGCAAAAGCCACCGCTGCTAACAGAAGGAACGAAGAAACGATCAATTTCTTCATGACATCTCCGCCACTACACTCCTCACAGACGATGATCGATGCAGCCGGGTTTCAGCGCGCGATCATAGGGCGCACCTTTTACTCCCTGTCCTCTTCCCGCAAACTCATTTCTTTGATTTATCCCGTGGGATATACCATCTCAGTCCTCACGCTCTAGAATAATCCGGGGGCCCCTTATGACCATCATCCGCCAGGACGACGTAATCCGCAGCGTAGCCGACGCGCTGCAGTACATCAGCTTCTATCACCCGGTCGATTACATCGCCAACCTCGCCCGCGCCTACGAGATCGAGCAGTCGCATGCCGCCAAGGACGCCATCGCGCAGATCCTCATCAACTCCCGCATGTGCGCCGAGGGCCATCGCCCCATCTGCCAGGACACCGGCATCGTCACTGCATTCGTCAAGGTCGGCATGGAAGTCCAATGGAAGCCATCGGCGAAGCACGGCATGATGTCCATGCAGCAGATGATCGACCAGGGCACCCGCGAGGCGTGGCTCAACCCCGACAACCTCCTCCGCCCCAGCATACTCGCCGACCCGGCATTCACCCGCAAGAACACCGGCGACAACACGCCCGCCATGGTCGTCGTCGAGCTGGTCCCCGGCTCTGCAGTGGACATCACCGTCGCCAGCAAGGGCGGCGGCTCCGAGGCCAAGGCCCGCTTCGCCATGCTCAACCCCACCGACTCCGTCGCCGACTGGGTCGTCCGCACCGTGCCCACCCTGGGCGCCGGCTGGTGCCCGCCGGGAATGCTCGGCATCGGCATCGGAGGCACCGCCGAGAAATCCATGGTCCTCGCCAAGGAGTCGCTCATGGAGCCCATCAACATGCACGAACTCCTCCAGCGCGCGGCCAGCGGCGCGAAGCTCAGCAACATCGAAACCCTCCGCATCGAGCTATACAACCGCATCAACCAGCTCGGCATCGGCGCGCAGGGCCTCGGCGGCCTCACCACCGTCCTCGACGTCAAGGTCCTCGACTGCCCCACCCACGCCGCCAATCTCCCCGTCGCCATCATCCCCAACTGCGCCGCCACGCGCCACCTGCACATCCGGCTGGACGGCAGCGGTCCCGTCGCCGTCGCCCCGCCCTCGCTCGACGCATGGCCCAAGCTCACCTACGCCCCGCAGAACGCCCGCCGCGTCAATCTCGCGGCTGTTACGCGAGAAGACATCCAGACGTGGAAGCCCGGCGAAGTCATCCTGCTCACCGGCTCGCTCCTCACCGGCCGCGACGCCGCGCACAAGCGCCTCACCGACATGCTCAACCGCGGCGAAACCCTCCCCGTCGACCTGCGCGGCCGCTTCCTCTACTACGTTGGCCCGGTCCAGGCGGTGCGCGACGAGGCAGTCGGCCCCGCCGGCCCCACCACCGCCACGCGCATGGACAAGTTCACCCGCCAGGTGCTCGCCTCTACCGGACTGCTCGGCACCATCGGCAAGGCCGAGCGCGGGCCGGAAGCCATCGCCGCCATCCGCGAGTTCCACTCCGTCTATCTCATCGCCGTCGGCGGCGCGGCCTACCTCATCTCCAAGGCCATCCACTCCGCCCGCGTCCTCGCCTTCGCCGACCTCGGCATGGAGGCCATCTACGAGTTCGATGTCGTCGACATGCCCGTCACCGTCGCCGTCGACTCGCTCGGCTCCAGCGTCCACCAAACCGGCCCCGCCGAGTGGCAAGCCCGCATCGCCCAGCACCTTCCCGGCACCGCCATCCTACAATGAATGGCACTATTTCTTTATCGAAAGTTTTAGCCGACTCGCAATCTCCGGCAAGATATTTGGGTTGTAAAAAAACTGCTTACTGCTATTTGGATTGCTCGGATCCAAGTATTCTAAGATCGCAAAGCGAGGATCAGTCCTAAGTGCCTTTGTAACCCGATTGAACGGGCCATTTTGAAGAAAACCGTCGTATTTCTCCCTGAGTTTCTCGCACAATTGCTTATGGGTTAGCCGATAAATATCCCTTCGCTGCTCCCGAGACAACCTCACTTCGGTGGCCGATGGATTGTTTGTGACTAACACTGCTGCATCGGGTCCAGCATTAGAAGCCGTCTTCATAAACGAGACCTTCACTCTAAGATTGACGTCAAAATTCTCGTCAATTTTCTCCGACTCAAAGAGCTTTCTCAAATACTCGTCGAGCCGCTCCTGCGGCGATCCTTGTAGAGAAACATCGATTTCACTGAACTGTGGAAACCCGAGCGGCAATAGATATAGGGGCCGATCTTGCCAAGTCATACCAAACCAGCGGTTGGCTAGCTCTAGGAAATTCTTCACGCATGCCGCACATAGTTCATATATGTGCTGTCCAAGGTTGGAGCGGGGATTCACCAAGTGAATCGCATTATCGCGAACCTGGACCAAACCATCGAGGTTCTTCTCAACGGCTAAAGGAACGTTTTTCGACGAAGCATTTAGTGCCGTGATCGCCCGCATTAACTCAATTGTGATCGGGGGACCCGACCTGCTCGTTTTGAACCCTGATCCGGCCTTCGACAAAGGCACATACAAAAGCTCTAATTTCTCCCCGTTGTCGGCGAGAAGCTTTGCTTTGATAAGTAACTCCCACGCATTCACCGCAAGGATGCAAAACGTCTCATCGCGATAAGCGAAGGTAGGCCTGTTGTAGACCTCAATCGCGCAGAGCATTATGTCCGATGATTTCAGAAGTAGCTCACGGCTCGGCTGAATGCACATAACTCTGAGAACCACCTAGTAATACTTAGATCAAGATGATTTGAAATCGCCGTTCAGAATCGTGACGATTTCAATGTCCAATTGCGCGGCATGTCAATCTTGTATCTATTCTGATAGTCAAAAAAAACAAACCCTGCGATTTCTTGCAATCTACGATCTAGGAATTTCGTCAATTCTGGACTTATATCGTCACTGTTTGTATTAGATGCCAGTTTATCCAAGCTTGTATTGTAGTCACTGAGCTTGATTTTATAGTCGAATCTCGCGTCGACTGTCTGGCCGGGAGGAATTGTCAGAGAGCCATCCCAGGTTGCATCGTCTACTTTGAGGAGAGAACCGTCATCAGAGCTCTTAAAGAACAAAGTCCCGTCAGGAGGTTCTGGAAGCGTGTAATTGACTTTTGTGTGGTTGGTAAGAGGATATCGAACGTGAAATGTTATTATCTCGCCCGTCTCCATCGACAACACGGGTTGTCCCGCGGTAATCACAGAAGTAGTCCAAGACCGTGGCCGTTGCGTTAACCAGTAGACACTAGCTGAAAATAAAATCAAACCAGCAGCAAGGCCGGCACCAAAACCGACAGTTCGCAAGACGGTTCGCTTCCAACCAACAGATTGCATAGTCAGTGACTCCGATGCCGCCACTTTATCATGACAAGTGGCCTAAACACATATCATTTTGGATGCCGGGTGCCCCGACTCTCGATTCTGAGATGGGAGCATCGCGCGAAGGCGCGAACCGGGGTCCCCGGCGAGCGATCT
The DNA here is from genome assembly GCA_963834805.1 of uncultured Acidobacteriaceae bacterium. GTDB lineage: Bacteria > Acidobacteriota > Terriglobia > Terriglobales > Acidobacteriaceae > Edaphobacter. The sequence continues at coordinate 95,325 of CAWIDB010000007.1, forward strand.
TGGCTCGCTGGGGTGGGCGACCGGGGTCCTCGGCGAGCGGACTTGGCTCACTGCGGTGGGCGACCGCTCCCGTTCCTCCACTCTTCGCGCCGCTCTACGCTGCCCCAACCACCATCACTCGCCACGCTGGCAAGCCCGTCCCGCTTAAGGGCACGGCTTCAGCCGTGCCGTAAACAGCCGCGTCCGAAGGACGTTACCGCTCTGCCGAAGGCCAGAGTGGAGCGCATCGCGCGCAACGACTGATCTGCCTTTCTCCACCATCCCCGCGCATCGCAACTGGTATCCTCAACCTGCAATGTCTTCCGACCCCACAACCGCCGCCAAGCCCCCCATCTATCTCCTCGATTCGATGGCCTTCATCTTCCGCGCCTATCACGCCATGCAGCGCCAGCGGCCCATGACCACGCGCACCGGCATCCCCACCGCGGCCACCTACGTCTTCGTCAACATGATCAACAAGCTGCGCAAGGACTTCTCCCCGCAGCTCCTTGCCGCCGTATACGATCTCTCCGGCCCGGTCTTCCGCGACGAGCGCGCCCGCGAAATGAAGCCGCTGCGCCGGTGGAACGCGAAGACGCAGACCTTCGATGAAGTGGACTACGCCGGCTACAAGGCCAACCGCGCCGAGACGCCGCCCGACCTCATCCAGCAGCTGCCCTACATCCGCCGCGCGCTGGAAGCCTTCCGCATCCCCATCCTCAGCTACGAGGGCTTCGAGGCCGACGACGTCATTGGCACGCTCGCCGCGCGTCTCTCCGCGCTCGGCCACCGCGTCTTCGTCGTCTCCTCCGACAAGGACATGATGCAGCTCGTCACGCCCGAGGTCAGCATCCTCAACCCCACCAAGGACAACCTCATTCTCGATCCCGCCGGCGTCGAGTCCGTCCTCGGCGTCCCGCCCGAGCGTGTCGTCGATGTGATGGCCCTGCGCGGCGACGCCGTCGACAATGTTCCCGGCGCGCCCGGCATCGGCGACAAAGGCTCCGTCGAATTGATCCAGCAGTTCGGCAGCGTCGAGGCCGCACTGAACGCCGCCGTCGCCACGCCCGACGCCATCAAACGTAAAGCGTATCGCGAATCGTTACAAAATAATCGCGACAACATTCTGCTGTCGAAGGAACTGGTCACCATCCATACTGAAGTGCCGATCGAGTTCTCCCTGGATGCAATGCGCACCCAGCCGCCCGACAATGCAGCCTGCCGCGAACTCTTCTCCGAGCTGGAGTTCACTACCATGCTCAAGGACCTCGCCCCCGCCGCCACCAACACTGCCATCGAATACAACCTCAAACCCACCCCCGACGAACTCGCCGCGCTCCTCGCCGCCGCGCGAGAACTACAGAAGCGGGGCAGGGAACAGGGAACAGGGAACAAGGAACATGAGACCGCAGCGTTCGGCTTGGCGATTGCGATCATGGAAGACGCGCGCGCGATTTCAGAAGAGATTTCCTCCGAATCCGATTCCGACGCCGAACCCGAGCCGCTCCCCCCCGAGACGATGTTCATGTTCGCCGCGCCCGCCCAAAACATCCGGGTGCCCCATCCATCGCAGCTTGATCGCGATGGGTGGGATGCAAGCTCTCCCGCACTCGCCGACTCCGCCATCCGCCTTGGCCTCTCCGTCGACGGCGCCTCCGCCATCGAAGTCTCCCTCGACGCCCCCGGCCTCCGCGCCGCCCTCGAAGACGCAACCATCCCCAAGCTGGTCCACGATCTCAAGTCCGTCCTGCGCGCGCTCGCCCCGCACAACATCACCCTGCGCGGAGACATCACCGACGTCATGTTGCAGAGTTACCTCATCAATCCCACCCACGGCTCGCACACGCTCGTCGACATCGCCGCTCGCTCCACCAATCGCGCGCTCATCCATCAGCCGACAAAATCGAATCCCGCCGATCCCAATCGTCTCCCCGAGGCCGCCGCAGCCATTGTTCGCCTCGCCCGCGTCTTCGCACAGCAGATGGCCGAAAGCGATGCTTCCGCCGCGTCCTCGGACTCAACCCTCGGCCCCGTCCAATCCGAGCCACTCCTTCATCTCTACCGCACCATGGACCTCCCGCTCGTCCCCGTCCTGCTGCGCATGGAGCAGGCCGGCGTCCGCATCGACACCGCCGTCCTCTCCGCCATGTCCACGCGCCTCGCCGTCGAGATGGACACCCTCGCCGAGCGCATCTTCGCCTCCTCCGGCCATCGCTTCAACCTCAACTCGCCCAAGCAGCTTGGCGACGTCCTCTTCAACCGCATGGCCCTCCCCAAGCCCACCAAGCACGGCAAGGGAAAGGTCATCTCCACCGCGCAGGACGTGTTGGAGGAGCTCGCCGAGCATCACCCCGTCCCCGCGCTCGTCCTGGAGCATCGCCAGCTCGCCAAGCTCCGATCGACATATCTGGATTCACTGCCCGCGCTCGTCGACTCCGAGGGCCGCGTCCACACCACCTTCAACCAGGTCGGCACGGCCACCGGCCGCCTCTCGTCCACCAACCCCAACCTGCAGAACATCCCCGTCCGCACCGCGCTTGGCCGCGAGATTCGCGCGGCGTTCATCCCCGCCCCCGGCAACCTGCTCCTCTCCGCCGACTACTCGCAGATCGAGCTACGCCTCATGGCCCACTTCTCGCAGGACCCGCTGCTGCTCAACGCCTACCGCACCGGGCAGGACATCCACACCCTCACCGCGTCCGAGGTCTTCGGCATCCCCGTCGCCCAGCTCGACAAGGAGACGCGCGCCCGCGCCAAGGCCGTCAACTTCGGCATCGTCTACGGCATCTCGCCCTTCGGCCTGGCCGCGCAGCTCGGCATCGAGCAACGCGAAGCGAAGCGATATATCGAAACCTACTTTGAACGCTACGCCGGAGTCCGCGCGTTCATAGACCGCACGCTCGAAGCCGTCTGCCGCGACCAGCTCGTCCGCACCTGGTTCGGCCGCGTCCGCCCCATCCCAGACATCTCTTCGCGCAACCCCAATCAGCGAGGCTTCGCCGAGCGCACCGCCATCAACACGCCCCTGCAGGGCACCGCCGCCGACCTCATCAAGCTGGCCATGATCCGCATCGACGCCGAGATCGCCGCGCGCAAGCTCCGCTCCCGCATGACCCTCCAGATCCACGACGAACTCCTCTTCGACGTCCTCCCCGCCGAGGCCGAAGAACTGCAATCCCTCGTCAAGCAAGAGATGGAACACGTCGCCACCTTCACCGTCCCCATCCTCGCCGAAGTAGCCCTCGGCCCCAACTGGCGCGACATCAAGTAGCGGCGGAATGAATTCGACGGAAGCGGCCGCGGCTAGGGCAGATGAACACCATATTTCATTAGTTCTTGTTTGACGACAGTCTTTCCGATTTCGATCAGCACTTGAAGCGAGAAGACACCGGCCTTGTTCGCAATCTCTTTGGTCTTTCTCCAGACCTCTGCGTCGCGGATAGTTTCGATGTACTCATGCCCGTCGAATGTGAGACGTTGTGGCAACCAATCGAAACCGTCGCAACTGCTGGCGTTGAGGGCTTCGATAAGACCACCCTCTGCCAAGATGCTCACTGTATACACAACCTGAGGATAACTGTATCCGGGAATATTCAAGCGTTTCACCGACCTTGGGTCGCTGTCGTCGGCTTCCAACGCTAAGAGTATTTCCCTGACCAAATCCTTATCGAGTTTCACGTCTCCATCTCGCTTTCCTCAGAATATCGTATTGTCTTCCGTGTGTGACCTAAAGCTCCCTATGGCTCATCCTGAAGTTCGTTCCTTGTGCATGCTTTGCCCTGGGTGCAAGAGATCGTACAGGTCATCGTGTGATGTAACACGGCACCGTATGTGTTTCTGCCCATGATGCTCCATGTAATGAATATCCAATTCCGGCTTATCACTCTTCCGAACCCATAGTCGTAGTCATCGGCAAATTGTAACGAGGATGGGTCTTTTGCTGTGGCAACGATCCAGTCATGACACATTGTTGCAGCTTCAGGCACCTTACTCTTAAGAAAATCCGTCCGGCTAAGTTTACCGGATGGAGTGGCTGGTGTGGACGGAGCTACTATCGGTGCGGTTGAGGTGGGAGCAGTTTGCGGAGTAGGAACGGAAGCGGATTTCTCGTCCCCTAGCTGTGGGGAGACAAAGGTACCGGCATCGTACATCGACACCAGGGATTGGAAAAAGAGAAGGTCTGATGATTGGAAGGTGCCGGTTAGAGGAGCTGTCCCAAACACTGTAATTGAGACAGTTTTCGCTGTAGCAATGCTGCGGACTAAATCTTCCCGTTCGATGATGGAAGCCTGCCCACCTCCCTCATCTGTTCCCCAGTCTGTCGGCTGGATCATTGTAGGTTTCCCATCAATAATGAAAACTACCGACGCCGGAGGAGTCGTCAAATCCGTAACCCTTAGAGCCAGGCCCAGAGCTTTCACCTTCATGTCCCAGGTTTGTATGATGATCGGGGTTATGGCCCAATAAAAAGTGCTCTTGGAACGCAGGGCCGCAACTGCACCCTTGGCAGGATCCATCGGGAGATACGTTGTGGCTTTCAGCGCCTCTACACGTTGTTCCATAAGGGGTATGGTTGCCTGGGCGAGGATACAAGCGGGTGATGTAATCAATAATCCAATGAGTAGGGAAGCAGAGATGCGCTTCATCTGTATTCCTCTTTAAGATGGTTCTGAGGGGGTTCGTTATTCACAGCGAGTCAAGTATACAACTCGCTAAGATTTAGCCGGGTGCCCCATTCATCGCGTCTTTGTCTCATGCGATGAGTGGGTAGGCACCCCGCGCGAACCGCTCTCCCTCCCCCAGCCCGTGAGCATTTCTCCTGTAGGTCTACACCGAAGCCGAACTGCTCGCGCCGTTTTTCCTCAAGAAAAACGGCTATTGTGGAACTCTTCCGGGGAATAGTAACAGGAGAAATGCTCTAAAATCTCGCCCGCAGCTCGAAGCTCTGCGCCACCGGCTCCACGATCTTCACCCGCCCATGCCCCGGATTGATCGCCTGCCGCGTGCGCAGCACTCCTGCCTGTTCCAGCTTCTGCACATCGCGCCGCACCGACTTCGGGTCGCGCTTCAGCTTCTTCGCCAACGCTGTCACCGAGTAGGGCTTCGTCCGCGCCACCTCCACCATGCGTACACGCGCCGCCGTCAGGACCTGGAACATCTGCATGGGCGACTCGAACGTGATGCCGAAGGAGGGCTTGATGCGCTCTCCCCGGTCCATCTTTCTTGCCCGCTCAAGCGAACGCTCACTGAAGCCTTCAAATCCGTCGGTATGAATGGTAAAGTTCATGGTTCTCTCTTCCTCAATTCCTTGACCTCTGCGTAGAACAACTTTGTCACGGCTTCGAAACCTGCCGCCGTCACCGGTTCAACCGTCCCAAAGAAGTGCCGGTGGTGCGTTCCATGCGCGTTGTCGTAGCCGAGTACGCGTCCATTGTCTTTGGGGTACAGAATGTGGTTGATGAAAGCAAGGTTGTAGCGAACAGCTTTGCCTGCCTCGTTCTCCCAAACCTCTTCGCGAACAATCCCAGGCCCGCTCGCGCAGGAGACTAACGCCACTTCATCTTTCGTCTTCCGCAACCGTATCTTCGGCGACACAATACAAGCATAACACAGATAGGTAATCCAACGCCCTATCTGCTTTTTATCCCCGGCAGTGATCCCCATGTCTGACATCCGCCGCGAAAGCGGGTAATCTGGTTCCAACCGCCATGCCCAATCCCAAGATCGCCATCCTGCTCATCGACTGTCCCGACCGCAAGGGAATCGTCGCCGCCATCGTGAATTTTCTGGTTGCTCGCTACGACATCAACATCCTCAACGCCGACCAGCATCAGGACGTCGAGCTCGGCCTCTTTTTCATCCGCGTCGAGTTCGCCACCGATGCTGCCGGCTTCAGCGAAGCCGCATTCCGCGCTGCGTTTGAGCCCATCGCGCGCGAGTTCCAGATGAACTGGCGCATCGAGTTCGCCGACGCTACGCGGAACGTCGCCCTCTTCGTCTCGCAGTATCTGCACTGCCTGGCCGACCTGCTGCTGCGTCACCAGGCCGGCGAGTTCCGTTGCAACCTCGCGCTCATCGTCAGCAACCACGAGGCGGCTCGCCCGCTGGCCGACTTCCACAAGGTCCCCTTCCACTACATGCCCGTCGCGCGCGACAACAAGGCGCAGGTGGAGGCCGCGCAGCTTGCCCTGCTGGCCAAGCACAAGATCGACCTCGTAGTTCTGGCGCGCTACATGCAGATACTCTCGCCAAAGTTCGTCGCCGCGTATCCGCGCCGCATCATCAACGTCCACCACTCGTTTCTGCCCGCGTTCACAGGAGCAAAGCCGTATCACGCGGCCTTCGAGCGCGGCGTTAAGCTCATCGGCGCCACCAGCCACTACGTCACCGAGACGCTGGACGAAGGCCCCATCATCGAGCAGGACGTCACACGCATCTCGCAGAACGACCAGCTCCCCTCGCTCATCCAGAAGGGACGCGACCTGGAGCGCCTTGTGCTCTCGCGCGCCGTGCAGTGGCACCTGGACCACCGCATCCTCTCCTACGCCAACAAGACCGTCATCTTCGCCTGAGTCCTCGAGCCCGGAGTCCGCATGCCCTTTGCCCATCGTCCACACTTCGACTGGCGACTCCGCACGCGCAGCCTTCAGCTTGGCGCGCGCACGCTGATCGTGGGCATCCTGAACGCGACACCTGATTCCTTCTCCGACGGCGGACGCTTCCTCGATCCCAGCGCAGCTCTCGACCACGCGCTCGATATGCTCGACGACGGCGCGGACATCCTCGACCTGGGCGGCGAATCGACGCGCCCCAACTCCACGCCTGTCACTGCGGTCGAAGAGCAGGCGCGCGTGTTGCCCATCCTGCGCGCCATCCTCGCTGCGCGCCCCGACGCTATCGTCTCCATCGACACCTATCACGCCGAGACCGCGCGTCTCGCCATCGAAGCAGGCGCGGAGATCGTCAACGATGTCAGCGGATTCCTCTGGGACGAAGCCATGGCCGCAACCTGCGCATCGCTCGACTGTGGCGTTGTCCTAATGCACACGCGTGGACGCCCGCAGCAGTGGCGCACGCTGCCTCCGCTCGTGCCCGATGAAGTTGTGCCGCTTGTTCTTCGCGAATTAGGAGAACGCGCCCGGGCCGCTCTTGCCGCCGGCATCCGTCGCGACGCCATCGTCCTCGACCCCGGCTTCGGCTTCGGCAAGGCTTTCGACGAGAACTACCCTCTGCTCGCCCACCTCGACGCACTCAATGCCCTCGGCTCCCCGATGCTTGCCGGCCTCTCGCGCAAGGGTTTTCTGCGCCGCGCGCGGCAACAGGTTGAATCAACGATCGCGCCGGGTGCCCCACATCTCGATTCTGAGATGTGGGTTTCAGCCAACACCGCCGCCAACACCGCCGCAATCCTCGCCGGAGCGCATATTATCCGCGTCCACGATGTCCGTCCCGTCCGCGAAGCCGCCGCTATCGCCGACCGAATCCTCGCCGCCGAAGAGAAGGCAACATAGTCCGCTGGATTTCAATGTGCAACGGACCGGCTATTCCGTCGACTCCTCCGCATCTGCGGCAAGCGCGAGCGAAGGCTGCCAGTCTTCCGCTTCCATCGGTTTCAGGGTCATGCCGATTGCTTTAATTCCGCCTTTCTTGCTGTCTTCCATATCCTTGTCCCCAATTCCAAGCTCCCTGAGTTTGCGTGCGATGGAAAAGACACCGCCGCGCCCATCGATCTTGGTGACAATATCGTCATAGCATCCGCCCGCGGCTTTGAGTCTGTTCCCCAGGTCAATAAAGTCCTCGTAGATACCGGCAAGTTTTCCATAGACGGCGAGCGCCGCATCGCGAATTTTATCGGCATTCTGTGCAATCTCAGACTGCTGCCAACCAAAGGCCACAGCCTTCAGCAGGGCAATCAACGTAGTTGGCGTTGCCAGCAACACTCCCGAACTTGCGCTGTACTCGATCAGCGACGGGTCCTGCTCCAGAGCGGCGCTGAAGAGCACCTCACTGGGTAGAAAACAGACCACGAAGTCTGGTGAGTCCACAAACTGTCGCCAGTATCCTTTGCTCGATAAATCCTTCAAGTGCTCGCGAACACGTGAGGCGTGGGCCGCCAGCTTGGCTGTGCGAGCCATCTCATCCTCTGTGCTACTTGCGTCCAGAAACGCGTCCAGCGGAGTCTTCGCATCCACGATAATCGTTCGTCCGTTCGGCATCTTGACCACAAGATCGGGACGATAGCTCACATCCTCCCCACGCACAAAGCGTTCCACATCGAAAGATGCGTACTGCACCATCCCCGCGAATTCCACGCACTTCTTCAGTTGCAGCTCGCCCCAGTTACCTCTGGCCTTGGGTGCGCGCAATGCCTGCACCAACTGCGTCGTCTCCTTGCGCAGGTCGGTCTGCGACCGCTGTATGTTCTGCACCTCCGCCAGAACCGCTTGATATGCACCTTCTCGCTTTACCTCGAGATTCTGAGTGTGTGTCGATAGGGCAGCCAATGAAGCCTGCATCGGTTCCAGCAGCTTTTTGATCGCTGTCTCCTTCTCCTCCAGCTTGTTGACCGCCTCGTTCTGTTGGCCCTGCAACTGCTGTTTCGACAACTGCATCAATCTCTCGCTATTTGCATCCAGCGCTCTAGCAGCCAGGGTCGGAAAGCTATCCCTCAATCGCTCCTCGACATCCATTAACGCCTGTATCTTTTCGCCTGTTGCCTCAAGCTTTGCTCGCGCTCCGGCTAGCTCTTCGCCCGCGGCCTTGCTGGCCTCGCGCTCCGCATTCAACTCCTCTTGCGTGCTCGCCAAGACATGCTCTTTTTCTTCGGTCAACTTGCGAAGACCTGCCAGCTCGGCATTGGCACCCTGAGCACGCCCATTCGCGATCAGCCACGCAACTATCGCCCCTGCCACAAGTCCAACCGCGAAGCACACCACTAACATGATCTGCATTCCACCAATCTACGCCAGTTGTTCGCTAAATCCCAAGTCAATGTCGTATCCTCCTCCAATGCGTCTGTTCAGAGCGCCTCTCGGAGACCCGGCAGTTCACTCAATTCCCCCCACTTTGCTTTACACTCGGCTAGGCGCTCGGTATCCTTGAGACTTGCGCAACTATTCCGGCGCATCCATGCAACACACTGCCCGGCCCTCGTCCGGATTGGAACCGCCCACATCGGATTTTGCAACGTCGCACCGCTTTAAGAAACGAAAGACACACAGGAGAACGAAATGGCAGCAGCAGAAGAAAAGGTAAAACAAATCATCGTCGAGCAGCTTCAGGTGGATGAGGCCGAAGTTACCCCAGGCGCCAGCTTCCAGGAGGATCTCGGCGCCGACTCGCTCGACGTCGTCGAACTCGTCATGCAGTTTGAAGAGGCCTTCGACATTCAGATCCCCGACGAGGACGCCGAGAAGATCAAGACCGTCAAGGACGCAGTCGATTACATTGAGAAGAACCAAAAGGCGGCCAAGTAAGAATGGAAGCCTCGCTCCCGTTGCAGCATCAACCGTGGCGGCGCAGAGTCGTCGTTACCGGAATCGGCCTTGTATGCGGGGTCGGGAAGACTGTGCCTGAAGTCTGGGAGGGTCTGCTCGCAGGCCGTAGCGGAATTGCGGAGATCAAGGCATTCGATCTCACTGGACATCCCGTGCGCATCGCCGCCGAAGTCAAGGATTTCGACCCGCTTCTCTTCATAGAGAAGAAGGAAGCCCGCAAGATGGGCCGCTTTATTCATTTTGCGATTGCCGCCGCGCAGGAGGCGATGGACCAGTCCGGCCTCAAGATCGACGAGTCGATCCGTGACCGCGTCGGTGTCCATATCGGCTCTGGAATCGGCGGCTTCGACGTCATCGAGCGCGAACACGCAAACATGATGGCCGGAGGTCCTCGCAAGATTTCGCCCTTCTTCATCCCCGGAGCCATCGTCAACCTCGCCGCGGGACACGTCTCCATCCGTTTCGGGGCGCGCGGCCCCAACGAGGCCACCGCAACCGCATGCGCCTCTTCAGCCCACTCCATCGGCGATGCCTTTCGCATCATCGAGCGAGGCGATGCAGACGCCATGATCGCCGGCGGCACCGAGGCCGCCATCACCCCCCTGAGCGTCGGAGGCTTCGCCGCCATGAAGGCCCTCTCCACCCGCAACGACGACCCTACCCACGCCTGCCGCCCCTGGGACAAGGACCGCGACGGTTTTGTATGCGGCGAGGGGGCCGGAATCCTGATCCTCGAAGAGCTCGAACTCGCCCGTGCGCGCGGCGCCCACATCTTGGCCGAGATTGTCGGTTACGGCATGTCCTCCGACGCCTACCACATGACTGGCATGGCGCCCGAGGGCGAAGGATGCCGGCGCGCCATGAATGCCGCTCTCCAGACAGCGGGCCTCTCGCCGGACAAGATCGACTACGTCAACGCCCACGCCACCGGGACTCCGCTGGGCGATGCGTTGGAGTCCAAGGCCATCGAGAACGTCTTCGGCGAGCGCGCTCTCAACCACACCCTGCTGCTCAGCTCCACCAAGTCCATGACCGGGCACCTGCTGGGCGGCGCCGGAGGCCTGGAGGCAGGCATCACCATTATGGCCATGCTCAACCAGATCGCCCCACCCACCATGAACCTCGACGAGGTCGATCCAACCTGTCACCTGAACTACGTCCCCAACAAGCCTCAACCGGCCAAGATCGACTACGCGCTCTCCAACTCCTTCGGCTTTGGCGGCACCAACGGATCGCTGGTCTTTCGCCGCTGGACGGAGTAGGGCTGACCGCAGACAAGGCCCGACCCTTGTGGCGCTGTCGTTCGCGGGACGTGCCTAGCTGAACGCAGCCGTCGCGGCCACGCCAACCAGCACAATTAGCAGCCACCAGCCAACCACCACCGCGGCCGCCTGGCTCTTCTTCACTTTGGCCACAATCGCTCCGCCGATCACAAGCAGCACCAACGCCCAGATTGCGGCCAAGTCGAGCGAATTCAGCAGTGTCCGCAGCCATGGCGACGCATCGGGAAAGTAATAGCCGAGGCTGGTGCCTGCCGGCACTTTGAGGTCGAAGCTCTCCGCGTTCCCCCCGAAGCAGAGCCTAACCACCGTCACCAGGTCCACCAGCAGGTGGGGCAGGGAACAGTACATCCACAGGCAGAAGATCTGCCCATAGGTCGTTCTCGCTCCCAGTCCGAAGTTGAACGACGCCCAAAACAGCAGCGCCGCCAGGGCCGAGATCGCCAGAACCAGCAGCGGCGACGCGTACGCTGCAATCTGATAGCCAAGTACCATCCCATGAATCTGCGTTGCCTGCTGCGCGGGCGTCAAAAGGGCCATCTGGCTCTGCTGGCTTGGGTTCATCTGGATCTGCGTCTGCACCACCTGCTGCCAGCCCACATGGCGTTGGATCGTAAACGCCACTCCCAGTGCCGACAGCGACAGCAGCACAAACGGAAGCCACCACGATGTGCTGCGCAGGATGTCCTGGAACGCCGCCGATGGCGCGACAAATGTGTTGATCACCCGCTCCACCTGGCTCAGGCCGCGCTGCTCAGTGCCACCAACCCCAATCTCGTCCATTGCGTCTCTCCCTCCCGATCTGGCGCAATCGGATTGTAGTCCCCAGGCAGGCCGCAAGCGAGGGGGAATTATGCTTCACCGGCAGAAACAGAAAAGCCTCCCGGATTTTGCCGGGAGGCTTTTCCTGCAGCTTGAACGCAACGGAGCCTACATGGTGACGCCGCCGCCCAATTTCTTTTCCTTGATCAGCTCATTCGTCTTGCGCGCCCCCATGGCCTTCTGCACCCACTCGTCTGCCAACGCCAGGTCCGCCTTGCGCGCTGCGTCATTGGGGCAATCCAGGTTGGCCTTGCTGCGGTAGGTCAACTGCAGGTATGTCATTGCGTCGTCGTAATTGGGGTTCAGATCGATGGCCTTGGACAGGTACTTCATGGCTTCGTTCACCAAGTCCGTATTGGCTGCCTTCATCTTCTCGCAGGCGCCCTTGGTCATCTTTTTATTGCCCTCGCCGTCGTCCACCAGACCATCCGCCGCAAGGATGGGAACGGTATTCTTGTAATGCTCCAGGTTCCAGTCGATGCTGCCGACGATGTAGTAGGCCTCAGGATCGTTGGGCGTGGCTGCGATCACCTTCAACTCGTACTCCTTGGCCAGATCGAACTTCCCGATGTTGCGATCGATCGAGGCAACCTCCTTCAGTGCTGTCAGGTCGTTCGGGTCCTTCGCCAGCACTTGATTGAATCCGTCCAGCGCCTTTTGCGCAATCGCCAGGTTCTCCGGCGACGTCAGGCCCGGCACTACCTGGTAGGCATACGAGGTGGCCAGGTACAGCTTGGCGCTATCCGAGGTCGGATCCAGCTTGACCGCGGTCTGAAAGTTGTTTACCGCCGCCTCATACTGGGCGTTCTTGAAAGCCGCAACGCCCTTGTTAATCTGGTCTCGCGACTTCAACTTGTCGCAGCCGGTCGATGCTCCTAGCAACACAAGCAGTGCTAATGAAACCGGAATTCGTGCTGTGAATTTCATGGCGCGGTGAGTCTCCTTCGATGAAGCGCGTAGTTCAGATAAAAAACGCGGAATAGGATTTTTCCTTGTCCCCTCGATTGTAATGGTTGCGTGCCTGCCCTGACCAGTGACAGAGGTCACGCTCTTCATGAAACCTTGCGCTTGCACTATATCTGAGGCAAATGAAACCGCCTCCAAACGCTGCGAGCGCCAAGCTCAAGTGCGCCCTGAACGGAGACCTCGCTGGCAATCGATTCTCCATTGCGGGCAATCTATACCTAGACGAAAGATGGGCCCAATAGGACTCGCGCCAAAGCAAAATAAACGATGGATCGCTGTTGCCTTGCAGGAGCTGGAAGGGCCGGTGCAGATTCTTTCATCCTGTGGCGCAAATCACCCTCTGCCCGGCAGAGGCAGAGGGTGTCTGGAGGCGCGGTTTGACGGTTCCATCCTAGCGCTTATACTCCGGCAGGACCTGGTAGCCGGTGTGCAGAAGCTGTTCGGCCTTGTGGCTGGCCGGCGTGCCCAGAAACTCGTCGTAAAGCTGCTTGATATACGGGTTGTGGTGGGAGCAGCGCAACTGGTCGCCATGGTCCTCGCTGTAGAGTCCAGCGGCCCGCTTGACGCGCAGTTCGTTGGTGGCTCCGTAGGGCTGGCCGCCTCCGCCGACGCATCCGCCGGGGCAGGCCATCACTTCGACGAAGTGATAGGGAGGCTCCTCGCCCGCCGCCTTGGCTTCGCGTATCTTGTCGATCACCTGCTCGACATTGGCAAGGCCGTGGGCGACGGCGATACGGATCGTCTTGCCGGCCACTACGATGGAGGCTTCCTTGACCCCCTTCAACCCGCGCGTCGCCTGGAACTCGACCCGGGGAGCGTCCGCTCCGGTGACATAGAAGTACGCGGTGCGTAGGGCTGCTTCCATCACTCCGCCGGTGGCTCCGAAGATGGTTGCCGCGCCGGTGTACATGCCCAGCAGGTGGTCGCACGGCTCGTCGGGGATGGTCACGAAGTCGATGCCCGACTGCTTGATCATGCGTGCGAACTCGCGCGTGGTGATCGAGACATCCACATCCTGGTAGCCGGAGGAGTACATCTCCTTGCTGCGGATAATCTCGGACTTCTTGGCCGTGCAGGGCATGATCGAGACCATGTAGATCTTGGCCGGATCGATCCCCTGCTTCTGCGCGTAGTAGGTCTTGGAGAGCGCACCAACCATGGCGTGCGGAGACTTGCAACTGGAGAAGTGCGGGATCATGTCGCCGTGGAACTTCTCCATGAAGTTGACCCAGCCGGGGCAGCAGCTGGTGATCAGGGGTAGGACCCCCTTGCCTTCCAGCAGGCGCGATTTGAACTCGGTGGCCTCTTCAATGATGGTCAGATCGGCTCCGAAGTTGGTGTCGAAGACCGCCTTGAATCCCATGCGGCGTAGCGCTGCGTAGATCTTGGGAGTGAGGTTGGAGCCCACTGGGAAGCCGAACGCCTCACCCACGGCCACCCGCACCGCGGGCGCGATCTGAGCCACGCAGTAAGCATCCGGGTCGGCAAGCTTGTCCCACACCTTGGTCGTTTCGTCGTACTCAGTGATCGCTCCCGTGGGGCAGTGCGCCGAGCACTGGCCGCAACGCACGCAGGGCGAGTCCCACAGGGGAATGTCTCCCGCGGCGGCGATGCGCGTTTCAAATCCGCGGTTCAGAAAGCTCAATGCCCACACGTTCTGGTCCTGCTGGCACACCTGGATGCAGCGCCCGCAGGTGATGCACTTGCGCGAGTCCAGAACAATGCTGTGGGTCGAGTCGTCGATGGGATGTTCGGGAACGATATTGTCCAGCCCCGTCCTCGTCAGCTCGAAGTCGGCGGCCAGGCTCTGCAGCTCACAGTTCTGGTTGCGCAGGCAGGTCAGGCACTCGTTGGGATGCCGCGAGAGGATGAGTTCCAGCACCGAACGCCGCACCTCTACAATCTCCGGCGTCTCCGTCAGGATGTCCATCTTGTCTTCTACGGCCGTGCAACAGGCTCGCAGCATCTTGCCGGTGTTCTTGATCTGAACGATGCAAATTCCGCAGGCCGCAGTGGCGTCCAGGTCGGGATGCTTGCACAGCGTGGGAATGCGCACATGCACCTGGCGCGCGGCGTCCAGAATGCTGGTGCCCTTGGCTACATCGACCGGCAACCCATTGATCGTGGCGTGAATTGTAATGCTCATAGCAGCTTTTCTCGATCCCTAGTGGTCAGGCTTTAGTGGGTGCGGCCGGCAACAGCCGCTCGGTGAATTCATGCTCAAAATGACGAATGGCGGAGAGTGTTGGATTGGGTGCGGTCTGGCCGAGGGCGCAGAGCGATGCCTTCTGCATCGCCTTGGCCACCTTGCGGATGGTGCGGATGTCCTCCGCCGTCCCCTTGCCATCGACAATCTTGTTCAACAGATGCAGCATCTGGGTCCCCCCAATCCGGCAGGGAGCGCACTTGCCGCACGATTCATCGACGCAGAAGTCCAGATAGAACTGGGCCAGCTCCACAACGCTGTCATTCTCGTCGATGACGATCATGCCGCCGGAGCCCATCATGGACCCAAGCTGCTGCAGGTTCTCGTAACTCACCGGGGTGTCGAACTGATGCTCGGGAATCATGCCGCCCGATGGCCCGCCGGTCTGGATGGCCTTGATCTTGAGTCCGCTGTCTGTGCCGCCGCCGATCTTTTCGATCACATCGCGCAACGTCATGCCCATCGGCACCTCGACCAGGCCGTTGTTCTTGCTCTTGCCGGTCAGCGCAAACAGCTTGGTTCCCTTGGATTTCTCCGTGCCGCGCGAGGCAAACCACTTCGCTCCCTTGAGCAGGATGGCAGGCACATTGGCCAGCGTCTCCACGTTGTTGATGCAGCTGGGCTGGTCCCACAGTCCCTTGACCGCGGGAAACGGCGGACGGGGACGCGGCGTGCCGCGCTTGCCCTCAATGGAGGCGATCAGCGCCGTCTCTTCGCCGCACACAAACGCTCCCGCGCCCAGGCGCATCTCAAAGTCGAAGCTCCATCCCGAATCCATCACGTTCTTACCCACTAGGCCGGCCACGCGCGCCTGGCGCAGCGCCTTCTCCACCCGCTCCACGGCCAGCGGATACTCGGCGCGGATATAGAAGACGCCATGGGTCGCGTTCATGGCGCGGGCTGCAATCAACATGCCCTCAATCACCGCGTGCGGATCGCCCTCCAGCACCGATCCATCCATAAACGCTCCGGGATCGCCCTCGTCACCGTTGCATATGATGTATTTGATCTCCGACTGCACCTTGCGCGTCAGGTCCCACTTGAGGCCGGTGGGGAATCCAGCGCCGCCGCGTCCGCGCAGGCCGCTGGCTTGCATCTCCTTGCATATCTCCTCGGCGCTCATGCTAAGCGCTTTGCGCAGAGCCTTGTAGCCATCGCAAGCGATGTAGTCGTCCAGCTTCTCCGGGTCCATCTTGCCGTTGTTCTCCAGCACCGAGTACACCTGCATGGCGAAGAACGGATCGTTCAGGTCCAGCGTGTGGCGTTCCAAGTCGCCGCCCGGCTTCTCAATCTTCTTGCCCTCCAGCACCGGAATCACCACCTGCTCGACGATCATGGAGGCCATCTCCGGCTTGATCTCGGAGAAGAGAATGTCCTTCTGCGTCTTCGCGGTCATGCGCACCAGGGGTCCCTTGCTGCACAACCCCATGCATCCACTGCCGTTTACCTGCACCTTGCCTTCGAGCTGCCTGGCCTTGATCTCCGCCTTGAGCCCGGTGATGACGCCCAGGGCCTCGGACGATTGACAGCCTCTGCTGGAGCACGTGAACAGGCGGACATCGAAGGCTTGCTGCTTGGCAAGCTCCGCGGCTGCTTTTATTTCCAGTTCTTCGGGTTTCATATTGTTCCTGTAGTTCGGTTCGTTCGATTGCAAGCTCCCGCGCGCGGGCGTTTAATCGGCGAGAGCTTCCTGATCGGCTTCGGCCATGGGCTTGTCGATCTGGATGCGCTCGATCACATTGTGGCTGTCAGTGGTCTTCAACTTGGCGTACACCTTGCCGTTGACCGAAACCAGGGGCGCCAGACCGCAGCAGCCCAGGCAGCGCACGGCCTGCAGGTGATACTCATTGTCCGGAGTGCTCTGTCCCTCCCGCACCTTCAGTTCTTTCTCCATCCCGGCAAGCAGATCGGCCGAACCCTTGATGTGGCACGCCGTGCCCAGACAGACTGAGATGACGTACTTGCCCGGAGCTTCCAGCTTGAAATAGTTGTAGAAGGTGACCACTTCATAGATGCGCGCCAGGGGCACGCCCATCTGGCGTCCCAGCTTCATGGCCGACTCGCGCGGCACATAGCCAACCCTGCTTTGCAGGTCGTGCAGCGCCATAATCAGGCTGCCCCGCTTCATCTTCCACTTGTTGGCAATCAGGGTGATCTCGTCTTTGGGTTCTGCCGTGGCCATGGTCGCCACGGCGTTCACGGATGTTGCAACATCGATCGGTGTGCTCATTGTTCCTCGTCCGCCGCGCTTTCCTGGCCTCACGCCCCAGGGGGAGGCCTCACCGATGCGGCGACCCTGTCGAACACAGGAACCATCGCGGGACGGAGGGCACTTTATCTGCTCATTCCCGCGATGGTTCTACGGCGACTGCAGGCGCCACCCCTGTTGGAAACAGCAAGCGACTGCGCAATACTTTATTCACCAAGGATGTGCGTGTATGTGATGGCCGTCATACTTCCCATTTAAAGTTGTGTGTTACAGAATGCGCGGGAACCCGTAATTTGCCGCGAAATTCCCTTGTTTCACAGAGATACTGCCGACCGATGCTCGATAATCGGCCCTCGCTCAGTCTCCGCATCAACGCAGTTAATGCGCCCCGTTTCCAGCCAGTGCCCGATAACCGGCCAGAGCCACCGGAAACGGCTGCAGCGCGCGGGCAAAGATGCCTAGGCTGTAGGCAATCGTCAACCCATAGTTCGTGATAGCGACCCCAGCGTGCTGGCATTCGAGAATCCGGCTGAGCATCTGCCGCCGGTTCCACATGCACGCCCCGCAATGCACCACCAGTTTGTAGCCAGTCAGGTCCTCGGGGAAATCGCGGCCCTGCACTGTCTCAAACTCCAGCTTCACGCCGGTGTACTGCGTCAGCCAGCGCGGAATCTTCACCCGCCCAATGTCTTCGCCGATGGGGTGGTGGGTGCATGCCTCGGCGATCAGCACACGGTCGCCGCTGCGCAGCCGCTCGATGGCCAGCGTTCCTTCCACCTGCGCCGTCAGATCGCCCTTGAAGCGAGCCATCAGGATCGAAAAGCTGGTCAGCGGCACATCGGGGGGCGTGTCCGCAGCAACTTTGAGAAACGCCTGCGAGTCCGTTACCACCAGCTTGGGCGGCGTCTTCAGCCGCTCCAGCGCACTCCTCAGTTCGCGCTCCTTCACCACCATGCACAGCGCATCGGTGTCCAGCAGGTCGCGTATGGTCTGCACCTGGGGCAGGATCAGCCTTCCTTTGGGCGCCTCCTTGTCGATCGGCACCACCAGCACCGCCAGTTCGCCGGGACCCACCAGATCGCCGGCAATCGCAGGCGAGTCGATAAAGTCCGCCGGGGCAAGCTCCAGCAGCGCCTCGCGCAGTTCCTTCAGCCCCAGTCCTGTCAGCGCCGAGACCAGCACCACGCGCAGCTTGCTCGCGCGCAGCCGCTCCAGCAGCTCTGCATCCGGAGCAGCCGCGTCCATCTTATTGATGACCACGACCGCCGGTGTCTGCTGCTGCGCAAAATCCGCCAGCAGCCCCTCTTCAAACTCCCCCCAGATTCCTGCCTCGGCGACCAGCACAGCAATCTCGGTCCGCTGCAGCGCCTGCCGCGTCTTCTCCACTCGCAGCGCACCCAGCCCGCCTGCTTCATCGATCCCCGCCGTATCGATGAATAGCACCGGCCCCAGCGGAAGCAGCTCCATTGGCTTCTCCACCGGATCGGTCGTGGTTCCCGCCACATCCGACACAATCGAGACATGCTGCCGCGTAATTGCATTCAGCAGGCTCGATTTACCCACATTGCGCCGTCCAAAAAATCCGATGTGCAATCGCAATCCCTTGAGTGTATCGCTCATGGCAATGTCTCCTTCTCCACATCGGGTGGTTCGCCTGTGCGTTGCACCGCGTTCTTGCGCGGCGGCGAACCCAGCCGGCAGATTGCCTCCGGGCTGGTCGCCTCATCGAACTCCTCGCCGCTCATCCAACCCAGCTCCACAACCACCTCGCGGAGCGACCTACCCTGCTCGCGCGCCAGCCGCTCCGCCTCATCCGCGCGCTCGTAACCCAGCCTGGGGACCAGCTCCGTGACCTCGGTGGTGGAGTTCATCACATGCGCCCGGCAGCGCGCCTCGTCCGCCTCGATCCCATCCACGCAGAGCCGCGTCAGCACATCGTCGGCCCGCGCCAGCACGTCCAGGTTCTCCAGCAGGCAATGCGCAATCAGCGGAAGAAACGCATTCAGCTCCAGGCTGCCCGCCGCGCACGCCGCAGCGATCACGCTGTCGTTGCCCATCGCCAGCATTGCCGCCTGCGTGGCTGCTTCGGGGATCACCGGGTTCACCTTCCCCGGCATAATCGACGAGCCCGCCTGCCGCGCAGGCAGCCGAATCTCTCCCAGCCCTGCGTCCGGTCCCGACGACAGCAGCCGCAAATCGCTACATATTTTGATCAGCGACACCGCGTGCGCCTTCAGGATTCCCGAAACCTCTACGAAGACATCGGTGTTCTGCGTGGCGTCCACCAGGTTCTCCGCTCGCGCAAATCCAATCCCGGTCAGCGCGCGCAGTTGCTCTACGGCGCGGAAGATAAACTCGCGCGACGCGGCCAGCCCGGTGCCGATCGCCGTTCCGCCCAAGTTCACCACACGCAGCCGCTCTTCGCATTTATAGATCCGCCAGCGGTCGCGGTTGATGGCCTCCGCGTAGGCGCTCATCTCGCGCCCCAGCGTGGTCAACACCGCATCCTGAAACTCCGTCCGCCCCACCTTCACCACATGCGCGAAGCGTTTCTCCGCGCGCTGAAACGACTCCTGCAACGCCACAACCTGTTTCTCCAGCTCATGAAGCAGCCGGATCGCGGCCAGCCGCAGCGCGGTGGGATACGTGTCGTTGGTCGACTGGTGCAGATTGATGTCGTCCAGTGGCGAGACGCGCGCGTACTCCCCATGCGGCAGCCCCAGAATCTCCAGCGCGCGATTGGCCAGCACCTCGTTGACGTTCATGTTGGTGCTGGTGCCCGCGCCTCCCTGGAGCGCGTCCACCACAATCTCGCCGGCAAGCACTCCATCGCTCAGTTCGCGACAGGCTCGTTCGATTGCATCCGCCTTGGCCTCATCTCCCGCCCACGCGCCCAGCGCGCGATTGGTCATCACACAGGCCAGCTTCACCTCGCCAAAGGCCAGCGCAAGCGCCGGATGTACCGCCCGTCCAGCCAGGGGAAAGTTCTCCAGCGCACGCTCCGTGTGGATTCCGTACCGCGCCTCCACGGGCAGCGCTCGCTTGCCGAGGTGGTCTTCTTCGATGCGTTCGCGCTGGCTCATCCTGTTCTCTCCCGCCCAATACTGCACTCACTATTCTGCGCCAACCGCCAATCTTCCGCTGTGACCGCCGTCTCACCGGATGCCCGTCCAGCGCCCTACCATAGAAGAAGACAATGCCCCACGGAGCACTCATTATGAACGCCATCGAAGCCATGCAATCGCGCCGCAGCATCCGCAGCTATACCCCACAAACTGTCGACCGCGCGACCATAATAGAGATCGTTGACTGTGCGCGCCTTGCCCCCACCGCCATGAACGACCAGCCCTGGGAGTTCATTGTCATCACCGAAAAGTCCTCTCTCGCCCGCATTCCGCCGCTGCTGGGCCACGCCGAGTTCATCGCCAGCGCTGCCTTCTGCGTTCTCGTCCTCGCGCGACCCTCCACCTGCGCCGTGGAAGACTGCTGCGCCGCCACTGAGAATCTTCTACTAGCGGCCGTTGCGCACGGCCTGGGAGCATGCTGGGTCGCCGGAGCGCCGCAGTCTTACGCGCCTGCCGTCGCCAGGGCTTTCGGCGCGCCAGATAGCCTTACCCTCGTCAGCATCGTCTCGGTCGGCCATCCCGCCGAGTCGCCCTCCATCGAGAAACGTCCTCTGGCCGATGTATTGCACTGGGAGAGCTACTAGCCCCTCGATGCCCACTTCCGCGCCCTGTGACCCATGTCACCGCATAGCGTTGCAACCCCGTGCTAATCCTTAATCAGCGTTGCTTGGGGCCACAAGCGCGCGCGCAGCCGCGAGACAACCACGTGACTGGCCTTGCCGCAACGGCAGGCGGCGCAGCACCGTCCACTCGTGCTGAGGAGCTTCCATGACAGCAATCGCCGAACAGGCCACCTACATCAACGACCAGGCAATCCTCGATTGCCTCAGCCGCACCGCCGCGCCCGAGCCGGCCCGCGTCCGCGACCTCTTCGCCAAGGCGAAAGAGATGCAGGGCCTTACCTTCGACGAGACCGCGACCCTCATCGCCCTCCAGGATCCCGAGCTTATGGAAGAGCTCTTCCACACCGCGCGCGCCGTGAAAGAAGAGATCTACGGCTCCCGCCTGGTGATGTTCGCCCCGCTCTACATCAGCAACCGCTGCACCAACGAGTGCATGTACTGCGCCTACCGCGCCAGCAACCGCGAGCTGCGCCGCATCACCCTCTCGCAGGAAGAGATCGCCGCCGAGATCAAGGTCATCATCGAGCAGGGCCACAAGCGCATCCTCATGGTCGCCGGCGAGGCCTATCCCAATTCCAACAGCCTTGACTACGTCTACAAGGCCATCGAGACCATCTACGCCACGCGCAGCGGCAACGGCGAGATTCGCCGCGTCAACGTCAACATCGCCCCGCTCCCGGTCGACGACCTCCGCAAGCTGAAGGCCTGCGGCATTGGCACCTACCAGTGCTTCCAGGAGACGTACCACCGCCCCACCTACGCCCAGGTCCACGTTCGCGGCCGCAAGTCCGACTACGACTGGCGCGCCACCGTCATGGATCGCGCCATGGAGGCCGGCATCGACGACGTCGGCATCGGCCCGCTCTTCGGCATCTACGACTGGCGCTACGAGGTGCTGGCCATGTTGCAGCACATCCATCATCTGGAAGAGCGCTTCGGCTGCGGCCCGCATACCATCAGCGTCCCGCGCCTGGAACCCGCCGCCGGCACCGACTTCACCGCCACCACGCCGTGGAAGGTCAGCGACGCCGACTTCCTCAAGCTGGTCGCCATCCTCCGCCTCACCGTCCCTTACACCGGAATGATCCTGACCACCCGCGAGTCGGCCCAGGTGCGCCACAAATGCTTCCAGATCGGCATCTCGCAGACCTCTGCCGGCAGCCGCACCGATCCCGGCGGCTACGAGCTGGCGCAGGGCGACTTCAACAGCAGCCAGTTCGCCGTCGGAGACACGCGCCCGCTCGACGAGGTTGTGCGCGAGATCGCCGAGATGAGCTTCACGCCTTCCTTCTGCACCGCCTGCTACCGCCTGGGCCGCACCGGCACGGACTTTATGGACATCGCCAAGCCCGGCTCCATCAAGTACCACTGCGAGCCCAACGCGCTCTCCACCTTCACCGAGTACCTGGAGGACTACGCCAGCTCCGCCACCAAGGCCGCCGGCGAGAAGCACATGCTGGTTCACATTGCGCAGATGGACGCCAAGCAGCAGCGCATCGCCAAGCCCATGATCGCCGCTGTGCGCTCCGGCAAGCGCGATGTCTACGTGTAATCCGGAGCCGCGGCATGTCTCACATACCCCATGAAGAACTCGTCGGCTGGCTGCGCGAGGACCACCCCACGGCGCTGGGGCAGCTCTTCGAACGCGCCGATGGAATGCGCCGCCAACACGTCGGAGACGACATCCACCTGCGCGGCCTCATCGAGATCTCCAGCTACTGCGTCCGCCAGTGCCACTACTGCGGCCTGCGCTCCGGCCGCACCATGCAGCGCTATCGCATGACGCGGGAAGAGATTCTCGCCGCCGCGCACAAGGCAGTCGAACTCGGATTCGGCACGGTCGTCCTCCAGGCTGGCGAGGACTACGGCATCGAGGCCGGGTGGCTCGCCGAAATTCTTCGCACCATTAAAAAGAGATGCCGCTCGCCATCACCCTTAGCCTTGGCGAACGGTTGCCCGATGAGTTTCGCCTCTGGCGCGAGGCCGGCGCCGACCGCTATCTCCTGCGCTTCGAGACCTCCGACCCCGCGCTCTATGCCGCAATCCACCCGCGGCGCGGCGCGGCCGTCAGCGACCGCATCGCTCTGCTGGGCGAGCTGCGCGAGATGGGCTACGAGATCGGCAGCGGCGTCATGGTTGGCATCCCCGGACAGACCTACGAGATGCTGGCCCGCGACATCGAACTCTTCCAGGCGTTGGACCTCGACATGGTTGGCATCGGCCCCTTCCTGGCCCACCCCGATACGCCGCTGGGCGCGTCCGGCGTTCCCATCGCAGGCCCCGATCAGGTTCCCAGCAGCGAGGGTATGGTGCTCAAGGCCTTGGCCCTCACGCGCCTTGTCTGCCCGGAGGCCAACCTGCCCAGCACCACCGCGCTGGCCACCATCAACACGGTTGACGGGCGCGAGCACGGCCTAGAGAGTGGCGCCAACATCTTCATGCCCGTCCTTACCCCCGCGCCCTACCGCCGGATGTACGCGATCTATCCCGGTAAGGCCTGCATCGACGAGGATGCCTTGCAGTGCAACCACTGCCTGCGCGATCGCATCGAGCGGCTCGGCCGCAGCGTCGGCACGGGGCCCGGCGGCCGCTATACCCGCACCGCCAGCCACACCGTCCCAACCCTCCGCAGCCAGCCCCGCTTCAGCCCGCAAAAGGCTCCGCCCTCGCCGTTGGTTGTCCCGCACTAGCCGAGTCTGAGAAAAAGCACTTGCAACATTGTAGATTCAGGGGTTTAGATGGTGGGCACAGCAGGATTCGAACCTACGACTTCCACCGTGTGAAGGTGGCACTCTACCGCTGAGTTATGCGCCCGGCACCGCGCCTAGAGGCAAACCGTACTTATCCAGCATACACGGGGACAAGCATCCACACTAGACCGGTTTCAGCGTACCCGGCCGGAGCCCTCCAAGTACAATAGGCAAGCCAGATGTCCGTTCCGCCACAGAATCGGCAGCGTAGCCACTCCCCGTCGTCCAATCCCGCCGGAGTGCCTCTCCACGGTGCCATGGACGCCCTTCCCGAGGGTGAGTCGGGCGATCTGCCCGTCGACGAAATCCCGGAGGATTTTGCAGCATCCGCGCAACCTCGCGACCAAGATGGGGTTATGGAGGATATGGCGACCTTGGCTCTCAACCCCGGTCTTCTCGATGGTGTGCTACCGCCCTCCATGGCGCAAGGCTCCGCGCAGTTTGCCGAGATGGAAGATTCCGCCATCATGCTGGAGTTGCGCGCCGGCAATATGTCCGGCTTCGACTTTCTCATACAGAAGTACCGTAGGCCGATCGTCAACTTCATGTACCGCATGGTTCGCAACCAGGCCATCGCCGAAGAGCTTGCGCAGGAGGTTTTCCTGCGCGTCTACCGATCGCGCGAGACGTACCGCGCCGAGGCCCGCTTCAGCACATGGCTCTATCGCATCGCCACCAACCTGGGGGTCAACTACGCGCGCGACAACCGGCACGAGCGCGCCGCTTCCACCGTTTACCTGGATCAGGCGGATGAGGAGACCGGCACTACACCCGATGTCGCCGATACCACCCCCAGCGCCGAGGACAGCCTGCTCCGCAGCGAACGATACAACGCCATTCGCCAGCATGTGCTCGAACTGCCCGAACGGCAGCGCATGGCCGTGCTGATGCATAAGTACGAAGGCATGGACTACAGACAGATCGGCGACGTGCTCAAGCTCAGCGAGTCCGCCACCAAATCCTTGCTCTTTCGCGCCTACCAGACCCTGCGCGAAAAACTGAAGGAGTTTATGTAGAGGAACTTTTTTTTACGACCACTCGTCTCTTTTTTCGAGGGGCCCGATGGACCGGAAGACCGGCGGGACAACATCCGCTCACTTTACACAGCAAGACGCGCAAGGCTGCTACACGACGCGTCGCCGAGGGAAAGGAAGAACCACGATGAACTGCAAAACCTGCAAAGCCGCACTCCCCAATCTGCTTCTGGATCCCGCCGCGCCGGAAGACGCTGCTGCGCGCGCCCACATCGCCGTCTGCGCCGTCTGCGCGCAGGAGCTCGTCTCGCTGCAGGCCACACTCTCTCTGCTGGACACCTGGAAGGCGCCCGAGGTCTCGCCCTACTTCGACCAGAAGCTGGCGGTCCGTCTTCGCCAGATGCAGTCCGCCCCCGCGGCCGGATGGTACGAGCAGCTCCGGACGCGCCTTCTCTTCAATACCGGCCGCCAGTTCCGCCCCATGCTTGCCTCGGCCATGGCCCTTGTGTTGATCGCCGGAGGCGGCAGCGTCGGCATTGCCACCTACCAGCACCCCCGCCCGGTGCAGGCGTCCGCGGTCGTCAACGACCTACAGATATTCGACAAGAACGCGCAGGCGCTGCAACAGGTAGACCAGATCCTGCAGGAAGACGCGCCCGCTACCAACTCCGGCGCGGCGCTGCCTCAGAGCTAAAAATATACTTTCGGAACTTGGCTCTTTGCGTCGCAATCCTTGCATCCAGGAGGTGGAATGAGTAGTTTGAAAATAAACTTTCACGATCTTTGCACCACGCAGTAGAGTTCTTCTTAGCAAGGGAACCCGGCGAGTCCGAGCGTGCATCGAAGGTTTCTCCCAACCGGAAGAACTTCACCCGCAGAACATCGTCCATCGGTTGATATTCGACCGTTTTTAGTAGAGGTTCCATCAGGCTATCAGTACCCATCATGCAAATGCATCTTCCATCCCGGCTCTATTTCGGCGCGGCATTGGTTCTTCTGTTTGCCACTGGGCCGGCGTTCGCCCGAGGCGGCGGGCAAAGGGCCGCACCGCACCCGCCTGCTCCCAGGGCCCAGCGCGCCCAGCCGCCGAATGCAGCCGTCAGGCCCGAACCGCGCATCGCGGCCCGGCCTGCCGAGAACCAGGATCATATGCAGCGGTGGATGGACAACCATAGCAATCTCTCGCTCCCGGAAATGCAGCGCGCCCTGCAAAACGAGCTAGGCTTTCGCGATCTCCCCCGGCAAGTTCAGCAGTATGAGCTCAACGACCTTGCCCGGCTCTACAACATGGACCCGCAACAGCGCGCCCGCTCGCTCGACCGCAACGAGGCCTTGGAACGCCTCACCCCGCCCCAGCGTCAGGAGTGGCGCAATGCAGTGCAGCAATTGAACGCGCTTCCCCAGCCTCGCCGCCGCGTTTTGGCCCGCGCCATCCTCGACTTGCGCGAAATGCCCCCCGAGCAACGCCAGCAGACCATCGATTCCGCCGCCTTCCGCGCCCAGTTCTCCGATAGTGAGCGCACCATGCTCTCCACCCTGCTCACTGTCGAGCCTTACACCCCCCGCCCCACGCCGACCCCATAACCCCTATGCGCTGGGGCTGGCCTTCTCCTGCTTTGCCGGAGCGGTCACCATGGCGCTGGTGTCCTTCAGCGCCGCGATGTCGTGATCGTACCGCCCTGCGATCGAGTTGAGCCGGATCACCGCCATCTCCTCCAGCATCTTCATGCCGTCCTTCAGATAGCTCATCCGGCTGCGTTCGTCGTGTCCCCAGGTGACGGGCACCTCACGAATCGCGTATCCCAGCTTGCGCGCGATGAACAGAATCTCCGGATCGAACCCCCAGCGCTCGATGCGCTGCAGCCGGAAGATCACCTGGGCCGCCGGTCGGCGGAACGCCTTGAACCCGCACTGCGTGTCCTTGAAGGGCAGCCCCATGATGGTGCGCGTCACCCAGTTGAAGCATCGCCCGAAGAACCGGCGGTACAGCGGCTGGTGGATGGTCTGCCGCGTGCGGTCCATCCACCTCGACCCGATGGCCACATCCGCGCCTTCGGCAATCGCCGCCAGCAGCCGCTCCGTCTCTTCCATCGGTGCCGACAGGTCCGCGTCGGTAAACATCACCACCTCGCCCGTGGCCTGCAGCAGCCCGTTGCGCACACTGTAGCCCTTGCCCCGGTTGCCAAGGTTCTGCACCAGATGCAGCCGCGCGTCCCGCTCCATCCAGCAGCGCACAATCTCCGCCGTCCCGTCCTTGGAGCCGTCATCCACCACCAGCACCTCGGCGTCCCAGCCCTGGCGCTGGACGCACGCCATCACCCGCTCCAGCGTTCGCTCGATGCGCGCGCGCTCGTTGTACGCCGGAATCACAATGCTCAACTGCGGAGTGGCCATCATTTCCCCAGGGTTGCCGTTGCTGCCGCGCAGCCATCGCGCGGAGAGGGTGCAGGCCGCGCACAGTGCGGCAGGAGTCATTAATGCAATTGCTATCTAACGACGATCCAAGTTCCAGCTTAGCCGCATAAACGGCCCTCTGCGGCTCACATTTTCTACGCTACACTCCCCTGTCCGCTCACTTTGCCGCCTGCGCGGGAGAAAGTTCTTCTCAAGGACAGGGAATTAATAGTCTAAACTGCGAAGTATGCCGGAAGATATTCCCACCCCGCCACCTCAACCGCCCGCCACTGCCACTCCGCCCACCCCGCCGCCAACTCCGCCCTACGCCTACGCGCCGCCCTATGCTGCGCACGGCTCGCCGTATGCCGTGTACGGCCAGCCGCCGCACCGCCGCCACTCGGCCTGGTTCTGGGTGGCCATCGTCGGAGGCTCGTTTGCCGCCGTTGTGCTGCTCTTCACCGTGATGGTCTGGTCCATCGTGAAGAGTGTCAGCGGCGACTCCACCACCACCATCGACGGCCTCGGCGGCTCCAGGATCGGCGTCATCGACATCGACGGCGCCATCCTGGACGCCGACAAGATCGACACCGAGATCCGCAAGTTCGGCGACGACTCCTCCGTCAAGGCCATCATCCTGCACATCAACTCACCCGGCGGCGGCGCCGCGGCCAGCCAGGAGATCTACAACGAGGTTCTGCGCGTACGCCACGAGAAGAACAAGAAGGTCGTTGCCTCGGTCGAGTCCGTCGGCGCATCCGGTGCCTACTACATCGCCAGCGGTTGCGACAAGATATACGCCAACAACGCCTCCGTGGTCGGCTCTATCGGCGTCATCATGGAGTGGACCAACTACGGCGACCTGCTGAAGTGGGCCAAGATGAAGAACGTCGTTATCCACGCGGGCACGCTGAAGGACGCCGGCGACCCCACGCGCGACATGACACCCGAAGAGCAGGCCTACTTCCAGTCCGTGGTCGACAACATGTACGGCCAGTTCATCCACGATGTAGCCGTCGGCCGCCACACCACCGAGGACAAGATCCGCCCGCTGGCCACGGGGCAGGTCTGGACCGGACAGCAGTCGCTGCCGCTGGGCCTGATCGACAAGATCGGCGGCTTCCGCGTCGCGCTGATGGACACGGCCAGCTCGGTCGGCATCAGTGGCGAGCCCACCATCGAACGCCCCACCGCCGACAAGAAAGGCCTCCTCGCGCTGCTCTCCGACGACTCCGACGAAATCTTCCCCAACCCCTCCAAACTCCTCGACCAGGCCCCCGGCTTCTACTTTATGTGGAGATAGAGGGGGCCACATCCTCGCAGCAGCTTTATCGCCGTGATCGAAGTCACCGCCGGCTTTGCTGATGGGAAGAGATGAATCATGGGCGTTCTATTAGTGATTTTCGGTGTCCTGGCAATCGCAGGAGGGGTACTGGGGAAGGACTTCCACGTCGCAGGTGTAATCGCGCTGAGTGAATTTAAGCAGAAGAGATCGAGATGGTCAGGGCGTCTCGTTTTCATCGTCGTTGGTGTGGGCCTTATCGGCATAGGCATCAAGATGTTGTTGGGAGCTGAGTAGGCCCGTTGGCCGGGTACCACGCCTCTCCACTCTGCGCTGTAGGATTATGCTTTATTTCACAAGGACACTCATGCGCTTCCCATCCACTCGCGTCATCTCCGCTGTCATTCTTCTCGTCGCCGTCTCCTCCTGCCTCGCGCAGAGCGCGCCAACCCGCCCGCGCATCACCGGCATCTCGCATGTCGCCTACTACGTATCCGACATGCCCAAGGCCATGGTCTTCTGGCACGACCTGCTCGGCCTCGACGTCTCCTACGACCGCAAGAAGCCCGGCACAACCGACACCAGCGTCGCCTTCCTCAAGGTGAACGACCATCAGTACGTCGAGCTGCTCAGCGACCGTCCTCCCGCCGCCGACCCCAAGAACTTCATGAGCCACCTCTGCTTCCTGACCGACGACGTGGAGCAGATGCGCGCCTATCTGGCCTCCAAAGGCATTGCCGTCCCGCCGCGCGCCAGCCGCACCGGCACCGGCGACCTGGTCTTCTCCGTCCATGACCCCGACGGCACCGAGATCGAGTTCTCCCAACCGCAGCCCGCCAGCGTGGAGGCCCAGGGAGCGGGCAAGTTCCTGTCGCCCACGCGCGTCTCCGACCGCATCTACCACGCCGGCTTCCTGGTGGGCAACACCCAGCGCGCCCTCGACTTCTACGGCAACATCCTCGGTTTCCAGGAGTTCTGGCGCGGCAGCGGCAGCCCCACCCAGCTCAGTTGGATCAACATGCGCGTGCCGGACGGGACCGACTACGTGGAGCTCATGCTCTATCGCACCCTGCCCGCCACCTACGGCACCAGCAACCACGTCGCGCTCCTTGTCCCCGACCTGGCCGCCGCCGTCGCATCGCTGCAGGCCCGCCCCGCCATCAAGAGCTACGGCCAGGCGCTGGGCAGCGGACATGTCGGCCACAACGGAAAGCGCCAGCTCAGCCTCTTCGACCCCGACGGCACACGCGTCGAACTGATGGAGCCGAATACCGCTGACGGCAAGCCCGTTCCGTCCTCCACCGCGCCGCCGCCCCCACCCGTGCACGACTAGACATGCTGCGGAAAAAGGCTTGATTGGCACTTCTGGTAGAAGGTCCGGGGCTAAAGTCCTTTGAATCCATTGGACTTATTCAGGGGGAGACTCGGGGCTAAAGCCCCGAGCTACCAGCCTCATGCTCCCTCCGAAAGACAAAACAAAAGGCAAGGGCAAAGACAGAAGCAGATTTCCTACGGGAATGACAACCAAAAAACAGGCAAAGGCAAGGGCCAAGGCAGAAGCAGATACCTCCGCTGCGCTACGGAATGACAAAGAAATTGGTGGGAGAAAGAGTTGGAGGGTTGGGATAAGGCATAGTGTATCGGGGTCCTTCGACTGTGCACGTCGATGGGGCCGACGTGCTTCGCTCAGGATGACGGTGGGGGGGTATCGACGGTGGTGGGAAAGAAAGCGGTCGTGCTGCGCACGATACCCCACGCTCCACCCCAGCGAGCGTAGAACGCTCGCCGGGGACCCCACCCTGCCACGCGATGAACCTGCGCGTCGAGGATGGGGCACCCGGCCCACCTCTCAAAATCGAGATATGGGGCAGACGGATTATTTGGGGGTGAAGTAGCCGTCGCGGGCCTGGACGGTGAAGGACTTGCCGACGGTGGTGGTTAGGTCGATCTTGTGGTACTTGTTGGGGCCGGAAGGGGGCGGACGGTAGCCGAGCTCGTAGGACTGGCGAAGGTCGGAGGCGATGGAAGCGAAGATATGCGAGAGGCTGCCGGAGGGGTAGACAGCGAACTCGCGACCGCCGGTCTGGCGGGATAGATCCTTGAGCACGCCCTCGTCGCCGCCGCCGTTGGAGTAGTAGATGGAGTAGACCATGATGTCGGCGCGCTGGGCCTCGCGGATGGCGTCTTTCTGGTTGAAGTGGCTGCCGTTGTCTCCTCCGTCGGTGAGGAGCACCATGGCGCGTCGACCGATCTGGGTGCCGAGTTCGAGGTGGGAGACGGCGACGATGGCATCGTATAGAAGGGTGCCACCGGGGCCGGGACGCGCGATGTCGTCGTGCGACTGGGTGAGGTAGGCGAGGCCGTGCGTTAGGGTTGTCTTGTTGGTGGTGAGTTTGACGAGCTGCAGAATGGAGCTGTCGAACTGGACGAGGACGGCGCTGTCGTCCGGCCGGGTGAGCATGGCGGGGAAGAAGACGCGGCTGGCGGCGATCTCGTCGGAGATGTAGGCGCGCTGGCTGCCGCTGGTGTCGACCATGAGTGCGAGGGTAAGGGGAAGGCTGTTGCCCAGGGAGAAGTAGTCGATGGACTGGGGCTTGCCGTCCTGCTTGAGAAGGAAACTGCCGCGGGTGAGGTTGTTGACGGGAAGACCGGCGTTGTCGCGGACAATGGCGGAGACGGCGACGAGCTTGGTGGTGACTTTGAGGGTGGCGGTTTCGGGCGCGAGGGTGGTGGGAGCCGGCGCGGGCGCTGGAGATTTGACAGGCGTCTGCGCGAAGGCAGGAGTGAGAACGGCGAGGAGGACGAGCGCGAGTAGGCGAGGAAGAGGCATGAGGCGCTGAGGTGAGTTTACATGGCCTACCCACTCATTCCGCAAAGCGCGCGGAATGAATAGGGCACCCGGCACTATGGGGCATCCGGTAACAACCAAAACAAATGCGGGGGTCCTTCGACTACGCACATCGCAAAGTACGCGACGTTCTCCGCTCAGGATGACAACGCAGGACGTAACGGTTATTCACCCAGGACGCGGGCGAAGATGGCGTCGACGTTGGCGAGCTGGCGGGTGAAGTCGAAGGCGGCGGCGAGCTGTGTGGAGGTGAGGAGTGCGGCGATGGCGGGGTCGCGGGCGACTTCGTCGCGGAAGACGAGGCCTTCCTTCCAGGCGCGCATGGCGTGGGACTGGACGAGTGAGTAGGCGTCCTCGCGGGAGATTCCGGCGGCGGCGAGATCGAGCAGGAGCTGGCCGGAGAAGATGAGGCCGCCGGTGGATTCGAGGTTGCGCAGCATTCGCTCGGGGTAGACGAGGAGGCGGGCGATGAGCTGCTCGGTTTTGGCGAGGAGATAGTCGGCGAGGATGGTGGAGTCGGGGAGGATGACGCGCTCGGCGGAGGAGTGGGAGATGTCGCGCTCGTGCCAGAGGGCGATGTCCTCGAAGGCGACCTGGGCGTTGGCGCGGACGACGCGGGCCAGGCCGGAGATATGCTCGCTCGTGACCGGATTCCGTTTATGAGGCATCGCAGACGAGCCCTTTTGCTTTTCGCTGAAGAATTCTTCGGCCTCGCGGACCTCGGTGCGCTGGAGATGACGGACTTCGGTGGCGATCTTGTCTAAAGTAGAAACGAGAATTGCGAGGCTGGCCACATAGGCAGCATGGCGGTCGCGCTGGACGATTTGTGTGGCGATGGCGACGGGTTTGAGACCGAGTTCGGCGCAGATCGCTTCCTCGTGCTCGGGCTTGAGATGGCCGAAGGTGCCGACGGCGCCGGAGAGCTTGCCGACGCGGAGGTCTTCGGCGGCGGCGTCGAAGCGCAGGAGGTTGCGCTGCATCTCGGAGTACCAGAGGAGGAGCTTGAGGCCGAAGGTGGTGGGTTCGGCGTGGACGCCGTGGGTGCGGCCGATGATGGGGGTGTGCTTGAACTCGATGGCGCGGGTTTTTAATGTTTTGGAGAGCGCAACGATGCCGGCGCGGATGAGGGCAGAGGCTTCGCGGAGCTGGAGTGACTGCGCGGTGTCGACGACATCGGTAGAGGTGAGGCCGAAGTGCAGCCAGCGGGAGGATTTTTCGTCCTGATGAGGCGGCGCGTCGATGTGCTCGGCGACGGCGGTGGTGAAGGCGATGACGTCGTGGCGGACCTCGGCTTCGATCTCGTCGATGCGGGCGACGGTGAAGTTGCCGCGGTCGCGGATGGCGTCGGCGGCGGCCTGGGGGACGAGGCCGAAGCGGGCGAGGGTTTGGGATGCGGCGGTCTCGACGGTGAGCCAGCAGCGGAACTTATTTTCGTCGGACCAGATGCGGCCCATGGCAGGACGTGTGTAACGGGCGATCATAGATTAGGTCCTAGGTTCGAGGTTCGAGTTGAAAAACAAATGCGGAGATTCTTTGCTGCGCTCAGAATGACAAACAAAAAACTCTGGAATGACAAAAAAACTGGAATGATAAAGAACTATTTCACTGCGACACCGAAGAGGGCGGACATCTCGTCGTGCAGGAAGCCGCGACCAGGGCGATAGGGTTGAATCCACTTGCCGTCGAGGACGAACTGGGGGATGGCGCGCTTGCCGGTGTGGGCGATGACCTCGGCGGCTGCGCCGGGATTGGACTCGATATCGATCTCGGTGTAAGGGATGGAGTGGTCGGCAAGGAAACGCTTGGCATCGCGACAGTCGCGGCACCAGGCGGCACAGTAGACGAGTAGTTCCATGCATCTATTTTACGACGCGGGCGGAAGATGACGGGGAGGTGTGTAATCGCATGGGAGAAAAACGCGTCTATTGGGGCATGAGCGGAATACGGATTGCGAGATTGATTTTACGGGTTGGATTGGTTGCATCTGTATTGACTGGCGTTTCGGGGTGGGCGCAGAGCGCGGCGCCGAGTACGCCTGGGCTGAAGACGAATGACCAGCGACTGGCTGCCGCGGATACGGCAACGAGTGCAACTGATACAACTACGGCGGCAACGGGCAAGGCGGAGTCGCTGCAGGTGTCCAGTAAAGAGTACGACGCGGTGAAGGAACTGGCGCGCATGACCAAGCGCTACGGCCTGACGGCGGAGCAGAAGACGAAGATCGAGCCGCTGCTGCTGGAACAGCAGAAGCAGGTGCATGCGCTGGGCGAGGACGAGTCGCTGACGGATGCGGAGTGGGCGGGTGCAGTGAGGCAGGTGCATCAGGCGACGGTGTTGAAGGTAAAAAAGCTGCTGACCGATGAGCAATTGAGCAAGTACGCGAAGGACGAGGCGAAGAGGGCGAAGCAAGCGGGGAACGATTCGGACGCGGAGGACGATGGACCGCCGGATGGGCCTCCACCGGATGGTGGGCCTCCGGGTGGTGGACCGGGTGGCGGTGGACCAGGCTAGGCGAAGCTAGCGGCGGGAGCGGAAGAAGGCGGTGAGGAGATTGCCGCATTCTTCGGCGAGGAGGCCGGAGGAGACTTCGACCTGGTGGTTGAGCTGGGGGTGATTCATCACGCTGAGGACGGAACCGCAGGCGCCTGCCTTAGGGTCGGGCGCGGCGTAGACCAGGCGACTGACGCGCGCGTGGAGGATGGCTCCGGCGCACATGGCGCAGGGCTCGAGCGTGACGTAGAGGGTGCAGCCCGGAGGCAAGCGATAGTTGGCGAGGGCGCGGGCGGCGTGGCGGAGGGCGACGATCTCGGCGTGGGCGGTGGGGTCGTGGTCGCGGAGGACACGGTTCTGGCCGCGGGCGATGATCTCGCCGTCGCGCACAATGACTGCGCCAATGGGGACTTCGCCGTCATGCTCGGCTGCGCGGGCTTCGGCGATGCAGGCGTGGAGGTAGTCGAGGTCGGTGGCGTCCGTCATGCGGGTTCCTGCTGGGTGAGGCAGTGGAGGGTGCCGAGGCCCCAAACGAGGTCGACGGAGTGGATGCCGACGATCTGGCGGCTGGGAAAGCAGGCGGCGACGATGTCGAGGGCGCGGCGGTCGTTGGGGTCGTTGAAGGTGGGGACGAGGACGAGCGAGTTGGCGATGTAGAAGTTGGCGTAGCTGGCGGGGAGGCGTTGACCCTCGAAGACGACCGGAGCGGGCATGGGGAGGGTGACGATGCGGAAGGGCTTGCCGTGGTTGGGGCCGAAGGCGTGGCGGAAGGAGTGTAGGCGCTCGAGGTTCTCGGCCAGCGGGAGATGGTTCTTGTCGGCGGTGGTGGGCTCGATGCAGGCGAGGATTGTGTCTTCTGCGACGAAGCGGGCGACGTCGTCGATATGGCCGTGGGTGTCGTCTCCGGCACAGCCGCGCGGCAGCCAGAGAGTCTGGTGGATGCCGAGGTAATCGTGGAAGGCGGTTTCGAGCAGGCCTTGCGTGGTGGTTTCGTCGCCGAGGCCGGGGTTGCGCTGCTGGACTTCCGACAGCAAGCACTCCTCGGTGGTGAGGAGGACGCCAGCTCCGTTGACGTCGATGGAGCCGCCCTCGAGGACGATGCGGTGAGGCTTACCCTTGGGATCGAAGGGCGCAGGTGGGACTACGGGCTTGATCTCTGGGAGGTGGTAGAGCTGGGCGACGCGGTGGGGAACCTGATCGTCGCGCAGGAAGTTGGAGTACTTGGCCCAGGCGTTGAACTTCCAGTTAGTGGCGGCGAGGTTGGCGCTTGGGTCCTCGGCGGAGTCATCGGTTTGTTTCACGAAGATGGGGCCGGAGTCGCGCAGCCAGACGCGGTCTGTGGGCCAGTGGTGGAAGTGGAGGCGGGCGAGGTTGGCTCCGCCGCGGCGGAGGATGGAGGTGGCGCGGCGCTCGGCGGCGAGATCGTTGACCAGGATGTGGATGTCTTCGACGGCGGAGAGATGACGAACGATCTCTGCGTAGACCCAGGGGATGGGTTGAAACTTGCCGGGCCAGTCTTCTGGATTGTGGGGCCAGGCGATCCATGTGGCGGCGTGGGGTTCCCACTCTGCGGGCATCCTGCGGGTTGAGGTCATGGTGCTACCAGAGTAACAAGGCGCGCGGTGAGGGATCGGGTATTCTGTGGGCTGGAGGAAGTATGAAGCGAAATCGTTCCGCCGTATCCAGCCCTGTCCCGCTGAAGGCGCAGGGCGCGCCGCCGCAGGTTGGCGCGGGCCAGCCGTACACCGTGGAGTACTACTACAAGCTGCCATGGGGCCGTCAGCAGGAGTTCCTGCAACTCTTCCTGAAGAACCACTACCCACTGCTGGAGAGAGTCCGGGCGACGGGGCGTATTCTGTCGCTGAAGATGGATACGCCGGCGTACCACACGACGGAGGACGGGCGATGGGACTATAGGGTAACCATCCGCTATAAGGACTCGACGGTGGCGACCACGGCGAACCCCGACGAAGAGAGATTCAAGAAAGAGCTATGGCCGGACCAGAAGACCTTCGCGCAAGAAGAGCAGCGGAGGTTTGAGATCCTGCAGGCGCACTGGGACCTGCCGGTGACGGAGATTACTCCTGCGAAGTAGGGGGGAGGCGGGGTTCGAGGTTCAAGGTTCGAGGTGAGTGTGGGGCGCACGACAATAGGCTATTCTCGTGTTCCTTGATCGCGAAGCGATCAAGGAACACGAGAATCTATAAAAGAGAGCGCTATTCGGCACTCGTGAACGCGTGCCCTTCCGATCCCACACGGATCAGGGCAGGGGATCCATGACGACTTCGATCTGGAGGTGGCTGGTGCTGCCGGGAATATCGAGGGAGCCGAGCGGTTGGGACTTGCCGGGAGCGAGATAGGATTCACCCTTCAGAGAGGCCTGGCGGACGATCGGTTCCCGAATGTCTCCCACTACATCAGACTTTTCCGGCGCGACGCTGGACTGCTCCACGTTTGAACGCAGCATGGCGCCATCGCCCATTGTTGTCAGGGTCACGTCGAAGTTCATGCCAACGTCGATATAGGTAAATTGCGTCTGTACGCCGGCGGGACTGTTTCCGCCGCCGCTATAGGAGCCTGTGATGACAGGAACTCTATTGCCGAGCTTGAGTGTCGTCGCCTGCCCCGAGGTCATGATGACGGCGTAGTGCTGTACGCCAATCTGCTTGCCGCCATCCATCTCGGTTACGGTGTAGGTGAGGCGGTAGTTCTTTTTAGGGCGGTCGATTTCGTTGAGGACCTTCTGGGCGAAGGCAATATCGCCAGCGGTGGCGCGGATGAGGACGGCGTTCTGGTTGGCGACAAGATAAATTTTGGCATCGGGAGTGAGGGTATTGCGCAGGGCAGTCACGATCTCGTTGGCGTCGCTCTGCTGGTTAACATTTTTCAGGTAGATGGTTTGTTGGGGCAGGAGATTGACGCACTGCTTTGCGTAGGGTGTGTCTGAGCAGGATACGGGGGCAGCAGGCGCGGTCTGCGCGAATGTGGCTGAGCCGGTGAGGATTACGGATATGGCGGCGGTTAGGAATCTCGTTGCGAGCTTCATATTTGTTCTCCCTGTTGCGGTGCAGTTCGGTTTTCCTGGGTATTGGTTGGGGACTCGCTATCCGCAGGCTGCGGCGGAGCAGGTGGCGGGGCAAAGAACTTGTTGAAGTCGTCGGTTTCCTGAGTTACAGCCTTCTCCTGCGCATCAAGGCTGAACGAGGCCAACTGTTTTGGGTTGACCGTTTGCACGAGACGTACGAGTGCGCGCTCCTGGGCGGTGAGAGGCATGACGGGTGCTGGATGCGAAGGAGCAAAGCTGGCGGAGGACTCAATCCATGGGTGAGAAACGTGCCGATGCGTGGTCAGTTCGGGTGCAGGCCTTCCCGATGCGTGGTGAACCTGCGCAGGGGCTGGGCACCCAGCGGAAGCCGCGACCGGCAGGGCAGTTGGAGCGAGATTGTGCGTGACGGCTACCTGGCTGACGGCGGGCCGCTTTGCTCGCAGGCTGTGCTGGGTGAGCAGCAGGGCGCCGACGAGGAACATTGCAGCGGCTGCCCCACTGAAAGCGCCGCGCCACCAGGCTGCGGCGAGCGCGGAGCCGGTGAGCAGATCGCGCCAGCGAAAGTGCGCGACTTGCGCCGGTTGCTGCAGGCGCTGCAGGATGCGGGCCTCCATGCCTTCGGGCAGCGCGGCTGATTTCAAGGCTGCGATGGTCTTGTCGATTGAGGCGTCGTGGTTGTGGTTTGTGTTCATCATATCTCCTAATCTTCGAGCCGTTGGCGGAGGTGGGTGCGTGCGCGAAATAGCAGCGAACGGACGCTGGATTCGCTGCGGCCCAGGACGGCGGCGATCTCCGCGGAACTCAGCTCGTCCATTGCGGAGAGAAGCAGCGCCTGACGTTCGCGCTGGGGCAGTCGCTCCATGGCGGCCAGCACCTGGCGGATGCGTCTGGCCTCTGCGAGCGTCTGGTCGGCGGGCAGATCGGCGGAGACGAGGCCCTCGGCGAAGAGATCGTCCATCTGCTGCGGGCGTACTCTGCGGCAGCGGTCGAGCGCGAGGTTCCAGGCGATATGCACCAGCCAGGGCCTAAGCTCGACGATTTCGTCCAACTGCCGTTGGCGCTGCAAGACGCGCAGGAAGACATCCTGGACTACGTCCTCCGCCTCGGACGGGTTGCGCAGGAGGGCGAGCGCGATGCGATAGAGCAGGCCGGAGTAGTCATGCACCAACGCGGCCAGATCGGGCTCAGCCTCCACCCGCTCTGCTGCAAACCATTGCAAGCTCTGTTCCCCGATCGCGTCCATTCATTCCTTCTACTCCACAGACGCGCGAGGTGGCGATCCGCTCGAATTTATTTATCAAGTTGATAAAACGCAATTTGCCATAGTACATGGCAATCTGCCATAATAGTTGCCATGGAACTCACCATCGATAAGTTTGGCCGAGTTGTTATACCGAAGAAGCTGCGTGAGCATCTTGGCGTGGGGCTGAGCCTGAAGGTTGAGGTGAAGGAGACGCCCGACGGGATTCTGCTGAAGCCGGTGCGCCGCGGGTCCGGGCTGATGATGAAGGATGGGGTGCTAATCCATCGCGGCGGGGGCGACAACGGCCACATTAATTGGGAGACGCTGGTGGACGATGAGCGTGAAGAACGGATCCGGCATATCGCCGAGGTATGAAGGTCTACTTTGATACCAATGTGCTTGTTGCGGCGTTGAAGGCCGAACATTTTCACCATGCCCGATCCTTTGCGGCGATCCAGCGTGTACGTCGCGGGGAATTGACTGGGTGCATTGCGGCGCAGAGTCTCGCGGAACTCTACTCCGTACTGACGCGCACACCATTTACCGTCCCAGTTTATCCAGATGAAGCGATGGATATGATCGAGCAATCCATATTGCCATGTTTCGAGATTGTTGACGTAAACGCGCAGAGCTATGTGGCTGCGATTGCGGCGTGTGCCGGAGCGGGATGGAAGGGCGGGCGAGTGCATGACGCAGTGCATATCCAGGCTGCTACGCAGGCGAAGTGCGACTTGATCTATACGTTTGACGTTGCGCACTTTGAGGCCCTGGCACCGGAGTGGAGCGGCCGCATTCAGAGTCCTCCGGCAGCATAATAAGCTCAACAAGAGCAAGTCCCGATACAATAGAGGGTCGACGGCAGGAGTGCGACGAGGGAAGCGCGGATGAGCTGGTTCAAGCGGGAAGACAACGAGATTGTCAACGATGCGCGCAAGACGGTGCGCACCGAGGGACTTTGGAAGCAGTGCGGAAGCTGCCGGCAGGCGATCTTCAAAAAGGACCTGGAGGCGAACCTGAACGTATGTCCGCAGTGCGGGTACCACTTCCATATTGGCGCGCAGCGAAGGATCCAGCTTTTGCTGGAGCCGGGCTACAAACTGGTGGATCTGGAGCTGCGCTCGACCGATCCGCTGGACTTTACCGATTTGAAGCGCTACCAGCACCGGCTGGCCGAGGCGCGCAAGAAGACCGGGCTGAACGACGCAATCGTAAATGCGGTGGGGATGCTGGGGCCGCACGCGGTGACGATGAGCGCGATGGAGTACGGATTTATCGGCGGCAGCATGGGTGCGGTGGTGGGCGAGACGATTGCACGGGCGGTGGACCGCTCGCTGACAACGCGGAACCCGCTGATCATCATTGCGGCATCGGGCGGGGCGCGGATGATGGAGGGGATTGTGTCGCTGATGCAGATGGCGAAGATCAGCGCGGGACTGGCGCGGCTGGACGACGCGAAGATTCCGTATATCTCGGTGATGACGGACCCGACCACGGGCGGGGTGACGGCGAGCTTCGCCATGCTGGGCGATTTGAATATTGCGGAGCCGGGCGCGCTGATCGGGTTCGCCGGGCCGCGGGTGATCGAGCAGACGACAAGGCAGAAGCTGCCGGAGGGATTTCAACGGTCGGAGTTTTTATTGCAGCATGGGTTTCTGGATGCGATTGTGCGGCGCAAGGAGATGAAGAGCTACCTGGTGCAGGCGCTGAGTTGGATGGGTGCTGCGGGGAAGAGCGCGGCGGTGGCGTAGGAAGTGGCGACAATGATTTTTTGTCGCGACGATCGGAACGTCCGGGGCTAAAGCCAGGTTTAATTATTAGCTTGATTCAGGGGGCTGAAGAGGGTGCTGAAAAGTCGATGTGTCGCTTTAAACCTGCCCTCAGCGGCTAAAACCGTATTGCAAATAAAGCGTTTTACGGCACGGGTAAACCCGTGCCCTTAAGCAAAACGGAGTTTTTCAGCAGCCTATGAAGCCCCCTGCTCCCTGCGAGGAGCAGGAGCGAGAAGTTCAGAAGCAGATTCCTCAGCTATGCTGCGGAATGACAAACAAAAAAGCAACCCACCCATTCCGCAAAGAACGCGGCATGGATGGGGCGCCCAGCAGCCAGTTCAACTGCGGCGAAGGATGCGGCGAAGCCAGAGGGTGCCGAGGGTGGCGAGGGCGAGGACCAGGACGACGAGACCGATGGGCAGACCGACGCGGCGATAGCTTAGGGCGAAGTCGATGGGATTATGCGCCACGCTGTTGTAGATGAGGATGAAGACGATGGCGCAGAGGGTGGCCGCGAAGAAGGCCATGAAACCCGAGGCGACGCCCATCAGGAGGCTGGCGAACCAGCCCAGGTTGCCGAGCGGCACTCCGAAGACGTAGCCGTTGGCGAAGGTACGCGGGGTTGCGGGCGCATTGCTGGGGGAATACTGCATCGTACAGGTAGAATAACGTGTTATGGCAGAGGTTGTGGGGACAATGGCAGAGAGCCTACAAAGCGGGCTGGTGCAGGCGACGCAGGTGGCGCGGGAGGCGGCGCTGCGCCGTGCGGCAAACGGGATTGCCTTTGCCGCATTCGGCGAGACGGGCTTGGACGATGCGGAGCTGGTGCGCATGGTGCAGGCAGTGCCGTCTGCGGTGGGCGCGGCGCTGGAGCGCAAGACGTACTACTTTGTGCCGCTGGCCCTGGCCGAGGGACGCGGCAGTGAGTTCACAGGCCACCGCAGCGGCAACGAGGAGACGATGATCTCGCCGGTGTACACGGCGGAGCTTGCCGATCTGGCGATCTGCCATCGCAATGTGGCGCTGGGCGGCGGGGTCGCGGATGCGGACGAAGAGGGACGCGAGGGGGTCTTTATATCGACGCGGCTGCTGAACGACCGCTTTTCGCTGGCCTTTGAGCTGTTCATCAATGTGGGGCATGCGTTTGTGGACGTGGCAGGGGTTCCGGAGAGCTTCAGCGAACTGGCGTGGAACCAGGCGGTTGCCGACGTGAGGGGCGAGACCAGCCTGGATGCGTGGGAGAGCCGGGCGCAGGCCGTGGGCGGAGGCCAATACGCGGAGCGCGACGGCCGGCCGAGGATCGACGAGAAGGCCAAGACGGATTACCTGGAGGCGGCGTTCTCCGACGCGGTTGCGATTTATATGCTGTCGCTGGCGGTGGACTTCGACTACTCCGAGCTGAGAGAACGCGAGTACCCGCTGCTTGCGCCGCAGGCCCTGGCGGACAGGTTGCGGCTGGTGGCGCGGCTGTTCCCGCCGAATGCGGAGTACGAGTTTGCGATTCGGTATCGGCGCAGGGCGTAAGGGGATCAGCCGTAGTTTTCGGGGAGGCCGGAGGGCCAGGTGAGGTTGGCGACCGGGGCGACGCTGGCGCGAATCTCTTCAAGCAGGGCTGGATCGAACCGCAGATCGAGGTACTTGAGATTGCCTTCGACATGCTTGCGCGAGGACATGCCGACCAGAGTGCTGGCGACGGCGGGGTGGTCGAGGCAGAAGCGGAGGGCAAGCTCGGAGGCGTCGACGCCGTGGGCGCGGCAGAGGGCGACCACGCGCTGGCCT
Source organism: uncultured Acidobacteriaceae bacterium (assembly GCA_963834805.1). Classification (GTDB taxonomy): domain Bacteria; phylum Acidobacteriota; class Terriglobia; order Terriglobales; family Acidobacteriaceae; genus Edaphobacter. Next base: position 136,607 of record CAWIDB010000007.1, read on the forward strand.
GCGTCGCGCACCTCTTGCGGGGCTGGATGCCAGGCGGGCGCGCCGCGCTCGGTGATGATACCCATGTGCAGCGGCGATGCGTTGATGATGCCGATGCCGTGCTGTTTGGCGAAGGGGATGAGCGTGGAGTCCATGTCGTCGATCATGAGGTTGTAGCGGCAGTAGGTGAGGATGGAGTCGACCGGGACCTGGGCGGCGATGGCCATGAGGTTCTTGAGCGAGTAGCCGGTGATGCCGATGAAGCGGGCCTTGCCCTGCGCTTGCAGCTTGCGCATGGCGGGGACGGTCTCTTCGACGATCTGGCGGGCGTCGCCGAACTCGACGTCGTGGGCCTGCAGGAGATCGACGTAGTCGGTGCGCAGGCGGGAGAGCGAGTCTTCGATGCCGGCGGTGATGCGTGCGGCGGAAAAGTCGAACTCGTCCGCGCCGTAGCGGCCGCACTTGGTGGCAAGGATGACCTGCTGGCGCAGGCCGACGAGCGCCTCGCCGAGGCGGGTTTCGGCCAGAGTGAGGCCATAGTAGGGGGAGACATCGAAGTAGTTGATGCCTCGCTCGACCGCGAAATGAACGGCGGCGGCGCCCTCGGCGGGATCGGTGTGGCGAAAGACGTCGCCCAGCGGCGAAGCGCCGTAGCCAAGGATTGAGACGCGCAGCGATGTGTTGCCCAGTTGACGGTATTCCATGGTTGCCCTCGTGCAGGTTGAATTGCGACTTGGTTAGATTATTCCGCAGAGATGGACATCGATGCCAAGCTCGGCCATCATTGCGGCTTTGGCGGCGAGTGCGCGATCGGCCTGCTCGGCGGTGTCGGTGTAGGCGACGTTGACGTGGTTGGCGGGATGGCGCGCCATGAACTGGTCGCGCGAGATGCCGTGCAGCAGGACGTGCATGATGGGCCACTGCGGGGTGACCGATTGCAGGCGGCGCTCGGTTTCCTCGGCGGGAAGCTCGATGGCATTGGCTCGGCCGATGTCCGCGTGGAGCTTGCCGCCCTCGCTGAAGACGCGGCTCCAGACGACAGGGCCGGGCTTGCAGACGCCCTTGAGGGTCCCTCCGCCGAGGCGGAAGTACATGGGCGGCTGGCGTTCGCTGCGCGCGCAGGCGTAGCCGCCGACGATGTGCGATGCGGGGACGGCGCCGGAGATCTGGAAGAGCCAGACGAAGTCGTCTTTATACTGCTCGCCCCAGCGTACGTCGTGGAGGGTTGTGGCGGGGTCGAGGCGCATGGCGGTCCAGACGCGATTGGTGAGGATGAGGTCGAGGCCGCAGCACTCGTCTACTTCATTGAAGTGCGGCAGCGGGCGGCCGGCGTAGAGCTCTTTGCCCGCGGCGTCGAAGGCTGGCGGACGGTCTACATTGTTGAGCAGGCCCTCGACCAGGTCGGAGGCGGGGACGAGGTCCTTGAGGCCCTGCTGGTACTGGATGCCGATGGCGTCGCAGCCGAAGTCATCGGCGATGCGCAGGGCGGCGATGTACATCTTGCACTGCTGGAGGACCTGCGCGTCGGTGAGGTCGGTCTCTTCATTGGGGCCGGTGACGAAGGTGATGCCGCTGCGATCGAGCCAGGCGCGGATTTTTTGTGCCTCCGCGTCAGTGACGTTCTGCATGGCGGCGACGAGGGCGGACTGGCTGAGGCGCTCCTTGAAGACGCCGGTGGCGTTGAGCAGGCTGTCTTCGATGATGGCGTTGAACATGCCCATGCAGCCTTCGTCGAATACGCCGAGGATGGCTTTGCGGGCCTTGAGGACCCTGGCGAGAGCGACGCCGAGCTGGCGCTCGGGCTGGGGGAGTTTAGATACGTCGAGCGGATGAACGTGGGAGAGGTCGTGGTCGATTTTTCCCTCGCGAATCCACTGGCGGAGGCCGTTGAGGAAGAAGGGGTCGTCGAAGTCCTTGGTCCAGATGGTGCTGAACTTGACGCCCGCCTTGCGCAGACAGCCGTTGAGGTTGAGCATTCCGACCAGGCCGGGCCACTGGCCGGACCAATTGGCAACGGTGAGGATGGGGCCGCGATGGCTGAGCAGGCCGGCGAGGACGTGGTGGCTGTACTGCCAGACGGACTCGACGACGACGAGGGGCGATGTGGGGTCGATGGCGGCGAAGACATCCATTCCCATGCGCTGATTGAAGATGAAGCCGTGCTTGAGGTCTTCGCGGTAGGGATGTGCGCGGCGGACCTTGAGGCCCTCGGCTGCGAAGGCTGCGATGACGGCACGCTCGGCCTCGGCCTGGGCGGGCCAGCAGACCTGGTTGGCCGATTGACGCAGATCGCCATTCGCGATGAGAAGGACTTCGCCGGGGACGGCTGCAATGGGAGATTCGATCTCGGGAACGGAATACGCTGACATTTTTCTCCTTACATGGTTCTCTGCAATCCCACCCATTCCGCAAAGAACGCGGAATGAATGGGGCACCCAGTTCCTTCGGTTGTCACACCTCCGGTGGCTGCGATGAGGCGGCTTCCAGTCTGGTGTAGAGGGCCTGGGCATCGGACCAATTGACGGCGGGTTGCGGTGTGTAGGTGATGCACTGGATGGATTCTCCGAGGGAGGCGCGACCGGCAGCGACGTTGGGCAATGCTCCTGTGGCGACCGCCTGAAGCATGACATTGCCCAGCGCGGAGGCCTCCACAGGCCCACTCACCACGGTACAACCGCAGGCGTCGGATGTCATCTGGCAGAGGAAGGCATTGAGACATCCTCCGCCGACTACGCGGAGGGTGCGAATGTCGCGTCCGGTGAGCGATTGCAGCGCATCGTGGGTGGACCAGTAGGAGAGGCTGAGGCTCTCGAAGCAACAGCGGGCGAAGTCGCCGACGGATTCGGGAACGGGCTGGGCGGTGGATTGACAGTAGGCGCGAATGGCCTGGAGCATGTCCGCGGGGGCAAGAAACTCACTGGCGCCGGGATAGAGGATGGAGCGGAAGGGCTGGGCCTGCGTGGCGGCGGCGATGAGGTGGTCCCAGGTGTAGGCGTGGCCCGCGATCTCCCACTGGCGAAGGCACTCCTGCAGGAGCCAGAGGCCGGTGAGGTTGCGCAGGAGAAGCGTGGAGCCGCCGCACCCTCCCTCGTTGGTGAAGTGCAACTGGCAGGCGCGTGGAGTGGCGATGGGAGCGTCGAGCTCGACGCCCATGAGGCTCCATGTGCCGCTGCTGATGAATGCGGAGTGGGCATCGAGATTGGGGATGGAGGCGACGGCGCTGGCTGTATCGTGCGATGCGACGGCAATGACAGGGAAAGTTTTGCTGAATCCGCAGAGGTCGAGGAGATCGCGGCGGACTTCGGAGAGGATGGTTGCGGGGGCGACGACCGGGGGCAGAATGCGATCGGGAATGGAGAGGGTGCGGAGCAGGGAGCGGTGCCAGTCGCGCGCGGCGTGGTTGTACATTTCGGCGGTGGAGGCCTCGGTGTATTCGACAGCTTTCACGCCTCCGAGGAAGAAGTTGAAGAGGTCGGGAATCATGAGCAGGGTTTCGGCGGAGTCGAGTTTGGGGTCGCCGGCCAAGACCATGGAGTAGAGCTGGAAGAGGGTGTTGTAGGGAAACGACTGCACGCCGAGGGCGGCGAAGAGATCGGCTTCGGAGATGCGCTGGAAGAGGCGCTGGGGAATGCCGATAGTGCGGGGGTCGCGATAGTGGGAGGGATTGTCGATCAGGCGTCCGAGGCGGTCGATCAGGGCGAAGTCGACACCCCAGGCGTCGACGGCGATTCCGGCGGGCGGGCCGGCGAAGCGCGAACGAACTTTGCTGAGGCCGGTTTGGACCTCCGACCAGATTCGCAGCGCGTCCCAGTAGATGCTGCCGTGCAGGCTGACGCCGGAGTTGGGGAAACGGTGCAACTCGCTGAGGGTGAACCTGCGGCCGTCCCATTGGCCGACCATCAACCGGCCACTGGCTGCGCCCAGATCGACGGCGACGAAGTGTGACATATGGCCCTCAGGGGCTAAAGCCCCATTCCTCTAGCGGCGATTACGGCACGGGTAAACCCGTGCCCTTCCGTTCCATAAGCTCTGCCCTTCGGCACAGGGCTACTGGTCGTCGAAGAGGAGGATGGCGGCTGCGATGGTGGTGGTCCAGCGGCCATTTTTGTCGCCGACGGCGGACTGGGTGACATTGGCGGTGCGGACGATTTTGTTGGAGATGCGGTAGATCTCCTTCTTCTCGTCCCAGCTCTTGTCGGGGTCGAAGTCGACGTCGAGGGTGGTGGCGAGCATCTCGGCGGCGAGTTCTTCGGCGTAGTCTCCGGCCTGGTCCTCGGTCTCGCCGAAGCTGTGGTGCTCGGAGAGATAGCCGTAGGTGGTGCGGTCGGTGGGGATGGCGACACCGATGGAGCTGACGACCAGGCGATGGGCCTCGCGGGTAGAATTTTCCGCGATGACGGCGAAGACCACCTCGCCGAGGTTGAGGCACTTGAGCCCCTCCTTGCGGGTGATGAGCTTGCATCGCGGAGGGAAGATGGAGGAGACGCGGACGAGATTCTGAGCGGCGATACCGGCGTCGCGCAGCGCGAGCTCGAAGCTGGTGAGGCGTTCTTTATGTTTGCCGACGCCCTTGGTGAAGAAGAGGCGCGTGGGAACCATGTTCATGCCCAATTGGGAAGACCCTCCAGAGAGAAGCGAGATGCGGCGCCCAACAGTATTGGACGGCGGCAGGTGCATAGACCGTGTCAAAGTTATCACAGTGGGCGGGGAAATGGGTTACGGAGCGGTTTTGCTTGGGGAAAAAGGTTGGAACAGGAGGCAGGCGGGACGTGGCGCCGCGCAGGAGCAACAGGGAGGGACGGAGCAGAACAGAGCGCGGAAGAGGACGATTCGCGGAGGCCGGAGGTGGAAAAAATCAAAAAGGCCATAAAGAATGACGTGGGACGCACCCCATCCGGGTGAAATCTCTGTTATTTTTTAAGTACGCACTGTTCTCTCCGTTTCAAACATTATCTGTAACTTTTTGGTCTCTGGACTCGCCTACTACGATGTGGGAAGGGTGTGCCTCAGATGCCGCGTCAATTCCAAGGAACTCTATTTTAAGGAGCCGAGAAAATACCATGAAAAAATACAAACTCGAATACATATGGCTTGACGGAAAAAAACCTGTACCCGGGCTGCGCGGCAAGACCCAAATCAAATCGTTTGAAAAGCCCCCCAAACTTGCCGATCTACCGTTGTGGGGCTTCGACGGCAGTTCCACGATGCAGGCTGAAGGCAAGAGTTCGGACTGCATCCTGAAGCCGGTGGCGTTGTATCCGGACGCGAGCCGCAAGGACGCGTATATCGTTCTGAGCGAGGTAATGCATCCGGACGGCACTCCGCACCCGACCAACTATCGCGCAACGATCAAGAACGACCCCGATTTTTGGGTTGGATTTGAGCAGGAGTACTTCCTGTTCAAGGATGGGCGTCCCCTGGGCTTCCCGAAGGATGGCCACCCCAGCATTCCCCAGTTCCCGTACTACTGCGGGGTTGGCTACAAGTACATGGGCAGCATCGCGCGCCAGATCGTGGAAGAACATCTGGACCTGTGTCTGGAGGCCGGGATCAATCATGAAGGCATCAACGCCGAGGTTGCGAAGGGGCAGTGGGAGTTCCAGATATTCGCCAAAGGCTCAGCCAAGGCGGCGGACGACCTGTGGACGGCGCGCTACCTGATGGCGCGACTGTGCGAGAAGCATGAGGTGGACCTGGAGCTGTATTGCAAACCGATCAAGGGCGACTGGAACGGGTCTGGGATGCACACCAACTTCTCCACCAAGCACCTGCGCGAGGTGGGGGGCAAGAAGTACCTGGAGGCGCTGATGAAGGCGTTCGCGGACAACATCGCGGCGCACATCGATGTATATGGGCCGGACAACCATCTGCGCCTGACCGGGCTGCATGAGACGCAGGCCATCGACAAGTTCAACTATGCCTTGTCGGACCGCGGGGCTTCGGTGCGGCTGCCGGTGAACTTCATCAAGAACGGCTACAAGGGCTACCTGGAAGACCGGCGTCCGAACTCGGAGGCCGATCCCTACCAGATCGTCTCGCGCATTCTGAAGACGATCAGCACAGTGAAGGCGGTCTAATGCAAGCTGTGTAAAGCAACGAATTGAGAAGCACCTGGCGTTCTTTGGGCGTGGGGAAGTGGACGGCAAGCATTGCTTTCCATCTCTCCACGCCCCTTCTATCATTGGATTGCAGGGGAATGGATCCCCACGCAGCCGAGCGGAACGGAGGAACGTGCATGGCGGGAAAGAAGAAACAAAAAGGCGGCAGCGCAAAGGGGAAGAAAGATAAAGGCAGGCAACAACCCATCGACATAGCCACCGTACCCGCGGCGACCCTACACCTGGGCAGAGATTGCGACTACGACAGTGAACTGGCCCGCCTGCAGATCGAACTGGTGAAGTTGCAGGAGTGGATCAAGCACGAAAGACTGCGCGTGGTGATTTTGTTTGAGGGCCGCGACGCGGCGGGCAAGGGGGGCGCGATCAAACGGATCACGGAGTCGCTGAACCCACGCATCTGCCGGATCGTTGCTCTGGGCACTCCGACGGAACGGGAGAAGACGCAATGGTACTTCCAGCGCTACGTCGCCCACCTGCCCGCCGCGGGAGAGATGGTGCTGTTCGACCGCAGTTGGTACAACCGCGCGGGCGTGGAACGGGTGATGGGCTTCTGCACGGAAGCCGAGTATCAGGAGTTCATGCATAGCTGTCCGGAGTTTGAGCGGATGCTGATCCGCTCCGGCATCGTGCTGATCAAATACTGGTTTTCAGTGAGCGACGAAGAGCAGGAGCGGCGCTTCCAGGAGCGGATGAACAATCCGACCAAACGCTGGAAGATCAGCCCGATGGACCTGGAATCGCGCAAGCACTGGGACGACTACTCGCGCGCGAAGGACGAGATGTTCGCGGTGACCGACACGCAACAGTCTCCCTGGTACGTGGTGAACTCGGAGGACAAGAAGTCCGCGCGGCTGAACGTGATCCGCCACCTGCTGTCGCTGATACCCTATCGCGATCTGACCGCGGAGTCGCTGAAGCTGCCTCCGCTGCGCAAATCCGAGTATGTGCGTCCTCCGATGCAGAACCAGAACTTCATTCCGGTGGTCTACCAGAAGAAGATCAAGGAAGCCAAGGACAAGGCGAAGGAGCCGGTGGTGAAGGCGAAGCCCGCCGGGGCTTAGTGGGGGGAGACGGGCCGCCGCGCGCGGGCAACTTCCTTCGCGGAATTGCTGCGCCGTTGCCATGCGCGGGGGTGGGTGGTAGGCTGCCAATGTCGCGCAACCGGTAAAACTCAGGTTCTATAAATCGCCGGAACGTGCGAATATCGCACTGTTTCGGGGTTGCGCATGCTGAACCGGAGAGAGTGAAGTTGCAGGCCACGGCGCAGGGCGAGAAGCCGGCGCGCTGACGTTCCTCCTCTCGAAGATCCAATTCTGGTTGTACTAGAATCATCGCAAACAAATTCGCGCTGCATAGTTGTTGCATCGCTTTGAATCCACCGATGTAGTCACCCGCGAGGCAAATGATCAAGGAGAAAAAATCATGCCCAAGACTGCAAACGAAGTCATTAAACTTGCCAAGGACACAGGGGTCAAGATTGTGGACCTGAGGTTTGTCGATCTGCCCGGAATGTGGCAACACTTCTCGATTCCGGTTGAAGACCTGGAGGAGGACCTGTTCAACGAAGGGATTGGGTTTGACGGCTCCAGCATCCGCGGGTTCCAGCAGATCAACGAAAGCGACATGCTTCTGTTCCCCGACCCAGAGACGGCGTATGTGGACCCGATCCTGGAGGTGCCGACGCTGAGCATCATCTGCGATGTGAAGGACCCGATCTCGGGCAAGCCGTACAGCCGCGACCCGCGCTTCATCGTGCAAAAAGCAGAGGCGTACCTGAAGAGCAGCGGCATTGCGGAGACCAGCTACTGGGGACCGGAGCTGGAGTTTTACATCTTCGACGACGTGCGCTACGACCAGACCGCGTTCACCGGCTTCTATCGCATCGACTCGAATGAAGGGATATGGAACAGCGGGCGGGCAGAAAGCCCGAACCTGGGATTCAAGCTGCGGCACAAGGAGGGCTACTTCCCGGTGCCGCCGTCGGACCAGCAACAGGACCTGCGCTCCGAGATCATATTGAAGATGAAGGAAGTGGGCATACCGGTGGAAGTGCATCATCACGAGGTTGGGACGGCGGGGCAGGGCGAGATCGACATGCGCTTCTCTCCGCTGAAGAAGATGGCGGACAACGTGATGTATTACAAGTACATCATCCACAACGTGTCGCGGAAGCACGGGAAGGTGGCGACGTTCATGCCCAAACCGATCTTCGGCGATAACGGGTCCGGCATGCACGTACACCAGAGCTTGTGGAAGGACGGCACCAATCTGTTTTACGACGCAAAAGGCTACAGCCTGCTGAGCCAGACGGCGCTGTACTACATTGGCGGGCTGCTGAAACATGCACCGGCGCTGCTGGCACTGTGCGCTCCGACGACCAACTCGTACCGGCGGCTGGTGCCGGGGTACGAGGCGCCGGTAAACCTGGCGTTCTCGCAGCGCAACCGCTCGGCCGCGGTGAGAATTCCGGTGTATTCGAAGAGTCCGAAATCGAAGCGCCTGGAGTTCCGCTGCCCCGACCCGTCAGCCAACCCGTACCTGTGCTTCTCCGCGCTGCTGATGGCCGGACTGGACGGAATCCAGAACAAGATCGATCCGGGCGAGCCGCTGGAGAAGGACCTGTACGATCTGGAGCCTGCGGAGGCCGCGAAGATCAAGAGCACGCCGGGCTCGCTGGGCGAGGTCCTCGAGGCGCTGGAGAAGGACCACGAGTTCCTGCTGAAGGGAGATGTGTTCACTGAGGACCTGATCTCGACATGGATCTCGTACAAGCGGGAGCGCGAGCTGGCTCCGGTGAACCTGCGTCCTGTGCCGTACGAGTTCTACCTGTACTTCGACATATAGAGTGCCGCAGTTTGAACGACTGGAAGAGGCCTGCCGAAAGCGGGCCTCTTCTTTTTGAGGCCGCTGCGCCGCGTTGCCATGCGCGGGAGCGGGTGATAGGCTGCGAATGCTGGACAATTTGGCACTAACACGGGAGCAACAACACACATGCAAACGAGCTACAACGGAATTCCGGTCCCGGCAAACGGCAAAGCAATTGAGTACGCGAACGGGGTGTATACCGTTCCCGATCATCCGATCATTCCTTTTATTGAGGGCGATGGGACGGGGCGGGACATATGGCGGGCGTCCAAACGGGTGTTCGACGCGGCGGTGGAGAAGGCGTACGGCGGCAAGCGGAGCGTGGAGTGGTACGAGGTGCTGGCGGGGGAGAAGAGCTATCGCAAGAACGGGGAGTGGCTGCCCGACGATACGGTGAAGGCGACGATGGACTTTCGCGTGTCGATCAAAGGGCCGCTGACGACTCCGGTGGGGGGCGGGATACGAAGTCTGAATGTGGCGCTGCGGCAGTTGATGGACCTGTACCAGTGCATCCGTCCGGTGAAGTACTATGCGGGCGTGCCCAGTCCGGTGAAGCATCCGGAGAAGCTGAATGTGGTGATCTTCCGCGAGAATACGGAGGACATCTACGCGGGGATCGAGTTCCGCGAGGGGACACCTGAGGCGGCGAAACTGATCTCATTCGTGAACGAGGAGATGCTGAAGGGAACCAAGAAGCGGGTGCGGCTGGACTCGGGCGTGGGGATCAAACCGATCTCGATTACCGGGTCGAAGCGGCTGGTGCGGGCTGCGATCCGGTTCGCGCTGAAGGAGGGACGCAAGACGGTGACCCTGGTGCATAAGGGTAATATCCAGAAGTTTACCGAGGGGGCGTTCCGCGAGTGGGGGTACGAAGTTGCGACCGAGGAGTTCCGCGAGCAGACGGTGACGGAGCGGGAGAGCTGGATTCTGGGCAATCTGGAGGCGAACCCGAAGCTGACGGCGGAGGAGAATGCGGCGCTGATTGAGCCTGGGATCGAGTTTGCGCCGAAAGAGTTTGGGGAGAAGGTGGTGGCCGAGGTGAAGGCGGTGCTGGCGGCGATTGGCGAGACGCACGGGGCGGGGAGGTGGAAGCAGAGGGTGCTGGTGAACGACCGGATTGCCGACTCGATCTTCCAGCAGATCATCCTGCGGCCGGAGGACTACTCGATTCTGGCGACGACGAACCTGAACGGCGACTACATCTCGGATGCGGCGGCGGCGCAGGTTGGCGGGCTGGGGATTGCTCCGGGCGGGAACGTGGGCGACGGCTACGCGGTCTTCGAGGCGACGCATGGGACGGCGCCAAAGTACGCGGACAAGGACGTGATCAATCCGGGGTCGGTGATGCTGTCGGGCGTGATGCTGTTCGACTTTTTGGGATGGACGGAGGCGGCGCGGCTGATTGAACACTCGATGGAGAAGACGATTGCGCAGAAGTTTGTGACGTATGACTTCGAGCGCGCGATGCAGGGCGCGACCAAGGTGAAGACGAGCGAGTTTGCGACCAGGATGATCGAGAACATGTAAAAAGTTGAGGGAATTGGCTGACAGGATGAGAGCGGTGACACAAGTTCGAAAAGTCCTCGGTGTGTGCGTCCACTACCTAGTGATACCTGCGTATAAACTGCTCACCGTATCTCTCTTCGCTATATTTGTTTTGTCTTGGGTGTGCATGACAATTGAACTCGTTCTGCACTTTATTCATGGTGGAATCGCCGGTGTTCATGCTCAATTACTTCATGGTCTCAACTCCAACGAGATGTTTCTGCCACCGGATGTAGCCTGGGAGCTTGTGCTATACCGGTTGTTCATTATGGCCACTATCACGGTCGTTTTGTATTTTGTGAATCGCCGAACTTTGAAGTCTATTTTTCAGAAGACAAAAGCCGTTAGGAGAGACCATGCGTAAGAAGGTGACGATTGTCGGGTCGGGAAATGTGGGGGCGACGGCGGCGCACTGGATCGCGGCGAAAGAGCTGGCGGACGTGGTGCTGCTGGACGTGATCGAGGGCGTGCCGCAGGGTAAGGGGCTGGACCTGGCGGAGGCGATGCCGATCGAGAAGCGCGACGTGTCGATTGTGGGGACCAATGACTACGCGGACACGGCGGGGTCGGATGTGGTGGTGATTACGGCGGGGATTGCGCGCAAGCCGGGAATGAGCCGCGACGACCTGCTGAATACGAACTACAAGATCATGAGCGATGTGGTGTCGAAGGCGGTGGCCGCGTCGCCGGGGACGATTTTGATTGTGGTGTCGAACCCGCTGGATGCGATGGCGCAGACGGCGTTCAAGCAGGCGGGACTGCCGAGGGAGCGGGTGATCGGGATGGCGGGGGTGCTGGATTCGGCGCGCTTCAGGACGTTCATTGCGCAGGAGCTGAAGGTGTCGGTGGAGAATGTGACGGCGTTTGTGCTGGGCGGACACGGAGACACGATGGTGCCGCTGGCCCGCTACTCGACCGTGGCGGGGATTCCGGTGACGGAGCTGATTGCGCCGGAGCGGCTGGCGGAGCTGGTGCAGCGGACGCGCGATGGCGGGGCGGAGATTGTGAAGTACCTGAAGACGGGAAGCGCGTACTATGCGCCTTCGGCGGCGGCGACTGAGATGGTGGAGGCGATCCTGAAGGACAAGAAGAAGATACTTCCCTGCGCGGCTTATCTGCAGGGCGAGTACGGGATTTCGGGGCTGTTCATCGGCGTCCCGTGCAAGCTGGGCGCGGGCGGGTTGGAGCAGATTATCGAGATCAAGCTGACGGCGGAGGAGCAGGCGGCATTGCAGAAGAGCGCGGATTCGGTGAAGGAGCTTTGCACGGTGATTGGGGTGGTGTAGCAGAAGCGCAGAGCGTAAATATGTGGGGTTGCAAGGTGTGCGCGGAGGTGTGATGCGCGGCACACCAGGGCGTCTGGGGTGGGGGGTATACTGCGAATTAAAGCGGTGTGTGCCCTGGATGGAGGATGCCAATCCAGGCCGGCCCTGGTCCAGGGACGATGACGATCACTGCACGTTTGACACAGTCAGGAAGAGAGAAAGAAGCTGCAATGTCCTCCAGTTCGACAGGCCAATCAAGCAATCGAGTTCAGAATGCAGTGTTAGCGCAGCGCGTGATGAGTGGGGAAGAGGCGGCCGCGCTGATCCAACCCGGCGCACAGATAGGGATGAGCGGGTTTACCGGTTCGGGATACCCGAAGGCGGTGCCGATGGCGCTGGCGCGGCGCATCACGGATGCGCACCTGCGGGGGCAGCAGTTCAAGGTGAATGTGTTTACCGGCGCCTCGACGGGGCCGGAGCTGGACGGCGCGCTGGCCATGGTGGGCGGGATGCAGATGCGGCTGCCGTACCAGTCGGACCCGATCACGCGCAAGCTGATCAACGCGGGGGAGATGCAGTACACAGACCTGCATCTGAGCCAGGTGGGGCAGATTGTGGAGTATGGCTTCCTGGGCAAGCTGGACCTGGCGCTGATCGAGGTGACGGCGATCCTGGAGGACGGGCGGGTGATCCCCAGCACGTCGGTGGGTAACAACCAGACCTGGATCGAGTGCGCGGAGAAGGTGATTCTGGAGGTGAACTCGGCGCAGCCGATGGCGCTGGAGGGGATGCACGACCTGTACTACGGGCTGGGCAGGCCGCCGCATCGGGACCCGATTCCGGTGACCACGGTGTGCAAGCGGATCGGCGAGCCGTATCTGAAGATCCCCCAGGAGAAGGTGATTGCCGTAGTACACACCGACTCGCCGGACCGCTCCAGCCCGTTCAAGGCGCCGGATGAGAACTCGCACAGGATTGCGGCGCACATTATGGAGTTTCTGGACAATGAGGTGAAGAAGGGACGGCTTCCGCCTTCGCTATTGCCGCTGCAGTCCGGGGTGGGGAACATCGCCAACGCGGTGCTGTACGGGCTGCAAGAAGGGCCGTTCAACGACCTGACCGCGTATACGGAGGTGATCCAGGACGGACTGGTGAGCCTGCTGCGCTCGGGCAAGATGGCCTGCGCCTCGGCCACGGCCTTCTCGCTGAGCCCGGAGGGGACGGCGGACTTTATTCCGAAGATCGGGGAGTTCCGCGACCGGATTGTGCTGCGCTCGCAGGAGATATCGAACCATCCGGGGATCATCCGGCGACTGGGCGTGATCGCCATGAACGGCATCATCGAGGCGGACATCTACGGCAATGTGAACTCGACGCACATCATGGGATCGAGCATCATGAACGGGATTGGCGGCTCGGGCGACTTTGCGCGCAACGGGTTCCTGTCGATCTTCATGGCCCCGTCGACGGCGCAGAAGGGGACGATCTCGACGATTGTGCCCATGGTGTCGCATGTGGACCACACGGAGCACGATGTTTCAGTGGTGGTGACGGAGCAGGGACTGGCCGACCTGCGCGGACTGTCGCCGACACAGCGGGCCGGTTTGGTGATTGAGAAGTGCGCGCATCCGGACTACCGCGCGGCGCTGCTGGATTACTACAACCGCGCATCCCGGCTGTCGATCGGCAAACATACGCCGCATCTGCTGACGGAGAGCCTGAGCTGGCACAGCCGGTATCAGCGCACCGGGCATATGCTGCGGCAGGCGGAGTAGGGCGGAGACACCGATTATGCGAATGGGCCTCTCCAGTGCGGAGAGGTCCATTTGATTGGCGTAAATTGCGGAGTTAATCAAGCTTTGACGACGGCGCCGTTGACGACCTTGACGGGATCGAGGAAGGGCATGGATGCGCGGAGCTGCGCGCCGATGACCTCGATGGGCTGGAGGGCCTCGGCGGCGCGGATGCGGGTGAACTCCTTACGGCCACTCTCGTTCTCGGCGATGAAGCGCTTGGCGAAGGAGCCGTCCTGAATCTCGTCGAGCAGCTTGCGCATGGCGGCCTTGGTTTCGGCGGTGACGACGCGCGGGCCGGCGGTGTAGTCGCCCCACTCGGCGGTGTCGGAGATGGAGTGGCGCATGTAGGCGAGGCCGCCGCGATAGATGAGGTCGACGATGAGCTTGAGCTCGTGGCAGACCTCGAAGTAGGCGAGTTCGGGTTGATAGCCCGCCTCGGTGAGGACCTCGAATCCGGTCTTGATGAGGGCGGAGACGCCGCCGCAGAGGACGGCCTGCTCGCCGAAGAGGTCGGTCTCGGTCTCCTCGGTGAAGGTGGTTTGCAGGACCCCGGCGCGGGTGGCGCCGATGCCCTTGGCGTAGCTGAGAGCGAGGGCGAGGGCGTGGCCGCTGGCGTCCTGCTCCACGGCCACGAGCGCCGGCGTGCCGCCGCCTTCGGTGAAGACTTCGCGGACGCGATGGCCAGGGGCCTTGGGCGCGACCATCGAGACATCGACGGTAGGCGGCGGCTGGATGGTGCGGAAGCGGATGTTGAAGCCGTGGGCGAACATGAGGGTGACGTTGGGCTTCATGTTGGGCGCGATCTCGGCGTGGTAGACCTTGGCGGCGGTCTGGTCGGGGGTGAGGTTCATGATGACATCGGCCCACCTGGAGACGTTGGCCACGGTGTCGACGACCAGGCCGGCGGCGCGCGCGCGGGCCGCGCTGGGCGAATCGGCGCGCAGGCCGACGCGGACATCGACGCCGGAGTCCTTGAGGTTGAGCGCGTGGGCGTGGCCCTGCGAGCCGTAGCCGATGATGGCGACTTTTTTGGATTGGATGAGCGAGAGGTCTGCGTCTGCGTCGTGATATGCCTTAGCCATGATGGTTGATTTTCCTTTGCTGTAATGGTAGCTGAAATGAAGAGAGCGCGAGTGCGGCTTAGTCTTCGTCGGGGAGGTTGGGGAACTCGGAGGGGATGACCTCGGCGGCGGAGGGACGGGGTGTTTGTTTGGGCTTGGGTGCTGGCTTGCCGGAGGGAATGCCGTTGGCCTGGCCGAGGGCCTGGAGCACGCGGCTGGTGTGGTGGCCGCGGCGCATGGCCATGCGGCCGGTGCGGGAGACCTCCAGGATGGTGTAGTTGGACTCGCGCAGGACCTGGATGAGGCCTTCGATCTTGCTGGTGCCGCCGGTCATCTCCAGCATGATGGACTCGGGCGCGAGATCGACGACGCGGGCGCGGAAGACGTTGGCCAACTCGAATATCTGGGAGCGGGATTGCAGACCGCTAGGCGCGGTGGGGCCGGCGGCGACCTTGATGAGGCAGAGCTCGCGGATGACGGCCTCGCTGCGGCCGACCTCATCGACATCGTTGGTGATTTCGAGCTTGTAGAGCGAGGCGCGGATGCGGTGCGCGGCGGTCTCGGGCGCCTCGCAGACGATGGTCATGCGCGAGGTGTCCGGCTGCTCCGATTCTCCAACGGTCAAAGACACGATGTTGATGCTGAGACGGCGGAAGAGCGAGGCGACACGAGTGAGGACGCCGGGTTTGTCTTGCACGAGGGCTACGAAGGTGTGGAGCATGGGGGCCTTTCGGAAATCAGGTTTGATTGTATGAGCGCCGAAGGCGCGGGATATACCAGCCTAGGGCGAAGCCCTAGGAAACTGATGGCAGAACGAAACGAGGGCTGAAGGCCCGATCTATAATCGCTGCGATGCCACAATCGCTCTCGTTTCTGCTCGTCCATGTGATCTTCAGCACGAAGGACCGAATGCCGAAGCTCGATGCTTCCGTGCGTCCTGCGCTCTATGCTTATCTTGCCACCGTCGTTCGCAGTGCCAAGTGTGAATGCTTTCGGGTTGGTGGCGTTGCCGACCATGTTCATCTGGCGATTCGATTGTCGCGCACAACGTCTGTTTCGGAGTTGGTGGAAGATCTCAAATCCTCCTCGTCCAAGTGGATCAAGACGCAGTCGCCCGCGTTGTCGAAGTTCGCGTGGCAGAGAGGATATGGCGCGTTCTCGGTTGGGCCGACGGACTTGCAGGCATTGATCGAGTACGTCGAGAGCCAGGAGACGCATCATCGGAAGCATGATTTTCAGGAGGAGTTTCGCGCGCTCCTGAAGAAATATGGGGTCGAATGCGACGAGCGGTATATGTGGGATTGAGGGTTCTATGGGTCGGGCCTTCAGCCCTCGGGCATTTTGGGTGTCTACACATGGGGCTGCGCCCCATGCTGGTATAGTGCGCGCCGTTGGCGCTGAGGCTGCGAGGGTGCTAACGTGTCGCATTCTGTTCCGTCCAATGGTCCCAATATCTAATACGCAAATAATTGATGACTAACTTGGGGTTGTGTTTGATGAGTTCTACCATTGTGGCTTGGTCGTGTTGCAACTGATCGCAGATGTAGCTCAACTCGTTTGTATTGATTTCATCTCCTACGTTGTAGGCAGATGGAAACTGCACCTGCCGATCATATTCTTCACGAGTTGGATAGGGTTTACGGTAGTCCTCGGCCTCATCCTTAAGAATTGAATAGTTAAGACAATGACGAGCGAATGAAAGATCGAGGTATCTCTGCATGTCGTACAGTTGACCTGCAATGGGTTCGTCAGGGCGCTTAGGCTTTGCTGACTTTCCTTGCATCCAGCTTCCGAGCGTGTACAATCCCGCACCGAGACTTGTGAAGATCAGGGTACGGCAGTTTCGCAAGAGCCGGCGGAATGTTATCCGTATGGTCATCGCATCTATTCGGCCTCGGAGGTTTCGATGAGGGGGTCGGCTGCGGGGCGGCGGACCATCTCATGCAGCGCAGAGCCGGGGGCGATCATGGGGTAGACGCCGTCTTCCTTCTCGACCTGGAAGTTGATGAGGAAGGGATGGCCGCTAGTGCGGGCGCGGGTGACGGTGGGGATGACTTCGGCGCGCTTGCGGATGGTGGCCCCGGCGATGCCATGGGCGGCGGCGAGAGCGACGAAGTCCGGCGAGAGGATGGGCGTGCAGGCGTAGTTCTTGTCGTAGAAGATCTCCTGCCACTGGCGGACCATGCCGAGGAAGCCGTTGTTGATGACGGCGATGTTGACGGCGATGTGCTCCTGCTGGATGGTGGAGAGCTCGGCGGCGGTCATCTGGAAGCCGCCGTCGCCGGCGATGACCCAGACATCTTTTTCGGGGCAGGCGAACTTGGCGCCGATGGCGGCGGGGAGCGCGAAGCCCATGGTGCCGAGTCCGCCGGAGGTGATGAGGGTGCGCGGCGTGTCGTGGCGGAAGTACTGCGCCTCCCACATCTGGTGCTGGCCTACGTCGGTGACGATGAGGGTTTGGGCGAGGCGGCCGGATTCTTTTGCCTCGCGCCAGATGTCGTTGATGACGTGCGCGGCGTAGAGATGGCCGTTGTCGGGCAGGTTGATGATGTCGCGGACGCTGGCGTCGCCCTTCATCTTGTTAACCTCACCGATCCAACTTGTGTCGGACTGGCTGGGCAAGAGCGGCAGGAGGGTTTCGAGGACGGCCTTGAGGTCGCCGATGAGGGCGACATCGGCGCGGACGTTCTTATCGATCTCGGCGGGATCGATCTCGATGTGGATTTTTTTTGCGTGGGGAGCGTAGGTGGCAAGCGTGCCAGTGACGCGGTCGTCGAAACGCATGCCGAAGGCGAGCAGTAGGTCGGACTGCTGGATGGCGTTGTTGACCCAGGACTCGCCGTGCATGCCCATCATGCCGAGGGCGAGGGGATGGCCGGTGGGGAAGCAGCCGAGGCCGAGCAGAGTGCTGGCGACGGGGACCTGGCGGCGCTCGGCGAAGGCGAGGAGCTGGGATTCGGCCTCGGAGATGAGGACGCCATGGCCGGCGAGGATGACAGGGCGCTTGGCGGCGGTGATGAGTTCGATGGCCTGCTCGATGGAGTTGGTTTCCGCGCGCAGCATGGGATGCGGACGGTGCGGCGCGGGCGCGGCGGCGGCGAAGTCGAAGGGCGCGGAGGCCTGCTGCGCATCCTTGGTGATGTCGACCAGCACCGGGCCGGGACGGCCAGCGATGGCAATCTGGAAGGCGGCGCGAATGGCGGGCGCGATGTCTTCCACGCGGCGAACGAGGAAGTTGTGCTTGGTGATGGGCAGGGTGATGCCGGTGATGTCGATCTCCTGGAAGGCGTCGGAGCCGAGCAGCTTGGAGGAGACCTGGCCGGTGATGCAGACGATGGGCACGGAGTCCAGCATGGCGGTGGCGATGCCGGTGACGAGGTTGGTAGCGCCGGGGCCACTGGTGGCGACGGCGACGCCGACGCGGCCGGATGCGCGCGCGTATCCGTCGGCCATGTGGGCCGCACCCTGCTCGTGGCGGACGAGGACGTGGTGGATGGGGAACTTGCGCAGCGCATCGTAGACGGGCAGGATGGCCCCGCCGGGATAGCCGAAGACGGTGGATACGCCCTCGCCGGCGAGGGTTGCCCAGACGATCTCGGCTCCGGTGAGGGTGGGGATGTTCTGCGACGTATTGGCGAGTTTAGACATTTTGCACCTCTGGTGTTTCCAAATTGAGAAATTCGAGATCGCTTTTGCCGATGTTGCATTTTGTACAAAGGGTTTGGAGATTTTCGAGGACTGTTGGGCCATCCTTCGACCATGCCTTGATGTGGTCAACATCAAGAGTTACAGCCGGATCAGTTGCGGGCGATCTTCCACATGCCTTGCACTTGAAGTTGTCACGCCGCATGACGATAAAGCGCAAGCGCCAATTAATGTCTCGCGAACATTGCTTCCGAGCTACGACTGGCTTGTCTTTAGTACTGACTTCTGATGTTTCAGTCTCAGAATTAATGAAATTGACAAAGGCCTGCAATGCGCTTCTCCAACTACCGAAGCGATTGATGTATGTTTTTGCACTAAATCTTGAGACCGGCTTGCGGACATCTCGATAGTGGGGTTGTCTTCCCAGCTTTATCCAAACCTCTTCAATGTTTCTAAAGAGATCCTCTTCCGGGTTGTACATAGGCGTTCTTGTTTGCTGTAGGCCTGCTCTTTCCAACGCTGTCAACCATCCACCAAAACGCCGCATCAGCGTAACCGCATTGAATCGGCCATGCTCATTTTGCTCGTCAATGGTGACGCAGTCCTTTCCCAACTGCGACGCGACGCGCTGTACGTCAGCAATGAGCTCGTTGTCCGTGACATTTCGATGATGTTCTTCGAGTTCGAATCTCATAGTTTCAACTCAGTCAAAACAAACAGCAGATTCCTCCGCTGCGCTGCGGAATGACAAACAGAGGAACAAGCAACAACAATAACGAACAACAACAAAAGCAACTACTGAGATTCTGGCTACGCCAGAATGACGAGCGTTAATTATTAGGTGACCGCTGTGGCGGGCCTCGGGGTGAGCCAGAATTCGGCGTTGTGGTGGGACTCGAAGGCGTCGAGGGCGGCGGCGTGGCGCAGGGTGAGGCCGATGTCGTCGAGGCCGTTGAGCAGGCAATATTTGCGGAATGGGTCGATATCGAAGTGGGCGCTGAAACCTAGCTCGTCGGCGACGGTCTGGGCTTCAAGGTTGATGGTGATCTGGTAATTGGGGTTGGCGGTGCTGCGCGCGGTGAGGAGTTCGACATCGGATTCGGGAAGGCGGACGAGGACCATGCCGTTCTTGCCGGCGTTGGAGAAGAAGATGTCGGCGAAGCTGGGGGCGATGACGACGAGGAAGCCGTAGTCGGTGAGCGCCCAGGCGGCGTGCTCGCGCGAGCTGCCGCAGCCGAAGTTCTTGCTGGCGATGAGAATCTTCGCGCCCGCGTAGCGCGCGTCGTTGAGGATGAAGCTGGGGTCGGGCTGGCCGGCGGCGGGGCCATCCTGAATGCGCCGCCAGTCGAAGAAGAGGAAGTCGCCGTAGCCGGTGCGCTCGATGCGCTTGAGAAACTGCTTGGGGATGATCTGGTCGGTGTCCACGTTGGGACGCGGGAGGGGGACGGCGGCGGAGGTGAGAGTGTTGATGGGTTGCATATTGATTAGCGAGTCAGCTAGTTAGCGAGTCAGCAAGTCAGCGAGAAGCATATCCTTTCGCTTCGCTGCGGGATGACAAACCAATTAGCGGCTGGCTGATTCCTCCTTCGGGGAATTGAACTTCCAGGTGCGGATGTCGGTGAAGTGGCCGGCGATGGCGGCGGCGGCAGCCATCTGCGGACTGACGAGGTGGGTGCGGCCGGCGCGGCCCTGGCGGCCTTCGAAGTTGCGATTGCTTGTCGACGCGCAGCGTTCTCCCGGTTGCAAGATGTCGGGGTTCATGGCGAGACACATGCTGCAACCGGGCTCGCGCCAGTCGAAGCCGGCTTCTTTAAAGATGCGGTCGAGGCCCTCGGATTCGGCTTGCGCCTTGACAGCCTGCGAGCCGGGGACGACCATGGCGCGGACGGTGGTGGCGACGCGATGGCCGCGCACGACGGCGGAGGCGGCGCGCAGGTCCTCGATGCGGCCGTTGGTGCAGGAGCCGATGAAGACGCAGTCGATGGGGATCTGCTGGATGGGCTGGCCGGGAGTGAGGGCCATGTACTCGAGGGCGCGGTCGAAGGCCTTGCGGTCGGCCTCGCTGGCGTTGGGATCGGGCAGTGGGACGGTGGAGTTGACGCCGGTGACCATGCCGGGCGATGTGCCCCAGGAAACAGTGGGAGTGATGTCGGCGGCGTTGAGGGTGAGCTCGCGGTCGAAGGTTGCGCCGGGGTCGGAGGCGAGGGAGCGCCAGTGAGAGACTGCCTCGTTCCATATTGCTTCGTCGATCGCTTTGTTATCGTTTCCCACCCATGACGATGAAGCCGTCATGGATGGGGCACCCGGTTTCGTACCTGGTGAAAAGCGGCGGCCCTTGAGGTAGGCGAAGGTAGTGTCGTCAGGGGCGATCATTCCGGCGCGGGCGCCGGCCTCGATGGACATGTTGCAGATGGTCATGCGGCCCTCCATGGAGAGGGCGCGGATGGCGGAGCCGGCATATTCGACGACATAGCCGGTGGCACCGGCGGTGCCGATGTGGCCGATGATGTGCAGGACGATGTCCTTGGCGGTGACGCCGATGGGGAGCGTGCCTTCGATGTTGATGCGGAAGGTGAGGGGCTTCGACTGGGGGAGGGTCTGCGTGGCCAGGACATGCTCGACCTCAGAGGTGCCGATGCCGAAGGCGAGCGCGCCAAAGGCCCCGTGGGTGCTGGTGTGCGAGTCGCCGCAGACGATGGTCATGCCGGGCTTGGTGAGGCCAAGCTCGGGGCCGATGATGTGGACGATTCCCTGGGAGGGAGATTGCACGTCGAAGAGCTCGATGCCGAATTCGGCGCAGTTGCGGCGGAGGGCCTCGACCTGGCGCAGGGAGACCTGATCGACGATGTTGAGGCGGTCGGCGACGGAGGTGGTGGGGACGTTGTGGTCAACCGTGGCGACGGTGCGGTCGGGGCGGCGGACCTTGCGGCCGGCGAGACGGAGGCCGTCGAATGCCTGGGGCGAGGTGACCTCGTGGACGAGCTGGAGATCGATGTAGAGGAGCGCGGGTTCGCCGGCAGGCTCGGCGACGAGATGCTGCTGCCAGACTTTTTCAAAGAGAGTGCGAGGTGCGTTGTTCATGGTTTGGGTCATGGATTTACTTTCGGTTCAGGAGTAGCTGGGGGTGGGGCGACGCCGAGGGCTGAGGGCGCGACCTGGTGCGGCGTGCCGTCGGGATCGACCAGGATGGCGTGGGTGATGTTTTGCACGATGGCGGAGCCAGGGAGCGGCTGAGCGGTCCAGCGGGCAATGGCCTTGAGGAGCGCGGCGGGCGGGTGCTGCGCGCCGGTGGCGGCGATGGTGAGCGTCTGGTTGGGAAAGACCCAGAGGGTGTACTCGGCGGCGGGATCGGAGGTGGGCTTGCCGGCCTTGATCCAGTCGATGGCGGCGAAGACGACGAGGTGATGCGCGCCGTTGAGATCGACCCAGAGCAGGCCGCGCGCGGGACAGAAGTGGACGACGCAGCCGGAGATGGAGATGTAACGGTTGTCGTCGGCGAGGACGCTGCCGGGGACGGTGAGGTGGTCGAGCGCGGTGCTGGCGAGCGAACGGTACTTACCGTTGACGGGCGTTCCCCAGAAGGTCTGCGGAGCGGTGAGGAACTGGTCGAGGAAGGGACGGAAACGGTCGTCCTGGACGAGGTCGTTCTCGCGGCCTTGTTTGTTGGTGTCGTCGGGGGTGTACTGCCAAATCCATTCGACGTCTTCGCGGGCGGGCTTGGGCGCGGCGAATGCGGGCGCAAGCGTGGCGACGAGCAGAAGAGCGAGGGCGAGTTGGAGGAGGCGGCGCATTTTTCGCAATTAGACGGCGTGCATGGACTGGCGCTGGTCGATGGACTGGGCGAGCGCCTGGTGGACGAGTTTGCCCATCTCCGCAGTGGAGACGAGGTGTTGAGTTGAATCTTTGCCGCGGGCGATGTCGGCGGTGCGATGGCCGTCGGCGAGGACAGTGCGGACGGCGGCTTCGATGGCGGCGGCGTCCTGCTCGAGATTGGCGGAGTGGCGGAGCACCATTGCGGCGGTGAGAATTGCGCCGAGTGGATTGGCCTTGCCGGTGCCGGCGATGTCGGGCGCGGAGCCGTGGACGGGTTCATAGAGGTTGACCGTGCCGCCGATGGTGGCCGAGGGCAACATGCCGAGCGAGCCGGTGATGATGGAGGCCTCGTCGGAGAGGATGTCGCCGAAGAGGTTCTCTGTCAGCATGACGTCGAAGTTGCGCGGGATATTCATCAGGTGCATGGCCATGGAGTCGACGAGCTGGTGCTCGAGGGTGACAGAGGGATAGTCGCGAGCGACTTCGGTGACGGTGGCGCGCCAGAGCTGGGAGACTTCGAGGACGTTGGCCTTGTCGACGGAGGTGACTTTTTTGCGGCGTTTGGCGGCGAGTTCGAAGGCGACCTTGGCGACGCGGGCGACCTCGGCGCGGGTGTAGCGCATGGTGTTCCATGCCTCACCGGTGGACTTGTTCCACTCGCGCGGCGAGCCGAAGTAGAGGCCGCCGAGCAGCTCGCGGACGAAGAGGATGTCGGCGCCTTCGGTGACCTCGGGACGCAGGGGCGAGTTGGCGGAGAGCGCGGGGTAGGCGATGGAGGGACGGAGATTGGCGTAGCCGCCGAGGGCGTGGCGGATCTGAAGGAGGCCGGCCTCAGGTCGCTTGTCCGGAGTGAGCGCGTCGAACTTCTTGTCGCCGACCGCGCCGAGCAGAACGGCGTCGGATTCGAGGCAGGCGTCGAGGGTTGCGGTGGGCAGGGGCGAGCCGGTAGCGGTGATGGCGACTCCGCCGAGAAGCAACGGCACGAAGGAGAAGTCGTGGCCGCCGAACTCTGCGACTGCCTTGAGGATGTTGACGGCTTCGCTGGTGACCTCGGGGCCGATGCCGTCGCCGGCGAGGATGGCTATCTTGAGACGCATTGTTTTTCCTTAGCTAGTTAGCAAGTCAGCGAGTCAGCGGCTGCGATGCTGATAATTCGTGTCGGAGCAGGCCGATGAGGTCCTGGTCGTAGATGGTTTTCTTGTGGTCGGCGAGTTCGGTGAAGCGACTGTAGACGGCGTCGAGTTCGGCGTGGGTGAGATGGTGGCCGAGCTCGATGAGGCGATGCTCCAGGGCGCGGCGGCCGCTGTGCTTGCCGAGGACGAGCGAGTTGGAGGGGACACCGACGGATTCGGGGGTCATGATCTCGTAGGTGAGGGGGTTGGCGATGACGCCGTGCTGATGGATTCCGGCGGCATGGGCGAAGGCGTTGGCGCCGACGATGGCCTTGTTGGGCGCGGCGCCGAAGCTGATGCAGGTGGCCAGCATCTGACTGGTGGGGTAGAGCCGGTTCATGACGATGTTGTGGCGGAAAGGAAGCTGGTCGTGGCGGGTGACGAGAATGGCGGCGATCTCTTCCAGCGAGGCGTTGCCGGCGCGCTCGCCGATGCCGTTGACGGCGCACTCGACCTGTCGGACGCCAGCCTGGATAGAGGCGATGGTGTTGGCGACGGCGAGGCCGAGGTCGTCGTGGCAGTGGGCGGAGAGGACGATGTTTTCGATGCCGGGAACGCGGGCCTGGATATTTCGGAACATGTCTGCGTAGCCCTGCGGGAGGCAGTAGCCGACGGTGTCGGGAAGATTGAGGGTGGTGGCACCGGCCTGGATGGCGATCTCACAGACCTTGACCAGGAATTCGGGGTCGGTGCGGGTGGCATCCTCGGGAGAGAACTCGACGTCGTCGGCGTAGGTGCGGGCGAGGGCGACCATGGCGGCGATCTGGTCGAGCGCCTGCTCGCGCGAGATCTGCAGCTTGGCGGCGAGATGGAGGTCGGAGGTGGAGAGGAAGGTGTGGATGCGCGGGCGGGGGGCGGGCTCGATGGAGCGCGCAGCGGCCTCGATGTCTTCGCGTTTGGCGCGGGCGAGGCTGGCGATGACTGGGCCGCGGACCTCGCGGGCGATGTTGCGGATGGATTCAGAGTCGCCCTCGGAGGCGATGGCGAAGCCGGCCTCCAGGATGTCGACACCGAGGGCTGCGATCTGGTGGGCCATGCGCAGCTTTTCGGGGCCGTACATGACGCATCCGGGCGACTGCTCGCCGTCGCGTAGAGTGGTGTCGAAGAAGATGATACGTTCGGGTTGGGGCGGGACTGCGCTGGGGATCGAAGGAGATTGCTGGGGGATCGGCTGGACTTTCACTGACATAGGTTCGACCTCGGCTCCTTATGGTTTAGAATAACTCAGACTTATAGTGTTTCGAACAAGTATTATTATTTCTAATTGAATTATTCATGGCCGAGCGCGTGGTTTGCGCTGGGAGAAGAGCGGCGGTCGAGATGGACCTGTTTCAACTGGAGACGTTTCTTGCGGTGAGTGAAGAGCGCAGCTTCTCGCGGGCGGCGGCGCGGCTGCATCGCACGCAGCCGGCGGTGAGCCAGGCGATTGCCAAGCTGGAGGCGGAGCTGGGCGAGGTGCTGCTGGAGCGGTCGTCGCGCGATGGTACGCTGACCGATGCGGGCGAGGTGTTGCGCGAGTACGCGGTGAAGTTGCTGAACCTGCGGACTGAATCCATGGGCGCTCTGGCGGAGTTGCGCGAATTGCATCGCGGACGGCTGAACATTGCGGCGAACGAGTACACCTGCCTGGTGCTACTGCCGCTGCTGGACGAGTTTCGGCGGAGGAACCCTCGGATCAAGGTGACGGTGCAGCGGGCGCTGGCCAGCCGCATCGCGGACGATGTGCTGGTGCATACGGTGGAGATCGGCGTGCTGAGCTTCCGGCCGGACGACGCGGCGATCCGGTCGGTGATGGTGTATCGCGATGAACTGGACCTGGTGGTGAACCCGAAGCATCCATTGGCCGAGGCGGGCGAGGTGTCGATCCGGCAGCTTGGGGCGCAGAACTTTATTGCGCACAACATTTCTTCTCCGCAGCGGCAGAAGGTGATCGAGACGTTCCGGCGGCACAAGACTGCGCTGCGCATGGGCGTGGAACTGCCGTCGCTGGAGGCGATCAAGCGGTTTGTGGAGATGGGCAACGGAGTGGCCCTGGTGCCTGGGCTGACGGTGCGGACGGAGCTGGCGCGCGGCGCGCTGGTTCGGGTGCGGGTGAAGGAGCTGCAACTGGAGCGCAAGCTGCGTCTGGTGTACCGGCGGCAGGCGAGCCTGTCGCACGCGGCGGTTGCGTTTCTGAAGGTGGTGGAGGCGTACGCCGCAGCGCATGGCGATCCCTATTGCTTTCAGCCTGAGCGGGCGGGTTGAAGGGCGGGTTGAAGGGCGGGCGGATGGCGGCGGCGGGACCTTGTTTAAAAAATTGTTTTCAAAAGCTCAAACAAATCTGGCAAGTTGTTCGTCTGTAGGGTTAGACTTGTCCGCCGGAGAAATAATGCCGGAATCGACACGGGAGAGTAACCAATGAATATGAAGATGTTAGGTAGGTATGCCATGCGCGCGGGCGCAGTGGCAATGTGTAGCGCCGCGCTATGCGCTGTGCCGATGATGGCGCAAGGCGGCGGCGGTGGCGGTCGCGGCATGAGACAGACGCCGGACCAACAGGTGGCAGCACTGGATACTGCGGTGACGTTGACAGCCGATCAGAAGACCGCGGCGTTGAAGATATATACCGACGGCGCAGCGAAGATCCAGGCATTGATGACGGCGCAGGACCCGGACATGCGCACCAAGATGACCGCGATCCGCACGGATGAGAACACTGCGATCCGGGCCCTGTTGACGGATGCGCAGAAGACGAAGTTCGACGCGATGCCTCAGGGCCGCGGCGGCCGCGGCGGCGGCGGCGGAGCACCCGGCGGCGGAGCACCTCCTGCACCTCCACAGTAATCGAGTAGCAAGGTTTTAGCAGTACGGCCGGGGGGTCGCATGACTCTCCGGCCGTACTTTTTGTCTTTGTAGAGTTGGTAGTAGTATTCTTGGCCCGTCCCCGAAACGGGGAAAGAATGCGGGAACGATTATGGAGGAAGTGCCAATGAAGATGAGGATGTTTCGCAGGTATGCCATGCGCGCCGGCGCAGTGGCAATATGCAGCGCTGCGTTATGCGCTGTGCCGATGATGGCGCAGGGCGGCGGCGGCGGACGCGGCGGGATGACACCCGAAGCGCGTGTGGCCGCGATCGACACAGCCGTAACGCTGACCGCCGATCAGAAGACCAAGATCACGGCGATCTTAACGGACGACCAGAAGAAGATGACCGACCTTCGCAATTCCGGCGAAGACTTCTCGACCTTGATGCCCAAGATCCAGGCGATACGGACGGAGGAGAATGCAAAGATCAAGGCCCTGCTGACGGACGAGCAGAAGCCGAAGTTCGATGCGTGGGTTGCCGCGCAACCTACCTACGGCGGACGGCGCGGCGGCGGCGGCGGAGCACCGGGCGGCGGAGCACCACCAGCACCTCCGCAGTAATTGAGGAGCACGGATTTGACATAAGGGCCGGGGGGTCGCATGACTCACCGGCCTTTCTGCGTGGCGCGGCAGCCACGGGGCGCGAGCTACAGGTACAATGATGGGAGTGACCGTGACCGTGTTCGTTGCGATGCGAAGCGCATCGCCTTCGAGTTCCGGGGCCGGGATGCGAAGGCACAAGAAGGGGTTGAAGAAAGAATGAAGAAGACGATTTTGTTGGGCGTGCTGATGCTGTCGGCCGCTGCAGGGTTTGCGCAGGAGAGCCGGCAAGATGTGAGCTTCAGCGGCACCGGGGTGTTCGCTCCCACGATCCATGGTCAAGCGTCGGTGGTGACGAATTCAACGGCCTCGCTAGGTCTGCTGACCAGCTACCGATACATGCTGACCCCGCACAGCGCGTTGGAGCTGAACTACAGCTTTACCCAGAACAACGCGAAATATTGCATCGGTGGAGGATGCATTCCCGGCTCCCCACCGCCTTACACCTCGAATATACCCAATCAATACAGCTACCGGATCCACTCGCGGATGCAGGAGGTCACGGCGGCGTATGCCTTCAGTTGGACCATTAAGCGATATAACCCCTTTGTGGAAGCAGGAATCGGGACGTTGATCTTTACTCCCGTTCTGGACAATCAGACGACCATTTTGTACACCAAGACCACGAAGGGATTCACGGGGCTATTCGGCGGCGGAATGGCGTACGAACTGAGCCCGAGCTTCGATATACGAGCCGAGTATCGGGCATTTGTGGTAAAGACGCCGACCTTTGGGGAGTCAAATGGCCCCACGGGAAACTTGACCACGAACCGCTACGAGATTCTATCCATGCCGACACTCGGCGTGGCGTATCACTTCTAAAGCGAACGTTGGTGTTGTGACTGCCTCGCATCCATTGCATGGAGATGCGGGGCAGTTGTATTTGGCGGCGAGTGAGAGCGTGGGTAGTTGCAGGTTGCCGGTTGCAGGTTGCCGGTCGTGGCCGGGACCATCCTTGGGGTGGATGAGGTCATCGAGCATTGCGGCGAAGTGCTTGCTTTGTTGTTCTTCTAGGTCGATGGGGACGGTGAGTTCGACGGTACTGATCATACGATACCCTCTCCGGGTCTGCCGGTTGATAGAAAAAACCCGAAAAAACGATAAAGTCATAGAAATAGGCATGTTAATCCTGGACTTGGCCTGGGATTAATATAGATTATGTATATACGGTCAGGGTTTAAGGCGAAGGCCCGGAAACGTATAGTTGCGGGTTAAAAGCGAAGGCCCGGCCCCCCATCCATGCGCAAGAAACGCGCATGAATGAGGCACCCGGGCCTCTGACTCTTGCTTACTACCTTAAGTATACGGGTTGGAGGGAAACTAGTATGCCAAGTATTTTCAACTTTTATGTGATTGATATGGTGAGAGTTGCGGGAAATTTGAAGAGTTGAGGGGGTTGACAGCAGGTTGTTGGTTGTTGGGGAAGAACAGGCAACAGCAAGGGCAACAACAACGGCTAAAGAGAAGGCCCGGGGCTAAAGCCCGTTTATTGGCTGCGAGGGTCCAGGGGCCTGAAGGCCCCTGCTCCCTCCGGCAAGGCAACAACAAGGGCAAAGGAAGAAGCAGATTCCCTACGGGGACGATAAACAAAAAGGGCAAGGGAGAATGCGGGGATTCTTCCCCATTCGCTGCACTCAGGGTCAGAATGACAATTCATTTTTGGTTTATAGCAATTGCGAAAGGCATCTAGACAAAACCCCACTCATCGCCGAATGACGAACAAAAACAGGCAGAGCACTGAGGCATTACTTGTAGCGATTTTTCCCGGCGAAGTGGTATGCGACGGCGAAGGAGAGGAGCTTTGGGGTGAGGCTTTCGTTGGGGAAGCCGGACCAGCGTTGCATCTCGTAATCGGCACGCAGGCGGAGGTGGGGGCCGAGCTTGTAGTCCGCACCGATGGCACCGGCGTAGAGGTTGTAGGAGAGGTCGGTCTGGCCAAAGGGATATTTGAAGTCGCCTCGCCCGATCATAACTTTGAGATAGGGGAGGAGGGGGCCATAGGTGCGGAAGTATCGTCCTCCGATCTCGTAGGTACGCTGGTAGGACTGGTCGTTGTTGTTGCTGTTGACCTGATGGAACTGGGCTTCGAAGCCGAAGTGGGAGTGACGGTCGAAGTCCACGTAGGCGACGACTCCGTGGAAGGTCTGCTGGCCGTAATCGGGTTTGGCGGAGGTGTATCCGACTCCGATCTGGAGGTCACCGGCCCGCGAGGCCGTTGAAGTGGCCTGAGCATGCAGGACGGATGCCCCACTGAGCAGCAACGCTAGCGCCAATCTTCCGGTCAAGAGGGAGCTCCGATTATGCGGGCAGAGGATGGCGTATTCCAAAGAAGGCGAAGACCCTGTGCAATGCAGCCTGGATGGGGGACTTCTGCCCTGTCTGATCCCCTTTGACCGCGCCGCGGGCCCGCGTCAAAATGCGGAATCATTCTACAGGCGCGCAGGGAGCTAGTGGAAGCGATAGGCGAAGCCGGAGGAGACAACGATGGGATTGATGGCGCGGGGGACGAAGTTAGGCCATCTCTGGATTTCGATATCGAGGAAACGCAGCATGATTCTGGGAGATTTTATGAAGTCGACTCCTCCTCCCACTACGTAGGCGGACCCTGGCCCGCCGTTGAGTCCGACGTTGTCCTGCCACTCCTGGATGTCGAGATCGTGTAACCCATAGAGACCCTTGATGTACAGATCGTAGCGGCCCATGGGGTAGGTGAGTCTGGGGCCGACGAGATAGGTAAGCTCACCGCGGTCGAGCGAGGTGATGAGACAGACGCAGTGAAAGTCGCCTTCCAAGCTGAGGTGATCGTTGATTTGGTAGTCAAGGTAGCCGGAGACGCCGAGGATGAACTGTCGCGAGTACTTGGGATCTCCGATGGTGGGCTGCACCCAGAAGTCCGGCCTGGCATAGGTGACGGTAAAACCGGCTTGAAGCCTTCCCGGGCCGTATGCTGCTGGAAGCGCCTGGGCACCCGCGATGGAGGCGAGGGAGAGCAGGCAAACGAGGGGGCCGGCGATCCTCAAGGTCTTGAGCATTCCATCTCCAGGAAAAGTGAAACAAAGCGCTTCCGTCAAGAACTGCGGTCCGGAGTGTGAGAGTATGCGGCTGAAGACAACCGTCTGGTTCGCAGTCCGGAGAAGGCATAGTTATTGGGTTGGCGCAGGCGACGGCGGCGGTGCAGTCGCCGGTTCTGCTTGCTGGGTTGCGGGAGTTGCAGGGGCATTGGGCGGTGGCGCGGTGGCTGGAGCCTGAGCGCCGGCTGCAGGCGCGGCTGCTGGGGGAACAGCCGGGGGCGTGGCGGAGGCGAAGTAGGAGAGCCTCATGAAGACGGGCGTGACCTCGAAGGGCATCTTGTCACGGTCGCTGAGGAGGGGTTCGCTCGTGGTGTGCATCTGGATGAGCTGATCGGACCAGGGATCGTGGCGCAGGAAGCTGTCCAGGGGCATGGCGGCCTGCTGCTTGAGATCCTTCATATCGAGCTTGATGCCCTTGGGAACCATGGCTTCCATCCAGAATGTGTTGTCGCTGTCGCTTCGGACGAGGGCGTCGCCGATCATGGGCTGATTGAGGGCGGGCAGAGCCTTGACCCTCTGCCGAAGTTGTTGCAGATAGAGGCCGAAGTACTTTTGTCCGTCGGCCAGTTCCTTGACGCTGAGCAACTGCATAGCCTTCCTGGCGGCTTCGGCGTTGTCGACGGCGGTATGGTGCATGGGGATGCGCTCGAAGACCGAGGCGGAGGGGAAGAGCAGGCGGTCATTGAAGGCATACTTGGTGTCCAGGCGATGGCCGAGGATGACGTGGGCGACCTGGAATGCGAGGAGGGCATTGAGATTGCCCGTCTGCTGAGCGCCGTCTTGCGTGGGAACGCCGGTGGTGTCGATGAGGCCCTTGGAGAGGATGATGGTGTTGCCGACGGCGAGGGACTCGAGCGGTTCAGTGAGCAGGGTGCGTACACGGATGGGCCGGGTGGTCTGGATGTTGTTATAGACGAGGATATTGTTGGCGAGCGCTGCGAGTGTATTATCGAAGTCGCTTGGGGCATCGAGCAGGCCAGCCTGATAGAGGCGATCGACAACATTGTTCTCGGCCTGTTGCACCCACTCACGTTGCGCCGCGAGCGGGCTGTAATCGGCGGCATCGTTGGAGACGTCCTGGGCATTGGCCACGCTGATGGAGGTGTTTTCGGCGTCGGAGTCCGGGACCTTGAGGGCGTAGCCCCAAATGTAGTTGATGGCTTTGAATTTGAGGGTGCTGCTGGAGCTTTTGGGGTCGCTCTCCTCGACATAGAAGGAGGTGGGGAGCCATATGTTTGGCTGCACGTTGGTGCGCCAACTGTCGAAGTGGTAGAACTCCTTCATGCTGAGGATGGAGCCGGCGAAGTCTCCATTGAATCGGATGACATTACCGCCATTGGTCTCGATCCAGATGCGCCCGAAGAAGCGTCCGAAGTCCTTTCTAGGGCTGGCGGGCGAGACGTCGAAGACTTCGGTGGGGACGTTGCCGAGGAAGTCGTTTCGGACGAAGGTAAAGGTGTAGTGTTGCCGGTCGAAGTTATTGGAGTCCATGAGGATCATCTGGATGAAGCCGGACTCATGGAAGGTGAGACGAAGGCTGTTGGAGATACCGGTGAGGGCGGTAAGGGAGTTTTTGAAGTTGATGAGGTGGCTTTTCTTGGTGCCGAAGTTTCCCTTGTTGTCCTTGTATTCGTTCCCGTTGATGACCCTGCTGAAGTCGACCCGCGCCAAGAAGTGCTCGTCCGACTCCGGCACCTGATAGAGCACGGGGTCCGGTTTCATGTTCTGGATGTATGTTTCGACCAGGGGAGCACGATCCCTGACGACCTTGACGATCTCTTTCTCGCGAACGATTGCCCTGTCGATCAAGGCATTCTGAGCAGCGGTCGGCTTCGGGTTGTTGGAGTTGTCGTAGGTGGGCTTCTTCTTTCCCAAGAGGGGGAATCCCGCCGCGGCCATGGCAGGAAGCGTAGTTGCGAGGAGAAACACCAACGTCGCACCGGTGATGGATCTAGAACGAAGGATCATAATTTGCGGCTCCCTGGGGCGACCTAACGGTCTCCTTGTAACAAAAGATCGGCGTGTTGGTAAAGCGCGTACTGGTGGAGCGATTGACGCAAAAGCAAGATGACACGAAAGCGACAAGCGATCTGCTGACGGGCATCTGAGCTACCCCGCGAGTTGAAATGTAACTGTAACGACCACAATCGAGGGGATGGCTTGACCGTTTCCATCGGTGGCGGGCTCAAACCTTGAGGCCAGGACGGCACGTTTGGCGCTCTCGTCGAGGCCGTGGCCGAGACCGCTGACCAAGTCTAGAATTTGGACCGCGCCATTTGCCTCGACGCGTACCCGAAGGATGACGTCGCCTTCGATATGCAAGCGACGGGCCTCCTCGGTGTAGTCCGGCTTGGGCTTGGCTGTGAGCTTGGCCAATTTGGGCTGGACCAGCGAGGCGAAGGGAACGGGCTTGGGTGTGGGCGGCGGCGTGGCCTGTCCCAGGTTGACATGACTGGCGACTGCGGCAGTCCCTGTTCCTGAGGGGGCGCCGTGGGGAATGCCAGTGACCGCAACCAGACCGTTACCGCGGAGGGAGCCGCCGGGACTTCCATTGCCGAGATTGACCTTGGTGGCAGCCGGCCCGTTGCCGCTGCCGCTGGCCCCGGCGAGGCCGCGGCCAAGATTGACGTTGGCAACCGCTGGGCCGTGGAGGGTGGGAGCATTGGCGCTACCCAGGTTGACGGCGGCGGGGTGCAGGTCTTTGTTGACCACGGAGGCTGCCTGCGGCTTGGCCAGGTTAACCACCTGCGGGGCAACCATGGGAACGACCTTGACGGGCGCCGGGGGAGCGATAACCGGCTTGGGCGTGTCCATCTTGACTTCGGGCGGCTTAGGCAGTTCGGGCAGCTTCACGACAACGATTTTGGGAGCCAGCAATTGGATTTTAGGAGGCAGGGGGGGCGGTTTGGGCGGCGGAGGAACGATCTTGGGCTTGATGGGCTCGACCTTTGGAGCAGGCTGGAAGGTGAGGCTGGTGAGCAGAATTCGTTGCTGGATCATCTTGGTGTTTGCGGCACTGATGACGATGAGGACAAACAGTGCGATCGCATTGACGACCAGGGAGAAGAACAACGACGACTTGTTCTGGCGGCCGGCATCGAGAACGCCAAAGTGGGCAAACTGCACGCTCTTGGGCGGGCCGAGTTTGTCTCCCTGCTGTGGCATTGGCATAGTCGTTTGATCCTTCAATCAGTCGTTTCGCGAGAGAGCGAAGAGTTAATCTTAAGTATGACGCAATCTGAGACGCTGAGGAAACAAATTGCGCAACCAGGGAACCATCTATAAACCGGGTGTTATCTGGGACAAAGAGGCAATTGCCAGACAACGACGGACCGTGATGGTCAT
This sequence comes from uncultured Acidobacteriaceae bacterium, assembly GCA_963834805.1. Classification (GTDB taxonomy): domain Bacteria; phylum Acidobacteriota; class Terriglobia; order Terriglobales; family Acidobacteriaceae; genus Edaphobacter. Next base: position 169,728 of record CAWIDB010000007.1, read on the forward strand.
TTTAGTGTTTTGGCGCCCGATTTGGCGTGCTGCCCGATTGCTGCAATGAATCAAGTTAGATGCCGGGTACACCTCTCACTATCCTTGCTTAACCCGGAATTTGCAGGAATCACTCTTTATGAGAGGAACTCCCTATACTTTGGTTGTAGCTATAAACAAGATGCTGGGAGATGCGATGAGGATTCTGGTAACTGGTGGTGCAGGGTATATCGGCGGGACGGTGGCAAGACTTCTGCTGGTCGGCGGCGATGAAGTGACGATCTACGACAATCTGTGCCACAGCAAGCGGAGCGCGGTGGCGGGGGGGGCGGAGTTCGTGGAGGGCGAACTGGCCGACCGGGCCCTGCTGGAGAAGACGTTGAAGGCCGGGCGGTTCGATGGAGTGATGCACTTTGCCGCTCTGATCGAGGCGGGCGAGAGCATGAAGGTGCCTGAGGTTTACTTCAGGAACAACACGGTGGGGACGCTGACCCTGCTGGAGTCGATGCTGGCGACGGGGCAGGACCGGCTGGTGTTCAGCTCGACGGCGGCGTGCTACGGCGAGCCGGTGACGACGCCGATCCTGGAGGACGCGAAGCCGCAGCCGACCAACGCGTACGGCGAGAGCAAACTGATGGTGGAGCAGATGCTGGGGTGGTTCAACCGCATTCACGGGCTGCGGTACGCCAGCCTGCGCTACTTCAACGTGGCGGGCGCGATGGAGGGATACGGCGAGGCGCATGAGCCGGAGTCGCACCTGATCCCGCTGGTGCTGGACGTGGCTCTGGGACGGCGGAAGAGCATCAAGGTGTTTGGCGAGGACTACCCAACGCGGGATGGGACATGCATCCGCGACTACATCCATGTGCTGGACCTGGCGGACGCGCACCTGCTGGCACTGGCGGCGCTGAAGGAACAGAGCCGCGTGATTTACAACATCGGCAACGGGCAGGGGTTCACGGTGCGGGAGGTGATCGAGTCGGCGCGGCGGGTGACGGGCAAGGCGATTGCGGTGGAAGAGTGCGCGCGGCGGGAGGGCGATCCTGCGGTTCTGGTGGCCAGCTCGGAGAAGATCAAACAGGAGCTGGGGTGGAGGCCGCGGTTCGCCGAGTTGGACACGATTGTGGCCAGCGCGTGGCAATGGCACCAGCGGAGATATGCGTGAGGGAAGAGCAGCGAGTCAGCGAGTCGGCGAGTTAACGCGGAGACGGGCCGGGAGGTGCGGATGAAGGGTTGGCGTTGGGGCAGAGGGCGCTGGATCGCGGCTGTGGGTGTGATGGGCGCTGTGGTGGGGTTGCGCGTGGGGGCGGCGCAGCAGGCCACGACTCCCGAGGGGAAGACGGGGACGCCGACGCTGGGGGAGATTCTGCAGCGGCTGCAGGGGAACCTGGACCAGTACGATACGGGCGTGCCGAGCTTCTTCTGCGATGAGCATGTGGTGTCACGGATGGTCCCGGACGTACACGATCAGGAGACCGTTACGGATTCCGTCTTCCGCCTGAAGCGCACCGTTAAACACGACCATACGACAACGCTGGAGGAGTCGCGTGAGGTGAAGACGGTGAATGGCCGGCCCGCAAAATCGCAGGAGATGGATGTCCCGTCGATCGTCAGCGGAGCGTTCGAAGGCGGACTCGCCGTGGTCTCGCTCAGCCAGCAGTCGTGCATGAACTACACACTGGAGCGAATGAGGCGGAACGATGCACAGGCCCCAATTATCGTGCGCTTCGCGAGCGTGCTGACTCCGGAGAACCAAGGCGGCTGCCTGCTGCAGGAGAACGGCCGAGGGCAGGTGTTCATCGACCGCGGAAGCATGCAGATCACGCGGATGGAACTGACGACTCCGCACCACACCATCATCCCCGGAGACAAGATGGGCTACGGCGCGAGCCGGCCGATGGTGGGCGAGTGGGTGCTCTCCGTGGACTATGCGCCGGTGGTGCTGGATGGAAAGAGTTTCTGGATGCCGGCCACGATTAGTTCGCGTTCCACCAGCGGGCGGGGGACATACCATGCGATTGTGTGGACGTTCAGGGCGACCTATCGCAACTACCACAAGCTGGAGGTGACGTCGCGGATCCTGCCCTGGAACGAGGCCCCGTTACCGTGAGCAAACACAACTCATTCCTGCTTATCATCGCTTTGCTGCTAGGCGCCATGGCGGGCATGCGCGTGGCTGGGGCGCAAGAGATACCGGCCAAGAATTCCGATACGCAGAGTGCGGCTGCGGCGCAGAAGACGGGGACGCCGACGCTGGGGGAGATACTGCAGCGGCTGCAGGAGAATGTGGACCAGTATCAGGCGCAGGTGCCGAGCTTCTTCTGCGACGAGCACGTTGTTTCAACGGTCATACCCGATCCAAAGCATGAGAGCACGGTGACGGATTCGACGTTTCGCCTGAAGCGCGTTGCCGACCCGGATGCCGAGGGCAAGGAAATTCTTGAGGAGTCGCATGAGGTGAAGATGGTGAATGGACGGCCCACGACGGGAGAGAGCGTCGGCGGCCCAGCCTATCTTCGCGGAGCTTTTTCCAACGGCCTCACGATGGTCTCGGCAAGAAAGCAGGCCTGCATGCGCTATACGCTGAGGCCGATGCGGCAGAGCAGGCCGAGCGATCCCATCGTGATTCAGTTTGCCAGCCTGCCGGAACGCAAACGTCCGGATGACTGCGGGATCCAGGAAGACGTGAGCGGGAGGGTGCAGATCGACGCGGAGACCATGCAGGTGACGCGCCTGGAGTTCACCGTCCCCCATCATCTGGTTGGTTCGACTGTTATCCCGATCAGCCGTGTTTACTCTGAGCTTGGGCTTGCAGCGGAACCGATTGTGGGGCGATGGAGTGTCACGGTGGAGTACGCGCCAGTGGTGCTGGGCGGGAAGAGCTTCTGGCTGCCGACGAAGATATCCGACAATATTATTGGCAGTTCGGTACGGGAACGATGGACGTACGATGCCACCTACAGCAACTACCACAAGCTGGAGGTAACGTCGCGCATCGTGCCTGGCAGCGAGACGCCGGCGCCATGAGACTTCCATCCCAGCGGCAAAGAAATCCATCGCGCGCGGAGTTTCCTTCATCTGAGTACCTGTGAAGTCGCGAGCATGCGACGGCGGTACTACGACAACGGGGATGCACGTGCAGACATCGGTTGGAACGAACATGGAGTCGCTGCTGCGGGAGGACCGGGTGTTCCCGCCGCCAGCGGAGTTCTCGGCGAAGGCCCACATCAGGAGCCTGGAAGAGTATGAGGCGATGTACCGGCGCAGCGTAGAGGACCCGGAGGCGTTTTGGGCGGAGGCGGCGGGCGAGCTGGAGTGGTTTACGCCGTGGGAGCGGGTGCTCGACGGAGAGATGGGCTCGGCGCGGTGGTTCGTTGAGGGCAAGCTGAACCTGTGTCACAACTGCGTGGACCGGCACGCGGCGGGCGCGCGGCGGGAGAAGACGGCCCTGCTGTGGGAGGGCGAGCCGGGCGAGGTGCGGCGGATCAGCTATGGCGAGTTGCATGGGTTGGTGCAGCGGTTCGCGAACGTGCTGAAAGGGCTGGGAGTGCAACGCGGCGACCGGATTGCGATCTACATGGGGATGGGGCCGGAGCTGGCGATTGCGATGCTGGCATGCGCGCGAATCGGTGCGGTGCATTCGGTGATCTTCGGGGGGTTCGCGGCGCAGGCGATTGTGGACCGGGTGAACGATTCGGAGTGCGTGCTGCTGCTGACGCAGGATGTGAGCTGCCGGCGCGGCGTGGAGGTGGGGCTGAAGGCGATTGCGGATGAGGCGATCGATCGCTGTCCAACAGTGCGCAATGTGGTGGTGTACCAGCGGGTGGCGGGGAAAAAGAACAGCGCGGCGATGAAGGCGGGGCGCGACCTGTGGTGGCACGAGTTGATGGCCGAGGCGAGCGACGAGTGTGCGGCGGAGTGGATGGACGCCGAGGACTTGCTGTACATCCTGTACACCTCGGGAACGACGGGCAAGCCGAAGGGGCTGGTGCATACCACGGGCGGCTACGCGGTGCAGAGTTATTTGACGAGCAAGTACGTCTTCGACCTGCGCGACGACGATGTGTACTGGTGCACGGCGGACTGCGGCTGGGTTACGGGGCACTCGTATGTGGTGTATGGGCCGCTGCTGAATGGAGCGACGGTGCTGCTGTACGAGGGCGCGCCGAATTTTCCGGCGAATGACAGATTTTGGAAGATCATCGACGAACACAAGGTGAGTGTGTTTTACACGGCGCCGACGGCGATCCGTGCGTTCATCAAGTGGGGCGACGAGTGGGTGAAGAAGCACTCGCTGGCGTCACTGCGGTTGCTGGGGACGGTGGGCGAGCCGATCAATCCGGAGGCGTGGATGTGGTACCACCGCGAGATTGGCCGGGAGCGGTGCCCGATTGTGGACACGTTCTGGCAGACGGAGACAGGGGCGATCATGATTGCGCCGATTCCGGGGGCGGTGGCGACCAAACCGGGATCGGCGACGCGGCCGTTCTTCGGAATTATGCCTGAAGTGGTTACAAAAGAAGGCGGGCCGGTGGCGGCGGGGCAGGGCGGGTTGCTGGTGGTGCGCAAGCCATGGCCTTCGATGGCGCGGACGATCTGGGGGGATGCGGAGCGGTTCCAGGAGACGTACTTCTCGGCGGTTCCGGGGAGCTACTTTACGGGCGACGGCGCGCGGCGGGACGCGGACGGCTACTACTGGCTGATGGGACGGGTGGACGACGTGATCAACGTGAGCGGACACCGGCTGGGGACGATGGAGATCGAGTCGGCGCTGGTGGCGCACCCCAAGGTGGCGGAGGCTGCGGTGGTGGGGCGGCCGGACGAGTTGAAGGGGCAGGCGATTGCCGCGTTTGTGACGCTGGACGAGGGGTATATGCCGAGCGAGGACCTGCGCCAGGAGCTGCGCCAGTGGGTGGCCAAGGAGATTGGGGCGCTGGCGCGGCCAGACAATTTGCGGTTTACCCAATCGTTGCCCAAGACGCGGAGTGGCAAGATCATGCGGAGGCTACTGAGGGAGCTGGCGACGACCGGCGAGGTGAGGGGCGATACGACGACGCTGGAGGACTTTGGGGTGCTGGCCAAGCTGCGCGAGGCGGACGAGTAGGGGGTCAGGTGGGCTCCAACGGCTCGGCGGATTATTTTCAGTGGGTTGTAATCGCGCGGGGGTGGGCAGGCGTCTACATCCTGTATGCAGCTTGCGCTCAATCCCGGTATGATCGGCTGCGCGATGGGTGAAACCATCCTTACCGAGCTGGACGACATCGAGGCGCTGGACCGGATGTACCGGGCGCGGCTGCTGCGGTTTGTCGCCTATTCGACCGGAGACATGGACCTGGCTGAGACGGTGGTGCAGGACTGCCTGCTGAAGGCGTATAACGGCAGGGAAACCTTTCGCGGCGAGTGCAGCGTATATACCTGGCTGGCGCATATTGCGGGCAACCTGGTGCGAGACCATCAGCGGACGCGCAAGTTCCAGTTCTGGCGCAGGGTGCAGAAGACGGGGCCGGACCTGAGCGAGCTGGCGGGTCTGCTGCCCAGCGGGGAGAGTTCGCCGGAATCGCAGATTCTGGCGCGGGAGAGAGCGCAGCAGGTGTCGGGCGCGTTGGAGGGACTTTCGGAGAAGCAGCGCAGCATCTTTGTGATGCGTTTTGTGGATGAGATGGAGTTGCAGGAGATATGCCTGGCTACGGGAATGCAGATCAGCACGGTAAAGACCCATCTGCACCGCGCGGTGAAGGCGGTGCGGCAGAAGGTGGGAGGGAGAGCGTGATGGAAGCCGGCTACGAACGACAAGACAGCAACGGGGAACGGCATCTTACGGACGAGCAGTTCACCGATTTGTTGATGGGCTCAGGACCTGCCTCGGTGCAGGCCCACCTGAAGGCATGCGCGCAGTGCCGTGAAGAGGCGGAGCGGGTATCGGGAGCGATTGGAGACTTTGCCGAGCAGAGCCGGTTGTGGGCCGAGCGGCGGGCGGCTGCGGGTCCCATGCGAGAGGTGGAACGCGAGCCTGCGCTGGCGTGGCTGCTTCGCCCGCAGGCATGGGTAGCAGGTGCCATGGCCATCGCGCTTGCGGTTGGCGTTGGGACAACGCTGCACAGGAACCACGCGCGGCCCGTGCAACAGGCGATAGCGACGGCGCAGGGCAATGCAACCAATACACAGGCGCAGGCGGAGACGAAGGTGCAGGCAGAGACGACAAAGGTGCAGGCGGAGGTGAAGGTTACGCGTGCGTCGTTGAAGGCGGACAATGCGTTGCTGACTGCCATCGACGGAGAGCTGCGCGCGGAAGAGACGACTCCCGCGAGCCTGTACGGGCTGGAAGCGAGTTCGTACGGTGTCAGCACGAAAGCGGCGAAGAGGACCTCCAACTGATGAGAACCGGCCGAGGAAAATTCGCGCGTGTTGCGGCGATCGGGGCTTGCCTGTTGGTGGGCGCCGCCTCGACCGCGGTGGCACAGGGTCGCGGAGGGGGTGGACCGCCGGGCGGCGGGCCGGGCGGCGGAGGGCCGGGAATGGGTGGGCCAGGTGGAGGAGGAATGGGCGGACCGCAGTTTCCCAATCCAGGGCAAGGGCCGGGTGGGCCGGGAATGGGTGGGCCGGGCCAAGGCGGTCCTGGGCAGGCAGGAGGACCGCCTCCGCAGCAGCAGGGACAACGGGGGGGGCCGGCGGAGAACCGTGCAGGCATACAGCTTGGACCACCGGGACGCTGGTGGGACGACAGATCCATGGTGAAGAGCCTGAAGCTGAGCAGCGATCAGCAGGCGCATATGGACGCGATCTTCGAGCAGAACCGCGGAGCGCTGCTGGCCCGCTACGAGGCAGTGCAACAGGCGGAGACGCAGATGGAAGAGCTGTCGAGGTCTCCCGCGCCCGACGAAGCAGCGCTGTTCGCGCAGATCGATCGCGTGGCGCAGGCGCGCGCCGAGCTGGAGAAGGCCAATACGCACCTGCTGCTGCAGCTTCGCGCAGAGATGGACGCGGAGCAGATCAAGAAGCTGGAGAAGAGCCGCTGAGGGGCTGCGGCGCGGTGTGCGGAGAGTTGTTTGGGGTGGAGTTTCGCGCTTTGAAGAAATGCGGGGATTCTTCACTGCGCTCAGAATGACAACTTCTGAATTCTCTACAGTAATAGTGAAAATGCCCTAGCGGTGGAGTTCGCCGATGTAGACGGCGAAGGGCGGCAGGGTGACGGAGCCGAGGTCCTGCGCTCCCATTGCCTTGTCTGTACGCAGCAGGGTGAGCAGATACGAGCCGCGCAGATTGAGGCTGTGGATGGCCGAGGTGAGCGATAACTGCAGCGGCGAGGAAGAGAGGTTGCAGGCCACAACGACTGGAGGCGCCAGAGCGGAGCTGGAGGGCGGGCGGATGACCCATACCAGAGCGTTCTGCATGTCGAAGTTGAGGGTTGTCACGCTGCCGTATCGCACGGTGGCGTTGCCATGGTGGAGCGTGCTGAGCTTGCTGTACCAGTCGGCCAGGGTGGGGGCCGGCGGAGTGGCTGGACGCGGGTTGGCGGAGGGAAGAGCGGGTTGCAGAACGAGGCCTGGGCCGGCGTCGATGAGCGCGGCGGAGTGGGTGGTGAGCAGGATGGCGGCCATGGCGCGGGCCAGCGCGGGATAGGGGTCTGGCGAGCCGGGCGGCGTGGCGGGCGGATGGAAGTCGAGCAGAAGGTTGGGTGTGGCGAGCGATTGGGCCAGCAAGGGACGAAGGCCGGCGGCGTCGGGAAGACTGAGATGGGACAACTGTGAATCGATCTGGAGCTGCGCGCTGGCGGAGTCGCCAGAGCGGCTGGCGCGACGGTTGGAGGCAGAGCGGGACGGCTGGCGTGAGGCGGGCGCGGGGACGGGAGTTGCGGTTGCGCCGGGGTTGAAATCGGAGAGAACGATGCGCTGGCCGACCGTGCTGTTGGTGATCTTGCGCAGAGTCTGCACGAGGGACTGGGAATCCTGCGGGCTGGTTGAGGGCGGCGTGACGAGATGAAAGCCTGCGACCCCTCGACTGAGCCAGAAGCGAGCGGTTGCAGATAGATCGGGGGTGACGCGGGAGGCGGGGAAGGTGACGAGGACGCGGATGCCGCGCTGGCTGGCCTGATGGATCAGCTCGTCGAAGTCGTCGAGGGCCGGGGTGGGCGCGAGTGGGCCGGGCAGCGAGGGCATGGGGACGATCAGCGCGTCGACGCCGAGCGAGTGCAGGACATCGAGCTGTGCGGCGATGGATTTGTAGCCGGTGAGGCTGCCGGGGCCGTCGGCGATCCGATAGAAGACGGCCTGCTTCCACCAGGGGTCGGTGTTGAGGCCGGAGCCTGCCAAACCGGGGCGGGCCAGAGTCTGCGCGGGAGCGGCGCAGGCGGCGGCGAGCAGAAGGCTGAGTGCGAGGCGGAGGTATTTCCCACCCATTCCGCAACGAACGCGGCATGGATGGGGCACCCAAAAACTCACCCGTCGCAGAGTGCGGAATGGAGGTGGCATCCGGCGATTGCGGTTAGGCATGGGGGACGGAGGGTGGGGGAGCGGGGAGAAGCTCTGCATAGATAAAATTGTCGCGCGATACGGTCTCGGCGGGAAGTACGGAGATGGTACGCGAGAAGATGGGGCCGGCAAAGGCGAAGGTGTGGAACTCGCCGCGCTCGCCGCAGGGGTCGACCGAGGCGGGAAGGTCGGCGAGGAGGCTAGCGTCGAAGGTGCGGCCAGCGAAGGCTGCGTTGAGTGAGCGTGGGTCGATGCAGGTGAGGTGGGCACGAAGACCGGAGGCGATCATCTGGCGGGCGAGCTGGGCGGTGGAGATGCCGAGGTCCGCGGTCCAGACAGGAAAGATGGGGACGAGGCCGGTGGGGGCGAGGTTGGCGATGCGGTAGGCGCGGATGTCCTCGAGGAAGAGGTCACCGAAGGCGATGCCGTAGATGCCTTCGGCGACGGCGCGGGCGCAGACGGCGGACATGCGCGATTCATAGTCGGCGTTGGAGCAGGGGAAGGGCAGATCGACCTTCCATAGGTGGAGACCGATGGAGGCTGCCTGCTGGTCGAGCAGCTCCTCGCGAAAGCCGTGGATGGCGACGCGGCGGAAGTGCTGATTAATAGTGGTGAGGATGGCGACGACCTCGTACTCGGCTTGCTGGCGGAGCAGGTGGAGTGCCCATGCGCTGTCCTTGCCGCCGCTCCAACTGAGCAGGATGCGCTTCATAGGGCTAGGTCGCTCAGGCCAGTGAGCCTGACGGGTGCTCCTTCGGGGAATTCGGCAACTAGGGAGAGGCTGCCACCGAGCGCCTCGACTGAGCGGCGTAGGGTGGAGATGTGGAGATCGGTGCGCTTCTCGATGCGGGAGATCTGTTCCTGTTTGACTCCGAGCTTCTTCGCCATCTGGGTCTGAGTGATCTTTCGCGCCTTGCGCAGTTCGCGCAGGGTCAGCTCTTCGGCGATGAGCTGCGCGGCGCGTTTCTCGATCCGCTTGCGCCGGGCCGCTGGTAGCGAGGCCAGTTCCTCTTGCAATGTTCTCATCGTTTATCTCCCTTCACTCGATTCAGATTTTGATCGGCGAGATTGAGCATCTTCAGATGCCGCGTGTACCTCAGGTCTGCCTTCTCGATCAGATTCTTAGAGCGTGTTTCATAAACACCTGCGGAGTGTAATCCAGAGGCAGGCGAGATAGAAGAAGGCTCTGTAGGTGGCAAGGAGGCACTCATGGCGAACCAGAAGTCTGCGGAACTGCCCAAACCAGGCGTTGGTGCGTTCGATGATCCAGCGGCGTTTGTATCGTCGCAGCTTGCGGCCATCTTCATAGCGCCGATGCTTGTTGTTGCTACGGTAGGGCACGATCAAATCGATACCCCGTTTCTTCAGCCGCTCGCGCAGCGGGTCGGAGTCGTAGGCTCGGTCGGCAATCACCCGCGCCGGCTTCTGCCGCGGACGACCTTTGGCACGCGGGACACGGACTTCTGCGAGCGTGGCTTCCGCAAGCGTAGCTTCTCCCGGAGAGGCACTCTCCAGCCGAACTCCCAGCGGAAGACCCCCACCGTCGACCAGTACCATCCACTTCGTTCCCTTGCCGCGCTTGGTTTTACCGACCGCAGAGCCCCCTTTTTCGCCGGAGCGAAGCTGCCGTCCAGGAACGTCTCTTCCCAGTTCAGCAGGCCTTCTCCGTCGAGCGCACCCAGCAGCGCTCGCCACGCATCCAGCCATACGTCCTGCTCTTCCCACTGCTTTAATCGCCGCCAGCAAGTGGGTGGGGAAGGATACTTGTCGGGCAGAAACCGCCATGCGGCTCCGGTCTGCAATATCCAGAGAATGCCCTCAAAACAGGCTCGGTTGGAGGCCCAGGGACGGCCACGGTTGTCCTTGCGCCGCTTTGGCTCAGGCAGCAGCGGCTCGACCAACTCCCACTGCGCATCGTTCAACAACTCGAATCGCTTCTTGCTCATGCATCCAGTTCATCAAAGCAACATGCTCATGCAAAGAACCTAGCTTGAGGCCGTATCTATTTATGAAACACGCTCTATAAAACTTCTTCTCGCTTACGCCGGACTTATTGCCTGCCATGAGCAAGATCGCACGTCGTTTAGGATCGAAGGCGAATGCGACCCGCCAAACACCATCGGCCGCATCGAATCGAAGCTCCTTCATGTTCGCGAAGTGCGAGCCTTTCAACGTATCTACCCATGGGCGACGGTTTGAGGTTCAAACCGTTCAAGCCAGGATGCCGTGGCCAATAGCTCATCCTGCACCTCTGTAGGCAGCCGCTTGTATTCCGGATAGAACTCATCGTCGAATACAATTACCCATTCCATATTGATTATGCTCCTGAGCGCATATGTTTTCAAGCGCAAAACTACACTTTGGCGGGGCTAGTTTTCGGAGGGTGGCTCGACGTGGTCGATGACGAGGGTCTTGACGGGACCGTGGGTGGAGGTGAGTTTGAGGCCAAGCTGCTCCTGGACTGCGGTGAAGATCGATGGGCCACCGGCAAGTGGCGAGTCGTTATGGGTGTCGTCCGCCAGTTGCACCATCAAGATGCACTGCAGGCCGCAAACCTGGACTCTTTGATCCATACAGCACGATGCGCTCATTGGTTTGATGACGGCGCCTCAATATGGATAAGCACTGGAATTAATACAGAGCCGGTTTCGCGGTCCAGCTTCAGCCCTAATTGCTTCCTCAACGCCTCATCAAAAAGAGGTCCTGACGGATGAGCGCTTTCACTCCCAGAGCGGACCTCGGAGGAAAAATGCAGTTCTAGATCAAATCTACCGATTAGTCCGGTTGCGTCTGATCCCGACATGGGTCTATATTCTCCACCCGCCTTTGCTGCGCCCGTGCCAGCTAGATAACTAGCGACCTGCGCCATTGAGACACTGGTCATTCTCACAAACTCTTGTCCACTCGCACTCCACGCATTAACACCACAATGTGTAACTACATCACCAGAGTCTAGCGGCGTCGAAGAGTCGGTACTCCCATCACATGGCGTCGCATCTGAATGAAGTCCGATTTGCGGACCAATTACACTTTGCTTTACCAGACGCAACACATACTCCTCAGCACGCTTCACATCCCAACGAATGGTTAGCTTGAATCTATCAGCCAGTAACGCTTGAACCATAAGCCTGATCTGATCGCGAGTCGGAGAACCCTCGGCACGCGCCTGAACTTTGTAAAACTGTGTCCTCGCCCACAACGGCAAGTCCCCATAAAGCGCGCGTGCCTGAGTCGAATCATTAATTTTGTAGGCAAACAAGAGATACGCCATTACAGGTGCATTGGCTACAAACAGATTGCCGGATACCGGTCCGTCCAAACCATCAAGTGGAATATTTGTTTCATACTGTGTCCCTGCTACGCTTGGTCTTACAGACACCGCGTCGAACTGTTGAGTGCCTCCCGCAGTGACCACCCAATCAGGTACTTGTTGCGGGTTGGGTGATCCGATCTGAGCCCTAGTCGCAGTAACACACGCTGCCAGAAGAACAGCGAGCAACCAGGAACGACCAATTATTTTGACAAGCATAGTGAAGTTCCCCCTTCGTTAATCTTCCTTTGTCCGCATATTATGCGGACCGGAGACATAGTTGCCCAGCACATTGGAGATGTTGGCTCAGTCTGCGGATTGCGGACGCGAGTTTCACACACGGGATTCTACCTTGTCATGCAATATGCATGTGTCGAAGTGCCGGTAAAGTCGTTTTTAGCCAAGTTCGCGTTGGCGAGTTTCCGGGGCGGTGTGAACTTGGCGCAAACATAGTATTTCGGCAGGTACGATAATTCCTAGTTTGGCGAGGGCGGCTCGACGTGGTCGATGACGAGGGTCTTGACGGGGCCGTGGGTGGATGTGAGTTTGAGGCCAAGCTGTTCCTGGACGGCGGTGAAGATCGATGGGCCGCCGGCGAGTGGCGAGTCGGGAAGGGTATTGTCCGGCGTCCACTGCAGGGAGAGGTCGTATTTCCCGGTGAGGCCAGTCTTGTCGACGACGGGACGCTTGAGTTCCTGCTTCAGATAGTCGATGAGCGAGGCGATGGTGACCGACTGACCGAAGAGCCGGCCCCGGCTGAGCATCACCGGGTAGCCGCTGGATACAGGATTGCCATCGAGCCCGTTGATTCCCTTGGCGAAGGTGTCATTGGGAGTAGCGATGGGGAGCTTCGATCCGCCTTTGGCGAGGTCGAGCTCGTAGATGGGGGCATCTTTGGTTTCGTTGTGGACGACGAGCTTGAAGCGGTCGGCGAGCATCGACTGGATCATCTGTCTGCGCTCGGCTCGGTTGAGCTTGGGCGGAGGAGCGTCGACGGCGGGGGTGACCTTGGCGTCGATGTCGTAGCCAGTGGTGTCGATCCAGTCTGGACCTCCGACGATGGAGTCCCACTTGACACCGTAGGCTTCCATGATGAAGAACTTCAACGTGCCATTTTCGACGTGGTAGCCGTCGGGCGGATCGCTTAGAACCATGCGAGTGGTCTCGACGTCCGCGTTGACTGAGATCGTTTTGATTTTGGTTGGGTGGATGGAGATGGCGTCAAAGGCCAGCGGTGCGGCGGCAGGCGTGGCGTTCGGTGGGGTGGGCGCGGCGGGAGGGGTGGGTGACTGAGCGAGCAGGATTGGCGCGGCGAGGACAAATAGGGCTGCTGCGAGGAGCGAGAACTTCTTATTGCGATTCAGCAAGGCGATACATTGGGTCTTCATGGCGAACTCACATTCTTCTTCGAGGCCTTTGACAAGTGTTTTTCACGATGCTTCCAGCGAAATAGAGGACGACGGATTCAATATACGCCGCGGAGTCAATTGCTTCGCCTGTTTGCGATTCCATGCGTCCTACGAGCAGTCTAATACGACACATATCGTATGTAAACGATTATTCTCGTACACAACCATTTTACGGGCACACTCTTGAAAATTCATGGGCACCCGGCGAAAAGGTTGGGAGAACTCTGCGGAGTCGGGTCAGCGGAGGAGGAGGACGATGACGACGATGAGAAGGATGAGGGAGACGCTGCCTCCGCCGTAGTAGCCGAGGCCGGGGCCCATGCGGTATCCGCCGAAGCCGAAGACGAGGAGGAGAAGGACGAGAAGAATAATCATGGAGAGCTCCGATTGGAGAAAGGATTTTGCAGCGGCGAACAAAGGGCCTGAGGGTAGGATGCGGAATTTGAGGGGGTGGTAGACTTGAGCAGTGCCGGGCCCTACGCGACGTAATCCCGCCAACCCCGCCAGGTCCGGAAGGAAGCAACGGCAACGGGTCCTTACGGGCGCAGTAGATCGCCCGGTACTTTTTAATGCGGTTGTTGGTTGATGGTTGTTGGTTGAGAGTTGCGAGTGGTTGGACTGTAATGCTTTCCTGAACAATTGAGGAGTGGATTCGCGGGTGGCGCGAGGGAGTGTGTATTAGCGCGATGGGAAAACAAGCAACGGCGAAATACGAGGATTCTTCACTCCGTTCAGAATGACAAGCAAGAACAGACAACGGCGAACGACGGAGATTCTGGCTACGCCAGGATGACGAATCGTGGACCGGCACTTGTTCTTGGGGCGCGGGTCGGAGAGAATGATTCGGGGCCGGGCTGGAAGCAGAGAATGAGATGAGATTGGGGCCAAACGAAGCTGTGAGGTGATGGATTGAGTTTGACGTTGAAGGCGCAGCAGAGCGTACGGGTGAAGATCAGTTCGGTGGGGACGTATGTACCGCCGCGGTTGCTGACCAATGCGGACCTGGAGCAGATGGTTGCGACCAACGACAAATGGATCACAGAGCGGACAGGGATCCGCGAGCGGCACATTGTGGACAAGGGCGTGGCGTCGAGCGACCTGGGCGCGGAGGCGGCGCGGCGCTGCCTGGCGAAGCGGGGAATTGCGGCGAGCGAGGTGGAGGCTATCATTGTGGCGACGGTGACTCCGGACATGCTGTTTCCGGCGACGGCGTGCCTGATCCAGGAGAAGATTGGGGCAAAGGGGGCTTGGGGGTTCGACCTGTCGGCCGCGTGCTCGGGGTTTCCCTACGCATTGCAGGTTGGGGCGAAGCTGGTGCAGAGCGGCGCGCACCGGAAGGTGATGGTGGTGGGTGCGGACGTGATGAGTTCGATCATCGACTATACGGACCGGGCGACGTGCGTGATCTTCGGAGACGGCGCGGGCGCGGTGCTGTTGGAGCCATGCGCGGAGGGCGAGGTGGGCATGATCGACTACTGGCACGAGATCGATGGGTCGGGCGCGGTTTCGCTGTATATGCCGGGAGGCGGGAGCCTGCATCCCTCGTCGGCGGAGACGGTGGCCGAGAAGATGCACTACGTCCACCAGGACGGGCCGGCGGTGTACAAGTTTGCGGTGCGCAAGATGGCGGAGGCGACCGAGACGGTGCTGGCCAAGAACGGCGTGACCGGCAAGGATGTGAACTGCTTTATTCCGCACCAGGCGAACAAGCGGATCATCGTGTCGACGGCGGAACGGCTTGGTCTGCCCATGGAACGGGTGATTATCAACATCGACCGCTACGGGAACACGACGGCGGCGACGATCCCACTGGCGATGCAGACGGCGATGGAAGAGGGCCGGCTGAAGAAGGGCGACCTGACGCTGCTGGCCAGCGCGGGCGCGGGATTTACGGTGGCGGCGACGCTGTTGCAGTGGGAGATGTGAAGGACGGTTGTTGGTTGCAATACAAACAACGACGAGAGCAAACAAAAGAAAATACGAGGGGCCTTCGACTTCGTTAGACGCAGTCCGCGCCAAACTCCGCTCAGGATGAGGGCGGGTGATCATAGGAAACGGAGAGTGGGGAGCGGGGGCAGTATTGCGGCCTCGGCGGCATAGCGGCGGAAGAGCGCGATGGCTTCGATGCAGGCGGGCGAGAGAGTGTAGTGGATGTGGTGGGTGAGGTAATGGCGGATGGTGGCGGGTGGGATGGCGATGCGTGGGGTCCATTCTTCGACGAGCTGATCGATGTGGGTGAGGCCATGGTCGCGGGAGAGCTGAAGGTCGGCGGTGAGCTGGGCCGCGGTGATGGATGAGGCGTTATTCGATGTTGCGGGGAGGGCTTCGGGGCGGACGGCCCAGACGGCGGCGACCCAGGGGAGGTGGGTGCGACTGGTCCACTGATGGGCGAGGTCGAGCCAGAGACAGGGGCCGATGGCGGGGTGGGATTCGATGCGGGCGCGGGACTCCTGGGCGACGAGCGCGGGATCACCGATGAGCAGGGCTGCGTCGGCCTGCTGCAACATGGCGACGGGATCGGCGGGCGCGGGGAGAAACGCGGGATCGGAGCCGATGAATCTGCGGAAGAGGATTTGCGCGTAGGCGAGTGAGCTGCGGGATGCGGTGTCGGCGGCGACGGTGCGGACGGCGGCGAGGGCTTCATCGACGAAGGCGGGGTCAGCGGCACTCTGCTCCCACATCTCAGAATCGAGATGTGGGGCACCCACTGCTTGTGGCCGACGCAGCTTGACGATGAGCTGGATGGAGCGGACGCGGTCGAGAGAGGCGATGGCGCAGCCGGGAACGATAGCGAGCTGTGGAGTGAGCGAGGCGATGGGGATGAGACCGAGGTCGGCGCGATGGGCGAGGAGCTCTTCGGCGCAGAGGGAGGGCTGGGTGGAGTGGACGAGGTAGCGGGCGGCGAGGGCGGAGGCGAGCGGTGGGTGGTCGAAGTCCCACATGAGGGGCGCGGGGTTGAGGAAGTCGATGGCGGCGACGCGCAGGCGGGATGGGGCCGAGTGGGACAAGAGATTAGTTTATGCGATGCGAAGAGTTTGCGGCATGATTGCGCTGCGATTCGGATAAATGCGGTGATAGGATTCCGTCATGCGAATCAGGGGAGTAGTTCTTGCGGCCATTTTTATCTCTTCGTGCGCGATATTCGGTTCTTCCCACACGTTGTTCGGTGAGGACGCTCCTACCGTCGATCAGATGAAGCAGATGCTGGATGTCTCACAGCGCCGCGCGCAGTTGGAGATGGAAGGCGGCGCGCCGTTTCATTTTGTGGCCTCGTATACGGCCTTCGACGCGCTGGGCAGGCCGGCGGGAACGGGAAAGCTGGATGAGCTGTGGGAGAGCCCGACGCAATACCGCAGGATATGGACTCTGCCTGCGGTCAACAAGGTGACAGCGCCGGACGGATCGGAGCATTTCCTGGAGGACTTCAATGCACCACCTCGGACTCTAGTTGACGTTCGTCAGGTGCCAGTGGGGTGGCGTACTGGCCTCTGGGTGATGATGGAGTCTACGATGCGCGGCTACGATGCAGCGCTACGGCCGTTGTATCTACGGGCGACGATCGGCGACAAGTTGACCTATGAAGCTCCGCCGATGGGAAATGCCGCGTTGGCGCTGGATTGTGTGGGGACGGAGCCGGACCTGCCCGGTGTGCCGCCGGAGACGCAGCTGGCGATGACAACGTACTGCATGAGCAAGGGGAGCCATCTGCTGCGGCTGATACAACTGCCGGATAATCTGGATATTGGATTCGAGGATATTCAGCAGTTTGGCAGGAAGTATGTTGCGCGGACGATCCGGATTTCGCAGCATGGCAAGCTGACCTATGTGTTCCACGTCGATGCACTTGAGGAGGCGAGCGACTTCAGTGAGCTGGACGCAGCAGCGCCGGAGGGCGCGCAGAAGCTGACCTTCTCACCACCAACAGGGCCTGTCTATGGATACGCGTTCATGCGAGGACAGATATTGACGAAGGCGCGTCCCCTTTATCCTCATGCCGGTATGGATGGCGTGATTGTGGTGAAGGCGCATGTGGATACTACGGGGACGGTGGATTCCGCGGATGTGATCTCCTCCACAAACCAGCTTTTGAAGATCCCCATGCTGGCAGCGGTGAAGAATTTGAAGTTTCGCGTATCGTACCAAGGCGATAAGGTAATGCCTGCAACCTGGGTCCTTACCTTCCGCATGGGCGACCTAAGCGAAATACAGTAGTGAGTGAGAGAACGAGAGGGCGGCGAATGAGTGCAGATCAGCAGAGCGGGACGACTGCAACGAGGGATGAGGTGGGGCGGCTGGGGTGGATGGCGCTGGCGCTGACGCCGGAGATGGGGCCGACACGTATTGCTAAGGCGATGGCGAAGCTGGGGGCGGATTCTTCCGGTGGAGAGGCGCACGCCTTCCGTGGGGCGGAGCGGGTATTTGAGGCGTCGCTGACCGAGCTTGAGGCGACGGGGATGCCTGCGCAGGCGGCTCAGTTTGTGGCGGATGGGAGGGCACGCGCGGCAGCGGAGAAGGAGGCGAAGCAGGTTGCGGAGGCGGGCGGGTTTTTTCTGACGCGCGAGGATGCGGAGTATCCGGGAAGGCTTCTGGAGATCTACGATCCGCCGGCGGTGCTGTGGGTGCGGGGAGATGCGAAGCTGCTGGAGCGGCCGGGGATTGCGGTGGTGGGGACGCGGCACCCTACGCCGTATGGCGTGGGGATGGCGGAGATGCTGTCACGCGACCTGGCGAACCGGGGGATGACGATCCTGAGCGGAATGGCGCGTGGTGTGGACTCGGCGGCCCACAAGGGCGCACTGGAAGCAGGGGGGAAGACGGTGGCGGTATGGGGGACAGGGATCGATGTGGTGTATCCCAAGGAGAACAAGAAACTGGCGGAGCGGATTGTGGCGAACGGAGGAGCGATTGTAAGTGAGTTTCCGCTGGGGACGTTTCCGGCGCCGCAGAACTTTCCGCTACGCAACAGGATTCTGAGCGGGATGAGCGTGGGCGTGCTGGTGGTGGAGGGCGGCGAGTATAGCGGCACACGGATAACGGCGCGCTGCGCGATGGAGCAGAACCGCGATGTGTTTGCGGTGCCGGGCAATGTGACCAACAAGAGCGCGTGGGGGCCGAATACGCTGATCAAGCAGGGCGCGAAGCTGACCGCGACGTGGGAGGACATCTGGGAGGAGATGCCGTCGCAGATACGGCTGCAACTGGAAGAAGAGATGGGTGCTTTGGGGCAACGTGAATCGATGAAGGGAGGGAGCGCATCTCTATTTGCAGACGAGAAGCCGATGCCGGAGGCTGAACGGGTGGTGCTGGACCGGCTGCGGCGCGATGAGCCGGTGCAATTGGACACGCTGATCGAAGGCTTGGAGGGAACGCTGGGGTCGGCGGAGATATTTACGGCACTGTTTGAATTGGAGCTGCGGGGGCGGGTGAAGCAGATGCCGGGAAAGAATTACGTGCGGTGCTTCTGAGGGAAGACGGAAGCGGATGAGCGGGGATTGAGAGCGGACGACGACGGTATTGTTGGGAGAAAGGTACGAGCGGTTGTGGCCGGGCGATCTTCATCGGGGTCCTTCGCGCTCGAAAGACGCGCTCAGGATGACAACGTAAAACAAACAACCGCAGTTCCTTCGACTGCGCCTCTCGCGATAAATCTGCGAGAGGCTGCGCTCAGGATGACAAACGAAAACAGACAACGGCGAAATGCGGGGGTCCCTCCACTGCGCAACGGACGATGAGACCGTCCGTTGCTCCGGTCGGGATGACGAATTAAGGGGATGTCTGAGCGGCGAGTGGGGTGTGACGGATTTGTGGTGGGGGCGTCTATGGGTGTAGATTCTCGACTGGCGCCAGAGTAATTTCCGGGGCGGGTGGGTTCGCATCTTTTGCGGTCTCATGTTAGGTTCGCAAGGTAAGAGTGGAAGAAGACGAAGAAGATTGCCGTGCGGTAATCGAAAAAAGAATTGAAGGGAACGAATGGCAAAGTCACTTGTGATCGTGGAATCGCCTGCGAAGGCGAAGACGATCAATAAATATCTGGGCGGCGAGTATGTGGTGGAGGCCTCGATCGGGCACATCATGGACCTGCCGAAGAACGACATTGGGGTGGAGCTTGAGCGAAGGACGTTCGAGCCGACGCTGATTGTGTCTCCGGGCAAGGAGAAGGTGGTGGCCCACCTGAAGAAGCTGGCGGCGAAGTCGGAGTATGTGTATCTGGCGCCCGACCCGGACCGCGAGGGCGAGGCGATTGCGGCGCACCTGGCGATGCAACTGCTGCCGGTGATGAAGGACAAGAGCAAGCTGCGGCGAGTTACGTTCAACGAGATTACGCAGAAGGCGGTGAAGGCAGCGTTTGCGCACTCGCGCGATATCGACGAGCGGCTGGTGGACGCGCAACAGACGCGGAGAGTGCTGGACCGGCTGGTGGGCTACCAGATCTCTCCTGTGTTGTGGGATAAAGTCCGGCGCGGGTTGAGCGCGGGACGAGTGCAGACGGTGGCGCTGCGGCTGATTGTGGAGCGCGAGCAGGAGATCAACGAGTTCAAGCCGGTGGAGTACTGGAACATTGAAGCGAAGTTGAAGACGGCTAAGCGCGAGGAGTTCACGGCGAAGTTTGTGGGGACCGACGGCGTTGCGGCGCGAGTTGCCAACGGCGTGGACGCGGAGGGGAAGGAGCAGTATCTATCCAACGCGCTGCCGGATGGAAAGGCTGTGGAAGAGATCCTTGCCGAGTTGGAGCGCGCGAAGTGGAGTGTGCGCGGGGTGGAGAAGAAGGAGCGGCGGGCCAATCCGACGGCGCCGTATATCACCAGCAAGCTGCAACAGGACGCATCGAGCAGGCTGGGTTTCAATGTGCGGCGAACAATGGGCGTGGCGCAGCGGTTGTATGAGGGCGTGGAGATCGGACGGGAGGGGACGGTCGGACTGATTACGTATATGAGGACCGACTCGACGCGCGTCAGCCCGGATGCGATTGTAGAGGCGCGAGAGTTCATTGCGAAGCTGGGCAAGCAGTATCTGCCGGAGAAGGCGAATGAGTTCGCGGGCAAGCGGCAGGCGCAGGCGCAGGACGCGCATGAGGCGATCCGGCCGACGCGGGTGGATTTTACTCCGGATTCGATCCGCGCGAGCTTGAGCGAGGAGCAGTACAAGCTGTACAAGCTGATCTGGCAGAAGTTTGTATCGAGCCAGATGACGGCGGCGGTCTTCGACCAGACAGTGGTGGATATAGCGGCGCAGGCGGCGGACCGGACGTACGACTTTCGCGTGAACGGAAGCGTGCTGAAGTTCGATGGATTGTTGAAGGTGTGGGAGAACGGCTCGGAGGACACGAACCTGCCGGAGTTGAAGGCGGAGCAGGCGCTACAGAAGATTGCGGTGACGAGCGAGCAGAAGTTTACCCAGCCGCCGCCGCGGTTCAACGAGGCGAGCCTGGTGAAGATGCTGGAGGAGCGCGGGATTGGAAGACCATCGACCTATGCATCGATCATCAATACGATCCAGGACCGCGATTATGTGAAGAAGATCCAGGCGAAGTTTGTGCCGACGGAGATTGGCACGGTGGTGACGGGGCTGCTGGTGAAGAACTTTCCGTACATCTTCGATCTGCTGTACACGGCGCGGCTAGAGAGCGAGCTGGATGCGGTGGAAGATGGACAGGAAAAATGGACCGATCTGCTGAACGGCTTTTACGACCACTTTGAAGAAGAACTTGTGGTGGCGGGCAGGGAGATGGAAGACATCAAGCGCATGGAGCATGCGACGACGGAGATCTGCGACAAGTGCGGGAGCCCACTGGTGCTGAAGTGGGGCAAGTTCGGGAGCTTCTATTCGTGCTCGAATTTCAGCAGACTGAAACCGGTGACGGTGTCTACCGGGCCGTGGAAGAAAGACTCGAAGGCGGTAACGAAGAAGATTGTGAAGGCGCTCAAGTTCCCCATGAGGGTGAAGGCGACGAATGGTCATGTGACGGAGTACTCGCAGGAAGTTGGCGACGCGAAGGAGATGGCGGCGGCGATCGAGCTGGCGCAGGCGGCGGGCAAGAAGGTGACGGTGGAGCAGGTGAGTTGCGACTTCACCAAGGAGAACTTCGCGGCCAAGCCGGACCTGAGCGCACCGGGAGCGGACGATGTACCGGAGGAGGAGTTCTGCGACAACTGCGGGCGTGTGATGGTGCTGAAGAACGGGCCTTGGGGGCCGTTTATGAGCTGCCCCGGCTACTCGGAGGACCCGCCGTGCAAGACGATCCGCAAGCTGACGCAGAAGGTGCAGCAGAAGCCGCCGGTGGTGCTGGAGGAGGCATGTCCGAAGTGCGGCAAGCCGCTGTTGCAGCGCGACGGGCAGTACGGCGAGTTCATCGCGTGCAGCGGCTATCCGAAGTGCAAGTACGTAAAGCAGGAGCTGCTGGAGGTTCCCTGTCCGAAGTGCGGCGGCGAGGTTGCGGTGCGCAAGACCAGGCGGGGAGATACGTTTTATGGGTGCGTGAACTATCCCAAGTGCGATTTTTCCAGCAACCAGAAGATGATCAACCAGGTTTGTCCGAAGTGCGATAGCGCGTACCTGCTGGAGTTGTCGAACGCGAAGGGGACCTATCTGGTGTGCCCGAACAACCGGGCGGCGCTGCCCAAACGACGCGCGAAGAAGGGGACCGCGGAAGCTGGGCCGATGCCGCCGGAGTGCAGCTATATAAAGAAGATTGGGCCGCCGGCGGGCACTGTGGTTCCGGTGCTGGAGATGCCCGACCCGGAGAAGACGCGCGCGGTGGTGGAGAGCGTGGCGTAAGAACATGTGTACGAGGAGAAAAACATAATGGCGACGACGGCAGATGCTGAGGTGGTGATGCGGTTGTACGATTTGCGGCGCGAGGAAGCGCTGCGGAAGGCCCGTCAATTTATGGTGTTCGAATTCAATCCGAAGACGCTGGAAGAATTACGGGCGGTTTCGCGCGACGCGAGGGCGAAGGAGAATGTGTACTGGCGCCAGACGTTGAGTTATTGGGAGATGGCCGCCTCGTTCGTGCTGCGGGGCGCGGTGGATGCCGATCTGTTTCTGGATTGCAACGGCGAGGGGATCCTGCTGTATGCCAAGTTCCACCATTTCCATGCGGAGACGGAGAAGGAGTCTGGCAACCGATTCATGCAGCACACGGCTGCGATGATTGAGAAATATCCGGCTGCCCAGAGGATGCATGAAGCGATGTTGGCGAGGTTTGGCCCTCAACAGCCGACAGCCTGAAGCGGTGAAAGTTCACGGCGCCAATCTGAGAGCGGATGATGCTACGAGGTAGCTTGAACCTATGGAATAGGTCCATCATGGGTCGATTCGATGTCTGTTACTGCGAGGATGGGCTTCCGTTTTTTTGTCGATTCTGTTACAAAGACGGTGGTAAGGATTTGAGCCAAGGGGCTCACGGCGGCTGGCGTGTACTCTCTGCTAGGGCTGTAAGATATTGAAAAGAATGCAGGATTACTCTATGGCTAAGGCAGTATGGAATGGTCAGACCCTGGCCGAAAGCGAGAAGGTTGAGACGGTTGAGGGAGTTATTTATTTTCCTGACGAATCGATGAATCGGGAGTTTTTCCGGGCCAGTTCGACGACGTCGAGCAACACCTGGGGGCAGGCGCGGTACTATACGTTGGTGGTGGACGGGCAGGAGAACCCGGATGCGGCATGGTACTACCCCGATCCGAAGCCGGCGGCGCGCAGCGTAAAGCACCATGTGGCATTCTGGCGTGGGGTGGAAGTTACGGCGTAGGGCGCTTAGTTGGAGATTGCTCGTTGCAGGTTGCAGGTTGCGAAGCAGCTTACAGGCACCCTCAGTCGGCTGCACTCTTGCTCTGAATTTGTTTAGTTGACCTGCAACTTCCCCCGGAGTACGATTCGGGCCATGCTTACCGGGCCCCGTTTTCTGCTACTGCTTCCCTTTGCTGCACTGCTTGGCTGCGGCTCGTCGCCTTCCACGCAAGTAACCTCAAGCCTCTCCGGCAACTGGGCTACAAGTTCAACTTACACCTCCGGGAGCTCAAGCAGCACAACTACGGTTACAGGGTTTAGTGGAGCACTCCAGTTCTCCAATGGATTGGTCACCGAAACCGGCTCCCTCGCGATAATTTTCAACGGCAACGGCGGTAACTGTCTTAATGACGCCACCATTGATGGTTGGCCTGTTGCCAATGGAACATATGACGCCAACAACACCCTTACCCTGACCTTCCCTATTTCCGGTGGCACGGCAACCTATACCGCGACTCTCGGGGCCAATCCCCAGATCCTTGCTGACGGCACCTTCCAGATCATAGGCGGAACCTGTGCCATGTCTGCAACGCCCATGACCATCGCGCAGTATGCTCCTCTCACCGGCACCTACACGGGAACCCTTAGTTATTCAAATATCGGCAATATCACGGTTACTGCAAATCTCACTCAGTCCATCTCTCCCAACGCCGACGGGCAGTTTTCTATTACTGGTACAGTCAATGTAACCGGATCCTGCACCGAAAGCTCTACCTTCACCAGCGATGTGGAAGGAAACCTGTTCGGTAACTTCGGTATCAATAACGGGTCGTCCACTGTCATGTTCTTTGGCAGTTTCGATCCCACAGCCTCCACCATCAATGCAATGTACTCGAGTTATAATTGCGCCGCTGAGCGCCAGGGCACCCTCACGCGTGAATAGGACCGACCCCTAGCGCACAGTTTTCTGCGTTCAGCGGTTGGGCGGAGGGGAGGCGGGGAGCTTCCAGAGGTTGATTGGGATGGATGTGGAATAGAGCGCGGTGTGGAATGTCCAGGCAGCGAACATAATGTGGTTGGTGTAGACGAGGACGGCTCCGGGCTGGGGCTGAAGACCGACGAGATAGTATTGCGCTCCCTGGGAGCGAACCCAGCGGAGCATGGCTTGGGGAGGAGCATAGAAGAAGGGGATAGCATCTGGGCGGGTGATTCCGCCGGTGTCGAGGATGGGGTGTTGGGAGAGGAAGGTGATCTCGCCGATGAACTGGGCGGCTACGGGCGCGCCGGGTGGAAGGCGGTCGCGGATATAGAGGGCGAGGTCCTGCGTGATCTGGCAGTCGATTGCCCGGTTGCGGACGAACGGCCGAGCGTCAATCACACTGACGGCGAGGGCCGCGACGAGCGCGGCGAAGTAGAGGATGCGGCCCATGCGCGGCGAGGCCGCAAGGACTAGCAGCAGGATGACGAGGGTGAGGCCGGGAGCGGTGACCAGGATGTATCGCGTTTGGACGTAGGTGTGGTTGGCGATGTAGAAGAGCGTCGTGATGAGAGGCCAGAGGAGAAATATCCATCCGGCGAGGGGAAGGCCAGGCGTTTGCAGCGATGCTGCAGAGGCGGGTCCGGCTGGAGCCCGGAAGGCGGCGGCGATGGCATTGTGGAGAGAACGGCGGACTGCGGAGGGACGCAGGAGGAGGTAGAGGACGCCGGCGGCGAGGCCACAGAGGATGAGGGGGAAGCCGGCCGCGTAGATGGAGAGAAGATGGGGGACGACGGAGTCGGCGGGGGCTGCGCGCTTGGCGGCGTTGGTGTTGGGCAGCATCTGCCCGAAGGCGTGCAGGGAGTAGAGAGACCAGAGGGTGAGTGGGGCGGTGGCGAGAAACAGGCTGGCGACGAGGGCGGTCAATTTGGAGGGTGAGGATGGGTTGCCGGGAAGACGGCGCCACTGGCCGAAGAGGGGAAGAACGAGGAGAGCGGTGAGGAAGAACATTTCGGGCCGCAGGAGGGGGGCGATGCCGGCGAAAAGAGATGCGACAAGAAAGGACCATGGAGTGGGCTGCCGACGAGTGGCGGCCAGGACTGCCCAGAAGGCGAGGCCGGAGGCGGCGACGGACTCCATTCCGGAGAAGGCCCAGTAGGAGAAGTAGGGGTTGGCTACGATGAGGAGCAGGAGGGCGGCGGGGAAGACGGCGGCGGGGCTCGGTGGGAGGAGCGAGTTGGCGAGGCGGCGGGCGAAGGCGTAGCAGCCGGTGAGCAAGAGGAGTGCGCCTAGAGCGGTGAGGAGTTTGCCGGCGACCAGCCAGCCGGGAACGAGGGCATGCATTGCGGCAAGAAGAAAGACCCAGAGTGGCGCGGTGTCTCCGGCGACGACGCGGCCGTTGAAGGCGAAGCCGCGGCCGGCGGCTAGGCTGCGGGCGAACTCGAGATGGATGTAGGCGTCGTCCTCCCAGTAGTGCCAGGCGTGGACAAACCAGTAGATGCACCAGAGGAGGACGAGGAGGAGCGCGGAGGCGATGCGGGCTGGACGGGATTGCGCGATCGGATTGTACTGGGAGGGCATGGGTTGGGGTCGATTATAAAGGCGCGGAGGGAAGAGGATGGGGCGGGAACGATTATTCTGGAGGCATGCGGACCTTTCTTGAATTGGTGGATGTGCATGTTGCGCGCGGCGGGCGGACCGTGCTGCATGGAATCGATCTGCGGGTGGAGGCGGGCGAGCAGATTGCCATTCTGGGGCCGAATGGGTGCGGCAAATCGACGCTGATCAAGACCATGACGTGCGAGTGCTATCCGCTGGCGCAGGAGGGGACGCGGGTGAGCATCTTCGGGCGCGAGCGGTGGGACCTGACCGAGCTGAAACGACGACTGGGGGTGGTGTCGGACGAGCTGCCGGGCAGGCCGACGCTGCGAACGACGGGGCGGGATGCGGTGCTGACGGGGTTCTTTTCCAGCTCGACGCTGTGGCCGAACCTGGTAGTGACGGATGCGATGCGGGCGCGGGCGGAGGAGGCGCTGGAGCTGGTGGGGGCGGAGGGGATCGCGGAGAAGCTGGTGGGGGAGATGTCCGCCGGGGAGCAGCGGCGGGTGATGATCGGGCGAGCCCTGGTGGGGTCGGGGGCGGAGATGCTGCTTCTGGATGAGCCGTCGAATGCGCTGGATCTGGCGGCGCAGCAGAGCTTGCGCACGATGCTGCGGCGGCTGGCGCGGCAGGGGACAGGGATTCTGCTGGTTACGCACCACATTGCGGACATTCTGCCTGAGATTGGGCGAGTGATCCTGATGCGGGAGGGACGGATTGTGGCGGATGGCGCGAAGGAAAAATTGTTGACGGCGCGGGTTTTGAGCGAGCTGTTCGGGGTGGAGGTAAGGGTGATGCGGCGGGATGGGTTCTATCACGCGTGGTGAGCACTTCGTGCGGTTCTCGACACTTCGCGTAAAGGCATATCCCAGGGGCTAAAGCCCGCATCTTTGTTAATTGTCTAATGTCCGGGCTAAAGCCCGGACCTATCTCAGAAACAAGAACAAGGGCAAAAAATGCGGGGGTCCTTCGACTGCGTGACTCACGATGAGGCTGTGAGTCACTCGCTCAGGATGACAACTATTTTGCATTCCGCCCCGGATGACGGCGGTGGTGGATGGGTTTAGCGGGGGATGTCGAGGGGGCCGTATTTGTCGTCGGAGGATTTGTTGGGGGGATGGGCCTTGAACCAGGCGGCCTGGTCGGCGGCGAGCTGGGTGGTGTCTTCGCGGAGGTCGCGCAGGGACTCGAGGGCGAGCTTGCGGGTGACGGCATAGGCGTCGTTGTCTGGGATGTCTTTGAGGGCTACGGTCCATCGGTCGATGGCGGTGAGGATTTTGGGCAGGGCTTTGCGCAGGTCGATGTGGCGGGGGCCGTACTCGTCGAGGTTGTCGGATAGCTCGTCGGCGATGGAGGTGAACTGCTGGAGGAGGTCGTGGGTGTCCTGCTCGCGGCCGGGACGGCGGGGATGGGCGTAGAGATCGTGCAGCTCCTGGGTGCGGAGGTCGAGGAACCTGACGAAGAGAAGGACGCAGTCGGTGGGGTAGTAGCGGTACTGGCGAACCTGGTCGATCTCGGTTTGGGTGAGGTCTGAGTCGCCCTGCTGGGCGCAGAACGGAGCGGCGAGGGCGAGGAGCGCGAGGACGAGGGCGAGGCGGCGGGTCATGAGGCGAAGCTCAGGGGTAGTGTAGCGCGGGGGGAGGACAGATGGGCAAGAATCCCAGGTCTCAACAAACGAGACCTAGGGCACCGTACGGTTTACATCCCACCCATCGCAAAGTACACGATGGATGGGGCACCCGGCAAAACTCCGCTCGGGATGACAGCGGTGGGTGGGCTAGTGGGCGGCGGGGGGCGGGTGGCCGGGCCGGAGTTTTTTAAAGAGCCAGGAGATGGAGAGGCAGAGGAAGCTGAGCAGGGAGAGGGAGCGGAAGACGTCGACGAAGGCCCAGAGCGCGGCCTGGCGGTGTAGTTCTCCGTAGAGCAGGGACTGGGCCGGGTGGAGAGTGTTGGCGGGGCCGAAGGAGTTGGTGAGGGCGTGGCGCGCTCCGGAGAGCGAGTTCTGGAAGGCGCGGCCGGTGATGGGGACGGAGTTGACGATCTCGTTCTGGTGGGCTGCGGTGTGGCGTGTGAGCATGGTCTGGGCGATGGAGATACCGATTGAGCCGCCGATGTTGCGGGTGAGGTTGAAGAGTCCGCTGGCGTTGCCGATCTGCTGGTTGCGCAGGGTGCCGTAGGCGGCGATGTTGGTGGGGACGAAGACAAAGCTGAGGCCGAAGCCGGTGATGAGGATGGGGAAGAGCAGAGTGATGGGGGAGATGTCCAGGGTGATGTTGCCGAAGTAAAGGATAGTGAGGCCGAAGACGGCGAATCCGAAGGTGAGCAGGTAGCGTGGATCGACCCTGCTGGAGAGATAGCCGATGGCGGGCAGGCCGCAGATGGTCCCCAGACCGCGCGGGGCGACCACCATGCCGGCGGTGAATGCGGTGTAGCCGAGCAACTCCTGGTAGAAGAGAGGGAGGACGACGATGGTGGAGTAGATGGCGATTCCGAAGAAGAAGATGAGCAGGCAGCCGACGCCGAAGTTGCGGTTTTTAAGCAACTTGAGATCGACCATGGGCTCGTACTTGCGCCAGGAGTGCCAGACGAAGAAGACGAAGCTGGCGATGAGGAAGAAGAAGGCCCAGCGAATCCAGAGAGCGCCGAACCAGTCATCCTCCTGTCCGCGGTCGAGGATGATCTGCAGCAGGCCGGTCCAAACGACGAGAGCTCCGAAGCCCAGGTTGTCGAAGGCCGGGACACGGGCATTCTTGATGTAGCTGGGATCGTGGACGAAACGGTTGATCATGTATAGGGCGAAGATGCCAACCGGGATGTTGATGTAGAAGGCGTAGCGCCAGGAATAGGTGTCTGTGAGCCAGCCGCCGAGGGTGGGGCCGAGGACGGGGGCGACGACGACTCCGAAGCCGAAGAGAGCCATGGCGGCCCCGCGCTTTGCCGGCGGGAAGGATTCGAGCATGATGGCCTGGGAGAGCGGCTGGAGGGCCCCTCCGCCGGCGCCCTGAACGATGCGGGCGATGAGGATGAAGGCGAGCGTGGGAGCGGAGCCGCAGGCGAAGCTGGCCAGGGTGAAGATGACGACGCAGGACATGAGGAAACGCTTGCGGCCGAACTTGAGGGAGAACCAGTTACTGGCGGGCAGGACGATGGCGTTGGCGACCAGGTAGCTGGTGAGCACCCATGTGGCCTCGTCGGTGGTGGCGGAGAGGGAGCCAGCGATGTAGGGGAGGGCGACCGAGGCGATGGCGGTGTCCAGCACCTCCATGAAGGTGGCGAGCATGACGGCCATGGCGATAAGCCAGGGATTGACCCCGGCGCAGCACTCGGCGGAGAGGTCGGGAGGAGCTGTGGCGGTGGCAGCCATGCGCGGCGGGAGACTCCTGAGAATGGTTGGAGTAATGCGACAGTTCTAAGGATATAGAGGAGTGGGGTGTGCGCGGGGATGCAATTTGCCACAAGGAGCGGGCAGGCAGAGTCGAGTGCAGGCGCGGCGTGGTAGATTTTGTGGATGAATGAGATTGAGGCGGTGGGCGAGGGGGCCCTGTTGCATCCGCTGGCGGATGGAGCGGAGGAGAAGGAGCGGCTGACGGGTAAGGACCGTCCATGGCTGTATGCACTGCTGATTGCTCCATCGGCGGTGCTTGCCAACGGGGTGATTCAGGGGGGTGTGCTGTCGTACCTGATGCGGCAGCAAGGGATCGGAATCGGACGGACCTCGCAGATCATCAGTCTGCTGTCGCTTCCGACGATGATCTATTTTTTGTGGAGTCCCGTGACCGACTTTCTGGTACGGCGCAGGACGTGGCTGATGCTGGGGGCTGTGGGCGCAGGGGTGCTGATGGCGGCGGCGTTCCAAGAGAGCCGCCTGGACTCGCGCATCGCGATGGTGCTGATGTTTGCGGGCGCGTGCTGCAGTCAACTGGTGGTATCGAGCTGCGGCGGCATGATGGGCACGCTGCATGTGGAGCGGTCGCGCAGGGTGGCGGGAAGCTTCTATCAGGGCGGGTCACTGGCGTTTGGGGCTGTGGCAGTGTTTGTGCTGGTGCTGTTGTACGAGAGGATGAAGCAGGGGACACTGGGCCTGCTGGCTGGGGCGCTGATTGCGGCGCCTGCACTGTTTGCCCTGGCGACAGCGAAGCAGGATGTGGTGGTGGAGGCGGGGTTCGGCAGGACGATGCGCAGAATATGGGGTGAGTTCAAGGCGACGTTTCTGCGCTGGAGGGCCGTTCCGTACGCGCTGGTCATCGTGTTTCCGATGGCCAGCGGAGCGGCCGTGGGCCTGCTTCCAGGCGTGGCGCGGGAGTATGGCGTGAATGGAGAGCATGTGGCCTGGGTGAATGGACTGGGTGGAGCACTGCTGATGGCCGGCGGGTCGCTGGCGGCGACGCTGATTCCCGCGCGGTTCCGTGCCCCGGTGGTCTACCTGAGTATGGGGTTAGTGAACGCTGGGGCGCTGAGCGTGCTGTGGCTGGGGCCGCTGCTGCCGTCGACCTACTATGTGGGACTGACGCTGTATCTGTTCACGATCGGCTCCGGCTATGCGATGTTCACCGCAGTGGTGCTGGAGTTCCTTGGGCACTCGGGAAAGAGCGGGAGCGGGCGATATTCGATCATCAACTCGCTGGGGAATGTGCCGGTGCTGTATATGCTTGTGCTGGACGGATGGGGCGGGGAGAAGTGGGGGGCGCGCGGGCTAGCAGGAACCGAGGCGGTGGTGGGTGCCGCTGGATCGGTGATTCTGATGGCGTATTTTCTGACGCGAAAACGGGCAGAGACGGCGCCTGAGGGGACTGCAGTCTCGGACTGAGTGCGGGTGAGGGAGTGCGGGCTACTGGGTGATGGTGCCAGAGTAGGTGCCAGACGGACAGTTCACCGTAGACGAACTTGGAATGAGAACGTTGAAGGTGACAGGGTTTGTGGTCTCCGAGGCGGAGGCGATGATTGGATTCTGCGAACCGGAGACAGACTGATTGAGTTGAAGGGTGTAGCCGGCGACCTCTCCGGTGAGGGGGATGGAGGAGATGGTGCAGGTGGAAGTGGAGAAGGAGAGTGTCCCGGTGGCGGGAAACTGGCCGGACGCGTTGAGGTTGAACGTGGTTCCGGTGGTGATGGGTTCCGCTACGACGAGGGTCGCTGTGCCTGAGACCGTCTCATAGTTGATGGACCCGGTCCATGTGCCGGTGTAGGGCGCGAGGTAGAGGGCGGCAATGGTGGAAGAAGAGATCGCGCAGTTGGTCCCGCTGGATCCGGCGGCGATCTGGGCCGTTCCGCTGGCGCTGGAGGTGTAGGTGGTGTTCTGAATGAGCGGGAACTGGATGGTGATGGTGGCGGTGTTGCCGGCAAAGACGCTGGAGGTGAGGGTCAACAGATTGCTGCTGTCGATGGTGCCGGTGACAGGAATGTAAGTCCCATTACAAGCCGAAGCCGCATTGCTGAACTGGAAGAGCCCGGACACGGCCGATCCGGAGATATTGAGACCGCCGGTGAAGGTGGTTGCGCCGCTGGTCCCAGCGGTGACGCTGAGGACATAGGTGCCGCTGGCAGGTGCAGCGCCGCCCTTGGAAGGCGAGGACGAGCCGCAGGCGACAAGCGCGGCGAGAGGCAGCAAGAACAGAAGACGGAGACCGGATTGCATGAGTGGATGTTACGCCGCAGGGGGATGCGGGGCAATTGGAAACGATGCGGCGGGAGCGGGAGCGCTACTGGCGGGTGAGAGCGAGGGGGGCCCCATAACCCAGGGAGCAGTTGGAGTCACCGAAGAGGGCTGAGATGGTCGAGCCGGTGGGAGTGCTCAGGCCCGTAATCCCTATACCTGTTGCCGAGTTGTATGCGTATAAGATCCCGCCATAGACATACCCAGAGATGGGGGTGGCGCTGACGCTGCAGGTCCCATTGGCAGTGAGGGTCCCAGAGACTTGGAATTCTCCTGCGGAGGGCGTAGTGGACTGATTGATTACGGCTGTGACCGTGAAGTTGCCGGTTATTACCGGCAACCCAGTAGTTCCGGTGAAAGTCCCGGTGTAGGTGCCTGAGATGGGAGCATATTGTGCGATCGTCATTGGGGTCTCGGGCATGGCACATGAGCCACCGACGATTTGGTAGGTTCCGTTGACCAGAGTTTGGAGATTGGAACCGAGGTTAGCTGTGATGGTAGCCGTACCACCGGCTACAGGGAGCGAAACTGTGAGTGTATTGCTGACGTAAAAGTTCCGTTTACCGCTACCGGGGATATAGACGCGCACGATGGGGAACTGTAAACCTCTGCTTCCATATTTCCTGTGATCGATCCATTGGAAATCTGAAGCGCTCCATAAAACCCGATAACTGGCTGAGTAGAGCTGCTACTTGTCGTATAGATACCCCAGTTTCCGATGGTCGGAGCAGATGGGCTGGAGGGAGACGATCCGCAGGCGAGGAGGGCGGCGAGTGGGAAGAGGAGGAGGAGACGGGGCCCGAAGTTCATGGTCGGAATGGTACGCCGGAGGAGATGCGGGGGCAAAGAAAATTTTGGGGAGTGGGCGCCTATTGATGTCTCCCACCCTTTCGCAAACGACAAAGGCGCGAAAGGATAGGGCACCCAGCTATTGGAGGGTGAGGGCGCCGCTGTAGGGCCCGACACATGGGCTGAGGGGTTGGGTGACGTCGACAAACAAAGCAAAGCTAATTCTGTCTGCGGTGGGATCCGTGGTGCCGGTTAGGATAGGTCCCAAGGTTACAGGCAGAGGAGATGTTGAAGCACTCATAGAGTTGCCTGCGACAAAGCTATCGTCAGCGTTTAGGTTAAAGGTTACATTGCATACTCCCGTCACAGTGACTGTGCCGGAGAGGGGATACTGGCCATTGACGGGAGTGGTGGATTGGTTGAGGACGGCCGTCAGATGGATTGTGATTACCGGGTCGTTGGTCACTAAGAGCGACCCGGCGTAGGTGCCAATGACGGGTGTGTATTGGGCGATGGACATTGTGGAGGCGCCTGCTGCGCAGCTTCCTCCAACGATCTGAAAGCTGCCCCCGACTGAAGCGTTGGGAGTGGTTGAGAGTATGGCTGTGAGGGTTGCCGTGCCACCAGCGATCGGCACGCTCAGCGTGAAGTTGTTATTGGCGTCCAGCGTACCGGTAACGGTGGTGGGTGGCGCGGACGGCGCGCAGCCTGGGGCTGACGAACCATTCGTATATACCCCTCCTAAGATCGTGGCAGACATAGTGCCGGTGACCGAGCCATTGGAGAATTGGAGTGGTCCGGCAAAATGAATCAGTGTGGGGGCCCCTGAGTAGGCGATAAATTGGGTTGAGTCGGCCTCCCAGTTGCCCGAGAGATTGAGTGGGGCCGTTTTGGAGGGGGTAGAGCCGCAGGCGAGGAGGGCGGCGAGTGGCAGCAGGAAAAAGTGGCGATGCCCGTAAAGCATGGTCGGAATGGTACGCCGGGGCGTGGGGTGGGGCAACGGGAATTAATTGGGTGGGGTTTGGGGTGGGGCGAGTCTGGGTGCATCCTGGGCCACAGTTACTGCATCATATAAATTGACAATAAGGCACTCATATGTGAGACTGGGTGAGCAGGGAAGGTTTTAGGCATCTGAATTAAGGGATGTTGCAGCACGAGATACAGGCGAAGGCCGAAGGATTGGGAGAGGACTATGGGAAAGACGATTGGAATCGATCTGGGAACGACGAACAGCTGCGTTGCGGTGATGGAGGGCGGCGAGCCTAAGGTGATCCCGAATGAAGAGGGCGGACGGACGACGCCGTCGATTGTGGCATTCACCAAGAGCGGCGAGCGGCTGGTGGGCGCGGTGGCCAAGCGGCAGGCGATCACCAACCCGGAGAACACGGTCTACTCGATCAAGCGGTTCATGGGGCGGCGGCTGAACGAGGTGGGCGACGAGTTGAAGATGGTGCCGTACAAGGTTGTGGCCAAGGGCGACAACGTGGCCGTGGTGGCGCAGGGCAAGGAGTATACGGCGCCGGAGATCTCGGCGATGATCCTGCAGAAGCTGAAGAAGGCGGCGGAGGACTACCTGGGCGGGTCGGTGACCGATGCGGTGATTACGGTTCCTGCGTACTTCAACGATGCGCAGCGGCAAGCGACCAAGGACGCGGGCAAGATTGCCGGGTTGGACGTCAAGCGGATTGTGAATGAGCCGACCGCGGCGGCGCTGGCCTATGGGCTGGATAAGAAGAAGGACGAGACGATTGCGGTGTACGACTTCGGCGGCGGGACGTTCGATATTTCCATTCTGGAAGTCGGCGAGGGCGTGATCGAGGTGAAGTCGACCAACGGCGATACGCACTTGGGCGGCGACAATCTGGACCAGCGGATTGTGGACTGGCTGATTGGCGAGTTCAAGACGGACACGGGGCTGGACCTGCACGCCAAGGGCAACGAGATGGCGCTACAGCGGCTGCGGGACGCGGCGGAGAAGGCGAAGATCGAGCTGTCGACGGCGCAGGAGAGTGAGATCAACCTGCCGTTCATTACGGCGGACGCGAGCGGGCCGAAGCACCTGGTGCGCACGCTGAAGCGGCCACAACTGGAGCAGATGGTGGATGACCTGCTACAGAAGTCGGTTGGGCCGTGCAAGCAGGCGTTGAAGGATGCGGGTGTGGATGCGTCGAAGATCGACGAGGTGGTTCTGGTTGGCGGACAGACCAGGATGCCGGCGATCCAGGAGCTGGTGAAGAAGCTGTTCGGCAAGGAGCCGCACAAGGGTGTGAATCCGGACGAAGTTGTCGCGATTGGCGCGGCAGTGCAGGCGGGCGTGCTGGCGGGGGATGTGAAGGACCTGCTGCTGCTGGATGTGACTCCGCTGACGCTGTCGATTGAGACGATGGGCGGCGTGGCGACGAGCATGATTGCGCGGAATACGACGATTCCGACCAAGAAGACGGAGACGTTCAGCACGGCGGCGGACAGCCAGACCGAGGTTGAAGTGCATGTGATGCAGGGCGAGCGGCCAATGGCGGCGCAGAACCGTACGCTGGGCAAGTTCAAGCTGGGCGGGATTCCTCTGGCGCCGCGGGGCGTGCCGCAGATCGAGGTGACGTTCGACATCGACGCGAATGGCATTTTGAATGTGACGGCGAAGGACAAGGCGACGGGCAAGGACGCGAAGATCGCGATTACGAGTTCGTCGGGCCTGAGCAAGGACGAGATCGACCGAATGGCGAAGGACGCCGAGGCCCACGCCGCCGAGGACAAGGAACAAAGGGACAAAGTGGAGGCGCGCAACGGTCTCGACTCGCTGGTGTACAACGTGGAGAAGATGATCAAGGACGGCGGCGAAAAGGTGACGTCGGCAGACAAGGCGGACGTGGAAGCGGCGCTGGCAGAGGCAAAAAAGACACTGGAAGGCGACGCGAGCGTGGCCGATATGAATGGGGCCAAGGAGAAGCTGACGACGGCGAGCCATAAACTGGCTGAGGTGCTGTACAAGGCGGCGGCCGAGGCCCCGGCAGAGGGCGCGCCGGCGGCGGAGAGCGCGCCGGGAACGCAGGAAGAGAAGAAAAAAGACGAAGGTGTGATAGACGCGGAGTACGTGGATGTCGATAAGTAATATGACAACCGCGGATTGATGCCAATCGAGGTGTATCGATTCGGCATCTAATCCGGAAGAAAAGCAGGACGGGCGCTCTGGTTGAGTTCGGCCCACTGGCCGAATCGGTTGGGGCGCTCCTCTTTTAGAGACAGGGAACAGGGAACGGGAAAGGCGCGGACGGCGTTGCGGAGGTGGGTGGGATGACGGAATTGACGGTTTGGAAGTGCGAGCAGTGGGTTGGGGGAAGCATCAAGGAGCAGAACCTCTTTCGCAGCGAGGAGGCTGCGCGGGAGTTCGCGCGCACGATGGCGGGAATCTCCCCGGACATGATCTTCAAGATTGAGCCGACGCCGATCCAGATGGTGTGGAACTGAGGAGCTGGCGGAGAGAGGGTAGAGCCGGCGAGGAAATTTTCAGGAGCGTGGGAATATGGACTGGTTCCCCACAAAAAATTGGCGATTTGGGCTGTTGCGCGAGGCGAGAACGTGAGACAGTGGAGGAGATAAAAAGACGCATGCAACGGTGGAGATGAAATTTCTGTAGGACTGAAGTGCTGCTGAAGGGTCTGAACTACCGAAGAAGGAGTGGGAACACGAAGCAGACCGGCCGATGCTGAGGTTGCGGGCGGAGCAGCAAAGCCGGAGAACAGGGCTGAACAGAAGAGCTGGACACAGGACCTGGAACTCAATCGGATGCTTGGAGGGGGAAGGCTATGACGGAGACCATGTGGCGGTGCGACCAGGTTCGAGCCGGGCAACTGTACAACCGGGTGATCTTCAACACGCGCGAAGAGGCCGAGGAGTTTATGACGCGGATGCGGCAGATGGAGCCGGACCAGGCGATTTCGGTGGAAGAGATTGAGGCACGGAAGGTGTGGAACTGAAGGGCTGGCAGAGACGGAAGCTGAGCTTGGAGCAAGGGTTTCAAAACAAAGGCGCGGCTTCGGCTGCGCTTTTTTGGTGAATTGAAGGCTTACGTTTTTCAAGGTGAATAGATCGGACAGAAATCATGGATCACTACTTCCGAAGCAGCCGCAATAAACAGAGTGTTTTTTGGACGACGATTCGATTTGCAACAGTATTGAGCCTTGCGGGACTATCGCAACCCAATCAGTTGTCGGCTCAGGCCGTAGCCACAACAAGCAATGGCCCAGTCAATGTACCTGTCTTTGAGGTCGCGGTGATAAAACCAGGTAACCCTAATACTCTGGGTGCCAAACTAATGCCCACACCCAGAGGCATAGCGTACACGAACGAGCCACTCCCTACGCTGATCCGAGTAGCCTACGGATTTGGTAGTCCCTCCGACGAGAGCCTCATACTCAATCTGCCAAGTTGGGCAAAAAAACAAAGATTTGACATTGAAGCAAATGTGAGTGAGTCCAACCTGCAAGCCTTACATAAGATGACAGAGACTCAGCACTATCTAATGCTGCAGCCGTTGCTGGTGGATCGATTCAAATTAAAAGCCCATTGGGAATCGAGAGCCATGCCAGCTTACAATCTAGTGGTAGTCACAAATGGCTTGAAGCTTACGGAATTCGTACGCCCTACAGCCTCCAATGAGGGTGACGTCCCTCACACTCAAGAAGGACTGCTACAGATGCGCAGGCGGGGCCACCTAGAGGCAACGGGAGTCACCATACCATATTTGATCGCATGGCTTGGACAGAGCAATCTTGGCCGTCCTGTTGTGGACGCAACTTCCCTGCACTGCGAATACAACTTTACCTTAGACTGGGCGCCCGATGATCCCGCCTTGACAACCTCGTCGGCACCTCATTCGTCGGCGGCTTCCGACCCTTCATCAGCAGCTTCCGGCCCTTCAATATTCACAGCGCTGAAAGACCAGCTCGGCTTGGAGCTTCGGCCTATAAAATCTGTAATACCTGTACTTGTAATCGACCACATTGAAGAGCCTTCGGAGAACTAGAAGCGAGAATATGATGTCTATTCCAAGAGATCCGAACCGCAAGCTGCCGCCGATTCATCCGGGAGAGATGCTGCGCGAAGAGTTTCTGGTCCCGATGGGGTTGAGTGCCAATGCACTTGCGATTGCCATCGGAGTTTCTGCCACGCGGGTTGGCGAGATTGTGAATGAACGGCGCGGGATTACCGCGGACACTGCACTTCGGCTGGGCCGCTACTTCCATATGACCCCTGAGTTCTGGATGAACCTGCAGAGCCACTACGATCTTCAGAGCGCACGCAACTCGATGGAGAAGAAGATCTGCGAGAGTGTGAGACCGGCGCCGCTCGACCGAAAGACGGGGGCGTTGAAGGCAGTGCTACAGGCGTAGAAGGGTTTTGAGATGGCGACACAGACGAAGGACTACTACAGCACGCTGGGGGTGAAGCGGGGGGCGACGGCGGAGGAGATCCGCAAGGCCTTCCGCAAGCTGGCACGGCGGTACCACCCGGACGTGAACCCGAACGACAAGCGGGCAGAGGAGAAGTTCAAGGAGATCTCCGAGGCCAACGATGTGTTGAGCGACGCGAAGAAGCGGAAGATCTACGACCAGGTGGGGTTCTATTCGGACAACATCGATCCGGCGGCGGCGGAGGCTGCGGCGCGGGGAGGGTATGGCGGGGGATTCGGCGGCGGATTTCCGGGCGGAGCGCGCGCGGGCGGACGCGGCGGGCAGGAGGTGCCGTTCGACTTTGGAGGGTTCGATTTCTCGGACTTCCAGAGCAGCGGCGGGCATGGGCGCCCTGGAGCTCAGGAGCAGGCGGGCGGAGGGTTTGGCGGAAGCTTCAAGGACATCTTCGGCGGGATCTTCAGCGGCGGGCACAAGACGGCGCGCGGGCCGCGGCCGGGGACCGATCTCGAGTATCAGGTGAGCGTGGACTTCTGGTCGGCGGTGCGCGGCGGAGTGGCGCGGCTGGAGATCCAGAGGCAGGAGGTGTGCCCGACGTGCAAGGGCAAGTCGACCACGAACGGAGGCAGCGAGTGCCCGGAGTGCCACGGCACGGGCCAGGTGACGCAGATGGGCGGACGGATGAAGTTCAACATCCAGTGTCCGCGATGCGGCGGAACGGGCAAGCTGCAGCATGGCTGCCCGACGTGCAACGGCGAGGGCGTGGTGGTGAGGAGCGA
Organism: uncultured Acidobacteriaceae bacterium; assembly: GCA_963834805.1. Lineage (GTDB taxonomy): Bacteria > Acidobacteriota > Terriglobia > Terriglobales > Acidobacteriaceae > Edaphobacter. The sequence goes on from CAWIDB010000007.1 coordinate 207,824, forward strand.
GCCGCTGGAGTTCCGCATCAAGGCGGGAACGCGCGATGGGCAGAGGATCCGGCTGGCGGGCAAGGGGAACGCGGGGACGGACGGCGGCGCGGCGGGCGATCTGTTTCTGATTGTGAAGGTGGGGACGCACCCGGTGTTTACGCGGGTTGCGGACGACATTTATGTGACGGTGCCGGTGACGATGACGGAGGCTGCGCTGGGAGCGAAGATCGACGTGCCAACGATCGATTCGCATGATTCGCACGAGGGCACGGGGCGGACACAGTTGAAGATTCCGCCGGGGACGCAGACGGGACAGAAGCTAAGGCTGAGGGAGAAGGGCGTGCCCAGCGCGTCGCGCGAAGGGATGCGCGGCGACGAGATCGTGGAGGTGAGGATCGTGGTGCCGCATGTGCAGGACGAGCGGTCGAAGGAGATATTGCGGGAGCTGGCAAAGCTGAACCCGGAAGATCCAAGGGCGGAGCTGCTGGGCGAGGTGTAAGGCTTCTAAGTTGGTAGAGAGGACTGTATGTGTGAAGGGAAGCGAGTTGTCGGCGTTGGATACTCGGACTTCTGGGATACAGCTCGTGGCCTTGACCCTTTGTTCTTCAATCAACTTGCTACTTTCATGCCCGCGCTTGACCTTTGTTTGCGTCAGGAAGAGACGGAAGCTCTGCCCAAGACAATACGAGCTATCACAAGAATGATCTGTGATTCGCTAGGCGGCGTGAGCATACTTGCTTTGAACGGACATGATATAGATGCACTGCGCATTACTCGATGTATGTTTGAAGGCGCTGTAACGTCTGCTTATCTCGCTAAGTTTCCGTCGGAGCTCGATGATTATCTGCAATTTGCAAAGATTTCCGCTAAGGCACTTATGGATCATTCGTCAACCCATCAATCGTCGCAAGCTCAGGAGTCTTCAGACGAGGCCAGACAGAAAATTGTGGCAAACTACGAAGAGGTTAAAGACAGGTTTAAGCGCGGAGGTCGTGTAAGGCTGACTTGGAATAGTAAGCCAGTACGTCAGATGTTTGATGAAGTTGGTCTCGAGCCGTGGTACACAGGTTTCTACCACGTTGCCTCTGCTGCTGTTCATATGAATGTTAGGGGCATGTTCATGCACTATGAACCTAATGATGACGGAGATCCAGTGATTCATCCGCCGCCAAGAAAAAAATTTATTGCCATGTCGCTTGCAGCAGCTCGGGCTGCCACGATTACAAGCCTACAGGCATATTCCGAGGTTACCTCGCAAGCGTCCACAACACTTCTAGTGCAGCAAGCAATCAACTTGTTCTCAGTTCCTCAACAGACATAAAATCCAAACCGCTGAGGTTGCCTAGCTTGGGGCTCAAGGGCTTGGTTATTTTTTAGATGCAATGCTTGGTGGTTATTCCCTTGATGTTCGAGGAAAGGCTGAAACTTCAGTTTCAGGTGTAGCTATGGCGACGAAGCGGAAGAAGCAGGGCGCGTACATGATCTCGGCGGTAGCGGAGATGTATGAGATCCATCCGCAGACGCTGCGGCTGTACGAGCGCGAGGGGTTGCTGCTGCCCAGCCGGAGCGAGGGCAACACGCGGCTGTATACGGACGAGGACCTGGAGCGGCTGGAGTTCATTTTGAACCTGGCGCGCGACCTGGGGGTGAACATCGCGGGGATCGCGATTGTGCTGCAGATGCGGGAGCGGATGGAGGAGATGAACCGGCAGATGCAGGGGTTTGTGGACTATGTGCGGACGGAGATGCTGGCTCGGATGCAACAGCAACAGCCCAGTGCGGGGCTGGTGCCAATACCGCGGCCGGCGATGGTGCCTCAGAGAGCGGCGGGGAAGGCGGTGGCTTTGCCGGGCCGGGCTGCGGCGCTGAAGGGCGCGGTTGTGAGCGGGAAGAGCGCGGGTAAGGGGACGAAGGGGAAGTAGTAAACTCGGTGCGATGAGTTTGTTGCTGCGGATTTTGTTCTATTGTGCGCTGGCGGGGACGGTGACGTCAGCGATCTACTGTGGGCTGGTGCTGGCGGGGGCGCTGCGCTTTGCGCGGAGGAAGCGGCGCGAGGAGCGCGAGCCCGCGGATTTTCTGCCGCCGGTGAGCGTTCTGAAGCCGCTGCATGGCAGCGAGCCGGACCTTGAGGAAAATTTGCGGCGGTTCTTCGATCTGGAGTATCCGGAGTATGAGCTGCTGTTCTGCGCGCGCCACGCGGAGGATTCTGGTTTGCAACTGGCGCAGCGGATTGCGGCGGAGCACCCCGCGGTGCGGGCGCGGTTTTTGACCTGCGGCGAGCCGCAGTTTCCCAATGCGAAGATGTGGTCGCTGGCAGTGCTGGCGCAGGCGGCGGAGTACGAGACTCTGGTGACGAGCGACGCGGATGCGCGGGTGTCGCGGGATTACCTGCGGCGGATGATGCAGGAGCTGGCCGATCCGAGCCGTGAGCTGGCGTCGTGCCTGTATGTGGGGCGGACGTCGGGCGGGTTTGCGGCGCAACTGGACGCGGTGGGCAAGAGCGTGGAGATGACGGCCGGGGTCCTGGTGGCGGACATGATCGAGGGAGGGACGCGGTTTGCGCTTGGGGTGAGCATGGCGCTGCGGCGGGAAGCGTTCGCGAAGGCCGGAGGATACGAGGACCTGGGGCAGTATTATGCCGAGGACTTTGTGCTGGGACAGAGGCTGGCGGAGGCGGGATACGGGGTCCGCATGGCGAACTATGTGATGCGGTTGATGGTGATGCCGCAGGGGCTGCGGGCGTCGTTCCGCGACCAATTGCGGTGGATGAAGAGCACGCGACGGTCTCGTCCGGCGGGACACCTGGGGACGGGGCTGACGTATGCGGTGCCGTTCGGGCTGCTGGGGCTGGCATGGGGGATTCTTGGGGGGCATCCGTTACTGGGGCTGTTGTGGCTTCTGGCAACCTGCGTGAACCGCTGGGCGATGGCGGCGGTAGTGCTGTGGGCGATCGAGGATGAGCAGGCGGGGAAGCCTACGCTAATCTACCCTCTGCGGGACCTGCTGGGGTTTGTGGTGTGGGTGGCGAGCTATATGGGAAGCAAGATGCACTACCACGGCGGGGCATACCTGCTCAACTCGGATGGACGGTTCGAGCCGGCGGAGCGGAAGTGATCAGCGGTTGGTGAGGATGGATTTACCGCCGGCGGAGGCGAGGGTGCGGACCGGGCCGAAGGAACTGAGGCTTATGGTGCGGGCGGCGGGCGAGTAGGTGAGCAGGAAGATGCGGCGCGGGCCGGCCCAGAGGCGGTCGAGGGAGTCGTTGTCTTCGAAGACGCCGGGGGTGTCTGGCCAGAAGCTGCCGTACCAGGTTCCGTTGATGCGGCCGTTGACGAAGTGCACGGGCTGGCGGGTGTAGAAGAGCAGGCTGGAGCCGGCGGTGAGCTCGCCATCGATGACGATGAGGTCGGAGGGGCGCGGGTGGAGGGTCTGTTCGGCGACGATGGCTTCCGCCAGGCCCTTGGAGCCGAGGGCGGGATAGAAGCGGACCAGACCCTCGTGCATCGAGAGCAGGAGGCAGACGGTGGCGGCGGCGATGGTGAGATTGGAATTGCAGGCGCGGCCACTTCGGCGAAGCAGGTAGGCGAGCGGGCCAAGGACGATATTGCCGAGTCCAACGAAGATGAGCGGAGCGCGGAAGAGGCCCATGGCGCGGCCGGTGAGGTCGAAGAGATGGCTCAGAGAGAGGTCGTAATCTCCGCCCTGGGAGAGGAGGGTCGCGATGTCGGTGTGGGGGTCGGTGTGGGGCGCGGTGATGGCAAAGAAGAGCGCGACGGCGGCGATGAGCGAGCAGACAGGGACGAGCAGCCAGAGGTGACCGAGCAGGGCGCTGCGTGAGACGGGAGCGGATGGGCCGCGGTCGGCGCGGGCGAGGAGGCCGCCGGCCATCAGAGCGAGGGCGGGGATTGCGGGAAGGGAATAGTACTCCTGACGGGCGGAGAAGGTGAAGAAGAACATGACCAGGCCGGCCCATAGAAGAAGAGTGAGGGCTGCTTCGCGGTCGCGGGGCGTGGGAGCGGCAATCCCACCCATGTCGCGATGAAGCTGCGCCATGGATGGGGCACCCGGTTTTTTGGATTTGGAGAAAAATTCTGAGCTGCGGAGATCGCGCAGGTGTTGGAGGATTGCGGCGGGGAGGAAGGCCGTCCAGGGAAAGAGCCAGATGGTGGCGAGGAGCCAGAAGAGCCAGACGGGGACCTGTCCGTAGTCGTGCGGGATGCGGCGCTGCAGGAAGCGTGCGATGTGCTCGTTGTAGAGATAGAACCAGGCCCAGCCTGCGCGGGCAGGAAGACCCAGGCCAGAGGGAAGCGCGATGGCTGGATTGCGCAGCGCGACGAGAATGTGCCAGGGGGCGGCGATCAGAAGAAAGAGAAGGGTGGATGGGATGAGGTGAAGCTTGAAGAGCAGGCGGAACTGGCGGGTGAGGGCGAGGTAGAGCAGGACAAAGGCGATGGGGAAGACGACGCCGATGATCCCCTTGGTGAGGAGGTTGAGGGCGGTGACGGCGGCAAAGATCAAGCAAGGAACCAGGGCGGATCGGGTCTCTACGATCCCACCCATGTCGCGATGAAACTGCGCCGTGGATGGGGCACCCGGGCCTTCGCGGTTGACGTGGATGCGGTCGAGGGCGATGAGGAAGGCGTGGACGGCAAGGGTCATCCAGAGGCAGATCAAAATGTCTGGGATGAAGAAGCGTGTATAGAGGAAGGGGCCGATGCAGGTGGCGAGGGCGAGTGCGGAGTAGAGGGCGGCGCGGTCGGGGTGGTTGGCGGGCGAGATTCCGGCAAAGAGGCGTAGACCGAGGGCGTAGACAGCAAGCAGCAAGGCGAGAGTGAGGAGGGCGAGGGGAAGGCGGGCGGCCCAGTCGTATGCTCCGAAGAGGTGCATGGAGCCGGCGGCCAGCCAGTACAGCAGAGGCGGCTTGTCGAAGAAGCGGATGCCGTCGATATACGGGGTGACATAGTCGTGGCGAAGCAGCATGGAGCGTGCGATCTCGATGTAGATGGAGTCGACGTCGTCGAGCAGGCCGGGGGTGAAGAGACAGCCGATGTGCAGGACAAACCATGCGAGGACGATCATTGCGATGGAGCGCGGATTCCAACTGGCGCGCGGGTGCTGGGCGGCCAGGCTGGGGGATGGATTTGCGGATTGGAGCTGGGTCTGGGTCACGGCTGAGACAAGCGTTCTTCCTGCGGTGTGAGGTTGGATTGGAGCGAGCGGGCTGGATCAACGTAAAGTGGCCGGTCGGTGAGGAGGGCCTTGCCGGAGGTCTCTTTCAGGAGGATTGCGTGGGTGCCGAGGAGGCGGTCTACTTCGTCGCGGCGCTCGAGGGGAACGAAGAGGAGTTTGCGCGGGCCGGTCCCCCACTGGGCGAGGAGCTGAGCGGGTGTGAGGAAGAGAGATTGCGCATCGGGGAAGGTGGAGCCGAAGAGCATGGAGGAGGAACGGCCATCGACCAACAGTGCGGGGCGGTCGAGGGGGCGATTCAAGTAAAAGGGGATGGAGGAGCCGTAGGCCTGGTCGCCATAGAGGAGGAGAGTATTGTCGCGCGAGATGGCGCCGGAGGCTTCGAGCTGCTGGATGCGTGCGGCCATGTCCTGGGAAGAGAGCATGGGGGCGAAGCGGACCAGGGCGATGTGCGCGGCGACGAGGAAGACGGCGGAGGTGAGCGCAATGGAGGTGGAGGCGGCGAGATGGCGACGGCGCGAGCGTAGGACCCACGCGGCTGTTGGGCCAACGGCAAAAGCTGCCAGAGCGAGCGATGCGGGCAGGCGGAGGGCAGCGAAGCTGGGGCCGGTGAGGTCAAAGAGCGAGGACATGGAGAGGGTGTAGTCTCCGATGCCGCGATGGGCGAGGAGATCGCCGATGTCGGGCACGAAGGCGAGGTGGCGCGAGGTCCACAGGCCGTAGGCGAGGGCCGCGGCAACCGCGGCTCCGATGGCGGTGAAAGCGGCGTGTGCGAAGGTGATCCAACGGCGCGAGGATTTTGCAATGTCATACGTTGCTTCGGCGCGGGTGAGGGCTGCGGTGAGCAGCATCAGGAGCGGAAGGTAGGCGGGGAAGGTGTAGTACTCCTGGTTGGTGGAGACGGAGAAGAAGAGGAGGACGAGGGTGGAGAAGAGGGCGAGGAGGAGCATGGCGCGCTGGGAATCGTCGAGGTTGAGGAAGGGAGAAAACGGAAGCGCGGCCACTCTGCGACGCCTGAAGAACTCAAAGACCGGATAGAGAATAACTGCAAAGATAATGATGAAGTTGACGAAGTCAAGGTGGAGCAGCTCCTTCAACACAATCGCCGCGAACCAGAAGACAAAGGCGAAACGGAAGGAGATGCGGGCGCCGGGCAACGGATTTCCCTGGCAGGAATAACGGCGACTCAGGGCCGTGATGCCGAGGGGAATGAAGAGGGTCATGGGGAAGAGCCAGACGAGGTGGAGGCTCCAGAAGAGGTACGAGGGGAGCTTGTTGTAGTCCACGGGTAAGCGCCGGCCGAGAAAGCGCAGGACGTGCTCGTTGATGAAGTAGAACCAGAAGAAGCCATGGCCATTCATGCCGCCGGTGTTACGCAGGCCGGCGAGGATGTGCCAGGGCGCGGCGATGGCGAGAAAGAGCAGAGCGCCGGAGAAAGGTTTGAGGCGGCGCCAGTTGCGCAGTTCGCCGGTGAGGGCGAGGTAGAGGAAGGCGGCGGCGAAGAGGAAGACGAGGGCGACCAGACCCTTGGTGAGGACGGCGAGAGCAAGGGCGGTCCACATGAGGTAGGGATAGGTCCCACCCATGTCGCGATGAGACTGCGCCATGAATGGGGCACCCTGATTTGTACCCGGCGAACAACGAAGATTCTGAGCCTCGCTCAGAATGACGGGCGTTTCTTGTTGGGATGGATGGAGGGATTGGAGGAGGCAGTAGAGGGCGGCGGCGAGGAGGAGGGAGAGCAGGACGTCGGGAAGGAAGATGCGGGTGAAGAGGAAGATACCGGCGGAGGTGAGGACAGCGAGTCCGGTGTAGAGGGCGGTTCGTTCCCCGAAGGCCTGGCGGGCCCAGCGGACACCGAGCAGCATCAGGAGCAGGACGCAGAACGCCTGGGGCAGATGCACGGCGAAGGCGTTGAGGCCGAAGAGGCGGAGACTGACGGCGACGATCCAGTAGGGGAGCGGGGCTTTTTCGAGGTAGCGGACGTTGTTGACGCGCAGGGTGACCCAGTCGCCGGAGAGGGCCATCTGGCGGGCGGCGTTGGCGTGGGTGCCGTCGGCATCGTCGAGCACGGGCGGCGTGAAGAGCGAAGCGAAGAAGAGGATGAGCCAGAGAGCGCCCAGGAGAGAGAGCACACGGGCGTGCCGGGAGCTGGTGGCGGCGCGAGCGATGGCAGTGGCTTCGGCGGAGGCAGTCAGTGACATGTGGATTACTTCTACTAACAGCATACGTGGTGAAAGGTGCGGTTGGGGTATTGTGGCAGGTGGAGAAGAATATTCGTTTTGCGGTCTGACAAGGAGTTGTTGACGGCGATAGGCTTGAGGAGAGGGTTGAAGGATGCTTACGTTTGCTGCAATTGACATTGGTTCCAACTCCGTCCGGCTGAAGATAGCGTCGGTAGAGCAGCATCACTTGAAGACGCTGCATGAGGACCGGGAGGTGGTGCGGCTGGGGGAGAGCGTCTTCCAGACGGGAGTGATTTCGCCGGAGGCGATGGCCAATACGATTCGCGCGCTGAAGCGGTTTCAGAAGGCGGTGCAACTGCATGTGGCGGACCGGGTGCGTGTGGTAGCGACCAGCGCGATGCGCGATGCGAGGAATGCGGCGGCGTTTACGGCGTGGGTGAAGTCGGCGACCGGCTGGAATGTGGAGGTGGTCTCTGGATTGGAGGAGGGACGTCTGATCCACCTGGGGGTGGTGACGCACGAGGCCGGTGCCAAGGGGCGTTGCCTGCTGATCGACCTGGGCGGCGGGAGCTGCGAGATCACCCACTCGGAGGGGGGGCGCATCCGCGAGATGGTGAGCCTGCCGCTGGGCGCGGTGCGGTTGCAGCAGGAGTTTCTGCTGGGCGATCCTCCGGCGAAGGAGGAAGTAGCGCGGTTAAAGCAATACATCGACCGCGAACTGAGGAAGGCGGCGCGCAAGCTGGGGAGTCCGAGGGTGGGCCTGGTGATTGCGACCTCGGGGACGGCGGCTGCGCTGGCCGAGGCGAGCGTGGCGCTGGCCCGCAAGCTGCCGGTGAGGAAGACGGCGCCGAAGCGATTTGTGCGTATCAAGCCGAGCGTGGCCAAGACGGCGGAGGTGCGCCGACTGGCGGACCGGCTGGCGAAGATGAGCAATAGCCAGCGCGCGTCGATTCCTGGGATTGGGCCACGGCGCTCGGAGATCGTGATCGGCGGCGCGCAGGTGTACGCCAGCCTGCTGGAGCGGATGGGGCTGAAGGGATTTCGCTACTCGCCACTGGGGCTGAAAGACGGGATCCTGGCGCAGATGCTGGCCGATGTCGATCTGCGTGCCTCGGTGCACCGGAAGATCGAGAGCGAACGCTGGGAGGGGGTGCTGGAGGTGTGCCGGCGCTACGGCGTGGACCAGCGCAAGGCGGAGCCGGTACGCGAGCATGCGGTGCAACTGTACGACGAGCTGACGCGGGTGCATGAGCTTCCGGCGGAGTACAGGCTGTGGCTGGAGGCCGCGGCCATGATGCAGGACGTGGGCAAGTACATGAACCACCAGGGGCATCACAGGCACACGCAGTATATTGTGGCGAACTCGGAGATCTTTGGGTTCTCGCCGGAGCAGCGGGTTGTGGTGAGCGCGATTGCACGCTACATGGGCAAGAGCCGGCCCGACCCGGTAGACCGCATTCTGCGGACGATTGCGATCGAGGAGCATCCGCATATTGTGCGTGGGGTGGTGTTGCTGCGGCTGGCGCTGGCGTTGAACCAGGACCGCGCCAGCGCGGCGGTGCGAATGCGGGCGCACGTGTACCCCAAGCGGGTGCTTCTGGAACTGGTTCCGGGACGAGGCGGAGCGGAGCTGGAGGCGTGGTCGCTGAAGAAAGAGGCGGCCTACTTCCGCGAGGTCTTTCGGCGAGACTTGGTGGTGGAGGTGGCGTAGAGCGCACGCACGGTGCGCGGATCGAGCAGCCAGTGGATCGTTGCCGGGCCTCGTGTGAAGTTCAGGCGCGCCAGCGAACCCTTGCGCAGACGTACTAAGGCCGCTCCGGCACGGGTGTCGAGATCGGCGGCTGGACAAGTGGCGGCAGGCACCAGAAGCGAGCCAATGAAGGCAGTGAGATTGGGATTGTGGCCGACGACCAGTAGGTTCTCGTGGCCCGCGCACTCGCGCAGCAGCTTCTGAAACTGGGCGAAGGTGGCGTCTGGCGCAAGCGCGGCTGAGGAGAGGATCTTGGCCTCGTAGCCCATTTCGGTGCCCACCAGCGAGGCGGTCTGCATGGAGCGCTTCAGCGGGCTGGAGACGATCAGGTCAAACTGGAGCTTCATGGTGTTGAGCACATGGGCGAGCTGCAGACAATGGCGCTTGCCGTCCTTGTCCAGGGGACGCTTGTGGTCGAGGACCGGGTTGGCGCGCTTAATGCCGGCGCTGGCGTGACGCAGGATGTAGAGATTCATAGGGCTAATGACATTGTAGGCCAGAGGGGCAAGTTGTGAAGTTCAAGGTTTGAGGTTCGGGGACCGAGGGACAGCATAGTGGCAGAGTATCGTCCGCGCGGAATACTGTATACAGATGCCAACGAAAGCCCGGCGGACGCGCGTTGGGACAAATAGCGGACTGGAATGCTTCCGAGCGTTCGAGACCGAGCGCAGGTTTTTGAAAGGGACATTTTCATGTTGAGTTTCCGATGGAGGGTCTTACTGCCGTGTATATGTCTTTGCGCACAGATTGTTACATCTCCCACTACAGCGACCGCGCGAGGATATAAGAACTTCCAAGTGGCGGTGTACGTTCCGGAGTATGTGGTGGAGCAGATGAAGGACCCTAATTATCTGCAAAGCACATGGGAGACCATCAGTGGGCAGGTGAAGGTAGACAAGGTTTATCTGGAGACCTACCGCAGCGGGCGGACCGCGGACGATGCGTTGCTGGAGCAGGTGAAGGCGTTCTTTGTCGAGCGCGGAGTGGAAGTGGCCGGGGGCATCGGGCTGACGGTGATGGAGTCGAACAACTTTCAATCGTTCTGCTATACCGATCCCAAGGACCGCGAATTTGTGAAAAAGCTTGCGCAGAAGACCGCTCGCCACTTCGACGAGATCATTCTGGACGATTTTTATTTTAATAATACGAAGAACAATTCAGATATTGCGGCCAAGGGAAGCAGAAGTTGGGACGATTTCCGGGTTGATTTAATGGACCAGGCTTCGCGGGAACTTATTGTCGGCCCGGCCAAGCAGATTAATCCCAAGGTTAAAGTCATTATTAAATTTCCCAACTGGTATGAACACTTCCAGGGCAACGGCTACGATCTGGCGAAGGAACCGCGCATCTTCGACGGCGTCTGGGCGGGCAATGAGACGCGCGAGGCGGACGGGACCTCGCAGCACTTGCAGCCGTATCAGAGCTACGAGATCACGCGCTACCTGGAGAACATTGCGCCGGGACGCAACGGAGGCGGATGGGTAGATACCGGCGGGCTGCACACTGCCGATCGCTACGCGGAGCAGTTATGGGACACGATGTTGGCCAAGGCGCCGACCATGATGCTGTTCAAGTGGACGGAACTACTGAATAATGCGGCACCGGGACAGAGGCAGGCATGGAGCGACCTGCACACCAGCTTCGATTATCAGCAGCTTGTGAATAGTTATGCACAGTCGCACCCTGGAAAGTCGACCACCTATGCCGGCGCGGGAGGTTACGCATTAAACGAAATAGACCCGATTATTGGGAAAATAGGAAATCCAATCGGCATCGCAAGCTATAAGCCGTATAACTCGTCGGGGGAAGACTTCCTGCAGAACTACTTTGGCATGGTGGGCATTCCTATCGAGATGGCGCCCACGTTTCCCAGCAAAGCGAAGCTGGTGTTGTTGACCGAAGAGGCTGCTGCCGACCCACTGCTGATTGCGAAGATCAAGACGCAGCTTCGAGATGGAAAGAATGTGCTGCTGACCTCGGGGCTGGTGCGCGCTCTACAGGATAAGGGACTGAAAGACCTGCTAACGGTGCGAGCGACACGCACCGTGAGTGTGAGTCAGTTTCCCGGCGGGTACGGAGCTGCGACAGGCTCGGGAAGTGTCAATCCGGGCATTCTTATTCCTGAGATTGACTACATTACCAACGATTGCACGCCTGTGATCAGCGCTACGGCCAATGGGAACAGCTTTCCGATCCTGCTGGCGGACCATTATTCCAAGGGGACGATTTATATTCTCACCATTCCGGATAACTTCAACGATCTGTATTCGTACCCGGTGAGCGCGGTATCGGCGTTGAAGGAGGCGGTGCTGGGAGATTTCCCGGTGCGCATGGAGGGGCCAAACAAGGTGAGCCTGTTTGCCTACGACAACCATACATTTGTGGTGGAGTCGTACCTGGACCACCCGGCGACGGTGACGGTGTCCATCACGGACGGCATTGCGAAGATCGTGAATATGGAGAGCAACGAGACAATTGCGGGGGAGGCAGCAGCGCCGCGCAGGGGGCCAGGGGGACGGCAGAACACGAGCCCGGCACGAATGAACTTTACAATCACGATCCAGCCGCATAGTTACGCGGCGTTCAGCGAGATGCAGTAATAGTCTCGACAGGAACTCCGGCGCCTGAAAAAACCTCTTGACTGGCGAAAGTGTATGGTGTATTCATACAGCAGACAGAGGAAGCGCGATGTTCCTAACCCTTCAGGACAACGACAAACGACCGATCTATCAGCAGATCACGGACGGGATCAAGGACTTGATCGCACGCGGCGAGCTGCGCGAGGGAATGACGCTGCCATCGGTGCGGCAGGTGGCTAGCGATCTGGGCGTGAACCTGAACACGGTCGCGGTTGCCTACCGGCAGCTTCAGGACGAGGGGTTCGTCACCGTGCGCCACGGGGCCGGCGCGGTGATCTCGTCACGAAGTCCGCATCCGATGGACCAGGCCGAACTCTACAAACCGCTGCGCACGGCGCTGACCCAGTTAGTCCTGAGCGGACTGACAGGCCGCGAGATTGTAGAGGCCGTACGGGAGCAGCTTGCGCAGCTACAACAGAAAGGGGGCACTCGATGAGTGCACCAACCGAAGGACACCAACAGCCCCAGTTTTCAAGGCAGCCCAACCACATTTCCATTCAGTGTGCTTGTGATTCGACTCCATCCTGTGAATCGAGCGGCAACAGTTCAACCAGCAATGCCGCAAATCTTTCAGTCACCCTATTCCCTACCTTTCGGCCAAATCCGAATTCATTGAAAACATTGAGAGTAAATGTATTGACACGCTAATACATTTTGTACTAGTGTATTAGTACATAGTGGATGGAGACTCTCGAAAAGATGTTTCATATTCGACCTGAATCCGGAGAACCGATTTACATGCAGCTAATCCGGCAGATCAAAAACGCGGTCACGTCGGGGACCCTGCCGGTGGGCACGCAACTGCCAACCGTGCGCCAATTGGCGGCCGATCTGGTCGTTAACCCCAACACCGTGGCGCGTGCCTATCGCGATCTGCATAAGGACGGAGTTCTGGAAAACACGCAGGGACGCGGCACGTACGTCAAGCTCGCGTCCTCCACACTGATTGACGCGGAGAAAACGCGGCGTCTTCAGTCCATGTTCGATCAGTTGATTGCAGAGGCCAGGCTGCTTGCCGTCTCCGACGAGCAGTTGCAGAAGCAATTAAAAGAGTCATTGCGCCATTATTCCCGGCAACCGGGAACGAAAGCAGAGGAAAACGATGGCAGGTCCAATGGTTGAACTGAAATATCTCAGCAAGCAATACGGGGCGTGCTGGGCCGTCGACCGGCTCAGCTTGCAAGTGCCGCCGGGCGCTCTGTTTGGCCTGCTGGGACCAAACGGAGCCGGCAAAAGCACCACGCTCAAAATGCTCATGGGGATTTGTCGCCCCACCTCGGGCAGCGTCACTGTATTGGGGATGGATGCACAGGCGGAATCGCTACCCATACGGCGCCGCGTGGCATTTATCCCCGAAGACAAGAGTCTCTATTCCGAAATGCGGGTGCGCGATTTTCTGAGAGTCTATGGCAGCTTCTATCCGGATTGGAGTCCAGCGAAGGTCGATGAACTGCTTAAGCATTGGCGCATAAAACCGGAGCAGAGGATTCGCACACTTTCCAAGGGCACTCGCGCCAAGCTGATGCTGATCGCGGTTTTGGCGCGCAATCCGGAATTGCTGCTGGCGGATGAACCGACCGATGGTTCCGACCCGGAAACCGTGGAAGAAATCCTGTCGTTGCTGCTGCGATGGATCGGCAATGGGGAGCGCAGCGTGATCCTTACCACGCACCGGTTGGATGAAGTGGAGCGGATTTGCGACCGCATTGCCCTGATCAATCAGGGGCACATGGTACTGACAGGGGAACTCGATGAAATCCGCTCCGCATATAAGTTGATCCAGGTCTCAGGAGCTTTGCCTCTGACGGAAATTCGCGCCTGGCCGGAAGTGTCCGAAGTTACCGCGGAAGGCAGTTTTGTCCAGATCCGCACCTGCAGCCAACCGGAAAACGTCATGGAGCGGATCAAGAACTATAAGCCACTTCAGTTTGAAATGTTCGATATGAATCTGCGGGAGATCTACTTATGCGCTGTCGCGCACCAAGGAGGGAGCAGCAATGGTCACATTGAAACTCTGGTTTGATGCGCGGTTTCGTTTTTATATCTGTATCAGTGTCATGATCGTTTTCGCGCTCCTGCTAATCGGGTCTTATATCGGATTGAACAAAACTCTCAGTCAGAGCGGGCCGGGTTCATCCGCGAAAATAAGCGAAAGCACCAGGGCCGATTTGAATAAGGTGGTTGGCAACTACGCGCTTTATATCGATATGGAATGGTTTACCCTCGCGGGTGGTTTGATCACCCTTCTCGCCATCATCATGGCTCTTCAGGGCCCGCTCGCAGAATCGCATTCCGTTCATTTGACCTTGAGTCTACCGGTCCGGCGCTACCGATGGTGCGTGACCCAGGGGCTGCTGACTCTGGGATTGATCGTTGCCATTCTGCTGGCGGCCACGTCGGTGTTGTGGGTGGCAGGCGCCCTCGCAGGCCATGTATATCCACCCCGGCAGGCAACTTTTAACGCCCTTTTGTGCGCTGTTCCAGCAGCGGCATGGATTGGACTGACCTTGGCGGTGGGAAGCTTCACCCGCGATAAAACCAAAACTGCGCTCATCGCCATTCCCGCCAAATTCATTTCGGTGTTCCTTTTTGTGCTGCCGCCAATCCGGATTTGGGACATGTCACGCTTGGGCTGGCCCATGAGCATGCAAACGCAATTAACGCAATTTCAGTGGCGGCCGTTATTGCTGGTTGTGGTGTGCGCCGTTGGTGGCGTCGCGCTGACCGCTTATCGCTTCGAGCAATCGGACTATTGACATGTATCGCCATGGAAAGGGACAGGTGGAGACGCTGATAATGAGTATGAGCCGCCCGTATTTGATCTGGTATGCGATCCGGTTCGGCGGCATTCTGGCTCTCATCTTGTATCCATTGTGCAAGGCACGGTTTTAAATGTGGAACTTATATATTTACGAGACGTATTGCAAGAATAGGATGGGGAATGTCATGGACAAAGCACAAGCAGGCAAACTGAGGTTGAGCATATTGCCAGTAGCGGTGGCGTGGATGGTCGTAGGCGCGGCGGTTGCGCAGGGACAGACGATCGATGGCAAACCTATTCCATCTGCCGCGAGCAATTCCGCAGCAGCGACGGCGAGCGATCTGACGTTCGATGTGGCATCGGTGCGGCCGTCGGAGCCGGTAGACATGACGAAGGTGGCAGCGGATATGCAGGCGGGCAAGATGCCGAACTGGGGCGTCCACCTGAACGGGCTGCGGGCCGAGTACAACTATCAGAGACTGAAAGAGCTGATCGTCGTGGCGTACAAGGTGAAGGATTATCAGATCACGGGACCGGACTGGATGAACAAGACGGACGCGCAGCGCTTCGACATTGCAGCCCGGATGCCCGAAGGCACCAGCAAGGACGATGCGCCAAAGATGCTGCAGGCGCTGCTGGCGGAGCGGTTCAAGTTGAAGGTGCATCGCGAGACGCAGGAGCATCCTGTGATGGCCCTGGTGGTGGGCAAGGGCGGGCCAAAGATGAAAGAGTCGCCTGGGGACGCTCCTCCGCTCGACCTGGATGTGCCGCTTAAGGCGGGCGAGATGCAGGTGGACACTCCGGATGGGCCGGCGCGCATGACCATGGACAAGAGTGGCATGGGAGGGACCATGAACATGGGAGCCAAGGGAATCATTACGTACAGCGTGGACATCAAGACCATGATGTTGCATATGACATCGACCAAGACGACGATGGCGGCGCTGGCGGACATGCTGACGCAGATGATGACGTCGATGGGCGGCGCGGCCGGCGGAAGCTCACGCCCGGTGCTGGATATGACCGGACTGAAGGGGAACTACGAGGTGGCACTGGACTTCTCGTTGGCGGACATGATTGCGCAGGCCCGCGCGCAGGCCGGCATGGGCGGCGGAGGTGGTGCGACGAGCGGCAGCGCAGCTCCTGAGGCATTGGACCCAGGCGGCGGGGGAGCGACGGTGTCCGACGCAGTGGAGAAGCTGGGGCTGAAGCTGGAATCGCGCAAGGCGCCCGTGGAGCAACTGGTGGTGGACAGCGCGGAGAAGATGCCGACGGAGAACTAGCGGGATGGTTGCGATTGAGGCGCGGACGAGATGCAGTACGCGGGCCACCAGGGTTTTCTACGAGTCATATCGTTGACATACGATTGTTATCGTAATAAGGTGTTGCCATGAAGGAAAAGAAATAAAGATGCGATTTGAATCTATCGATTTCGTTTCTTGAACGTCTCAATCGTGAGTGTTGCTTCAAAACGCATTGGAAAGACGAAGCGCACCGATCACCGAAACAAGAAAGTGCATTCTCCAGATGACGAACGGGCCTGTCGTATTCAGAGTGAATGGGAACCGAAGAAATGTGTTTTTGGCGGCTGTGTGGGTGGTACTGGCCGCGCAGATGGCTTACTCTCAGTCGAGTGCAAAGCCGGGTGGGGATGGTGTGCAGAATGCCGGTGCGCCAAGTGCGGCGGCCGATCCGACGATGGGGATCGCGTTCGATGTGGTGACCATCAAGCCCAGCGGTCCTCAGTCCTCTTATTATGGCGTCAGGACGCTGCCCGAAGGCGATAGCCTCTCCGCCGATAACTTTACCGTGGACGACATGGTGCGCTGGGCCTACCACCTGGGCCACCGATGGGGAGAGCCGGACCATCCGGATGTGCCGAAGTGGTATGCGTCCGATCGCTACGATATTCGGGCCAAGGTGGCGGCGGAAGATGTGGACGCGTGGCATAAGCTGAACGAAGAGGGGCGGCGGCTGGTGTTGCGCAAGGTGCTGGCGGAGCGCTTCAAGCTTGTGTGCCACTTTGAGAATGTTGAGATGCCGGTGTACAACCTGGTGATTGCCAAGAGCGGGCTGAAGATGACAGAGGCCAAGCCGGGCGAGGTCAGCCCCTACCACTTCCATTCACCCGGCGACCCCAGCATGGCCTATACGGGCCCAGGAATGACAATGCGCGACACGCCGAATGGGCCACTCACTGTATTTCAGCGGATGGACATGGCGGAATTCGAAAAATCGGATGTTTTCGCGTACACCCTCGATCGGCCAGTGATCGACAAGACGGGGCTGACCGGGGTGTACAACTTCGAGCTGGATTTTTCCTATCAGCCGATCACGGCGGCCCCATCGCAGGATGGCGTTGCAGCCGAACCAAGCAGCCCGGACATCTTTACCGCGCTGCAGAAGCAGCTTGGACTGAAGTTGGAACCTGCAAGAGGGCCGGTGCAGCAACTGATTATCGACCATGTGGAGAGGCCGAGCGAGGATTAGCCGCGCCCGCCATCATTTTCCACTTGACAACAATCCATGTCGTCAATACTTTAATCAGACAGTTGTCATAGACGCAAAGACTGGAGTCATAAAAGATGGCCGGAACGAAGCTGAGCAAATTGGAGATGCAGATCATGGAGACCCTCTGGAGGCGTGGTGAGGCGTCGATTCGCGAGATGCAGGACGCGTTTCCGGCGAAGAAGCGGCCAGGGTATACGACGGTCCAGACAATGGTCTACCGCCTGGAGACGAAGAAGGTGCTGCGCCGCACTCGGAAGGTGGGCAACTTCCATATGTTCGCGGCAACGGTCTCGCGCGATGCCGCCCAGCGGCGATTGGTGGACGATCTGCTGGCAATGTTTGGCGGTCAGTCGCGGCCGGTGGTGGCGCACCTGATCGAAGCGGGCAAGCTGACGCTGGACGATGTGGAGTTCGCGGAGAAGACGCTGAAGGGACTGAAGGACGGAGGCGAGGCGCTATGACAGAATGGCTGTCTTCCATAGGACCGGCGGTTGGTAACCATCTTTGGCAGTCGACCGCGTTTGCCGCGGTCGTGTGGCTGGCAACGCTTCTATTGCGCAGGAACCAGGCGGGTGTGCGGTACGGGCTTTGGCTGGCGGCATCGATGAAATTTCTGGTTCCCTTTTCGCTGCTGGTCGGGCTGGGGAGTTTGTTGCCAAAGCCGCAGCATGTCGTAGTCGCGATGCCTGTCAGTTACGCAATGGACACGGTGGCCCAGCCGTTTACCGAGACGCCGATGGACATTGCGCCGGTGAGCGTAGCCCATGTCTCAGAAGCGAGATCCTTCGGCTGGCACAGGATGGCACCCGAATTTGTGGCCGGATTGTGGCTCTGCGGCGTCATGGGCGTGCTGGCTGTGTGGAGTGTGCGCTGGCGGCAGGTGGCGAAGACACTGCGGCAGGCGGTGCGGATGGAGGACGGGCGTGAGGCGGAACTGTTGCGCCGAGTGGGAGCGTCCTTGCGTGTCCGTAGGCAGGTTCCCCTGCTGATGTCGCAGAAGCTGATGGAGCCGGGGATGTTTGGCATCTTCCGTCCGGTGCTGATCTGGCCGGAGCGGCTGAGTGAGCGGTTGGATGACGAACATATCGAGGCAATCCTGGCCCACGAGCTGGGACATGCGCAGCGGCGCGACAACCTGACAGCGGTCCTTCATATGGTGGTGGAGGCGGCCTTCTGGTTCTATCCCCTGGTGTGGTGGATGGAAAGGCGGATGGTGGAGGAGCGCGAACGGGCGTGCGACGAGGCGGTGGTGGAGATGGGCAGCAGGCCGGAAACTTATGCGGAGAGCCTGCTGAAGGCCTGCCGGTTCTGCGTGGAGTCGCCGCTGGTGTGTGTGTCTGGAATCACAGGGGCGGACCTGGCGATGCGAGTGCGGAAGATCATGACGCTGCGTCTGGAGCGGCTGGGCATGGGCAAGAAGGTGGCGCTGGCGTTATTTGGGATTATTGCGATCGCCACGCCGATTCTGCTGGGGCAATCTGAGGCGGCGCAGAGGATGATGCTGGCTGCTGCGAATGCCGCGCCAATACCGTTCCGCGCGGCGGCGCGAGAGATGATCGCGGAGGTACAGACGCCATCGACGGGAGAGATTGCGGAGGTGCAAGCGAATGCTGCGGTTTCCGTTGCAGCGCAAACTACAGCGGAGAAGCCGACGGTGGATGGAGCGGAGGTGCTGGGGCAGGCGAGCGTGATGCCGGTGGCGATGGTGCAGGAGAAGGCGGCGCAGACTAATGCGGCGGTGCCATCGCCAGAGATCAAATTCGATGTGGTGTCGTTCAAGCCTTATCAACCCGGCGGTGTCAGCTCTCCCAAGATCGATCTTCCGCTCGATGGCGATTACGTTGCCTTTCACGGGGTGCCGATGCAAAAGCTACTCCTGTTCGCGTATGGCCACAGCGGGTATTTCGTTGTCTCGGGCGAGCCCGAATGGGTGGATTCGGACCGATATGACTTTCAGGCCAAGGTCGCAGAGCAGGACGTAGCGGCGTGGCAGGCGATGTCCCTGACGCACAAAGCTCTGATGGTGCGGGCGCTGCTGGAGGACACGCTGAAGCTGAAGGTCCACCCCGACACTGCAAAGCACCCGATCTACGACCTTGTTGTCGCGAAGCGCGGTCCGAAGATGCAGAAATGGAAGGAAGGCGACACAGTGAAAGACCCGCAAGGCAATGTCCACGCGGAGAAGCTAATGTTCTGGTTTACGCATGACAAGGCCACCTGCCAGGAGGCGACGATGGCGGACCTAGTCAATTCCCTCTCGGGGCCGAACCGTTCGGGCCGCGTGGTCGTGGACAAGACCGGGCTGACCGGAAAATACAACTTCACGCTGCCGATCTGGTATCAGGGTGCGCCCTATGAGGATGAACCCTCCGGGGAGTCAATATTCACTGCGGTTGAAAGCCTGGGCCTGAGGCTCGTGCCGGATAAAGGAACAGTTCGCGGAATTGTGGTGGACCACATTGAGCGGCCGCCGGAGAACTAAAGCAAGGACAACGACGGAGATTCTGGCTGCGCCAGAATGACGAGTATGAGAAGGAAGACGAAGATAATTCGGTATCATTGCAAACGAAGCTGGATTGGCAACGTCACAGAATGAACACTAACTTTCACCGTGATTTTTCTTGTGCAAAGAACTCTCATGGAACCACCTGAACGGTTTGTGCGTAGAGACGAATAACAGGCTCAAGAAAAGACGGTGCGCGTGAAGATCGAACGGAATGTGCGTAGGTCCGGGTTGGGCAGGAAGCGTCTGCTGGTGTGGGCGCTTGCGTGGCTGAGTATTGCGGGGCTGGCGATGGCTTCGGAGTATCACGGCCAAGTTACGTTTGGCGGACTGCCGGTGCCGGGCACAACGGTGAAGGTGACGGCCACGCAGGGAAACAAGACGGCGGTTGCGATCACCGATGAGCAAGGCCTCTATTCGTTTCCCGATCTGGCGGACGGAACTTGGACGATCGAGATCGAGATGACGGGCTTTGCGCCGATCAAGCAGGAGGTGACGGTTGCGCCCAATGCGCCGGCCGGCGCGTTTACGATGAAGCTGCTGACCCTGGAGGAGATGCGTGCGGCGGCCAAGCCGGTCACGGTGGAGGCAGCGACGGCGGTGAGCACGAGCGCGGCGGGGCCGGAGAGCACGGGCGCGACTGCAAGCACAGCACCGGCTGCGGCGGCGGGAAAGAAGGGCGCGGCGGCAGAGACGCCGGAGGCCAACGCACCCGAACCGGCTGCCGAGCCTGTACAGGACGCCACGGCGCAGCAGGCCAATGACGGATTTCTGATCAATGGCAGCGTGAACAACGCGGCCACTTCGCAGTACTCGATGTCGCAGGCGTTCGGCAACAGCCGCAACGGAGGACGGTCGCTGTACACCACGGGCCTGAGCCTGGTCCTGAGGAACTCGGCGTTCGACGCCAAGCAATATTCCCTTGCCGGGCTGGACACAGCCAAGCCGTCCTACACCGACATGACGGGGGGGGTGACGTTTGCCGGGCCTCTGAAGATTCCCCATCTGCTGCCGCTGGTGCGCGCCCCCTACTTTTATGTTTCCTATTCGCGGACGCAGAACAAAAACGATTCGACGCAATCGGCGCTGGTGCCGACAGCGGCGGAGTGGGGCGGGGACTTGTCGCAACAGCCCAACGTAAAGGCGATCTACGTTCCATCGGACATGGCGACACTATCGCCGAGCTGCGACAGTGTTCTGCTTGGCAGCGGCCTGACGCAGAGCGCCATCAATGCTGGCACGGCGCAGTTCGCGGGGAACGTGATTCCATCGGCGTGCATCAGCAAAGTGGTGCCGAACCTGATCAACCTGAATTTTTATCCGGCGCCGAATGTTGCGGGCAATACGCAGTACAACTATCAGGTCCCACTGGTCAGCAGCACCCATGCAGATGTGTTCCAGACGCAGGTTTACAAACAGATTGGCAGCAAGGACAACGTGAATGGCAGCTTTTACGTGCAGAGCTCACGATCGGGCAGCGAGAACCTGTTCAGTTTTCACGATTCGAACAACTCGCTGAACGTCGGCGCCAATGCCGGTTGGTACCATCGCCTTACGACGCGGCTGTCGTTGAACGCGAGCTATTCGTTCAGTCGGTCGCGGTCGCAGGCAAACCCTTATTTTGCGAACCGGGAAAACGTATCGCAGGATATGGATATTAAAGGAAACCTGCAGGACGGAACCGACTACGGGCCGCCCAGCCTGAGCTTTAGCAGCGGCGTTGCCGGATTGTCGGATGCGAACAGCACCTGGAACCGCAGTGAGACCAACTCCGTTTCCGGCTCTTTGCAGTGGTATCGCTTCAACCACGATGTGCAGGTGGGGGGGGACTTCCGGCGGCAGGAGTTCAATTACCTGGCGCAATCGAACCCACGGGGGAGCCTGAATTTCAATGGCGCAGCGACGCAGGAGATACAGATACAGGTGGTGAATGGAGTGCCAGAGCCAGTGGCAGTCGCCGGCACCGGCTCCGATCTGGCGGATTTTCTGCTGGGACTGCCGGACGCGAGCCAGATTGCCTACGGCAATGCGGACAAATATCTTCGCCAATCGGTCTACGATTTCTACGCCAACGACAATTTCCGAGTGAACCCGGAGCTGAGCATCAACGCAGGGGTTCGCTGGGAGTATGGAGCGCCGGTGACGGAGACCCAGGGGCGACTGGTGAATCTGGACATTGCGCCGGGATTCGTCAACGAGCAGCCGGTGCTGGGGAGCAATCCAGTGGGCCCGCTGACCGGGCAAAGTTATCCGGCGTCGTTGCTGCGGCCGGACCGGAGTGGAATCTCGCCGAGGATTGGAATTGCGTGGCGTCCGGTCTCCGGGTCGTCGCTTCTGGTGCGCGCGTCGTATGGCATCTACAACGACACATCGGTGTATCAGGCGACTGCCTATGCCATGGCAACGCAGCACGGCACCCAGCAGACGCCGCTTTCGACCAGCTTGAGCGTATCCAACAGCACTGCGTGCCACTTTACCATATTGAATCCATTCTCTGTTCCGTGTTCGACGACCACGCCGGACACGTTTGCGGTGGACCCGAACTTCCGGGTTGGCTACGCACAGTTGTGGCAGCTATCGGTGCAACGCGACCTGCCTGGGTCGCTGCAGATGGTGGTGGAATACAAGGGCACCAAGGGGACGCGGGGCGTGCAGGAGTTTGTGGTGAACACGTACCAACCGGGGCTGACTGTGAGTCCGTATGGATCGGCGCCGTCGGGCTACTACTATCGCACGTCGAATGGGAATTCGACGCGCGAGGCGGGCGCGGTGACGCTGCGGCGAAGATTGCGCAGCGGGCTGGCGGCGGGCCTTACCTACACCTACTCGAAGTCGCTGGATGACGACTACGCGATGGGAGGCCAGGGATCGGTGGCCTCGAACGGCTCGGGTGCGAGCCCCCAGGTGGCGCAGGACTGGCAGAACCCGAGCGGTCAGCGCGGACTATCGACCTTCGACCAGCGCCATGTGCTGAGCGCGAATGCACAGTACACGACGGGCATGGGGATCGGGGGCAAGACGCTGATGAGCGGCTGGAAGGGACTGGCCTACAAGGAGTGGACGGTGCAGACCACGATCAGCGCGGCCAGCGGATTGCCGGAGACCCCGATCGATCCTGCCACCTTGCCTGGGAGTGGATATAGCAATATCATTCGCGCGAACTATGTGGGAGGGCCTGTGCATCTGAAGTCCGCGGGATCGTTTTTGAATTCCGCAGCGTTTCAGGCGCCGGTGGGCCAGTGGGGCAATGCGCGGCGAGATTCGATCACCGGGCCGAACCAGTTCAGCCTGAATGCTTCGCTGGACCGCACCTTCCGTCTGCACACCCGATACAATCTGGAGACCCGGCTGGATGCCACGAATGTGCTGAACCACGTTGTCTATTCCAGTTGGATCACGACGGTCGGCAGCCCGCAGTTCGGCGCGCCGGCCAGTGCCAATGGAATGCGAAGCATGTCGATTACGATGCGCCTGAGGTTCTGAAGAATGCGAACGACATTATCGATGCTGTTGCGATCTACTCTGACGATTGGCGCGGTTACCCTGGCCGCGAGCGTTGCCGGCTTGTCTGCGGGAGCGCAGTTGACGGGACAGAACAAGCCGGTGGGCTCGGCGGACCAGGCAACCACCATCAAGGTGACCTCGCGCCTGATCATCGAGAACGTTGGGGTGAAAGACAAGAAGGGTGAAGCTATTGGCGGGTTGAGCGCCAAGGACTTCACCATCACCGAAGACGGAGTGCCGCAAAAGATCAGCGTCTTCGATCACCAGGTATTGCCGGAGGACGCAACACCGCTGGGACCGGCGCCGGCGGGCGGAGAAGAGATCAAGATCTACAACCGGCTGGCGACCACACAGATTTCAGGGGAGTCGGCTGGGGAGATCAAATACAAGGACCATCGGTTGATGGCGCTGTACTTCGATATGACGACGATGCCACCGGTGGACCAGATGCGCGCTCTGGAGGCCGCGCAGAAGTTCATCCGGACGCAGATGACGGAGGCGGACCTGGTGGCTATCCTGCGCTACGCGGGAAGCTCGGTGGATGTGCTACAGGACTTCACCGCCGACCGCAACCGGCTGTTGAGCATCCTGGAGACGATGGTGGTGGGCGAAGGACAGCAAGGCGCCGAGACCTCGGACGATGACAGCAGCTCCGATACGGGCGCGGCCTTCGGGCAGGACGACAGCGAGTTCAACATCTTTACCACGGACCGGCAACTTTCCGCGTTGCAGACGGCCGCAGAGGCGCTGGGACGGCTGAATGAGAAGAAGTCGCTGATCTACTTTGCCAGCGGCCTGAACCTGAATGGGTTGGACAACCAGGCGCAACTGGTGGCGACCGAGCAGGCGGCGATCCGCTCCGGGGTGTCGTTCTGGCCGATCGATGCGCGGGGACTGGTGGCGCGGGGGCCGCTGGGCGATGCGACCCAGGGTTCTCCAGGCGGCTCGGCGATGTATACCGGGGGCTCGTCGATGGCATTGACGAGCCGCTTTGCCAAGTCGCAGGACACGCTGTATACGCTGGCCGGCGATACCGGGGGGAAGGCGCTGCTGGACAACAACGACCTGGACCGGGGGATCGTGAATGCACAGCACGCGGAATCGGACTACTACATCCTTGGCTACTACACGACGAATACGGCGGTGGACGGAAAGTTCCGCAAGGTGAAGGTGACGCTGAATTCGGAGATGGCGGCGAACCTGGACTTTCGCCAGGGGTACTTCGGGGAGAAGGAGTGGGGCAAGTACAACACCGCGGACAAAGAGCGGCAACTTGAGGATGCGCTGATGCAGGGCGATCCGTGGACGGACCTGACGATTTCGATTGAGATCAATTATTTTCAGTTGAACAAGGCGGAGTACTTCGTGCCCATCATGCTGAAGGTGCCGGGCAGCGAACTGGTGCTGGCCAAGAAGCGCGGCGCGCAGCAGGCGCTGATCGACTTTGTGGGCGAGATCAAGGACGACTACGGCGGGACCACGGTGACCAACATCCGCGACTTTGTGAACCCGAAGTTGAGCGACCAGACCGCTGAGCAGTTGGCCAAGCGCCCGATCGAGTACTCCACCGGGTACACCTTGTTGCCGGGCAAGTACACCATCAAGGTGTTGGCGCGCGACGACGCGACGGGACACATCGGCACGTTCCAGACGACGTTCATCGTTCCGAACCTGAACAAGGAGACGAAGCGGGTGCCGATCAGCAGCGTGGTGCTCTCTGGCCAGCGCACGCCGATGACCGAGGCCATCTACAACGCCTCTAAAGGAAAAGAGCAGGCCAAGGAGGTGGCTGCGGACCCGCTGATCCAGAACGGGGAGAAGCTGATCCCCAGCGTGACGCGGGTGTTCAGCAAGAGCAAGAACATGTTTGTATTTCTGCAGGCGTATGAGGGTGCGACGCCCGCGCCAACGGCGGGACAGACGCCTGCCGCGGGGCAGACGCCTGCTCCTACTACGGTGAAGCCGCTGATGGCGTTTGTGAGCTTCTACCAAGGGCAGACCAAGGTGTACGAGACGCAGCCGGAGGAGGTATCGCCGAGTCCGAACACGCGCCTGCAGATCGCTCCGCTCAACTTCACGGTCGATCTGAGTAAGCTGCCGCTCGGCAAATACGACTGCCAGGTGACGGTACTCGATCCAACGGGAGAGAAGGGAGCATTCTGGCAGGCACCGATCATGCTGGTGCCGTAATGGGGAGCTTGGAATTGAAGGGGGGATGGTGCGCCCGGAGAGATTCGAACTCCCGACCCTTTGGTTCGTAGCCAAATACTCTATCCAACTGAGCTACGGGCGCACATTGCCGCGAGGAGATTCGCTTGCTGCAACTGTTTAAGGATAGAGGATTGCAGGGCGAAGAGCAACCCGGCGGCGACAAGGACAAAAAGGGTCTGGCGGCCGGCGGATGTTGCCGAGGTGGAGAGCGACAGGCTAGCCCTTCTCGGGGGTTTCCTTGATCATGTGCGTGGTGAGCTGGCTGAACTCCTCGTGGCGCGGGGCTGGAGGAGCTTTTGGTTTGGGGGGCTTCTTCTTCTCTTTCCTGCCTTTGTCTTTGTTTCCCATGGCGACAGTCTAACTCCGATGCGCCTTTAAGCAAACAGGACAAATACGGGGATTCCGGCTGCGCCAGAATGACGACCCCTGGGAGCTGCGCCAGAATGACGACCCCTGGGAGCTGCGCCAGAATGACGAATTGTGGGGGAGGGTATAGATGACGGCGGGAGATGGAGGAGTGTAGGATGGTGCGTCTTTCGGGCTGCGTTTGTTATGGTGATGGACGGAGGAGAACTGCAATGGATGAGAGTGGGATGGACCGGGAGGGGATGAACCGGCGGGATTTTGCGGGGATGCTGACGGGGCTGCTGGCGATTGCGGGAACGTTTGCAGGGAAGGCTGAGGGGCAGGCCGCCGGGCAAGGGAATGCAACAGCGGCGGCTGGGGCCAGGCCGGCGGGCGGGATGAAGGAGCTGACTTCGGGCGTCTACAAGCCGATTGCGGGGCGCGGGATGCAGGGCGGGCACGAGTCGCACCAGTATCTGACCGGGATGCTGAAGGCGGGCAACATTCGCCTGGAGATGCATGAGTCGGTGCAGCAGGCGGGCGCTCCGCATGAGGCGGTGGGGACGCACTTGCACAGCGAGATATGGCTGATGCAGCGCGGCGTGGCGACGCTCTACCTGAACGGGGTGGAGCACAAGATGGAGGCGGGCGATGTGGGGCTGTGCTGCGCGGGCGACGAGCACTGGATCGCCAACGCCGGGGATTCGGAGCTGGCGTACTTTGTGGTGACGGTAGGGCCGCCGGAGTAGAGCGGGCTAGAGCATGGACTGGACGCCTTTGACTACGCCGGAGACGGCATCGGATGCCATCTCGACGACATTGGCGACCTGGCCCTTGGAGCGATTGAAGGCCTTGCGGGCCTCGTTGCTGAGGGCTTCGGCCTGCTCTTTAAGGTGGGAGGCGGCATCCTCGAGATAATCCACTCCGTCGTCGAAGTTCCTGCGCAACTGGCGGCGTGTCTTGACTCCGGGTTGCGGGGCGTAGAGAAGCGCGACGGTCGCACCCGCGGCTACGCCCACGGCAAACGCGATCCAGATTCCTTTAGCACTCATGCTGTCTCCTCGGCGGGACGATCCCTCCCGTCTAGGAATGAGATTCGCAGAGAGGCGGATTGGTTGCGTGCGGGAGCAGGGGGCCGCTGCAGCGGAGCGATATTACGGGGTGGGAATGAGCGGACAAAGGGAGATAGACTGAAGTGGCTGACGGGTGGATAGAATACATCCAAGTAGAAAGACAGGGCGGGTAACTTGGAAGACCCACGGATGAGCAGGATATATCTGGCGATGGCGGAGCGGTGGTTTGCATCGCTATTCCTTAGGGTGTGGCGCCGTGGGGTGATGCGTTCGGGGATGGTGACGGGCCTGATTCTAGCCATGCTGGTATGCGGGTTGAGCTTTGCCTATCGCGAACGGGGACGCGGGAAGATATACAGGTTGAAGGCGAAGATCTCGACCGAGCGGCAGGATACTCCTGCCCCCCGGCTGGGCGGCCAGGAGGCGATTGTGCTGACGCGCATCCGGCTGACGGGGGGCTCGATTCCGGAGTTTCTTTCGGTCACTTTGCTGCCCGGCCGGGGGATGAATGTGCTGCAGATCGGGGCCTACATTCCGGGCAAGGGCGAGGTGAACCTGATGGCTTCGCCGTCGATCGAGAGCGCCGCGAGCGCGATGACGGGCAAGGGCGAGGACGCGGACGGGTTGGAGAGCCTGGCGATGGGCGGGGCGTTCGAGGCGCCGTGGGCGGGGCGGATGTGGGGTGTGGCGGCGCGGACGGCGGGGCGGGTGAGCACAGACTGGCGGGGGCATACGATGACTCTGCCGGGCGACGCGGGAGGGGTGGCGGGCGACGGTTTGATGCTGGCCGAGGCGGCGGACTCCGCGGAGACGACGGGGTTGCCGGATGGCGGACAGGCGCAGGCGGTTTACCATGCGAAGGATTTTGGGGCTCACTGGCCGTCGAAGACCGACGTGACGGTGACCGTGCTGTTGGGAAGCCAGTGGATCGAAATAACGGTGTTGGCGCGCAATGTGGGCGATGTGGCCGAGCCGGTGGGTATCGGATGGCATCCACGGTTTGCCATCTTCGATGAAAATCGGGAACAGTTGCGGCTCCATCTTCCGGCGGAGAAGCGGGAGGAGGTGCGCGACCGGGCGAGCGGGATGCCCACAGGAGTTCTGCTGCCTGTCGCAGGCACGGCGTACGACTATACGGCGCGCGGCGGAGTGGCCCTGGGCAGGATGGACCTGGAGGACAACTTCACGGCGTTGCACCGGGAGCTTTTGGACAACGCAGCGATCGCGGAGTTGAGCGATCCGACGAACGATTACGGATTGCGCATAACGGCGCTCAGCCCGACGATCAAGTCGTTCCGGGTGGATGCTCCGGCGGATGCGGACTATGTGTCGATTGGGCCCCAGTTCAACCTGGACGATCCGCTGGGGCGGGAGTGGGGGAAGGACGAGGATAGCGGGATGGTGGTGCTGCAGCCGGGCCAGTCGACGCAGTGGAAGGTGCGGCTGGAGCTGTATTCGCTGGCCGGCAACCCGGTCCCGGATTAGAGGAAGGTGCTGGCGGGGCGATGGAGCGAACACAGTGGTTTGACCCTTGCCAAACAAGACCCGTAGAGTGGAAGAGGGCGCCAGCGGTCGCGCGTTTACGGACGCGGTGAGACCGCCCGAATGGAAGGGACTGACTTGAATTCGACTGAGAGTACGGGAACAAACGAGACGGCTGCGGAGCAGACGGCAGCGGAGAAGGCTGAGGACGGACAGTTGGCGGCCGGAGCAGTGGAAGGCCAGCAGCACGATCACGAACACAGTCATGATCACGAGCACGACCACGATCACAGCCAGGAGCAGGGACCGTCGTTGAATCCGCTGTTAACGCGGGAGATTGCGGTGGAGGCTCCGGCAGATGAGGTTGCGACGGCTTATCGGACGGTGATTAAGCGCTACCAGAAGCTGGCGCGCATTCCGGGCTTCCGTGCGGGCAAGGTGCCGGAGTCGCTGGTGCGGACGAAGTTTGCCAGGGAGCTGCGCGAGGAGGTGTTGCAGTCGCTGGTGTCGGAGCGTTTCCGCAGGGCCATTACGGAGCAAAAGCTGCAGCCGGTGTCGGAGCCGCAGTTGCTGGACCTGCAGTTGACGGATGGCCAGCCGCTGCGCTTCAAGGCGGCGTTCGAGGTGCTTCCGGAGTTCGACGTGACGGGCTATGAGACGGTGCATATGGAGAAGCCGCAGACCGAGCTGACGGAGGCGGAGTTCGAGGCGGAGCTTGGCTATGTGCTGGAGAGCCAGGCGGTGGTGGAGACGGTGGAAGAAGAGCGCGCGCTGGCGGAGGGGGACTGGGCGGAGATCCAGTTTCGCGGGGAGATCAAGCCGCTGGCGCAGACGGTGACAGAGGAGGGCGTAACCTCCACCACTCCAGCGGAGGAGCCGATCAGCGGGGACGACGTTCTGATCGAGATTGGCGGCAAGAACACGCTGACGGCGTTCAACGATGCGCTGCGTGGATCGAAGGTTGGGCAGGAGCTGAAGTTCGAGGTGGAGTATCCGGCGGATTTCGGCGAGAAAAAGCTGGCGGGACAGACGGTGGGCTACGACGTTACGGTGAAGGCGATCAAGAAGAAGACGTATCCGGAGCGCGACGCGGAGCTGGCCAAGCAGCTTGGCAACAGCGAGAGCTGGGAGGATTTCGAGAAACTGATGCGAGAGCGGGTGGGTACGCGCAAGCGCGAGGCCCTGGAGGCGGGCGCGCGGAACAAGATGCTGGATGAGGTGATCGGGCGCTATGACTTCCCGGTGCCTGAATCGCTTGTGCAGCAGCGGGTGGATGCGCGGCTGGAACGAGGCTTGCGCGCACTGGCGCAGCAGGGCATGAAGGCGGAGGAGATGCGCAAGCTGGACTTTGTGAAGTTGCGCGCGGCACAGCGGGATCCGGCGGAGCGCGAGGTGCGGGCATCGCTGATTGTGGACCGCATTGCGCAGATCGAGGGTGTTGCGGTGAGCGACGAGGAGTTGAACCATGAGGTGATGCTGCTGTCGATGCAGACGCGCGAACCGTACGAGACGCTGCGCGAGCGGCTGGCGAAGGACAACGGATTGGAACGCCTGCGCGAAGAGATGCGGCGGGAGAAGACTGGCCGGGTGCTGTACGAGAAGCAGGCGAGCTGAGAATCCGTTGGTGGCGGAGAGGACGTTTGCATGAGGCTGGTGACGTTTGTTGAAGGGGACAAGGGGCCGCGGCCTGGGCTGGTGGTGAAACAGGGAATCGTCGATCTGGGTGTGGATGGGGTCAAGGACGCGATTGCATTTCTGGG
The DNA here is from genome assembly GCA_963834805.1 of uncultured Acidobacteriaceae bacterium. Classification (GTDB taxonomy): domain Bacteria; phylum Acidobacteriota; class Terriglobia; order Terriglobales; family Acidobacteriaceae; genus Edaphobacter. The sequence goes on from CAWIDB010000007.1 coordinate 237,718, forward strand.
CGCGCCGGAGAGCGCGCAGGCTGAGATGGCTCGCTCCAGCGCGACGATTGCGCTGGAGAATGTGCGGCTGCTGGCACCAGTACCGCATCCGCCGCGCATCTTCGGCATTGGGGTGAACTACGCAGATCATGCGGCCGAGTCTGGGACTAAGATGCGCGATGTGCCGACGGTGTTTATGGTGCTATCGTCGGCGGTGGTGGGGCCGGGTGCGAAGGTGGTGCTGCCAGTGAACAGCTCGATGGTGGACTACGAGGCGGAGCTGGCGGTGGTGATCGGCAAGGCAGGGCACCGGATTGCGGCTAGCCGGTGGGAGGAGCACGTCTTCGGGTACACGATGATGAACGACGTGAGCGCGCGCGATGTGCAACGGGCGACTTCGCAGTGGTCGCTGGGCAAGAGCTTCCCGACGTTTGCGCCAATGGGGCCGTGGGTGGTGAGCAAGGACGAGATCGCCGACCCGCACCGGTTGGGGATATCGATGACGATTGGCGGGGAGCGATTGCAGGACGCGAACACGAGCCAGATGATCTACAAGGTTCCCGCGCTGATTGAGTATCTTTCCAGCATTGTGCCGTTGCAGGTGGGGGATGTGATCAGCACGGGGACGCCGGCGGGTGTGGGGATGGGACGAACTCCGCAGCGATGGCTGAAGGCGGGCGACGAGATGGTGGTTGCGATCGATAGGATTGGGGAGCTGCGGAATTTGGTGGTGGGGGAGTAAGGGGACAGCTTGATCACATCAATGGTCTCGGTAGACTGCGACAATATCCATGATTGGCCGTCCTTACACGACGAGTTCGCTCGCGTCTTTGGGTTTCCTGATTTCTATGGCAGGAATATGGATGCCTGGATCGATTGCATGGAGTCACTCGACAAGCCTGAGGATGGGATGTCACGCATTCACTGTGAGCCTGGCACTGTATTGACTCTCGAATTGAAAAACGTCAGACATTTCCGAGAACGATGCCGGGAGCAATACGACGCCATCATCGAGTGCTCTGCATTTGTGAACTGGAGTCGCATTGAAGTTGGGGAGACGACAGTACTGGCACTCAGCTTCTATTCGTGATGCGCTCGCGCGAAGGTGATAGCAGCTTTACGGTGAGGATCATGGCGGGGATGAGGAAGGCGAAGGAGCCGAGGACCCACATGGTGACGGCTCCGAGGACCTGATCATCGAGCACGGGGATGTGGAATGGGTTGGGGTGGTCGACGTAGAAGCTGTAGACGGGGCGGTCGCAGAAGGCAAGAAACGCTGAGAGCAGCGTCATCACTACATCGGCGAGGGCGAGGTAGACGATGGCTCCCCAGTCGTTGGGGCGTGGGGCGGCGGGCCAGGGGCGTTGAATCGTCCACCAGAAGAGGAGCGAGGTGAAGAGGAAGCAGAGATGCTCCGCGCCGTGGGCGGATTCGTTCTCCAGCGCGAAGTTGTATGCCGCGGGGACGTGCCAGCAGAGGTAGGCGAGGTTCATAGCAAGCCACGCGATGGCGGGCGAGACGAGCCAGTTCGCGAGGCGGCGCAGAGCAGAGACGCACAGGAGCGGGCCGACGAGCGAGCGGATGAGGAACGTGGGAAGGCCGCGCAGTAGCGGGACGACGGGCTGGGCGTAGAGAAGAAGCATGGGGATGGCCGACATCAGGAGAAGATGCTCGACCATGTGGGCGGTGAGGAGGGCGTCGGCGAACCCGTCGAGTGGCGATGCAGTAGCGATCCAGAAGAGGGCGAGGCCGGAGAGGAAGGACGCGAGGCGGAGAGAGTTGAACTGCGTGGGGCGGGTGCGGCGGATGGCGAACCAGCCGCGCAGATAGAGAGCGGCGAGGAGTATGACGGAGAGTGTGAGCCCGAGGGGGAGGGACCAATCGGCGAAGATTTCGCGGGAGGCGTCGGACATGGGGCTAGGGCTTCGGCGGGGGAGGGATGGGGTGGGTGAGGTGGGTGGAGGCGTCGATGGCGGGGGCGAGGTTGTTGCCGCGCAGGGTCATGAGGAAACGCATGAGGGCCTTGGTCTCGGAGGGGTTGAGGGCGTTGCCGTAGGCGGGCATGTTGCCGCCGCCCTGCAGGACCTGGCGAATGATCTGGTCTTCTGTCATGCGCGAAGCGATGGCGTCGAGCGCGGGGCCGCGCTGGCCGCCGGCGCCGGCAATGGAGTGGCAGTTGCGGCACTGCTTGTCCTGGAGGACGAGCGCGCCCTGGCGTTCGAGCGGAGTGCGATTGAGGAGGAGATTGGGAGGAATGGGTGCGCTGGTCCAGGCGTCCATGATGGGGCTCCACGGAGTGTAGGTGCCGAGGTGGGTGAAGATTCCAAGGGTGACGGCGATGAGGGAGATCAGTAGAACGGCGACGGGACGGCGCGACCAGTGACGTTCGCCTTCGCCGGCGAAGATGGGTAGAAGAATCAGAGCGGCGATGAGGAGGATGGGCGCGACCATCATGACCGGGGTTTCGAGAGAGGTGGGAAGGAAGGCGAGTACAGCGTAGATCCAGAGGAAGGCGAAGTCGGGCTTGGGCGCGGTCTGGATGATGGTGGGATCGGGCACGCCGCTGGGGCCGATGGGGCCAAAGAAGAAGGCGCAGGCCATGACGGAGAGAATGATTGCGGCGGCGAAGACGGCGTCCTTCCATGCGGCGTCGGGAACGAAGGGGATGCCGGTGGACGCGGTGAGTTCGTGGTATTGCTTTTGATAGGTAGAGCGGCGCACGATGCGTCCGGGCATAGGCCAGTCGCTGACACCGTGGAGGAGGACCATCCAGATGTGAACGGCGACTGCGGAGAGGAGAAGGCCGGGGATGATGAAGACGTGCAGGGTGAAGAATCGGGAGAGTGTTGCGCCGCCGAGGATGGGACCGCCCAGCAGCAGATGGACGAGAGGCGCGCCGATGAACGGGACTCGGCTGAAGATGGAAGCGCCGATTCCGAGGCCCCAGTAGGAGTCCTGATCGAAGCGCATGACCTGGCCGGTGAAGGCCATGGCGAGGGTGAGCAGAAGCAGGCCGACGCCGACGATCCAGGTGAGTTCGCGGGGGAATTTGTAGGCCCCGAAGAGAAAGACCTGTACCATGTGCAGAAGCACGATGGCGATCATAAAGTCGGAACCCCAGCCGTGCAGGGCGCGCAGATACCAGCCGAGAGGGACGGAGTGGTTGAGCAGGCCGAGACTGTTCCAGGCTTCGTTGGCGGAGGGGCTATAGACGAGAGCGAGAAGGATTCCGGTGACAACTTGCAGGATGAGAAGGACGGTCGCTGCGCTCCCGAAGACGTAGAGCCAGCTTGCGCTGTTGGCGGGTGTGGGATGGGTAACCGCATCGGTGAGCGGACGGATGAGGCCGAGGCGCAGTTCGATCCAGTTGTAAGCAGCGATGGCGCGATCTTTCAGGCTGACCATTGGCTGGACCTCGCATTCGTTGCTGCGGGCGCTGAGGTTGATGAGGACGCGGCGGAGTCAGAGGTTGCGGGGGCGATCTGGATTAATGGTTTGGGTTTGCAGGAGGCCTGGGTTGCGAGGGTGGGCATGTCGCCGGCGTGGATGAGGAGCGCGTTGTTGGCGATCTGATAGTGGTACTGGAAGAGGCCGCGTTCGGGTGGGCCGGAGGCCCGTGAGCCATCCTCGTAGTAGGCTCCGCCGTGACAGGGGCAGAGAAAAAGTTTCGACTGTGCGAACCAGCGGACAGGGCATCCGAGATGGGCGCAGTTGATGGCGAAGACCTGAAATTGCTGCTCGGCGATGCGGCGCACCCAGCATGCGGTGTTGGCTGTGTCGCCATCGTTGAAGCTGGCTACGGGACTGCGAAAGCTGGCGAGACGGGTTTCGCCGATAGGGAATTGGCTGAGTGGGCCAAGGGCGATCCATGCGCCGGTTGTGGAGGATTTTTTCAGAGCGGGACCGAGGAGGTAGCCTACGAGCGGGACGGCGAGGACCGCACCGACGGCGGCGTTAAGCGCGAGGGAGAGATTGAAGAGGAAGACTCGGCGCGAGTGAGCGGCGGCGCGGACGGATGCGTCTTCGATGGGCGGGGTTGGATTGATTTGATCTTCGCTCATGGGGTTCTCCGCTTACTTCGAATGCGATGGATAAGGCTGGCCGGGTGTTGCGATGCGATGGGATGTGAGCCATGCGACGAGGTCGGCGATCTCTTGATCGGACATGGGACGGGCGGCGGGGCCGGTGAGGTGATGACGCCAGTCGGGCATGCCCTGCTCAGGCTGACCGGCGAGGATGATGCTGCGCAGACCCTGATCGCTGATGAGGGCGAGGTATGCGGGATCGACGAGCGAGCCGGTGGTGACGCCGTTGTCTGCGTGGCCTCCGGTGGCGTCTGAACCATGGCAGTGTGCGCAGTAGAGGGCGAAGGCCTGCTGGCCGCGTGCTGGATCGCCGGGCGTGGAGCTGGCATAGGAGGGCAAGGCAACGCCGGCGAGTGCGGCGGGATTGCCCCATTGCGCGACCATCTGCTGCGAGAGGACGGCGATCTGCCGGTCGGTCAACATGCCACCGGCTGAGCGCGCGAAGGGAGGCATTGCTGTACCGGGAACGCCGAGGGATGTGACGCGCTGGATATTGCTAACGCCGGCGGCGGCAAGATAGACAGGATTGGCGAGCGAGATGGCCGCGCCGTTGCGTCCGTTGACTCCGTGGCATGAGGCGCAGTTCTGGGCGTAGAGAGTGGAGAAGTCGAGGAGCTGGTCGGGACGGGCGACTGCGGGGCCTGGGCCTGGCTTGCCGGGCGCGGAGTTGCATCCGGCAAAAAACAGCGCCGCGGCGCAGACGAGAAGAGACGGGATGAGCGAGCGCAGATTCATTGGCCGTCTTCCTTGTTCGTCTCGTCTGTGGGATTGACGGGAGATTGCGGGTTGCTGTCGAGATTGATGTGGTCGAGCTGCTCCTGGTCGACGTGCAGGCCCGCGCGCATGGCGAATGGAAGGGCCTGGAACTGGGGTGTGCGCACCCTGGCTTGCAGGTTGACGACGTAGCCGCAAACCAGACCGAAGGCGAGCTGGGAGAGGATGAACCAGAACCAATCGATGCGCTCGTTGAGAATCGGACTGACGATGCTGAGTGCCGAGTACACAATTCCTGTAAACAGCAGCGGCACCATGAAGCCCGCGGTGAAGATGGGATACCTGGGGAACATAGGCAGCATGGCTCCATAGAGAAGGCCAACCAGCAGAGAAACAAAGCCCTGGATGAGGAAGCCTGCGATCACTCCCTCAAGATGGAACTGGCTGAGGAATGCGTTGCTGGCCCCCGACCAACTGACGAAGCCGCCCGCCGCCAACAGGTTCACCGAGTACCAAAGACTGTGATACTTGAGCAGGCTGAAGATGGTGGCGGGGACAACCATCGCCGTTCCGCCGGCGATGCCGCCCTTGATGCCGTTGCTGATGAGGAAGGTTTCGACGGGGAGAATTTTGCGCGGCGACTCGCTGGCGGCGTGCGGAGGATGCTGGATGAGAGTGCGGAGGCTGGCGATTTCGACCTGATCGGCGCAGATGGGGACGAAGACATGGGCCTCGTGTGGTAACACCTGACGGAACCAGCCGACGATGCCGGCGATAGTGAGCAGGAGCCCAAGGATGCCGACCGCTAGGCTGGTCACCATTCCAGCCAAAATCAGCGACAGGCCGAGGGCAAGGACCATGGGCCATGCGGTGGGGCGGGGTAGCTGGATGGTGTTGGGGTCGGGGCGATGGTTGTGCATCGGGCTCCTTTCGTGGGGTGAATTATCTGCCGAGGACGTAGACGACGGTGAAGACGACGACCCAAACAGCGTCGACGAAGTGCCAGTAGAGGGAGAGGACTTCCAGACGGCTGGTGTGTTTGGCGGTCATGGAGCCGTTGAGGGAGAAGATCAATGCGAGCGAGAGCATGATGAGGCCGACGAGGACGTGGGTTGCGTGCAGCCCGACCAGCGAGTAGAAGGTGGTGCCGAAGAGATTGGTTTGCAAGGTGAGGCCATCATGGTAGATCAGTTTGTACCATTCGTGCGCGGTACCGCCGAGGAAGATGCTGCCGAGCAGGACGGTGACGGCGAGCCAGAGAGAGCAGAGGCCGCGCTTCGCGTTGTGCAGCGCGGAGACGGCGAGATGGACGGAGAGGCTGCTGGAGAGCAGGCAGATGGAGGTGAAGATGGGAAGGTCGAGGACCTGGCGCGGGGTGGGACCGGTAAGGTCCTTGCCCAGGTAGTAGAGGTAGGCGACGACGAAGATGGTGAAGATGGCGGACTCGGCGATGATGAGGCAGGCCATGCCAACGACTCCGCGCGAGGGCAGGACCCAGGGGGTGGTTTGCGGAATGACGGCGGCTTGACTCAAAGTGCGGGGTCCTCTCTATTCGTAGCGGCTGTCGGGATCGTCGGGATGCTTGATGTCCCAGAGGGGACGGCGGCTGTCGACGGTGGGGATGACGGCGAAGTTATATTCGGGTGGCGGGGAGGGCGTGGACCACTCGAGGGTCCAGGCGTCCCAGGGATCGGGGCCGGCGATGGGGCCTTTGAAGTATGACCAGACCATGTTGTAGACAAAGAGCAGGGTCCCGGCGGCCTGGAAGACGGCGCCGCTGGAGACGATGAGGTTCCAAATCATCCAGCCGCGGTCGGCCTCGTAAGTATAGATGCGGCGCGGCATACCAAGGAGGCCGGGAATGTGCATGAAGTCGAAGGTGAGATGGAATCCGATGAGGAATATCCAGAAGTGCCACTTGCCGAGGCGCTCGCTCAACATGCGGCCGGACATTTTGGGGTACCAGTAGTAGAAGGCGGAGAAGATCATGAAGAGGATTGCGCCGACCAGGACGTAGTGGAAGTGGGCGACGACGAAGTAGGAGCTGCCGAGCTGCCAGTCGAAGGGCGCGACCGAGAGCATGATGCCGGTGAGGCCGGCGATGAGGAACTGGAATAGGAAACCGATGGCGAACATCATGGAGGCAGTGAAGTGGACCTTGCCGCCCCAGATGGTGGCCAGCCAGTTGAAGAGCTTGATGCCGGTGGGGACGGATATGACCATGGTGGCGAGGGTGAAGAAGGTGTTGGCGCCGGGGCCGAGGCCAACAGTGAACATGTGGTGGGCCCAGACGCTGAGGCTGATGAATCCGATGCCGACGGATGCAGCGACCATGGCGGGATAGCCGAAGATGGCCTTGCGGGAGAAGACAGGGATGATCTCGTTGGCGAAGGCGAAGGCGGGCAAAACGAGGATGTAGACCTCGGGATGTCCGAAGATCCAGAAGAAGTGCATCCATAGGACAGCGGAGCCGCCTGCCTGGGTGTCGAAGAAGTGGGAGCCGGCGTAGCGGTCGAGCATCAACATGATTTGCGCGGCAGTGAGCGGGCTGATGGTGACGAAGACCAGGCTCGACGTGACCAGATATAGCCAGACAAGAAGCGGCATGCGGGTGAGCTTCATGCCGGGGCAGCGCATGCAGAGGGTGGTGGCGACGATGTTGAGCGCGGTGCCGATGCTGCCGATTCCGCTGAGGAGGATGGCGAGCGTCCAGTAGTCGGTGCTGTGGCCGGGAGAGAAGACGCGCGCGGTGAGCGGCGCGTAGGCAAACCATCCGACGTCTGGGGCGCTGCCCGCACCGTAGAGGCCGCTGGCTCCGAAATAACTGAAGTAGAGCAGAAAGCCGCCGAAGGCGGAGATCCAGAAGCTGAAGGCGTTGAGGCGAGGGAAGGCCATGTCGCGCGCGCCGATCATGAGCGGGACAAGGTAGTTGCCGAAGCCGAAGAGGATGGGCATCCCCACGAAGAAGACCATGGTGGTGCCGTGCATGGTGAAGAGGCTGTTGAAGGTCTGCGGGGAGACGAAGGTGTTGTTGGGGATGGAGAGCTGGATGCGCATGAGCAGGGCCTGAAAGCCGGCGATGACGAGGAAGATGAGCGCGTAGCCGATATACATGAGGCCGAGCTTTTTATGATCGACGGTGGTGACCCAGTCGTGCAGGATGTCGAGCACGAGGCGGCGGGGAGGGGCGATCTGACTGCTTGCTGCGGAGGCCGGGGTGTGGGTTGCCATAGGGATTCTCTTCCGAACGCTATTTGAGCGTGGACAGATATGCGGTGACGGCGTCTAGGTCGTGCGGGTTGAGGTGCATGGCGGGCATGAGAACTCCGGGTTTGAAGGCTGCGGGGTTGTCGATAAAGGCGCGCAGGTTGGCGGGCGTGTTGGGGAGCGAGCCGGAGGCGATGGTGTCTCGGCTGGCGATATGGGTGAGGTCGGGGCCGAAGCGGCCGGTGGCGACGGTTCCCGCGACTCTGTGACAACTGATGCAGACGCTGTGCTGGAAGACGGCGCGGCCGGCGACGGCTTGCGGGTCGGAAGATTCGACGGCGGGCTTTTGCTGGCGAGCGACCCAGGCGGCGAAGTCGGCGGGGGTGTCTGCGTAGACGCGGAGGAGCATCTTGGCGTGCTGCACGCCGCAGTACTGGGCGCACTGGCCGAGGTAGAGGCCGGGGGCCTGGGGGTCGAGCCACATGGTGTTAATTTGATTCGGAATCAGGTCCATTTTGCCGGCGAGGCGCGGGACCCAGAAGCTATGGTCGGTGTCTGCCGAGGTCATGGTGAGGTAGGTGGGGGTGGGATGTTTGGGGTCGCTGATTGGGATGTGCAGTTCGTTAGCAGTGACGATGCCCAGTTTGGGGTAGGAGAATTCCCACCAGTACTGGTGGCCGACGATGGTGACATCCAGCGCGGCGGCGGGCTTGGGCGCGTTCTGGGTGGAGAGGATGATGCGGGTGGTGGCGAGGAAGAGCAGGACCACGATGAGGATGGGAATGACGGTCCAGGAGAGCTCGATCTGGGTGCTGCCGTAGATCTGCGGAGGTTCCTGGGCGGCGTTGATGTCGCCGGTGCGATGGCGATAGCGGACGATCGCGTAAAGCAACATCCCCGCAACGACAAGGAAGATTGCGGCGGTGATGCCGAGGACGAGCATCGAGAGGCTGAAGATGGAGTGGGCGGGGGTGCCCGCGGGGGCAAAGATACTGGTGGATCCGTGGCTGAAATCGGAAGAGAGGAGGGCCCAAATATTACGCGACAACATGCAACTCCAAAGACTGCCAAGTGAAGCGGGGCGGGTTGAGGTTGATTTTATCCGACTGAGCTTAGATGCATGTCAAGGACGCTCCGGTTCAGGCGGTGATTGCGTGGGACGGCGCGGCCATCGGGCTGCCAGTTGGGTGACGGCGTGGGCGGCCAGAAGGGTGAGCAGCGGATCGAGATTAAGGCGGTAGCGGAACTCGGCGTGGGTGATGTAGTAGGGAAGCGGAAAGAGGAGCAGGGGAAGGGCCATGAGGAGGGCGAAGGCCTTCCTGCGGTTGCGGTAGAGGAGAGCAAGGCCGGTGAATCCGAGCAGGGATGTAAGCAACGCGTGGAACTCATCGAGACGGGGCGAGTCCGGATTGCCGGTTCCCGACCAGAAGCGGAAGCAGCGGCGGAGGCTGAGATCGAGGAAGGCGGCGGGATGGGCGCGGATGTACTGCCAGGCCTGGGCGGACTTATCGCGGGTGTAGGCGACCTCTCCCTTGGCGACGTAACTGGCCAGCTCGACGTGGTTATACATGGGGAAGAGCGATTCGTCGAGGAAGCCGTCAGCGCCGGGGCGGTTTCCCATCCACAGCTCAAAGCCGGCGGTGCTGCGCAAGGGGACAAATGCGTGGAAGCGGAGTGCGTTACGGATGGGCCATGGCGAAAAGAGCAGCAGCAGCGCGAGCAGGCCGAGCAGCGGGGCGATGCGGACGATGCGGCGCGTCTGCCAGGCGACCCATGCCATGATGGCCACGAGCGAAGGCAGGAGGGCTGGATTGATGAGGGCGACGATGGCGGACGAGGCCCCCAGCAGGAGCCATGCGGCGATGGCGGGACGGCGGCGGCAGCGAAGCGCAAGCAGGATGATGGCAGGAAAGGCGCAGGCGGAGAGGCTGGTCTCCCAGAAGATGACGGGTATCCAGAGCAGGGGAAGGGAGAGGGCCCAGAATGCTCCGGCGAGGAGGGCGGTGCGGTCATCGAGCATCTGGCGTGCGATGCGCATCATGAGCCAGATGGTGAAAAGACCGATGAGAATCTGCAGGGCGATGATGGCGATCTCGGAGGCGAAGGTGTCAGTTCCGAAGATGAAAAATACAGCGGCAATGAGGGTGGGATAGCCGGGCGCGATCAAGGCCGTGGGGCCGGTGGGGACGCCGAAGGGAGAGCTGAGGCCGTGGCCATGGAGGAGCGAACTGGCCAGCAGACCCATCTCGTAGGGGTGGGAGAAGAGCCAGTTGTGCGGGTGATGCGTGACAACATCCAGCAGGACCACGAGGCGGCCGAGCAACGCGAAGCCAAGGATGATGATGAGGGAACGGCGCCACGCGCGCGAGTCTCCAGGGGAGGAAGAGCCGTCGCGGAGATACAGTGGAGGCTGTTCGGTCATGGGATGGAAGGATACCGGTATGACAGAGCGATGGTATCAGACAGGAACTCTCCCAGGGCCGAAGGAACGGATCTGGGAGAGCTTATAAGACGAGTGGACGAAGGAAGGCGGGGGTGACCGCGCGACGCAGGTTGGCTGCGCCTGCGGCATGGCTAGGTGGTGCCGTTGGGGATGAGGCGTGCGACTGTGAGGTCGCCAGCGATGTCGAGGAAGATCTGGTTCAGATTGGTGGTGGGTTGGGAGGCCGAGATGCAGGAACTGGTGCCGCCCGTCGCGGTGTAGTCGGAGTAGAAGTTCTGCGGCGCGGAGGCGATCTTCTGCATGGTTTGGCAAGGTGTGATGGCAGGGTTATCGGTGCCGCAGCCCGAGGCCTCGGCCCCATAGGCGACCGCATAGATCTTAGTGGGAACGGCCCCATTGCCGTAAACATTGGCCGTGGCGGCATTCTGGGCGGCGGTTACCGCCTGGGCGCACTGGTTCTTGGTGGATGGGTAGGAGCCGGAGCTGCCCGCCGAGCCCATGGCACCGCTATCGGTGGTGCCTGCGTTGCCATCGCTGATGAGGATGATGACGTTCTGGGAGCCTGGATTGGCGGACTGTTCGGCGACCAGCGCGGACTGCGCGGCATAGATTGCTCCCGCGTAGTATGTTCCCTCGCCGCCGGGGGCGCTCATGGGGTCGCATGTGCTCACCCCTCCGCCAACTGCCTTGGAGAAGTTGGAGGCGGTGTTCAAGGAAGCCGCCGTGTCGGAGACCTTGTAATCGCTGGAGAAACCCACGAACTCATAGGTAGCGGCAGGCGATCCCAAGGGCGTATAGGACGACGCTCCGGCCGGGGGGAAGGTGTAAGGCTCTTTTGTGGGCTTGGTGCCGCTGCATCCGTAGTCGTCGGGTGCGGAGGTGGTGGTCATGTTGGGAAAGGAGAAGAGGGAGACCCTGTCCACCGAGTTGGCTACGTTTCCGCTGCCGTAGGCGCCGCTGGTGACGGTGCCGCAATTTGTGAGTGCTGCGCTGCAGGGAGCGAGTGCCTGGATGAGAACGCGGATGCCTTGCAAGGCGCAGGCAATTCTGGTGGTGCTGCATTGGCTGTCGGAATCGGTATCGTTCATGGATTGCGTGGCGTCGACGATGACGGCGACGTTGTATGGGGCGACCGAGGCCCCTCTCATGGAAGCGGTGGCGGTGGCGGTGAGGGTGGTATTCACGCTACCGCCGAAGAGCCCGGCGAAGAGAATGGGCACGGTGACCTGCTGCTTGACCTGGATGGCGTTTGCGTTGGCGGGAGCGGCACAGGCCATGCCCGCGTTGGACAAGGTGGTGAGGCACTCCAGCTTGGGCCAGCCGGCAACCATGGTCACGTTTTTGAGATTGCCGAAGCTGTTGTTGCTGCCGGCGACGGAGCTGAATGAAGTCGCCGCGGCAGTTGCAGTGGCGTTGGGGAGTTGCTGCGCTCCGGCCAGGGCCGACGCATTGGTGGCAGCCTGAAGCTCGCGATACTCTGAATAGACGAGGCCAACGCTGAGCGACAACGCGACTACCGCCAAAAGACCAATCACAATGAACGTCATGACTGGGAGCATCTGTCCCGACTGGTCGATGTACAGGCGGGTAATTAAAGAAGGGATGTTCCGTTTCATTGGACAACCTCCGACATGGTTGCAGTGAGGGTGCAATTGAGATAGGAATTCGTTCCGTATAGCTTGGCCGAGAGGTCGCAGGGATAGGTGACGGTGACGGCGAGGGGTTTTCCCTGGGCCCCCAACAGAGCTCCCGCCGCCCCGCTGGACTGCGAGGAACTGGAACAGGATGTACCGGAATAAGTGGTTCCATTGATGACGGTGGAGAAGGTAAGGTTCGCCGGGTTGAGGCTGGCGGCCGACGATTCCACATAGGAGACCACCAGGGCGCAGGGATCGTAGTTGGGGGAGGCGAGCTGCCCCCTGCTGATGGAGAGTTGCTGGGCGGCAACACTGACCGCATTGCTCAACAGACCATAGTTGATGAAGGCGATTCCCAGGGCGACCGTGCCGGTAAGAAGGATAAAGAGCGGCGGCAGGCAGAGCGCGAACTCGATGAGCGAGTTGCCATCCTCGTGGCCGAGGCGAAGGCAGGCGCGGATGCGTTTTTCAAGGGATTGATTTGTGTGACCCACTGTGGCGGGCGCGGGTTGATTACTTAGTCGCAAGCGTACAACCTCGTCTACGGGCATCTTACGGAGGGGTATATGGCAAGATAATCCCATTTTCGTGCTATTAACCAGGTGGTTAACCTAGGGCAGGGAGACGCACCATGAGGAACGATCCCGCGCGGTTGAACAGGCTGCGGAAAAGGGATGCTTGCCGCTGCGAAGAGAAGGCCCGGGGCTGAAGCCCCATACTGCGTGCGAAGAAAAAAGGACAAGCCGCGCCGTTGCGATGGATTCCGTGCAGGCCGAGGTGAGTCCCAAACTGAGCAAGGGCCGGGATTTCTTTCCGGAAGGTGTCTCCCTCCGCTGCCAAACGCACGATAAAGTCTGTGGGGCTTCGCGCGCCGCAGCGCATCCATGCAGAAGCGACAGGACCGCGAGGCCAGCGGCGTCTGGCCGCGCCCTGCCGGAGCTCAAGCAAACGCAGAGGAGTAGAGCCATGCGGAGTTTGGATTCGATCCTCAAGACGAGGGAACGATGAAGTCTTTTCGAAACGAACGCGGCGAAAGAACGAGGCATCATCTGCGAGACGAACGCGGACAGACGGTGATCTACGTTGCGTTCTTCCTGGGTCTGCTTGCGCTTGGCTTCGTTGCGTTCGCGCTGGATGTTGGAGTGCTGTTTCGCGCGAAGAGAATGGCGCAGTCAGCCGCCGAAGCGGCCGCGGTGGCTGCCGCGGAAGAGGTTGGCAGCAACAATGCGGCGAATGAACAGGCCATGGCGAATGCGATGGCCAAGCTGAATGGCTTCGACACGACACTGGCGGTCAATCCCGCCACGGTCACGCTGACGACACCGGCGACGGGAAATTTCACAGGCAGCTATGTGCAGGCAACGGTCAGTATGCCGATCCATACCTACTTTCTGGGTGCGTTCTCTCATGGCATGACGACGGTGCCGGTTTCGTCCACAGCGATTGCGGGGGGTGGAATCTCCAGTCAGACGTGCGTGTGCGTGACGGGCAACTTCAGTATTACGGGCGGATCGACTCTGAATGCACCGGGCTGCGGGGTGTTCGACAACTCATCGAGTTCGAGTTCGATCCGAATGAGCGGCGGCTCGACGCTGAATGCGTCCTCGCTGGGCGGCGCATCGACCGGATGGTACCCGAACAACATCACCGGCAGCGGCGACACCATCAACGTGCCAACAGCCGACATCGTGCAGGGGGTGAGCACGAGCTGCACTCCGACGCTGCCTGCGGCGCCCAGCTTCAATCCGGCGAATTGCCTGGCGAACCCCGGAGGCAGTTACGGCACGTACACCTTTGGTCCAGCCAATGCCAACAGCACGATCTGCTACAAGGCGTTAACGGTGGGGGCGAACGGCTCGACCTGCACACTGAACCCGGGGATTTATGTCATCAATAATGGAGAACTGCACTTTACGGGAAACCCGAATTATGGGGGCAACGGTGTCTTCTTCTACCTGACAGGGACGGCATCACTGGTGTTGGACGGCGGGGTGAATGTGAATCTGGTGTCGGGAGGAGCGACGGAGAGCGGGGGAGGACCTGCCCCGGTTGTGGGAACCTACGACGGGGTGCTGATCTTCCAGGACCCGAACGATACGTCGGCGATAACGTTTACCGGCGGGTCGCAATCGTACATGAATGGTGCCATTATCGCGCCCTCGGCGGCCATCACGATCAGCGGTGGCAGCGGCTCGACGGTGATGGAGGGAGGAATCAACGCGAGTTCGTTGAGCCTAACCGGCGGCGCGACGGTGAAGGCGATTCTGGATACGAATGAGGGGAGCCTGTCGCTCTACTCGTCCAATCCCAAGTTAGTGCAGTGAGAGAGTAGAGCGATGAGCCAAGCCGGAGCTGGATCTATGCGGAGACCGTGGAGACACATGCGGGCGCGTTGCAGGCGCCTCGGCGGCGAGAGCGGGAACGCCATGCTTGAGCTGGCGCTGGTGTTTTCGCTGCTTGGCATACCGCTGCTGCTGGGAACGGTGGAGATGGGCTATGTGGTCTACTACTCGGTTGAGATAGCGAATGCAGCGAATGCAGGCGCCCTGTATGGGATGCAGAACGCAACCGACGCAGCGAGCAGCTCTGGAATAACGACGGCGGCGCAGGCCGAAGCGCCCGATTTTGGAAGCAAGCTGACGGTGACACCAAGCACCTACTATGCCTGCTCACATGCGGCGGGCGGGACCCAATACAGTACCGCCAGCTATAGCCTGGCGCAGGCTGCGGCGAAGTGCAGCGGCACGGGCAACCACGCGGTGGAGTTTATTCAGGTGGCTGCCAGCGCCACGGCGACACCCCCCATCGATTGCCCTGGACTGGCGAAGACATTCAGCCTGGGCGGCACGTCCGTGCTGTTAGTGGAGCAATAGCCATGGCGATCGAGCGAGCAAGCCGGCGGCAGGCGTACGAGGATGGACAGGCACTGATTGAGTCGGCGGTGAGCCTGCCAGTCCTGTTCGCATTGCTCTTCTGCTTCATGGAACTGTGCCTGGTGTTTTACTCGTACGACATGATCAGCGAGTGCGCGCGGGAAGGGAGCCGCTATGCCATGCTACTCAGCTCGACCTGCACAAACTCCAGCGGAGGGTCATGCACGGCCACCGCGGCGCAGGTCAACAGTTATGTGTCGGGGCTTGGCTGGCCCAATCTGGCGGGCGGCACAATGAGTGTTGCTACCTCTTATAAGACACCGGCCGGCGGGGTAGGAACGAATAGTGTGAGCGACTGTGTGGTGGTCCAGATCACCTATGTCTTTACGATCACCATGCCGCTGGTGCCCAAGAATTCCATCACTCTGAAGAGCACGTCCGAGATGACGATCATTCAATAGAGGGCGTCCTCGTCAGCGCGAAGGAATTCTATCGCCAAGGCATGGACTTAATTCACCGCGCCTTGCCACGCATTGCCGCGCGCAAGCCATGAAAATGCCAGCCGCCGCTGAGTCTCAGCGCTTGCAGCGTTCCCCCTCCAACCATCCGATTCCTCTCGGCGGCCTGTTGCCGTGGGGAAGGGAGCTATGCGGGCCGCCGAACCGGGATATTTCACGTGGGAAGCGCAGAGATCGGCGACCCTTCAGGATGAGATGGATAAGTCATTTAGAAACAACAAAATATGGAAATATGAGATGAACTTTAGTGGTACTCCATGACACTTCTTGGGTATTTCTAATCTTGATTCCCCGTCCTAGTCTCGCGTTATCCCCGGGGACTCGCACGACCGGAGTACCGCGGAAATCGAACGAGGAGAATCAAAGATGAAGAATATGAAGCAGCTTCTGAAGAACCTGACGACAGAAGATTCGGGTCAGGACCTGATTGAGTACGCGTTGGTGGCGGCGCTGGTCGGCCTGGGCGCAGTCGCTTCCATCACAACTCTGAAGAACACCATATCGAACACCTTCAACAGCGTTGGCAGCCAACTGACGAACGCTACCGCGTAATCGGAAGCAAGCCGGTGTGAGCGTCCGACGTCAGCGCTCAGACTAGCAGCTATGCAGCAAAGAGGTCCTGTCGCCGGATTGGCACGACCGAGTTGGCCTGCGATTGGCGCCGCACGCGCAGGCGGCCAGTTCGACGGAAATCGAATAGAAAGGACAAAACCGTGAAGAACATCAAGCAGCTTTTGCATAACGCGATGAAGGAGGAATCGGGTCAGGACCTGATTGAGTACGCGCTGGTTGCAGCCTTGGTAGGGCTCGGCTCCGTGGCTGCGATAAGCGGACTCGACAATACCCTGAAGAATACCTACAACGGCGTTGGCAGCTCGCTCACCAATGCCACAGCGTAATTTGCCATAGCTGATGTGAGCGGGCGACGTCAGCGCTCCCATAAACTGCTTTCTACCAGGCGGGTGTTGTCACCGGATAGCCGCAACGACGTTTTCCAGCGACTGGCGCCATACGTACAGGCCGTACGTTTCGACAAACAAATAAACAAAGGGGAGATAAAAAAAATGAAGCAGCTTCTTAGGAACCTGATGACAGAGGATTCGGGCCAGGATTTGATTGAGTACGCGTTGGTCGCGGCGTTGGTGGCACTGGGCGCGGTGGCTTCGATCAGCAGCCTCGCCAATACCATCACGAACACCTTCAACAGCGTTGGCAGCCAACTGACCAATGCCACCGCTTAATAAGAATGAAGCCTGAGCGACTCTGGAATTTAGCTTAGGGAAACGCAGGCACGACAACAGAGAATGCGCCGGGGAAGCACGGCACCCAGGGATGGCAAATTTGGCAAGACCGCCGGCGCATCTCCAACACGGATTATCAAGGTACGCTCGACCCTCCCCGGTCTGATTCAGGAACGTGCGATGACACACCTTCAATCGGAGACGATCTATCCGGCAATCGCCACCGCCTGCGCCCTTGTGGGCTCGGTCTACGACGTGAAGAGCCGTCGCGTTCCCAACTTTGTGACCTTTCCGGCCTTCCTGCTTGGAGCAGGCATGCACCTGGCTCTGGGCGGATGGAAGCAGATGCTTCTTGCGCTGGCCGCGGGGACGATATGCGGGCTGGTGTTTGTGGTTTTCTATGTTGCCGGCGGCATGGGCGCGGGAGACGTCAAGTTGATCACGGCGGTGGGGTGCATCGCGGGCCTGACGCACATCGCAACCATTCTGATTCTGACGGCCATCGCCGGAGGCGTGATGGCGCTGGGGCTGGCGCTGATGCGGGGACGGCTGCAAGAGACGATTCTGAACGTGGGAGAACTGATCACGCACCACCGGCATAAGGGGCTGCAACCGCATCCGGACCTCAACCTCTCGAATGTCCGCACCCTGAGACTGCCATACGCATTGGCCATCGCCGGCGGATGCGTTTTAACGCTGTACATCCAGGTTGCGACCTAGGGGTGAAGAGGAATGAATCGTCGACTCACCTCAGCCTTTATCATCGCGCTGCTGATCTCCGGTGTATTCACGTTGTGGCTGAGCGCACGGTTCTCGAAGAACCGGGCAGCTACGCCACCGCCGGCGAAGAACCAGTATGTGGCGGCAGGGGTGAACCTGCAGGCCGGCCAGGTGATCGACCCGAACAACCTGCATATGATCGACTGGCCGGCATCGGTGCCGCTGACCGGCGCATTCACCAGTCCCGTGGCCCTGATTGGGCGCACTGTTCTGTATCCCCTGGCGGAAGGGGAACCGATACTGGAACGGCAGTTGTCCACACCGGGCAGCGGCATCACGGGGAGGATCCCGAATGGGATGCGTGCCATCTCGCTGCGTAGCGACGAGGTGGTGGGGGTTGCAGGTTTTCTTCTTCCCGGCACACACGTCGACGTGCTGGTGACGCTGCATACGGGCAATGCTCCGGACCCGATGACGTTCACGGTGCTGCAGGACGCGGTGGTATTGGCGGCCGGGCAAAAGACGGAGCCCGATCCCGAAGGCAAAGCCTCCAACGCGACGGAAGTCACGATTCTGGTGAAGCCGCAAGATGCGGAACGCGTGGTGCTGGCGAGCAACCAGGGATCGATCCATTTTTCACTGAGGAACGGGGTTGACCGTGAGGAGTACAAGGGGCCACCAGCGCAGCTTGCCGGACTGCCGGGAATCGCCCCGACGGCGGAGAAGGCAAAAAAAGCTCCCAAAGCGCCTGAACCGCTTGTAGCGAAGACTTATACCGTTGAGACCATCCTGGGCAAAACCCAGAGGATGGACGATTTCCAATGAGATTTGAGATGAGCACAAACAGAGAAAAGCGGGCATCCCCGATTGCGCGAACGGGTCTTGCGGCGGCGGCAATGGCCCTGATGAGCGCAGCGATGTGTGCGGCATGCCCGGCGCAGGCAGCGACGGCCGCAGAGGCAGTGACCATCTCCAACCTGGGCGCGGCATCCGTGTCTGGCGCATCGGGGAACATCAGCCGGGTCACGTCGGGGGCTGAATTGCTGCATGTTGTAGTGGGACACTCGTTGTTTCTCAACACACGGTTTCGCCTGCGCCGCGTGTATGTGGCCGACCCGAGCATCCTCAACTCGGTGACGCTTAGTCCGAACCAGATCGTAGTGACCGCGATGGCCTCGGGAATCAGCTCGCTGGTTCTAATGGACGAAACTGGGCAGACGCAGTCCTATGTGGTCTCATCCGACCTGGATGTTGCCGGGTTGCGCGTAGCCATGTCGGAGGCGATGCACGGCGATACCGTGAACGTCGAGGGAAACGGAGACCGGATCACACTGAGCGGCCGTGTGGGCAGCGCCGAGCTTGCCGACGCCGCGCTCAAGTTGGCAGGGCTGTACAGCAAAGAAGTAGCGAATGCGCTGACCATCGCGCCCGACCATCCGAAACAAGTGAGGTTGAAGGTGCGGATCCTGGAAGTAGACCGCACCAAGGCCCAGCAGCAGGGGATCAATCTCTTCAATCCTGGGGGAAACACCAGCTTCCTGGCGGCCACAACGACCTCGCAGTACCCCTCGACCGCGACGCTGAACGCGTCTCCGTTAGGCGCTGGCGATATCGCCCAACTGACGACGACCAACCCGCTGAACTTCATGCTGTATAGCTCCAAACTGAACCTGGGAACGACCATCCAGGACCTGGAGAGCAAACAGATTCTGCAGATCCTGGCCGAACCGACGATCACGACCCTCAGTGGGCAAAAAGCGGATTTTCTATCCGGAGGGGAGTTTCCCTTTCCCATCATTCAGCCAGGAGGGACCGGCTCCACGCCTGTCGTCACGATCCAATTCCGACAGTATGGAGTGAAACTGGAGTTCACACCGGTCGTCAACGACGACGGAACCATTCGACTTACCGTGGCGCCCGAGGTAAGTTCACTGGATTACACCAACTCGGTTACGATCGGAGGATTCAACGTTCCCGCGCTGTCCACGCGCAGGGCCGAGACCCAGGTGGAGCTAAACAGCGACCAGAGCTTTGCCATCTCGGGTCTGCTCGACCAGCGGACCACGGACCTGCTGAGCAAGACCCCGGGCGCTGCCGACATTCCTATCCTTGGTGCGCTGTTCAAATCGAGGAATAACAACCACTCAACGACTGAGTTGGTGGTCATTGTTACTCCGACTCTGGTTGACCCGCTGACCGAGACCGCCGAACCTGTGCAGCCGAAGCTTCCGGTTTCCAGCCTGAATAACGAAAATTTCGACAAGTCGCTGGGAAAGAACCGGAGCTCCGATCCAACCGCCCCGCCGCTCAATCCGGAGCCGCCGGCCACGAGCAACCCGGCTCCCGCAGCTACGCCATCCACCCCAGCCACGCCTGCTCGCGAAGCCGGTACAGGCCAGAATGCGAATCCGTCCGTGGGAGCAGGCGTCGCGGTGCAATCGATGGTGCAGATCATGACACTATCCAGCAGTGAAAACGCTAAATCCATGGTTGCCGAACTGAAGCGCCGTGGGTATAACGCCGTAGTCAATTACGATCCACACGACCCACTTCTTCACCTGGAAGTGGGGCCCTTTGAAAGTAAGTCCGACGCCGAAGCCATGCGGCAAAAACTAATTCTGGATGGCTATAACGCGACTATCCGGCAATAGGAAGGCAATTTTAGTAGAGATAAGAATAAAAATAACCAACGGCAATGAGGAAATAGGCAGTGATCCCAATTCAATACAATTCAGGACCCATAAGCGTTGCGCTGATTACAGTCAGCCTCGACGCGAAACTGGCGGATAAGATTGCCGAATGCGTTCTGAAGATGTCTTGGGCCGTGCATCGCGCCGATTGCGAAGGATATATTTCAGCGGCTAGGCGGCCGCCTTTTTCCCAGGCTGTAAAATCCTCGCCTGCGTGCATCGCAGTGATCGACTTCGACAAGGACATCGAACAGGCGTCCGCCGCCGCAGCCTATATTCAGGAGATATTCACAGTCCGGACGGCGATCGTGGCCATGTCGGCGAGCCGGGACCCCGATGTTTTGTTGCGTGCGATGCGCGCGGGATGCAACGAATTCATCGACGGGGAGTTCGATGAAGATGCATTTACAGGGACGTTGACTCTGCTTTACCAGGAGTGGTCCTCGAAGAAGGTGCGCAACTCGCCGCTTGGGGAGGTGGTGACATTTTTCGGCGCCAAGGGCGGAGTAGGAACTACTACCCTGGCAGTGCATCTGGCCATGTATCTAGTTTTATGTCATCAGAAAAAAACATTATTAATTGACAATCATGCGCAACTGGGCCATGCGTGCATCTATCTGGGAATCGATGGCAGCCGATACCACTTTCAAGAGCTGGTTCGGAACCTAAGCCGTCTGGACAGCGATCTGCTGCGCGGATACATTGCGACCCATTCCAGCGGTCTTGAGGTGCTGGCGTCGCCAGATGTATGCGGCGGGATGCAGACCCAGGACCCCGAGTCGATTGCGCAGACGCTGAATTTTCTACGCGGCGAATATGACTATGTCGTTGTGGATGGCCCGTCTACGCTGGACGAGACAAACCTGGCGGTGATCGACGCCTCCAATCTGCTGTACCTGGTGACCACGCCTGAGATCGCCGCGATCCGCGACCTGTCGCGGTATGCGGACAGCTTCTCGCAGGACGAGCACAACATTGAAAAAGTAAAAGTGATCCTCAATCGATTTTCCGCACAGCACGCACCGACGGTGGAGCAGATTGAAAAAGCGATTCGTCTGCCGATTGCCTTCAAGCTGCCCAACGGATATGCGGAGGTGACCCGCTCGACACTGCTTGGCGAACCAATCAGCCCAAAGCAGAAGACAGAGTTTACGGCGCAGATCATTCAATGGGCCAATGCATTAACAGGCAGCGCCATCGCGGTGGAAGAACCGGCGGGGAAGAAGTCGAAGTTTTCTCTTTGGAAGTGATGGTGCAGAAGTTTAGATCGTAGGACCAGAGTGCAGCCGATATGTCCGAAGCAAATGCCATTTCGTACAGTTCCAGCCAATCCAACGAGCGCGCGGGGCGTGCCGTTCGAATGATCGGCGACAGTGTGCAGCAGCAGATCAAGACGGCGGTCCATAAGGAGCTGATCAAGCGCATCGATCTGGACAAGCTGGCAGGGATGCAGGAGACCGTCTCCGCGCAGCAACAACTGTTCGTTCTCATCCAGCAGATCATCGCCGAGCAGGGCGTTCCGCTCAGCGCCATGGAACGGGACCATCTTGCACAAGAGGTGGTGGACGAAGTATTCGGCTTGGGACCGCTGGAACCTCTTCTGAAGGACGACAGCATAAGCGATATTCTGGTGAACACATATAACTCGATTTATGTCGAGCGACGCGGAGTACTGGAAAAGACGAGTCTGACATTCCAGGATGACCGGCACCTACTACATATCATCGACAAGATCGTGTCGGCGGTGGGACGCCGAGTAGACGAAACATCGCCCATGGTGGATGCGCGACTTCCCGACGGATCGCGCATTAATGCAATTATTCCTCCACTGGCCGTGGATGGGCCGATACTTTCCATCCGGCGATTTGGAAGGCACCCTCTGGAAGCGGAGGACCTGCTGCGCAACCAGATGCTGACTCCTCCCATGATGGAGTTGCTGCGCGGCGCGGTGAAAGCCCGATTGAATATCGTAGTTTCGGGTGGAACGGGCGCAGGCAAGACAACCTTGCTGAATGTACTTTCCGGGTTCATCTCCGACCGGGAACGGATCGTCACCATCGAAGACTCGGCAGAGCTGCAGATGAAGCAGGACCATGTGGTGCGACTGGAGACCAAGCCTCCCAACATCGAGGGCCACGGGGGAGTGAGGCAGCGAGAACTGGTGATCAATGCGTTGCGCATGCGCCCGGACCGTGTGGTGATTGGAGAGGTGCGCGGAGCGGAAGCTCTGGACATGCTGCAGGCCATGAATACAGGCCACGATGGATCGCTGACAACGATCCACGCCAACACGCCGCGGGACGCGCTGGCGCGTCTGGAGACGATGGCCATGATGAGCGAAGTTCGACTGGCGGAGAAGGCAGTACGGGCGCAGATCGCCTCAGCGGTCCACATGATTATCCAGGTCTCGCGCATGAGCGACGGCTCGCGACGCATCACGCATATCACGGAATTGACCGGAGCATTTTCCGATGTCATCAGCATGCAGGACATTTTTCTATTCGAGAAAAAAGGGATCGGCCCGAACGGGAAGGTGAAGGGACGTTTTATATCGACATTGATCGTTCCGAAGTGCGTGGATAAATTTATTTCCGCTGGAATTCCCGTTCCCCCAGGCATGAGCGGACATGAAGTTGAAATATAGCCGGAAGGAGGACCATGATTCTAGTATTCGCATTCTTCATCATGTTATTGCTGTGCTTTGGAGTCATGGCTATTTTTAGCGACACATCGCATAGCGAAAAAGCGGTGGAACGGCGGCTAATAAGTATTGCGTCGCCAAAAGATGGAAACAGTTCAAGCCGATCGACGGCGGAACAATTTCTCAAGGTGAATCCGGCGAGCAAGTTTGGATGGCTGGATGCTTTTCTACACAAATATCGGATCACAAACAAACTGGAAGCCAAGATTGCCCAAGTGAACAGCACCATGAGCGTGTCCAGGCTTCTACTGTACAGCGCCGGCCTGGCAATTCTGGGATTTGTCACGGCCTACCTGTGTGTTTCCATTTTTGCGTTACAGATATTGGCGGCCTGCGCGCTTGGCTATATACCGTTTGGGGTGATTACGTTTAAGCATTCACGGCGGATTGCGGCATTCAATGCAGGGCTGCCGGATGCGATCGACATGATGGGCCGCTCCATGCGCGCGGGCCATTCGATGGTGGCCTCCATGAACACGATAGCCGAGCAGAGCGTGGAGCCGGTAAAGACGGAGTTTCGCGAAGTTTTTCGGCAGCAGAACTTCGGGCTTCCTTTACGCGACGCCTTGATGCAGATGCTGGACCATGTGCCATCGCAGGACCTCAAGGTCCTGGTGACAGGCATATTAGTGCAGAACGAAACAGGAGGAAATCTGCCCGAAATACTGGACCGCACGTCAGCCGTAATTCGCGAACGGCTGCGTATCCAGGGAGAGATTCGGACGCATACGGCGCAAGGCCGAATGACCGGATGGATTCTGTGCTCGCTGCCTATAGTTATGTTAGTTATGATTAACCTGATCAATCCTGGCTATTCGAATGTGTTGATGAACACTGCGCTTGGCCATATGCTTATTTATACAGGGATAGCTTTGCTGGTAACCGGCGCCATGATTATCCGGTATATCATCCGCGGGATTGAGGTATAGGGACCATGTCTATCGCACTCTACGCGCTGCTGGCACTGATTACCTTTTGCCTGGTTGCACTACTACTTACTCCCAACTTGTTCCGGCCATCGCCCGAGGCACAGCGCATCCTGGAACTGGTGAAGAGCACGCGTGTGGACCGGCGCACGATCCGCGACAAAGAACGGGTGCAGGATAAATTAGTTGGGATAGCGACCCAATTGCGAGTCCATCTGGGGTTGTCGGAAGACCCGAACCTGAAGACAAGACTGGCCGCGGCGGGCATCAATTCGCGCAGCAGCGTCGATATGTTCCTGGCAGCCCGGCTACTTGCGCCGCTGACGGGCGTGATTTTGGGAAGTCTCATGGGGGCCAGCCCATTTTTTTGGGTAATGGCGTTGGGCGGGGCAGGCTATCTGGGGCCGGACCTATGGTTAAGGCGAACGACGGCCAGCCGAAGAAGCCGCATTCGCCAAAGTCTGCCCGACGCACTCGATTTAATGGTGATCTGTGTCGATGCGGGACTTGGATTGGACCAGGCGCTGCTTCGCATTGGAGACGAACTTGCGGTGAGCCATCCGGATATCAGCGCGGAGTTCCTCCAGGTGAATCTTGAGCAGCGCGCGGGCCGGCCAAGGCTGGAAGCATGGAAGAACCTGGCGGACCGATCGGAGTTGGAGGAGTTTACATCGTTTGTGAGCATGCTGACGCAAACGGACCGATTTGGCACACCGATCATCCGGGCGTTGAGCCGCTTCTCCGAAGACATTCGAACGAAGCGGCGGCAACGGGCCGAGGAGGCCGCGTCAAAGACCAAGATCAAGATCATATTCCCGCTTGTTCTGTGCATCTTCCCATGCATCTTTATCGTGCTTCTGGCGCCGGCGCTGCTCAATATAGCGAACGGATTGATTGGGCTTGGAAAATAGTTTGACATGAATCCATACAGGGAAGGGGATGGTTCGCCATGGAAGGACCGGGGGTGGACGGGCAAAAAATCCAGAAAGGAGGTGAGCGGGTAGCGGATAGAAACGATGTCTTATCCTGTCGTAGCCAGAGTGGTAAACAGGGTTATGGTTGATTGGAAGGATGGCAAGCCTTAGAGTGCAATGAGAACCGGCGGTATTTGCGATGTCGAGATAGCTATGCGTGCCTGGGATCGTCGCTGTCCGATTGAGATACCGAAGTTCAAGGGAAAGGAGGGAATACATGGAATCATCGTCGATTATTCGAATTGTAGCTATCGTGCTGGCAGTTCTCGTATTGGGGATCATTATTTACCGCAGAAAGAAGAAATAAAGCTAGTTGAGGACTGGCCGGGACATATGATTCCTATGCTCAGAGTAATCAATACAACTCGGAGCTGTATTGTGGGCGAAAGCGTCGAGATGGCGGACACATCCATGACCCGGATGTTCGGCCTTCTGGGAAGACGCGGTCTGGACGCTGGAGGAGGGTTATGGATCAAACCCTCTTCCGGCGTTCATACATTTTTCATGGCCTTCCGCATCGATGTTGTTGGGCTGGACGGCAATCTGAAAGTGATCAAGCTGTGGCGCTGCCTGGCGCCATTCCGGGCGACTTCGGTCTGCTTCAAGATAAGAAGCGTTCTGGAGTTGCCGTGTGGAACGATCTCGCGGACCGGGATAGAAGTGGGAGACCAACTGCATATTTCTTCTATCGCCGAGGCTGACCCCGATGTGGGCGGCTGACTCTTCCAGCGAAAGCATTGAACAGAGTGTTCGAACAGATAGCCCGGGGCTAAAGCCCTTCTATAAGCCATACATCGTGGGGCTAAAGCCCCACGCTCCCTCCGAAAAGGCAGAACGGAGAACCTTGGGGAAGACTCAGATTAGAGACTGCCCCGTACAGGAGGCCATGTAGCTACAGGTACTTCTTCTTCCGCGTCGATCCACTTTATGCATATAGATGCAGCGCGGAGGTGCATGAATATGCAACCTTGTAGCATGGGTAGGTAAGTTGGTCAGCCAATTGGCTGCGTATGGTGCGCGGCGGACCAGCAACTCCATGCGAAGGTATTTACGATGCTTCCCGCTGAACTGATTTCTCTTGAAGACCGATATGGCGCTCACAACTACGCTCCTCTGGATGTGGTGATTGAACGCGCCTCGGGGGCCTGGGTGTACGACACGGAGGGACGGCGCTATCTGGATTTTCTGGCGGCCTACTCGGCGGTAAACCAGGGGCACTGCCATCCCGCGATCTTTGCGGCGATGCTGGCGCAGGCGAAGAAGGTGACGCTGACCTCGCGCGCCTTCCGCAACGACCAGCTTCCGTTGCTGTATCGCGATCTGCACGAACTGACCGGCTACGAGATGGCTTTGCCGATGAACTCGGGGGCGGAGGCAGTGGAGACGGCGCTGAAGGCGGCGCGCAAGTGGGGCGAGGTGGTGAAGGGAATTGCCGCTGACAAGGCGGAGGTCGTGGTTGCGTCCAATAACTTTCATGGGCGGACGATCGCGATTGTGGGATTTTCGTCGGATGCGCAGTACCGCCGCGGCTTCGGGCCGTTTCCGGAGGGCTTCCGCGAGGCGCCATTTGGCGATATCGAGGCACTGCGCCGGGCGATCACGGCGAATACATGCGCGTTTCTGGTGGAGCCGATCCAGGGCGAAGCGGGCATCCTGGTGCCGCCCGCGGGCTACCTGCGGGAGGCTGCGGCGATCTGCCACGAGCAGAATGTGCTGCTGATGGCCGATGAGATCCAGTCCGGCCTTGGACGCACGGGCAAGCTGTTCGCCTGCATGCACGAGGAAGTTACGCCCGATGTCATGATCGTGGGCAAGGCCCTCTCCGGCGGTTTCTACCCGGTTTCGGCGGTGCTCAGCTCGCGCGAGGTGCTGGGCGTCTTCTCGCCCGGCGATCATGGCAGCACGTTCGGCGGCAACCCACTGGCCTGCGCCATTGCTCGCGCCGCGCTGCGCGTGATTGTGGACGAGAACCTGCCCTCGCGCTCGGCTGAACTGGGAAGCTATGCGCTGGAATCCCTGCGCAGTCTGCGCAGCCCGCATGTGGTGGAGGTGCGCGGCAAGGGACTTTGGATCGGCATTGAACTGAACCGCGCGGCGCGTCCATTCTGCGAGGCGTTGAAGCAGCGCGGGGTGCTGTGCAAGGAGACCCATGAGCGGGTCATCCGGCTGGCACCGCCGCTGACGATATCGAAGGCCGACCTGGATTGGGGGCTGGATCAGGTTCGCGCAGTTCTGGAAGATTGCAGCGACGAGCGCAGCGAACTGGTTGCCGAGATGGCGGGAACGAATGCATCGGGCAACTAACAGCATTTTCACAGTTACTGTGATGTCGGGAAGAGTGTGCAGTGTGGTTTTCTTTGAGAGAAAACCACGCAGGCATCGTTCGCCCCACTCTACACCTACTGTGAAAATGCACTAGCAGCGGCAGGCGACGGCGATGGCGGGCCGTTGACCCAGCGCAGCCGGCCCAGTAGACTCGATAAGGCGGCCAGCGGAGCGATTTGTCCGCACCGCGCCGGGTGAGCGACTTGCAGCGCCGCTGCCCCCTCGTTCAATGGTAGGACAGTCGGCTCTGAACCGATCAATCGGGGTTCGAATCCCTGGGGGGCAACCATTTCGTGGCACGGGACAGGAGATGCCGGGTCTGACTACGTTCCATAGTTCACTTGGCGGCCACTCCATGACCATCCTCTGGTGAATCGGCTGTAGTTATATTCGTCGAGGCGCTTGAGCAGGCCATCGCACGGGCCGTTGGAGACAAGCTGTGCGACCTGCTTGACGACGATGGTCATGAATCGGACGAATTCGGCAGCGTTAGTTCCGGGCGCGCCCAAGTTGATTCTGTAGGCCTTGGTGATGTCCCTGTCCCACAGGGGGAAAAACTCCGGAGCCAACAGATGGAGCGCCTTTGCGGCGCCTACAGGACCGAGGACAAGTTCAAACGATGTGAACAGATCGGCAACGATCTGGGCTTCGTGGGCCGCCATCGAAGCGATGGAACGCGACCGGAACGCATCGATGGTGGAGCGCCGCGAGGACAGGAGATTTTCCAATGCTTTGAAGTGCTCCGTGTCGAAGGGATGCAATTTGTAGTATTTTGCATTCCAAGTTTGCAGGAGAGCCGCAAGCGATTCCGCGACGGACAAATGAGTTTTGCCGTCGAGGGCCAGAGCCACAAGTTCCTTAGCCGCGCGGTAGAACAAATCCCCGGGCTCGTATTCCTGAAACAGAGTTCTGGTTCTTTGCAACTGCTCCCAGGTGGGCATCACAGCGATCTCCCGCTTTCTCATTTTTATAACTCCTTCGCCTCAACTGGTCCGCGAGGGCCGGATCATTCTCCCCCTTGACGCCCCAAGCCATGCGCTCGGTATTAGTGCGGTTCACCCGATCCGTACCCCCGGAAGCGTTCGCCGTATTCCGGTTTTCTTGAGGAGAGACGGCACAGGAATTCGTCTTCGGCTTACCCCTCAGGAGAAATACTCTAGTTTGGAACAGCCAGGTAATTCAGCAGGGTGTTTGGCAGGACCTTTGCCGCGGCGGCCATAGCAGCGTTGTTGTCTGTCTCGGCCTGGCTTAGATTGGTCGCAGCCTGGGCCATATCCACGCCAACCAATGAATTCTGCTGCGATGCCAGGGTAACTGTCTCCTGCTGCAGATAGGTATCCTGGGAGTTCAACTGACTCTCGGTATTGCCATAAATGACGCGTTGCTGACTGACATAGTTCAGGGCAGAGCTTACCGCATTGGTGGCATTGCCAATAGCCGTCGCATCCCCGCTTTGCAATGCCGTGACCAGCGAACTCAGAGAGCCCAGCACATTGGCGCTGGAGTTGGAGAAGATCTGGCTGCCGGGAAGGTTGACCTGGACACTGAGCTGATCGCCCACTTGCACAGAGTTCACATCGTTATTGCCGTTGTAGGTGTAGCCCGAGGGCGAGGATGCATCGGCGGTGTAGGGGGTGGTGGTGCTGGCTGTTCCGCCGAATAGATAGGCCCCCTGGTACGACGTATTTGCCTGGGACACCACGCTGGACAAGATTCCCTGCACCTGGGTCGCGATTTCTTGCCGGTTCGCCGCCGAACTGGTTCCGTTGGCCCCTTCCGTACCCAGGGAGACGGCCTGGGTGAGAGAGGTCACGACCGAACTCAAAGCGGAATCGGCGGTCTGCACGGTAGAGAGCACGCTGCTGACATTCTGGGTGTACTGGTCTACGTCCGCTGTCTCGATGGTGTTCTGCACCATCTCGGAGGCCGCGGCCGGGTTGTCCGAGGGCTGATTGACGCTCTTGCCGGTGGCCACCTGCTGCAACGCGGTATTGAGCGATACCTCGCTCTGCTGGATTGCGGCGAGCATGTTGGGAACCATGTTGGGATCAACGCGCATATCCGTCAGTAACCTCCGCTGGTGCCCATGTTGAGGGTCACCGTATTAAGCTGCTGGATGGTGCTTACGATCCGGGCCGCAGCCTCATAGGCGGTCTGGAAACGAATGAGATTGGTGGTTTCCTCATCCGTGCTTACCGCGGAGACCGAGCCCTGCTGGGTGGTGAGCTGCTGGAGATTGAAGCCAATGGCCGTGGACTCCGAACTGGCGTTGGAGGCAGCGGTTCCCACCTGGTAGACCAGGCTTGCGTAGGAGGCGGCAGGCGTCTGCCCGGAGGGAAGCGCGTTGGTCAGCGCGGCGGAGAGGTTGGCAATGTTGCCGTTGCTGCCCGCCGACCCATCCGAACTGATGGCGATCTGCGACGGATCGGAGATGGCAACGCTGATGCCGGAGGCTGCATCCGCCGGATTGGCCGGCAGCGAGAAAAAATTCTGGCCCACGTTGCCGTTGGAGTCGAAGCCCTTTGCCTGCGCGGCGTTGAAGGCCGTGGCAAACTGGCTGGCCAGGGTATTCAACTGGGTGAGGAGACCGGGGATGGTTTGGTCGCGGACCTGAATGGCGCCGCCCAGTGTACCTCCCTGGATCGAGGCGGTAATGTTAGTACCGTTGGAATCCAGCACCTGCTGCATGCCATCGCTGCCGGTGGTGGTCTGCAGGCTAAAGCTCTGGTCACCCATCACTAGCGGCGTTCCATTGCCCGTGGTGATGGTCTCACCGTCGCTGGACTGGGTCACCGAGATTCCCGTCAGGGCCGAAAGCTGCTGCACCAGCTCGTCCCGCTGGTCCTCAATCGTGCCGCCGCCATTCGTGGCCGTCGCACTCTGCGAGAGCTGTCCATTGAGCTGCGCGATCTGTGATGTCAGCGAGTTGATCTGCGCCACCGTCTGCGTCACCTGGCCATCGGCATAGGACTGCGCGGAGGTGAGCCCGTTCGCCGTGGTGTTGAAGGCGTTGGCCAGATCCTGGCCGGAGGAGATCACGCCCTGCTGGGCTGCGGAGCTAGTGGGGTCTTCGGAGAGTTGCGAGAGGCTGCTTGAGAAGGCTGCCAGCTCGCTGGAGATGTCGTTGCCGGAGGACGAGGAGAAATAGGTCTGTATCTGCTGAAGCGTGGAAGATTGCGTGTCGGCGCTGCTCTGCAACGAGGTCTGCTGCTGAATCTGCAGATTGAGCAGCTCATCGCGGACACTCTGCAGACCGTCCAGGGAGACGCCGCCGCCGCTGACCTGTCCAGCGGTATTGGTCTCGGGGTTTTCGCTGAATTGCACCACTTCGCGGGTATATCCCGCGGTATTGGCATTGGCGATGTTGTTGCTGGTGGCCTCGAGCGCAGCCTGGGTCGCGTCGAGCGCCTGCATACCCACCAAGAGCGATGTATTCAATCCTCCCATGGCGATTACATCTGGCAAGACCAGGTCTGATGCTTCAACCTGGGGCCAGAAGCCTCCTGAAAGTGTCCTTGGAATGAACTGAAGAGCGAGGTCATGCGCGCGAGGGAACGGCTGGAATGCTTGAGCAAAGCCGCGTACCGGAGATTGAGGTTCTGCAGGCTGGCGGAGGCAGAGCGGATCTGCTGCCCCAGGTCGTCCTCGAGGCGTGGCAGAGAGATCGCTGAATCAGCTTCCAGGGGAACGCACATATCATTCGCCAATTCGCCAAGCCGGGCACTCAAGATCTGCTGGCTCTCTATGCTCTCCTCCAGTTCGGACAGATTATTGTGGGCAATCGCCTGCATGGCTCGTTCCAGCTCATGGGTCAAGGAACGCAGCGACTGGAGGTACTCCACGGCCTTCCGATCCCGGTCTTGAACACCAGCAGGTTTCATTCTTGGCACTTTCTGTGGATGCCCATACCCTCAGGGCCAGACCCAGCGGTCCAGCGATCAGGCTTGTTCATCGACGATCGAAGCAGCTATCTTTTCCGGGTCGATCTCATACTGCCCGCTGGTGACGGACAGGCGCAGACTATCGACCTTGTCCTGACGCACCTCGGGAGAGTTGAGCGCGGTGCTGACGAGCGAACCGATCGATACCGAATCCGACGTAAGCGTCGCCGTATCTTCCACGCCGGACTGGCCCGACTTCGCGGCGTTCTGCAGGCCAACCTGCTGCGAGCTCTGTTCGTTCGAAATCTGACTGGCTGCCGTATTGAATAGATCGATCCTCATCCTGCCTCCTCTGTTTTAATGCCGCTCTCACTATCGGCACATAATCCATAAAAATCCAGAGCTATTCTCCTTGTTTTCCGTTAGTTACTTCCGGTTACTTGAGTGTGAACTACATCCTCCGGAGCCGTGGTTTTCGCATCCGCTTTATCCGCCGCCTCATGCATGGCTTTGGCGACCATCTTGCCTATCCCGATACCTCCCGAAGCCGCCAGGGAGGTTGCCAGTGTCTGCACGCCCAGGCTCATCATGGAATCGCGGCCCACATCCTGGTCTTCGTCATCTGTGCCCGGGACGGTGGCGAACGACTGTTCGGCCTGCTGCAACCAGCTACCCACCAAGATCGCTTCAAACTCCTTGGCGCCTTTGTCGATCTTGGCGGAATCGACAGCGGTCTTGGAGGACTTCAACCCCTGCAGCATACGGTCTTCGCTTACTTGCAGCATGCTGGTCTGCGCGCTCAGTGGACCTAGACCTGTGCTGGCTCCCATTTACTGTACCTCCAATTCAGCCTGCATTCCGCCCTCGGCCCGGATGGCCTGCAGAATTGCGACCACATCGCGGGCCGAGGTGCCGATAGCGTGAAGTCCATTGACCAACTCGTCCACATTGGCCCCCTCGTCCAGGCGCATCGACTGGGCGGTGCTGTCATTGGCGCTGAGGTTCGTTTCAGGTACGACGATCGGTTGCAGCGTTTCCGGACCGCCATTACCCCTCCTGTCGCCGCCTGGTCCGACCTGGCCACCAACTCCGGCCTCGCCAGGCTGCCCGAGTCCACCCACTGGGGTTGCCCCAACCGCAACGTAGGTGGTAACCACCTGGATGGAGAGATTCCCGTGGATGACCGAAACCGGTGAAAGTTTAACATCGCCTCCCATCACAATGGTGCCGGTGCGCTCGTTGATGACGATCTTAGCCGGAGTATGAACCTGGAGCACCAGGTTCTGCACTCGGGAGATCAACATGGTCACTGTTTGCGAGGATGTGTCCGCTACGTCGATGTCGACGCGGCTGTTGTCGATGGCAGAGGCAACGGGCTTGTCAAACTCTTTGTTCACCGCATCGGCAATCTCCACGGCGGTGGTGAAATCGGGATTGTGCAGGAGCAGGGACACCGTTTTAAAGCCGCTGAGATCGACCGAGGTGTCACGCTCCACCAGGGCTCCCTGGGGAATGAGGCCGACATTGGCGGCATTCACTTCCTTGCGGTTGGCGCCGGTGCCCGCGGAGTACCCTCCGAGAACAAGCGGCCCTTGCGCCTCGGCGTAGACCTGGCCATCCGGGCCGTGCAACCCGCTCATTAACAGCACTCCGCCATCAAGGCTGCGTGCATCGCCAACCGAAGAAACGGTCACGTCCAATCTTGATCCTGGCCGGGAGAATGGCGGGAGCGAAGCGGTAATGAAGACGGCCGCCACATTTTTCACCATGACGGAGTTAATGATGTTGGGAGAAATCAGGACCCCCATCTTCTGCATCGCATTGGCCAGCGTCTGTACAGTGAACATGGTCTGCTGTGTGTCGCCGGTCCCGCGCAATCCGACCACCAGGCCATATCCCACCAGCAGATTGTCCCGGACTCCTGCGACACTGGTGATGTCGCGCACCAGGACCTGACGATTGGACTCGTCCGCGACAGCAAACGGCGTTAGCGCAGATAACACAACGCCGATGGCCATGGCATAGAGGGCCATGGACCGGTGTCGTACGTTCGAGATCGCAGGGTCAATCTTCATCGAAGTTAGAATCCAACGAGCCACAGAAGTGCTTTCATAACTGGGTTGAGGGGACGCGTGCTGTCGGCGATGATGCCCTTGCCCTTCATCTCAATCTCGAGATTGCTGAGCGCCGCGGAAGATACGGTGTTGCTGGGCCCGATGTCGTTGGGGCGAACAACCCCGCGGACCGTCACATTTTCGTGCTGATTGTTCATAAAGATATTGCGTTGCGCCTCCACCACCAGGTTGCCGCTGGGCAGCACGGCGATCACCTGTCCGGTGAGGGTGGTTTGAAAGGTGGTACTGGAGTCGGTTGCTCCAGCACCCTTGAGCGCGGTGGAGGAGTTGGCATTGAGCAGGGGATTGATGCCGGTGGTCTTGACGGCGCCGGCCAGGCCTGTGATCGCGGAACTGGTTTGAACGGTGCGCTGATAGTTGGAGTCTCCGCTTTGCGCTGCGGTGGTCTGCACCGCAACCAGGATGACGATGGTGTCATTCAGCTTTCGTGCCTTGTAGTCGGTAGAGAGGTCCCCCAACGTGTTGACTGGCGTCCAGAGGCTGCCCACCGTCTGTCCAGACACTGCGTGAATGTCCTGTTGCTGGAGTCGGGCGATGTAAGCCGCTCTCAACTGGTCGGATTGGCTCTTGGCCTTCTTGGTGGAAGCCGCAGCGGCCAACGGGGTAACCGCAACAACCAGCAGAATTGCAATCAGGCGGTGGCGCCAAGCGCTGCTATTAAAGGTTGCCATCACTGTTTGCCTCGCAGTACCGCACCGTCGCCTACCTCAGCCGTGTAGGTTTGCCGGTGATCTGGGCTAGTAACACGAATGGTTTGCCCGATCGCGCCATTCTCCAGGCAGACCACGGGAAGCTGTATATGGATGTGGTCGCCTTCGAGCAGCAGTACCGCGGGCGACCCGGCCCGCAGGGTATAAGAGCTGGAGCCAGGCTTGGCCAGGGAAATCGCAGTCGAGGAGTGGTCTGCGAATTCGGGGGGGGTGGCCTCTTCCTGACTCCACTGAACTGCCACGAAGAATGGCAAGCATTCCTCCGACTTCACGCAGTTCAAGCGAAACTTCATGCGATGATCTCCCCAACGCTCGATGGACTCGACCTTGAGTTGCGGAGCACTGCTGGTTGCCACGACATCGGTCAAAAGCACGACCTGGCCCGCCGAGACCTTCATGCCTGCGCTGTTGATTGCCGCAGCCACCTGGTCCACGGTTATGGGGACGCGGCCGGAGGCTGCCAGCGCCGGCATGGCCATCGCAGCGCTGAGAAACACAACCGGAATGAATCTATATTGGGTCATCGCAGTCAACCTACTGAGCTACCTGGTTCAACCCCTGCAACATCTCATCCGCGGCCTTGACCACACGCGAGTTCGACTCATAGGAGCGCTGAGCTAGAATCATGTTCACGAATTCGTCGACGATGTTCACATTCGCTTGTTCCAGCATTCCTTGCTGGATCGTGCCCAGACCTGTACTGCTTCCCGGTGTGCCCACGACAGGTTCGCCCGATGCGGTGGTGGGCAAATAGATATTATTGCCGACGCTGTTGAGGCCGCCGGGGTTGGCGAAGCTGGCCAACTGGATGATTCCCACCTGCGCGGCATTGGTCTGTCCGGGGAGGGTAACGCTCACGGTGCCGTCGCTGCCCACCGTGATATTGGTTGCGCTGGGCGGGATCGTAATCGCAGGCTGAAGCTCATCGCCGTTGGCGGTGACAAGAACACCCTGTTGGTTCGGCTGA
The DNA here is from genome assembly GCA_963834805.1 of uncultured Acidobacteriaceae bacterium. Classification (GTDB taxonomy): domain Bacteria; phylum Acidobacteriota; class Terriglobia; order Terriglobales; family Acidobacteriaceae; genus Edaphobacter. Next base: position 272,444 of record CAWIDB010000007.1, read on the forward strand.
AAAGACCCCGCACGGGTGTAGCCGATTTGACCGTTAGGCAGAAGGACCTGGAAGAAGCCCGTGCCTTCGATGGCGAAGTCGAGGGGATTGCCTGTGCTGCTCAAATCGCCCTGGGTCTGGATAATCTCGGTGTTGCCGGGGCGGGTGCCCAGTCCGACCTGCAAGCCGGCAGCGACGGTGGTCTGCTGGGTTGCCGCGGCTCCCGGCATCACCTCACTCTGATAGAGGAGATCGGAGAACTGCACCCGGCGGGATTGAAAGCCGGACGTGCTGGCGTTGGCCAGGTTGTTGGCGATGTTGTCCAGGTTGATCTGTTGAGCGGTCATTCCGCTGGCTGCTGTATAGAGGGCGTGAAACATTATGGGGCTCCTTTAACCAACCTTAGGCAGATCCTGGGTTGCGGTTTTGTCCATCTCAGAGGTGTACATGGACAGCTCGCGCTGCATCATCTCGGCCGATCGTTGCGCGGTAATCAGCTCTACCATGCTGGTAACCGGGTTTACGTTTGAACTTTCGAGCATGCCCTGCTTCACGGTCGAATCGGTCGCGGGTTTCTCGCTTTTAGGCGGCGCGGAGTAGTAGTTTTCACCAGCGCTTGTCAGGTTCGTGCCCGCGGAAAAACTTACCAGCTTCAGCTTGCCTGCCACCGCTCCATTGGAGGAAATGGTCCCGTCGGGGCTGATTGCGACTGTACCGGGCGGCATGGAGATGATTCCCTTATCTCCCATCACCGGGTCCCCGGCGGCGGTGGTCAACTGCCCTTTGCCGGATACCTGAAAGCTGCCGTTGCGCGTGTACAAGGTGCCGCCGGCGGTTTGTACGACAAAGAAGCCCGATCCCTGGATGGCCAAATCAAGGTCGTTGCCGGTTTTTTGCAGGGCGCCCTGGCTTTCGTCCAGGGTGGTTCCGCTGAGGATTCCGTAGTTGTTGATGGCCTGATTCAGGTCGGAGTCCGGCGCGCCGCCAGCCTGGGCGAGCACGGAGCTGAATACGTTATGCTGCGCCCGGTAACCCACGGTGCTTGCATTGGCCAGGTTGTTGGCAATCGTATCCAGAGCCTGTGTGCGAGAGACTAAAGCTGTGCACGCGGCATAGTAACCACTGTCCATAGACGCCTCTTGTCCTAGGACAATGCACGGCGGATGCCATACCAGGGGCAAAATCAGGCAAAATTTGCCGCAAAAGAGGCAAAAACGCTGTTAAATTCCCCGATTTGATGAGGGATCGATGAGAACCGCCATGCAGGTGCGCCGGCCGCCCCGGCTGGGGGCTTGTTCTCTCATGGGAAGGCAATGCGCGATGAGCAAGAGCCGCAGCGCGGATCAGAGAAGGCCGGCGGGACCCGGCTGCCGGCTTTCATCCCCCAGCAGGTAGGGGCGGAGGGCCTGTTCAAAGGGGCAATCGGTGGACGACCGGTTGGCGCGATGATGGGCCTCACGCACAATTCCCGACCACAACACGGGATAGCCGGTGAAGTGGATTTCACGGAAGAACTCCGTCACACCGTGAGGCAACGACCATCTAGTAGCAAACCGAAGCCCAAGCAGCGTGGTATCGGACTCGCCAGCCTCTCTCCATCCGAGGAGTTGGGGAAGCAAACCGATGGCATGGAAGAGCCCGGCCAAATAAGCCTCCTCGGGATTGACCGGGAGCATCTCATCGGCCACCATCATGGAAAGTTGGGCAATCTCCCTGGAATGGACCCAGAGTTCCTCGATCTCCTGCTGCCAGCTATCGCAAGGGACTATTTGCTCCGAGACAGCCTTCAGACAGGCCTCCAGGCCAAGGTCCGCGATGCAATCCTCCATGCGCGTGGGACGGTCTTCGGCGTTGCCGTATTCCTGCCCCGCGCGGCGCAATATCTGCAGTGCGGCGCCGAGGTCGGAGAGCACCAACTGCGACATCTCGCGCAGATCGATGCAGGGCTCCTGCACCAGGAGGTCGAGGAGCAGCAAAGTCTTCGGCAGTACGGGGATGCCGGGAAGGTTGTGGGCAAACTCCGCCTGCGAGGGTTGGAGTTCTACCAGCTGATTACGACGATTTTGGTTCTGGGAAACGGTCCTAGTCAGCACTGTGCCACCGCCTGGCACAGTTATCGGCACCTTGGGGCAATATTTTTACCCGAAAGAGCGCATGCTCTCCTGGGGCACGAGGAAATTTCTCTTTTTTGCAGTTTCGGTGGCGTTCTTGACTCGAAAGAGCACATCGATCTTGCGTCGTTTGCCCAGCAGCCTTGTCCAGGCATATTCCCGGCACTGGGCGAAGCTAGCCTCCCTGGCAGCGACTTCAACGGCAAAACCGGCCACCACATTGGCCATCTCCACCGGCGAGTTGGGATTGTCGAATACGACCTCCTCACAGTCCGGGACAGTGGTCAGACGCCCCATTTGCTCCTTGAACTCGGTTGGGGTGATAAAGCAAGGCTCCGCTCTGAAGCCCGTGATCTGTTCCAGAGAGTTGAGAAGGCCATGTTCCACGCGATAGACAAAGCCGAGCAGGAAACGTTTGGCCGGGATGGAACAGTGCAGCGGCACCGCCGAGCAGTTATGCAGCAAGGTGGGTGGTATATCGGACTCAACCGGGAGTCCCACGTGGTCCTGTCCGAGCACCGGATAGCCCCACTGGGCGGCCCTGGCGGCGGCGAGTTGTCTTTCGCTGGCCAGACCAAGACGAAGCAGAACAGCCTCCAATTCTTCACCGTGCAACTGGCTCTGAGCCATGGCGTGGCGATACTGATCGTCGGTCAAGTAGCCCTTGGAGAGCATCACGAGGCCAATGGACAGGCGCGGGTAATGGGGCATTTCCAGGACGCTTGCTCCGGCGAGCGCGGAAAAGCGCTTGCGCGCTGCTACCGCAAAGCAATCCACACTGCAGTACCAGAGTTGACCCACGTTAATACCGACACGGCTCTGGATGCTTCGCATAAGCAGCGTGCTCTGGCAGGTCTGGAGAGCGCATACGGTGTACATGCTTTTCCATCCATGGTCAACGCCTGGCAGAAGGGATCGAAGTGAAAATTTCATTGGACAACATCCTTTTAAGGTCGGCGATTATATTTGCGATGCAATGGGTTGTGGGACTTCGGTGACGCGCAACCCATAGTTGCCGTCCACGATGACAGCCTCACCACGGGCAATGACTTTTCCATCCAGGAGCAGCTCAACCGGGTCATCCACCTGACGATCCAGCTCGATGACCGAACCGCTGGCCAGTTCCAGCACATCACGCAGAGGCAACTGGCGCTGACCAAATCGGAGCGCCACATTCAACTCAACATCCATCACCAACTTGAGATTGACCGGATCGAGCAACGGCGTTTCGCTGTCGGGCGCATTATTGCGGGCTGCCTGGGAGGTCAAGACCTCGAGAAACTTGCCGTCGAAGTAGAGCAACAGGGGAATAGCCGGCTGCTGCTCCATGGAGGCGGCCAGGGGGACAACCAACATGCCGCCGAATGCCAGGTCGGCAACACGCTCAACCTGGAAGGTGAGATCGCCGAATTCGGGCGCGAGCGATGCGGTGAGCCCGGCGGTGGCTGAGGACAGGACCTTTGCCAGCGCCTCCGCGTACTCCTCGCGAAAGGCCTCCGCCGGCTGTCGCAGTAACCTGGAAGCAAGTTCAGCGACTTGGGGTTCGTACAGCTCGACAAAGCATTCGCCGTGCAGCGCGCCATCGGCAGTCAGGCGAAAATGGACCGGCTGTCCATGACGTGTGTCCAGGTCCGGGTTGTCCAGGACCTTGATCTCCAGGGGCGTCCCCGCTGCCTGGGTCAACGCTTCGGCTAGAGATGAGGCAAGAGCGCCTGCAAATACCCGCGCTGTTTTTTGATTGCTCTGATTGTCCATGATTGCTAATCCTTTCCCCAGTCTGTTGGTTGCACCCGGCGGCCGACCTGCGCAGCCTTCTGCGCGCCATTCCTCACCGGACTTGCTTCAAAGATCTCTCGTCCACCGACGGTCAGCATTCCCGGCGTGCGGACAGACGCCCTCAGCTTCAGGACGTAACCTGGCTGCAGCGCGACCAGGTCGCGCACAGAAACCTTCATGCTGGGAAGGTCGGCAGCGACCGCCACGTCGCAATCGAGGATGCGCTCCCGGATGGTGGCTGTCGGGAAGTAGCGCAGCTCGCCTTTTTTCTGCGGCTGGCCGGCCTTGCCCTGCTTGATAAGAAAAGCGACAAATGAGTTTGGAAAGGCCAGTTGAAATGCCCCGGTAATACCAACAATCTCCATCTCAAATTTCACCAGGGTGATTTTTTCATTGGGCGTGCAGAACTGATGCATGGCGGCGGAGTCGAGGCGCTGGTTTGCCACCAGGGACAGGCTGGGAATGCCCCAGGCGATTTCGGCCTGGCGGGCAATCAGGGAGGTCAGGTCCTGCATGATTTCTTCTTCGATCTCGGAGAGCTCGCGGGCATCGTTGCCCGAGGCGCCTGTACCTCCCAGAAGCAGATCGATGATGGGAAGGATGAGGTTGATGTCGCTCTCCACCAACATGGTGCTTGGAATGGTCCCGAGGTAGTACGGGGAGACGTAGCTGAACGGAGGAATGGCGGCGGCGTGGTCCTTGAAAGAGAGCTGATCGAGCATGAGGAGCTTGATCTTCAGGCCAGTGCCCAGGTAGGCGTCCAGGGCGTTGGCGAGATGGCGCGCGAACGCCTCGTGCATGGCGGTCAGCGCGCGCGCATTCTCATTGGACAAACGTCCGGCCGATCGAAAATTGCAGGGATACACTGCACGCGGCTTGTTGGCCTCGTTCCGCGGCCTCTCGTTTTGCGGTTCCTTGACCATCGATTCGACTTGTTCCTGACTAGGCGCGCCCAATGTGTCCTCCTCCTACTGCTACGCTTGCCGCGGCCGGCCGCTCGCGAAGGTGGGCGAGCGACTCTCTGAGTTTGCACATCATGGACTGACGGATCTGGGAGACGCGCGAAAGCGACGTACCCACGACCTCCGCAATCTCCTTCATGGTGAGTTCTTCCCGGTAATAGAGAGAGAGAATCAGTTGCTCCCGTTCGCTGAGCTTGGCAATGGCCTCGGCCAGGTGGGCCTTCCTCTCGCCGCGGAGGCAAATATCGAACGGGTCGGGATCGTCGAGGTTTGGCGCGGATTCGATGACGTCGAGCGATTCGGAACAATCATTGGAAACGGCCATATGCTGGCCCGCCAGATGAAGCCCGTCGAGCTGCTGCATGATCTTGCGCAATCGGTCGATCTCCAGATGCATCTCCTCGGCGATCTCGGTATCGACCGGGTGGCGTCCCAGCCTGGCTTCGAGCTGGGCGGTTGCCTCGGCGATCTCGCGTCCCCTCTTGCGCAGATAGCGCGAGCCCCAATCGGCATCGCGCAGACTGTCCAGGATGGCGCCACGGATGCGGAACTTGGCGAAGGTCTTGAACTGGGCGTTCTTGGAACAATCGAAGGTGCGGCTGGCTTCCAGCAGGCCGAGAACACCCGCATTCACAAGATCTTCCAGTTCAACATGCTGAGGAAGCCGCTCACGAATTCGCGAGGCAATGTAGTAGACCTGTGAAAGCTCCTGCATCACAAGATCATTGCGATCGTCCACTTCTTCCGCACTTGTTTTGTAGGCCACTTCTGCTTGCGTCATAGGTTCACCTCATCGAGCGTGTAAGTCATCAGCCTCATCATCCAACCGAGCCCAGGGACTGCACTTGCGTCATCGGAGGAATCTCCGACGGGGAGATCACGACAATCTTGGGAATGAACGGCTCCAGCAAACGCTTGAGATAGAAGCGTCCTGGGGAGGCGCACAGCAGCACGGGAGGCGCCATGGCGATCTGGTCGCCGAGCATAGCGCGCAAGCCGTCGAGCACTCGCCGTGCGACGGACACCTGCATGGCCCCGCCCGCGGCCAGTTGCGGGTGTTGCGTGGAGGTGCCGGCACACTCCTCTTCCAGGGTGCGATTCAGGGTGACCACATTGAGCAGGCCTCGATCGTTGAGGAGCGGACGAATCAAGGCGCGTCCGAGGGAGTGACGGGCTGCTTCGACCAGGCTGACCGGATTCTTGTTGATTGCGGCCGCCTCGACGAGGGCTTCCAGAATGGTGCCAAGGTCGCGGATCGAAACTTGCTCGCGGAGCAACTGCTGTAGCACCTTCTGCACTTCTCCGAGGCTCAACAGCTTGGGGGTCAACTCCTCCACCAGTTTGGGATGGGAGTCTGCGAGGCGGTCTACGAGGCGCTTGGCTTCGTGACGGGTGAGCAGGTCATGGGCATTCTGTTTGATGAGTTCGGCGAGATGGGCCGCCAGCACCGAGGTGTGGTCGACCACGGCATAGCCGGCGGCAATGGCCTGCGCCTGGGTCTCCGGCGCAATCCACTTGGCGGGCGAGTCGAAGGCCGGCTCACGCGTCTCCTGGCCGGGAATATCCCCCGGCTTGGGGTTGGAATTGACGGCCAGCAGGCGGTCGCGGCGCATCTCCCAGCGGGCAATTTCCACGCCGCGCAGGTAGATGACATACTCCCTTTCCTTGAGCGAGAGGTTGTCGGTGATATGGATGGATGGGACCAGGAAGCCCAGTTGCTGGGCCAGGTTCTTGCGCAGCGATTTGACCCTGGCCAGGAGTTGGCCACCCTGCTTGGCGTCGACCAGCGGCACCAGGCCAATGCCCACCTCCAACATCAGGTCGTCCAGCTTCAACACCGCATCCATCGGATCGACGGCGGGTGTTCCAGCTTTTGCGGCGGCAGCCTTGGAACCAGCGGCTGGCTCGGTGGCGCTGGCAGGCTTCTTCCTCCAGGCGGCGAACATGGTGACTCCGCTCAAGGAGAAGAAAGCGAATTTCGGCATGCCTGGTATGACGGCGAGAGCCAGCAAAACTCCACTGACAATCCACAGCGGACGCGAGGTCTTGAACATCTGCCTGCGAATATCCACGCCCAGGGACTGGTCGGAAGAAGCGCGCGTCACAACGATGCCGCCGGCCACGGACACCAGCAGCGCGGGGATAATCGCTACCAGTCCGTCGCCCACGGTCAGGATGGTGTAGGTCTTGACGGCCTGCGCAAACTCCATGCCCTGTTGAAATACTCCGATGAGCAATCCAGCGACGATATTGATGACCATGATGAGGATGGTGGCCAGCGAATCTCGTTGACTGAAGCGTGCTGCGCCGTCCATGGAACCGCAGAACTCGGCTTCGGCGGCCACCGCATCGCGGCGCGCGCGGGCCTGGTCGGCGGTGATGAGCCCAGTATTCAGGTCGGAGTCGATGGCCATCTGCTTGCCTGGCATGGCATCGAGAGTGAAGCGGGCGGAGACCTCGGCGGTACGAACCGCGCCATGGCTGACCACCAGATACTGGATCGCGATGAGTGCGAGAAAGATGACAAAGCCGACGATGTAGTTGCCGCCAACCACAAACTGGCCGAATGCCTCGATGACCTTTCCGGCGGCCGAGGTGCCTTCGTTTCCATGCAGCAGGATGCGCCGCGTGCTGGCCAGGTCCAGAGACAACCGCATCAGAGTCAATAAGAGAATAAGGCTGGGAAATACCGAGAACTGAACAGGACGCAGAATTTGAATTGCCGTGAGCAGAACCAGCACGGAGGCGGTAATGCTCAAGGTCAGCAACAGGTCGAGGACGACGCTGGGCATGGGCACAAGCATCACAAACACCAGGGCCACCGCAGCGGTTGGAATGATCCAATCGCCGGATGCGCGGAGCGAGGTTAAGAGTCCGGGCTTGTTGCTCACAGGGGTCTCAATTCTCCTTGCGGGTTGGCGGAAGCTCTACGTTGAGCCTCGCGTTGTTTCACTTCGGCCTGGGCCTTGTAGACCATGACCAGAATCTCAGCGACCGCGTGGTAGAGCGCGGACGGGATGGCATCTCCGACTTCAGCGCCTTTGTAGAGGGCCTGGGCGAGCGGGCGGTTCTCCATCACGGGGATGTCGTGGTCCCAGGCGATCTGCTTGATCTTCTGGGCCAGCAGATTCATTCCCTTGGCGACCACGATGGGAGCAGGCAGAGTCATCTCGTAGCGCAGGGCAACCGCATAGTGGGTTGGGTTGGTGATAACAACAGTGGCGGTTTCCGCGGCCTTGATCATCTGCCTGCGCCGCGTCTGGCGCTGCAGCCTGCGGATCTTGGCCTTGTACGCCGGATTGCCCTCCGACTGCTTCATCTCTTCGCGAATCTCCTGGCGGCTCATCTTGAGATCGCCTTCGCTCTTGCGCCAGAGGAGAAAGTAGTCCACGCCGGCCCAAGCCACCAGAACGATGCCAGACTTCCAGCAGACCTCCATGAGCATTCCGCCGACCATACTGACGATGGTGTGCGAACCGGAATAGGAACTCGAGAGGATCTGATTCCAGTGGGCGCTGATGCACGCATAGCCAATCCAGCCAATCGCGATGAAGGGGAGAAGCGACTTGAGGATGGTGCTGAGTCCGATGGGCGAGAACAACTGCTTGAGTTTTACGGAGGGACTGAGCCGTTCCGGCTTGATGGAGAGAGCCTCGGGGGCAACCACGAATCCACCCTGGGCATATCCTGCTGCGAGCGAAGCGGCGAGCGCGGCTGCCAGGATGGGCACGGTCCAACGCAGCGTCTCGATGCTGGTCCAGAAGAGGAGTGGGCCTCCCGCCTGGATCGATTCCGTACTAGCCGAATCGAGCGCGTTGCGGAAGAAGTCCGTCCAGTGCAGGGTAGCCTGCTGGGCGGTGAGAGCCACGACGCCGGCGACCGCGACCATCGACAGCGCACTGGTCAGTTCGCGCGAACGCGTGACCTGGCCCTTTTCGCGGGCCTTGAGCCGGTGCCGCGGTGTCGCCTGTTCGGTCTTGTTGGAGTCAGCCATTGTGCCTCATCGCGCCAGGTGAAGGATGCGTTCGCCGTTTGCCAGCGTGTTCAGGAACAGCCCGCGGAAAAGGTCGGGCCAATACTTCAGGGTTACGATCAAAATGGTGAATCCGAGAAGGCTCTTGATGGCCGGGCCAAGCAGCATGAGCGGCAATTGCGGGGATGCCTTGCCGAGCAGGCCGAGGACAATATCCGCGACCAGCGTGGCGGAGAGCACGGGCGCGGCGATCTGCACTCCCAGACCGAATATCTCGCCTCCCATCTTGAGCACGGACATGGTGAAGAGACTGCTGAGATGGGTTGTGCCGAGCGGCATGTAGACGAAGCTGTTGCCGATGGCACGCAGAAGCCAGTAGTGGACATCCATGCGGAGAAACAGAAGCATGACGATGCTCTGGTAGAAGAGGGAGATCACCGTGGTATCGACCTGGGTCTGCGGATCGAGGATGTTAACCAGGGAGTAGCCCATCTGAACGCCGAGCACCTGTCCGGCCATCTGGGCGGCCTCGAAGACAATGTTGGTGGCGATGCCCATGCCCACGCCGATCAAGAACTCCATGAAGATCAGAATCGGCCATTGGGCCAGGTTGTAGGTGCCGATGTCATGGCCCACCGTGGGGAAGAGAAGCAGGGTAATCGCCAGCACCAGGACCGCCTTCACCCGGGTGGGGATTACGACGCTTCCGAAGAAGGGCGCGAAGAGCATGAGACCGGTGAGGCGCACACCAATGGTGAGCACACCGCTGACGATCGTAAGTACGGGAACCTGGATCATTGCAGGTACCCATGAAAGTCGGAGAAGACGCCCACCGTGTAGAGCACCAGATGGCGCCACATCCAGGGCATCATGAGGAAGAGAGCGAGTCCCGTGGCAAGCAGGCGGGAGACGGTGGAGACGGTCATGTCTTGCAGCGAAGTGAGGACCTGAATCACGTTCACGGCCAGGCTCACGGCGATGGCCACAGCCAGTATGGGGCCGACCAGGATCATCACCTCCTGCAGCATCATTCTTCCCAGCATGACTACTTGATCGACGCCCATAGTTAGTTGAAACTCCTCATTAACGAACCGATTAGAAGGTGCCAGCCGTCCACCATCAGGAAGAGAAGCAGCTTGAGCGGGGTGGAGATGACCACGGGCGGCAACTGCAGCATGCCTACGGAGGTGGTGATGGAAGCGACCACCATGTCCACGATCAGAAAGGGAAGAAACAATACAGTGCCGATCTGAAAGCCGGCTTTAAGTTCTGACAAGATGTAAGCGGGCAGCAAAACGCGCATGGAGACGTCGTTGATGGATGCGGGATGCGGTTCCTTGGCCAGGTCGACGAAGAGCGCAACATCCTTGTCGCGCACATAGTGGCTCATGAAATGGCGTATAGGGTCTTCCGCACGGGACAACGCATCGATGGAGGTTATCTGGCCTGCCTGCATGGGAACGTAGGATTCCTGATAAATTTGGTTGGCCACGGGCTGCATGAGAAAGAAGGTGAGGATGAGGGAAAGTCCGATCAGCGTCTGGTTGGAGGGCGTTGTCTGAAGCCCGAGGGCCTGACGCAAAAAATGAAAGACAATCAGCAGGCGCGCGAACGGGGTCATGCACACCAGGATGGAGGGAATCAGGGTCAAAGCCGTGAGCAGAATAACGATCGACCAGGGCACGGAGCCTCCTGTGGTCCCTGGGAATTGGAGCACTCCGCCAATGTCGGCCGGGGCGGAAGAAGGAGACACGGGTTTTTTGGTGATCCTGGTGGACGCGTTGGAGAGAGTGTGCCTGGGGGCAGACGATGCGGCGGGAGCTGAGGAAAGCTGTCTGGCGGTGAGTTGAGAAGTATTGCCTGCGGGAGTAGTTAAACGAGTTTGCGCGACCACGGGGGCCGCGCCGGCAAGCAACAGAGACAGGAGCATGGCGAGACTTCGCAAGGGGCGGTAGCGCGTCATTGCGAATCCCCCTCGACGCCCAATCCCGATCGCCGTGCATTGGCGGCTGCGGGCACATCCCCCAACTGGGTAAGCAGGGAGACGCCGGATGCGCCTCCTCCTATCAGGAACTCGCAGTCCTCGACCCGAATGAGGGCCACAAATCGCTTTTCTCCGAGCGAGACGGATTCGGCGACACGCAATCGCTTGGCGCCGGTCAGAGCGTATTTTCCATGCAGCCAGGACCATGCGCGCCGCAGCATTCCTGGAGCAGGCCGCTGCAGTTGACGGGTAATGGCGCGGGTAGGGAGAGTGGCCGCACGAGGCGATTGCTGCACCACCCAATCCTCCGCACAGCCGGTGAGCGTGGCATGAAACGATGCGCCCGACGGCAACGCCGCAGCCAGCGTGGCCGGACCGGCCTGCAAGCCGGGGAAGAAAGGACGCGGAATGCGAATCTTTACGATCATGCTTGGTCCGTAATGCGTACGGCGATCCGGTCGCCGACGACTTCAAACTCCGTCCAGCCGATCAAGAGGTGGTTGACCCGCAACGGGACGTCGCTGGTATGGTGGCAGGCTGTCTCCACGATCGAGCCCTTGGTGAGCGTCAGCAGGTCGCCAACCGTAAAATGCACCACGGGCAGTTCCAGGCTGAGGGTGAAGGGCAACCAGGGCATGCTGTCGAGCGGATCCGGCTCATTCGGTGTTGCGACCTCGAGGGCCGGCTTTATGGGTGTAACTTCCGGTTCCAGCTTCTGGACTGCAGCGATCATTGGACCCTCGAGCGCTCCTGGTTCCATGCATCCGGGGATGAAGCGGGCAAAACGTGTGGCGCCGATCTGCCTGGACGTGGATGAGTGGAGCGGTTGCACGAAAACTAAATGCAATCAAAGGGCCGGAGTCCGCGGCACTGGCGCAACCACCCGCGCGCCGTGCTGGATCAAGGCTAGAGTATTGTTTTTAGACGGGTTGCATAGGGACACGAGCTGGCCGCGCGACCCTGCTGGCTGGTGAGACAGCCATGAGAGCCGGCAGCCGGCAAGCGCCCACCCGCCAGGAGAGGATTCCCCTGGCGAGCGGCTCTAATCGTAAGCTAACAACTCGAAGCGTCTATCCAACTACGTGGTCATCATCTGAATCGTTGCCTGGGAGATCTGATCGAGCGTGGTCAGCGCCTTGGCGTTGGCTTCATATCCCTGCTGTGCAACGATCATGTTGGCGAATTCGGTGGAGAGATCCACGTTGGATCCTTCGACCGCTCCACCGGTGATTGTGCCGTTGCCACCGGAGCCGGCCTGCCCAACCACGGCAGTTCCCGAGGCGAAAGTGGCTTGATAATCGCTCTGTCCCGACTGCGCCAATCCCTGGGCATTGGCGAAGCTGGCCACAGCGACCTGTCCGAGCGCCAGCGTCTGACTGTTGCTGAACTGCCCCTGCACCGTTCCGTCAGGAAGCACGGAATAACTGGTGAGCGTGCCGACCCCATAGCCGTTCTGGGTGGTTGTGGAGGTTGCACTGGCTGAGTCCTGCTGGGTGATGCTCGGAGTCCCCGAAGCGTTGTTCAGGTTCCAAGTAAGGTTCATATCGGCAGCGCCGTCGGCCAGGCCGGTGATTTTGATTCCGGTCACCGTTCCGGTGGGTGAGGTCAGGTTTCCGGATGAATCGAAGGTGAGATTGCCGGAAGCGACAGTTGTCGGACTACCAGTGCCGCCCGTGGCCGCTGCGGGAATCGTGATGCTGTAGCTCCATTTATTTGCAGCGGTGTTGGTGTACTGGACGCTGAGGGTTTGCGCAGTTCCCAGCGAGTCGTAGACCGTGATGGGCGTGCTGAACGTAGCGCCAACGCCACCGCTGGAGTCGAGGTTGGTGTTCATCTGGAAGGTGGTGCTGGCCACGGCGGGCACCGTGCTTGCCTGATCGACTGAGATGGGCGCAAGAGCTTCGCTGGTCGAAACCACTCCATTGACCGCCGGATAGCCCATGACCAGTTCACCGTTCGTTGTGGTGAGCTGTCCCTGCGAATTCACGGTGAAGTCGCCGGAGCGGGTGTAGTCGGTTTGAGTGCCGTTCTGAACCACGAAGAAACCGTTGCCCTGGAGGGCCATGTTGGACGAAACGTTCGTCGTACTGACGCTGCCGTTGTTGAAGTTGGAGGAGGTGCCGGCGACCTGCACTCCCGATCCTGTCTGGATGGGGTCTCCGTTGCCCGAAGTTCCCTGCATCTGGTTGAAGATGTCGCCGAAGTTGAGGGTTTCGTCCTTGTAGCCGTCGGTGTTGAGGTTCGCCAGGTTATTCGCAATCACATTCAGTGATTGAGAAGTGGCTTCCAAACCTGATAGTGGGATCGAAAAAGCTGACATTTACCTACCTCCTGTGAGTGTGGAATTTAGAGTTGCGGCTGGAGTCCCGAGGCTGCCATAGAGATTCATGAGCGCATTCGGGTCTGTGGTGGGGGTGTATACCGGTTGCTGTTGGCTGAGCGCGGTTGCGCCCATCAAAAGTGGGCTGGCCGTGGTTGCGGCCGACGTACTGCCAGCAGCCGGGCTCACAGCATTCAAGGCAACCATTGCATTCCCGTTCGAGGATTGCGTAGCTGCGCTCGAAGTGCCTGACGTCCCGGCCATGTTGTCCAGCGTTTGATTGATGGACATGAGTTGATCCAACTGGTTCAGCGAGACCATCTGACCGACCATCTCGGTGGGATCGACCGGAGCAGTGGGGTCCTGATTTTGCAGTTCGGTCACCAGCAGGTTGAGAAACGTGTCCTGGAGACTGGTGGGCGATGTCCCCAAGGAGTCGTTGGAAGTGCTGCTCGAGCTACCGGTGTTGGCGGCGCCCGCAGATCTTGGGGAACTGGAGGTTTGCGCCATCAAAGGTTCGGCCGCGCTCGGAGTAAAACCTTGAATGTTCATATGACCTTCCTTTCTTGAAGAAATTTTGTTCTATGCTCTGATGTCCAACCGACTGCTGTTGTTTGGGGTACCCAGTGCTGCCGGGCCCAAAACGATGTCGGGTTCAGCCGGAAGCGCAACATTCCCGGTCCGGGCAGAACGAACAAACGCGTTTTGTTCCCGTTGCGGGGAATTTCCTGAATTGCCGGACGACGATGCTCCCTGGTGATTGACCTCGATCACTGTGTGCAGTCCGGATTCGTTTTCCAGCTTGGTCTGCACCGAGGAGACATGGGACGCCAGGGCCTGGCTCAAGTCGCCATGGTCCAGCGATATCTGGGCCAGCATCTGCTGCTGCGAGACAGAGGTGTGAATCGAGATGTTGCCGAACTCATTGGAACGCATGGCAACGTTCATCCCGGTCTGGCCCATCGTCTGAATGAGCTTTGCGGCATTGATGCCGGTGGTTGCCGCGCCATCGCCACTGTCCGATTCGTTGGAGGCGGGGTCGCCCTGCGGCAGGCCTTGGCGCGATGCATCCTCCGGTCCGCCCGCGGTGCGAAGGGCGGGGGCCGCTTCGTGGGAGACCGCATGCATCACGAGCGTCTGCGCCTGCGACGCGCCACTGTCCGTAACCTTGGGCGTAACCGCTGCAACCTGGGAGGGGGCCGTTTGCGCATGCTGAGCCGACTGGCCGCTGTTCTGAGCCGCATGCGACGATCCATCGCTACCCGTGCTCCCAGTTTCCGCGTACTTGCTCTTTCCCGGCTCCGTCGCACTGCCGAGTCCAGGATTCTTGGTGACGGCTGCGTCGTTGGTTTGCTTCGCAACTGCTTTGCCCGCAGGCTGAGTCCAATCTCCATTGCTGGGAAGAGCGGAGGCCATCGGCAGCTCCATCGGCGCCGTGACGATCTCTGCTGCAACTGAAGCGGCGATGCCGGCTCCGGCCTGGGGCGTCCCGCTGGGAGTTGCCGGTGCGGACCCAGGAAGCTCTGCGGCAACAGATCCATCGGAAGGCGGCGCGGGATTCATCGGCTTCAGGGGTGCTGCGGCCGGTTCCGCTGGATTGGCCGCTAGCTGCGAGGCGAGCAACTGTTGCGGCAGGTCATGCGCGGTGGGAGCAGGAACATCCATGGCCGGCGCGGAGGTTGCAGAGGACCGATCGCTGGGACGATTGCTGTTCGTTGGCTGGCTCGAACTATCCGCCGTCCGGGCCGCCGGTTGATCGGCGGATGCAACCGGCACAGTTGTAAGGGCATTCGCGTCGCTAACGACAGAGGACGACTGCGCCGTCTCCTGCCGACTCACGATGCGACTCGCCGCAACCGCATCGGAATGCGTCTGCGAGCTGCCAGCCATTGAGCCGTTCTTAGCATTTGCGTGTCTGGACGAATTCGCCGGCGCCGCCTGAGAGGGGATAGACGACAGGCTGACAGGCACCCGGACCGCTGGGGACGAAGAGGGCTTCGTCGTCGAGATGGACGCTATGCGTTCACCCGTCCGAGCGAGCGTCGCGTTCCCATAGCTTCCCTTGGCAACGACAACAGAAGCGGGTGAAGCAGGTACCGTTGTTCGGACGCCGGTATCGCTTACGACAGGACGATTGCCGGTCGTTTGGACGTTCGACTTACTTGCTGCCCAGATCTTCGCCGGTTGATTGGCGGGCGGAAGGGGGGCAGTTGTAAAAGCGTTCGCATCGCTTATGACGGGACGATTGCCTGTCGTTTGGACGCTCGACTTACTTGCTGCCCAGGTCTTCGCCGGTTGATTGACAGGAGGAAGAGTTGACGTTGCAAGGGTGCCAGCATCGCTTACGCTGGAAGAGGGCTGCTTTGTTTCCTGCTTGCTGGTGGCTGCGCCAGCACCGGAATTAAGTTCCGTGTCCCTCTGCATGGGGCTGCTTCCAGCATTTGCCTGCCTGGACAAATTGGCGAGCGCCGCTCGAAAGGCAGTATCTGTCGGGCTGACCGGCGCCGGGGTCGCTGGGACGGAAGCTGGTGTCGTCGCCGATTGGGGTGCAATCCGCGCATCCGTCCAATCGCGCGTTGCGTTCCGATAGCTTCCCTTGGCAACGACAGCGGCAGCGGGCGGGAGAGTGGACGTTGCAAGAATGCCGGTATCGCTTACGACGGGACGATTGCCGCTGGTTTGACGGCTCGACTGGTTCGCTGCCCAGGCCGTTGTCGGAAGAGTGGGCGGAAGGGTGGACGTTGCAAGGACGCCTGCATCGCTTACGACGGGACGATTGCCGCTGGTTTGACGGCTCGACTGATTCGCTGCCCAGGCCGTTGTCGGAAGAGTGGGAGGAAGAGTGGGCGTTGCAAGGACGCCAGCATCGTTTACAACGGGACGATTGCCGCTGGTTTGACGGCTCGACTGATTCGCTGCCCAGGCCGTTGTCGGAAGAGTGGGCGGAAGAGTGGACGTTGCAAGGACGCCTGCATCGTTTACAACGGGACGATTGCCGCTGGTTTGACGGCTCGACTGGTTCGCTGCCCAGGACGTTGCCGGAAGAGTAGGCGGAAGGGTGGACGTTGCAAGGACGCCTGCATCGCTTACGCTGGAAGACGGCTGCTTTGTTTCCTGCTGACTGGTGGCTGCGCCAGCATCGGAATCGGGTTCCGTGTCCCTCTGCATGGAGCCGCTTTCAGCATTTGCCTTCTCGGACAAACTGGCCAGCGCCGCGCGAAAGGTGATGCCTGTCTGGCTGACCGGCACCAGGGACGCTGGGACTGAAGCGGGGGTCGTCGTCGATAAGGACACAATTCGCACACCCATCCTGTTGCACTTCGCGTGCCAGCATTCTGTCTTTGCGCCATACACGGCAGTGGGTGGAAGCTGTTGATTTCACAATAGTTTGCAAATTACCAGGATTGAAGCGTCGGGAACTGTGCCGTTGCACCGGCAATTGTTGCCGTACCCACTGGGCAACGGTTGCCCACTTGACCTCCCGGGATCGCTTCAGTTTGCTCTGAGGAGTTGTTGCGGAAGTGGAGTAGGAGCCATGCATGCAGCATGGACTGGGGGATGCGTTCTAGAACATTTTCACAGTACCCGTGGTGCCGGACAATTCGTGCGATGTGGTTTTTTTGAGAGAAAACCACGCAGACTTCTTTCGACCCACTCTACACCTACTGTGAAAACGTTCTAGTTTCGGTGGCGACGGGCCATGAAGAGGTCGTCCAAGGACTTCTGTTGCGTTCGAGCCTGTACCAGCTCATAGGCAATTCGTTGCGCACGCTTCATGCTGATCATGGTTTCATGGTCGCGGTGGGCAGCCTGGTATATCTTCATTTGCTTATCGCGCTGTTGTTCCAGGGCATGCAGAGCAGCCTGGAGAGACTTCCGTCTTTCGACGGCCGCCTGCTCCTCCCACAAGAGAGTGTGCAGGTGAACCGCCGGGATGGGACGTTGCAGCGCATCTTCGCGAGCGCGGCGCGTGCTTGCGATTTCCGCGTCCTTCTCTTCTATCTGGTGCAATACGCGAGCCATCTCGAGTTGAATCCGTTGCAGCACGCGCTCCTCGCGCTGCTCGATGCTCTCCCTGACTCGAAGGACCGCCGCAAGTGAAAAACGAAACGCCATGGCTAGAACGCTTTCCTGTTACCGAGGAACTGAATCAGAACCATGCACCCAGTTTTACATGCACCCGGAGATGGTTCGCGTTCAGGATTGCCGACCTGGGAGGCCACGCTGTCTTAGCTTGGCAAAGCCATCAGGAGATCGATGGCCTCCTCGTATTTGCTTTGGGTGTCCGGCCGCTGCTGCAGGAACGCATTGAGCGCGGGCAAGTTTTTAACTGCGTTGTCCAGGACGGGATCGCTGTCTTTTTGATACGCGCCGATGCGGATGAGGTCCTCCGACCGGGCGTATGCCGCCATCAATAGGCGCAAGGCAGCCGCCTTTGCCAGATGCTGCTCCGATACCACACTTGGCATCAACCGGCTGAGACTCTCCAGAATGGAGATGGGCGGATAGTGGCTGCGCATGGCAAGATTTCTGTCTAGGACGACGTGGCCGTCCAGAAGCGAGCGAACCGTATCGACGACCGGGTCCTGTTGATCGTCTCCCTCCATGAGCACGGTATAGAAGGCAGTGATGCTGCCCTGGGAGAAGTTTCCGGCGCGCTCCACAAGCCGTGCCAGCATATTGAGGACGGAAGGCGTGTAGCCTTTGGCCGTGGGCGGCTCGCCTGCGGCCAATCCAATCTCCCGCTGGGCCATGGCGAAGCGGGTGAGCGAGTCGACGATGAGCAGGACGTTCTTGCCCAGGCTGGCGAAGTACTCGGCAACCGCTGTAGCCGCCAGGGCCGCACGGATGCGCAAGAGCGGCGATTGGTCCGAAGTAGAGACGAGGACCACGGCGCGGCGAAGGCCTTCCTCGCCCAACACCTCAAGAAACTCATTGACTTCGCGTCCACGTTCTCCCACCAGGGCCAGGACCGTCATGTCGGCGGCGGTGCCACGGGCCATCATGCCGATGAGCGTGCTCTTACCCACGCCGCTGCCGCCAAAGATGCCGACGCGCTGTCCTCTGCCGCAGGTGACAAAGGCGTCGATGGCGCGGATGCCGCAGCCCAGCGGATCGCGGGTGGGAACCCGCTCCAGAGGCAGCGGGGCGGAACCGTCGATGGTCACGGAGTGGGTGGCGCGGTAGGACCCTTTCCCATCCAGGGCATTGCCCGTGGGATCGATGACGCGGCCGAGCAATCCAGGACCAACGCGGACCGAGGGCCGCGCTCCCCAGGTCATGATCTGATCGCCGAAGCGAATGCCCTGGGGATGGTCGGCTGCCATGGACAACATGGTGGATCCGCGAAAGCCGATGATCTCGCCCGCGTAGCTATGCCCGCCGGCGCCGACGATCTCGCACGACTCCCCCACGAAACAGAACGGTCCATCGGATTCAATCAGATTGCCGACGACCTGGTTGATCCGCCCCCTCCAACGCAGGGTAGAGCCGGCCTCCAGATAGTGGTTGTAGGGAGTGAGCAGCGGGCGGTTCATCGGTTCTCCGGCCTCAGAGCCAACAGATCGAAGAAGCCCTGTTCGACCTCCTTCAACTGGGTATCCAAGCCGAAGTTGGCCGAGCCAAGCTCGGTTTCGAGAACACAATCATGGTCGCTGAGTTCCGCGTCCTCGGTGACCTCGACGTGGGTGACGGTGGGTTGCCCGGCAAAGAACTCTTTCCATCGTTTGGAGCGCCCAGCGCCGACGCGGACGGTCACGCTGGAGCCTTCGCGCATTTTTTCGATCGTGATGCGCACCAGCGCCGCCACCAGCATTGGATCGACCTGGGCCTCGCGATGCAGGATTTTGGCGGCAATCGACAGCGCGAGTTGGACGACCTCGGCCTCCACGCGGGCGAAGTATTCGGTTCGCTGCGCCTCGAAGGCAGCCAACGCATCTGCGATGGGTGCGCGCGCGGCCTGCAGTTTCGATTCATACTCCTGGCGCAGCCTCTGTTCCGCCTGATGGGTTGCCTCGGCCCGCTCGCGGGTGATCCTCTCCGCCAGTTCGTCCTCTGAAAGCTTGACCTCAATCCGGCGCCTGCTTACCCCGCTGTTGGGGCGGGTTCCCGGCATCACCGCGACGTCGGAGACCAGGTGGCCCGCCATATCGCGGTACTCCAGGGCCGCGAAGGGGAGCGAAAACACGCTTTCGAAATCCGTGCTAGAGGACATATTCGTCTTCTCCCTCAGCTTTCAGTACGATTTTTCCTTCCGATTCAAGCTTGCGCGCAATGGCGACGATTTCGGCTTGGGCTTTGAGCACTTCCTTGCCGCGCACCGGACCCATCATCTCGGAGTCCTCCTTCATCATTTCGACCGCGCGCGAAGACATAGTCCGATAGAAATGACTCTTGAGGTCCTCGCTGGCCCCCTTGAGGGCAACCATCAAGGTCTTTTTATCGATGGAACTGATAAATTTGCGCAGTTCCTGCTCGGAGACTTCCATGAAATCATCGAAGCGGAACATGAGGTCGCGGATGCTGATGGCCAGCGTGGGCTCCTCTTTCTCGATACTCTCGAGGATCTGGCGCGCGGTTGCGGAGTCGATTCGGTTCATCAGCTCGGCTACGTTTCTGGAGCCGGAATCGGCTTGCTTGCTATGATCGCCGACCGACTTCAACCGGCGATTGAGCACCGCGGAGACCTTGGCGGCCACCTCGGGCGAATACTGGCCGAGGTTGGCAAGGCGCTTCACGCAATCGGCGCGCACTTCAGGCTCCATGCTCATGAGCAGGGAAGAGGCGCGCTTGGCGTCGAGGTTGCCAAGCACCAGAGCCTTGGTCTGGGGGCGTTCGCCGACCAGGAATTTGGCCAACTGTTGCGGGTCGGCCTTTTTCAACGATTTGACCTCGAGCAAGCCGGGATCGTCCGCTCCGATCAATCGTTGCACCATGTTCTTGGCGCCGTTCTCTCCGAAGGCCTTGACCAAGAGGCGGGTTGCGACATCCTGACCGCCTACCGCGATGAAGTCCTGAGCGGACATCATCTGCTGGTATTCCTCGAGCACATCGAGGGTCACGTCGAAGGGCACATGGCCCAGGCTGGCGACCTCATCGGTGACCCGTTGCAGATCGTTGTCGGGAAGGTTGCGCAGGATGGTAGCCGCCGGCTCGTCGCCGAGCAGGGAGAGAAGAATGGCCGCCTTGCGGGTCCCGGTGAGAGAGGTATTACCCAGTGCACTCATGATGGCTCCTCGCGCAACCATGCCTGCACCGCGCGCGCGGTGTTGACCGGCTTCTGCTTAATGAGTTCAATGGTCTGCTCTTTCAGTTGGGTGGCCCGCTGCGTATCACCAGGCGTCACGCCGGAACCGATGCCGAGCCGCTCCACCTTGGGCGCGCTGGCCAGCACCGGTTGCGCGGTCATCTGTACCGGGGCAAGGGCCTTCTTCTGCACCGGCCGAAGCACAAACATATAGGCAAGCAGGAAGAGCCCAAGCAGGGAGAGAGGCCGCAGAAGCGAGGAGTAGCCGGCCAACTCCTTCTGGGCCCGTTCCATCAGATTGGGAGCGGGAAGATCGGCCGCAGTAACCGGCGTATCAAAGGACATATCCTGCACGGTGATGGTATCGCCGCGCTTGGCGTCAAAACCGATGACGCCTTGGGCAAGCTGCTGGATCCGATCCAACTCATCCTGCGATCTCTTCTGCCTGACGTAGGATGTCTTGCCGCCCACCACGTTGCGTACGACCGCATCGTCCACCACAATGGCAGCGGTCACACGTTGAATCCTGCCTGCCGGGACCAGGGTATGGGTCTCAACCTTATTGACCCCGTACTCCGCGCTCTCGGTCATCGAAGTCTGTCCCGGCGATTGCGCGGGGGAAGCGGTCTTGCCCTGATTGGCGGGCACGTTGCTGGCGATTCCCGGAACACCTCCGGCAGAGGGAGCTCCCGCACCAATCTGGTCTTGCGACTTCTGCTCGCTCAACACGGCGCTAACCGTGGGATCGTATTTCTGCTGGGTCTCGTCGGTTGTGTCCTGATCGTAAACGACGTTGACGCTGGCCCGGATCTTGTCCACGCCGACCACCGGCTCCAGGGTGGCAATCAGGCGCTGCGCCAGCACCGCCTCGGTGGCCTCGCCATCCGCCTCACCATCGTGGCCCAGCCCAAGCGAGCGGTCGGAGTCGGCATCGACAATCGAGACATCCTCCGGCTTCAATTGATCGACCGCGCCGGAGACCAGCCGCGAGATAGCCAGCACCGCATCCTTGGAGAGAGTATCGTGACGCAGTTTCAGGATGACCGATGCCTTGGCTCCGCGCTGATTGTCGGCGAAGACAGAATCGGTTGGCATCACAATGTGGACGCGCGCGCTCTCCACATCGGAGAGCGTCTCGATGGTGCGCTCCAGCTCACCTTCCAGAGCGCGCTGATAGGTGACCTTCTCGTCGAATTCGGTCTGTCCCCAGGAGGCCTTGTCGAAGAGCTCAAAGCCCATCCTTCCGCTGTGCGGCGCGCCCTGCGCCGCGGTCTGTAGACGGGCCGCATCCAGTTTGTCGGCAGGCACGCTGATGGTTTTGCCATCTGCGCTGGCCTGATGGGGAATGCCCTGGGCATCGAGCTGGGCCGTCAGGGTTTGCGCGTCGGCAGCTTCCAGCCCGGTATACAGCGGCTTATAGTCGGGCGTGCCGATCAGTTGGACAAAGAGTGCGAGCAGCAATACCGTGGCGCCCGCACCGGCCAGAAGAAAGCCCTTCTGTCCCGTGGTACGGGTCGCCCAGAATTGTTTTATCTGCTCGGGAGCGTCGCTGAAACCTGCCATAATAGTTCAGTCCTAGAACTGCATCTTCTCAATATCCTGGTATGCGCTCACGATCTTGTTGCGAACCTCCATCATGAGCTGGAATGAGACATCCGCTTTCTCCACAGCGATCATCACGCTGTTCACGTCGCTGTTTCCGCCCTGCAAAAGATTGCTGACTTGCGATGCGGCGTCATCGTTGACCTGGTCCACACTGTGGACGGCGCTCTTCAGCATGTCTCCGAAGTTCAAATCCCCGGTGTCGCCGCCGCTATCGAGCGCCGGCGCATTGTTGGGCGCGTAATAATTTGGAATTCCGCCTAGACTGACGTTGCTCATGGTGCCGCTCCAGACTTACGTTGTTTTCAAGATGTCGATCGATTCCTGAATCATTTGCTTGGCCGCGTTCACCGCCGATGCATTGAGCTGATAAGCGCGCACAGAACCCATCAGGTCCACCATCTCGCTGACCGGATTGATGGCCGGATAGTTGACATATCCTGACTTGTCGGCATCGGGATTGCCTGGCTCGTAGCGCCTGACCGGAGGCGTGGTGTCATTCACGACCTGGGTGAGCTGCACCGAACCGGCCGGCGGCTGGGCAAATCGCCCAACATGGTTGAAGATGGTGCCAAAGGGAGAACCGGTGGTTGCGCTGAAGACAACTTGTTTGCGCACATAGGGACCGCCCGCGTCGGTATGGGTGGTCTCGGCATTGGCCAGGTTGGCGGAGGTAACCTCCGCGCGCTGCCGTTCGGCGGCAAGGGCCGACCCGCTGATGGTCAACATGTCAAAGAGTCCCATGACTAGCTTCCTCCCTTAATCGCTGTCAGCAAGGTGTGAAACTCGGACTTAATCAACTGCACGCCCATCTGATACTGAAGCTGGGTTTGCGAAAGCAGAAGGCTTTCGCGGTCGATGTTCACATTGTTTCCATCGGGACGCTCGGGCAGGCCCTCCACTTCGCGGGAAGCAGGCAGCATGCTCACATTGCCCTCATTCACCACCTGTTGCATCGCTCCCTGAAAGTCCAGGTCCTGGGTGTGGTAGCCGGGCGTATCGACGTTCGCCATGTTGGAGACAATCATTTCCTGTCTCTGGTTGGTGAGCTGGAGATAGCCTTGCAACTGTTGCAGCATTGGAATGTTGGCCATGTTATGCGTACCTCCTTGGGGGCAGACCATACTCGCGAATTTTGTTGCGCAATGTGCGCAGACTGATGCCCAGCATTTCGGCGGCATGAGTGCGGTTGCCATCCGTCAAGGCCAGGGTGTTTTCCAGATGCAACCGCTCCACCTGGCGGATGGGGGTGCCCGCGACCGCGCCGGCGACCTGCCTATGCGACGCAACCTGGGGCCGGGTGGCCCTCTCAAATTCCATCTCGAAGCAGCCCGCGTCGAGTTCTGAGGAGCCGCTCAAGGTGAGCACCCGGCGCATGAAGTTGGCCAGTTCGCGGACATTTCCCGGCCAGGACTGGGACTGTAGCAGATCGAGAAACTCCGGGTGAAGGCGGGGAGGCTTGGTCTGCAACTGGGCGGCATACTTGCGGGCGAAGTGCTGGGCGAGGACCGGAATGTCTTCGCGGCGGTCGCGCAGGGGCGGCAGCGAAAGGGGAATCACATTGAGCCGGTAGTAGAGATCGCCGCGGAACTGTCCTCGCTCCACCATGGCAGCAAGCGAGACGTTGGTGGTGGCAATGACGCGTATATCGACATGCACGGAGCGGCCTTCGCCGAGCCTCTCAAACTCGCGCTCCTGCAAGGCGCGTAGAAGTTTGGGCTGCAGGTGGAGTGGCATTTCGCCAATCTCGTCCAGCAGGATGGTGCCGCCATCGGCCAATTCGAACTTGCCGGGCTTGGCCCCAACCGCTCCGGTGAAGGCCCCTCGCCCATGACCGAAGAGCTCGCTCTCCAGCAGGGCCTCGGGAACCGCGGAGCAGTTGACAGCCACAAAGGGCTTGCGGCAACGGTCGCTGGAATCGTGGATGAATCGTGCCAGCAGCTCCTTGCCCGTCCCGCTCTCTGCCTCGATCAGAACATCGGCGCCGGTGCCGGCCGCGGAGCGGGCCCTCTGAATGGCGCGAAGCAAGAGCGGCGAGCTGCCCACGATGTCTCCGGCAGGGGAGGGGTCGCCGGGCTGCATCTGCTTGGCGCGATGCATCACCTGGGCGGCGGTGGCCTGCAATTGATCGAAGGAGATCGGCTTGGTCAGGTAGTCGAGGGCGCCACCGCGCATCGCGCTGACTGCATCCGGGACCGAGCCGTAGGCCGTCAGCAAAATTACGGCCGTCTCGGGCGACAGTTCGCGGGCCGAACGCATCACCTCCATGCCTGAGCCATCCGGCATGCGGATGTCGGTCACCACCAGGTCAAACTCCTTGCCTTGGAAGTTGCGGATGGCTTCGCGCACGCCACTGGCCGTCTCAACCTGCCAGCCATGGCGAAGAAAATTCGCGCGCAGAGCGGTGCGAATGCCCGGTTCGTCATCGACCACCATTACCGAAGATGCTGCATCCCTAGTCATAAGGTTGGAAACTCCAATTGAAAAGTACTGCCGAAGTTCACGCGGCTGGAGGCATGAATCTCTCCATTGTGTTGGGTCATGAGCCGCTTGCAGACCGCCAGGCCGAGGCCCGGGGTATTTCCGTCGGCGCTGAACCCGGCCTCAAAGAGGCGCTCCATGATGGGTTGCGGGATTCCGCAGCCAGTGTCCGCGACCTCGACCAGGGCGCGCATGGTTCCCGGTTGCGATACTGCCCGGGTGGAGACCGTGATCCGGCCGCCCGCGGGAGTGTGGCGAATGGCATTGCAAACAAGATTTAGGACGATCTGGCGGAGTCCGTTCTCGTTGCCCAGAATGATCAATTTGTCCTCTGCCGGCAGAAAGGAAAGCGACACGCCGGCCTGCTCCGCGATGGGTTGCACAAACTCCACCCCGCTTTGCATGCAGGCCGTCAGGTCGGTTGGAGCGAGTTGCGCATTGCTTCCGCAGTGCATGCTGAGGACGTTGTTAACGGTGCCTGAGAGGAGGCGAATCCCAGCGCGAAGATTGGAGACCCACTGGGAGGTCTGTTGGGGGTCCTCAGCGATCAAGCCGGCAAAAAGTTCCATGCTGGCTAATGGGTTTCTAATCTCATGGGCCAGGATCGTGGCAACCTCGGCCAGCGCCATAGTGCTGCGCGCCGCTTCGCGTTCCTGCTCCGCCTGCTTATTCGCGGTGATATCGCGGAGAATCCAGATGCTTTGCAGCGCGGGCCGCTCATTTCCCCTGGTCTGGCCCGCGGAGGCGCAGGAGAGCTTCCGGTTGCCGATGGCCAGCCAGCGCTTACCGGTGGCAGAGGCGATGCACAATTCATTGTCGAGGCGGTCTTCTGAACCGGCCATTAGAGACTCGAAGTTGACCTGACTGATGGCGGAGAGTTCGCGCAGGCTACGGACGGGCGCGCTGCCAAGCTCCAGCAGCCTGCGGCCTTCCGGATTGATCATGACGATGGTTTCGGCGGTGTCCAGCACGAGCACGCCGCAAGGCATGGAATCGATCATCTGCTGCAGGGCGGCGCGCATGCGGCCGTTTTCCGCCAGGCTCCTGCTGAGCGCGGCATTGCGCTCCGCCAATTCCACGCCAAGATGCGCGACCTCTTGCTGCAGATCGCGGTATGAGGCCTCCAGCAGCGACGACGCGGAGATGAACTCGGAGAAGGCGTCCGCCAGCATCCGCGGGCTGTGCAGAGCCTCCGGGCCGACCGTGTTTATTGGAGCTACATGAGAACTGGGCAGCATCTGCCTATTGCAAATGCACGATGAGTGCCAAACCAGGACGGTATGCCCCAAAATGGGCAGGCAGAGCTATAGAACGATGTGCTCGGGCTTAATGACCCGTTCCGAACCGAGCAGGATCGTGGCCCGTTCGATGGCGTTGCGCAACTCACGCACGTTACCCTGCCAGGGATGCTGTTGGAGAAGCTGCAAGGCCTCGCGGCCCAGCGAAACTCCCGGGATGTACTTGGCGGCAAAGGAGAGCGCCAACTCCTCCAGATCGCCGATGCGGTCCCTCAGGGGAGGCATATGAATGGGGAAGACCGCGATGCGGTAATAGAGGTCCTCGCGAAACCTCTGCTCGACGACCAGCTTCTTGAGATCGGCATTGGTGGCTGCAATCACCCGGACATCGACCTTGAAATTGTCGTTGCCCCCCAGCCGCTGCACTTCGCCCTGTTCCAGGAAGCGCAGAATCTTGCTTTGCAGCGACAAGGGCATGTCGCCGATCTCATCGAGGAAGAGGGTCCCGCCGTGGGCCGCATGAATGCGTCCGATGCGCGATTGCACGGCGCCGGTGAAGGAACCCTTGGTGTATCCGAAGAGTTCCGATTCAAGCAGCGTCTCGGGGATGGCGGCGCAATTGACCACCACCAGGGGCTGCTTTCTGCGCGGGCTCATGCGATGGATCTCCTGCGCGGCGAGGTCCTTGCCGGTCCCGCTTTCGCCTGTTAGCAGGACAGTTGTATCGCGAAGCGCGACCATGCGGATGGTGGCATAAGTGCGTTGCATCA
This sequence comes from uncultured Acidobacteriaceae bacterium, assembly GCA_963834805.1. GTDB lineage: Bacteria > Acidobacteriota > Terriglobia > Terriglobales > Acidobacteriaceae > Edaphobacter. The sequence goes on from CAWIDB010000007.1 coordinate 298,886, forward strand.
ACTCCGAATCGCCAATCATGCTGCGCAGCCGGATTCCGTCATCGGGGACATAACGCGGGCCCTCGCTCTGGCTGGGTGGAACGGGAAAGATGCCGGCCCGGATGGGGCCGCTGCGGTTCACAGCGTCCACCAGCCCGGTGGATGCGGGGGTTGGCGATGCGCTTCCCGCCAGCAATTGGCCGGTGTGCGAATTCAACAACAGGACCTGGGTATGGGGATAGCGATCGGTCACCATGCGATTGAATTCACCGGGCTCAAGGTCGGGCAACATCGGATCCAACAACAGGACTGCATCGTCGGCCCCGTGTTTGCGGAGCAGTCCCAAGGCTTCCGCGCCGCTGCCTGCCTGAATCACATTCCAACGGGGAAGCGCCAGCTTGTCCTGAAGCTCCTGGCGAAGGCTGCTGTTTGGAGTTACGACAAAAACATTGACCGGCGCTCGATCTTCCGAACGCTCGAAGGGGACCGCGGGAATGCGCATGGGATTCATAGGATTATCGCCAGCTTGTTATTAAGCACCTTCAACCCGAGCTCCATTTTGTTTTTGTACTCGACTGCCGATGAGGACCGCCCTACTCTCCGACTGGTGGTGACGATCCAGAGGTACTGCTGTTTGGTTAAGCGCCCGTTTCCTTCGGTTCGAACATTCGATCCGGCAACGATATGACCGACATTGCAACTGGCAGCGATAGCTCCTCATAGAAAAGCATCCTGCAGAGGCAACGCTATAAAGACGCGAAGTGGATCTTCCACACATTCATATTTACCCTGCTGGCTGCGGACATTGGTCTCCGCCAAGGCCAGGGTGAGACGCTGCGCCGAGTTCAGGGCCTGGCCGTGGATACGCTTGTTTTGCAGGACCAGCTCGACAAAGCCGTTGCGGGTTGCCACCAGCAATTCGACGGCGTCGCCTGGGGAAGAGACGGAAGCCGCAATCTTCAGTGCGGCGGAGAGCGCCTGCAGCGTCCTGGCCGCGTCCCCTTGCAAGGTGGGCGTGCCGGTTGGCGCGACTACACGGAGCTCGATGCCGGAGGTTTGCAGCACCGTCTTGCGATCTTCGACCACATCGGCAAGCACTTCGGAAAGCTCGACCGGTTCACACTCCGCTTCGATCTGACTTGCGATCACCAGATCTTGCAGGCACTCGAAGAGGCCGCAGGTACGCTCCACATGCAGGGACGAGAGTTCCAGGTAGCGTTGCCGGTCCAGCGGAGCGACTCCGGGCGCGTTAGAGGCTGCCACAGCGGAGCGCAGTATGGTGAGTGGCTGTGCCAGGGCGTGCAGCCCCTGGGAGATATTCGCGCAGAGCCTGCCCAGCCCGTCGTCCTTGGCGACGGGGGCGGGGCAGAGTTGCAGGGTCGCGTTAGGCATCCCGCAGCTCATATCCGACCCCGCGGATGGTGTGGGTGAGCTTGGGTTCTCCGGGAAGATCGACCTTGTCGCGCACGTACTTCATGTACACGTCCACGATATTGGTGGTGGGATCGGAGGGCATGTTCCAAACCTCTTCGAGCAGGGTCGCCCGCGAGATCGGACGTCTGGGGTTGCGCATCATGAACTCAAGGATGGCGAATTCGCGTGGCGTCAGATCGATGCGGCGGCCGTTGCGTTCCACGCGGCGCTCCTCGCGGTCCAGGGTCAGGTCGCCGACCTTGGAACAATTTGGGACCAGTCCGTTATTACGCCGCAGCAGGGCCTGTACCCTGGCCAGAAGCTCCGCGAAGGAGAATGGCTTGGTGAGGCAATCGTCCGCTCCGCTTTGCAGACTCATGACCTTGTCCTCGACTCGACTGCGCGCGGTCAACACCAGCATACGCAAACGAGGCTGGGCCGGCTTGACACTCTGGAGAACGGCGATGCCGTCAAGTTTTGGCAGGTTGAGATCAAGGATCAGCAGATCGTACAGCCTGTCGCCGTGCAGCGCTTTCACGGCCGCTTCGCCATCGTGAACCATATCCACGGAGAAGCAGTTGGACTGCAGTTCGCTGGCGAGGAAGCTGGCGAGAGATTCGTCATCTTCGACGATCAGGATGCGCCGTCCGGCTAGAGGATTAAATAGCGGAGCGCTTTGGCCAGCTCGTTCCTGGCCTTCATGCGTTGTATCCGTAGTGCCTACGGCTGGAATACAAGGCTTTCCGTCGTACATGAGTTGTCCCATCCCTATCTAGCAAAAGTTCAATAGTTTAGGCCGCATCGAGAGCTAGGAGCGGCATAAGTTATTGAATAAAGAGTCAATGGTCGTACTAAGCGCAGCCCGCCGCAGTGTGTTGACGGGGAGTGGATCGCAGAGCCCCGAAGCCGCGCGTGCATCACAATCTTCGTTCCGGCACAACCGGCAATTCGTCGTACCACATCTTTCTATTCGTCGATCCAGCCTGATACTATGTTCGACCAGCATGCCTGCATACACTTGTAGTACGCGGTCGACATGGCGCAATCAATACACACTTGGTGTTATTTTGGTACACGCATCTGGTCTGCCAATACCAACGCCACGGGAATCTGGCTGAGGAAGGGACCCAGTCAGTACGCCGTTCTTTCGTCCACGATGCACGGAAAGCGCCGAATTGCCCAGGGATGACGCCTCTCAAGTCATTTTGTTGAGGTACGGGCATTCGCAAGGCATTTTGATTGCCAGAATCGCTTGGCGTGGACTTCCCGGGACTTGGCTAAAGGGAAGAACCCGATCCAACTGCCGCGGCAGTCGTTGCCGCAAAGCAGCGGGCGCGTTTGCCAAATTCGATTTGCCCGAGGGGGCTCAAGAGGGTGCTGAAAACAGCTTATTTGGAGCTGCGAGCAAAAGGTCCGGGGCTAAAACTCTTTGAATCCATAGGCCTTATTCAGGGGGCTGTAGCCTCCTGCAAAATAGTGCAAAGCACAGCACAATCTTCCCGTAAAGATGGATTGCGCTTGCGAAGGATAATGTGTATACTTTGCAGACAAGCGCGGGAGCGTGTATGCAGCGGTTCGATTATCGATCACCAAGATTCCCCGTCGATCTACCGGTTCGGCTCACCGCCGAGAATACGACGCGCCTTGGCCGCTGCAGGGACATCAGCCGGGAGGGCATGAGGATGGAGTTGGGGCAGCCGCTTCCGCCTGACGCCTGCGGCACGGTATCGATGACATTCCAGAACCAAACGCTGGAACTCAACGTGCGCGTTGCGCATGCTGGAGCGACGCAGGATGGGATGAAATTCATCTACACATCCGACAGCGAGCGGAATGCGGTGGCACGTCTGCTGGCATCCCTGACGCTTCCCCGCGATCGGCGCCGCCCGGTGCTTGTCAGCTAAACATCAATCAACTTACTTTTTTTGAGACTGGGTGCTTGAATCCTGTGCGCCTGACGTTTGTGCGCCTGAATCCTGTGTGCCTGAACCCTGAGTGGCTGCAATCTGCGTAGCCAACTGCCTGAGCGCATCGTGGGGAGCATCCAGGGCTCCGTCATTGTCCATGTATTGGACGATCACCGAAACCCTTCGATTGGAGGGATCTTCCGGTTGCTGGGGCAGACGCAGGCGCTGATCGGCAAAGCCGCGCACCTGCGACACCTGGTCCTGGCGAACTCCTTCGGACTGCATCAATCGTCGCGCCTCATTGGCCCGTTCCGACGACAGGTCCCAATTGTCATACGCTCGTTTGCCTGAATAAGGCTTGGAGTCGGTGTGCCCTTCGATGGATACTTTGTTGGGCAACTTTCCCAGTTCCTGGGACAAGACCTGAAGCAGATCTTTCAACGCCGGAGTGGGCTGGGTGTCACCCAACTCGAAGAATGTGCCCTTGGCGGATTCCATCAGCTCGATGCGCAAGCCTTCCTGGGTGACGGTGATCTCGATCCTGTCCTTCAACTTGTTGTCCGGGTCGACACGGTGGATAGCCTGTAGAAGCTCCCGTTTCAGCTTCTCCATATCTTCCTTTTTCAACGCGACCAAGTCGCCGGCGCCGTTTTTGTTAGTACCCACCACCTTGGCCGTGCCGCGCGGGTCCTTGAAGTAGCCGCCGACCGCCTCCTGGACCTGCTTGCTGGCGTTCATCATCCAGAGAACAATGAACAACGACATCATCGCGGTAACGAAGTCGGCGTAAGCCACCTTCCAGGCGCCGCCATGATGTCCCGCATGGGCCGCCTTACGCTTGATGACGATGATCTCCGGTGTATCTTCCACGATGTCCATCCTTTTCCGGGCCGATTATGCCGCTACCTGGATGGGGGCCTCATCCTTCTGGCGGCAGCTTTTCTCCACTTCCTGAAAACTGGGACGGACATGCTCAGGGATGGCCCGCCGTGCCATTTCGATCGCCAACATTGGAGACATTCCTTTAATAAAGGAGAGCATGACGACCCGCATGACATGGTAGTAAGCGTGCTCGTCGTCGACCAACTTGGAGAGATTCGACGCCAGCGGACCTACCATTCCATAGCACAACAAGATGCCAAGGAAGGTGCCGACCAGCGCCGACGCCACCTTACGTCCGATCTCCTCCGGCGGCCCGCCCAGCGAGCTCATGGTGACCACCACTCCCAGCACGGCGGCCACGATTCCCAGGCCAGGCAAGGCATCGGCCATGGTGGACAACGCGGAAACCGGCAGGCTAGCCCCAGAATGATGGACATCCATGTCCAGTTCCATCATCTGGTCGACGTCGAATGTGCTGGCGCCTCCCGTGATGGCCATACGCATGGTGTCGCAGACAAAGTCGCGAATGTGATGGTTGGCCATGAAGGACGGATATTTGGAGAAGACGGGACTCTTCTCCGGCTCCTCGATGTCGGACTCGATTCCCGCCATTCCGTCTTTGCGCGCCTTGTTGAAGAGAGTGAACATCATCTTGAGCGAGTCGAGGTATTGCTGCTTGGAAAACTTGGATCCACCGATGATTCGGGTCAGATCATGGGCAATCTTTTTCAACACATGCATCGGGTTGGCAGCCAGCAGAGTGCCCATGGCCGCGCCGCCGATAATCACCAGCTCGGAAGGCTGCATGAGCACAGCCACCTGTCCTTTTTCCATAAGGAAACCGGCGAGCACCGCGCCGAAAACGCCGAGAATTCCAATAATCGAAAACATGTGCCTCGTTCCCTGCTACGGCGTGCCTGGAAGGCGGGTTCGACTCTGTGGGACACGCTGCAACCAGCCCTTAAGTATTCGGATTGCCTACTGTCTATCGGCATGGCCGGGAGTAATTTCCAGTGGGGAGCGAGGGGGAAGCGAGCACATTCTGGTCGGGTTATCCACAGTTTGCGCCGGAAGCTGGAGTGCAGGTGGACTACTAGTTTTCCGTCTACATGCCGATAGAAGGAACCCAGTTGACCGAAGATGACTTCCTAACTGGAATCCGAGGAGGACCAGGGCTGTTGATCAAGAGGTATGCATGTCGAGATTTTCAGTGCCTTTGACCGGTTAACCCAACTTTTGCTTGCGCATCGATGAATGGACTTGAGGAAGATGAGCTTAGATAAGAGCACTCTTGGAGGCATAGCCCTCGCTCTGGCCGGAATCGTAACCGGATTGATGCTCGATGGAGGCAAGCTGGCGCAGGTATTGCAGCCGACAGCGGCCTTGATCGTCATTGGGGGAACCATTGGCGCCGTGATGGTGCAGTTCCCGCTGAAGATTGTGTTCCAAGCGCTCGCCCATCTTAAATATGTCTTTTTCAACTATGAGCCGGAGTCGGACTCCCTGGTGCAGAACCTGTTGCGATACGCCTACAAGGCCCGCCGGGATGGAATCCTCTCGCTGGATGCGGAGTTGGCCAAGATCCAAGACCCCTTCCTGAAGGAAAGTCTTATGCTGGCGATCGACGGAGTCAAAGCCACGGACTTGCGCAAGATGATGGAGTTGCAGATCGACTATATGGGCGAAAAGGAGGAGCGGATCCCGAAGGTCTTTGAATCCGCCGGAGGTTTTGCTCCAACCATCGGGATCATCGGCGCGATCCTGGGGCTAATCCAGGTGATGCAGCACCTGCAGGATATCAATGAGGTGGGAAAGGGGATTGCGGTTGCGTTTGTGGCGACCATCTATGGCGTTGCCTCGGCAAATCTTCTGTTTCTGCCATGGGCTGGAAAGTTGAGAATCCGCCATCGGGAGAGGCAGATCATTCAAGAAATGACCCTGGAAGCCGTTCTTTCGATCATCGAGGAAGTGAATCCGCGCGCCCTTGAACTGCAACTTAGGAGTTATATGGCAGCGCCAGCCCGGCGCCATCCTCTGAAGGTGGCTGCGCGATGAGACCGATGAGACAAAGGCACTCCGAGGAGCCGGTGAACCGAGACCGCTGGCTGCTGTCCTACTCGGATTTCATCACCTTGCTCTTCGCATTTTTTGTAGTGCTGTTTGCTTCCTCGTATCGCGACAAGCAGACAATCAAGAAACTAGCCCAGGCCATCCACGTCGGGTTCCAACAGTTGGGAGCATTCTCCGGAGGTCAGAGCAACAGCGGGGCCGCGTATCCCAATCTGCCATCGAACCCAGCCCAACTCGGACCTCAGGCGCAGGACGCGGAGAATGGGAATGAAGACGCGCTGGCGGCGTCGACCCAGGATGTTGCGCAACTGCGGCAGCAGATCGAGTCGACCATGGGCCAGGAGCTGAAGGACCACGAGGTGGTGATGCGAGTGACCGCGGAGGGCTTCGTGGTGAGCCTGAACGAACTGGGCTTCTTCGACAGTGGAAAGGCTGCGTTATTGCCTGGGGCCGCGGAAAAGATCGAGCGGATTGCGAATGTTTTGTCGCAGCATAAATTAGAGCTTCGCGTGGAAGGAAATTCCGACGACCAGCCGATCCATACTCCCGAATTTCGTTCGAATTGGGAATTATCCACGGCGCGCGCCATGGCTGTGATGCAACTGCTGGTGGATGATTCCGGCTTCGACCCAAGAAAAATATCGGTGGTAGGGTATGGCCAATACCGGCCGGTTGCCGATAACTCAACGCCCGAAGGTCGCAGGATGAACCGGCGCGTCGATCTTGTGGTTGTATCTACGACCCCTCCTCAGCCGGGCGCTCCATAGAAGCGTTTAATAAAATCAAAAAACAATTTTGGTGGAACTTATGACGCGCGCAAAGAAAGCGGACCGGGAACCTTGCGGAAGAGTTGCGAATATATGCGTAAAGCCGAGTATTCAGAGGATATTAGTTAAGTTCTATGAACTTACATGTGGATGGATGAAAGTCGGGGAGAGCAATAAATCGAGAGCTATATTCTCTCCATTCTGTAAGACACTTTGCATGCCTTCGCCTGGCCCGTTTTGCATCGCTTCTATGTTCTATCTTATGTTTTACGCGCCGCAGCGGATAGTGCGACGCATTGAATTCAAGCTTTCTCACGCGTCCCAGTTGTTCATAGCACTAAGGTCGCAAACATCGGTAACACGAAAGATCGGCAGCGCGCAATGTTTTTTCTTGACCGACTAGAATCCCCGGAACGAGTAGCCGATAGATTGCCCGTAATAACAACCACCTGCTCCAAGTAGCAACTCCGGACTGTGCTGTAGTCGGAACTAGTTCGGTGCAGGCGGAATTCGGTACAAGGAGCAATAACAATGATTAGTGTTCTGAATAGTGTTTCCCAGCTGAATGCGGAAAATGCACTTTCTTCCACACAGGCATCGTTGCAGAATACCCTCACTCAGTTGTCCACCGGACTGAAGATCAACTCCGGAGCGGACGACCCAGCGGGTCTTTCCATCGCTGCCGGTTTGGGCGCCAACATCGCTGCACTCACCCAGTCCAGTCAGAATGCATCCAACGGCGTCGGCCTGCTGCAGACCGCCGATGGAGCGCTCTCCCAGGTCACGTCTCTGCTCAACCAGGCAGTCACGCTGGCGACGGAAGCCGCCAACGGACAGCTCACGGCCGCGCAGAGCACGGCTGCGGACACCGCGTACCAGTCGATCCTGTCTGAGATCACGCAGATCGGCTCGACCACCAACTTCAACGGAACGGCCGTCTTCAGCGCCACTCCCGTCACCACCTTTACCAGCGACGGTACGACGGGTGGCACTACCACGACCTCGACCACAACCGGTGCGCTGTCGTCCACAACCCTGGCGCTGAATGCAACCGCTCTTACCTCCACCGCCAAGGCCTCAGCGGCACTGACTGCCATCACCGCCGCAATCAACACGGTCGCCGCAACGCGTGGCACCATCGGCGCTTCCGTCAACCAGTTGACCGCGGATACCAACGTGCAAAACACCGAGGTCACCAACCTGACCAACGCGCAGAACAACGTGCAGAACGCTGACATCGGGACGACGGTGGCGAAGATGACGCAGTACAACGTCCTCGAGCAGACCGGTATGGCGGCCCTGTCGCAGTCCAACCAGGTTGAACAGTCCGTCTTGAAGCTGCTCCAGTAAGCAAGGGTTCTCGTCCCCCTAGCGGTGGCGCCTTCGGGCGCCACCTTTTTTTTGTCCGCGTATGAACGTCGCAGGCGAATGTGCCGATAAGGTCTTGCCGACGGAATCGAAGGAACCCGGGAACGCGAGAAGAGAGCGCGCACCGAGCAAAGGAACAGGCAAACGTTATGAGCTCAATCTCCGCATTGAATTCGTTGTTGGCATCGACGTCTTCCTCATCCGGCATCGATCTCAGCCAGATCCTGGAAGCGGCAACCGGAGCATCCTCCTCTGGCATCGACGTGACCTCCGCCGTCAATGCAGCCGTCACTGCCGCCGAGGCGCCCGAAACGGCGTGGGAGAACCAGGAAAGCACCCTGCAAAGCCAGGCCACCGCGTTGAACCAACTGCAGACCGACGCAACCAACCTGGACAACGATATGCAGTCCCTGAACAACCTTACCGGCCCTTTATCCGCCAGGACCGTGAGTTCGTCCAATTCGAGCATCGTCACCGCATCGGCGGCGTCTGGGGCCACGGTAGGCAATCACACGGTGGTCGTCGGCAGCCTGGCCACCACCGCCTCCTGGGCTTCTGACACGGTGGCCAGCGCCAGCACACCCCTGGCCGCCGGCAGCTTCACCATAACGACCGCCAGCGGAACTACGTCCATCTCCACCGGAACAGGCACAAGCACCCTGAGCGACGTGGCCAACACCATCAACAGCGACGATCTTGGCGTTACCGCCAATGTCATCACCGACGCGAACGGTGCCCGGCTGGCCATCGTCAGCAACACCTCCGGCAGCGCGGCCAACTTCACGGTAACCGCAGGCACCGGCGGTCTCGGCTTTAGCCAGGCGGTCAACGGCGCCAATGCCTCTGTCACGGTCGATGGCATCACCCTCTCCAGCGCATCCAATACGGTGACGGGAGCTTTGCCCGGCGTCACCCTCAATCTGCTGAATGCGGCCCCCGGAACTAGTGTGAGCCTGGCCGTTGCACCCGATACCTCCCAGGCATCGACGGCCATCAACCAGTTTGTGACCGACTACAACAAAGCTATCGGAGATGTGAACACACAATTCACCGATAGCGGGTCCGGCGAAGGGGTCCTGGCAGGCGATTCCGTCGTGCGCAGTCTGCAGAGCACGCTGCAGCAGGCGTTGGACTACATGTACACGCCGTCTTCGGGCACTACCACCGTACCCACCCTGACATCACTGGGCATCTCGGTGAACCAAGATGGCACTCTGTCCGTGGATAGCTCCACGTTGAACAGCGTCCTCCAAAACAACTTCAGCGATGTGCAGAACTTCTTCCAGGGCCCGGCGCTGAATGGGTTCGCCAATTCTCTGGATCAACAACTGACCAGCTTCATCAGTCCGGCGGATGGAGCATTCACGGTGGACCTGCAAAGCATCAGCACCGAGTACTCCGGCCTGCAGACCGACATCACGAATTTCCAGAACAACTACATTGCACCGCTGCAGACCCAGTTGACTGCCGAATACAGCCAGGCTGAGATTCTGCTGCAACAGTTGCCGGAAGAGATGCAGCAGATCAACACAGAACTGGGTCTGAACAATAACTCATCTTCTGGAGGCTAGAGCGGTTCTAGATGTATTCGGCGAGGAAGCCGCTGTGCGGTTTTCTCACAAGGAAAACCGCGTCGAAAAGGGTCCCGCAGGTTGCGGCATCCGGGAACATGCTCTATCCGGAGAAAGAAATGAATCCAACAGAACTGGCATATCGGAGAACGGCAGTGGAGGGCGCCAGCGGCTTCGGCCTGTTGATAGCACTTTACGACACGTTGGTGGGCAATCTGCGGCGCGCGGCAGACGCTCAACGCAAAAACGACATCCAGACGCGGTGTCACGAGATCAACCACGCATTGCTTGTGATCGGTTATCTGGAAGACTGGATCGATCGCGAAAGCGGGGGGGAACTGGCGCAGAAGCTGATTGTTTTTTATGCGAACCTGAGGGTTAAGCTGATTGAGGCGCAAGTCAGGAACTCGGCCGAGGACTTGGAACGAGAGATGGCTGTGATCCTGGCGATTCGGGGAAACTGGCAGGACCTTGAACTGCGGGCCTCGTCGGCGCTGGTGGTTCCGCCTGAGTCTCAGGTGCCGAACTATCCTGGCGTAGCGCTGTCGCAGGACGATCGAAGCGTGTCCAGTTGGTCAGCGTAGATCTTGCATAGCCGGTCCGTCTGGCCAGGGGCCTTGGCGGCGGCAAGACCCACCCCTATCGGCCGTGACAACATCGTGCAGAAAGTGGACCTGCGGGAAGCTGCAACGCGCGCATGTCAGGTGAAGGCACTCTGCAGCGGGCGCTGCCGGCTGCCCTGCGACAGGCAGGGAGAAAGAATTGGCCGTAGCATCGAAAACACGCACAGTACACGGACATTTGGCCAAATAAAAGGGGCCTCAAAAATCGGCCCTGGCGCTAATCTCATGTTATCTGGAAGATATTGGTTGCGGGGGAAGGATTTGAACCTCCGACCTTTGGGTTATGAGCCCAACGAGCTACCGGGCTGCTCCACCCCGCAGTATAAGTATACAGCCGTAGTGAGGGCAGGTCAAACCTGCGCGAGGCATGCGAGGCGTGTAATCGGCATCCAACTATGTGCAACTATAGAGGCGCCGGAGATGTTGCCAACAGCAGGACATTCCTCCATGTAAACATGGGGAAACGTTGGCAATGGCAGTAGATTAATCCAAGGCGCCAGCGTAACTTTTTTCTGAATTCTGAGTCTGCAAGAGTATAGGCTGGGTGCAAGAGTGCCCGGCCCAGAGAGAGTTGGAGGAGCTATGGAACGTCGCATGGATCGTCCTGTGGATCGCGCAATACGGGGGATGCGGGGAATTGCCCCGGTGTTGCTGTCTGCGCTGCTGGGTTGGAGCGCGGTTGCGGCGGCGCAGAGTTCGAGTCAGGCCCAGGCGCCAGGAACGGCGACTGCAGCGGCGACGGCCAAGACGACGATGCCGGACGCACAGGTGGAGGCGAGCGTTCTGAAGGCGTTGGCGGGCGCGCCGGACCTGGCGAACCAGCCAATGACGACCACCACGGTCTACGGTGTTGTGACGCTGAGCGGCACGGTGGAGAGCGAGGCGCTGCGGGTGGAGGCCGAGACGATCGTGTCGAAGACCAAAGGCGTGCAGAAGGTGGTCGACGAGATGACGTTGAGCGGTGAGAACGCGAGTGCACAGCCAGCACAACCCACACCGGCGCCGGTGGTAGAGGGATCGCCGGACTCGGACAACACCGGGACTGCGAACCAGTCTGCGAACCAAGCGGGCGGGGCGGGCTACCCACCCAGTACGCCAAACTATCCACCCAGTACGCCAAACTATCCACCCAGTACGCCAAACTATGGATCGGGCGCGCCGGGGTATCGACCACCCTACGGCGGACAGCAAGCGGCCTATCCAGGCTATGCGCAGCCGGGGTACGCAGCTCCGCCAGTGTATGGCGCGCAACAGGGCGGGGAGACGGTGACGGTGCCGGTGGGCACAGTGCTGCGAATGCGCATCGACCAGACGCTGACCAGCGCGCAAGCTAAGCCGGGCGACGTCTTCGACGGCATTGTGGTGAGTGATGTAGTGGTGGCCGGCGGCGAGGTGGCGATACCGCGCGGCACGCCAGTGCTGGGAACGGTGGTGGACGCGAAGAAGGCCGGTGCACTGACTGGCAAGGGCGAACTCTCGCTGAAGCTTACGCAGGTGACGCTGGACGGAAAAAACTATCCGATCGTGTCGGACGTATGGGGTCACACGGGCGCCAGCAAGACCGGGCAGACGGTGGGTAATGCAGCCGCCCTCGGCGCAGTGGGGGCCATAGTTGGCGCGGCTGCCTCCGGTTGGCGAGACCGTGGAGAAGGTGCGGCGATCGGCGCGGGCGCGGGCGGAGCAGCAGGGCTGGCAACCTCGGCGGCCTCGGGCGGCGGACAGAGCTATGTGCCGTCAGAAGGGCTGTTGACGTTCCATCTGACAGAACCGGCAACCGTGACTACGGTGTCGCAGGCGGAGCTGGACCGGCTGGCGCAGCAGGTTCCGGCAAGCGCCCCGCAACCATTGCAGCGGCGCTATCCTCCGGTGTACTACGGGCCGTATGGGCCGGTGTACTACGGGCCATATGGGCCGGCCTACTATCGGCCTTATCCTTATGGGTACCCATATCGCTATTAAAGCGATCTGATTTGTGGAGCGCGAAGGGGCCGCGTTTGCGGCCCTTTTTCCGTGGCCGGGATGCGGGTGATTTATACTGGTCGCTTGCCCTGCTGTCGTCCTGGAGCGCGGGAGATTCGCGTACCGGGACGCGCAAAATCAACGGGCAGATGCGCTGTCTTCCCCTGGATTGAAGCTGGGATTGGGCCTGCTGCTGGAGGGGTCTGGAGCCGGTTGGGATCCGGTGTTGGAGGGGGTGCGCAGTCAAGGTCACTGGTCGAGTATGATTCGTTTTCTTCAGAAGGACACTAAAGCAGTCAAGATCATGTTCGCGGTGATCATCGGCGCTGCATGCGTCTCCATGGTGATCTACCTGGTTCCAGGGTTGATGGATGCCTCGTCTTCGTTGAATGGCTCGGGCGTGTATGCGACGGTGCGGGAGCCCGGAGTGATGGGGAGGATCTTCGGCGAGAGCACGGAGATCAAGACGGACGATGTGTCAAAACTGGCGCAGCGGCAGTTGCAGCAGCAGCACTATCCGGATTTTCTGCTGCCTTACATGATGGACCGGGCGGGAGAGACGCTGGTGCAGCGTGCGATCCTGACGCAGGCGGCGGACCGGCTGCACCTGCAGGTGTCGGACGAGGATCTGAAGCGCGAGCTGCGGACGGGGCCGTTTGCCGAGTACCTGTTTCCCGACGGTACCTACATCGGCGACGACCAGTATATGAACTTTGTTCAGACGTATTTTGGAACGACGCGCTCGGATTTTGAGTCGCAGGTGAAGGACGACATGGAACTGCAACGCCTGCAGGCCTTGGTGACGGGCGGCTCCACGGTGGCGGACGATGCGGTGCGCAAGGCCTACCTGGCGCAGGGAATGAAGGTGCAGTTCGACTATGCGGTGGTGTCGCTGAACGACCTGAAGAAGACGATCAACCCGACGGACGCGGAACTGCAGGAGTACTTCAAGCAGAACGCGGCGACTTATGCGAAGGCAATTCCGGAGACGCGGAAGATCGAGTATGTGGCGTTTGACGCGGCGAAGACGCCCGGCGGCAAGGCGACCGTGAGCGATGCCGAGGTGCAGGCTTACTACAATGCGCACCAGGCGCAGTACAAGACCGAGGAGCAGGTGAAGACACGGCACATCCTGATTGCGGTGAAGGCGGGCGCGGATGCGGCGACGGATGCGGCGGCCAAGGCCAAGGCGCAGGATGTGCTGAACCAGTTGAAAGCGGGGGGCAACTTCGCGGAGCTGGCGAAGAAGTACTCGGATGACCCTGGGAGTAAGGACAACGGAGGCGAGCTGCAGATGATTGCGACGGCGAGCCTGGATCCGGCCTACGCAAAGGCTGCGATGGCGCTGAATCCTGGGCAGACGTCGGGTCTGGTGCGGTCGTCGTTTGGATACCACATCATCCAGACGGAACAGAAGCAGGCGTCTGGAGTGAAGCCGCTGGCCGAAGTGAAGGAGACGATTCTTAAGACGCTGCAGCAGGAGAAGCAGGGCGCGGCGTTGCAATCGTATGGCACCGAGCTTGCCGCAGAGGCGAAGAAGAATGGGCTGGAGAAGACGGCGGCGGCACATGGACTGCACGCGGTGACGACGGACTATGTGGCGAAGGACGCCGTGATCGGCGGCCTGTCGGACAGCTCGCCGATGCTGAACCAGGCGTTCACGACGGACAAGGGCGCGGACCCGGCGGCGGTGTCGACCGGGGACGGCTACGCTCTGTTTACGGTGCTGGATGTGAAGGCGGCGCATGCTCCGGAGTTTGCAGAGTACAAGTCGCATGTACTGGATGACTATCGCGATCAGAAGGCACCGCAACTGCTTCAGGCTGAGACCGGCAAACTGGCTGCGCGCGCCAAGGAACTCAACGATCTGAAGAAGGCGGCGGCGGAATTAAAGCTGCCGGTCAAGTCGAGCGGCCTGGTGGGCCAGGACGATCAGGTGACAGACCTGGGCGCGATGAGTGGGCCAGGCGCCGTGGCGTTTACCCTGGGCCAGGGAGGGATCTCGGGGCCGATCGACGCAGGACAAACCGGCGTGGTGCTGAGCATTACGGACAAACAGGAGCCCACGGCGGACGAGATTGCGAAGAACTTCGATGCTACGCGGGAGAAGTTGCTGAGCCAGCAGCGGGAGGAGATCTTCCGCCTGTACATGGGGGCGCTGACGGACAAGTACAACAAGGGCGGCGGCGTTCGGATGAGTAAGAAGCCGGCTACAACTCCCCCGGCAGGAAGTTAGACGGATAGAACAAGGGCCTGTCTGCTGCCTGCGTGCGGATGAGCGCCGGGTTGGAGACAGGCCTTTTTGTTGCAGGTTGAAAGACAGAAGCCGGTTGAAGGGTGAGGGATGAATCGGGAGCGAATGAGCGGTGTGCTGCTGCATGTGACGAGCCTTCCATCGCGGGGCGGGGTGGGGGATTTTGGGCCGGCGGCGTACGAGTTTGTGGACTTTCTGGCGGCGGCGAAGCAACGGCTGTGGCAGGTGTTGCCCTTGAATCCGCCGGGGTATGGGAGCTCGCCCTACTCGGCCGTGTCGGCGTTTGCGGGCAATCCGGCGCTGATCAGCCTGGAGCGGCTGGCAGAGGAGGGATGGATTGCGGCGGAGCGCGTGGAGGAATGGGCGCGGCTGGATGAGCCGGCCCACCTGCAGGCGGCGGCGGAACGCAAACAGCCGCTGATTGAAGAGGCGGCGAGAAACTTTCTGGACCGCGCGGGGGATGCGGCGCGTGCGCGGTTTCAGAGTTTCTGCCGGGAGAACGCAGGATGGTTGCCCGGCTACGCGGCGTTCAATGTGCTGCGGCGCCGGTTCGGCGAGGCAAGCTGGAGCAAGTGGCCGAAGGAGTTTGCTCTGCTCAAGCACGACGCACTGGCTGCGTTCGAGACCGAGCAGGGGCGCGATCTGGCGGTGGAGCAGGTGGTGCAGTTCATCTTCGATGAGCAGTGGCGCGCTCTGCGGGCGTACTGCGCGGAGCGGAAGGTCCGCATCCTGGGCGATCTGGCGATCTTTGTGAACTACGACAGCGCGGACGTGTGGACGCACCCGGAGCTCTTCGACCTGGATGAGAAGGGAAGGATGGTGCGGGTGTCGGGTGTGCCGCCGGATTATTTTTCGGCGACGGGGCAACGCTGGGGCAATCCGCTGTACCGGTGGGGTATGTTGCAGCAGCGCGGGTTCGACTGGTGGGTGGCGCGGGTGCGGCGGTCGCTGGCGCTGTACGACACGATCCGGCTGGACCACTTCCGCGGCTTCGAGGCCTACTGGTCGATTGCGGCGGAAGAGCCGACGGCGCTCAACGGACAATGGGTGAAGGCGCCGGGGCTTGAACTGTTCGAGCGGCTGAAGGAGGTGTTCGGCGAGTTGCCGTTTATCGCCGAAGACCTGGGATTGATTACGCCGGAGGTGCATGAGCTGCGGGAACGCTTCGCAATGCCGGGGATGCGGGTGCTGCAGTTCGGATTTTCGGACCGCGGGGCGCAGATCTATCTGCCGCACCAATATGTTCCGAATACTGTGGTCTATACGGGGACGCACGATAACGACACGACGCTGGGATGGTGGAAGAGCGGTGCGACCAAACAGGAACGAGCGCATGTGCAACGCTACTTGCAGCCGATCGAGCGGGACGAGGAGATTGTGGGAGCGATGATAAAGGCGGCGGCGCGGTCGGTGGCGAAACTGTGCATCTTCCCCATGCAGGACATCCTGTGCCTGGGCAGCGAGGCGCGCATGAATACGCCTGCGAACCGGATGGGCAACTGGAGCTGGCGCTATGAAGCGGGCGCTCTGAAGCCGGAGATGGCGAAGGAGCTTGCGGAGTTGATGGAGCTGACGGACCGGGATGAGGTGGAGGAGATCGAGGTGAAGGCGACTGAGGCGGAGGAGTAGAGGTGGTTGGGTGAGACGATGAATGCTGCACGGCCGCGGTAGACTGGTGGGAGCGAAATTCAATTGACAGGAGCGACGATGCCTCTCTCTGGCGAAGCAATACGAACGATGAACTATGTGGACGATATATCGGTGACGCTGCGGCGGATTCTGACCGTGCTGCCGTCGCTGACGGACGAGGAGCGGCAGCGCGTGGCGGACCACATCAAGGGCGCGGAGCCGAGCTACGAGACCGTGATCCTGGCGCTGCAAGGCAAGAAGTGAAGGTGTGTGGCCCAAATCCCACTCATCGCGATAAGACCGCGATGAATGGGGCACCCGGCGGCGGGAGTGAGGCGCGGGCTGCGATACGCAGGGTGGCGGTGATCGGAGCGGGACGCGTGGGGCGGAGCTTCGCGCTGGCGTGCGCAGCGGCGGGCTTCGACGTGGTGCTGGAAGACGTGATGCCGGCCAACCTGCGGCGTGCGCAGGAGGAGTACTCCGATCTGGCGGCGCAGAACGCGGGCGGGCGCGGCAGGCTGACAGTGGCGGCGACAATTGAGGACGCTGTGAGGGAGGCAGACATTGCGGTGGACTTTGTTCCGGATGAGCTGGAGTCGAAGCTGGAGATTTTTTGTTTGGTCGACCGCATGGCTCCCCCGAAGACGATGTTGCTGACGCCGAGCGAGGCGCAGAGCATTACCGATCTGGCGTCCTGTACCTATCGCGGCGAGCGATGTTTCGCAGTGCGCGGAGAGCTTGGATTTGCGGGGCCGGTGCGGCTGCTTCATCCGGCGGGTGCGAAAGACGAGGCGTTGAAGTCTGTCGTCGATTTTCTGCGCGCGCTGGGCTGCGAGGTTCGCGTGGAATTGGATGGGGACGCGCCGAAGCTGATGAAGAACCTGGGGTGATTCTGCGCTTATTTGTAGCCCATGCCGGCTAGGACGCCGCGCATGTACGCGAAGCTTTCGACCACGCCGGGCATAGGGTCGTTGGCGTGGATCTCGTATTCGAGGTCAACATTGCCGGGGTACTTGATCTCGAGGAGTGCCTGAAAGATGGCGCGAACCGGCATGATGCCCTCGCCCACGGCGACCTGGGATTCGCGGCTGGTGGCGTTGGCGAGGTCCTTGATGTGGAGGTCGTAGAGGCGGGGGCCGGCGGCGTAGATGGCGGCGACGACGTCGGCGCCTGCGCGTATGGCGTGGCCGAGGTCGATGCAGAGGCCGATGCGCGGATCCAGGTTCTTGACGGCGGCGAGGACATCGAAGGGCGAGGGGAAGTTCTTGTCCTCGGGCCCGTGATTGTGGATGGCGAGCTTGATGTTGTACTCCTTTACGAACTTCTCAAGACGCGGCAGGTTCTGGTGGGTGGGGGCACAGACGGCGATGGGAATGCCGGCGGCTTTAAGGTACTCGAACTTGGGGCGGATGTCGTCGTCCTCATCCTTGTCGAAGGTGATGTTGCCAGCGGCGGTGAGCTTGAATCCAGCGGCGCGATAAGTGGCAGCCTGCGCTGCGACCTGATCGAGCGGCGTCATGTGCAGGTGGACGTCCTTGAGGTTGAGCAGGGGCGTGTTGAGCTGATGCATGAAGTCGATGAGGTGGGCCGAATCGAAGCTGCGGAAGGTGTAGCTGGCGATGCCGAGACGTATAGGCAGATCGGCGTCGGGGGTGGGAGGCTTGAGGGTTGAGGGCGCGTAGGAAAGCGGCGCGGGTTTCTTTGTCTGAGCTTCGGCGGGCAGGAGGGTGGCTGCGGCGGCAAGTGCGCTGGTGCGCAGGAGTGTGCGGCGAGTGAGAGTGTTGGCGGAGTTTGTCATCGGGGGAATGGTAGCGCGGGGGAGGAGGGATCGTCTACGGAGGGGCAATACACTGTGGTGGGTTTCTGCATCTCAGAATCAAGATGTGCGGCAGCCGCAATCCCACCCATTCCGCAAAGAACGCGGCATGGATGGGGCACCCAGTGTTTATTTGTCTTCGGTTTTTTTGCGGAGGGCGGTGAGCTGGGGGTGGAGGAGCTTGGCTGTGAGGGAGCGGGTGAGGGCTTCGACGGCGGACTGCTGGGCAGAGGTGAGGGCTGCGCCGGTGGCTGCGAGCTTGGCCGCAGTGCGTTCGAGTTCGGACTGACGGACGGTCTCGGCGGAGTTCTGCAGGGCTACGATGGCGGGGACGGCGTCGCGCGATTGCAGGCGCTCGAGGTACAGCTCGACCTCGCGGGTGACGATGGTTTCGGCGGCGGCGGACTCGCGGCTGCGGTTGGCGAGGTGGGCGGCGGCAACCTGCTGCAGATCGTCGATGTCGTAGACGAAGCATCCTTCGACCTGGTTCATGAGGGGATCTACGTCGCGCGGGACGGCGATGTCGATGAAGAACATGGGGCGGTTGCGGCGGCGTTCGAGGAAGCTCTGGCCATGAGAGCGGTCGAAGATGGGCTGCGTGGAGCCGGTGGAGGTGAGGACGATATCTGCGCGGGCGGCCTGCTCGTAAAGGCGGTCGAAGGGAATGACCTCGGTGGTGCAGGCGAGGCCGGTGCCTTGGATTGCAATCGGCCCATTGGCAAGCTGCATGGAGATCTGGTCGGCGATCTGACCGGCGAGTTGCGCGGCGCGCTCCGGAGTGCGGTTGGCGACCAGGATGCAGGATGCTCCCTGCTGGATGAGGTGACGCGCAGCCAGCTCGGCCATCTTGCCTGCGCCGACGATGAGGACGGTCTTGCCGTGCAGGTTGCCGAAGATCTTGCGCGCGAGTTCGACGGCGACCGAGGCGATGGAGACCGACGAACTGCCGATCTGGGTCTCGGTGCGGACGCGCTTGGCCACCGAGAAGGCGCGCTGCAGGAGCGGCTCCAGAGCGGTGGAGATGGCGCCGACCTGGTGGGCGATGGAGTAGGACTCCTTGACCTGGCCTAGGATCTGCGGCTCGCCGACGACCATGGAGTCCAGCGAGCTGGCGACGCGGAAGAGATGACGGACGGCCTCGCGCTCACGGAACTCGTAGAGGTGCGGCTCGACGGTGGCGGCGGGTACGGCGAAGTACTCATGCAGAAAACGGAGGAGGTCGCAGGGATTGCCGTCGCGGGGGTGATCCTGAATGGTGATGAACTCGACGCGGTTGCAGGTGGAGAGGATGAGGGCTTCGCGGATTCCTGGCTGCTGGGCGAGGGTGCGTGTGGCGTCGGCAAGGCGGGCTGCCGGGATGGCGAGGCGCTCGCGGACCTCGATGGGGGCAGTGGTGTGATTGACGCCGACCAGCACCAGCGAGCCCTCCGAAGCGTTCTGATCCGACGCGCGCACGGGTGCGGTTTCGGCGACAGAGGCCGGGGGGACGATGGCGAGGCGCTGGTTCGATTGGTTCATGGCGTGGTGAACCTGTGCATGAGGTTTGCAACCCATACGACCAGCGTTGCGACCAGAACGGCCCCGGAGAGATAGGCTGCATTGCGCCCGCGCAACCCAGTGCGGTGCCTGAGATACAGGAGGAGCACATAAACACACCACATGGCAAAGGAGGCAATCACTTTAGGATCGAGGAAGTATGCGGCGCCGAGGGGTGTCTCCTGCACCAGCACAGCGCCGATGACGAGGCCGATCGTCATGCAGGGAAAGCCGAAGAGCAGCGTGGAGTGGGCGATGCGATCGATGGTGTCCAGTGGTGGTAGCCAATCGAGCGGCGCCCACCAGGAGTCTTCGCCAGCCTTCATCTTTCGTTTGATATGGCGCTCCTGCGCGAGGTAGAGGATGGAGGCGAGCAGGCTGAAACATAGCGCGACCGAGGCGGCCAGCAATGCGGCAATGTGGGCTATGAGCCAATTGGAACGCGCGCCCTGCGACGGGAAGGTATAGCGTGTGAGCCCCAGCGCCGGCACAAAGACCAGGAAAAACGTAACCGGCAAGGCAAAGATTCCAAGGGAGATGGCTCCATAGAGCCACCAGGCGAGGAAGAAGAGTCCAGCCAGGACAAGACCCAGCAGCGACTCGGTTTCGCGCATGCCAACCGGCAACCAGCGATGGGCCAGGGCGAGCATTTCGACCACGGAAACGAAGTGAAAGAAGAAACCCATGCCGGCCAAATGCACACAGATGCTGCGCCAGCGCTCGTTCTTATAGAGCACGGCGGGGAACACAGCGACACTGCCGGCCGCGTAAAGAACCGCGGCGACTTGGAGCCAGAGGAGAGTCATAGGGCCAGGTTGCAGTATACGAGGAACAGGTTCGAGGAACGAGGATCGAGGCGCCAGGCCCTGCGCGGTGAACCACTCCTACCAGAGTGAGGCAAAGCTGGGCAGCGCGATGTGATGATAGTCACAAGACATGGGATGGCGCGAGCGCAGGCGTCCGTTTGAGAGGAACGGCGTAACCAGGGGTGAGTGCTGTATTCTGGCGTTTCGGCTATGGCGAATGAGAGGACGAGCGACGCGAGCGCGCAGACCCCGGTGATGCGGCAGTACTTCGCCGCCAAGGAGGCGCATCCCGACTGCCTGATGATGTGCCGGATCGGGGACTTCTATGAGCTGTTCTATGAGGACGCGATTGTGGCGTCGCGCGAGCTGCAACTGACCCTGACGGCGCGCGACCGCGAGAAGAAACAACCGATGTGCGGGGTACCGTACCACGCGGCGGAGCAGTACATTCAGAGGCTACTGAGGAAGGGCTACCGGGTGGCTCTGTGCGATCAGATGGAAGACCCCAAGCTGACCAAGAAGATTGTGCGGCGTGAGGTGACGCGCGTGCTGACCGCGGGGACGGTGGTGGATGCGGCTCTGGGAGCGGAGCAGAGCAACTGGCTGGCCAGCGTGGCGGGGAGTGGTACGGGAGCGCAGGCGTGCGTTGGACTTGCTCTGTTGGATATGTCGACGGGTGAGTTTCGCGCGACGGAGTTTGCGGGGGTGACGGCTTGGATTCAGTTGGCCGACGAACTGGGACAGGCGCGGCCGGCGGAACTGCTGTTCGCGGAGGGGATAGGAGTGGGTGGGGCTTCGAGTGGATTACTTCCCACCCTGCCAACCCCAGCGAGCAAAGACCACTCGCCGGGGACCCCGGTTCACGGTGAAGCTGTGAAGGATGGGGCACCCGATGCAGCGACGGAGGGAATGTTTGAGGGGGTGCGGACGAAGACGGCGCTGGAGGATTGGGTGTTTACGGCGGAGTACGCGGTGCCGCTGCTGAGGAAACAGCTCGGGGTGCTGTCGTTGGAGGGGATGGGGCTGGGCGGGCATGAGACGGCGGCGGTGGCAGCGGGGGCGCTTGTACATTACTTACAGAAGACCATGCAGGGTGGTCTGGAACATATTGATGCAATAAGATTTTATGCGCACGACGAAGGGCTGACTCTGGATGCGGTGAGCGTGCGGAATTTGGAGTTGGTGGAGCCGTTGTTCAGCGGTGAGTCTGTGCAGACGACGCTCTTCCATACGCTGGACGCCTGCATGACGCCGATGGGAAAGCGGCTGCTGCGGGCGACGCTGCTGCGGCCGGCGGCGGAGCTGGGGGAGATTGAGGCGCGGCTGGATGCGGTGGGCGAGGCGGTGGGCGACCTACGCGGGCGCGAGGGGGTGCGGCGGGCGATGAACGGGCTGCTCGATATGGAGCGGCTGCTGGGGCGGGTGGCACTGGATTCGGCCGGGCCGCGGGAGGTGATGGCACTGGCGGGGACGCTGGGATGCCTGCCTGGGCTGAGAGATTCTGTGGGAAAGTTCAAGGCGAAACGATGGAGAGGACTGGGCGGGGTCGCTTCTTCCACAGAGAAATCCACAGAGATTTTCAGAGGAAAATCCTCAGGGTTTTCCACAGGATTCGATGCAATGGAGGACCTGCATGAGCGGATTGTGAAGACGATAGTGGAGGAGCCACCGGTGAGCTTTGCGGAGGGGGGAGTGATCCGGGCGGGGGTGGACACGGAGCTGGACGAGCTGAGCGAGCTGGGGCGCAGCGGGCGGCAGGCGCTGGCTGCGATCGAGGAGCGGGAGAGGCAGCGGACGGGGATTGGGAGCCTCAAGGTAAGATTCAACTCTATCTTTGGGTATTATCTGGAAGTTACTAAGGCCAATAGTAGATCGGTCCCGGAAGATTACGAACGAAAGCAAACGTTGGTGAACGCGGAACGGTTCACGACGCCGGAGCTGAAGGAGTACGAGGCGAAGATTCTGACCGCGCAGGAGCGCTCAGGGGAGATCGAGCGGAGAATCTTTGCCGAGCTGCGAAGGCAGTTGCTGGATGCGGCGGGACGGATGCGGGAGACGGCGCGGCGGGTGGCAGAGATCGACCTGCTGGCGTGTTTTGCACATCTGGCGGCGCTGCGGGGATGGGTGCGGCCTCAGGTTGAGGAGTCGGGGGTGCTGGAGTTTGTGGCGGGGAGGCATCCGGTTGTGGAACGGCGGATGGAAGAGTCGGGCGGGGGAAGGTTTGTGCCCAATTCGATCTCGCTAACGGCGTGGATGGGTGGGAGTTCAGCGAATCCCACTTATGGCGATAAGACCGCCATGAATGGGGCACCCGGTTCGGTGGCGGATTCGGGAGTTCCCGGTGCGTCGATTGCGCTGATTACAGGGCCGAATATGGGGGGAAAGAGCACATATCTGCGGCAAGCGGCGCTGCTGGTGGTGATGGCGCAGTCGGGGTGCTTTGTTCCGGCGGAGAGGATGCGACTGGGGCTGGTGGACCGGATCTATACGCGGATCGGGGCCAGCGACAATGTGGCGCGTGGACGGTCGACGTTCATGGTGGAGATGACGGAGACAGCTGCGATCCTGAATACGGCTACGGCAAAAAGTCTTGTACTGTTGGATGAGATGGGTCGTGGAACATCAACATATGATGGTCTTTCGCTGGCATGGGCTACAGTGGAGCATCTGCATGAGAAGATCGGTGCGCGGACGCTGTTTGCGACCCACTATCACGAACTGACGCTTCTGGAGGATCGACTGGCGCGGCTGAAGAACCTGCGGGTGACGGCGAAGGAGACGGCGGGCGGGATCGTGTTTTTGCACACGGTGGAGGCGGGTGCGGCGAGCAAGAGCTACGGGATCGATGTGGCAAAGCTGGCGGGGCTGCCGGCGGGGGTGATTGCGCGGGCGCGGGAGGTGCTAAAGCTGCACGAGCGGGCGGAGTCGCAGCAGGTGGGGGCGGCGCTGGCGCGCGGAGTGGGCGAGGCGATGCAGATGACGATGTTTACTCCGCTGTCGCAGAAGATTGTGGATCGACTGGCCGAGGTGGACTTGGATGGGTTGACGCCGAGGGAGGCGATGAATCTGCTGGCAGAGCTGCAGCGGGAGCTGGGGGCTGGATCGTGAAGGCAAAGGCGATGGTGGTGGCGGGGGTGATGAGCGGGACGTCGGCGGATGGGGTCGATGTGGCGCTGTGCCGGATTGCGCCGGGCGCGCGGGAGAGGGATTCGCCACGGGTGAGACTGATTGGGCTGCTGGAGACTCGCTATCCGAGGGCGGTGCGGGCGGCGGTACTGCGGGTGATGGAAGGCGAGGCGTTGACTGCGGCAGAGATAAGCCGGCTTAACTGGCGGCTTGGGGATATCTATGCCGATTGTGTGGAAAAGGCTGTGGAAATATTTGGTGTAAGGGTGGGGCTAGTGGGGTGTCACGGGCAGACTGTGCAGCATGAGACGCGTGCGCGGCGGGGATGGGGACGATCGACTGGACGCTCGACTACGTGGCAGATGGGCGAGGCGGCAGTGATCGCCGAGCGGATGCGCTGCCCTGTGGTGAGCGATTTCCGGCCAGCGGACCTGGCGGCGGGAGGCGAGGGTGCTCCTCTGGTGCCGATGCTGGATTATTGCCTGTTCCGGTCGGAGAAGGTGAACCGGGTGCTGCTGAACCTTGGGGGAATTGCGAACTTGACGGCGATTCCGGCGGGGGGTGGTCTGGAGGATGTGATTGCGTTCGATACCGGGCCGGGGAATATGGTGGTAGACCATTGCATGGAGCGGATTTTTGGACGGAAGTATGACAAGAACGGAGCGGTGGCGCGGCGGGGACGGGTGCTGCGGGGTGTGGTGGAGCGGCTGATGCGGGAGCGGTACTTCGCGGCGGCGCCGCCGAAGTCTTGCGGACGGGAGGAGTTTGGAGTGGAGTTTGCGGAGCGGCTGATCGGGATGTGCCGGGATGCGGGCGGGATGGATGCGGATTGCGTGGCGACGGCTACGGCGCTGACGGCGGAGTCGGTGGTGGGGGCGTACAGGGGATTTGTGGTTCCACATTTTGAGGCGGTGGGTTCAGTGGTGAAGACGGAGCTTTTTGTGGCGGGGGGTGGGGCGAAGAATGGGACGCTGATGGGGATGCTGCGCGAGGGGTTTGCGGAGTTGGGGGTGCGGGTGCGGGCGATGGAGGAGTTGGGGGTCCCGGCGCAGGCCAAGGAGGGGGTGGCGTTCGCGCTGCTGGCTTGGCTGACATGGAATGGGCGGGTGGGGAATGTTCCAGCGGCGACGGGAGCGGCAAGGGCGGCGGTGCTGGGGAAGGTGAGCTTCTGATGATGATTGGGGATCAAAAACGTTGGTGGAATCGGCGCGTGCCGATCCTTCGAATTTGCGCGGTCTTGGGGATTGCGCTGTTTGGGTTCCTTGTATGGGTGTTCTACGGTGAATTCTTCCAGAACATTGCCTGGGATCTCCGTTATCATCGCGCGGCTAGTTTCCGTGGTCAGTCCTTGCAGGTTCCGTGGCTTTGGCGTGAAGAAGTATGGACTAGATACAGTGAGTTTGAATTGACCCGTAATCATCTTCTTCCAAATCGTCTTCTCCCAATATTCCCCACATCTGTGACGGTATCGTACGAGAAATTGACGCCCGCAGATCTGCAGAAGGAGATCGACGGGATGTATGCACTCGACGCAAAACTATCTCATCATCCAGGCGATTTTATTGATCATGATGCGTCCATCGATTCGCACTTTGTTTGTACGGATAGAGGGTCTGGCTGGTCAGAGTTTGAGTGGATAACCTGCTTCTCGCGGGACGGACGCTGGAGTGTGTTGATGATAGGGCTGAAGCAGGACCGCTCCGACTTCGCGACAATTCTGCGCGGAGTGGATGCCATGGGGACTCCATCCAAATGATGTGGGATACACGAGCCGGCGATGTTGGGAAGAGCTCGGTTCTCTGCACGAATTCCCACCTTAGCGCCCAGAAGCGGACGCTAAGATGGGGCACCCGGATTTGTGGCTGCTTGATGCTCGCTGTGGCGATGGGGATGGTGGGATGCCATGGGGCGGGGCGGGAGGCGGGGACGGTGGTGGTGGTTCTGGAGAGCAGCCCGAACAACCTCGATCCGCGGCAAGGGACGGACGCGCAGTCGGAGCGGGTGGGCGGGCTGATCTTCGACGCGCTGGTCAAAAAGGATGAGAACTATAACTTAAGGCCGTGGCTGGCGACCAGTTGGGAGCAGCCGGATGCGCTGACGTGGGTCTTTCATCTGCGCGATGGGGTGCGGTTCCAGGATGGGCGGCCGCTGGAGGCGGAGGACGTGGTGTGGACGATCGATAGCCTGATGGATGCGAAGCTGGCGGGGCTGATTACGGCGAAGAGTGGAGCGTTTGCTGCGGTGGAGCGGGTGGAGGCGCGCGACCGGCTGACCGTGGTGGTGCGGATGAAGCGGCCCGATGCGGCGCTGTTGTTCAACATGAGCGATGGGCTGTTTGGCGTGGTTCCGAGGGGCGCGGGAGGCGACTTTGGGCTGCACCCGGTGGGATCGGGGCCGTTCCGGTTTGTGAGCCAGGTGCAGGACAAGGAGGTGGTGCTGGAGCGGTTCGAAGATTGTTGGTCGCATAATCCCACCCATCGCGGTGAGACTGCGATGGATGGGGCACCCAGCGGATCGGAGATTCAACGGGTGAGGTTTGAGGTTGTGCCAGACACGATTACCAGCGCGCTGGAGTTGCAGAAGGGATCGGCGGACGCGGCGAGCAATGTGCTGACGCCGGACATGGTGTATGCGCTGAGAGATGCGCCGGGGCTGGAAACGACGAGCGGGCCGGGATCGAATGTGTGGTACCTGAACTTCAACGTGACGGACCCGGCGTTGCGGGACAAGCGGGTGCGGCAGGCGGTGGCGCTGGCGATGGACCGGGAGGCGATCATGGCGGCGCTGTGGCGGGGACATGCGCGGCTGGCGGATACGCTGCTGCCGGAGGGGCAGTGGGCGGCGGCGACGGACGCGGATTTGGCGCACTATCCGCATGACCCGGCGCGGGCGGCGAAGCTGCTAGAGGAGGCGGGACTTGCGCCGGGGCGCGACGGGGTGCGACTGCGGCTGACACTGAAGATCAGCCAGGACGAGACGACGCGGCTGCTGGCGGCAGTGTTGCAACAGCAACTGCGCGCGGCGGGGATTGAGCTGCGGATACGGTCGGCGGAGTTTGGGACTTTTTATGCGGATGTGACGCATGGGGCGTTCCAGATGTACATCCTGAAGTGGATCGGGTCGAACGAGGACCCGGACATCTATCGCTATATGGACTCGTCGGGGAGCTTTCCTCCCAAGGGGGCGAACCGCGGACACTATGTGAATGCGCGGGTGGACGCGCTGCTGGCGAAGGCTGCGGCGGAGAGCGGGCCAGAGGCTGAGGTGCAGGCGCGGCGGCGGGCGGAGTATGTGGAGGTGCAGCGGATTCTGGCCGACGAACTGCCGGCGATTCCGCTGTGGTTCCCGGACAACGTGGTGGTGCATACGCGGCGGTTGCAGGGTGTGGTGTCGCGGGGCGATGGGAACTTCGATTTTCTGCGCGATGCATGGCTGCGGCCGTAAACATCTCGTGCCGTTCTCGGTGCTTCGCAGCACTTGTGCGGTCCTGGACGCTACGCGTGGCTCTGCCGAATGGGGGAGGGTCACGCAATGGGCGGGAATCGACAACATTACAATAGAAGAGGACGAGTGTGTAAGGAAGAGCGGAGCAGGAATGGTTGCGGCGGCGCAGGGAATCGAGGAGGACGCATTGAAGGTGAGAGGGTTGAAGGAGCGGGACGCGAAGGGCGAAGAACTGAAGGAGGATGGGTTGCAGCCCAAGGGTGGAAACGGGATGGCGACAGGTGCTCCGCGGACGACGGACGCGAGTGGTAAGGCGGGCGATCCATCCCAGCGGGCAAGCTCGCCGGGAACCCCGGACGTACGGACCGCGCCGTCGGATGCATCGGCATTACAGACCGAACTGGAGCAACTGCGCGGAGAGCGCGACCAGTTGATGGACCGGTTGGCGCGGTTGCAGGCGGAGTTTGAGAATTCGCGCAGACGCGAGGTGAAAGAGCGCGCGGACCTGCGGGACTACGCAGTGCAACGGGCGGTGGAGCCGTTTCTGGGCGTGATGGACAACTTCCAGTTGGCGCTGAAGGCGGATGGAACGCTGGAGCAGTTGCGCGCCGGAGTGGAGCTGATCCTGAAGCAGATGGAGGAGGCTCTGAAGGGGTTGCATGTGCAGGCGGTGGAGACGGTTGGGAAGCAGTTCGACCCGCGGGTCCACGAAGCTCTGGGAAGCATCGAAACAACGGAGTTCCCCGATCATCAGGTGATGGAGGAGATACGGCGGGGCTACCGCATCCGCGAGAAGCTGCTGCGGCCGGCGCTGGTGAGGATTGCGAGCAATAGCGCAAGGGTGAGTGAGTAGTGGCAGTTGTTAGTAAGAGCAAAGACAAGTACAACAGCAGATTCCCTGCGGGAATGACAAAACGAAATGAGTGCGACGGCAAACGTGACCAAGGCTGATTTTTACGAGGTGTTGCAGGTATCGCGAGACGCAAGCGACCAGGAGCTGAAGACCAGCTACCGGAAGCTGGCGATGCAGTACCATCCGGACCGGAACCCGAACAATCCGGAGGCTGAAGAAAAGTTCAG
Source organism: uncultured Acidobacteriaceae bacterium (assembly GCA_963834805.1). GTDB lineage: Bacteria > Acidobacteriota > Terriglobia > Terriglobales > Acidobacteriaceae > Edaphobacter. The sequence goes on from CAWIDB010000007.1 coordinate 327,116, forward strand.
GGCGTGCAGCGAGGCGTACCAGGTGCTGAGCGATCCGGAGAAGCGCGCGGCCTATGACCGGTACGGCCATGCGGCGTTTCAGGGTGGCGGGCCGGGCGGCAATCCCTTTGCGGGCGCGGGATTTCAGGGCGACCTGGGAGACATCTTCGGCGACCTGTTCGGCGAGATGTTCAACATGGGCGGCGGCGGACGGCGTGCGACGCGGGTGCAGCGTGGGCGCGATCTGAGCTATGAACTGACGCTAGAGTTCGAGCAGGCTGTCTTTGGAGTGGAGAAGGAGATCAGCGTTCGCCGATTGGAGGCCTGCGAGGAGTGCCACGGGACGGGCAGCGCCAAGGGCAAGGCACCGGCGACCTGCACGCAGTGCGGCGGGCGCGGACAGGTGCGCTTTCAGCAGGGGTTCTTCTCGGTGGCGAAGACCTGCGGGCGATGCAATGGAACGGGAACGACGATCAGCGACCCATGCACGGCGTGCCGCGGCGAGGGATTGCAGGCGAAGACGCACGAGATATTGGTGAAGGTGCCGGCGGGCGTGGAGCAGGACACGCGAATCCGCTACCAGGGCGAGGGCGAGGCGGGCCGGTTCGGCGGCCCTGCGGGCGATCTGTATGTGGTGCTGAGCGTGAAGGAGCACAAATTTTTCGAGCGCGAGGGCGACGACCTGCACTGCGTGCTGCCGATCTCGTTTCCGCAGGCGGCGCTGGGGACAGAGTTGCAGATCGAGACGCTGGAGGGGCCGGCGACGATCAAGATTCCCGAGGGAACGCAGAGCGGGCGCGAGTTCAAGCTGCGTGGCAAGGGTGTGCCGCACCTGAACTCGCATGGCAAGGGAGATTTGATCGTGGAGGTGCGCGTGGCGACGCCGTCCAAACTGAACAAGGAGCAGAGGGAGTTGCTGCGCCAGTTGAGCGAGACGATGACGGTGGAGAATACGCCGACCAATCGAGGACTGTTCGAGAAGATGAAGGAGATATTTTCTTAAACAGTTGAAGGTTGCTGGGTGTTAGTTGTTGGTTGAAGACGTTGCTGCGACAACACCGTAGTATCGACGCAATAATTATTGCAGGCTGAGGAGGCGGGCTGGATTCACCTTGGACATCTGGTCGATGTCGGATTGGGAGAGGCCTTGCTTCTTGAGACCGTCGAATAGAAGCAGCAGCGCATCGGGATGGAGTGGGTTGGCGGGCTGTCCCATGTCGGATGAGAGGATGCAGTGCACCGGACCGACGGCGCGGATGGCCTTGGCGTAGTCCGCGAAGTCGAATTGCTTTGAGCCTCCGACAAGGCCGTTGTAGACGAACTCAATGTATGCGCCGAGAGCGGCGGCTTGCTGCATCTGGGGAATCGTCATGTGGATGGGTGTGAGCATGGCGTGGGTGACAACGATGTGGATGATGCCTTGCTTGCGCGCCTCCTGGATGAGGAGCAGGTCGTCTTCGGGAGAGTTGTGGCCGGTGGCCATGACGAGGTCGTACTTCTTAATCATGGCGAGGACGGCTTTGGTCTCGGGAAGAAGCTCTCCGTTGCGTGAGACGGCGACGTACGGCCGGTCGATCTTGGAGGCGAGGACTTGGGCGCGGGTGTCGTAGGTTGCCATCCAGACGAACTTGCCGAGATTGCCGGTGGTGAGCGCCATCTTCTCGACGGCGATAGGATTCATGCCGCCCACGCTGAGGTTGAGGTCGATGCCACCGAAGACCTGGATGCCGGGGACAACTTTGTGGACATAGTAGGCGTCGGATGCGGTGGGCTCGTAGTGGTTCTTGAGGACGATGGCGCGCATGCCACGGCTTTGGGCGAGCTTGGCCAGGTCGATGGCATCGATGCTGCGGGCGGTGGAGTCGGGTGCGGCATGGACATGGATGTCGATGACGCCGTCGAGGGGTTTGGTTTGCGCGCGGGCGTTGAATGAGAGGAGAGCGGCACAAAGCAGGAGAGCGATTTGGATTCGTCGCATGGGGAGTCCTAAGAGATGAGTTGTGAGGCGGCGATGGCGATGGCGGCGATGGCGGCGGTTTCGGCGCGGAGGATGCGTGGGCCGAGGGTGACGTGTGTCCATTCGTGCTGGGTGAAGAGGGAGATTTCTTCCGCGGACCAGCCGCCTTCGGGGCCGATGGCGAGGGCGAGGCAGGTCTCTACATCCCACCCATCGCGGTGAGGCTGCGATGGATGGGGCACCCCGGCGTTTGTGACGCTTGCAGCGAAATGCGGGGATTCTTCCCCTTCTCTGCGTCCAGGGTCAGAATGACAAGACATCCTCCCAGCATGGGAGGGATGAAGATTCTCTAATGCGGCGGCGAGGGTGAGGGACTGCTCGGCTTCGCTGAGGAGGATGCGCGTGGGTGCGGTTTCTGCGGCGAGGGCGGCGGGGAGTGGGGTGGGGTCGGCGATTTCGGGTATGTCGCTGCGGCGGGATTGCTTGGCGGATTCGAGCGAGATGCGACGCCAGCGTGCGACTCTCTTCGCGGCGGCGAGGGCGAGGTGCTTCTCGGTGCGGTGGGCGAGGATGGGCGTGATGCGTGCGACGCCCAACTCTGTTGCCTTCTCGATGGCCCACTCGAAGTGGTCGAACTTGAAGACGGCGAGCAGGAGATGGATGGGCAGGGCTTCGTCGGATTCCAGCTCTTCGTGGAGGGTGAAGAGGACTTCGGCGTCAGATACAGAAGTGACTTCGGCGCGATGCAGAAAGCCGTTGGCAACGACGTCGAAGAGTTGGCCGGGCTGGGCGCGCAGGACGCGGGCAAGATGGGCTGCCTGCTCACCGGTAAGTGCGGCGCGCGTGGGATGGCCGGATTGAGGAGACCAGGTGTCGGCGATCCAACGGCGTCGAGTCATAAGACAGGTTCGAGGTTCAAGGTTCGAGGAGCTGACTATCAGGATTTGGGGATGGTGACGTTGACCGGGGTCTGGTCGACGAAGTCGAAGGAGATGACGGCGGACTTGCGTTGGTCCCATACAGCCTGGGTGATGGGGAAGGTGAACAGGACCATACCTGAGGCCTCGCCACCGGGCTGAAGTACGGTGCCGCGCAGGATCGGATCGGAAACGTGGGGCTTGAGCGCGGGGAAGGTGACATAGAGGTTGGGGAGGTCCTTTTTGTTGGCTGCGTCGGCGGTGGTCTGGGTGCCGTCGGGCGCGGTGAGGACCACGGTGATGTCGTTGAGGTGAAGAGGCACTTTGATGCGATTGACGACGCGGACATTGGCGACGACGTAGATGTCATCCTCGAAGGGGTCCACGTGGCCGACGACAATGGAGTGGGAATTGAAGACGATGTGCTCTGGCAGCAGGTATGTGGGTTGGGTGAGGGTGATGTCGGCGGCGAGGGGTGGGACAGGATTGTAGAAGTGTGCGACGACGAGGGCGATGACGGCGAGGATGGCGATGGCGATAATCGCCGGTACCAGGAAGTTACGGCGTTCGGCTTGGGCAAAGGTTAGTTCGGGCATGGCAGTAAGCATACCGCTAAAAACGGTTGTCGGTCGCCGGTTTTGGCGGTTGGTGGATAGAAAGGGCTAGGGGAGGTCTTTTTGGACGAGGTACTCGTCCAGGAAGACGGCGATGAGGGCGGCGGTGGGGACGGCGACCAGGGCCCCGACGATGCCGGCCAGCTCGGTGCCGGCGATCAGCGCGATGAGGATGGTGAGACCCAAGAGGTTGACTCGCTGGCGCATGATGCGCGGAGTGAGGAAGACGTTCTCGATGTTGACGTAGACGATGTAGAAGATGAAGACGGCGGCCATCTTGGCCCAGGAATCGAGGGCCGCGACCAAGCCGACGAGCAGGATGGTAAGGATGCCGCCAGCGATGGGGATACAGTTCATCACACCCATGAGGGTGCCGAGCAGGATGAAGTAACGGACGTGCAGAAGGCCGAAGACGAGAGTGCTGGCGACGCCGAGGATGAGCATCAGCAGGATCTGTCCGAAAAGCCATTTGCTGACACGCAACTCGGCGCGTTGCAGGGTGGCGTCGAGGCGAGTGCGATTTTCCATGGGGAAGAGCGAGAGCAGCCAGTGGTAGGCGAGTTCGCCCTCGAGCATGAAGTAGACGCAGAGGACGAAGGTGGTAAGCAGATAGAAGAGGTTGGCCATCCAGTCGGGGAACGAGGCGAAGAGGTAGGCGGCAGTGGCGGAGAGGGCATCCTCGGAGCGTTGAGCGATGGTATCGACGCCGAGCTTATCGGCCAGCGGAAGGCTCTTGAGATGGGCGACGATGGAAGGAATGCGTGCGGGCAGGTCCTGGGCGAATTGGTGGAGGTTGCGGATGACCGGGGGCAGGGCGACGAGAAAGAACAACACGATGGCGAGGAAGACGCCGCTGAGAAGAAGCACGACGGCGACGGCGCGCGAGATGGGCCGCTTGCCGCGCAACTGGAAGCTCATGATGTTGTTGACCACGGGCATGAGCACGACGGCAAAGAGCGCGCTGACGTAGATGAGGGTGAGGACCTGGCGCAGGCGCCAGGCCAGGGCAAGAGCAAGCAACACGGCGATGGTGAAGAGGATGTGGCCGCGGATGTCGCTGCGGGTCTGCTCGGCCGGGGTTGGCGTCGGGGGCGTCAGGGGTCCCTCCTATGGCTGCTTGCGTGATGCATCCAGTGTGCATCATGGGCGATTCGGAGGATAGAAGAAAGAAGGGCAAAACTAGAAGCAGATTCCCTTCGGGAATGACAAACCGTAAAACAAGCAACGACGAACTACGGAGATTCTAGTCTTCGACTACATTCAGGATGACGGCGGGTGAGTGGGTTCTAGGTGAGGCGGTCGAGGATGGCGGCGACGGTCTCTTCGGGGGTGAGGCTGGCGGTGTCGAGGGTAAGGCGGGCGAGGCGGCGGTAGATGGGTTGGCGGACGAGGAAGCGTGCCTCAGCGGCGGCGGGATCGGCCAAGATCGGCCGGTCGGCGGCGCCGGGATTGAGGACCTGCATCATGCAGCGATCGAAGAGAGCGGGGAAGGGCGCATCGAGAAAGATGGTGGAGGTAGCGGGAGTCTGCTCCAGGAGGAGGCGGTTGGTGAGGACCTCGGGCGCTCCTCCTCCCAGCGCGAGGACGAGGCGGCTACGGCCGAGGGCGGAGGCGAGGGCGGTGGACTCAAGCTGGCGGAAGTGGGCTTCGCCGTGGACGGAGAAGATGGTGGGGATGGTGAGGCCGGAACGCGACTCGATGTAGGCGTCGAGGTCGAGGAACTCCCAGTTGAGGCGGGCGGCGAGCAGACGGCCAACGGTTGTTTTGCCGGCTCCCATGAAGCCGGTGAGGACGAGGCGGCGGAGATGGGCAATCGGCGGCGCGGCGGCAGGAGGCTCGGTGGCGGACTGGGTGACGGGTTGGGCGTTCATTACGGCTCCTTGGCAAAAAAGCGTTTGCAGCAAGCAAAAGCCGCGACCTTTTGTGGGGGTCGCGGCTCGGCGGAGATGGCGGATGCTCTGAAGTGCGATCTTTTTTTATCGATTCAGAGATGCTCGCAAGCCCAGCAGACCCGCTCCCTGCCACCATGGGCAGGGATAGGTAAAGTAGGCGTATTGAAGCGAGAACAGTTTCATCCTGATTATGAGAGTACAACGGAAGAAGATTGGTTGCAAGAGAATTGACCGAAAGTTGTACGGGTAGATTCCCAATTCGGTCAATCGAGGGGCGCGTCGGGATCGATGTAATCGTCGTCGATGGAGGCGAGCGCGGAGTCCTCCTGGAGTTTGTCCTGGATGTTTTGCCAGACCCGGTCGCTGGGTTCGGCGACGGGTTCGAAGAGGCTGCGCGCGGTTTCGGCGATGGTTTCGAGGTCGCTGACCAGGGCGGCACAATTGGGGTTGGCAGCGAGGAATTTCTTGAGGCGCGGGTCCTGGCTCACCTTGCCGTCGCCGGTGGCGAAGAGGTCGGGAAGGATGTGTTCAAACTCCTCGGGCTTGAGATTGTCGAAGTCGATATTGCGCGGGGTGGTCATTTTGCGGACTCCGGGCAGGCAGACGGCTGGGGCGACAGGCCTGGGTTTCGCAGCAGTTCGCGGAGCCTGAGCCGGGCCTTGTGCAGTTGCGATTTACTGTTGCCGATGGAGCAGTCGAGCATGGTGGCGATTTCATTATGTTCGAAGCCCTCGACGTCGTGCAGGATGAAGACCATGCGGTAGCCGGGGGGGAGGACGGCGAGGGCGCGCTCCAGGGTGACGCGGTCGACCGAGCCAGCAAGCACCTGGTCGCGACTGCCGAAGTCGCGCTTGGGGGTGTCTTCGCTGGAGGGGTTGACGGACTCTTCCAGGGAGACGAGGTCGAGGCCTTTCTTGCGCAGATGCATGAGGACAAGGTTGACGGTGAGGCGATGCAGCCAGGTGGAGAAGGCAGACTCGCCGCGAAATCTGTCGAGCTTGCGGAAGAGGTGGAGGAAGGCGTTCTGGGTCATGTCCTCGGCCTCGGAGACGTTGCCCAACATGCGCAGGCAGAGGGTGTAGACGCGGCGCTTGTGCAGGTTGTAGAGCTTGGCGAAGGCTTCGGGGTCGCCATTCCGCGCGGCCTCGATGGCTTCAGCCTCGCCGGCGATGGGCGGATTGCGCTTGTACAAGCCAAGATTGGCTCTAATGGGTGAGGCTTGTGTCATCGTCTGGCCTTGACAGCTCATTGGTGTCGACTCCGGGGTTTGGGGAACGCCCAGACTCTCGCCTCATTCAGCCTAGCGCATCTAGCGGGTATCGCGTCTTTGGAAGTTGGATGCCGGGACGCAGGCGGATGGTTGTGCGACGCGCGTTCATGTGCCAATAAATCGGGCGTAGAGGGAACGGGCGACGGCGATATCGGTGGTTCCCTGGACGATGGCGCGGCCGTCGGCGAAGAGGGTAAGGGTGAGCGGGCCGCGGCGGAAACGGAGCAGGAGGTCATTGCAGCGTAGGCCCTGAATTTCGGCGTGGGCGGCGAGGCGCGCGTAGAGGGCGGTGAAGTCGACGGGGCGGTGGTGCTCGTGGATCTGCACGGAGTCGCGGCCGCAGAGGGTGATGTGGGCGCGGTCCTGGCCGGCGAGGTGGGTGAAGATGCGCTGGCCGCAGACTTCACAATCGGGGCGGGGAATGGAGGCGGAGATTTCGGAACGGTCCAAATAACCTTTGTCTTCGGGACCCGCGCCGATGGAGTTCCAGAGATCGAAGGAGAGCAGAGTCCGGCGCATGAGGTGAGGCTGGCCGGTGAGGAACTTGAGGGTCTCTGTGACCTGGATGGAGGCGGCGAGATTGACAGCGGTGGAGAGGATACCTGCGGTGTCGCAGGTTTCGACGTTGCCGGTGGGGGGCTTGGGGAAGATGCAGGCGAGGCAGGCGGTGGGAGGGGCTTGCATCCCACCCATGTCGCGGTGAGACTGCGCCATGGATGGGGCACCCGGACTCTGTGCTGGCAAGATGTTCATGGTGGCGGCGTAGGCGCCAATGGCGGCGGCGTAGATCCAGGGGATGCCCCTCTGAACGGCGAAGTCGTTGACGAGGTAGCGGGTCTCGAAGTTGTCGGTGGCGTCGAGGATGATCTGCGGGGCGGGCTGATCGGTGGGTGCGAGCAGCTTGGCGATGTTGGTGGGTGTGAGGTCGGCGATGTGTGCGTGGACGTTGACACGTGAGTTGAAGAGGGCGATGTGGCGGCGCGCGGCCTCGGCCTTGGGGAGGGTGTCGCGTGCGTCGGCCTCGTCGAAGAGGACCTGGCGCTGCAGGTTGGAGGGCTCGACGAAGTCGCGGTCGATCAGGGTGAGAGTGCCAACTCCGGCGCGTGCGAGCAGCGAAGCGGAGGCCCCGCCCATGGCCCCGCAGCCGACGATGGCGACGTGCGCGGCAGCGAGGCGCTGCTGGCCAAGCGGGCCGATGCCGGGAAAGAGGACCTGGCGGGAGTAGCGGTCGGCGTCCGCGATGGGCGAGTTGTCTTCCGGCGGGAGTTGTGTGGACACAGTTGCGTACTCGTTTAAATGCAGCGTAGTTCGTAGTATAGGGAATTGCGGGGGATCGTTCCGCAGGCTTTCCCGGCTTGTTCTGCCGGGATCCATGGGTGGAATCGGTCTGAGGTGGGCGCAGACGGAGTCAGAGGGTCAATTTGTTGCGCATTTGGCTTGATGCAAAGAGCGGAAGAGCAGCAAGGATGGCTGCAGGCGAGCGGTGGTTGCGCGCGTTTCTGTTGGCTGGCGCGATGGCCGCTGCATGGGAGGGGTCTTCATCCGGGCAGAGTGGGAGTACAACTGCAAACTCAGCGGTAACTGCAACGGCGATTGCGACGGCGCAGGCGGGGGCGACGGCGAGCCTTTCCAAGTGGAAGGGACTGCGGGTTGACGCGGTGGAGTTCGAGGGGGTGAAGTTTGGGACGGGCGATCCTCTGCCTGGCTTGCTTGCGCAGCATGCCGGCGAGCCACTGGATCCGGCCAAGGTGACGGCCAGCGTGCGGCGTCTGTTTGCCAGCGGGAGGTACAGGGACATCCGTGTGGAGGGGGAGCGCGAGGGCGCGGGGATGAGGCTGTACTACGTGGGCGTGCCGCGCTACTTCGTGGGACGGGTGACGATAGCGGGAGTGAAGGACGAACGGTTGACGTCGCTGCTGGAGTACGCGACCAAGCTGCAGCCGGGAACGGATTTTACCGAGGAGGCGATTCCGGCGGCGACCGAGGGAGTGCGCCAGACGCTGGAGAGCAATGGATACTTCGAGCCGGTGATTGCGGTGAAGACCACGGTGGACGAGGCGGGCGACCAGGTGAACGCGGTGTATACGGTGCAGGTGGGGCCGCAGGCACGGGTGGGGAAGATTGCGGTCGAGGGCAACGATCCGGGGTTGACGGAGGAGGAGGCGCGCAGGAAGGGAAGGTTGAAAGAGGGCAGCAAGGTGACTCGCGAGACAATCAGCAATGCGTTGTCGCGGCTGCGCGCACAGTACGAGAAGCGGGACCGGATGGAGGCGACGATCTCGCTGCGGAACGGGAGTTACGACAAGGCGCGCAGGCAGGTGGACTATGAGCTGAACGCCAACCAGGGGCCGTTGGTGAAGGTGGTGGTGGAGGGCGCGAAGTTCTCCAGAGGGCGATTGAAGCTGCTGTTGCCGATCTACCAGGAGGGGACGATCGACAACGACCTGCTGAACGAGGGGACATACAACTTGAAGGACTTTCTGTTGCAGGAGGGCTACTTCGACGCGACGGTCTCGGTGAGGGTGGTGGGCGCGGACTCCACGACGAGCGTGCGTGCAGCCACGAGGCCGGGCACGGGCGCCAACGCGGAGACGGCGCAGGAGAGCGTGGTGTACTCGGTGGTGAAGGGGGTGAAGCACAAGGTTGGGTCGGTGACGATTACCGGCAATCACTACTTCAACACGGACCTGCTGAAGGAGCGGATGCGCGTGCAGAAGGCGGACGCGTATCTGCGCACCGGGCGCTACTCGCCGGCGCTGATGAAGGCGGATGTGGAGTCAATTCTGGCGCTCTACCGGGCGAACGGATTCGACAAAGCTGCGATCACGACCTCGATCCAGGACACCGACACGGCGAAGTCGGGGAAGAAATTGAAGGAGGGCGAGATCGCGGTTCTGGTGATGGTGGCGGAGGGGCCGCAGCAGAAGTTCGGCACGGTAACGCTGACTGGAGTGACGAGCAGCCGGGTGAAGGAAGTGAGGGCGTTGTTGAATTCGCAGGAGGGACAGCCCTACTCGCTGATTACGCTGTCGGGCGACCGGGACGCAATGTTCGGCTACTACCTGAGCCATGGCTTCGAGCAGGCGAAGATCGAGGTGAAGCAGCAGGTGGAGGACAAGGACGCACAAAGGACGGATGTAACGCTGAACGTCACCGAGGGCGAGCAGGTGTTTGTGGGCCGCGTGCTGCAGTCGGGGATTGCGCACACACGGGCGAAGGTGGTGGCGCGGGAGACGACGTTCCATGCAGGCGATCCTCTGGATGAGAGCGCGCTGCTGGATACGCAACGCAGGCTGTACGGGCTGGCCCTGTTCAACGAGGTGACGACGGCTGTGCAGAACCCCGATGGCGACGATCCACGGAAGAATGTTCTGTTGCAGTTGAGCGAGGCGCGGCGATGGAATGTAACCTACGGGTTTGGCTTTGAGGCGGAGACGGGTACGCCGCAGGAGGGCGTGATTAATCCGGCGTCGGCGATTCTGCTGGGGCTCTCGCCGAGCGCGACCTACTCGCAGGAGGGCAAGACGGGAGTGAGCCCGCGGATTTCGCTGGATGTGAGCCGAATCAATCTGCGCGGGACAGACAACTCGCTGACCATGCACTCGACTTACGGGTTGCTGGAGGAGGTGGCGAACCTGACGTTTCTGAACCCGCACTACCGCGGACATTCGCAGCTATCGGACAGCGTGTCGGGGGGCTACTCGAATGTGCAGAACATCACGACGTTTCAGGCTTCAACATTGCAGGCGGATTTTCGCATTACGCAGAAGGTGAAGAAGACGGACACCTTTATCTACAACTTCGAATTTCGCCGGGTCGCGGTGAACCCCTCGACGCTGCAGGTTTCGGCGAACCTAATTCCGCAACTGTCCGAGCCGGTGCGCGTGGGCGGGCCGGGGATTACGTGGTTTCACGATAAGCGGGACCCAGGACCGCTGGATGCGACCAAGGGATCGTATACGTCGGTGCAGGAGTTCTTTGCGTCGTCGAAGTTCGGCTCCCAGGCGAGTTTCAGCCGGACGGACGTGACGAATTCGACGTACTACGCGTTTGGCAAGCACAAATATGTGCTGGCGCGGAACACGCGGCTGGGCTTCGAGACGACGTTTGGGACGAACCCGAATGTGGGCAGTTCGAGCTGCGCGGGTGCGCTGCTGGATACCAATGCGAGCTGCAACGCAGTGCCCCTGCCGGAGAGATTGTACGCGGGCGGGGCGACCTCGGACCGCGGGTTTCCCATCAACGGAGCCGGGCCAAGAGATTTGCAGACGGGCTATCCGGTGGGTGGCAACGCGGTGATTGTGAACAGCACAGAGCTGCGGCTGCCGGCGGCCACGCTGCCGTACCTGGGAGACAGCCTGAGCTTTGTGCTGTTTCACGACATGGGGAATGTGTTTGCGCATGTCTCGGACATGTTTCCCAGCATTGAGCACTACCACCAGCCGAACCAGCAGAGCTGCGCGAATGTATCGAGCGCATTCGGGACATGCGACTTCAACTATTATTCGCATGCGGTGGGAATGGGGGCGCGGTACAAGACGCCGGTGGGGCCGATCCGGCTGGACTTCAGTTACAACCTCAATCCTCCGGTCTATCCGGTGATCTACGACTTCAACGGGAGCCTGCCGTATGAGGGACAGGCGAGCCACTTCAATTTCTTCTTCAGCATTGGACAGGCCTTTTGACGCATGAGCGCTATGGGAACTAGATCGGGCAGAACACCAGGGAGAACGAGAGGGCGAAGGCCCTCGGCGCCGGCGGCTGTGCTGGCGATTGCGATGTTGTGCGGGGCGAACTGTGTGGGGCAAGGGGCAGCAAGCGGCGCGTCTGGAACAGGAGGCGCAAGTGCGGCGAGTGCAGGGCAACGGGTTGCGCTGGACCGCGTGGTCGCGGTGGTGAATGAGGACTTAATCCTGGAGAGCGACCTGGACGAGGAGACGCGCATGCAGGCGTTTCAGCCGATCGGCGACCAGGCAGCGGCGACGCGGGAAGAACTGATCGAGCGGCTGATCGATCGCGCTCTGATCCTGCAGCAGATCCGTTTACAGCCGCAGGCGCCGATCACGGATGCGCAGGTGGATGGGGAGCTGGCTGTGCTGCGCAAAAGCGTTCCCGAGTGCGTGCCGTATAAGTGCGAGACGGACGCGGGCTGGGAGAAATTTGTGGCGGCGCAGGGTTATACGGTGGAGGAGCTGCGGGAGCGCTGGAGGCAACGCATGGAAGTGCTGCGGTTCGTGGAGGCGCGCTTCCGCATGGGGATTCGCATTTCGCAGACGGAGATGGACGCGTACTACACGACAACGCTGGTTCCGGCCTACCAGAAGGAGAAGGTGACGCCGCCGCCGGAGGCTGCGATCGCGGACCGTATTCAGGAGATATTGCTGCAGCAGCAGGTGAACAAGCTGCTGGATGACTGGCTGACTTCGTTGCGGGCGCAGGGCAGCGTGCGGATTGTGAAGCCGGGGGAGGATCTGCCATGAGCGCGGACCTGAAGCAGCCCAAGGGCGAAGAGAAGCTCAGCTCTGCCGGGGAGCATGCAGGCGGTGACAAGATGCTGCCGGTGAAGCGGCGCCGCAGCATTGCGTGGCATGTGACGCGGGCGGGCTCGTGGGCCATCGGCGGCGTGCTGGCGCTGGTGATTGCGCTGGTGAGCGGCATTACATGGTTTACTACGACGGCGTACTTTCAGCGGCGCGTGGAGCGGGAGATCGTGTCGGTGCTGGAGGACTCGACCGGTGGACGGGTTGAGGTTCGCGGCGTTCAGTTCAGCCTGTGGCACCTGCGGATCGAGGTGGATGGGCTGGTGATCCACGGGACCGAGGGACCGGGCGAGGCGCCGTACCTGTCGGCGGAGAAGACCGAGCTGCGGGTGGGGATTTCCAGCTTCTTTGTCCACGCGACCGGGATCGGGGGCAAGTCGCATGTGGGGCTGAAGCTGCTGCGCGTGGAGAAGCCGCAACTGCACCTGATGGTGGACAAGGATGGGAGGACGAATGCGCCTGTGCCGAAGCATCCCGCAACCAGCAAGGGGCCTGTGACAGACACGCTGCTGGACCTGCGCGTGCGGGAGGTTGCCCTGGTGGATGGCGTGGCGCTGCTGAACGACCGCGCGATTCCGTTCGACCTGGCGGCACGCAATCTGGACGCGGAGGCGCATTACCTGCGGGCCAGCGATCGCTACGGGATTACGGTGGGGCTGAACGATCTGCGGACGAAGATGGGTCCCCAGCCGGAGGCACGGTCGAAGCTGCACTTCGATGCAGAGTTGGGACGCGATGCGGCGGAGCTGAAGGGCCTGGAGTTCGATTCGGGCGCGTCGTCGGTGCTGCATGCGGCGGGGACGCTGACCCACTTTGCCCAGCCTGTGTGGCAGGGCGCGGTGAATGGGACGCTGGAACTGAAGCAACTCACGGTGTTGACGGACTCGGAGGGATTCCGGGACGGGTCGGTCGATCTCGCGCTGAGCGGGCATAGTTGCGCGGCAGCGGCGGCGGGGACGCAGACGGTCAAGCGGCGGTTCTGGATGGGGCGGCAAGCTGGAGCGAAGGCAAAGGCGGGCGTGGAGACGCAGGTTGCAGTCGATCCGGAGTGCAAGGAGAACTATCTGGTGGTGGGCAGCGCGAAGCTGCACAAGGTGGGCTTCGTGAACGAATACGTGATTCTGCACGACGTGGACGGCGCAGCGCGGTTGCACATTACGCCGAGCGAGCTGCTGCTGACGGAGATGGAGGGATTTTTGCCGGGAGGGGGAAGCGCGGCGGGCGAACTGCGTTTTGCCGACTGGTTGGGAGCTGCGCCGCGCGCGACCCTGACCTCGACGGTGACGCGGATTCCGCTTCGCACGATCATGGAGGTGACGGAGACCGGAGGCTACGGCGACCTGGGCTTCGATACGGCGGTGACGGGGCCAGTGCTGGTGGAGTGGGTCGGGCAGCCGGTGAATGTTGGGGAGACGGTGATTGTCGACGGACAGCTTGCCTTCCAGCCCACTGGGGTGGCGCGCAAGGGAGCGCTGAACAATGTTCCCGTGACGGGCGTGGCGGACGCGCGCTACGAGGGCAAGCGAGATGTGGTGAACATTCGCCACACGTCTTTGCAGACTCCGGGTTCGACGACCGAGGCGACCGGAGTCCTGGGAGTGGAGGATGGCGATCCGCTGACGAATCTGAAGGTGGATACGACGATTCACGATTTGGGGGAGTTCGACCAGTTGCTGCAGACGCTGGGATTTGCGGAGAACGGGAAGAAAGGGACGGCGGCGATTCCGGTGGCTCTGCATGGAGGGGTGACGTTTCACGGGACAGCGGTGGGAGCGGCGCACGATCTGGATGTGAAGGGCCACGTGCAGGGCTCGCAGATCGAGGTGAAGCTGGGCTCTGGGCTAGGGATTGGACAGGACACGCTGGTGGATTCGGCGGTGGGAGATGCGGAGTTCTCCTACGACGAGGGACTGGCGATTGCCAACTCGACGATCAAGCGCGGCAGCGCGGTGCTGAATGTGGCGGGGGGCTTGCGGCCGCGCAAGACCCTCACGCGCAGAGGGGTTGCGGAGTATCAGTGGGACGGTGGGACGAGCGTGGATGCGACGGTGCGGCTGGCCAACGGGGAGGTTGCCGATGTGCTGCAGATGGTGGGAGAGCAGCAGAAGATTGCGGTGACCGGGAAGGTCGCGGGCAGCGCGCATCTGACCGGAACGCTGGGCGACATGGACGGGCAGGGAAGGATTTCTCTGACGCGCGGGGTGGCTTATGGGGAGCCGTACGACTCTGCCGCGGCGGAGCTTACGGTGCGTGGGCAGGCGATCGACGCCAGCCAAGTTGTGTTGATGGCGCATGGGGCGCGGATCGCCGGCGAGGGTGGATATGACATGCAGACCAAGCATCTGCACGGGCACGTCGAGGGCGATGGGCTGGTGCTGTCGAAGATCCACGCCTTTGCCAAGGCGAGCCCGAATGCGGATGGAACGCTGACCCTGGTGGCGGACGCGAATGGCACGATAGAGCAGCCTGGGTTGAAGGCGACGGCGAAGCTGACTGGGGTCAAGCTGAGCGGCAAGCCGCTGGGCGAGATTTCGGCGGAGGCGCACAGCGAGGGAAGCGAACTGTTCTATGCGGTGAAGTCGACGTTGGTGGGGGCGAAGATCGACGGGACAGGCCAGATAGGTTTGACCGGGAAGTACGAGACGCAGGACCGGCTTGCGTTTTCGGGGTTCGACGTTGGGACGGTCCTGGCGCTTTTCACGCCGGGGAGTATCAAGGCGCAGTCGTCGATTGACGGAGTGGTGACGGTAAACGGGCCGCTGAAGACGCCGGAGGGATTGAGCGGAGCGGCGGAGTTGAGCAACTTCGATGTGAAGCTGGAAGGGGTGGAACTGAAAGATGTGGAGCCGATGCGGTTGAGCATGAAAGACGGGGTTGCGACGCTGGAGCAGATGCATATTGTCGGCGAAGACACCGATATGCAGGCCAGCGGAAGCGTGCAGGTGTTCGGTGTGGCCGATTCCGCGGGAGGGAAGCTGGATGCAAAGGCCAGTGGAAGCGTGAGCGTTGCGATTGCGCACACCTTCGACCCGGACATTTTGTCCAGCGGGAAGGTGGAGTTCACGGTGGCGGCGGGCGGGCGGATGGAGAAGCCTTCGCTGACCGGCAGGGTGAAATTCGACGCTGTGAATGCAGCGATCGAAGGGATTCCGAACGGGCTGAGTTCGTTGAACGGGACACTGGTTTTCAACGAAGATCGCTTGCAGGTGGAGAACCTGACCGCCATGACGGGCGGGGGCCAGTTGAAGATTGGCGGCTTCCTGACCTATCGCAACGGCGTCTATGCCGACCTGACAGCTACGGGCGATGTGGTGCGCGTGCGGATGGCGGGGTTGAGCGCGACAGGAAACACCAGCTTGCGATTGCAGGGCGCGCCGGGGAATCTGCTGCTGAGTGGGACGGTGCTGGTGACGCGCTTCGGGGCGGGGCCCGAGGTGGACTTAGCAGCATTCGCCGCGGCCGGCGGAGTGAGTTCACCGCCGGACCCGAACGCGGCGTCGAACAAGATCCAGCTTAACGTGCATGTGACCAGCTCGCCGCAACTGGACTTCCAGAACTCATACGCCAAGCTGGCGGGCACGGCCGACCTGACGGTGCGCGGCACGCTGGCAACGCCCACCATTCTGGGGCGAATCCAGATTACGGATGGAAGCGCGACATTTGCCGGAACCAAGTACGAATTGCAGCGTGGAGACATCTATTTCAGCAACCCGGTGCGCATCGACCCGACGATCGATGTGAATGCCACGGCGCGCGTGGAGTCGTATGACATTACGGTGGGGCTGCAAGGCACACTGAGCAATCTGAAGGCGAACTATCGATCCGATCCGCCGCTGAGCGAGGCGGACATCTTCGCTCTGCTGGCGCTGGGGCGAACCCAGGAGGAGGCGCAGCTATACCAGGAGCAGCAGTTGGAGGCAGGGACAAATTCGACCAGCAGCGCCTTGCTGGGCGGCGCGCTGAACCAGACGGTGGGCAACCGGATCGGCAAGCTGTTCGGCGGGGGAAGCGTGAAGATCGATCCCGCGTTTGTGGGGACGCTGGGCAACTCGGCGGCGCGGATCACGGTGCAGCAGCAGATCTCGCGGCAACTGTCGGTGACCTTCGCGACCAATGTGAACTACACCGCGCAACAACTGATGCAGGCGCAGTACGACCTGACACCCAATGAGTCGATTGTGGTGACGCGCGATGAGTCGGGCGTCTACAGCGTGGTGTACAAGATACGCAGGCGGTATAAGTAGGGCGTAGCGGGTCAGTTTGAACTCCGGGGCGAACGAAGTTACCGATAACCCCGTATTTCGACAGGTTCGATATTCGCGCTGGGGTGCTGCGGAGTGCGCTGTACGACGCGCTCAAGAGAGTCTTTATCGCGGAAACGCCTTGCATCCAGCCACTAATTCGGCGATGGATGCTCCACGTGGTCGATCACGATCACGTCCACCATCGCCTTCACCGCGTCTATCCGCAGCCCAATCTGTTGTTGTATCGCATCTTTCAGCGCCGGTTGGTTACTCGGTTTGTCTGTCTTGCGCTGCTGAACGCCCGCAGACCGGAACTGCGCAAACTGAGAGTCGTCCGGCGTCCACCACAGCTTGAAGTCATAGCGGTCCTTCAATCCCGTTCGGTCGACAACAGGCCGGTCCGTCACACTGCCCTGCATTTCCGTTGCAAACTCATCCATCGTTATGTTGGCTGCAGTAAGATCGCCAAGCTTGCGAAAGCTGAATTCGTCCTCGTTTCCCTGCCCCGCAGCGCTGATCGTCATCTTCGGTCCGCCCTTGGCCACCGTTATTGCAAAGACTGAAAGCTCCCGTTGCTCTCGGTGAAACTTCAATGCAAACCGGTCTGCCAGCAGCTTCTGTAGCATCATGCCAGCCTGTTTATCATTCGGTTCACCCGGTACATCGGGCACGCCGTCGATGTCGTAAAGCTCAGTGTCGAACCACGCCGGGGCGCCGAAAATCTGTTTCGTATGCAGCCCATAAGCGTCCGAGAGCAGATCATTGACGTTGTAATTCACCATCGTAAAGTGCCGCCCCTCGAAGTCAGTCGTCTTTCCCGGCGTATTCGGCTTGCTCGGCTTGATCGTCGCCACCTCAAAGTCCGGCTGCGCATCCTTCGCCATCGGCTTCGTCGGCTCGGGAATCGCCCAGGTGTCCTCCTCGGACACACGCTGCAGGTTTAGAGGGAGCGTCTGCTTGCCTTGCGTTGAGCTGCCGGAGATCGTGTTGCCGTCCGGGTTCAGCGTGCCCCTGTAGGTCAGGCCGATTGACTTGATGGCAAAGATCACCTCTGATCCCTGCAATGAAATCGAACTCATCGCCACCGGCCGGGCCCCTGATCGATCGAATAGAGCTGGCCACTGTACTTGTCATCATCCCCGGTAATCTTCAGCACAATCCGCAGGCCTTCGCCATCGCCCGTCCGCAGCGTTCCCTGCCAGTTGCCGGCGATGTTCTTCCCCTGCGCCCACAGCGTGCCCGTGCCGATCAGAACCAGCGCCAACGTCCACAACTGCATCCTCTTCATGAGCACTCCTGACGTAATACCAATTTTATATACGCCGTTCCTTACCGAAGAATGTTTGTGTGTACCTCGAATCCGCGGCTCCCGTTCGCATCCCGAACCTAGTATTAAAATCTGGAATTTCCTTTTTCGGCACCGATTCGCTTGAATTGTACCTCTCCTGAGTGCGTAGCAGAACTGCCTGTAATGCCGCATTTGCGGAAAACTCAAACACTCACTTCAAATTGCCCTACCACCATGTAGCGCGTGGTCTCTCCCGATAAGATGGAGGGATGGCGAATGTGTGGCGGAGCGCGCGGCTGACGCTGGAGACGATCAAGTGGGAGCACTCGATCTTTGCCCTGCCGTTTGCGCTGACCGGGGCGGTGCTGGCGGCGGGGGGCTGGCCGCGGCTGCCGGTGCTGGGCTGGATTGTAGTGTGCATGGTGTCGGCACGGTCGGCGGCGATGGCCTTCAACCGGCTGGTGGATGCGCGGCTAGACGCGGCGAATCAGCGCACCAGGATGCGCGCGCTGCCGGCGGGAAAGCTGAGCGCGGGATTTGTCGCGGGATTTGTCGTGGTGTCGTCGGCGGTGTTTGTGCTGAGCGCGGCGATGCTGAACCGGCTGACACTGGAGCTGGCGTTGCCCACGCTGGCGGTGCTGCTGGCGTACAGCTACATGAAGCGGGTGACCCGCTGGTCGCACATGGTGCTGGGGCTGGCGCTGGGGATTGCTCCGTCGGCGGCGTGGATTGCAGTACGCGGCACGCTGGATGCGAGGATCGTGGTGCTGACGGCGGCGGTGCTGCTGTGGGTGGGCGGCTTCGACGTGCTGTACGCGTGCCAGGACTATGAGTTCGACCGCGCGGCGGGGTTGAAGAGCGTGCCGCAGGCATTCGGGTTGACGGCGGCGTTCTGGATCGCGCGCGCGATGCACCTGGGGATGGTGTGCCTGCTGGCTTGGCTGGTGCGGCTGTTTGGACTGGGAGGGCTGGCGTGGGCGGGCGTTGGGACGGTTGCGGCGTTGCTGGTCTATGAGCACAGCATCGTCTCGCCGCGCGACCTGCGGCGGATGAATGCGGCGTTCTTCACGCTGAACGGGGTGATCTCGGTGGTGTTCTTCGGATTTTTCGCGGCGGACGTGCTGCTGCACAAATAAGAGGGCCCGCACGGGCGAACCCTCGTTGGAGAAGGAATACAAAAGCAAATGCGGGGGTCCCTCCACTCCGCGACTGACGATGAGACTGTCCGTCGCTCCGGTCGGGATGACGAAGTTTGGCGTCCGGTCGGGATGACGGCGTTTGGTGACCGGTCGGGATGACGGCGTTGGATTATGGGGTGTGGGTGTGTGCGCGCTGGATGGCTTCGGCTTTGGCGCTGACTGTGTTTTTGACTTTCTGCGCGGTGGAGACGATGCGTTCGCGAATGTCGTGGGCTGTACCGGCGGCGTTATGAGCGGCTTCGCAGTGCTTTGCGGATGCAGTGGCACAGGCTTCGCCGGCGATTGCATGGACGGCGTCTTTTGCGTTTCCCCAGGCTTCTTTTACGGCTCCCTTGACCTGATCGGCTGCGCCGGAGTTGGCGAGTTTCTGGTTGCCGAGGGCTTCGCCGACGGACTGCTTTGCCTTGCCTTTGAGCTGGTCGAACCTGCCTGCTGCGGTGTCACGATTCATGGGATTGCTCCTGTGGATTGAGTGCGGATGAGCTGGGAATGGTTCTGTCTGGTGGACTCGGATGTTCCTACACGGCACGGCGACCGGAGAGCAGGTTCAGGACGATCATGACAACGACAATCAGGAGGAGGAGATGTATCCATGCGCCGAGGACGTGGAAGCCGATGAAGCCAACCAGCCAGAGGACGAAGAGAATGACGGTGATGGTCCAAAGCATTGCGATTTCTCCTGTGAAGTGCGCGGCGATGATTTCTGACGTTGGAGTGGAAAGACCAACCGCGGGCCGTCATGTGATAAGTTGCGAGTTACCGGGAAGAGGTTGCCAGGTGCGGTTGCGAGACGATGTTTTCGGGGGTAGGGCGTGAGGATTGCGATACAGGGCGAGCTGGGATCGAACAGCCACATGGCTGCGCTGGAGATGCTGGCGGGCGCTGGCGAGGTGGAGATCGCGGCGTGCGCCCTGTCGGCGGAGGTGTTTGAGCGGGTTGAGGCGGGCGCGGTGGATGGGGCAGTGCTACCGATTGAGAACAGCCTGCATGGGTCGGTGGCGGAGCACTACGACCTGCTACTGGCCGCGCCGGTGCGGATTGCGCGGGAGAGCCTGCTGCGGGTGCGGCACAACCTGATTGCGCGGCCAGGAGTGAAGTTGCAGGATGTGCTGCGGGCGATGTCGCACCCGGTGGCGCTGTCGCAGTGCAGGCGCTGGTTCGTGGAGCATCCGGAGATTGAGGCGGTCCCGTTCTATGACACGGCGGGAAGCGTGAAGCAGGTGATGGCGATGGGTGCCACGGATGTGGCGGGGATTGCTCCGGAGTTGGCGGCGCAGCAGTACGGCGGCGAGGTGCTGGTGGCGGGGATCGAGGACCACGCGGAGAACTACACCCGGTTCCACTATCTGGTGCGGGAGAGCGGATGGGAGGCGGCGGAGGGGGCGAACAAGGCGAGCCTGGCGTTCATCGTGCTGCACCGGCCAGGGACGCTGGTGGTGGCTCTGCAGGAGTTTGCGCGGACGGGGGTGAACCTGACCAAGATTGAGTCGCGCCCGGTGCCGGGAATGCCGTGGGAGTACGTCTTCTTCGTCGATCTGCGGTTTGAGTCGTCTAACCAGATGGATGCTGCGCTGTCTGGATTGGTGCGGCACTGCGAGATGGTGAAGGAGCTTGGGCGTTACGTTGCGGCGTGAGTGGCTCCTGGGGAAGAGCAAATTGGCGAAGAGCGGCGCGACTGGGGATGAAGCGGGAGGCTGGGTGTGCCGATGACAGAGAGGTGGGAGGGAGCATCCTATAGGTTAGAGGCTGGAAGAGAGCGGGTTTTAGGGGATTTGGGATGCGACTTTCTGGTGCTTGATGCATCCAATGAAGGAAATTTGATATAAAGGCACTCAAGGACAATCCATGTCAAGCGAATTTGTAAGCGTAATCAAGCCAAGGGCGGGAAGAGCGGACGATGAATCGGAAGGGGTTGCGAGCGCGGGCCGGGCGATTCCGGTTCTTCCGGTGCGGGACACGGTATTGTTTCCTCATGCGGTGCTACCGCTGACGGTGGGCCGGGAGAGCTCGATCCTGCTGATCCAGTCGCTGGGCGAGGAGAAGACGATTCTTGTGGTGGCGCAACGCGACGCCCGGCTGGATGCGCCGGAGGCGGCGGACCTGCACCAGATTGGCACGCGCGCGACGGTGCATAAAGTAGTGAAGATGCCGAACCAGAGCCTCTTTGTCTTTACCGAGGGCAACGAGCGGGTGCGGCTGGGCGAGTTTGTACAGAACACCCCGTTTATGGTCGCGGAGTGCGAGTCGGTGGAGGAGATAGAGCCTGCGGTGTCGCCCGAGATGGAGGCGTTGCAGCGCAATGTGGTGAGCCAGTTCCAGCAGATTGTGGGTTCGTCGCCCACTCTGTCGGACGACCTGCAGACGATTGCGCTGAACATCGATGAACCGGGGCGGCTGGCGGACTTCATTGCATCGTCGCTGCCGTTTCTGACCACCAACGACAAGCAGGAGCTGCTGGAGACGCCGGATGTGCTGGCGCGGCTGGAGCGGATCAACAAGCACCTGGCGAAGGAGATTGAGGTGCAGCAGTTGCGCAACAAGATCCAGACCGAGGTGCAGGATTCGGTGCAGTCGTCGCAGCGCGATTACTATCTGCGCGAGCAGTTGAAGGCGATCCAGAAGGAGTTGGGCGATCTGGACGAGACGCAGAAGGACATTGTGGAGCTGAAGGAGAAGATTGAAGCGGCGGGAATGCCGGAGGAGACCAAGAAGGACGCGCTGAAGGAACTGGGGCGGTTGAGCCGGATGAACTCCATGGCGGCGGACTACTCGCTGACGCGGAACTACATTGAGTGGCTGGCGGTGCTGCCCTGGTCGAAGTCTTCGGCGGGCGAGGTGGACATCCTGAAGGCGAAGGAGATCCTGGACGCGGACCACTACGGGCTGAAGAAGGTGAAGGACCGGATTCTGGACTACCTCTCGGTGCGCCGGCTGAAGCCGGACATGAAGGGGCCGATTCTCTGCTTTGTGGGGCCTCCGGGCGTGGGCAAGACGTCGCTGGGGCGGAGCGTGGCGCGGGCGCTGGGACGGAAGTTTGCGCGCATCTCGCTGGGAGGAATGCACGATGAAGCGGAGTTGCGCGGACATCGCAGGACATACATCGGCGCGCTGCCGGGACAGGTGATCCAGAACCTTAAACGGGTCGAAACCAACGACCCGGTCTTCATGCTGGACGAGGTGGACAAGCTGGGGCGGGACTTCCGCGGCGATCCGGCGAGCGCTCTGCTGGAGGTGCTGGATCCGGAGCAAAACAATACGTTTCGCGACAACTATCTGGACCAGCCGTTCGACCTGTCGAAGGTGCTGTTCATCTGCACAGCCAATCAGCTTGATCCGGTGCCGGCGCCGCTGCTGGACCGCATGGAGATCATCGAGCTGACGGGATACACCGAGGAAGAGAAGGTTGCGATAGCGACGACCTACCTGATTCCGCGGCAGACCAAGGAGAACGGGATCGACCCGGCGCTGATCGAGTTCCCGCAGGAGAGTATTGCGCAGATTGCGCGGCACTACACGCGGGAGGCAGGAGTGCGCAAGCTGGAGCAGCAGATTGGGACGATCTGCCGCAAGCTAGCGCGGCGGATTGCTGAGGGCAAGCCGGAGAAGCTGGTGATCACGAACGAGGTGATCCTGGAGTTCCTGGGCGGGATCAAGGTGCGCGTGGATACAGAGATCGCCGAGCGGACCAAGCGGGCCGGAGTTGCGGTGGGGCTGGCATGGACGCCGGCGGGCGGCGATGTTTTGTTCATCGAGGCCAACCGCATGAAGGGCAAGGGCGGCTTCACCATGACCGGCCAGATCGGCGATGTAATGAAGGAGAGTATGCAGGCGGCGCTGACCTGGGTGCGATCGAACGCGAAGTCGCTGGGGCTGGACGAAGACCTGCTGAAGGACGTTGACCTGCACATTCATGTACCTGCGGGCGCGATTCCCAAGGACGGGCCGAGCGCAGGCGTGACCATGGCGACGGCCCTGGTGAGCCTGCTGACGGACACGCGGGTGCATCCTCTGCTGGCGATGACGGGCGAGATCACGCTGAGCGGAAACGTGCTGCCGGTGGGCGGGATCAAGGAGAAGTTTCTTGCGGCCAAGAGGGCAGGGGTGCGCGACGTGATCCTGCCAACGGACTGCAAGCAGCAGGTGGATGAGGACCTGTCTTCGGAGCAGATTCAGGGCGTGACGATCCACTATGCGAGCCGGATCGAAGACGTGTTGGCGGTTGCGCTGCCAAAGTCGAAGGGCGAGGTTGTGCAGGACGAAGTGGTACGCGAGGAACTGATCGGCGCAGCAGGCTGATCCTGAGCACGGCGGATACTACGCGTACTGCGAACGGCTCGCCCACTCGCAAAAGCAGAACGGAAAGACTCGCTTCGGCGGGTCTTTTCTTTTGCCGGTGCACACGTAGTACAAAGTTGGAGATGAAGCGGAAAAACGGTGCGCGGAGGCGGGCCCAGCGGTTATTCTGGGCGGATGCAGGTGCGGCTGCTCTATTTCGGTGTGTTGCGTGAGCTGGCCAGCGAGCCGGAAGAGACGGTCGAGTTGCGCGACGGGGCGACGGTTGGCGAGCTGATAGAGATTCTGCGCGGACGAACGTCTAATCCATCGAGGAGCAGCGCTGTGGACGAAGGGCTTTGGCGAAGTCTGGCTGTGGCGGTCAATCGGGAGTACAGCTCGTTGGCTATGGTGCTGCGCGAGGGCGATGAGGTTGCTCTGCTGCCACCAGTAAGTGGAGGGCTTGAGAGAGTAAGACGATGCTGATTGAGATTGTGGATGCGGCGATTGCGGCGGACGAGATTGTAGCCGCCATGAAGGATGGCGCGGACGGCGCAGTGTGCGTCTTCGACGGGATTGTGCGCGACAACACGCGCGGTCGGCGGACGCTGTATCTCGATTACGAGGCGTACCGCGAGATGGCTCTGGAGCAGATGCGCGGCCTGGCGGCGGAGACTGCGACGCGCTTCGGGGTACGCGACGTAGCGATGGTGCATCGGCTGGGACGGCTGATGGTGGGAGAGACTAGCGTATTGATTGTGGTGACGAGCGCGCATCGCGCGGCGGCGTTCGACGCGTGCCGCTGGCTGATCGACTCGCTGAAGCGGACGGTGCCGATTTGGAAACGGGAGACCTTCGTAGATGGCGCGGTATGGGCCGCGGGAGAGCCATTTCCGGAGGAGATTGGGTTGCACGGACGAGAGGGAGCGCAATGAGGGCCGGAGCTGCATCCTATCTTGCGGTGATGGGTCTGGCGCTGGTCTGTATGCAGCTTCGCGCGCAGGAGACGCAGGCGGAGCCGACTCCGGTGACGCCCACCCCGAAGCAGAGTTCCGATTCGCAGAGCGGGGCGCAGACAACTGGCTCCCCACCGAGTGGGCAGCCAGCGACTGCGGCGCCGGTGGAGCGGCGGCGAGTTGCGCATCCCAATGCGGGTTCGACGGAGCCGGTGGCGGGGCCGCTGACCGGGCCGGGCAAAGCGGCGCAGGGTACGGCAGTGCAGACACCGGTCACGACTAAGAATGGGAGCATCGATGAGGGGACGATCCGCGTGGAGACGCGACTGGTGAACGTGGCGGTGAACGTGGTGGATGCGCACGGCGCACCGGTGGGCGGCTTCGAAAAGAAGGACTTCGAACTCTACGAGGACGGCAGACAGCAGACGATTGCGGTGTACGAGCGCGAGGCGACCAGTCCGCTGTCGATTGTGCTGGCGATCGACGCGAGCGAGACGGTGGTGACCAGCGAACGGCTGGAGCGCGAGGCGGCGAAACACTTTGTGACAGCGATTCTGCGGCCGCAAGACGAGATCTGCCTGATGGAATTTGCCGATACGGTGCGCGAGGTGGTGCCGTTCACCAACCAGGCCAAGCGCATTGAAGAGGGTCTGGGCAACATGCGTCGCGGAGAAGAGACGGCCCTCTACAACGCGGTGTACCTGGCGAGCCAGAGGCTGGCTACAACCTCGGAGGCGGCAGGGCGGCGGCGCGTGCTGGTACTGATCTCGGACGGCGGCGACTCGATCGAGCACGGCGTGCGCTACGAGGAAGCGGTGGAAGAGGCGCAGCGCGCGGGTGCGATCGTCTACTCGATCATTGTGGTGCCGATTGCCGCGGATGCCGGGCGCAACACAGGCGGCGAGCACACGCTGATCCAGATGAGCGAGGACACGGGCGGCAAATACTACTATGTGGCGGACCCGAAGGACCTGGAGCCGGCGTTCAGCCACATCTCGGACGACCTGCGGACGCAGTACTTGTTGGGGTATTACGCGCCGGAGGGAGGCGACGGAGGATTCCGGCGAATCAAGGTGAAGCTGACCGACCCGGCGGCGGATGCGAAGTACAACCTGCGCTATCGCACGGGATACTTTGCGGACTCGAAGTAAGCACTTGAACTGATTCGGCGTAGGATGCGTAGTGAGTAAAGAGGTGCGGGCCAATGAGTTGTAGAACGGAGTTGGGAAGAATGTTGTGGACTGGTGGGGCGGGTTGGGTGGTTGTTGTGGGGGTGGTAGTTGGGATGGCTAGCGCCTCGCTGGCTCAGACAAAACAAGAGGCAGCGACGACAGTTGAGACACCGAAGCCGATGGCGGCGGATGCCGATCCGGCGTTTGAGGTTGCGACGATCAAGCTGAGCAAGCCCGATGACCCTACCGATGGATATGATTTCGTGGGAAGTCATTTCAAGGTCGAGAATTACACAGTGAATGAGCTTATCCAGTTTGCCTATGGGTTTAGCCGGAAGCAGGTGGTGGGTGGGCCAGCCTGGCTCGACGAGGATCATTACGACATCGACGGCATTCCGGATGTAGTGGGTGAACCTAACATCAAGCAGATGAAGGCGATGATCCAGAAGCTGCTGACCGACCGCTACCAGCTCACAATCCATCGCGAGAAGAAGGAGCTATCCATCTACGCGATCACGGTTGGGAAAGGTGGAGCGAAGCTGAAAAAGAGCCTGAGCGATCCGAGTGCGGTGCCGGATGAGGAGGGCAATGGAGGCAGCACTGGACTCACGGTGCGGTATACGAATTACTCCATGGAGGACCTTGCCAAGGACCTACAGGCGAGGCAGGATGGGAAGCCGGTGGTGGACCAGACAGGAATCGCAGGACGGTTCGACTTTACGCTGAAGTGGTGGCCCGATGGGTGGGGGAACCAGAACAACGATCCCAATGTCGCGCCGGTACTGGTCACGGCGATCCAGGAGCAGATTGGGCTGAAGCTGGAGGCGACGAAGGCGCAGGCGGATGTGCTGGTGATCGACCACGTGGAGCGGCCGAGCGCGAATTAGGGCGTGTATGGGCAGCGGAGGAGAAGAACAAAGGCGGTGGTTTTGCGGGAGAAAGGTGCGAGCGGTTGCGGTTCGGCGAAGTTCGTCGGGGTCCTTCGCGCTCGAAAGACGCGCTCAGGATGACAGCAAGAACAGACAACGGCGGTCGTTTGCTACCGCAAACGATACCCCACCCATCGCGCAATGTGCGCGCGATGAATGGGGCACCCAAAACACAACGACGGAGATTCTGACCCATTCGGCTTCGCTCAGGGCAGGCTTCTTCGAGTCAGAATGACGAACAGGAGGGATCACGGGAGGTTTTGCGAGTCGATCCACCAGTCGGAGTCCTTGCAGAGGGAGCAGTTGGGGCCGGAAAATGTGGATGTAGCGCGGGTGTCGCCCTTGAGTTGCCAGTCGAGCCAGGCGAGGACGGCGTTGGTGTAGCGCAGCTCGGGCATGGGATAGGCGCCGGTGTGGCCGACCGAGGTGAGGCTGGCCTTGAGCGCGGGGAGTTTGGGGTTGAGGGCCTTATAGGATGTCTCGGCGCCGGTATAGCCGGAGTCGGCGGGGCCTCCGTTGAAGAAGGCGGCGGGGATGGTGAGCTTGTCGGCGGTCCAGCCGTTGGCGTTGGGGCGGGCGGGCGCGCCGGGTGCGGCGGCGGTGGGAAAGCTGCTGTTGAGGGCAATGACGG
Source organism: uncultured Acidobacteriaceae bacterium (assembly GCA_963834805.1). Lineage (GTDB taxonomy): Bacteria > Acidobacteriota > Terriglobia > Terriglobales > Acidobacteriaceae > Edaphobacter. Next base: position 353,976 of record CAWIDB010000007.1, read on the forward strand.
TGGTAACGCGGGGATCGTGCGCGGCGGTGAAGGCCTGCGGGCCTCCACAGGACTGGCCCATAGTGGCGACTTTTGTGGTGTCGAGTTTGCCGAAGAGCGGGCTGCCGGGGCGGGAATTTTCGGCTATGGCCCAGTCGAGGCCGCGAGTCATAGAGGAGGCGTCCATCTGGACGTAGAGGTTGCCGTTGGCGTCTTTCTGGTCGGCGACAGCGGCGATGCTGCCGCGGATGACGAGGAATGGGATGGTGCTGCGGCCGACGGCGACGATGAGGTAGCCGTGTGAGGCGAGTTCGCCGAGGAAGCGGGTGAACTCGACCGAGGTGTTGCGGCAACCGCCGTTGGCCCAGAGGATGATGGGGATCTTGGGGGATTTGCTGAGGTCGGCGGGGAGGTAGAGGGTGTGGGTGGGCAGCGAGGCGGGCTCCTGACGCGTGGCGGGGTAGGGGCCGGAGCCGGCATAGGGATGCGCATTCCAGTCGGCGAAGCGGAGGGACTGCTCGGCGGAGCCGTCGACCGGCTGGACGGGGAGGGTCATCGTGTAGCGGCCAGAGCGGCGGTCGATGGTGATGGTGGTGCCGGGAGGGGCTGTCCAGGAATTATTGGTGGGCTGGGATGGCGCGGCGGGGGCTGGCGCGGGGTTCGCAACCGCAGGCTGCTGGGCTGGCAGCGCGAGAACGAGAGAGAGTAGGGTGAGTGACGAGAGGGCAGGCTTGATAGCAAGAGGATTGGTCATAGGTTTTCCTTGGGGAGATGGGTACGAGGAATCTTATCGCATCCGATTCATGGTGGGGCAAATGGGGGGCGGTTGATGAAATGCGGGGGGCCCTCCACTCCACTGCGCTTCGGTCGAGATGACGGCGTGTGAAGTGTGGGCTGATAGGCTGATAAGGAGCAATTGTGTTGAGGAGAGACGATGAAACGGTTTGAGTTTGCCCATGTAGCGGAGGGGATTGCGCGGCAGGCGGGGGCGCTGTTGCGGGAGTTCTATACCAAGGGAGTAGAGACTGAGTACAAGGGCGATGTGGACCTGGTGACGGAGGCCGACCGGGCGAGCGAGCAGTTGATCCGCGAGCGGCTGACGGCGGCGTTTCCGGCGCATGGCATCTACGGCGAGGAGGGGACGCGCGACCAGATGGAGAGCGAGTATCGATGGTATGTCGATCCGCTGGACGGGACGACGAACTTTGCCCATGGATTTCCCATGTTCTGCGTGATCCTGGGACTGGAGCAGAGGGCGGCTGGACTGGCCAAGGACGCGGATGGGGAGATTGTGGCGGGGGTGATCTACGATCCGCTGCAGGATGAGATGTTTGTGGCGGAGCGGGGCAAGGGGGCGTACCTGAACGGCAAGGCAATCCATGTGTCGAAGACGCGGACGCTGGCCGAGTCGCTGACGGCGACGGGGTTTCCTTCGCACAAGCGGCACATCTCGCCGAATGTACATTTTTATCAGGAGATCACACTGCGGTCGCATGGGGTGCGGCGGGCGGGATCGGCTGGGCTGGACTTGGCGTATGTGGCGTGCGGGCGGCTGGATGGGTTCTGGGAGTTCAATTTGAATCCGTGGGACACCATCGCTGGGATCCTGCTGGTGCAGGAGGCGGACGGGAGGGTGACGCACTTCGACGGCGGGAAGTTCACGCTGGACTCGCGCGAGGTGCTGGCCACCAATGGGCTGATCAAGGGCGAGATGCAGCACCTGTTCCAGGAGATGTTTGCGGGACGCGAGATGGCGCCGATCCCAACGCCGGCGGAGTTTGCGGCGAAGCGGAAGGCGGGGAAGTAAGTTGCGGGCTAGGCGGACGGCGCGGGTGATGGTGTTGGATTCGGCAGGACGGGTGTTGCTGATCCGCTGCGTGGCGATGCGGCGCGATGGGGAGTTTCGGTTCTGGCTGACGCCGGGCGGAGAGATTGAGGGGGGAGAGACTCCGCTGGAGGCTGCGCGGCGTGAGCTGCGCGAGGAGCTGGGGCTGGAGGTTGAGGTCGCGGGGCCAGTGTATACCGAGGCGACCCAGTTTGAGCACCAGGGAGAGATGCGGGACAACGTGGACTTTGTGTTTATGGCGCGGTGCGAGGCGAATGCACCGGCGTTGCAGGGAGTAACGGCGGACGAGATTGAGCTGATGAAGGAGATCCAGTGGTGGACTGCGGAGGAGATTGAAGCGGCGCTTGCGGGCGGGGAGCGGATCTTTCCGGTGGACCTGGCGGCGCGGATGCGTGCCTAGAGCTGCTTGCGCAGGCGCTCGAAGACGATGTAACCGATGGTGGCGGCGAAGATGGCGATGGCAAAGTTCCTGATGGTGAAGATGTCGTACAGGGCGACGGAGAAGGATTTGCCACGGCCATTGGTGCGGTTGAACTCGCCCATCAGGAGGTTGGAGTAGAAGAGGAAGACGATGAATGCGACCTCGATGAGCGCGCGCAGGGCGCGGCCGAGGAGACGCGGGGGCTGAGGATTTTGCGGCATGGATCGATTTTATGCGATGGAGGGCGTGGGAAGTCGATGGAGCGGTCTCCCACCCATTCCGCAAAGAACGCGACATGAATGGGGCAGCCAAATTCCCAGGTCTCAGAAGCGAGACCTGGGGCACCCGGCGCGGCAGGGCAGAGAAATATGAATCGGCACGGCCCGCGGAGGAATCTTGTATCGTATAGCGAACGGTTTGTGGGCAGGTAGTAGTATTGTGACCGTAGAGTGTCTGGGGCTGACTTTTCGTCAGGCGCTTTTTCAACACACGATATTTTGAACAGCAAGGGAGATTGGACTTATGGCTTATGTGATTGCAGAACCATGTATCGGGACCAAGGACACGGCGTGCGTGGATGCGTGCCCGGTGGACTGTATTCATCCCAAGAAGGACGAGGCGGGACACGCGGAGAGCGACCAGTTGTTCATCGATCCGGTGGAATGCATCGACTGCGGCGCGTGCGTGCCGGTATGCCCGGTGTCGGCGATCTACGCGGGCGACGACCTGCCGGAGAAGTGGGCGGACTTTGCGGCCAAGAACGCGGCCCACTTCGGGCGGTAGAGTTTTGACAGAGGTGCTTCAGGAAGAGAGGCGCGCAGCCCATGGGTTGCGCGTTTTTCTTATGGGGTGCAGATGATCGAGCATGTGGGTGAGGCGATTGTGCTGCGCACTTGGCCGTTCCACGAGGCCGACCTAGTGGTGAGCCTGTTTACCCGGGAGCAGGGAAGGGTGAAGGGCGTGGCACGCCATGCGCTGAAGAGCAGGCGTCGGTTCGGCGGGGCGCTGGAACCGATGACCCATGTGCGCGCGACCTATGTGGAAAGGCCGCGGCAGGATATGGTTCGGCTGGATGCGCTGGAGATACTTTCGTCGCCGATGTCGCGGCCGGTGGATTACGCGCGGACGGCAGCGCTGCAACTGGTGGCCGAGGTGCTGGAGGAGGCGATGCCGGAGGGGGCCGTGGAGGACGCGGTCTTCCGCCTGGCGCTGGCGGTGCTGGACGAGCTGCAGGTGAGACGAGTGTGGATGCCGGTGACGTACTTTGCGCTGTGGATGAACCGACTGATGGGTTGGATGCCGGAGCTGGGGCGATGCGCGTCGTGCGGGCTGGACCTGCGCGGAGGGACGGTGTGGTACTCGGCCGCCAGCGATGGGGTGACCTGCGAGGAGGACCGCGCGGGCGGAAGCGCGGCGCTGAGTGCAGAGTCGGTGGCGACGGCTGGGCGAATCTTTCGCGGGACGGTGAAGGGGCTGGCGGCGGAGGATTGGCCGAAGGCGCGGGCGGCGGACCTGCGGCGGTTCGCCATCGAAGTGCTGGAACGGCACCTGGAGGGACGGCTGATGACGGCGCGGGTACTGGCACGGGGATAGGACGATTGGCGCAGACGGCAGCGGACTAGAGCATTTTCACAGCAGGTGCAGGGCAGGGCGAAAGAAGCCTGCGTGGTTATCTCTCAAAGAAAACCACATCGCACGAGTTCCCCGACACCACAGGTACTGTGAAAATGCTCTAGACTTGGGCTGAATGACGATCAAGGCGCGGAAAACGTCGGAACTGGCGCACGCGGCGACGGGCGGACAGGTTCGGCTGCCAGCGCTGCTGCGGAGCTTCTGGCTGTGGTCGGGGGTGGTGTTTGGGCTGACGATCGCGGTGGCGTGGGTGGAGTATCGCGCGGGATATACGGCGCTGAACTACAACCCGCTGGGCGACCCGCTGTTCGGCGACCTGATGGAGTATCCGGGGACGTATCAGTGGCTGCACACGACGGCGTTCTTCTTCAATGTTCCCGGAGCGCCGCTGCCGTATCCGCTGTTCTCGCCGGTGGCTTACCCGCCGTTTGCGGCGATGGTGATGGCGGGACTCTACTCGGCTGCCAGCCCGGTACTGCGATACCTGGAGGTGACGGCGGTGTGGCTAGTGGCCGCAGTATGGGGCGTGCGGCGAGCGTTGATGCGGGTTGGCATCGGTGGAGTGACGGCGACGCTGTTTCCGCTGACGATGGTGGCAATCTCGTTTCCGATTGCGCGCCTGATGCATGAGGGGAACGTGGAGCTTGCGCTGTGGATATTGACGGCGACAGGCGTGTGGGCTTATCTGAAGGATTCGCGTGGCGGCGACGATGCGGCGGCTGTGTTGTGGGGACTGGCGGCAGCGATGAAGCTGTATCCCGCGGTGCTGCTAATCTTGTTCCTGCCGCGCGGGCGTTGGCGTGCGTTCGCGGTGGGTGTGGCCACGTTTGCGGGGGCGACGGTGCTGGCGCTGTGGTGGCTGGGGCCGACGATGGGCGTGGCGTGGCGAGGATCGCTACAGAACGTCTTTGGCTACCAGGGGCTGCGCGCGAGCGAGTGGAGCCTGCGTGAGCTGGCGGCGAACCATTCGGCATATACGCTGGTGAAGCTGGCTGCGATGATGACGGGCGTGCCGCTGGCTCGGCTAACGCTACCGTACTACGGGTTTGGAGCGGTAGCGATGGGTTGGGCGTTCTTCGGGCGGCTGTGGAGGATGCCGGAGGCGAACCAGTTGCTGGCGGTGACGGCGTTCATGGTGATGTTTCCTCCGGTGTCGTATTTTCATACGCTGGTGCATTTGTACGCGCCGCTGCTGGTGCTGCTGTTTGTGGCGATTCGCGCGGAGCGGGCCGGGGTGCAAGTGCGTGGGCTGAAGCTGACGGTACTGCTGTTTGTGCCGCTGTTCGCTTCGTGGACGCTGTTCACGATTCCGAGAGCGTTTATCTTCGATGGGCTGGTGCAGGCAGCGCTGTTGGTGGCGCTGTTTGGGTGCGCGATGCGGTATCCGTTTGCGGTGGAGGAGATGGAGAATCCTTCGGCTGGGTGAAGGACGCGTCTGCGTGGGAAGAGCCTAGGTTGCTTCTTCAGTGGGTGGAACGTCTTCTTCTTCGGGTGGGATGCCCGGTGGTATAGGCGGGATGGCCAGTGGACTCCCTGGGTTTGCGATGAGGTAAATTGCGATGAAGAGGGGAGTGTAAATGGCAACTGAAATGAGGGGCGTGACCACTTGGAACAAGTAACTAATGCTGACAGGCGATTGCAATGCCACTACAAGACCGGTCTGCAACAGAACACGGGCACAAGTGGCCAATGTTGACGTGACAATTGCGAGTAACCAGACGATTCTTGCGCTCCTTACCTGCTGTGCGGTGGGGTTCGTGTCCGGCGGCTGCAGGAGCCTGACCTGAAGCGGCGCGATGATGTACACGACGCACAGGGTGATGGGGATGGGCCAAAGAATACCGAAGAGATTGACGATGAGATTCGAGTGTTCCAGTGCGATCTGCGACCTGACAGAGAGTGACAATATGTGTTCCAGCATCTGTTCCAACGCGGATTGAAGATGATTCAGGTTGGGGAATTGGATCAGCGCTGTCAGGAAGGCAGTGATCGATTGGCCGATCACATTCAAGCCAAACAGAGTGATGGCGAAGACCATGATGCGGCGGATGGACGATTTAACGGGAGCGACCGTGTCGCGCAGCGTGCCGGTTCCTGCTTCGGGAATGCGCTGCAGCATGGATGCCATTGCGACGATGGCGCAGGCGAGTAGAACATTGTACAGAAGTAGAATGCACCAGCCGAGCGGGACGGTGATGATCATCACTTGGTTCATCACATGTTGTGTGGGTTGCCCGTAGACCGGTGATTTGCTGAGAACAGAATGTTCCTCGGACATCCAGAGAAAGAGCTTTTGTATGAGCCAATGCCGAAATAAGCGTTCGAGCCAGCCAAGTATGACATCGATGAACTCAACGATGGCAACGGGGAGCCAGAGGATGGGGTATTGCCGGATGAGGGATTTACTGCAACGCCAGAGGTCTCGCATGGGGGTGGGTTGTGAGTTGGAGAAAGGGTAAACCCTCGAGGTGGTTTGTGGCAGAAATAATTGCGGAAATATCGAAAACAAACAATGACGCGCGTTGAGGGAGAAAGGTTCAAATGGTTGCGGCGAGGTAAGCTAACCGCAGGTCCTTCGACTTCGTCCGGCGCAAAGATCGCGCCGAACTCCGCTCAGGATGACAGAGATTGGTAATTTGTTCGCGAGCAGCTTCGCTCAGGATGACAACATCGGATAGATGTGCGATTGCAGCCGGATTAGTTAGACTGGGAAGGACCACAAAAACAGAGGGAAGATGCGGGCGATTGCGGAAGAGAAGACGAAGGCGCTGACGTTTCAGGAGTTGGTGTTCCGGCTGGAGAGGTTCTGGGCGGAGCGGGGCTGCGTGCTACAGCAGCCGTACGACGTGGAGGTGGGCGCGGGGACGATGACGCCGGACACGTTTCTGCGCGTGCTGGGGCCGAAGCCGGTGCGGATTGCCTATGCGCAGCCTTCGCGGCGGCCGGCGGACGGGCGCTATGGGGAGAACCCCAACCGGCTGTTCCGCCATACGCAGCTACAGGTAATTTTGAAACCGCCGCCGGAGAATATTCAGGAGATGTATCTGGAATCGCTTGCCGCGATGGGGATCGACCTCGCCGAGCACGACATCAAGTTCGAAGAGGACAACTGGGAGTGGCCGGTGGGCGGCGCGTGGGGCGTGGGCTGGCAGGTGATGCTGGATGGGTTGGAGATTACCCAGTTCACCTACTTCCAGCAGTGCGGCGGGATGGACCTGGACCCGATCTGCGGCGAAATTACATACGGGATGGAGCGGATTGCGCAGTTCTTGCAGGATTGCGAATCGATTTACGACATTGTGTGGGCGGTGGAACCGGACACAGGCAAGCGCGTGACGTATGGCGACATCCGGCTGGCCGAAGAGGAGCAGTTTTCTGCGTACAGCTTTGATTATGCGGATGTGTCCAAGCTATGGGAGCATTTGGGACTGTATGAGATGGAGTGCCTGGCGCTGCTGAAGAAGTTCAGCGAAACGGCGGACCAGCGGGTTGGTGAGCCGGCGGAGGAGTACGCGCTGCGAATGAAACGCTTTCCCGTGCTGGGGGCCTACGAGCTGGCGCTGAAGTGCTCGCATGTCTTCAACCTGCTAGACGCGCGCGGAGCGATCAGCGTGACCGAACGCGTGGGCGTGATGGCGCGGATACGCGCGCTGGTGATTGGCGTGGCGAAGGCGTATGTGGAGCAGGGGGAGAAGTTGACGGCAGGCGTTGGAGGCTGAAAGGTACGAGCGGTTGAGGTAAGTGGAGAGCGTCGGGGTCCTTCGACTGCGTAAGCCGCAAGTACGCGGCTTACTTCGCTCAGGATGACAGAGTTTGTTGAGGAGTGAGATGGCGGAGTTTCTGTTTGAGATCGGGTTGGAAGAGGTTCCGGCGCGGATGATCGCGGGGGCGGAGGCGGAGTTGCAGCGGCGCGTGGCGGCGATGCTGGAGCGCGAGCGGTTGATTGAGGTTGGGGCTGCGAGTAAGAGCTTTTCTACGCCGCGACGGCTGGCGGTATGGGTTAAGGACGTTGCGGCGAAACAAAAGGATGTTGCTGAAGAACTGGTTGGACCGGCGGTGAAGATTGCGTTCAAGGACGGAAAGCCGGGGCCAGCGGCGATGGCGTTTGCGAAGAAGACGGGCGTGGATGTGGCTGCGCTGAAGACGGTGACGACGGCAAAGGGCGAGTACCTGGCGGCGACCTCGGTGAAGGCTGGGCGCGAGGCCGTGGAGGTGATTGCGGAGGAGCTGCCGAAGGAGCTGGCGGGAATCTACTGGGCGAAGAATATGACTTGGCGACCGGGCAGGCCGGAGCGGTTTGTGCGGCCGGTGCGCTGGCTGCTGGCGCTGCTGGGTGAGGTGGTTGTGCCGGTGGAGTTCGGCGGGAAGACGGCGGGGAAGGTGACGCGCGGGCATCGCGTGCTGGCGGGAGACGGGGCGATTCCTGTCGGCTTTCCCGATGAGTACGAACAGGTGTTGCTGAAGGCGCATGTGATTGCGGATGTGGAGGCGCGGCGGCAGACGATCCGCAAGGCGCTGGACAAGGTGACGCGCGCGGCGGGCGCGGGGCTGCGCTGGCGCGAGGACGAGGCGCTTGTGGATACCGTGACCCACCTGACAGAGTGGCCGACGGTGGTGCTGGGAAGCTTCGATCCGGAGTATCTGGCGCTGCCGGATGAGGTGCTGGTGACGGTGATGCGCGATCACCAGAAGTATTTTGCGGTGGAGGATGCGGCGGGGAAACTGGCGCCGCATTTTCTGGCGGTGCTGAATACGGCTGCGGATGCGGCGGGCGAGGCGGTGATTCGCCACGGCAACGAGCGCGTGCTACGGGCGCGGTTCAACGACGCGCGGTTCTTCTGGGAGTTCGACCAGCGGGTGCCGCTGAAGGAACGCGCTGCGCTGCTGGCGAAGGTGACGTTCCAGAAGGACCTGGGGAGCTATGCGGCGAAGACGGAGCGGGTGTCGGCGGTTGCCGCGTCACTGGCCGGAGTGGTGGAGGCGCGTGGGACGAAGGTGGATGAGGCGGCGCTGGGCGAGGCGGCGAGGCTGGCGAAGACCGATCTGACGACGGAGCTGGTGAAGGAGTTCACCGAGCTGCAGGGGCAAGTGGGCGGACTGTACGCGCGGGCGCAGGGATTATCGGCTGCGGTGGGGGATGCGATCTACGACCAGTATCTGCCGAAGTCGATGGAGGACTCGGTACCGCGAACGGTGGAGGGCGCGCTGCTGGCGATTGCCGACAAGGTGGACACGATTGTGGGAATGTTCGGGCTGGGGTTGGAGCCGACAGGGTCGAAGGACCCGTTTGCGCTGCGGCGGGCGGCGAATGGGATTGTGAAGATTCTGGCGGAGGGAGAGCCGGCGCTGCCGCTGACGCTGGGCGATGTGGTGGATGCTGCTTCGCCAGACGATCACCCCAACGAACAAAGACCGTTCGCTGGGGACCCCGACGAGGCTGTACGAATGCGCGTGGAGATTTTCTTTGCGGAGCGGTTGGAGTTCTATCTGCGCGAGGCGAAGGGTCAGGCGTACGACGTGGTGAAGGCTGTGCTTGCGGCTGGCGCGAACGACGTGAGGGATGCCGTGGCGCGGGCGGAGGCGGTGACGGCGGTGCGCGGCAGCGAGGACTTTGCGGCGGTGAGCGCGGCGTTCAAGCGGATGAAGAACATTCTGGCGCAGGCGGCGGAGAAGGGCTTTCTTCAGGGCAGAGTGGACGAGCCTACGCAGGTGAGTGTCGATCCGGCGCAGACTGCATTGAGTAACGCTGCGACGGCGATTGCGGAACCATTTCACAAGTTTGCCGAGGGGCATGAATACATTGCCGCGCTGCAATTGATTGCAACATTGCGGCCGCAGATCGACCTGTTCTTTGAGAAGGTCATGGTGATGGTGGATGACCCATATGTTCGCTGGACGCGGCTGAGTATGCTACACAGCCTGGTCGATAACTTCTCGAAGATCGCTGATTTTTCGGAGATTGTGACAGCGGGATAGGCACGTCGCTAAGGCTTATAGGTCGCGCCTTCAGTGCTTGGACTTCTTGGTGGCCGTACATGGGGCTACGCCCCATGCTGGTATAGGATGCGCTTTCAGCGCTCATGCATAAGGTGGGGGATCGCAGCGAGCAGTGAGTGTGGCTGCTATGGAGTATTGATCGGTGGTTCAGCCGAAGCGGGGGGTGAGCAGAATGTATTGCTCAATGGCGCGCTGTTCAAGGATGGACTTGCCGGGGTTGGATTGGTTGTAGCGGACCTGGATTCGCCGGTTTCTCAGTTGATTGGCGAATTCCTTGGCGTCGGCCTCCCTGGGAAAATCGTGGATGTACTCGCCGTAGTGGTATTCGGTGAGGAAGTAGCTGTACTTAAGGGTGACGATGAAGCGACTGGTTTGCGCGACTCGAGTCGCCTCGGCGCTGATGATGAGTCCCTCCACCGAAGGCCATCCCTGGGCGGCGTTCTCGGCGCGGCCCTTGCGCCAGCGGCGGAAGTAGATGGCAGCCCAGCCGGCGACGAAGGCGAGCGGCCACTTGAGGATGTAGATCCAAATCTGGGTGTAGCGCAACAGGTCGTGCCACAGAATGGGAGCGGTTGAGATCATGGATGGTACGGTATCACACGGTGTGTGGTGGGTTGTAGGGATTCCGCGGCACGAAGGACAACGACTTAGATTCTGAGCGGAGCTCAGAATGACGACGTAAAACTGACAACCGCAGGTCCTTCGACTCCCCTTCGGCAAGCTCAGGGTCGCTCAGGATGACAAAGTTTGGGTTAGGCGGGGCGGTTGAGGACGAGGGCGAGGAGGGCCTGGGTGAGGCGGTCTGGGTCGTGGCGCAGGAGGTTGCCTTCGAGGGCGAAGTCGCCGGAGACGGGTTCGACGCCGAGAGCGCGGATGCGGTCGAGATCGGGTGCGATGGGGGCCTGTCCTCCGCGGGCGTAGAGGTCGAGCAGGGTGGGTGAGATGGGCGCGGTGTTGATGAGGGCGTAGTCGAAGATGCGGGCGTGTTTTCCGGCAGACTGCGCTCCTGCGCCATTCGCACCATTTGGCCCGCAGTGCTGGAGGATTTTTTCGATGTGCTGGGCGGCGGTTAGTCCGAGCGACTCGTTGGCCTGGGTCATGAGGTTGGCGATGTAGACGCGGGTGGCTTTAGAGGCGGCGATGGCTTCGGGAATGCCGCGGACCAGCAGGTTGGTGATGAGCGAGGTGTAGAGCGAGCCGGGGCCGAGGGTGATGAGGTCGGCGTTGGCGATGGCTTCCAGGGTTGCGGGGAGAGGTTCGACATCGGCGGGCGAGAGCATGAGCTCGACGATGCGCTGGGGGCTGGCGGTGATGCTGGTTTCGCCGTGGACCAGATCGCCGGAGTCCATGCGCGCGGTGAGGGCGACGTTGCTATTGGTGGCGGGGTAGATGCGGCCGCGGGCGGCGAGGATCTGCGAGGACATCTGCACGGCCTGGGCGAAGTCTCCAGTGATATCGGAGAGCGCGGCGAGGAATAGATTGCCGAAGCTGTGTCCCTCGAGTCCGCCGTGATGGAAGCGGTACTGGAAGAGCTTGGCGAGCAGGAGTTCGTCCTCGGAGAGCGCGACCATGCAGTTGCGGATGTCTCCGGGGGGGAGCATGTTGAGTTCTTCGCGGAGACGGCCGGAGGAGCCACCGTCGTCGGTGACGGTGACGATGGCGGCGAGGTCGCGGATGAGGCAGGGAAGGTCCGCGGGCTGCGCTACAGGCAGGGGATTGGCGTTGAGCACGGGCGCGTCAGGGACGCGGCGGAATGCGACAGGCGCGGCGACGTAGCTCTTGAGGCCGCGCAAAAGTGTGGAGAGTCCCGTTCCTCCGCCGATGGCTACGACACGCAAGGAGGGTTTTCCGTTTTGAATGGAGGAGGACACCGCTGGTATCAGTGTAAATGGAATGGGGCGCGCGCGTATGCGGCTGGTGGTCTAGATCTCGGGGTAGAGGAGTTCGGTGAAGCGGGGATCGTCGGCCATGTCCTGGAAGTCGGAGTCGGCGCGGGCCTGGATGCGGTTGCGCGGATTGAGACGAATGGCCTCGGTGAGATGCTCGAGGCAGGTGTGGGCGTCTCCGGTCATGCTGGCAAGGACGGCGAGGCCGTAAAAGGCATAGTCGGCGCAGGCGTTCTCGGCGAGGATGGTTTTCAGATGCGAGCGCGCGTCTTCGTAGTTGCCGTCGTTGAGCAGGGAGATAGCGTAGTCGAATCGCTCTTCGCAGGAGTGGAACTTGGACTCGCTTCGCGAGGCCTGCTGAGTGCATGCGTTGATGTACATGCGGATGCGCTCGGCCAGTTCGGCGGGGCAGGTGGCCAGCAATTGCTGGAAGGCGGCGGAGGCTTTATCGAACTTGCCGTCCTGCATGAGGCGGAGGGCGGCTTCGTATCGTGCGAGGGCCTGGGTGCGCTGGCCGTCGGCGGGTGCGGAGACGGCGCCGGCGAGGGTGCGCGGACGTTTGGAGGTGGAGGGAGAGGCGTTCTTCATCGGGTTTCTGCGTTTCCTGTCTGCGTGGTGCAACCCCCGGATGGGTTGGCCGGCACCACCACACAATGTAGTGAGTATGCTCCGGTTTTATACGCAACCGCGACGAGAAGGTCAACCCGTCCAGCGCGCGGGTGGGTCATGCGCCCGGTTTGTGGGCGTAGATGACGGGGTTGAGGTCGGGGTCGTTGTACATTTTGAACTGGCGGTAGAGCTTGAAGCGGCGGCGGCCGCCATGCACCTGCCGCCAGAGCTCGTCGAGGCAAATGACGAGGTCGTTGCGCTGCTCTTCGAGCAGGGCGAGGCGGTTGAGATTGCGGTGGCGGTGGGCCTCGGAGGCGCTGGGGCGACGGCTCTCCTCGGCGGTGTGGTAGAGCTTGAGCGCGAGGATGGATAGGCGGTCGAGGATGAGGCCGGGGGATTCGGAGTGGAGTGGAGCGGTGGGGCTTTGCTCCCCGGCGGCGGCTAGAAGCAGGCGGTCGATGGCTTCGATCAGATCGTTGCGCTTCTGGTTGAGAGCGTCGATGGAGCGCTTGACCCGCGCGATGGCGGCGTCGGACGCCCCCGGCTCGCGGGCCTTGTCCTCCTCGTGCCAGAGGTCGAAGTTGGCGCGGTGATGGGCGAGCGCGAGATCGTTCAGGTCCGCGGACGAGGTGGGCGCAGACGGGACCAACACCGGCGTGGCCGGCGCCGGCGGTTCCAGGTGCCAGCGGAGCGTGGCTTCGTCGTGCAGGCGCGCGATTTCGAGGGCATTCAACATGGCCGAAGGGTCGGACGAACGGATAACACATCCCACTGTAGCAGCAGGCAGGGTGCGGTTCCAGAGCGGGGCTGGAATTGCGGGCCGATAGATAGTCCTGCGGCCTGCGCTTACCATATATCATCGGATCGGTTGCCCTTGGAATGGGCCGCCGCAGGAGAAGACGAGTGTCGCCTGAGCCAGCGATTCGGAGGGTGCTGATCTATCGCCTGGGCAGCCTGGGCGATACGGTGGTGGCGTTGCCGTGCTACCACCTGATTGCGCGCAGCTATCCCGAGGCGGAACGGATTTTGCTGACGAACTTTCCGGTGCATGCGAAGGCCGCGGCCTCGGCGTCGGTGCTGGGCGATTCGGGGCTGGTGCATGGCACCATGCGCTATACGGTGGGGACTCGGCGGATGGGGGAGCTGGTGCGGCTGGGGCGGGAGATTCGCCGCTTCCGGCCGGACATACTCGTCTATCTGATGCCGTTGCGTCCATGGAAGCATGTGCGGCGCGACCGGATATTTTTCAGGCTGGCTGGAGTGCGGAGGATTGTTGGACTGCCCACGGAGCAGGACTTGAAGCGGCGCTACGACGCGGCGAGCGGGCTCTACGAGGCGGAGGCGGTGCGGCTGGAACGGTCCATCGCGGAGCTGGGGGAGGCCCATGCGGAGGAGCTGGCGAACTGGGACCTGCGGTTGAATGAGGCCGAGAAGAGCGCGGCGGCGCAGGCCCTGGCGCCCTTGCGGGGCATGCGGTTGCTGGTCTGCGCGCCGGGCTGCAAGATGCAGGCCAACGATTGGGAGCAGGAGAGGTGGCGCGCTCTGCTTGGACGGCTGTACCGGAGGTACTCGTCGCATGGACTGGTGATGTCCGGCAGCAAAGAAGATGTGGCCGTCTGTGAGTACGCGGTGCTGGATTGGGCGGGCGCGAAGCTGAACCTGGCGGGGCGGCTGGGGCCCAGAGAATCGGCCGCAGCCTACGCGCAGGCGGCGGTCTTCGTGGGACCGGACTCGGGACCGAAGCACCTGGCGGCGTGCATGGGCGTGCCATGCGTGTGCGCCTTCGGCGCGCGCAATCTGCCGGGAGTGTGGTTCCCGCCGGGTACGCGGAACCAGATCGTGCATCATCCGCCGGAGTGCTTTGGCTGCGGACTTGAGACCTGCATCGCGATGGAGAAGAAGTGCATCCGTTCGGTGACGGTGGAGGAGATGGAGCAGGCCGTGGTGCGCGTTCTAGGGTCGATCGTTTGAGGCGAGGTGCGCGAGCAGGGCGTCGGTGGCCTCGGGCAGGGAGGGGAAGCACAGATCGGCAAGACGGCGCGCGGAGATCACTCCGGGCTTCTGGAGCTGGGGGTCGCCTTCGAGGAAGATGGTCCGCAACCCGAGGCGATGGCCGAACTGTATGTCGGAGAGGGAATCTCCGATCATGAGGCTGGACGCGGCGGTGATAGCCGGGAACTGGGCGCAGGCCTGATGAAAGAGGCCGGGGAGCGGCTTGCGGCAGTTGCATTTCTGCTTGTCGTGGGGACAGAAAAAAAAGGCGTCGATGTGAGCGCCCTGCGATTGCAACCAGTTTTGCAGTTCGGCGTGGATCTTGCGCACATCCTCTGGGGTGTAGACGCCGAGGGCGATGCCGCGCTGGTTGGATACGACGACGACGCGCAGTTTCGCCTGGTTGAGGCGGGCGATGGCCTGCTGTACGCCGGGCAGCGGCTGAAATTCGCTCCACGACGTCACATAGCGGCCCTCCGGCATCTTGCGATTGAGGACTCCGTCGCGATCCAGGAAGATAGTGCTCAGGGTACTGGGCAGAGAGGTGTTTGCGAAGTCGGCCACTCCATGATGATAGCAACAGATTCTTCCGCACTGGGTGAGGGAGGTCGCGCTGACCGAACAACTGCACGCAGCGATCGAGGAGGTCGAGCGCGAGTGCTGATCGAATTGTCCTGGTTAGATGAGGCGGGGGGCGACCAGGGAGCGGATGCGGAGTTCGATGGCGTCGATGGAGTTGTCGCCGGAGGGATCGTTGGTGATGGTGAGAACGCGCTGCGGTTCGCGGGCGGCAATCTGCAGATAAGCGGCGTGGATGCGGGCATAAAAGTCGTCGGACTCGCGCTCGAAGCGGTTCTCGTCGGATGGTTGGGTTTCAGATGATGGATCGGCTTCCGACTGGGTTGCGGCGTAGCGGTGGTTGCGGCGGCGGGCGCGGGCGAGCGCCGCATCCAGCGGGGGAAGAAGAAGCAGAGTGAGGTCGGGCTGGAGGTTGTTGCAGACGGCGGCGTGCATGGCGAGGATACGCGCGCTGCCGAGTTGACGGCCCGCTCCCTGATAGGCCTCGGAGGAGTCGGTATAGCGGTCGCAGAGGACGATGGAGCCTGAGGCAAGGGCCGGTTCAATGATCTCGGCGATAGCCTGGGCGCGGTCGGCGAACATGAGGGCCATCTCGGCGAGGGGGCTGATGGGGCCGAGTGCGGACTCGGAGCGGGAGTCGAGCAGGACGGCGCGAAGGCGGTCGCCCAGCGCGGTGGAGCCAGGCTGGCGCAGCATGACGACGGTGCGGCCGGAAGCGGTAAGCCATGCTGCGAGGCGACGCATCTGGGTGGTCTTGCCGGAGCCGTCCAAGCCCTCGAAGGTGATAAACAATCCGCGTGGCATGGGGACAAGTCTATCGCAAGAAGCGGGTGTGGCAGAACCAAGCAAATGCGGGACCGGGGAGCGAAAAAAATAAGTCGGAGTGGACGGCATGCGAGTCCAATGGAGCTGAACTCCGGGCCGCAATACTTTCCCTCCTAGTTTTTGGGCCTGAATCGCAGGCATAATCCTGTAGAGACGCAACGGAAGGGCTGCATGCGGAGCTGCATCGATTTGTCGCGCGGCAAGCAATTCGTTTCACAAAATTTGATATTGAAAGCGAGAGGTGAGCGATGAAGAATATATCGGGACTATGTGCAGGGCTGTGCCTATTGGTAAGTGGGGCAGGTGGGATGGCGGCACAGGATGCGCCTACCGGAGCGATGCTTCCGCCTAAGGTGCTGGTGATCGAACGAGAGTATACGAAGCCGGGCAAGGGCGGCGCGCCGCATGAGAAGAGCGAAAGCGCGTTTGTAAGCGCGCTTGCCGCAGCCAAGTGGCCGACGCATTACCTGGCAGCGACGTCGATGTCGGGAAGGCCGCGCGCTCTGTTCATGTTCGGATATCCCACGTTCGAGGCATGGGAGAAGGACAATCTTGCTTATGAGAAGAACCCGGCGCTGTCGGCGGTGCTGGACCGCGACAACGTGGTGGATGGCGAGTTGCTGGACGAGGTGCAGCAGAGCGTGTATCTGTACGATCCAGAGCTGAGCCTGCATGTGGGCGATGCGGTCCACTCGCGCTACTTCGACATTACCCACTACAAGATCAAGCCGGGACACAGGGCAGAGTGGGAAGAGCTGGTCAAGCTGTATCAAAGTGGATTCGCAAAGGTTCCGAACGCCAACTGGGCGTTGTATGAGAGCTACTACGGCGAAGACAATGGCGGCATCTATCTGGCCATCTCGCGCATGACCTCGCTGTCCGAAGACGACGCGAGCTTGAACGACGACAAGAAGTTTGAAGCAGCCATGGGGCCGGAGGGGATGAAGAAGGTCAGGGAATTGTCTGCCTCGTGCGTGGACTCGGTGCAGGACAACCTATTCGCGTTCAGTCCGAAGATGAGCTATCCGGCGGAGGAATGGATCAAGGCCGATCCCTTCTGGAAACCGAAGCCGGACGCGGCAGCGAAACCAGCCATGGCTGCAATGCCAGGAATGGCAGCGAAGAAGCCGGCTGCTGCAGCGAAGCAATAGAGTCCATGGAAGGGCGAAGCGCGTTCGCGTCCCACCCTTTCGCCGTGCGAGGGGGTGGGATTATATTTGCCGGGGACTTAGCAATGAATGGGTGGATGGGCTGCGGACTTCTGTGAAATAGTTTCTACTTCATGTGTTATGCATTGAGCGATGATTCCGATCTGGAATGGCGAGGAGTATCGACTACCACAACTTTAGAGTAATTGGGGTTTAGTGGCGGCCATGTTAGTTTGGGCTATAGGATTATTCGGTTAGAGACCACTCAATTGCCAGAACCCTCCATGAGTGCCGGGACGAACCAACTCGTCAATGGGGCTCCGTTCCAGCCGATCGAACGGCCTGTGGTGTATTGTCTGACTGGACGAGAACCCGTGCTGCGACTGAGCCGGAGTCTGGTTGAGTTGAGCGTTCGCTGTGGCCAGCCTGGCGCCATGGACGACATTGCCTACTTCCTCTCCAAGCCGGGCGCCTTGCCTCGGATTCCGATCCTGCTGCTGGTGGCGCGGACGGCTGAGCTGGATTTGAAGAGTCCAAAGCTCGACGATCTTATGGGTGCAATGCTGATCTTTGAACAGAACATCGCTGGGATTGGCGTGGGCGCGTACGCGACGAACGATCGATCGGGACGGCACACACTGATTTCTGTGGCGCAAGACCGTTCGCGGGTAGTGGCGCTTGCCAGCCGTGCGTTGCTGGAACGCGGCGCCCACTTGATCCTGATGTCGTATCGCGCCGGGGACGCGGGGGGGACTGGCGCGACGAACAGGCCTCCTCTGCTGGAGGTGGCGGAACAAGGGATGGGGGCGGCGCGATGGGCCCTGCGGAAGCGCACCATTCCTGGCTACCTGCCTTTATCGACGACGTTCGACGCTACGTTGGCGAAGATTGGGCAGCGCACGCGGAGCAACCTGCGCTACTACCGGCGCCGTGCGGAGGCCGATCTGGGATGCGCATTTCTGCCCCGGATTGAGGCCACGCGCGAAGAGGTGCTGCGCTTCAACCGTCAGTGCATGTATGCGGTCCCGGCCTCGGTTGCGGGGTGGCGTTACGACTCATTGAAGGACCTGAAAGAGCCGGTGTTCATGGGGATCAAGGACCGAGAGGGGCGATGGTTGAGCCTGCTGGGCGGACGCAGATACGGGGACCGCTCGGAGATACTGTGGCAGATGAATCGGAGCGGTCATTCGACCAGCTCACTGGGCACGGTGATGCGTTCGTATTGCATCGAGCATGAGATCGCGCACGGCTCGCGCCGGCTGTATATCGAGGGCGGAACACCGCACCCGATCAAGTTCTCGTTTGTGCCTGAGGAGTTGACCGACCTGGTGGTGATGCGGCGCACGCTTACCGCGAAGGCGATGCATATGGCCGCTCGGCGATGGATCGCGCCGGACAATGAACTCTCCCACATGCTGGACGCGAAGGACCTGGAGTGGCGGCCCTGCTGAACGCTCTCCAGCCTACTTGTTCTTCTGGCGAAGCTCGCGGATGATCTCGGGGAGGCGGCGGAAGATGGCGGCCGAGCGCAGCCAGGTGCGGTTGTCGATGGCCGGGTAGCCGCTGACGGTGGCGCCGGGAGCAACATCGGAGGGGATTCCGGTCTGTGCGGTGGCGACAGCGCCGTCGCCGATGGTGAGATGGCCGGCGACGCCGACCTGCCCGGCCAGGATCACATTCCTGCCGACATGACTGGAGCCGGAGAGGCCGACCTGCGAGCAGAGCAGCGTGTTGGCCCCGACCGAGGAGCCGTGGCCGACCATGACCAAGTTGTCGATCTTGACGCCGGTGTGGACGCGCGTCTCTCCGATGGAGGCGCGGTCGACGGTGGAGTTGGCCTGAATCTCGACGTGGTCGTCGAGAACGGTGACGCCGGTTTGCGGGATCTTGTGCCATACGGGCGCGTCGGGCGAGGGGTCATCGTAACGGGCGAAGCCGAAGCCGTCGGCGCCGACGATGGCCCCGTTCTGCAGGGTGACGTGGTCGCCCAGGCGGCAGCGCTCGCGGACGACGGCGTGCGCGTGAGCGAAGAAGTGGCTGCCGATCTGCGCGTGGGGGTAGACCACTGCGTGGGGCAGAAGAGTTGCATGATCTCCAATGACTGCGTGGTCGCCGATGACGACATAGGCACCGATGTGGGCTTCCGGGCCTACCTGTGCGGTGGGCGCGATGACCGCGGTGGGATGGATTCCCGCCGCGTAGGTTGGGGCCTGGTAGAGGAGTTCGAGCGCGCGGGCGAAGGCGAGATAGGGATTGGCGATGCGCAGGGTGGCGGCGGCGATCTCGGCGAAGGAGGGCTCAACCAGGACAGCGGTGGCCTGGGTGGTGCGGGCCAGCGGGATGTACTTGGGGTTGGCGACGAAGGTGAGCTGGCCAGGGCGGGCCTCTTCCAGGCCGGCGGCGGAGGTGACCTCGGCTTCGGGATCGCCGTGCAGTGTGGCGCCGAGATGAGCTGCCAAATCGGATAATTTCATACTTCGAGATTGTAGTCTGCGATGGTAAGTTCTAGCATGATTGCTTCAAGGGCCCCTGAAAACCGGTGGCAGTGCAGGAGAGAACATGCAGACCGCGGAAGAGTGGTTTCAATCTCTGATTGCGCCAGCGGGCATCCGCCTGAATGGGGCCGAACCGCACGACATCCAGGTAAACAACCAGGCGATGTTCCAGCGGATACGCAGGCAGGGAACGCTGGGACTGGGCAACTCCTATATGGACGGGTGGTGGGATTGCGCCAGCCTGGACGTTCTCACCCAACGCTTGTTGACGGAAGGCCTCAACCGCAAAGCAGGCATCTTTCTTCCCCAGATGCTGGCAATCGTGAAGGCAACCCTGGTCAACCTGCAGAGCGCAGGCCGCGCGTTCGAGGTGGGCAAAAAGCATTACGACCTGGACGACGAACTGTTTGAGGCCATGCTTGGCTCGAGTATGGCCTACAGTTCGAGCTACCGCGGCAACGGCGCGAAGACGCTGGATGAGGCGCAGTTCGCCAAGTACGACCTGATATGCCGCAAGCTCCACCTGAGTCCCGGAGCCAAGGTGCTGGATATTGGCTGCGGATGGGGAGGGTTTGCGCGCTATGCCGCAGAACGATACGGCGCGCAGGTCGTCGGACTGACGGTCTCGGAGAACCAGGCAGCCTACGCGCGCACGCGCTGCCAGGGACTTCCGGTCGAGATTCTGCTGCAGGACTATCGCAGCTATGCCGGGAAGGTGGATGCGATTGCGTCGGTGGGCATGTTCGAACATGTGGGAGTCAAGAACTACCCAATCTTTTTTGCAACCGCCCGGCGCTGCCTCGGCCGCGACGGTCTATTCCTTCTGCATACCATCGGAAGCCTGCGTTCGGCCATCGCCGGCGAGCCATGGATGCAAACCCACATCTTTCCCAATGGGAAGCTGCCATCGCTGCGGCAAATTAGCAGCGCGATGGAAGGCCGCTTTGTGCTGGAAGACCTGCACAACTTTGGCTACGATTACGATTTCACCCTGATGGAGTGGTGGAAGAATTTTCACAATTACGTTCAGGAGAGCGAACGGGGCAAGAAGATCGACCTGCGCTTCCAGCGGATGTGGCAGTACTACCTGCTGACCTGCGCCGGCGCGTTCCGAGCGCGGAATTTGCAGCTATGGCAGATGGTTCTTTCGCCCAGGGGGGTGGCGGGCGGGTATCAGCCGGAGCGCTAGGGACCCTTCCGAGGCGAAAGAAAAGGGCTGTGCGGTGATTCCACACAGCCCTTCCATTGCATAACGGCAGTGTTTCAGTGAATTGCCAATCCTGTGGTGGCATTGTAGGTGGCTGAAGTCGTGATGGTCGCGCTTGGCGAGACATTGCCACTGGCTGACGAAGCAAATTTGTACACAACGGCTGTCCCTCCGACGCTGCCGTTGGACGAGTCGCCCACGTAGATATTGCCCGCGCCATCCACCTGTACCTGCCACGGACTCTGCAGGTTGGTGCTGGCGCCGGTAATGACGCGCGCAGGCGTGGAAGTTCCAGTCGACGCGGCCGCGAAGGCCGCCACCTCGACGTTGCCATGGGCATCCTTGCCCGTGGCATAGATGTTCCCGCTGGCATCCACCCCGAGCGACGTAATGTTCATTTCGGTTGCGGGAACGATGGTGCGCAGCGACGCCGCTCCTGACGCGTAGCCGGAGCTGTACACCGCAATGATGTTGTGGTTGTCGGTCAAGGAGACAGGAAGGGTGACATACAGATTGCCCGCCGAGTCGGTTGCCGTGACGCTGACATTCGTGCCGACGTTGACCAGGCCTGTCAGAGTCGCCGACGCACTCACCGAACCGGAGGAACTAGACGCAAAGCGCACCAACGTCCCTCCGCTCAACATCACGTAGATATTTCCGCTCTGGTCGACCGTAAGGCCGGTTGGCGCGGAGGTGAACGCCGCGGAGGTGAAGGTGCGCATGGTTGCCGTGGTTGCTCCACCGGTGGAGTTGGAGCCAGCGGCATACTCATTGACCGTATAGGTTGTGGTGCTGCCAACGGTCGATTTATCGATGGTGTACAGGTTCCCACTGGCGTCCGTGGCCGCACCGATAAAGGCATCGCTGCTCGGCCCATTGATTGTAGAGGTGGCTGTGCTGGATGAACTGGCCGTAGAGTAGCCATAAATGCTGGGGTCCCCGCTGGAAACATAGGCCGTGCTTGCGCTGCCTGTGTTTGTGTTGGTGAGCGGGGTGGTTGTGCCGCTGGAGCACCCGGTCGCAGCCAGCAACGCTGAAGCCAGAACCAGACTAGAAACTTTGCTGAAGTTGTTCATACATCCTCCTTTTGAGACAGGGACATCCTGCAGCCTCTGCAGGCTGGGTAAATGCCAATATGTGCGATTGCCAGGCCCGAGTTGCCTTGCATGAAGAGCGCGTGCCACTCTTGCAAAACAAGGATGCCCCACTCAGGAAAAAGGTTGCTCGCAGATTTCTCCTTTAGGGCAGACTGCGGGAGCCTATTTCTTCACAGCGACACAACGAGTGATATTGCTTTAATTTGGGCGGGAGTTGGGATCGATGGGCAGGTGGAAGAGCTCGTCCTGGATGGCGTCGCTGGAGACGGGGCGGGGCTGACGGCGGGAGGGGGCGGTGATGACGGCGAGCAGCTTGAGCTCGGTGAGGGCTGCGCGCGGAATATAAAGGCGCTGGGTGTTGGAACGGGTGTCGGGTGGGGTGAGGAAGAGGCCGTCGTCGTCGGCGAGGGCGTCGAGGAGGGAGCGGTCGGTGGGGGCGAGGCCTTCCAGTTGATCTCCCGAGCGGAAGGTGAGGCGCATCCAGAGTCCCTCCGAGCGGGGACGGGCGAGGAAGGCGCGGCGAGTGAGCCGCTCCGGGTTGACGGGGTCGGAGAGGTTGAAGTCGCGTACGTAGCTTATGGTCTTGATGTCGTTGAGTGACAAGGAGATGAGACGGCCAGCGAGATCGAGGAGATCGATCGAATTGTGGCGCACGAAAGCGGATTGGGGCAGATAGCCGGGGAGAACGTCGCCGGAGAAGCGCCGGACGAGGACCTTTTTGGGTGAGTTGGCCATAAGGGGCGACCGTCTGAAAGCCGTTGGATGGATTGTCGCACGGCTGGGGCGGGACCGCCACGAAAAAGGTGCAAATTGAATGGTCAAATGCGCGATCCCGTGCTAGAATAGCATCTTATGCCGTGCAATTGCGGCCCATGTAAGCGACTGATTCGCTGTAGTTTAGGTCAGAGTTTCGAGCGGGATTCCGATCCCAGTTCAGTCCCGGTCCGGTCAGGTGCAGAACAGAGTTTAGACCAGAGTTCAGGCCAGAGCGACAAGCGTTCAGATCGGTTGAAGTGACCCGGCGCGGCCGGGTGGAGAGAGCGCATCCGTATGGCCGATTACATCTATCTGCTTGAAAACCGACTGTCCGAGGCCCAAAAGCTGGCACTTTTTAAGGTACGCGAGATTGCCCGCGCCAAGGGGTTGACGGTTTTTCTGGTGGGTGGAGCGGTGCGCGACCTGACCAGCGGTTCGCCAGTGCGCGATCTGGATGTAGCAGTTCAAGGAAATGCCCTCAAACTGAAGAAAGATTTACTGAAGGAAGGGGCCATCCTCGACGGAGAGTTGGAGGCGTGGCAGACGTTGTTTGTGCGTTTTCCGGGCAACGTACGCATGGAGGTGGGGAGCACCCTGACGGTCCACTATCCTAAGCCGGGCAAGCCGGTGGTGAAGGCGGCGACGATCCTGGACGACCTGAGGCGGCGGGACTTTACCGCGAACGCGATGGCCCTGTCGCTGAACGAGGGGTCGTATGGGCTTCTGATGGATCCGCTGAACGGAGTGGCGGACATCGAGAACCGGGAGCTGCGGCTGGCCAACAACTACGGGTTTATCGAGGAACCGGTGCGAATGGTCCGGGCGGTGCGGTTTGCGGCGCGGCTGGGATGGCAACTGGAGGAGAAGACCCAGGCGCGTTACGAGACAGGGAAGGCCGAAGGCTATATCTCCGCACTGCAAAACTTCCATCGCGGGTATGAAGCGGAAGAGATTGTGCATGAGGAAGATCCGCTGCGGGTGATGCGGGGGCTGGAGCAAGAGGGCTGGTTGAAGCGCCTGGTGCCTGGGTGGGGTTCGGCCAAAGCGAATGTGGTGGAGCTGGAGAAGTTGCGCGAGGCGCAGATGCAGTTGCAGATGCAGGGCATCGTTGCAGACGCGTCGGCGGCGCAGTTTCCGCTGTTGACGGCAAAGATGGCCGCCAAGGACGCGAAGACCCTGAAGAAGAGCTTTCCTCGCAAGGGGTTTGTGGCGGAGATCGATGCCCTGGAGGGTGAGGCGAAGCGGTTTGCGGCGGAGCTGGGGTCGAAGCAGGTGGCGAAGCCGTCGCAGGCATGGAAGCTGCTAATGGCGGCGCGCCCGGAGGTTGTGCTGTGGGTTGCGTATTCCACCAAGAACGCGGCGTTGCAGGCGAAGTTCCAGAGCTTTTATACGGAGTGGCCACAGGCGCGGCAGAGGATTCCATACGCTCAGATGCAGGAGATGCGGATTGTTCCTGAGCTGGCCGGCTACGACGAACTGGTGGAGAAGCTCTTCTTCGAGTTGATGGACGGGCATCTGGGCACGGAGGAGGAGATGAAGGCGTATCTGGAGCCGTACTCTCCGCCCGCTCCGCCGCCCACGGTGCATCCGCGGCGCGCACGAGCGTCGAAGAAAGACGCAAAGGCGTCGAAGACGCGCAAGAAGGCCGAGGCGGATGAGGGGCTGGCCGGGAACGCGGAAGGATTGGAAGAGGCAGGTTTGCTGGTTGACGTTGCTGCGGCGGTGAACCAGCCGACGGATGCACCAGCCGAGGTTAAGACGGCCAAGACGGCGCCAGCCAAGATTGAGGCCGCTAAAACTGAGGCCGCCAAGACTGCTGGAACGAAGCCGGTGGAGAAAAAGGCTGCGACTGCGACGAAGGCCGTTGTAGCAGTGAAGCCGGTTGCGGCGGCAAAGGCGGACAAGAAAGCTGCTCCAGCGAAGAAGATAGCCGTGAAGAAGGTTGCACCGGTGCAGAAAGTTGCCGCGAAGAAGATAGCCGTGAAGAAGGTTGCAGCGAAGAAGGCCGCGGCGAAGGTTACAGGGAAGGTTGTCGCCAAGAAAGTTGTAGCGAAGGCTGCGGTGAAGAAGGCTGCAGCGAAGAAATCCCCGGCGAAGGCTGCGGGGAAGAAGGTTGCAGCGAAGAAATCCCCGGCGAAGGCTGCGGGGAAGAGCGGGAGCAAGGTTGCGGTGAAGGCAGGAACCAAGCCTGGGGCGAAGAGTGCGGGGAAGGCTGCGGGCAAGGCTTCCACGAAGAGCGCGGCCAAGGGCGCATCGAAGAAGAAGCGGTAGAGACGGCAACATTAAGGCGACGCCGAGGTTTGCGGCAGAAGTAGGGTTGCGCCGATGTGCGCGGGAGATTATCTGGGAGCGGGCGCGGATTCGGCAGGACCGCCGGGAAACATGGTGGCGACGCCGGTCTGCACATCGATCGTCCAGTTCTGCGGTTTGGGCAGGGTCATTTTGCCGTCGCCGATCTCAACCGGCATCCAGATGTATCGCGAATCCCAGAGCGCGTTAGGCATCCAGCGATCTCCCATATAGATCACGGTGGAGGTCTTGCTTCCGGCGACTTTGAGGAGCATGGTCGACTGGGAATCGTAGGTATTGGTCTCGGGCGGGGCGATGTTCTGCACGGTAGTCCACGGGCCGCTTAGACTGGGCGCGGTGGCATAGACGTCCGGGTTGGACCGCCAGCCCGTAAGGTGCGATCCCATGGCGTAGTACATGCCTTTGTAGTGGACGAGCGCTCCTCCCTCCAGCCGCGCGTTGACGAAGCTCATGGCCTTTTCCACGTTCATGTAGTCGTCGGAGAGCTTGGCGATGAAGAAGCCGCGAGTGGGGCGCGCTTCGAAGATGAGGTACGCGGAACCGTCGTCGTCGATGAATTGGCCGATGTCGCGGCTCTCCTGCCCCAGGGGACGGAAGAGCTTTACAAAGTGGTAGTCGCCATCCACTGTCTTGCTGGTGGCAATGGCGACGCTGGCAAGTTTGTATCCGGTGTCATCGATGTGCATATACATGACGTAGGTTTTGGTTTTGGCGTTGTAGTAGACCTTGGGCCGTTCGATGGCGAATTTGGGGCCGAGATTTTGCGGGTCGGCCAAGGCCAGCACCTGATGGCGATACTTCCAGTGGACCAGATCAGTCGAGGAGTAGCAGGCGACATATCGCTTGGCAGGATCGTTGTTCTGCGAACGGTCCTCGCCGAACCAGTACCAGGTGTCTTTGAGCTGGATGATTCCTCCGCCGTGGGCCTGGATCTCGATGCCACGGTCGTCCAGCCAGCGCTCGCCGGGGCGAATGACATTGTCCTGTTTCTGGGCATGGGTGAGCGGCGCGGTAACAGCCGCCAGCAGCGAACAGAGAGCCAGGGAGACGACGAGGAAGGCAGGCGCGAGAACACTACGGCGGCAAGACGGAGTTTTCATGGACGGAATAATAGCAAGGTAAAGAGGCAGAGCCATAGGGCTGTCATGGCGTGCCAGTACCAGGCGGTGCAATCGACCAGGATCTGGCGGTCTTCGACGCTGCGGAAGGCGACGAGGCCGATGACGGCGGCGATGAGGCTGAGGATTCCGGCGATGAGATGGATGGCGTGGGCCCAGGTGAGGATGTAGAAGGAGTGGCCTCCGTTGCCGCTGGCCTGGAAGCTGAGACCCTGCAGCGTGAGCTGATGCCAGGCGAGGACCTGTCCGGCGAGGAAGAGCGAGCCGAGAACCAGGGTTGCCAGCAGCCAGGGCAGGGCGCGGCGGCTGGTGGGCTTACCCAGGCCGAACCATTCCTCCATGGCGTCGATGGGGTGGAACATGTGGCGGCGTGCGATCTCGACTGTAACCGAGCTGAGCAGCAGAAGCGCGGTGTTGAGCCACAGGACCGGCGGGATGGCGGTGGGCAGCCAGGTGTTGAGGTCGTGGTTGTAGACGTTGAGACGGCCGGCGGTCTGGGTGACGGAGAAGACGCTGATCAGCCCGGTGAAGAAGAGGAAGACGGCGCCGAGGGCGAAGAAGAGACCGAGCCGATAGGTGATGAGGCGCTCTCCGGGGCGGTGCGGGCGGCTGGGACGGTTGGGACGGCTGTCCCAGTTGTCGTTGTCGCCTCCTCCTCCTCCTCCGGTGCGCTTGAGGTCGCGGTTGTTGGGCGGGCGGCGGCCGTGGCCTCCATCGTCCTCTGTGGAGCGGCGGGGACGGCGTTCAAGATCGGGGGGCGAGACGGTTGTGGGCATGGGTCCCCTCGCACACACGAGCGATGAGTAGAGATTACTCGGATTGGGCGGATGAGGCCAGTGTGGGAAAAATCAATGCGGCGGTGCGGCGGATGGGGTTAGTTTGGTGGGTTGTTGGGGGGCGGGTCGGCGGCGACTTCGAGGCCGAAGCGGGCGAGTTCACGCCTCTGCAGGGCGTAGTCGACGAAGAAGCCGATGCCGATAGCCAAGGGAATGAGGCCACATGCGGAGACGGCAAGGACCTCGCGGTCCCGTTCGATGATGGACAGCACGATGCCAAAGAGGACGACGCCGACGCCGACCGAGACGAGAACGATGGCGCTGCGGCGGGCTTTGCCGAGGCTGCGCAGCGGGTCCCTGGTCTTCACTTCCTCCTCGCCGTCCTCTTTCGAGGGGTGCAATAATAGGTCGATCTGTTCCGCGGTCATGCCGCGTTGCAGCATCGCCATACGCTGCTCGGCCTTGATACGGCGCGCATGGGCCTGGCCCGTGATTCCGGAGATGATTGCGACGATTGCCACTAAAAATGCTCCGAGCGGTACGATATATGGAGTTGTAAATATTCCCATGACGATTTCCTCCCTTTCCTGCCCGCGTTAGACTGGCGGGGCGGCGCAGAGTTTCACTGTAGCGGTTGAAACTTTGGCAGCGGCCCGAGGTCTAACTCTGCTTGGCAACCGACTCCTGCTTCGAAGAGATTGTTCGCGAGCACCAGGCTATGGTCTTCCGCACGCTGCTGCGGTTGACGGGAAGCCGCGAACACTTGGACGACATGGCGCAGGAGGTGTTTCTGCGGCTGTATCGCGCCCTGCCAGGCTTTCGCGGCGAGGCGCTGGTGACGACGTATCTGTACCGCATTGCGGTGAATGTGGCGCAGGATGAGTGGAAGCGGCGGCGAAGGGATGCGCAGTCGCTGGTGTCGATCTCCGATGAGACGGGCGGATGGGAGGAGCGGCTGCCGCATCCGGGTCGCAACGCGGAGGAGCAGATGGAAGAGCGCGAATTTCAACTGGCGGTGGAGGAGCAGATGCAACGGTTGAGTCAGGTGGAGCGTGCGGTGCTGGTGCTCTATCATCAAGAGGAGCGGACGTACGAGCAGATTGCGCTGTCGCTGGGACTGCCCATCGGGACTGTGCGAACGCATCTGCACCGGGGACGCAGGAAGCTTCGCGACGGGATTGCGGCGCGGCGAAGCGAGGGAGAACGAACGCCGGTAAAGGAGGCGTCATGCACGAGCAACGGATGAGCGATGGAAAGGATGCATTGGAACAGCGCGTGATACGGGCGCTGGAGCGGGTGCCCGAAGTGAATGTTCCCGAGGGGTTCGCGGCGCGCGTGGCTGGGCAACTGCCGCAGCGCAGGGCGGTCATCACGACGACGAGCTATGGGTTGATGGCGATACGGATCAGCATGGCGGTGCTGGTGCTTGCCCTGGTGGTGGTGGCGATGCACGCGACGGGGCGCGGCGTTATTGGGATCGCGCTGGAATGGGTGCTATGCGCTGAGCTGGTTGGACTCGCTCTATGGCTGGGCGGAGTGAGGGGACTTATCGTACCCAAGGCATAAGGGTAAGGCGAACCCTTCAGCGCCGTTTGTGGGCGGAGTCTGCCTGATGCTGGCGAACGAGGGAGAGGAAGAGCTGGTGCACGCGGTGGTCGGCGGAGAGCTCCGGGTGGAAGGTGGCGGCGAGGATGAGGCCGGAGCGGACCATGGTGGGAAAGCCATCACGGGTGGCGAGAGTCTCGACCGTGGGGCCGGTGCGTGTGATGCGCGGGGCGCGGATAAAGACCATCTCCAACGGCGGGTCGCCCAGTGAGGTGGGAGCGGTAAGGATGGAGGAATCGTTCTGGCGGCCGTAGGCGTTGCGCTCCACCGTGATGTCCAGCGCGCCGAGCGAACGCTGGGCGGGGCCTTCGACGCGGGCCGCGAGCAGGATGGCCCCGGCGCAGGTGCCGAAGATGGGGGTGGACTTGACGTAGGTTTGCAGGACCTCGAAGAATCCGTTGTGTTCGAGGAAGTGGAGCATGGTGGTGGATTCGCCGCCGGGCAGGATGAGGCCGTCGAGGCCCGCGAGGTCCAGGGGGAGACGGACCAGGCGCGAAGTTGCACCGAGGGCGGCGAGGGTGCGGACGTGGGCGTCGTAGGCGCCCTGCAGGGCAAGCACACCGATGAGCAGAGGATGGCGCGCTGGAATCACTTTTACTTGCTCACGGCGGGTAAGCGCGATGCGTTTGGCGCGGTTGCGGCGGGCGCGGTTGTGGCGGGCGTCGGGACCAGACTCTTGCGGAAGTCGTCGAATGCTTGTCTGACCTGTGGTTGCAGGATCTCCAGCTTGGACTTGGCGAACTGCTCGACTTGGTCATTGATGGCGGGCATCTTGTCGAGCAGAGCGATTCCCCCAGGAGTTTTGTAGAAGGCGATGATCGAGTCCAGCTCCTGCTCGGTGAAGGCCTTTGCGTAAAAGTCAATGATGGCGGGCTGCAGCACCTTCCAGCCCACCTGGGCGTCGATCATCTGAGAGATTTTGTTCTCAAAGCTGACCAGTTGCGCTTTGCTCTGCGGCGTGGGGTTGGGACCGGCAGCCTGATCCGCTGCGTCGGAGAGCTGCTTCAGAATGGTGGCGGTGTTTTGTTGCACCATGCGCTCGGTGTGCAGCAGCGTGACCATCTGGGCCGCCTTGGCGCGATGGGAGGCCTCGTCGGCACGAGCGGTGAGAGGAAGGCAGAGAACGAGGGCGAACAGCAGGGAGAAACGATGCAAGCGAAGGCAGATGGGCATGATGAATCATTTTACTTGGTTTGCAAAGTGAGAGGGCGAGGGCCAGATTGCTCCGACAGGCGAAGTTTATTACTGTAGCTACAAAAGTGCGGTATAATTGTGGCAGGCATGACTCTATTCGAGTGGGACGAGGCGAAGGCTGAGAGCAATCTGCGGAAGCACGGGATCGACTTCAAGTATGCCACGCAGGTATTCGACGATCCATTTGTTCTTGCCGAGCCAGAGAGATTTGAATATGGCGAAGACCGGTGGCAGTCGATCGGAATGGCCGGGGGAGTCGCAATTCTACTGGTTGCCCACACGGTTCATGAAGAGGGATGGGACGAGGTAATACGCATCATCTCGGCTCGCCGTGCAACGCGAAAGGAGTGCAGACGCTATGAGCAGAATCATCAGAAAGACAGCCGCTGAATGCCGGCTCACTCCGGTGGACAAACAACGGCTCAAGGAGTTGTCGGAGAGGCCAGATAGCGAGATCGACTTTTCGGATATTCCTGAGTTGACGGAAGAGTTCTGGAAGAACGCAGTGCGGAACCCGTTCTACAGGCCGGTGAAGAAGCAGGTGACGCTGAGGATCGACGCGGACATTCTGGCGTGGCTGCGCTCGCAGGGTGAGGTGGGCTATCAGTCGCGGCTGAACGCGGTACTGCGGCAGGGGATGTTGCAGGAGTTGCAGGGGAAGCGGAAGCGGGCTTGAGGTTTTATGAGAGAGGCGCATTGACCTTCAATGAACCTCTCCTCCCCTGCCTTTGATAATGAAGCAGACGTGGTGGGCTGCTTTGGCAGATGTCGCGTCCGAGCCATCATACCTTGCCATATCCTTGTCATGATCCTCATGCACCATCCACCATGAGATGCCGTCCGTGAATTCGTGCGGACCAGAGCCTGTGGCGTCGGTACTATATGTTTCTAAGAACCAGTACGAGCCCTTCGGATAATCGTGTGTCTCAATCCGAATACCGTGGCACAGCGGATCAGACGCGAAGGCGTTAGAGACATCCGCAACTACATCGTTGTATTCGGGCAGATCGGCGTTGCCTATCCAGATGACGGCGTCGCCACTCGTTCTATTGCAACCTGTCGAGAGCAGTGTAATTGTCAACGTGGCGCTTGCAATCGCGGCGGTGAGCTTCATAAAGCAACTTTACCAGCCGCGGGTTTGCAGGAGGTCTTTTTCTTCGATGGCGGCGGCGGCGAGGCCTTTCATGGTTCCGGTGACGGCTTCACTGGCGTCGGCGACGATTTTGGGGTCGTTGAAGTGGGTGGTGGCGATGACGATGGCCTTGGCGCGCGAGACGGCTTCGGCGCGCTCCTCGGGATTGCGAGGTTGGCCGACATCCTTCGGGGTGCATAGGCCGACGGCGGCGTCCTCCTTGCTCCAGAGTTCGACATCGAGCGGGGTGGCGCGCTCCTTCATGAAGATGCCGGAGCCGACGAAGACGCTCTCGGCGCCGAGCTGCATCATCAGGGCCGCGTCGGCGGGCGTGGCGATGCCGCCGGCGGAGAAGTTGGGCACGGGGAGCTTGCCGGAGCGGGCGACCATGCGGATGAGTTCATAGGGCGCCTGGAGTTCCTTGGCGGCGTGGTAGAGTTCCTGGTCGCTGAGGACGGTGAGGGCCTTGATCTCGCCGACGATCTGGCGCATGTGCTGCACGGCGTGGACGACGTCGCCGGTGCCGGCCTCGCCCTTGGTGCGGACCATGGCTGCGCCCTCGGCGATGCGGCGCAGGGCCTCGCCCAGGTTGCGCGCTCCGCAGACGAAGGGCGTGGTGAAGGCGTGCTTGTCGATGTGGTGGGTCTCATCGGCGGGCGTGAGGACTTCGGACTCGTCGATGAAGTCGACGCCCAGGTGCTGCAGGATCTGTGCTTCGGCGAAGTGGCCGATGCGCGCCTTGGCCATGACAGGGATGGTGACGGCGGCCATGATCTCGCGGATGAGTTTGGGATTGGCCATCCTTGCTACTCCGCCTTCGGCGCGGATCATGGCGGGAACGCGCTCCAGCGCCATGACGGAGATGGCCCCGGCCTGCTCGGCGATGCGCGCCTGCTCGACGTTCATCACGTCCATGATGACGCCGCCCTTGAGCATCTCGGCCAGGCCGAGCTTGAGGCGCAGAGTGGGCTCGTGGAAAGTGGAGCCGATGCTGTCGCTGGGTGAGCTGTTGGAGGATGGGTTTGCCATTGGGTTCTCCTTGCTGCAGCGCGCTGCCGGCGTCTGGAACGGATGCACGGGAAGCAGGTGCGAACCTCTAGTTTAGCAGCTTGGCGGGGAGAGCTCGATGCCCACTCGTCGCAAGAGACAAAGGCGCGATGGATGGGGCACCCGGCGACGATGCAGGTTGGGTTGATGTATCGTTTTCGACGAGGGGAAATGACCATGAATCGAACGGTGAAGTTTGCGGCAGTGTTGGGCGTGGCTGTGTGCATGGGCGCGATGGCGAGCGCGCAGACGGCGGGAACGCAGGCGAAGGCTACGTCTTCAACAAAGGCTGCGGCGGCGACGCTGACGATCAGCGCGGACAAGGCGGGGGCGAAGGTGAGTCCGACGCTGTATGGGTTGATGACCGAGGAGATCAACTACTCGTACGAGGGCGGGCTGTATGGCGAGCTGGTGCAGGACAGGACGTTCCTGAACCTGCGCGATACGGTGAACTGGATTCCGGTGGCGCAGGGGACGGCGCGCGGGACGGTGGCGCGGGAAACAACGACGGGCCCGAGCACGGCGCTGCCGGCGAGCTTGAAGATCACGGTGGAGCAGGCCGACGCGAAGGACGCGTATGGACTCCGCAATGGCGGATGGTGGGGCGTGCCGGTGCGGGGCAATACGACGTACACGGGATCGGTGTGGGCGAAGGGCGATGCGGCGGCAACAGGCGGCGCGGCGGTGCGGGTGAGCCTGGTGGCCGACGATTCGGGCAAGGTGCTGGCAAGTTATCTGTTGCCGGCGCTGACGGCGGAGTGGAAGCAGTACGACTTCACCATGAAGACGGGTGCGATTGCCAAGGTGACGGCGGCGAACCAGATTCTGCTGAGTGTGGAGCGGCCGGGAACGGTGTGGGTGCAGCAACTGTCGGTGTTTCCGCCGACGTACAAGAACCGCGCGAACGGGAACCGCGTGGACCTGATGGAGCTGCTGGCGGGGATGCATCCGGCGTTTCTGCGCTTTCCCGGCGGGAACTATCTGGAGGGGCAGACGATTGCCGACCGCTTTGACTGGAAGAAGACGATTGGGCCGCTGGTGGACAGGCCGGGACACGCCAGCCCGTGGCGATACCACTCGACCGATGGGCTGGGGCTGCTGGAGTTTCTGGAGTGGTGTGAGGACCTGAAGATGCAGCCGGTGCTGGCGGTGTATGCGGGCTACTCGCTGGGCGGAGACCATGTGGCGCCGGGGCCAGACCTGGAGCCGTATGTGCAGGACGCGCTGGACGAGATTGAGTATGTGACGGGCGACGTTACAACCAAGTGGGGCGCGGAGCGGGCCAAGGACGGGCATCCGGCGGCGTTTCCGCTGAAGTATGTGGAGATCGGCAATGAGGACTTCTTCGATAAATCGCAGAGCTACGATGGGCGCTACACGCAGTTCTACAAGGCGATCAAGGCGAAGTATCCCGCGCTGCAACTGATTTCATCGTCGAATGCGCGGGGCAATGTGGTGAAGAGCGTGACGCCAGACCTGATTGACGACCACTACTACAAGCGCGCGGAGGAGTTCTTCCGCGACGTGCACCACTACGACAAGGCCGACCGCAACGGGCCGAAGATATTTGTGGGCGAGTGGGCGACGAGGGAGGGGATGCCGACCACGAACCTCGGCGCGGCGCTGGGCGATGCGGCGTGGATGACGGGGATGGAGAGGAACAGCGACCTGATCCAGATTGCAAGCTACGCGCCGCTGCTGGTGAATGTGGACCCGAACGGGATGCAGTGGCAGTCGAATTTAATTGGATACGACGCGCTGCGAAGCTATGGCAGTCCGAGCTACTACGCGCAGGCGATGTTTGCGGGACATATTGGGACGGAGATTGTGGCGGCGGAGCTGGAGGGCGCGGGCGACCGGATGTTCTATTCGGTGACGAAGGACGCGGCGAAGGGGATTGTTTATTTGAAGCTGGTGAATGCCTCGTCGGCAGCGCAGGAGCTGAAGGTCACGCTGGACGGCGCGAAGACGGTGAAGGCAACGGCGAAGCTGGTGCGGCTGAGCGCGGGATCGACCGCGGCAACTAATACCATCAACGATCCGAAGCGGGTTGTGCCGGTGGAAAGTACGGTGACGGGCGTGGCGAAGACGTTTACGCGGACGGTGCCGGGGTATTCGATTGAGGTGTACGAGATTGGGGTGAAGTAGGCGTACGAGGGGACTATTGTGACTGATTTCCCTCCATTCCGTGACGGACGTGGAGTGGAGGGGGCAACATTGCTGTGTGAGTTGCGATGCACGTGGTTGACGCTCGGCTACGGGAATTGGGGGTACAATTCTTCTCACACATGAGCGAACGATTCGAACGAATACGAGAACTTCTAAACGAGATTGAGGAAGAGATAGGGACTGGTGACACTTCTGCTGGAGACCGTGATTTCTCGGCTCTCGAACTGCCTATCATCATTCAGCAGATCGTTGACGATCTACAACCCCTTCTATTTCCATACGACGTGGCTATCTACTGGTACTTCTTTAGACACACAATTGCTAAAGACGGAAATCCATATCTCAGAGTCAGTGGACGGGGTCTCGAATCCGTTGTGAAATCTAGGCACTCGAAAAGTACCGACACGACTATTGCTCCTGTCACGGTACGAGTGGCTCTTCGAGCACTGGAAACCATCGGCGCGATACGTAAAGAAGGTGAGCCAAATCGGGATGGCACGCTATACCGAGTCCTTGTTCCAGACGAGATTGAGGCATGTCGCAAATTTCGAGCCGAACGCACAACTGCGGACCCGCTTCCCGATGTTGATCCCTCGGAAATTGACTATTACAACGTCCGCGAAAATCGCGTTAAGGTTTTTGAGCGTGACAGCTATCAATGCCACTACTGTAAGAAGCAACTGACTCGCTTCACTGCTACTCTAGACCACATCAAACCTGTTGCTGAAGATGGAGACAACAGCTTTGACAATCTCATCACCGCTTGCCTCGACTGTAACTCTCGCAAGAACAAGAGACTGTTGAGCGACTTTCTGGCCGAGCAATGAGCGCACCTCTGCACTAAACCTCGAGCGAGTGTGTTAAAGGAGGAGGCAGACGGCCCAGGGCTAAAGCCCTTTGCTCTATGGGGGCGATTATTCTCAGGGCTAAAGCCCTGCGCTCCCTCCGATAAGGCCAAAACCCCACTCATCACAAAGAACGTGATGAATGGGGCACGCGGCGAAATGCGGGGATTCTTCCCCATTCGCTGCGCTCAGGGTCAGAATGACAATTCATTGTTCTCAGTTAATACGGCGGTTATTTGCCGGGCGAAGCTGTCGTCATGTAGCGGCTGGCCCAGGTGAGGAAGGTGGCGAAGTTGGGCTGGGGGTTGTGGCCGTAGGGATGCTGGCGGAAGGCGAGGTCGCCGGCGACGACCGCGGTTCCGACGGGCGGGAAGTCCTTGATGGGGCCGGAGTCGTCGGAGAGCGGCTTTTTGCCGAGGAGCTTGTAGACGGGGCCTGCGGCGAACTCGGCGATATAGGTGCCGCGGACGTCGGCCCAGCCGTCGCCGCCCTCGAGGGTGCCACCGCCGATGAAGACGGGGCGGGGGGCGCAGAGGGCGATGAGCTCGTGCATGTCGACGGGCATGTCTGCGGGGGAGAGCTGATTGGGTTCGGCTTCGGCGTACTTAATATAGTTGCCATCCATCCAGTAGGCCTCGCCACCGGCGATGTTTTCATACTGCTCGCCAAAGCGGCGGCGTGCCAGCGAGGCGCCGCCCGCGCCGGAGGAGTTGATGTAGGCGACGGTGTAGCGCGGTTCGTAGGCCATGGTGACCAGTGCGGCCTTGCCGAAGCGGGAGTGGCCCTCGATGGCGAGGTGGTGCGCGTCGATGGAGGGGTCGGTCTGGAAGTAATCGACCAGGCGCGAGGCTCCCCAGGCCCATGCGCGCAGCGCTCCCCAGTCGTCCAGCTTGCGTAGCTGGCCGTGGTTGCAGAGGCCGATGATTCCGGAGGTGAGTCCACCGCTGCCGTCGGCCTGGTAGGTGGTGGGGTAGAGCAGAGCAAAGGCCCAACCCTTGGCGAGGGTCTGCTGCTGTGGAGAGGGGCCAGCCGGTGCGGCGCTGCTGCCGGCCAACAAAGAACGCGCGGGCGCGGGCGTACCGGCAGGCGGGGCCGCGGCGGCGGGCGGGGCGGGGCGGGCGGGACGCGGCGGTGGCGGGGGGGAGCCGATGGGACGGCCGAAGGTGATCTCGACGACGGCAGGAACGGGCTTGGTGGCTGCGGCGGGGAGGATGAGGTCGACTTCGATATTGACGGTGATGGCCGGGTAGGCGGAGTTGTCGACGTGGCCGATGAGGCGCTTGGTGACGGTGGCGATTCCGTCCTCGGAGCCGGGGGTGGAGGAGACGACCTCCCAGTGGACGGCGGGAACATTGGCGGGAACGCGGCCCACGATATCGTTGTTGAAGAGCTCGACCAGCTCAGGACGGCGCTTGGTGGTCCAATCCTTGGCGGATTTGACGCGCTTGCCGTTGTTCAGCAGCAGCGGGTCAGGCAGGTTGGGCCAGGGATTGGCCTTGGACTCGTCCCAGTTGACGGGGTGAGCGCCCTGGCCATTTTGATTGACGCCGGGACGCAGCGCTGTGATACCAAGGATATCCATCATGTGCTGGTGGTCGTTGGGTGGGCGCGCGATGGCGGGCTGGCCGGGGGTTGATTGCGACGTGGCAGGCTGTGCGGGTTGGGGCGCGGGGGTCTGCGCGAGGGCCGGCACAAGCAGGAGGGCGAGCGAGAGAGTGAGGGATTGTGCGCGCATGATGTCGCAGACACAATAGCAGATTGGGGGTGGGGTCTGGAAGCTGGATTTGGGAGGCAAATAGAAACCCCACCCATGACGATTCCACCCCAGCGAACAAAGATCGCTCGCTGGGGACCCCGGTAAAGCCGTCATGAATAGGGCACCCGGCATTACGCAAAGCACCCTACGCTCCACCCCAGCGAGCATAGAACGCTCGCCGGGGACCCCGGCCTGTCGCGCGATGAGACTGCGCGCCGAGGATGGGGCACCCGCATTTATCGTCAGGCTGCGGAGAGGGCGAGGCCGGCGGATTTTTCCTCGCCGTCGTCCCCGCCGTCCGGAGAGATGGTGCGGTAGAAGAGCTGGTTGTTCTCCATGTAGACCTCGAGAAAGGCGGGCCGCTGCACGATTCCGCCGGCGATGAGCGCCTCGGAGAGTGGGTCTTCGACGAAGCGCTGCAACGCTCTCCGCAAGGGCCGCGCGCCGTAGGTCCGCTCGGAGGTTGTCTTCTCCAGAATCCACTGCTTGGCGTCGTCGGTGACGCTGAGCGTGATGGATTTGTGAACCAGATTGGCGTTCATCTGCTGCACCAGCAGCTCCATGATCTGCATCAGGTCGGCGTGGGTGAGCGAGGTGAAGATGATGACCTCGTCGAGGCGGTTGAGGAACTCCGGATTGAAGGTGCGCTTGACCTCGCCCTTGACCAGTTCCTCCATCTTGTCCAGGATACTGTTCTCGTTGCTGCTCTGGAATCCAAGGCCCTCACGCTTCTGCAGGTGCTTGGCGCCGATGTTGGAGGTCATGACGACGATGGTGTTCTTGAAGTCGACGGTGTTGCCCAGGCCATCGGTCAACTGGCCGTCCTCGAAGACCTGCAGCAGCAGGTTGAAGACATCGGGATGCGCCTTCTCGATCTCGTCGAGCAGGACGACAGAGTAGGGCGAACGCTTGACGCGCTCGGTGAGCTGGCCGCCCTCCTCGTAGCCGACGTATCCCGGAGGCGAGCCGATGAGCTTACTGACGGAGTGCTTCTCCATGAACTCGGACATATCGAAGCGGATGAGCGATTTGTCCGAGCCGAAGAGGAAGTTCGCCAGGGTGCGCGCCATCTCGGTTTTGCCCACGCCAGTGGGGCCGAGGAAGAGGAAGCTGCCGATGGGACGAGCTGGATTCTTGAGGCCGGCGCGTGAGCGTCGGATGGCACGCGCCAGCGCGGAGATTGCCTTGTCCTGGGAGATGACGCGCTTGTGCAACTCCTCCTCGACGCGCAGCAGCTTCTGCGTCTCTTCCTCCTTGATGGAGGTGATGGGCACTCCGGTCCAGCGGCTGACCACGTCCTCAATGTCCTCGCGGGTGACAATGCCGGCGGAGGAGTCGTCGAGGTGGTACTTGTCGCGCAGGCTGCGCAGGTTCTCGCGCTCCTTGCGCTCCTCGTCGGAGTAGAAGCGCGCCTTCTCGAACTCGTGGTTGGCGATGGCGTTCTCCATGCGATGCACGATGAACTTGATGCGCTTCTGCACCTCGGTCAGCTCTTCGGGCAGGGAGGTTTGGCGCAGCTTGACACGCGCGCCGGCCTCGTCGATGAGGTCGATGGCCTTGTCCGGCAGGAAGCGGTCGGGGATGTAGCGGCTGGAGTGGGAGACGGAAAAATTGACCGCTTCCTCGGTGTAGGAGACGGCGTGAAATTTTTCGTACTTGTCCTTGATGCCGTTGATGATCTTGACGGCGTCCTCCTCGCTGGGAGGCGGGACTTTGACGGCCTGGAAGCGCCGCTCCAGGGAGCGATCCTTCTCGATGGACTTGCGATACTCGGCGGGCGTGGTTGCTCCGATGCACTGGATCTCGCCACGGCTGAGCGCGGGCTTGAGAATGTTGGCGGCATCGAGCGAACCCTCCGCCGAGCCTGCGCCGACCAGGGTGTGCAACTCGTCGATGAATACGATGCAGTTCTGGTTCTCCATCAGCTCCTTCATGATGGTCTTGAGGCGCTCCTCAAACTGCCCGCGATACTTTGTCCCGGCAACGATGAGCGAGAGGTCGAGGGCAAGAACGCGCTTGTCGGAGAGGAAGGATGGGACCTCGCCATCGGCGATCTTCTGCGCCAGGCCTTCGACGATGGCGGTTTTGCCCACGCCCGGCTCGCCGATGAGGACGGGATTGTTCTTGGTGCGGCGGCAGAGGATCTGGATGACGCGCTCGACCTCGGCGTCGCGGCCCACCAGCGGATCGAGCTGCTGGTCCAGGGCGTTCTGGGTGAGGTCGCGGGAGAACTCGGCGAGCAGGCTCTGCTCACTGCGCTGCGCCTTGCCGCTCTGCTGCACCGGGGACTTCTCCTGCGTGGTGCGTTGCAGTTCTTCGCGGATGGCGGGCAGGCGCAGGCCGCGCTCGGTGAGGATCTCGGCGGCGAAGCACTTCTCTTCGCGCAGCAGCCCGAGCAAAAGATGTTCGGTGCCAATGTGCTTGTGGGAGAGCCGCTCGGCCTCCTCGGCGGCGTAGGCCAGAACCCGCTTGCACTCGTTGGAGAGGGGAAGGTCGACCGAGGTGGAGACCTTTTCGCGGATGGTGGTGTGGCCTTCGATCTGCTTGCGGATGGATTCCACGGAGGCGTGTGAGCGCAGAAAGCGGTTGGTAAGCGCCTTGTCCTCGCGCAGCAAGCCGAGCAGCAGGTGCTCGGTCTCGATGTAAGGCGACCCGAACTGACTGGCCTCGTACCGCGCAAAGAAGATTACGCGGCGCGCCTTCTCCGTATAGCGTTCGAACATATTTCCCCTTCAAGCCACAGCCACTGCATCCGCGCAAAAAACGATGCAGCGCCATTGATCGAACCCGCCTCCGCGACCCGTGCGCGCGAAGACCCTACAGGATGCTCCCCATTGGACGAATCCGAATAGAGAACTCCCATCCCACATCTTTAGTGTAGCTGTTGCGCACACAATACGACATTCCCCGAAAGTCTGGTTACTGTACACCCTTTAGATGCTCCGGGTATAAAGTTCGCACCAAAATCCGTGCGCCCCCACCAGCTAACAACCACCAGTTGTATCAACTAACAACCGCAAGCTCTTGCAGACAGCCATCGCGCAGGCGAAGCATGCGGCCGCAGCGCGCGGCAAACTCCATATTGTGCGTCACCAGAACGCTGGTGAGTAGATGCTCGCGATGCAGCTTTTGGACCAAGGAAAAAACTGCTTCGGCGGTTTTGCCGTCGAGGTCGCCGGTGGGCTCGTCGGCCAGCAGAAGTTTGGGCCCGGTGACGAGGGCGCGGGCGAGGCTGACACGCTGCTGCTCGCCGCCGCTCAGCTCGCCAGAGCGATGGCCGGCGCGCGGCGCAAGGCCGACCTCGTTGAGCCAGAGGCTGGCTTTCTGCAGGGCTTCGGGGTGACGGACTCCACGTGCAAGCAATGGCATGGCGACGTTCTCCAGCGCGGTGAATTCCGGCAGGAGATAGTGGAACTGCCAGACGTAGCCCACGTCGCGATTGCGGAACTCGGCGGCCTGGCGGGGTGTGAGCTGGCTGAGATTGGTTTTGCCCAGCCAGACCTCGCCCGACGTGGGGCGGTCGAGCGCGGCGAGCAGATGCAGCAGGGAACTTTTGCCGGTGCCGCTCTCGCCGACGATGGCGACCATCTCGCCTGAGGCGATGGAGAAATCGAGGTTGCGGAAGAGAACGACCTCGCCGGACGGACTGGCGTTCGAGCTGGCGTTCGAGCTGGCGGAGACTACTGCTGGATAGATTTTGGTGAGGCCGAGTGCGCGCAGAAGTGCCGGGGAATTGGGTGCAGAGGATGAGGTGCCCACACGGGCGGAAGGATCACTCATAGCGCAATGCCTCGGCGGGGAGGACTTTGGCGGCGCTGCTGCTGGGGTAGAGGGTGGCGAGCAGGCTGACGCCGAGCGAGACGGCGGCGACGATGAGGGCGTCGATGAGGCGTGGGGCGAAGGGCAGGTAGTCGATGGAGTAGACCGAGGCGTCGAGGTGGATGAAGCGGTAGTGGCCGCCCAGCCAACTGAGGCCGAAGCCGAGGATGAGGCCGAGCGCGGTGCCGATGAGCGAGATGAGAAGGCCTTGCAGGAGGAAGATGCGTCGGACCTGGTCGATGCGCACGCCAAAGCTCATGAGGACGGCGATGTCGCGCGTCTTCTCCATCACCATCATGGTGAGGGCGATGAGGATGTTGAGCGCGGCGACGCAGACGATGAGCGCCAGAATGATGAAGGTGACCACCTGCTCCAGGCGCAAGGCGCGGAAGAGCTCGCGGTTCTGCTCCATCCAGTTGGTGGATTCGTAGCCGGGGCCGGCGGCCTGCTCGATCTCGCGACCGATTGCGTCGGCGCGGTACATGTCGTCCACTTTAAAGCTGATGGTGGAGATGAGGTCGGGCTCGGAGAATAATCGCTGCGCGTCAGCCAGGCGGATGAAGGCGTAGCTGGAGTCGTACTGGTAGAAGCCGGAGTTGAAGACGCCGGCCACGGTGAAGCGCTGGTACTTGGGCACGAGGCCGAGCGGGGTGAGCTCGCCCTGCGGGCTGGTGACCAGGACGGTGTCGCCGACCTCGGCGCCGATGGTCTGGGCGAGGTCCTGGCCGATGACGATGGGCGGCGTGGCCTGGGCTGTCGCTGCCGACTCGCCGACTTGCTGACTTGCCGCCTCGCTCGCCGACGCCACGGGCTGCAAAGCATCTGCGGAACCCTGCTGCACGGTTTGCAGGATGCCGGAGATGGCACGCTGGTCCGCAGGGACGATGCCGTCGATGAACGCGCCAACACTCTTGGCGTTGCGCGAGATGAGGACTTCTTCGTAGAGGCCGG
Source organism: uncultured Acidobacteriaceae bacterium (assembly GCA_963834805.1). Classification (GTDB taxonomy): domain Bacteria; phylum Acidobacteriota; class Terriglobia; order Terriglobales; family Acidobacteriaceae; genus Edaphobacter. Next base: position 395,167 of record CAWIDB010000007.1, read on the forward strand.
GAGCGGCGGCGGTGACGTGGGGCAGAGCGCGCAGGCGATCCAGCAGAGGACGCCAGTCGCGGATGCCGTCCGCGGCGATGCGCATCAACATCACATGTGCGGTAGAACCCAGCAGTTTCTGCTGCAGGTCGCGACGCATTCCGTTGGTGATGGCCAGGGCGATGATGAGTGCGGCCACGCCCGCGGCCACGCCGATGACGGAGATGGCGGTGATGACGCCAACCACGGCCTGGCGCCGCTTGGCCCGCAGATACCGCGCCGCAATGAATAGCTCAAATCGCATCCGTACCTAGCGTACTATCAAGGCCCCGCTCAGGAAGATAACGATTCTAGTTGGCGAGGACGGCGCGATAGCGGACCTGATTCTTCTTCACCTTGACCAGGGCCTCGTTGGCCTTGGCCATGGGGAAGCTCTCGGTCATGGCCTTGACGCCGTGGCGGGCGGCGACGTCCAGCATCTGGTGCAGGTCGCGCGGGCTGCCGGTGTTGCTTCCGGAGATCGAACGCTGCCCGGAGATCAGCGGAAAGGCATGGAAAGAGATGGCCGACGGCGGCACGCCCACCACGCAGAGCGTTCCCTTGGGGCGCAGGCCGTTGAGGGTGGCCTGCCAGTCCTGGTCCACGCCGACGGTGGAGAGCAGAAGGTCGAAAGAGCCTGTTAGCTTCTTCAACGCACCGTTGTCGCGGGTATTGACGAAGTGGTCCGCGCCCAACTCTTTTGCCTCGGCCTCCTTGTCGGTCGAGGTGGAGAAGGCCGTCACCTCCGCTCCGAAGGCCCGGGCGAACTGCAGGCCGAGATGGCCCAGTCCGCCGATGCCGATGATACCCACGCGCGACGAGGGCCCCACTCCGAGGTTGCGCATGGGCGAGTAGACGGTAATCCCAGCGCACAACAGGGGCGCGACGTTCTCGCTCTCCAAGGCATCCGGCACCGGGATGGCGAAGCGGGAGTTCACCCGGACCGAGTCGGCGTAGCCTCCATTGCGGCCCACGCAGGTTGGCTGCGCGGCGGCGCAGAGGTTCTCGTCGCCCTGACGGCACCACTCGCAGATGCCGCAACTGTCCGCCTGCCAGCCTATGCCCACGCGCTGGCCCACGGTGAGGTCGCACACCTGGGAGCCGACCACCGAGACGGTGCCCGCAATCTCATGGCCGGGGATGAAGGGGAACTTGCTCAATCCCCAGTCATTGTCGATCAGATGGATGTCGGAGTGGCATACCCCGCAATGCGAGATCTTAACTTCAACCTCGTTAGCTTTCAGTTCACCCGGCTCGTACCGGTACGGCACCAACTGCGCACCGGCGGCATGCACCGCCAATCCGCGTATCTCAATTGCACCCATTGAATTCTTCGTCTCTTTCGGCATGGTTGTCACTCTAGTTCCTACGCTATCTATAAATGCTACATCACCGGGCAAGGACTGCCGGCGCAATCTGTCTGCAACACAGCTTCGCTCCTGCCATTAAGGGATGGACTGAATAAGTTTCGATGTTGCCTCGATGATTGCAACTCTATTTTGTTTGCTTCACTTACGGTGGAACTGAAGTCTCGCCCTTGCGCGGCGCAGAGATTTTCACAGACTGTTCAGGCAGCAGCGGGCCCCACTTTGCCGGCCACCTGGCTGAGGCTGGCGAGGCAGAGGCGGAGCAAATTCTGCCGCAAAGACACAGCCAACCGCCTTGCACATCCAGACCGGCCCATAGCGCGTCTAAAGCAGAGTAAAGTTTCAGATACAGAGGACAAGCATGCTCCAGCCCACCGCAACCCGTCTCCTCCTCCGCCAGACGGCGCTGCTGGCCGCACTGGCGATGACCGTTGTTCTGCCCGCCGCCGTCGCGCAGGCCCCAGCCACGCCTGGCGCCGCGGCCTCCGCACAGCCCGCCACGCAGCCGGCTGACCAGACCTCCGGCGCCGAGGCAGGCCCCAACACCGACAACGGCCCCATCGTGATTCCCAAGAAGAAGGAGTCAGAAGAGCCGCCTCCGCCGCCCGCGCCCGCCGAGCCGAAGATCAAGAATCCGGGCGGGGAGACCTACTCGCTGCGCGTCGATGTGCCCATCGTGAACCTGGACGTGAGCGTCATTCTGGACAAGAACCACCAGTTTGTTCCCGGCCTGAAGGCGGAGAACTTTCTTGTTCTGGAAGATGGCGTGGAGCAGAAGGTGGACAACGTGCGCATTGGGCAGACCCCAATCACGGCGGTGATGCTGCTGGAGTTTGCCGCCAACTCCTACTACTACATCAACGACATGCGCAATGCAGCGGTGGGCTTTTTCAACTCGCTGCGCCCGGACGACTACGTGGCGGTGGTGACCTACGACATGGGGACCCACATCCTATCCGACTTCACCAATAACAAGGACGTGATAGCGCAGAGCCTGAACTCGCTGACCCTGCCGGGCTTCTCGGAGACGGACATGTTCGACGCTCTGTACGAGACGCTGGACCGCATCAGCCGCATCGATGGGCGCAAGTACGTCCTGCTGATCGGCACCGGGCGCGACACCTTCTCCAAGATCACCTACGACAAGATACTGGCCAAGATCAAGGCCACGCCCAACGTGACCATCTTCACCATCGGCACGGGGGCGCTGCTCAACGAGATGGGAGCGGGCGGCGGCATGCGCGAGATGAACTATCTGCAGGCGCAGAACCAGTTGAAGACCTTCGCCGAGATGACCGGAGGGCTAAGCTACTCGCCGCTCTTCCAGGGTGAGCTGCCCTCGGACTTCGCGCAGATCAACAACTCCATCCGCAACCAGTACCTGCTGACCTACCGGCCGACCAACCCGGCCAACGACGGCAGCTACCGCAAGATCAAGGTCATCCTGGTGGACAACGAGGGACACCCGCTGCAGATGCAGGACGAGAAGGGCAAGCCGCTGAAGTACTCGGTGATAGCGCGCGACGGATACAAGGCGCGGCTGCCGGTGGAGTAGCCCAGTTTAAGCGCGCACCAGGGTTGCGGCCATCAGGGCGACGACGATGCCGTAGAGGTCGCACTGGACCTGCAGTGAGGCCAGGGTTTTTGCGGGGTCGAGCGGGAGGTGGAGGATTGTGGCTGCGCCGCCGGGAACGGTGCGGCCCTTGCCGTGGAAGGCGACGGGGTCGAGGATGCGGGTCTGTCCGGTGCGCAGATTGACGCGCGGTGGGAGTGGGGCTTCGTTGACGAAGAGGTAGTCGTCGAGCAGGTAGTCCTGCTCGATGGGCCACCAGGTCTCGGGGTTGCGCAGGGAGAGGGCGGCGGTGGTGCCGTCTTTGTATGCGACAGAGACAGTGCCATGCTGCATGCGGCTGCACTGCGGGAAGGTGTTGCCGGCCATAAGGAGGTAAATTCCGCTGGCGTGGCCGGTGAGGGGGAGCTGGGCGGAGGGTTCGTCCTGCTTCCAGTGGGAGAGGAAGAGACAGTTGGGCGCGGAGCCGGCGGGGGTGCGGAAGTCGACGCCGAGCGGGGTGTGGAGCAGGCCACCCGCAGCGCGTAGGCCGGCGTCGTCGATGGTGGCGCGGTTGTCGGGATTGGCCCAGCCGCCGAGGAGGTTGTCGGCGATGGCGAGCGAGCAGTAGGGGGAACGCGGCTCGGCGTAGGTGCGGGTGAAGATTTCGTTGATCTGATTTTTTAGCAGGGATGTAAGGTCGAGCGGCTCGATGCGCGCGCCTGCGGCGAGGGCGGGGATTGGGGCGAAGGCTGGAGTGGCGGGCTTGGCCACGAAGGAGATGGGGAGGGTCCAGACGCAGTCGCCTTGCTCCATGTTGGCGAAGACGGTGTGGAAGCCGGGGGAAGTGACGCGGCCATGGGTGAGGGCATGCTGCGGGTCGTCGATCTGCGTCAGCGTGACGCCTTTGGGCAGATCGAGGGTTTCACCTATGTGGTAGGTGCGCTGGGTGGGAGGGTGGATAGGAAACGAGGGCGGGTGGCCGTATCTCCACACAACACTGACCTTGTAGTCGCGAGCGGCGGGGAGATTGATGATCAGTCGCGGCGAGCCGATGGCTGTGGGGTCGAAGGCGCACTTCACGCTCGATCCGTTGCAGAGGACTTTGGGGAGGGTTGTGGTGAGCGCGGGAAGAATGAGTGTGACGGGGACGGACTTGGCGAGTCGGCTGGTGAATTCATAGCTATCGCTCAGGGCTTCGCGCTTCCATTCGAAGTCGAAGTCTTTGTGGTGGAGGGAGGCGCGGTTCCATTCGGCGGGGAAGCCGGGGCGGATGCGGATGGAGTTGGCGATGAGGTTGGGCTGGATGCCGAAGAGGCCTTCGACGAGGGCGCGCGAGGTGATGCCGATGGGATCGCCGAAGTCGCGCTGGGCCTCCTGGCGGTGGGCGTCGAGGGCGGAGGTCATGTGGAAGTCGCCGGGGCAAAGGCCCATGAACATGGAGTCCAGCAGCGCGCCCTTGAAGATGCGGAAGGCCTCGTCGGACATACCGGCCTGCCATAGGGCGAGGGCCATGTGGGAGTTCTCGGCGAGCAGAAGGAGATTGAGCGACCACATGTACGGCAGCCAGTCGGAGCAGGAGAGCATGTAGAGCCCGTCGTTGGGGACGCCTTCGCCGTGGATGGGGACATGGCGCAGCGCGTGGAGGCGCTCGGCGGCCATCTGCCAGGCCTGGCGCGGCGTGGGGACTTCGCTGTCGATGGTGTGGTAGACGGTCCACAGCGCGGGGTTGGAGTAGACGGTCTGCGGCTCCATCAGGTCCTTGGATTCGGCGAAGGCGCCTTGCTCGGGTAGCCAGAGGAGCGTTTGCATTCCTTCGAGGATGAGATTGGCCTCGGTCTCGTAGGGGGTTGGGTCTTCGCCGAGCATGCGCGCGAGTCGGGCGGCGAAGCGGAAGGCGAAGATATTGTAGGCGGAGGAGTGCGCCGCGCCTCCTCCGTTGTACTGCAGATTGTCGCTGGCCCAGATGGCGGCGTAGGCCTCGTAGAGCGGGAGGGTCTTGCCGTCGACGGTATACGTCCGGCGGAAGAGGCGGCGCTCCCAGGCGAGATGACGCTGGAAGGCGGGCCAAATCTCGCGCGCGAAGTCGAGGTCGCCGGTCCACATCAGATGGCGCAGCATCACGTCCATGAAGACCATGTTCATGTCGTAGTGATTGTTGGAGAGGTCGCCGTTGGAGTGCAGCATGTTCTCTTTGCGGGTGAGATGGATGTTGGCGGTGGTGTCCCATGGGCCTGTGGCGGGATCGGCGGTGGTGATGGCGGTGACGTTCTGCTTCTTCAGCCAGTGGCGAATCTGCAACTGGGCGCGGTCGTGGTTGCCCAGTGCGTCGAGGACGTAGGGGCCGCGCCAACCGGCGAGCGCGACGCGCCACGCCACGCCGCCATGCAGGACACACTGCTGACGGGCGTCCCAGATGGTTTCGGCGGCGACGGCGAGGGCCGGACCGACTGTGTTGAGGTACTCGTCGGGCGTGTCCAGGGTGAGGGATTGGGCGATGGCATCGACCTGGGCGCCGCGGGAGGAGAAGAGCTTGACGAGCTGGTCTGTGGAGAAGAGCCCTGCTGATTCGGGCGACTCTGTGATGCGGACGATGGTGAGATAGATTGGCTCGCCGGGAACCTCCACCGAGCCAGTGAGGATTGGCTGCGCGGCCGAGAAGGTTGCGGTCTTCGGCTGGACTGGGGCAGCGGTCCACGCGGAAAATTCCTCCACACTCAGCTCGGAGTGAAGGGGGAAGCTCAACACTATCTCAGTGGCCTTGGTTTCGAGAAGTACATTGGGACCATAGACAGGGACTGGGCCGTCCACTGGGCCATCCAGAATATTCATTCCCAGCAAGCTGTAGCTATTGTCCTCACATTCTTCCGCGGTGACCTGGAAGAACTGGCTGACGGGCTGGACCTCGCAGCCGATGTCGCCGTTGCGGCGGCCCAGCTTGCCGCTGACGCCGCCGAAGGCCCAGGCGAGGCGCGTGCCGGCGGGAAGATCGCTGCCCTCGACCTTGAGAAGCAGGCCGGAGCCTTCGGGTGCGGTGAGGAGTTCGGCGCGCAGCATTCCGCTGCCGAGGAGCGTATCGTGAATCTCGTAGATCATGCGGCCGGGTCGGTAGCGTGCGACAACCTCGTCGGCCTGCGCGGCCCACTTCGATGCGAAGGTCTGATTTTTAATTCCTCTGAAGCCTAGCTTGAGGTTGCCGCCGTGGCCGGGAAGATAGAGGGAGAACTCGGGCAGATCGCCTGCGTCGACGCGGAAGTCGGCGGGCTGCGTGGTGGAGCAAGGAGCATAGAGCGGACGGTTGAAGTACTCGCCGCCGTTGCGGATGACGAACTCGCCGTGGTCGGGGCGGTAGCGCAGCGGGCGGGCGGTCATGGACTGCATCAGCGGCTGGATTCCGCCGGAGATGACCTCGGGCGGAGGCATCAGGCGCGCGGCCTCCTGAATGTTCCGCTGCGCGGCGGCAGCGGCTGGGGCTGCGCCGGTGGTCTGCGAGAGGCCCTTGAGGGTGGCGGCGGCCTGGGCTGCGGCTGCGCTGGAGACGGCCAGGAATCGGCGACGCGACCATTGCTTGCTGAATTTCATTGCACACCTGCGCTGATCTAAAGTGTGGTCGAATGCTAGCAACACGCACAGCGATGAGCAAATTTCAGTGGGAGGAGAAGGTTTTGTCGGGGGTGTTGCAGAGAGGCTCCAGCGGACAATCGGCGCAACGGGGCTTGCGCGCGATACATATCTGGCGGCCGTGTGCGATGATGCGGTGGGTGAACTCGATCCATTGGGACTGCGGGACGATGCGCATCAGGTCGCGCTCGACCTTCTCCGGGGTGGTCTGTTTGGTGAGTTGCAGGCGGTGGGAGATGCGCAGAACGTGCGTGTCGACGACGATGCCGTCGGCGATCTTGAACCACGAGCCGAGGACAACGTTGGCCGTCTTGCGAGCGACTCCCGGAATGCGCAGCAGTTCAGGCATGGTGTGCGGGACTTTGCCGTGGAACTCTTCAGTGATGACGCGGCCCGCGCCCTGCAGGGACTTCGCCTTGTTGCGGAAGAAGCCGGTGGTGCGGATGAGTTCTTCGATCTCGGGGAGGGATGCCGCGGCCATTGCCTTGGGTGTGGGGAAGGCCTTGAAGAGCGCGGGAGTGACGAGGTTGACGCGGACGTCGGTACATTGGGCTGACAAAATTGTGGCGACAAGAAGCTGCCACGCGCTCTTGTGGTGGAGGGCGCAGACGGCGTTGGGATAGGTTCGCGCGAGGGCGTCGAGGATGGCAGTGACGCGGGTCGGGGCCAGGGGGTTCGCGGTCTTGCCGGGTTTGGATTTGGCCGATCTTTTTGCGGCTTGTCTTGTAGGCATGGCGGTTGATATTCGAGGATAACCGATGGCGATGGCGGTGAGGGTGTGCATGAGGATTACTGATGGGAAGCAGACATTTCAGTACCAAACGTCGTTGCCCAAAATGCCGTTTCCGACAAGCCTAATGATTTACATTGAACTGGCAGGCGCTAAGACGAACTGATTCTCTAGTCAAACGGCTGAGTGTTTACTGATCTGTATATTGCCACCTCATTAGTATGCTCCTTCGCGTTAGCAAAAGTCAGTTAGGATTGGTTCAAGGGGGCCTCCATGCTTCGCTTGAATTTCAGAGGGGATAAGCCGGGCTTTATTCTGCGACTCTTGTCGCCTCTCGGCAGCTACCCGGCTGAAAGCTTCGTCGGCGCCGACGAGCGCATGATCGTAGGTTCAGACCTATGTTTCATGATGACGAAAAGCCGACAGGATGACAGCTTCTCAGAGATCGACCAACTTGATCCGGTCGAGATACCCCTTCTCGGAACAATGCTGTTATGCACTGAGAAAGACGAGACCCGGATATGTCCCTACCCGGCAGACACATTACTCCATCTTTACTCACATTCTGGCTCCGATTTGACTGATGAGATTGCGGAGGAGGGGCGTCGACTATTGCTCGCCGCCATATGTCGCAAGAGGGATCGAGGTGTTTGGCCCACGAGTACTATTCATCGGCCTCCTTCAGGTGGAGGAACGATGGCCTATCACTTGATCCAAGGAGCAGAACGAATACTCTCTCGGGAACGTCTGCTCCCAATGGTTAAGGCCTCTGGTCCTCTGTTCTATCGAGGCTTGGCGCTTCTGGTCAAAGCGAATATGGCATTTCGTTATCCAGAGTTTTTGGAAGCTGCTGGCATATTCCTTTGGATCGCGATGGACGGAGCACAAAGCATCATTTTTGAGCGGTTGAAAGAGGCCGGTAATAAAAATCCAACGTCAAAAGATGCTGCCTTATATGTATATGAAGCATATGGGATCGTAGAGTACGACTGGGAGTACTTTTTCGAGGACGACTACCATACACGCATTCGGTTCATCCATCCCGGCAACCGCTTCGGCGCTGAGGCTCGCCCGTGTGCCACAGCAGACGACATTCTTGAACTAAACGAAAACCTCATTGATCTCTACTACTTTCTCCTGACTGGTATTCCGCGCGACATTCAAAGCTGATTAGTAACGATAAACGCGCTTGTAGTTAGCAAGCGCGCCCTCGGGCTTGGAGACTATCCGAGGCGGTCGAGCATTTCGGCGGGGGTGAGGCGGACGCAGGAGAAGATGGGGAAATCCTTCAGGGTGTAGAGGCTGATCTCGGTCTCGCGGAGCTGCTGGACGAGGTCGAGGAAGTCTTCGGGGAAGTTGGTCTCGAAGGCGACGACGAACTCCTGGTCATCCAGGCCGAAGGAGTAGGTGGTGTTGAGCTTGACGCGCGGGTAGAGCAGGCCGATGCGGATGTGCTCGTCCATGAGGCGCTTGCGCTCGGACATGGAGAGCAGATACCAGGGGCGCGTCTTCCAGAAGGGGTAGATGAAGATGTACTTCTGTCCGCCGGGACGGATGGCGCCGCGGCCCTCGCCCTCGCTCTCGTCGGGACGGCCGATCTGGTACTGCGAACGCTTGGTCATGGCGAGGAAGTTGTGCGGCGAGTTGAGGTAGCCGCCCAGCGGCGTGCGCAGAAGTTCGGAGCGCATCCGGTTCAGCTCGTCGACGGCGTATCCGATGGTCCAGACGCAGAAATCGACATCTCCTCTTGTACCCACGGTCGAATAAGTGAGGGAGAGGAACTCGCCGGTCTTGTTCCAGCGGTCGAGGACGGCGGCGAAGGCGGTTTTGTGGGCGGCGCGCTCGGACTCGGGAAGGCGTCGCCACTCCGGCATGAGCTTGTAGAAGCTGAAGCAGACGACCTGGCGGCGGGCAGGCGGGGCTGCGGGACCGTACGCGGCGGGCGCGTTGGATGTGGAGGCGGCGGGATGCTGGGTTGCGGGAGACTCTGACATGGATTGATTGTCTCCCAACCAGTCTGACGCTGGCAAAGAGTGGGGGCGACGGGTTGCGCAGCGTGAGCAGGGTCATGCAGGGCCCACCCGGTGAAGTCCGTTCCCATTGCGACTCCTGGGGGGCGGGTTAGCAGATTTTTTTATTGTGAGACAGTGGATGAGGTCTAATCTGTGAGTTGGCGTTGCAGATCGGAAATTCGATCTGAAGTTTTTTCTGGGGCAGCCGATAAGCCTGAAAGATTGGGAGAAGTGGAGGTGCATGGGTGCGTGACGCGAGTCGAGTAGGATCGGGTAGGGAAGCGATGCCTGCAATCCCGGTTGGCGCAGCCGGTGCATTGCCTCCATCTGCCAGGCCAGGGCTGACAGGGCCGGGCGCGCGCGCAACCAAGCCTTTGAGCAGTGGAGTGGAGGAGATTGCCGACGATGCGGAGCAGGTGGGCCTGGCCGGGATGCTGATCTCGCATGCCAGCAGGGGCAGCGATGTGCGCTTCGATAAGGTGGCGGACCTGCGACGAAAGATCGAAGCGGGGACATACGGCGTGGCCGCGGAAGACGTTGCCCAGAAGTTGATGGGCGAGATGCAGAAGAAGTAAAGGCGCGCGCCCGCGGGTGACGGCGTGGAGGGGCGCGTATTGCAGGCGCGGGGGGTTGACGGAGGGAATAAACTGGTGTGGGGGTAGTGTGCGATGGCGGAGGCGGAGCGGATAACGGCGCGGCAACGGGCGATCCTGACGGCCATCGTGGAGAGCTACATCGAGACCGGCGAGCCGGTGGGCTCGGGGACGATTGCGGGGACGATTGCGCGGGTGCGGGCGGGCGGACATGGGGCGACGGGGCTGAGTTCGGCGACGGTGCGCAATGAGATGGCGGAGCTGGCCAACGAGGGATTGCTGGAACAGCCGCATACTTCGGCGGGACGTGTGCCGACGGCGCGGGCGTTTCGGCTGTATGTGGAGCGGCTGAGCGGAGGCGTGGGGGCGCGGTTGCTGGGCGGAGCGCAGCGATTGAATCTGGAGTCGCAGCGGTTGGACCTGGAATCGCAGATCGATTCGAGTTTTGCCGGGGTCTCTGGGACGCAGGCGATGCTGGAGCGGACGAGCCATGTGCTGGCGACGGTATCGAGCGGGGTGGGCGTGGCCGTGGCAATGGTGGCAGGCGGCGACACGCTGGAGCATGTGCATTTTTCGCGTCTGAGGAAGGGGTGCGTACTGGCCGTGGTGGTGACCAGTTCCGGCATGGTGAGCGATCGCATGCTGGCGATGGAGGTCGATGTTACGGCGCGCGAGTTGGAGGCGGCGGCGAACTTCCTCAACGAGCACTTTCGCGGATGGAGCATCGAGCGGGTGCGCGCGGAGATTGGCAGACTGGTGGAGCGGGAACAGAGCGAGGTGCAGCGGCTGCTGACCTCGGTGGAACAGTTGTGGGCGGGCGCGGTTCCCCAGGGCGCGGGCACGCAGACCGTGTTTGTGGAGGGAGTGGCCAACCTGCTGGGCGCGCACGGCGTGGGCAGCGCGGAGGAGATGGCCCGGCTGCGCGAGATGCTGGCGGCGCTGGAGGCGAAGCAGCGGCTGGTGGAACTGCTGGATGCGTATATCGACGCGAAACAGCAGTCGGTGCGGGTGATCTTCGACCTGGAGGAGCATGCGCCGGAGATGGCCGGGCTGGTGCTGATCGCGGCGCCGGCGCGGATGGCGGGCGATGGGCACGGAACGGTGGGCGTGATCGGGCCAAAACGCATCCATTACGAGAACACCATGAACGCGGTGAGCTACATCGCGCAGGTCTTCGAGCGGATGCTGCATCCGACGGCGTGAGGGAAGGCTTTTGGCCGGGCTGGCGCTCCCTTTCGGTCTGGCAGCTTCCTAGGCGCGTCGTTTGCGCCGCTGTTTCTTTTCGGTGGGGAAGAGGGAGGTGAGTTTTTCGTAGAGGGTGAAGAGGAAGGCGACGCGCTCGGCTTCGCTCACAAAGTTGGTTTTGCCGTAGGCGGCGTCGACGGCACGGTCAAGGGCGTGGTGGGCTTTGACGAGATCGGGCGGCATGGAGAGCGGGTCGTAGAGGTCGGCGAGTGTCGAGTCGGGATGTTTAGTCCGTTCGTCGAGGATGGCCTGAGCGGCTGTTTCGATTACGAGGCGCTGTTTGTCGGTAGGATCAGGCCATGGGAAATTGTTGTAGACGATGTCTTTGGAATATCGGTAGTCACTCTTTAGGCGTCCACATGTTGAGCGCACCCAAGCCATGTGCATTTCGGACATGAGGACGCCGAAATGATACAGCGATGCATCGGAGATGGAGAGGCAAGAGTCGGCGACTATGTTACGGGGTGTAAAGAAGCCGAGAGGGATGTACTTGCGGCTTTCCGACGAGTGCCGTGGAACGAGTAGAAAGTTAGTTGACGGCTGAGCTATCTGGGCAAATAGGGTTGGTGTCGCAGCGAAGGCGCGGGTTGATGCCGCTTTGCTCTTCGCGCGGAAGTCTCTTACGTGTTTGATCCTCTGGCGCACGAGTGGGAGTTCGCGCAGATCGGATGCCTGAACTCCCACCATCCAGAGGCACCACCGCGGAATGTTGTTTAGGAACTCTCGAGCGCTGATGAATGGGTGTACCAAACTACGTGCGCCAGGTTCGGCGTGCAGCAATTTCCTCTTTTCTTCATCGTCTAACAACAGAGCTCCGTCGTCCCGAGGCATATTGCCATATCGCATTGGTGGTACGGCGCAGATAGGTATGTCGCGATTACCCAAGAGTAGGTCAGGCGCATCGACCAAGTATGGGTTGATGTTAACGGCCTGTATTCGAGTTGCTTCTCCTGCCGGCGTTGTGTAGTCGTAAATGGTTTTCTGGGGTCTATCGATCAATGAGAAACCAATAATCACGCAATGAACGGCTGCTACGCCACGCCCCTCGTTACTCCAGCGGAATGTACGGTGAGCAAAAGTAATTTTCGCGCCGAATTTTTCGAGTTCCCGCCAAAGTAATGCAACCTGTTCCCCTTGCGCGATGGAGTTTGTAGAAACGAATGCACACTCTATTTGCTTCTTGCCTTTGGCTGCCGATATATATTTGACAGCTTTCAAATACCAGCCAGCAACATAATCCAGTACACCAGCTCCTTTGACTCCCGCGAAAACCTGATCGACATCTTCTCGTTGTGCGTCGTTCATGACCATAGCGCCAACGAATGGTGGGTTGCCAACAATGTAACTAAGGTCTTTAGGGGCGACGATTTCATACCAATCACGTCTCAATGCATTATCGTGGATGATGTTGGGTGCTTTCTTTAGTGGCAGGCGGGCAAAGTACTGGCCGAACTCTGCGGAGACTAACTGATTCATCTGGTGGTCGGTCATCCATAATGCAACCTGTGCGATCTGCGCGGGGAACTCTTCGATCTCGATGCCGTAAAACTGATCGACATCGACGAAGACGATAGTGCTGACGGTTACCTGGCCAATCTGCTGGTCTTTAAAGATTTCGCGCAGGACATCAAGTTCGATCATGCGCAGCTCACGGTACGCTATGACGAGGAAGTTGCCGCAGCCACAGGCTGGGTCTAGGACGCGGATAGTGCGCAGCTTCTCATGGAATTCGCCAAGACGCTTTGAGTCGCGACGGATGCGCTCAAACTCGGCGCGGAGTGAATCGAGGAACAGCGGTTGCAGTGCTTTGAGGATATTGGTCTCACTTGTGTAGTGTTCGCCTAGATTGCGCCGAGCCTTCTTATTCTTGATGGACTGGAACAATGCGCCGAATATGGCTGGAGATATGCGCGACCACTCGAGGCTGCTGCATTCGAGGATTACCTCACGCATGCGGCGGTCGAGCGAAGCGAGTGGTATGGACTCCTCGAAGAGTTTGCCGTTTATGTAACGGAAGGCAGCGAGCTGCTCGTCGAGGTTGCGCTGGCGTTTGTCTTCTGTAGTGTTGAGAACTTGAAAAAGCTGAGCAAGCAGTGGACCTAAGTCTGATCCGTCTTCTGCTGTGCGCTGTTCGATCCACTCGCGGAACTGTTGGCGCTCGAAGATGGCGTTATCTTCTGCAAAGAGGCAGAAGAGGATACGTACAAGAAAGAGTTCGAGAGGATGGCCTTCGTATCCGGCGTCCTTGAGAAGATCGTGGAGCTTACCAAGCTTTTCGGCAGCATCGATGTTGGCCTGATCTTGCGGCGGGTAGGATTTCGTCTGGTAGCCAGCGATGAAACCGAAGCTATGAATGTTCTTGTGTAATTCTTTGAGATGGAACTCAATAGGGTATTCGTTGTTGTCTATATCATAGAGGCGAATGCGAGCGAAGTCAGAGACGACGACGTATCGCGGAAGGTCACGTTCCTTGAGTCCATAAAAGTAATCCGTAGCCTGATGGAAAGCTCGATCGAGGTCGAGACCTCGTGATTTGTGCTCGACAAGGAGGACGCCCTTCCAGAGCAGGTCGATGAAGCCGCCCTTGCCGTCGGACTTGATGGCAGGTTTTTCAAATGAGGCGACGCGTCGGCGAGTGATGCCGAAGACGTGGAAGAATTCGTCCCAAAATGTTTTAGCTTCCGCGTCCTCGGATGTTTCGTCCTTCCATTCGCGCGAAAAGGCCACAGCGCGGTCGCGGATTTCATTCCAAGACAAAGGCATGTGATTGTTGTAGATGGATTTGTAGAGAATGTACAGAAATTGTCACGCCGCTGATCCTTGAGATACAAGGTCATTCAGCACATTGATGCTTGCACTGTGGGGTGACGAACCATGTGCGCGGGCGGGGCGGGTATACTGCATCTGCATGTCTGAGAAAATTATTGCGTGGCTGGTTGGGGTGGTGGGGAGCGGCGGGTACTGGGGCGTGATGCTGCTGATGGCGGTGCAGTCGGCGTGCATCCCGATACCCAGCGAGGTGATCCTGCCGCTGGCCGGCGCGGCCCTGGTGACGACGCTGGGGATGACGCCGATGCAGGTGCAGATGCAGCTTATTCTGCTGGCGACAGTGGCGTCGCTGGCGTCGAACCTGGGGTCGATACCGGCGTACTGGGTGGGTGCGTGGGGCGGGCGGCCGATGGTGGAACGCTATGGCCGATGGCTGCTGCTGAGCCGGCGCGACCTGGACCGGGTCGACCACTTTTTTGCGCACTATGGATCGATCACGGTGCTGGTGGGGCGGATGCTGCCGATCATTCGCACGTTTATCGCGTTTCCGGCGGGCGTGGCGAAGATGAACCAGGCGCGCTTCCATATCTATACGTTTGTGGGCTCGTGGCCGTGGTGTTATGTGCTGGCGTATGTGGGGGTTCGGCTGGGCGATAGCTTCCGGACCGATCCGCGGTTCAAGGCTGTCTTCGAACGCTTCCACCTGGGAGTGGAGGGGTTGCTGGCGGTGGGGGTGGTTTGGTTCCTGGTGTCGCACTGGAAGGGACGGATTCGCACGGAGGCAGTGTGAGCGGGCGGTACAAGCAAGCCGACCGGCGGATTGCTGCAGTGGTATGGCTTGCGCTGGGGCTGGGAATTGCGGCCCATGCACAGGCGGGCGGGGCGAGCGCTCCGGTTGTTCCATCCAACGCCAATACGGCTGCCGCACCGGGCGCGGCCAAACCATCGCAGAGCGGGTCGCCGAGTGGTGGGCAGGCGCAGTACACGCTTCAGGCGAGGGTCCCTCTGACGATTCTGGATGTGGTGGTGACGGACGCGAAGGGCAAGTTCGTCCGCGGACTGACGCAAGCGGACTTTACCGTTCTGGAAGACAAGCAGGAGGTGAAACCGTCCAGCTTCGAGGAGCACCGCACGGACGATGCCCGGCCAGTTGCGCCGATGCGAGCCGCGCAGGCCCTGCCGCCCAATACCTATACCAACGACACACCCACGCCGGCCAAGGCGGGACCGTTGAATGTACTGCTCTTCGATGCGATGGACATCCAGGTGGCGGAGCAGCAGGTGGTGCGCAAGCGGATGCTGGACTTTGTGGACAAACTGCCGGCGGGGACCGAGGTGGCGGTCTTCAGCCTGTACGCGCGTCTCACCATCGATCAGGGATTCACCGCGGACCGCGAGCTGTTGAAGGAGGCCATCTATGGCAAGAAACATCTGCCGATCGTCTCGTCGGCGGAAGACCCATGGCAGGACCCGATCAACCAGGACCCGGGGCTGGATATTCAGCAGCCGTATCAGATTGTCGACCGGGAGGGGGAGATGGCCTCGCTGCGCGCTCAGTTTTCGCTTTCCGCGCTGGGCCAGATCGCGCGCTATCTGTCAGGGATGCCGGGACGCAAGAACCTGATCTGGTTTACCGGGTCGTTTCCTCTGGAGTTTCCGCCATTTCCCGATGACGTCGCGTTCCCGCCCCATCCGGGAGAGATGATCCGTGCGCAGAGCTACAACTTCGAGGCAGACATGAAGTTGGCGACCGATCTGCTAGCGCGCGCACACGTCTCGGTCTATCCGGTGGATGGGCGCGGGCTGGAGGTCCTTCCCACGCCACGCGGATTTGAAGGCCGCAATAGGAACTTTGTCAATATCAACGAGCACCAAACAATGGACGAAATCGCCGACGAGACCGGGGGAAAGGCTTTCTACAATAACAACGGATTTGCCGAGTTGGCGGAGCAGGCGGTGGAGAGCGGATCGAACTACTACACCCTGGCCTACACGCCGACCAATCAGAAGCTGGACACGAGATTCCGCACGATTACGGTGAAGGTGGACCGGCCCGGTCTGCATCTTGTCTATCGGCCCGGCTACTATGCGGTGAATCCCGGCCTGAGTCTGAGCGGGTTTAAGATTCCTCGCCCCACGGCCTTGCAGGCGGCGATGCTGCACGGCGCGCCGGACATGAAGGAGATACTCTTCAAGGTGAAGGTGGTGCGGGCGCCCGGCACGGAGGACAAGCTGCCGGACGACAATCAACGCGATTCCTCCGAGATGAAGCCGCCCTACCGGCGCTACGCGGTCTACTACACCACCGAGATAGGCAACATTGCATTCACCCAGTCCGCCGACGGGAACTACAACGCGGACTTCGAGTTCGAGGTCTTTGTCTACAACGCAGCCGGGGACAAGATGTTGAACTCCACCAACCGTGAGGTGCGCCCCGTCATTTCAGCCTCCACATACGAATCCATGCGCAAGGACGGCGCTCTGGCCAGCCAGGAGATCGATATTCCCGCCAAGGGCGATTATTTCCTGCGCATCGCAGTCCACGACCGGACAAGCGGTCACGTTGGGACGATCGAGATTCCCGTCTCGTCCATCCATTAAGACCGGAGTACGCCATTCGCGACGGCGGTCGCAATGTCAGTTTGCGTTGGGCTATACCAGGCCGAGCGACTCGAGGGCGATGCCTGCGCCGCGCAGGTTCTCCGGCTTCATCTCCGAGTAGCTGCGGGAGAGGACGACGCCCTGCGCGCCTCCTTTATAGGCCGCCAGCACCGCGTCGCGGACGCCTTCCGGCGTGCATTTGCTGTGGCCATTGGCGGTGGGCACGTCGATGTCGATGCCCGGCCAGACATGCGTGGGGGTTCCGGCGAGCGAATCGATGGTTCGCCTGGTTTCGCGGTAGACGTAATCGGCGGAGAAGCCTGCGGCGGCCAGTTTGTCGAGCGGAGCTTCGTTGTAGTTGAGGACCTTGTACTCAAAGTCGAGGGCCTGGGTGCGGGCGAGGTCGCCCTGGAAGTTCTGGCCGACGGAATCGAGGTAGCTGATCATGCGCTCGCCGGCGCAGTTGTTGTAGAGCACGGGCTTGACGTAGTCGGTGAATGGAGCCATGGCGGCGAAGTCCTGCTCGGCGCGGTAGATGGGATTCCATGAGGCGTTCTGCCAGATGTGCCATCCGGCGAGAAGGGCCGGGTTGATGGATTTTACTTTGGAGTGCAAGGCGGCGTAGGTGTCCTGCTGGCCTGTGGTCCAGAAGCGCTCCCATACGAGGATTTCAGGATACTGCAGAAGGACTCGCCAGAAGGCGACGTAGTAACCGTCGATGGGGCGCTGGTTGGAGCGGCCGGCGCGCACGAACTTCTGCAGCGCGAGATAGCCCAGGCGGACGCGGGCCATGTCGATGCCCATGCGGCGGGCTTTGGACTCGCAGAAGGAGCAGAAGCAGCAGGTGGCGGCGGGATCGGCGCGGGCTCCGTTGTGATACGCGCCCAGGGAATAACCCAAGGGCCCTTGGCGTTCCGAGCCGAACATGATGCCGTCGACTTGATACGACCGGCAGTAGTCTTCCACCAGGCCGAGGAGGTAGTTGGTGTAGTTGGGATTGTTGAAGCATGGGCCGCCGGGATGACGCGTGGCTGGGCGACCGTCGAGGCCGACCTCCCAGAGCTTGTCCATGTTGGGGACGTTGGGGAGGGTGTTGTCCTCGATGATCCAGCAGAAGGTCTTGATGCCTCGCTTGCGTGCGGCGGGGACGACGGTGGCGAGGATGTCGAGGCCGGGGAAGTCGGGCGAGCGCGTGTCTTCCGGCTTGAGCAGAGTGTCGTGGTAGTACTGCGGGTGGACGGTGGCGAAGTTGCCGCCGCGGAAGGGAGCGGCGGTGCGGGCGTGGACTCGCTCCTGCATGTAGGTGATGGTGTAGAGAAAGAGCGCGTTGACATGGGCGAGGCGCTGGATGTCATCGAGTACGCGATCGACGCCGTCGGAGAGAATGCGGCCGATGTCCATCTGAATGCCGACGAAGGTTTTTGGTGTGGCGGGCGGCTGGGCGAGCGCTGGAGTTTGGGTAAGCGCAGCGGCGGCGCTGGTGAGGGCGGCGGACTTCATGAATTCGCGGCGGTTCATTGGGTTCCTTTGACTACGGGAGATAGCTTACCTGAGGAGGGGAAGAGCGGGCGCTGTGGGGTGCGAGAGCGGCAATTGCGAAGTGTGGGAGAGAACAATCCGCGTAGTAGTGCACTAGAATGGCAGGATTCGCACGGGTTCCCCTGAACATTCAGTCCTTCTTCGCCTAGTTTTCCGATGGCTCTTCGATGTGGTCTACCACGAGGACATCCGTTGGGCCTTTGGCCGGTTCCAGCTTTAGACCAAGTTGCTCCTGCACCGCCGTGAAGATGCCTGGCGCGGCGTTTGGGTCAGTTGTGTTCGATTCATCTGGCGTCCATTTCAAGACGAAATCGTATCTGCCGGCAAGACCGCTTTTATCGACTACGGGCCTATCCATAAATGCCTGCATGCCAAGGGCAAAGTCCGACATCGTGTTATTGGTAAATTTCCTAACCTGCTGACCGCCGCTGCCGCTGCCGCTCTGGGTGGGCAAACCGTTTGCAGAGTCCGGGCTCTTTGCCAGCCTTGGACCGCCCTTTGCCACCGTAATCGTATAGATCGCGAGATCGCGCTTTTCCCGATGTAACCTCAAGTTGAATCGGCTCTCCAACAGCTTCTGCAGCATTTCCTGAATCTGCCGGAGGTTTGGTACGCCTTCCACGTCTGCTTGCCCAACGATGTCGTACTTTCGAGTGTCCAACCAGGCTGGGCCATCCACTATCTGCTGTTGATGAATCGCGTAAGCAAAGACCATCAGACTATTGACACTCTGGTTTTCTATTACAATCCGATGCCCACCGATGAAGAAGTTCCCTTTCAATTTGTTCGGGTCGGCGGGCTTGATGGTTGCGACTTCAAACGACGGGTGAGCATCCGCGGCCATCGGGGACATGGGCACAATCGATTGTTGTTCCGCCCCGTTTGCACCTTGCTGTGCGATTGCGTTCGGCATGGCGAAAGCCGTCAAAGTAATAGCGAGGCAGAGTATTCTGCTCAGGCCCGTTTGAAAGATGCTGATTTTCATCGACCTCGGCCTCCATCCTGACACATCGATCATCACACTTTGGATTCCGTCACAGCGACGCGGCCTGAGCACGCAAATATGATAGGGGATTGCCCGTTTAGAAACAAAACAGCGAAATATGCCTCGGCGGGTGGTTGGGGCTATACTGATCTTTCCGGTTTAACGGAAGATGCAACAACTATTTTGCGGGACAGAGGGGTAAAGCAAAGCATGTCTACACCCGGAGCCGCCACGCCAGACGCGGCCAGCATTCAGCCAGCTACAGGGAAACTTGGAATCATGATGGTCGGGATGGGAGCGGTTTGCACCACTCTCATCGCCGGCGTAGAGGCGGTCCGCCAGGGACTGGCCAAGCCCGTCGGGTCGTTGACGCAGATGGGGACCATTCGCCTGGGCAAACGCACCGACGGCACCACCCCGCTGATCAAGGACTTTCTGCCGATTGCACAACTGGAGGACCTGGTGTTCACCGGGTGGGACATCTTCGGCGGCAACCTGTACCAGGCGTCGAAGACAGCGGCGGTGCTGGACAACGAGACGCTGGAGAAGATAAGGCCGTATCTGGAATCGATCGAGCCGATGCCCGCGGCTTTCGACCAGAACTATGTGAAGCGGCTGACCCCCACGCGCATCAAGACCGGCAAGAACAAGCGCGACCTGGCCGAGCAACTGCGCAAAGACATCCAGGCATTCAAGAAGAAGACCGACCGGCAGGTGATGATATGGACCGGATCGACGGAGATCTTCCTGTCGCCGTCGGCGGTGCATCAGACGTTGGCGGCCTTCGAGAAGGGGATGGAGAACGACGATCCGGGGATCGCGCCGTCGCAACTGTATGCGTGGGCGGCGCTGAGCGAGGGGATTCCGTTTATCAACGGAGCCCCCAACCTGACGGTGGATATTCCGGCCATGTACGAGCTCTCGCGCAAGATGAACGCGCCGATCTGCGGCCGGGACTTCAAGACAGGGCAGACGCTGATCAAGAGCGTTCTGGCGCCGATGTTCAAGGCGCGCATGCTGGGCGTCAGCGGCTGGTTCTCCACCAACATCCTGGGTAACCGGGACGGCGAGGTGCTGGACGATCCATCGTCGTTCAAGACCAAGGAAGAGTCGAAGCTGGGACTGCTGCAGACGATCCTGCAGCCCGAGCTATATCCCGATCTGTACAAGGACCTTTACCACAAGGTTCGCATTAACTATTACCCGCCACGCGGTGATAGTAAAGAGGGTTGGGACAACATTGACATCTTCGGCTGGCTCGGGTACCCGATGCAGTTGAAGGTGGACTTTCTGTGCCGCGACTCGATTCTGGCGGCGCCGCTGGCGCTGGACCTGTGCCTCTTCATGGACCTTGCCGCGCGGACCCCAAGCCTGCGCGGACTGGGGATTCAGGAGTGGCTCAGCTTCTACTTCAAGGCGCCGGACAGCGCGCCGGGTGTCTATCCGGAGCACGACTTGTTCATCCAGTCGATTAAGTTGAAGAACACGCTGCGGCACATCATGGGCGAGGACCTGATCACTCACCTCGGCCTGGACTACTACGGCGGGTAGAAGACGGAAGTTTTTAGCCATTGGGACAAGCCCTGCAACCAAATGTTGCGGGACTTCTTGTTAGAGCATTTCTCGAATTCATGTGGATTAGGAAAAGTGTGCGAGGTGGCTTGTTTTTGAGAAAAAAGCCACTCTGCCGCGGTGACTTCCCTCAACACCAATTCGAGAAATGTCCTATACGGAAGGTTTGAATGCAGATTGAAAATACCCACGACCGCCAGTTGGAGACGCTCCGCGTATACGGCAAGCTCGTCGGCGAGCGTGACGACTGGGGCGGAGGGTTGGTGCTGTGCTGTGGCGAAGGCTGCGCGGCCAGTGGCGTGCCGGCGGCCGTCAGCATTGCGGGCGGAGCGACGCTGGCTGTCGATGGCGATGCAGGCGCGGTGAAAGCGGCGATGCGGCGCGGCGAACTCGACTTTGTGGTCAACACGCTGGATGAGGCGCTGCGCGCGCTGAAGAATGAGGTGCGGGTGCGGCGGCCACTGAGCGTGGGGCTGACCGCGGATGTGGATGCAGTGTTGCGCGAGATGGTGGAGCGCGGCGTGCTGCCCGATCTGCTTCTGATCGGAGCGAACCAGAATGCACAGGCGATCCTGCAGAACGAAAGCATTCGCGCGCTACAGGCTGCGGGGATGGGTTTGCGGCGGATGGATGGACCGGACGAGGAACGAAGCGACACGGGCATTGCGCGCAAGCGGTACAAGGAGGTTTATCTTCCCGCGGCGAACGCGGTCGAGCTGCGAGCCTTGGACGAGCGGCTGCTGTCAATTCTCCCGCCGGACGATCTGGTTCGCAAACGATGGATGCAGCGCGTGGCAAAGTATCTGCGCGATGCGCGAAGCGGACGGTGGGTGTGGTTGACGGAAGATGAGCGACGCGCTCTGCTGGGTGTGTGAGAAGGAATAGGGAAGACAAGCAACGACGAAATACGGAGATTCTTCCCCTTCGCATGCTCAGGGTCAGAATGACAATTCAAAAATAAATTTGCTGTAGCTACTCGGCGAGGGAGAGCAGGCGAGGCCAGAGGGCTTTGGTGCCGGCTTCGGATTTGGCTGAGATGGGGAGGACCTCGTCGATCTCGTGTTCGCGCTTGAGGGCGGCAAGCGACTTGGCGAGCGCGTTGTGCGAGAGGCGGTCGGACTTGGTGGCGACCACGAGGAACGGTCGCTGGATCTGCCGGAAGAAGTCGATGAGTTGGCGGTCGCTGGGCTGGGGCGGGATGTTGCTGTCCACCAGGCAGACGGCGAGGGCGAGGGTCTCGCGCTCAGCCAGGTATGGTTCGATGAAGCTGGGCCACTCGGCGGAGATGGATTTGGAGATTTTGGCGTAGCCGTAGCCGGGCAGGTCGGCGAAGATGAGCGAGGGACGGGGCTTGATCTTGTCGCCTGTGCCTTCGTGCAGGGCAAAGAAGTTGATGGCGCGGGTGCGGCCGGGAGTGGATGAGGTGTGCGCCTGCTTTGAACCGAGCAGGGCATTGATGAGCGACGACTTGCCCACGTTGGAGCGGCCGAGGAATGCGATCTCGGGCGCGCCGTAGGTCTTGGCCGCGGAAGGAAAGTGGGCGGCATCGGTGGCGGAGAGCAGAAAGACCGGGGTCAGTCGCATCGCTCCAGTCTAGTGCATGGAATGTGCAATCATGGGGGAAGGAGCGATGAGGCCATGCCATTGCACTCTGCACCGCGCAACTTTGCCCACCAGATGCTGCGCGAGATCTACGAGCAGCCGGCGGCGATTGCGCGCACGCTGGAGCGTTATCTCGATCTGCCGGGCGCGAACCCGGAGTTCCGCGAGCAGCCTCTGCGGGAGATTGCCGCGCTGTTTCGCCAGCATCCGGACCTGATCATTGCGGCCAGCGGATCGAGCCGTCACGCGGGGCTGGCGGCGGAGATACTGCTGGAAGACCTGGCCGGGCTGGCGGTGGATGTGGAGTATGCAAGCGAGTATGCATGCCGCTCGACCGCACAACGGCGGCATCCCGGCAATCCCAACCCGGTGATGGTGCTCTCACAGTCTGGCGAGACAGCGGACACACTGGCGGCGCTGAGGGAGGCGGCGCGGCGTGGGCATCCGACGATTGCGGTGACAAATGTGCATGGCTCGACCATGGCGCGCGAGGCGAAGGTGGAGCTGGATACGCTGGCCGGGGTGGAGTTGGCGATTCCCGCGACCAAGAGCTTTACCACGCAGCTTACGCTGATGCTGGTGCTGGCTCTGCTGGCTGCGCGGGTGCGCGGGGCGCTGAAGCCGGCGGCGATCGATACGCTGCTGGTTGCGCTGGCCGGAGTGCCAGAGTCGATGGAGAGACAGCTCCCGGCTTGGGAGCGGACGATTTCCGCGCTGGCCCCGCTGTACGCCGATGCGCAGAACTTTCTGTACCTGGGCCGCGGCGTGCATTATGCGATTGCGCGGGAGGGCGCGCTGAAGTTGAAGGAGTCGTCGTACCTGCACGCGGAGGGCTATCCGGCGGGCGAGCTGAAGCATGGGCCGAACGCGCTGGTGTCGGCGCATGTGCCGCTGGTGGTGCTGGCCACGGTGGACACGGACGACCCGGAGTCGCTGCTGCGCTACGAGAAGACGGTGTCGCTGCTGTACGACATGCGGGAGCAGGGGGCGCGGGTGCTGGCGCTGGCCAACGCCGGAGATTCGACGATCGCCTCGCTGGCCGAGCACACGCTATGGATCGAGCCGGCGTGCGAATCGCTTTTGCCGATCCTGGAGGTGGTGCCGCTGCAGTTATTTGCATACTGCATGGCAGTGCATCACGGCGTGGATGTGGACCGGCCACGCAACCTGACCAAGGCTGTAACCACGGAGTAGGATTTTGGTGGATCGTCCAGACCGCTGCTTGCGCAGAGAAGAGGTTCGCGTGTACCCAGAGTACAGATGGGTTTTCAGGCTTGCGGTATTGTTTGCCGCAGCGTCTGCGCTGGTTGCGGGTTTGCCGGATGGATTTGCCGCGCAGCCGATTGATGGAGCCGGCGGACCATTTCAGAGCGATGCGCAGTGGATCACCGCACAGACAGACGTGCCTGTTGCAACCGCTGTTCACGCATCGTTTCCATCAGCGGATGATTCATCTGCGCCTGTGCCGTTGCCGATCTTCCGCCACAGTTTTACGCCGCACGGCAGGACTGCGGGCGCAAAGCTTGCCTCGGCGATGCTGAACATCTCAGGCCTCGGGCAGTTTGAGGCACACATCAACGGACGCAATGTCACCGAGGCTGTACTGACGCCGGGATGGAGCGACTATCGCAAGCGCGTCTACTTCGACACCTACGATGTGACGAAGCTGATTGTGCCGGGTGAGAACGCGATTGGCGTGCTGCTGGGCAATGGGATGTACAACGTGGAGTCGCCCGCTAGCCGGTACACAAAATTTCGCGGCACGTTCGGCCAGCCGAAGCTGATTGTCGCGCTGGTGCTGCGGTTTACGGATGGCACGGAACAGCGCGTCGTCACGGATGGTGCGTGGAAATGCACTGCTGGGCCAATTACGTTCAGCAACATCTACGGCGGCGAGGACTACGACGCGCGGCAGGAGCAGGCGGGGTGGGACGCGGCGGGATTCGACGACAAGGGATGGGCTGCGGCGAGCGTGGTTGCGGGGCCGGGAGGAGAGCTGGTGGCGGAGACGATTCCTCCAGTGGTGGCAAACGAAAGCTACGCGCCGGTTGCGGTGACGCATCCCAAGCCGGGCGTTACGGTCTACGACCTGGGCGAGAATATGGCGGGCTGGCCGGAGATTGAGGTGAGCGGACTGCGCGGCGATGTGGTGAAAATGCTGCCCGGCGAACTGCTGGACGCGAATGGCCTGGTGACGCAGCGCAGCATGAATGCCAGTGCGAAGGACCCCGATCTTTTCACATACACGCTGAAGGGCGGCGGAGTGGAGATGTGGTACCCGCGCTTCAGCTACACGGGTTTCCGTTATGTGCAGGTGGAGACGGCGGGCTTTAATCCTGAAGCGACGCCGCCAGTTGTTGTGAAGATTGCGGGGCGGTTTCTGCACGACCGGGTTGCGGTGGATGGGACGTTTACCTCATCGAACGAACTGCTCAATCGCATTCATACGCTGATCGACCGGGCGATTCTGTCGAACTCGGTTTCGGTGCTGACGGACTGCCCCACGCGCGAGAAGCTGGGATGGCTGGAGCAGACGCACCTGGCGGGCGCGTCGATCATGTACAACTACAACGTCGCCAGCCTGTATGCCAAGATGGCCGCGGACATGCGCGACGCGCAGACGGCGGATGGACTGGTGCCGGACATTGCACCGGAGTACACGACGTTTCCCGACGATTTTCGCGACTCACCGGAGTGGGGCGCGGCGGTGATTCTGAGTCCGTGGGAGGTGTACCAGTTTTATGGCGATCTCGATCTGCTGCGCGACGAGTACCCCGCGATGCAACGCTACGCGGAGTATCTGCGGGGCAAGGCGCAAGGACATCTGCTGCTGTACGGGCTGGGCGACTGGTACGACATTGGGCCGAAGAATCCTGGGCGTTCACAGTTGACCAGCGTGGGCGTGACGGCGAGTGCGATCTACTATCAGGAGCTGATGGCACTCGTGGATGTCGCTGATGTGCTCAAACGTTTTGATGAGGGGAAAAACTATCTGAGTGAGGCCTTGCGTGTGAAGGATGCCTTTAACGCGCGCTTCTTCCACGCCGACACCAACCAGTACGACACTGGTTCTCAGACGGCGAACGCGATGCCGCTGGTTGTCGGCCTGGTTGACACGGACCGGCGTGAGGCTGTTCTTGCGAACCTGGTCGCGGACATTCACGCGCACGGCGACCATGTAACGGCGGGGGATGTTGGATTTCATTATGTGGTTCGCGCGCTGACCGATGGCGGACGGTCGGATGTACTTTACGCGATGCTGACGCGCACCGACAAGCCGAGCTACGGCGATCAGCTTGCGCATGGAGCGACAACACTGACCGAGGCGTGGGACGCGAATCCCGGTTCGTCGCAGGACCACTTCATGCTGGGACATGCGGAGGAGTGGTTCTATCGCGGGCTGGCTGGGATACAAGTCAATTTAGTAGATTGGCAACTCGGTGGGGAGACTCGTTTCATCATTCGGCCTGCTATTGTTGGCGATCTCACGCACGTCTCCGCTATATATCACTCCAAGGCGGGCCTCGTTGCGAGTGCATGGACGTGCGATGGAGACAAGCTACAGATGGACGTAACGCTTCCCGTTATAGGGTGGGTCGTAATACCAGCGGAGTTCAGCAAGGAGATCATGGTGAACGGCAAACCCATCGCATCGATCAACACGACACGAGTTTCTGGCAACGTCCCAACCTATCAGCTTCCAGCAGGGACGTATCACATCGAGTCATACAGGTGATCTGCGGGAGTGGCCGCGGCATCCGTAGTAACGGCGGGATGATCGCCGGCGATGGGCCAACCGTCCGCGCTCCAAGATAGCGGGCGGATGTCCAGCACGGAGCGACCGCCGCGCGTGAGGTCTGCCTCGTAGTGGATGCTGAAACGCTCGGGAGTGGCCGCGCTGTCAGCGCCTGCGACTCTTGCGTCATAGTCCCTTACCAGCCCGAAGTGACCGGGGCCGATACGTTGCGCGTCGGATGCGAGGAAGAGCGTGCCGCCGCCCTCGGCCAACGGCTTGCCATCGCGGTCCAAATACGGGCCGGTGATGGTGCGCGAGCGACCTACTCGGATGTTGTAGGTGCTGTCCTTGCCCTTGCAGCAGCTTCCGTGATTGACGAAGAGGTAGAAGAAGCCATCGTGGGAGATGATGTCGGAGGCCTCGGACTCGCGCGCCGTGGCGATGGGAGCGCCGAGCGTATTGGGCGCGAGCGCAAGGCCGGTGCGCGGGTCGAGCTGGGTGACGCGGATGCTGCCGTGGTACGAGCCGTAGCAGATCCAGAGCGTGCCGCCGGGCGCGAGGATGACGCCGGGATCGATGGCATTGAGGTCCTCGTTGCCGTCGGAGGTGACGACCACGCCGCGATCCGTCCATTTGTAGGCAGGGTCCTTGGGGTCGAGAACCGGGTTGGTGGCGAGGCCAATCGCGGACTGGAACGATCCCCAACTGGAGACCGCGTAGTAGAGATAGAACTGGTTGCCGATGCGGATGATGTCCGGCGCCCAGACGTCGGTGCCGTTGTTCTTGGGCACCAGGGCGTGGACTGCGTCGGGAATTGCAGCGAAGACGCTGCCCTCGCGCGTCCAGGTGACGGTATCCGGCGAAGAGTAGAACGGTGCTCCGCGGCCGGTGGAGAAGACGTAGTACTTGCCGTGGAAGTGGACCACGGTGGAGGGATCGTGGACGAAGGGCATTCCTGCGACGGGCACGCCGATGGCTGCCATTTGAGGACGCTGCGCTGCAATCGGCGCGGGCGTCTGTGCCGATGCGGTACTCTCCTGTTTGAGCAGAGCGATCAGGCGCTTGAAACCTTCGGTGCGGGCCGTTTTGTTGGCCGGGTTGGAGGCGGGATCCTCGCCGGCGCGCATGAATCCGTGGCCGGCGCCGTCATAAATTACCGGTTCGTATTTTTTGCCCGCGGCCTTCATGGCAGCGGTGGTGGCGGGAACAGTAGCGGTGATGCGGGCGTCGTTGCCGCCGTAGAAGCCGTAGACCGGCGCGGTGATGCTCTTAAGCGCGTCGTCGGCGGGCGGCGGGCCGTAGAAGACGAAGGCGGCGGAGAGATCGTGGCGGTGGGTGGCGAAGTCGAAGGACTTGCCTCCGCCCCAGCAGAAGCCCGCGACGAAGAGCTTGCCATTGGCCGAGGGAATTTTTTTCGCGTAGTCGGCGGCGGCGTCCAGGTCGGCGGTGACGACGGCTGCATCCAGCCCGGAGACGGCCTTGGTGACCGCGTCCTGGCCGGGGAAGGCGTCGGTGCCGCCGCCGTTGGGGCCGTAGCCGTATAGCAGGTCGGGCGCGACGACGATGTAACCTTCGGCGGCGATCTCGTCGGCCATCTCCTTGGCCCAGTCGCTGAGGCCGAAGATCTCGTGGACCATGAGGACGACGGGGGCCTTCTGGCTGACCTCGGGATAGACGACGAAGGCCTGCACGGTGCGATCGCCATGCTTGATGGCGACGTACTCGCGGTGGCGCGGCGACTTCTCCAACGTAGCCTTGGCCCAATCCTGCGCGACCAGCGGAGAGGCGGTGAAGGCGACGAGAACGATAAGGGCGAGAGAGAGCAAAGTTGGGCGGCGCATGGCGTGAGTCTAGCCGAGGGCGCGATGGTCCGGCAAGGCGCGGGGCAAAGAATCCCTAGTGCAGTTGTTACGCAGCGCAACTAATCTCTTGCGACCGGGTTAATGTCCAATAATTACAGGGGTTTTCGTAATTCCTGGACGACTGCAGAACGTAACCTTTTCTCCCCCTGAGCATCTAATGAAGTGGAGGTAAGGACCATGCCAAGGTTGAGAGCAATCACACTGCTTTCCCTGGCGACGAGTCTCTTCGTGCCCTATGCGTTTGCTCAGAACACGAACAATGCCCGCCCAGGGACGATCAATTACGTTGAAGGTCAGGCCACCGTCAACGGTCAGACACTGACGTCGCAATCGGCCGGAAACGCGGAGATTGCGCAGGGCCAAACAGTCGCAACAAACAATGGAAAGGTAGAAATGTTGCTGACTCCGGGCGTGTTTCTGCGCCTGGGCGAGAACAGCGCCGTCACCATGGTTTCGCCGAACATGACGGAGACCGAGGTGCAGTTGGATCGCGGCACCGCAACGGTCGAAGTCGATCAGCTTTACAACGGAAACGCTCTGCTGGTGGACCAGGGCCCCGCGCAGGCGACACTGCTGAAGAACGGACTGTATGAGTTCGATGCAACGGCAGGAAATATGCGCGTCTTCGATGGCGAGGCAGCGGTTTCTCCCTCGCCGACCTCGAAGAAGTGGACCAAGGTGAAGGACCACCATGAGCTGGCCATCACCGGAAAACCAGTCAAGTCGCATGACTTCGACGGCCAGGAGGTGGCCAGCGCGGACCCGCTGTACCAGTGGAGCAAGCTGCGTGCCAATACAGTGGGCCAGGCGAACCTGGCGATGTCCGAGCAGTATGCGGGCAGTTCGGACTACTCTCCTGGTTGGATGTGGGACCCTTCAGCGTATATGTATACCTGGATGCCGTGGGACGGGATGTTCTGGGACGCTTTTGGGGATGGCTTCTACTCGCCGTGGTACCTGTACGGCGGCGGGTATATCTATCCCGGCTACGGGTTTGGCGGCGGATACTGGCCTGGCTATGGCTATGGTGGATTTGGCTATGGCGGCTATGGCTACGGCGGATTTGGCTATGGCGGCAGACCAGGCCCCGTGCGTCCTGGCAGACCAGGCCCCGTGCGCCCTGGCCCGGGACGCCCAACTCCGGTACGACCCGGAGGTGGCTTTGGCGGCGGAATGAGCGCTCCGATGGGGCGTGGAACTAGTGGCGGCGGATTTGGCGGCGGTGGATTCCATGGCGGCGGCGGATTCGGCGGCGGCGGTGGATTCCACGGCGGTGGCGGAGGCCACGCCGGCGGAGGCGGAGGCGGACACCGGTAAGTTTCTTTGCGGCTGATCGGAATTGATGTTGATCGGAGACCCCATCTTCCCAGGCAATACGGAGAGATGGGGTCTGGCGTTTGTGAGTGGGAATTATTGGCACGCAAAAACGCGGGCCCTTGCGGTTCGGGGCTGGGGCGGAGATTCATGGTGCGAATGGCGCGGCGAAGCGGTAAGATGTGGGGCACCCGGCTACGTGGTATATAGTTTGGGCGAATCGGTCCTGAAAAAGGAGATTCCAGATAATGCGCCCAGTGGGAGGGCAAAACATAAAATTAGGACATGAGGAGGTCATGTGTTCTCCGTTCAGATAATTAAATTGATCGAGACTCGCGCGGAATCCCTGACTCATGAGGTCGTAGCGGACCTGCTTACCAATGAGCACACAACTTCCTATCGTCGTATTCCTAAGGAAGAGGTGGCACAGCGCGCTTTGGCGTTCTACCAGAACCTGGGCAACTGGATCGGCGATCCAAAAGACGATGCGATCCGTGCCGAGTATGAGAAGTGGGGGGCGATTCGCTGCCGCCAGGGAATTCCTGTGAGTGAAATCGTCTACTCGTTGATGCTCAGGAAGAAACATCTTCGCCGGTGCATCCGTGAATATGGGTCTGTCGAATCCTCCGGTCAGCGGATTGCCTCCGGCGAACCGCTGCCCCTCGCACTCTACAACATCCAAGAATTGAATTACCTGGTTGTGGATTTCTTCGATCGGGCTTTGTACTACATTATGCGGGGATATGAGATGCAAGCCAAAGCCAAGCCGAGCGCCGCGGCAAGGTAGCAGGGTTGCAACTGTCCCTCAGAGGTGGCGCGGAGCGCGGCGAAGAGGGCGATGTGGGGCAGCCTGCGGTTGACGGGGAAACCTGTGCGCGGTAGGTTGGGGATAGAAGGATGCGGAGGGGTTGCCGTGGGCGGGATACAGTTCTTGACGGATGAGAAGGGGACGAAGACGGCGGCTGTGATCGACCTGAAGACGCACAAGGCGCTTTGGGAAGACATTGCCGACGTGTTGGTGTCTCGGTCGCGGCGGCATGAGCGCGGGGTTCCGCTGGAGAAGGTCAAGGCTGGGTTGATTGCGAGCGGGAAGTTGCGTGGCTAAGTACTCGGTCGAGTTGAAGGCGAGCACGCGGAAGGAACTGGAAAAACTGCCTGCAAAGATGATTGAGAGGGTGTTTCCAAAGCTGGAGGCGCTTGGAGATGAGCCGCGTCCTGTGGGGTGCAAGAAGCTCAAAGGCGGGCAGCAGGAGTGGCGGATACGCGTGGGGGATTATCGCGTGGTCTACACCATCGACGACGCGAAGCTAGGGGTGAGCGTGACGAGGATCAGGCACCGCAGCGAGGTTTATGAGGGGTGAGTTGGGTGTCGTTCGCGGCTTCATGCAGACGGCCCGGGGCTAAAGCCCTTTGAATATATTGGCTTTATTCAGGGGGCTGAAGCCTCCTGCTCCCTCCGAAAGGCAAACGATAGTTTTTCGGCAGGCTGAGTGAAATCACCCCAGCGAACAAGTTCGCCGGGGACCCCGATGCGCTGGCCCTTCGGTTTGGGGTTGGGGCGGAGAGGTGGCGCGATTCCCACATCTAAGAGGCGAAATGTGGGTACCCGGCTCCGGTGTAGAGTGCATACTATGTACAGGCAGCATCGCGCCAACTTGAGGGGATCATGACGTCTGAAGAGTTTCTCGCACATCTCCAAACACATGCAGAAACATTTGCGAAGGCTGTGGCAACTGAGGAAGGCGAATGGATTGTAAAAGGGTTCATCGATGTATACCAGCGAATCTATACCATTTCCGTCGATACAAAACTCGTCTCAAAGGTCCTCGAACTTCTGTTATTCCCAATGTTTGTCGAATTTGCCGATCAGCACAAACTCGATATTGAGTTGTCTCCCCAACAGAATTTCTACCCGGATTTGACTTTTAGGCATCGAAGCACAGGGTCTCTCTTCGCTGTCAATATCAAGAGCACATATCGAAAGAACGATACTGATGTGAATGGAATGACGCTCGGTGCCTTCACAGGATATTTTCGAAAAAGAGATACCACCAAAAACACCCTTTATCCATACAACAAATACAGTGGGCACTTTGTTCTGGGGATTATTTATTCGCACTGCCTCGACGTAATTGATGAGCGCAAATCATTTACGCTCGACGATCTTTCGAAGATTCCATCCGTCATCAAAGACTTCAGCTTTTTTGCTCAACCGAAGTATCGCATCGCGACTTCAAGACCGGGCAGTGGAAATACAAAGAATATAGGTTCGGTCACGAAAATCAATGAAATGACGGACGGAAAGGGTCCATTTTTTGCGTTAGGGGAGTCCGTTTATGACGACTATTGGATGTTCTATCTCACTGGAGATATGGCGAAAGCCCTTGAGATTGAGCGACCGTACACAAATTTGAAGACGTATCTGGAGTACAAGAAGCGAGGAATTGACGTACTGGCCGCTCACGAAGATGAAATCCTAGGAGCCAACGGTGATGAATTGCCTGAGACAGGAGTTGACTCCGAATGAGTGCTATTCCTCTAGTTCCGCCACTCAAATGCCAGGGAATCAAGACCAAGCTGGTCTCAACGATCAAACAGATTACAGATTCCAGAGCCTATACTCGTTGGATTGAGCCTTTCTGTGGTTCCTGCGTGGTCGCGTTGAATGTCCAACCGCGTATAGCACTGCTGGCAGATACAAATATCCACATCATTCGCCTCTATCAACAGATACAGAGTGGTGAAATTACGCCGGCTACGGTGCGGTCCTTTCTGACTAAAGAGGGGGAAAAACTTCGCACACTTGGCGAACCCTATTATTACGAAGTAAGAGATCGATTCAACTTATTACCCAATTCGTGGGATTTCTTGTTCTTGAATCGATCTTGCTTCAACGGTCTCATCCGTTTCAATCGTAAAGGCAGGTTCAACACTCCCTACGGCCATAAGCCCGAGCGATTCGCACAACCTTATGTCACAAAAATCACAAATCAAGTAGCTCGAATCGCAAAAGTTATTGCTTCGGCCGATGACTGGACATTTGAAGTCGCAGACTTCAGAAAAACCTTATCCAAAACGTATCCTGACGATTTTGTCTATGCCGATCCGCCCTATGCGGGGCGTCATGTGGATTATTTTAACTCTTGGTCTGATGCAGATGAGGATGCGTTGTCTCAGCAGTTGGCCTCTTTGAAATGCGACTTCATTCTTTCTACTTGGCACAGCAATGAATTCAGGACCAATAGCGCGATCCAGCGGGCTTGGGGTGGATCAGATTTTCAGATAAGGACGCGGGAGCATTTTTACCATGTCGGAGCCTCAGAAGACTTACGCCATCCTATGATTGAGGCATTCATTAGCAATTTTGCTCTATCGGAGAGCGTTCCTTTAATCCAAAGCGCGCAGCAAAGTTCGCTTTTCGCATAACTACAGCACACGTTTTGTATCTATCGGCCGAAGCGTTGTTTGGATTGCATTTGGGACATCATGCGCTGCTGGGCTTTGAGGCCGCCGAGGGCTCCGCCGGAGCCCATGGATTTGAACATTTTGCGCATCTGGGCGTACTGGCGGAGGAGGTTGTTGACCTCCTGGACGGTGGTGCCGGAGCCGCGGGCGATGCGCTTGCGGCGGCTGCCGTTGATGATCTCGTGGTCGCGGCGCTCGCGGGCGGTCATGGAGTCGATGATGGTCTCGATGCGGTTGAACTGGCCCTCGTCGACGTTGTCGACGGCCTGCGCCATGCCGGCGAAGGGGCCGACGGAGGGGAGCATCTTCATGATGGACTTCATGGAGCCCATTTTTTTTATTTGACGCAACTGATCGCGGAAATCGTCGAGGGAGAAGCCGTCGCCGGAGAGGGCCTTGGCGGCGAACTGGCCGGTCTTGCTCTTGTCTAATTTTTCCTCGGCGCGCTCGAGGAGGGTGGCGATGTCGCCGAGGCCCATGATGCGGCTGACGATGCGGTCGGGATGGAAGGGCTCGAATGCGTCGGGGCGTTCTCCTGTTCCCAAAAACTTAATTGGAGCACCCGTCACGTGGCGGATGGAGAGGGCCGCGCCGCCGCGCGCGTCGCCGTCCATCTTGGTGAGGATGACGCCGGTGAGGGCGAGCAGGGAGTGGAAGGCGCGGGCGGAGGCGACCGCGTCCTGACCGGTCATGGCGTCGGCGACGAAGAGGATTTCGGATGGGTTGAGGAGCTTTTTGAGGGCGGCCATCTCATCCATCAAATTTGCGGCGATCTGGTTGCGGCCGGCGGTGTCGACGATGAGGATGTCGCAGCCGAAGTTGGCGGCCTCGCGACGTGCTTCCTTGGCGAGACGGAGGACGTCGTCTGTGCCATGAACAACGTCGGGGTCGAGCTTGCCCTCGTAGAGTTGGGCGGAGATTGACTCGGCGACGATGCGGAGCTGCTGGCGCGCGGCGGGACGATAGACGTCGACCGAGACGAGCATGGGGCGATGGCCGGACTTCTTGAGCCATGCGGCGAGCTTGGCAGAGGTGGTGGTTTTGCCGCCGCCCTGCAGGCCCGCCATGAGGACGACGCTGGGCGGCTGAGAGCTGGTGCGGAAGCGCGCCGTGTCCTTGCCGAGGAGGGCGATGAGCTCGTCGTGGACGATTTTGACGATCTGCTCGGAGGGCGAGAGGGCGGTGGTGACCTGGGTGCCGAGGGCGCGGGCGCGGATGTGCTCAACCAGGTCGGTGACGACGGAGAGCGAGACGTCGGCCTCGATGAGGGCGATGCGGATCTCGCGCAGGGCTTCGGCGATGTTCTCGTCGGTGATGGTGCCCTGGCCGCGCAGGACCTTGAAGGAACGCTGGAGTTTGTCGCTGAGGGATTCAAACATGCTGGTTTGAGTTTATCAGGCACTTCGTGCGGTCCTGGACGGTACTTCGTACGGTGTCCGAAGGGCGCGTGAGTACTTCGTGCCGTTCTCGACGGTACTTCATACGGTGCTCGAAAGGCGCGTGAAGGCGGAAGGGCTGGCGGCACAAATGCAACCGCAGGTCCTTCGGCTACGTTGCCCTCAGAGTGCGCGGGTAACTTCGCTCAGGATGACAATATTAATGGCGGGGATGTATCGAGGAGGATGCTGTCGAGATTGGTGCGCGCGCGCGGATGGGGCGGTCGGGGCGGCGGGCGGCGCGGATAATTAAGGAATGGTGAAAGCGGCGGAGATGCCGGGCAATAAGCGTGCAGAGGTCGCGGGAAACGCGCGGCTGGTGCATGAGTATATGGACTACCTGCGGGTGGAGAAGGGGATGCGGCCAGCGACGTGCGAGGCGTATGCGCGCGATCTGGAGCAGTTTGCGGAGCAGGTGGAGCGGCGGGACGCGCTGTTGATGACGGCGGTGGAAGACGATGTGAAGGACTTTATGGCGCGGCTGCGGGGGAACCATGTGGACGCGCGGAGTGTGGCGCGCAAGCTGAGCTGCCTGCGGGGGTTCTATCGCTGGCTGCTGCTGGACAAGCGCACGGCCGAGGACCCGACGGTCAACATCGAGACGCCGGCGAGCTGGAAGGTGCTGCCCAAATCGCTGGCGGAGAGCGAGGTTTCACAGATGCTGGACCGGCTGGGTGCGGCGGCACGCACTCCGCAGACAGAGGGCGACGGGCGGGATGCCGCAGCGCTGGCACTGCGCGACCATGCCATCCTGGAGCTGCTATATGCGGGCGGGCTGCGCGTGGGCGAGATTGTTGCGCTGGGCGAAGAGGACCTGCACCTGGACCTGGCTCGAGCGCAGGTGCGCGGCAAGGGAGATAAGGAGCGGATAGTTCCGCTGGGGCGTCGCGCCGTCGAGGCTCTGGACGAGTACATCAAGCGCGGGCGTCCGTCGCTGGCGCGGACGGGGATGCAGCGGGCGCTATTTTTGAGTAATCGCGGGCACGCGCTGACGCGGCAGTGGGTGTGGGAGATGGTGAGGGCGGCATCGGTGAACGTGGATGGGAGCGGGCACAAGGCAAGCCCACACATGCTGCGGCATAGCTGCGCGACGCACATGGTGGAGCATGGGGCCGACCTGCGCAGCGTGCAGCGGCTGCTGGGGCACGCCGACATTGCGACCACGCAGGTGTACACGCATGTGGCGATGGAACACCTGAAGCGCGAGCTGCGGGAACACCATCCGAGAGGAAAGCGAAGGACTGTTGTTGGTTGTTAGTTGCACGTTGTTGGTAAAAGCAAAAGCAAAAGCAAAAGCAAAAGCAAAGGCAATGGCAGAAGCAGAGGCGGAGATGGGGAAGGTTCAGAGCGAGTTCGAGAGGCTGGCGAAGGAGTTTCTTCGCATGCTGGAGAATGAGCGCAACGCCAGCGCGCATACGGTGCGGGCGTATCGGCGCGAGGTGATGAATTTTGCCGATTATCTGAATGAGATGCTGGGCGCGAAGGCGAAGATTGGCGCGGTGGAGCATCTGCATATCCGCGCATATCTGGGATCGCTGTATGAGCGCGGGCTGACCAAGGCGAGTGCGGCGCGCGCGCTGGCGGCGGTGCGATCGTGGTTTCGGTGGATGGCGAAGGAGCACAGGATCGCGCAGAACCCTGCCTTGCTGGTGAGTACGCCGAAGCTGCCGCAGCATCTGCCGCGCGTGCCTAGCATGGAGGAGGTGAACGGCCTGCTGGATGCGATGGAGACAGGCGCGAAGGACGAGGGTGCGGCGTGGCCAGAGCGCGATCGCATGATCTTCGAGCTGCTGTACGGCTGCGGAATCCGTAACTCGGAGCTAGTGGGGATCGATATGGCGGACATTCAGTGGAAGAATGACTCAATCCTGGTGCGGGGCAAGGGACGCAAGCAGCGCTATGTGCCGCTGGGGGATGAGGCTGCGATGGCGATGCGCGCGTATCTGCCACTGCGCGAGGAGCGGCTGCGCGAGGCGGGCAAGCTGGCACTGGTGACGGACGGACCACTGGTGATGAACCTGCGCATGCGCGGAACCGCGCGATTGACAACGCGTAGCGTTGGAAGAATCGTGAAGCGGATTGCGCTGGCGCGGGGGCTGGCCTCGGATGTGCATCCGCACACGCTGCGCCACGCCTTTGGGACTCACATGCTGGAGGAGGGCGCGGACCTGCGCGCGATCCAGGAGATGCTGGGGCATGAGCGGCTATCGACCACGCAGCGATACACCCACCTGACGGCGGGACAGGTGCAGCGCGTCTACGACGAGACGCACCCGAGGGCGCGGTGAGGCTGATGGATGATTTAAAAGAGTGGTTTCAGAAATAGTGAAATGCGGGGATTCTTCCGCTTCCCCTTCGACTTCGCTCAGGGTCCGCGTCAGAATGACAATTCATTTAGGCGTGGTATCAAGGATGAGATGCTCTGACAACTCAGAACTTACAACTTACAACTGATTTATGCGGCGGCGCCGTGGCATTTTTTATATTTTTTGCCGGAGCCGCATGGGCAGGGGTCGTTGCGGCCGACTTTTTCTCCGGTGACGCGCTGGGCGGGAGCGGCGTTTTCGCCGCTTGCGGAACTGACGGCTCGGGCCTGTTCGAGTTCGCGACGCTTCTTGCGCTGAAACTCTTTTTCCAGCTCGTCGATGGTGGTGGAAGGGGCGCGGGTGTGAATGGGGACAGGGGCGTGTTCCGCGCCGGATGGCTGCAAGGGCAGCGAGGCCTGCGCGGATGAGCCGGGCCGCTGGCCATGGGCCGCAAGCAACTGGGCTGCCTGCATCTGCTCGGCGGTCTCGATGGGCGTGCCGTCGGGGCCGAGGATCTGCATGCGGAAGAGGTGACGCGCGGTGTCCTGCTGGAACTGCATCATCATGCCCTCGAACATCTCGAACGACTCTTTTTTGTAGGCGACGAGGGGGTCCTGCTGGGCGTATCCTCGCAGGCCGATGCCCTCCTTGAGGTGGTCCATGGCGAGGAGGTGGTCCTTCCACAGGCCGTCGAGGACGGAGAGCATGACGATGCGCTCGTGGTAGCGCATGGCCGGTGCGCCGAGGATTTTTTCCTTGAGGTCGTAGCGCGCGCGGATTTTTGCAAAGATGGTCTCGCCCAGCTCGTGGCGGTTGAGCGAGGCTGCGTCGATTGCGTCGGGGCCCTGGTCCAGCTTTACGCCAAAGACGTCGTAGAGCTGGGTGAAGATGGCGTTGAGGTTCCACTGATCGGGATGCTGCTTCTCGGGCGCGTGTTCGTCGAGGATGTTGGAGAGGATGGTGGAGACGTAATCCTCAGAGACGAGCTGCTTCTGATCGACGCCCTCCATCAACTGGCGGCGCAGGCCATAGACCGCCTCGCGCTGCTTGTTCATCACGTCGTCGTATTCGAGGACATGCTTGCGGGACTCGAAGTTCTGGGTTTCGACGGCCTTCTGCGCGCTCTCGATGCGCTTGGAGATCATGCGGCTCTCGATGGGAACGCCCTCTTCCATGCCCAGGCGCTGCAACAGGGTGCTGACCCACTCGCGCGCAAAGATGCGCATGAGGTCGTCTTCCAGCGAGAGGAAGAATCGCGAGCTGCCGGGATCGCCCTGGCGACCGGCGCGGCCACGCAGTTGGTTGTCCACGCGGCGGGACTCGTGCCGCTCGGTGCCGAGGATGTGCAGGCCACCGGCTTCGACGACAGCCTCGTGCTCGACCTGCGCGGTGGCGAGATGGGAGGCGATGGCCGCGTCCCATGCTTCCTTGGTGGTCTCGAACTCCTGACTGGCGTAGTAAAAGCGCTTCATGCCGGGGCCGGCGGTGGGCGAGATGGCGCCCTCGGCGGCGGAGACGGCGCGGGCCTGCGATTTTTTGACGAGGTCCTGGCGGGCCATGAACTCGGAGTTGCCGCCGAGCAGAATATCGGTGCCGCGGCCGGCCATGTTGGTGGCGATGGTGACCATGCCCAGGCGTCCGGCCTGGGCTACGATCTCGGCCTCCTTCTCGTGGAACTTGGCGTTGAGCACGACATGGCGGACGCCACGGCGCTTGAGGATGTCGGAGAGCAGTTCGGATTTTTCGATGGATGTGGTGCCCACCAGAACCGGCTGCTTGACCTCGTGCAGGCGAGTGATCTCGTCGGCCACGGCAAAGTATTTTTCCTTCGCGGTGCGGAAGACAACGTCCGGGTTCTCGATGCGCCGCATCGGCATATTGGTTGGAGCGACGACAATGTCGAGCTTGTAAATCTTGTCGAACTCGGCGGCCTCGGTCTCCGCCGTTCCGGTCATTCCGGAGAGCTTTTTGTACATGCGGAAGTAGTTCTGGAAGGTGATGGTGGCCAGCGTCTGGTCTTCCTTGCGGATGGAGACGCCCTCCTTGGCCTCGACGGCCTGATGGAGGCCATCGGACCAACGGCGGCCCGGCATCAGGCGCCCGGTGAACTCGTCGACGATAATGACTTCGCCCTCTTTGACGACGTACTCCACGTCGCGCTTGTACAGGTGATGGGCCTTGATGGCGACCTCGACGTGGTGCTTGAGGTCCCAATTTTCGGGGTCGGCGATGTTGCCGATGCCGAGCAGCTTTTCGATCTTCTCCCATCCCTCGTCGGTGACGGTGATGGCGCGCGCTTTCTCGTCGACGACGAAGTCGCCGGTCCAGGTCTTGGTCTCCATGGTCTCGATCAGCTCGCCCGCTTCGAGATTGGGAATGATGAGGTTGACGCGCGCGTACTTGTCGGTGGTCTGGTCGGTGGGGCCGGAGATGATGAGCGGGGTGCGCGCCTCGTCGATGAGGATGGAGTCAACCTCGTCGACGATGCAGAAGTAGTGGCCGCGCTGCACCATGTCCTTGAGGTCGAACTTCATGTTGTCGCGCAGATAGTCGAAGCCGAACTCGTTGTTGGTGCCGTAGGTGATGTCGGAGGCGTAGGCCTCGCGGCGTTGCTCGTCGGAGAGGTCATGGACGATGACGCCGACGGAGAGGCCGAGGAAGCCGTAGATCTTGCCCATCCACTCGGCGTC
This sequence comes from uncultured Acidobacteriaceae bacterium, assembly GCA_963834805.1. Classification (GTDB taxonomy): domain Bacteria; phylum Acidobacteriota; class Terriglobia; order Terriglobales; family Acidobacteriaceae; genus Edaphobacter. The sequence goes on from CAWIDB010000007.1 coordinate 434,179, forward strand.
GCGCTTGGCCAGGTAGTCGTTGACGGTGACGACGTGGACACCGTGGCCGGCCAGCGCGTTGAGGTAGCAGGGAAGGGTGGCGACGAGGGTTTTGCCTTCGCCGGTCTTCATCTCGGCGATCTTGCCTGCGTGGAGCACCATGCCGCCGATGAGCTGCACGTCGAAGTGGCGCATCTGCACGGTGCGCAGGCCGGCCTCGCGCACGACGGCGAAGGCCTCGGGAAGAATTGCATCGAGCGCTGCCTTTTCAGTGGCGCGGACGCGGTCGGCGGCGTCTTCTTCGGCGGGATCGATATTTTCCGCGGCGAGCGCATCGGCGATGCGCTGGCGGAACTCGGCCGTTTTGGCTCGCAATTGCTCGTCGCTGAGCGACTGGATCGACGGCTCCAGGGCATTGATCTGTTGCACCGCGGGAAGCATGCGCTTGACCGCTCGTTCGTTACTGGTGCCAAAAATTTTTGCGAGTAAATTATTGAGCAAACCGGGCGTCCTTCAGTTTTTCTGGGCAATCGATGGCCCAAGATCAAGTTTACGCGATGTTTGCAGAGGATGATAGACGAGCGAGTTCCCGCTTTGGACGCACACAATTTTATGAATTAAAAACAACCTATCTGCTGAATCTTATTGGAGTCGAGCGACGTATTCAGATCAGAACCGGATGCAGCATCCGCATCGGACTGATCGGAGCTTCATACCCATAACCCTGGAGGGCCCATGAGATCGATAGTAAAAATACTGGCAACCACACTCTTTGGTGTTGCTATGGCAGGGACACCAATTCTGGCGCAGACCGTGACCATCGATTACGATCACAGCGTCAACTTCCTGAAGTTCAAGACTTATACCTGGGACCGTGTGCATGCGACCGATCCAAGCGTTGAAGAGCGCATTACCATCGCCGCGAACCGCGACCTGAGCCAACGATACATGTCTGAGACCGGAAAGGGCGGAGATGTAACGATTACCGCCGTCGAGGCGACCCAGGACAAGCAGGAGTACACGAACTTCTACACTGGAGTGAACGACATCAACTGGCAGCGGGGATGGGGTAGCGGCGGCTTCCTGGATACGGCGGCCACGCTGCAGGACGTTCCCCTGAACACTCTGGTCGTCGACATGTACGACACACAAACTCACAAGCTGCTGTGGCGCGGCATGGTGACGGAGCCGGCGGTCGTGACCGGGAGTGAGGACAAGAAAGACAACGCGATCGATAAGGAAGTCACCATGCTTATCAGCAAGTTTCCGCCAAAGTATGTTAAGTCGAAGTAAGGCGAAGCGGGCGGAATGCAGGGTGGAATAGGTTGGAGTACGTAGAAAGAAGAAGTGCGGCCCTGCCATAGCAGGCGCTTCGCTCCGGTCGCGCAATATTGAAACAGCCTGGCTATCTCCCTGTGTGGAGAATGCCAGGCTGTTTTATGTTTGGCGATTTATATTGTGCGGATCTGACTTAATGTTCCTGTGGATTTAGTAGCTCCAACTTACTTTGCCGTTGCGGAGGCTTGCGCCGGCAGAGGAAGTTTTTCCTTCAGAAAGACAACCAGGGGCGAGTTGGCCTCTTCCAGTGCGATGACCACGGACTGCGCGTTGAGGTCCGCGCCTATTGCGCTGGTATGAGTGTGGTCGATGGGGAAGAGCAGCTTGGCTTTCTCCTGTCCGGTGGCCTCCAGGCGGTCCGCCTCCACCCCGCCCATATCGATGTATTGCAGGTGCAGTTGGTCTGCAATGGACTTCATCACGTCGTCGAAGCCTCCCCCGCGCTGGAGATGCATGACGCCGTTCGCATCCGGCCGCCACTCATCGATGATGGTCATGGAGAGGAACATCGGGATTGCACCCTTGGCCTGGATATCGGCGACGTACTTGCGGTTGTACCAGCCGTAGGTGTGGATGGTCTCGGTCTTGCCGGCCATGGGGCCAAAGGTCTGAGGCACGTCCTGGGTGGCGTCGCCATCACCGCGCAGGTCGCCGCGCGGCTTATTACCGCCCAGGTCGCCGCCATCGTTGTGTCCCCACTGCAGCATCACATAGTCGCCCGCCTTGATCTCGGCCAGCGTACGGTCCCAGAGGCCTTCGTCCATATAGGAGCGTGCGCTTCGCCCAGCGCGCGACCGGTTGGCGATGTTGACCTTGGTGGTGTCGAAGTAATTGGCAAGATGGTCGCCCCATCCCAGGTCCGCGCCATTGCGCGCCGTCGAGTCGCCCACAATGAACACGGTAGGCAATTTGGGGTTGAGCGGCATATCCGGAGGGGTGTTGGATTCCGCAGGGGACATGGGAGGACGCATTCCGGCGGGCGGTTGCGCACTGGCAAATACGGCAGACGCAAGAGCCAGAACGGCCACCGGAGCGAGACGAGAGACGAACGAAGAGTGATTGGTAGTTAACATGGAAGAATCCTAGCATTGTGAGCTGCATTTTTGCAGGGCGCTGCGATTTGAAGACCGTCGCTGCCGGACTGTACGATTAACGCCACGGAAAGACCGAGAGAGACGAGGGAGAGCGATGCGCAGATGGCACTTGGCAGCAGTGATGGAGATGGCGTCCATGGTGGCGGCGACAATGGTCTGTGCTCAGCCCCCAATGGCCGCACCGGCGTGGATGGACGCGGCAAACTGGGAGAGCGTGCAGCCGGTGGCCACGCGGAACATTGTCTACGCCAATGTTCCTGTTCCGGGCAATCCAAGCGCGAACCCAAACCCTGGACTTGCGGGCGGAGGAATGCCGCGGGTTCCCAACTCACCCAGTGCCGCGCCGGGCACGCTGGACCTGCATCTGGACGTGCTGCAGATACCATCCTCGAAGCCCACGCCGGTGGTGATCCAACTGCATGGCGGCGGGTGGATTCGCGGCGACCGGCCCAGTTCGTATAGGACCTTCAGCGCGTTGCTGGCGGCTGGGATGAGCGTGGTGACGGTGGACTATCGCGTGGGCAAGGAGGCACCCGCTCCGGCGGCCATTGGAGACGTGCGCTGCGCCATGGCGTGGGTGAAGGCGAACGCAGCGAAGTTCAACTTCGACCTTACGCGCGTGGTGGTCTACGGCGCGTCGGCGGGTGGCCATCTCGCGCTGATGGCAGGCTACGCACCGGCCTCGTTCAATCCGCCGGGGTGCAGCGATCAGCCAAAGGTCGCGGCGGTGCTGGATTTTTACGGGCCGACGAACCTGGCGGAGGCTATCTACCAGCATGGCAGTTCGGACTCTGTGCATCAGTGGCTGGGGCTGGAGAAGCCATTGATTCCGTATGCGGGCACGGCGCCTGCGACTTCGGGGCCGGACGTGGCCCCGGCGGTGAATGAAGGCGGACAGGGGCCACGCTGGGCCGCGCCGAGTGAGGCGGTACTGGCGCGGGCGCGGGAGATGTCACCGATGAGCTACATCCAGCACGGCCTGCCGCCTACGTTTATCGTCAACGGAGACCACGACCCCGCGGTCGATCCGACGCAGGACGCGCAATTGAAGAAGGCCCTGGACGCGGTGGGCGTGCCGAATGGGCAGGACATTGTTCCCGGCGGCGGCCATGGCAACTTCCCCAAGGCCGAGGCCGACAAGGCGATGCTGCTCTGCCTGGAATTTCTGCAGGCGCAGGGGATTCTGCAATAGCGTTATGTCTGCGAGGCATAAGCTTAGTGCATAGAAAGTTTGCATACCAGGTGGTGAGCAAGATGAGCGAAGCAGCAGTGACCTATGCGAAAAAGAATGGGGAACGTTATGTGGAGGAGCTGAAGGCGCTGCTGTGCATTCCGTCGATCTCGACCGACCCGGAGCGGACCGAGGACGTGCGCCGCGCCGCCGAGTTTGTGGCCGCAGAGTTGCGGCGCATCGGCATGGAGAACGTGCGGCTGATCGAGACCTCCACGCCGGAGACGGTGTTTGCGCCCAACTGCGGCCCGGCCCAGGTGGTTGCGGAGCGCAAGGGACATCCGCTGGTGTACGCGGACCACCTGCATGCAGCGCCCGTGAATGGAAGGCCGACAACGACGGTGCTGCTGTACGGGCACTACGATGTGCAGCCGCCGGAGCCGCTGGACGAGTGGAAGTCGCCGCCCTTCGAGCCGGCCGAGCGCGACGGCAACCTGTATGCGCGCGGTGCGGTGGACGACAAGGGCCAGATGTGGATGCACGTGAAGGCGCTGGAATCGCTGCTGGCGACGGGCGGCGGAAGACTGCCGGTGAACATCCGCGTGATCGTCGAAGGCGAGGAGGAGGTTGGCGGAGAGGGTATCGCCGCGTTTGTGCGCGAGCATCCGGACGAGTTGCGCGCCGATGTAGCGCTGGTGTCGGACTCGGAGATGTTTGCTCCCGACCTGCCGACGCTGTGCGTTGGCCTGCGCGGGATGATCTATACCGAGATTGAGGCGCGCAGCGCGCGGACAGACCTGCACTCCGGCCAGTACGGCGGCGCGGCGCCGAACCCGCTGGTGGCGCTGGCACAGATCATCGCAAGATTGAAAGACGAATCGGACCGCATCCGGATTCCACACTTTTACGATCGCGTGGCAGCGCCCACCGATGCCGAACTGGAAGCCTGGAAGGCGCTGCCCTTCGATGAAGAGGTGTACCGCGAGACGGAGGTGGGATCGACGGCTCTGACCGGCGAGGCTGGATTTTCGGTGCTGGAACGCACATGGGCGCGGCCCACGCTGGACGTACACGGCATTGCGGGGGGCTTTACCGGCGCGGGCGCCAAGACGGTGATTCCGGCGCGCGCCGTGGCCAAGGTGTCGATGCGCCTGGTTCCCGATATGACGACGGCGGAGAGCTTTGCGCTCTACAAGGCATACGTGGAAGCGATCTGTCCCGCGGGCATTACGCTGGAGGTGCGCCTGATCCACTCCGGCGAGCCCACTGTGGTCTCGACCGACAATCCGTATGTGCGCGCGGCCACGGCTGCGATGCGCACGGTCTTCTCCAAGGAGACCGTTTTCATACGCAGCGGCGGGTCGATCCCGATTGTCGGCGACTTCATCCGCGAGCTGGGCATTCCCAGCGTCCTGATGGGATTCGGCCTGCCCGACGACAACCTGCACGCGCCCAACGAAAAGTTCCACCTGGCGAACTTTCATCGCGGCATCGAGTCGATTGTGCGTTTTCTGGCTGCTATCGGCGACGTGTAGGGTTGGCGGAACATCTATATATTACTTATCCGATCTTCAACAACTAAAGAATGAGATTAGGGTTTACTAAGATATAACGGTGGCGTCTCCCCCGGCTACGAGCTACGACCTTTCAAAGCACGGACTTATTCAGGGTTAATGGTTCGGTTATCGCCCACTTAGTTAGTACAACGGTAAGGACCAGATTGCCCTACCCATGCATGAATGATGCATGATAGAGAGACTTATGCCGGAACCGGACGCGACCAACGAATTTGATCCAAGAGAAGAGCAGCTAACGGACCAGAAGGTCCACCCGCTCAAGGTGACCGACGGAGAGACCTCGCTGCACGCTGAGTCAGGGTCCGCAGCTACGCTCGACGACACGATCGCCGAAGTCTCCGCGGAGGCGCAGGAGACGGTGCTGGAGTTCATGGCCGAAGCCGCGCAGCAGAATGTGGCGGCCAACGAGGCTGTGCCGGAGCGGCGCAACCGTCCGGGGCCGTACATCGCGTTCGACCATGTGTCGATCTCTTTTGACGACCTCGTGGTGCTGGACGATGTGAGCTTTTCCGTACTGCCGGGCGAGACGCTTTGCATTCTGGGACGCTCGGGCGTAGGCAAGTCGGTCGCCCTGAAGATCCTGATGGGTTTCCTCAAGCCGGACAAGGGACGCGTTCTGGTAGCCGGCGAGGACATATCCCACTTCAGCGAGAGCGAGTTGCAGGCGGTGCGGCGCAAGGTCACCATGGTTTTTCAGAACGGCGCGTTGTTCGACTCTCTTTCGGTGGGCGAGAACGTTGCCTTTCCTCTGCGCGAACGAGGCGACCTGGCAGAAGACCAGATCCTGCAGATCGTGCGCGGGATGCTGGAGATGGTGGGAGTGGCCGGAATGGAGGACCAGTTGCCGAGCGATCTCTCGACCGGGATGAAGCGTTCAGTGGCCATTGCGCGAGCTCTGGCCAGCCAGCCCGAGGCCATCCTCTACGACGAACCCACCACCATGGTCGATCCCCTGATGGGCCATCTTCTGGGCGACCTCATCGCACGGCTCAAGACGCAATTGAACCTGACCAGCATTGTAGTTACCCACGATATGCGATTCGCACGCAGGCTGGCCGACGGAATTGTATTTCTGCATCAGGGGGAAGTGCGTTTTTGGGGCAGTGTGGAAGAGATGGATCGAAGCGACGATCCCGTACTTAAGGAATTTCTAACCATGGACGAACTTGTTCTGCCCGTCTAGGCCTGCAACCTTCGTGCCACAGGTTACCAAGGATTAATCTATATTCTATTGATATTTCTCTTTGTTTTCAGTATGGTAATACAACTACAGGATGATGCGCGGGGCATAGCGTTTTACTCCGTTGTCGCAATATAGGACATTGATTTATCTCAATCCGTGTCCTACCCATAGAGTAGGGTGAATATTAGCGTTTTGTAAGCTGAGATGGGCCTATTGGCATGGGATTTCTGCACGCGGAAAGAATACGCGTCAATGGAGTGAGAGGTAGTTTGCTATGGCAACGCCGGATGCTCTGGACCATGTAGTCATTTCCGGCCGCAAATGGACGGCGTCCGAAGTAACGCCGTCGGTGCGTCCAGGACTATTTCATCGTCCTTCGGTAACCAGCCTGATATGGGCCATGCTGGACCTTGCGACGGTGTTGGTCGCCACCGTGTTGGCGATGCGCCTTCGTGTGGTTGTTCCCAGCGGGCAGCAACTTCTCTCGCAGCCTACCTACCTGTTGCATCGGGGATTGGCTGCAGAGCTTCGCCATCGTCACCACAGAGCCGAACGAACTTGCTGCGACCATACACGACCGGATGCCCGTAATTCTCAAACCGTCCGAGTACGACCGATGGCTGACGCGAGACGATCCCGAACGCTCGCCTCTCAACCTGCTCCGGCCCTACGAAGCCGAGGAGATGATTGCGTATCCGGTGGACCCGCGGGTAGGCAACGTCCGCAATAATGATCCGGAGTTGTACAAAGCGTACGTGCGCCCGCTCAACTCCGCGTGACCTAGGCCGCCCGGCTTGCCTAACCGCGAATTTTCCGCAAAGCACTTTTCGGGCACTTCGGAGGTTGACTCTGTACGGCGCGTCAAGGCAATTGAATCGCCCGATCACTTCCAACAAAGCCGACTAGCCAGGACTAATCAGCCGTGGACGCGTGATTTGGCGATTTTGCGCTCGTTGACGCCTCGCTGAGAGCCCGTTGGACGTGGATCGAGTTTAGTCGATTGGCGTGCCCTAGACCCGGCTCGGAGATCAACTGTCTGACTCATTCGGTATCGGAAGGAGCCTTATTCGCGAGATCTGAAAACTTAGCAGCCATCGTTGGATTGCCACGGGTCAATTTTTTAATCGTCACATCCTGAGCCTTGTCGTTTGCAAGACGAAGATTTCGATCTGTGCCGAGCAAGGCTTCCTTAGTTTTCTGCAGGTGATCAATCGACTTGTCGATCTCTTCAATTGCAGTTTGGAAGCGCTTAGATGCAAGGTCGTAGTTCTTCGCAAATGCGGTTTTGAACTCATCTAGTCCGTTTTCGAAGTTTGTGATATCGATGTTTTGTGACTTAACAAGCGCCAACTCTGACTTGTATTGAAGTGAGTTCATCGCTGCATTTCGAAGCAGTGTGATCATGGGAATGAAAAACTGCGGTCGGACGATGTACATCTTCGGGTATCGGTGGAACATGTCAACGATCCCTGTGTTGTAAAACTCACTGTCAGTCTCGAGCAGGGAAACAAGAACCGCAAACTCGCACCCCTTCTCGGTGCGATCCTTGTCGAGTTGCTTCAGGAAATCCTCGTTCTTATTCTTCGTCGCGGTGCGATCATCCTCGTTCTTCATCTCGAACATGATCGAGACAATCTCCGTTCCAAGCTCATCCGAGTCACGAAAGATGTAGTCGCCCTTACTTCCTGTACGCACATCGTTGTCCTTCTCGAAATATGCCCGTGGAAACGCCGTCGCTCTAATTCGGTTGAATTCAGTTTCGCAGTGCTGCTCAAGGGTCTCGCCAACCATTTTGGTCGATAGGCGAGCCTTCATGTCAAGAAGACGCTCGATCGTATCTTTGTGATCTTTGATTTGCGTCTCGTACTTGTCCTTTAGAGACTTTTCGGAAAGCTGCTTCTCAAGTTCAGACCGTTCGAGGGCGCCTTTAAACTTGTCACGATCCTTCTCTACCGTATTGACTGCCTCGCTAATCGAGAGCTTCTGTGCTACCTCTCCGGCATCGAGCTTGGCCTTCAGTGCCTGAATCTCGGCGTCCTTGGCTGCGGCATCCTTTTGCGATTCACTGGCGGCCTTTGCTTGGGCGAGTTCGACCGCGTTCCGCTTATCCTGCTCAGCCAACTCAAGCCGTTCATGCAACTGGCGCTCGAAATCGCCATCTCGCACCTGCTTCAGAATGTCCGCGTATCCGGCCTCGTCAATCTTGAATGCTTTCCCGCAATGCGGGCAGATAATTTCATGCATTGCCATTCACCTATACCAACCAACGTCACATTCTTTGTCAGGAATTCTCTTTAGAAGAATTCCCAATATCGACCAACACCGTGTACGACGCAGGTGCGATCTTAGCAGCCGGATACAAACTCGCAGCTAGGCGCGGAGTCAGCTCCAAGGGTTGCCGTTCACCATCGAAAGACACGAGATAAAAGTAATAGGCTCCCCGATGCTCCGACGAGCATGATGCGGTGTGCTCGTTTTCAGACAGAAAAAAGCGATACTGTTCACCCTGCTTCGATACAGCCTTGACCTCGATGAATCGAGGATGCTTGGCGGTCATATGTGAAAGAAAGTCGTATCCATAGCTGGGGCGCTCACGCCGGTCTTCGATTAAATTGATCAAGTGTTCGAGACCCGCACCGATAAGGCGGTCCTTTTCCCACTTTAGCGCGAATTCTTCTGCCCTTTTGCCGATGATTCCCCGTTGATTCTGTATGTCCTCGAAGTTTACTTTGCGATGGACTTTCTTTCGGGGTGCCCGGATCGTCTCCGGCGGCTTGTGCTTCTTCGGAATGTAAGTGTCAACAAGGAATCGCATGAATTTTGGATTGCTCCATGCGCTTGTAACAGAATTCTCTGTCTTCACATCAATAAGTCCGCTTTGAATCTCGCTCCAAAGCCCATTATCTGGAAGGCCTAGTTCCCCGCCAATCACCTCCAGATGCTCTTTGCCGCACACGGCAAGAAAGCGCCAAGGAAAATACAGACTCAGAATCTTCGCCTTGAACATCTGCGATAACGGATTCTTGTCAATGGTGACGAATTGAGGGGCACTCCGCGCACCCTCACGCACCAGGTTCAACAAAGCAGTCTTTACCGCTGCAAATGCTTCTTCCGCGTTGTTTCCGAACTTGCGAGTCCAATGATATTGCTTACTTGGTATCTGATTTTGTCCTGCCGAAATAAATCCCGAATTTGAAAGCTGGCGAACCCTGTATTGCAGCCCAATATCGGGTCTTCGCTTCGACATAAGAGCAGAACGTCGGAGACTGCAATCCGATGACATAGGTGTCAACCGTGAGATCCCCAAGTCGCTTGAGAGGGAATGCTCTCAGGAAGGCTCCTCGGCTCTGGAGGGCAAGATCCTCACGCGAGGCGTCATATTCAGCCTCGAAACTCTCCAGCGTGGCCTTCTTGAAAGTTGTGCGCTTCACCATCTGCACCTCATTGCGCGGATTGGATCGTGACATTATCACCTAGCCCGGGATTTCCATTTTGCTTGTCCGGTGACGAAAGAATACACCCCTGAGTGCCCGGCTCGCCACCTTTTTCGCATTCGTTCCAACGGCAAAGCCCCCTTCCTGCCCCGCGGGTCCTCTGCCCAGGCCAAAAAGCCGTGATTTGCCTGATTTCGAAGCGATTTCTCAGACACCCCTCCCTCAACTCCCCTCCGTCGTCCAGATTGGTTTCGCCTGGCTTGCGCGCCTATCCGGCCGGCAGCGGCAAAGCCAGAATCCGCCGCAACATGCTTGCGAACAGGCGCCGCGTCAGGTGGCCCTCGGCCAGCATCATCCAGTAGTACCGAGCGTGCTTGACTAGCCGCCCGCCGGTCTTCACCAGCCGCTGCTGCAAGCTGGTCAACGACCACGTTTCGACTCCCTTCGGCAGCACCAGCCGCCGCCACACGTTGCCCAAGTTGTATGCGATCACGCTCAGCCACAGCCGCACCTCGTTCGACCGGAAACGGTGGCAGCTTAGCCGCGTCATCTTCACCGCCTGCTTGCCCTCCTTGATCCACTGCTCGGCAGTGCCCCGCTTGTTATAGAACCGTACTACCGCCCGGCTCGGCGTCTCCAGATTGGTCACGATGAATCCGATGCGCGGGAACAACTCCCCGGCATGATGTTCCACCTTCGCCACGACTCGCCGTGCCGTCGTCCAACTGGCGGCCTTGTAGAGAAAGCCTTTGTACCACACGATCGGTTTGTGACTGGGACGCCCCACCGGGCGCGGCAGCAGTTCGGCCACATCCCGCTCCAGGTTCTCGTTGGCCGGAATACGGATGGCGTACTTCACGCCCCGGCTTTCCAGCGCCTCGTAAATCTCTGGCTTGGCGAAGGCGGCGTCGGCTCGAAACACCACTTCCTTGCTCAGCTTCTGTTGCCGCTCGATCTCCGGCATGAGCAGTTCTTCCCAGTCGTCCGCACTGTGCACGTTGCCCGGCCGCAGCTTGGCGGCCAGACAGTCGCCCTCGCGGTTGAACAGCAGCAGCGGGTGAAAGCAGGTCGATTCGAAATGCCCGTTGTAGGCGCTCTGCTCTTGCTCTCCGTACACCGGAATCTCCGTCGAATCCATGTCCAGGACCGTGCGGTACCCTGAATCCAGCGCCTCCGCTTTCGCGATCAATGCCCGGCTGAGCCCCGCCAGCCCGGCAAAGTTCGCGTCTTCGGCCAGCATCTCGGTCTCGAAACTCTGCAACCGCGAGGTGAGAGCGACGCCTCGATCCCATATCTTTTCCGAACTGATGAGCCGGAACGTCGGGTCCTGGGACAGCCTCTCGGCGTCGTTGAGATCTTCGTAGCCAGCCAAGCGACTATAGACTGATTGCCGCAGCAGGTCGGCGAAGCCAAGTTGCGCATTCTTTCCACGGGAGTCGGTCAGATGCTGCGCGATCAATTCACCGAACCCGAGCCGCTCGTCGAGTTCGCGCACCAGGATCAGGCCACCGTCGGAAGTGACGCGGGAACCCTGGAACTCGACCTTGAGAGAGGCGTTGAAGGAAAGCTGAAAAGGCCGATTTTGTATCTCACCCATTGGGTATTGACCTCCGGAGCGTCTTCATCGCATTCACACCCCTATGAATATTGACGTTTGCGACGATCCGAGGTTTCATAATTAAGGCTCAAAATGGAAATGTGGGTGCATACCACGTCGCCAGCATTGCTCCTCTATATTGCGTGGTTTGGCCTGCTGCTTATTGTGTTCATGCGGTCCTACGGACTGTACGAGCCGATTTTGAACCGTAGCGGACTGAACGAACAGCGCATGACGGTGCAGGCGACGCTTATCGCAGGGTTTCTGCTGTGCGGCACGCTGTATCTAGCGCGTGCGGCGATGGTCTCTCGCATCATTGTGGTACTGACGGTGATTCTCACCATGGCACTTCTCTGCACACGGCGTGCGATCTGGCGCAAGATGGTCTACAAGCGCTATCGCGACGGCCTGGTGACTCGCAATGTGATGATTGTGGGCGCGGGTCGCGTAGCCCATGCGCTGCGCAATCATCTGGAGAGCCTGCACCACCTGGGATTCCGCTTCAAGGGATTCGTCGCCCTTACCGAGCATGAGACGGAATCCAACGACAGCGACATCATCGGCGATGTGCGCAACTGCCTCTCGCTGGCCCGATCGCTTTTTGTGGACGAGATATTCTTCTCCGTGCCTGCGGAGAAGAGTCTGGTGGTTGGCATTGTGGAAGAGGCGCGCAGCCTGGGCATCGACGTGCGCGTAGTTCCCGACCTCTACGACGGCCTGGCCTGGGCCGCCCCGGTGGAGTACATCGGACAATTCCCCACCATTCCGCTGCACCGGCGCGACATGCCTATGGGCACGTTCCTGCTCAAACGCGCTATGGATGTTACGGGCGCAGCACTGGCCATGCTGCTGGGACTGCCGATCATGCTGCTTCTGATGGCGGCCATCAAGCTCGACTCTCCGGGCCCCGTCTTCTATAGCGGGCAACGCATTGGACGCAGGGGCCGGACCTTCACCTGTTACAAGTTCCGCACCATGTGCGCCGACGCGGACAAACAGCAGGAAGGCCTCAGCGGCAGGAATGAGCGCGACGGAATCCTCTTCAAGATTGCCAACGACCCACGCATCACGCGGGTTGGGCGCTTTCTGCGCAAATATTCCTTGGACGAACTTCCGCAGCTATACAACGTGTTGCGCAGCGAGATGAGCCTGGTGGGCCCGCGTCCTCCGATGGCCTCCGAGGTGGAGCGGTACGACCTGTCGCACCTGCGCCGCCTGGACGTTCTGCCCGGAATGACCGGCCTCTGGCAGGTTGAGGCGCGTCAGGACCCATCCTTCGACAGCTACATCTCGCTGGACACCGCGTATGTCGAGAACTGGAGCCTGTGGCTCGACGTGAAGATCCTGGTGCGCACCGTCGGCGTGGTCCTGAGCGGGACCGGCACTTAAGTGCGGTTGCTGGTTGTTTGTTGTTGGTCGTAAGTGAAAACCGTGTCCCGCCAAACATCTTTAGGCGGTAGACTGAGATTGTCTTTACTGACAACCAACAACCATCGACCAACAACCTTCTCATGAAGATCGCACTCGCCCAGATCAACCCGACGGTGGGGGATTTTGCCGGAAATGCACGGCTGATTCTCGACTTCACCGAGCGCGCCGCGGAGGCGGGCGCGGAGCTGGCGGTCTTTCCAGAACTCGCGGTCTGCGGATACCCGCCGGCCGATCTGTTGGAGAAGAGGTCGTTTCTCGACCGCGCGCGACAGACGGTGGATGAGATTGCTGTGCATACTGCCCACGGTCCGGCGATTCTGTGCGGGGTCGCTCTGTCCACTGGCCCGGAGGAGGGCAGACCGTACGACGGCAAGCGCGCACACAATGTTGCCGCTCTGCTCGCGGGCGGCAAGGTCAGCTTCGTCCAGCCCAAGATGTTGCTGCCCTTTTACGACATCTTCGACGAGCAGCGTTACTTCGAGCCTGCCGCGGAGCAGTCCCTGACCGTACTGAACGGCCAGCCGCTTGCCGTCACCATATGCGAGGACGCGTGGAACGACAAGGGTTTTTGGGGACGCCGCCTCTACGCCGTGGACCCGATCGACGAGTTGATGCGCCAATGGCGCGCTCTGCCCGATCCGCTGGCCGTACACCCGCGCATGATCCTCAACATCTCCGCCTCGCCCTTCTGGTGCGGCAAGCCGCAGTTGCGCCGCAGCATGCTCTCCGTACTGGCTCGCCGCCACAACGCGATTGTGGCGATGGTCAACCAGGTCGGAGGCAACGACTCACTGGTCTTCGACGGGTCGTCGATTGTGCTGGCTCCCAACGGCGAAGTCGTGGCGCAGGCGGCATCCTTCCGCGAAGACCTGGTCGTCTTCGATACGGGCGCATTGCGGCCAATCGCGGCCAGCCTGGCGCAGACCGAATCCACTTTTGTTGCCGTCTCCAATCCCGCCACAGCCGAATCCGGCGACACGGCGGACACCTGGAATGCCCTGGTCCTGGGAACGCGCGACTATGTGCGCAAGTGCGGCTTCTCGAAGGCGCTGGTGGGGCTCTCGGGCGGCATCGATTCCTCGCTGGTGGCGGCCATCGCGGTGGAGTCGCTGGGCGCGGAGAACGTGCTCGGAGTGGGCATGCCCAGCGAGTTTTCCTCGGCCGGATCGATCGACGATGCGCGCGCCCTGGCGGTGAACCTGGGCATCCGCTTCGAACTGGTTGCCATCCAAGATGTCTTCGGCGCATACCAGAGCACACTGCAGCCGCTGTTTGCGGGAACGCCCTTCGGCCTGGCGGAAGAGAACCTGCAATCGCGCATCCGTGGCGGATTGCTGATGGCACTGTCCAACAAGTTTGGCGCACTGGTGCTGACCACCGGCAACAAGAGCGAGATGGCCACCGGCTACTGCACGCTCTATGGAGATATGGTGGGCGCGCTGGCGGTGATTGGCGACGTCTTCAAGACGCGGGTCTATGCGCTGGGCCGCTACGCCAACCGCGAGCGCGAGGTGATACCCCGGGCAACCATGGAAAAACCACCCTCGGCCGAGCTGCGTCCTGGCCAGCGCGACACCGACTCGCTGCCGCCCTACGAGGTGCTCGACCCGATTCTGGAGGCCTATGTGGAGCGCTATGCCTCGGCAGAGCAGATCGTCGCCGAGGGGAAGGCCGCCGGCCAGCCGGTGGATATTGCCCTTGTGCGGCGCGTTCTTTCCCTGGTCGAACGCAGCGAATACAAGCGCCAGCAGGCCGCGCCCGTGCTCAAAGTCACGCCCAAGTCCTTCGGCAGCGGCCGCCGTTTTCCCATCGCGGTCAAGGTAGAACTGTAGCCAGGGAACGGATCGCCGGATGGAGGGTAGTGGGTCAATTTGAATTGAATGACTGAAGTTTCCGAAAATGTGACTTTGCAGGCGGTTCAAATCTGCCGATGACCAGCATTTGATTTGGTACAAGAATTACGGGGCCCATCAAGCCCGGCGACTTATTGCGTTCCTGCCGTAGCTGGAGCCTTCGCACCATGCTCCTGAAGTTTGTAGTCCGCAGGCGGTGGTGAAAACAGCGAGGCATCCGGTTCACCCAGTTTCAAATCCACCACCTCGGTGGTCGTCTTTCCAGTCGCAGAATTGTCATCTATGCTCAACATCCACAAGTCCAAATCCTCGAATATCCATATTTCATTCACGATCTTAATCGGCTGACTGATTCCCGCCTGGCCGGCCGGAACCGTTTGGACAGTCCGAGTGCCTTTGGCAACAACGCCTGCGATGGTTTTGCTTCCGAGGTCTTCCGTGTGAATTCCCATTTTCTCCATCGCACGGCGCGCTTCAGCTTCGGATTTCGCATCCGTTTTTGCGGGGGGGGTAGATTAACCGGCGCTGTATGGAAGGAACGATAAACCTTGGCGGGATCGTCCACCTTCCACGAGATCGTGGTCTGTTTCGCGGGGTCATACACCATTATCTGGAGGACGGGGTGACGCTCGCCGTCCGAGCCTGGCTGGCAACCCAGTGACCTTTTCTCCCACGTTCTTCCTGTCGCACGCGAGCCTGATATGTCGTCACTGAGCCGTGAACAACGCTCCCATCCGCTAGCTTTTTATCCTGTGTCGTCGTCACGGTAGCACTGTATGGGGCACCAACCTTCGGAATCTCCGCAAGCGATAAAGCTCCCAACCCCACTGGCGTCGTACACGGTGCCGGAGTTTGAGCCATGGCAGCGGATCCCATGGCCATGCACACCGCGCATATCCACGCTACCGACGGATTCGTCTTTGACAGCATCGGAATTTCTCGCTCGACTCTGATTATTGGTGGACCACAACCTGCTGCATGGGGCGGCCCACAGACTCTGTCACGGTGTAGCCCGCCGGAACCTGAAACAGGCTCGCATCCGGCTCAGTCCGCTCCAGATGCGTCACTTCGCCCGTTTGTTTACCTGTGCGTGGGTCGTCCATCGAACTGGCCAGCAGAATCTTCAGGTCATCCGCCACCCAGCTTTCACTCACGCTCACGATGGTCTTATCGTTGCCAACTGTGCCCGGTGGCCTCGTCCGCGTCACCCGTCTGCCCAATGCATTTACGCCATCAATCGTCTTTCCGGGCAGGTGCTCCACCTTTACGTCTACGCCTGGCATAGCCAGTAAAGGCTTTGCGTCCCGATCGGCCCAGGCATGCAACTGCCCCGGTTGAAGGTCCACGATGCTTGCCGTCTTGTCCTCGAGGTTCAGGGTCGTGATGGTGTTCTTTACCGGGTCGAGGATCGTCGCGACCTGAAAGACTGGCTCCTGACCCTCCGTAACTCTGGCTGTTTCCATACGGAACCGTCCCTGCGAGTCACGCCACTTCCGTTCCACCTTAATCGTAGTTGCCCTGGCTCCGTTACCAACTGGCGGCACATCAGTAATCCTCAGGATCGCGAAACAAGGTTGGCCCAGCACGATCCCAGCATCATTGCTATTTAGCATCGCCACCGCTGCACCGCCATATTGCGCAAACGCAGTCGGCATTGCCAGAAGTGCCATCGCACCAATCGTCAGAACTCTGACTTGTAATGACATGCTCTCTCCTTAGGATTAGCCGCGCGGGAGATTTGCCCGTCACACACCGGCACTTGTCCGATTATCGTTCTATGCCCGGATTATCCCTCCCCGTGAGCATCGAAGGCAAATTCGCTATTGCGCCACTAAATCCCATCCGTCCGCGGACAGCCACACGCAGGGTGACGACGTGACGAGCTTCGTCGCCGGTCACCCTTCCGCATGGCATCGAACTTCCGGCAAAACGGGGTTATAGGTAACTGCGTTCGACCCGGACTTCAAACTGACCCACTACCGGATGGAGGCGAGCCTTGCACACCCACGCGCGGTTCCCGGTAGAATGAACAGGATGCGAACAACACAGATGCAAGCATAGGAGAAGGCAACTACATTGAAGAGCACAGGTTCAGCTAGGAATTCAGTTTCAGGTTGGGTCCCGGCAGCGCTGGCGATCGCCCTCAGCATGGGCGCAGCCGCGGCATTGGCGCAGGCTCCGGTCGCCGCGCCCACCCCCCCCGCCGCACCCTCTGCCCCCGCGGAGAAGGCCCCGTATCTGGCTGTTCCTCCCGTCCCTCAACCCCCCGTGCCCGCCATGGTCGATCCGCTTCCCATGGCCGACCCGAAGGACTTTACCGTTGCAACGCCCACGGTGGAGACGATGAACTCCTTCCTCAAACAGGTGTGGGGTTACGATCCCAACCGGGTGTGGAGAGTGATGGCCATCCAGCCCACGGAGGCGCCCAACGTCACCAAGGTTGTCGTCTACATTGCGAACTTGGGTCCGGCCCCCAAGACCCAGGCCATCGTCTTATACATAACCCCGGACGGCAAGCACATCATTGAAGGGCCATCCTTGGTCTACTTCAGCGCAACCCCATACGCCGAAACGCGCGATCTGCTGAAAGCGAGAGCCAATGGGGCCGCTCGTGGAGCTGCCGGCAAGGACCTGATGATCGTCGAGTTCGCCGACCTGCAGTGTCCGTTCTGCAAGGTGGCGCAGAGCACGATGGACCAGATCGTCAAGGATTTTCCTGCAGCCCGCGTTGTCTTCCAGCAACTCCCGCTGGTCAGCATTCATCCTTCTTCGTTCAAGGCGGCGGCCTACGGCGTGTGCGCCCAGAAGCAGTCGGATGCGGCCTTCTTCAAGTATGCCGAAGGCGTCTTCGACACTCAGGAAGCGTTGACTCCAACCACGGACGACACACTGCTCCGGGCCGCCGCCCAGCGTGCGGGCCTGGACGGCGATGCCATTGCCGCATGCGCCAACACGCAGGCCACCAAGGACATTGTGAACGCCGACATCAAACTGGCCGCGGACGTTGATATCGACCAGACGCCCACGCTGGTGGTCAACGGCCGCCCGATCTCCCTCGGCGTTTCCTACGATACGATCAAGCAGCTCATCGTCTTTCAGGCCCAGTTGGACGGTGTTGCCACGGGCGCCTCCGCCGATATTCTAGCTCCCCCGCCGCCTACCCTCAGCAACCTCCCCAAGTAGTCCCGAGTACTGCGGAAAGACGGGAACGCCGGATTACGAGTGGGGACGCGGAGAAAACGAAGCGGATTGAGCGCGCCTGCGGCGGGCGGATACCGGTGTGCGCGGTGGCCCTGGCTGTACGACTTCTTCCCATATTGGAACGCAGTCCGCAAGGTAAACAGTGAGCCGAGTCAACCCCTGAATTCATACTTTTACCATGCGATCCGATAAAAGGATCAGAGATTGAATCGGCTGAGAGTGAATGCAAGAGACTTGCGGACTCGGGGCCATCACGCAGCGCCATAGGAGAAAGATCAATATGAAGAACATCAAGCAAGTATTTGCATCCGTTATGAAAGACGAATCGGGCCAGGACCTGATTGAATACGCGCTGGTTGCGGGTTTGATCGGTCTGGGCGCGGTTGTCGCCATGACCGGCCTCTCGGGCAAGATCGGCAACGCATTCAACTCGGTTGGCACCAGCCTTACTAACGCAATGGCATAACCGGCAGGATGCCGCGGTAATACCCGGACACGGAGATTGCACGCGGCGACGCGTCACGGTGTAACGTGTTGCGTCACCTCTCCCCGCCCATATTGGCAACCGCCAGTAGGGGCCGGGCGGTCTGTTCCCTCCTGTTTACCGCGTCGAGACCAGGTTTGCGCTACACGCACCGTGGAGTCCTCCATGGATATTTATGAGCAGCAACTGATGTTTACCGGAGGCTCTCTGCTGTGCGCAGGCATCGGCTCGGTAACGGACGTCCGCCAGCGCAGAATTCCAAATTTGTTAACCGGACCTGCGATCGTCGCCGGTCTCATGCTGCACGCGGTCTACGTAGGCTGGCGCGGGCTGGGAGACTCGGCGCTTGCCGGGTCGATCGCGGGAGGCATCTTTCTGGTCTTCTTTCTGGCCGGAGGCATGGGCGCGGGCGATGTCAAGCTGATGACCGCAGTTGGATGCATTGCCGGGCTCTCCCCGCTGCCTCTGGTCATCCTCGCGACGGCACTGGCGGGCGGTGTGCTTGCGCTTGCCGTCAGCCTCTTCCACGGGCGCCTGCGCGAGACGATACACAACGTTGCCTCTCTGCTGCAGCATCATGGGCGTCAGGGCCTTAAGCCGCACCCGGAGCTGAACCTGGGCAATGCGCGCACACTTCGCCTGCCCTTTGCGCTGCCCATTGCGGCTGGATGCCTGTTCACCCTCTGCACCCTGGCGTGGAAAGCGCATCCATGAAGACAAAACGCATTCTCATCGCCCTCACGCTCGCGCTGGTTGTCTCCATTCTATGCACCTGGATTGTCTCCAGAAGATTGACCGCACCGGCCGTCCCGCAGAAGCTGCCTGACGCCCAGTACGCTGCGCCGTCGCGCGTGCTGCTTGCGGGCGAAGTGCTGAAGTCCGGCGACCTGGAGCTTGTGGCCTGGCCGGGCAGCGACCCCATCGAGGGCGCGTTTTCCCAGATTTCCGCGGCGGTTGGCCGCGAGGTCCTGTTTCCGCTGGCCAAGGGCCAGCCCATTCTGGACAGCGACCTGTCTGCCCCAGGTTCCGGCACCGGTCTAGCGAGCAAAATCCCGAACGGCATGCGCGCGGTTGCGCTGCGCTCCGACGAGGTGGTAGGGGTTGCCGGATTTCTGGTTCCCGGCTCACATCTTGACGTGCTTGTGACCTACCACTCGGACGTCTCACCCGATTCAATTACCGCGACCGTATTGCAGGACGCCGTGGTGCTGGCTGCCGGCCACCAACTGGAACCCGACCCCACAGGCAAGACATCGGACGTAACGGTGGTGACGCTGTTACTGAATCCGGAGCAGGCGGAGCGCGCAGTTCTGGCCAGCAACCAGGGCGTGATCCACTTTGTTCTGCGCAACGGAGCGGACACCAGCCGCAGCGAAGCCGCCCCGATGCTGCTGTCGCAACTCTCCGGCCAGGCGCCCGCCATGGCGCGCACCGTCATACAGCCGGTTGCCGCAGCAACTCCGGCACCCGCGAAACATCCGGAGATCGAAACCGTACTTGGAGGCGGCGCGCAATGAACCTTCGAATCATACAGCCAGCCAAGCGAGGGGCAGCCAAGCCGCACCCAGTCAACCTGAGTTGGAACAAGCCAGGCCGTGTCGCCGCGCTTGCACTTGTGCTGCTTGGCTTCGGCGCTTTGGATCGTACAGTTGGGCAGGGCCGCGCCGATGCTGTCCAGCCCATCGCCGAGACGCAGAATGAAGCCCTGGCGCCGCTTGCCATCCATTCTTCTGCCTCCATCGATCAACTGCATATCACGGTAGGCAGGTCGGTGATGCTTACCTCGGCCGTGCCTCTGCGCCGCATCTACGTTGGTAACCCGGTCGTGCTGCAGACCTACACTTCGGGGTCGACCGAGATTGTGCTGACCGCGAAGACAGCGGGCGTCAGCAGCATGGTGTTGTGGGACGAGACAGGCGGCCACCGCATGTACACAGTCTCCGCGGACCTCGATCCCGAGGCCCTGCGCGCCTCGTTCGATGCGGCCTTTCCCGGTTCGCAGATCCACGTCGATACCGGCGAAGGCAAGGTCTTTCTTACCGGATCGGTTGCCACCGACGCGGCCTCCGACGCCGCCCTCAAGATGGCTTCGCTGTATGCCAAGGACGTGGTCAACTCCCTGTTCGTGGTTCCGGTGCATGGCAAGCAGGTGCAACTGAAGCTGCGCATTGTGGAGGTGGATCGCACACGCCTGGACCAGTTGGGCGTCAACATCTTTGCGGGAGGCCGCACCGCCATTGGGACCTCGACCCAGCAGTTCAGCTCCAGCGCTACCGGCAGCGGTTCCTCGCTTTCTGTCAGCGATCCGCTCAACATCTTTCTGTACAACGCCAAACTGAACGTCGGGCTGACACTGAAGGACCTGGAACAGAAGCAGATTCTGCAAGTGCTGGCCGAGCCGACCCTGACCACGCTGAGCGGTCTGCCCGCGAGCTTCCTCTCCGGCGGCGAATTTCCCTTTCCCGTGGTGCAGGGCGGGACCGCGAACTCCACCGCGGTCACCATCCAGTTCCGTCCCTACGGGGTGAAGGTCGATTTCACCCCGACGGTCAATGCCGACGGTTCCATCCGCATCAGACTCTCGCCCGAGGTGAGCACGCTGGACTATACCAACGCGGTCACCATCTCCGGCTTTACCATTCCGGCGCTCTCCACGCGGCAGACCGAGACTGAGGTGGAGATCCAGAATGGGCAGAGCTTCATCGTTTCCGGCCTGCTGGACCACCGCACCACCGAGATCATGAGCAAGATGCCGGGGATTTCGAGCATACCCATTCTGGGCGATCTCTTCCGCTCGAAGAACTTCAACCACTCCGTGGTGGAACTGGTCATCATCGTCACCGCGACGGTGGTCGATCCTCTAGCCACGACCCCGCCGGCGCCGCCGGAGCAGCCCAAGATGGCGGTGCCCAACCTCGACCCCAATGCTTTCGACGAAGGGGCGCACAACAAGCCCAACGGGGGCGTCTCCGCTGCACCGCCGCAAACGCAACCCGCGCCCGCGGCGCGAACGGACCAGCCATGACGGGCAAAGCAAACTCCCCGGAGTATTCCACGCAGGCCATCTTCAGCGTCTGCGCGGATGCGGAGGTGGTGCAGGCGGCCACCGCGGCGGCCAATATCTCCGGCGCGCACTTTGCGGGTGAGTTTCGCGACTACATTACCGCCGAGAAGCGGCCACAGTTTTCTCCGGCGCTGAAGAACGCCTCCTCCTGCGTTGCCCTCATCGATTTCGATCGCGACCCTGAACTCGCCATCGAGACCACCGAGCGCCTGCATCAGATATTCCTCAAAAATATCGGCATTGTCGGCGTCGGCGCCCGTTTGGATGCCGGGATTCTGTTGCGCGCCGTTCGCAACGGATGCACCGAATTTCTGACCAAGCCCGTCAACCTGAACGACCTTATTGCATCGCTCAACCGCTACAACGACGTACTGTCGGTTGACCCCAACGCGCAGAGCAGCTTGGGACGCGTGATCTGCTTCTTCGGGGCCAAGGGCGGCGTGGGGACCACCATGCTGGCAGTCCATCTGGCGATTTTTCTGGTCCGCCGGCACGGCAAGAAGGTGCTGCTGATCGACCACAAGCAGCAGCTTGGCCACGTCGCCCTGTACCTGGGCCTCAAGGACACGCAGTACCACTTTGAAGAGCTGCTGCACAACGCCGACCGGCTGGACGCCGAGCTTCTCAATGGCTTTATCGTCCGCCACCGAAGCGGCCTGGATATCATTGCGTCGCCTGAGTTGTCGGGAAGCCCGCACGAGGTTACGAGCCACGAGTTTGAACGCGTCATGGACTTTCTGCGCCGCGAATACGACTACGTACTGATCGACTCCTCGGCTTCGTACCAGGACTCCAGAAACGCTCTCATAGAACAGTCC
Organism: uncultured Acidobacteriaceae bacterium; assembly: GCA_963834805.1. Classification (GTDB taxonomy): domain Bacteria; phylum Acidobacteriota; class Terriglobia; order Terriglobales; family Acidobacteriaceae; genus Edaphobacter. Next base: position 456,403 of record CAWIDB010000007.1, read on the forward strand.
GACGAGGTCTACATCGTTTCGACGCCGGACGTCGCATCGTTGCGCGACCTGGCCCGCATGGTGGAACATCTGTCGCTCAGCGAATCCTCCACCAACAAGCTGCGCCTAGTGGTCAACCGCTCCACCGCCAGCGACTCCGTCACCCCCGAGCAGATCGAGAAGACCGTGCGGTTCCCCATCTCGGTGGCCGTTCCCAACAATTACTTTGAGCTGCTTCGCGCGATCAACGATGGTGAACCCATTCCGCCACAGCGCCGCTCCGAGTTCAACCAGGCGATCTCCCGCTGGGCCAACCAGATTGTCAACGGGACCAATGCATCGGAGCCTGCGGCGGCCAAGAAGGGGCTCTTCTCTTTCCTGCACTCTTAACCGAACCAGGAACGGGCTTGTGATGCTACGAGGTATTGGCAATGGCTGAAGTATCGATGTACATGACTCCTCCGGCCCTCCCCGCGGTCCCCAGCGAAGCCCGTGTCACCGCGGTCCTGAACGATAGCGCGCGCCAATCGCTGAAGACCGCCGTGCATCACGAACTGATCCGGCGCATGGACCTGGAAAAGCTCTCTGCCATCCAGTCCGACGAGATCGGGGGGCGCCAGCGCCTGCTTGCCGTGATCCTGCAACTGATCGGCGAACAGAGCGCGCCGCTGAGCACGCTGGACCGCGACCATCTTGCGCAGGACATACTGGACGAGGTCTTCGGCCTGGGACCGCTGGAACCGCTGCTGCACGACCCAACGGTCAGCGACATCCTGGTGAACACCTACAAGACGGTATATGTGGAACGGCGCGGCGTGATCGAGAAGACCGACATCGTCTTCAAGGATGAGGCCCACCTGATGCACATCATCGACAAGATCGTCTCGGCGGTTGGCCGTCGCATCGATGAGTCGTCGCCCATGGTGGATGCGCGCCTGCTGGACGGATCGCGAGTCAACATTGTGATTCCTCCGCTTGCGGTGGATGGCCCGCTGCTCTCCATCCGCCGCTTCGGCTCGACGCCGCTGACCGCGGACGATCTTCTGCGCTACCGATCGCTGACTCCGCAGATGCTGGAAACCCTGCGCAGCGCGGTGCGCGCGCGCCTGAACATTGTGGTCTCCGGCGGCACAGGATCGGGCAAAACCACGCTTCTCAATGTGCTTTCAGGGTTTATCTCCGACGCCGAGCGCATCGTGACCATCGAGGACTCCGCCGAACTGCAGATCAAGCAGGAGCATGTCGCGCGGCTGGAATGCCGCCCTCCCAACCTGGAGGGCAAGGGCGCCATTCGCCAGCGCGAGCTGGTGATCAACGCGCTGCGCATGCGGCCCGACCGCATCATCCTGGGCGAGGTGCGCGGGGAAGAGGCCCTGGACATGCTACAGGCGATGAATACCGGCCACGACGGCTCCATCACCACCATTCACGCCAACAATCCGCGGGATGCGATCGCGCGCATCGAGACCATGGCCATGATGGGCTCCATCACCCTGCCGGCGGCAGCCATCCGCGCCCAGATCGCATCGGCCGTGGACCTGATCGTGCAGGTCTCGCGCATGAGCGACGGCTCGCGCCGCGTCACCCACATCAGCGAGATCACGGGGACCAGCGGAGACGTGATCAGCCTGCAGGACATCTACCTGTTCGAGAAGCTGGGGCTTGGCCCCAGCGGCAACGTCAAAGGCCGCTTCCACTCCACCGGCATCGTGCCCAAGTTCGGCGAACGGCTGAAGGCCGCCGGAATCCCGCTCGGCCTCAACCTGCTGGACCATTCGGTCGAGGTATAGAGCGGAGGAAGCGAGGGAGCACACACCATGAGCCTGCCGGCCATCACGTTTCTTCTTGCGTTACTGCTCAGCTTCGCCATCCTCATGCTCGGCACGCGCTCCACGTCATCGAGCAAATCCGCTCAGGTGCGCCTGACGACCATTCGGCATTCCATCCAGGCCCAGAAGTCCGGCATCGGCGGAGCGGAGCTGGAGGCAGAAGGGGAACGGAACTACGTCATACGCCTGGGCGACTTCCTTCAGCGCTACTCCTTCGCGAAGAAGCTCCAGGTGCTGCTGGTCCACGCCGACAGCAGCATGAGCATCGGAGGAATCGTTCTCGCCTGCGCGGGTTCGGCGCTGGGTTGCGGCCTGCTCGGCTATCTCTTCCTGCACACGATTCCGCTTGTAAGCGCCGCAGCTGCGGCCGGCGCCGTCATCCCCTACGTCCTGCTGCGGATGAAACGCGGCCGCCGCCTGAAGGCGTTCAACACGGCCCTGCCCGACGCCATCGATCTGATGGCCCGCTCGCTGCGCGCCGGCCACTCGATGAACTCCTCCATCGAGATGATCGCCGAGCAATCGCCTGAGCCGCTCTCCTCCGAGTTCGTGCAGGTGTACAAACAACAGCGGCTGGGCCTGCACTTTCGTGACGCTCTGCTGCAGATGGGAGCTCGCATTCCATCGCGCGACCTGCAGTTTCTCATCACCGCCATTCTGGTGCAGAAGGAGACGGGAGGCGACCTGACCGAGATACTAGACCGCGCCGCGCATGTCATCCGCGATCGCGTACGCATCGAAGGCGAAGTCCGCACCCACACCGCGCAGGGACGCCTGACGGGCTGGATTCTAGGCCTGCTTCCGATCATCATGCTGGCCCTGCTCAACATCGTCAGCCCCGGCTACTCGTCCGTCCTCTTCCACGATCCCACCGGGCAGAAGCTGCTGTATGCCGGCGGGGTCCTTATTGTTCTGGGCGGCCTTATTATCCGCAAGATCGTCGATGTAAAGGTCTGAATCTTCGTCATGACTCCACTCTTCTACTTCACCTTCGGCGCAACGATATTTTTAGCCTTGGCCCTCGCCATTTTTCTCTTCTTCACCAGGACATCACGCGCCGCCGCGCAGCGCATCCGTGAGATCACCGGCCACGGCGGGCGCTTTCGGCGAAGCGTTCCCATGGCAAACAAAGCAGGGCGCAAGTTCATGGCAGTGGTTCGCTGGGTGCGGGCGCGCCTTGGGCTGGCCGCCGACGCAGTGCTGCCCGAACGCCTGGCCAACGCCGGATACAAAGGCACGCTGCCCGCCGACCTCTATACGACCTCGCGCATCCTTCTTCCCCTGCTTGCTCTACTGGCTGGCTCCTTCATCCCGTTCGACCGCGGGTTCTGGATGATTGCGTTGCCGGCGGGCGCCTTCATAGCGCCCAACATCGCGCTCACCCGCCTGGTGAAGCGCCGCCGCGCGAAGATCCGCAGGAGCATTCCCGATGCCGTCGATCTGCTGGTGATCTGCGTGGATGCCGGGCTGGGTATCGACCAGGCCCTGCTGCGCGTGGGGCAGGAACTGGGCAACAGTCATCCCCAGATCACCGAAGAGCTGTTGCAGATCAACCGCGAACAGCGCGCCGGAAAACCACGCATCCAGGCATGGACGGACATGGCAACGCGCAGCGAATTGCCTGACATCAACGCCTTCACCGGCATGCTGGTGCAGACCGAGCGCTTCGGCACGCCCATCGCCCGCGCCCTGAGCGCTTTCGGCGACAACATCCGCCTCAAACGGCGTCAACTGGCCGAAGAGAAGGCCGCAAAGACGACCGTCAAGATCATCTTTCCGCTGGTCCTGTTCATCTTCCCCAGTATGTTCCTGGTGCTGCTCGGGCCTGCCGTGCTCAGTATCATGCGAGGCATGGCAGCCATGGGCAAGTGACAGGACCGGCTTGTGGGCCAGGGTGGGGTGCGAGGTTAAGCGAAGCTGAAGCCGCTGCGGGCGATGGGGAGGGTGCGGATTCGCTTGCCGGTGGCGGCGAAGACAGCGTTGGCGATGGCGGGCAGGACGGGGGGCAGGGCAGGTTCACCCAGGCCGGTGGGGCCAAACTCGCTCAAGCGCCAGAAGAGTTCGACCGGCGGGGCCTGTTTGAAGCGGAGCACCGGGTGATCGGAGAAGTTGGACTGCTGCACACGGCCATCGACGAGGGTGATCTCATGCTGCATCTGGCTCATGCCATCTACGATGGAACTGACAACCTGCGCCTCCGCGCCCGAGGGATTGACAATCTGGTTCCCCACATCACCGGCGGCCCAGACGCGGTTGACGGTGATTTTGTTGGCGGAGTCGACGGTGACCTCGGCCACCTCGGCGAAGTATCCTGCATGGCAGTAGTGGCAGGCGAGACCGTAGCCGTGACCTTTGGTCGACTTGAGTTTGACCCAGCCGGATTTTTCGGCGACCAGTTGCAGCACTCCCTTGAGGCGGTCGGCGTTGAGCGAGTCTGCACCGCCGCGGCGGCCTCCTTCGGCTGCCATGGGGACCGGGGTTGCGTTGAGGATATCCATGCGGAGTTCGAGCGGGTCGCGACCGGCGGCGGAGGCCACCTCGTCGAGGAAGCCCTCGATGACCCATGCGTAGGCGTTGTGGCCGGGGGCGCGCAGCGCTCCGGTGCGCAGAATCAGGGGTTGGGCGGAGGTATACAGCCCGTAGCTGGGGACTCGGCCGGAGGGGAATTCGGTGGCGTCCATGCCTGCGGAAGAGGCGAGACGCGATCCCTCGCCGTAGGTAGCGAGGTGTTGCCGCCATGCGATCAGATGGCCCTGCGCGTCGAGTCCGGCGCGGAGCAGATGAGTGCCTCCTGGCCGGTAGGCGTCGTGGGTGACGTCGTCTTCGCGTGCCCAGAGCAGTTTGACAGTGCCGTTGATCTGCTTGGCCAGCCATGCGGCCTCTACCAGGTAGTCGTTCTGCAGGCGCCGGCCAAAGCCGCCGCCGATGCGGCATTGGTGAACCGTGATGTCGCTGGGTTGGATGTTCACGGCGCGGGCTGCCTGACTGCGGCCTCCGCCGGGCGACTGGCTGGTGGTCCACAGCTCCAGCTTGCCGTCCTTAAAGGATGCGGTTGTATCCATCGGCTCCATGGTCATGTGGGCGATGAAAGGATATGCGTAGGTGGCCTCGACGACCTTGGCCGCAGAACTCAGTGCGGCGTCCACGTTGCCGTAGGTACGCAGCGTGTCGGTGGGAGGGGCCTTGAGCAGTTCGGCGGCGCGTGCGGCAAACTTTTCGCTGCTCTGAGAGGCGCCGGCGCCGAAGTCCCAGTCGACCTTGAGGGCGCTGCGGGCGGACTGGGCCTGCCACCAGGTGTCGGCGACGATGGCGACGCCGGGCTCCATGCCTTCGGCCACAATGGCAGTACCGGGCTCGGTGGTGGTATCCACGGCCCCGCCAGCGGTGGATGGGGAGGGCGCGAGGATGAGGACGTGGCGGACGCCGGGCAGCTTCTTGATCTGGTCGAGATTGGCTGTCTTAACCTTGCCGCCGTAGACAGGGCACTTCTCGATGACGGCGTAGAGCATTCCGGGGACGGAGCAGTCGATTCCGAAGAGCGGCTTACCGGTGACGATCGAGTGGTTATCGACGTTTGCCTGGGGTTTTCCGATGATGTGGAAGTCCTTGGCGTCCTTGAGCTTGATGGAGTCGAGGCTGGGCGGGGGTAGCTTGGCGGCGGCATCCGCCAGTTCGCCGTAACCGAAGGAACGGCCCGAGCCGCTGTGCAGTACGCGGCCCAGCGAGGTGGTGCATTCGGTTGCCGGGACGGCCCAGCGCGTGGCGGCGACCGAGACCAGCATCTGGCGGCATGCGGCCCCCACACGGCGCATGGGCAGGTAATTGCTCTGCGTGGAGGTGCTTCCTCCGGCGGACTGACCGCCATAGAGGGCATCGTCGAGGTCGGCTTGTTCGACGCGTACACGGCTCCAGTCGGCGTCGAGCTCCTCAGCAATCATCATGGGAAGCATGGTCTTGACGCCCTGGCCGATCTCGGGGGACTTGGCCATGATGGTAATGGCGCCGTCGGAGGCAATCTTGATGAAGGCGTTTGGCGAGAGGTCGGCCCGAGGTGCGCCGAATTGCGCGGGGGCGTGGGAAAGATCGAAGAAGCCGAGGGCAAGGCCTCCGCCGGTCAATGCACTGATCTGCAAAAAGCTTCGCCGAGAGAGAGAGTTGGGAGCGAGATTCATGAGTGTGACTCCGGCATCTTGTGGGCGGTTGCGGCGGGTGCTGCAGCGGCGTGGTGGATAGCCTGACGGATGCGCAAGTAGGTTCCGCAACGGCATAGGTTGCCGTCCATTGCGTTGTCGATTTGGGCGTCCGTGGGATGGGGGGTGTGGGCCAGCAGAGCGACGGCGGACATGATCTGGCCCGCCTGGCAGTAGCCGCACGAGGGTACGTCGAGCTGCTCCCAGGCCACCTGGACAGGGTGAGTGCCGTCGGGTGAGAGGCCCTCTATGGTGGTGATGGACCCGCTGCCGACGGAGCCGACGGAGGTCAGGCAGGAGCGCACCGGATTGCCATCCAGCAGGACCGTACAGGCTCCGCAGGCCCCGATTCCGCAGCCGTACTTCGTGCCCTTCAGGTCCAGCGTGTCGCGCAGCGCCCACAGCAGCGGCGTTTCGGGCGGCAGATCCACAGTTTTGACGACGTTGTTGATCTTCAGCTTCAGAGGCATCCGGCTTCCCCTATTCGCACGGAGCTGTACTGGCTCCGGCGGGCCGTACGGAAATAGTCTACACGCATTGGATGACGGAATGTGATGCTGGTCACATTTTGTGTAGACAAGACGAATTGGGGCTTAGCGGGATCACAACAGGATTGTTTGGCAGGCGGGCGCGGGGGAGTTGCTACAATCTGAATCTGAGCAGAAAGAGTTTGAGCAGAACGAGTTTGGGCTGCGTGAGTTTGGATCGAGTGAGATAAATGCTGCGATTTTCAACTGCGGGAGAGAGCCACGGGGAGGCGCTGGTGGCGCTGGTGAGCGGGCTGCCGGCGGGCTTGCCAGTGGACCAGGCGCTGCTGGACCGCGAGCTTTGGCGGCGGCAGAAGGGCTATGGGCGCGGCGGCCGGATGCATATTGAGCAGGACCGTGCCCACATCCTGAGCGGGGTGCGGCATGGCAAGACGATTGGGTCGCCGGTGGCGATGACGATTGCCAATGTGGACTGGAAGAACTGGGAGGAGGTTCTGCCGGTGGAGGCGGGCGATGCGGCAAAGCACAAGGCAGTCGAGTCTCCGCGTCCGGGCCACGCCGACCTGGCGGGGAGCCTGAAGTATAACTTTGCGGATGCTCGCTACGTGCTGGAGCGGTCGAGCGCGCGGGAGACGGCGGCTCGCGTGGCCTGCGGAGCGATGGCCAAGATGCTGCTGCGCGAGCTGGGCGTCGCGGTGGCAAGCCACGTCATTCGCGTGGGCAAGGCGGAACTGCGGCGCGAGGCGGCGTGGGAGGAGATCGTTGCGTTGCAGGCGAAGGACGATGTACTGCTGAACTGCGTCGACGCGGAAGACGAGCAGAGCATGAAGGCCGAGGTGGATGGGGCGCTGCGCACGGGCGATACCATGGGCGGCGTCTTCGAGGTGGTAGTGCATGGGCTGCCGCCTGGCGTAGGCTCGCATGTGAACTGGGACGAGCGGCTGGACGGGCTGCTGGCACAGGCGGTGATGAGCTTGCAGGCAGTGAAGGCGGTGGAGATCGGACGCGGAGTGACGGCGGCCGAGTCGCTGGGCAGCAGCGTGCATGATCCCATAGGGTACGACGGCGCGGGCGATGGCAAGGACGGCGACTTCACCAAGTTCTCGCGCGAGCGGAACAACGCCGGAGGGATCGAAGGCGGAATCTCCAATGGAGAGGATATAGTGGTGCGCGGCTATCTGAAGCCGATCTCGACGCTGCGCCGGCCGCTGGCGTCGGTGAGCTTTGCGACGCGCGAGCCGGTGAAGGCATCGTATGAGCGCAGCGATGTGTGCGTGGTGCCGGCGGCGGGCGTTGCGGCGGAGGCGATGGTTGCGTTGACGGTTGCGCGGCTGGCGATGGAAAAGTTCGGCGGAGATTCGCTGGGCGAGATGATGCGGAATTACAAAGGCTACTGCGAGCAGATTCGGACGTACTAAGGTCGAGTGCTTCAGGGAAGAAGATGGCCGTGACGGAAGCATTGAAGATTCACGAGATTGTGAAGTATCCGGAGCCGGTGCTGGCGAAGATGTGCGAGCCGGTGACGGTGTTCGACGCAGCGCTAAAGACGCTGGTGGCGGAGATGTTCGAGAGCATGTATGCGGCGCAGGGGATCGGTCTGGCCGCGCCGCAGATCGCCCTGACGAAGCGGCTTACGGTGATCGACGTCAGCTACAAGAAAAACGCGCAGGACAAGCTGGTTCTCATCAATCCGGAAGTCATCGAAACGCGGGGCAAGCAGGTGGAGGAGGAAGGATGCCTGAGCCTGCCCGAGATACGCGAGAAGGTGGTGCGGGCCGCGTGGGTTAAGGTGAAGGCGCAGAACGACCGCGGCGAGTGGTTCGAGGTGGAGGGCGAGGAGCTACTGGCGCGCGCGATCCTGCATGAGATTGACCACCTGAATGGCGTGCTGTTCATCGACCGCATCAGCCGGTTGAAGCGCGAGTTGGTGCTGCGCAAGATCAAGAAGATGCAGAAAAACGGCGAGTGGTGAGGTGCTTCGCACCGTTCTCGACCGCTTCGGTACTTCGTACCGTTCTCGACCGCTTCGCGGTGGCTTCGCGTGGTGGTGTGGCTGGCTATACCCACCGTGGGATTGCATGGTGAACGATCAGGTTGATGTGGTGAGTCGATGAAGTTGGTTTTTTGCGGTACGCCTGAGTTTGCGGTGGGGACGCTGGAGGCGGTGATCGCTGCGGGGCACGAGGTTGCGCTGGCGGTGACGCAGCCGGACCGCGCGGCGGGGCGTGGGATGGAGACGCAGGCCCCGCCGGTGAAGCGAGCGGCTGCGGCGCATGGAATTGCGATTGTGCAGCCGGAGAAGATCAGGAACAATGAGGAGTTCCGCGAGTGGCTGGAACAAGCGCGGCCCGATGCGATTGTGGTGGTGGCATACGGGCGCATCATTCCACCGTGGATGCTGGAGCTGCCACGGCTGGGGTGCATCAATCTGCATGGATCGTTGCTGCCGAAGTATCGCGGGGCCGCGCCGGTGCAGTGGGCGGTGGCCAACGGCGACGCGGTGACCGGCGTGACAACGATGCGGCTCGATGAGGGAGTGGATACGGGTGAGATGCTGTTGGCGCGCAAGGTGGCGATTGGCGCTGACGAGACTGCGGTCGATCTCTTTCGCGAGCTTGCGGCGGTGGGCGCGAAGCTGATGGTGGAGACGCTGTCTGGGTTGGCGGCGGGGACGCTGGCGGGACGGAAGCAGGACGAGGCGCAGGCAACCCTGGCCCCGATTCTGACGCGCGAGGATGGAGCGATCGACTTTGCGCGGACAGCGCGGCAGATCTACGATCGCTGGCGCGGATTTCAACCCTGGCCGGGAGCGCATACCAGGCTGCGCGGGAAGAATCTTATTGTGCATCGCATGCACGTGGGGGAGGGGAGCGGAACCGAGGTTGGCGTGTTGCGCGTGACGGGAGATGAGATGGCGGCGGGTTGCGCAGGACACGGCGCGGTGGTCTTCGACGAGGTGCAGATGGAAGGCAAGCGGCGGATGAGCGCGGCGGAGTTTCTGCGAGGGTTTCAGGTGCGCAGCGGCGAGAGGCTGGGGCTTTGAGCGAAGCGCGGCGCGACGGCGTGCGATCGCGAGCGAAGCGTGGTGTGCGAGCGCGGCCTGCGTCGGCTGGGCCGACGGCTTCGCAGGCGGAGGCGATTGCAAAGATTGCCCCGGCGCGTGCCGCGGCATTCGAGATACTCACCTTGCTGGGCGAGGGCAAGGGGCACAGCGATGAACTGCTGTGCGGAGCTGGTTCCGGCGTGCGGATGGAGGCGCTGGAACCAGAGGACCGCAATCTGACGACGGCGCTGGCGATGGGTGTGCTGCGCTGGCAGATTGCGCTGGATGCGCGCGTGGCGAAGCTGCTGGCGCGGCCCGAGCAGAGGCTGGCGGAGCCGGTGGCGCTGGCGCTGCGCATGGGGGCGTTTCAACTGCTGCACATGGACAGGATTCCGGCCCACGCGGTGCTGCATGAGAGCGTGGAGATGTGTCGCGCGGCGGGGCAGCCTCATGCGGCGGGGATGGTGAATGCAGTGCTGCGTAAGCTGGCGGTGGAGCAGTCCACCTCTCAAAATCGAGATGCGGGACACCCGCTGCATGAATCGACGGCGGCGATAGCCGAGAGGCTGGGGCATCCGCTGTGGCTGGTGGAGCGCTGGGTTGCGGAGTATGGGCGCGAGGCCGTGCTGGCGATCTGCGAGTACGACCAGCACGAACCGGGGCGCGGAGCGATCTTTTCCGATGCGGATGATGAGGCTGCGGAGTTGGCCGGGGAAGGCGCGCCGCAGATGGACGATGGATCGCGGCTGGTGGCGGAGCTTGCGGCGGCCGCGATGCCTGCTTCGACGACGGCGGGGCGCGCAGCGCGCGTGTGGGACTGCTGCGCCGCTCCGGGTGGAAAGGCGCTGATGCTGGCGCTGCGACTGACGGGCGCGGAGATTCTGGCGACCGACGTAAGCGCGAAGCGGATGGCGCAGATGGCGGTACGGCTTCGGCGGTATGCGTACGCCCAGCGAGTGAGCTGCGCGGTGGCGGATGCTTCGTCTGCGACACTTGAAACTCCGCAGGACGAGAAGTTCGATCTGGTCCTCTGCGATGTTCCGTGCAGCGGGACGGGGACGCTGGCGCGCAATCCGGAGATACGTCTGCGATTGCAGCCGGAGGACCTGGCGCGTCAGTCTGCACGGCAGCGCGCGATCCTCAGCGGAGCGTTGCGGCGGCTGGCGCCGGGCGGGCGGCTGGTGTACTCCACCTGCTCGCTGGAGCCGGAGGAGAACGAGCGCGTGGTGGAGGCGGTTGCACCGGGAGCAGGAGTGCGTCGAATTTCGATGGAGCCGCTGATCGCAAGCCTGGCGGACACGGGTGTGCTGCGGCGGCAGGTCAGTGCCAGGCTGATCGGATCGGCGGTGAAGAATGGCGCGCTGCGCACGCTGCCCGGCGTGCATGGCTGCGACGGATTTTTCGCGGTGGCGCTGGAGCGGGGATAAGCGGCGGCAAGGAACAGTTACGGCTGAACAGAATAGCTGACCTCAGGGGCTAAAGCCCCATCGCCAATGCAGCACTTATAGCACGGGTAAATCCGTGCCCTTAAGCGAAACTGGCTTACCCGCAGCGTCTCTATCCGCGAGGATCCGCGTTTGATCTTATTTTTTCTTTTTCTCCGCCGGGACGAAGACATCCATGACGGCCTGGCGCAGCAGGCCGGGCGGAAGCAGCCCCTGCGCAAGCAGGAAGTCGTGGTATCGCTTGGGATTAAACTTCGGCCCCAGCGCCGTTTCCGTGTCCTTGCGCAGTTGGAGCATCGTTGTGTAACCGAAGAAGTAGCTATTGGACTGCCCCGGCGTGCGCACGGAGAACTGCTTGACCTCTTGCTGGGCGTACACAGGGCTGAGGACAACATCGTTCTCCAGCAGCTTGGTTGCGTCCTCCGGTGTGGTCTTGCCGGAGCGCAGATCGGAGTCGAGGAAGGCCCTCGCGGCGCGCAGCAGACGCAGTTGCAGCGTGATCAACTGGCCATCGGCCGGTTCGTAGGGCTGCATCATCCACTCCGAGTAGAGTCCCCAGCTATCCAGGTCGGTAGAGTTGAAGGCATACAAAATGCGCGCCAGACTGACCCCGTGCTCCAGCATCGCATTAAATTCAAGATCGTTCCCCGGGCGCGCCTCATGCACGGTCATCGGCCAGGCCACTGCGTCGTAGGTGTAGTCGTCGAATTTATACGAGGCGCCGATGGCAGCAGGATAATTCACCGGCAAGACGAACTCTCCCTTTTGTCCCGTGTTGTGCATCAACGGGGGAGGGACAAAGTGCGGGGCGGGCACCTGAGCGGACTCTGTCTCGTCAATGCTCTGAACGCGAAGAGTGACCGGACGAGCAGGCAGCGTTAGCAGATTTTTTGTTGCGACGATCTCTTCGATCGCCTTGAGCCGTGCCCGGTAGAAGGGCAGAATGGCGTCGCCGGTGATCTGCGTTTTCTTCAGTTGGCGAACCACATCGCGATAGCCGGTCGCGCTCCATCCGTGTTGCTTTGCCACCTCGGCCGCGAGCGGGGCCATCTCTGCCTGAATCCCGGTGAAGGCGGCATGGGCCTGGGAAGCAATCTGCTCCGGCGGAAGATCGATGTCGTAGCTTTGCAGGCTGAAAGCCTGCTCCTCGGGCGACAACCGGGAGTCGGGCCGGCCCTTGGACATCACCGTCCCGCGGATCCAGGTGTCGTAATCCGCCAACTCCTGTTGCAGTTTGGAAAAGGGGTCCTGCCAGCCGGTGAGTTTGTATTTATCGAACAACTTCCGCGTGCTGTCGATGTAGGAAGCGTTTCGTTCGAGTTGGCCCTCCATCTCATAGATCGAGGGATAGATCACCCCTGGCTTGGCCATCTGCTCCATCATGCGCTGCTTCAGGACGCCGGCGATGGGCGTGAATCCCGGCTCCAAGCCGGCGTACTTGCGCAACCGGATGAGCGCCGCGGGCCTGCGTTCCGCCGGGACCTGGTCGTTCAGCAGCGTGCTCAGACCGGCATACACAGCCGCGCTGGGGTCGAGGAACGTCACCTCGTGGTCAAGCCGATAGTCGTACTCGCGGAATTGCAGGTTGTAGTTATTCTGGAGAATCTCCAGGTCCTCGCGCACATTTCTGTCCTTCTCCTTGGCTTCGACCTTCTTCAACTGCGCGAGAATGTCCTCCAGCTCCTTGCGTTGGGCGATCTCGTCGGCACGGGTGGCGACGGTGATGGAGGAGTCGTACTTCGCCACCCCCTGCGCCGAGCCGCTCTCGGGCGAGTGCTTCATCAGCACATCCAGTAGCATCTGGGTGTACTGGTTGCTGCGTACAACCCAGGCAGGATCAGGTGCCCCCGCAGGAGTGGACGATGTTGCCGCCGCAGGCGGGGAAGACTTTTGAGGAGCTGGAGTCTGCGCTGGAAGAGAAGAGTTCACAGCCATCAGGCAAGCTGCGAGTAAGAGGTACGAAACGGCGGTACGGTGCATCGGCAGAATCTCCAGAGGGGGAATACATCCAGCATACGTCCTATCCCGCACATGGAACAGGGAAAGCGATTTGCATGAACCCAATCCTTACAGTCCGGGAAGGAGGTTAAAGCCCCATCACCTTGTATTCTAGGAGGAGGCCCATCACGCACCCTCATCGAACCAGCAAACCACCTATGAGTTCATCGTTCCCATTCCTCGATCTTCTGCAGCAACGCGTCATGGTCTATGACGGCGCCATGGGCACGTCGATCCAGAACTACGCGCTCACCGTGGAGGGCGACTTCGAGGGCAAGGAGAACTGCTCGGAGATTCTGGTGGTCACGCGGCCCGATGTGATCCGCGAGATCCACGCCAGCTACTTGGAAGTGGGGGCCGACGTGATTGAGACGGACTCGTTCGGCGGGTCGTCGCTGGTGCTGGCGGAGTTCGGGATTGCGCATCGCGCGCGCGAGTTGAACATGGCCGCGGCGCGGTTGGCCAAGGATGTGGCGCGCCAGTACTCGACCGCGGAGAAGCCGCGCTTTGTAGCGGGGTCGATGGGCCCGACGACCAAGTTGCCGTCGCTGGGCCACGTAACATACGACGCGATGCTGGCCAGCTACGTGGAGCAGGCCGAGGCGCTGATCGAGGGCGGCGTCGACATTCTGCTGATCGAGACCTGCCAGGACCTGCTGCAGCTCAAGGTTGCACTGGCTGCGTGCAGCGACGCGATGAAGAACACCGGCGTGACCCTGCCGATCCAGGCGCAGATCACCATGGAAGCGACAGGCACGATGCTGCTGGGGTCGGAGATTGGCGCGGCGCTGGCGGTGCTAGAGTGCTTTCGACCCGATGTGATCGGCCTGAACTGCGCGACCGGGCCGGCTGAGATGAATGACGCGGTGCGCTTCCTGTGCCAGAACGCGACCATGGCCATCAGCGTGCTGCCCAACGCAGGGCTGCCGCAGAACGTGGGCGGGCGCGCCGTGTACAAGCTGACACCGGAGGAGTTCGCGGAACACCATCGACGCTTTGTCTCGGAGTACGGGGTGCAGGTGGTTGGCGGATGCTGCGGCACCACGCCCGCGCACATCAAGGCGGCGGCGGAGGCCGTGGCGGGGTTGACGCCGCTGGCGCGCGCCAACAAGCCACAGTCGGTGGCTGCCAGCGCCTTCTCCGTTGTGCCGCTGGAGGTGGATGGCCAGCCGGCGATCATTGCCGAGGAGATGAACGCCACTACGCGGGTCACGCACTTCAAAGACATGGTGCGCAAGGGCGACTACGACGGCATCTTCACCCTGGCGAAGCGGCTGGTGAACGAAGGATCGCAACTGCTGGACATATGCTGCGCGGTGGTGGGCGAGGACGAAGTCGCGTATATGAACGGCGTGATGGAGAAGATCGCCACGCGCGTTCCCGCGCCCATCCTGATCGACTCCACCGAGGCCAACGTAATCGAGGAGGCGCTGAAGCGGATACCCGGCAAGCCGATCATCAACTCCATCAACCTGGAGGACGGTGAGAAGCGGACATCGCTGGTGCTGCCCATGGCGCGGCGCTATGGGGCGGCGGTGATTGCGCTGACCATCGACGAGGACGGCATGGCGCTGACGGTAGACAAGAAGCTGGCCGTTGCCCACCGCATCCACAAGCTGGCGAAGGAGAAGTATGGATTGCGCTCGCAGGACCTGATCTTCGACGCACTCACCCTGCCTATTACCACTGGCCAGGAAGACTACCGGACGGCGGGCATTGAGACGCTGGAGGCGGTGCGACGGATCAAACTGGAACTGCCCGAGTGCAGGACGACGCTTGGCGTATCCAACATCAGCTTCGGGCTGAACGCGTACGCGCGGCGCGTGCTGAACAGCGTGTTCCTGAAGGAGGCGGTGGACCGCGGGCTCGATTCGGCAATCGTTAATTACAGTAAAATCTATCCTTTGTATAAAATTCCTGAAGTTGAAGTTGAGCTAGCGTACAACCTGATCTTCCGCAAGGTGGAGACGGAACAGGACCCGTTGCAGGTCTATATGCACTACTTCGCGGGGCTGGGCAAGGGCGCGGGAGCGGAGGAGGAGACGGCGGCCTCGACCGACGATATGTCGGACGAGGAGAAGCTGAAGTACCTGATCGTCAACGGCGAACGCGGACTGGGACAGGGCGAGAGGAAGCAATCGCTGGAGGAGATTCTGGAATCCGCGCTGACGAGCTACACGCCGCTCGACCTGATCAATACGGTGCTGCTGGACGGGATGAAGACGGTGGGCGAGTTGTTTGGCGCGCGCAAGATGCAGTTGCCCTCGGTGCTCGACTCGGCCGCGACCATGAAGGCTGCGGTTGCGTATCTCGAACCGAAGATGGAGAAGGCGGAGGGCAACCAGCGGGGAACAATCGTGCTTGCGACGGTGAAGGGAGACGTACACGACATCGGCAAGAACCTGGTGGACATCATCCTATCCAACAACGGCTACAAGGTGGTGAACCTGGGGATCAAGCAGCCCGCGGCGACGATTATCGAGGCGGCCAAGGAGCACAACGCGGATGCCATCGGGCTGTCCGGGTTGTTGGTGAAATCGACGCTGGAGATGAAGTACGTGATCCAGGACCTGCAACTGATTCAGTCGCGGATTCCGGTGATCTGCGGCGGCGCGGCACTGACCCGCAAGTATGTGGAGGACGATCTGCGCAAGGAGTACAGCTCATCGGTCTTCTATGCGGAGGACGCCTTCGCCGGGTTGCATGTAATGAGCGACCTGACGGACGAGGAGGCGAGTGTCCGCGCCAGCCGCCTCAGCGAAGGGGCCACGCGGCGCGAGTTCAATCGGCCTGGCGCGGCGGAGCATCTGGCGTCGCTGCCGGCCGCCACTACGGAGCGTTCGGCCATCGTCAAGGATGTGGAGGAGATTCCCGTGCCGCCGTTCTTCGGTGTGCGCACGCGGCGCGACTTCGACCTGAACGAGCTGTACAAGTACATCAACGAGACTGCTCTGTTCAAGAACCAATGGCAACTGAAGACGGCTTCGGCCACCGATTACCTGCGGCTGGTGGACGAGAAGTTCCGGCCGATCCTGAAGGAGCTGGAGCAGGAGGTGATTGCGAACGACTGGTTCGATCCGAAGGTGGTGTATGGGTGGTTCCCCGCGCAGAGCGAGGGCAACGAGGTGATTGTCTACGACCCCGAGAGACAGAGTGAGGAACTGCTGCGGATTGATTTTCCACGCCAGAGGGAGGGACGGCTGCTGTCGATTGCCGACTTTTTCGCGCCCAAATCATCCGGACGCATGGATGTGATCGGCTTTTCGGTGGTGACCATCGGCAGCCGCGCCAGCCAGGTGACGCAGAAGCTCTTTGAGGGCGGAGACTTCACTAAGTATCTGTACCTGCATGGGCTCTCGGTGGAGACGGCCGAGGCGCTGGCGGAGTACATGCATGCAGCGATGCGCGCGGAGCTGGGCATTGGGAGCGAAGATGCGCCGGACGTGCGCGATCTGTTCCACCAGAAGTATCGCGGCTCGCGCTACTCGTTCGGCTACCCGGCGTGCCCCAACCTGGAAGACCAGGAGAAGATCTTCGCGCTGCTGAAACCGGAGGAGAAGATCAACGTGCGCCTGACCGAGGGATATCACATTGAGCCCGAACAGAGCACAAATGCGCTGGTCGTTCATCATCCACAGGCGAAGTATTTTGTGGTGTGAACGGTGAGATCAAAGAAAGGAGACACCCATGAATGCTCCGAATAATATCGACGTACTTTTCGTCGCCGGCTTTGGCCCAATTGTTCGCGACGCGACCATAAGCCGCAAGTTCTATTGCGAGGCATTAGGGCTGCCGTTCCAGGAAGAAGCCAATGGCTATCTGCATACTGGTGAGCTGAGTGGCGTGAAGCATTTTGCCCTGTGGCCATTGGCGCAGGCTGCGAAGTCCTGCTTTGGCACGGATCAATGGCCTGTCGATCTTCCCATTCCGCAAGCGTGGATCGAATTTGATGTAGGGGATATTGAGACAGCCACAGCGGAACTCAAGTCGCAGGGCTACCAATTATTGATCACGATGCGAAAGGAACCGTGGGGCCAGGTCGTCACGCGGCTATTGGGACCGGAAGGTTTGCTGGTGGGCATAACCCTTACGCCCTCGATGCGGACGTGAAATCCTGCCTTCATGCAAGACAAAAAGCGCAACAGGCGATTGCTGCAGCTTCTTAGAGCTTGCTGAGGTAGTCGAGGACCTCGGGGCTGGTCCAGTCTTGCGCGGAGACGAACTTGCGGCGCAGGATTCCTTTGCGGTCGATGATGTAGGTCTCGGGGATCTTGATGGTGCCGTAGAGGTGGGGCACGCGCGCGGAGGGATCGCGCAAGGTCAGAAAGTCGACGTGGTTGTCGAGCAGGAACTGGCGGTAGGCGGCAGGGTCGTCGTCCTGGCTGATGGCGAGGATGGTGATCTGGGGAAGGCGGTGGTGCATCGCCATCAGGCTGGGCAGCTCTTCGACGCAGGGCAGGCACCAGGTGGCCCAGAAGTTGAGGACGACGGTGTGGCCACGCAGGCTGGCGAGCGAGACAGTCTGGACGCCATCGGTCAGGGTGAACTGGGGCGCGAGCGTGCCGATGCGGGCGGGGTGGTCGCCGCGATCGCAGGCGGTGAGGGTGAGCGCACAGAGTACGAGGAGAAGAACGGCGGATCGAAGAGTCGGTCTGGCTACGCGCACGAAAGGCTCCTGCTTCCTATAATACGAATCTGTGAAGGATGCGAGCGAAGGGATGGAGCAGAGTGGGGACATTTCGCCGGATGCGTCTTCGGCCAAGGCTGATGCGACGGCGACGGAGACGCGCCTGCGGCTGTCAGTGATAGTGCCTGCGCGCAATGAAGCGGCGCTGCTGGGGGAGTGCCTGCGCTCACTGGTGGAGCAGTCGGATGTGGGGTTTGTGCTGGGCGTGGAGTGGGAGCTGATCGTGGTGGATGACGATTCGACGGATGGGACGCAAGCGATTGCGCAGGCGGTGGTGCGGGAGGGGGTGTTGGTGATCGACGCTCCCAGACTGGACCAGAGCGATCGCAGCGGATTTACCGGGAAGACGAATGCATGCTGGGCGGGGGCGCAGCGGGCGCGCGGGGCGTGGCTGCTGTTTACCGATGCGGACACAGTGCATGAGCCGGGCGACCTGGGGCGTGCATTGCATGAGGCGAAGAAATATGGGGTAGCTCTGCTGTCCTACTCGCCACGACAGATTGTGACCGGCTTCTGGCAGCGGGCGGTGATGCCGCTGGTGTTTTCCGAGCTGGCGAGTGTCTATCCGCCGAAGAAGGTGAACGATCCGGCGAGCAGTGTGGCGGCTGCGAATGGGCAATTTCTGATGGTGGAGCGCGAGGCGTACTTCGCCGCGGGCGGGCATCGCGTGGTGGGGCAGGAGATTCTGGAGGACGTGGCGCTGGCGCGGAGGATCAAGCGCGCGAGGCACGCAATTCGTCTCCGCTATGCGCCGGACGCGCTGGCGGCGCGGATGTACAGCTCGCTGCCGGAGATGGTGGAGGGCTGGACCAAGAACCTTGCGCTGCTGTTTCCCAGTGCCGTGCTAATGGCCGGGATGCAGATGCTGCAGTTTCTGCTTTTCTTCGGCCTGCCCGCACTGGCGATGGGGATGCCGCTGCTGGTGATTTGGCAGCGCTGGGCGATCCTGCTGGTATGGTTGCGGGCCGTGTGGGGATTCTATGGCCGGGTAGCGAGATCGAACTTTCCGGCGGCGGATGTGGCGATCTCGATCTTCGGGGTGCCGATGTTTTGCTGGATGCTGCTGCGCAGTCATTTCCATCATCGAGTGACCAGGTCGGTGGACTGGAAGGGACGGCGATACAAGGTTGGGCGATAGGGCGCGATGCGACCGATGCTCGAAGCATCGATGATGGCGCTATCACATCTAATGAAGTGGATGAGCGAGGCAAGATGATTCTTCTGACGCGGAAGGCTGAGTTTTCTTCGGCGCACTACTACTGGAACGATGCGTGGACGCAGGCTGAGAACGAGCGCGTCTTTGGCCGCTGCGCCAATAAAAACGGACACGGCCACAACTACACGCTGGAGGTGACGGTGGCTGGCGAGGTCGATCCGGTGTCGGGGTTCGTGGTGGACCTGAAGTATCTGAAGGAGATTCTGGAGCGCGAGGTGGTGAGCGTGTACGACCATCGCCATCTCAATCTTGAGGTGCCGGAGTTTGCGGCAGGATCGGGGATGATTCCAACGACGGAGAACATTGCGATTGCGATCTGGCGGCGGCTGGAGGCAAAGATTCCCGGAGCGAAGCTGCATCGGGTGCGCGTGTACGAGATGGCCGACCTGTTCGCGGACTTCTACGGAGAGCGTTGATGGCAGGCATGGCTTGCGAAGAAAGACGAAGCGCAGGGCCGAAGGCATATCTTACGCGGCGATATAGGTTGAGCGCGTCGCATAGGCTGCACTCGGACGCGTACAGCGAGGAGGAGAACCGGGCGGTATATGGGAAATGCAACAACCCGCATGGGCATGGTCACAACTATGGGATCGAGGTGACCGTGGGCGGGCCGGTGAACGCGCAGACCGGGATGGTCTGCGAACTGGGCGATCTGGATGGGTTCGCGCAAACCAATTTGCTGCAGCGGTTCGATAAGAGAAACCTGAATACGCTGGATGAGTTTGGCGAACGGGTGCCCACGACGGAGAACTTTACGGCTGAGATTTTTCGGGCCTTTCAAGGGTTTACAGGTGCGCGGGTTGTGCGGGTGCGGATCGAGGAGACGGGGAACAATTCGTTTGAGTACAGCGAAGAGTTGGGGAAGGACTGAGACGATATGAGTACACGGACGGTTTTGGAAGAAAAGTCGGCGGTGGACCAAGAAGCAAGGGCAGCCGCGGCGCTGACAACGCAGGAGCTCTACCGCGAGCTTTTGCTGCGGATCGGTGAAGACCCGTCGCGCGATGGACTGGCGGAGACTCCGGAGCGTGTGGAGAAGGCGATGGCGTTTCTAACCCAGGGCTATAGCATGGACGTTGCCACGGTGCTAAACGGGGCGCTCTTCGAGGTGGACTACGACGAGATGGTGATGGTGAAGGACGTCGAGTTCTATTCGCTGTGCGAGCACCACCTGCTGCCCTTCTTCGGCAAGGTGCATGTGGCGTACGTGCCCAATGGCAAGGTGATCGGGCTGTCGAAGATTCCGCGGCTGGTGGAGATGTTCTCGCGGCGACTACAGGTGCAGGAGCGGATGACGACGCAGATCGCAGATGCGATTGCTGAAGCGATTGCGCCACAGGGCGTGGGGGTGATCGTGGAGGCGCAGCATCTATGCATGATGATGCGCGGCGTGGAGAAACAGCACTCGGCGACGGTGACTTCGGCGATGCGCGGGGTGTTCAAGACGCAGATGCAGACACGCAATGAGTTCCTGTCGCTGGTGCGGCACAACTGCGGCGAGAGTTAGGCATCGCGCAAGAAGACGCGTAGTCTGAATAGGCGATGAACGGATTGCTGGTAGTGGACAAGCCTGCGGGGATGACCTCGCACGATGTGGTGGATGTTGTGCGCAGGGCCACGGGCGAGCGCTCGGTGGGACACTTGGGAACGCTGGACCCCATGGCCACCGGAGTGCTTCCGCTGCTGCTGGGCAAGTACACGCGGCTGGCACAGTTCTTCGGCACGACGGAGAAGGCGTACGAGGGAACGATCCGCTTCGGATTTGCCACCGACACCTTCGACGCAGAAGGGACGGCGGCGGGCGAGGTCCTTCCTTTACAGAAAAATTTGGCCGAGCTGCGCGGGCTGGCGGAGCGCTTCCACGGCGAGATGGAGCAGATGCCGCCGGTGTTTTCCGCGAAGAAGATTGGCGGAGTCCCGGCGCACAAGCTGGCGCGCGCGGGCAAGCCGGTGGAGATGAAGCTGGCGAGGATTGTGATCCACCGCTTTGAGCTGCTGTCGCTGGATGGAGAGCTGGCGCGGTTCGAGATGCAGGTGTCGGCGGGCGGATATGTGCGGTCGGTGGCGCACGAGCTGGGCGAACTGGCGGGATGCGGGGCGCACCTGGTCACGTTGCGGCGGACACAGGCCGGAGCGTTCACGCTGGCGCAGGCGATTGGGCTCGACGAACTGAAGGCGCTGGCGGGCGAGCCGGAGGAGATCGAGCGGAGAATGCCGCACCCGCGGACGCTGCTGCCGGAGATGCCTGCGGTGACGGTGGACGAGCAGGCGGCTGGACGGCTGCGCAACGGGATGCAGGTGAACCTGCCGGAGTACTCCGGTGCAGCGATGGTGAAGGTGTTTACCGGCCCGGCTGAGCTGCTGGGGATTGCCAAGCGGATTGCGGGCACGCTGATGCAGCCGATTGTTGTGCTGGGGTAAGGTTCCATACTCAAACCGGATTACGCCCGAATCCCACCCTTTCGCAAAAGCGCGAAAGGATGGGGCACCCGGCAAAACGGCGCATTGAGCAGAGAGGCTACTTCTTCAGCATGGGCAAGACCAGGTCGAGGACGTTGCGGGCGACGATCCGGTTGCCGCGGGCGGTGGCGTGGGTGCGGTCGGACTGCATCATGCCGGGGACGCCATAGACATTCTGGAGCAGGAAGGGAAGCATGGGGACGCGGTACTTTTTGGCCAGCAGGGTGTAGGTCTGGTTGAATTGCTGGATGTAGTCGGGGCCGTAGTCGGGCGGAAGGGTGATGCCGGCGAGGACAACACGAGCACCGGAATGCTGCAGGGTTGCGACGATCCGGTCGAGGTTGGCGCGGGTGTCTGTAATGGGCAGGCCGCGCAGGCCGTCGTTGCCGCCGAACTCGACGACGACGACGGAGGGATGCAGGGCGAGAATATCGGGCAGGCGCTCGACACCGTCCTTGGTGGTGTTGCCGCTGATGCCCTGGTTGTCGACGCGGTAGCGGATGTGGAGGCGGTCGAGATCGGATTGGAGGTAGTCGGGGTAGCTTTGACCGGGATCGACGCCACGGCCAGCGGTCAAGCTATCGCCGAAGCAGACCAGGAGGGGGCGATGGTCTGCGGGCTGTGCATTAGGCTGCGCGGGTATTGTCTCTGCGAAGGTTGGCGTGGTGGATGGGGCGGGTTCTGGGGCGGAGTTGGCGGGGCTGCTGTTTGCGTGGCAGCCGGTGAGGGCAATCATGCAACACGCGAGGACCGGGACAGGATAAACTTTCCGCATTGATCCAACGTATCAAAGATACCAGTGCATAGATGGAATGAGTGCGATGGTGGGGAGTTCCTGCGGTCTTTTTGCGTGACGCAGAGGAGGAGTTGAACTGTGAGCGAAGACGCAGGCTCGGTGCATCCGATGATTGTGGTGAATGGGTTGCGGAAGTCGATTCGCAATGGCCCGCGTACGGTGGATATTCTGCGCGGGCTGAACTTTAAGGTTCCCAAGGGCCAGTTTGTGGCCGTCATGGGGGCCTCGGGCAGCGGCAAATCGACGCTGCTGGGATTGCTGGCCGGCCTGGATACGCCGAGCGGAGGCGGTGTGCTGCTGAACGGGACGGCGATCAGCTATCTGCCGGAGGACAGGCTGGCGCAGGTGCGCGGACGGACAGTGGGGTTCGTCTTCCAGTCGTACCAGTTGATCCCGACGCTGACCGCGCTGGAGAATGTGCTGCTGGTGCATGAGCTGAACGCGCAGGGCGATGGCCAGCCGCGCGCGCGGCAGTTGCTGACCAGCGTGGGGCTGGGCGACAGGATGGACCACTACCCGGTGCAGCTTTCGGGCGGCGAACAGCAGCGCGTGGCGCTGGCACGGGCGTTCGTGATGCGGCCGCCGATTGTGCTGGCGGACGAGCCGACGGGGAACCTGGACACCACCAACGGCGCGCATGTGCTGGAGCTGCTGCTGGAGCTGAACCGCACGGAGGGGACGACCCTGGTGCTGGTGACGCACGATGCGACGCTGGCAGCGTGCGCCGACCGGCGGATTGTGTTGCGCGATGGGCAGATTGTTTCGGACGAGATGAATGCCGATCCTAAGCGGCCAGACGTGCAAGAGCTGGAAAGGCCCGACCGGCAGAAGTCCTTCGGATTCTCGGTGGGGAGTTAGATGGCGAACGGGCTGGCATGGAGTTCTGCGGCGAAGATCGCGTCGCGCGAGATGCGGCACTCGCGCGGCAAATTTCTGTTTGTCATTCTTTCGGTTGCCATTGGCGTGGCCGCGCTGACCGGAGTGCGCGGTTTCTCGGCGTCGTTCCGCTTTTCGCTGCTGGACCGCGCGAGGTCCATCATGGCCGCGGACCTTGCCGCCAGGACCAATGAGCAGCCAACACCCAACGAGAGGAAGGGCCTGGACGAGATTCGCGCGACCGGCGTGCAGATGACGACGGTGACGGAGATGATGTCGATGGCCGCGTCGCCGCAGTCGATGATGCCGGTGCTGGTGAGCCTGAAGGCGGTCGATCCCGCGCTGTATCCGTTCTACGGGGAGATTGAGCTGTCACCTGCGATGGGACTGAAGACGGCGCTGGGGCCGGGATCGGTGGCGGTGGGGGACGATCTGCTGCTGCGGCTTGGACTGCACGTAGGCGATGAGCTGAAGTTGGGTGGGCAGACGTTTCGCATTGCGGCGACCGTGGTGAACGAGCCGGACAGGTTGTCGGGGAACTTTGAAGCCGGGCCTCGGGTGTTGATCTCGCGCGATGCGTTGCAGGCGACCGGGCTGCTGGCTCCGGGCAACCATGCAACGGAGCGACTCCTTTTCAAGCTGCCACTGCCGGGCGATGGACGGCCTGTTTCGGATGCGGCGGTTGCCGCGCTGAAGGCGAAGATTACGGCGCTGCTGCCTGAGGCGCAAATTACGGACTACCGCGAGACCAACCCGTCGCTGACCGAGGGGCTGGACCGGGCGACCAGCCTGCTGTCGCTGATGAGCCTGGTGGCGCTTGTGCTGGGTGCGGTGGGCGTGGCGATGGCAATGCGCGCTCACCTGCAGCAACGGCTGGACACCATCGCGATCATGAAGTCGCTGGGAGCGCGTAGCGGGCAGATCATGAAGATATATCTGCTGCAGACGCTGTTGCTGGGGCTTGCCGGGGGAGTGCTGGGCGTGCTGCTGGGGGTTGCGGTGCAGCTTGCGTTCCCGCTGGTGCTGGGCAAGATGATCAATGTTCCGACCCAGTATCACATTCAGCCGAGAGCGATCCTTGCCGGGCTGGGCACAGGCGTTCTGACCACGCTGCTGTTTACCCTGCCGCCGCTGCTGGACATTCGCGGCGTACGGCCGATCCTGATCCTGCGTCGCGCAGTGGAGGAGATCGACGACCCGTTTATTGCGGCAGTATGGAAGAAGATCACCAAGAACATCGCGCAGATTGTTGCGACGGCGGCGATCCTGGGTGGACTGGTGGCGATCGCAATGACGCTCTCCGACTCGCTGGTGGTGGGCAGGTGGTTCTCGGTGGGGCTGGTGGGGGTACTGCTGGTTCTGCTGGCGGCATCGGCGGCGGTGCTGAGGGGGCTGAAGTTCTTTCTCAATCGCACGCGGCTGCATCTGCCGTCGGCGCTGAGGCATGGGCTGGCGAATTTGTATCGGCCTGGCAATCCTTCGGCGGCGCTGCTGGCGGCGCTGGGCATGGGCGTGATGCAGATCATGACGGTGTACCTGGTGCAGCGCGCGGTGGTGAACGAGCTGCATATCTCGTCCGCGCCGAACCTGCCCAATGTGTTCCTGGTGGACATCGCGAACACGGAGATCGACGGAATGCGCGCCCTGCTGAAGGCGCAGCCGGGAGTGACTACGCAGCCGGAGCTTCTGCCGCTGGTCTCGGCACGGGTGCTGACGATCGATGGAAAGACGACAGAAGAGGCAAGGGCAGAGGCACAGGCCAGGGCAGAAGAATCGGGGAGCGAGACTGAGCAGAGAAGGGGGCCGGGCGAGGGGAGACAACGGGGGCCTGGGCGACGGATGCAACGCTCGGTGAGCCTGACCTGGGCGGAGGATTCGCCGCCGGGGACGACCGTGGTGGAGGGTGCGTGGTGGAAGGCAGGCGAGCGCAAGCCGGAGGTGGCGATCGCGCAGCAGCAGGCAGAGCGGATGGGCGTGAAGATAGGGTCGACGATCACGTTCGCGGTGCAGGACCAGCAGATTGCGGCGACCGTGGTGGCGTTGACCAAGGCCAACGGGCAACATGTGTTTTCGCGCGTGGAGTATACCCTGCCCAAGGCGGCGCTGGCCGGGCTTCCTGTGGTGTGGAGCGGCGGCGTGCATGTGCAGCCGGAACGAGTGGGCGAGCTGCAGCGCGCTCTGTACGCTGCGTATCCCACGGTGACGGTGATCAACGTGGCGCAGGCGCTGGAGACGGTGCGCGCGGTGGTGATCCAGATTACCTATGTGATCCAGTTTCTGGCGGCGTTCTCCATCTTCGCTGGAGTGGTGATTCTGGCGTCGTCGATTGCGGGAACGAAGTACCGGCGCATCCGCGAGGTGGTGGTGCTGAAGACGCTGGGCGCGACGCGCGGGCGGATTGCAACCATCTTCTCCATTGAGTTTGCCGTGCTGGGACTGGTGGCGGGCGTGGTGGGGATCGGTTTTGCCAACCTGATTACGCGCACCCTGCTGCACCAGATGAACGTGGCGTACAAGGCGCAGTTGCTGTTGAACTTCAGCGCGCTGGCGGCGGTGGCGGCGTTGACCGTGGCGACGGGATGGATGGCAAGCCACAGGGTCCTGGAGCAAAAGCCGCTCGAGGTGCTGCGCGAGGAGTAGGAGATTTTTGGGGATATATAGGCCGGGCCTTCAGCCCTCTATGGTTTATTTGGGCGTTGTACCTGGGCCTGCGGCCCAGGCTGGTATAGGACGCGCCGTTGGCGCTTCGAGGGTAGTGTCCTAATTTGAATTGGCTATCCATTCAGGTTGGCCTCCAACGTGCTGCGAATCCACTCTGAGACGGATAGCTTTTTGGCCCTTGCCGCTGCCTCTACTTTGCGCCGATTCTCTGCGCTGAACCGCACAGGCACGATACTCGACTTGGCGAGTTTGTGTAGTTTCGGTCGTCCGACAGGACGCGGCTTAGGCTTCTGCTGTTTCTGTTGTAGCGGCATTGCGAAACTCCTGAACGATGAATGCTTTGACGGCGGTTACTGGTGATATGGCTGGCGGAATATGCAGCACGGCAACGTGACGGGTTGGCTTCTCTGGATCGTCCGTCTCATGCGACCAGGCATAGGCTGTGTTGGCTTTAGGATGGCCATGGAGGTCGAATACCTCCACGATGCCCTCCCATACCGTCTTACCCTGAAATACCTCTTTGACCGGCACAGACTCTCGGTGCGTGGCTTTGGCTCCATGCATCTTCTGGATCGCGTCTCGGAGTTCTTCTAGGTAGGTCATGGCGTTCCTGCCGGACAAGCATTGCATGGACACAAACAATGGATTGCGAAAGCCGCGATTACAACCCAAGCCAACATAAACAGAACCGGAATGAACAGAACCATTCGGCTAGGGCGTTGACCTAGAGGGCGTCCACTCCCAGTGTGTTTCGTCGCGTAGTCGAGACCCTCAGCCCCTAGTGAGAGTTTATTTTCTGCTTCATGTATGGACTTCCACCAGTAGGCAACGTAATTGTGTACGCCCTCGCTTGTGATACGCCAAATAAGTGCTGAGACTAAGCCCAAAAGAGAAAATGCCAGCCCGACCCATAAATGGTGGTGTTCTACGACGTACCAGCACCCAGCTAATGCAGCCGTCTCAAATGCGGCGAAATAATTGTTGCGTACCCAATACGAATCAACCTCGTATCGCCATGTCTCGAATATCGCTTTGTATACCTCAATCTTCAACTCGCTCATGCCGTCGCCTCCAGTAAGTCCCCTACGCTCCAAAAGCTAGACGCTACCCCCGCTGCCATCGCGGGTGTGCAACGGATCGTGCTGTGACGGCGCACGAAGTTATAATAGGCGAAGTGAAGTCCAACCGCCGCCTCGAAGTTGACGCGCTTCTTGCTAAAGGCATGGGTGAGTCGCGCCAATCGCTTCATGTGCAGCCGCGTTGTAGCGTTCAACCGCTCGACATAGCTGGTCGAGATCAGGTCGAAGTTGGGCCGTCCGCTGATTGCCTTTTTCTCAATCGCGGTAATCTCTGGCTGGCTATACCGGCGTTGTGGCTGGATAGAAGTCTCGACTCCGTAGGTCTTGATGATCTGTCCATAGTCCGCATCGCCGCCGAACGCCATCTCTACCGCGTCCACATAGGCGTTGAGGCCATCGGTGGAGATTTGTACCCTGTTGACCATCCGCGATGCTACGTCGCGTACAAAGGCGATTGCCGTGGCCGCGTCTCTCTGTCCTACACGAAACGCCGGAACCAGTTTTGTATCGGCATCAATCGCACACCACGTCCAGACGTTGCCAAGTTGGGGATCGTCGCCTTCGCGCACATGGCGGTCTTTCTTTCCAATGAATCCCCATATCTCGTCCATTTCCAAGCGTTTGCATGGTAGGTTCCGCATCTTCTCATCCATGAGAGCGGTGCAGTCCTGTCCGACTCGTACGCCCAGCCGCATGATCGTGTCCCGGTGAACGCCGGTAATGCGCTCGATGGAACGAATGGACGAACCCTCAGCCAGTGCTCCGATGATTGCGATTTGTTTGTCGGTATTGAGTACGTTTGCCATGAAATAAATGTATTACAGATATACCGTGTATGTCAAGGGTTTTTGTGATACATTTTCTTTATTGTGAAGAAATTGCTCAGTTTGTGGCAATGGATAATCTGGGCCGCGATAGGGCTTTCCATCGCAGCCATAGTATTCGTGGCCTGCAAGCAACATGACGCCGCCGAAAAATACAAGAGACACCGCGAGGAATACTGCGCCTCTCTCGTTTCTGATACTCCCAACCAGAACAAACAATGCCGCGAGGAAGGAAAGAACGCTAACGACTACCTGCCATGGGGGTACCATCTCGTAAGCTGGCCCGAAGGAATTACTACATGGGCGATTATTGCCACGGGATTTATCCTCGGTTGGCAGGCCGTCTTGCTGCGCAAAACTCGTGATGCCGTAAACACTCAGGCTGGTTGGATGGAGACTCAAGCCGGACATATGGCGAGTCAAATAGACGAGGCAAAGGCGCAGGTAGCTCTCTTGGCGCTGCAAAACAAGAACTCCCGTGACCGGGAACGTGCGCGGCTGGTAATTCGCAATGTGGAAGACCCTGAGATCGGTGCGCCTGAGACCATTCTGGAAGGTCGCCGCCCGATGTGGGTACATTTCTTTGTTGAAAATGTTGGGCCGAGTAAGGCTTTCAATGCTCGCGCTCAGGGAGTAGTGGATGTTGTGTCTGACCCCGAAAAAGCACTGCATGAAGACGGATTTTTTCAGGACTTCCCTCAGATTATTGACGAGGGTAGCGAGAAGCATCGACTCAGTTTGGCGGGATTCGGCATTGAATTTGACGAATTTGCTGCGAACTCCGATTTTCAGTCGATTCCAGAAGAACTTGCAACCCAAATCCGGGAAGGTAAGGTTTTCATTCAGGCAAGTGGGCTGTTGACATACGAAGACATTTTCGGCGATCCGCACCGGACGCCATTTCGTCTCGTATGGAAGTCCAGAGGCGACGATGACGGTGGAAGGTGGCTGACCCGATCTACATGGATGGACTATAGCCCGGACAGCACATAGACACATCATGGCTACCACCAGCGTCCAACCCAGTTCCCGCCACTTCCCACGACTTCCCACCATTTCCCGCGACTGGGGGCGGCAAATTAGGACACTACCGCTTCGAGGCTGGAGTTAACTTTCGATTGGCGGTTCGGGTATGATCCTCCTGCCGATGCATGGATGGTTCCGTGTATGCGGCTTTTATCAACCATAGGGTTCGAAGAGCGAGGTAGTGAGATGGCATGTGGACGGAAGCTGGGGTTGCTCGCCATGGCGGTGGGCATGTGTCTCTTCGTAACGGTTCAGCAGGGCGCATGGGCGCAGCAGCCAGCGTCGCCCCAGGCAGCACCGGCAGCCACGCCCCAGACAAACGGCGCACCGGCAACTTCGCCGCAGCCGAATGGCGCACCGGCGGCCGCGCCCAACCCTGCAGCCAGAGGGAATGGAGCGGTTACGGGCGGGATCACGCGAAAGTTCGGCAGCGCGCCGGACGATCCGGGGCCGCTGGCCAAGGGGCTCTCGCCGAAGCTGAAGCCGAAGGCAGTGGCAGCGGCGATGCGCAAGGTGGCGGACTGGCAGCTTGCCCAGTCGCAGCAGTACTTCGCGGCATTCGACCGCTCGAAGCAGCTGGATGGCGAGATATGGACATGGGGCGCGCTGTACAGCGGACTGATGGCGATGTCGGAGTCGCTGGGCGATCCCAAGTACGCGAACGTGATGCGGGAGACGGGCAAGGCCTACAACTGGGAGTTGAGCAAGACGGAGGGGGATGCGAACCAGCAGAGCATGGCGCAGACTTTTCTGGAGCTGTACCTAATGGACAAGAAGCCTGAGGAACTGGCGCCGACGCAGAAGAGGTACGATGCGATCCTGGCGGGGCCGCGGGTGGAGGTGGGCTCGACGCGCAGGATCGAGTGGTGGTGGTGCGATGCGCTGTTCATGGGACCACCGTCGTGGGCGCGGCTGTATGCGGCGACCGGAGATAAAAAGTACATTACCTATCTGGACGAGGAGTGGGCGAAGACCTCTCAGGAGCTGTGGGACCCCACATCGCACCTATATTTCCGCGATACGACCTTCATTACGGCGAAGGAGAAGAACGGGCAGAAGGTATTCTGGTCGCGCGGCGAGGGATGGGTGATGGCAGGACTGGCGCGGACGCTGCAGTATCTGCCCAAGGACGATCCAGCGCGGGCGATGTACGAGACGCAACTGAAGGAGATGGCTGCCGCGGTGGCCAATATCCAGGGGCCGGATGGGCTGATGGCGCTCGGGAATGCTCGACCCGGCATCGTACGACCAGCCGGAGGTCTCCGGCTCCGCGCTGATGACGTACGCCATAGCGTGGGGCATCAACAACGGCCTGTTAGACCGCAAGGTTTATACCCCGGTGGTGAAGAAGGCGTGGGCGGGAATGCTGCAGCACATCTACGCGGACGGGCGGCTGGGCGACATCCAGCAGACCGGATCGGGCCCGGCGCAGATCAAGCCGGGGTATAGCTGGAACTACGGGGTGGGCGGATACCTGATGGCCGGGAGCGAGATCTACAAGCTGGCAGGGGGCAAACCTGCGAAGAAGTAGTTGCTGGTTGATGGATACTGGTTGACGGAGTTGGACTGTGGGGCATGTGGCGCAACGTTTGTGGGTGGGAGTGTCTCTGGGAGTGCTTGCGCTGGGCGCATGCCACGGACCGGCGCGGACGACGCTGACGCTCTCGGTTGCGGCGAGCCTGACCGAGACGATCGGCGAGATTGAGGCGCAGTACCGGCAGACCCATGCCAGCGTCGATTTCCGTAACAACTTTGGCGGATCGGGAACGCTGGCACGGGAGATCGAGCAAGGCGCTCCAGTGGATGTGTTTCTGTCGGCGGCGGCCGGGCCCATGGACGGGTTGCAGGCAAAAGGGATGATCGAGGCGGCGACGAGGCACGATCTGTTGCGCAACACGCTGGTGCTGATCGCTCCGAGCGACTCTCGTCTGCAAGGATTTACGGGGCTGACCGGCAAGACCGTCCGGCAGATCGCGCTGGGCGATCCGGGGAGCGTTCCCGCCGGGCAGTATGGCAAGCAGACGCTGACGGCGCTCAATCTATACGACCAGGTGAAGGGGAAGATTGTGCTGGCGAAGGACGTGCGCCAGGTGCTGACCTATGTGGAGACGGGCAACGCCGACGCGGGCCTGGTGTATGCAACGGACGCGCAGGGCGACGCACAGGTGCGCATTGTGGCGACCGCGCCGGAGGCGACGCATGATGCGATCGTATATCCGGTGGCCGTGGTGGGGGCGGGGCGCGAGAGCGGGGCGGCGCAGCAGTTTGTCGAGTATCTGAAGAGTCCCGCTGCGACGGCGGTCTTTGTCAAGCATGGATTTACCATGGCTGCATGGTGAGTTTGCCGATCGACGCGTCGCCGCTGGTCATCTCCATTGCGACGACCTGCGCGGCCACTATTGCGACTTTTTTCCTGGGGCTGCTGGCGGCGTGGTGGATGTACCGGGCGCAGGTGCGGGACGGGGCAGGAATGTGGGGATGGGGCCTGCGAGCCCTGGGTTTGAAGGGATGGATCGACGGCCTTCTTACGCTTCCGTTGGTGTTGCCGCCCACAGTGGTGGGGTTCTTTTTGCTGCTGATCTTCGGACGGCGCAGCCTGCTGGGCCATGCGCTGGAGCGGATGGGGATCGCGATTGTCTTCTCCTGGCCGGCGACGGTGATTGCCGCGACGGTGGTGGCGTTTCCACTGATGTATCGCACGGCGCTGGGCGCCTTCGAGCAGGTGAATCCTACATTGCTGCAGGCAGCGCGGACGCTGGGCGCCTCGGAGTGGAGGGTCTTCCGCAGGGTGCTGTTTCCTCTGGCGGCGCCGGGCGTGGTGGCCGGAACGGTGCTGGCCTTTGCCCGCGCCATGGGAGAGTTTGGCGCAACCCTGATGCTTGCGGGTAACATTCCGGGGCGCACGCAGACCATGCCCATCGCGATCTTTTCCGCAGTGGAGGACGGCAATACGCGGCTGGCCGCGGTGTGGGTTGCGCTGATTGTGGCGATCTCGCTCGCAATGATCCGGCTGCTGAACCGGCAGGGCAGGGCAGTGCGCAAGAGGGTGCTGGCGGAGGGTGCGCGGTCGACGCAGGCAGAGGTCGCCGCGCTTCCCATGGTGCCTCGCGAAGTGCGGCCGCGGGATGGGGAGAGCGCGCTATCCTGCGCGTTGGAGATCGACCTGGAGAAGCGGCTGGAGCGGTTCACCCTGAAGGTGCGGCTCGGCGCGGGGCAGGGCGCGGTGGGAATTCTAGGAGCGTCGGGTGCGGGAAAGTCGATGACGCTGCGTTTGATTGCGGGCGTGGCGGAGCCGGATGGCGGGCGCATTGTGCTGAATGGGCGCGTTCTCTTCGACAGCGCTACGGGAGAGAATGTGCGCTCGGCGCGGCGCGGGATCGGGATTGTCTTTCAGGACTACGCGCTGTTCCCCCATATGACGGTGGCGGAGAATGTAGGCTTCGGGCTGAGCGCGCTGACCGAGCCGGAGCGGCAACGCGTGGTGGCGCGGCATCTGCAGCGAATGCACATCGCGGAGCTGGCCGGGCGCCTGCCGGGAGAGATCTCGGGCGGACAGAGGCAGCGCGTGGCCATTGCGCGCTGCATGGCGATCCAGCCGGACGCACTGCTGCTGGATGAGCCCTTCGCCGCGCTCGACCCGCACCTGCGGCGCAAGACCGAGGAGCAACTGCGCGAGACGCTGGCCGAGTACAAGGGCGCGGTGCTGTTTGTGACCCACGACATGGAAGAGGCGTTTCGCTTTTGCAGCGAACTGGTGGTGCTGGACGCAGGTCGCGTGATTGCCAGCGGGCCGAGGAACGAACTCTTCGACCGGCCGCGAACGGTAGCGGCGGCGCGATTGACCGGATGCAAAAACATCGTTGCGGCGCGGCGCGTTGGTGTGGACCGGATCGCAGTCGATGCATGGCAGTGCGAGCTACGGACCGCCTGTCCGGTTCCCGATGGATTGACCCATGTTGGCGTGCGATCGCACCAGATTACAGTTGCGGCGGAGAGCGAAAAGGAGATTGCGGAGGGGACAAACAGCTTTCCCGGCTGGCTGATGGGCACCAGCGAGGCGCCGCACGAGATGACGCTCTATCTGCGCCTTCATGCGCCCGCGCAGGGCACGGAGCCGGCGCACATGCAGGTGGACCTGCCCAAAGAAGCAGGTCGTGCGCTGCTGGATCGGCCTCAGCCGTGGCCGGTCAGGCTGGCCCCGTCGCGGCTGCTGCTGCTTGAAGGATAAGGGGTTGGGGGTAGAGTAGAGGGAGATGGAGAATGTCAGCTTGAGAGTGTCGAACGAATCCGAGTCCAGTGTGCGCCACGAAGTGGTTGAGCCGGCGTCGGTGCGCACGCACGCGGCCCTGATGGGCATCTACGAGATATCGAAGGTGCTGACGCGACCGGCGCGACTGGAGACGGCGCTCTCCGGCGTGGTGAACCTGCTGCACAGCTTTATGGACATGAGCGGCGGACTGATCGCCCTGCTGGACGAAGAAGACCGTGCCTCGACCGTGGTGGGCGCGGGCTGGAACGAGACACAGGCCAGAGAGCACTTTGAACGGCTTCCGGAGCAGGCGGTGGGGCAGATTGTAGTCTCCGGAATGCCGCTGGTGGTGCGCGATGTGGCCCAGAGCCGGCTGTTCGAGCAGTGGAGCGAGCTGAAGACCGAGGACGCGGCTGCGCTGCGGTCGTTTGTGGGTGTGCCGATCAAGGGCGAGAACCGCACCATCGGCACGCTGACAATTGTGCGCGTGGGCAGCCAGTCGTCGCCCGGCACGCTGGACGAAGACGTTCGCTACCTGACCATGATCGCCAACCTGGTGGGACAGACCGTGGCGCTGCAGAGCATGGTGGAGCGGGACCGCGAGCGTTTGCTGGCCGAACGCAACCGGCTGGAAGAGGAGCTGGAACAGAAGAACGCTACCAGGCATGAGGGAATCTCGTGGATCATTGGAAAAAGTCCCGCGATCCTGGAGGTCACGGAGAAGGTGCAGTTGGTGGCGCGATGCAACCTGCCGGTGCTGCTGTGCGGCGAGTCGGGGACCGGCAAGGAGCTGTTTGCGCGCGCCATCCATGAGTACTCTCCGCGCAAGGAGCAGCCGTATATTCGCCTGAACTGCGCGGCGCTGTCGGAGTCAGTGCTGGAGTCGGAGCTCTTCGGGCACGATCGCGGGGCGTTTACCGGCGCCATAGGAATGCGCAAAGGCCGCTTCGAGATGGCGGATGGAGGGACGCTGTTTCTGGACGAAATAGGCGAGATTTCCTCCACCTTCCAGGCCAAGCTGCTGCGCGTGCTGCAGGAGGGGGAGTTCGAGCGCGTGGGCGGCAATCACACCATCAAGGTGGATGTGCGCCTGGTGACGGCGACCAACCGCAACCTTGAGGCGGCCGTCATCTCCGGCGACTTCCGCTCCGATCTCTACTACCGCATCAGCGTGGTGCCGATCTTTCTTCCTCCCCTGCGCGAGCGGCGGGAGGACATTCCCCTGCTGGCGCGGGAGTTTCTGAAGCGCTTCAATAAGGAACATGGCGTCTCGCTGAACATCTCGCCGCGCGCCATGGAGGTGCTGACCGCGTACGACTTTCCCGGCAACGTCCGCGAGCTGGAGAGCTGCGTACGGCGCACGGCGGCGTTGACCAAGAACCCGATGCTACAGGCGGAGGACTTTGTCCTGGGCAACGAGAGCAGTGCGAAGGCACTGGACCGGTCGATGACCGGCAAGCGGCCTCCTGGCGGAGGAACGAGGGTCTTTCCGGCGCTCCCGACGAATGGGGGTGAGCAGGCCGTGCAGCCAGGCACGGGGGAGCGGGAGGAAGGGCCCTCCGCGGAGATTTCAAACGAAGGCGAGTTCGGCGAGCGAGAGCGGCTGGTCGATGCCATGGAGCGGGCCGGATGGGTGCAGGCCAAGGCCGCCCGCCTGCTCGGCCTCACACCGCGCCAGATGGGCTACGCGCTGCGCAAACATGCCATTGAGATCAAGCGGTTCTGATAGATGTTCGGCAGATGGGCTGAACAAGATCATTTGTGACCGCGGTCATAGCCGCAATGGGCAGAGATGTACGACTCTTAAGGTGTATTTGAAAAGGACAACTTGCGTGAAGAATATTGCGGTGTTGACGAGCGGTGGCGATGCTCCTGGAATGAACGCGGCGATTCGCGCGGTGGTTCGCAGCGGGCTGGGGCACGGTCTGAGCGTGTGGGGCGTCTATCAGGGGTACTCCGGGCTGATCGAGGGGAACTTCAAGCGGCTTGGCACGCGCGATGTGGGTAGCATCCTGCAACGCGGCGGAACGATTCTGGGCAGCGCGCGGTGCCACGAGTTTCAGACAGAAGAGGGGCGCGAACTGGCCATTCGCCGGCTGCACGGCGCGGGGATTGAAGGGCTGGTTGTGATTGGCGGAAATGGATCGCAGACCGGGGCCTACTCGCTGAACAAGATGGGTTTCCCCGTGGTGGGCGCGGCATCGAC
The DNA here is from genome assembly GCA_963834805.1 of uncultured Acidobacteriaceae bacterium. GTDB lineage: Bacteria > Acidobacteriota > Terriglobia > Terriglobales > Acidobacteriaceae > Edaphobacter. Next base: position 491,455 of record CAWIDB010000007.1, read on the forward strand.
GATCGACAACGACCTGTACGGTTCGGATGTGACGATCGGTGTCGACACAGCGTTGAATGTGGCATTGAATGCGATCGACAATCTGAAGGTGACGGCCTCCTCGCACCGGCGGGCGCTGCTGGTCGAGGTGATGGGGCGGAACTGCGGCTATCTGGCGCTGATGTCGGGGATCGCGGGGGGAGCCGAGGCGGTCGTGCTGCCCGAGGTGGAGGTTGTGCCGGAACATCTCGCCGAGCGGATTCAGGATTCGTATGAGCGCGGCAAGCCGCATGCGATCGTGGTGGTGGCCGAAGGCGCAAAGTACAATGCCGAGGGACTTTGCCAATATTTTAAGGAGCATGGCCTGCTGCAGGGCTACGAGTTCCGTTCCACCGTGCTGGGCTATGTGCAACGCGGTGCGGTGCCAACCTGCGCAGACCGGCTGCTGGGCACTCGTCTGGGGGTTGAGGCCGTCGAGCAGATGGTGGCAGGCAACACCGGCGTTCTGGTCGGCATCATCCGTGGCGAGTTGGTGTGTACGCCGCTAGAGACGGTGGTGAGCGGAAAGAAGCCGCTCGACCCCTGGTTCCTGAAGGCCGCCAATATCCTGGCGCGCTGAGTTGGAAGAGTCAATGTACTGTAAAATCCCACATCTCAATCGAGAGGTGGGACACACGGTTCAACTTTTCGATCTTCCCCTATCCCAGCCAGTCTGGGCTGTGCGCCGTGCCGTCGAAGCGCGCGGTGGTCTTGAAGAGTTCATACTGGCCCGAGAGGGAGGCATCGCGGGTGCGTGCGAGCAGCGCGGCGATCTCGGCCTGCGTCATCGGCTTAAAGGTCTGGATTGCGGTGAAAGCCTGGTCCAGGACCTGCGTGGAGTCGATGCCTGCGATCAAAACCGAGACCGGCTGCGAGAGCACATAGTGCAGCGCTTCGATGGCGCTGACCGTATTGCTTTTGAGCAGGATGCCACCTCCTCCTCCCAGGGTCTTCATGGCGAGCACGGCTGTTCCCTGCGCCTGTGCCACCGGCACCACCTGTTTGGCGAACGAGCGGAACTGCGCATCCAGCACGTTGATCGGCATCTGCACCGTATCGAAGTGGAAGCCATGCTGTTGCGCGATCTCGAACATGCGCAGGTGAATAGCAGGGTCCTTATGGCCGGTGAATCCGATGAAGCGGATCTTGCCAGCCTGTTTGGCTGCCAGGGCCGCCTCCAATGCGCCGCCGGCTGCGAAGATGCGGTCGGGGTCTTCCATGCGAATGATCTCGTGAAACTGCACCAGATCAATGGTGTCCACCTTGAGCCTGTTCAGCGACTGCTCCAGTTGCTGCTGGTAGGCCTGCCTGGTGCGGCCGTCGATCTTGGTCATCAGCAGGACTTTATTGCGATAGCCATCCTTCAGCGCGTCGCCCATGCGCGACTCGCTGGCGCCGTTGTTGTAGTCCCAGCTATTGTCCAGGAAGTTGATGCCGCGATCGATGGCGCTGCGGACCAGGCGCACGCTCTCCGCGGGATCGGTTTGCACGCCAATGTGGTAGCCGCCCAGGCCGATGGCTGAGACCTTCTCGCCGGTGCGGCCAAGCTGGCGGTACTGCATCTGCGAAGAAGAGGTTGCCGCTGGAGCCTGTGCCTGCCCAAGCATGTTGGAAGTTGCCGCGGCAGCCACTCCGGCTACGGCAGCCGCCTTGAGAAACTCTCTACGTTGCATAACGCTCCCGTGGAATTGATGTTTGGATCATGCAGGCGAGTGCTGAGCAGAGTGCGCAGGAGCAACCTCGAAAGCATGGATATGGCGTGGTCCGAACGCGCTATCTCCGACACATTATGGATGCCGGAGGCTGAAGGATTGATGCAGAAAACTGAGTTGGCGCGGCAGACGCACCGGTCCCTTTGCGGGACCTCACGATAGATGTTTATGGATGAAATGGAATGGTCGGGTGGAGAGGATGATTCTTGAACTTTTGACTCGTCCGCACCTGGTTTCGAGGGTCTCCCGGCATTCTGCTGAGAGCTTTGGCGACAGGAGTGGAATAGTCACAGTATGCGTGATGATTGGGACCAAGTATGGTGCGGCTGCAACTGCATATTACGGATATTGCTATACTGTTCGCACGGTATTGATGCGAACCACATGACAAAAAAAACATCCGTGTCACTGTTTCTCGTCTGTATAGTATTCGTGACAATCGCCGGTATTCTATTGCATAGTGCTGGGACTTTCTTAGCCCACATTTCCATTTTGAGCCTTAATTATGAAACCTCGGATCGTCGCAAACGTCAATATTCATAGGGGTGTGAATGCGATGAAGACGCTCCGGAGGTCAATACCCAATGGGTGAGATACAAAATCGGCCTTTTCAGCTTTCCTTCAACGCCTCTCTCAAGGTCGAGTTCCAGGGTTCCCGCGTCACTTCCGACGGTGGCCTGATCCTGGTGCGCGAACTCGACGAGCGGCTCGGGTTCGGTGAATTGATCGCGCAGCATCTGACCGACTCCCGTGGAAAGAATGCGCAACTTGGCTTCGCCGACCTGCTGCGGCAATCAGTCTATAGTCGCTTGGCTGGCTACGAAGATCTCAACGACGCCGAGAGGCTGTCCCAGGACCCGACGTTCCGGCTCATCAGTTCGGAAAAGATCTGGGATCGAGGCGTCGCTCTCACCTCGCGGTTGCAGAGTTTCGAGACCGAGATGCTGGCCGAAGACGCGAACTTTGCCGGGCTGGCGGGGCTCAGCCGGGCATTGATCGCGAAAGCGGAGGCGCTGGATTCAGGGTACCGCACGGTCCTGGACATGGATTCGACGGAGATTCCGGTGTACGGAGAGCAAGAGCAGAGCGCCTACAACGGGCATTTCGAATCGACCTGCTTTCACCCGCTGCTGCTGTTCAACCGCGAGGGCGACTGTCTGGCCGCCAAGCTGCGGCCGGGCAACGTGCACAGTGCGGACGACTGGGAAGAACTGCTCATGCCGGAGATCGAGCGGCAACAGAAGCTGAGCAAGGAAGTGGTGTTTCGAGCCGACGCCGCCTTCGCCAAGCCAGAGATTTACGAGGCGCTGGAAAGCCGGGGCGTGAAGTACGCCATCCGTATTCCGGCCAACGAGAACCTGGAGCGGGATGTGGCCGAACTGCTGCCGCGCCCGGTGGGGCGTCCCAGTCACAAACCGATCGTGTGGTACAAAGGCTTTCTCTACAAGGCCGCCAGTTGGACGACGGCACGGCGAGTCGTGGCGAAGGTGGAACATCATGCCGGGGAGTTGTTCCCGCGCATCGGATTCATCGTGACCAATCTGGAGACGCCGAGCCGGGCGGTAGTACGGTTCTATAACAAGCGGGGCACTGCCGAGCAGTGGATCAAGGAGGGCAAGCAGGCGGTGAAGATGACGCGGCTAAGCTGCCACCGTTTCCGGTCGAACGAGGTGCGGCTGTGGCTGAGCGTGATCGCATACAACTTGGGCAACGTGTGGCGGCGGCTGGTGCTGCCGAAGGGAGTCGAAACGTGGTCGTTGACCAGCTTGCAGCAGCGGCTGGTGAAGACCGGCGGGCGGCTAGTCAAGCACGCTCGGTACTACTGGATGATGCTGGCCGAGGGCCACCTGACGCGGCGCCTGTTCGCAAGCATGTTGCGGCGGATTCTGGCTTTGCCGCTGCCGGCCGGATAGGCGCGCAAGCCAGGCGAAACCAATCTGGACGACGGAGGGGAGTTGAGGGAGGGGTGTCTGAGAAATCGCTTCGAAATCAGGCAAATCACGGCTTTTTGGCCTGGGCAGAGGACCCGCGGGGCAGGAAGGGGGCTTTGCCGTTGGAACGAATGCGAAAAAGGTGGCGAGCCGGGCACTCAGGGGTGTATTCTTTCGTCACCGGACAAGCAAAATGGAAATCCCGGCTTAGTCCTCGATCATCCTACACGCTCAGACATTATCGTAGTGCTCTCCGGTGATACTGGCGATGCCCGTTTTCTTCGTGCGTTAAACCTTTTGCAAAGCGGTTACTCACAGGAGCTGATACTAGATGCTCCGGACTGGATCGAATACGGAAGGACTTCTTCCGATCTGGCACGGGAATATATTCATACCATAGCTCCAGAATATACATCCCATCTTCATGTTTGCAGTTTCAACGGCGATTCTACGGTGCTTGAGTTAGGTGAGGTTAGCAAATGCGTTCACGCAGTTGCTCCTAGCGCAAAGACAGCGATCTTAGTCACTTCTGATTTTCATACTCGACGCGCGCTATCTGTTGCGCAACATGTCCTTCCAGAATATAGATGGTCCGTGGCGGCGGCTCCAGATGTGCGATTTAGCGCCGCCTGGTGGCAACATCGTGAATGGGCAAAGACTACCCTGACAGAGTGGCAGAAGTTATGTTGGTGGGCGATGATCGATCAATACAAAGCACTGTAGTGCTGATGCTGAATCGAATCGATTAATAATGGCAACTGATTGAGGCATGGACGCCGATTCGCATGAGGATTGTGGCCGGGGCTTGTTAACAGCAACCCCGTTACGGGAAGGAGTACCGTACTCGATCATTGCGCTAGGGCGTGTTCACACTAACGCAGCGCTTCGATGATGAGGGCAAAGTTGAGGAATCCGAGGAACAGAACGTCGAGTTTCTCGAAGCGGGAGAAGATTATAAGGAAGCCTTTGAGGCGGCGGATCAGTCTCTTGATCTCGTTGCGTTTCTTGTAGAGCGCACGGTCGTACTCCCATGGCTCGATGCGGTTGGACTTGGGTGGAACCACCGGGACCATGCCCAGGCTTAGCACCAATTGTCTGGTTTAGTCTCCTTCGTAGGCGCGCCACCTCCCGGCTCACCGTCGACGCAGCCCGCTGCAACCCTTTGGCTATCTCACGAATGGACGAACCGGAAGCAATTCCTCGTGAAATGTCTTCTCGCTCGGCCAGCGTAAGCGTTCGAGGCGAACGCCGACGAACCGCTGGAACTATCCCGCCGCGCTGCGTCAGCAAGAACCGAATGGACCCATGGCCCTTGCCGAAGGCTCGCCCAATCTCATGCAACGACTCTCCCGCCTTCCAACGGCGCCACATCTCGGCCCGCTGCTCCGCGGAGAGCCTATCCCGTTTTCCTTGTGACATAAACACCACCTTTAGAAAAAATCATTCCTATGAGATGGTGTTGCATCGACCGGTTGAGCCGGCACCGTTTTCAAGCACATCAGCGTTCAGTGCATGGAATGTGCTGTTGTCGGATATTGACACACTCGTTCTTCCATACCCATCACTCATGCGCTGATTCGCTGCATTATTAGTCCGACGTAGTCACGGCTGCCGCTGGGATCGAACTAACACAGACGGCTTTCCAACTACGTGTTCGTTCGCGTGGCCCCTGTCTCCAGTTGGATTGCGCGGGGAAACAGAATGTCGTTTTCCAGGTGAATGTGCTGGTGAAGGTCCTGTTCGAACTCCTTCAGACCGACATAGAACGCATGGTATGTGGGGCACGCTCCCTCTGGCGTGGCGTAATGATTGCTGAGCTGGTGGATCTCGGCGATGAGCGAGTGGGCTGCATCGTGCTCAGCAGTCATCATGGCGATCGGGTTGGCCACTTTACCAAAGCATCCGTGCGGCATTATGCTGCCGGTTTTTAATGCGCGCTCCAGCTTGACTACGTAGGGAAACAGAACGGCCTCTTCCTTCAACAGGTGCTGATTCAGTTCCTCGTCCAGTTGCGCGAGTTTGGTCTGGATCAGCGGCAGCTCGGGCTGCGTATCTCCGTGGCGTCGGACGACCTTCTCGGCCAGCACCGCCAGCCGTGGCAACTCGCTTTTCACATAGACATGATGGGTGGCGACAATATGACCGCTCAGCTTCTCCAGCGAGGCCTGCGACCACTCATCCGTTGTTGGAACTGAACTCTTGGCTGCATTCTCCAGTGCCGCAAGCACCTCATCCACTTCAAGATTGCTGGCTGTGCATGCCTCGGCGAGCGGTTTGCGCCCAGCGCAGCAGTAGTCAATCCCATAATGTTCGAATACCCTGATCGAACTTGGCTGTTCCAGTGCTATCTCGCGAACGGTTTGTGTGGTGGCTGTCATGATGTGCTCCTTGTATTCACCCTAGAAGCATCCGCTCTGCCTCGCAGCGACTTTAGTCACTGACGCAAAGTTTAACTTCGACTCGAGGTTTCGATAGGCGCCCTGGCCTGCGTTTCACGGGCTTGGCAATACAACGCTACGCACTGCTAGACTCTCCCTAATGACCACTGAACGTAGGGACCTGGCCGCCGTACTGGGAAAGACCGCGCTCTTGTCGAGCCTTACCCCGGCTGAGATACAACTGCTGGCAGTGCGCACCGTGCGTAAGCAGTTTCATAACGGAGAACTTCTCTTCTCTGAGGGAGAACTCTGCCACGGTCTGCATATTATCGCGCAGGGTAAAATCCGTATCTTCAAGACGTCGCTAGGCGGCCGCGAACAGGTGTTGGCCGTAAATCATCCCGGCGAGTCCATCGCCGAGCTGCCTGTCTTTGATGGCGGTCCATACCCTGCATCCGCCATGGCCATTGAAGACTCTGAGATAGCTTTCATCTCGCGCCGCGACTTTCAGGCTTACTGCATGGAACACCCGGAAGTTGCGCTGAAAATGCTGGCCGTGGTGGGCGCCCGCCTGCGACGGCTGGTCGGCATCATCGAGGAGCTTTCTTTCACCACCATCCGTCAGCGGCTCATCTCTACTCTGCTACGACTCGCAGAGAGCGAAGGCAAGCAAACCGGGCGCGGCATCGAATTCCAGTTGCCCGCCAGCCATCAGGAGCTGGCTAATCAACTAGGCACGGTGCGTGAACTGATCTCGCGCAACCTGATGCGGCTACAGGCTGAAGGACTGCTGGATGTGGATGCACGCGAGATTGTGGTGAAGGACCTGAAGGGTCTCCGCGCGCTTTTGACTCCCATCTCTTAACGGGTTCGATCTCTAATGGCCGTACTCATCCGCATGGGGCACCAACTGCATATACATATCGCGCGAAACATTGGTCTGCCAGTGGCCGGTTGCGCGGGCGATCCTGATCATCCCGCAGAAGATGACCGCCAGAATCGCTGCAACTAACCGTGGATCGAGCGTGCGATAGCGCCAGCGTGCCGCAGACGCACCTGTCACTGATAGTTCGGAGCCACTAAGTTTGCGTGGTGGCAGGGAGAACTGTAGCGCGTCCTCTGCCGGACAGACCGCTACACATTCCATGCAGCTTGTGCACTCCAGAGACCGAACCTGAATCAGCCGGTCCACAGGAAGGTTGGAGGGGCAGGCCTTATTGCACTTGCCACAGTCAATACAGGCCTCTGCATCACGACGAATCCTCAGCGGACTCAACGTGGAGACTATGCCCATCAACGCACCATAAGGACAGAGAAACCGGCACCAGAAATTCTGAATCACCACAGAGAGCAGCATAAGCATTGCAACAACTGCCATCCCAAGCAGACCAATTTCGCGGAAGAAGTTGAGCATCTTGACGTCTGCAATGATGCCAAAGGGAGCGAGCAGAAAGTCGCTCAGGGCCTCTGCCGACATACTGATCACGATGAAAAGGAAGAATGCCATCAGAAGATACTTCAGGCTGTGCAGAGGGAGATCGAGCCAGCGGGGCACAACGATATTGCGACGAAAGATTTTGCGTCCGAGCTTCCACAAAACCTCGGAGATCGTGCCCACAGGGCAGAGCCAGGAGCAAAACGTCTTTTTCAATAGCAGGCTTGAAAGTAGAAATATGACCACCAGCACCATCGCCGACGGATGGACTGCCGGGACATGATGAGTTACCAGGAAGTACTTCAGGTTCATCAAGCCTGCGATGGGAAGCCATCCATCTACGCCTGCCGGCCGATCAATATAGCGGGACTGTCCCTGGGTCTCGAAGTAATGTGTCCAGATCAGGAACTCGATCGCGATCCAAGCATTCAGCGCAAGAAAGGCGACCTGCACAGTTCGCCTAACCTGTTGGGAACGGTCTTTCAGCAATCTGCGTACGAAACGCTTCTTCCGCATCGCGCGAAGTCTTTCCGGGGTTATTTCGCTAACAAAAAACGTGGTGTCGGTGGACATATCATCCTCGCACTGCCAACCATAATCATCGGAGGGAAGCGTCGATAGGACTTAAGTCACTGTGGAAAGCATGGGTGGGACGAACAGGCGCCCAGCCGGATATATCGCAACATGGAACGGCATTCTGGCGGCGTCGGTGAACAGGACGTACAAGTAGCTTGCAGGAACGCATGTATCTTGTCACGATGTATTTATGGGAGATCGATCGAAGGCATCCTATTCGCAATTGCTACTTCGGACACTGGCTCAGTTTCGTTATGAACTCCGACAGTTTCTTCACTTCAGCGAATCCGCTGCAGTAGAGGCAGGACTGCAGCCGCAGCAGCATCAACTTTTGCTGCAGGTTGCAGGCGCACCCAAGGGCGAGGCTGTGACGATCGCATACGCCGCGGAAAGGCTTAGCCTACGGCACCACAGCGTGGTGGAGCTGGTCAACCGATCGGAGCGCGAAGGATTACTGGTGCGTACCGTAGATACAAAAGATCGGCGGCGGGCGATCTTGCGAATGACGCGAAAGGGAGAACTGGTCCTGGACAGGCTCGCTGAGAATCATGCTCGAGAGATGAAGGAGATGGCCCCACGCTTGGCGAAGGCCTTGAAGTGCATCGGAAAGATTGTGCGAAGTACGGTCGACCTGAAGACCCGATGAGATCGCAGACTTCCATAACACGCGGAATTGCAATGATCCGTAGTTTCCAACATCTCCAAGGAAGAAATCGCTAATTACACATAAGCACAAACACAGGTTAGTACGCAGGAACCTTCATCTGTACGAGCAACATGCGAACCGCAGTTTTGGCGGAGATGCCGTGAGGCAGCATGGGGGGCATGTAGACGAATGAGCCTGGCTGGGTGTTGACCATGTCGTCTCCCAACTGGACTTCCGCCTCTCCTTCGATGAAGTAGAGAACGGCCGGTGTCGGGGCTGAATGCGCGGACAGCGCCTCACCGGCAGAGAAGCCAAACAGCGTGACGCTTACATAGTCGTCCTTGTGCAGGACCCGACTCATGATTCCGTTGTTGGGGAGCGCGAATTCCTGCTGCAGGTTGGCACGAAACGTATAGTCCATAAAGTTCTCCTTGGTGTATGTCTACTGCTTCGATACGATTGCATGGGATGACTTCGATCGGGACTGCCCGGTTGGAAGTAATCATGTGTATTGTTGGATCGACTAGCTGGCCAGATAAGGCGACCTCCACATCTGGGACTGGCTTCATCGGGTTATTGTCTACAGCTGCAATTTCTGTTGCATGTGCTTTCTCCAAACTGGATAAGGAATACCGGCAAGCCGATTGATTGCGAGGGCCTGTACGGTAAGCAGGATCACAGCGACCTCGATGATAACGAGTTCCCTGGGCTGAGAGATGATGCCTAGCGAAACGATGAGGGTCGTCGCTCCCGCGGGCGGATGGCTTACCCGTAATAGGGCCATGAAAGCACCCGTAGCCGAGAGCGAGAGCGCAGCGGCTAGGACCCTGGCGGCATGGACGCCGGGATGCACCCCGAAGGGTGGACTGGAGGCTACTGCGAGCGCAAAGGCAGCATAGCCGCAGATGAGTCCGATCGCGTGCCCTAGGATCGTATTGCGCGGACTGGAAGCCTCCGCCATGGGGGAAAAGAAGAAGAGGTACGCAGTTGGGCCGAGTGATGGAAAGACAAATGGACTGCCGGTTAGAAGTGCCAGCAACGCAAGCAGACCGATGGTAATAAAGCAGTTGATACAGACATAGACTGCCCATACCAGGCGAGGTGAAAAATGCTGCAAGAGCCATTCCAGCCGCATATGCGCCAGCAGCACGCCAACGTGTTCAAAGCCCCTGTGTTCGGCAGTTGCCCGATCTCGCTCATCCAGATTGTTCAATTCACTTGGAAGGGTCATCAGATATTGGGGAGCAGATCGAAGTATTCATCGTCTTCATTCTTGCCGCCTTCGCCGAGGCCGATGGTCTTCTCCGACTCTATGAATTCAATCCGTTCTATCCACTTGACCATCTTGTAGCCAAGTTGATTTTCAACACGCAGTCGTAGAGGTGCCCCATACACCCCGGTGAGGGGCTTTCCGTTCATTTCGGTGGCAAGTAGGCATTGCGCTTTGAGCACGTTGTCGAGGCTTTGCGTGTCGTAGTATGCGCCGCCATAGAGTGAGTCGCCAAACGAGAAGAAAGCGACGACCCGAGCGTTAGGCTTCGGGCGGACGAGATCAACCAGAGACCTCATGGGAAGTCCTCCCCATTTGGCGATGCCAGTCCACCCCTGGATACAGTGGTGCATGGTGATCTCCTCGGTTTTGGCCAGGTCCTCGATCTCCGCCAGCGAAAGTTCAACCGGGTTGTCGACCAGGCCACCTACCTTCAGCTTATAAGCTCGAAATCCATCCCTGGCCATATTCATCCAGTCCTCGCGCACGGGTATCTTGCCGTTGGGCCAGAAGCGCGGAGAGATGTCGGCCTCGGTGTAGTGTTTGCTTGGCGAGAGGCGATTGAGCGTCGTCAACATCAAGGGATAGGTGATGAACTTTTGCATGTGCTGTAGCATGCGCGGATAGATCCAGGAGATGTAATGCGCCACAACCCACGCCAGGACGACGACACCGATGCCGACGAATCCGAGAACCATCCCCATAGGATCCAGGTCATCGGTACCCAATACGATGTGATTCATGTTTCGAGCGAATCCAGTCATCGTGATCAGCGTTACATGGACCACGATAAAGGCGAAGAAGCTGAGCATGGTCAGAAAATGAATGGATCGAGCCGATTGCCTGCCGCCAAATAGCTTTGGGTACCAGTGGAAGCGGTTCACGGCAGCGGGTGACATGGCGATGCCGGTCAGAATGGCCAGCGGGCCGAAGACAAAGACAACTGAAAAATAGGCAATCTGCTGTAGTGCGTTGTAGCCGTAATATCCGTTGAACTCCGTCGGCAGGTGAAACGTTGCATAGTGGACCCATGTATTCCAGGCCTGCTGCAGCACGAGCGTGGATTGAGGAACCAGACGCCGCCATTGCTCCGTATCGAAGAGCATGACAACGAAGAAGATGCCCGTGAGGATGAACCCGTAAACATTGAGGAAATGCCAGCAGCGGGCGATGCCGATGCTATGACGGTAGCCCGGCGTAGCAACCATGGGCGAGATATAGCGAGCGTCGTCCTTGGCGGTCCACAGCCGGTCAGTCGGCACCTCGATTGGCGTCATGCGGATCCACTCGCTGCCCGGAGTGCAGTGATTGTTGAAGTAGAGGCGCGGATGATCAACCAGGATCGACAGACCACTTCGGATCAGCATCGTGACAAAAAGGAAGTTGAAGAAGTGGCAGTAGCGTACCCATAACGGGAAGCCGTGAGGGCCTGCGAAGTTATTGGGATAGATCTGTGGGACAGGAGGAATGCGGGGAAGTCCTAATAGAAAAACTTCAATCCATGCCGCAAGCACGGGCAGCAACACCAGCAGGGCTGCAAAAGCCAGCACGGAAGGCCGGATCCAGATGCGGAGGCGGCGGTCCGGAGGATAGTGAACAGCGGCATGCGCCGCATCGAACGGAATCATCGCCTATCTCCTGGTTGACTTTTTGGGGAGTGCCTGTGCCGGAATCATATATATCGTATTACGATATAACATAATAAACAAAGACAATGATAGTTGACTCAATTTCATCTTCAATCCTTCAAGTCAGGGTCCAGGTCGCTGCCTGTCCCTCCACGTAATGGTTGCAAATGCACCGACCTAAACCGCTATCTGCAGGCGTGGATTGTCCTGTGTAAATATGGAGCTGCCCAGCCAGAAGGTGAGTGTGAGGTTAGCTGCAAACAAGAGAACAGCGCTCAGCTCCAACACGCCGGAGATGGGCAGCCCCTTCCACGCGAACGGAAGGATGCCTTCGTAAGCGAGAGGCTCGGAAGTGACGCGCAGTAAACAGCCTGTCTGTAACAGCAACAAGCTGAGAAACATCAATCTCTTGCTAAAGATCGCCTGTACACCGGCAAAGTGGGGCAGGATGCGTGGCCCGATGGAGAAAACCATGGTCGCTACGAAGCCGACCGTTAGGGCATGGCGCGACGCTCCCCAGATACCGCCATGTTGATCTGCAAAGGCCGCCCAGATGCCCATGCAGCCTGCTACCACCAACCATGTATAAGCAGTTCGGATGAATAACGGAAAGCTGGGATGAATGCCCTGAACCTTGGCGTGCCCGTGAGGCTGTTGTGTGAGATGCAATGCGAACCCAATCGCAACAGCGCTGCACGCAAGCAAGATGGTTGCCGCCCTGCTCCATCCGCTGACCCCACAGAGTACGCCCAGCAGATCCAGTGCGAGAGCCAAACGTAGTTTCAAAGGATCTGGTTTGCAGATAGCCAGGAATGTGGGCAGCCACCGCGCCGAAAAACCCCATACAACCGGCACAAGGAATCCCCATGCAAGCAAGACAAGATACTTCTGGTCGAGCGCGTGAGGGAAGGAAAGTGCGGATTCCTGGAGTGCCAGCTGTAGGCACTCGGCAAAGTTGAAGATGACAGTCGCGACAAGTCCTGCTGTTCCAAATAGAACAGAGACCATCCAGAGTTCCATGCGTGGTTTCGCAGGATTGTCTTGCGTCGGCGCCGGTATTTTGTGGTGCGACGCGGCGAACAGGAACAGAAGGACTGCGATCAGCTCGAATCCCGCCGAAACCGGAAAGAGTAGCCTCCAGTGCCAGGCGTAGATGTTGGCCAGCCAACGCAGCGCTACACCCGCTGTCCATAGGCTGAAACACGTCAGAGGGATTCGCAGGGTGGACCGGCCATGTATCGGCTGCGAGTAAAAGCCGATACCAAGGATAAAGCTGCCAATCCAGCCGAACACCTGCGCGTGGCCGTGCCCCTGCAACCATGCGGCGGGCAGGCTGCCAAGCCCGTGGTGCGTGCTGATGGCCATCAGGTTGGAGAATCCCAGCAAAGTTCCGGGCAGGGCCATGAAGAATATCCCGCTCAGAATCCAAGCGCGCAGCACCAGGCTCTTCTGGCGCTCGCGTGCCACGATCGTGGCCGTGGGACTCTCAGTCGCATAACTCATGGGCACCCTCCATTCCCAACCGTAGTGAAGATAAATCGTTCCCGCAGTAACTTATGTCACTGCGCGGTGTAGTCGCACTGCGGTTCTATAGGGCTATGAATCCACTCGTCCATGCGATCGATTTCAACGAACGTCCCTTCATTGCAATCTGGGAGGTTACACAGGCTTGCGATCTTGCGTGTGTCCATTGCCGGGCCTCCGCTCGACCGGAACGTCATCCGATGGAACTCAGCACTTTAGAAGGAAAGAATCTGATTGACCAGATCGCGGCCCTGAAGATTCCAGTTTTTGTGCTCACCGGTGGAGACCCGCTCAAGCGTCCGGACCTGTTCGAGTTGATTGCACATGCGCGCATAACGGGCGTGCGCGTATCGCTCACTCCAAGCGCCACTCCCTTGCTGACAAAGGACATTCTTGTCCTTCTCAAGGAGGCTGGGCTCGCCAGGCTTGCGGTCAGCATGGATGGCGCAAGTGCGGAGACGCACGATGCGTTTCGGGGAATGGCGGGTTCGTTCGCGCGAACGCTTGACGCGATTCGCTGGGCCAACGAGATCGGGCTGCCCGTTCAGATCAACACCACATTCAGTCGCCGGAATATTGCAGAGATCGATGCCGTCGTCGCGCTGATGGAGAGTCTCAGAATCGCGCTCTGGAGCGTCTTTTTCCTCGTTCCCACGGGCCGTGGAAAGCTCAACGACCTGCTGAGCGCCGAAGAGTTCGAACAAGTATTTGCCAAGCCCTACGGCCTCTCCAGGACAGCAAGCTTCGATATAAAAACCACCGAAGCACAGCATTACCGTCGCTATCTGCTACAACGGAGAGTTGCGGAACGTAAGTCCGGTATCGAAGTTGTCGTGACGCAGGAGAGGACCGCTGACGCCATTGGCCGAGCGCCTCGAGGCCTGAACGACGGTAAAGGGCTCGTATTCATCTCGCACACAGGAGAGGTGTTTCCCAGCGGGTTTATGCCGCTCTCCGCAGGTAACATACGCCAACAGGAACTGGCCGAAATTTACTGTCACTCGCCGCTGTTTCTGGGCCTGCGAGATACATCAAAGCTGGAAGGTAAATGCGGCGCATGTGAGTTCAAGGAGATTTGCGGAGGATCGCGAGCTCGCGCCTATGCTCTGACAGGAAACCCCTATGGCGAGGAGCCATGCTGCTCCTACATACCCAAGACCTATGTTCAAGCACCACTCGATCTCAGGGCGGCATCCACGCTTCATGTGTTGCAGGGCGCGTGACGGATTCCTGCCGCCCGGAACGCCCTGCGACATCTAATTCGGGATTCGGCGACAATCGTAGAAAGAGGGCTGGAAGATGGCGGTACAGATAGGCGCAAAACCAGACAGCGGATTCGATGACCCTATTGGCATGTTGAAAGACTGCCATCGACGGATAGAGCACTTCCTCGACATCCTCTTCCTGGTCGCGGAACGTGCGCACGCCCGGGCTCTTACCGGCGAAGAGCGGTCTGCCGTACAGGCCGCGCTTCAGTATTTTCACGTGGGTGGCGAACGGCACAACGCAGATGAAGAGGAGTCTCTATTTCCAAGACTGCGCGGCGAATCCTCCGCTGGCAGCCTCGAAGAAATTGCTCGTCTCGAAGACGAACATCGTCGTGCCGCGGAACTGCACGAGTCTGTGGACTGGCTCTTTACGGCCTGGATCTCGGCTGGCACGCTGGAGCCGGAGGATGAGCAGCGGCTATTGTCCCAAACCCGAGGACTGAAGCAACTCTATGCTGAGCACATTAAGGTCGAAGAGGAAATTGTGTTTCCGCATGCCGTGCAAATGCTGGATAGCCGAACCATCGCTGTCATCGGACAAGAGTTCCGCAGCAGACGGGGCTGATGTCCCAACCGCACATAGCCTTTCCAAGTCATCGCAAACCAATTTAGTAATTGTCCCTCGCCAAAATACCGATTTACTGTTAAATCAAACAGATGGTAGCGAATGCAGTTTGACTGTCCGAGTGTAAAACTGGATCATCCTGCCGACTGTAGATACTTTTGTAGATGGTCTCGCATCCAGGGTTCGGATTGAAGCCCAATAATGACGCGCCTTCCGATGCTAGAGCACCTGGGCTAATACCAGGTGGTCGGATTCTGTAGTTGGCAAAGTATTGAAAACAATGGTCGGGGCGAGAGGATTCGAACCTCCGACCCCCTGGTCCCGAACCAGGTGCGCTACCAGACTGCGCTACGCCCCGAACCTGTTGCCAAGTACCACTCAGGATGCCAAAGGCCACGCGCTTCGTTGCATAGTGCCAGAAGCTGCGGCCGAGTGGATGCTGGTAAGTGGGCTGCAATCCATGGGCCGAGAGGCGCATGGGACCGCAGAGCCAGCATTAGCAGTTTAGCAGAGTTACACGCGTGCGTGCGTGCTGCGGGCAGAGCGCGAGGACGGTGGCGTTGCAGTGGGGGATGGCGGCGGATATACTGGTATGGATGATGAATCCCCGCATCTGTTGTGCGTGTTGTTGCCGGACGACCGCGAGCGACCGCTGTCGACGCTAGCGGATTCATCTCTTTCAACTCCCCTGCCATTTCAAACTATGATTCTTAGCGATTGTGCGCCGCATCTGTATCTATAGGCGCGACAGCCCGGACGCAGTGGAGAACCCACCTCGATGACCATACTGGCACAGGCCGAAGACGAGACGCAGCAGATTCATGCGGCGCGGTTGAACCATTTGCAGGCGCTGGAGGCGGAGAGCATCTCCATCCTGCGCGAGGCGGTGGCCGAGTTTGCCCGGCCGGTGATGCTGTACTCCATCGGCAAGGACTCGTCGGTGATGTTGCGCCTGGCGCAGAAGGCGTTTTATCCGGGAAAGATTCCGTTTCCTCTGCTGCACGTGGACACCAGCTACAAGTTTCCCGAGATGATTAAATTTCGCGATGAGTACACGCGCGAGATTGGTGCGAAGCTGATTGTGCATCGCAACGAGGAGGCGATTGCGGCGGGCGCGAGTCCCTATAAGCTGGGCACGCAGAACTGCTGCGGGTTGCTGAAGACGCGCAGCCTGCTGGATGCGCTGGAAGAAGGCGACTTCGACGCGGCGTTCGGCGGAGCGCGGCGCGATGAGGAGAAGAGCCGCGCCAAGGAACGCGTCTACTCCTTCCGCGACGGAGCGGGGCAGTGGGACCCCAAGAGCCAGAGGCCGGAGCTGTGGAGTTTGTACAACTCGCGGCTGCGCAAGGGCGAGAGCATCCGCGTCTTCCCGCTCTCCAACTGGACGGAGCTGGACGTGTGGCTGTATCTGTACGCGGAGAAGATCCCGATTGTGCCGCTGTACTTTGCCGAGGAGCGGCCGATTGTGCTGCGCGGCGGCGCGCTGACCCTGGTGCATGAGGGCATGGACCTGATGCCCGGCGAGAAGGTGAAACAGATCAAGGTGAGGATGCGTTCGCTGGGATGCATGCCCTGCACCGGGGCGATCCGCAGCGAGGCAGACACGCTGCCCAGGATCATCGAGGAGTTGATTACGTTTCGCCGCAGCGAGCGCGAGAACCGCGCCATCGACCACGATGAGGAAGGCTCGATGGAAGTGAAGAAGCGGGAGGGATACTTCTAATGAGCGCACAGGTTATGGCATCGATGAATGTGGGTGGGCCGGTCGCAAAGGCTGGATCGGCTCGCACTTTCGAGGAGTTTCTGGAAGGGCATCTGGGCCAGGAGATGTTACGCTTCACCACGGCCGGAAGCGTGGACGACGGCAAGTCGACGCTGATTGGGCGGCTGCTGCACGATACCAAGAGCGTGTACGAAGACCAGCTTGCGGCGGTGAAGAAGAGCCGTGTGAACCGCGCCGCAAACGGGCATGTGGACTTTTCGCTGCTGACCGATGGGTTGAAGGCGGAGCGCGAGCAGGGGATCACAATCGACGTGGCGTATCGCTACTTCTCGACCGCGCGGCGCAAGTTCATCATTGCGGACACGCCGGGCCACGAGCAGTACACGCGCAACATGGCGACCGGCGCATCGACCGCGGATGTAGCAATTATTCTGATCGATGCCAATGCGTTTGCCAAGGCGGGCGGGCTGCTGCCGCAGTCGCGTCGGCACACCTACATCGCGTCGCTGCTGGGAATTCCGCATGTGGTAGCGGCGGTGAACAAGATGGACCTGGTGGGCTACTCGCAGGAGAGCTTCGCGGCGATCCGGCGCGAGTTCGATGCGCTGTGCGCTCAGCTTGGACTGGCGGACGAGGTGACCATTCCGGTGAGTGCGCTGGAGGGCGACAACGTGGTGGCGGCCAGCGCGCACATGCCGTGGTACAAGGGACCAACGCTGCTGGAGTATCTGGAGACGGCGCCGCTGGCGCTGGCTGAGACGACCGGGCCTATGCGCTTTCCGGTGCAGCTTGTGCTGCGGCCCGATGCGAACTTTCGCGGTTTTGCGGGACAGGTGGCGCGGGGTACGCTGCGCTACGGCGACCGCGTGATGGCGCTTCCTTCGCGGCGCGAATCCACGGTGCGGCGCATTGTGACCTATGACGGCGACCTTGCCGCGGCATCGTATCCGCAGAGCGTGACCGTGGAGTTGGAGGACGAGATCGATCTGAGCCGCGGCGAGATGTTGGTGGATGCAGCCTCGCTGCCCGATGTGAGCCATCGCTTCCGCGCGATGGTGGTGTGGATGCATGAGGAGCCGCTGGCGGTGGGACGAACTTATTTTGCCAAGCACACGACTAGGACAGTTCGTGCTACGGTGCGCAAGATCGACTATCGCGTGGAAGTCAACTCGCTCGACCACCTGACGTCGGATGCGATTGCGTTGAACGAGATTGCGGAGGTGGAGTTCGAGACCAACCTGCCGCTGTTCTTCGACAGCTATCGCGCGTGCCGCTGGACGGGATCGTTAATTCTGATCGATGCGCTGACGAATGCCACGGTGGGCGCGGCGATGATTGTGGGGCCGGTTGAGGCGGCTGTTTCGACGCGGAGCGCTGAGGCTCCGCAGGGTGAAACGCGGCGGCCTGCGCTGATTCTGCTGCCGGGGAGAGCGGAGCTTGCAGAGCGGGTTTGCGATGCTTTGATTGCGCGCGGCGAACGGGCAGTGGTAATCGACGACCCGCTGATTCCCGAAGCTGCCGTGGCAGCAGTGGTTCGAGCGCTGGATCTTGCGGGAGTGACTGCGCTCTCATCGCGTGAGCTGTCGCAGGCTGTGATTGCAGAGATCGAAGGCTTCGCGCCGGGTGCGGTGCGCGTGGCAGAGGACGCGGACGACGAGGCAATTCTGAACAGTCTTACGGAGCAGCGATGAGTGCGACGGGTGCGGTTACAAATTACGAGGCGTTGACGGCCGAGGCGCTCACGGCGCAGGTGGTCCGCGAGGCTGCGGGCGCGCCGGTGTGCATGACGTGCAGCTTTCAGACCGAGGATATGGTGGTGCTGCATCTGCTGCGCCGGCATCTACCGAACGTTCCGGTGATCTTTCTGGAGACAGGGTACCACTTCAAGGAGCTGCTTGCGTACCGCGACCGCATGACCGCGGAGTGGGGGCTGAACCTGATCAACGCGTTGCCGCGGACGACGCTGGCGGAGCACGAGGCGCAGTTCGGACTTTTATATATCGTGCAGCCAACGCAGTGCTGCCAGATTCGCAAGGTGGAACCGCTAATGCGCCATCTGGAGCCGTTCGACTGGTGGTTCACCGGGCTGCGGAGGGAGCAGTCGCCGACGCGCACGGGGCTGCAAAAGATTGAAGACCACAAGACGCCGACCGGCAAGCGGATGAAGAAGGTGAGCGTGCTGGCCGACTGGACGATGGCCCAGGTGGACGCATACGCCGAGACGCATGCGATCCCCAAGCTGGAGCTGTATGCGCGCGGATACACCAGTATCGGATGCGAGCCATGCACGGCGGTCCCGGACGATCCGGCCAACCCGCGCGCGGGACGATGGGGCGGCAAGAAGCTGGAGTGCGGCATCCATACTTTTTCCCAGAAGGTATAAACTCCTCTCGCGGGCGGAAGCGAGGAGGGGGCTGCGATGGTTGACCGAAGAAGGATCGTTCGACTGTGGGGCACGGGCGGGGCGCAAGCGCTGGTGACGCTGGTGCGCTTGGAGGGTTCGTCGTACCGCAGGCCGGGGGCGCATCTGCTGATCGGCGCGGCGGGCGAGTGCGCGGGAATGATCAGCGGCGGCTGCCTGGAGGCGGAGGTGGTGCGCCGGGCGCTGTGGATGGTGCGCGCGGGCGCCGTGGTGGAACGCTATTCTACACTTTTTGACGACACTGCGGAACTTCCCTTTGGGCTGGGATGCGGCGGCGTTGTGGACCTTCTGCTGGAGCCTGCGGATACGCCGGAGTGCCGCGCGTTGCTGGCCGCGATGGAGGCATCGCTCGGCGGCAGCGAGTCGCGGGTGGCGACCTGGCTGCCTGCGAAGGATCGTCCGCTGCGTCGCGCAGTAATCGCAGCGGATAGCTCGGTGATCTTTCGCAGCGAAGGGCTGAACGCCGGCGATCTCGATGCGATTGCTGCTCGTTTTACGGCTCGTGTCGAAAGCGATTCCGAGGTCTACGTTGAAACGCTCTCCGCTCCGCAGCGGCTATTTGTGCTGGGCGCGGGCGAGGATGCGAAGCCGGTGGTGACCATGGCCTCGCTGTTGGGGTGGTGCGTGACGGTGGCCGATGGACGAGCGCAGTTGGCGCGTGCGGAGCGGTTCGTCGAGGCGGAGCGCGTGCTGGCGATTGCGTCGGTCGCGGAGCTGGGAATTGGCGCGGCGGACGCGGTGGTGGTGATGACACACAGCTACGCGCAGGACAGGGCGTTTCTTGCTGAGTTGCTGGCGGGGACGGCAGGGTACATCGGGCTGCTGGGAGCAACGCATCGCAGCAGCCTGTTGATAGGCGAAGCGGCGGCCCAGCTCGGGCGCAGCGTGGCGCAGTGTTGCGAGCGGGTGTGGGCGCCGGTGGGCATGGACCTGGGCGGCGATGGCGCGGAGGCGATTGCGCTGTCCGTTGTCGCCGAGGTGCAGGCGTGGCGGCAGGGCAAGCTGGGCGCATCGCGCAGGCTGTCGGCAGAGGACGTTGCAAGGCAGATCGAACAAGGCGGTGCGTCGCGCTATATGCAGACGCAATGTGCAATGGACGCGGCAGAGCGATGACGGCGGCGGTGGTGCTTGCGGCGGGAGCTTCGGTGCGGCTGGGTGAGCCGAAGCAGATGGTGCGGCTGGCGGGCGAGACGTTGCTGGAGCGTGCCGTGAGGACTGCGCGCGAGGCGGGCTGCTTGCCAGTGGTCGTTGTGCTGGGTGCGGACGCGGAGCCGATCGCCGCGCAGTGCGATCTGAGCGACGCTGTGGTTGCGATCAACGACGCGTGGAGCGAGGGGATGGCTTCGTCGATTCGGCTCGGCGTGCGCACGCTTGGCATGATCGCGAAAGAAGCCGACGGAGTAGTGTTGATGACCTGCGACCAGCCTGCGGTAACGGCGGAGCATCTGCGCGCGCTGATGAAGTCGGGCGAGGCGACGGCTTCAGTGTATGCGGAGCGACGCGGTGTGCCGGCATATCTTCCGGCATCGTCGTTCGCGCAGTTGATGGAGCTGCATGGCGATTCGGGAGCGCGCGATCTGCTGCGCGAGGCGGCGTCAGTCGAGCTGGCGAACGGCGAGCTGGACATCGATACCGTTGAGGATTTGGCCGAGGCGGAGCGCAGATTCCGCTGATTTGTTGCGCACCCTCGTCCCTACAGTCACAGCCTGCAGATGAGGAGTTCGCGCTGGAAGATTATTTCGGCGGGGAGGTGATCGTGCAACGCGATGAGGAGCTCTTCGTGGTCCATGACCTCGCGTTTCCATGCGTCGGAATCGACCTGGATGAGCTGGTCGAAGGTGGCGCGCAGCGCGGATTCCGGCTTGTCCATGCCCTTCCAGTGCATGTCTTCAAAGTAGGGGACCCAGCCGATGGGCGTCTCCTTGCCCTGGGCGCGGCCATGCACGCGGTCGACAATCCACCTAAGCACGCGCATGTTCTCGCTGTATCCGGGCCAGAGGAAGCATCCGTCGGCGTCTTTGCGGAACCAGTTGACCTGGAAGATGCGCGGCGTGACGGAGATCAATCGCTTCATCTTGATCCAGTGGCGGAAGTAATCGGCCATGTGATAGCCGCAGAAGGGGAGCATGGCCATGGGATCGCGGCGGACTTTGCCTACGGGCGCGCCAGCGGCGGCGGTGGTCTCCGAGCCCATGGTGGCCCCGGTATACACGCCTGCCGACCAGTTGAAGGCCTGATAGACGAGCGGAATGGTGGAGGGGCGGCGGCCACCGAAGATGAAGGCGGAGATGGGAACGCCCTGGGGGTTCTCCCAGTCGGGATCGATGGTGGGGCACTGGCTGGCGGGGGTAGTGAAGCGGCCGTTGGGATGCGCGGCTGGAGTGGTGCTGGCCCGGGTCCATGGATTGCCGCGCCAGTCGATGAGATGCTCGGGCGGAGTGTCGGTCATGCCCTCCCACCAGATGCCGCCGTCGGGCTTGCCGTCGGCCCCCACGGTGAGCGCGACGTTGGTGAAGATGGAGTTGCGGTTGAGCGTCGCCATGGCGTTGGGGTTGGTCTTGAGCGATGTTCCGGGAGCCACGCCGAAGAAGCCTGCTTCGGGGTTGATTGCGCGGAGTTGGCCGCTGGAGTCGGGCTTGATCCATGCGATGTCGTCGCCCACCGTCCAAACCTTCCATCCCTCGAATCCGGCGGGTGGAATGAGCATGGCGAGGTTTGTCTTGCCGCAGGCGGAGGGGAAGGCAGCGGCGAGGTAGGTCTTCTCGGTGCGGCCGTCGGCGTCGGGCGGAGTCTCTATGCCGACGATGAGCATGTGTTCGGCCATCCAGCCCTGGTCGCGCGCGATGTTGGAGGCGATGCGTAGGGCGAAACACTTTTTGCCCAGCAGGGCATTGCCGCCGTAGCCCGACCCGTAGGACCAGATCTCGCGCGTCTCCGGATAGTGGACAATGTACTTGAGGTCGTTACAGGGCCAGGGAACGTCCTTCTGCCCCGGCTCCAGCGGCGCGCCCACTGTGTGCATGCAGGGAGTGACGCGATGGATATTCTTGTCGATCTCGGCCAGTACAGGCAGGCCGATGCGCGACATGATGCGCATATTGACGACGACGTAGGCGGAGTCGGTGAGTTCGACGCCGATCTGCGATATGGGTGAACCGACGGGGCCCATGGAAAAGGGAAGCACGTACATGGTGCGTCCGCGCATGGAGCCGGTAAAGAGCTGCTTCATCCGCTTGCGCATGACGAAGGGGTCTTCCCAGTTGTTGGTGGGGCCTGCGTTGTCCTTGGAGAGGGAACAGATGAAGGTGCGGTCTTCCACGCGCGCCACATCGGTGGGCACGGAGCGGGCGTAGAAACAGCCCGGCCACTTCTTGTCGTCGAGCGGAAAGAAGGTGCCGGCCTCCACCAGCTTGTCGCACAGCATCTCGTATTCGTCCTGCGAGCCCGTGATCCAGTGGATGTGGTCTGGCTGGGTCAGTTCGGCCATCTTTTCAACCCAGCGGATGAGGTGAACGTTGGAGGTAGGGGGAGCGGTGGCGGGCCTGGTCGTCATGGAGTGAATTTATTTTCCTTGGGGTTCAACTCAAGTCTTCGCTATTGGGAGTGGGCTGTCAACCGGATTTCGCGTGTCCAGGCTTAAAGATCGCCCAAATAGCATGATTATTGCCGTAAAGACATGCCGCGAAGAGATCGAAGCGTACCATTCTCCGGGAGGCGCAAGCGATGATCTGCAAGATTTGTATCGTCGGGCTGATGAGCTGCGGGATGGCGATGGGGCAGGCGGCGAGTGGGCCGGTAGCAGGGGCTGCGGCATCTCCAACACCAACAGCAGTGACGGCAGCGGCGGCGAAGGTCAAGGCCTATGCGTTCGATGTGGTATCGATTCGGCAGAATATCGCGCCGCAAACAGCGTTACTGCAGCTTGGGCCGACGCCTGATGGCTATCGCATGAACGACATGACGCTAGCGTATGCCATTGTCACGGCCTATCCGCAATCCGGTGGTGCGTTGTTCCTTACCGATCACATAACCGGCCTTCCCGAGTGGGCGATGAGCGACCGCTACGACATCGACGCCAAGGTGGCTGAGGAAGACTTTCCGGAGTGGCAAAAGCCGGACAAGCAAGCCGCAATGTTACAGGCGATGCTTCAGTCGCTATTAACCGACCGCTGCAAGATCCAGGTGCATCGCGAGAGTAAGGAGTCGCCGGTGTATCTGCTTGAGGTTGGAAAAAATGGGCCCAAGTTCAAGCCGACCGATCCGGCGGCAACTCATCCTGACGGCATGACGCTTCCCGGAGGGGCGACCGTGGTTCCTGGAGACAACGGCACCGTGACCCTGTATGGAATCTCGATGGCAATGCTAGCAACGATATTGGAGGACCAGGGCATGGGCAAGCTGGGGCGAACTATCCAGGACAAGACGGGTCTCGCGGGCTTATACGATGTCGTGATTCCAAGACAGGACATGGGATCGGCGGACGGCCAGCCATACGATCCAAGCGAAAAAGTCTTTGCGACGGTCAAGGCACTTGGTCTCAAGTTGGAGTCGGGGAAATCATCGGTGGAGACGCTGGTGATCGACCACATGGAGCGACCGTCGGAGAATTAGGAGAGACAGGGATGATCTGCAAGGTATGTATCGTGGGGCTGATGAGCTGCGGGATGGCGATGGGGCAGGCGGCGAGTGCTCCGGCGGCGAGTGGGCTGGCGGCGACGACGAAGGCAGCGCCATCCAAGACGTATGCATTCGAGGTTGTATCGATCCGACCGAGCAAACCCGGTAGTCCTCCGGCATTTGCGAAGGTTTTGCCGGATGGGTATCGCGTGCCCAACGTGTCGATGTGGTCCATGATCATGACGGCGTATTTTCCGCAAGGCGTGGCGTACTGGACCTACGATCGGTTGGTGGGTGGGCCGCCCTGGTTGCAGTCGGAGCTATACGACATTGATGCGAAGGTAAGTGAGACCGATATCGCGGAGTGGCAAAAGCAGGGCCCTCAGGCGCCAATGCTGCTCCAGATGCTACAGACCATGCTGGCCGACCGATGCAGGTTCGTCTTTCATCGCATCCCGGCGGAGGTGGATGGGTGGGCGCTGGAGGTGGACAAGCGCGGGCCGAAGTTGGCGGAGGCGAAGGCGGGCGCGGTGCTGCCGGCGGGTATGAAGTTTCCGGAAGGCGGGGTGATGGTTATAAACCCTGGCGGTAAAAATCAGTACCGCTATTATGGCGTTTCGATGGAGGACTTCGCTCTGGATCTTTCCATGATGTCGGCGGGGCACCCAGTTCAGGATAAGACCGGCCTCACCGGCAAGTATGACTTTGTAATGTCATGGCTGGATTTGAGTCCCAACGCTGACGGGAGGGAGGGTGTCTATGCGTCCGACAATCCCAATCCTCTGTCCTACTGGGACCTGGGTTCGCTTGGATTAAAGCTGGTACCGGTCAAGGTGCCAACTGAGACGCTGGTGATCGACCACATTGAGCGGCCGTCGGAAAATTAGTCGGCGACCATGGATTCGCCGGGAACGATGGGGCGGGTTCGGGGCAGCGCTCCGCGGCGGGCGGCGAGTGCCATGAGCAGCAGCGCTCCGGCGAAGACGCCAAGCTTGATGCAGGCTGCGCTGCGCGTTGCAGGCAGCGTCTTCCAGACCGTGAGCAGAAGCGCTTGCGCAACGACGACGGCCCAGACGGAGCCATAAAAATAACGGCGCTCGGTGCCTTCGCCCTTGGTGGAGGGGCGGACGCGGGGAAGCAGGCCGAGCGCTCCGAGTAATAGAATGACGGCGCAGAGCGGGGCATAGGCATAGCTATAGATCTGCTTCATGTACCAGGTGCCGGTGATGACGGCGATGAGGAGTCCGGCGAGGTTGAGAAGGGCGAAGCTGAGGACGGCGTTCCAGGCGAAGGTGTAACAGACGCGGCGGTAGAGCGGGTTGGGCTTGTCCTCGTCGAAGCGCAGGATGTAGGGCGCAGGTTCCGAACCGGGCAGGCTGCCGCGCAGAGCAGCGATGCCGGTGCCGGCAAGGACTAACGCGAGCCATGCCAGATTGGCGCGACCGAAGCCGCGCGCGAAGAGCGAGAAGGTGAGCGGGCCGGGCGCGAGGAAGAAGACCCATATCCAGATGGGCCAGTGGGCGAGGCGGTAGAGACGGGTGTTGCGCTGGCGCATCGGGCGCGCGTGGGCGTACTCCAGCTTGCCGCGATAGGGCATGACCGGAGTCTCGCAGAGGGTGCGCGGACGCGTCAATGTTGAGGGCGGATCGAGTATGCGCTGGAGTAGGATTTAAGCGAGGACAATTCATGTTTGGCAAGATTCTGGCAGGGGGATTTGTGTGTGTTGGTATAGCGGTGGGGCAGACGGCGAGTGCGCCTGCGGCAGGGGCTGCGGCCTCACAGACAGCGCCCGCTGTGCCGGCCAAGGCATATGCGTTCGATGTGATCTCGATCCGGCAGAACACGACCCCGATGCAGATGATGAGGGCGCAGACGGGGCCTCCTCAGTTTGGGCCAACGGCGGACGGTTATCACATGAGCAATATGTCGATGATTGTGCCGATCATAACGGCGTATGTGCCGCAGGCTGGCGGCGCGGCATCGTATACATTCGACCAGATCAAGGGCCTTCCCGACTGGACCAATTCAGAGCGGTACGACATCGACGCGCGGATTGCCGACGAGGACCGGGTGGAGTGGCAGAAGCCGGAGTCGCAGAAAGTGATGCTACGGGCGATGCTGCAGGCGATGTTTACGGAGCGCTGCAAGATGACGGTGCATCGCGAGGTGAAGGAGGTTGGGGTGAGCTCGCTGGTGGTGGCCAAAGGAGGGCCGAAGTTCAAGGAGACGGACCCGACGGTGGAGCACCCGGACGGAGTTAAGCTGCCGTGGGGCGGAGTCATGGTGATGAATTTCTCCAATGGGGCAAATGGCACCATGAGTTTCTACGGGGCCACGATGTCTTCGTTCGCGTCGACGATGTCCATGTTTGGGAATGGGGGGCGCCCGATCCAGGACAAGACTGGCCTCACGGGCAACTACGACATCACTTTGAAGATTGGGGAGATGATGATGGGTCCTCAGCAGGGCGATCAGCAGAATGGGCCGGCCGCTGCCGCCGATCCGGGAGGGTCGATCACGTCACTGTTGCAGGACCAGCTTGGGTTGAAGCTACAGTCGGAGAAGGGGCAGGTGGAGACTCTGGTGATCGACCACATGGAGCGTCCTTCGGAGAATTAGCTCAGGTAGAGCCACTCTGTACGATGGTGATACTGTAAGGTCAGCTTGTTGCGCGGGTCAAACGCTTGAGCACATTCGACGCCTGGAAAGGTGATCCTATGAAGCATCTTGTCACGACCGCACTGATGCTCACAGCGAGCCTGTTCGCTCCGCGCCTTATCGCGCAGGCCGCCAGTGCCACGCCGCCCGCTGCCACACAGCCCAAGGCCGTAGCGACCGAGCCAACCCCGCCCACCATCAAGTTCGATGTGGTGCTGCTCAAGCGATGTGCACCGAACGACTCCATCGGCTACAACACGATATCGACGGGCGATTCCTGGCAGAGACACTGTCAGACAATCAAGACGTTGCTCAACCTTGCATACGGTGGCAGCTCCACTTTCCTGGTGAAGGGAGAGCCTGACTGGGCGGACACCGATCCATACGATTTTGTGGCCAAGGTGGCGCCCGAAGACGCGCCGACCTGGCAGAAGATGGACGTGCCCACCAAGAGGCTGATGGTGCGCGCAGTACTCCCCGACATCCTCAACCTCAAAGTGCACACCGAGATTCAGTCTCGCCCTATCTACAATCTGGTGGTTGCCAAGGGGGGAGCCAATTTAACCCCATCGAAGCCTGACCCGAACGCCCCGACCGACCCTCAGACGCCAGTCAGAGGGAGTTTCCAATGGGTCGACTACCAAGATGCCTCCTACACGAACAGCACCATGCTGGACCTCGCCGGTGGACTGGCCGCACGGCTCGACCGCGATGTCATCGACAAGACGGGCCTCACCGGCAGATATGACTTCCACATGAAGCCTCTCCCCTATCAGCACTACGACCCCAAGACAACGAACGTAGAGGACACGGACTTCTCCGGAATCATTGAAGGTGTCAAGAACCTTGGCCTGAGGCTGGAACCGGGCAAAGCCGACACGACCGTTATCGTCATCGACCACATCGATCGGCCTGCAGAGAATTAAGCGATGGGTGAGCCAGCGGCTTGGTAGATGTGCTCGATGGCGATGAGGTCCTTCAGTCCTTCTTCGCCGGGGGAGTGCAGCGTGGTGTTGTTGCGGATGCACGCGGCCATGTGCTCGCCTTCCAGGGCCAGTTGGAAGTGGCCCTTGCCGGTGCCGGTCTGGTCGAAGCGCTGGCTGCCCGCGCTTCCCGTGAGTTGGATGCCGCCGCCGCCGAAGGCCGGGTTGAGGGAGATGTATCCCAGGTCGCCGTGGATGCTGAGCGTCATGGGGCCGAACTGGCCGTAGGAGCTGCCGCAGGAGGCGATGATGCCGGAGGGAAACTTCATGGTCCATTCCACCGACTGCTCGACCTCCTTGAAGCGCGGATCATCCTTGTCGCGCGTGGCCAGCACCGCAGTAAACTCCGACGGTTCCTCCTGGGTGAAGTAGCGGATGCCGTTCAGCGGATAGATGCCAAGGTCCATGAGCGATCCGCCTCCGCCATACTGCTTGGTCTGCCTCCATCCCATCGTCTGGGACTGAAGCATGCTGCCGCGAAAGGACTGAATCTTGCCCAGCGCGCCGGAGCGAACGATGTCGATGGCCTGTTGCCAGACGGGGTCGTACTGCATGCGGTAGGCGATCATCAGCTTGCGGTCGGCCTTGCGGCAGGCGTCGATCATGGTGCGGCACTCGGCGCTGCTGATGGCCATGGGCTTCTCGCACAGGACGTGCTTGCCTGCCTGCGCGCCGCGCACCGTGTACTCGCAGTGCATGCTGTTGGGCAGGCCGATGTACAGCGCGTCGATGTCGGGATTGTTGCGGATCTGGTCGAAGGTCTCGTAGGTGTAGACGGAGCTCTTGGGGATGCCGTACATCTTGGAGAACTGCACGCCCTTGGTGTCGGGATGGCCGGTGACCAGGGCGACGATCTTGACGTTGGGCGAGTTGGCGACCGATTCCATGAAGGCGGTGGAGATGCCGCCGATGCCGACCGGGGCAAAGCCGATGGGCTTCTGCGTGGCTACGGCGTTCTGGGCCAGTACATGCGGCAGACGCAGCGAGGCAGCGGTAAGGGTGGAAAGCTTGGTGAAGTCGCGCCGGTTCATAGATCCTCCAAAGGTGCGAATGTGGCCCGATCTGGCTACGATAATCGAACGGTAAAGCTAAAGTACAGCGCTGTGATTGCGACCCATTGTGCCGCCGCATAATATTGGGCCCCCATCCTTCCGCGGCTTTATCCGGGGGTAGAATGGGTGCGGTTGAAATTAGGTCGGAATGGAAGGTACGAAGACAATAAGCAAATCCGATGCTGGCAAGGCGAATGTAGTGTCTCCCACCCTTCACAAAAGTGTGAAGGGTGGGGCACTCAATATTTTGAGGTTGAGGATGAGAATAAATACTGAAAGAGTCGGCCAGCCACCTACAGAAAACAGCAGGGCCGATTTCAGCTTTCCATTCATGGTGATCACGCTTCTTGCTTCGATAATTGTGTCTTCTATAGCAAAGTCTTATGGGCATGGATCTGCTGCTACGGGGCTGGCGTGCTGCACTATAGTCACGATCGTGGCGGCCAAACTCAGATGGGAGTCAAAGCGCGAATGGTGGTTTTGGATGGCCCTTTTGTTCGGCATAGGACTTCAGATTCCCATGGTGCTCTTCCTTCCGTGGAATAAACCATACCTCACAGGAACCGGAGGATTAGCCCTGTCTATCCCTGGATTCGTCTTCACCTATGGATGCATATGGATGGCGGAGAAAATATTTTCAAGATCGACTAGCCCCAATTAACGCGACTGTGCATCATCAATATTCCATTCGGGAGGGTGTCCCGGCTGTAGTTGAAAGTTGAGCGGCGGTTCTACCCGGTTCTGAAAGAATCGGGTTGCGAAACCTTCGAAAGGAGAACCGCCGTGAAGAAAGCTTATCGCACGATCCGCAAGCAAGGGAAAATCAACGAGCAGCAACTGGCCAACTTTCTGGTCAAGAACGGTCAGGGGCTTCTGCCCATGGTGGATCTAATCGAGCAGTGCCAGGTGGCCTGCGACGAGTTGATCGACGTCACCGGACGAGCGGCCATTCAGGCCGTGTTGCAACTGTCGGCCATGGAGGCCGCCGGAGGTCCGCCGCAGCAGGGCAAGCGGCGGGTCGGAGACGTAGTTTTCTATGGCCGCCAGCCGGGCCAGGTGATGCTGAGCGACCGCAAGTTGGAAGTGGAGCGGCCACGCTTGCGCCGCAAAGGGCCAAGGAGCCAGGAAGTCGAAGTTCCCGCTTACGCAGCCATGCAAAACCGCGGAGAAATGGGGGCGCGGATGCTGGAGATTCTGATGCGCGGCGTCTCCACGCGCAACTACAAGGAAGTCATTCCGGCGATGGCCGAGACGGCGGGAGTTTCTCGTTCCGCCGTCAGCCGCCGGGTGGCACGAAGCCTCCGAAGCGGAGGTGGAAGCGCTGCTGTCGCGGCGTTTCGGAGAGCTGAAGCTGCTGGTGATCTACATCGACGGACTCGTCTTCGGCGACTACACCATGATCGGCGCGGTGGGCGTGGACAGCGAGGGCAACAAGCATGTGCTGGGCATCCGCGAGGGAGCCACGGAGAACTCCACGGTGATCACCGAACTGCTCGAAGACATCGTCTCGCGCGGTGTCGATCCGAAGCGCAAGATGCTGTTCGTCATCGACGGCTCAAAGGCGCTGCGGGCCGCGATCAACGCGGTCTTCGGCAGCCATCAGCCGGTGCAGCGCTGCCGCGCCCACAAACTGCGCAACGTGCTCGACTATCTGCCCAAGGACCAGCGGGCGCAGGTCAAGAGCGTGTTGCGCGCTGCCTGGAAACTGGGGCCGAAAGAGGGCATGGCGCGCATCAAGAAACTGGCCGCATGGCTGGACCAAAAATATCCTTCGGCGGCCGGCAGCCTGTTGGAAGGTCTGGAGGAATGCTTTACTATCAACCGTCTGGATCTGCCGCCTTCGCTATGCCGTTGCCTGGCGACCACCAACATCATCGAGAGCCCGCACGCCGGCGTACGCATACAGACCCGCCGCGTTACTCACTGGCAGAACGGCAACATGGTTCTGCGCTGGATGGCCTCGGCTTTCCTCCGAACCGAGAAGCACTTCAACAAGATCATGGGCTATCGCGATCTGTGGGCCTTGGAAGCCATCCTCAACCCTACGCGTCTGCTTCCGCCAAGGTCGCTGCGTAGTAACATCAACCTAACCGCCGCCCGCCACTTTCAACTACGCGCGGGACATGCTCCATTCGGGGCAAAGCTGGTCTGACGTATGAGCTCAGAGTCTGGCTTTGGCGAGTGGACCACCCTTATGAATCATCATCAAACTCCGGGTGCCCCATCCTTCGCTTTTTTCCAGCGAAGGGTGGGAGACCACGAACCTCAGGGCGGGTGGTCCCGGAACCCCAGTTGTCCACAGGTACACCGACGCGTTCGGAAGTACCGTTGCTAGAAGCCGGGCGGCCTCTGGGTGGCGACGGCGAAGGCCTGTTCCAGTGCGATGCCTGCCTCGGCGAGGGTTCCTTCTTCGAAGAGCCGCCCCACCAGGGTGACGCCATAGGGCACTCGGCGTGGCGGGGAGAACTTGGGCAGCGGATTCCTGGGGTCGGGCGCCCAGTCGCTGCGCGCTTCGGAGACCTCGACGAAGCCGGCGCGCAGGGTGAGCGATGGGTGCCCGGTGAAGTTGGTGATGACAAGAAACTCGTCGCGCAGAGAGGGCACCAGCAGAAGATCGACCTGCGAGAAGACACGCACCATCTCCAATGTGACCTTGCGCCGCAGGCGGTCTGCCTGCACCAAGTCGACCGCCGAAAGGAAGCGCGATTGGCGGAAGGTATTGGGCCAGGCATCGGGCACCTGCATCTTCAACTGATCGACCTGGTGGTTGAGCGTGAGTTCTTCGAACGCCGCCGCGGCCTCGGCGAAGAGGATGATGTTCAGCGAGTCGTAGGGCCAGTCAGGCAGCGAGACTTCCACCGTCTTCATGCCTAGCTTCTTCACGGTTTCGAGCGCGGCGCGGTCCACGTCGGTCGCGGGGTCGGTGTGCATCCACGCGGGGATGTAGCCGACGCGCAGACGGGTAATGTCGGCGGCGGCATCGAAGGCCAGCTTGCTAGGAACGCTGGCCACGTCTGCCGGGTCGGGGCCACTGATGGCGTGCAGCACCAGCAGTGTGTCCTCAACGGAGCGCGCCATGGGGCCTAACTTGTCGCAGGTCCAGCTCAGCGTCATCGCTCCGGTGCGCGGGACACGGCCGAATGTGGGGCGCAGGCCGGTGACGCCGCAGCGCATGGACGGGCTGACGATGCTGCCCTGCGTCTCGCTGCCGATGGCGAATCCCACCAGCCCCGCTGCGACCGCAGAGCCGGGGCCGGCACTGGAGCCGGAGGAGCCTTCTTCCAGCAACCAGGGATTTTTGGTTTGACCGCCAAACCAGATGTCGTTCAACGCCAGCGAACCCAGGCTCAGCTTGGCGACGAGCACCGCGCCTGCCTCGTTCAACCGCGCCGTGACCGTTGCATCCTTCGCGGGGATGCGATTTCGATACGGCTCCGCACCGTATGTGGTAGGAATGCCAGCTGTGTCGAGCAAGTCTTTGGCTCCCCATGGAATGCCATGCAACGGGCCACGATATTTTCCAGCGGCGATTTCCTTATCCGCGGCGCGTGCCTGCTGGAGCGCGTGATCGCGCGTCAAGGTAATGACGCAATGCAGTTTGGGATCGAAGGTCTGTAACCGCATGAGGTAGATGTTGGTAAGCCGCTCCGAGGTAATCTGCCGCGACTTGATCCATTCAGAGAGCCAAGTAACAGGCGTGAAGGCGATGTCGTTCTCGCTGGCGGGGAGAGCGGGCGCGTGAGCGGAGCGGAGGGAGAACACATCCTTTGCGGGACCGGTTGCTGTTTCCGGCAGCGAGGGATTCCAGACCGTAGCGGGCGCGAGGTTCTCTTCGAGAAAAACTTTCCGTGGGCCGGTACGGCGCTCGTAGACGGACGCAAGCGATTGTTGCCAGTTTCCAGCCGCCTGCGCGAGGTCCTTCGCGGTCATCTCGACTTGCACCAACTTCTCGGCTTCGGCGAAGGTCTGCGGCGAGACGGCTGGGCCAACCGGTGGCGACGTACCAAATACTGGAGGGGTGCCTGGCGTTTCCTGGGTCTTTTGGGAGCAACCTGTGCTGGCAGCGATTGCTACACTCATCAATCCCAGCGAACTATCTGTGAGAAACTCCCGGCGTGATCGCGGCATCGCGCTCCTTTGGCAAGTTCTGCCTTCGTGCATTCATTGCACTACAAGCAGATATACCACCTCGGGCAAAGCTGGGGGCGAAGCTGTCAACCTAAGTCAGCAACCTAAGCCAAGGGTTGAGGCAAAGGCATAACACCGATGCACCGGAAGGCGCCGATTGAAACAGAAGCGGGTGAATGCGGGGCGGGCGGACTTGATTGATGTGCGGTGTCAACATTCGTATTGGAACAAATCGATGACTTTGCACGTAACATTTCGCGAGAGGTGAAGGGATGATTGGGAAGGGTCTGGCTTTCGGGCTTGTTTGTGCAGGGATGGCCGTAGGGCAGACGGCAACGGCACCTATTGCAACGACTACGACGACAGTGCCAGCCAAGGCGTATGCATTCGAGGTGGTTTCAATTCGGCAGAATCTATATGCAGCTACCCAGCACATGGGACAGCCGCAATTTGGGCCGACGCCGGATGGATTCAGCATGACGGGAATGCCGCTGATTCTGCCAATTCTGACGGCGTATGTGCCGCAGGTTGGAGGCGCTGCGTTCTATGAGAACGATCAGATCAAGGGGATTCCGGACTGGCTAAATACGGAGCGCTACGACATCGACGCACGCATCTCCGACGAAGGCCGGGCGGAGTGGCAGAAGCCGGAGTCGCAGAAGGTGATGTTGCGGGCCATGCTACAGGCCATGCTTGTGGAGAGGTGCAAGATTGTGGTGCATCGCGAGAGCAAGAATTCGTCTGTATACCTGTTGGAGGTCGGAAAGAGCGGGCCGAAGTTCAAGGAGACGAACCCGACGGCCGGGCATCCCCCTGGGAGGACGCTTCCCGGCGGTGCGACCCTGGTGCCCGG
This sequence comes from uncultured Acidobacteriaceae bacterium, assembly GCA_963834805.1. Classification (GTDB taxonomy): domain Bacteria; phylum Acidobacteriota; class Terriglobia; order Terriglobales; family Acidobacteriaceae; genus Edaphobacter. The sequence goes on from CAWIDB010000007.1 coordinate 524,842, forward strand.
CGACAACGGAGCCATGCGCCTCTATGGGGTTTCCATGGGAATGCTAGCGACTGTCCTGTCCTCTCTCGGGGTTGGAGACCTAGGCCGGCCCATCCAGGACAAGACGGGCCTTGCCGGCTTGTACGACGTTGAGATTCCAAGACAGGACATGGGCACAGCGGACGGCCAGTCGCTCGATCCCAGCGAAAAAGTCTTCGCGACCGTTGAGGCGCTCGGCCTCAAACTCGAATCCAGCAAGTCTTCGGTGGAGACGCTGGTGATCGACCACATCGAAAAGCCCTCAGCAAACTAGAGAGGAGGTTGCGCCGGTTGCTGGAAGCGGGGGCCTCTGTTTGATTGTGCCAAGGCGGTCAGTCTTCCGCGAAGGCGCGCAGGTGGGATTCGGTGGGGGGCGGTGTGAGCAGGCTGACGGTGATGAGGCATAGGAGCGAGGCGAGGAGCGCGGGGAAGATGGCGTCGCGTTCGCCAATCATGGCCGGCAGGTGGGTGTGGATGAAGGCCGTGTCCCAGAAGACGGTGACGAAGGTCCCGGTGAAGATGCTGGCGACGGCGGCGGAGGCCGTGGCGCGGCGCCAGTAGAACGCGGCCAGGATGACAGGGGTGAGCGCGGCGGAGTAGATGGTGTAGGCGTAGAGGGATTTCTTGAGGACGGACTCGGTGTGCAGTCCCTGATAGAGCGCCCAGAGGCCGAGCAGGACGACCATGAGGCGCGAGACGAGGAGGACTTCTTTGTTCGAGGCGCGGGGGCGGAGGTAGCGCACGAAGAGGTCGTTGACCAGATTGGCGGCGGGCGAGAAGAGATAGTTGTTGGCGGTAGAGACGATCTTGGCGAAGATGGCGCCGACGAGGAGCGCGCCGAGAATCATAAGCGTACGCGAGCCGGTGAAGGCGTGCAGGCCGGTGTAGGCCAGGATCTCGCGGGGGTGGTCGTGGACCTCGCCGGTGGGAAAGATTGCGGAGCCTGCGACGGCGAGGGCGACGATGACGGTCTCCAGAATGACGGTGCCGACGATCCATCCGGTAACGGCGCGGGTGGCATCCTTCTCGGAGCGGGCGGAGAAGAACTTCTGATACATGGACTGGTTGCCCAGCATCAGCAGGCAGGTGGGCAGAAATATCTCCAGCGCGGAGGAGATGCGCTCGTGCGTGCCGTCGGGCAGGAGGTTGGCGCCGACGGTGCTGTTGAAGGGATGCAGGTCGCCGAAGAGCTGGAAGTGGGAGGCGGGCAGTGCGGCGCGGACTGCGGACCAGCCGCCGAAGTTATGTAGAAGGACGGGCAGCGCGGCGCAGAGGGTGAAGGTGGCGAGCAGGCCGATGGCGACGTCCATGTACGCGACCGAGGACATTCCGGCGATGGCGGTGAAGACGATGACGAATGCGGCGATGAGGTAGCGGCCGTGGATGGCGGATATGAAGGCGGGGAAGATGAGGTGAAGGATGTCTCCGCCGCCGATGAACTGGTAGCTGGTGATGGCGGTGTAGGTGAAGAGGATGGCGAGGACGCCAAGGACGCGCGCGGTCTGGTTGTAGCGTGTTTCCAGCAGGTCGGGGATGGTGTACTGGGCGAAGCGGCGGGCGCGCGGTGCGATGAAGTAGATGAGGGCCAGGCCAGCCCATCCGCCAGCGGCTTGCCACAGGGCGGCAAAGCCGTGGCGATAGGCGTTCTCCGCGCCGCCGAGGAGCGAGCCGGAGCCGATCCAGGAACTGAGGAGGGTGAAGACGAGGACGAAGGCAGGCAGGGAACGCCCGGCGACGAGATAGTCTGCGCGGGTATGGACCTTACCCAGGCGGGTGAGCGAGACGGTAAGCAGGGTGACGACGATGACGGCGAGCGTGACGGCGTAAAGGTTCATGGAGGCTGGGGTTCAGTGTACTGTTTTAGAGTGGGCGCCAGCAGCGAATTGGATTGCGGTGGAAAGAGCGGGACTAAAGTTTCGCCAATCCCCGACGGAGATACGGATTGAACGATAGCGCGGAAGAGCTGGCGGCGGAGGGTGCAGGTCAGATGCCGGGCGATGAGCAGGCACAGAGCCATGCGCTGCGGCGGACGCTGGGGCTGCGCGACCTGGTGCCGATGCAGATTCTGCTGGTGGTGGGCATCACATGGGCGGGGATTGCGGCCAGGCAGGGTGGGACGCACCTGTGGTTCTGGCTGGCGGCAATCCTGACCATGTTTGTGCCCCAGGCAGGCGTGGTGGGATGGTGCGCCAGGGTGTGGCCGCTGGAGGGCGGCGTCTACCAGTGGACGAAGTTTGCGCTGGGGCCGTTCGCTGGGTTCATGAGCGCGTGGAACTTCGGGCTGTGGGCGCTGCTTGCAGTCTCGAACGTGGGAATCCTGACGGCGACGAGCCTGAGCTATGGACTGGGGCCGCGCGCGGCGTGGATGGAGGAGAACCACTCGCTGATTCTGGGGCTGAGCGTCGGGCTGTTTCTGCTGATCCTGATGGTGAACCTGCCGGGCTTCGGCATTGGCAGATGGGTGTCGCACTTTGGCACGGCGGTGACGGTGATGGTTACCGTGCTGCTGATGGGACTGCTGTTCGTCCATCCCCATGCCAGCGCGATCCATCCGCATGTGAATCCGCAGCCGCCGTTCAGCCTGGCCATGCCGGTGCTGACGCTGATGAGCATGAACCTGTTCTCCAAGATTGCCTTCAACGCGCTGACCGGGCTGGAGCAGGTCGCGGTGTTTGCGGGCGAGACGAGGGACGCGGGGCGGACGATCCTGCGCTCGGCGTGGATAGCGGCCCCGGCGATTGCGGTGATCTACATATTGATGACCGGTTCGATGCTGGCGTATATCCCGGCGGCGAGGGTGGACCTGACGGGGCCGATTCCGCAGTTGCTGGCGGCGGCCTTCGGCGGCGGTGCGGCGGGCGGCGGAATCGATTGGGGGCTGATGCTGGGCCGGGCGACCATCCTGGCGCTGGCGGTGGCGCTGGTGGCGCAGTACGCCGTGATTGTGGCCGAAACCAGCCGCCTGCCCATGGTGACCGGGTGGGATGGAATGGTTCCTGCATGGTTTACCCGGCTCGACCCGCGCTGGAAGACGCCCACGCGCTCGATTGCGGTGATCGTGCTGTTGGCCATCGCCATGGGTGTGCTGGCCACCTATGGCACGGGCGCGCAGGAGGCGTTCCAGTTGATCAGCTCGGTGGGGAACATCTTTTACGGCATCTACTACCTGATGATGTTCGCGATCCCGCTGGTGGTGGGGCAGCGGTTTGGGGTGCGTGCCGGGAGCTGGCTGAAGTTGGGCGCGGTCAGCGGGCTGGCGGTCACGCTGATGGCGATGGGGCTGAACCTGCTGCCGATCGTGAACGTGGCGAATAAACTGGTCTTCGGGGCCAAGGTCGCTGGAACCTCGCTGCTGCTGAACGCGGTGGGGATGGCGATCTACTGGAAGGGCTCGCAGCAAAGAACAGAGAGGGAACTGGAGGAGGTTACGGAATGATGAGACGGAAGTTGCTACAGGGGATGGGCGCGGGAGCGATGGCCTCCGCGATGGCCGGCGTAGAAGGACTGGCGCAGACCGGCGCAGAAGCTGGCGCGAGTTCCGGCGCAGACGTGGTGTATGAGCTGCGCGTGTATCACACCTACGAAGGCAAGCTGAACGACCTGCTGGCGCGCTTTCGCAACCATACCAGGACGATCTTCAATCGCCATGGGATCCATAGCGTGGCCTACTGGACGCCGACCGATGCGCCGCTGGTGGGCAAGACGTTGTTCTATATACTGCGCCATCCCAGCCGCGCGGCGGCCACGGCCAACTGGGCTGCGTTCCGCGACGACCCGGAGTGGAAGCAGGTGAGCGCCGCCAGCGAGGTGAATGGCAAGTTGGTGGAGACGGTCGAATCGACCTTCCTGCAGTTGACGGACTTCTCCGCGCATCTGTAGCGGGCCGTCCAGCTTAGGCAGAGTGTGCCGTCCCGGAGGCCGCGGACATTATTGTCATTGAAAACCACAACTTATACTCCTATGTATAGTTAACAAGATTGGATCGTTTCACAGTGTCGCGTTGCCGCTTGCCTTCAGGTAGGGCCCCTTGGAACCGGCGGCAGCACGGCATCTGCGGACGGGAGATCCCATGGGCTGCCAGTCCGCGGTAAGGCTTCGATCTATTCTCTGAGCTTTCTGCGGGACGGGCCGGGGTAGAATCTGCTCCACGTTCCATGGAGGGCTGCCATGCGAATCAACGGCTGTACTTACCTGCTGGTTCCGGTTCTGTTCGGATTGCTTGCCGCCTTTTCAACTACGCAAGCCGCTGCTGCCAAACCCACGCAGCCCGCCGCCAAGCCTCCCGCTACCTATCCGCAGATCGTTCGCCTGAGCTATGTCGAGGGCGATGTGCGCGTCGCGCGCGGCAAGGAGGCCGAGAAACAGCTCGAAAAAACGCCCGGTGATACCACGGGATGGGAGCAGGCGGTGGCCGACCTCCCGATGGCGACGGGTTACAGCCTGGCGACCGGCACTGGCCGCGCCGAGATCGAGTTCGAGGATGCTTCGGTGGTCTACCTGGCCGACAACTCCGTGCTCGAGTTCTACCAGATCAGTACTACCGACGGCGTTCCCACCACAGAGCTTGCCCTTTTGACCGGCACGGCAACCCTGAATGTGCAGACCCTGTTTCCGGGCGAATACTTCCGGCTGTACACCCCCAACGACAGCTTCACGCTGTTGTACCCGAAGAAGGCCTATCTGCGCGTCAACAGCTTCCTGGATGCCATTGCTGTGACCCCGCAGAAGAATATGCCCTGGTACGCTCCACTGGAGGACTCCGTGGGCAAGACGGTCACCGTCCACGAGGGACGCCCTGTTCCGACGCCGGAGATGGACGCGTCCGCCATGTCGCTGTGGGACACCTGGGTTGCGGGCCGGGTGGCACAGCGCGATGCGGACCTCGCGGCCGCGATGAAGGACGCAGGCGTGACGGAACCGATTCCCGGACTGGCGGAGATGAATGGGCAAGGCAAGTTCTTCTCCTGCGCGCCCTATGGGACCTGCTGGGAGCCGACCGAGGGGTGGGGTGGGGGCAAGGCCGATTTGGCGCAGGTGGAGGCGCAGTCCGCGCAGGCCCCTGGCACAGAGCGAGCGCAGGCTGAGACACAGCCCGCCGCACCGGTCGAACGCGTGGCCCCGAGCGACGACCAGGCATCGTCCGCGGGTGCGCCCAATGTCTCCGGTGCGCCGAAAGCATCTGGGAAATTGACCAAGGCGGATGCCTATCGGGCGAGCCATCCCGGAGCAACCATGTGGACCGAGGACTACACGCTCCCGTGCGTCGATTTTCCGATGACGGACCTGATGGCGATGGACCCTGCGACAGGCAAGGAAGTCGTGGTCGATAGCAATTTTGACACTTCCGTACCGTATCCATACCTTGCGAGTGATCCGTACTTTGCGGGATTTTCGCGTCCCGGACGCCGATTTTATGGGGGGGGCTCGTACCTCTTTTCCGGGTATGGCGGGATGTTCGATTCTCCCTGGGATTGGGGGGTCTGCCATGCCGGGAGCTGGATCCGCTGGCAGCACCGCTATGTGTGGGTGGCGGGGACGAAGCGGCACCATAAACCGCCCGTGCGCTGGGTCAAGAGCGGTCGCCAAGTGGGCTTTGTGCCGCTCCATCCCAAGGACGTGGCGGGCAAGCCGCCGATCAATATGAAGGATGGAGTCTTCCTGCCATCCAGAAAGGGCGGCGCCATCACCCTGGCGCGGGACAACTTCAGGGAGGGCAAGCCGGTTGAGCTGCTGGCAGAGGCGCCAAAGGAGTTTCGCACGATGGAGGTGGAACCGCTGAAGATTGCGGAGGCGCCGCATGCGGAGGCATATTCGGCGTTCTCGACACTTGGGTGGAAGGCTGAACTGGCTACAAAGGGCAAGGCGAAGAGCGGCTATGAGAGCGCAACAAATTTTGCAATGAAGGGGGGGCAGGGGGCTCCCATGACCTTCAATCGCAAGACGCAAAGTTTTATGGTGACCCAGCCAGTGATGCAAAACGGCAGGCCGGGCACGGTGGCGGTGCCGCTGGGCGGACGCGTTGGCAGCGTCCAGGCGGCCGGCAACGGCGCGACCGCGATGCGCGCTCCCAGCTATGGCAATGGGCAAAACTATCACCCCGCGCAGGGCAACAACGGAGCGCAGAGCAGAACGGCCACAACGATGGGAAGCAACTCGAATAATGCAGGCTCCGCGAGGACATATACCCCCGCGCCGTCGAACTCCGCGCCTGCGCGGACGTATACCCCAGCGCCGTCGAACTCCGCGCCTGCGCAAAGTTACTCCGTCCCTGCGCGGACGTATACGCCGCCACCTGCTCCGTCTTACTCTCCACCACCTGCTCCGGTTTATTCCCCGCCGCCAGCGCCGTCCTACTCGCCGCCGCCCGCACCGTCCAATAGCGGCGGTTCCATACGCAAGTGAGGCCGGGATTGTTGCCGGTGCGAGAATCTGTTTGAGGCTGAAGGACTAAGCGAGGTTGGATTCCATCCATTCCGCAAAGCAGGCGGAAGGGATGGAGCAGCCTTGCGCATGGTCACATATTCTCCGTTACAATCGGTGGAACAGGGCCCCCCAAAAAATCCAAGACGGAGAACTTCCATGACTGACCCATCCGCCATTTTCTTTCAGGCCCTCGAAGGCCGCCTCGACCGCTACGACCTGCTACAGCATCCCTTCTACCAGGCCTGGTCGAAGGGCAAACTGACGCGCCAGGACCTGCGCGAGTATGCCGAGGAGTACTGGCACCATGTATCGGCGTTTCCGGCGTATCTGAGCGCCCTGCATTCGCGCCTGCCCGACGGCAAGCTGCGCCGTGTAGTGCTGGGCAACCTGGCCGAGGAAGAGGGCTTGTACGATGGCCTCCCGCATAGCGATCTGTGGATGGATTTTGCCAGGGGGATGGGCGCTCAGGAGGCCGATGTGCGCGCGCGCGAGATCGGGCCGCAGACGCGTGTCCTGCTGGAGCACTTCCGCGAGGCCATGATGGGGTCGCCTGCCGCCGCGCTGACCGCGCTTTATGCGTACGAGTCTCGAGTGCCGGCGATTGCCAAGACCAAGGCCGAGGGACTGGAGAAGCACTACGGCGCGGATGACGCGACGCGACGCTACTTCACGGTGCATAGGCTGGCGGACGTGCATCATGCGCGGGTGTGGCGCAATGCGCTGGCAGCCGAGCTTGCGGCGCACCCGGAGCAGACCGAGGCCGCGCTGGCGGCGGGCGAGGACGCGGCCCGCGCGCTGTGGGCCACGCTGGACGGAATCGAGAGCGCACGACAGGCGCGGACGGCTGTCGCGGCTTGAGCCAAGCAATGGGTCATAGGGCGCGCTGTTTGCAAAGGGGAACACACGCGCTTGTGTTGGGCGTGGTTTGCGCTTTGCCGGCGACAGCACAGGAGCTATGGCGCTTCGACCAGACGGCGTCGCTGGGCGGCCATGCGACGCATGTGCTTGGCCATCCGCAGGTGATTGCGACGGAGTATGGCAGCGCGGTGGCCTTCAATGGCGTGGACGATGCGCTGCTGGTGGATGTGCATCCGTTGGCGGGCGCGGCGACATGGACCTGGGAGATGATCTTCCGTCCGGACGCGGATGGAGCGGCGGCGCAGCGCGTCTTTCATCTGCAGGCACGAGACCCGGCAACCGGCCTGGACACGGCCGACCGAATGCTCTTCGAGATACGGATTGTGAAAGGGCAGTGGTGCCTGGACAGCTTTGCCACCTCGGCGGGCCATGGCGCCACGCTGCTGAACTGCGACAAGCTGCATCCGCTGGGCCAGTGGTTTCGTGTGACGGCGGTGTATGACGGCGCCACGCTGAAGAACTACGTCGGCGACGAAGAGCAGGGCGAGGCAGCGTTGACGCTGAAGCCGCAGGCGGCCGGCCACTCCTCGGCCGGCGCGCGGGCCAATCTGCAGGACCACTTCAAAGGCGCGATTCTGGAGGCGCGCTTTACCCCGCGCGCGCTTGCCGTGCAGGAGTTTCTGAAGATGCCGCCGGCGCATGGGAAGTGAGTTTGTTGCGGGCAGGCGTGTGCTCCAGAGCAGCCGGAGGAGCAGGCGGTTCGCATCCCATGCAGCGCGCTTCCCCATCGTCATGCGGGTGTGAAAGGATGGCTGCGCGGCCGATTGCGGGCCGCTTGAGGGACCTCATGCTGCGTAATAAATGTGTACTGTCGAGTGCCGCCGCAGGTGCGGCAATGTTTTTGCTTGTCTCTCTGCTCTGCATTGGTCTGGCTGTGCCGTGTGCGCTGGTCGCGCAGCAGCCCGCCGCCGCCGCGCCCCCGACTCCGGCCCCGACGCTGCTGGTGGCTGTCGATCAGCGGACGGTCCTTAGCCTGAACGGCGACTGGCACTATATCGTCGATCCCTACGACAACGGCCTGGGCGGAGGACGCAGCGGCTATCCGATGGATGAGGAGGTTCCCGCGGGAAGCAACAAGCTGGTGGAGTACGACTTCGCCAAGAGTCCCACGATCAAGGTCCCCGGCGACTGGAACACGCAGAAGGAGTCGCTGCTGTACTACGAGGGAGGATTCTGGTACGAGCGGCACTTCCAGTACGAGCCGCAGGCGGGGCACCGGGTGTTTGTGGACATCGGCGCGGCCAACTACCGCTCGCGTGTATGGGTCAATGGGCAGTTGCTATGCACGCACGAGGGCGGGTTTACCCAGTTCGATTGCGAGGCAACGCAGGCGGTAAAGGCGGGCGAGAACAGCGTTGTCATCTTTGTGGACAGCACACGCATTGCCGACGGCGTTCCCACCCTGAAGACCGATTGGTGGAACTACGGCGGCCTGACCCGCGATGTATCGCTGGTGACGGTGCCGCAGAGCTTTATCGACGACTTCGAACTGCATCTGGATCGCGCCACCCGCAGCAACATTGAAGGATATGTGCATGTGGAGGGCGCGCAGCCGGGAACGCGCGTATCGGTCGATCTGCCCGAGGCGAAGCTGCACGCGGAGGGCGTGACAGATGCTGCCGGGCGAGTCGCGGTCAACCTGTCCGCGCGAGGGCTGACGCGGTGGTCGCCGGAGAACCCGAAGCTGTACCACGTTGTGCTGAAGTCGGGCGACGACACCCTGACCGATGAGATGGGTTTTCGCACCATTGAGACCTCCGGCTCCAAAATTCTGCTCAACGGCAAGCCGATTGTGCTGCATGGCGTATGCATCCACGCCGAGGCGCCGTATCGCTCCGGCCGCGCCAATAACGATCAGGATGTGGCCACGCTGCTGGGCTGGGTGAAGGAACTGGGCGCGAACTATGTGCGGCTAGCCCACTATCCGCACGACCAGCGCATGACACGGGCCGCGGACAAGATGGGGATACTGGTGTGGTCGGAGGTGCCTGTCTACTGGGCGGTTGAGTTCGAGCGGGAGGACGTGTTTGCCAAGAGCCAGCAGCAGTTGCACGAGGAGATCCGGCGCGACCGCGACAAGGCATCGGTGATCCTGTGGTCGATTGCCAACGAGACGCCCAACAACCCGACGCGCACGGCTTTCCTGACCCGCTCGGCCAACTTCGTCCACCAGGAGGACCCGACACGGCTGGTGACGGCGGCGCTGCTGGTGCGCGGCGATTCGAAGACCAAATACATAGACGACCCGCTGGGCAATGCTCTGGATGTGATCGGCTTCAACGAGTATGTCGGCTGGTACGAGGGTACGCCGGAGACTGCCGACTCGGTCGAGTGGAAGGTGGCCTTCGACAAGCCGCTGATCACCAGCGAATTTGGCGGAGGGGCCAAGGCTGGACTGCACGGGGCAGCCGACCAGCGCTGGACCGAGGAGTATCAGGCCGAAATCTATCGTCACCAAATCACGATGCTGAACAAGATTCCCCAGTTGCGTGGGGTCACTCCGTGGATACTGATGGACTTCCGCTCGCCCGTGCGCAACCTGCCCGGCATTCAGGACGGATACAACCGCAAGGGACTGATCTCCGACCAGGGGCAGAAGAAGGCGGCGTTCTACGTGCTGCAGAAAGCCTATAAGGAGAACGGGCTGGGACACGCGGAGTAGTTCCCATGCACACTGGCGTCCGCGCGCGCATCGAGGCCCTAACATGGAAACTGTGAGCCGATTCTCCACACGCACTGCATGGGACGCCGCAGAAAGCAGCTACGCAGCGGCCGTGCGTGAGGCGCGCGCAACGGGGCGAAGGGTCTACGACCTGACGCTGTCGAACCCCACGCGCTGCGGATTCCGCTACAACGCGGAGGAACTGCTCAGTCCGCTGCGAGATCCACGCGCGCTGGTCTACGATCCCGATCCGCGCGGCTTGGCCAGCGCACGCAAGGCGGTTACGCGTTACTATGCCGAACATCTGGCCCACGTCACGGCGGATGATTTAATCCTGACCAGCAGCACCAGCGAGAGCTACAGCTTCCTCTTTCGCCTGCTCTGCAACCCCGGCGACGAGGTCCTGGTGGCGCAGCCCAGTTATCCGCTCTTCGACTTTCTGGCCGACCTGGATGACGTGCGCCTGCGTCCCTACCCGCTGTTTTACGACCACGGCTGGTGGATCGACTTTGCCGGGCTGGAGCAGGCGATTACGCCGCGCACGCGGGCGATTCTGGTCGTCCACCCTAACAACCCTACCGGCCACTGGACCAGCGCGGGTGAGCGGGAAAGGATGGAGGCGATCTGCGTACGCCATGGGACCGCGCTGATTGTGGACGAGGTCTTCCTCGACTACCCTCTGCGCGAGTTGACTCCGCCGCCGCGCAGCTTCGCCTGCGGCGCTCACCCGGCGCTAACCTTCGTGCTCAGTGGCCTGAGCAAGATCGCCGGTCTTCCGCAGATGAAGGCGGCCTGGATCGTGGCACTGGGCCCGGAGTGCGAGCGGACCGAGGCGTTGGCACGGCTGGAGATCGTCGCCGACACGTTTCTATCGATGAACACGCCGGTGCAGTTGGCCATGCCTTCGTGGTTGGCCGGGCGGGGAGCGATCCAGGGGCAGATTCGGGAGCGCGCGCAAGCCAACCTGGCCACGCTGCGGCGCATCGCGGAAGAGTCGCCGGGGCGGCTGCAACTGTTCGAGGTGGATGCCGGATGGAGCGCCGTGCTGGGGCTGCCCGGCTGCGTCGGCGAGACGGAATACGCCGAGCGGCTGGCGCGCGAACGGGCAGTGATCGTCCACCCAGGATCGTTCTACGGGATGGCCGAGGCAGGCCGGGTTGTGGTGAGTTTGATTGGGCGTGTGGACGAGTTTGAGGAAAGCATTCAGCGGGCCATCGCCTGAATTTTCCACATGTGGAAAACCTCAAGTTTTGCATGAATATAAATAATCAATAAGACAGGAAAATAGTTTATCTATTGATTTCGTTATTGCATGTAAGTATATGTTTATAGATTATTTGTCTAATTAACTAATTTAAGAACGGATTTGTCTCTCGCTCCTCGCCAATGGTCGTCCTAGGGCCGTGGCCGGGAACAACAACTGTCTCATCGGGCAACGGAAGCAGCTTGCTGTGGATGGAGCGGAGGAGCATGGGGCCATCGCCGCCGGGCAGGTCGGTGCGGCCGACCGACCCCGCGAAGAGCGTATCTCCGGCCAGCAGCAGGCTCTGCTCCGGGAGATAGAGGCAGACGCTTCCCTGGGTGTGGCCGGGGGTGTATAGGATGCTTCCGGTGAGGGCTGGCGATCCGTTGCTGACGGCTCCGATGGCGATGAGCTTGCCGTCGTCGAGGGTGTCGTCGGGCGGGCGGACCTCGGGCGTCTCCACACCCAGCCACCCGGCCTGGATGGCCATCATTTTGACCAGCGGGAGGTCGTTCTGGTTGTAGAGGACGGGTGCGCCTGTGAGTGCCTGGAGGCGCGCGGCCCCGGCAATATGGTCGATGTGCGCGTGGGTGATCAGGATCTGCTTGACGGTGAGTTTGTGACGCTGGAGAACGGCGACGATGCGCAGAATCTCGTCTCCGGGATCGACCACGATGGCCTCGCCGGAGGCCTCGTCGCCCAGGATGGAGCAGTTGCACTGTAGCGCGCCGACGGGAAGGATTTCGTGGATCATGGTGGGCCTGCCAAGAGCAGGGAAGCGGTCCAGTCCGAGTCTACTTCTTCGGCGTGGACTGCTGGGTTGGGGTGCCGGAGAGGACGGAGCGGTCGGCGCTGGTGCGGGAGAGCATCACGGTAAGCGAGATGGAGATGACCATGAAGAGCACCGCGCCCCATGTGGTGAGCTTGGTGAGCAGGTTGGCCGCGCCGCGCGGGCCAAAGGCCGTCTGCGAGCCCTGGCCGCCGAAGGCCCCGGCGAGGTCGGCGGACTTGCCCTGCTGCAAGAGCACAACTCCAATCAGAAACAGGCAGATGATGACGTGAATTACAACCAGAAAGATGAGCATTGGTTACTCTGAATGACCTCGGATACTGAAGTAACAGTGTATCACCGGGGGCGGGCTGCGGGGTGCGACCCGCGCATGGGTTAAGATAGTTCGGATGGCCCAACACTCCGCAATCGCCTTCCTCTTTCCCGGCCAGGGTTCGCAGTCGGTGGGCATGGGACGCGATCTCTACGACAAATTTGCCGCCGCGCGCGAGGTCTTCCGGGAGGCCGACGAGGTGCTGGGGTTCACGCTGTCGCAGGTGATCTTCGAGGGGCCGGAGGAGACGCTGCGCCTGACCGAGCACACCCAGCCGGCGATCCTCACCGTCTCCACCGCAGCGGCGCGCGTTCTGACGGAGGCTCTCGGCTTTGAGCCGAAGTTCGCTGCGGGACACTCGCTGGGTGAGTACTCGGCGCATGTGGCGGCGGGAACGCTGAGCTTTGCCGATGCGGTGCGCGCGGTGCGCCTGCGCGGACGCTACATGCAGCAGGCTGTGCCGGCGGGCGAGGGTGCGATGGCCGCCATCCTGGGGTTGGAGCCGGGGCTGATTGCGACGATTTGCGAGCAGGTTGAGGACCAGATGACGCCGCTGCCCGGCGATCCGGCGGCCTTGAACTTTGTGCCGGGGAGCGTGGTGGTGTCGGCGGCAAACCTGAACTCGCCGGGGCAGACGGTGATCTCGGGCGCGAAGGCGGCGGTGGAGCGGGCGGCCGAGCTGTGCAGGCAGGCCGGGGCCAAGCGCGCCCTGATGCTGCCGGTGAGCGCGCCCTTCCACTGCAAGCTGATGCAGCCGGCGCAGGAGTCGCTGGCGCGGGACCTGGCGGAGCTGGAGTTTCGCGATCCGGCGTTTCCGGTGGCGGCGAACGTGAACGCTTCGCTGATTACAACCGGAAATGCCGCGCGCGAGGCGCTGGTGGCTCAGGTGACCGGGGCCGTGCGCTGGGTGGAGTGCATCGAATTGCTTGCGGCGCAAGGAGCGACGCAGTTCATCGAGGTGGGGCCGGGACGCGTGCTGAGCGGGCTGTTGAAGCAGATTCAGGGCAAGGACGCCGTACCCGCGCTGAACGTGGAGGATTCGGCCTCGCTGGAGAAGACGATTGCGGCGCTGGCCGCGAAGTAGCTGGGCGCGAAGTTGCCACAGGAAGTCACAAGGAGGACGCAGATGAAGGCTGGCGACAGGGTTGAAGACTTTACGTTGCAGAACCAGGATGGGGTGAGCGTCTCGCTGAGCGACTACGCGGCCAAGCCTGTGGTGCTGTTCTTCTATCCGCGGGCCGATACGCCGGGCTGCACACTGGAGTCGTGCGGCTTCCGCGACATATTTGCCAGGTTCAAGAAGGCCGGGATCGTGGTGCTGGGCATCTCGCGCGATACAGTGAGGGCGCAGAAGAAGTTCAAGGAGAAGTACGACCTGCCGTACGACCTGCTGGCCGATCCCGAGATGGCGCTGATCAAACGCTACGACCTGCTGAAGCAGAAGACGATGTACGGCAAGCCGGTGACGGGCGTGGAGCGCACGACCTATGTGATCGGGCCGGACGCGGGGAAGGGGCAACGGCTGCTGCATGTGTTCGCCAAGGTGACTCCGGCGGGGCACGCGGAGGAGGTCTTTGAATTGTTGAAGGCGAGTGGGGCAGGGAAGAAGGCCTGATGCCGGGAGCGATTGCGGAGGTAGCGGCGGGAGCGGCGGCGCTGGGGCTGGCAGCGGGCTGGCTGGCGTATGCGTCGCTGTGGCCGGCGTCGCAGATCTTTGGGCGGACGCTGGTTGCGGGCGGCGACGCGGACGAGGTTGCGCTGACCTTCGACGATGGGCCGAACGATGCGGCCACTCCGCAGTTACTGGAGGTGTTGGCGCGGCATGGCGTTCGCGCGACGTTTTTCAACGTGGGAGGCTTCGCGCGGCAGAGGCCGCAGATTGTACGCGATGTTGTTTCTGCCGGACACATGCTGGGCAATCACACGATGAACCATCCGCGGCTATCTACGCAGAGCGTGGCGCGGATACGGCAGGAGCTGACCGAGTGTAATGCCGTGCTGGAAGATATTACCGGCGCGGCGGTGAAGTTCTTTCGTCCGCCGTTCGGGGCGCGGCGGCCGTATGTACTGCGCGCGGCGCGCGAGCTGGGGCTTACGACAGTGATGTGGAATGTGACGGGGCACGACTGGAATCCCATTGGCGTTGACGGCATTCTGAAGAATCTGGACGAGGGAATTGCGCGCTGCCGGCGGCGCGGGCGCGGGGCTAATCTTCTTTTACATGATGGAGGGCATCGCGCGATGGGTGCGGCGCGGATGGACACGGTGCGCGCTGTGGATCGGCTGCTGACGGCGTATAGGGCCTCATCGACACGCTTCGTTACGGTGGAGGAGTGGGCGAAGCAGGCGAACGCAGCTCGTTAATCAAACATCAGTTGCGACGACATGCGCGGGGCCGGATGGTGCGGTTAGCGTAAGCAGCGCGGCCGAGAGGGCGAGCGCTCCAATGCCGTAGAGTCCTCCGGCAAAGCTGTGGGTTGCGTCTCGCATGAGGCCGGTGACATACGGGCCGAGGAATCCGCCGAAGCCGCCGATGGTGGTGATAGTTGCGACCGCGCCTGCGGCTGCTGCGCCTCCGACCATGCGCGTGGTGAGCGCCCAGAACGGACCCATGGTGCTCCACAGGCCGATGGCGACCAGCGACATGGCGACCAGGGCGATGGGGATGCTGTCTGCGCGGGCGGCCCAGACGAAGCCCACGGCGGCCAGTGTCATGCATCCGGCAAGGTGCCAGCGGCGTTCATTGGTGAGGTCGGAGGTGCGTCCAATGACGACGGTGAAGATGGCCGCCAGCAGATAAGGCAAAGTCGCGTAGCGTGCGATGAGGCTTGCGCTGGCCGCTGCCGCGCCCTTCTGCGAGAGACTGCTCAGGATCAGAGGCATCCACAGATTCACGATATAGACGCCGATCTGAATGACGATGTAGACAGCGGCGAGTAGCCACACGGCAGGCATGCGGAAGGCGTCCAGCAGATTGTGATGCACGGTTGCGCCGTAGCGTGCCTGGTCTTGCTGCAACTCGCGCTTGAGCCAGAGCTTTTCTGAAGGTGACAACCACGAAACTTTATCGGGTGAGTCCTTGAGGACATAGAGCACGGAGATGCCCAGAAGCACAGTGGGCACGCCTTCCAGCAGGAAGAGCCATTGCCATCCACTGAGCCCGTGGATGCCATCGAGCCGCAGCATGGCGCTGGCCAGGGGCGAGCCGACCACACCGGCCAGCGAGGTTGCGGTCATGAACTTGGCGACGGCGCGCGCCCGCTCGTGCGATGGGAACCAGAAGGTGAGATAGAGCAGCATGCCGGGCACAAAGCCCGCCTCGGCCACGCCCAGCAGCAGGCGCAGCAGGTAGAAGGAGTGCGGCGTTGCGATGAACACCATGCTGGCGGAGATGAAGCCCCAGGAGATCATGATGCGGGCGATCCAGAGGCGCGTGCCGAAGCGCCGCAGAAGCAGGGTGCTGGGCAGGTCGCAGAACGCGTAGCCGAGAAAAAAGATGCCCGCGCCGGTGCCGTAGACCGTGTTGCTGAAGTGCAGTTGGCGCTGCATGTCCATGGCCGCGAAGCCAACATTGACGCGGTCCACATAGGCCGCGATGTAGAGCAGGAACATGTAGGGGATGAGGCGGCGGGTGATGCGGCGATAGAGAGCGCGCTCGTCGATTGGCGCGGATACGAACCCTTCGGGTGCAACTTCCATTGGATTACTTTACAGGTTCGAGGCGCTAGGTTCGAGGTGCGAGGGGTTAGGTGCGAGCTTCGGCGGCGAGGATTTTTTGTTTGCGCTGGAGGCCCCAGCGGTATCCGGTGAGGCTGCCGTCTGCGCCCACGGCGCGATGGCAGGGGACGGCGAGGGCGACGGGGTTGGCGGCGCAGGCGGCGGCGACGGCGCGGGCGGCGGTGGGCTTGCCCAGATCGCGGGCAAGCGCGGAGTAGCTGCGCGTCTGTCCGCGGGGGACCTGCTGCAGCGCCCGCCAAACACGCTGCTGGAAGGCGGTGGCGCGGATGTCGAGCGGGAAGGTAGCGGCCAAGGGATGTTCGGTGGTCTGGCTGAGGACGAAAGCGAGTGCGTCGGCGAGCCAGCCGGTGTTGCCCTTGGCAGGGACGAGCTGGGCCTTGTCGAAGCGCTGGCGCAGATCGGCGAGGAGTTCCGCGTCGTCGCGTCCGAAAAGGATGGCGCAGATGCCGGCGTCGGTGGAGGCGGCCAGCATCCGGCCCAGCGGACTGGAGGCCATAGCGTAACGGATGACGAGGCCGGCGCCGCCTGCGCGCAATGTGCGCGGGGTCATTCCCAGGGAGTCGCGGCTGGACTCATAGAGACGGCTGGAAGATCCGAAGCCGGCCTCGTAGATGGCGTCGGTGATGCGCTTGGTGGCGGGCAACGGCCAGTGCGCCGATACGGCAGGCCGTTCGATTGGCTTAATTCAAAGATGCTGCGGGAGGCTTGGCCGGGCGCAGGGCATCTTTGAAGTGTGCGACTCGCTGAGCGCGGGCGAACTCGCCGGGACTGACTCCGAGGACGCGGCGGAAGGCGCGCAGAAGGGTGAGGCGGCCAACTCCCGTAGCCTTGGCCAGATCGGCCAGGCGGGTGCGTTCGGTGGCGTGTTCGGCGAGGTACTCGCTGGCAGCGGCAATGACGGCTGCCTGCGGGTCGGGCCGTGGAGTGGAAAGGTCTGGCTGGCAGCGCTTGCACGCGCGGAAGCCGGCCTGCTCCGCGGCGGAGGCAGTGGAGAAGAAGCGGACGTTCCTGCGCGCCGGGCGGCGGCTAGGGCAGCTTGGACGGCAGTAGATTCCGGTGGATTGAACGGCGTAAAAGAACTGGCCGTCGGCGCCGGCATCGCGCGCCAGAACCTGCTGCCACTGGCGGCCGGGAAAGAAACTAGGCACAGCGGGTGCGGATGAGTTCAAGGGCCGGGCGGATGGATTCGCGGCGCTCCGGCTGGAGTTCCCTGGAAGGTCTGGCTGGCATGGCTGGGACATGGTGTGCGCTCTCCTACCAGTATCGTCTCCTTCGCCTTTGCGCGTGACACTCCGCAATGTTCAGGGAACTCGTGGGGCGTCCCGTTCTGTGTGCATATTCGGATCCGGTCCAAGTCCATGCCATGGGATGGATGACGTGCGCCGGGGACGCAGCAGGAAGATCACTGCGTTGGAAAACAGTTCTTTGTCGGCATACTGGCTCAACTCACGACGTATCTCCGGCGTCATGAACTGACTGCCCAGATTGGGCCGGACACAGGTCTCTTCGAGGATGTCGAAGTGCTGCGAAAAAAGCCTGCGATAGTCGGCGAGGCTGAGCTTGTTGAGATAGGTATTGGCCGGATGTCGGTCTTTGCGCAGGTGCTCCCAGGGTTCGGTGCGTCGATCCATGGGCTGATTCAAAGTGTGGGGATACCACTCGAGGTGGTGACCTCCGCAGATGCCGGTGTAGACCATTGGTTTGACAAACACCAGGCCATCGGGGTCCATGCTGGCGGCCATGATGGGGAGGATCCGTTCCAGGGATCCGGGGGGAATATGCTCGAAGACGTCCTCGGAGAAGATATAATTTGCGCCGCGATGCTGGAACCAGAAGTCCTCACTGGCGGCGTCGCCCACGGCAAGACACTGCGGGGGAAGTTCCACGGTCTTGTTGCGTTGCCGGGACAACTCCGCAAGCAAGGCGCGGCGCAGGCGGCGCTCGTTGATAAACCAGCGGGCGACCGTCTTGATCGCGCGCTCCCAGCCATTCCTTCGCAATACGCCCACAAACTCCGCCGGAGTGCCGCGCAGAATGGGCTGGTCCAGATCGATTCCGGTGATGTCCACCCCTTGCCCGAAGAACCAGATGAGCCGGTTGGGACGCGCTCCATAGCCGATCTCGATCGCCTTGCAGCCGGTGAGTGGACGGCCGAGAAATTTTTGCGCGTACCGGTCGTGCTGGAGGTAGGAGGCCTGAAGATCGGAAAAATCGTGCTTGCCGGCGTCCGCCACAGAGAGACGAACCAGTGCAATCCACTCCCGAATGCGGTCCAGAGCGGGGGTCGACTTAAGCGACGACTTGGAGTCAGTCATATCGGGCTGGGCAAAACTAGGTGGATCATAGCATGGCGCTTGGCAGGCCCCTGAGCAGGACGCGGTACTATTACGAGGGGATTGAGAGTGCGCCAGCAATGCTGAGGCGCCCCATTTTGCATCCAAAGGTGACGATGAACGACACCCCCTCAGATTGCCCGCACTGCCCGGAAGACGTCGCTGGCGGTGAATCGGCCGCTGCGAACGGAGCGCAGACGCCGGCAGAGCAACGCTTCTGGGGCTGGACCGCGATTGGGTTGGGAATCCTTGCCTTCGCCAAAGGGATTCGCCAGCCGAATGACTGGTCTTACACCCAGGCCCAGTTGGACTACAGCGCGGGATTTATTCGCCGCGGTTTCTTCGGGGCCACGCTGGGGCATCTGCTGCAGTTGAACCTGTACGCTCACTTCGCGGTGCTATCGACCGCTCTGCTTCTGTTGCTGTTCGCGGTGCTGGTGCTGCTGGCGCGCAGCTCGAAGCTGGCCGGGCGAACGCCTCCAGGCGAGCTGCTGGCGGTATACGCCTCCAGCTACAGCGTGAGCTATCTGGCGCACCTTAACGGCTACTTCGACATTCCCCTGGCGCTGCTGTGCGTGGCGCCGCTGTTTGTGCGCTCCACCGGCCGGCGGCTGGCGGCGGCGCTCTGTTCCACGGTGCTGGCTATCTTGATCCACGAACAGTTCTTCTTCGCCTTCCTTCCCTTGTCGATTGTCAGCGTCCTGTTCGGCGCGGCCACCGCCAGCACGGCATCTGAGCGGAGGCTGGCATGGATTGGCGGGACACTGCTGGCTGTGCTGGGGCTGGGTTTGACGATCAACGTCGTGCGCCAGGGATCGATCTCCCCGGTGCAGACCGCCGAGTTGACCCAGTCGATCGCGCGGTTGGCCGACCATCCGCTGGACCCGGAGTTGTTCAAGGTGATGTCTTTCACTCCGCGAGAAAACATTGAGATCATGAAGTCGGTATGGCGAAGGCCAACCTTCCTGGTGGGGCAGGTCGAGGGCCTGCTGCTGTTCGCCCCGACGGCCGCGCTGCTCTCCTGGTCGACGCTGCTGCTGCTGCGTCGATGGATGCCTGGAAAGCATCGCTGGCTCTACGCGGCAGTCCTGCTGGCGACGCTGGCGCCGTTGAGCCTGCATCTGCTGGGATGGGACAAGAACCGCTGGGACGAGCTGCTATGTCTGAACGCGTTCCTGCTGCTTCTGCTGGTCTCGCGGCTGATGGGCGGCGAGCCAATCCATCTGCCCGTCTGGATGCGGCGTGCGTGCCTTCTGGTGATGCTGCTGAATATGGCTTCGGGCGGGGGCATGCTGGACGACCGCCATATTCGACCGTTCCCGTTTATGCGCAGTCCGGATGCCGTGGTTGCCTCTGCTGCCGGCTCACACCACTAGCATTCGCTTCGCCAGTGACCTGGGGGCAGAGTCACGTGGTCTCCTGGGTGGGGCGGGGCGGGCGCCGGAATACGGGCTGAGAAGCGGTCGTTTGCCGCTCCGGGCCGAGGGCGGCGATGGCAAAGTACGGGGCAACATACGTCGCAAACAGGGCACAAAAGATGAACGTCTCCAATCCGAAGGTACACAGAACAATGGTGCCGGCGATGCCATCTTCCGGTGCGACATGGGCAATCTGTGCCATGGCCAGGAGGCCCCAGGGACTGGCACGGAGGTCGCCGAAGAGTGAGTTGTACACCAGGAACAGCATTATCCAGAGAAGCGGAGCCACCACCAGTATGCCAACCCATTTCGCCCAGTGGTATGCCTCTGCGGTGGGGCTGTAGGCGATTCCGGTGGTGATATCTTCCTCCGGCATGTTGGGTGCGTACTCATGCATATATGTGTTGCCCAGTCTCAGGTCCGGCTTGCCTGGCCAGATGACATGGGGGATCACGTTCATAAACACCGCCTTGACGGGCCACAGGCCGAAGACCTTGCCCTGATCGGTGGCATTGATCAGGCCATCGTCGGCGGAGATGAACTGCAGGCGGTCCATGAAGCCCTGGGTCGTGTTGTAGTAGCCGGGGGCTGAGTCTACGATGGCCTCTTCGTATTTCTGCCGGGTGTCCTCGGGGTGTTCGAGCAGCGGGAGTGCAGCCGCTATGCTCTGGCTGAGAGACGAATCTTCTCCCCTGAAATCGCGCCCGTACTGCGCATAGGGAAACAGGTAATGAAAGAGGAGAAGCATGCCCAGCAGGCCGAAGAGCACCTGCATATTGGAGAGCCTGTAGCGCAGAGCGCACACGGGCAGGGCCCAGCACATGATTGGCAAGAGCATGCCCTGCTTGGAGAAACCGAGCAACCCGAAAAAAAAGAAATAGAAACCGGCAACCAGAAGGATGGACAGGTTGACGCTGCTTGTGCCGCCGCTGCGGCGAATCTCATACATGACGCCGATGATGATGCCCAGAGGGAGCAACTGGTTGAGCTGGTTGAAGGCCCTGCCCAAACTGGCCCCCTCAGCGCCCAGCAATGCGATCATGAATACGCCGCAGAAGCCGAAGACCATGCATCCGATGGACGAGCGATACATCTGGGAGTCCTTCATCAGGTTTTGCAACAGGCCGGTCTTGCGCGAGTAGCGGCGGGCGACGATGACAGAGCCCAGCAAGCCGACGATACACCCGACGTACGCCTCAATGTCGGTGCGCGGATCGAGCAAGTTGGAGTCGGCCGGTTCTCCCAGAATGGCCTTGTAACAGATGCCGATAATGACGACCAGAATCGAATAAAAGAAGACGTATGCGCCGGAGGCGCGGGTTAGCCCTCCCGCGATGTTGAAGGCAATGGCAGCGATCATGATGAAGGCCAAGCAGCCGACTCTGAAGTAGAGGGCCGTCCCCTGATACATCTGGACCGCGAAGAGCACCGCGGCGAAGACCGCGACGCGATCTAGAGGGACGCGTTCTGGAAAGGGGATACGCACGCAATTGGCCTCAGTGTAGCAAGGGGAGGTGCTAACGGTCCTTGGGGACGTGACTGGAACTCGTCTCCCAGAGTAGCAAAATCGGTCCCGTTTGGAGGCAGCCGTATTGCCGTCTGCGAAGGCTATGGTTGTTCGATCAAAGGTGGCGTCCCGACTATTGTATGTGATTCATGCACTACAGGATCAGCCAGCTTCAATCGGATGTCGTTGCACTCAAGCCGAAGCACTTGCATATGGGACATGATGCCGGCTGCGGAGGCAGCATCGAGGGGCTTAGTCCAGCTATAGGATTGCGTATCGCTCAGGCTGGCGAACCCATCTGTTGGCCTGCGGCCTTGCTGGTCGTTGGCGGTGTAAACGTTGCTGCGGGTGTCGTACATCAGTATCCGCTGGATATTGGGGGCGTCCAGCAATGCTAATGAGGTGAGCAGGTTGGCACGGGGGCAGTTGACGAGTACGAGAGTTCCCGTGTCCTGCGACATGGCCAGTTCTCTGTCCATGTCAGCCTTGACCGATCGCTCGGCGTCCATGCCGTAGGTTCCCCAGACGTAGCCGCCGGAGGGGAACAGGCCAGTTTGCTCGATGCGTATCTCTGCAAAGCCGCTGACCAGCAGTACGCAGAAGAGAAAGCAACAAAAACGCGCTGGCGGATTGTCTATGCGTGGCGGGCCAAACCGCGTGAAGGCGATTCCCAGCGCGATGCTGACCCACATGGCGGACATGCATCCGTAGTAGGCGGCAGAGCGTGTCCCCAGCAGGACAAAGAGCGAGAGGGACGCGACCGCCGCAAGACCAGCGAAGACAATGTCCCGGGGACGGTCCCCGAGCAGCTTTGGAAATTTACATGCCAGGAGAAGGATGCCTGCGACAATGGCCAGTCCAAGGAGGCTAACCAGCATGTTAGCTGCGGGGAACCTGTCGGGAAACTGGACTAAAAGGAAGTACCAGGTTGCATGGCAGAAGGGCTGTTGCAACGCCCTGATGGAGAAGCTGATCGGATAGGGGCTCGAGGCGTGAAGCAGAGTCTTGGCGTGAAAGAAGACGACGGCGGCAGTTGCTGCGTAGATACACAACCCAAAGGCGGCGATTGCGGTGCGACGAAGTACCGAGGGCAGCCGCGTCTGGCTGGGCTCTCCGGGCCGGAGGAAGAGCAGCAACGCAACGATCAATGGAGCAACAAACGAGCTCTGCTTGCCCAGTATCGCCACACAGAAGAAGAGCCATGCGAACAGGTGGTAGTAGAGAGCTGTTGAACCGTGCTGCTTGTTGGCCTTCAGGAGGAACAAATAGGTGAGACCGCAGAACAGGATAGCGATGCCATCGCCGAGCGCGGCGGCCCATGCGGCGACGGTGTATAGCAATCCCCGGGTCATGAAAAGGAGGGACGCCGCGGCGGCCGCGACCCTGGAATATCCCAGCTCGCGCACGATGGCGAAGGCGACGAGGTTTCCCAGCAGTGTGAGTAAGAAGGGGCCGAAGGTAAACGCGCGGGCTGCCAGTCCAAACCACTTCAGCATGTAGCCGAAGTAGAGAGTCGTGCCCAGCGGCCTGAAGTTGCCATCGACCGAGTCGAGGGCGTACCAGCTATAGGCGGGATGGAGGAAGATGATCTTGCGGATGGAGGCAGCGGCGAGCAGAAGCCAATCGTCCTGGACGAAGCCGCCGGCAAGCCAGACGGGCAGCCAGCATAGAGCAAAGACAATCGCGAGGACGGCTAGAAAATACGGTGTCGGCCAGTTGGCAAGGCCGGAGATGCGGGAGAGCAGCGGCCTTGCGAGACCGACGAGGGCGATAAACAGGGCAGTGGCAAAGAGGGCAAAGGGAAGATGGCCCACCCCGTATTGGATCCGCTCATTGTGGAAGAGAAGATGGTTGCGCAGGAAGAATGTGGCGGCGCAGACGAGCAGGGACAACAACGAAGCGGACAGGAAGAACCCGTCTTCCAGCCTACCAATCATGCTACGTATTTCACGTTTCAAAAGTAACCCCTGGCCGCCACTGTATGCCGGATCGAAGACGGCATTGCGGATGCGTCGTAATGCAGCATCGTGACGCGTTCTGGATAGGGATACGCACGCGAGTGGCCCTAGTGTAGCAGGGGAGCCTTGCCAGGGCTGGTCCATACGATCGGGAGATGGCGTCAGCCAGGCGGCCTAAGTTGGTATTGCATGCAGCTTCTTGAGCACTGCTGTTGGTCGGAGTTGTGGAGCGGGGCGGTACAGGACCCACGCGATGCTACTTGCGTCCAACGGGAGTTTTATGGTCGCGGAAATGGAGTAGAGCCGGGGGCACTGCCGGGAAAACGCACCGAAACCACCTCTCTGCCAAATGCGTTCCCGATCGGCGTTACCTCCGCATGCTCGGCCGCGAAGGCCTGATCGATCCAGTTCCAGGCTCCAGGACTGACGATGAACAGGTGTTTCCCCGGCTGCGCGGCGAGGCTCTCATAGGGCAGGATGGTGTAGGGCGTGAACGACTTCAGATGGAGCACAGTCCTTGAACTGGTGTCGGAATGGATCCAGCGCATATCCTCATCCCTCGAGTAGACCAGCGCCAGGTGCGAACGCACATAGGCATCGGGCTCGTAGTACGACGCGAACCCATAGAGGAAGACATTATCGGTATAAAGCAACTGGCTGGGGCTGGTCAGGATTGCGGACTTTACCTCGGGCGAAAGGACGAGAGACGCCAGAGAGTCCTGCATGTTTTTTTGTTCCGCGCGAACGTCCACAATACCCTTGCAGATCACCGCGGCAAAGAGCAGAAGGAGAGCGACGCGAGCGATAGTATCGTTGCGGAATAGCGGCGCCAGGGCGATCGCCATAAGCGCGGCGATTCCGATGATTGAGCCGAGAACGTAGCGCGGCTCCAGGGTGTGGGTTACGAAGTGGCCTAGAAGAAAGCCAAACAACGGCAGGGCTGCCAGTGTGACGAGAAAGACGAATTCAGCATCCGGCAGGTTGAGCGTCTTGCGGCGCAACTGGCGAATGCAGCCCCATAGGACGAGAACGATAAGCAGCCCCAGACCAAGGACCAGCAGGCGATTGATGTTCTTGCTGTAAGCGACTTGTCCCAGCAGGATAAAGTTATATATTTGCGTGTTCACCCGATAGGAAACAGCTCCGGCCTCGTAATGGCTGTGGAAACCGGCTGCTCCCTTCAGGAAGGGCAGAAGGAAGACCATCCCTGCCATGCCTGCGCCTATCGATAGAAGCACGGGAACATCTACCCGCCGGCTCTGGCGCGCGCGTACCAATTCGGCAGCGCAGAGAGGAACCAGAATCAGAACGCCATAGTAGTGTGTATTGATCGCGACGGCGATGCTCACAGCAAGGACGGCGAGCGCCCAGGAGCGATGACTTGGACGGCGTACTGCCGTCTGCCAACTAAGCATTGCCAGGCCGAACAGTCCAAGCAGCAACCCGTAGGGGCGGACATGCACCGTATAGCCAAACGCCGCGGTAAGCATGGGAAATGAGAGAGCGAAGACCGCTGCCCGTTGTGAGGCGATGCGACGGACAAAATAGAAGAGACATAGCTGCATCAGGAGAAAGCCGAGAAGGGAAGACAGCCTGAGCGCAAAGGGGCTTATGCCGAAAAAGCGGACCACAAGGAATGTCAGTCCGTGGAAGAAAAACGGATCGATGGTAAGTGGAAACTCTCTCTGAATATGCCAGAGCTGACCTAGGCTAGCGGCCTTATCGCCAAACAACTCCAGAAAATCGTCGCCATCCAGGAGCCGGTAGTGCTCTGTGAGGACGGAAAACACTGTTGTAAGGAGGAGGAATGCGATTGCACTGAGCGGCATTCCCGCGATCCCAATTCGGCGGTTGTTCCGGTTGGCCTGTGGATCATCGGGGATCGGCGGTGCGCCCATACGTTTCGCGGTATTTCCGTGGTGAAGTGAACGTCGAGCCAAGTCTAACAGTCTGGGGAACGAACGCGGATTGGGAAGCCGGGCCTGACTCTGGGCAGGGTGGTTGTGCGGCCGATTATGCGGTCTTCTGGGGCGCGGCGCGCTTGGACGAACCGTAGGGGACGAGGCGATCTTTCAGGCGCAGGAAAAATTCCTCGAAATAGCGACGCGAGAGGAAGCAGACCAGGGTGACGAAGGCAAGCACGCCGCAAAAACGCAACAGCAGATAGCCGGCGGTGAGTTCAGGCAGCGGGTGCCTGAGGTCCGAGAAGAGGTCCTGGTAGAGACTGAATCCAAGGACATGGAAGAGATAGAGGCCATAGCTGATGTATCCATAAAAGCGCAGCGGCCGGGTGAGGCGGAAGACGCGTGGATGGCTGCCAATCTGCAACGAGAGCAGCAGCAGGGCGGAGAAGAGAAGGATAAACGGCTCGGGCTGAAAGGCCGCTCCGGCTGCCGTGGTTTTGCTCATGATCCCCAGAGGAAATCCCACAAGGAGAAGGGTTGCGCTCAATAGACCCGCGCCCAGTGTTGCCGCGCGCACGCGGGAGAGAGTTGCGGAGGGAGTTCGCAGCAGGATGGCAATCAGTGCCCCGGCGGCGAGATTGTCGGTCACCAGCCAGGTGGCCGAATAGGGGCTTCCCAGGGGAACAATTCTGCTGACGGAGAGGTATCGGAGCAGGGGCGAGAGAAAGATGCTTGCCACACATAGCATGGCCAGCGTGCGGGTGCGCAGGCGATGCACCAGAAACGGCCACACCAGGTAGAACTGCTCCTCCACCGCCAGCGACCAGAGCGGACCATAGCCCAGGCCATAGCGGGCCGAGGCGAAGTTCGCCATGTAGAACAGACAGATCAGAAAATACATCCAACTGACGCCGCTGTAGAAGCGAAGGATGAGCAGGACGACCAGGTAGAGCGGAAGAATGCGTAGGACGCGGCGGATGTAGAAGCTCTTCCAGTAATTGGCGCGGGTGCGGGTGTCGAGAAGGATCCCTGTAATGAGGAATCCGGAGAGCACGAAGAAGAGGTTGACTCCCAGCCAGCCGGGGGAGGCCAGCCAGGACAGCAGCCTCACGCCGGGAGAGATCGCGATCGCCGGGGGAAGCCACCAGTGCAGGCCGTGGTAGAGGACTACGGAAAGCACCGCGACTCCACGCAGCGCGTCCAGCCCCGGCATCTCTCGCCGGAGCAGCGGAGAGTGGAACGGCGTTGCGGGAGGCGGGGAGAATTCCGTGGTGTGATCCGGAGGGCTGAGTATGCCCATCGATACCGTCCATTCAGCTGATCTTTGCTGTGACCCGGGATGCGCTCGGATGGCCAGCCGATAAGGAAGGCTAGCACACGATGGGTGGAGGGGGATGCTAGGCAGGTTCCTGCAAGCATAAGCCGGCTAATTTCTTTTGATTTGCCGCTTGCAATCGCCTATCGTCTGATAGGAGCGACTGTGTTCTGGCGAAGAGCATAATCATGGCGCAAGAGGGCGGAGTGGTGGCATTCGGAGAGCAGTTGAGGCGGGCGCGCGAAGAGCGTGGTGTGACGGTGGAAGCCATCTGCGACTCGACCAAGGTGCCGGCACGGCATATTCGCGCTCTGGAGGCGGGAGCTCTGGGGGAGCTGCCGGGAGGTGTCTTTCGGCGCGGTTTTGTGCGCAGTTACCTGGGCGCGCTGGGGCTGGAGGAAGCCCCCTGGATGCGCCAATTCGAGGAGTGTTGCCGGCAAAGCGGAGTCGGCGGCCCGGCCGGGACGGAGTGGGCCGAATTTGCCGAAAACGTCAAAAATAGCCGGATTGTGCTTCGCCGGCGCATGGGAATGCGATGGGCGGGGGTAGGGGTTATTTTGGCCGTTTTGGCCCTGGGCGGGTGGTGCGGATGGAGGTTGGCCACCCATAGGGGGCTGCTTCCCGCGATACCGATTTGGAGGGTTTTGAAGTCTTCTGTTGACAATGCCCCCTCCAGGTAATTTACTGTTTCCTCGATTGAAATTGTCAGTTAGCGCGCGCTGAGAATTATTTTGCCAACGCGCGTTGCATTTACGGCATGACCGCTCTTCGGCATTTGTGCGTATCGAAGGCTGGCGAGCTTAAGGTAAACGTAGATAAATAAGGCCGGCAAAGCCCGTCGGATGTATGTAAGTAGGTTCTTCAGGAGATGATGATGACGCTGTCTAGACGCTGGGTTCGCGGTGCTGTGTGGGTTGTACTGTTGATGGTGGGTTCGGTTCTGGCCCGTGCGCAAGAGGTCTCGGGAAGCATCAGCGGGACGGTCGTGGATGCTTCGGGGGCCAGTGTGCGCGGCGCCGTCGTGACCTTGACGAACACCGACCGGGCCTATGTCGAGCGGACCCTCAAGACCGACAAGGTCGGCTTCTACACGGCGGGCTCGCTTCCCCTGGGGAACTACTCTGTGACCGTCGCCATGCAAGGGTTCAAGACGGTCACCGAGTCGGGGATCGTCTTGAACGCCAATGACGCGCTGAAAGTCAACGAGAAGCTGGAGGTCGGCAGTGCCACCGAGACCGTCACGGTCGTTGCCAGCGAGGCGCAATTGAATCTGGAAAACGGCATGAGCGAAGGACTGGTCACGGGCACGCAGATCCACGAACTGGTGCTCAACAGCCGCAACTATGAGCAGTTGCTGACCCTGCAGCCTGGCGTGTCGTACGGCAGCGCCACCAACGACCAGCTGTACATTGGCTCGGTGGTTCCATCCGGTTCCTCCGCCCAGGTGGCCTTCTCCATCAATGGCTCTCGTCCGACGGCCAACAACTGGACGATTGATGGCGCGGACAACGTGGACCGGGGAGCGAACCTGACGCTTCTGGCCTACCCCAGCGTCGATGCCATCTCCGAGTTCGTCACCCTGCGCGGCACTTACGAGGCGGAGTATGGCCGCAGCGCCAGCGGGCAAGTCAATGTGGTGACCAAGTCCGGCACCAACGAGTTCCACGGCTCAGCCTATGAGTTCGCACGCAACGACTACTTCAACGCCAATAATTACTTCAACAAGCTCTCCGGCGTCTCTCGGCCCCCGCTGCGCTATAACGACTTCGGATTTACGGTTGGCGGACCTGTCGTGATTCCTCATTACTACAACGGCAAGGACAAGACCTTCTTCTTCTACTCGCAGGAGATCCGCCGGGTGGTTCAGTACGCCTCCGTGACCGGGTATGCCCCGACGGCCGGGGAACGTGCGGGCGATTTCTCGAACACGGTCTACCCCAATTATGTGTATACAGGCGGCGTATGGAGTAAGGGCGCGGCCGCTGTCTGCGAATCCCCCAACCAGGGAGCATGCACCACCTATACCACCAGTTTCGCCGGCACCAGCAATATAGTTTCGCCGACGGCGCAGGCCTATATCAACGACATCTATAGCAAGGTCCCGCTGCCGAACAGCGATGCGGACGTCAACGCCGGTCTCGATCCCCATACACTGATCAACAACATCCGCAACGTCTTCAACGACTCTCAGGAGTTGGCGCGTGTCGACCATGCGCTCAACTCGAAGACCAACATCTTCTACCGCTTCCTCTATGACAGCCTGCCAACCAGCGAAGGCGGCGGACTCTTCGTAGGCGGCGGATTGCCTGGGGTATCGAACACCAATACCAAGTCGCCGGGAATGCAGAATCTGCTGCACGTCACCATCGCGCAGCGTCCCGACTTGCTGTACGACATGGGCTACGCCTATAGTTACGGCAAGATCGTCAGCACTCCGGTCGGATATATAGCGACCGCCAACTCTCCCAGCATCGCTCCGACTATACCCTTCCCCTCCTCGCTTGGCGTGGTTCCGTCTCTCTCCTTCAGTGTGGGAAACATTTCAGGGGTAACCAGCAACGGCATCTATAGCGACCACAATCTCAATAACAACGTATTCGGCAATATCACCCGGGTTATAGGGCCGCACACACTGAAGTTCGGCGTCACTTTCAACCACTATCAGAAGAAGGAGAACGCCACCGGCACGAACGCTCAGGGCAACTTCACCTTTACCACCGCGGCAGCTCCCACGGCCGGCCAACTGTCCGCACTGAGCACGGCGCTTGGCGCGACCGTGGTTGCGCCCAGCTCGTTCGACTCACAGTGGGGCAATCTGCTGATCGGCAATGCGGCCGGAGGCTTTTCTCAGGCCAGCCTGGACCCGACCGCAAACATCGCCGAGAACCTGGTTGAAGTGTATGGTCAGGACGATTGGAGAGTGACGCCGCGCTTGACGGTGAACCTGGGCGTGCGTTACAGCTACTTCGGTCAGCCAACTGACAAGAACAAGCAGCTCAGCAACTTCGATCCCGACACCTACACCAGCATCTACGCGGAGACGGTCTCCAGCACCGGAAGCCTGTGCACCATCGCTGGACAGACGACCCCTGCGTATTCCTACTCCTCCACCGGTGTGACGGTTACTTACACGCTCGCCAACTGCCCCAACGTGAATGGGTTGAACCCATACCAGCCGAATCTGGAAGCCGATCCTTTGAATGGAATCATCCTCGGCGATCCGGACCTCATCCATACCGAGCAGTCTGTAGGCAATCCGAATTACCCGTTCCAGGAGCCGGTGAGCACAGGAATACCGGCATCCGCGCAACCGATTGAGACCCATGGTTCGCCCTTCGGCGAGGAGGTCGGCCAGGCGGAGAAGCATGATTGGGCGCCCCGTGTCGGCTTTGCCTACGACCTGTTCGGGGATGGCAAGTCGGTGCTGCGCGGAGGCTATGGAATGGCCTACGACAATTCCTCCGTCCACCAGTATGAGGAAGAAGTTTTCAACAATCCTCCCTATGTCCAGGTGAACAACTATTCGTCGGCGGTGCTGGATTCCGTGAGCAGCACGACTGCGCCAAACCTGCAACCGCCTGCGCTGTATGCCTCGCCGGTGATCTACAAGACGCCCTATGTGCAACAGTACTCGCTCGATGTGCAGCAGGCGATCACGCCCACAACGACATTGGACGTGGGTTACTTCGGCGACCATGGAACGCATCTGCAGGGCGTAGTGGACATCAACGAGATTCAACCCGGCGCGTTTGCCAACACCAGCATCGGCTACTCGCAGGGTGGGGGGAGCTGCACCACGTTCAGCAGCCAGGCATGCGAGGCGCCGTTGAACCAGATCCGTCCATATAAGGGCTACACCGCCATCAACGACATGCAGAATATCTTCAATTCGAACTACAACTCGCTGCAGGTAAAGGTGACCAAGAGGTTCGGCGGCAAGAGCCTGATCGATGCCAACTATACTTGGAGCCGCGGCCTTACCGACGCACAGAACGACTCGGCTACGGCCCCGCAGAATACCTACAACCTGGGGGCTGAGTACGGACCCAGCGCCTACAACCGCAACAGCGTTCTTACCATCGACGGAGTCTGGGAACTTCCCTGGATGAAGGAACAGAGCGACATCATGGGCAAGATCCTGGGTGGATGGGAGCTCTCGGGCATCTATGCCGTCGACTCCGGTCTTCCGCTGACAGCCACCATGTCGGCCGGCGGCACGATCAACTATGGAGGGTTGACCAGCACCTACAACGGCGCAACCAACGGCGGCGCGACCTCCGATGCCGCGGGCCTTGGAATCCTTGGCCCAAGTCTGGCGAGTCTGCGTCCCAACATGGTGCTGAAACCGAACAACGGCTATGGGAAGGTCTCTTTGCAGAACCGGTTGCACTGGTTCAACCAGACGGCCTTCGTGGCGCCCTCGGCCACCAGCTTCCAGGTGGGCAACGAGATGCGCGGCGTGGTCAATGGCCCTGGCTTCAACAAACTGGATATGGGTATCTTCCGTACCTTCAAGCTATACCACGGATACACCTTCACCCTGCGTGGCGAGGGATTCAACGTCATGAACCACACCAACTGGGGAACGGTGGGAACATCGGCAACCAGCAGCACGTTCGGCCAGGTTACGGCGACGCGCGACCCGCGCATCCTGCAGGTAGCGGGTAAGTTCAACTTCTAACCTCAACCCAACCGATCGGCGCCTGTCCTCAGCGGCAGGCGCCGATTCATTTTAAGTTGCGCGAAAGATACGTGGGCCAGGCCGGATGGCGTCCCGCGTCACCGCCAGCCGATGCTCGTTCTTGCGTTTCGAGCTTCACTTCTCGCCGTAGAAGTTCAACTTTTTGCAGCATTCTGGGTGCAAGGGTAAAATTGAAGGGTTGCAGAAAAGATCAAGCAAGATGTACTGGGAGGGAATGATTTGGCGAAGCGCGACCGTTTTTTGTTTACCAGTGAATCCGTGACCGAGGGCCATCCGGACAAGATGGCGGACCAGATCTCGGATGCCATTCTCGACGCCTGCCTGGAGCAAGACCCGTACAGCCGGGTGGCGTGCGAGACGCTGACCTGCACCGGGCTGGTGGTGATTGCGGGCGAGATCACCACCCAGGCGTATGTGGACTTCCAGAGCGTGGTGCGCGGGACGGTTGCGGCCATCGGTTATGACAACGCGCTGTATGGATTCGATTCAAACACCTGCTCGGTGATCTCGACCATCAACAAGCAGTCGGGCGACATTGCGATGGGCGTGGACACTGGCGGGGCGGGTGACCAGGGAATGATGTTCGGCTATGCCACCAACGAGACCCCGGAGCTGATGCCGTTGCCGATCTCGCTGGCGCACAAGCTGACGCGGAGGCTATCCGAGGTGCGAAGGTCCGGGCTGATGTCGTACCTGCGGCCCGACGGCAAGAGCCAGGTGACGGTGGAGTACGACGCCAACCAGAAGCCGGTGCGCGTGGACGGCGTGGTGATCTCGACCCAGCACGCGGATACTGTAGGCACTGCGGAACTGCGCGCCGACATCCTGAAACATGTGATCCAGGCGGTGATTCCGGCGAATCTGCTGGATGCTGGGACCAAGTACCACATCAACCCGACGGGGCGGTTTGTCATCGGGGGACCGATGGGAGACACAGGGTTGACCGGGCGCAAGATCATCGTCGACACCTATGGCGGCATGGGACGGCATGGCGGCGGCGCGTTCAGCGGCAAGGACCCAACCAAGGTGGACCGCTCGGCCGCGTATATGGCGCGCTATGTGGCCAAGAACATCGTTGCGGCGGGGCTGGCGGAGCGTTGCGAGGTGCAACTGGCCTATGCCATCGGCGTGGCCGAGCCGGTCAGCGTGCTGGTGGACACCTTCGGCACGGGCACGGTGGACGAGGACAAGCTGGAGGCGCTGGTGCGGGCCAACTTTGCGCTGACGCCGAAGGCCATCATCGAGAGCCTGAACCTGCGGCGGCCGATCTACAAGGCCACCGCGGCCTACGGGCACTTTGGGCGCGAGGGCAAGGACTTCACATGGGAGGCGACGGACAAGGCCGAGGCACTGAAGGCCGGCGTGGCCAAGGCGGTCGCAGCCAAGTAGATAGTTTCCAGAGATAAACGGCGGGCGGACTCTATCGGGTCCGCTCGTTTTTTGTGGACAGAGGATTGCTTGCGGAGCGAAGGCTGGGTGAGCGGGCCGGCGTGGTTGTGCTTGCGGCAGGGTAGACTGGTGGTGCTTCCCGCAATTGCATCTCACTCTTTATTACGTCTCTTGGAATCGAGGGCTGCGGATGCTGATCAAGTCTGAGTTCGACATTCAGTTTCAGTTTGCGCACTCGTCGGCGATGGTGGCGATGCTGCACCTGCATCCGTCGCTGGAGCGATTTGTGCGCAAGGGCAATGTGCTGGTGGTGGAGCATCTGAGGGAGGGCGTGGGGCCGGGGTATGGCGAGCTGATTGGGACGCTGGAGTATAGCGACAGCTTCGGCAACCGCTGCTCGCGGTTTGTTGCGCCGCAGGGGTTGCTACGACTGAGTGGGACCAGCACCATCGACGTGGAGGGTGCGCCGGAGCTGGGAGATGCGGATGCGCGCCAGTCGCCGATTGCGGAGCTGCCGAGCGAGGTGTTGCAGTTTCTGCTGCCAAGCCGGTACTGCGAGGTGGACCGCTTTACGCCGGTGGCGCAGGACCTGTTCGGATGGATGAAGCCGGGATGGGAGCGGGCGGCGGCCATCCGCGACTGGGTGCATGAGAAGGTGCGATTCGACTACATGACGGCGCGGCCCACCAAGACGGCGATGGATGTCTTCACGGAGCGGGTGGGCGTGTGCCGCGACTTTCAGCATCTGGCGGTGACGCTGTCGCGCTGCCAGAACATTCCGGCGCGCTATGCCACGGGATACCTGGGCGACATTCGCTGGCTATACACCGGGGCGGGCGACTTCAGCGCGTGGTACGAGGTGTGGCTGGAGGGACGCTGGTGGACGATGGACGCTCGCCACAACGAGGCCAGGCCGGGACGCGTGCTGATGGCAACGGGACGCGACGCGGCGGACGTGGCGATAACGACCTCGTTCGGCAATGCGGAGCTGCGGCACTTCTATGTGGAGAGCCAGGAGGTGCTGGAGGATGGGACGGTGGTGCCGCCGTTGGCGGTGGAGGGGACTGGCGGGTTGGTGAGATGAGTGGATGGTGGGACAGTTTGGGGTGAAGGAGTGAAATTAGTTGGAAGCTGGACTTCTCCGGCTATACTTAGGAGTCGGAACGACGAGTCACTTTCGGAGAGCGACTAGTAATGCCTGCAATCAAACTCAAGTATGCCGATTCGCTGGAAGCGTACGTCTCTTTCGTAGAAAAGTCGGCGTCAGCGAAACACAAGCAGCTCTGGTTTCGCGGATCCGGGCGACTATCTCACAAGCTAGTACCTACGCTATACAGACACAAACGATCCAAGGTTATCGACGACTTTTTACTGCTAGAACAGAATCTTCTATCCCGCTTTCGGCAAAGAAGCATCCCGTTTCACTCTCGGCCACTTACAGACGAATGGGAGTGGCTTTTTCTGATGCAGCATTTTGGTGTTCCGACAAGACTTTTGGATTGGTCAGAGAGCCCCCTGATGGCGCTATTTTTCGCCGTAACTTCGGCTCCTCACAAGATCGGCAAGAGCGGTCGCCCTGTCTTTAGCGGTGACGCATGCGTCTGGCTCTTAGATCCCGCCCAATGGAACAAGCGTTCCGTCGATCTCAAGAGTTTTCCTGGCACCATACTGACGACTGATGATCCGAATGCCACAGCCTACAAACCGGTTGCGAACGTCACTACGATGAAACCGTTCCCGATTGCTTTATACGGTTCACATAACAGTCAGCGTATTGTCGCCCAGAGGGGCGTATTCGTCTGCTTTGGAAAGGACACGCGTCCTATGGAAACGACATATAGCTCGAAAGATTTTCCTGCCGATTGCCTGATGAAAGTTATTCTGAAGAGAGGAAGGCTGCCGCACATATATGAAGCAATTCGTCGCCAGGGCATTACCGACTCAGTGGTCTTTCCTGACCTTGATGGCTTAGCGCGCGAAATCAAACGAGAATACGCATTCGAGGTGTAGCCGTGTTTCAGATTCTGAGGATGGAGCCAAAACCGGTGATCTGGTGGGCGTCTCAACGCTCCAAGATCGATATGTTTCCCGTATACCAGAGGGAGGGCCGTCTCTGGTCACGAGCCGATAAGGCCTTTCTGATCGATTCGATACTGAACGGCTACGATATTCCCAAGATTTACATGACCGATTTCACCGTTGGTGTGGCAAAACTAAATAGAGAAAGCCTCCCATACGCCATTATCGACGGTAAGCAGCGTTTAGAAGCAATTTTTGACTTCGCGGACGGTAAGCTGGTTCTCGACAGTGAATTCGTTTTTCAGCCCGATCGCAGGCTAAAACTTGCTGGGCTCGGATATCCCGACCTTAGCAAACTCTATCCGGAGGTCGCGGACGTATTCAACAACTGGCCTCTTTCAGTTGTTCACGTAGTAACTGACGAGAAAGAGAAGATTGACGAATTATTTGTGAGGCTCAACCGGAGTAAGCCGCTCACCGGTGCGGAGATTCGCAACGCGATGGCGGGCCCCGTGACTGAACTGACTCGATTCCTTGTCAAGCACGAACTATTTAACTCTTCCATCGCATTTCCGAAGAAGCGTGCACAAGACAAGAACGCTGCCACCAAGATTCTAATGTTTGAATATAATGGCAAACTCGTAGAGACAAAGAAGGCAAGCCTCGACAAATTCACGGTACAGGCGAGGAAGGAACAGGCGAAGAAGGAACTCAAGGAAAAAATTGAATTATCAAGTCGAAGAGTCATTGACACGCTGGATCGTATGTCCGAGATATTCCTGCCTAAAGATCCCTTGCTTCGATCAGCGGGCGTTTTCCCCGTCTACTACTGGTTTGTACGCGAGAATGACACCAAACAGGACCAGTATGTCAGGGAATTCTTGAACGCCTTCGAGAGGGTAAGGAAGGAAAATCGTGAAATAGCAGCGGGCGACCCTGCGACTGCGGCGAAAGCGGACAGTGAACTTCTAACATTCGACAGGCTCAACCGCAGTACGGATGACGAGCGCAGCCACACGGAGCGTCACAGAATCCTCGCAAGGCGCTTCAGAGAGTTCCTAACGAAACCGAAGAAATAGAGCGCGTACTGCTAGCCTTTGAGACATAGATTGATGTCGCGCATGCAGCGGGCGAGGGTAGCGTTGACTCGGGGTGGGGAGGTGGGATATTCTGGAAGCTCGCGCAGCTCTATGTCTGCACGTCATCGGTAGGCTGTGTCCTTAATCGGGCGCGGCATGTTATGGCGATGCAGCAAGATGGGGCAGATCGTGGATTCGCCGGGAGCAGATTGACCGGGATCAGCTAGTTCGATGGCTGCCCTGAACGCACCCACGGCCACACACAAGCAATGCGCGACTTCCAGGCGGCAAGGCCTTCAAGCGATCAGGCAGGGAGCGAAGTACGGCTCCGATATGCCTTGCGCTGTGCGGGTTGGCCTGGAGCAACGAGATTGGCGTTCCGTGGATGGACATGACGGTACGCATGGATGTTGGACGCATCACGGCAGCTA
Source organism: uncultured Acidobacteriaceae bacterium (assembly GCA_963834805.1). Lineage (GTDB taxonomy): Bacteria > Acidobacteriota > Terriglobia > Terriglobales > Acidobacteriaceae > Edaphobacter. Next base: position 561,002 of record CAWIDB010000007.1, read on the forward strand.
ACTCTTCCGTACGACGCCGGGCTGGAGAAGGAAGACGGCAGAAGCAGGGAGTAACGCGAGCACTATGAATAACACGACACCGATACCGAGCGGCCAGGACATCCAGCGCAAGTGGTTTGTGCTGGACGCTGCGGGCAAGACGCTGGGCCGGCTTTCGACGCAGGCGGCGTCGATCCTGGCTGGGAAGAACAATGTGCTGTACACGCCCTACATCGATGTGGGCGACCACGTGATTGTGGTGAACTGCGAGAAGATTGTGCTGACAGGCCTGAAGTCGGACAAGAAGCTGTATCGCCGGTACACGGGATTTCCCGGCGGGCTGCGCGAAGAATCGTTTGTGAAGCTGCTGGCGCGACGCCCGGAGGCGATTGTGGAGCAGTCGATCAAGGGAATGCTGCCGAAGTCGAAGATGGGCCGGCAGATGGCGACCAAGCTGAAGGTGTACAAGGGGCCGCACCATCCGCACCTGGCACAGCAGCCGATCGCGATTGAAGGCAAGGCATAAGTTTTGTTGCGCAAGGTTTTTAGATAGGTCCGGGCTTTAGCCCGGACATCGAAGGAATTCAGGGAGCAAGGGGCTTTAGCCCCTGAGGTCAAGTTCTAAGGAGCGATATGGCGGATTTGGTTCAGTACTACGGAACGGGGCGGCGCAAGTCGTCGATTGCGCGCGTGTTTCTGCGCCCCGGCAGCGGCAAGTTCACGGTCAACAAGAAGGAGTGCGACGTGTACTTTGTGACCCCGCAGCAGCGCGCGGCGGCACGGCGTTCGCTGGGCATCGCCGACATCGGCGAGACCTTCGATGTGATTACCACGGTGCGCGGCGGCGGCGTGATGGGACAGGCCGACGCGGTGAAGCTGGGCATTGCGCGCGCGCTGATGGAGTTCAACCCGGAGCTGCGCAAGACGCTGAAGGCCGAGGGACTCGTCACTCGCGATTCACGCGGCAAGGAACGCAAGAAGTATGGACAGAAGGGCGCGCGAGCACGGTTCCAGTTCAGCAAGCGGTAAGGCAGTGGTTAGTTGGTAGTGAGTAGTTGAAATACAGAGCAGCAGCCCCGGAGCGGAGATGCTTCGAGGTCGGAGTTAAATCTCCCGTACGCGGGATTAATCCAGCCGGCCAGAGAAACCATCGGGCAGGCTTCACCAAGGAGATAATTTGGCAAATATAACCATGAAGGAACTGCTCGAGGCGGGAGTCCACTTCGGGCACCAGACCAAGCGCTGGAACCCGAAGATGAAGGAGTATATCTTCGGCGAACGCAACGGAATTTACATCATCGACCTGCAGAAGACGCTGAAGATGTTCAAGGAGGCGTCGAAGTTCATCACGGAGCTGACCGGCACGGGCAAGCTGGTGCTGTTTGTCGGCACCAAGCGGCAGGCGCAGGACGCGATTGCCGAAGAGGCGAACCGCTGCGGCATGCCCTATATCAACAGCCGCTGGCTGGGCGGGCTGCTCACCAATTGGGTGACGGTGCAGAAGTCGGTGAAACGGCTGCAGGAACTGGACGACATGTCGACCGACGGGCGCTACGAGCTGCTGACCAAGAAGGAGGTCATCAAGCTGGAGCGGGAGCGCAAGCATCTGTCGGTGAACCTGTCCGGCATCAAGAGCATGAAGCGGCTACCCGACGCGCTGTTCGTGGTGGACTCCAACAACGAAGCCATTGCGGTGGCGGAGGCGCGCAAGCTGGGGATTCCGGTGGTCGCCGTCGTGGACACCAACTGCGATCCCACGCTGGTGGACTACGTGATCCCTGGCAACGACGATGCGCTGCGCGCAATCCGTCTGTTTACCTCCAAGATCGCCGACTCGGCCGCCGAGGGCGTGCAACTGGTCTCCGAGAAGTCGTTCGCCACCGAGGTGGAGGACGTGCAGCCGGTGGAGCTAGCGCCGGAGTACGTTGGCGAAGAGGGTGAGACCGGACTGGACGATGTGGCGGCTGAGATCCATGTCTCGGCGGGCATCGCGGCGGAATCCATCGAGGACGTTGCCGACGACGAGAACGTCGATATGGCTGCGGTATTGGGAGGAAACATTCGCAAGGCCCCGGTGGCTGCCACCGAGCCCGAGGCGGAGCCGGAGCACATCGCGACCGGCGCCTAGCCCAGCTTTCTCAAGTCGAGAGCGTGGAGGCCGGCGTAATCCGCTCCACGCTCTTTCTGCGTGACGCGCTAAACGGGCCAGACACAGAGGCGAAACATTCGCAGCGTAGGATGCCAGCAGCGGGGCGAGTTGCGCGAACAGAATTTTAGATGGTGTTTTTACCCGGGATTTTTGTGCCCCAGGAGAAGAAGAGGACAATGACGACCGAAACAGCAGTGAAGATCGATGCCAAACAGGTGAAGGAACTCCGCGAGAAGTCGGGCGCGCCCATGGGCGACTGCCTGAAGGCGCTGCAGGAGGCCAAGGGCGAGATGGAGGCCGCGTTCGTGGTGCTGCGCAAGCGCGGCATGGCGACGGCGGCCAAGAAGGCAAGCCGCACCACCAACGAGGGAGCGGTGGGGTCGTACATCCACGCCGGCGGCAAGATCGGCGTGCTGGTGGAGCTGGACTGCGAGTCGGACTTCGTGGCCCGCACCGACGACTTCCAGGAGCTGCTGCGCGACGTGGCCATGCATATTGCGGCCAGCGAGCCGCGCTTCGTCAGCCGCGACGAGGTGACGGAGGCAGACATCGAGCGTGAGAAGGACATCTACCGGGCACAGGCCGCGGCGTCGGGCAAACCGCCGGAGATCGTGGAGAAGATGTTGACCGGCAAGCTGGGCAAGTTTTACGAGGAGTTCTGCCTGCTGGACCAGCCGTTCATCAAGGACCAGACGCAGACCATCGCGCAGATCGTTGCGGCCAAGGTGGCCAAGCTGGGCGAGAACATCACGGTGCGGCGGTTCGCGCGCTTCAAGGTGGGCGCGGCGGATTGGACCGTGGCCCAGACCAAGCCGGCCGAGGCACCGCAGGGATAAGGCTATAGGAGATGGTTACGTGTTAAAGGGGGGCCTGGGCGAATAAGTCCGGGCCCTAGCTGTTTCTAACTGCATTTTGATTTAGGATTTGTGCGTAAGGCGATGCCTGGCGAGGGGTTGGCGCATCTGAAGGTAGGAAGCGACAATCTGCTGTCATCAATATCGCTGTTGCAAGGGGGACGTATGGAACTGGGAATGGTTGGGTTGGGGCGGATGGGGGCCAGCATGGTGCGGCGGCTGCTGCAGGCGGGGCACCGCTGCGTGGTCTACGATATGTCGCCGCAGGCCGTGGCGGCCTCGGTGCAGTTGGGCGCAGTGGGCACGGGATCGCTGGAGGAGCTGGTTAAAACGCTGGTCAAGCCGCGCACGGTGTGGCTGATGGTTCCGGCGGGAGTGGTGGATGACGAGTTGGAGAAGCTGGTGCCGCTGCTGGAGGCGGACGACGTCGTCATCGATGGCGGGAACTCGTACTATCACGACGACATTCGCCGCGCCGTGGCGCTGAAGGCCAAGAACATCCACTATGTGGACACGGGGACCAGCGGCGGAGTGTGGGGCGCGGACCGCGGCTACTGCCTGATGATCGGCGGGGAGGCGGAGGTGGTGGCGCGCCTGGACCCGATCTTCCGCTCGCTCTCTCCGGGGATCGGCGATACGTCGCGCACACCGGGGCGCGAGAAGATGGGCGGGACGGCGGAGCAGGGCTATCTGCACTGCGGGCCCAGCGGCGCGGGACATTTTGTGAAGATGGTGCACAACGGCATCGAGTACGGCATGATGGCTGCCTACGCGGAGGGCCTGAACATTCTGCGCCACGCCAACGCGGGCACTGCGACGCACGCGTTGGACGCGGAGACCACTCCCATGCGCAATCCGGAGTTCTATCAATATGACTTGGATCTGCCGGATATCGCCGAGGTGTGGCGTCGCGGCAGCGTGATCTCGTCGTGGCTGCTGGACCTGGCGGCGCAGGCGCTGATCGATAGCCCCGACCTGGCGAAGTTTGCCGGGCACGTATCGGACTCCGGCGAAGGGCGCTGGACCATCCGCGCGGCCATCGACGAAGCGGTCCCGGTCCCGGTGTTGAGTGCGGCGCTGTATGAGCGATTCAGCTCGCGCGGCGAGGACGCCTTTGCCGACAAGATGCTCTCCGCGCTGCGCTATCACTTCGGCGGGCATCTGGAGAAGACCGAGGCAGAGAAAGGAAATGCCGGATGACTGGATCGCGTTCCGACGCGCTGGTGGTCTTCGGAGTGACCGGCGACCTGGCCCATAAGCAGATATTTCCCGCGCTGTATGCGATGGAGAAACGCGGAGCGCTCAAGACGCCGGTGATCGGCGTGGCCTTCCCGCAGTGGAGTCTGGAGCGGCTGAAGCGGCGCGTGGCCGACAGCATCCAGCATGCGGCGGGCGGGGTGGCGCCGCAGAATAACGGAGACCGGCGCGCACTGGATGGGTTGCTGTCGAGGATTAAATATGTCAGCGGCGACTACAAGGACCCGGCGACGTTTGCGGCGATCAAGCAGGCGCTGCATGGGGCGCGGCGTCCGGCGCACTACCTGGCGATTCCTCCGTCGTTGTTTGAGACCGTGATCCGAGGGCTGGGCGCGGCAGGGCTGGCCAAGAACGGGCGCGTGATTGTGGAGAAGCCTTTCGGGCGCGATCTGGCGTCGGCCCGCGAGCTGAACCGCGTGGCGCACGCTGCCTTTGCCGAGGACTCCATCTTCCGCATCGACCACTTCCTGGGCAAGGAGGCGATCATGAACATCCTGTACTACCGCTTCGCCAACTCCTTTCTGGAGCCGATCTGGAACCGCAACTATGTGGCCAGCGTGCAGATCACCATGGCGGAGAACTTCGGCGTGAAGAAGCGCGGCGCGTTCTACGAGACGGCGGGCTGCCTGCGCGACGTGATTGAGAACCATCTCTTCCAGATTGCGGCGCTGCTGGCGATGGAGGCCCCGGCGACCCGGGACTATGGCGCGGTGCAGGCGGAGAAGGCCAAGGTCTTCGAGGCGATGCTGCCGCTGAAGCCGGAGGACCTAGTGCGCGGACAGTACGCCGGCTATCGCCGGGAGCCGGACGTGGCGCACGATTCGGACGTTGAGACATTCTGCGCGCTGCGGCTTACTATCGACTCGTGGCGCTGGGCGGGCGTGCCGTGGTTTCTGCGCTCCGGCAAGTGCATGGCAACCACGGCGACAGAGATTCTGGTGGAGCTGAAGCCAGCCCCGCAGCGGCTGTTTGCGGACTCGATGCCGAAGCATGGGCGGGCGAATTATCTGCGCTTCCGCCTCTCGCCGGATGCGGCCATCGCCCTGGCCACCCGGGTGAAGACTCCGGGCAAGGAGTTCGTTGGCCAGCAACAGGAGCTGTTCCTGTGTGAGCATCTGGCAGGGCAGGAGATGCCCTACGAGCGGCTGCTGGGCGACGCCATGCGTGGCAACGGCGCTCTGTTTACCCGCCAGGACGCGGTGGAGGCAGCTTGGGCGGTGGTCGATCCGGTGCTCAAGCAACACGACCCTGTGCATGTCTACAAGCGCGGAAGTTGGGGGCCCAAGGCGGCCGACGCGCTGCTTGCGCCGGGAGGGAGCTGGCACAATCCGGGAGCGGATGCGGAAAACGGCTGTTGAAGGCTGCTCGCAGGGTCGCTTCGCCGCGGAGCATCTAACCCGCCGCCACCAGGCGGCCTGCACGGCTCGACGATGGAGAGACGCTCGCTGCTTAGGATGCTCTTGGCCTGCGCCTTGGCGTGGTTGGCCCAGGGGCCGACCGGATCCAGCCGCACGTAGGTGAGCCAGTGGCGCAGGGAGCGGCGGCGGTGCCCCTGGCGCTCGTAGGCCAGCGCCAGGTTATAGTGCGCGTCGGCGTACTGCGGCACCAGCGCAATGGCCCTCTGGTAGGCGGCGATGGCGTCGGGCAGGCGCTTCAACTCGTCCAGCACATTGCCCAGATCGAAGAAGGCCAGCGCGTACTCGGGATCGGCCTCGGTGGCGCGGCGGTAGAGTTGCTCGGCCAGCGTAAATTCGCGCTGGTTGTAGTGGATGGTGCCCAGGTTGATGGCCGCGGCCGCGTATCCCGGACGTATCGCCAAGATCTGGCGATACAGCTCCGCCGCCTTGGAGATGGTGGCGGGGACCTCCTCCAGACGCACCGCGCGCTGGAAGAGCTCCTGCACGTCGGGCTGGCTGGCAGAGCCTGCGCTGCCATCGGCGCCCACAATGCTCAGTTGGCGCCTGTCCCCGGCTTCGAAGTCGAAGGCAAGCTGGCGGGTAACGGGATCCACCAGCGCTCCGTTGTGGCGGAAGCTGAGCCGCGTGCCGTGGCCGACCGCGCTGGCCTCGGTGAATGGGTTGCCCATGCCCGCGGCCTGGCGCATGGCCTCCACCGACTCGCGGATGCTCTTGGCGGAGATGCGCGTGGCGCGCAGCGTGCGCAGGGTGCGCAACTGGGCCAGGTCTTCGAAGGAATATTGTTCGTTGGCGGGAATCAGCCCCGCATGCTCCCACGCGGTCAACTGGCGCGCTCGCAGGTGCAGGATTCGAAGTACGTCTTGACGGCTGTATCGGGTCACGTGTTGGTCTCGACAGGAACCGTTCCCATGCATCTGTTGCGAGTATGCAAGCTGCGCGCGCGACTCGCAAGGGCGTTCACCGTAAGTTCATCAAAAACTCGTGGATATCGCGTACCTAACGAGGTTCCCCCTGTGGATATGCGGGGATTCTGTGGGCCGGACGCGGGAAGAAGGTCTTCGTGGAGCAGCCGAAAAAACAACTTGACAGATTAAGGTTGGTGATGCAAACTGGTTTGCACAAATAGAAAGGGGCCCGGGGATGCAGGAGCATGAAGAAGAAACCAGGATGGATCAGATTGAAAGTCTAGTGAAGCGGCCGGTTCTTTATAACAACATTGATGGCGTGGGTGAACTGGGCTTCGGCTTCATGTTCCTGTGCTTCGCGCTGCTCCAGTGGTTGCAAATACACTCACCTCAGGGCTCCATTTGGCATCGATACGGGTCGTTCGTTGGGTTCATGGTGTTGTTCGCGGTGCTCCACTACGGAAGCAAGGCGATCAAGAAGCACATCACATATCCGCGCACCGGGTTCGTCGAGTACCGAAAGCAGAAGTTCAGGTGGTGGCGGGCATTCACGCTGGGCGGCGTTGCGGCGGGGCTCGCCATTGCCGCACGTTCACACTGGAATTTCGGCGGTCCGCACTGGGGCATGACGACGCCTGCCGCTCTCATTGGGTTGGTTTTTGTAGTGTTCTACGTCTTGCATATCGCCAGTGCGGTGCGTTGGAAGTGGGCCGTGGCTGCGGCATTGGCGATCTGCTCCGTCGCGATTGCCCTGCTTCCAGCGGGCGTGGTCGGAGAAGCAGCGGGGAGCACATCAGCCGTCGCCACGCTTTCCGAAAGAAGCTTCGGGGCATGGCTGCTTACCATCACAATTTATGGCGCGATATTTATGATTTCGGGCGGTGTCAGCTTTGTGCTCTACCTGCTCCATACGCAGCCAGCGGCGGAGACGGCGGAATGAACCTGAAGACACGCAAGCTGGCGGAGCTGGACCGCGTGATTCACGAGCCGGGGCGGCTGATGATCGTGGCCCTGCTCTCTGCCGTGGAGCAGGCTGACTTCCTCTATCTGCAGCACGAGACGGAGATGAACAAGGGAACGCTCTCCAGCCATCTCTCGAAGCTGGAGGAGGCCGGCTACGTTGAAGTGACGAAGACCTATCGCGGCAAGATTCCGCAGACGCTGCTGAGTTTGTCCGCGCAGGGGCGGCAGGCATTTCAACAATACCGGCGAAGACTGAAAGAGGCGCTGTAGGAGATACTGAGGCAGAGGAGCAAACCATGAATGCAGCCGTTGTTGAGAGCTTCGATAGGCCGCCGCGCTATGCAAGTTTCCGCGAGCCGGTGGCGGGGGACGGCGGCGTGCTGGTGCGTGTGCGGGCGGCTGCATTGAGCAACCTGGTGAAAGGCCAGGCCGCGGGTTCGCACTACAGCAGCGCCCGCGAGATGCCGTTTGTGCCGGGCTACGATGGCGTGGGAACGCTGCCCGACGGACGTCGCGTGTACTTTTTCGGTCCGCCCGCGCCCTTCGGAGCCATGGCGGAGTGGAGTGTAGCAGTGGCCAGCCGTACAGTCGCGCTGCCCGACTATGTGGACGATGTGACAGCGGCCGCGCTGGGCAATCCGGGGCTGGCGTCGTGGGCAGCGTTGCTGGGCCGTGCGCGGCTGCAAGCTGGCGAGTCGGTGCTGGTGAACGGTGCGACGGGGGTTGCGGGGCAGCAGGCGATCCAGGCGGCGAAGCAACTCGGCGCGCGCAGGGTGATCGCAACCGGGCGCGAGAAGGAGGCGCTGGAGAAGTTGCGCGCGTTGGGCGTCGACGAGACGATCTGGCTGCGGCAATCCGATGAGGCGCTGGTGGACTCGTTCCGCGCGGCGCTGGCGGGCGTCGATGTGGTGCTGGATTATCTATGGGGCCACTCCGCGGAGTGCATTCTGGTGGCGGCCAAGGGGCGCGGCAATCCCCAGGGCGAGCGGCGCGTCCGCTATGTGCAGATCGGGTCGATCAGCGGGGATGCAATCTCGCTCAGGGCGGACCTGCTGCGCAGTTCAGGCGTGGAGCTGATGGGCAGTGGACTGGGCAGCCTCTCCGCCGCGGCCATTGTGCAGGCGCTGACGGAGATGTATGAAACGGCCGCATCCGCTGGGCTGAAGATCGAGACGGAGTCTGTCCCGCTCAGCGAGGTGGAGTCGGCATGGGGCCGAACTGAGAGCGGACGGCGCATGGTGTTTATGGTGTGAGGGCGATGGCGTAAGAGGAGTTCAGTTGCGATAGGAGTTTAGGTGGAGTAGACTAAGTCTATTGAACTAAGTTTATAGGAGCCGGATCCATGGAGACAGTCAATATACATGCGGCGAAGACGCAGCTTTCGCGGTTGGTGGCGAAGGCGGCGAAGGGCGAGCCTTTCATCATTGCCAAGGCAGGAAAGCCATTGGTGAAGGTGGTGGCGCTGGATGCTCCTGAGGCGAAGCCGGTAAAGCGGGTTGGATTTTTGGCCGGGCAGATCAAAGTGCCGGATGATTTCGACCGGATGTTCGAGGACGAGATCGCGCAGATGTTTTATGGCGATGAGAAATGAAATTCCTGCTGGACACGCATGTGATGCTGTGGTCTGCGGAGAACTCGAAGCGGCTTTCAGCGAAGACCATGAAATTGCTTCAGGACGATGAAAATGAGTTATTTTTCAGCGTTGTAAGTTTCTGGGAGATTTCGATCAAGCGAGCTTTGGGGCGTAAGGATTTTTATGCGGAGCCGCGACAACTACGCCATGGACTGCTTGGGAACGGCTTTCACGAGCTACAGGTAACCAGTGAACATGCGTTTACAGTAGAGACGCTACCATTGGTACATCGTGATCCATTCGATCGGATGTTAATCGCTCAGGCGATGGTGGAGGGTGCAGTTCTGCTAACGGTCGATTCGATCGTATTGCGGTATCCGGGGCCTATTCAGAGGGTGTAGCGGCCTTATAGAACTCGCTGCGCTTGCGGCTGTAGAGGACGTAGATGACCAGGCCGATGGCGAGCCAGATGAAGAAGCGCAGCCATGTCTTGGCGGGAAGGCCAGCCATCAGAAGCATGCAGAAGAAGACGCTGAGGATGGGAATCAGCGGGCCGAAGGGGACGCGGAAGCCGCGATGGCGGTGGGGATCTTTGTAGCGCAGCACGACGACGCCGGCCGAGACCAGAACGAAGGCGAAGAGGGTGCCGATGTTGGACATCTCGGCGAAGGTGCCCACGTCGAAGAGGCCGGAGGGAATGGCCACCAGAAATCCGGCAACCCAGGTGGCGAAGGCGGGCGTGCGAAAGCGCGGATGCACGCGGCTGAAGACCTCGGGCAGCAGGCGGTCGCGCGACATGGAGAACCAGACGCGCGCCTGGCCGAGTTGAAAGACCAGGATCGACGAGACCATTCCCACCAATGCGCCCAGTAGCACCGCGAGACGGACAAAATGCAGCCGATGGCCTCCCGGCATCAGGGACACGCGCCTGAGTGCGTTGACAACCGGCGCGCCATCGCCCGCGACCGAACGCCACGGCACGATGCCGGTGAGCACCACGGCCACGCCGACATAGAGCAGGGTGCAGACGATGAGCGTTCCCAGAATGCCGATGGGAACGTCGCGGCGCGGGTCCTTGCATTCCTCGCTGGCGGTCGACACCGAGTCGAATCCGATGTAGGTGAAGAAGATGATGGAGCCGCCGGCCAACATGCCGCTCCATCCGTTGGGCGAGAAGGGATGGTAGTTCGAGGGGTGGATGAAGCTGGCGCCGAAGCCGACGAAGAGCAAAATGGCTGCAATCTTAATCAGCACCATGATGTTATTGGTGCGCGCCGATTCGCGGATGCCGCGCACCAGAATGACGGTGAGAATGAGAACGACGAGGAAGGCGGGAATGTCGAAGCCGGCGTGCCATCCGGGGGCGTAGATGGTGTTGCCGGCAAGGTCCTGCAGGCCCAGCGGAAGATACGCGGGCGAGAGCCACTTGGGCGACAAGTTGAGGCCGAGCCAGTCCAGCAGATCGACGATGTGGGCGGCGAATCCGACCGATACGCTCATGTTGGAGAAGGCGTATTCCAGAATGAGGTCCCAGCCGATGATCCATGCGATCAGCTCGCCCATGGTGGCGTAGGTGTAGGTATAGGCCGAGCCGGCGATGGGGATCATGCTGGCCAGTTCCGCGTAGCAGAGGCCGGTGAGCGCGCAGACGATGGCCACTAGTACAAGCGAGAGAGCGATGGCTGGGCCCGCGCCGGGGCGTCCCGCGACGGCCCCGCTGGTATGGTGTAGCAGGCCGAGGATGAGGTCGATCACCGGCGAATCCGACCACTTGGCCAGTGCGGCGGGATTTCCGCCGATGGCCACGCCGATCACCGTGAAGATGCCCGAACCGATGACGGCGCCGATGCCCAGCGCGGTCAGAGACACCGGGCCGAGCGTCTTACGCAGGGCCCGGTCGGGCCGCTCCGATTCGGCGATCAGCTTGTCGATGGACTTGGTGGCGAAGATTTGCCTGGGCAGCGTCGAACTCCTGCAATCGAGGTCAACCGTGAATATACGTCAACGCAACTGCATTCGCAGAACGCTAGCGCTTGGTCTTGCCGCGTGCAGCCTTCTTGACCTTGGCCTTGTTTTCCCCGCGCGCTCCTGTGCGTGGGCCCTTGGGGGGAGCGGCCTTGCGCGCCGCGCGCTTCAGCTTCTTGCGCTCGATCTTGTCGGTGATGCTCTTCGTATCTGCCATGAGGGGTGTGTATGCTTTCCTGAAGATAGGTTACCGGGGATGATTTGGTTACAGGTTTGTTAAAGAGCTTCCAGTTGGGCGAATTTCTCCACCAGCTTTTTAACGCCGTACTGTAGAAATTGTACTGTAATCTTGGCGTCGTCCCCATCGCCCTCGCGACGAAAGACGGTCCCTTCCCCGTATTTGGGGTGGCGGACCCGCGATCCCTGGCGCAGTCCGGTCTTGCCGGTGGGGGCGGGAATGTCGAGCTTGGGGCGGCCGGGAGGATTCGCGCTAGGTATCTTCTGTCCGCGAGCGGCAAAAAAGCTGGCGATGTTGTCGATGGAGTTGCCGCTGGAGGCTGCGCGCGCGATGGGGCGAGAGCCGGGAGCGATGCGCGTGGTGGAGAACTTGACGGCCGCGGAGTGGCGGCCTGGGCTGCCTGTGGCTGTCTGGTCTTCGTCTTCGTAGCGGTAGTGTCGTTCGCCGTCGCTGGGAAAATCGTTTGCGCGTCCGAAGCGATTGCGCTGAGGATACGGCGTGGCGTAAGCATTGCCGGAGAACTGCGGGCGCGGCAGTGGGCTGCCCAGGTCTTCCATAAGGTGCGACGGGACCTCTTCGAGGAAGCGCGAAGGAATGCTTGCGTCGGGCATCTCGGAGCCGTAGCGGCGGCGATAGCGGGCGCGCGTCATCACCAGCGTGTCCATGGCGCGGGTCATGCCGACGTAGCACAAGCGGCGCTCCTCTTCCAGTCCGGTGGGGTCGGTGAGCGTGCGCGAGTTGGGAAAGAGGCCCTCCTCCATCCCCGCCAGAAATACCAGTGGAAACTCCAGGCCCTTGGCGGCGTGCAGCGTCATCAGCGTGACCCGCGCCTCGGAGCTGTAGGAGTCGGTGTCGGAGACCAGGGCCGCGTGGTCCAGAAACTCCGGGAGCGATTCGCCGCGCTCCTCGGCGTCCTGCGCTGCGTTGGCCAGTTCCTTGAGGTTCTCGATGCGTGAAAAGGACTCTGGTGTTGCCTCGTCCTCCAGCGCGCGCAGATAGCCGCTGCGGTCGTTGAGGAACTTGATCAGCTCCGGGAGGGTTGCGCCATCGCCGGGCTTGCGGAAGGCTTCGCCGCTGGTTTCTTCGCGCAAGCTGGTCGCGGTTTCGCCGGGTCTGTCCATGGGGCTGGAATCGAAGCCGAAGTTGAAGCTGGTGTCGGGCGCTGTATGTTGCTCTGTAGCAGATCCAGTTACGAAATCTCCCGGATTGAAATCCGTGGCCGATTCTGTGCCGTTTTGAGTTACAGACTGCGCTTCCGCGTCGCTGGGCGCAGCTTGCAGAGAATCTTCTTCCGTTACAAATTCGCGAGCAGGACCGTCTTCGGGGGCCAGATCGGCGGCCAGCTTGTCTGCGAAATCACGCCCCATCAGGGCGCGGGCGTCGTCGACGAATTGGCGAAATTTTCCGAGCGCAGCGAGCGCGCGCGCGGGCAGCAGGCCGTCCTCGGTGGCACGCGCAATGGCATCCCAGGTACTTATTCCAGTGGCCAGAGCGATGCGCTCCAGCGTCTCCAGGGTGGTCTTCCCGATGCCGCGCGCCGGTGAGTTGACCACGCGGCCCAGAGCGATGGAGTCGTGCGGGTTGAGCACCAGCTTCAGGTAGCTGAGGATGTCCTTGACTTCGGCGCGATCGTAAAAGGAGAAGCCGCCGACCATGCGGTACTGGATCTGATAGCGACGCAGCGCCTCCTCAAAGAGGCGCGACTGCGAGTTGGTGCGATAAAGCACGGCGCAGCGGGGCGCGTTTTCTGTGGGGCTGCTGTCGGCGTCACGCAGATACTGCTGGATGCGATCAGCGATAAACAGCGCTTCGTTCTCGCCGTCGGGGGCCTCGTAGTAGCCGATCATTGATCCGCCCTCGCGCGTGGTGAACAGCGTCTTGCCCTTGCGCAGCGTGTTGTTGGCGACCACAGCCGACGCGCCTTCCAGAATGATCTGCGTGGAGCGGTAGTTCTGTTCCAGGCGGATGGTGCGCACGTTGGGGAAGTCCTTCTCGAACTCCAGAATGTTGCGGATGTCCGCGCCGCGCCAACTGTAGATGGACTGGTCCTCGTCGCCCACCACGCATACGTTGCGCGCGGGGCCGGCCAGCAGCTTCATCAGTTCGTACTGCGGACGATTGGTGTCCTGGTACTCGTCGATCAGTAGATACTTGTAACGGCGGTTGTACCGCTCGCGCACCTCGGGCACGGCCTTCAACAGGCGGACGGCCTCCAGCAGCAGGTCGTCGAAGTCCAGCGCGTTGGCCTTCAACAGTTCCTTGCGGTAGATCTCGAAGATGTGCGCGATCCTCTCTTCCATGGGGTTGGTGGAGGCAAGGAAGTACTCCTGCGGATCGATCATGTGGCTCTTGGCCCAACTGATGCGGCCCAGTGCTACGCTGGGCTTAAGCTGCTTGTCGTCGAAACCGAGGCGCTTGAGCGCGGCCTTGACGACGGCCTGCTGGTCCACTTCGTCGTAGATGGCGAAGCTGCGGGTAAGGCCGGTGCCATTACCGCCGCTGGCGGAGGGGATGCGCAGGGCCTCGATGTCGCGCCGTAGCACGCGCACGCAGAAGCTGTGGAAGGTGGAGAGCAGCGGCTTGGCCAGTGAACTCGAGTCCAGCAGCCGGTCCACCCGCTCCGACATCTCGGTGGCGGCTTTGTTGGTGAACGTGACCGCCAGGATAGAGTCGGCCGGTACTCCTCGCTCCTCAATCAGATACGCAATGCGGTGGGTGATGACGCGCGTCTTGCCCGAGCCGGCGCCGGCCAGCAGCAACACCGGCCCGTCGACGGCCTGGATGCCTTCCTGCTGCTGCGGGTTCATGTTGTCGAGAAGGCGGGACACCGGATGGACGCTCCATCTTCTATGTTAATCGGGTCATTGCCGGATAGCGAATTGAGCAACGCGCAAGTTTTAATTTTGTGAATCCACTGAGGATGGTATTGCATCAAACGGGCACTGGGAGTTTTCCATGAACCAGGGTCAGAAATCACGTTCCCAAATTCAAAACAGAGGTTATTTTATATGTTGCACACGCATCGCACGATCACACGTGCGCTCGCTGTTCTCCTAGTGGCAGGAGTCATGGCTCCTGCTGCCGCCAATGCTTGGTCGTTTGGTAAAAAGACCAAAACGGATGCAAGCACGGTGCAAGGACAGGGGACGAACATCGTCGTTCAGGTTTACAACAGGGGCACTATTTCTCAGGACTTAAAGGTGGGCGAACAGGTCTACACGGTACAGCCGCATCAGACGATCACCCTCAAGGGTGCGTCGGGAACGGACGTCTATGCCGACACTGCCGGGAATGGATATCAAAAGGGCGAACGGCTGTTTCAGTTTGCACAATCAATGGATGGAGCTACGGTTAAGCTCAACTGAACTAGGGGCGCTCGGGGTGGGATAATCATGGTAATGCCCACCCCAAGCGCCTTCTCACCATCTGCCAGTTCTCCGATCAGGAATATTGCCGTCTTTTGCGCTTCGGCCGATGGGACCGATCCGGTGTATCGCGCGGTGGCGGATGAGCTTGGGCGAAAGCTGGCCCAGCGGAAGATTGGCGTCGTCTTTGGCGGGTCGAAGGTGGGGCTGATGCAAGCTGTGGCGCAGAGTGCGCTGGCAGCGGGCGGGCATGTGGTGGGAGTGATTCCCAACGTGCTGGTGGATTTGGAAGTGGCGCACGATGGCCTCCCCGAGCTGCATGTAGTCGACACCATGCACACCCGCAAGGCGACGATCGGCGCGCGGGCCGATGCGTTCATCACGCTTCCCGGAGGTTATGGCACATTCGAGGAGTTCTTCGAGGTGCTGGCCTGGCAGACCTTGAAGCTGCACTCCAAGCCGGTGCTTCTGCTCAACACAAATGGCTTTTACGACACCCTGCTGAAATTTCTGGATGAGTGCGTTGCGCAGGGAATGCTGACCCAGGAGAAGCGCGAAATTGTGCTGGTGGCGCGCACCGTGGATGAGGCCCTGGCGCTGCTTGGGATTGCCTAGCTGCGCGTCGGGCGGCAGAGGGCGCACTGGCAGACGCTGCGCAGGTAGCTCCAGGAGTAGATACCGGACTGGTGGCCGTCGTTCCATTTGAAGCTGAGCGCGTACTTGCCCACGGGCGTCACCTCATCGGGACGTGGCGGCGCCTGGTACAGCGCGAAGGGGTCCTGCGACTTCGGCTTGGGTTCGCCCGGCGCGCGGCCCGTTGTCTCGCGCTCGGCGTTGCATGTGGCGCAGGGGCAGGCGTCGCGCAGCCAGCGGAAGTCCCACGCGCTCTTGTGCCCGTCGCGCCAGTCGATCTCGACGCCGCTGCCTTCGCTCTTCTTGACCCGCACCTTGAGCGGAGTGACCGCTTCGGCGGGCAGACGAATGTTCTCTTGTGCGGCGGCCTGCGCGGCCTCCTCAGCGCTGATGAATCGGATTCCTTCATGGCTCATGGTTCGAGTTTCTCCAGGGTGCTGCGATCGTAGTGCAGCTTCAGGACGACGATGCTTATCGCTAGAACCAGGGTCACACTGTTGCACGCGATGATGGGTTTCGATCCAGTGTAGATGCCGTAGAGTAGCCATAGAAAGACACCCAAGGCGAACATCAGGAAGGTGGGCAGTGAGATGTCGCGTGCCGAGCGCAGGCGCAGCACCCGCACAAGTTGCGGGACATAGGCCGCGGTGGTGAGCAGGGCGGCGGCGTAACCCAGGTCGTCGATGCGCGCGTTCGCCAGGTGCATTGCGGCGGATTGTAGGACAAGGCTCATGGCAAACTCCAAACGTAACTTAGGACTGTCGCCGGACAATGGCTCAAGGTTGTCTCCAGAAAAAGTATGCGGCCATGGTGCAGCCGATGACGACCACAATGGCGCGCAGCACCTCTGGATTCATGCGGCGCGCGTATTGCGCCCCGCTGTATCCGCCAATGCCGGCGGCGACCATGGAGACCAGGCAGTAGTGCCACACGATGGCCCCGCCGCAGATGAAGGTGACCACGGCGCAAAAGTTGGCCAGGCACGCACCCAGCACCTTCAGCGAATTTACGGCATTCATCTCCTCCACGCCGAAGACGGAGAGCACGCTCATGGCCAGGAAGCCGGCGCCCGCGCCGAAGTATCCGATGTAAAAGTTGACGAGCAGAAGCGCGAAAAATAACGGGGCCATGGCCGGAGTGCGCGGTTGGTGCGGCGTGTCGGAGCGGCGGCGCAGCCAGCGCGAGATGGGGCCGCTGATCCAGAAAAGCAGCGACGCGGCGAGCAGCATCCACGGGACGATGTGCATGAAGGTGCGCGGGCGCGTGTTCAGCAGGACCACGGCGCCGCCGATGCCGCCAAGGATGGCCGCGGAGACGACCACGGTGAGCAGGTCGCGGCGCAGATCGGTGCGCAGGGCCCAGATGGATGTGAGCTGGCCCGGCCACAGCGCGACGGTGTTGGTGGCGTTGGCCTGGATGGGTGGAACGCCGATGGCAATCATCGCGGGAAACGAGATGAAGGATCCCCCGGCGGCCATCGCGTTCATCGCACCCGCGATCAACGAGGCCGCGACCAGCCAGAGGTAGGGAAGATGCGCGCTGAGGCTGGGAACCATCCTCTCTTCATTGTAGAGGGTCGGCGAGTTAGCAAGTCAGCGAGTTAGCGAATTAGCAGATTGGCGCATGGGCAGATCGGGTGTGGCCGCGATGAGTTGTTGGGTGTACGGGCTGCGCGGCGCCTCGCAGACCTGCATGCCTTCGCCCAGCTCCACCAGGCGGCCGCTCTGCATCACGGCGACGCGGTCGCATAGGTATCGCACCAGAGGCATCGAATGCGAGATGAAGAGATAGGTGAGGCCGAGCGTGCGTTGCAGATCGCGCAGCAGGTTGACGATCTGCGCGCCGACCGAGACGTCCAGCGAACTGACCGGCTCGTCGAGGACGAGGAAGCGCGGGCGCAATGCGAGGGCACGCGCAATGTTGATGCGCTGGCGCTGCCCGCCGCTGAACTCATGCGGATAGCGCTGCAGGGCCGACCCATCCAGGCCGACCGAATGAAGCAGTTCGGCGAGCCGCGCCGGCAGGCCTTCCGGCGGCGGTTCGCGGTGGATAGCGAATGGCTCGGCAAGTATCTGCTCAATGCGCATGCGCGGATTGAGCGCAGCGTAGGGGTCCTGGAAGACGATCTGCATGCGGCGGCGCAGGGCGCGCATCTCGGAGGAAAATGCGGGCGGCAGCGGCTTGCCTTCAAAGAGGACCTCGCCCGCGGTGGGCTCGATCAGGCACAGCAGCATGCGCGCCACGGTGGTCTTGCCGCAGCCGGATTCGCCGGCCAGACCAAGCGTCTCGCCGGGCTGGATGGTGAACGACACGTCATCGACCACGTGCGTGACGCCGCCGTGGCGCGCGTACTCCTTGATGAGGCTGCGCGCTTCGATCAACGGCTGCGGCGCTGCGCCGGCCTGGGCCGCGGGGCCGCCGGAAAAATCGTGCATAGGCAAAATGGTAGCATTCCTATGGCGCTGCGCAGCGATCTGCGTGCGCGGCGAAATGTTTCAGTTCATATTAAGCTTAATTATTTATTGAGGAGTCATGTAGAAATGCCGGATGCGATCAGCCTTGCGGAAAAGACCGTTCTTATCACCGGGGCCAGCTCGGGGATTGGCTGGGCCACGGCGCTTGCCTTCGCCGCCAAGGGAGCGAATGTAGTGGTGACGGCGCGGCGCGAAGAGCGGCTGCGCGAGCTGTGCGACCTCATCGCCGCGCGCGACGGAAAGGCGGTATATTTGGCCGGAGACGCCGCCGACCCATCCACCGCGCAGCGCTGCGTGGCACTGGCGGTGAAGCAGTTTGGCCGCCTGGACATCCTCATCAACAACGCGGGGGCAGGGAACTATCGCGACCTGGTGGACACCAGCGTCGAGGAGTACGACGCGCTGATGGACTCCAACATGAAGAGCAGCTTCCTCTTCGCGCGCTACGCCGCGCCGGGAATGATCGCGCAGCGCGGCGGCGAGATTCTCTTCATCTCGTCGGTGGCGGGCCTGCAGGGCTGCGCGGGCGAGTCGGTGTACAGCGCCAGCAAGTGGGCGCAGATCGGATTTGCCCAGTCGCTGGACGCCGAGCTACGCAAGCACAACATCAAGGTGGGGACGATCTGTCCCGGCGGCGTCAAGACGGAGTTTGCCGTGGGCCATGGGCGCACCGAGGAGAGCGTGAAGAACTCATACATGATGGAGCCGTCGGAGGTCGCCGACACGATCGTCTTCGCCTGCTCACAGCCGCCCAACGCGCGCATCCTGCAGATGACGGTACGGCATATGGGTGGAGCGGCAAAGTAGGGAATACAGGGGAGTTTGGGGCGTTGAGGGGATTGACACGCGATATTGCTGAGGATTTTGGCAAAAGAAAAATGTAGCGGCGGGTTTGTGCTGGAACCCACATCTCAAATCGAGATGTGGGGCACCCGCACCCGGCACCTGGTAGTCTAGTTTTCGCCCAGTTCCTTGGGGTCAATAAACATTAGGTGTGTGGGATAAGTCTCAAGGAGCGTGCCATGCGCGAGAAAATAATCATGGTCGTTGTCTTCCTTATCTGGAGGTACCTCTATCTTTTCGACATTCCGTATCGTCGCCACACTGATATAATTCTCGATTTCCGCCAGTTTGTTACCGTGGGTTTCTGAGAGAATTGTGTTAGAGCGTGTTTCATAAACACCTGCGGAGTGTAATCCAGAGGCAGGCGAGATAGAAGAAGGCTCTGTAGGTGGCAAGGAGGCACTCATGGCGAACCAGAAGTCTGCGGAACTGCCCAAACCAGGCGTTGGTGCGTTCGATGATCCAGCGGCGTTTGTATCGTCGCAGCTTGCGGCCATCTTCATAGCGCCGATGCTTGTTGTTGCTACGGTAGGGCACGATCAAATCGATACCCCGTTTCTTCAGCCGCTCGCGCAGCGGGTCGGAGTCGTAGGCTCGGTCGGCAATCACCCGCGCCGGCTTCTGCCGCGGACGACCTTTGGCACGCGGGACACGGACTTCTGCGAGCGTGGCTTCCGCAAGCGTAGCTTCTCCCGGAGAGGCACTCTCCAGCCGAACTCCCAGCGGAAGACCCCCACCGTCGACCAGTACCATCCACTTCGTTCCCTTGCCGCGCTTGGTTTTACCGACCGCAGAGCCCCCTTTTTCGCCGGAGCGAAGCTGCCGTCCAGGAACGTCTCTTCCCAGTTCAGCAGGCCTTCTCCGTCGAGCGCACCCAGCAGCTCGCCACGCATCCAGCCATACGTCCTGCTCTTCCCACTGCTTTAATCGCCGCCAGCAAGTGGGTGGGGAAGGATACTTGTCGGGCAGAAACCGCCATGCGGCTCCGGTCTGCAATATCCAGAGAATGCCCTCAAAACAGGCTCGGTTGGAGGCCCAGGGACGGCCACGGTTGTCCTTGCGCCGCTTTGGCTCAGGCAGCAGCGGCTCGACCAACTCCCACTGCGCATCGTTCAACAACTCGAATCGCTTCTTGCTCATGCATCCAGTTCATCAAAGCAACATGCTCATGCAAAGAACCTAGCTTGAGGCCGTATCTATTTATGAAACACGCTCTAGCTAGATCGGGAGTCGTAACAAGCGAAAACCGAAGATCGATTTGAGTATGGCTCCCGTAGTAAGGGTGACTCTGAATGAGAACAAGCGGGCCGCTTTGATCTGCGGCTGTCCGCACGTCCTGAATTTCCCCGACCACGATGATGGGATGACCGCTAACTAAAGCATGCTCGACGTCCAGTGAGTAAGAGGGCGCACCGCCGTTCACCGTATAGACCTGGTGCTCCCATGAATAGTCCGCGTTCCATGCAGTTCTTAGTCGAGCCAAGGCAGATTTTGCTCGCTCCATTTTCGCCGTTTCCTCAGCCTTACTTGCTGCCTCCTGTTTGGCCTCCTGTTGATTGTTCCTGAACCAGACTGAGGCTCCCCATAACGCGATCAAAATGAAGAGGACAAAGATAACAACACCGCGTAGCCGCGTTCCGGTACTCATTATTCCTCCCGTGATGGCCCTAACGAATTAATGCAATCGTGCTGGTGGTCAATCTCCACTTGGACGGGCTCCCGGCGCGCCAGTCGTCCCGAAACTGACCCTTTGTGAAACACAGAGGGGTTAGACAGGAACCTCGCAGGATATGACAAAGCCACTCTGTGGACGTGGCTCGACACGAAAACCCGAGCAACGTGGCCTCACACCGCCTAGGAAAGGCGGGTCTATAGTGATCCCTTCGCGCTCTATCAGATCGCAAAGACGAATCACCCATTCGTTCGATTGCCAATACAACGCAGCCTCGATACTCTTTGCGAATTCATATTCAGGGCAGCGAGGTCCGTTCGTTCTCTTCCTAATATAAAGGCGCATCCTTCCCCCTTTTGATAGCTGTCCCTCCAGCGTCCTGCACCCTTCCTGGCCAGGTTCGCCTTTTCATCGCTTAGTATAGCAGAGCGGAAATGCGGGGATTCTTCCCCATTCGCTACGCTCAGGGTCAGAATGACAACTTCTTTCTGAGCGCAGCATTTATGAGTCGCCTTAGATGTCGAGGTTCTTGACGTCGAGGGCGTTCTCTTCGATGAAGCGGCGGCGGGATTCTACGTCCTCGCCCATGAGGGTGGTGAAGATCTCCTCGCAGGCGGCGATGTCTTCCAGGCGAACCTGGAGCAATGTGCGGCGGTCGGGATCCATCGTCGTCTCCCAGAGCTGCGGCGCGGTCATCTCGCCGAGGCCCTTGTAGCGCTGGACCTGATACTCCTTCTTGCCCTGCTCGATGACGTACTCGAAGACCTCGCGCGCGGTCTGTTTTTCGACAGGGTCGTGCGAGACGCGGCCTCCGCGCTTGGCGGGCTTGGCCTCGACGATGGTGGCGGGAACGCTGGCGGCGGCGTTTTCTGCTAGGCCGTCAATGCTACCGTCTTCAGGGGCGAGATACTCGGGCTCTTCTTCGGATTCTGCTTCGGCCTTGGCGGTCTTGGCGGCGTATTCGATGAGGAATGGCGCCTGCATGCGGTCCTTGAGCTGCGCGTGCTTGGCCAGCATCTGGCGGCTCTCCACCGTGGAGGCGAGCGCCCAGTCGATCTTGCGCACGGCGCCCTGCGAGTCGGTGAAGGTGACGGAGTAGAGCTTCTTCTCCTCGTCGAAGAGGATGTCGCCGACCTCGCGGAAGTGGAAGGGCTTGATGAGTTCCTTGAGGCGGCGCTGCATCTCCTTGAGCTTTGCGGGCGACTCGAAGTCGACGCGGCGGGCGGAGTCTTTGCCCTCCTGCGCGAAGATCTCGGCGAAGGCCTCGGTGACGGGCTGGTTGCGCAGGCGCTTTTCCACCTTATCGAAGAAGCCGAGGTAGTCGTTGAGCTGGGAGATGAAGCGGGTGAGGGCCTCGCCCTCGATGCGCGCGCCGCCATCGCCGTGGCGCAGGACCATTCCATCGGAGGCGCGCTTGACCATCACCTGCACGTACTCGCGCTCGTCCTTGATGTACTGCTCGAAGCGGCCCTTCTTGATTTTGAAGAGCGGCGGCTGCGCGATGTAGACGTGGCCGCGCCGGATCAGCTCCGTCATGTGGCGGAAGAAGAAGGTCAGCAGCAGCGTGCGGATGTGCGAGCCGTCCACGTCGGCATCGGTCATCAGGATCAGCTTGCCGTAGCGCAGTTTGGTGACATCGAAGTCGTCCTTGCCGATGCCGCAGCCCAGCGCGGTAATCATTGCGCGAATCTCTTCGTGGCCGAGCATCTTGTCGTAACGGGCCTTTTCGACGTTGAGGATCTTGCCCTTGAGCGGCAGGATGGCCTGGAAGCGGCGGTCGCGGCCCTGCTTGGCGGTGCCTCCGGCGGATTCGCCCTCCACCAGGTAGAGTTCGCAGCGATCGGGCTGGCGCTCGCTGCAGTCGGAGAGCTTGCCGGGCAGGCCTCCGCCGTCCAGTGCGCCTTTGCGCCGGGTGAGGTCGCGCGCCTTACGAGCCGCCTCGCGCGCGCGTGCTGCGTCAATGGCTTTGTTGATGATCTTGCGGGCGACGGTGGGGTTCTGCTCCAGGTACGCGCCAAGCCGCTCGTTGATGAAGGCCTGCACCGTTCCTGCGATATCGGAGTTGAGCTTGCCCTTGGTCTGGCCCTCG
Source organism: uncultured Acidobacteriaceae bacterium (assembly GCA_963834805.1). Classification (GTDB taxonomy): domain Bacteria; phylum Acidobacteriota; class Terriglobia; order Terriglobales; family Acidobacteriaceae; genus Edaphobacter. Next base: position 583,379 of record CAWIDB010000007.1, read on the forward strand.
AACTGCGGCTGCGAGAGCTTGACCGAGATGACGACCACCAGGCCCTCGCGCACATCGTCGCCGGAGAGGTTTTCCTTCACGTCCTTGAACAGGCCGAGCGACTGGCCGACCGCATTGATCGTCCGCGTGAGCGCGGTCTTGAATCCGGAGAGGTGCGTGCCGCCGTCCACCGTGTTGATGTTGTTGGCGAAGGTGAAGACGGTCTCGGAGTAGGCGTCGTTGTACTGCAGCGCGATCTCCATGGCGACGCCGTCGCGCTCCGCCTCCATGTAGATGGGCTTGTCGTGCAGCACCTGCTTGCCGCGGTTGAGGTGCTTGATGAACTCGGCGATTCCGCCCGCGTACTTGAAGAGCTGCTGCTTGCTCTCGCCGGTCTTGGGGTCGGTGGTGCGCTCGTCTGTGAGCGTGATCTCCAGGCCCTTGTTGAGGAAGGCAAGCTCGCGCAGGCGCTGGGCCAGCGTGTCGTAGTTGAACTCGGAGACAGTGAAGATGGAATGGTCTGGCAGGAAGTGGACCTTTGTGCCGCGCTGCCTGGATGGCCCCATCTTGCGCAGCTTGCTGACGGGCTTGCCCTTGGCGTAGTCCTGTTCCCAGGCAAACCCGTCGCGCCATATCTCCACGTCCAGCTCCTCACTGAGCGCGTTGACGCAGCTCACGCCCACGCCGTGCAGCCCGCCGGAGACCTTGTAGTTGGAGGCGTCGAACTTGCCGCCCGCGTGGAGCTTGGTGAGGACGACCTGGACGGCGGGCATCTTGACGCCATCGGTGACCATGTCGTCCACCGGAATGCCGCGGCCGTTGTCCACCACGGTGATGGAGTTGTCGACGTGGATGGTGACGTCGATGCGCGTGGCGTATCCGGCCAGCGCCTCGTCCACCGAGTTGTCCACCACCTCGTAGACCAGGTGGTGCAGGCCCATCTCGCCGGTCGAGCCAATGTACATTGCCGGACGCAGCCGCACCGCCGCAAGCCCTTCCAGCACGGTGATGTTTTCCGCGGAGTAGCCGTTATGCTCGTGCGCGGGTTCCGGCGCGGGAGGTGGGGTTGCCAGGGTGGGTTGTGCGTCCTGATTGGGAGCCATCCGTTCAGGCTCAGGGCTGATTACGGTCGATGCCATTCACACTCCAGACGGCTGTGCTGCCGCGGCTAAATCAGGGACTCGATAAGTTGGCTCAAAGCCGGCCCGAAGATTTCACAAAAGGCGCGCCAAATCATTGTTTTCAGCGAAATTAGGCCTTCTGTTTACCAATTGATTATAGCACGTTTTGGAGGGTGATTTGGGGGGTGAATTCCGGTGCAAAACGGGGGATTAATGGCGCACAAAAACGCGGTCTCAAACCCAGTTTTGGGGGTTGATCCGGGGCGTTCCGTGGGGCGGCTATAGCGCGCTGCCTAGTGGATAGCGATTTGACCGTAAGAGGCAGTCCATGCGGTGGAGGTGATGGTCGCGGTGGGGGCGGTGATGCCTGATTCGGTTGGCGAAAATACAATGATCGACGGAACCCCGGTGGCAGGATTCTCATTCACTGTGTAAAGGTTGCCAGCAGCATCCACGGCTACGCCCAAGAACAATCGCGCAGAGGTAGAATCCAGTGCCCTTATGGGTGCCACATCCCCGTTCGCGCCGGGAGCGAACTCCAGCAGTACTTGTGAGTTAAGGAAGTCTGACGTTGTAAAGATGTCTCCAGCTGCGTCCACCGTAATTCCCGATGGCCAATCAAGCCCAGTCGCGTTCCCTGCCAACACTCTGCTTGGCATGACGTTGCCATTTGCTGTAGACGAGAAGACCAGAACGTTCTGGCCGAAGTTATTTGCCACATAAATGTTCTGCGCACTGTCCACTGCAAGCGAGAGCGCCTCGGAGTTGATGGTGAGCATCGTCATAGAGCCGTTTATCTGTCGGATTGGTGCTGCGTTGCCGGTGGCGCCTGCAGCATAGATGTTGATCTCCCCGCCAGCGTAAAGCAATGCATAAATCTGTCCCGTTGCATCCACCGCAATGGCCCCTGGAGTCATCGGCAGTATCAGAGTGCGCATCGGTGATGCCGCGCCGGTTGCGCCGGGCGCATACACGAGGATCTCGTTGACGGGGGTTGTGTCAAGGTTATAGGCGGCCACATATATATTTCCCGAAACGTCGACAGCTACTGCGGTAAAGATAAAGCCAGTAGGGGCATTTATCGTGGCTGTTGGCGTTATGCTCCCCTGCGCGTTCGCCGGGAACTCCAGCACACTGCTGGCATTCGTAGTGGAATTATTGCTCTGAACTACGTAGAGTGTGGGCACAGGCGGCGTTGTTGTCGTTGAGCTGGGGCTGCTTCCGCAACCAATTGACAGTAGAAGGAGGGATGCTGCGCTGAACGGTAGAACTCTGAGTAGGTTCACGTTGGCCCCATGAAACTAGTACCATTTAATCGTTGAATATCTTTAATAATCGGTGGAACTTGTTCCACACAACCATACGCCGCACAGGGCTGGGCTGCAATTAAATTTTAGGAAGAAGCGGGGGATGCTACATCCCTTGATCCACTGCTATGAGTCAACTAAAGCGGCCCCGCTCTCCAGTCCGGTTCGCCAGGCGCTGCGCAGCAGCAGCCAACCCGCCGGGTAAACAACAATGGCTATCAAGATCACCGGCCAAGGGTCGAAGAACATCAGGCTCCACGAGAGACCCAGATGCAGCGTGAGGAAGAGCAGCGCGGCTGGCGTGGAAGCGACAGATGCCCTCGCCGCACCCATCAGAATGGGCAGTGCAACCAGGAAGAGCGGCCAGCTATAAAAATACAGGCGCAGAAACGATTCCCCGAGCAACGGGGTGAGAACGAACGAGGCAACTCCGTAGAGGACGCAAAAGCGTAGGAAGATCGCATCGCCTTCCAGCTCATTGCCCGGAGCGATGCGCATACGGCGCAACTTGAAGAGCAGCAGTGGGAAGAGCCCGAAGCTGGCCAGACCGGCGGCTATCGCCTGCAGCAGGTAGCTATAGTTGGGGGCGCAGAATCCGATTGCGTGCAGCGGCCCCAGGTGCAGCGCCATCTGCCAGCGGGGCGCCGCGCAGGAGGGGTATACGTTGGCCCAGGGATCCAGGCCCAGCACGTTCTTCAGGAAGTTCCAGGGCATCTTCGCCACCATGTAAAACATGGGCGAGATGTGCTCCCGGTTGGGCATTGCGTCCACCGTCAGGCGCTTGACGGCCAACATTCCGGCGCCTGTTGCCAGCAGCGCCGCCACGGCCTCGCGCAGGCGCAGGCGTCGCCCGCCGGCGATCAGGAAGCATAGCACCGTCAACAGCGTCGATTCGCGCGCAACCATCAGAGGAAACATCATCAGCACGGCCAGCATCATGTGCCGTCGCCACAGCAGAAGCAGAAGACCGCAGAGCAGCGCCGCATAGAACAGATCGGGCAGCGCGAGGTCTTCAAGCTGCCGCGTCCAGAACAGCAGACCGGCGATGGCCGGGACCATCCAGCCCGGAGCGCCGGAGCGAACCAGAAGATAAAGCACGGTGCCCAGTAGGACGGCAAAGCTCAAGGCCCCTTCCAGAATGAAGCTATGCGCGATCGACAGGTGCAGCAGACGGGCAAATGCCTGGACCAGCAGGATGCCGAGCTGCCGGCATGCGAACGGAAGCATTACCTGGTCCATGCGATGGTACGCCATGGACAGATACTGGTCCGAATCCGGCTCGTTGAAGATACTTCTGAACTTCCAGCACAGGGCGACGGAGACCAGTGTGGCGCCTGCAAAGGCAATGCAAACGGCGCGCTTGCGCCGGCGGCCGCTCCAGTGACGTATCGAGAGGATCAGGTCTGACATGAGCACTCTGGTGATGCGGCAAAGCCCAAAAACTTCAAGCGAAGGTTGAATATAAGACAGAAAACATAACAAAGTAAATGATAATAAGCAGTATTAGAAAAACTATGCCTTCTACTTACCCATGGATGATAGCACGTCTTTTGATGCGTATCGGGGCCCGGTTCCGGCGCAAACAATATCTTCCATCCGCTCCAAAGTGCGGTCGCATTCAGGGCTGGTGTGGCGCGTTCCATGGGGCGACCGCAGCCGGGGAGCCGGGCCAGCTCATCCGTTCTGCGAGGCTGTGGCTAGCGCACGGCGATCTGGCCGTAGGTCGACGTCGTCCATGCCGTCGAGCTGATCGTCTTGACCGGAATGTTGCTGCCCGTCTCTCCCGAGGAATACACCGCGATCGCCAGTTGCCCGCTCGCCGCTGTGCAGACGTACAGGTTGTCCAGCGCATCCACCGCCAAGCCGCCCAGCGTATCGGCGGCAATGGCTGTCAGCATCTTGCTGGGGGCCGCATTGCCGGTCGCGCCGGGCGCGAACTCCAGCACCAGGGAGGAGTTGCTCGGCTGGTTGTACGACGCCACATAGAGGTCTCCCGAAGAATCCACGGCCACGCCGGACGGCGAGCCGATCTCGGTCGCCGTGCCGGTCAGGACCCCGGCGGGAGACACATTGCCCGTCTCGGTGGACGAGAAGACCAGGATGTCGTTCGCCTGCGCATTGGCCACATAGATGTTCTGCGCCGCGTCCACCGCGATTGCGCTGGCGGAATTGAGTTGCGTCAGGGTGCCCGCAATCTGCCTCACGGGAATCGCGTTCGCAGCGGCGTCTGTGGCGAAGACACTGATCGAATTGCCGCTCAACGCATAGACATCGCCTGTCGAATCCACCGCAATGGACGAGATGAATGTAGAAAAACTACTGCTGGTGATGGTGCGCGCCGGCGTGGCGCTGCCCGTGGCTCCAGCCGCGTACACCAGAATCTCGTAGAGTGTGGGAAAGGTGGTGACGCTGGCCGAGACGTAGAGATTGCCCGCCGTGTCCACAGCCACTGCATCGTATCCGGTCTGCATCGGCACGGTCACAGAATTCGTCGCAGCGATGCTGCCCGATACGTTCGCCGGGAACTCCAGCACGCTGTTGCCTACGGTGCTGCTCTGGTTATCGTTTTGCACCGCATAGAGGGTGAAGGACGGGCCTGGGACGGGCGAGTTGGTGCTGCTCCCGCACCCGGTTGCCAGCAGCAGGATGGAGGCAGCACAGATCGAGACAACGCGCGTCAGCGGCTTCATGGAGGTTCCTCCTTGCCTATCTCTGTTTGACAATTGTAGAGTCTCCCGAAGTTTATACCCACTCTATTGCGCCGCGACGGAAAACCGCATCCTATTTGTGGAGGTGAGTTTGGGGGCCTTTCCGGGGTTGGTAGCGGCCTCCGGCTGGCTGCGCGTCCCTATCATTTCCCTGCGCAATCGGCTACACTTGTAGGGTTGTCCAGAAACGCCAAGGAAACAGCATGCCAAAGTTGAAGACCCATACAGGCGCATCCAAGCGCTTCACCAAGACTGCGTCGGGCAAGTTCAAGCGCGGTCAGTCGAAGACGCGCCACATCCTCACCTCGAAGGCCACCAAGACCAAGCGCCACCTCGGCCAGTCGGTCCTGATCTCCAAGGCGGATACCCCAAAGATCGCTCGGATGCTTCCCTACGACTGAGAACCGGCCGGGAGTTCCACAGAGTTTTTCATGTCGAGCCGCTAGGCTACCGCACTCCGGGCCACGGAGACGGAAGCCAAAGCAAAGGGCCAGTTGGATGGATTATGGCCCCTGGATTCGCGAAGCGAAGCCCACCGAGACTTGAAGTTGCAGTGCCTGAGTGAAGAGGCCCACCTTACCTCCAGCCGGGCGTACCCACAGTGGCGCGCGAAGCGCCGCGAAACAAGTAAAAGGAGAACCACCATGCCCCGTGTAAAACGGAGTACCAAACGCACCGACCGCCGCAAGAAGATCATGAAGCGCGCGAGCGGTTACTTCCTCACCAAATCCAAGCTATACCAGGCAGCGCAGGAGGCAGTGGAGCGCGGCCTGAAGTTCGCCTACAGCGGGCGCAAGCAGAAGAAGCGCCAGTTCCGCGCTCTATGGATCGTGCGCATCAATGCGGCCTGCCACGCCAACGACATCAGCTACTCGACCTTCATCAACGGGCTGAAGCTGGCGGGCAATGCTCTGGACCGCAAGATACTGGCGGAGATCGCCGCCCACGATGCGGCCGGCTTTACCACCCTGGTCGCCACGGCCAAGGCAGCGCTGGCCTCAGCGAAAGCAGCACGCGAGAAGGCCAGCAAGTAAGTTCATCGAGCCGAGCTTTCCTTCTTGGAACGCAAAAAGACACGGCCCTCGGGTCGTGTCTTTTTTTTGCCCTGCGATTTTTCCCCCTGCGATTTACTGCGCGCCGCGGCGGCGCAGGATGGTCTTGACTGTCTCGAACAGGATCAGCAGGTCCAGGCCCAGAGACATGTGCTTGATGTAGTAGAGGTCGTACTCCAGCTTTTCCTTGGTCTCGGCCAGCGTGGCGCCGTAGCCGTAGCGCACCTGGGCCCACCCGGTCAGGCCGGGGCGGATCAGGGTGCGCATGTAGTAGAACGGCAGCTCCTTTTCGAGCCACGCCACGAACTCCGGACGCTCTGGGCGCGGGCCGACCAGCCCCATGTCGCCGCGCAGCACGTTCCACAATTGGGGGACCTCGTCGATCCGTGTCTTGCGCAGGAACATGCCGACCTTGGTCACCCTGGGGTCGTCTTTGGTGGCCCACTTCGCGCCGCCCGATTCCGCGTCTGTATACATGGTGCGGAACTTGACGACCTCGAAGATGCGCCCGCCCATGCCGACACGCGGCTGGCGGAAGAACAGAGGTCCTTTGCTGGAGAGCTTGACGGCCAGAGCGACAAAGGGGAAGAAGGGTAAAAACAGCAGGAGTCCGATGGCGGCGACCGTCAGGCTGACCATCTGGCGCGTGAACTGCTCCGAGGGGCGAATGCGGAAGCCTTCGCTGTAGAGAAAGTTGGAGGGGCGCAGGCCGTCCAGTTGGATCTTGCCGTGCAGCCGCTCGCGCAGCGTGCCGTCCTCTTCCACCTCGATGCCATGGAAGCGCAGCATCAGCAACTCCTGCACCGGCAGTTCGCCGCGTTGCACCTCCATCGCCACGATGATGCGGTGTACCGGAGGATGCGCCTTCGAGATGCGGTCCAGCACGGAGATCCAAAGCTGTTTGCGCTCCTTCGGCTCCAGCTTCACATCCTCCCAGAACACCACCTCCATGCCGATGTCGGGGTGGGTGCGGATGGCCTCCACAATGGAGCGCGCATACTCACCCGCTCCCAGAACGTACACGCGCTCGCGGAAGAGCTTCAGTCCGCCCACCCACTCGTAGCCCCGGCGCAGAAGCAGCAGGGAAGGGGTTAGCAGGGCAAAGCCCAGCGCATAGACGAACGGGCCAATGGCGATCTCCGGCTCGAAGTAAAGGATGGCCGAGAGGATGAAGCAGTCGAAGCCGAGCACCAGCAGGATGCGGAAGTAGATCTGCTGGCGCACCGAAACAATGCGCGGTTCGTACAGGTCGAAGTAGTAGGAGAGAAACAGCGTGATCAGCGTGATCAGCGCGATCTTCAGTCCGGCGTGTTCGTATTGCAGCGCGATGTATGCGTCGACCGAGCCGAGCATGTACCATGTGGACGCCACGAAGCAGCCGACGACGACGCATGCCTCGCAGAACAGCAGGATGATGGTGCGCGTGGGATAGTAAACGTTCAAGAACCGGATCATTGCCTGCTGTGCCCCTGTTTATTCTTCAATAGTGTCGTATCCGTCGTAGCCATAATAGCCCCCGGCGGCTGGCGGGTCTTCCACCGCGTTGAGCACGAAGCCCAGCACCTTGGAAGCCTTGAGTTCGGCGAGGGCGCGCTGCGCCACCGCGTATTTGGTCGTGCCTCCGCGGGCGATCAGCAGCACTCCATCGCAGGAGCGCGCCAGGTTGACTCCGTCGGAGACCAGATTGACCGGCGACGAGTCCACAACGATCCAGTCGAAGTAGGGTGCGGCGTCGGCAATCAGTCGGTCGAAGCGGCGATTGCCTGCGAGGTCGGCGGCTTTATCGCTGGAGTGGCCGCCTGGAATGAATGCCAGCGAGACCAGGCCATTGGGCAGGGGATGGGCCGTATCGCTTGGCTTGGCGCGCTGCATGATTTCGGCAAGCGTGGCTTTGCCGGCCAAGTACTCGGTGAGGCCGGGGCCCTGCGGCGCGCCCAGCAGTTTGTGCAGCGATGAGCGGCGCATGTCGCCGTCGATCAGCAGCACGCGACTGGCCTTGTGGCGGGCAAACGAGATGGCCAGGTTGGCGGCAACAAAGCTCTTGCCCTCTTGCGGCAGGCCGCTGGACACCAGAATGGACTTCAGCGTGTTGAGGTCGCGAAACTCCTGCATGCGCGAGCGCAGGCTGCGGAATTGCTCCACCGCGGCGCCGCGATGTTCCAGCGCGGGAAGTTGATGCAGCGATGGGACCCAGGCGTACTGAGCGATATTATCCGGGCCGAGCGGTTCGTCAACCGGCGCCATGGCTGTGGGCGCTACCGTAACGGGCGCGGACGGAGTTGTCGCAGCAGTTGCCGGTGGGGCGACGGGAACGGTTCGCCGAAAGACTGACGGGATGGGCTGAGGGCTGGGGGGGGTGGCGCGAATCGGCTCAGGGACGGGCGCCGGTACGGCCGTCCTGGAGATGGGTGGGACCTCCAGCACTTCGTCCGGCACGGCCTGCGCGGATGCCATCGCGATGGGCGCGACGGGAGCTGCTTCGGCGAGAGGAGCGGATTTCGTCGTGGGAGCGGCCTGCGCGGCAGGAGCTGCTTCCACGGCGTATGCAGCTTGCACCAAGTCCGGCACAATCGGCGCGGCAGCATCGGATTGCTTGGCGGGAGTGGGTTCCTCGTCGGCACGCTTGGTCGAGTCCAACTCGGCCTGGCGCAACGCTTCGTAGATTCTGCTCATCTCTTCTCCCCTCCTTCTTCCCCTTGTGGGTACGTCGCAGGGCGATGGGTTGGATTGGCGGAAGGCCCGCTGGGCGCGGACGAGACCATGAAGGGACGCGGTTCCAGGTCGAGGTCGCGCACCACGTTCTGAATCAGCGGGGCAGGGACACGGTGCAGTTGCTCCACATAGGCCAGGATGAGGGCTTGCTCGCAGATGAGATTGATGATGCGTGGAATCCCGCGGCTTGCGCGGAAGATCGCTGCCACCGTGTCTTCCGGGAAGATGGGGTCGGACGAGCCTGCGATCAGCAGGCGCTGGGCGATGTAGCCGGAGGTCTCCTCTGCTGTGATGGCATGGGTGCGCGCCCACAGGGCAATCCGCTGGCGCAGTTGGCGCAGATCGGGGGCGGCCAGCTTCTCTGCCAGTTCGGTCTGGCCGGAGAGAATGACCTGCACCAGCTTGCGCGTGGCGGTCTCCAGGTTGGTCAGCAGGCGCACCTCTTCCAGTTGTTCCCAGGTGAGGTTCTGCGCCTCGTCGATGATGAGGACGGCTGTCTCATCGCGGCGGAAGCGCTCCACCAGCCAGCGATTGAGCTGGATCAGCATGCCGGATTTGGTGCGGCTCTGCGGCACAATGCCAAAGTCGGAGAGAATGAACTCGAAAAAGTCCAGCACATCGAGGCGTGGATTGAAGACGAAGGAGCTGAAGATGCGGCTCTGGTCGAAGGAGGCCAGTGCGCTGCGCAACAGCGTGGTTTTGCCGGTGCCAACCTCGCCGGTCAGCACGATGAACCCTTTGTGCGCGCTGATGCCGTATTCCAGCGTGGCCAACGCCTCGCGGGTGTGCGGCATCCGCACCAGAAAGCGTGGGTCGGGGCTGTCGGCGAACGGCGTGCTGTGCAGATGGAAGAAGCTCTTATACATGGTTATCCATGGGCTGAGGATAGCGGGTCATTGGGGTGATTGCGTCTGAAGAGCCGCTTCAGGCGGGATGGTTTGACGGGCTTGCTGCTGAGTGCCACTTCCCCCGACCAGGCGATGACGGCCAGGGTCGGCAGTTGGGTAAACGCCCAGATGTCGCGCTCGCTACGCAGCGCCGTGTCCTTGTATTCCAGCAGGGCGACGATCAGCAGGCCCAGCGCGATGCCGCCGGCCAGTCCGCCCGAGGCGAAGACCTTGCGTTTGGGAAACGTCGGGTTATCCGGCAGATTGGCTGCATCCAGAATGCTGAAGGTCTCACCTTCCTGGCGGTTTTGCAAATCAGTGGCCTGTTGCGCCTGGTTGAGCTTGGCCAGATCGCTATCGTACATGGCCTGCGAGGTCTGCGTGTCGCGGGTCAACTGCTCGTACTCCTCTTCCACCTGCGGTGTCGACTGGATGCGTTTCTGGTATTCGCGGATCTGTTTGTTGAGTTGGGCCTGTTCGTTGCGCTTTTCCTGGATTGCCAGGTCATTGGCGCGGATGTGGGCGCGCAGGTCCTGCACGGCCACGGGGTCGCTTCCGCCCGTCGCGGCCGAAGCAGCCGCGGAGGCTTGCGCGGAGGATGGGTGGGCCATCTTGGCCCGCAGGTCGGCGATCTGGCGGTTGATGGCAATCACGTCGGGGTAGTTGGCGGTGTACTGCCGGGTGAGTGCAGCCTGCTGAATGAGCAAGCTCTGAAGCTGCTGCTCCTGGGTCTGCGGCGAGACGGAGGCGGGGGTGGCAGCCAACTGCGCGGCAAGCGTTGTCTCCATGTACGACTTGTTCTGCTCCAATTGGTTCAGGTCTCGGGTGGAGGCCTCCAGTTGGGTATTCAGGCTAAGTTCCGTTTCAAAAACAAGCTGATGAGCCTGGATGGCAGCATCATCGACCTGTCGGCGAGCCTGTTCGACTGGGCGAAATACCGCCGCACCAAGGGCGCGATCAAGCTGCATCTGTTGCTGGATCATGATGGCTACCTGCCGTCGTTCGCGGTGGTGAGTGAGGGCAAGACCAGCGAGATCAAGGTCGCGCGTACGCTGCGCTTTGCCCCGGATACGATCCTGGTAATCGATCGCGGATACACCGATTACGCGTGGTTCCGGGAATTGACAGAGCAGCAAGTGTACTTCGTGACGCGGATGAAACAGGGCGCGGTTTACCAGGTGGAGGCAGAATTGGAGGTGCCGCAAAACAGCAACGTGGTGCGCGACCAGTTCATAAGCTTTCCCCGGCTGAACCGAGACGGCGAGGAGCCCATGCTGTTTCGGCGGGTAGAGATATGGGACGCGGAGAAGCAGCAAGTCCTGGTGTTTCTCTCCAACCAGCTGCACTTCGGAGCAACCACGATCGCGGCCATCTACAAGGACCGCTGGCAGATTGAGTTATTTTTTAAGGCTCTGAAACAAACCCTGAAGGTCAAGACGTTTGTGGGGACCAGCGCCAATGCGGTCCGGACTCAGGTGTGGACCGCGCTGATCGCAATGCTGGTGCTGAAGTATCTGCAAATGAAGGCCAGCTTCTCCTGGTCGCTCTCCACGCTGGCCGCTCTGCTGCACCAACAACTCTTCTTCTATCGCGATCTATGGTCCTGGCTGGACGAGCCTTTTCAGCCCCCACCAGTTCTGGCTGGTGTGCACGACGATGAGCAACAGCTTGCCATCGCTTGGTAGTTGGACAGCAGCAAAACAGTACAAGGATGGCGACATGGACTTCAAGGCACAAATGACCCAGTAATTCGGACAGCATCATAACCAGACCGCAGCAGACACTTACTTCGGCAAGACGCGAAGTGAAGTCGTGCGCCCAGGCTCAGAGATCCCTTATGTCCTACGTTTTCAAAGTGGAGAATCTCCCTGAACAGCTAATTGGGACGGGAGTGATTCAGGATGTTGATATTATTGCCCTCGTCCTCGGGCCGCATGCCGAAGTACTTGCGCTCGAACTCGGCCTTCTTGGCGTCCTCGTCGTCCAGGGTCTGTTTGGCGTTGTTGAGTTGTTCCTTGAGGAAATCGGTAGTGTCCCCCTCGGCGTCCTGCTGGGCGTGCAGGTTGGCCGAGATGAATAGCGATGTGATCTCGGCGCACACCAGTTGCGCGGTGTGCGCGTCGCTGGCGGTAAACGCTATGGTAAAGCCGGCGACCCCATTGGCTCGAGCGAAGCCGGTTCCCAGGGCCTCGATATCGATGTTCTTGCGGGCCAGGGCGATGCGGTCGTCGGTGGTCAGCTTCTGATCGGCGTAGAGGTTGAACTTCTCCACAATCGGCAGGATACTGGACCGGCTCTCGATCTGCTGGTCGATGCTGGCCAGCCGGCTGTTGATGTCTTCGGTCACCACCTGTTTGACCAGATCGTTGGATACCTTCTGCTGGCCGATCTGCACGCTGGACTGCGAGACGTACTTCGCTGGAATATACAGCGTGGCAACCACGGCGACCACAGGCATCACCATCGCCGGAATGATGACAATCCACCAGCGCCGTTTCAGGATTGCGATGTAATCTTCTGCGTTCAGTGGTCGATGGCCAAGCATACTTGCTCCTTAAGAGTGCCCCAGGCGGATCGCCATGGGCGAGTAGGTCAGCCCGAAGCCCGTGACATTGGAGAGGCCGCTGAATAGATCGACGGCGGCCGCCGCTCCCTGGTTGGTTTGATGCTGCAACGTGTAGCTTGCGTAGGCCGAGAGGCTGCGCACAATCGCGCGCGAAACCTGCACTCCCAGGACCGTGGTGTGAAACGTGAAGGGCAAACTGGCAGCCGACGGCAGCTCCGAGGTTTTAGAGTAGGCCGCGGTAAAGGAGCACTGCCAGACCCGGTCCAGGGTGCGCCCGGTGGAGAAGCTGACGCTGTCGGAGAGTGCTCCACCGACTACTCCATAGCCGCTGTTGGTGCTGTGCGTGTAGGCCATGGCCGCTTGGGAAAACTTTCCGGCGTAGATTGCGGAGAGGTTGGCGTAAAGGCTGTGCGTCGACGTGCTGCCGGGCGTATCGGTGTTGTTCCACGCCGGGCCGGCGGAGGCGCTTATGCCGAACTTGCGGGTGAACTGGCGCGAATACTGCACGCTGACACTCTGGCTGGAAAAGGCAGGCGCGGCAAGGCCGGCGTTGGCCCCCGGAAATGTGCTGCGCGTGTAGCTATAGTTGCCCCCGGCGGAATCGCGCGCATCGATGCGATGGCTGATCCCCAGGCTGCCCGACTCGTTGTTGCTGTCCAGCCCTGGGGTTGAGTTGCTGTCGTTAACGAAGCGGGTGATGGCGTAGCTTCCCGAGGCGCTGAACGAGGTCTTGCCGGTGATCGGTCGCGCAATGCTGAGAGAGATGCTGTTGGAGACGCGGCTGGAGTAGCCGGTGAGCACGCCCTGGCTGGGCGGAGCTCCCGTGCCCGCGGTCGTGCCCGGCTGCACCGGGTTGACGCCTAGATCGCCCACCCCGGGCACGCCGGAGAGCCCGCTGGAGGCGGTCCCCGGCAGATAGCTCACCGAGTCGGAGAGAACGAAGGTCCAGCGTTGCGTGTGGATCCCCTGCGTCATCGCCAGGTTGAAGAAGTCGTAGGCGGATTGGCCCGACGAACTCCAAGCCCGTCCTCCGGAGAAAACCATGTTGAAGGGATAGAGCTGGCTGGTCGTGATGAAGGCCAGGTCTCCGGAGAGGTTGGTGGAGGAATTGACACTTGAGTCGCCGTAGTAGTTGGAGGCCTCGCTCTGCGAGGCGCTGACGGCGTATTGCAGCGTGCCCGCCACGCTGGGCAGACTGAAGCCCGTCGATACGGGCGAGGCCGTGGCAACGGGCAGCGCCTGCGCCGCGGACGAAGCGGGTAGAGCCACCAGAGGAAGCAGCATGAAGAGCGCGGCCTTGATCTGGCACGCAACCGGCGCCGCAGGCTGAGAGGCGTGCCGCATGTTGGGCTGCGTTCTCTTCATCAGGGCACCACGATGGTGTCGCCGGGAGCGAGCGTGATGCCCTGCATGTCGCCCCTCTTCAATGCCCTGGTGTAGTCGAAGGGGATATTCTTCTGCTTGCCGGGTTCTCCGCGCAGGATGTATATCTTCTTCTTGTTGGCGTAGGGGGTGAGTCCGCCCGCGGTGGCGATGGCCTGCAGGACGGTCATTCCCGGCGTGATGCTAATCGGGCCAACATGATTGATCTCGCCGATCATGAAGACCTGCTTGCTGTTGACCGCGAGCACGGTGACGTTGACCGTCACCGGATCGATGATGAACTGCTTGAGGCGGGTGGTGATATCGGCGGACAGTTGCGGGGGGGTAAATCCGGCGGCGGTAATGTCTCCCACCGGCGGCAGCGTGATCTTTCCATCCGGGCGCACCAGGAGGCTAGCGGCGGAGAAGTTGGGATAGTCATACACCGTCACCGAGAGAACGTCGGACGCGCCGATGATGTAGTTGGGAGCGACGTTGGCGGGGTGGGCCGTGGGCGCGGCACCGGGGCGGAGGATCGGGATTGCGTTAGAAGGTCTGGTGGATGGCATTGGCCTGGCGGGCGTCTGCAAGGCGAGGCCGCAGGCTGCTGCTGGCAGCAGGCTGATCGATAGTAAAGTGCAGCGAAGAAAGGTCATAGTTCCCGCCCATCCCTGAGTGCGCGTGTTGCGGCCGCTTGCGGCCCGCGTCCAGGCAATAAGACCGCATCCTCCTGGTTCTTCTTTTGCAACGCAGATCCAAGGCACTTCGCCTGCCTGGGTAGCCTCCATCGCGTGGACTCTCCATGCCGTGCCTACGAGAGCCGGAAGCGCACTCTGGCCAATTTTACACTGCATAACTTGTGCTGTTACTCACCCATGCACCACACTGAATACCTCCAAAGACGTAGACCGTAAAGTGATGCGCGGCATGCGATAATCCGATGGGTCATTAGAATTGCCAGGTGAAACCGCTTGAATTCGAATCCGGAGCTCACAGCTACTGATGCTTGGATGCGTCCTGCCCTTGCGGTGTGCGGGCCGGTGCTGCTGGTCTGCCTGATGCTTGCTCTGCTCTACCACGGGGTCGCGGTAAAGCTGGTGACGGACTGGTATGAGCTGCCCGACTTTTCCCACGGGTTTCTGATTCCATTCTTTGCCGCCTTTCTGCTTTGGGACAAGCGCCACGAACTGCGGCGCACGGCGATTGCGCCCAGTTGGGCGGGCCTCTGGCTGGTCGTTCTCGGGCTTTTCACGCTTTTGCTGGGAATCTTTGGCGCCGACCTCTTCCTGCAGCGCATCTCCTTTGTCCTGCTGGCGGCGGGGCTGGTCTGGACTCTGTTGGGATCGGCCATGCTGCACCAGGTGAAGTTTGTGCTCTTTATCCTTCTCCTGGCCATTCCCCTGCCAACCATTCTGTACAACCAGATCACCTTTCCCCTGCAGATCGTGGCCTCCAAGCTGGCCAGTACGCTGCTTCCCATGGCCGGGGTCCCGGTGTTGCGCGAGGGCAATGTGATTCAGTTGCCGTCCATGAAACTGGAGGTGGCCGAGGCGTGCAGCGGCATTCGCTCCCTGATGAGCCTGTTCACCGTGGCCGTGATCTACGGCTATTTCCTGGAGCGCGGCAACTGGCGGCGCGTGGTGATGGCGCTCTCCAGCATCCCCATCGCGGTTGCCGCCAACGGGACGCGCATCTTCGGCACCGGGCTCTGCGTCCAGTACTGGGACCCGGACAAGGCGATGGGCTTCTTCCACGAGTTTTCCGGCTGGCTGATGTTTCTGGTCTCGCTCGCATGTCTCTACCTGGTGCATCTTGCCATGCGTCTGGCGCTGGGGGAAGGCAGGCATACGTCATGAGGTCTGCGCGGCTTTGGCTGGTGCTTCTGTTGATGGCGTTCACCGCGCTGGTGCTGCATCTACGCGGAGATGTGGACCGCGTTCCACCCAGCCGTCCGCTGAGCGAGTTCCCCGCGACCATCGGCACACGCTCGGCCACCGACATTACGATGGATTCCGAGACCTTGCAGAATCTCGGCAAGGGAGACTTCCTCAACCGGCTGTATCAGTCGCCGCCTCTGCCGCCTGGCGCCGCCTCCCCGGCCGCCATGGACACAGACGCGCGCGCCCCAATCGGTCTCTTTATTGGGTACTTTCCCACCCAGCGCTCTGGGCAGTCGATCCACTCCCCGCAGAACTGCCTTCCCGGCGCGGGATGGACCTTCCTGTCGTCGTGGGTCACGGATTTGACCAACGCCGCCGGCCAGAAGTATCAGGTGAAGGAGTATCTGATCACCGACGGCTCTTCCTCCCAGGAGGTCCTGTACTGGTATCAGATGCATGGCCGGGTCATTGCCGGAGACTATGCGGCGAAGTTGTATACTTTGGCCGACTCCATCCGCTACGGCCGCACCGATGCGGCGCTCATCCGCATCATTACACCTGTTGAGCCGGGAGAGGACAGGCTGCAGTCGCGCGCGCGCGCCATCCGCTTCGCCGAGCAGATCGCTCCGCTGTTGCCCGCCTATGTTCCCGATTGATGCTGACCTGGCCACCGTAGGTACTCACAGGCTCCCTGCCGCAAGAGAAGGATTGCAAGAGGCTGCATGAAAGAGAAGAATTAACGGCACCGGCTGAAATGAGGAATATGCAAATGTTTAAACTACGCGATGTGCAACTTGTCCGGGTCTCCGCGGCGCTGATGCTATCGCTCACTCTCGCCTTCACCGTTGGCTGCAACCGCAATCCAGCCGTGCGCAAGCAGAAGTACCTGGAGAGTGGAAAGCGCTATGAGGCCAGTGGCAAGTACCGCGAGGCGCAACTGCAGTTCCTCAATGCTCTCAAGGTCGACAAGAACTTCGGCGATGCCCACTACGAGTTGGCCAAAACCTATCTGAAGATGAACAGCCCGCAGGCTGCCTACGCGGAACTGCTCAAGACGGTGCAGGTGAGCCCCAACAACCTGCAGGCCAAGATCGATCTGGGAAACCTGCTTCTGGATGGGCGCGCCGTAGACCGCGCGGAGGAGCAGGCACGGGCGGTGCTGGCCATCAATCCCAACAATCCCGATGCCTATGCTTTGCTGGCCGGCATCGCGCAGCAGAAGGGCGACAACCCAACGGCCATCCAGAACATTCAGCGTGCCATACAGCTCGACCCCAATCGCGCGGCCTTCCATACCGAGGCCGCCCTGCTGCAGACCGCCGACCCGGCCAACGAGTCCGTGGTGGAATCGGAGTTGGGCAAGGCCGCATCGCTGGACTCCACCGACGCGACCCCCCATCTTGTGCTGGCGGCACTGTTGGAAAAGAAGGGCGACCTGCAGGGCGCCGAACAGCAGTACTCCGCGGCCATCGCTATCGCCCCGCAAAATATCCAGGCGCGCGCCGCGCTGGCAGGGCTTTACTTACACGAAGGCAAAAAGGACAACGCCGAGCAGACCTTGCAACAGGCGGTCGTCGATCTTCCCGACAGCGAAGAGGCCGCAACCCTGCTGAAGGATTACTACGGCAAGACCAACCAGTTGGACCGCGGCGAGACGGTCTTCGCCGGCCTCACCGCCAAGTATCCCAAGAGCTTCGCCATCAAGAACACCTACGCTGGCGTTCTCTTCGACAAAAAGGAATTTGACAAGGCCGCGTCGGTGGCCGCAGAACTGACCAAAAGCAACGCGGGCAATCCCGAGGTACAGCTCCTCAATGCGCTGCTGCTGCTCAACAGCGGCAAGACAGCGGACGCTCTCGCTCTGCTGCAGAAGGCGGTCAAGGACAATCCCGACAACGTGCAGATGCAGCTCATGATGGCCCAGGTTGCGGCAGGCAGGGGGGACTTGGCGACCGCTGAGACCAACTTCCGCAACGCCGCCAAGCTCAATCCCGGGAACCTGGAGGCAGCCAGCGGTCTGGCCCAGATCGCCATCCTGCGCAACGACGCGGGCATGCTCACCGAAGTGGCGGAAAAGACGATCCAGCAGCATCCGGACTTTGTCGGCGCCTATCTCTGGCGGGGCACTGCGGAGGCAGGACGCAAGGAGTACGACAAGGCCCAGGCAGACTACCAGACGGTGATGAAGATGAGTCCCGACAACTCCGCCGTCTATCTGCAAATGGCCGAGCTACAGTTGGCCCAGGGGCATATTCCCGAGGGCAAGGCCATGCTGCAGAAGTCGCTGGACAAGGACCCCAACTCGGTGCGCGCCCTGGGTATGCTGGCGGCCTACGATCTGCAGGCGAACCAGCCGGCCAAGGCGGTCGAAAGGATACAGGCGCAGATTGCAAAGGAACCTGGCAATGCCGGCTTCTATTCCGATCTGGCCGCCGTTCAATTGCAGACCAAGGACTTCAAGGGCGCCTTGACCAATTCGCAGAAAGCGATGCAGCTCAATCCATCGAGCATCGACGCGGTCAATATCTATACCGGCGCCGAGATCGCTCTGAATGACGTTGACCCGGCCATTGCCACATGGCAGGGTTGGATCGGTTCACATCCCAACGACGCCCATGCGTGGCAGATGATGGGATCGTTGCAGGAGGCCAAGGGAGATCTGCAGAAGGCGATGGAAGACTATCAAAAAACACTCCAGATCGACCCCAACAATGCGGTTGCGGCCAACAATCTCGCCTATCTTATGGTGGAGACGGGACAGAATATGGATGTCGCGCTCACCCTGGCACAGACTGCGAGGCGTGCCTTGCCGGACTCGCCTCATACAGCCGACACGCTGGCCTGGGTCTACTACTACAAGGGAAACTACTATGCGGCGCGGGACCTTCTGGAAGGTGCCCTGAAGTCAAACCAGAACAATCCCTCCATGCAGCTCCACCTCGGCTTGATCTACGCCAGGATGAACGACAAGTCCGACGCCGTACTGCATCTGAAGAGAGCTGCGGCGCTGGACCCCGCGGGCAAGACGGCCAGGGATGCAAACGAGGCGTTGCTCAAGCTGCAATAACCACTCGGCCGCGGCGCTTGAACGTCACAGCGCGGCGGCTTCCTTCTTCTCTCTCTCGGCCACGTACCAGGCCACCGTCTTTTGCAGTCCTTCGTGGAAGCGGGCCACGGGTTGATAGCCCAGCTCTTGGGTTGCGCGACTGATCTCCGCCAGCGAGTGCCGGATGTCGCCCGCGCGGGGAAATCCATAGACTGGTTTGCCGGGGAAGCCCAGCAGGCCCGCGATCATGGAGTACACTTCGTTGAGCGTGTGGCTCTCGCCCGTCCCGATGTTGAAGACGCGGCCCGTGGCCACCGATCTGGGCGCCTGACAGGCCAGCAGGTTGGCGCTCACCGCGTTGTCGATGTAGGTAAAGTCGCGGCTGGTGAGGCCGTCGCCGAAGACGGTCGGCGTCTCGCCCGCCATCATCGTGGTGGTGAACTTGGCAATCACGCCGGAGTAGGGCGAGCCGGCCGCCTGCCGTGGGCCGAAGATGTTAAAGTAGCGCAGGCATACCCCCTCCAGTCCATACGTCCGGTGGAAGGCCTGGATGTAGTATTCGCAGGCCAGCTTCTGCACCGCGTACGGCGATAGCGGAAGCGGCATCATCTCTTCCTGTTTGGGCTGGGTCGGCTGGTCGCCATAGGCCGAGGACGACGCCGCGTAGACGATGCGCCGCACCCTTGCGTCGCGCGCCGCCAGCAGCAGGTTCAGAGTGCCGTCGATATTCGACTGGTGCGACGTGAGCGGGTCCCTCACCGAGCGCGGCACGCTGGCCAGCGCTGCCTGATGCAGAATGTACTCCACACCCTGGCATGCCGACTGCATGCCCGCCGCGTCCTGCAGGTCCACCTGCCGGAAATCGATTCGATCGCCCAGCCCGGCCAGGTTGTCCATGCTGCCGGTGCTGAGGTTGTCGATGCCGCGTACCTCGTCTCCCTGCTCCACCAGCCTGTGGGCCAGGGTTGAGCCGATAAATCCTGCAATTCCGGTAATCAAGTATCGGGCCATCGGCCCTCCGCTTAGAGTGTATAGCTGAATTTGTTTAGAAAATACCAGGAAAGCATTTATCTGCTGCGTCTTCCTCCATAAGGGTCGCGTTGGCGTTGCAATGCCGCTCTGGAGGGATACAATTCGAACCAATCGGGGCCGAAGAATAGATTCCACGCCAAGCACGCGAAACAGGATCGTACCGCGTTGGAGTGAGAAGGGCAGGGCAGGCGGAGTGCAAAGCAACGACGCTACACCGGAACAGGACGCGCAGCTCCGCATCGTTCGCGTGCAACGTGGTTTTCGCTGGGCAATCGCGGTGTTTGCGCTGCTCAACTGCTGGATCTGCCGCTTCATCTTGAACCCCGACGGCGTCTCGTATCTGGACATGGGCGACCTGTACTGGCGGGGTAATTGGCATGCCGCGCTCAACTCCTATTGGTCGCCGCTCTACAGTTGGATGACTGGGTTGCTCTTCCGTATTGTGCGGCCGCCGATGGCTTGGGAGTACCCGCTGGTGCACCTGCTGAACTTCGCCATCCTCCTGGCGGCTTTGTTCTGCTTTGAGTTCTTCTGGCGTGAGTTGTTGGCCTGGAGAGAGGACAAAACCATCGGCGGGGGAACCGAGCCGTTTGTTTGGGCGTTGGGGTACCTGTTGTTCGCTTATATGCATTTTGTCTTCCACCCGCTGGCAATCGTGACCCCCGACCTGGCGGTGGCTGCACTCGTCTACCTGGCTTCCGGGTGGATGCTGCGCTTTGCCGCGGGACGGATGAGCGCGGCCTGCGCCGGGTTGCTGGGGGTTCTGCTGGGATTGGGATACCTGGCAAAGGCTGCCATGTTTCCCTTCGCTCTGGTGATGCTGGCAACCATGTTCGCGGTTGCGTGCAAGCGTCGTGCAGGCAGGTGGCTGGTGGGGGCTGCGCTGCTTGGCTTCCTGGCGATTTCTATTCCTTTCATTGCGGCGCTTAGCTGGAACTGCCATCGATTCACGCTGGGAGATGCGGCGAAGTTGAACGTAGCATGGCTGGTGAATGGAGCCATGCCGAACGGCGATCCTGCGCAGGGCGGCAGCTCGCCGGTCGATCCCCTGCATCGCACCCGCAAGCTCCTCAGTGGGCCGGACGTATATGAGTTCTCGTCGCCGGTCGCCGGCACTTTTCCGGTCTGGTACGACCCGTCCTACTGGTGCGCTGGGATCGATACGAGCCTGCACCCTGGGCGCGTCATCCTTACATTCGCCAGGAACCTCGTCCATTATGCCGGCGACCTGTTGCTGGACACAGGATTCCTGACGGCTGTGCTTCTGCTCATGTTCTTGCTAAGCGACCGGATCGGCGAGTCGTGGAGAAAGCTCACGGGGTTCTGGCCGGTCCTTGTGCCCGCGGTTGCGGTCATGCTGATGTATGCGATGGTGGTACTGGAAACGCGATATTACAGTGGTGTGACCGCCGTAGCGTGGGGGACCGTGGTGGCCTCGGCCGGCATTGCAAGGGAAGAGTGGAGGACCAAAGTGCTGCGTGCGGCCTGCCTGGCGCTGGGGGGCATGGTGCTAGGCACGGCGATGTGGACCCTGAGTAACAGCTACATTACGAACGAGCACGCCGCGGTGCAGGTCGCGGTGGCCCAACGGCTGCGCTCCATGGGAATGAGGCCCGGCGGCCATGTGGCTCTGATCGGCAATGGATTCCGTGAGGTCTCGTGGGCACGATTGGAGAGGGTCACAATTGTCGCCGCGGTACCGGACATCTCGCAGTCCGGCGACTCGGCGGCTGCCTTCTGGAAGGCAGACCCGCAGCGCGAACAGATGGTGCTCGACCTGCTGAAGGCCACCGGAGCGACCGCCGTGGTCGCCGATGCGCCGCCGCCGGTGTTGCCGCCGGGATGGGTCGCCCTGGGCGATACAAGGCACGCTGTCTTTTTTTTCCGGTGACGGCGCCACCGGTCTCATGCCATCGACTGATTCCTGCTAGCCTTCATGCGCCATTTACATCCCATGACTGATGCGTCATGGCGGTCCCTCCGATGGCGGGTTGAGTAACTGATATGGGACGTTGCCCCGATAAGAAACCCGGTGTCTGGGATGCCGAATGCGATAATCGGGAGCATGTCGAATCCCATCCCGCCAAATTCCATCCAGCCAATTCCCAGCCATCTCGTTCTGCCGCGGATTGCCCGCGAGCGTCTCGCTCGCCTCCAGCAGCGCACCGCCCGGATTGGTGTTATCGGACTTGGCTATGTTGGGTTGCCGCTCTCCCTGCTCCTGTCGGATGCCGGATTTAAAGTGACCGGCTTCGACATTGAAGCCCGCAAGGTGGAGGAGCTGGAAGCTGGGCGCTCCTACATCTTCCGTATCCTGCATGAGGAGATCGCGGCTGCGCGCCAACAGGGCTTTTCCGCCACCACGGATTTCGCCCGCCTCGCGGACCAGGACGCCATCATTCTCTGCGTCCCCACGCCGCTGACCGGGCATCGCGAGCCGGACCTGAGCTTTGTGCAGAATACGGCCAGGGAAGCGGCCCCCTGGATTCGCGAGGGCCAGTTGGTGGTGCTGGAGAGCACCACCTATCCAGGCACCACCGAGGAGCTGTTGATTCCAACGCTGGAGACGGGCAACACGCAGGGGCTGAAGGTGCAGGGCAGTGGCGCTCCGGCGGAGCATGGCGTATTTTATGTGGCCTTTTCGCCGGAACGGGAGGATCCCGGCAACGTCACCGTGGCGCGGCGCGACATTCCCAAGGTCGTCGGCGGCCACGAGGCCATCGCCACCGAACTCGCCGCAACCCTCTACGAGGGGATCTTTGCCCGCGCGGTGCGCGTCTCTTCCACCCGCGTGGCGGAGATGACCAAACTGCTGGAGAACATCTATCGCTGCGTCAACATCGCGCTGGTCAACGAACTCAAGCTGCTCTCGCTGCGCATGGACGTGGATATATGGGAGGTGATCGACGCGGCCTCCACCAAGCCATTCGGCTTCCAGCCCTTTTATCCGGGGCCGGGCCTGGGCGGCCACTGCATCCCCATCGATCCCTTCTATCTCAGTTGGAAGGCCCGCGAGTTCGACTTCGACACGCGCTTTATTCAGTTGGCAGGCGAGGTGAATGAGGCGATGCCCGCGCATGTGGTGAAGTATGTCGCGAAGGGACTGAATCAACACAGCAAGCCAATCAACGGCGCGCGCATCCTGATGCTGGGCATGGCCTACAAAAAGGACATTGACGACCTGCGCGAATCTCCCTCGCTCACCGTGATCGAGCTGCTGCGCGAGCAAGGCGCCGAGGTCGTCTACAACGATCCCTACTTTCCCACCGTGGGCCGCGGCCGCCACTACAACCTGAACATGACCTCCACGCCGCTGACCAACCTGCAACAGTACGACTGCGTGCTGATTATGACCGACCACTCCAACTACGACTACAGTGCGATTGTGGAGCAGTCCAATCTGGTTGTGGACACGCGCAATGCCACCAAGGGGATCGTCTCCGATAAGATCGTTCGCTGCTGAATCCCGCCGCATAAACCATCGGCATCGTCTGGCGGAGTGCATGGCCCGTCTTGTTGCCGTGCCAAACAGGCGCCCCATGATTCTTAAGCATTTATCAGACCGCTTGATCGGCGTAGGCTGGATGAGGCCATTTCCCGGAGGATAGGCTGGAGGCATTTGGATGGTAGATGTAAAGACGATCAACGACGCGTTCCTGCAGGTGTGTGGACGCGGCGAGAAGGTGCTGTGGAAGTGTTTGGACGCAGTGGACGGCGTGGCCTGGAAGCCTATTACTTCGGCGCAGGCGTATGGGCGAGTGCGTGCCCTTGCGCAGCGCCTGGACCAGTGGGGAGTAGCCAAGGGTGACCGCGTCGCCATCGTCAGCGAGAACCGCTGGGAGTGGGCGGTGACCGACTTCGCTGTGCTGGCTCTGGGCGCCGTCGACGTGCCTCTGTATCTGACGCTGACCCCGGAACAGGTTGGATACATGATGCGAGACTCCGGCGCCAAGATTGCGGTGGTCTCTTCGTGGCAGCAGGTGGAGAAGCTCTGCGCGGCAGGTCCGCTGCCCGCGCTGGAGCGCGTGGTTGTGATGGATGAAGGGGTGATGGATGAACCCACATCTCAGAATCGAGATGTGGTGCACCCGGTTTCCGGGATCCCCGTGGCATGGATGGGTGAACTGCTGGAGGGTGCGGAGGCGATGCAGCAGCGCGACGCGGAGTTCGACGCGCGCGTGCGGCTGATGCAGCCGGACGACCTCGCCACCATCATATACACCTCAGGCACAACCGGCGAGCCCAAGGGCGTGATGCTGACCCACGGCAATTTGGCCAGCAACCTCTGCTATTCCTCGCGTGAGTTTATCTTCAACGAGCAGGACTGCTGCATCTCGTTTCTTCCTCTCTCCCATGTCACGGCGCGCCACCTGGACTATGTGCTCATGCTGGAGCATGTGACCCTGGCCCATTGTCCGCATTTCAACCAGATTACCGTGGCGATGAAGCAGGTGAAGCCGACGGTCCTGGTCGCCGTGCCGCGCGTGTACGAGAAGATTCGCCAGGCAGTCGAGGGTAAGTCGCACGGCGCGAAGAAGGCGGTCCTCAACTGGGCGCTGCAGGTGGGGAAGAAGCATCGCGCCCAGACGCTGGCCGGTAGGATTCCACGCAGGCTGCTCTGGAAGCTGGCGAACAAGCTGGTCTTCTCCAAGATTCGCGATGCCTTTGGGAGGCAGGTGTGGCTGTTTGTCTCCGGCGGAGCGCCGCTGGGCATGGACACCGCGGCTTGGTTCGCCGACGTTGGCATCCGCATCTTCGAGGGGTATGGCCTCACCGAGACTTCGCCGCTGATCGCGCTCGATACGCCGCTGCGCCATCGCATCGGAACGGTGGGGCCGGTGCTGGAGAACGTCGATGTGCGCTTCGCTCCCGACGGCGAGCTGGAGGTGCGCGGGCCCTCCGTCTTCCGCGGCTACTGGAACAAGCCCGAGGAGACGGCGGAGGTCTTCACCCCCGATGGCTGGTTCCGCACCGGTGACATCGGCCACATCGATGCCGACGGCTTCCTCTCCATCACCGACCGCAAGAAGGAGATGCTGAAGACCAGCGGCGGCAAGCTGATCGCTCCGCAGCCCATCGAGGGCAAGCTGAAGGCGCATCTTCTGGTGGGCAACGCCGCGCTGGTGGGCGACAAGCACAAGTTTGCCTGCGCGCTCATCTCGCCCAACTTCGCCATTCTGGAGAGCTGGGCGCGGGTCAAAGGCGTGGTCTATCCCGAGGGCGACCGCAAGGCACTGGTTGCTGTGCCGCAGGTGGTGGCGCGCTACCAGCGCATCGTCAACGAGGTGAATGCCACGCTGGCCCCCTACCAGACCATCAAGCGAGTGGCCCTGGTCCCCGACGAGTGGACCGTCGAAACCGACGAACTCACCCCCAGCATGAAGCTCAAGCGCCGCGTGGTGGAGCAGAAGTACGCCGCCCAGATAGCCGAGTTCTACCAGGACGAGGCCACCGCATCGCGCTAGAATAGGGCCCGGTACCCCGCGTCTCGTTTTTGAGACATGGGTTTATACAACTCCCAATTCCGAATTTTCAATCAGTCCAGCAGTCGGCGGGTGATCTTGCCGTAGGCATCGATGCGGCGGTCCCTCAGGAATGGCCAGTGCTGGCGCGTGGTCTCCACCAGCGCGCGATCCAGCGTCGCGGTCACAATCTCTTCCTGGTTGTGGCTGGCCTGCGCCAGGATGCGCCCGAACGGGTCCGCGATGAAGCTGCCGCCCCAGAACTCAATGCCACTGGTGGAGCTGTGGTCGCCGGGGCCTTCGATCTCCATGCCATCGAACAGAACGTCGCCGTACTCGTGTCCCACGCGGTTGACGGCGCAGACGAAGACCCCGTTGGCGATGGCGTGGGCGCGCTGGATGGCCTTCCATGCGGAGTACTGCGCGGTGCCGAACTCCGCCTTCTCTCGCGGGTGCCAGCCGATGGCGGTGGGATAAAAGAGCATCTCCGCCCCCTCCAGCGCGGTCAGGCGCGCCGCCTCCGGAAACCACTGGTCCCAGCAGATCAGCGCGCCCACCGGGCCATTGCAGGTGGGGATGGCGCGGAAGCCCAGGTCGCCGGGGGCGAAGTAGAACTTCTCGTAAAACAGCGGATCGTCGGGGATGTGCATCTTGCGGTAGAGGCCGCGGATCTGGTCCGGATCGTTCGATTCATGGTCCAGTACCGCGACCGTGTTGTGGTAGAGGCCGGGGGCGCGCCGCTCGAACAGCGATGCAATCAGCGTGATCTTCTCTTCGCGCACAAGGTCGCTCAGCCGCGCGGTGCTGGGGCCGGGGACCGGCTCAGCCAGCGCAAACAGCCGGTGGTCCTCGCGCTGGCAGAAGTACTGGGCGCGGAAGAGTTCGGGCAGGCACACAATCTGCGCGCCTTCGCGTGCGGCCTTGCGCACCATCTCCACGGCGTGGTCCAGGTTCTCCTCGATGGAGGGCACGCAGGCCATCTGGATCAGGGCGACGCGAACGGGTTCAACGTGCATGGGTCCTCCTATCTATCGTTCGATGCCAGGGCTGCGCCGACGGAGTAGCCGATCATGGAGAGCGGCGTCCAGGTGCCAACCAGCAGACCGTCCCCGCCCATCAGGCCGCTGCCGCGACGAATGCTGAAGAATGTCCGCCAGATCTTTCGCCTGCCCCGCAGCCCTCGCATAGGCCATTGCCGGTGGGCAGGTCCAGCACCCACACGCTGACCGCGCCAAACAGAAGCAGGCCGGAGATCCAGACATAGCTTGCGGCGCGGTTGGGAGCGATGCGCGCCACGATGAAGCCGCCGATCAAGGGCGCCACGAAGGCCCACACCGTGGCCAATAACTTTGGCGACGACGAGTCGGGATCGGGATGCGCCAGCGTCATCCCGCCCAGCACCGCTGCCAGCAGGACCACGGCAAACAGCGTGTGCAGGCCAAACCACAGGGCCTCGCCGGCCAGTTCGCCGATCGATCTGTCGCGCCGCGTTGTCTGTGCCGTCGCCATAAGAATTGCCCGGTGAGCTAATCCTAAATGGAATCCCGATGCGGCAACGCCGGAAAGTCTCGGCTAGTTGCGCAGGGTCTTCATCCTCTGCTGCAGGGCGGCGCGCTGCTCGCCCGTGGGCGGAAGCTGGGGCATCCGCGGTTGTCCGCCGAAGTAGCCGTTCAACTCGCAGGCGTACTTCAGATTGCCCACTCCAGCTTCGCACAGCCGCGCAGCCTCGCGCAGGCGGGCCTGCTTCTCCTCGGCTAGCGGCTGGTCGTCGTCCTTCCACGCGGCCAGCACCTCGTAGCAGGCCTGTGGAGCGCAGGCAGCCAGGGCAGGCGCGGCACCGGTGGCTCCCGCGCGCAGGCCCTCCAGAATTGCTTGCGTCTCTCCCGTAAGGATTTGGAAGCCCACGGACTTTGTGCGCGTGCGCAGAAGCGGCAGCTTCTCTTTCGCTTCGGCGGAGGCCGCTACAGCCTGCTTCGCAGTCAGTGAATCCGCGGCAACAAACGTGGCGGGTGCGTGGCTGGCATCGGCCTTCATGCGCTCTGTCACGGCGCTGAACACAGGCGTCACCGATACTTCGCGCTGCATCGACGCCGTGCCACGCCGGATCGCTTCGATCCCGGCGGGACTGCCCGCGGCGTCCAGCACTCCTAGGATGTTGGGATGGGCAGCCAGCTCCACCACCGCTTCGTGAGGAATCCGGTGCAGGCTTGCATCGCTATCGCTCGAGAGCACAACTGGGAGCGGCGAACGGTCGGCGACGCTCTGGAAGTAGAGCAGCATCTCGCGCGCTCCGGCCGATGTTTCGCTTGCCAGAATTGTCGGCACGCCAACCAGGATTGCGTCATACAGCAGCCCGGCGGCGAACTCAGCCAGCGCAATCGTGCCGCACACGCTGTCGCGCGACACTCCCGCCATCAGCGCCTTCTCCGGCGCGGCGGCCTGGGCGGCGGCGCGCAGCACTTCGCGCGACTCTTCGTCCGTCAGCAGCGTCGGCTCACCGCTCGCGCCCAGCACGATAAGCCCGGCGGCGGGTGACTTCGCATACCGCGCCACGTTCGCGCTCAGCTTGGGCAGGTTGAGCCGTCCATCCGGGTGGAAGGGGGTGGTCAGCGGAATGTGCAGTCCTTCTAGCAGCATGTTCTTGAGCTTCAAGGTTCGAGTTGTCGGCTACGGCGCGACGGATGCTGGGTAGTAGACGGCCCATCCCTCCTGCACGCAGCGCTCCAGCAGGGCAGGCGTGGGATCGATGGGGAAGGCGCGGCGCGCGATGCCCAGCATTGCGGCGTCGTGGATAGAGTTGCCGAAGACGGCGTCGGGTCGGGTGATGCCGGCGCGCGCCAGCGATGCTACCTTGGCCTCGTCGGTGGGAACGTCCAGCACGGTGCGCGTGACACGGCCGTTCTCCACGGCGGCCCGCGCGGCCAGAATGCGCTTGGCGGGGATCGCGAAGCGGCGCATGCCCTCTTCCACCACCCATCCGCAGGTGGAGCTGACTGCCCAGATCTCGCAACCGCGCGCCTGCAACTCGCGGACCACACGGAGCATCTCCGGAAATATGTTCGGTTCTATCTGCGTGGCGAAGTACTGGGCGGCGGCGGCGCGCATCGCGCTCTCGCGCAGGCCCTGGTACACCTGCACCATTTCGCCGCAGATTTCGATTTCGCTGACTGCGCCGCGCAGGTAGCCGCGGTAGCGGTCGTCCAGCCAGGCGATGGCCTCCAGCGACAACAGCCCACTCTCAACGCTCCAGCGCATGAAGCCCGTGCCGGCGTCGCCCGACCACAGCGTCCCGTCGCAGTCGAAGACGGCGATCTCAGGCGCCAGCGCATCCACGGCGGCGTGGAATTCGGCGGTGTTAAAAATATGGGGCTGTACGGCGGGGCTCACTGGGAGGCTGCTCTTCTGCACGCACTGGCGCACGCGAAACTTGGTTTCATCCCATTATTACATCGGAACCGCCCGATCTATATCGGCGGCTGCGCGTTCACGATGGGGATTCCCGGAGGCGGCGTGAAGATAAAGTCGGACGCCGGCAGGGGAATGTCTTCCTCGATCTGGCTGAAGCTGAACTCCGTGGTGGCGCCGTCCGTCTCCTCCAGCTTCATGCGCTCGATGGCCCCGCTTGCGTCCACAATCAGCGTCAACAGGTGGACACGCTGCTCCATGCCTTTGGGCACGCCGCAGATTTTGAAACTCGCACCGTCGGGCGCGGTACTTATCTGGTCCAGCTCCTTGGCCAGTTGCGTATGGCCCAGCAACAGCCGCAGCGGCGAGCGCAGATCGTCCAGTTGCTTGGCCGGTGCGCGCGACACCTGCGCATCGCCCGGCGTATAGAACCAGGCATACTTCCCGTCCAGCACAAAAACCTTGCCGCTGGGTGTGTCGTAGCTCCAGCGCATCAGGCCGGGTTTTTTCAGGTTGAGGGTTCCGGATTCGGTCTGATCCATCCCCATGCCGGTGTAGTGCTCCGTGTAGCGCGCGCGCAGCGTGCGCAGGTGGTTGTAGTGGTCGTCCACGCTGCGCAGCAGCGCCCGGTCCTGCGCGTGCATCTGTCGGGCAAACAAGACTGCGAGCAGCAGGGCGAGTAGGCGCGAAATGCGGGGTATCTTCACTGCGCTCAGGACCACGGCTTCCACATTACTGGATCGACTGGGTGCAGTTGGTTGCGCCGGTGGGGTCGAACTTGATGATGTCGTTCTCGTCGGAGCAGTAACCGCGGTCGCCTGTCTTGCCCACCGTCTGGGGCACGGCCGTCACCGTGTACGAGGTGTACATGTCCTGGTTGTTGACCGTGACCTTGCTGCCGCAGGTGACGGTGAACGTGTAACCCGACTTCTGTCCGCTGGCAGCCAGCGCGGGATCGATCAACTGCGCGGCCGTGGCCGAGGGCGCGCCGGACTTGGGGTCGCCGCCCAGCGCCGCCAGAGGGCAGGCGTAGCCCGTCCCTGGGTATTCGGAGTTGAAGTTGGCCTCCGCCGATCCGATCGTGCGCAGGGTCTGTATGGCGGAGTCCTGGTCCGCCGTCTTCTTCACCTTCAGCATCTGGGGCACGGCAAATGCCATGATGATCAGCATGATCGACATGACAATCAGCAGTTCGATGAGGGTGAACCCAGATTCGAGGTGCAAGGTGCGAGGTGTGTGGTTCGAGGTTCGGGGTGCGAGTGTGGTCTTCATGGTCCCTCTGCAGCGAGATGTGCGTTTCGATCTCGCTTGAAACTGTATCAGGCTGCGCCTCAACAGGCCAGTGCTTCGCGCGTTACGTCGAGGTCGCCAAGGTTGCCGAGCGCGGTCAACGCGATCGCCTCGGGGCGGAACAGTTGCCGAGCAAGCGTCTGCACGTCGCCGGCGCTGACCGCTTCCACCTCGGCGATGATCTCGTCTACCGAGTAGAAGCGGCCATAGTACATCTCCTGCCGCGCCAGGTTCGACATCCGGCTGGACGACGACTCCAGCCCAAGCACAATGTTGCTCTTGAGCTGGTCTTTGGCTCGCCGCAACTCTGATTCCTGCACGCTCTCTTCTTTCAGACGGCGCAGCTCGTCCATGGTAAGCCGAATCACCTCCGGCGTCTTCTCGGCCGAGGTCCCCGCGTAGATGCTCAACGCTCCGGTGTCGCGGAACGGGTTGCTCTCCGAGTAGATGGCGTAGACCAGTCCGCGGTTCTCGCGAATGGTCTGGAACAGGCGCGAGCTCATGCCGCTACCCAGGATTGAGTTCAGCAGATACACCGCGTAGCGCGCCGGAGAACCCACCGCCGGCGCCGGGACCCCCAGGCACAGCTGCACCTGTTCCAGCGACTTCTTGCGCTTCAGCGTGATATTGGCGTAGGTGGCCGGTGCGGGCGGCCTGGAAAACGGCGTCCCGCTGCTTGCCCCCAGTCCGCTGAACCGTTCGGCCACCTGCGCCACAAAGCGGTCGTGCTCCAGGTGCCCTGCGGCGGAGAAGACCATGTTGCGCGGCGTGAAGCGGCTGCCGTAATAGTCGAAGACCAACGCCTGCGTGAAGCTGGCTACCGTCTTGGCGGTGCCCAGAATGGGGCGGCCCAGAGCGTGCCCCTTCCAGAAGTTCTGGGTGAAGGTCTCGTGGACCAGGTAGTCGGGGTTGTCCTCGTCCATCTTGATCTCCTCCAGAATCACCCCCCGTTCGCGCGTGATGTCTTCCGGGGTGAAGGTGGGATGCAGGACGAGGTCGGTAATAAGTTCTAGTGCCGGTTCAATATTATCGTCCAATACTTTGATATTGAAACAAATATCCTCTTTACCAGTGAATGCGTCCAGGTTGCCGCCAATCGAGTCTGCCTCGCGCGCAAACTGCTTCGCGTTGCGCGTCGTCGTCCCCTTGAAGACCATGTGCTCGACGAAGTGCGAGATGCCGTTCAGCTCCAGAGGCTCGTCGCGCGAGCCGGTGCGAATCCACACGCCCATGGAGACGGACCGGACGTGAGGGATGCTCTCGGTCAGCACCAGTAGGCCGTTGGGCAGCACCGTCCGGCGGATGTTGCGGGCCGGCGATTCGCTGGGGAGGGTCGCGGGCGTGGCGACTGGGACGGAAATTGGCATCGGTTCCATTGTTTCACGACTGCGACGGCGCAACATCGTCCTCGTTGGCGGAGACGATGGTGCCTTGGTGATAGACGACGAGCCAGCCATCAGGTGAGTGCCGCCAGATGGTGGCGCGGCGGCTGAGTCGAGGGCCCTGTTGCAGATTGTAAGTGAGGAGATACGTGTCTGGGCCAAGCCGCCGGAGGGCGTGACCGGAGGCCTGCCAGCCTGCTGCGCGAGCGTCGACAGGAGGGGTTTGCCGGAAGTTGCGCAGGATGAACTCGCGGCTGTAACGCCGACCAGAGGCGCCCACCTCCCAGTAACCGGGGGACATTCTTCGTTGGAAGTCAGCCGGCGTGGTGCCGAACTCCGCTGTGTGAAAGATGGGTTCGAGACGGATAAGTTCATCGAGTAGGCGAAGCAGATCGGGTTCGGTGTATGTGAAGACTCCGCAGGTGGGCATGGGGCGATTATAAGAGCGGTAAACTGCAAAGATGGAGTCACGCGCGCTATTCGGAGAGGGCCTGCCGGAGTTGACTGAGCTGATGGCCAGCCTCGGGCAGTCGAAGTATCGCGCCGTGCAGTTGGCGGAGGCACTCTATAAGCAGCGTGTTGAATCGCTCGACGAGATCACTACGTTTCCCGTGGAGATGCGCCAACGGCTCGTGGCCGAGGGATATACCGTTGGTCTGCCGGAGATCGCGCAGACGGCAAAGTCTATTGACGGCACCGAGCGCTACCTGATGCGCATGGCCGACGGCGAGACCGTCGAAACCGTGTGGATGCCCGATGGCGATGGCGGCGAGCGGGGCGACGGGAGCCAGGCCGCCGCCGAAGAGGAGGGTGAGGACGAATGGGATGCCCAACCCACCCATCGCTCTGTCACCCCAACGAGCCAAGATCGCTCGCCGGGGACCCCGATCGCTGCGAAGGATGGGCCACCCGGCTCCGTGGGAGGCTACAAGCGCGCCACCCTCTGCATCTCCAGCCAGGTGGGCTGCGCGGTCAACTGCCGGTTCTGCCTGACCGCGAAGCTGGGAATGCGACGGAATCTGACGGCGGGCGAGATCGCCGGGCAGGTGGCCGCCGTGCTCAACCGCCAGCGGGTGCGCATCGGCAGCGGGCGCGGCGTCGAGACGCCCTCGCGCATCAACCTGGTCTTCATGGGCATGGGCGAGCCGTTCCTGAACTACGACGCCTTCATCGAGAGCGTCCACCTGCTGCGCGCCATGGGCATTCCCGAGTCGCGCATGACGGTGTCTACGAGCGGGATTGAGCCCGCGATTCGGCGGTTTGCAGAAGAGGCGGTGAGGCCGAAGCTCGCTCTCAGCCTCAACGCATCGAACGACGAGGTGCGCCGGCAGATCATGCCGGTGACGCGCAAGTGGAATATCGCCGCGCTGCTGGATGCGTTGCGCTCGATCCCGCTGGGCAAGCGCGAATACGTGACGTTTGAGTATGTGTTGCTGGGCGGCATGAACGACCAGCCGCAGCACGCGCGCGAGGTCCTGTCGCTGCTTGCCGGAATGAAGGCCAAGGTGAACCTGATCGTGTGGAATCCGGGGCCGGGGATTGACTTCCGTGAGCCTGCGCCCGCCGATGTCGCCGTCTTCCACCGCATGTTGATCGACGGCGGCATTCCCACCTTCACCCGCAAGCCCCGCGGCCGCGACATCTACGCCGCCTGCGGCCAGTTGAAGCGGACGGTGCAACCGGCGGTAGGTGGATTTGTAGAGTTGAAGATGGGATGATACCGGTTTTACTCTCCACCGATCACGTTCAGGAATGCACGCGGCGTGACGATGGAGATTCCTGCGTATCGCCCGAGCACAAGCAGGTCGCGGTCGCCGGAGACGATGTACTGCGCTGCTGCTTGAACGGCGCAATCCAGAACCATGTCATCTTTTGGGTCTCGACAGACTCCGATCAAATTGCCTGAGACTTCGATGAGCTGGGCAGCACCGGTAAAGATGCGCATCGCTTGTTCGATATTTGCGGGATGCCATTTGAACTTTCCGGCCAGAGCTTTCCTGACTTCATTGTCTATTTCATTGCAGTGGGCGAGCGATGCATGATCGGATGCTGCACTCAGAGCGGCAAGCGGCGTTCCGCCGAAGTGAAGCGCAGAGATCAGCACTCCTGAATCAAAGACGACAGTCACTTCTGCGTCTGCTTTCGCTTGAAGTTTTCGCTGCGGATTTCATCGACCCACGCTTCGATCTGATCTTGTGTGATGACTTTTTCGGTCGGGTCTACCGGTGGGCGGAGGGCAATCAGTTGTTGTTCGTACTGTTGGAGCTTGTATAGACGCCACGCCTCGCGGAAGAGTTCGCTGATGTTGCGGCTCTCTTTGCGGGCGGTCTGCTCCACCTGGCGCGCGAGCGCGTCGGGAAAGCTGATGGTGAAGACACGGGATTTTCTGCTTCGAGTGGTCGGCATGGGATTAGTATGACATATTCATACATTGTCGTACAGCATCCTTCAAACAAGAACGCCCGCGCCTAGTTTTCTGAGGGCATTGCTGCGTGATCGACGACGAGAACCTCGACCGGTGCCTTTGCGGGTTGGAGCTTGAGGCCGAGTTGCTCCTGCACGGCGGTGTAGATGGAGGGGGCGGAGTCGGTATCGGTTGATACGGGGGCGTCGTCGGGCGTCCATTGCAGCGTGAGGTCGTAGTTGCCGGTGAGTGCGGTCTTGTCGACGACCGGACGATGAAGCTGAGCGAAGAGAGTCTTTGCCAGCGATGCCATTGGCTGGCATTTGGCGGTAATCGTGCTGCTGTTCCCGTTCGAATTAAAGCTCACACCGCATTCCTTATTTGCCGAGGGCTTGAGCTTCGATCCGCCTTTGGCGACGACGAGTTCGTAGATCGGGCCCGGCCGGGTCTCCATGTGTGTCTTCAGTTGGAATCGCTCTGTCAGCAGGGGAAGGACCATCAAGCGTCTCTGTTTCGGGGATAGCTTTTTGAGAACGTCGAGATCGGGGTCGGAATATCTTGGCTTCGATGTCGAAGCGCTTGGAGTCGAGCTGAGACGGGATGCCCACGATGGAGTCTTCGTTGAGGTCGTAGGCGAATTGCAAGAGCATTTTAAGCGAGTAATTTTGGGCCGAAAAGCGGTCGCCCAGTCCGCCGATTGACGTCGATCTGCTGTCGGGGTCGCTTGGCTTGATCGTCATCACGTCGTACGCGGGCGGAGCTGCCTGGGCGCTCGCGGTCGCCGGTGTGTTGGTGCTTTGCGAGTAAGAGATCGAGATTGCACAGATGCTGATGAGAGACGTGATGAGAAAGTTTTTCGTGCGCATGGTGGGCCCTTTGAATTCTGCAAGAATACTACCGTAATGCGGAAGGGAGTGATTCTGCGCGCAATTCGGTCGAGTTCGGTCCCACGGATTCGGGCACTCGCGCAGAGGTTTTCTTGCGAATCGGAGCGTCGTATCATAAGGGAAGATGTTGTGGGTGGGGAAATGTCATTACCAATCAAAATCTGTGTGGTGTGCGAAGAGGAGTTCGAACTGAAGCCGGACAAGCCCGGTTTTGCCAATCGCTGCCCGAAGTGCAGCGCACCGGAAGAGGATGTTCCTGCCAGCAAAGCGCACACGGACGCCGATGCGCTGAAGAGC
Source organism: uncultured Acidobacteriaceae bacterium (assembly GCA_963834805.1). Lineage (GTDB taxonomy): Bacteria > Acidobacteriota > Terriglobia > Terriglobales > Acidobacteriaceae > Edaphobacter. The sequence continues at coordinate 618,158 of CAWIDB010000007.1, forward strand.
GTGCGCGAGGCCAATGCGGCCCGGCGGCAGGCGATCAAGGACCTGCTCTATAGCCAGAAGTAGCGGCGCGAAGTTGATTTCCGGAGTCATGCAAGTGAGCGAGAGTATGAACGAGAAGGTTGAACGGATCGATGCGCACCACCACCTTTGGCGCTACTCGGCGGCGGAGTATGGCTGGATCGACGAAGATATGGCCGCGCTGCGCCGCGATTTCCTACCCTCCGACCTGAAGACTGCGATGGCCTCCGCGGGCATCGACGGCACGATTGCCGTGCAGGCTCGGCAGACGATGGACGAGACGCGCTGGCTGCTGGACCTGGCCGACGCAACCGACGCGATTCGCGGCGTCGTCGGCTGGGCGCCCATCGCCGGCGAAGACTTCCCCGGCTGCATGGAGGAGTTCGACGGCCGCGCCAAGCTCAAGGGCCTGCGCCACGTCATCCAGGACGAGCGCGACCCGCACTACATCCTGCGCGAGGACTTCAACTCCGGCATCCGCACCATGGTGGACAGCGGCCTGGTCTACGAGATCCTCATCTTCGAGCGCCATCTGGAGGACGCCGTCTACTTTGTGGACGAGCACCCGCGGCAGCCGTTTGTACTGGACCACGTGGCCAAGCCGCTGATCGCCGCGGGCCAACCGGAGCCATGGGCCACGCGCATGCGCGAGCTTGCCCGCCGCCCCAATGTCTGCTGCAAGCTCTCCGGCATGGTGACCGAGGCGGACTGGCATGCCGACCCTGTTCGCGCCAGCTCGCTTGCCACGCTCATGCCGTATCTCGATGTTGCCGTCGAAGCCTTTGGCCCAAGTCGCCTGATGGCCGGCTCGGACTGGCCGGTCTGTCTGCTGGCCACCGGCTACGCGCAATGGTTCGATCTGCTGCGCACTTACTTCGCAGGCTTCAGCGACACCGAGCGCGCCGCCATCTTCGGCGGCACCGCAATCCAGGTCTACGGACTGTAGATTTCATCTCCATCGAACAACCCTCCGGAGTATGCTGGGTGCGTCCGTTTGTACGGAGGGTTCCGTGCGTAGCCTTTCGCGTCTCGTTCCTCGGCTCATGTGGTTGTGCTGTTTCGGCTCTCTATTCTGCCCTTCTCTAAGCGTGGTCGCCTGGGGGCAACAGCCGCCGGCTTCCTCCGATCCCTTCGCGAGTTTGCGGTCGGGAAGCCTGACGGTGTGGGAGTCCTATGGCTCTCAGGCGCCCAATTGGGCCACGGCAGGCAGAGTGCTGGCGGCGGATTTTCCGCAACTTCATGTCAACTTCCGGCTGGTGGCCGCGCAGGATTTTATTTATACGCTGGCATTGGCGGGAGCGCAGGGTTCGCTGCCGGATATCGTCTACCTCGACAACTGGGGTCAGGGTGGGCCACTGATTGAGTCGCAATCCGTGGTGGAGCTGTTGATGCCAACACGATTTCCGATGATGCGCGGCTGGTGGTTTTTGATGATGCAGGGAGCGCATCCCTTGCCGGCGCTTGCGTTCCTGCGCTGGCTGAATGACGACCCGCACTGGACGGCCCCGCAAATTTCTACCGGCACAATGCCGGCCATCGACAGGGAACAGAGCGCGGCAGCGGCCGTGAGCGTGGTCAAAAATCTGGCCCACAACATAAGGACCAATCCAGCGATCGATCCGGATGCGGCGCTCTCCCCTTTGCTAAGTATGGGCACAGGCTGCGGAAACACCGTTGATGTGGTCAATCCCGCGGTCCGATTCGTCTTCGGCAACGGAAATCTCGCCATCGCGGAGCTTGCATTCGATGAGAACGTACAGGGCGGGCAGGTTATATGCACCGGCCTGGTGCATTCCTTCCTTGTGCTGCGTAAGCGGAACAATGAATGGAAGGTGTTATATCTGTGGCCGAGGCTCCCGGATGTTTCGATGACGAATCTATTGAAAGGCTTCACCAGCCTTCCCTTCGAGAAGACGCAGGGCATGGCCCCTCCGGTTCCATCCTTGATTACCCAGCAGGACGCACCGCAGAAGATCGGCACGCCCCCCTCGTATGAAATCTCCTGGCGCCAGGACCAACCAACGCCGGCGGCGTATATTGTGGAGCGGCAAGTCGCCAATCTCAAAGCCAATGAGGTGACGTGGGGACAGTCGCAGCTTACATTTGCCAACCCGATGCAAGATCGCAATGTGGTGAGTCAGCCAATGATATTTGCCGTAGGAGTGCCGCTGCGATGGCGTGTTTGGGCCATCGGCAAGGATGGCCAGATTGCCTTGAGCGAGTGGCGAACGCTACAGTTCACCCATTGAGGGATGGGTCAATCTGCCTTCTGTTGCAGCGGGCAGATCGTTTGGCTTGTGGCCGCCGCGCTTTTAGAATGGACCTATGGCGAAGAAGCTGAAGACGCTGCGTTGTCCCACCTGCCGCACGCTTGTGCTGGCCGGGAGCGAGGACTTTCCCTTCTGCTCCGACCGCTGCCGCGTGATCGATCTGGGCAAGTGGGCCAGCGGCGGGTATGTCATCAGCTCGCCGATACACGATCCCGAGTTGCTCGACGATCTGGAAGGCCTGCGCGACCGCGAGCGCTCCAGTTTCTCCGGCGGCAGCAGGGACGTGAACTGATGTCAAATAAGAAGGGAATCGTGAGGCCGGAGAGCGTACGCAAAACTCCGTGGGCCTGGACGCTCAGCACCTTCTTCGGCGCGGGACGCATGCAGCCCGGTCCGGGGACCTACGGCTCTGTGGCTGCGCTGTTGTTGTGGTACTGCGCGGCGCATCTTTTCCATCCGCAGCGCCTTGCGCTGGCCCTCGCAACCGCCGTGGCCGCGCTGCTGATTACCCTGATCGGCATTCCCGCATCCACCATCGTTGCCCGCGAGTCGGGCCGCCTGGACCCCGGCTTTGTCGTCATCGACGAGGTTGCAGGCCAGTGGATCGCCCTCATCGCGGTGCGTCCCGACTGGCAGCACGCCGCGCTCGCGCTGCTGCTCTTCCGCCTCTTCGACATCTGGAAGCCATGGCCTATCCGCAGGCTGGAGGCGCTGCCCGAGGGAACTGGAATCATGCTGGACGATGTGGCCGCGGGGTTGCTGGCGCTGGCGGTAGGGTTGGCCGTGTCCCGCTGGCTCTAGTTTGCGCTGCGGCGCAGTCCGGGCTACGCTGTGGGGAGATGACTCCTTTATTGCATCACGCATCGAAGAATGGTGGGCCGCGGTTGGAGTCGCTGTCCCCGCCCGCGGCCATGCCCGGAGGCGAGGTCGAGCTGCGCGGCAGCGGCTTGCAGGGAGCGCAGAATGGAACGGCTGCGGCGGACGCCCTGCCCACCATCACGGTGGGCGAGGAGCAGGCATATCTCGCGCTTAGCAGGCCGCATCGCACCGTGATTCAGATTCCCGACGGAACCATCTCCGGCCACGTAGTGCTCCTGCGCGCCGACGGCAGCGCCAGCAATGCGCTCGATCTGCGTGTCGCCGTACCCATGTCCGAGGGCCTGCATCCCGTGGCCAACCCCGCCGTGGATGGCGAAGGCAATGTCTACGCCACCTTCTCCGGCACCCGCGGCCAGAGCGTCCCCGTTTCGATCTATTCCATTGCGCGCGACTTCGAGATGCGCCCGTTTGTGCGCGGCATTCTCAACGCCACCGGTCTGGCCTTCGACGCCGAAGGCTATCTCTATGCCAGCTCGCGCGCCGAGGGCACGGTCTATCGCATCTCGCCCGCCGGCGCCGTCTCCACCTACGCCGAGGGCATGGGCATCGCCACCGGCATCGCCTTCGACCGCGACGGCAACCTCTTTGTCGGCGACCGCTCGGGGACCATCTTCAAGGTCGGGCCGGAGCAGGGACGCGCGGGCGCCAGCGGAGTTCCACTCGGCGCGGAACAGACCGCCGGCGAGCTGGGCGACCGCGGCATCTTCGTCTATGCCACCCTGGAGCCAAGCATGGCAGCGTATCACCTGGCCTTCAACGACCAGGGCACGCTCTTTGTCTCCGGCCCCACCACCTCCAGCAACCAGTCCATCTACGCCATCGAACGCGACGGCCGCACCACCGTCTTCTACCAGGGCCTGGGCCGCGCGCAGGGCATGGCCTTCGACGTCGACGGCAACCTCTACATCGCCGCATCGCTGCACGGTCAGCGCGGAATTGTGCGCATCACGACGCGGCGCGAGGCGTCGCTGGCCGTCTCGGGGAACAATCTGGTCGGGCTGGCCTTCCTCGACGATGGCTGCGCTGCCCTCGCCACCCGCGACGCGCTCTACCATGTTGCCTTGGACATCGAAGGCCGCCGGCTGGTGTGACGGGTTAGGATGAGATGCTCGGTTTGAGATCACAGTCTGTGATCTCAAGCGGTGTTAATTTGACCGGTTGATTGCTTCCTCTATGTCGACTTAGCATTCCTAATCGACGTATTATTCATAACTTAGGAGTGCCCTATGTCGCGACATGTCCCGCTCAAGGACTTTAGGGGGCGGCGTAAAGTTCTCGTACGAAGCGATTTCGCCTTGACCCCCAAGCCGCCTCGTCGTCCATCTGATCGGATCGACCAGAAGACTTGGTATAGTCTCGTCGTCTTACCGGACGATGTCGCCATTCGCACGTCAAACCATCACGGAATGACGCTCCGCCAACTCGATGAACTCTCGCATGCTTGGATCGCTTCCACAGGTATGTATCCCAATAGGAACTTTATCGACCCCGTCATGCTTGACGCCAACGACGATATCAACGCGGCGATCTTTAACGCGCTAGTGGGTTATTACCGGTTCTCTATCGGCGGCATGCGAAATGTCCTGGAACTTCTTGCGATCGGATGTTGGACCCAGGTTTGTGGCGAAAAGCAGATGTACGAAGATTGGCGAAAGGGCAAGATTGCCCTTTCGCTAGGGCAGGCCTGCGACGGTCTCATTGGCGGCGCATCGGCCCTACAAGCGCACCTAAAGAGCGTAATAAATGACAGCCTATTCGATCAAATAAGCTCTACGAGCGAAGGTGGTTTTGTCCGACGCGCGTTCAGTGGAATCTCTGAATATTCTCACTCTCGGCCAGGACATACGGACGGGGATTTATGGGAGAGCAATGGACCAATCTATGTTCCTGCTGCATTCAATCATGTGTCGTGGATACACTTCGAGATTATAGCCTTGTCCTATGTTCTAGCAATGCTTGCAAAGCCTAAAATGCGAGTACTGCCGGCGATGTCCAGGCTTTTTGCGGATAACAAGCGAGTCAAATCACGCGTAACAAGGGCTGCCTTTGACTATCTTTATCAAAGGCGATGGCGTCCGCGCTAAGCAGTTACGATCTAGTGATCTTCTTTTCTGGCAACCCAATCTCTCGTTCAAACGTGATCACGTTTTCCAACATCCGATCGAACTCCCATGGAAAGTGCCCCAAGACTTCCGCCATCAGTTCTCCAGCAAGAACAACCAGCATTTGAGCGCGCTCGGCGCCAACTCGCTCTTCAGGTGTGACAGGATTACCTTCATATAGGTCAATGTAGAGGCAGTTCTGCCGAGTTTTCTCAAAACCGTCGCTTTCCACCTCATGCAAGAGTTTTTTGACCACATTCTTACCAAGAACCCGGTCAAGACGAGCGTTGATGAGCGCTCCTGACAGTACAGCAATGATGTGCTTACGACGGTGATCCCGATCGATAACGGCCTTGCTCGCCTTGCGAGGTATGTCAAACGCAACCAATTCCTGTGCTAAATTCGCTAGTTTGCCGACCTCTTCGATCACCAATATAGACACAAACGCAGAAAGATGGAGTGTGCCTGATCTGAAAAGTTCGCATGCACTTGACCAGAGTGCTTCGACGTGCGCAAGAAGTTTCAAGTACTGAGACAAACAATCGGAAAAATTTGTTCCAGACAGTAAGGAGCTTCCGTTAAAGACCTTAGCGCGTTTTTGCATAAGCACATTGAAACGGCGCTTACCATCTTTGAATGCCAGTTCCTTCGGTATGGAGTAATCAGATCCTCCGCAACGTGAGATTTCGGTCTCTAACTCATTCTTCAGTATTTGTAATACTTCCACATCCCTCGTGAGCACTAGAAATAGACGTTGACTCTGCACGGCAGCCCAATAGTCACCATCTGCCACCGGTTCCAACAGTTCCAGAACGGACTGTTTTCCAACAATTATGTCGGCGATGATCGTGGAAATGCGTTTCTCTTCAGAGTCGTTTCTTCCTTGAGTTTCTTCTGTGTTCACTTAGTTCTCCGATGCAGGAAATTCATTTCGGCTGCCCTTAGTTTGCAAATAGATCACTGTCCAGAAGCGGCATCCAAGGTCAGTCTAGCGCCGCAGCCGTTCCCTCGATACCGGGAAACGCAGTTCACGTCACGAATCTCGCCGAGGTATTGGAAGCAGTGGTGGAGCGAGGTAGGATTGACAGCGTAGAACTAATCTATGATTGCTGAGATTATTGCCGCCGGGTCGGAGATGCTCACCCCCTACCGGCAGGACACCAAATTCCCTTGGATCGATCCCTGCCGCGTGAATAGTCAAAACTGGCGATATGCGCTTGACAGCATATGCGCCGAGGAGCATAATCAATGAGCTGGACGGTAAGGTTTTTAGACGAGTTCGAGCCGGAGTTCAACCAGCTCCCCCAGGAAGTGAAGGACGAAATGCTGGCGGAAGCAAGCTTTGTTGAAATGTTCGGTCCGGAGACAGGCCGGCCTCATGTAGACAAGCTGCACGGCTCCGGCCACGCGAACATGAAGGAACTGCGGTTCGAGGCAGCGGATGGAGAGTGGCGCGTGGCGTTTGCGTTCGATCCGAAGCGCCAAGCGATTTTGCTGGTGGCCGGCGACAAGACGGGTGTGAGCGAGAAGAAGTTTTATAAGCGTCTGATCGAGAAGGCCGATGAACGATATTCGCGGCACGTCGAGAAGTTGAAGGCCGAGGAAAAGACCGCTAAGGCGCCCGCTAAAAAAGGTGGGAAGAAAGGAAAGAAGCGATGAAGACCCTAAAGGAAATGATTCAGGCGCAGCCAGCCGGCTCGCGCCGGAAAATTGCGAAGCGGGTCAGCCAGCTCATCTCCGAAGAGATGACGATGCGCGAGCTTCGCAAGGCCCGCAAGATCACCCAGGCGGAGTTGGCGAAGGCCCTGGGAGTGAAGCAGGAGCAAGTTTCGCGCTCCGAGAAACGGGCGGACATTCATCTGTCGACGTTGAAGCGTTCTGTCGAAGCCATGGGCGGCTCTCTTACTCTAGTGGCGGAATTTCCCAATAGCGCCCCCGTGAAATTGTCGGGCTTCACGGATTTGACCGTATAGCTTTATCCGGTGATGGATTGGAGGAAGGGGTAGAGCAAGGTAGGATTGTCAGCGTAGAACAAATCCATGATTGCTGAGATTATTGCCGCCGGGTCGGAGATGCTGACGCCCTTCCGGCAGGACACCAACTCGCTCTACCTGACGGCGCGGCTCAACGAGCTGGGCGTCTCCGTCGCATTCAAGACCATCGTCGGCGACAACCTCAAGGACCTGACCGGCGCGGCGCGGGTTGCCCTGGAGCGCGCGGACATTGTGATCTTCTCCGGCGGCCTCGGCCCCACCGAGGACGACCGCACCCGCGAGGCTGCGGCCGCTGCACTCGGCGTGGGGCTGCGGCGCAACGCCGAGCTACTCACCGTCATGTACAAGCGCTTTGCCGAGCGGCGCATGGTGATGCCGGAGAACAATGCGCGCCAGGCCGACGTGATCGACGGCGCGGAGGTGATGCCGAACGCCAACGGCAGCGCGCCCGGCCAGTACATCGACACTGTAGTGGGACGCCACCGCAAGATCGTGGTCCTGCTGCCCGGCCCGCCCAAAGAACTGGAGCCGATGTACGAGGCGGAGTGCCGCCCGCGACTCGCGGCCACGCTGCCGGAACGTCACATGGCGCGCCGCATCTTGCGCATGGCGCTGCTGCCGGAGTCGAAGGTGGACGCGCGCACCGCGCCCATCTACAAAAAATTCAAAGACGTGGACACCACCATCCTGGCCGGCTCGGGCGAGATCCAGTTGCACTTCGTCTGCGCGAAGCCGACCGAGGCCGAGGCGCAGGCGCGCGTGGACGAGCTGGCCGAGAAGATCGAGCAGGAGATGGGCGAGGCCATCTTCTCCTCGCATGGCGAGTCGCTGGAAGAGGTCGTCCTGCTGATGCTTGGCCTGCGCCACATGACCCTGGCCGCCGCCGAAAGCTGCACCGGAGGCCTGCTGGCCCAGCGGCTCACCGCTGTCCCCGGCAGCTCGCGCTACTTTCTGGGCGGCGCGGTGGTCTACGCCGACCGCCTGAAGACCACCTTCGCCGAGGTCCCCGAAGAGTTGGTGCGTAGCGAGGGGCCGGTCAGCGAGCCGGTGGCGCGCGCCCTGGCCGAGGGCATTCGCCGCCGCTCGGGCGCGTCCGTGGGAATCGGCATCACAGGCATCGCCGGGCCGGGGCCGGGAGCGCCGGGGCCGGACGCCGCCAAGCCCATCGGTCTGGTTTATGTGGCAATAGCGTACGCTGGCCTCACCGGTGGCACCTCGGTCACCGAGCTGAACATCTCCGGCGACCGCGAGCGGGTCCGCCTATGGGCCAGCCAGCACGCGCTGGAGCTGCTGCGCCGCAGCCTCCTAGAGAGGATGTGATTGCTCGCGCTCATCCAGCACTCGCCAATCTTACCCGGCTTGATAGACTCTTGAAGGTGAAGAAATAAGCCTTCCATGAATCCCTGGGTCCTCTCCATCTCGATCGCTTATCTGTTGGGGTCCATCCCCTTCGGCTATATTCTGGTGCGCCTCTTCCGCCGAGAGGACATTCGCGAGCAGGGAAGCGGCAACATCGGCGCCACTAACGTGGCCCGTTCCGGCGGCACCAAACTCGGCGTGGTGACCCTGCTGCTGGATATTGGCAAGGCCTATGCCGCCGTGGTGATTGCCCGTCATCTTGCGCCGGGTGTCTACGACGTACAGGTGGCCGCCGCGATTGCGGCCGTCATGGGCCACGTCTTTCCCGTGTGGCTGGGCTTTCGCGGAGGCAAGGGAGTGGCCAGCGCGCTGGGCGTATTCCTCGCCCTCACCTGGCCCTCGGCGCTAGGGATTCTTCTGGTCTTTGCCATGGTCTTCGCCATGACGCGCTACGTCTCGCTGGCGTCGATGGTCGGCTCGGCAACCTTTCCCCTCTTTGGCTTTTACTTTGTCGCCCAGCGCACGCCCATGGTGAAGTTCGGCTTTATCTTTATTCCTCTGCTAATCATCGTGAAGCACCACGGCAACATACGGCGGCTGATGAGCGGCACGGAGAGTCGGTTCGGGGTTCGCCCTGGATCGCAAAGCAAAAATGGTTCAGGAGAGGCGGAGGCATGAGCCGGATTGCAGTTCTCGGTGCGGGCGCGTGGGGCACGGCGCTTTCCATTTCGTTGGCGCGCCGCGGAGGGAACTCGATTGTGCTCTGGTCGTTCCTGCCCGAGCTGGCCGAGGAGATGAAGCGCACCGGAGTCAACTCCCTCTTCCTGCCCGGCTACACCGTTCCACAGGATGTGCTGGTCACGCCGGACCTAGCGGTTGCGGTCGAGGGGGCGGAGATTGTGCTCTGTGTCACTCCGTCGGAGCATCTGCGCGGTGTCTTGCAAAAGATAGCTCCCGTGTTGACGGGCGACCAGATCGTGGTCAGCGCCACCAAGGGGCTGGAGGAGAACAGCCTGCTGCGCATGTCGCAGGTTATTGCCTCGTTGACCGGCAACCCATGCGGAGTGCTCAGCGGGCCGTCGTTTGCTGCCGAGGTCGCCGCCGGGGTTCCCACCGCGATCGTTGCCGCCGGATCGCCGCCGGTCGCCCGCGCCATCCAGAGGGCCTGCAGCTCGCCCTCGCTGCGTCTGTATACCAATGAGGATGTCACCGGCGTGGAGCTGGGCGGCGCGCTCAAGAACGTCATCGCTCTGGCCGCGGGAGTGGTGCATGGACTGGAACTGGGCTATAACCCGGCGGCGGCGCTCATCACGCGCGGCATCGCAGAGATCACCCGTCTGGCCGTGGCCTGCGGCGGAAAGCGGCAGACCCTGGCCGGACTCTCCGGGCTGGGCGACCTGGTGCTCACCTGCACCGGATCGCTCTCTCGCAACCGCATGGTCGGCATCGAATTGGCCAAGGGCCGCAAGCTGGGCGATATTCTCCAGCAGATGAACGGCAAGGTCGCCGAGGGCGTGTTGAGTACCGCGGCTGCGCTTGGGCTGGCCGCGCGCCACGGCGTCGAGATGCCCATCGCAGAGCAGATGGACGCCATCCTGCACCGCGGCAAGAGCCCCAAAGTGGCCATCCACGAGCTGATGACCCGTCCCGGCAAGGACGAGTAGAAGCGGCGCGCCGTCTCCGGTTGCTAAACTAGACTCAAATGGCTTTTTCTCTCTTTGGCAAGCGCGGGCCAGACTCCGGGACCACGGACGAAGGCAAGGATTCGCAGACGCGCGGCCTCTTCGACCGCATGCGGCAGGCGGTGGCGCGCACCCGCGACACCTTCTCCGAGTCGATCGGCTCGGTGCTGGCGCTCGCCCGCGAGGTCGATGAGACTTCGCTGGCCGAGCTGGAGTCGGTGCTGCTGGCAGCCGACATCGGCAGCGCCACCGCAGGCAATATCATCGAGAACCTGCGCCAGCGCGGCCTGCGCCAGGGTATCGAGGGTGGCGAGCAGCTAAACAATCTATTGAAGATCGAGTTGAAGTCTGTGCTCGATGCGGTGGCGACTGAAGATGCGCCTCCCGCTGCTCCGCCTGAGGTCGTGATGATGGTGGGCGTCAACGGCACCGGCAAGACAACCTCCGCGGGCAAGCTGGCGGCGTACTACGTTGCGCAGGGCCGCTCCGTGCTGCTCTGCGCGGCGGATACATTTCGCGCCGCGGCCATCGAGCAGCTTGAGGTCTGGGCCGCGCGCTGCGATGTTCCGATCCTCAAGACCAAAACCGGCGGCGACCCCTCGGCTGCACTCTACGACGCGTGTAGCGCGGCCAAGGCGCGCTCCACCAGTGTGCTCATCGTCGACACGGCAGGCCGCCTGCACACCAAGTCCGATCTGATGAAGGAGCTGGACAAGATGCGTCGCACCGCCGAACGCCTGGTCCCCGGCGCGCCCCACCAAACGCTGCTGGTGATGGACGCCACCACCGGCCAGAACGGCCTGCAGCAGGCGCGGCTATTTACCGAGGCGGCGCGCGTCACCGGAATTGTGCTGACCAAACTCGACGGCACGGCGAAGGGCGGGATCGTTCTGGCCATCGCCACCGAGCTTGGCCTGCCCGTGAAGTTCGTCGGCGTCGGCGAGAAGATGGAAGACATCCTTCCCTTCGACAGCGCCGCCTTCGTCGACTCCATGATGAAGTAGTGCAGGTGTGAGGTACAAGGTTCGCGGTTCGAGGTTCAAGGTATATGGAGGGATAGACGGACGCTCAGCTCGAGATTGACGAGAGATTCATGCGCCGCGCGCTGGATTTGGCGCGCGCAACGGTAGGCCTTGCCTCGCCCAATCCGCAGGTGGGCTGCGTCCTGGTGCGCGCGGGCCAGATCGTCGGCGAGGGCGCGCATTATTATGACGAGAAAGACCACGCGGAGATCGTTGCGCTGCGGCTCGCCGGCGAGCGAGCGCATGACGCGACCGCGTATGTCACGCTGGAGCCTTGCAGCCATCAGGGCCGCACCGGCCCTTGCGCCGATGCGCTGATCGCGTCTGGTGTGCGGCGCGTCGTCGTCGCCACAGTCGATCCCAATCCCCAGGTCAGTGGCCGCGGAATTGCCCGTCTGCGCGCGGCTGGCATCGAAGTTGCGCTCGGAGTCTTGCAACCTGAGGCACGCGCCATCAACGACGCCTTCGCACGCTTCATCCGCACCGGCCGTCCTCTGGTGACGCTGAAGGCCGCGCTATCGGCGGATGGAATGCTTGCGCCGCCTGCCTCCGCACGGACCGCTCGCCAGCCCTACTGGCTCACCGGGCCGGAGTCGCGCGCCGAGGTGCAGCGCATGCGCCACGCGTCGGATGCACTCCTTACCGGAATCGGCACTGTGCTGGCCGACGATCCGCTGCTCACGGACCGCAGCGGTCTGCCACGGCGACGGTCACTGCTGCGTGTGGTCCTTGACTCGCGCCTGCGCACGCCGCTGGACTCGCAGCTTGTGTGCTCAGCGCAGAACGACGTACTGATCTTCTGCGGCGCGCACGCAGGGCAGGATCGCGTTGCCGCACTTAAGGCCTCCGGTGTCGAGGTCGTTCGCACCGCGCAGCAGAAAACACTGCTCGATCTCGGCGCGGTGCTAGCGTCCCTCGCGTCGCGGCAAATCATCTCCGTCCTGCTGGAGTGCGGCCCGCAGTTGAATGGCTCCTTCCTCGCGCAAAAACTGGTCGACAGAGTCGTGCTCTTCCATGCTCCGTCTGCGCTGGGAGAAGGCTCAATTCCATTCGCCGCCGGTGGTGTCTCGCCGTCTCTATTGGAACAATCGCTGCAGGGAAGTACGCGCACAAACTTCGGCGCGGACCTCAGCGTCGCCGGCCTTCTGCGCGATCCGTGGCATTAAGCTGCGCAGGCAATCTACCAACTGGTCATCGTGGCTGAGAGCTGCATCAGGTGTTCCTGCGCGCTGAAGGCGGGGCCGGTGCGCGGCGCGCGTACGTAGCTTCCGTCGGGCTGCAGCACTCGCGCCTTGGTATTGTCCGCCAGATACGCCGCCAGTATCTCGTTGCGCAGCCGTGCCGACAGAGCAGGGTCGTCTACGGGGAAGACTGCCTCGGAGCGCTCCACCAGGTTGCGCGGCATCCAGTCCGCGCTGCCGCAGAACACCTCCGGCTGGTTGCCGTTGGTGAAACAGAAGATGCGGCTGTGCTCCAGAAACCGTCCCACAATCGATCGCACCCGGATCCGTTCGCTCAGTCCCTTCACGCCAGGCCGCAGCGTACACATGCCGCGTACGATCAGGTCGATCTCCGCCCCCGCCTTCGATGCCTCGTACAGCGCCTCGATCGTCGCGCGGTCCAGCAGGGCGTTCATCTTGGCCACGATCCCCGAAGGCCTTCCCGCCTTGGCGTGCTCCGTCTCGCGCTCAATCAGTTGCAGCAGCGCTGGAGCCAGCGTCAGAGGGGCCACCAGCAGCGGCGCATAGCTCTCCACCTCCGACTCGGCTGTCAGGTAGCGGAAGACAGACTGGATCGCCGAAGTAATCTCCGGTCGCGATGTCAGCAGGCTGATGTCGGTGTACAGCCGCGCGGTCACCGAGTTGTAGTTCCCCGTGCCCAGGTGCGCGTAGCGCCGCATGGCGCCGTCCGGGTCGCGCCGCACCATCAGCGCAAGCTTGCAGTGCGTCTTCAGCCCCAGTATGCCCAGGAAGACGCCCACTCCCGCGTCCTCCATCTCCCGCGCCCAGCGAATGTTGGAGGCCTCGTCGAAGCGCGCCATCAGCTCCACCACTACCGTCACCTCCTTGGATTGCGCCGCCTCGGTCAGCGCCTTGAACAGCGGAGAGTTGTCGCTGGTGCGGTACAGCGTCTGCTTCATGCTGACGACCGCCGGATCAATCGCCGCCGATTCGATGAACTGCTCCACCGTGGTGTACGAGTCGAAAGGGTGGTGCAGCAGAATGTCTCGCGTGCGCAGCTCGTCGAACAGGTTCTTCGACTTGGCCGCCAGGTGGTAGTGGCGTCCATGGAACTCGCGGTACTTCAGGTCGGGCCGCGCCACCATCCCCGGCAGGGCCATCAGCCGCGTCAGGTTTACGGGCGCTTCGGTTCGGAAGACCTGCCACGGCTCCAGCTCGAAGTTGGTGCGCAACCGCTCCACGATCTCCGGCGTCGCGGCAGACTCGATCTCCATGCGCACGGCGTCGCCCTTGCGCCGGTTGTATAGCTCCGCCCGCACGCTCTCTAGCATGCTGCGCGACTCCTCCTCCTGCAGGTACAGGTTGCTGTTGCGCGTCACCCGGAAGGCCGCGTGCGACAGCACCTGGTAGCCGCGGAACATGCGCTCCACCTGCGACTCAATCAGTTTGTGCAGCAGGATGAAGTCGAAGCATCCTTTCTCGCTGGGCAGTGGCACCAGGCGCGGCAGGGCGCGCGGCACAGTCACCACACCCAGCGCGGCGATGGGCCGGGGCAGGGTCCTCGACCGGCGCTTGGAGTGGAGCAGCAGCGCAATGCACAACGCCTTGTTCAGCACCCGCGGAAAGGGGTGCGAGGGGTCGATGCTGACCGGCGTCAGCAGCGGATCAACCTCATTCTCATAAAAGTGGAGGGCATACTCGCGCGCCCGTTTGTCCAACTGGTTCCAATCCAGAATGCGTATCTTTTCCGCCGCCAGCGCGGGCTGCAGCTTCCGCATCCAGCACGTGTACTGCGCGTCCACAAAGTTGTGCAGCACTACGCTCAGCCGGTCCAGCCGCTGCTGTAGCGTCAGCCCGCCCTCGTCCGGGCGTTGCGGCTGGTCGAAGCCGTCCTCGATCCGTTGCAGCAGGCTGGCCACGCGGATCTCCACAAACTCGTCCAGATTGCTCGCCGTAATGGCCAGGAACTTCACCCGCTCCAGCAGCGGGTTCGTGGCGTCCTCCGCCTCCTCCAGTACCCGCTGGTTGAACAGCATCCAGCTCTCGTCGCGGTCGAAGAACAGGCTCTCCGGCTCCGGCTTGGGGACCTTCTTCGCCTCCGGCTTCAGAGCGTCGGCAAGGGACTTGCCTTTGCGGGGCCTCCGCGCGTTCTGCTTGCCCGTAGCCGTCTGGCCGGCACGGCTGAAGTGCGCAGCGGATTGTTTCTTCTCAGGCATATACGGCTCTATGAGAGTACCGCACTCGTGGTGGGAATGGAATGAAGGAATGGTCAATTCTGTTTGCGTAAAAGGTTCGTCTGGAGGCGATGCCGTGGCGCGATATGCGGCACGCGGACAAACAGATGAGCTAGGCTAGAGATATGTTTACCGGACTGATTGAAACCACCGGCGAGGTGCTCTCGTTTACCCCCACGGGGGGCGCGGCACGGCTCACCCTTGCCGCTCCGGGCATCGTCGAGCGGCTGCGTCTGGGCGACAGCGTCGCGGTCAGCGGCGTCTGTCTTACCGCGCTGGCCATCGAGCCCGCTGCGGTTCCTCCCCGCTTCTCGGCCGACCTGGCCGCTGAGACCATCGCGCGCACCACGCTCTCCCGCCTGCTCCCGGGCTCGCTGGTCAACCTGGAGCTGCCCACCGCGGCCGGTTCGCCGCTGGGAGGACATCTGGTCCAGGGTCACGTCGACGGCACCGGCACACTGCTGGCAATCGAGCCGGTGACTGCCGGAAGTCACCCGGACCTCGCCCAAAGCGGCTGGACTTCGGCCAACGCAGCGCAGCCGAAAGCGTCGCACGCCGGCGCTGGGCTCACCGACTGGGTGGTCCGCCTGCGCCTGCCCCAGCCGCTGATGCGCTATGTGGTTCTGAAGGGGTCCATCGCCGTCGAGGGGATCAGCCTCACCGTCGCCGGCATCGAGGGCACGGAGATTTGGATCGCCATCCTGCCCCACACCTACTCGGCCACCAACCTGCACACGCTCGCCCCTGGGATGGAGGTGAACATCGAGGTCGATGTGATGGCCAAATACGCCGAGGCCCGCGACCTGGCCGACGCATCCAAGAGCCCACTTACCGTCGAAGCCCTGCTGGCCAACGGCTACTGAGCCTGCATTTGGCTCCAGTGCTTCTTCCCTTCGGCGAACGATCTAGGATGTGCTGCCCTCCCAGTCGTAGCCCTGCTCTCCGTGCTGCGACAGGTCCAGTCCCTGCTCTTCTTCGTCCTCGCTGACGCGCAGGCCGACCATGTGATCGACGACGAACAAAATCGCCAAGGTGCCCACGATGGCGATGCTCCATGCAACGCCGGCTGCGATCAACTGGTGCAGCACCTGTACGGGATTGCCGTCCACCCAGCCGGTGGGCCTTGCGTGGCCCAGAGTGTCCTTGCCGAAGATGGGGTTGATCGCCGAGCTGGCAAAGATTCCGGTCAGCAGCGCGCCCATCGTTCCGCCGATGCCATGCACGCCGAATGCGTCCAGCGAGTCGTCGTAGCCGCACCAGCCCTTCACCTTCACCACGAAGAAGAAGCAGCCGGCCCCAGCGATCAGCCCGATCAGCACCGCCGAGAGCGGCTGCACGAAGCCCGCTGCCTGGGTAATAGTCGCCAGTCCCGCCACCGCGCCGGAGACCGCGCCCAGAGCGCTTGGCTTGCCGCTGCGGATCCACTCCGCTGCGCCCCAACTGATTGCACCCGCCGCCGCCGCGAACTGCGTGTTGACGAAGGCGCTGGTGGCCAGCGGACCAGCGCCCAAAGCGCTGCCCGCGTTGAATCCGAACCAGCCCACCCATAGAAGCCCCGCGCCGATAAAGCATAGGACCATGCTGTGCGGCGCGGGCGGCTCCTTGGAGATTCCCAGCCGCTTGCCCAGATACAGCGCGGTCACCAGCGCCGAGACGCCCGAGGTGATGTGCACCACGGTGCCTCCGGCAAAGTCCAGGGTGGGGAAGCGTCCTCCGCCGGCCGCGTTCAACAGCCCGCCGACGCCCCAGATCATGTGTGCCACGGGACTGTAGACCAGCAGGGCCCACAGCACCGAGAAAAGCAGCATGGCGGAGAACTTCATGCGTTCGGCGAAGGCCCCGGCGATCAGCGCCGGAGTGATGATGGCGAACATCAGTTGGTAGATCATGAAGCTCTGCTCGGGGATGGTGGGCGCGTAGGCTGGGTTCGGGGTCAGCCCCACGCCGTGCAGTAACGCGTTGTGCAGCCCGCCGATATAGGCATTGCCCGGCCCGAAGGCCAGCGAGTATCCGCATACAACCCACAGCACCGTGATGACGGCCATCATGGCAAAGCTCTGCATCATGGTGCCCAGTACGTTCTTTTTGCGCACCAGGCCGCTGTAGAACAGCGCCAGGCCAGGGCCGGTCATCATCAGCACAAGCAGCGCGCTGGTCAGCACCCATGCGTTGTCGCCGGTGGATTGCGCGGTGGCCGTGGCGGCTGCCGCTGCTGCCGCGGAGGCTGCCGATGCGGCCTTGTTCTCGGCCACCTGCTTCTCCAGTTGCGCAATGCGATCGGCATCAGCGATGCGATCGGCGGTGACTATGTGAGGGGCCACCAGAGCACGGCCAGTCGCGGCGAAGTAGGTCAGAATGACGAGGGAAATGAGAAGGAAACGGAGAGGTCTTGCGGTCAGAGAGGTCACGGTCGGCACGCTCGCGGGTGGATTTACAGACAGGATTAAATGTGGGGTGCAGGTGCGCCTGAAATTGTAATGCCACAGCAACCGATTTGGTATGTGATGGTGGCCACACCGGTTCGTTGCCCATCCGATTTCTTGGATCAGAGCGGCTGTGATGCGGTCGCTAAGACTGCTACCGGGGCTGGCCTGAGAGCGATACGCTGTCGCCGGAGGGCGTGGAAGGCAGTGCACTTGCTGAGGGTGTGCGCAGGTCCGAACTGGCGTAGTTGGCCATGTCCAGAATGTGGCCGGGCAGAATGCCCAGCATCAGCGTGGCCGCCGCGGCAAGCGTAAGGCCGATGCCCGCGGGTATGCTGACCACGGAAGCCGGGGCAACCGTTGCTTCCGGCGTAGTCTCCGCGGGCTTCGTGTAGATCGAACCAAGCAGCCGCAGGTAGTAGTAGCAGGCGACGCCGCTGTTGATCAGGCCGATGACGGCAAGCCATACGCGGCCAGCCTGCAACGCGGCGCTGAAGACGTAAAACTTGCCGAAGAAGCCGCCGGTGAAGGGGATTCCGATCAACGAGAGCAGGAAGAAGGCGAGCAGAGCGGCCAGCACGGGCCGCCGCATCGCGAGTCCTCTGTAATCTTCAAAGCTGCGCAGCTTCTCTTTGGTTCCGCCCACCTGGGTCACCACGGCGAAGGCCCCCACGTTCATCGCGGCGTAGGAGGCGGTGTAGAAGCAGGCTGCGGCAATGCCCGCCGGCGGAAACGCGGTGAACGCCACCAGCAGGTAGCCCGCGTGGGCGATGCTGGAGTAGGCAAGCATGCGCTTTACGTCGGTCTGCTTCAGCGCTCCCAGGTTGCCGATGGTCATGGAAAGCGCGGCCAGCCCCCACAGCAGCAGCGACCAGCGATGTTGCATCGTCGGGAAGCCGCAGAAGGTGATGCGCAGCAGCACCGCGAAGGCGGCGGCCTTGGGCGCGGTCGCCATCAGCCCCACTACCGGCGCGGGCGCTCCCTGGTAGACGTCCGGCGTCCACAGGTGGAAGGGCGCGGCCGATACCTTGAAGCCCAGGCCAACGATCATCATGGCCAGCGCCAGGAAGGCCATGCGCGGCGTCGCGCTCGCGCCCAGTCCGGCGGCGATGGCGGCGATGCCGGTGGAACCCGTCGCTCCGTATGCCAGCGCGATGCCATACAGGAAGAACGCCGTGGCAAACGATCCCAGCAGAAAGTATTTGATCGACGACTCCACAGCCGTGCCTTCGCCCTTGCGGAATCCGGCCAGAATATAGGTAGAAATCGAGGAGATCTCCAGCCCGACGAAGACCATCAACAGCTCCACCGAGCAGGTCATCAGCATCATGCCCACCGCGCCGAACAGCACCAGCGCGAAGTACTCGCCCGAATTCTTTTCAAAGAAATCCAGCGAGCCAAGCAGCGTGGCCACCACCACCGCGCCGATCAGCAGGTGAAAGAAGATGCTGAATCCGTCCACCTGAATGCTGCCGCTGAAGGCGGTGAGCACGCCAAGGTGCAGCTGATAGAAGCCGATCAACCCGCTGGCCGTGGTGCCCGCGATGGCCAGCCAGCCAAGCGGCTTGCGGCTTGTGCCGGGCTTCAGCACCGCCTCAATCATCATAATGATGACACCCGTGAGGGTGAGCACATACTCGGGCAGCAGCGCGGTCACGGAGACGGGAAGGCTCATCGCGCGCCTCCTGCGGTGGGTTGAGGCGAAGTTGTCCGCATGGCCGCGTTGTCGGCGGGCTGCGCGATCTGCGCGGATGCGAAGCGATTGGCCGTGGGCGCGCCGAAGCTGTCGATGGCGCGCATCCACAGCGGCGAGAAGAGGCCCATCGCCAGGAACAGCGCCACCATGGGCCACAGGGCCAGATGTTCACGCGCGTCCAGGTCCCAGCCTGCGATCTCTTGCGGCTTGGGGCCAAGCTCGCAGTAGAAGACGCGCTGAATCATGCGCAGCATATAGGCCGCGCTCAGAATAATTCCGCTGGCTGCAATCGCCGTCCATAGATGATGGTGCGCGAAGCAGGACTGCATGGAGCCGGTAAGGACCAGGAACTCACCCACAAAGCTGTTTAGCATGGGCAGTCCGATTATGGAGAGCGATACCACGAAGAACATCGTCGCCACCCACGGCAACTTCTGCGCCAGGCCGCCGTACAGGCGCATGTCGTAGGTGCTGTAGCGTTCGTAGAGCAGGCCGAGCAGCATGAAGAAGGCCGCTCCCGCCAGGCTCTCGTTCAGTATCTGGTAGATGCCTCCGTCCAGTCCCGCGATGGTGAAGGTGAAGACGCCGAGAACGATAAAGCTGAGCTGGCCCAGCGTGGAGTAGGCCGCCAGCTTCTTCAGGTCGTGCTGTACCAGCGCCAGCAGTCCGCCGTACACAATGCCGATGGCCGCCAGCGCAATCATCAACGGTGCTATGCGGTGCGACTGCTCGGGAAAGATGGAGAAGGAAAATCGCAGGATGGAGTAGAGCGCGGTCTTGCCCGCCAGCACCATGACGGCTGCGGTGGGCGCCTCGGAGATGGCGTCCACCAGCCATCCGTGCAGCGGGAAGATGGGTACCTTTACCGCGAAAGCCACAAGGAAGCCAAGCGATGCCAGCCACAGC
Source organism: uncultured Acidobacteriaceae bacterium (assembly GCA_963834805.1). Lineage (GTDB taxonomy): Bacteria > Acidobacteriota > Terriglobia > Terriglobales > Acidobacteriaceae > Edaphobacter. The sequence continues at coordinate 637,924 of CAWIDB010000007.1, forward strand.
GCGGCTTGGTTGGGCGAGATCGCGTGTTGCGCCGCCAGCGCGGACAGCGCGGGCAGGTCGAATGTCCCCGTCTGCGCGTAGACCCACAGCATCGCGACCAGCAGCAGCGCGGATGGAATGAACGCGTAGAGAAAATATTTGATTGCCGCGCGGCGGCGGTATTCGCTGCGTCCAAAGATGGCGATCAGAATCGTCATCGGCACCAGCGACATCTCCCAGAACGCGTAGTAGAGGAACAGGTCGAGCGAGACGAAGATGCCCATCATGGCAACCTGCTGCAGCAGGAAGAGAATGTAGAAGAGCTTCTTGCGGCTATCGATGGCGCGCCACGAGATCAGCACTCCGAGCGGCGCCAGCAGGCCGGTCAGCACCATCAGCCACATCGAGAGGCCATCCACGCCCAGGTGAAAGCGGATGGCGGGAGCGGCAATCCACGGCACATTCTGTTCGAACTGGAAGCCGCCCGCCTGGCTCGCGTACGAGTAGTGGAACGGAAGATGCAGCGTAACCCCGAAGGTGACCAGCGTGACTGCCAGCGCGACCCACTGCATGGTCTTGCCGCGGTCGGGCAACAGCGCCAGCAGCAGCGCGCCGGCCAGCGGAACGAAGACGATGAGGGTCAGAATGATGTGGTCGATATTCATCGTCTCCTCACAGGTGTCCCTTCACCACGTTGCCGAAGATCATCGCGGCAATCACAGCTGCTGCGCCGATGGCCAGCCATCCGGCGTAGGAGCGGATGTTGCCGGAAATCTGCTTGCGCTCGATCCACGCCAGGCCTCGCGTGCCGGCCCCTGCTGCTGCGCCCGAACCATCGACGAGACCACGATCGACCATCAGTTCCAGTACGACGCGGGTAAACATCAGCAGCGGTGCAATCAGAAACGCGCCGTAGAATTCGTCGACCCAGTACTTGTTCTTGACCAGGTTGTAGGCCGTGCGGTTGCGCTCCGCAAGTCCGGCAGCGGTGCCCGGTTTCTCATAGTAGAAGACGTATGCGATGTAAAAGCCGGACAGCACAACCAGGACCGAGATGAGTGCAAGGACCAGTTCAAGACCATGCCCGGTCGTCGCAGCCGCAGCTTCGCTGGCCGTGCCGTTCGCGAAGACAGTATCCAGAAAGTGCTCGATTCTGTTGTCGCCGCCTAGTGCGCCAGGGATGCCAATCCATCCGCCAATCACGGATAGGACCGCGAGGACCACCAGTGGGAAAAGCATTACCCAGCCCGACTCGTGAACGCTGTGATGTGCGTTCGCGTGTGGATCGATGCGCGGTTCGCCGAAGAAGGTCTTAAACCAAAGGCGGAACATGTAGAACGAAGTCATTCCGGCAGTGGCGAGGCCGATGAGCCACAGAACAATGTGCAGCGGGTTGTTCGATGCGAAGGTCCGGTAGAGAATCTCGTCCTTGGAGAAGAAGCCGGAGAACGGCGGAATGCCCGCGATGGCGAAGACGCCCGCGCTCATGGTCCAGAAGGTAATGGGAGTGCGCGTGCGCAGGCCGCCCATGCGGCGCATGTCCTGCTCGCCGGAGAGCGCGTGAATCACGGACCCGGCGGCCAGGAAGAGCAGCGCCTTGAAGAAGGAGTGCGTCAGCAGGTGGAAGATTCCCGCGGCGTAGGCCCCCACTCCGCAGGCCATGAACATGTAACCGAGCTGCGAGATCGTCGAGTAGGCCAGCACGCGCTTGATGTCGTGCTGCACCATGCCGATGGACGCCGCAAAGATTGCTGTGGCTGCGCCGATGCAAGCGACCACGGTGAGCGCGGCGGGTGAGCAATTGAACAGCACGTGACAGCGCGCGACCATGTAGACACCGGCGGTCACCATCGTCGCCGCGTGGATCAGCGCGGAGACCGGCGTGGGGCCCTCCATTGCGTCGGGCAGCCAGATGTAGAGCGGAATCTGCGCGGACTTGCCTGCCGCGCCCAGCACCAGCAGCAACGCGATGGCAGTGAGGAATTGCGCGCCCTGCCACTCCGGATGCTGCGCGATGGCGCCGAAGACTTGCGTAAAGCCCAGGCTGCCGAAGTGCGCGACCAGCAGGAACATTGCCAGCAGGAAACCGAAGTCGCCGATGCGGTTGACGATGAAGGCCTTTTTGCCGGCGCTGGCGGCGGAGGTCTTCTTGAAGTAAAAGCCGATCAGCAGGTACGAGCAGAGGCCCACGCCCTCCCAGCCGACGAAGAGCAGCAGGAAGTTGGCGGCCAGCACCAGAACCGACATGAAGAACATGAAGAGGTTGAGATAGGCGAAGAAGCGCCAGTAACCCTCTTCGTGGCCCATGTAGCCGACTGAGTAGATGTGGATGAGGAAGCCGACGCCGGTGACCACGGCGAGCATGATGAGGGTGAGGTGATCGACGGTGAAGGCGAAGTCGGCGTGGAAGCCGGTGATGGCGATCCATTCATGTCCGTAGGGACGAAACACCGACTCGATTGAACTCGGTGCGCCAGCGGCACACATCGTCATCCACAGCCACGCGACGAGCGCGGCGGGCAGCGCGGTCGAGAGCAGCGCCACCGTGCCGACGACGGCGCGCGGCAGCCTTCGCCCCAGCAACCCGTTGATCAGGAAGCCGGCGAAGGGCAGCAGCGGAATGAACCAGATATAACTTGCGGGCATGGGGTTCATGATTTCATCAGGTCGATCTCGTCGACGTTCAGCGTCTGGCGCGTGCGGAAGATGGAGAGGATGATGGCGAGCCCGACCGCGGCCTCGGCGGCGGCGACCACCATCACGAAGAAGACAAAAATCTGCCCGCTCACCTGGTGCCACATGTGCGCAAAGGCGACAAAGGTCAGGTTGACGGCGTTGAGCATCAACTCGATGGAGATGAAGATGGTAATTACGTTGCGCTTGATAAGGAACGCGGCGATGCCGATGGAGAAGAGCATGGCTGCGAGGATGAGGTAGTACGCGGTGGGCACCATTACTTCTCCTTTCTCTTCTTGCGGCATGAGCCGGACGCGAATACGCCGATAAAAGCAGTGAAAATGCCAGCGATGATTGCGATCCAGCTTGCAAAGGAAATAGTCATGGCTATTGTTCCTTCCGCGCGAGGACAACCGCGCCCAGAATGGCCACCAGGATCAGCACTGAGGTGACCTCGAAGGGCAGCAGTTGGCGGGTGAACAGCATTGCGCTGAGCTGGGCGATGTTGTCCACCGCGCTGCTGAGGTCGCCGCCGATGTCAGCGGCTTTCATCGCGCCTCGCTCCGAAAGAAAAACAAAGCTGAGCAGGCAGAAGATGGCCGCGGCTCCGGGGAAGCCAACCGAGTATGCCACCCTGCTGCCTTGCGTGTGCTCCTCCTTGCCCGCGTTCAGCAGCATGATGACGAAGACGAACAGCACCATGATGGCGCCCGAGTAGACGATGACCTGCGCGGCTGCGAGGAACTCCGCGCCCAGCGACCAGTACAGCACGGCCAGCGACATCATCACCACCACCAGCGACAGTGCGCTGTGGATGGGATGGCGCTGCAACAGCAGGTTCAATGCCCCGCCCAGTGCCAGTGCTCCGAATACGATGAAGAGTGCCAGTTGCATGAGCTTCCGTTGGTCCTTGGTTTACAGCGCGCAGCGACGATCGGGTGCCTAGTGATTGTAAAGCAGCGCGGAATTATCCCCGCACCGCAAGGACAAAGCTGGTGGCGACGATGTTGGCCATGGCGAGCGGCAGCAGAAACTTCCAGCCGAAGCTCATCAACTGGTCGTAGCGGAAGCGCGGCAGCGTGCCGCGCACCCATATATAGAGAGCGAGAAATGCCAAGACCTTGGCCACGAACCAGCAGACCGGAAAGATAGCGTTCCATACCGGCGTGTTGAGGAAGCCGTCGAAGCTGTGTCCGAAGACGCTGGTTGCGCCGCCCAGGAACAGCAGCGTGGCCACGCAGCTTACCGTAATCATGTTGGCGTACTCGGCCATGAAGAACATGGCGAACTTCATGGAGCTGTACTCGGTGTGATATCCCGCGACCAGTTCATTCTCTGCCTCGGGCAGGTCGAAGGGCGCGCGGTTGGTCTCGGCGAAGGCTGCCATCAGGTAGATGAAGAAAGCGACGAATTGAAAGCCGCCGAAGATGTTCCAGGAGAGCATGCCGTGCGCTGCCTGGCTGTCCACGATGACCCGCAGGTTCAGCGATTGCGCGCGCAGCACCACGCCCACCAGCGACAGCCCCAGCGCAAGTTCGTAGCTGATCACCTGAGCCGTGGAACGCAACGAGCCGAGCAGGGAGTACTTGTTGTTCGACGACCAGCCGGAGAGCGTGATGCCGTAGACCCCGATCGACGTGACCCCAAGGACCACCAGCAGGCCGATATTGATGTTGGCGATCTGGAACAGGTCCACGCCCTGCACCCGCGTGACCGCGCCGAACGGCACCACGGCAATCGAGATAAGCGAGCAGCCCAGCGCGATGATAGGCGCCAGAATGAACAGGGGACGTTCCACCGCCAGTGGCATCATGTCTTCCTTCAGGAAGAGTTTGGCGCCGTCCACCAGCGGCTGCAGCAGACCGTAGGGGCCGACCCGGTTTGGCCCCCAGCGGTTCTGCATGTGTCCCAGCAGCTTGCGCTCCAGCAGCACCGTGTAGGCCACCGCCAGCAGCAGGATCACCAGCACCACCGCCACCTTGAGCGCGCTCAGCAGCAGGAAAACTTCGAATTCGTTTAGGTGGCTCAAGGGGTCTCTCTGTGTCTAGTCTGCTGTTGTTCTGGTGTCGATCTGAATCAGCGATTGCCGTGGCCGGTTCTGTTGCAGTTCGTTGAGGCTCGCGCAGTAGCGGCCAAGCGAGCCGGAGGTGAAGAGCGTGTCGTTGGCCGGCAGCACCAGGTCGCGGCGGTTGCCGATCTGCACCATCCCCTCTTCGTTGCGGAATGGCGCGGCCGCGGGCGACAGATGCTGGTCGTTGCCCGAGAGCAGTTGCAGGCGCAGCAGCCTGTAGCCCGGGACCAGCCGTTGAATCTCGTCGAGAATGGCGCCCGGATCGAAGGGGCTGAGGCGCGGCTCCAGGTTGTTGGCGGTCAGCCACACGGCGTGGCGATCGGCCTCGCCAGACTCCGCGCCGCGCGTTTGGCCCATGTCGGCGCGGGTCCCTGCGCTGTTTGTGGCAGGCCCGAACGGAACCAGCTTGTGTAGGTCTGCGCCCATCTTGTCGGCGATGCGCACCATCATCTCGAAATCGCTGCGCACGCCCGATCGATCGGCGGCCTTCTTCACCTGCTGCACGTCGCCGTAGCTGTTGGTGACGCATCCCGATTTTTCGTAGAGATTCGCGGCGGGCAGCACCACGTCGGCCAGGGCCGCGGTCTCGGTGAGGAACATCTCCTGTACCACCACGAAGGTGTCCTTGAGCGTGGCGGGATCGACATCGTAGCGCGCGACCGGGTTGGCGCCGACCACGTAGAGCGCGGAGAGATTGCCCGATGCGGCGGCGTCGAAGATCTCCAGTAGGTCGAGGCCAGGCGAGGTGGGCGAGTGGTACTCAAGTGCGATTCGGCTCGCAGGGTCCTCGGTGTCGATGGGGCCAATGGGCGTGTAGCCGGGCAGAAGGTCGGGCAGCAGGCCCATGTCGGAGACGCCGCGCGAGTTGGCGTAGTCGGCCAGCAGCGCGAACTTCGCACCCGGAACCGTCAACCCAAAGTCGATCAGGCGCCTCAACTCCGCACCGCGCAATTCGTTGCCGATAAGGACCAGCAGTGACTCTTCGCTCCTGACTGCGCCGCGAAAGCTGGCCAGCGCTGCACTGTCTGTTGAGGCGGCATGGGCGGCGGAGTCATCACCGGCGAGGTAGGCTGCCAGCGCTCCATAGCCGTACTCAGCCACCTGCAGGAATACTTTGGCCTGGCGGCGCAGCTTGATCTCCGCGGTGTTTGCGATGTATATCCTCGCTCCGTTGTGGCGAACGTTGCTGCGCAGGTTCCACGCGGTGGCCGGACTTTGGTTGGTCAGGTCCCCGCCCACCATCAGCACGGCCTTTGCGGTCAGCGTCTCGCGCAGCGACGCCGCGCGGCCCGCGGTCCCGGCCAGCGATTGCGCAAAGGCAGCATAGTCCGCCGTGCGATGGTGGTCGATGTTGTTGGTGTGCAGAATGGAGCGCGCGAACTTCTGCAGCAGGTAGGCCTCTTCGTTGGTCAGGCGGTTGCCGCCGATCACGCCGAAGCTCCTGCCGCCGCGCGTATCCAGCAGTTCGGCAAACTTCGCGCCCACGCGGGTGAGCGCCTCTTCCCAACTCACCGCCTTCAACTCGCCATTGGACTGGCGCACCAGAGGCTGCGTGATGCGCTTGCTGCTATTGGCGAAATCGAATGCGTAACGTCCCTTGTTGCATAAAAAATCGCCATTGATACCGGACTTGTCGCGGTTGTCGCCGCGCACAATCTGCGATCCATCCGCCGTGGAGCGCACGCCAAGCGTGGTCTTGCATCCATCGCCGCAGTGGGTGCAGATGGTGGCAACGTGGTTCATCTCCCACGGCCGCGTCTTGTACCGATACGCCCCGCTGGTGAGCGCGCCCACCGGGCAAATGTCGATGCACATGCCGCACTGCTCGCAGTCCAGGTGGGCCAGCGAGTCGGGTGAGAGCTGCGCCGGCACATTGGGCACGATGATGGACGACGAGCCGCGGTTCTCCACCCCCAGCGCGAACACGTCCATGCCTTCGCCGCAGACGCGCACGCAGCGATAACAAAGAATGCAGCGCGGCCGATCGAAGTACACCACCGGAGACCACTTCTGCTCCTCGCGATGGTTCTTCGGCTCGGCGTAGAAGCTGTCCGCCGCGCCGTACTTGAAGGTCATGTCCTGCAACTCGCACTCGCCGCCCGCGTCGCACACCGGGCAATCCAGCGGATGGTTGCCCAGCAGCAGTTGCAGCGTGGCCTTGCGCGCCTGCACCACCTCCGGCGCGTCGGTGTAGAAAACCTGGCCCTCGGCGATCTGCGTGGTGCATGCGGTCTGCAACTTGGGCACCTTCTCTTGGCGGACGACGCACATGCGGCAGGCCGCCTGCAAGGATAGGCCGGGATAGTAGCAGAAGGCAGGGATCTCGATGCCCGCGTCCTTGCAGACCTCAATCAGAAGCGAGCCCGCGGGTGCGGTGATCTTCCTGCCGTCTACGGTAATGGTTACATCAGCCATCAAAAATCCCTGCTCCTGCTGCGTTCAGTTCTGCTGCGACTTCTGAATCAATATCTTCTGGTCTGCACTTCGGTGTTGCATCCTAGAGTGAATCAAAACGCCGAGCACATATAGTGCAAAGATACTCGTGAGCAGGATAGTAATCAGCAAGCTGCGATTGCTCAATGTCCCGCACCAACTAATTTGCTCTCTTCCGTCATCACCGGCGTTCCCGCCTTCTTGCCGTCGATATAGTCCTCAAACTCCTTACGAAATTTTTTCACGAAGCCAAGTGTTGGCATCGCCGCTGCGTCGCCAAACGGACAGAAGGTCCGGCCCATCATGTTTTCCGCGACATATTGCACGGTGTCGATGTCCTTCTTCGCGCCGCCGCCCTCATACACGCGGGTCAGCGTCTTCTTGATCCAGTCCGTGCCCTCGCGGCAGGGAATGCACCAGCCGCAGCTCTCGTGCTGGTAGAACTGGATGGTGCGTAGCGCGAACTCGACAATCGATACCGTCTCGTCGAGCACCACAATCCCGCCCGAACCCAGCATCGATCCGCACTTGGCAAGTTGGTCGAAGTCCAGGCCAATGTCGATCTCGTCGGCGCGCAGCACCGGACAGGACGCGCCGCCCGGCACCACAGCCTTCAACTCTTTGCCGTCCTTGATTCCGCCCGCAACCTCGTAGATCGCCTTGCGCAGCGAGTAGCCCATGGGCAGCTCATAGACGCCGGGCTGTTCCACGTGGCCGCTGATGCTGAACAGCCGCGTTCCTCCGTTGCGCTCCGTGCCCAGCCGCGCGTAGGCCTCGCCGCCCATCAGCAGGATATGCGGCACATTGGCGATGGTCTCTGCGTTGTTGATGATGGTGGGCCCGCCGTAGAGGCCGACAACCGCCGGGAACGGCGGACGGATGCGTGGCACACCGCGCTTGCCCTCCAACGACTCCATCAGCGCCGACTCTTCGCCCACCTCGTATGCTCCCGCGCCGGTCTGCGTGATGATGTCGAAGTCGATGCCCGACCCGAAGATGTTCTTGCCCAGGAAGCCGCGCGCGTAGGCGTCGGCCACCGCGCGCTCCATGATGTTCAGCAGATAGCGGTACTCGCCGCGCAGATAGATGAATCCCATCTTCGCCCCGATGGCCAGCCCCGCAATCATTGCACCCTCGATGATCGCGTGCGGGTCCTCGCGGAACAGAACGTGGTCCTTGCACGTCCCCGGCTCGCTCTCGTCCCCGTTCACCAGCACATACTTCGGCTTGGCCGAGGTCTTCGGCACAAAGCTCCACTTCATCCCGGTGGGGAATCCCGCGCCGCCGCGCCCGCGCAGCCCGCTGGCCTTCATGGTGTCGATGATCCACCCCGGCATTGCCTCCGCTCCCTGCGCAAGGGCCTTCTGCACCGCCGCGTAACCGTCCAGCTCGATGTACCGGTCGATCTTCGTCGCGCCCTGGCCAAACCTGCGCTTCAGGACGATGACTTCATCGGGATGGGAGACCAGTCGCGGCATTTATCTCGCTTGCGATTTGCAGGGTTACCGTTGATTATAAGGCGCAGACATCATTGCTCTGGGCCAACCGATGAAAGACGAAGTTCTAGGCACAACCACGGCTCAATTTCGTGTGCGAACAGCCGCTCCCTGCGTGGTCCGCCTGCCCGATGGCCACGTGCAAATGACCGGCGACTCGGCGCGCTTTCCGGAGACCTGCCCGCGTTGCGGAAGCGCGCCAGCCAATACCATGGTCAAGTTGCGTTTGACCAAGCCAATCTTCAAAATCAACGATGGCATTGCAACTGTCGAAACTAATGTCAAGTTGCGTATGGCCAGAATGAGTCTTCTGAAGAACAACAACCGTGGGATCAAAATTCCTTTCTGCCGGCGTTGCGGCTGGACTATAAAAGTCGTTCAATATCTGCCCGCAATCCTCGGCGGCGCGGTGATGGTCTTCCTCGGTCCCGTGATCGAACATTCTCATCCAAGACAATTCCCGTGGTATTCCAGTGGAATTGCAGTCATCGCAGGCGCCCTGACCGCCGGCCTAATTCCAGTGCTGTTTGAGTACCTGCCAAGACTCTTCATCGCTCCCGGCGTTAAGATTGTTGCCGCGACAAAGGGCTCCGTCGAGCTTGTCTTCGACGATCCGATGTACGCGGAGAAGTTCGTCTTGCTCAATCGATAATCCTTTTCGGGTACTCATTCTGGTACTCATTCAGGATCTCGTCCACCTTCTGCGGTGTCAGCTCGTCGTGGAACTCGTAGTTCACCTGCATGGCCGGGGCGGAGCAGCAGTCGCCGATGCACTCCACCTCTTCCAGAGAGAACTGTCCGTCCGCCGTGGTCTGCTTGTTCTCGATGCCCAGCCTGCGTTTGCAGTGCTCCAGAATCTCGTAGCCGCCGCGCAGCATGCAACTGATGTTGGTGCATACCTGCACGTTGTATTTCCCGGCAGGCTTCGTGCGCAGCATGGAGTAGTAGCTGAGCACGCTGCGCACGTCGAGGTCAAAGAGGTCCAGCCGCTGGGCAATCTCCTGGATAACCGCCTCGGAGACATAGCCGATCTCGTCCTGCGCATACAGCAGCATCGGGACCAGCGCCGAGCGCTTCACCGGATAGATCGTCACCAGCGTGTCGAAGTAGTCGGCCAGCTTCGGCGTAAAGATCGATTTGGCAATCTTGCTCACTGCATTAGCTCCCGTGTCGTCCGTTCTGCTGCAAAATCCATCGCGTCCATCTTACCGTCCAACATTACCGTTCCATCCTCATTCAGGGCGAAAGGGATTTTACTGCCCTCGCTCGTTGCCATTTCGCCATGCGTAAAGCGAATCCATTTACCGCCGTACCGCACTACGACCTCTTCTGCTTCAACTTCGATGACTGCTTGCTTCTTACAATTCAGTCCATGTGCAGATACATAAGACCGAAGCAAGGACACCCAGGAAATCCAGAGTTCGCAATGGACCGTCACGATCAACCCGCCGTCCGCTTCCTGAGATACAACTGTCTTTGGGCAGCGCGCTTGCAACTACGTTCGTTCAATAAGGTGCAAACCACAAAGGCCAGGACTGCGAGGCAAATCTTGAGTGCCCGATTCATCGTGGTGAATGATATAGCAGAGATAAGAACCGCCATTGCTGCACAGTAAGCCATCCATCGCAGCCATCCGCGCAGAGAATGTCTTTCGCGGCGCAGTGCTTCGAGGTATTGGACCGTCACTTTGGGGACTAGGGCTGCCTTAGGTAACCTTCCGCCGTCAATTGCCTTTGAATCCGTCATCGATCGATCTCCCCCAGCACAATATCGATGCTGCCAATCACCGCGACCACATCCGCCAGCAGCCGTCCCTTGCACATCGTCTCCAGAGCCTGAAGCGTGGCGAACGAAGGATTGCGCATGTGTACGCGGTAGGGCTTGGCCGTCCCGTCCGAAACGACGTAGTATCCCATCTCGCCGCGCGGGCTTTCGACGGCCTGATAGACCTCGCCCGCGGGAACCGCGAATCCTTCCGTCACAATCTTGAAGTGATGGATCAGCGCCTCCATCTCGGTCTTCATCTTCTCGCGGTTGGGCAGCACTATCTTGGGCGCGTCGGCCACAATCGGCCCGGGCTTTCCGTCCGCTCCGCGAGGCAGGCCCTCCAGCATCCCCATCGCCTGCCGGCATATCTTCACACACTCGCGCATCTCCAGCATGCGCACGGTATAGCGCGCCCACACATCGCCGTCGTTGCTGACGGGCACATCGAACTTGAACCGTTCGTAGCCGGAGTAGGGCATATCGCGCCGCAGGTCCCAGTCCACGCCGCTGGCGCGCAGCGGCGGCCCGGTAACGCCCAGCGCAACCGCGTCCGCCGCAGAGAGTATGCCCACGCCCTTGAGACGGCCCATAAAGATGGGATTGCCGGTCAGCATACCCTCATACTGGTCGATTTTGCTGGGCATGTCGTCGAGGAACGTCTGAATCGTCTCAAAGAAGCCCTTGGGCGGCTCCAGCGCCAGGCCGCCAATGCGGAAGTAGCTGGTCATCATGCGCTGTCCGCTGACCGCCTCGAAGATGCGCAGCAGCGCCTCGCGCTCGCGCCAGCAGTACAGGAACATGGTCAGCGCGCCAATGTCCATGGCGTGCGTGCCCAGCCATACCAGGTGCGACTGGATGCGAGTCAACTCGTTCAGCAGCACGCGGATGAGCTGCGCGCGCTCGGGAATCTCCAGTTCCAGCAGCTTCTCCACCGCAAGGCAGTAGGCCAGGTTGTTGGTCATCGGGCACAGGTAGTCGATGCGGTCGGTCAGCGGGACTACCTGTTGGTAGAACTTGGCCTCGCAGGTCTTCTCGATGCCGGTGTGCAGGTAGCCGATGTCAGGCGCCAACGCCACCACGATCTCGCCGTCCAGCTCGATCACAACGCGCAACACGCCGTGGGTCGACGGATGCTGCGGCCCCATGTTCAGCACCATGGAGTGCTCGCTCGCGCCCGTGCCGGCGTGCAGCTTCGCGCCGGCTACGACGTCTTCCACTCCGGGGGTGATCCTGTCGGGTGCATCGATGCCTGCCATGGTTGTATGCCTTTGTCCCGAACCTCGAACCTTGAACCTTGAACCTCGTGCCTGTCTTACCGGTAGCCTTCCACCGGGTAGTCCTTGCGCAAAGGATGGCCCTGCCAGTCCTCGGGCATCATAATGCGCGTCAGGCGGGGATGGCCGGGGAAGTCGATGCCGAAGAGGTCGAAGATCTCGCGCTCGTAAAAGTTTGCCGAAGGCCACGCCGAGGTGATGGACGGAACGCTCGCGTCGCCCGAGTCGACCAGTACGCGCAGACGCAGCCGCTGCTTCAGGCTGTGCGACACGATGTGGTACGAGAGCTGAAAGCGCGGCTCCTGTGGATACCAATCCACCGCCGTCACATCCTCGAAAAAGTTGTATCCCGCGGCCTTCACGGCCTCGCACGCGGCAACGATGTTCTCGCGGCCTACCGTAATCGTCAGCTCATTGCGGTCGAACTTCGCATCCGTGGCCAGTTCGGCCAGAGCCACCACCGCGGGGTTCTCCGCCATCGCCGCAAAGACATCGGTTTTGCCGATCAGCGCGCTCGCTGGGTCGTACATCTATTGGTCTCCCCGGTCGTACGACCAGTTCATGATGTCCTTCTTCCACACATAAAACAGGCCCACCGCGACAAAGCCGAGGTAGACCAGCATCTCCCAGAAGCCGAACATCGCCGAGCCTGTAATGCCAGGTAGGCGGCGGAAGATCACCGCCCAGGGAAGCATGAACACCGCTTCCACGTCGAACAGGATGAACAGCATGGCAACCATGTAGAAGCGCACGGAGAAGCGGCCGCGCGCGTCGCCCACCGGGTCCATGCCGCACTCGTAGGCCGCCAGTTTAACGCGGTAGGTTCTGTGCTTGCCGATGAAGTAGGAGGCAGCCACCATCCCAGCGGCAATCCCCAGCGCGCCCGCGATATGGAGCGCCAGCGGAAGGTAATTCCATATGTATGGGGTGCTCGTCATGGGGCATCTTTGACTCTAGTTTTGGGGCGGTCAAGTGTCAAGCCGACCAGAGTGAAGGGGCCCGTTTTCCGTTCCATGCAACGCAACCGCTAGCGCAGCAGCCCCGAGTACCATGCCACGATCGCCGGCCCCAGCAGCGCGGCGAACAGCCCGCCTCCCGCGAGAAAGCTGCCTAGCGGCAGCCTGCTGCTTCCACTGGCCCGTCGCCGGGCCATCAGCAGAATGCCGTAGACGCTGGCCGCCAGCACCGCGGCAAAGAGCGCGAGCAACGTCTCGCCGAAGCCAAGAAATGCGGCGATCATGGCCAGCAGCTTCACATCGCCCAGGCCCATGCCGTCCCGTTTGCGCAGGGCCTTATAGACCCAGCGCACCGTCAGCAGGATCAACGCCGCGCCCGCAATCGCAGCGATGCGTCCCAGCACCAGTGCTTCGGGGCCGGTCATAAAAACATTCCCCTGTGACGCAAAGCTTCCCGGACTGCTGAGGCGAAGCTGGTGGGTGGTGTCGATGACAATGTCGCCCTCGCCCGGCGCCAGGAAATACGCCTGCACGCAAGTGAGGGCGAAGCCGATGCCAATCCCGGTCAGCGTAAACGCATCCGGTAGCCGCTGCGTCTGCCAGTCCATCACCATTAGGCCGATGAGGAGAAAGCCGAGGATCGCAAGTCCCAGGGATGCGACGGCGTTCTCGTATCGAAAGCCCATTGGATTGTCGATGTTGAAAGACGGTGCGAAGCTAAGGCAAATTCTGCCGCCTGCCATCGCAAACCAAAACCCCACCGCCAACTCCACCGCCGGGTATCGCCACGAGATCCCCGCCTTGCAGTCCCTGCATCGCCCCCGCAGCACAATCCAGCTCAATACGGGCAGATTGTCGTACCAGCGAATCGCATGTCCGCACGTCATGCAGCGCGAGCCGGGCGTCACGATGGATTCGTGCTCCGGCAGACGCGAGATGCACACGTTCAGAAAGCTGCCGAACAGCAGTCCGAGGACCAATCCAAGCAGTTCGAAGAGGGAAGCCGTGGTCACGTTTGAAGTATACGTTCCACCCACACGCTTGCCTTCAACTAACAACCGGCAACCAGCAACTGGCAACCGTCTCTAGAAATCCACGTGCATCCGCACGGTCTCCACCAGTACCGGCCCGCGGTCCTGGTTGTAGCCAGGGTGGGTGATGTACTGCAGGTCCAGCGCGTAGAACAGGCCGCCCCAGGTGTGCAGCGTGTAGTAGCCCTCCACGATGTCCTCGCGCGCGTAGTTCAGGTTGCCATCGCCCAGTAGGAAGCCCAGCCCGCCCATCTTCAGGTACGCCTGGTGGTCGCGCTTGATGGCGTTAGAGACAAACGTCAGTCCCACCTTGTCGTTGGCGCGGCCCCATCCCCTGCCTGCAAAGTCGCCGCCCAGCTCGACTGTCTGATCGACCTCGGTATAGACATAGGACTCATGTTGCCCCTCGTTCCATCCGAAGCGTCCAAACATCCGCAGGTTGTCGGTCAGCTCCTGCTCCATGTTGACCCCCACGCCATACTTCACGGTGTTCTGCAGTGGGTGCGCTGTAATGTCGGGCGTTGCCGTCAGTCCCTCAAGGAATTTGATGTTCTGCTGCCGGTAGTCGCCCATGTTGCCATGGTTGACGTAGCCTAGCAGGCGCATTGTGCCCTTACGCTCGGGCGGAAGCAGTCCGCCCAGCAGTCCATGCCTCCACTCGAACTCCATGTTTTGGCCGTTGGCGCGATGCAGGTTCCACTCGAAATTGATGCCGTTGGCCACCGTTGGTATGGTGGCGACGGCGTAGCGCGCGGACCAGGTCTTGTCGTCGTACTCCGCAATTGCGCCGTAGGTGTAGCCGCGCGTGTCGGCAGCGTAGTCCCATGCGCCGTTGTTGTCCACCGTCCAGTTCAGGAACTGCAGGTGGCTATCGGTGCCAATACTGTTCAGATCGAAAAAGTCCGGCAACCCCACCTTGCCTGCGCGCAGCTCCAGCCGCCGCACCGGCACCTCGGTCGCCAGCGAGAACGGTCCGCGCGTTGCCTCTTCCATCTTGCTCGAGAAGCCGATTGTCTGATGCAACTGTACGCGAGCCAGATAGGGGGTGGGGCCGAGGCTCGGGTTGCGCACCACATCGAGATTGCTGAATCCGGCCAGCCCGAACGCCTCGCTGATGCCGCGCCCGCCCGCCGACTCCTCGTCGTAGATCGCCTCAAAGTGGCGCGCCGGATTGCGCACCAGCTCCGCCCCCATATACAGCGTCCCAACCAACGAAGTCTTGTACTCTCCGCGTTCCAGCAGGCTGTGCGGTCCCTCGTACGCTGAATGGAACGGCCCGTGCGACTGAAAGATGATGTTGGCCTGGCCAGCCAGGTAGTAGCGTGTTGCGTCGGAGTGGGAGAAGAACGTCGGGGCCACCGGCTGTTCGGCTGCGGCTGGAGCTTTGGGCTGCACACGTGTAGGCCAGTCCGTGTCGGCGAGAACGAGATTCACCGGCGGCGCATCGGCATCGGCCACGGCCTGTGCCGCAACCACGGTCGCGCAACCAAACAGCAATGCCGCCGCGCAGCACGCAGCCAGCCGCCCACGGCTCCTCATGGAGAGAGTCATGCAGCTACGATCTTCGCTGCCGCGCGTGAATAGAGTAAGAATCGTCATGCGAAAGTTGCCGTCCTGGTCTGATCGTGTTGCGGCTGGCCGCCCCGCCCGCGGAGCCTGCGATTTATAGTATATCCCCATAGGATATATGGCACGCCCTCCGGAGGATGAAATGTGGAAATATCCGGACCAGCCGCCTGCCTCCGAAGACCGCATGCAGGAGATTCGAAGACCCACGGGTTGCGTACCACTTGACCCCAGCCAACCAGCGCGCGTAGGCTGCCTCTACACGGGAAAGGAGGATGGTCCAGCCTATGAAAATTGACAGTGACAGTTGCAAAACGCTACGTGAGGTGACTGAGGCTTAGAGCGTCCTGCTCTTGGCTGTGAAATAGTTCGGCGATTCCGCAATCCTGCGCCGAGGGCCGTCCGGGCAAGGACGCCTCAGGTCAATCTCAACAGCTCACCGCCGCAGAGCCCGCGCCCCACTGGTGCGGGCTTTGTGTTTATGCCCGCAACTGACAACCTGCAACCTGCAACTGTAAACTGTCCTCATGGAACCTCTCGTCATTGCAGGCCGCACGTTCAAGTCTCGTCTTATCGTAGGAACAGGGAAGTACAAGGATGGCCCGCAGACCAGGGCTGCCATCGAGGCCTCCGGCGCGGAGATGGTCACCGTCGCCGTGCGCCGCGTCAACCTAGACCGCACCACCGAGTCGCTGCTCGACTTCATCGATCCCAAACGCTTCTTTCTTCTGCCCAACACCGCCGGCTGTTTCACCGCCGACGAGGCCATCCGCACCGCGCGTCTCGGTCGCGAGGTCGGCCTATCCGACTGGGTCAAGGTCGAAGTCATCGGCGACAAGGCAACCCTCTATCCCGACATTCAGGCAACGCTGGAGGCCACGCGCGTGCTGGTCAAGGAAGGATTCACCGTCCTGCCCTACACCTCCGACGACATTGTCTACGCTCGCCGCCTCATCGACGCGGGCGCGGCTGCCGTCATGCCGCTAGGCGCGCCCATCGGCAGCGGCCTCGGCCTGCAGAACACCGCCAACCTGCGCATCCTGCGCGAGCTCATCACCGAGGTGCCGCTGATCGTCGACGCAGGCGTCGGTACGGCCTCCGACGCGACGCTGGCGATGGAACTCGGCTTCGATGGCGTGCTGATGAACACTGCAATCGCCGCCGCGCAAGACCCCATCCTGATGGCCCAGGCCATGCAGCACGGTGTCCTCGCAGGCCGCCAGGCCTTCCTCGCCGGACGCATGGCGCGCCGTCTCTACGCCACCGCCAGCTCGCCGCTGCAGGGCATCTCGAAGTAGTGGGTGACTTAGTAACCACGGACCGCTCCCGTAACTACTTATATTCAGTGGGTGTATAAGTAAGTTCCCTATGAAAGGAATCCCAAAAAAGACGGTAGGCTAGGGGATAATGACATATCCCGTATAGGCATGTGGTCAGCGGGCATGTCGTCAAGTTTATGATGGAGGGGAATGATGGAAGAAGTTAAGAAATTATCTGCCTCGATATTCTCACCTACCAAGATCATTTACATCTCGTATGTAGTTCTATTGGCTTTGAAGATCATTCCATGGCATTCGTTCCATGTCTTTGCCTTGTTGTCCCTGGCCTTCTGGATTATTGAGGTCTTTCTCATCGACTTTATTGTGGGCCGGCTGAATAAATAAGCGGAATAATCTTAGTCAGTTTTTCTCTCTCATCCCAGGACCTCCACTAAGATAGACTTCTCCCATGCGGGCCTTTGGCATTGACTGCGGGACGGAGTACACCGGCTACGGCGTGGTGGAGATGGATTGCGCCGCGCGCGAGCCGCGGCTCATTCACATTGCAGCGGGGACAATTCGGCTCAATAAAAAAGAAACAACGCCGCTCCGTCTGGCGCAGGTCTACCGCGAACTGACTGCGCTGATGACCCTGCATGCGCCGGACTGCGTCGCCATCGAGGAGGTCTTCTTCTCCGCCAACGCCAAGTCCGCGCTCAAGCTGGGCCAGGTGCGCGGAGTCGCCATGCTGGCCGCCGCCACCTGTGGTCTCCCCGTCACCGAGTACGCGCCGCTCTCCATCAAGTCCTCGGTCACAGGCTACGGCCTAGCCGCAAAAGATCAAGTGCAGTTCATGGTCACCCGCCTGCTCTCGCTCGATGCCCCGCCCGACTCCCCCGACGCCGCCGACGCGCTCGCCATCGCCATCTGCCACATTCACACTGCGCAGACGCTGCTGCTGCAGGGAGCGGGCCGGTGAGGCTTACTGGTTGGCAGGCCGTCCTGCTGGGTGCCCCATCCTTCGCGGCGACCGGGGTCCCCGGCGAGCGGTCTCGGCTCGCTGGGGTGGCAGAGCGAAGGGTGGGTAATTCGCGCCAGGCGCGAACCGTTTTTCGCTCTCGTCTCAATTTCTGTACTTTCGCCCTCCTGCTCTTTTCTATTCACACAACCTTGCAGGCGCAGCAACAGGAAACAGCCATCCTCTCACTGCCGGCTGACATCTCGTTTCAATTCGAACGTCCCGGCCTGACCGTGCCGCGCTATCGCCTTGAGATTGCGGAGAATGGCTTGGGTGCATACAGTGGCGAGGAGTTGCCCGTCAGTGTTGGCCATCCCGATACTCCGCCATCTCCGCAGCCATTTGCCCTGAAGACGTTTCATGTCTCTCCCGCCACCACCGCAAAGGTCTTTGCCCTTGCCCGCAGTCTGAACCACTTCAACATTCCCTGTGCCTCCACGGTGAAGAATGTTGCAGACACTGGCAAGAAGACACTCGACTACATTCACCTTGGCGCGGACCGCTTCACCGGTTCCTGCACCTACAACTACACCGAGAACAAGGACGTCCAGACCCTCACCGACATCTTCGAAGGCATCGCCGAAACATTGGACGAGGGCCGCAGGCTCGACTACCTGCATCGCTACGACCGGCTTGGCCTGGACACCGAGCTGGAGTCCTTCAGTCGCGAGGTCGCCGACGGCCATGCCATCGAGCTGCAAGCCATCGCGGAGACCCTGCGCTCGCTTGCCGGCGACCCCGAAGTCATGCAGCGCGTCCGAACACGCGCAAGCGCGCTGCTCACGCTGGTTCCCGCGGAGACGCGGCAGAGTGCGCAGTAGAGGATTATTCCGCGCTTCGGCGGAGTGGGGCGAGTGCGCGGTAGAGCGCGGCCAGCGGCTCCAGGGCAAGCGACTCGGCGCGGGCCAGTAATGGAATCTCCGCAGGCCACGCCGCGCGCAGCTCGTCTGAGGTATAGCCGCGGGCGCTCGTATAGCTCCGTCCGCTAGCGTGTCCCGCCGCGCGCAGATTATTGGCCAGCGTCTTGCGCTTCTGCGCAAAGCAGGCGCGCAAAAACGCGTCGAAGCCCGCGGCGTCTACGCCAAGCTCGCGGAATCGTGGCGCAAACTCCAGCCGCAACACGCTGGAGGTAACCTCCGGCGGCGGCGAGAAAGCAGCAGGAGGCAGGTCGAACAGCTTCTCCACGCGTGCGTAACACTGCGTGGTGGCAGACAGCAGTCCGTACTCGCGACAACCCGGCGCGGCGCTCAACCGTTCGGCCACCTCGCGCTGCATCATCACCACGGCGCGCGCCAGCAGGCCGCGTGCTCCGGCCGCGAACAGCCGCATCAGGGTCGGCGAGGTGATGTAGTACGGCAGATTGCCCACCACATCGGCGTTCTCGCCCGGCTGGATGAGCGCGGCCAGGTCCACTTCGAGAATATCGGCCTCCACGATTTCGACGTGGGGCTGCTCGCGAAAGCGGAAGCGCAACTCGGCGGCCAGCGTCGGGTCGATCTCGATGGCGATCAGACGACAGCAGCGCGCCGCCAGGATCGACGTGATGGCGCCGTGGCCGGGGCCGATCTCGATTACCGTGCGCGAGGGTACATCCCCCAGCGCGGCAACAATGGACTGGCGTGCGGCTTCATCGACAAGAAAGTGTTGGCCGAGTTTGTGCTTCTTCACAAGGACGAGTGTAGAGCATTGCCGGCAGCAACGATGGCTGGAGGCGGATTCGCCGATTAGAAATAAAATCTCTCATCCGCCCATGCGAAGGGAGCTGTACGCCGCCGGTTGCGGAGTAAATAGATGTTGCGATGCTCGAAGGGCATGGCGTAGGGGGAATCCATGCGGCCGACGATGGTTACGGACTCGTATTTTTTTGCGAGTTGCTGCGGGGTGTCGGAGATAACTGCGATAACGAGGTTGGTGTCGCACCCATGCGTGCCCCAGAGCCAGTAGTTGTTATGGCCACTGATGGCGGGGGGCAGATGCGGGTCCAGACGCGGGCCGAGCAGGTCGATTGCGCCGGCCTCGCCGTAGTTGCTGCTGAAGATACAGACGCGGCGCTGATCGGAGGGGGTGAGTGAGCTGAAAGCCCGGACAACGATGCTGGCTTCCTGGTCCCAGCCGAAGCGGTCGGCGTAAAACTGCGGGAGCGGACCGGTGGCTGCGGTCTCCATTTTGTCTCCGTGGAGATGGAGAGCGGTGGTGTAGCGGACCCAGGCGGCGGGAGGCAAGACGGGCGAACTCATGGGGAGGGTGATGAGGCCAGTGATGAGCAGAATGGATTCGAAAACGGGGAAGGCTGCGGTGCGATTGTGCTGGATTGCATGGGAGGCGGTAAACCGGTGCTCCCAGGCGACGGCGCCGGCGGCGAAGAGTATGGGATAGATCGCGATGAGGTAGTAGTCCTTGGCGTGCAGCGCGAACATGAAGAGGTAGAAGATGAGGTAGGCCAGGCCGAGCCAGCGCGTGTTGCGGATGGACCTGGCACGGAGCAAGGCGACGATGCCGGGAATCCAAAGCAGAGCGTTGAGTGGCCCCAGGTTGACGAACTGCGCAAGGAAGAAGCGGAACGGGCCGAGGACGAGGTTCTTGTGGCTGACCTCGCCGTTGTGCAGGAACTCGTAGGTGGGCCAGTGATTGTGGACCTGCCAGAGAAGGTTGGGCAGGGGGATGGCCAGCAGCAGAACGATGCCCACCGCGGCCCAGCGCGAGCGCAGCACCCGACGCTCGGGAGTGATCAACAGGCCCAGAGCGGCTGCTATCAGAAAGATGGCCATGGAGGGTTTGTTGAGCAAACCGATGCCCGCTGAAATACCGAAGATAGGCCACCAGAGGCGCTGCGAGCGGCCCCGTAGCAGCAGCAGGAGAGCGAGCGCGCAGGCCATCCAGAAGACTGGCTCGAAGGAATTCATGGACAGGAAGCCGTCAATGCCAATGTAGAGCGGGCAGAGGATGAGGCCCAACATGGCGAGGGCTTGCGCAAGACGGCGGCCGCCGAGCACCCAGGCGAGGACGCCGGTAAGGAAGACAGTCGCAGCGCCGGCTGCGGCGGAGAGGATGCGGATGGCGAAAACGGAGTCGCCGAAGAGAAGTTCGCCGAGCCGGGCCTGCAGGGCGACGATGGGACCATGATCGACGTATCCCCAGGCCAGATGCCGGCCGCAGGCCAGATAGTAGAACTCGTCGCGGAAGTAGCCGTAGCCGATGTGCTCGCTCCAAAGGGTGAGGGCGAACTGGAAGGCGAGCTTGACGGCTGCGAAGAGGAGTGCAAGACGCAGAGTTGAAGTGAGTGAGGACTTAGGGCCTTGCATGGCGGCGGTCTGCGGGGCGGATGTACAGTTTGCTTCAGCCATTAGCAATTAATAGCAAAGTACGCGCTGATTCGCGCGTAGGTTCCTAGAGGCATGCGGTGAAGGAGAAGGTGATCGCGAACAAAAATATTCCAGTCTGAGTCTAGCAAGGCGAACCCACGTCTCAGAAACGAGAGGTGGGTTCCTGCAAGCTATGCCGTTTCCTGATTGACTTGTCGTTTGGGATCATTTGCTCTCCGCGCTGACCAGGTGGATGGGCCCGAACAGGCCGGACGAAACGGGTGCCACCAGGTTCAGGTCCTGCATCTGGAACTTGTCGCCGTACTTGTCGATCAGCGGTTTGTAGTCGCGCGGCGGCAGTGCCGACCAGGCGTTGAGCGCGGTGTTGTACACATCGATCTCGATGTGGTTCACGCCCTGCTTCAGCAGCTTGGATACGTCGAGCCGGTAGGGTGGGTGCCATAGCGCTCCCGCCGATTTGCCGTTGATAATGACCAGTCCAGCCGCCTGCACTGGCGCATCGTAGTACGCTGCAATGTGCGCGGTGCGAGCGGGGATGGGCTCCGCCTTGCCCCCGTCAAGCTGCAGGAAGACTGGGCCGGCGGGCGCGGCGGACAGCGTGAAGTCCCGCGTATAAATGCCTTCGCCGGAGTAGTGAATCGTGGACGGATCGGCAATCCAGTCGCTGGGTGCCGCTTCATCGACGCTCTTGTTGAGGCCCGCGAAGCGGACCTTCCAGTCGCTGCTCAGGTCGGCCAACTGGTGCGATGGCTCTGCTGCGGCCTTGGCTGTGGAACGCGTGTCGCTGAAGACGAAGACGCGCGACCCGTAGGCGTCCAGATGGATGCTCTGTCCGGTTGCCGATGCGGCTGAGACGCTCGCGGTGTCTACATCCCACTCTTCCGCAAACTTGTGCGTGGTGGCAAAGGTTGCCGAAGTATCCAGCGGCTGGTTCGAGGTGTTGACCACCAGGTAGATGTCGGCGTTGGGCAGCTTGCGCCGGATGAAGCCGAGGTGCGTCACCGTTGCTTCGTCGGTCGCGCTGATCTGGAAGTCGGGTTTTGCGGAGTTGTGCAGTGCCTGGGTGAGGCTGGATGCATCGGGGATCAGCGCGATCTCCGAGGTGTCGGCGCCCGCATCGCCAAGCGCTTGACCTTCGGGCGTCATCGTAGGCAGGCGACCGTACGCGATCGCCTTGCCTCCGCCGGCCACGTAGGAGGCGATCTTCTTCAGCGTCTCCACCGGAATGCGCTCCACGCTCGGAAGAATCAGAATCTGGTGGGTGCCCAGACCAACCTTGTTGATGGCCTTGGCATCGATGAAGTCGACGTTATACCCGGCAGAGAGGAGGGTGGACATCAGCTCCGGGGTCACATAGCGGCCCATGTCCGCGGTCACCGAGGCGCGGCCCGGCGCAAAGGTCGCCCACGCATCGTCGGTCGGCATCAGGACGGCGACCTGGTTGGCGGGCTTGCCCTGCCGCAGCAGGTAGCTCATGCGTCCGATGTAGGCGGTCACGGCGGGCATCACCGGGTGCCACGGGTTGTGATCGTTGAAGACGGCGGCGGCATACAGGCTCCAGCCCGGCTCCGGCACCTCGCCCGCTGGGGGCGAGTACGGCCAGCCGTGGCACATAATCTGGTTCTCGCCCATGATGAAGTCGATGTCGGCCTCGGCCTTCATGTCCAGCGGGACGGCGCGGAACACCGGCGAGTGCAGCCAGGTAAAGGTCTCGCCGGAGGTGACCACGTGGTTGTACACATGGTTGGCCGAGGTGGCCCATCGCAGGGTGGAGAAGGCGCGCCACTGCGGCCCTTCGCCCTCGGCCAGCGAGGCAATGTTCTGGCTGGAGAAGTCCACCGCCGGTTCACCGTAGCTCTGCGAGCGGAACTTCGTGTGATGGGAAACGGCGAAGTCGGTAAGCTGCGTCAGGTAGTTCTCGTTCACCAGGTCGGTCAGCGTCTCGCCGTAGTCGTGGCGGACGGTGTCGGCCGCGACGCTGCCCCCGGCGGCCAGCTCCGGAAGGTGGGGAATCAGATCGTAGCCGCGGCGCTTCTGGAACTCGGAAGCCATATTGGGGGTCCAGTCGGAGCCTCCCGCCTCCAGCGAGTCGGAGAAGATGGCGTATGGCGGCGTCGAGCCGAACGCGCCGATCAACGGCGTGCCGACCTTCTGCAGATAGTGCGATACCGCGTCGTGCGAGAAGTGGTCCAGCACGAAGCCCTCGGCCCCCACCGCGGCGCGTTTTACCTGCATCCTGGGATGGCTCTGGATGAAGAACAGCGCTGTACGCGGTTTGTCGGAGGGTGTGACTGCGGCCGTGTTGCCGGAGACAGTGAGCGGCTTGGCGCTGCTAGGGTCGTAGTTGGCTGCCACCGGGCCGCCGCGCCCTCCACGCCCACCGCGACCTGCAAAGCCTCCTCCTGCTGCTGGAGCTGGTGCAGGTTCCGGCGAGCTTGCAACTACGTCTGCGGTGTCCGCGGCAATCAGCGACTCGCCCTCGCGCAGGCTGGGCATTGCGACGGAAGCAGCGCCGGCGGGCACAGGGACCTGGGTTACACGGATGTCTGTGATGGCCTCGGAAAGCGGGGTGTTGGGGCCGCCGTAGGGCCATCCGGAGCCGAGCGTCAAGTCGATGCGCAGGCCCAGCTTGCGTCCCTCGGCCTGAGCGTAGGTCACATCGTCCAGCATCTCCGGCGAGAGGAAGGGAAGGTTCTTCAGGCCCTTCGCCGGGTCGTCCAGCACCTCGGCATACTCGAAGGCCAGCTCCGCGCCCTGAATGCCGTCGGCCTTCATCTGCTGCAGCTCGCGCTGGATCTCAGGCTTCACCACAGCCGGGCCAAACCACCACCAGCGAACCATGGGCCGTGTGTCGTTCGGCGGATTGGCAAAGGCGGCGTGTATGACCGCAAGGGAGGGTGTGGCGGTCGATGCGGCGGCTACAGCGGGCTTCGTCGTGGCGGATGCCGTGTGTTTTGCCGAAGCAGCGGGCTTTGCCGCCGTCTGGGCGCCATGCGCCGGAGCGAATACAAGCGCAAGTGCGGTGCAGGATAGCAGGGAAGTGAGAAGCGTGCGGAGGGTGTGCGTGCGCAGTTGCCGGTTCATGGGGTTCTCCAAGCTGGTGGTTGGCAGTGTCTCTGGTTCGTTCGTCGATCCTTGAGCGGGCTATCTTGGAAAGACGGCTGCCGCGTGTTGCGAGTTTCGGCGCACCCATTATTGCTGACTGCGGGTGGTTTTGTCGCTCTCCGGGCTGGCCAATCACGTTAGCTCATGGGGAACGCATCTTTCAAGGCGTATCCTGTTGCGAGGAAATCCGAATTGACAAACTGGAGAATGCGATGCGGGTTGGCTTGATGACGAGGGAGTTTCCCCCCGAGGTATATGGCGGAGCAGGCGTGCATGTGGAGTACCTCAGCCGCGAGCTCGCCCGCCTCATCGAGGTCGAGGTACACTGCTGGGGCACGCAGCATCTCGACCAGGGCAACCTCCATGTGCGTGGCGATCGGCCGCCGCCGGAGGTCACCGCCGGAACCGACGCTAAGTTCAAGACCGCCGTCGATGCCTTGGCCCTGAACCTGGCGCAGATGAAGGACCTCGCGCAGATCGACATTGTGCATACTCACACCTGGTACGCGGCCATGGCGGGTTTTCTGGCCAAAAAGCTCTATGAGATTCCGTTTGTGCTGACTACACACTCGCTGGAGCCGCTGCGTGCCTGGAAGGCGGAGCAGCTTGGCTCGGGCTATGCCATGAGCTCCTGGATGGAGCGCACCGCCATTCTCGACGCCGATGCCATCATCGCCGTCTCGCGCGGTACCCGCGACGATATTCTGCGCGCCTACCCCCAGGTGGACGCGGCACGCGTGCATGTCATCTACAACGGCATCGACGTGACGGAGTATCGCAAGACCTCGGCCACGGACGCCCTGCTGAAGTATGGCGTCGATCCCGCTTCGCCCTACGTCCTGTTCGTGGGGCGCATCACGCGCCAGAAAGGCGTCGTGCATCTGGTGGACGCGGTGAAGCATCTGCCCGCCGGAATGCAGGTGGTGCTCTGCGCGGGCGCGCCCGATACGCCGGAGATCGCCGCAGAGATGCGCACGGGCGTGGAGGCAGCGCGCACCGCCGGTGGCCGTATCGTATGGATCGAAAAGATGGTCACCCGCGCCGAGGCCATCCAGCTCTACTCCCACTGCCGCGTCTTCTGCTGCCCGTCGGTCTACGAGCCCTTCGGGATCATCAACCTCGAAGCCATGGCCTGCGGCGCGCCCGTGGTGGCCAGCGCGGTGGGGGGCATCCCCGAGGTGGTGGTCGATGGCGACACTGGAATCTTAGTGTCCTTCGACGCCGACCCCGTCACCGGATTTCCGCTCAACTCCGCCCGCTTCGCCCGCGATCTGGCTGAACCTATTGCCCGCTTGATGGCGGACCCGGCGCTGTGCGCGAAGTTCGGCGCGGCAGGACGCAAGCGCGTCGAGCAGACCTTCTCCTGGCAGGCCATCGCCGCCCAAACCGTCGAGCTATATCGCAGGCTGCTCAGCAAAGAACCCCAAAGCTGAGCACAGAAAGCAGCGAACTGGCACTTCGCAACGATGTTTCCTGAGCACAGTAAAAAGCCCACATCGCACTCTGCGCAATGTGGGCATTTTCATGGATTGCGAATAACGATCTCTACAACTGGTTGTCGACTGGAATTGGCGGGCCGCCCGGACGTCTTCCGTTGGGCGAATTGGGAAGTTTGAATGTATCGAACGGATCGAACTTCGCGGGGTCAAAGTCCGGCACGGTAGGATCGAGGAACTTGGCGATGGGCAGCTTGGCTTCGCGGATGCCATGCACAACGCAACGCGCCAGTTCGTACGCGCCGTAGTTGTTGAAGTGGGTGACGTCGGTGCCATTGAATAGGTGCTTAGCACCCTCGGGACCCTCCGCCTCATATAGAACCTTGCTCATCGTCGTCAGGTCGACCAGCGCGATATTGTTGGCCGCGGCCACATCGCGCGCGGCCTGCGGGTAGTCCGCCAGCGAGTTGGTGATATGCCCGCTTGCATCGAAGGTCCTGCGATGCTGCGCGGTCACAATCACCGGCGTCGCTCCCTTGGCCCGCACCTGAGCGGCAAAGCTGGCCAGGATTTCCTTATACCGCTCCAGCGGCACCGCGCCCGGCTTCTGGTCGTTGTGGTTGAACTGCATGAAGAAGTAGTCGCCCGGCTTGATGATGGACATCACTTTGGCGAAGCGCAGCTCGCCCTGGAAGGACGCGGAGGTCTCGCCGGACTCGGCTTCATTCGCAATCACGATGCCAGGCAGGAAGAAGCGGGGAAGCTGTTGCCCCCACGAGGCGGCGGGATCGATGTCCTGGTCCACCATGGTGGAATCGCCCGCGAGATAGACAACCGGCTCAGCCTTCGCGCCCACCAGCGGCGTAATCTCGATCGAGTGGAAGCTGGGATTGGTTCCATCAAACTCAACGGTGAGCTTGTTGTCCCAGTTCAGGTTGCCGTATTCGCGGCTCTTCAGCCGGACTTTGTTGGGTGTGCCGTCGGGGTTGTTGAACTCCGCAACCCGCGTGTTCACGTCAAAGGATTTTGTCACCGTGGCCTTGGCCTTTACCTCAACCCCTTCCAGTGTCAGCCGGCGAGCTTCCGTGCGCACCGTATTCACCGACTCGTCGCTGCCGCCGAATGCAACCGTGATTCGGTAGTTGCCCTCCGGAAGCGCCATGGAGAAGTAGAACGGCTTGTCCGACGAGCAGATACCACCTTCTACCTTGGGCGTGGTTTTGATGTCCCAGCCCGCTGCGCTCTCGCTGTAGACACTGCCGGCGGTCAGCGCAGTCGCACCTTTCTTCGCCGCTCCGCAGCTGAACGTCACCGGCTTCGTAATTGCGGGCGGAATGGGAAACACAGGTTGCGGAGTCGCCGAGGCAAATGGAGAAGGTCGTGCCGCGCGCGGTGCTCCAGGCCCGCCCGGTGCTCTCGGTGCGGTTGGTGCTGCTGCTCCGGGTGCTGCCTGCGCGGCTGGGGCTGCCGGAGCCGTGTCCGGAGCCGGTGGCGCAGTCTGGGCGTAGGCAAATGTGACGGTGAGGGTGAGGGCGAGGAGTGAGCCAGTCAAACTGCGCATAGTTTTTCCTTCTTCTGGAATTGGTCTCGTTCGTTCGTGGGGAATCGTAACACTCGCTGCACAAAGTGGTCGAACACAGCTGTGACTTAGATACGTTGCCGGACCGCATTAAGTTGCGAAGATGCTCTATGGTTGCGTGGCTGGCGGGGTGGCCGGTTGTGGCGCCGGTGCAGCGTTTGCCGGAGGCGCCATGGCGCCCTCGCCCCTGGGCGGTTCGGGGCTCATAGGCAGATAGAAGCTGGCAGCCGGATCGAACTTGGCTGGGTCGAAGTTGGCCATCGCCGGATCGACGAACTTCGCCAGCGGCAGTTTATTTTGGATGATTCCCAGCACCACGCAGCGCGCCAGCTCATACCCGCCGTAATTGCTGAAGTGCGTTGTGTCCGGTGCATGGAAGGCCAGCAGCGCGGTGTCTGGCCCCATCGCCTCGAACATCACCGTGCTCATGGCCGTCAAATCGATCAGAGCGGTATGCGTGGCCGCTGCCACGTCCCGCGAGGCCTGCGGATAGTCGCCCAGCGAGTTGGTGATGTGCCCGTTGGCATCGAAGGTCCTGCGCTCCTGCGCGGTAACGATCACCGGCGTCGCTCCCTTGGCCCGGACCTGGTTCACAAACTCCGTCATCACCTGCTTGTAGCGGTCGATCGGCACCGCCGGCTGGTTGGTGCGCGCATTGATCGTCTGGTCGTTGTGCGCGAACTGCACGATAAAATAGTCGCCAGGCTTGATCGTGGACATAATCTTGGGGAAGCGCTGCTCGCCCTGGAACGACGTGGAGGACTCGCCGGACTCGGCATTGTTGGCAATCACCACGCCGGGCAGGAAGAAGCGGGGAAGCGGCTGCCCCCAGCCGGACCACGTCGTGCCGTCCTGGTCCACCATGGTCGAGTCGCCCGCCAGATACACAACCGGCTCCGCCAGCGCCCCCACCAGCGGCGTAATGGTGATCGAGTGGAAGCTGGGATTGGTCCCGTTGAACTCCAGTGTGAGTCTATTGTCCCAGTTGGGAATGCCGTACTCGCGCGGCTTCAGCCGGACTTTGTTGGGGGTCCCATCCGGGTTCTTGAACTCCGCCACGCGCACGTTCACGTCAAAGGATTTTGTAACGCTTCCCTTGGCCTTCACTGAAATCTTTTCCAACTGCAACCTGCGCACCTCGGAGCGCACGTAGTTCACAGAGTCCACCGGCCCGCCAAACGCCACGGTCACGCGGTAGTTGCCCTCCGGCACTGGAATGGAGAAGTAAAAAGGCTTGTCCGACGTGCAGCTTCCTTTCTCCACCGTCGGCGCGGTCTTTAGGTCCCAACCCGCAGCGCTATCGGAGTAGATGCTGCTTGCGCTCAGTACAGTCGTGCCCTTCTTCTTCGCTCCGCAGTTAAACGTAACCGGCCCTGTCAGCGCTGGCGGAACAGGGTACGTCGGTTGTGCCTGCTGTGGCTGGGCGGGACGCCGCGGAGCGCCTGGTGCTCCCGGTGCCCCCGGTGCTCCCGGAGCTGCCTGCACGTCTGGTGCAGCCTGTGTTGCCGGTGGAGCACTCTGCGCGTGGGCAAGGGTGACGGTGAGGGCGAGGGCGAGAAGAGAGCAGGGCAAGCTGCGCATGGATTTTCCTTGTGCGATGAATTGAATCTCTTTTGAACGGGGGAATCGTAGCACTTGCTACGCAGTCTGGTCGAGAGGCCCTGCGTCCTGCATCTGCGTGAGTCCGCTTTCGTGGCGGCCCAGACATCCCGTCTCATGCGCAGTCGTGTTCCAGCCAGTATTCAACTGCGACAATCCCCTACGTCTGCGGGATCTTGGTCACGTCTTCGTCGCGCATCAACGGAGTATTGGGCAGCGAGAACGTGGCGAACGGGTCTGGCTTCGCAGGATCGAACTCCGGCACATCGGGATCGATCAGCGGCGAAAACGCCAACTTGTTCTCGCGTATTCCTTTGACGATGCAGCGCGCCAGTTCATACGCGCCGTAGCTGTTGAAGTGCGTGTTGTCGGCGTAGGTGTTGGTCTGTCCCGGAAAGGTATTGGCCGGGTAGTACATGAAGGCGTTCTTGCTGCCCTCCGGGCCCATCGCCTCGAACAGCACCTTGCTCATCGCGGTCAGGTCGATCAGGGGAACATGGTTGGCAGCGGCCACGTCGCGCGCAGCCTGCGGATAATCCCCCAGCGAGTTCGTGATGTGTCCGGAGTCGTCGAAGCTCCTGCGGTGCTGCGCGGTCACGATCACAGGGATCGCCCCCTTGGAGCGCACCTGTGTGACAAAGTCGGTCAGAATCTCTTTGTACCGGTCCAGCGGCACCGCTCCCGGCTTTTGGTCGTTGTGGTTGAACTGCATGAAGAAGTAGTCGCCCCGCTTGATCACCGACATCACCTTGGCGAAGCGCTGCTCGCTCAGGAACGACGCGGAGGTCTCGCCGGACTCGGCGTTGTTGGCAATCACCACGCCGGGCAGGAAGAAGCGCGGTAGCTGCTGTCCCCACGAGGCCCACGGTGTGCTGTCCTGGTCCACCATGGTCGAGTCGCCCGCCAGATACACAACCGTATCGGTATGCACTCCGGTCAGGGGAGCAATCGTAATTGCGCGGAAGCTGGGGTTGGTCCCGTTGAACTCGATCGTCAGCTTATTGTCCCAGTTCAGGTTGCCGTACTCGCGCGGCTTCAGATGGACTTTGTTGGGCGTCCCGTCCGGGTTCTTGAAATCCGCAACCCGCACGTTCACGTCAAAGCGTTTGAGGACACTCGCGTTGGCCTTGGCGGCAATCTTTTCCAGCATCAGGCGGCGCGCCTCGGCGCGCACCGTGACCACCGAGTCCGCGGTGCCGCCCAGTATCACTTGCACGCGGTAGTTGCCCTCCGGCACCGCAATCGAGAAGAAATAAGGCTTGTCCGACGAGCAGACGCCGTTCGCTGTCTTGGGGGCCGTCTTTAGGTCCCAGCCCGCTGCGCTCTCGCTGTAGACGCTGCTCTCGCTTAGTGGGATGCCGCCCTTCGTCGCAGTGCCGCAGACGTAGGTCACGGGCCCCTTCAACGCCGGCGGGACGGAGTACGTCGGCTGCTGCGCTTGCGGAGCAGGCGCACGCCGAGCAGCGGTTGCCGCGCCTGCTGCTGCCGGTGCTGTTGCAGCGGCCGGTGCAGCGCTCTGCGCTTGGGCGAGGGTGACAGTGAGGGCAAGGGCGAAAAGAGAGCCGGGCAAGCTGCGCATGTTTTTTCCTTCTGCTGGGGAGTGAATCTCTTGCAACCGAAAAATCGTATCACTTGCATGACAGGGTGGTCGAGGTTGCCTCGTTGCGTTCTGCAATCGGAAGGCAACGGACGGACTTTATGCGAGTTCTACTTCGTCGCACTGCACGCGCACACGCTGAACCCGGCGGCAGTGTCGTGGTCCAGCGAGCAGGTGTACTGCGGCCACGCTCCCTGCAGCGCGATGGAGAGGTCGCCGGGAAAGTAGTTGCGCAGATACGCCTGGCTGGCCGCTCTCTTCGCGGTGCGATCGGCTTGCAGCGCCGGAATCAGTGACACCAGGGACTCCGCGTCGAAGGCCCGCTCGCGGTAGGCGGTCGAGTACGTGTACTCTTTCGTCCAGGTGGTTCCCACACCGGTTGAGTTGGAAGCCATGAAGACGCTGTAGTCGTCCAGTGTCGCCGTTGCCGGGTCGATCGAGGCCAGTGTGAAGGTCGGCCGGTTGCCGTTGATCGGCGTAATTGACGACACAATCTTCAACGGCACGCCAAGGTTGCTCTGCGCTGATGGGTGCGTGGTGTTGGACTCCGGCGTCAGCAACCGCATCTCGTCGGCGTGGGAGTGCCCGAAGATCGCCAGTCGGACAACATCTGAGTTGGCAGCCAGCAGTTCCGGCAGCGACTCCGAAGCGAGAAACATCTGCGGCTTGCCCCCGGCGCATAGGTTGGCGTTTTTGCGTGCCGTGGCGTACACATCGACGCCGGGCGGGATGTGGCCCATCACCCATACCTGCTCCTTGTGTTGTCGCGCCGATGCGAGCTGCGCGGCGAGCCAGGCCAGTTGCGTGGCTGCCGGTGCAGGGTCGGCCTTGCCGGAGCAGGTAGTGTACTTGCCGGAGAAGAACAGGTCGTCGATCGCAATCAGCCGTGTGTGCGCCACGCCGGCCAGCGGTACGTTGTAATATCCGCCCGCTGCGAAGTCGCGCTCTACCTCCGCGTGGTCTGCAGCGGGCAGCGCGTCTGCCACAATCTTGGCAACCAGCCCCAGGAATGCGTCGTGCGCCGCGTCCAGCTCGTAGTCGCCGCAGCCGGAGTCGTTGTTGCCCATCGCCACGTAAACCGGAACGCCGGGCAGCGCCGCGCGCAGCGTACTGACAAGGGTACGCACGGTCTTCTCCGTAAAGGCCATGTAGTCGGCGGACTTGGCCGCGGGCAGCAGCTTCTGGTACTTGCAGTCGAAGGAGTGGGCCAGCAGGTCGCCGCTCACGGTCACAAACCGGGCCTGCGACGCATCGGCGTGGATCGCCGTCAGGCTCGACTGCCACAGGACCCACGGTGTGTCGATGCCTTTTGTGAGGCAGGCCTCTTGCAGCGCGGCAAAGTCCTTCGCCTGCGTGGGCGATGCGGGCGCGCTGAGGATCGCGGGCCAATCGGCCGACGCCGCCGCGTTCAGCTTCGCAACCTTGGCAGGGTCCGCGAAGGGATCAAGGTGTATGTCTGAGAGAAAGAGCGCCGCAACATTCGTGCGCGCGGCAGTCGCTGCTCGGCTCGGTGCAGGCGACTGCGCCGGCGCGGTGGCAATCAGGGCGAAGGTAGCGGCTAGCGTCAGCAGGCTTCGGCGGAGGGTCTCAGTCGAGGTCATTGCATCTCTCGTGTCGATCGGTTTTGCGCTTCGTGGCGTCACGGTGGGCAGCAGACTTCAATGCATTCCATCGTAATGCAGGGAATCTGGGATGAACGGCGCGTGGTGCTGGCTGTCGATCATCGTCACAGCAGCGATTCGTACGCCTCAATCTGCTTCAGGGTGAAGGCATGCATCTCTTCGCCAGCCTGCCATGCCCGTGTCCACTGCACGGTCCACTCGACTGCGCTCTCCAGGCGCAGGTGCGGCGTCCAGTCCAGGTCGGCGCGCGCGCGGCTGGTGTCCAGCTTCAGGGTGTCCGCCTCATGCACGCCGGGCTCCTCATCCAGAATCCACTTTGCCCCATCGCCCCACAGGCTGCATATCTTTTCGGCGATCCACGCCACTGTCTGGGCGTCGTCGTCCGGCGGCCCGAAGTTGTAAGCTCTTGCGGACCGTGCGGCCTCCTCGCGCTTTGCCGCCAGCAGTCGCTCGGCCAGGCGGATGTAGCCGTGCAGCGGCTCCAGAACGTGCTGCCATGGCCGGATGGCCTTCGGCCTGCGGATGCGCACAGCCTCGCCTGCGACGAAGCCGCGCAGCAGGTCCGGAAGCAGCCGGTCCGCGGACCAGTCGCCTCCGCCAATTACGTTTCCCGCGCGCGCGCTGGCCAGTGCGGTCGAGTGTTCCCCAGGCTGGCCCAGCTTGGCCACCGGGAAAAAAGATTGCCGATACGCCGCCGCTACAATCTCCTGGCACGCCTTGGAGCTGGAATATGGGTCGTAGCCGCCCAGCGCATCGCTCTCCCGGTAGCCCCACGCCCACTCTTTGTTCTCGTAGCACTTGTCGCTGGTGACGCAGACGACGGCGCGCACCGACGGCGTGCGGCGAACACAGTCCAACACCCGTGCGGTGCCAATCACGTTGGTCTCATAAGTCCCGATCGGGTCCTCGTAGGAGAGCCGCACCAATGGCTGCGCCGCCAGATGGAAGACCGCCTCCGGCGCGAAGTCGCGCATCGCAGTCTCCAGCGTTGCCGCGTCGCGGATGTCGCCGCGCACGTCGTCAACCACGGGTCCCACGCGCGCCACCGTGAACAGGTTGGGGTCGGTCGCCGGATCCAGCGCGTAGCCACGCACCTCCGCGCCCAGTTTAGCCAGCCACAGGGCGAGCCATCCGCCCTTGAATCCGGTGTGGCCGGTCAGGAAGACGCGCTTGCCTTGCCAGGAGAATGCGGGCTTGTCGGTCATTAGGACAGGATAAACGAAGCTGCAGGAGATGCGCCTTTTGCCGTTCTGAATTAGAAGCGTATCTCGTCGCGCGCGATCTCGCTTCGGTCTTCCGCCAGAATGGTTGCCCGCTCCAGCACATGGGCCAGCTCGCGCACATTGCCGGGCCAGTGGTGCTCCATCAGCCTCGCCGCCGCTCCGGGTGAGAGGCGCTTCACCGGCATCTCCTCGCCCAGCTTGCCCAGCAGATGCTCCGCCAGCAGCAACACATCCTCCATGCGCTCGCGCAGCGCGGGCGCCACCACCGGAAAAACCGCCAGCCGGTGATACAGGTCCAAGCGGAATGCGTGCTCTTCGGCGCGCTGCTGCAGCGGCTCGTGGGTCGCCGCGATCATCCGCACCTCCACCCGCACCATCTCGTTGTCGCCCACGCGCTGCAACTCGCCCGACTCCAGGAAGCGCAGCATCTTGGCCTGCAGGCCCAGAGGCATCTCGCCGATCTCGTCCAGAAACAGCGTGCCTCCGTGCGCCGATTCGATCCTTCCGGTGCGCGACTGCACCGCGCCGGTAAATGCGCCGCGCGTGTGCCCAAACATCTCAGCCTCCAATAGCGTCTCGGGAATGGCCGCGCAGTTCAACACCACAAACGGCTTGTTGGCGCGCGGACTCAGTTGATGCACCGCGCGGGCGACCAGCTCCTTGCCCGTGCCTGTCTCTCCCTCGATCAGCACCGTAGTCGCGCGTGGCGCAACCAGCCGGACCAAACGCGCCAGCTCCATCATCAACTTGCTCTCGCCCACCATCTCTGGAAGCGGCTGCGGCAGCACATGCCCCAGCCCCTCCGGGTTCTCCACTTTGCGCCTGTGCAGCAACGCCGCAACCGCCTGCGCCGCCACCGTGCGATTGTCCCCTGGGGCCAGCCGGTCCACGGCGCAGCTCTGCGGCACAGCTACCGGCGACAGGGCCCACGCCGCTCTCTCACCCACGCCGCGGGAACCTTGAACGTGTTCCAACGCCTGGCGCAGGGCGTTCAGCAACTCGTTGCGGCGAGGGCTGCGCGCGGCTGCCTCGTCCACAATTCCATCGATCCGCAGCAGCTCCATCACCGGATGCCGGAGGCGCATCTCTCCGGCGAACTCACTCACCTCCAGATCGGGCAGAACGCTGTCCAGAACCATCGCCTCCGCGCCTTGCGCCTCCAGCAGGGCCATCGCCTCCGCGCCGCCTGCCGCCTCGCGCACCATCCAGCGCATCGCCGTCAGCTCATGTCTCAGACGCGCCCGCAGATTGGCATCCGCGCTGGTCAGCACCACGCTTCTCTCCGCTGCCTTGTTCCCGACGTTCTCTCTGCCCAGCCCGTATCCCATGCAAGCTCCCCCTGCCGACTGCCGCTCTGCCTCTAGGCGTAGGCGCCGGAGACTGCTGGCAGCCGGGTTGGGATCCGCGGCATGGGTCTGCAACTCAGGCCGCCCAGCCTGTATCCCATGCCTCGCACCGTCTCGATCAGCCCCACGTTTCCACCGTGCAGCCCCTCTGCGTCCAGCTTCCGCCGCAGGTAGTTGATGTACACATCCACCACATTCGTGCCTGAATCCGTAGGCATCTGCCACACTTCGGCCATCAGTTGGCTGCGCGGCACGCACTCGCAGCGATGCAGCATCAGAAACTCCAGCAGGGCAAACTCCTTCGCCGTCAACTCGATCGCCCGCCCCGCGCGCGCCACCGTATGTTCGACCCGGTGCAGTACCAGATCGCCGTGGTGCAGCACCAGGTCGGCAAACTGCTCGCGCCGCCGCAGCAACGCCCTGCACCGCGCGGTCAACTCGTAAAAACTGAACGGCTTCAGCAGGCAATCGTCCGCCCCCATGTCCAGGCACTGCACCTGCACATGAGGGTCGCTGCGTCCGGTCAACACCAGCACCGAGGTGTCGTCCTGCCGCGCGCGCATCTCCGCCAGCACCTCCATGCCATCCAGCTTGGGCAGACTCAGGTCCAGCAACACCAGGTCCGGATGGTCCGACACGATACGAAGCAACGCCTCCTCCCCGTCTTTCACCCACTCCACCCGATGGCCTTCCGTCACCAGGCTGGCCTTCAGAAATGCTCCCAAAGCTCGATCGTCTTCCACAACCAGCAATCTCATTGAAATCCCCCATGTCAGTCCAGCTATCCATACGCACCAGACTTTGGGCTGCAAGACGGTTCTCTTCGACCGTCGAATGACTATCCAGAACGGTCTGATGTCTAGAATCCACCTTGCGGGACGTCTTATCCACAGAACGATGCAATTTAACTGCTGTCAAAAGGATGTCCTGTACCGAAAAGGGAATTCGGAAGAGCGACATAATTTTCAGTGTGATTTTCAGTGTGCAAAATGGAACATAACTCTGCCCGCTGAATTTGCTTGGACTTACCCGTCCATCCAGGACTGCTTCCAGTTCCACCGTCTGCCGGAACAGCGATGGCCTCAACGAATATCCCCCGCGCCCTTGCACGGAAGACCTCTGCGAGGCCATGGCTACAACCAAAGCAGTATTGCGCCTGCTCTATGGATAGCGGTAGAGCGTGACGCGCACAATATTGTTGGGACGCAGCACCAGGATCTCCCCCTGGGCGTCGTCGTCGCCGGCAATCTGGCGCGTCACCACCCACTTGCCATCCACGAACTTGCCCTCCTGCACATCCCCGAGCCCCACGTTGCCGGGGCCGGGCGTGTTGGCCGTAAAGTCGACGCGCATTCCGCCGCCGCCGAAGTAGTACTCGTCGGGACCGGTTGAGATCAGGATGGCCGCGGCCTCCGGTGGGGCCTCATTGGGATTCGCCGCGCCAGCGCCCGGCGGCGGCGGAGAGCCCGCCACCTGCCCACGGGTCTGCGGAGGCAGCCGCGTATTCCGCCCCGTGTAGGTAAACGTCAATGTGTAGTTGCCCAGCTTGACGCTCTTTGGCTCCTCCCCCGGGCTCATCCGCACCGCAGTCACCGCTCCCGTGCCCTGCCGCGCCAGAATCATCGGCGCAAGCTGCTCCAGCATGCTGTACGTTCCCGCCAGGTCCGCCCCGATCGGCCGGTTGCCGTCGATGCCAAACGGCGAGAAGCCGATGGTGTTGTACTTGCCCACGGCGACGATCGCGTTGGCAGGGTTGGTGCTGGTCTCGGGAATGAACAGCGGGTTGCCGTTGCGCGTGAAGCGTTCGCACACCTCGTCGAAGTACTCCAGATACAGGTCGGGCGCAAGGATGTCCACGCTGGGTGCGCCCGCCCGCCATATGTCATGCACCTCGGGCAGAGGCCCGCCGCTGGGATAGGTCCCCGGCCACGCATGATTGGGCTGCTGCAGCCAGCCGTTCACGAACATGGGGATGTTGTAGGCGGCCTTGCCCGTCTCCACCACCTTCTCCACGTAGTTGGCGTAGTTCCACGCCATGAAGATCTCGTCCGACGGCCAGTGCAGGCTCTGCCAGCTATTCTGATGTTCCAGCGCGCTCATCGGCGGGCTGGTGGTCTGGATGGGGATCTCCACGTCCGCCGGTTTGCCCGGCCCGAAGACCTCCTCCCATGTGCCCGACTTCTTATAGCCGTTGGCCGCCCACACATCGCGGAACTCCGGGATCAGTGAATCCTTGTGCGCATCCAAATACTGCATCAGCTTGGCCGGTACGGGCCCGGCAAAGGCGCGGTTGGCCGCAGGCGAGCGGTCGCGCGTGTCGCGCAGCACCCCCACCTCGTTCTCCACCTGGATCATCAGCACCGTATGTTGCGTTCCATCCACCTCGCCGATGTGCTTCATCAGCGCGCCGAAGGCCTTGGCGTCGGCGTCGCGCGTCTCGTCGCCGAAGGTGCTCAACAGCTCCAGCGGCCCGGAGATGGAGACGGTCTTGCCATCGTTGATCTGGATCCGCGGAAACCGTTGATAGTCCTTCTTCACCCAGTACGGCGCAAAGCTTGACGTGCCGTTCTTCCAGCTCGCAAACCAGATCAGGACCACGTGCATGTGGTTCTCGCGCGCCTTGGCGATCACGCCATCCACCTGCACGTAGTTGTACTGGCCCTCCACCGGCTCAAACTGCGCCCAGCTAACGCCGATCAGCGCCGTGTTCAGGTTTCCCGCCACCAGCTTAGGCCAGATGGTGTCCATATTCTCCAGGCTGGTGGCTGCGTTGTTGCTTAGCTCCCCAGCCATCGCCAGATACGGCTTGCCGTCCACAATCAATTGGGTCGCATTGCCCTGCTTCTGCAGGTGAGGGGAGCCCGCGGCCTGGGTTGTGCCGCCGGTGTTCTGTGCCGCGCACGCGGCAGAGAGAGATGCAGCCAATAGAACTACGACAAACGCAGAGAGCAATTTCACACGCATACAAGCCACCTTCTGTCGTTACCGCTGGACTGGCAGTTGATTGGGCCGGGCCGCCAAGCGGCGTTTCCGGTCGCAGCCATTCTACCCCCGTACCCTCCGCAACCCACGGAAATTGTCATTCTGCGCCTTCACCGTTCCACTTCAAACTCCAGGTGCGAGGGGTAGTGTTGCGAGCCATAGATCGTCATGGTCTCCGCTTGATAGGAACTCTTGGGCGCGGTCATGATGTTGGGCACAAAGGTCTGCGGATTGCGATCGTACAGCGGGAACCAGCTCGACTGCACCTCGACCATGATCCTGTGTCCCTTCAGAAAGGTGTGGTCCACGCCGTGCAGGCTCCAGCGGAACTCATTCACCGCATTCTCAATCAGCGGCGCAGGCTCTTCAAAGCTCCTGAGATAGCGCCCGCGAAAGATCTCCTCGGCCACCATCAGTTGATATCCCTCATTCGTTGCGTTTGCAGTCCCCTGTGAGCTTGCTTGCGGGGCTGTCGCGTCGTCCGGATACTCGTCGATCAGCTTGACGATCCAGTCCGCATCACTTCCCGTGGTTGCGGCAAAGAGGTCGGCCGTCACGTCGCCGGTGATGGTCACGTCGTGGTCGAGCGCGGGCAGGATGAAGCTGGCCACGTCCTTGCGCCCGGTCACAAAGCGCTGGTCTTCCACCAGCCAGGTGTACCACTTCGAGCCCTTGGCGTAGGTCGATTGGATCGGCCGATGGCGATAGGGAACAGGGTCCGCGGGGTCCGACACATAGGACGCCGCAACCTCGTCCTCCATCGGCGCGGGAGCGGTAAAGCTGAGCTTTTTACCCGGTTCCAGATACAGTTTTGCCGGCTCGAAGCCAGCTACTGGAGGCCACGTAGCGTATCGTTCCCACTGATTCACCCCGCTGCGATAGCTGGCCGTATCGGCCAGGTCGAAGCCCGGCCTGTCCTTCAGAATATCTCTCAAAGAAAGGGGCCTCAAACCGTTTGCGGAACTCAGTCCCCGTCGGTTCGCCGAAGTCCAGTCTGCCAAACTCCGATCCCAGCCGTCGTCCCGTGCCCTGCCAGCCGCCATGGTTCCATGGCCCAAGCACCAGAAAAACCTTGTGTTCGTCATCATGCTTCTTCAGCGCGGCGTACTCCGCCTGTGTGCCCCACATGTCCTCCTGGTCCCAATAGCCGCCGACCTCGAGCGTCGGCACTTCCACCTTAAGGAGATGATCTTCCACCGCCTTCGCCTGCCAGAACGCTGTGTACGCAGGCTGCCTCAGAAAGGCCCTGGCGGTGGGCAAGTCGCTCATATTCGGAACGGATTTGGCCGCGTTGGCGAAGTTGCCTTGGCGCAGGAAAAAATCGTACATGTCCTGCTGAAGGTCCACCCGCGCGTCGGTCGTCTGCGCCTCCATCTGCGGCACATAGTCGAAGCTGTAGGCTTGGCGGAAGGCGCCATTGTGGAAGAAGTCGTCGCCCATCCACACGTCGGTCATCGGCGCCTGGGGCGAGATGGCCTTCACCGCCGGATGCGCGTCGATCCCCGCCATCATGGCCAGAAAGCCGTCGTAGGAGAGGCCAAAGACGCCGACGCGGCCATTGTTGCCATGCACATTCTTCAGCAGCCAGTCGATGGTGTCGCGCGCGTCGGTGGTCTCGTCCACATCGCGCTTGCGGTTGTGGGCAACGATGGGCCGGTTCATCACGAACTTGCCCTCCGACTGGTATCGTCCGCGGATGTCCTCGTAGACGAAGATGTATCCGCTGGCGGCCAATTCGGGCTTGTCGCGGTTCACGCTCTCGGAGTCGAATTCGTCCACGCCGTAGGGTGTCCGAGCCAGCAGAATCGGCAGGCCCGCGGCAGGCGCATCGCTCCCATCGGCCGGCCGCAGAATCACCGCATGCAAACGCACGCCGTCGCGCATGGGAATCATCGCCTCCTGGCGCGTGTACGTGCGCGGCGCAACGGCATCCGTCGCCTCCGTCTGAGTAGACCCTGCGCTGCCAGGCAACGCAGGCGCCTGTCCGTACGGAGTCGTCGAGATAAGACCCAGCGCCGCGAGGACGATCGAAAGATGCATTGCGCGGCGAAGCGACCGCACATGCAGAATCGACGGCACGAGAGCGTTTGCAGGAATCCGATGGCTCACGGGATCGAGATCACCTGGACCTTAAGTGAGAGAATCCGGGCTGGCTGCGTTCTGGAAGCCGATCCGTTTGTGCGAGCCATCACAGAACGGTTTGTTCTCGCTCGCGCCACATCGGCACAGGAAGACCTCTGGCTTGCCGGTCATGTCCCACTGCTTGCCGGTGGCATCGTTCAACACAATCGCACCCTCGACCCGCAGCGGGCCATTGGAACGAACGGTGATCTTTACAGGCTCAGACATAGAGGTACTCACTCCTCGATTGGATAGCCGGAAACCGGCAAGCCTCAGAATAGCAGCACAGGGGCCTTACATCAGTTGCATCGCGTCCACGTCCACAATGAGGTTGCGACGCGGAACGCCTTGGGACTCCGCATAGGCGAGCAGCCCGCGCAAGGCATGGCCCAGAGCGTCGCGCCGCTCGGCCTTGACTACAAGGTGGAAACGATAGATGCGTTTCAGCCGCGCAATCGGGGCCGCCGCGGGACCCAGCACACGCACCTTGTCGAGGCGTGTGGACTCGAACCAACGGCCCAATTTGCTAGCCCAGGCGGCAGCCTCCTCCAGCGTCTGCCCCTGAATGATGACATTGGCAAGCACGCTGGATGGCGGGTAGTGCATCCAGCGGCGGAAGTGCAGTTCCTTGGCCACAAAACCGGCGTAGTCGTGCGCGGCAGCGCATTGGATGGCGTAGTGCTCCGGGTGGTACGTCTGCACCAGCACACGGCCTGGAAGCTCTCCGCGACCGGCGCGGCCGGAGACCTGCGTGAGGAGTTGGAAGACGCGCTCGGCGGCGCGGAAGTCAGGCAGGCCAAGCGCGGAGTCCGCGCCCACCACGCCCACCAGCGTGATGCCATGCACATCGTGCCCCTTGGCGATCATCTGCGTGCCCACCAGCAGATTGATCTCGCCCGAGTACAGGCGCGTGAGCAGGCGCTCCATGTCGCCGCGTCCACGCACCGTGTCGCGGTCCATGCGCCCGAGGCGCGCACCGGGAAAGAGTTCCTGCAGCCGCTCCTCGCCCTGCTGCGAGCCCGCGCCCAGGTAGAAGAGATGCTCGCTTCCGCACTTCGGGCAGAGTCTGGGGACCGAGCGGCGAAAGCTGCAGTAGTGGCACTCCAGCCGGTCGCCGGCATGCGCATGCAGGTCCGTTTGCGCCGACGGTTTGTGGTAGGTCATGGCGATCGCGCAGTTCTCGCATTCGATCTTCTCGCCGCAGCTTCGGCAGAGCACGGTGAACGAGTAGCCGCGCCGGTTGAGCAGAATCATCACCTGCTCGCCGCGGTCGAGCGTGGCCTGCGTCTCGCTCACAAGCTGGCGGGAGAAGATCTCCTCCTTGCCCGTCTCTTTGAACTCCGTGCGCATGTCGACCAATTCGACCGTGGGCAGCGGGCGGCTCATCACGCGGGAGAGTATCTCGATGCGCGCATAGCGGCCGCGCACGGAATTGGCCCAGCTTTCCAGCGATGGCGTTGCCGATCCCAGCACCACGACGGCATCGTTGAACTTGGCGCGCATCACCGCGACGTCGCGCGCGTGGTAGCGCGGCGTCTCCTCCTGCTTGTAGCTGCCATCGTGCTCCTCGTCCACCAGAATGAGTCCGAGGTTGACCATCGGCGCAAAGACAGCCGAGCGTGTGCCGACGACGATGCGTGCCTCGCCGCGACGGATGCGGTGCCACTGCTCGGCGCGCTCGTCGGGCGTCAGGCCCGAGTGCAGCAGCGCAACCTGCGATCCAAACGCGGCGAACATCTGTCCCGCCATCGCTGGGGTCAGGCCTATCTCCGGTACCAGAAGAAGCGCGGAGCTCCCCGCATCCAGCGCACGCTGCATCGCGGCGAAGTAAACGGCCGTCTTGCCCGAGCCGGTAATGCCGTAGAGCAGCATTGGCTTGAATCCACCTTGTGCCATGGCG
Organism: uncultured Acidobacteriaceae bacterium; assembly: GCA_963834805.1. Lineage (GTDB taxonomy): Bacteria > Acidobacteriota > Terriglobia > Terriglobales > Acidobacteriaceae > Edaphobacter. Next base: position 679,283 of record CAWIDB010000007.1, read on the forward strand.
GCTGCGATCGACGAGAGCGCCTCCATCTGTGCCTCGTTCAACGCGTGCTCGTGGGCATTCTTCTTTCCGTCGCTGGAAAGTCCACCCAGATGAAAGTCCTCGGGCGCCTCTTCGATAGAGACCAGCCCGCGCTTGACCAGTGTCGATAGCGTCGAGGCGGGGACGCCGCGTTCGCGCAGGGCCATTGCTTCGCGCAGATCGGCCATGCGCATCCGTCCGCCCGCGGCGGCAATCTCGGCCAGGATCGCGGTCTGGTTCTCATTCAGCTTCGGAATGCGCGCGTCCGCAATCAGCACCGCGATGCGCTCGGTCCGTCTCGCGTCGCGCTCCTCCGCCAGGGCTTCGCGGGTGAGCCACTTCTTCTTCACCATGCCGTCGAGCAGCGCCTTGCTGGCCTTCGTTGCGGAACGCACGGCAGAGGCCTTGGCCGCGCGACCGTCTGCCAGATAATTAAGCACCGCGTACTCGAACTCCCTCTCTTCCGCCGGCAATCGCGACCGTCGCGCAGCTCCCTTCGCCGTGCCACCGTACAGCGTTGCGCCTTCCTGATGTACGCGGCGGCCAGCCTCGGCGATGCGGTAGACGAAGTGACGGCGCACCTCGGCGGCCAGCGGCATCATGCCGCGCAGCACCTCGCCCAGCGGCGCAATGTAGTACTGCGCGATCCACTTTGCCAGATGCATCAGCTCATCGGGCAGCAGTGGCTCGTCGTCCAGCACCTGCTGCACCGGCTTGATCGCCGCAGCGTCCGCTGGCCGATTATCATGCACGCGGATGACGACGCCGATCAACCGCTGTCCGCTGAAAGGCACCAGAACGCGCGCTCCAACCGCGGGCGCAACTCCGTTCACCGCGTAGGTGAAGCTCCGGTCCAGTGGCACAGGCAGCGCAACGTCGCAGTAGGCAGGCATCGCATCTGAGAGTACCGCGCAGCGCAGTGCGACGCCACATGCAGCGAAGGACCCGGTCGAATTGCCCCGCGCGATGCTATTCTAGTAAAGGTCCGCAGGGCATTTTGCGAACAATCCTGGCGACAATTGAAGAGGTGTTTGGATGGCGACGGCGACGATTAATCTTGCAGCGGAGTACAAGGTTGCGGACATTGGCTTGGCGGAGTTTGGCCGGCGCGAGATGGACGTCGCCGAGCAGGAGATGCCGGGGCTGATGGCGATCCGCAACAAATACGCCGCGGGCAAGCCGCTGGCCGGCGTGCGCGTCATGGGGTCGCTGCACATGACCATCCAGACCGCGGTGCTGATCGAGACCATGGTGGCATTGGGCGCCGACGTGCGCTGGGCAAGCTGCAACATCTTCTCCACTCAGGACCACGCGGCGGCGGCGATTGCCGCGGCGGGCGTTCCCGTCTTCGCGTGGAAGGGCGAGTCGCTGGAAGAGTTTTGGTGGTGTACCAACCAAGCAATGAACTTTCCCGACGGCAAGGGCGGGTTGCTTGGCCCGCAGCTTGTGATCGACGACGGCGGCGACGCGACCCTGCTGATTCACAAGGGATATGAGATGGAGAACGGCGACCCGTGGGTCAACTCGCCCTCCGAGGCGCACGAAGAGGACGTCATCAAGGCGCTGCTGAAGCAGGTCCATGCCAAGTATCCTTCGCGCTGGCGCGATGTGGTGAAACAGTGGCGCGGCGTTAGCGAGGAGACCACCACTGGCGTGCATCGCCTCTACAAGATGTTCGAGCAGGGCAAGCTGCTGGTGCCTGCCATCAACGTCAACGATTCGGTGACCAAGTCGAAGTTCGACAACCTCTACGGATGCCGCGAGTCGCTGGTGGACGGCATCAAGCGCGCCACCGACGTAATGGTCGCGGGCAAGATTGCCGTCGTCTGCGGTTACGGCGACGTGGGCAAGGGCTGTGCGGCATCGCTGCGCGGGCTTGGCGCGCGCGTCGTTGTCACCGAGATCGATCCCATCAACGCACTGCAGGCTGCGATGGAGGGCTACGAGGTCACCACCGTCGAAGAGACGCTGGGACGCGGCGACATCTACGTCACCTGCACCGGCAACGTGGACATCATCACCGTCGAGCACATGCAGCAGATGAAGGACCAGGCCATCGTATGCAACATCGGTCACTTCGACAACGAGATCCAGATGGAGAAGCTGATCGCCGTGCCGGGCATCGAGAAGCTGACCATCAAGCCGCAGGTGGACAAGTTCACCTTCCCCGCCGGCAACAGCATCTTCGTGCTGGCCGAGGGACGGCTGGTGAACCTGGGCTGCGCCACCGGCCATCCCAGCTTTGTCATGTCCAACAGCTTTGCCAACCAGACGCTGGCCCAGCTCGACCTGTGGAAGAACAAGGACGTCTACAAGGTGGGCATCTACCTGATCCCCAAGAAGCTCGACGAAGAGGTTGCGCGGCTGCATCTGGAGAAGATCGGCGTCAAGCTGACCACGCTGACCCAGAGACAGGCGGACTATATCAGCGTGCCGGTTGAAGGCCCCTACAAGGCGGATTTCTACAGGTACTGAGTCTCCCGCGCTGCACATGCGAAACCTTCCGGTAGCGGAACCTTTGTTGTTAGACTGATCTTCCTAAGACTTTCCATCAAGAGAACTCAATCCAAAGGAGACTCCTTGAAGCTGGTTGCTTGCGTGCTTCTTTTCTCGGGATTTTTTCTGGTCCTCGCCGCCCTGGTGCTGCTGACATCCCTGGGGCAGCGGTCTGCCTTTGTCGCGGCTGGGTTTGCCGTGGAGGTCCTCGGTCTCTCCCTGCTCACTCAGTCCTACCGGTCCATTCGCAAGGAGCACCGATGAACCTTGAACTGAGCCTGTTCTCGATGATGCTGGTTCCGTTTGCGGCGGCTGGGCTGGCCTTGATCCACCAGGGACTGGGACGCTCGCGCAGCGCGGCCCACGCCATGCTGGCGAGCCTGTGTGCGCTGGCGGTCTCGGCGATCGTCTTTGTCCTCCTCGGCTCTGCGTGGGCCGGTTCCGCCGGTGCGGCCACCCACTCGTTTACCCTCGGCGGCGCGCACTGGGACTGGCTGGGTGCTGCTCCGTTCTTTGCCCGCGGCATCAGCTTCGACGGATCGGATGCAGCCGGCCTCAGCCGGTCGCTGGTGCTCTGCCTCGAACTGTTGGCGGTTGGTCTGGCTGCAACCATTCCGCTCAGCGCGGGGGCGGACCGCTGGCGGCTGGGGCCGATCTGCCTCTCCAGCATTTTTATGGCAGGCATTATCTTTCCCCTCTTCGCGCACTGGGCGTGGGGCGGAGGATGGCTGGCCCAGCTTGCTGCCAACTTCGGCATCTCCAACTTCACCGATGTCGGCGGCGCGGGAGTGGTCCAGGTGGTGGGCGGGCTGACGGCTCTCTCCGTGGCGTGGATCGCGGGGCCACGGCGCGGCAAGTACTCCGACGACGGAATCCCCGCTGCGATTCCCGGTCACAACATCGTACAAGTACTCTTCGGCTGCCTGCTGGCTCTGGTGGGCTGGATCGGGCTCGACTCGGCGGCTTCGATTCTGTTCTATGGAGCGGGGCCGCAACAAGTTGTCGGCGTGGTGATCAACGCGCTGCTCTCGGCCTCGGCCGGATGCCTCGCTGCCGTGGTGGTCACGCGCTCGCGCTACCACAAGCCGGACGCATCCTTGAGCGCCAATGGATGGATCGCCGGGCTGGTGGCGGGCAGCGCCGCCTGCGCCATGGTCTCGCCGGAGTCTGCCATCGCAATCGGAGTCATCGCTGGTGTGCTTTCAACCTACCTGATCGAGATCTTCGAGCTGCATCTGCGCGTAGACGATCCCGGCGGCGCGGTCTCCGTGCATGCGCTGTCGGGCATCTGGGGGCTGTTCGCGCTCGGCCTCTTCGGGCACTTTCCCGATGGCACGCGCGGCGGACACATCCTGGCGCAGGTGGTGGGCATCAGCGCGCTGCTCGGCTTCATGCTGCCTCTGGTCCACGCGGGAAACCTGCTGCTCAACCGCTGGTCGACCTATCGCGTGGACGACGATGGGCACTGGCATGGCATGGACGTCCGCGAACTGGGTGCAGGCGCGTATCCCGAGTTTGTCATCCACGCCGACGAGTTTGTGCCGCGATAAGCCCGGTAGACCCGAACCTCAGTGGTGCCGGGCGACCAGCAGCAGCAGGATGAGGATGAGCAGCGGTATGACGATGAAGGTGCCGACCAGCAGGTTGCGGTGCGCGGGGGGCGACTCCTTGCGCTTCCAGTTGGCGGCCTCTTCGCGGTTGGCCACGCCCACCTCGTCCTGGTGCTCCAGGTCGTGGGCGAACTCGCGGGCGCTGGCGTAGCGGTTCTTGGGATCGCGCTCCATGGCGCGGTAGACGATCTCCTGCAACTGCGGCGTGATGGACGGCTCGATGGTGCTGGGCGGCGGGGGATGGTTGAGCAGGCGGTCGTTCATCACGGCGAAGGGGTTGGGGCCGGTGAAGGGGACGGTGCCGGTCAGCATCTCGTAGAGCATGACGCCCAGGGAGTAGAGGTCGCTACGCGCGTCCCCGCGTTTTCCGCGGACCTGCTCCGGCGAGACGTAGTCCGGCGTGCCCAGGGCCGTGGAGAAGTTGCCGAAGGTCAGCCTCCTCGCGCCGGCATTGGCCGCGATTCCAAAGTCGATCAGCCGGATGTTGTCGTCTTCGTCGACCATGATGTTCTCCGGCTTCATGTCGCGGTGGACGACGCCGTTGGCGTGGATATACTCCAGGGCGCGGCAGATGCCGATGGTCAGCTTGACGGCGCGCTCGATGGACATCTTGGGCCGTTCCTGAACAATCTGACGCAGCAGGCGGCCGGGGACCCACTCCATCACCATGTAGACCTGGGTGCGGTCGGGGTTGGGGTAGACCTTCATGACGCCGGGATGGTTGAGCCGGGCGCCGATGTCCGCTTCGCGGGAGAACCGTTCGTAGAGCGCGGGGTCGCACTCCACCTCGGGATGCGGCACCTTGATGGCGACCTGTGTGCCAGTGCGCGTGTCGATGGCGCGGAAGACCGTGGACATGCCGCTGGTCGCCACCAACTCTTCGAGGTGGTAGTGGTCGAGCTGATCGCCGGCACGAATGTTAAGGTTTGGAGCGAACATGTATTTAGAGCAGCCGGTACGGGCGCCCGCGGTAGAGGCCCATGCGCTCTACTGAGCGTACACGAATCAGTTGGACGCTGACATTATCGTACCCTCCGGCGGCGTTGGCTGCGGCAACCAGGGTGGCCACGGCCTGATCGAGATTGGGCGCGGAGGCAACGATCTGCTGAATCTCGGCCTCGGAGACGTAACCGTGCAGGCCGTCGGAGCAGAGCAGAAGGCGATCGCCCGGCATGATGTTGACCGTGATGGTGTCGGCTGCGACAAAAAGCTCGCTGCCCAGGGCGCGGGTCAGGATGTGCCGGTTGACCGCCGAGGCGGCCTCGGTTTTGGACAGGAGGCCGAGGCGCACCTGCTCATCCACCATGGTGTGGTCATGGGTGAGCGCGGTCATGTTGCCGTTGCGAACGAGGTAGCAGCGCGAGTCGCCCACATGCGAGACGACAGCCGAGTCGAAGCGCAGCGCGCAGAGCACCAAAGTGCTCGCCATGTGCGATCCGCCGGGCAGGATCGCCCCGCCGGGATCGGAGTATCGGGCGTCGGAGTGGTGGGGGCTGGCGTTGCCCATGTCCACCACGGCGTGGTTCGCCTCCTGCACCAGGCGGGGCAGAAGCGAGACGTGCATGATGCCCTTGGGTATCTTGCGGAAGCCGGCCAGTACGGTCTCGATGGCCAGTCGTGAGGCGACCTCGCCCTTCTCCTGGCCGCCCACTCCGTCCGCCAGGGCGAAGAGCCATCCCTGCGATTGCACCTGCGCGGGGCTGGTTGGAAGCACATGCCCGAGGTAGTCCTCGTTGTGGTCGCGCGTCAGGCCGGAATCGGAGAGTTCAGCGAATTCGAGATCAAGCATAGGGGATCGGCCGTTCGCTCGGTGGGGTATGCGGAGGGAAAAAGAATGGGCGTCCGGCGCAGCAGACTCACTACGCCGGACGCCCTATATTATGCAGCATTACGGTCCTGCAGCAGGGTCGGTTTGCCGTGGGCCTTGCCGATGCTCTTGAAGTGAAGCGCTCCGTAGATGGCCCAGACGCAGGCTATGCCGAATGCCGTCAAAGGTTCCATCTTGGTGCCGTATCCCTCGAAGGGACCGATCAGGTAAAAGGCCATGCAGGCCAGGTTGGCGCAGACACCGAAGATCGGAATCAGGAAGTGTCGAAGTACGCTGAAGTTGGGGTGCTTGTGGTAGGCGACCATGCAGGTCACACAACTCAGGCAGTAAAGCAGGAAGGTGCCGAAGTTGGAGGCCAGCGTGACCGTGAGCAGGGAGTTGGGCAGCGCGGCCATCTTCTCGTGCGTAGAGTAGCCGACGCTGGACCAGAAGCCCTGCGGGATGGAGGCGATGGCCGTGGCAGAGGGAGCGGCGCCGTCGCCAAAGGCAAGCACGACCGCGATGCAGCCGATGACGGCGGAGATCGTCGCCAGCGTCCAGATGGCCTTGTGCGGAGTGAGGTTGGTGGTGTGCAGGCCGCCGAAGTTGCCGCCCACCTCCTTGTCCTTGCCCATCGCATAGGTGACGCGAGCGCCGGTGTTGATGCAGGAGAGGGTGGTGCCGATCAGCGCCAGGAAGACGGTGAAGGCCTCAATCAGCATGAAAGTGCGCCCATGGCCCTGGCCGAAGAGAGCATCACCCACCACCACCATCATGTCTCCGATGGGCGCGCCGGAGGCGCTGGCGGTCGCCATGGGATAGCCGCTATTCAAAAAGTAGTTTGCGGCGAAGTACTCAAAGCAGTAGAAGACCGCCCCCTGCACCAGAAGCGAAGTGATAACCGCAATGGGAATGTCACGTTTGGCGTTCTTGGCTTCGCCTCCCAAGGAGGTGACGGACTCAAAGCCGACCAGGATAAGAATGGCAACCGTGGCTTGAATGAATACCCAACTGAAATGGTAAGGAGCAACGACGGATTTTGCACTGGAATGGGCCTGCCAGTTGCCGGAGGAATCCGTTTCGTTGTAGTCGATGTGGTAGGGGACGATGTTGCCGGACGCGTCCTTGAGCGGCAGTGGCACCTGATTGGCGTCGCGCGTGATCGTGGAGGTTCCATTGACCATCGAAGTCTGGAACTGGTAGGTGTATGCCTCGCCGGAGGTGGAGTCGAACTGGAAGGCGACCGACCCTGGGGGATGATTGGTGCGGTAGCCAATCGCCATGACGGAGAAGACCAGCAGCGCGCCAATCTGGATGATGTTGATGGCAAGGCTGACCGCCGTGGAGCCGGTAACGCCGCGGTAGGCGATGTAGGCGATGGCAAAGGCGTAGAAGATGGCGCCCGCCATCATGAAGAAGATGCCCGGGTTGGAGGCGCTCATGAAGCTGGGATAGAGCGTTCCGACGATGTAGCCGGTGAAGATCCCCATGACGCCAACCATGACGCCGGGATAGATCCAGTAGTAGAGGTGGGAGGCCCATCCGACTATAAACTTGGAGATGCGCGCATACTTCCATGCCTTGTCGTGGTTCAGGAAGGACTGCTCGGCAAAGTAATAGGAGCTGCCCGTGCCGGGGTAGAGCTTTGACATCTCGGCGTAACAGACCGCCGTGGCCAAGCATAGCAGCAGAGCGCCGAAGACCCCGGCCCACATGGCGGGCCCAGTGGTGCCGGTTGCCGCCTGAATGGCATAGGTAAGCCAGAGGAATGCGCCCGGTGCGATCAACGCCATCGCGTTACTAGTCAGCCCGGTAAGTCCCAGCGTTTGTTTCATCTCGCCAGTCGTTGTTTCTGCCATGTGCTCTCCTAGTGGTTCAATATCTCCAGCGTTGGCCGCCGGGTGGAAGAAGTTGGTTGTGCCGCGATTGGATGGGTACGGCAGTACTGCAAAGTGAAGATCGAGGGAAATGGGGCCCAAAACAAGTTGAAGCAGGGTTCAAGCTGAATCTTGTTGGCGGAAGAAGCAGAGGCTTCAAAACATCTGCCTTGAAGCCTCTCCAGGGGGTTGCCTCAGTGCCTCATGCATAGTGCGAGTGGTACAAACCGCTCCTTTCAAAATCTTTATGCAAGTAATCGGACAGCAAGTAAAGGGCCATTCGATCCGGCAGGTAAATCTCTCCTTAGTCCAAGTAGTCACTGCTTCCGGTTAAACCAGTCAACAATTGCGCCTATAACAAAGAACGAGCCGGTCACAACCGCCATGACTATGACGAAATAGAGTGCCGCTCTCATTCCTTTAGCGTTTGGGACCGAAGAAGGCGATAAGGCCGATGGTCGCAGTGGATTGCGCCTTCACGGTTTGGGTGTCGCCCTTGTCGAAGAACAACTCATTGGACCAATCGCGCCGATACTCGGCACGCATCAAGAGACCGGCGGCCCACTTGTACTCATAGGTACCGGTGAACTCGTTGAGCTTCTGATTTATCCCGGTTTCGTATCCCTGATCGTAAAAGTATTCATAGCGAGCAACCAGCGCGGCGTTGGGCGTTACTTGACCGCGCGCCGAAGTTGCAATGCCCTGCCAGTGCAGCGAGTCTCTCCGTGGAAACACCCGCAATGGCATCGGTACGGTTCTGGCCGTAGTCGTAGTTGACGTACCAGTTGAATTTGGCGGTTGGGGTGAGCAGGAGGGTGGTATCGATGAGGTTGCGGTAGCCCTTCTGTGTGTTGGCGTTCTCCGGGCCGACATAGTAGTTCAGGTTCCAGGTGTACTTGGGCTTGACCAGTGAGCTGGTGAGGCCGATGGTGACACCGCCGTTGTTGTCCGTGTCGTTGTTCCAGCCGTTGACCACCTGGAAGCCTGCTGTCCAGACCTTCGTGAATGGCGCTGAGGTGCGCAGGCCGAAGTGGTAGTAGGGAATGGCGTAGCCGAAGAGCAGTCCGTGCGAGTAGCTCCAGTTGTTCATCGTCTCGATGACCTCCTGGCCGGCCGACGTCACAAACTGGCCGAAGTCCATCTCGAAGCCCTTGGCCTTGGGCGGCTTCATGGTGATGTAGGCCTGCTCAATGTAGTTGGCGGTCGGAGAGTCAGCACCGTGCAAGAAGAAGTTGGTGCGGCCGAAGAGCAGATCCACGTGGGCGCCGACCGGGTCGGGGTCGTGGTTCATGGTTACCTTGGCGGCTTCCAGGCTGAACTGGTCGGTTTCATCGTCGAAGTTATAGAGCTGGTTGACTTGGCCGTAGGCGGAGTATTGACCGGGACGGTTGGCGTTATAGCTGTAGTACCCGTCGACATACCCGCTGAAGTCGATCGTTCCCACGCTCCACACAGGAGCCGGAGCGGGAGCCGGTGCGGCGGCTGGAGCGGGAGCTGGTGGCGGTGCAGGTGTGCTGGCCTGTGCTACCTGCGTATCCGCCGGCGTGGTGGAGCTGGAGACGTCGCTGGCGGCGTACGAGGCGGCTGTGAAGGTTGCAAGCGAAGCCAGGATAACTACGTGGCGAAGAAGGCGTCGTGAATTTGTCGGAATAATAATGGCAGTCTCTCTTTCATCCGCGATCGAATTCTCGATGCAGGGGTCGGTCAGCTTTCAGTCAGTCTCGACCAGGGATCGAGTGTTCATCTGAATCTGAAACCTGAGGGGTAAGTATTCAAAGGACCGCATCCCGTTTTACGTCAAAAGGAAGAAAGCAACGTCTCGGAAAGCCCGTCAATTCCTCCTCGATACGGTCCAACGTTTCCTTGCTCCTACGTCCATGCCAACGTCGATCCGCCAAACCTGCGCGTAGACGCAAATCCGCTGCGGAACCAGGGGTGTGGTTCTGGAGGCAACACCCACTATTTCCAGCAGTTACCCTGCACTTATGCAATCATCATGCCAAAGATGAGGAAGCCGATAAGTCTTTATCTTTTCTTTATATCTGCGCTTGCAAGGTATTTATCGATGTATTGAATACGACAATTGTGGATTAATTTGTCGTAAAGATGACGGATGTTAGGATTATTGTAGTAAACACGACAAGTCCCAACTAATCCAGTGGAAAGTTACGCCTTCGAAACCAAGTCACCTGAGAGTGGCTTAGCGCAGGCAACAGTTCTTGCGATTGTCCCGAAGTTGGCGGCATCTCAGCGCAGCTTGCATACCTTGACCGCGGAGTTGCTGTAGGGGCAGTCGAAGCGGGTTGTTGCGCCCGTATCCAGCACCACCCACGAGACGCCAAGGGTTCGCAGCGCGGAGAGCCGCTCGGCATCTGTGGTGAACGGCGCGCTGAGATGTTGCTGGGCCGCCTGACTGCGGGTCCAGTCCCCGGTCAGCTCCGGTGCGATGGATGCCTCGCCGCCGTCCTTGGAGTAGTCCGCCAGCGCGCTGCGCTCGGCAATGGCGCGGAAGCACTGCGCATCTTCTCCCGGCGCGTTGATGTAGTCCGTGTCGAGCGCGAAGAGCGCGTCTACCGGCGTGTTGTCCCGTATCCAAAGAAAAGCCCGCACCCACTGGTTTTGCGCAACCGTCCCAGGAAGTTCCAGATGGTTCGAGTGGGGGAATACCGACCGTTGGGCGGCGAACATAATGCCGCCCAGCAGAAGCATGGTCGCGGCCCATCGCCCGGCGCTGCGGCGCAGCAGGCCCTCCCCCAACTTCGCGCCCAGCAGCAACACCAGCACCAGGTAGACAATCTGATAGGCGCGCAGAGGCTGCATCCGCGCCACCAGATGGGTTGTGTCCGTGGCGCGTGCGAACCATGCCGCAACCAGCCAGGAGGTCGCGCCCAGTGCGATCGCCATGCGCGCCAGCGCACGGCCCGCATTCGTTTGCGTGGAGCGGGTGCGTGCCGGTGAGATCAATTTTCCCCAGGCGAAGATGATGAGGATGCCAAGTGGCGCGGCGAGTCCCGCCAGCTCGTACCAGCGCCACTGGGCGGGAAACCAGTAGGCCCGTGTCATGGCGACGCGGATATAGTCTGCCGGCTCCGGCTTTGCGATTGCCTGCAGGCAAGATGCAAGAGCCAGCGCCGAGAGGGAGAGCGCGGCGGTTCCACAGCGGCTTATGGTGCGATTGGGCCAGCGCGCGGCGAGCAGCATCAGGGTTGCCCCAAGGGCGTAGGCCGCCATCAAAGGATGCATTGCGGCAGCGAGCGCGATGCTGACGGCCCACAACAGAAAGCCGCGCCGCATGGACCGCTTTCTGTCCGGACTGCTCGCCGTCATCTCCAGCGCGCCGGTCAGTGCCAGCACCATGGCTGGAGTGGAAATGCTGCGCGCGGTTGCGTACGGGTCCATGAACAGAAGCGCCGTTCCAGCCACCGGGAGCGATAGCCAGCAGGCCAGCAGCACGACGGCCCCGGCGCGCGCGCTGCGCTTCGTCCAGCAGCGCGAGGCAAGCATCCATGCGGCAAAGAGCGTCAGCCAGATGCTGGCCAGATAAAGCCCAAGCAGAACGACCGGCAGGGGCATGTGAGTGAGTCGCACTACGCCGGCAACCGTGGGCGCGAAGAGCGAGTGGCGCATCGGCTCCAGCACAAAGGCTGTGCCCCGCGGGTAGAGGGCAGGGTTGAGCAGACGCTTCACGCCCGCCAGGTACAGCCCGCCGTCCTCGGCATAGGGATGGTAGCCATCTACGGCCGCGGCGAAGAGCGTCAGCGCGCTGACCAGCAGCAGGGCGAAGCGGCGTTCGTGCTCCGCTGCGTCGCGTCCGCATGGATCGACCTGCGCGATCTGATCCGCGCCGGACTGCACTTCAAGGGTTGCAATCGATGTCGCCAACGCCTGCCGCTCCATTCGCCGGGGCCAATGCTGGTCGGCGTCTGCGTTCCATCCTCCATGCTAAATAGTTGCGGATTAATGCGCTGCGCCGGATACTGGTACGTCGACGCGCTCAGGACAAGGTTCAGGCACATTCTTGGCAAGGAAAGGATGCGCCGGCCGCGATAGATTCATTGAGTGCGACAACCACTTGTGACACACTGTTTCTGTTGAGGTCGCGGCCCATGAGAAAGATCTCCTTCCCGGTTGCAATCGCACTTGGCATCTGTACTTTTGGTTTGTCAGTGGCGGCTCAGGCGCCGATGCACGCTCCGGATGGAGGAACGAGCGAGACGCTGCAAAGCATTGATATTTTCCCTGCGGCGAACGTCCCCTTCAGCGCGACCGTTGTGACGGAGTGGACCAGGATACTTCCCGACGGAAGCACGCAGACCACCAAGAACCACCGCATTGTGGCGCGCGACAGCTCAGGACGCGTCTTTCAGGAGCGGCGGTACTTTAGCCCCAATGGCGATCAGCAGGAAACTCCTCTGTCGGAGCTGGACTACCAGTATCCGAACCAGCACCAACTGTACGTGTGCCGGCCGGAGATACGGGTGTGTACCGTGTACCGATACAATCCGCCTCTTGCGATCCTAACGCCAAAGGCGGGGACGCTGTCCAGCGGGACCGGGTCCGTGACCGTGGAGGACCTGGGCCGGAAGACGATTGAGAATCTCGAAGTCTTCGGGTCACGCGAGGTAACAACCATCAACGCCGGTGTTGCGGGAAATCAACGCTCCGAGCCAACCGTTAAGGAATTCTGGTATTCGCCTCGCCTGCAAATCAATCTGGTCACCAAACGGTTCGATCCGCATGTGTCGGGGATTCAGGACTTCGAAGTCAAGAACATTAACCTGGACGACCCCGACCCAAAGCTGTTTCAAACACCTGCCGACTATCGTCTGATTAGGATGGATGAGCAGTAAACGCCTGGCCGATCGAAGTCCGTTGCGGGAACGAGAACAGTTATAGCCGTTGTTGGTCCGGTCGCGCACGGCTGGTGAGGGAGAACATGGTCATGGACCGAAAGCAGATTGTCGCCAAGAAGAAGCAGTTTATCTATCCGGCCGTGGCCAACTACTTCGCCGATCCGCTGCCGCTGGAGCGCGGCCAGATGCAGCAGCTGTGGGACGTGCAAGGGAAGCGCTATCTCGACTTCTTCGGCGGCATTGTCACGGTCGGCGTGGGGCACTGCAACCCGCGCATCACCGCACCGCAGAAGGCGCAGATCGACAAGCTGGGACATATCTCCACGCTCTACCCGCACCAGACGATGGTGGAGCTGGCGGAGAAGATCGCGCGCATCACTCCGGGGAGGCTGGAGAAGAGCTTCTTTACCAGCTCCGGCTCTGAGGCCAACGAGACGGCCATCGACTCGGCGCGCATGCATACGGGGAACCTGGAGATCGTCGCGCTGCGCCACGCTTACTCGGGGAGGACGTCAGTGGCGCGTTCGCTCACCGGCATTGCGGCTTGGCGCAAGGCCTCGTACCAGGTGGGCATCGTGCATGCGATGAACCCGTACTGCTACCGCTGTCCGCTGGGCAAGAGCTACCCGTCGTGCGAGGTGGCCTGCGCCAAGGACATCGAGGCGGTCATTGAGTCGTCCACATCGGGGGCCATCGCGGGGATGATTGCCGAGCCGGTGCAGGGCGTGGGGGGATTTATTACGCCGCCCAAGGAGTACTTCAAGATGGCGTTTTCCATCGTGAAAAAGTACGGCGGAGACTTTATCGCCGACGAGGTGCAGACCGGCTGGGGACGCACCGGGAAGGGATGGTTCGGCATCGAGCACTGGCAGGTTGAGCCGGACATCCTTACCGCGGCCAAGAGCCTTGGCAACGGCTTCCCCATTGGGCTGACGGTGGCGACCCCGGAGATCGCGGACGCGTACCAGGCGCCGACCATCGCGACCTTTGGCGGCAATCCGGTGGCCTGCGTTACGGCTTCAGCGGTGATCGATCTGATTGAAGAGGACGACCTGATCCGCAACTGCGACCTCGTCGGCGGCTACCTGCAAGACGGCCTGCTTGACCTGCAGAAGAAGTACGCATGCATCGGCGATGTGCGCGGTATGGGCCTGATGCAGGCGATGGAACTGGTCACCGATCCGAGGACGAAGGAGCCTGCGCCTGCGCTGGTCAACGCAGTCCTGGAAGCTGCGCGCGAGCGAGGCCTGTTGATCGGCAAGGGAGGAATGTACAACAATGTGCTGCGCCTGTCGCCTGCCATGAACATCGGAAAGAGCGATGTGGACGAGGCCTTGCGCGTGCTGGACCAGAGCTTCGCCGCCACCAGCCAGAGCATGGCCCCTGCATAGCGCCTTAAACACATCCACTGCATTTCGCGCAGTCGAAGATACAATCGAAGTTGCATGCCTTCCGCCCCTCCTCCATCTTGCTCTGCGCCTTCGGACGGGACGCCGCCCGGCCTCAGGTTGCGCGGCCCATTTGCGGCCATTCGCCGCGCGCTGCCTGCCGGCGAGGTCATCCGCTTCCTTATGGTCGGCGTCTCCAACACGCTGGTCTCGCTGGGGCTGTACTCGGCCTGTGTGCTTCTATACAGCCATTTGTGTCCTCACCGCGGCAAGCCGTTGATTGCGGACTTCGCTTCGATCACCTCCAAGCCCATCGCCATCACCGTGGCCTTCCTCTGCTACAAGCACTTCGTCTTCCGCACTCGAGGCAATTATTTGAGGGAGTGGCTGCGCTGCTTCGCCGTCTATGGCGTCAGCACTCCGGGCGAGCTGATTATTCTGCCGGTGGCCACCAGCATCTTTCTGCACATCGCGCCGCTGCGTCCCTCCGCGCCATTTTTGGCCGGCGTCGTCAACTCCGTGATCATCGCTATCTACAGCTACTTCGCCCACAAAAAGTTTTCCTTCAGGCGATAAGGAGTCGTTCGCATTCGCCACGCTTCACGACGGTTACACTGAAGGTTCCACGCAACTCTCTTCGACCGGATAGCCCTCACACGCATGGTTCGCACAATTCAGATCGCGCTTCAGACACGCATTCAAGCCATCCTGCTTGCCAAGTACGGAATCACGCCAGCGCAGATGGGCGCGGCGCAACTAACGGTGGAGCAACCGCCGAACATTGCTCTAGGCGAACTGGCGCTGCCGGTGGCGTTCGAACTGGCCAAGCGCCTGCGCAAAGCACCGCGCGCGATTGCGACGGAGCTGGCCGCGGAGTTGAATGCGTTGATTGCGAAGGGTCCCGATGCGCTGCCTGGAGTTGCGTCGGTGGAGGTTGCTGGCGCGGGGTACCTCAACATCCGGCTCGACCGCGCGGCTGCGGTGCGAGCGATTGCGCGCGACCAGCACGCGGAGATTGGCGGCGATGGATTCCGGCTGGTCGAGCACACCAGCATTAATCCCAATAAGGCAGCGCACATCGGGCACCTGCGCAACGCGATCCTGGGCGACACGTTTCAGCGGCTCCTGCGTCCCGACGACTACAAGCGCGGCTACCAGGTCGGGGTGCAGAACTACATCGACAACACCGGCGTGCAGGTTGCCGATGTGGTGGTTGGTTTGGTGCATTTGGAGGGGAAAACTCTGGATGCGACGCGCGCGCTGCTGGCCGAACTGAGTGTGGCGGGCGAGCGCATCGATTTTTATTGTTGGGACCTGTACGCGCGGGTGAGCCAGTGGTACGCGGGGACAGGAGTGGACGATGCGACGCAGCCCTCGCCCAGCGAACTGGCTCGGCGTAAGCAGATTCGCCTGGACACGCTGCACGCGCTGGAGGCCGGCGGCAGCGTCCGCGGCTCGGATTCAGAGACGGCGGCGATTGCGGAGCTCATCTCCACCGCCGTGCTGCGGCGCCATCTGGAGACGATGCAGCGGCTTGGCATCGAGTACGATTTTCTGCCGCGCGAGAGCGAGATCCTCAGCCTGCACTTCTGGGACGCGGCGCGCACGCTGATGCTCGACCGCGGCGTGCTCTACCTCGAAATCGCAGGCAAGAACAAGGGCTGCTACGTCATGCGCCGGGCGGGCTCCGCGCAGGAGATCGCGGTTGAAGATTCGAGTCTGCCCGATGAGGACGCCAAGGTCATTGTGCGCTCCAACGGCACGGTGACTTACGTCGGCAAGGACATTGCGTACCACCTGTGGAAGTTTGGTCTGCTGCCGGGCAAGGACTTCGGCTACGCGCGGTTCCGTGAGTATCCGGCGCACACCTGTTGGATCTCGACCTCTGCGCCGAGCGATCCTGCGGCACCGACCTTCGGACGAGCCGACGCGATCTACAACGTGATCGACTCACGGCAGAACGATCCGCAGAACAATGTTGTCGCGGCCCTGCGCGGGATGGGATTCACCGGCGCGGCGGACTACTACACCCACTTCAGCTATGAGATGGTGGCGATGACGCCGCGCTGCGCCGAAGAACTCGGCTACACACTGTCCGAGGAGGACAAGGCGCGCCCGTTCGTCGAAGTAAGCGGGCGCAAAGGCTACGGCGTCAAGGCCGACGACCTGCTGGACAAGCTGACCGCCGCCGCGCAGGCCGAGGTGGACACGCGCCACCCGGAGATCGACGCGCTGGAGCGCACGCGGATTGCCACGCAGATCGCCGTCGGCGCGCTGCGCTACTTCATGTTGCGCTTTGCGCGCAACACGGTCATCGCCTTCGACTTCAAGGACGCGCTCAGCTTCGAGGGCGAGACCGGGCCATATATTCAGTACGCCATCGTGCGCGCGGCGAACATCTTTCGCAAGGCCGGGACGACGGAAGAGGATGCGCTGGCCGCGGTCGCCGGGCTGGACCTGTCCGGGCTGGCGGGCGAAGAGGGAACCAGCCTGTGGGAGACGTGGCTGCTGGCCGCGCGGCTGACCGCGCTGATCGAACAGGCGATTGCCACGGCGGAGCCCGCGCACCTGGCGCGCTATGCCTTCCAACTGGCGCAGCAGTTCAACAACTTCTACCACCGCTACCACATTCTCACCGAGACGGACCCCACGCGCCGCGCTCTGCTGATGGCGACGGCTGCCGTGGCGCGCAGAGAGATGGTCCGCGCGCTGGGCTACCTGGGCATCGAGGCCCCGCCGGTGATGTAACTTGTCTAGGCCGAGTAGCTGCGCACCCACTCCACAATGGAACGCACGGCGATACCCGACGGCCCATAGGCGATCCAGGGCTTCTTCTCCTCGTTCCACGCGCATCCCGCAATGTCCAGATGCACCCACGGAGTGTCTCCCGCGAACTCCTTCAGGAACATGGCGGCGGAGATGGCTCCGCCCCAGCGGTTCTTGCCCGTGTTCATGATGTCGGCAATCTCGCTGGTGATGCGCTCGCGATAGTCGTCGGTGCAGGGAAGCCGCCAGAAGCCCTCGCCGGAGACAGCCAGTGCCTGCACAAACTTTGCGCAGGCTGCTTCGTCGTTGGAGAAGAGCCCGGCATTCAGCACGCCCAGCGCCACCACGCAGGCGCCGGTCAGCGTGGCCGCGTCGATCAGGTGGGTCGCGCCCAGTGTCTTGGCATAGTGCAGCCCATCGGCCAGCACCAGCCTGCCTTCCGCGTCCGTATTGACGATCTCGATGGTGGTGCCACTCATCGCCGTCACCACATCGCCCGGCTTCACCGCCCGTCCGTCCGGCATGTTCTCCGCCGAGCAGACCACCGCGACCACCTTGACCGCGGGCTTCAGGCGCGCGATGGCGTGCATGGCTCCAATCATCGCCGCCGCGCCCGCCATGTCGTACTTCATCTTCTCCATGCCTTCGGCTGGCTTGATGGAGATTCCTCCGGTATCGAAGGTGATGCCCTTGCCCACCAGACCCAGAACCGGCGCGCCCTTGGCCACGCCTCCCGCTGGCTCGTAGGTCATTACGATAAGCGCCGGAGGCTGCTCCGATCCCTTGGCCACCGCCCAGAAGGCCTCCATCTTCAGCCCCTGAATCTTCTCGGACGAGTAGACCTCGCAGCCCAGCCCAGCCTCGTCGCACATCGCCTTGGCGCGCGCGCCCAGTTCGGTTGGAGTAAGAACATTGCCCGGCTCATTGACCAGCGACCGGGTGAAGTTCTGCGCAGCGGCAACGATCAATCCCTCGGCAAAGCCGCTCTGCATCTCCTGTTTTACTTTCTCATCTGTCACTTTAGAGATCAGCGTCAATTCATTCACTAAACTATCTTTGCGATCGCTACGATATGTGTCCCAATCCAGTTCGGCCAGTTCGGCTCCCTCCACAATGGCCCGCGCCGTAAGAGTTGAAGAAAGCTGTTCGATCGCCTCGCCCGTCTGAGCCCCAGCCTCCGGGAAGGCAATCGCCAGCTCGTGCACCGAGCGCGCCTTGGCCGTGCGCACCGCCGACCCCGCGCCCTTGCGCAGCTTGTCCAGCGAGAAGTCCTTTGCCTTGCCCAGACCCACCAGCAGCAGCCGTTCCGCCTGCAAGCCGGCAGCCTTCAAGTCATCGGTCGCGTGGATCAGCGCCGTCTCGCCCAGCCCAGCCTTGAACTCGCCCGGCCCAAGCACACGCAGGGCCGCATCGGCCAGATCGCTGGACTGAGTCAGCAGGGCAGGCCGTGCCTCCGCATTCTTGCCTGCCGCTAGGTCAACCGCAAAGACCGCAAGCATGGGTGTCTTGAACTCGTTCGCATCCGCAAAGATCAACTTTGTATTCATGCTTCCTATGGTATCTCGCCCTGGCCGGTCGCTGCCGAAGGCGAGTCGGCCGTGCGTGGGGAAAGCAGAACGATCTGCTCGACCACGCTTTGTTCCAGAAGTGATTTGCCGGGGTTGGTCTGTTTATAGCGGATATGCACCCGCTTGTCTCTCATCAGACGGACGAAGTCGTCGGCGTTGGCCTCCGTGGAGAATTCGTGGACATACTTGCCGCTGCGGTACTCCTGGACGAAGTAGGTGTAATGCAGGGTGGCGTGGAAGTGCGATGTCCTGCGGATTCGCGAAACACTTCCGCTCAGGATTACACCGTCGGCGATGGGCCAGCTTTGCGCCACGCGTTCGCGGTGGCGCTTGATCCATCTTCGGATGAACAGGGCTCCCCAGGCGGCCGCGAAGTAGGAGCCGTAGCGCACAATGGAGGAACAGAGGCGGTAGTACCCTGAGGTCATAGGTCGTACGTTAGCACGGCGGAAGCGGCACTCCGCAAGGAATCAATGGACCCGCTGCAGGCTTGCGATGAGTTTTTCGGCCAGCGGTTTGCCGGACTCGGTCCACAGCAGGCGGCTGCTGATGCTGCAGTTTTTTTCCACCAGCAAGGTGAAGGCAAGCAGTTTTTCCACGTTCTGCTGGATGCGAATTTGGGCGGTCTCGCCGATCTCCTCCTCTTCAGGGGTCTGCGGCGAGGCACTGGACAGAGGATGGTCCGGGATCCAGGGAGTGTCGATGCCGAAGTCGACCAGCAGTTGGCCATTCTGCTCATATCCGGCAACGTCGAACAGTGGGCCGAAGCCGAGGATGCGGACGGTGTGGGAGCGCATACGCCAGGATGAATCGGGGTGGTCGAGGGTGGAGTCGTCCGGCTCGGAGTCTTCCTCGTCGGTCTCGCGGCTGGAGACGAAGCCGAGACCGTTGTAGGCAGACTGTTGGCCCTCAGGGATCCAGAGCTGCCAGCGCATCTCGAACTCGTAGGCCATGTCGTCGTGCAGTTGCTCGGTGGCTTCGGCGACGGCGGCTTCCAGCAGCAAGTCGTCGGACTCAGCGGTGGGATCGATGGGCGCGAACGGGTCGATCTGGGTGGCGCGGTCGTCGCCGGCGTAGATGCGCTGGTAGGTGGGCGATTCCGTGAAGTTGATGGGATAGGCGGAGGCGGCGAAGACACGCTTGGAGCCTACCTGGGCAAACTGGCGCAAGACGCCGAGCAGCGCGTCCGGAAGGGCCTCCAGGCGGAAGTTGGGATACCACAGGCTGAGGTAGAGGCGGTCGGCCATGGAGCTTCATTCTAGTGCATTTTCCCAGGCCCAATCCCGCGAAAGAATTTGCCGGAGCGGATTGTTAGGGGGCAGAGCGGCACGGATGAGAAGATGGATGTGGTAGACGGATGCGCAATCGAGTGGAGAAATTGAGGATTTGGCTGCTGGGGAGCGCGGGCTTCCTGGTGCTGGTGATTGCTGCGTTCCTGGGGAGCGCGCACTTCCTAACGCACCGCCGGCTGGTGTTGCCGGCACGGCTGGGCATCAACATTGTGCGCGAGACCAACGGATTTACCTACTACCAGGCGATGCAGGGCAAGACCGTGTTCGCGATTCACGCAGCCAAGGCCGTGGAGCACACCGACGGCAAGATTGCCCTGCACGATGTCTCGATCACGCTGTACGGAGAGAAGCAGGAGCGCAACGACCGCATCTATGGCGAGGAGTTCGAGTACGACAAGAATGCGGGTGTAGTGCGCGCCACGGGGGTGGTCCACATTGACCTGCAGGCGGCAGGGGCTGTCGGTGGGAAGGCGGCTGCCGCTGCTGCCAACGCCAAGGTGCTGCATGTGACCACCAGCGGTTTGGTGTATCTGGAGAAGCTGGGCGTCGCGGCCACCAGCGAGTACCTCGAGTTTCAGTCGGGTTCGATGACAGGGCACGCGACGGGCGCAGACTACAGCAGCGACACCGGAGTGCTGTTGCTGCACTCGGCGGTGAGCATGAGCGGGAGCTCCGGCAAGCGGCCGGTGACGGTAACGGCGGCGATGGCGCAGGTCGACAGCCGCAATCAGGAGATTTTTTTATCGGCGGCGCGCTGCGTCTCCCTGGGCCAGACGGCGGAGGCGCAGCAGGCAACGCTGCACATGCGCTCCGATGGAACGCTGGCGCGGGTGCAGGCCCAGGGCGATGTGACCAGGGAGGCGAAGGGCTCGAAGGTGGTCGCGCAGCAGGCCGACGTGGTGTTGAATGCCGACAGCCAGCCGCAATCGGCCGTGCTCACAGGAGGCGTGCAGTACTCCTCCGATCTGCCTCTGCTGCAACGCAGCGGGCAGGCGCAGGAGGCGTCGATTGCCTTCGACGCGCAGGGACAGGCCAAGCAGGCGGTGTTTACCAGCACGGTCCATATGATCGAGCGGACGCGGGCGACGCAATCGGCGCGCGAGCCGTGGAGTTCGCGCGACCTGACCGCGGCCAAGGTGGAAGCTGTGCTGGTTCCCGTGGACGCCGGTACAGTGCAACTGAGGGATGTGGTGGCAACCGGCGGCGCGCGCCTGACGGCGGTGAACAATGGCAGTCTTGCGAGTTTGAAAGGCGTCGGCAGGAGTGACATGGCAGCCGATGTCCTGACCGCGCACCTGGTTCTCACTGGCGACGGAAAGCAAACGCCGCAACTGGATACGGTCACAGGGCGAGGCCATACGCTGCTGCATCAGGTGAGGCCGGATGGCATTGATCAGTCGAGTTCGGGAGATAGCCTGGACGCAAAGTTCCAGGCCCAACCTCCAGCCGGTGCAGTCGCAGGACGGCAAACGCCGCCTTCCCCATTGGGCGGCGCACCCGTGATGCTTCTCAGCGCGCTGCAGCAGGGACATGTTTCGATGATGCGGAGCGCGCCTGCCATAAGCGGAGCCGCATCTGCGGCGAAGGCGGGGAATGCGCAGCAGGATGTGGAACGCGCCACCGCGGAGCGCGCGGCATACGACGGCGATCTGGACCGTGTGACCTTGACCGGCAATGTGCAGATGAGCGAGGCGGGAAGTTTGCTCTGGGCGCAGCAGGTTGTGTTCGACCGCAAGACGGGCGATTCGCAGGCCTCGGGTACGGTCAAGGTGGATTACGCACAGGATGCTTCACCGCCTGCCGGCAAGACACAGGCCGCCCCGGCTGAACCAACCCACATCGTCGCCGACCGGGCTGAGTTCGTTCATGCCACCGCAATCGCCACCTTTGACGGAACTCCGGCGCGGCTGTGGCAGGGCGGTTCGCAGGTGCAGGCCCCGGTAATCGAGTTGTCGCGAGAGCAGAAGCGGCTGATTGCACGGGGTGAGGCGTCGACGGGTTGGTTGGCGGCCCAGCAGGCCGCCCAGGTGCATACGGTGTTGATGGGCGCCGCAAATGGCGAGGCAGCACCGGGAGCGGGGAAGCCGGCACAGGCCGCACCCGGATGCGCGAACACCGCGGCCAAGGCTGGCGCGGGAGTTGCTGCGCAGGCGGCGAATGTGGTTCGCATCGCCAGCGGCGGACTGATCTTTTCCGGGATACTAAACCAGGCGGACTTTACTGGGGGCTTTCGCGCCGACAGCGCCGATGGAACAATCCGGGCCAACTCGGGCACGGTCTATCTGCAACAGAGCGGGGCACCCGCGGGCGGCGCAGCGGCGGCGCTATCGCTTACGGGGCGTTTGCAGCGGGTGGTGGCGTCTGGGCATGTGGATATCCAACAGCCCGCCTTTCGCGCTACGGGCGAGCGGCTGGTGTACACGGCCAGCGATCGGGTATTTCTGTTGACCGGAGACAGCAAGACTCCGCCGCAGGCGACCGGCGCGACAGGCACAACCACGGCCGCTGCGCTGCGCTTCCATCGTTCCTGCGACGATAGCGGGGGTGTTAGTGTTGAGGCGTTGAGCACACTCCCCGGGGAACCGGAGCGGCGTGTGCAGACGGAGACCCGGGTCGGCAATGATGAAATGAAAGAGAAGGCAAAGCGCTGAAGCTGTGTTCGTTAGGATTGAGTTTCAAAATGGGAGTCTCACCTGTGAGGGATGAGACGGGCCGGGCAGTTAGAAAGGGATTGGGAAGACTGTGACGGACACGATGAGAACGCTCGCGACGCAAGAGATTGGAAAGGCCTATGCCGGGCGGCAGGTAGTGCGCGGCGTAAGCATGCAGATCGGCCAGGGCGAGGTGGTGGGTCTGCTGGGGCCGAACGGGGCGGGCAAGACGACCTGCTTCTATATCATCGTGGGTCTGGTGCGGCCGGACGCGGGCCGCGTAGTGGCCGACGGAGACGACATCACGCGGCTGCCCATGTATCTGCGCGCCAGGCAGTACGGCATCAGCTATCTGCCGCAGGAACCTTCCATCTTTCGCAAGCTCACGGTGGAGGACAACATTATGGCGGTGCTGGAGGCGCAGCAGTTGAGCCGGGAGAAAAGGCGCACCCGCACGGAAAAGCTGATCGAGCAGTTCAGCCTGGGCCATGTGCGCAAGACCATGGGCTATGCCCTCAGCGGGGGAGAGCGCCGCAGGGTGGAGATTGCCCGCTGCCTGGCCATCGAGCCGGCGTTTATTCTGCTCGACGAGCCATTCTCCGGCATCGATCCCATCGCCGTGCTGGAGCTGCAGGAGATCATTGCCGCGCTGAAAAAGAACGGGATTGGGGTGTTGGTGACAGACCACAATGTGCGCGAAACCCTGTCGGTGACCGACCGCGCCTACATCATCAACGAGGGAAAGATCTTTCGTTCGGGAACTCCCGTGGAGCTTGGCGCCGATCCCGAGGTGAGACGCATCTACCTGGGGGAAAAGTTCTCCATGGATTGAAGCGGCTCTGCCCAGGGCACATGGGCGCCGCAACCGGGCGATTGCATGCTGGGTGATGTTCCATGCTTCCCTTGTGTCGCAAGGTGGAGGAGCGGCAGGCGTTGCCCATGCAGGGAGACAGCCATTCTACATGCTGCACGAATCCCGCGCGGCGTGTAGACTGTGGCCAAGTTCACAGTTAGACGGAAGATCGGCAAGGGAACGCCGGTCGATGACCTTCGCGCGACGAGCGCGGAGCCGGAAAGCAGGATGAGGTCGAAGGATTGCTGCAGCCCAAGCTAAATCTGAGAATCACGCAGCGCCAGGTGCTGACGCCCGGTCTGGTGCAGATGGTCAGTGTGCTGGCCCTGAACAAGCTGGAGCTGAAGGAGATGATCAACGCCGAGATGGTGGAGAACCCCATCCTGGAGGAGGTTGAGGAGTCCGGGGCCACCATTGAGGAGATGGCCGGACGCGAGGCAGAACGCGAGCGCTCCGCGCAGGAGATCGCCAGCGAGCACGAGCGGGCGGAGAAGGACGCCAAGGACCCCTTCGACGAGATTGACTTTGGCAGCTATTTTCAGGATTATTTGGACCCCGGATACCGCACTGCCTCCAGCTTTGAAGAGTACGACCTGCCCTCGTTCGAGAACTTTCTTTCCCAACCCAGTACCCTGAGCGACCATCTGGAGTGGCAGTTGGGCTCGATGAACCTGCCTGAAGGGGTCCGCCTGGCCGCGGACCTGGTGGTGGGCAATCTCAATGAGGATGGATACCTGACGGCGAGTGACGAGGAGCTGGCGCAGGAGCTGATCGAGGCGCGTGTGCCAGCCAGGGTCGAGCCGATCCCGTTCGAGCGCGGCGCGAAAGCACGGCCCGCCGGGGAGGCAAACCGCTCGGCCATGGACTCGGGATCGGACGCCGCGGCTTCCGCTACGCGGCCGGAGCGGAATGGCGCATCGCGCCTGCACGAGGCCGCTCTGGCGACGGTTGTGGATGCGCGCGCAATTGTCAATAATCTTGACCCCCTGGGAGTGGGAGCGCGCGATCTGCGCGAGTGTCTTCTGATCCAGATCGCCGCGCAACGCCGTGAGGCGGAACTGGTGCTGGGGCGCGCTCAGGCCTCCGCGGCGGAGCGCAGCGGCGTCCTGTCGCATCAGCCTGCGGACTATGAGGCGGAGGCGGAGAAGGGAAACAGGAAGGCTGCGCAGGCCCTGCACTCGCATGGCCAGGAAGCCTTGAACGGCGCGGCCACACGTTCTGACCAGCCACGCGAGGACTCGCAACACATGGAGCAGGACCGCGAGGCCCTGCCGCGTAACGGAAGCGGCGGCGTCTTCGAGATCGCGGAGCACATCGTCGCCAACCACCTGGCGCTGCTGCAGAAGAAGGACATGCGCGAGTTGACGCGCAGTTGCGGCAAGAGCGCTGAGGAGGTGCAGGCCGCGGTCGATTTCATCCGCACTCTCGATCCCCGCCCCGGCCAGCGATACAACATAAGCGAGACCAGGCTGATCGAGCCGGACGTTGCGTTCGTCAAGCGGGACGGCGAGTATGTGGTGGTCATGAACGAGGAGGACATGCCGACGCTCCGCCTGAGCCGCGCCTACCGCAGGATGCTGCGCGAGAAGACCACGGAGAAGGATGTGCGCGAGTACGTCAAGGAGCGTTACCGCTCCGCCATTCAGTTGTTACGCAACATCGAGCAGCGCAAGAACACCATCCTGCGCACCTGCGAGGTGATTGTGCGCCGCCAGGCGGAGTTCCTGGAACGCGGCGAACAGGGCCTGAAGCCGATGATGATCAAGGAGGTGGCCGAGGAGATCGGAGTGCATCCCTCCACCGTCAGCAGGGCCGTGGCCAGCAAGTATGTGCATACCCCGCAGGGCGTCTACGAGCTGCGTTATTTTTTCAGCGAAGGGGTCAATGGGCCGGAAGGGGGAGACCTCCCTCTGGTGCTGCTGAAACGCAGGGTGAAGAAGTTGATTGAGGACGAAGACCCGCGCAAGCCGCTCACCGACGACCAGATCGCGGCCGAGTTGCAGCGGCAGGGTATCCGGGTAACGCGCAGGACCGTGGCCAAATATCGCGAAGACATGCAGATCCCAAGCACGCATCAGAGGCGAGTACGCTGAACGGAACCAGAGTAGGTGTATCCAGGGAGAACAGGCTTTGCGCGGTTTTCTCTTAACCGGGGTCCCCAGCGACAGGTCCACGTCGTTGGGGTGGAAAGAAAACCGCATCGCATACTCTTCGCCAGGCTATAGTAACTCTGGTTCCGCTCTGAACGGAGGACGGACCACCCGGACTGGAGAAAGGAGACAAAACGGTTGCAGCGAGCGGGATGGTACGCCAGATTGTGCGAGACGAGTGCGGCGAGAAAAGCATCCAACTAAGTTGCATGGAACTCCGACGAGGTGAACGGATGGAGATCGAATTTACGGGAAGACAGATGGTGGTTACGCAAAAATACAAGGACCTAGCCGAAGCAGGGTTGAAGAGGATCAAGAAGATCGTCGGCGAGGGGGCCAGCGCAAAGGTCATTCTCACTGTCGATAAGCACCGCAAGATCGCCGATGTTGCGGTGAGCGTGGGGAGTCAGAGCCTGGTATCCAACAGCGAGTCGGCGGAGATGACCGCCGCGCTGCGCGATGCGCTGGCGACCCTGGAGCAAAAGGCCATCCGGCAGAAGCAGAGGATGTCCACCATCAAGCGGCATCCGCGAACGGGTGAGATGACGGCAGACGCCGGCCTAATGGGAGCTGCAGCGGCAACAGAAGAAGGTTGATTCGCAGCGGCGGTTGCCCTGCATTTCATTCATTACAATTTCGCCAGGATACACAAGACTCTTAGGATCACTCCGGCGATGGCCGCTGGGCTGTACGACAACATATGGAACTACGAAAAGATTGCGGCCTTGGCCACGTAGGAACGGGGCGGAGTGCAGCCTTGATTGATGCGGTAACGGTTCACCGGATCGCCAATATGAAGCGACTCGTAGCGATAGAGTTCTGTTTCGCTTCCAACAGTTGCAACGGTTGCAAAGCACTCCATACAAATTGAGTCGTGGCCACCGTCCTCATTGTGCCTGTGTGAGAACCTTTGAGATGGCATCGGGTGCCTCTTTCCAGCGATAATTTGCTTTGTGTCGGCAAGAGTACCCCCCCCCGTAAAAGAGGCTGTATAGCTTTGCTCATGTGCGCGGATTTTTACAAACCTGAATCCCGCGAGTTCCCACCAGTTCCCGCCAAATAACGCATTTCAAACTGAGACACTACCGGGGGCTTCAGCCCCCTGAGAATAGGCCCAAATATCACGGCCTTCAGGCCCGGGTCTTTGCACTCTTCCTACAAAAAATAGCAAGTACAACAGTAGTTCTAAATGGTTCTGCTGTGTTGCCGATAGGGCATATAGGAGAACGTGCATGCCTGTTGCCGGCAATTTGAATGGGCCAGTCGAGACCGTGCGCTTGGCTTGCTCGCGCCTGCCGGTCCCTATGACTGAGAGTTTGCCTCCGGACTTCTCCGCTCAATCCGCCTCCGGCGGCAGCCTGCGCGAGTGGATGGAATCGCTGCCTTTGATGGCCTTCCTCGATCATGGCCAAGAGATTGTGGCGGTCAACGATCTGGCACGGAGCGCAATCGGCGGCAGCGAGAGCATGAAGACGGACGAGATATTGCTGGGGGCCTATCCTGTGGCGGGCGATCTCCGCCGGCAGCGCTTCGCGTGTCTGTTAGCGCCCAGCGGTGTCCCTGCCAGAAGGGTTTCCGGAGTGGTGCAGGCATTTGCGGCCGCCGGCGAAGAGACCCGGCTGGTGTTGCTGATGGAGCCGCTGGACGACGACGCGGAGAGCTTAACTGGGGACGGCATCGAGAACGGACGCGCCTTTTTGCAGGAGCTCTTCGACTCGGCGCCCGAGGCCATGGCCATCACTCAGGACAACCGCGTCCTGCGCGCCAATCGTGAGTTCCTGCGCTTCTTTGCCTACCCCATCGAGCACTGCCTGGGAAGGACCCTGATCGATCTGATTGTTCCCGAAGGACGAATGCATGAGTTCGAGATGATGATGCACACGGTTGAGGCTGAGGGCCGGGCGTCGATAGAGACGGTGCGGCATACCAGTTCGGGCGAGTTGCTGGATGTCTCTGTCGTCCTCACCAGGGTGCGGCTTGGAGCTGGCAGGTGCGGCCATGCGGTCACCTATCGCGACATACGCCAGGAGAAGCAGTTGCAGGCCAGGTTGCAGCATTCCGCGCTGCACGACCCGTTGACCGGGCTGGCCAACCGGGTGTTGTTTATGGACCGGCTGACTCTGACCATGGCGCGGCTGCGGCGCAGACCGGACCGCAACTTCGCCGTTGTCTTCCTCGACCTCGACCGCTTCAAGCAGGTCAACGACACCTGGGGCCATGCGGCCGGGGACACGCTTCTTCTCGCGGTGGCGGCTCGTTTGCGCTCCTGCCTGAGGCCGCAGGACACGATGGCGCGGTTTGGCGGCGACGAATTTGCCCTGGTGCTCGACGAGGCCGGCAGCACGCAAGACATCGATTGCCTGGCGCGACGCATTCAAAATGAGCTGCTAAGGCCCGTCGAGATTGGCCTGGGCGAGGTCTGCGTCTCCGCCAGCATGGGAATTGTGCCAGGCTCGGTGGCGTATAACGACGTCGAGGACATTCTGCGCGACGCGGATATCGCCATGTACCGCGCCAAGAACAAGGGCAGGGCCTGCCACGAGTTCTTCGCGGCGGAGATCTCCCCAGCACCGCAGCAGGCGGTCCCCTCTGCCGCTAGTTCCGTTTACGAGGCGGCTTGACGCTGCATTTTAACTGGACTTAACCCGGGCGGTGCTAGGATTTCAGCATGACAGCGAAACGCCCTGCATCGCCAGGCAAGCCGGTCTACAAGAAGCCCAGCCACGCGGATGATGGCGAGCTGGTGGTCCTGACCGGCATGTCGGGCTCCGGCAAACTGTCGGCCCTGAAGGCCTTCGAGGACCTCGGCTACTACTCGGTCGACAACCTGCCGCTTGAGCTGATTCCACGCTTCGCCGACCTGGTGCGCCAGTCCGCCGAAATCAAGCGCGCGGCCCTGGTGGTGGATGTGCGCGAGGGCATACGGCTGGAGGGGTTCCCGGCGATTCTGAAGCAGGTGCGCAAGGTGCTGCCCACCCGCGTGGTCTTTCTGGAGGCCAGCGAAGATGCGCTGGTGCGGCGCTTTTCCGAGACGCGGCGGCCCCATCCCATGGGACGAGACGATACGGTGACCCATGGCATTCGCGCGGAACGCAAGCGACTGGACCCTGTGCGCAATATCGCCGACATGGTGCTGGACACCACTAAGTTCAACGTGCATGAGCTGCGCGCCCACATCAACGCGCAGTTTGAGTGCGCGGCCGGCGATCGCGGCCTCACCATCTCGCTGTCCAGCTTCGGTTTCAAGAACGGCCTGCCCGGTGAGGCCGACCTGGTCTTCGACGTGCGCTTTCTGCCCAATCCCCACTTTGTGCCGGAGTTCCGCAAGCTCACCGGGCGTCATGCCAAGGTGGCAAAGTACATCCGGCAGTTCCCCCAGACCAAGGAGTTTCTGGATAAGGCGACGGAGATGCTCCAGTTCCTGCTGCCGCACTACATCGAGGAGGGCAAGAGCTACCTGACCGTCTCCTTCGGATGCACCGGCGGACAGCACCGCTCGGTCTTCATCGCCGAAGAGATGAAGAAGAGGCTGGCAGCAGCGGGCTACCGGGTGAAGACGGCCCACCGCGACCTGGTGCGATGAGCATGGCTTTGCTCCGCACCACTCCATCTACCCCCAAAAAACAATAGAATGGCTGGATGCGAGTGAAGGGCGATAACAACCGGGGATTGTCCGCATGAGGCGCCTATGGCGTCTGCTGCACTATGTGCGTCCGTACGCGCTCTATTCCCTTGCGTCGGTGGTGCTGATGGCGGTGGTGGGCGCAATGGCCGGGCTGCGCGTCCTGCTCATCAAGCCCATCATCGACAATGTGCTCAGCCCCTTGCAGTCGCCCAGGCAGGTGCTGGTCTTCACCATCCCGCATACCCGGCGCACCATCGATCTGCAGGTCTTCATTCCGCACCACTTTCACAATGCCTGGACCGTTGTAGCAGTCGCTCTGGTTGGCTCGGCGGTCATTAAGTCGATCTGCGATTACCTGGGCACCCTGCTTGCCAACAAGGCCGGCTTCGGCATGATCACGGACCTGCGCAACGACTTTTACGATTCCATCCTGCGCCGCTCTACCGCCTTCTTTCAGCGCCATCCCTCTGGCACGTTGATCTCCACTCTGATCAACGATGTGGAGCGTGTACAGACCGCCATGGCAAGCATCCTGAGCGACTTTCTGCAGCAGTTCTTCACCCTGATCGTCATGATCGGGGTGGTTGTGATTACCGGCGGCGCCATGGCGCTGGTCTTGCTGCTGTTCATTCCCGTCGTGATCCTCTCTTCGCGCAGGGTGGGACGCAGCGTGCGCAAGACCACGCGCCGCGGGCAGGACAAGCTGGCGGAGATCCAGAACATTGTGCAGGAGACGATCACGGGCAACGGAATCGTGAAGGCGTTCGGCATGGAGCACTGGGAGATGACCCGTTTTCGCCGTGCCTCCGACCGCCTGCTCAGCGCCAACATGCGCTCCGTCGCGGTGCAGGCCATCTCCTCGCCGCTGATGGACGCGCTGGGCGCGGTGCTGCTGGCCCTGCTTCTGTTTTACGGACGTATTACCATCCTGCACGGCGTCTCCACGGGCACCTTCATCACCTTCCTTGGCGCGGTGATTATGCTGTACGACCCGCTGCGCAGAATGCCGGTCTATTACAACTACATTCAGCAGGCCGCGGGGGCCAGCGAGCACATCTTCCGCTTCATGGACGTCAAGGACGACGTGCGCGAGAAGAGGCGCGCGTTTGTGCTTAAGGGCTTCAAGGAGTCGGTTCGCTTCGAACAGGTGGACTTCGCCTATGAGAGCGAAGGCGAGGTGAAGCAGGTGCTGCATGGCATCGACCTCGACGTGAAGCGCGGCGAGGTTGTCGCCATTGTGGGGCCGAGCGGGGCGGGCAAGTCGTCCCTGGTGAACCTGATTCCGCGCTTCTTCGATGTGACCGGCGGACGCATTGCCATTGACGGCCACGACCTGCGCGACGTCACCATTGCCAGCCTGCGCAGGCAGATCGGTAAAGTGACCCAGGAGACGATCCTGTTCAACGACACGGTGCGCAACAACATCGCATATGGCCAGCCCGATGTGCCCATGGGCCGAGTCGTCGAGGTGGCGCGCATGGCGCTGGCCCACGACTTCATCCTGCGCATGCCGGACGGCTACGACACCGTGATCGGCGAGAAGGGAGTGCGGCTTTCCGGCGGAGAGCGGCAGCGTCTGGCCATTGCCCGCGCCATCCTGAAGAACGCGCCGATCCTGATTCTCGACGAGGCTACCTCGGCGCTCGACACCGAGAGCGAGTCGTTTGTGCAGGCCGCGCTGGCCAATCTGATGCAGGACCGCACCGTCTTCGTGATCGCCCACCGCATGTCCACCGTGCGTCGTGCCTCGCGCATCGTGGTCATCGAAGATGGGCGCATCACCGAGACCGGAACGCACGAGCAGCTGATGCAGCAGTCGGGGACCTACCGGCGGTTGTACGATCTGCAGTTCGACGCATCGGATCCGCGCGCGGCGAGTCAGATCGAGTTTGATGAATCAGAGGCTTTGGAAGGAATACCGTGAGCAAGCAGCAAGCGACGACCCAGCAGACACACCCCATCTATTCCATGACCGGCTACGCCAGCGCGCAGTCGGCCACCGGCGACGGACTGGCCTTTACCCTGACCCTGAAGAGCGTGAACCATCGCTTCCTTGATCTCAGCCTGCGCCTGCCCGGAGACTGCGATGGGTTGGAGGTTTCGCTGCGGCGGCTGATTAAAGAGCGCGTCAAGCGCGGCCATGTGGATGTGACCCTGCATGTGGATCGCCGCGTGCGCGAGCCGGAACAGTCGGTGCAGTTGAACCGGGAGCTGCTGGCGGCGCACATGCATGTCTTTCACGAGGCGGCCAAGCTGCACCACTTCAACGTGGAGCCGGACTTGAACGAGATGCTCAAGATGCCCGGCGTTATTTCTTCAGAGGCTGCGCCGGCGCCGGATGCAACGCGCGCGGCGGCGCTGGAGGCCGCGGTCACGGCGATGGTGCCGCAGTTGATCGACCGGTTGAACCAGGTGCGCGTGGTGGAGGGTGCAGCGCTGACGGCGGAGTTGCGCGCTGAGATGTTGCGTCTGCGCGCGCTGGCCGAGGAGGCGGCGGAGCTGCGCACGGGCGCGCGCGAGGCGCACTACGAGCGCCTGCGCAGCCGCATCGGCGAGCTGCTTCAGACGTCTGCGGGTAATGGCGAGATTGCGGACTCGCGACTGCTGGCCGAGGCCGCGCTGCTGGTCGAGCGCTCGGACATCGAGGAGGAGTTGGTGCGCCTGCGCACCCACATCGACAGCTTTGTGGAGATGCTGGACGCGGGCGGCGAGCTGGGCAAGCGCCTGGACTTCCTGCTGCAGGAGCTGAACCGCGAGGCCAACACGATGCTCTCGAAGACCACCGGAGGCGATCCGGCGATCGGTCTGCGCCTGACCGCGCTTGGCCTCGAGATGAAGTCCGGGATCGAGCGCGCGCGGGAGCAGGTGCAGAACCTGGAGTAGGAGATTTCATCGGGCCGTGCCTGCCGAGGTCCCCGTCTTCCCTTGAGCCGTCGTTCCTTCAAGAGGCGCGCTAACTCTTCGCCTGCTTGCGGCGCATGATGATGGCCCAGCCGAGCAGGCCGGTCCCCACCAGAAGCAGACTCGCAGGCTCAGGCGTAGCGGTGATGACGGCAGGTGGCGGGTCCGTCATGAACTCCTGGGGCTCGCCTCCGTTGGGATAGCTGCCGCTGGGGACAAACAGGTTGTCATTCGCAAAGGTGCTGGAGGGCAGGGTGGAGGCCACGCTCAGGGCCGTCGCGGCCAGGGCCTGTGCATTGGAGTCGTAGGCCCCACCCGTGTTGCTGGATGTGAGCGACGGGTCCATGATGCTCCAGATGGCGAACTGGATGTCGGAGATCTGCTGTGCATTGCCCGTTGCGGCGCCGTACTGGTTGAATAGATAGGCGTCGGCAAGAATGTCCAGCCCGGACTCGCCGTCGATTGTGGCGTTGGGCGTGACGCTGGAGACACCGATGACGTTCACATTCCAGCTCTCCCCGATGGTGACTTCACGATCGAAGTTCAGGCACGACATACTCACCAGCGTCTCGCTGCTGTCCGGCCCGGTAACCGTGAAGTAGTAGGGGTAGATGTACACTCCGTCCGTATCTTGCCCGCCCACGCCGGTAATGGTGAGTGTATCGGCAAAGCTTACCCTGGACGCCAGACAGAGAAGGGCGAGGATCGACGCAACTGCAACGGGCTTCAATCGCATGTGGAATTCCTGGAAATCGGTGTGCAGCCAAAACTATGCCGTTTCGCTTCAAGGTCCTGATAGGTCATCTCTCTCTATCGGCAGTTCGGCAATCCCATTCCAGTGAATGTCGAATCTTTTTTGCCTCGAAGGAAGGACCCTCCGAACTACCTCAATAGAGGCTGCGGAAACACTCTCGTTTTGCTTATGGGCACGGGTTCACAGGCCGCTGAAACGCTCTCGTTTTTGCTTTTTGGAGGGAGCAGGGGGATTCAGAGGCTGCTGGAAAACTCCGTTTTCCTTATGGGCACGGGTTCACAGGCTGCTGAAGAACTCTCGTATTTGCCTTTCGGAGGGAGTAGGGGGCTTTAGCCCCCTGAATCAGCCCAATGAATTCAAAGGGCTTTAGCCCCGGGCTTTCTGCCAGGAATGGCAATCAAGCCATTTTCAGCACTCCTTTAAAGCCAACAATTCGCAAAGTTCACCCTTGCAGACGGCAAGCGGCTGAGCGCACGCTGGGCAGGATTTGCAGAGGGAGGCCGAGATCTAGCGCGCGGGAGCAGATGCAGAATCTGGAGCAAGTTGAATCGGCGGATACTCCGCTGCTCGAAAATGTTGAAAACAGGTAGACGAGAGTGTATTGTTAGCCGCGAGCGTGTGACAGGAAAGTTCGATCTATGACAATGAAGAGTGGTCTCGTTTGCCAGCATCTCGAGCACATAAATGTCCGCGCACTCGAACAGTACCAGCACATAATCCACGCTTACGTTCGCCAGCAGGAAGGCGTTTATGCGTTGTATAAGAAGGGTCGGCTCTATTACGTGGGACTGGCCAGTGATCTCAAGTGGCGGCTAGGTGCTCACCTGAAAGATAGACACAAACAAAAGTGGGACTCCTTCAGCGTCTATCTCACCGGCAACGATCAGCATCTGAAAGAGCTAGAGTCGCTTCTATTGCGCGTGGTCTTACCCAAACCCAAAGGCAATAAGCAATCGGGAAAGTTTGCGTTATCAGAGAATCTCCTTCGCCAGTTCAAGAGAGATATCAAGGAGTATCAGAAGAAGGAATATGGGGAATTGATTGGGCTTGCCCCTAAACAGTCCAAACAGGCTCGCGGCAAAGTCGATAGTCTGTTGGCAGGTTACGTTCAGCGTACCGGCAATAGCCTTCAACTGCGGGCAGTTTACAAGGGAAAAACGTACCGAGCGTTCTTGTTGAAGGACGGCTCCATTAGGTTCAAGAATCGTAAGTATATGTCTCCATCAGCAGCCGGGAGAGAAGTCATTCAAAGAGCCTGTAACGGATGGGCGTTCTGGCGTTACCAAACTGCACCCGGGCAATGGGTGCGACTGTCTGCCTTGCGTAGCAAGTAGGCTCTTCGAGAACAGACTTGAGCTGGCAACGTGCCGGACCAACTTTTCCTGCGGGTTACACTGCTTGGTAAGCATGGCGGGTATTCTGTTTATCATTTCGGCACCCTCGGGTTCGGGCAAGTCGACGCTGGTGGCGCAGGTGCGCACGCTGGTGGAGGGGCTGGAGTTTTCCATCTCGTACACCACGCGCGCGCCGCGCGGCTCGGAGACCGACGGCCGCGAGTACCGCTTCACCAGCCGTGAGAGCTTCCAGCGAATGATTGCGGCAGACGAATTCCTGGAGTGGGCCGAGGTCTTCGGCAACTACTATGGGACGGCGCGGACGGTGCTGCAACACGCGCGCGCGGCAGGCAAGGACCTGCTGCTCGACATCGATGTGCAGGGCGCGGAGCAGGTGATGCAACGGGTGCCGCAGGCGGTGTCGATCTTCATCCTGCCGCCCAGCCCCGAGGTGCTGGAGATGCGTCTGCGCCACCGCAGCGAGGCCGAGCACATGACCTCCGAAGAGGTGATCGAGCGGAGGCTGCAACAGGCGCGCAGCGAGCTGCAGCAGGTGTGGGAGTACAAGTACGCGCTGGTGAACGACGTGCTCGATCAGGCAACCGCGCAGATGCGCGCCATCATGCTCTACGAGCGGGGAGTGCGCAACGGCGTGACGGCCATTGCCGAGAGCTGCCGGACAGACGCGCGCTCGCCCTGGCTGACGGCTGTGCTGCAGAGCTTCCACGTCGATTGAGTTGCACTAGGCGCGGCTGATGCAGCGAATCCATCGGGGGACTCGCGCCCTTGAGTTGATCGGGATTTTTCCACAAACATTTAAGGGCCGCTTCTCTCATAATGTTCTGGGCCCGGCTTATCCACCCAAGGCCCGGCAGGACAAATCGACGCGGTTGAGGTAGATTGTAAGCATTCCTCCGAGGTGTGAACAATGCCGATTGAAGATCCTCTGCACAACAAGTACAGCCTTGTGAAAGGTGCGGCGCGCAGGGCACGCCAGTTGCAGTCCGGCGCGGTGCCGCTGATGGCCACCAAGAGCATGAAGGCCTGCCGTGTGGCGCAGGACGAGATCAACCAGGGTTGCGTTACCTTCGTCGTCACCCATAAGGCGGAGCCTGTGGCGCCTGAGCCGTTGGCCGAGCAGGACCAGTAGCCGC
The DNA here is from genome assembly GCA_963834805.1 of uncultured Acidobacteriaceae bacterium. Classification (GTDB taxonomy): domain Bacteria; phylum Acidobacteriota; class Terriglobia; order Terriglobales; family Acidobacteriaceae; genus Edaphobacter. The sequence continues at coordinate 714,380 of CAWIDB010000007.1, forward strand.
CGCGATGCAGCACGTGGGCGAAGCGCCGCTGCGCGCATGGGTCGAGTACTTCCGCGAGCTGGGCGTCCACGACTTTTATCGCCGTGGCGAACCGCGGGAGCTTGCCGCGAGCGGGCCGGAAGCCGGTTCCGCAACCGCCATCGCAGCGGTCGAGAGCGGTGTGCCGTTCGTGGACCGCGCGCCATCCACACATCCGGTCCAAGAGACGATCACCGTGCCTCCAGACAGACTGGTTCCGTTCAATGACCTTGCGCCGTTGCCTGCGGCGGCGGTTCCGCCTGGCGAGCGCGAGGCGGCGTTGCGCGCCATCCAGGAGGAGATTGGCGACTGCACGCGCTGTCCGCTGGCCTACGCGGGACGGCGGAAGGTTGTCTTCGGCGACGGCTCGCCCACGGCGCGGCTGATGTTCGTGGGCGAAGGGCCGGGCGCGGACGAGGACGCGCAGGGTCTTCCGTTTGTCGGCAAGGCGGGGCAACTGCTCAACAATATGATTGCCGCGATGGGCCTGCAGCGGGCGGAGGTATACATCGCCAACATCGTGAAGTGCAGGCCGCCGGGCAATCGCGTGCCGGAGCCGGTGGAGGCCAATACCTGCTCGCAGTTTCTTCTGCGCCAGATCGATGTGCTGCGGCCGGAGGCGATCGTCGCGCTGGGAGCGACTGCGGCAACCTATCTGCTGGGCGTAAAGCAGTCGCTCAGCTCGCTGCGTGGGCGCTGGCACGGTTGCCGAGGGGCCAAGCTCGCCGTTACCTATCACCCGGCGTTTCTGTTGCGCGACCCGCGGCAGAAGGCGGAGGCGTGGAAGGACCTGCAGATGGTGATGCGTGAGCTTGGACTTACTCCGCCCGCCCCGAAGAAAAATCCATAACAATGATTCCCCCAGGTAAGCATCGATCGCATTGCCGATCCTTGTCAAGTAGCTCAACCGCATTTCTGCATCGGAGTGCTAACACGTATCATTGAAAATGTTCCCGCAGTGCCTATGGTTTATTTGAGGAGAGTCGTTTTGCGTTCGTTGGAATGCTTCTGCAACGATTGGCCTGTACCGGGTAAGTTTCTGGCCGCGGTGCTTGCCGTCTCACTGGCCGCGCTCATAGCTGGATGCAGCAAGAAGTCTGCTCCGGCGGCTGCTCCCGCCATGCAGGCGATGCGGGTGCTGGTGCAGCCGGTGACCCTGACCAGCGTGCCCAGTATGGACAGTTATGTGGCAACCATCAAGAGCCGGCGTTCGGCCACCGTGCAGCCGCAGGTGGATGGCAACCTGACCAAGATTCTGGTGAAGTCGGGCGACGCAGTGAAGGCTGGAGCGTTGCTGATGCAGATCGACCCGTTGAAGCAGGAGGCAACGGTGGCGGCGCAGCAGGCGGCCGAGCAGCAACAGCAGGCCGTCTATCAGTACAACGAGACCGACCTGGTTCGCCAGACGCAGCTCTACAAGGACGGCATCATCTCCAGGCAGGCCTACGACCAGGCGATGCAGGCCTTTGCCAACTCCAAGGCAGCTCTGGATGCGGCGGCGGCGCAGACCAAAACGCAGCGCGAACAGCTTGCGTACTACCAGATTCGCGCTCCGTTTGACGGCATTGTGGGCGACATTCCCGTGCATCTGGGCGACTACGTCTCGTCCACTACGACGCTGACCACGGTGGACGAGGACAAGGACCTCGAAGCCTATATCTACCTTCCAACCGAGCGCGCGGCCGAGGTGCGGGCCGGGTTGCCGGTGGACCTGCTGGACGCCGGTGGCGCGGTGTTGGCGCACACCAGCCTCGACTTCGTCTCTCCCGAGGTGGACAACAATTTGCAGGGAATACTGGTCAAGGTGCCGGTTCCCAGGGCGTCGCAGCAACTGCGCAATGGACAGATGGTGAACGCGCGCATTACCTGGAGCGCGGCGCAGACGCCTACCGTTCCAGTGCTAGCGGTCACCCGCATCGGCGGCCAGAGCTTCCTCTATGTGGCCGAGGCGCAGGGCGCGGGATACACAGCGCGCCAGGTCTCGGTGAAGCTGGGCGAGCCGGTGGGTAATTTGTATCCCGTGCTGGGTGGACTGAATGTGGGCGACCGCGTGATCCTGTCGGGGATCCAGTTTCTTCAGCAGGGCGTGCCGGTCAGTCCCATAGAAGCGCCGGGGCCCCAGGCGCACCCAGGGCATTGATGGGACGATGTTGCTCGCAGAAATAGAAAGGTAGAGATTCTTGGTTGAGTTCTTTATCCGCCGGCCCATCTTCGCTACGGTGTGCGCGCTTCTGATCGTGCTGGCCGGGGCGGTCTCGCTGCCCGGCATTCCCATCTCCCTGTATCCCCAGCTTGCGCCGCCCCAGGTGATGGTGAGCTGCAACTATATCGGCGCCAACGCACAGGACGTCGAGTCGGCCGTCACCATCATCCTGGAGCAGGCGATCAACGGCGTCGAGGGGATGCGCTATATGTCGTCCGCCTCGTCGAACGACGGCAGCTCGACCATTACGATTACCTTCCAGACCGGATACAACCTCGACATTGCCGCGGTCGACGTGCAGAACCGCGTGGCCACCGCGCAGGGACGTTTGCCGGCCTCGGTCAACAGCACCGGGATTTCGATCACCAAGGCCAATTCGAACTTCGTCCTGATGGCCGGGTTTATCTCGCCCGACCACTCTCTGTCGCCGGACTTTATTCAGAACTATCTGGACGTTTACGTCGCGGACGCCCTGAAGCGCGTTCCCGGCGTGGGCAATGTCGTCAGCTTCGGCGGGGCCAACTATGCCATGCGTATCTGGCTCGATCCGGCCAAGTTGGCCGTGCGCGGTCTGACTCCGCTGGACGTGACCAACGCGCTGGCCGACCAGAACGTCGAAGTGCCCGCCGGACAACTCGGCGTTCCCCCCGCCGACCCCAAGCAGGCGTACCAGATGGCGGTGCGCGTCACCGGACGGCTCAGCGATCCGCAGCAGTTCGAGAACATCATTCTGAAGTCCAACGCCGCGACCGCCGGCAGCGGGCCAGCTTCCACGACTGCGCAAAGCAACGGCGCCGGCGCGGTCCTGCTGAAGGACGTTGGCCGCGCCGAGCTGGGCGCGGAGAGCTACGGTTCTCGTCTGAAATACTCCGGTGGCGAGGCCGTCGGACTGGGCGTGCAGCAGCTCTCCAACGCCAACGCCATCGATGTGGACACGCGCTGCAAGGCGGTGCTCGCCCAGTTGCAGAAGTCCTTCCCGCCGGGGTTGCAGGGGTTTGTCGCGGTGGACACGACCACCGTGGTGCATGACTCCATCGTGGAGGTGGAGAAGACGCTGGCCGAGGCCATCTGCATCGTGATCCTGGTGATCTTCCTGTTCTTGCAGGACTGGCGCGCCACCATCATTCCCGCCATCACCATCCCGGTCTCGCTGATTGGGACCTTTGCCTTCATCCGGCTCTTCGACTTCTCCATCAACTCGCTGACTCTCTTTGGAATTACGCTGGCCACTGGGCTGGTGGTGGACGACGCGATCGTTGTGATCGAGAACGTGCAGCGCCACCTGGAGGGGCAGACCGTCGCGGGCACGGACGAGTGCGTCCACGACCCGCACAAGGCCACCATCGTTGCCATGGCCGAGGTCACCAGCGCCGTCATTGCCACCTCGCTGGTGCTGATCTCCGTCTTCGTCCCGGTCAGCCTTTTTCCGGGAACGACGGGGATACTGTACAAACAATTTTCCCTGACTATTGCCTTTTCGATCGCCATCTCGGCCTTCAACGCTCTTACCCTCTCACCCGCGCTGGCCGCGGTCTTCCTGCGGCCGGAGACGCGGCCCACCGGCCTACTCGCGGTCTTCCTCGACCCCGTGGAAGTTCTGATCCGCAAGACCATCGGCCTGTACGCCATCGCCGTGACCTGGGTCGTGAAGATGCGCTACGCGTTTCTTCTGCTCTTTATCGCGGGCCTCAGCTTTACGGTCTACATGTACAACCATGTGCCTACGGCGTTCGTTCCCGCGGAGGACCAGGGCTACTTCATGGTCCTGGTGCAGACGCCGCCGGGCGCTTCGCTGAGCTATACCACCGACTTCGCGGACCGCGGCGCGGCCATCGTGCAGCAGGACCCGGATGTTTACGGGACGTTCTCTGTGATGGGTTTCTCGTTGAGCGGCGGCAGCTCTCCCAACCAGGGCATCATCTTCGCGCCGATGAAGTCGGAGGATGAGCGGACGAAGCTGGGGCCGGGGCACACAACTCATGACGCTGTGGTCCGCCTCTCGCAGAAGCTGTTCGCGGTTTCCGGCGGGATACTCTATGCGGCGGAGCCTCCCGCGATCGAGGGCATCGGCAGCGTCGGCGGCTTCCAGTTCATGCTGCAGGACGGCGGGCGCAATTCCTTCGCGGACATCGACCGCGTGGCGCATACGCTGGTTGCGGCGGCGCAAGACCCGGCCTCCGGGCTGCGCGATCTCAACACCACCTTTACCGCCAACGACCCGCAACTCTCCGTCACCATCGACCGCCAGAAGGCCTTGGCGATGGGCGTGCCGCTGGCGCAGATTACGGCGGCGCTGGGCACCTACATGGGATCGACCTATGTGAACGACTTCAACTTCAACAACCGCTCCTATCGCGTCTATGTGCAGGCCGACCAGCAGTTCCGGCGCAGCGCGGGCGATCTGCGCCAGTACTACGTTCGCTCCAACGCCGGGCAGATGGTGCCGCTGGACAACCTGGTCGCTCTCTCGGAGACTGCGGGGCCGCAGGTGATCAGCCACTACAACATGTTCCGCTCGGCCGAGATCGATGGCTCGCCCGCCGAAGGGCTCAGCTCCGGGCAGGGCCTGGCCAACATGGAGCGGCTCTTCGACAAGAACAAGCTGCCGGGAATGATGTTTTCCTGGACCGGGCTGGCGCTGGAGGAGCAGGAGTCGCAAGGCAAGGCGGTCCTGATCTTCGGCCTGGGGCTGCTTGTGGTCTACCTCACGCTCTCCGCGCAGTACGAGAGCTTCTTCCTGCCCTTCATCATCCTGCTCGCCGTGCCGATGGCCGTGCTGGGCGCGCTGCTGCTGGTCTCGGCGCGCGGCATCAGCGACGACGTGTATGTGCAGATCGGGCTGGTGATGCTCATCGGCCTCTCGGCCAAGAACTCGATCCTGATTGTGGAGTTCGCCGAGCAGCAGCTCCATCATGGGCGGTCGATCGTCGACGCGGCGATCGTTGCGGCAGAGCTGCGTCTGCGGCCGATCCTCATGACCAGCTTCGCGTTCATCCTGGGCATGCTTCCCCTGTGCTTTGCCACGGGTGCCGGAGCTATGGGGCGTCACTCCGTGGGCACTGCGGTGGTGGGCGGAATGTTGCTCTCTACAATCCTAAACCTCTTCTTTATCCCTGTTCTGTATGTTCTATTCAAAACAGGACTTAGTCTGTTCTCTAGGAAGAAGAAACTATCCGCGTTGCCATCGGTGGAAGGCCAGGAAAGCTGAATTCCACGCCCCCAAAATCACAGGTTTCCATCGGTTGTCTCTACAACGAAGGCGGGACGAATCGCCACCTCAGTGGGATAGTCGTCGCGCGGAGGGCGGCGCGATATTGGCAGCATCGGTGGTTCCACTCACGGTGGAAAGTGGAGAGACGACTATGCAGGACGCAATGGTGACCCTCCTGTTGAGGGCGATTGCGATGTTTCCCGTCTTCCTGTCGATGCAGACCACTTAGTAGCGCGGATCTGGCGTGACATGGGTTCGCTGGAATGTGGTGCGTGCGTGTGGCGGCGTGTTCTCGCTAGGCGCGACAACTGCGAGGTGCGGCGGGGATGGGCCGGGCGGAAGTCATCGCGTGACTCCGTGGTTGTAACTCCAGAAGACCAGGCCGAGCGTGATGATGGCGATGAATACTTCGCCCAGAATGCCAACCGCCAGCGGGCGCCAGCCCTGGCCCACCAGGTCCTTGAGGTTGGTGCGCAATCCGACCCCGGCGAAGGCAGGCAGAAAGGCCCAGCGCGAGAGGTTGGAGAGGCTGTCGAGCTGGGGGTGTGTGAAGAAGCCCGCGGTGGCAAGGAAAGAGATGGCGAGGAAGCCGAGGATGAACTTGGGGAACTTCTGCCACAGGAAGAGGGCCTTGTGCTCCACCACGGCGGCCTGTCCCCGCGAGGCCCAGTAGACGGCGTAGCCGAGGACCACGAAGCCGATGAACGACGAGCGCGCGGTCTTGGCCAGAATGGCCCAGCGACCCGCGTCCTGCCCAAAGAGCGAGCCGGTAACGATGGATTCGGCGGTGTTGTCCACGGCCAGCCCGGCCCACATTCCGTAGGCCTGCTGGCTCATGCGCAGCAGGTGGCCGATGGCGGGGAAGGTGACCAGCGCGATGGCGCCCAGGGTGAGGATGGCAGCGATCGCGGTGGTGGTGTCTTCCTCGTCGGGATCGATGGCCCCCTGGGCAGCCATGATGGCCGTCACTCCGCAGATCGACGAGCCGATGGCAAGCAGGCTGGTGAGCTTGGGCGGCAGGCCAAAGATGCGGCCCAGCAGCGTCATCACCGTGAGCGAGAGCACCAGCTCGACTGCGACCAGCAACAAGGAGAGGCCGCCGATGTGCAGTACGTCCTGCAAGACGAAGCGCGCGCCCACTAGGACGATCCCCAGCTTGAGCCAGAGCTCGTAGGTGGCCACTCCGGGGCGAAAGATGGCGGCGACGCCCAATGTGTTGGAGACGATGAGGCCAAGCAGTATGGCCCATAGAACGTATTCGATCTGCGGGAAAGACAGGTGGTACTGGGTGCGTAAAACGTGGCCGGCGCCCTCCAATGCCTTGCCCAGCAATCCTATGGCGAAGAGCAGCGCAATGCCGGGCAGCGTGGCGCCCAGGCTCGTGGGCTTGAGCTGGGCCTCGGCGGCAATCGGCAGCGGAATGGTCTGCGTGGACATAGGACGGGCGTCTGCGAATCGATGGAGTACCAGGCCGGTGGCTTGCTCTCGCACCAAAGTTGAGTGTAGTTAGAAGCTGATCTTGTGGATGATGCCGAAGCGGATGAGTGCGGCCAGCGCAAGGCCGATGCCGACGGCCAGAAGGTCGACGTTGAACGGCAGCCGGTGTGCGGCGTGTGACTGCGCGGGGCGGGTTGTGTTGCTGTTTGCCATGTCGCTCCTCAGTGCTTCTGTTTCCTGTTCGTACTGCCTGGTTGATCTTGAGTGGGGCGCAAAGAAAAAACCCACCTATCGCGCTATGCGCTGATACGTGGGCTCCTGAATGTCTTAGGCTGTATCTCTAACTTCGCCTAGATGAGGGATCGACCAGCGCAGCAGCGGCTCTTGCCCATACAACAGGGGCAACAGCTGCACATACAGGCTGCGGTGTACACCAATCCCATGGCTTGAGAGTACTGGTTTCCTGGGTTGGCGTCAAGGCCTGATGCCAAAAAGTTACCTGCCAAAAAACACTCTGTGAATGCATCCTGGCAGGTATGGGAGTGCAGTAATGTCCACATAACAGGTTGCTTAAAGAGGAAACCCACGCAGCGCGGTGGGGGCTGTTGCGTGGGTATTCCGGTAAAGCAACGAAGTGGGTGGACTTCGTTGTGTCCGACTCAACCCGAAGGGAGTCTGGCCACACTCCTAGCCTAGTGCGGAATCGGGTTGGAGTCAAGCCTAAATGGTGGAAATTCATACACCAATTGGACTATTCCCGGTCTGCACCCACACATCCACCGCCGCATTCTCCCGGTTCCTCCCGTGGATGCGTGCTGGCCGCCTTGAACCTTAAATCCTCCTAAGTCCCTACGTGTCCACCCGGGCCAGCATCTTGTCCAGCACGTCGCGGTCGATCTCACAGCCCAGGCCGGGCTTGGCGGAGGCGTAGATGTACCCATCCGGCTGCACCCGGAAGCTGTCCTTCACATACGGCAGATCGGCTGCGCCCTGCAGGTCGGCGACGCCCGCCTGGGGCAGCGTCTTCTCGAACCACGGTGCGTTCGGCATGGCCAGCTCGCACTGGAAGTGGACGGCATGATCGAACATGTTGCCCCAGTTGTGCGGGACGCACGGCAACTGGAAGCACTCGGCCAGGTGCCCCACCTTCATCCCGCTGGTGATGCCGCCGATGTTGTCCACAATAAACCGCACCGCGTCCGTCGCGCCGCGGCGCAGGTACTCCGAATAGTGGTACGGCGAATCGATGAACTCCCCAATGTGCACCGGCACATCCACCTTCTGGCATAGCTCCGCCAGACCATCGATGTCCGACGTGGGCAGCGGGTCCTCGAAGCCCACATACCCCAGCTTGTCCAGCAGCCGCCCCACCTGGAAGGCCTGCGGCCGGTCGTACGCTCCCACCGGATCCAGCAGCAGGGAGAAGTCGTCGCCCACGGCCTCGCGCACCGCCGTGCATATCTCCATGTCCAGCTTGTAATTGTCCGGGTTCGGCTCGCTTCCTCCCGGCGGATGGATCTTGTACGCCTTGAATCCGGCGGCCTTGCATCGCTTCACCTCGTCCACAAAGTCTTCCAGCTTGGGGTGGTGCTGCGAGCTTCCGTAGGCCATCACGCGATCGCGATAGGCGCCAAGAATCCTGTACGTCGGCAACCCAACCGCCTTGCCCAGGATGTCCCACAGGCAGTTATCGATGGCCGAGGAATAACTGAGCTGCCCCACCCGGCGTTCATCCGGCGCCCACTGCGTGGTGAACTGGGGAAGGTCCAGCACACTCTTGCCCGGCAGCTTCGTCTTGGCGTAATCCAGCCAGCCCAGGTTGCTCCAGTTGGTGTGGAAGTAGCGGACATCCAGGGTGTAGTTTCCTTCAATCCCGCTGTTGGTCACGATAGAGGCAACCTGCTCGGTCGCGGGCGGTCTGGGGGCCGCGGCCGCTCCAGCCGTCGCTGGTGGAGGCGTCCGGCTGGGCGCGCGGTTGATCACATAGACCTTCACCTCCTTGATGGTGAGGTCTGGCAGGTCGCCCCGCTTGACGCCTACAGCCTGCGCCGCCGCATCCACTGGGTTGGTGAGGGAAGTTGCACTGGCGGCTGTCAAGGCCACGGCGGAGGCAGCGGAGCCGCTCAGAAAGCTGCGCCGCGATACGGAAGTTGCTGGCATAGGTCTCTCCTGGATGGTACGTCACACGACGAAATGGCGCGGAACGAAGCGATGCGAAACTAGCAGCTTAAAAATCGGCTGTCAAACCATATCGCAATCAGGTGGTAGGCCAATTTGAATTGAATGACGAAGTTTTCGAAATGGTGACTTCAAGGGAACTAAGTAGTCCCGTAAGATGTCTACTGGAATCCACCGATTGGACGGTTGACATACGATAAATGTCGTATTAGAGTTGCGGAATGCTTGGCAGAAGAATAACGGTGGCTTATATGCGCAGACAGAGTTGGAAACACGCTTCACGCGGGGCGGTCGTTGGGTTCGCCTGCCTGGCTCTACTCATGGCGACCGCAAGCTGCCTCTCCGGCCAGGAGAAGACCGCAGCAAATTCATCCCAACCGGCAGATTCCTCACCGCCCGTGCAGCGCGACTACCGTTTCGAGGTCGCCTCGATACGGCCGTCCGGTCCACCTACCGGCTATCCAAACATGGCAGCGCTTCGTGCGGCACACTCCTTCTCTTCCGGTCTCGTTCGCGAGGAGCAGGTAAGTTTGGCAAATCTGGTGGGAGAGGCCTTTGGAGTAAAGCAAGGTTATGAGATGGAAGCACCGAGCTGGATGGGTAACGAGCATTTCACTGTTAACGCAACTCCTCCCGAGGGAGCGACCAAGGCGGACCTTCCGATCATGATCCGGCACCTTCTGGAAGACAGGTTCGGGCTGAAATATCATCACGAGACTCGGCAGATATCGGGTTATGAGCTGGTGGTGGCGAAGTCCGGCTTGAAGATAGCAAAATCGAGCGGGCCAGAGCCGGACCCGACGGCGGTGAAGGGCACTGGGGTCAGCTTCAAGGACGGGCTGCCGCAGTTCGATAAGCATCTGGGGAACATGAACATGTGTGCCATGGATTACTGTGCCTTGCATGGACGTAACCGGGGGATGCAGGCTCTGGCGGCAGACTTAACCGGGAGATTGCGCGCTCCCGTGACGGATGCGACCGGCCTCGAAGGAGGGTACGACTATACTGTCATCTTTACCGATGAGTTTGTGATGACTCTCTCCGGCGTCCTCGCCCCCGTCACGGATATGCCAGACGCGCCGCTGGCACATCCGTTGTTGCACGAAGCGCTGAAGGAGCAGCTTGGACTAGAGGTGAGGCCAGTCAAGAATGTCCCCGTCGACGTCGTGGTGATAGACAGCGGGAGTAAGGTGCCGACGGAAAACTAACTGCCGAGACGGGTGACCCATAGCCTGCCCTGAGCTTGCCGAAGGGTCTCGCTTCTGAGACATGGGTTTTGACAGCATCCCACTCCGCTCACGAAGCGCCACACGGGGCCGTCACACCTATGCTCCCCTCAAGAGGTTCTCCCGATGCCCCTTTGCAGAATGTTTCTTCTCCTCACCGCCATTCTCGTAGCGCCTATCACGTCCGCACAAACAAACATAGCCACGCAGCCATCTCCTCCGGCGCACATCGTCTTTGACGTAGTCTCCGTCAAACCGAACCACACCATGACAGGGCATCCCGGACCGATGATCCGAAGTGACAGCTTCGATGCCGAAAATATAACCCCGATCTGGGTCATGTACTGGGCCTTCGGTTGCGATATGGACCGCGATGAACGCCACTTCTCCGGGCTTCCAGGTTGGGTCAAATCTGAGCGATTCGACATCATCGCCAAAGTTGCAGATGCGGACGTCCCCGCCTGGAAGAAGCTCCCGGACTCGGAAAAAGAACGTATGGTGCGAGAGGTTCTGGCGGACAGGTTCAAGCTCGTATTTCATCGTGAGTCACACGAACAGCCTGTGTATGCTCTGGTCGTCGCGAAGGGCGGTTCGAAGATGACCCCGGTCGAGGTGCCAGCATCGGATCACCTTTATGACAAGTATGGCTATGTAGGCCCTGAACCCGGCGGGATCGGAGGAGAGCACGCCAATATGAAAGCCCTGATCGATTTTTTGAACGGCCAGAAACTCGGTCGCGAGGTGGTCGACAGGACCGGCCTCACCGGCAACTACGATTTCATGCTGAAGTTCACGCCATTTCCCATGGACGCTTCGCCTGATGACGTAGCGGACCCGTCCGGATCCCCCTATCCATACATCTTCACTGCGCTGCAGGAGCAGCTCGGTCTTAAGCTCGAATCGACCCGCGGTCCCGTGGAGACGCTGGTGATCGACCATATGGAGCGGCCTTCGGAGAATTAGCGACGGTTAAGACCGCCGGCGTTTCAGGTAATTTCGTTCGCCCCGGACTTCAAACTGACCCACTACCCGCAATCGGCTTCCTGCGTTGCGTACTGCGCTTTCCGTTGGCGATTCGATCTTGGGCCCTGTTTTACCGTAAACTTTTTGCAGTGCGATGACCAACAAACTCCCAGCGACCGCCCTCCTCCTCGCCCTTATGCTTACCCCCGCCATGCCCGCGCAGCGTATCTCCGCCGACGGAGCGCAGCAGACCTTCACCTTGCTCTCGGACCAATTCTTCTCGGAGATTTATTTCAAGTTCTCGCCCACCAGCGGCACGCAGGCGGGGCTGCACCAGTACGACGCGCAGTTGGAGGACTACTCGGCCGCGGGGGTGCAGGCGGAGGTTGCCGAGCTGCACGCCTTCCAGAAGAAGGTGGAGGCTATCGACCCCAGCGCCCTGGACGCTCCGCAGGCGGCCGACCGCGACATCCTGCTGAATTACATTCGCTCGCAGTTGCTCTCGCTCGAGGTGATTCGCGGCTGGGAGAAGGACCCGGACAGCTATTCGTCAGGGATCACCAATTCGGCGTTCGTGATTATGGAGCGGCCCTATGCCTCAGCCGACACGCGTCGGCACTCGCTGGTGGAGCGCGAGAAGAAGATGCCTCAGGCGCTGGCCGAAGCGCGCAAAAACCTGAAGAACCCGGCGCGCATCTCAACCGAGATCGCTCTGGAGCAGATCGACGGCGACGTCGGCTTCTTCCAGAACGATGTGCCCAGCGCGTTCCTCGCCGGACCGGATGCTGCGACCGATGCGGCCACCAGGGCTGAGTTTGCCAAAACCAATGCAGCGGTCATTGCGTCGCTCAAGAGCTACGGCGCGTGGATGAAGAGCGATCTGCTGCCGCGCTCCAATGGCGACTTCCGCCTCGGCGCGGATACGTTTGCCAAGAAGCTGGCCTACGACGAGATGGTGGACATCCCGCTGGATCGCCTCCTGCAAATTGCGATGGACGATCTGCACAAGAACCAGGCGGAGTTTGCCCGCGTGGCCAAGCAGATTGACCCAAACAAGACGCCGCAGCAGGAGCTGAAGGAACTGCAAGGGCTGTACCCGCCGCCGGACCAACTGCTGAGCACCTTCCACCAGACCTTCAATTCGCTGATCTCGTTTATCCGCACCAACCACATCATTACGATTCCCAGCGATGTGCAGCCCACGCTGGAGGAGACGCCGCCGTTCATGCGTGCGACCACCTTTGCTTCCATGGATGCGCCGGGACCGTTCGAGACCCACTCCACCAAGGCCTACTTCAACGTCACCCTGCCGGAGAAGGACTGGACGCCGGAGCGCATCGCCGGGCACATGGCGCAGTTCAACGTGGGCACCATCGTCTCCACCAGCGTGCACGAGGCATATCCCGGCCACTACATCCAGTTTTTGTGGACGCCGCAGTTCGGCAGCAATATCCGCAAGCTGCTTGGCGCGAACACCAACATCGAAGGCTGGGCCCACTACTGCGAACAGATGATGCTGGACCAGGGCTACGCCGCCGCTCCGGCTGGCGCGACGCCGGATCAATTGCGCCAGGCACGCCTCATCCGCCTGGGGCAGTTGATGGATGCGCTGCTGCGCGACGCCCGCTTCGTCAACTCCATCAAGCTCCACACCGGCCAGGGCGAGCCAGGAGGGAAGTGGACGCTGCAGCAGGCGGAGGACTTCTTCGTGAACCAGGGCTACCAGACGCGGGAGATCGCCGAGGTCGAGACCAAGCGCGGCACCGGCGACCCCACCTACCTCTACTACACCCTGGGCAAGCTGGAGATCATGAAGCTGCGCGAGGACGTGAAGGCCAAACAGGGCACGGCGTTCGACCTGGAGAAGTTCCACGACGACTTCATGCGCCAGGGCTTCGCGCCCATCAAAGTGGTCCGCAAGGCCATGCTGGGCAACGATTCGCCGGTGCTGTGAGTAGTATTATCCCGCCTTGAACATCTGCTTCATCCCGCGCAGCGCCTGGCGGGTGCGCTCTTCGTTCTCGATCAGCGCGAAGCGTACGAAGTTGTCGCCGTGATCGCCGAAACCTACGCCGGGGCTGACCGCCGTCTTGGCATCGATCAATAGTTTTTTCGAGAAATCCAGCGATCCCATGGCGCGGAACTGTTCCGGAATCTTCGCCCACACGAACATCGTTGCCCTGGGCAGCTCTACCTCCCAACCCAGTTTATTCAGTCCCTGGACCAGCACGTCGCGGCGCGACTTGTAGTTGGCCACAATGTCAAGGACGCACTGCTGCGGACCGTCCAGCGCGGCGATCGACGCAACCTGAATTGGTGTAAACGTCCCATAGTCGAAGTAGCTCTTGATGCGTCCTAGCGCGCCCACCAGCTTGGGGCAGCCGACCATGAAGCCGACCCTCCAGCCCGGCATGTTGTAGCTCTTCGACAGGGTGAAGAACTCCACCGCGATCTCTTTTGCGCCGGGGACTTCCAGGATGCTGGGCGCGCGGTAGCCGTCGAAGACCAGATCGGCGTAGGCCAGATCGTGGACGATGTAGATGCCCAGTTCCTTGCATAGGGGCACCAGTCGCTCAAAAAAACTCAGCTCGACGCACTGCGTAGTGGGGTTGGCCGGGAAGTTGAGGATCAGCAGTTTGGGCCGCGGGTTCATCAGCGGCAGTTCGCGCTCCAGCGTCTCGATCAGCGTGGCTTCGTTGGTATCGTCCAGCGCAATGGTCTGGATCTTCGACCCGGCGATCACCGGCCCGAAGATGTGGATGGGATAGCTGGGGTTGGGCACCGCGACAGTGTCCTGTTCGTCGAGCATGGCGATGCACAGGTGGGCGATTCCTTCCTTGGAGCCGATGGTGACGATGGCCTCAGTCTCCGGGTCGAGATCCACCGCGTAGCGCCGCTGGTACCAGTCGCAGATGGCCTTGCGCAGGCGCGGCAGCCCACGCGAGAGCGAGTAGCGATGGGTCGCGGTCTTCTGCGCCGCCTCGATCAGCTTGTCCACGATGTGCTTCGGCGTCGCGCCGTCCGGGTTGCCCATCCCGAAGTCGATGATGTCTTCGCCGCGCTTGCGTGCCTCGGCCTTCAATGCGCCGGTAATGTTGAATACATACGGGGGTAGCCGCGTCAGCCTTCTGAACTCTTCCATTCGTCTTCCGCCATTCCTATTGACAATAGTTTCAATTTCTATTTGAACAGCACCGGCCTGCGTTCGCATAGTCCATGCGGCTGCGCGGTACACGCTACGGCAACCCCGTTCCAGTGTGTGGATGCGTTACCTTGCGGTAAACAGGATCTTCACCGGCAGCGTCTTCGGCGGGTAGCAGGACGCGTTATTGCACGCCTGATACTTCAAGGTTGCGTCGATCGTATGCTCTCCCGCCGTGGCCATCGCCGGCAATTTCACCGTGAAGCTGCCTGCGTAGACATCCACCTTTTCGCTTGGGTCGAAGGCGAAGCTATAAAGCTGTCCGGCGGGGAACTCCGGCGTGCCCGGCCTGACTCCAGTTGCCGGATGCAGGGTCAAAGTGGTCGGGATCAGGAACTTTGACTTCGGTGTGTGCGAGTTGATGTGGTAGCCCGGTACCACCTGGAAGCGAAGCTCCAGATCGACTTGCTTGTTGGCTGCCACGGCCTGCGGCTCGGCGGCGTACAGCACGTAGGACTTTGGCGCTGCCGGTGCATCCATGTTGATGGCTTGAGCGCTTGCCAATGGTGCGGCCGTTACGCTGCAAAGGGCAAGGGCCACGAGGGACGGCAGTTTGAACCGCATCGTTCTCATTGGCCGCCTCCCGCAATCAGCTCTTTCACCAGGGACTCTAACTGCTCTTTGCTGCCCAGGCCGGCGCTCACTTCGATCACTTTGCCGCTCCTGTCGACGTAAAACGACATGGGCAGGGCCTCGGTGCCGCTCAGGTAGTCGTTCTCCACCTTGGGGTTGGAGAGCAGGATGGGGTAGGTCACGCCGAGCTGTTGCGTGTCCCGCGCAATGGTGTCGCGGCCAACCTCGGAGTCGTAGGTGATGCCGACGATCTGCAGGCCGTCGGCCGCATACTTCTTGCTGAACTCCTGCAGCCAGGGCATCTCGATCTTGCACGGCGCGCAGTAGGTGCCCCAGTAGTTGATCAGCAGCGGATGGCCCTTGAAGTCGCTGAGCGAGACCTTGTTGCCATTGAGGTCGGGCAGCGTAAAGGCGGGTGCGGATTTGCCTTTCAACGGAGATCCGCCGGAACTATCGTCCGTCACCGCGCTCTGCGTGTCCGGAACCAGATCGACGCGGCGCTCCTGCTGCGCCTGCCTGGCGCTGCTTCGCGCGACCCAGTTCTGCCACCCGGCCCAAACAATGAGCGCGATTCCGGCGGCCATAAGCAACAGCAACAGAGCTCTTCGCATCGGTCGAGGACATCCTTCCGGCGAGCGAGTTTCCCATGCCCCCGTCCATCCAGTTTACCGTGGGTTGGCCGGATGCTGCTCCGCCTGCAATGTCCGCCAGCCCTCGGGAAGCATCTCGACAACATCGCGGCAGGGCCGTATCTGTGTGATGCAGTTGAATCGGAAGTCCATCAACAATGCCTGTTCGGACGGGTTCTCGTTAACGGCGAAGCTCGCGTTCATGCCATACGGATAGATCCGCACCAGCCGGTTTGCAAACAGTTGGTCCGGGTCGCGCACGTGATCGTGAAATGTGGAGCTTTCATGGGACGAGACCGACAAATAGGGCACATAGCCTGCCGAGAGGTCCCAATCCTGCACCGGCAGAGTCACCTGCTCGCCAAACCACTTCTCCGTCACCACACCATGCTGCAGGGTGAACCCAGCGCGGGCCGCGGCGCTGCGCAGGCCGAGATGCCCCACCATCTTGGGCAATCGGTTTTTTGCGCCTTTGCTGGGAGTGCCTCCCAGCATGGGGTAAAGCGACTGTACCAGGTCGATCTGGTAGGTGCAGGATTCCGCGCTGCACTTTGCCGTGGGAACGCTCCACTGGCCCCATCGCTGCATCATCTTCTGCGCCTCCGCCCATCCGCTGCGATTCACATCCAGTGCGCGTACGTCGCTGAGCAGTCTTTCAGCGCGCCAGCGAAGCAGCCATTGATATCCTTCGCCGAAGACCCATGCGGCAGCCAGCAGAAACAGGACGAAGAAAAGCACTTGGCGACACGATCGTAGCATTGCGTTCATGCATAGCAGTAGAACACCGATGGCTTCAGGTACGTCAACCTGCAATCCAAGGATTGGGTCCGCCGCGGGCTCGATGCCGTGGCGGATACTCTGCTAGCATCGAAGAGGTCAACTAAGCGCATGGCGATCTCCACTCCAATGCAACGCACGCATCCGTCGCAGATAGTACGCACCGAGGCGCGCGCTCTGCTGGAACTGGCCATGCGTCTGGATGGGCCGATGCGTGGGCCGTTTGAGCGCGCGGTGGAACTGGTGGTGAAGGCCGCCCAGCGAGGAAACCGCGTCATCCTGCTGGGCATGGGCAAGAGCGGTCTGATCGCGCGCAAGATTGCGGCGACGCTCTGTTCCACGGGTACGCCCGCTCACTTTTTGCATCCGGCCGAGGCGCAGCACGGCGACCTGGGCGCCATCGCGCAGGGCGATCTGCTGGTTGCGCTCTCCGCCAGCGGGGAGACCGAAGAGGTGCTCGCACTGCTTCCCGCGCTGGCACGTCTGGAATGTGCGGTGATCAGCCTGTGCGGGGCGGCAGAGTCAACCCTTGCGCAGGCCAGTGAGGTGTGGCTGGACGCGGGCGTTACGGCGGAGGCCGGCGAGCTGAACCTGGCGCCCACGGCGTCCACTACCGTGATGCTGGCGCTGGGCGACGCCCTGGCCTTGGAGGCGAGCCGCAGCCGGGGTTTTGCGCTGGACGACTTTGCCCAGCTCCACGCCGGGGGCCGGCTGGGCCGGCGGCTGGCACGGGTGCGAGAGTTAATGCACTCCGGCGACGCCATGCCCCATGTGGCGTGGGATACGCAGATGGCGCAGGTGATCCACGAGATGTCGCACAAGAAGCTGGGTATGACGACCGTGCTGGGTGACGGGAATGCGCTGCTGGGCATGATCTCCGACGGCGACCTGCGGCGTCTGCTGGAACGCGATGGACCGAACGCGCTGGCCCACACCGCGGGCGAGATCATGAACGCGCGCCCGGTGACGATTGCGACGGATGCCTTCGCGGGCGAGGCGCTCTCGCTCATGGAAGAGCGCAAGATTACCTCGCTGATTGTGGTGGGCGCTCAAGGTGAGGCCCTGGGCGTTGTCCATCTGCACGATCTCTGGACCCCCGCGCGGGCGTAATTCGCCGGTTGTCAAAGCTATTGCAGATTGGGCCTCATCAGCCTTGCGGCGCGAGCACCAGGTTGTCGATCAGGCGTGTGCTTCCGATCCAGGCCGCGACAGCGACCAGTGCGCCTTGGGTGGTGTCCTCTACCGGCAACAGCGTCTCGGGATCGACAACGTCGGCATAGTCCATGCGAATTTCGGGTTCTGTCGCAAATGTTTGCAGCATTGCCGCGCGCAGTGCTTCGGCGCTGGTCTCGCCTTGTTGCGCTAGCTGCTGGGCGGCGGCCAAGGCGCGCGACAGAATCAGCGCACGGCTGCGCTCACTGGGCAACAAGTAGCGGTTGCGCGAGCTGAGGGCCAGTCCGTCCGGCTCGCGGACGATGGGGCAGGCCACAAGCTGCACCGGGAAGTTGAGGTCGCGCACCATCCGGCGCAGCACGGCAACCTGCGCCGCGTCCTTCTGGCCGCAGTAGGCGCGGTCCGGCTGGACGATGTGGAAGAGACGCGCCACGATGGTGGCGACGCCGCGAAAGTGGCCGGGGCGCGAAGCGCCGTCCAGTCGCGTGCCAAGCTCGCCGGCGTCGACGAAGGTGGTGGTATCGGGAGAAAACATCTCTTCGGCCGACGGCGCGAAGACGGCATGCACTCCGGCGGATTCCAGCTTGCGGCAGTCGGATGCGAGGTCGCGCGGGTAGGCCTCGTAGTCCTCGCCGGGGCCGAACTGCATGGGGTTGACGAAGATGCTTGCTACCACCGCGTCGCACTCCGCGAGTGCGGCAGCAACCAGCGAGAGATGGCCCGCGTGCAGCGCTCCCATGGTGGGAACCAGGCCGAGCATGCGATTCGTGCTGCGCAGCTCGCGGCACGCGGCGTGCATCTCGGCGGTGGTCTTGCAGAGCAGCATTTGTCCCTCGATCCTACGGTCCTACGCCTTGCGCGCGCGGGGGTGGGCGGCTTCCAGCGCCGTCTGTACCTCGCGCGGCAGATGGTAGCTCTCGGCGTCGCTGGGGAACCGGCCGGAGGCTACGTCTTCGCGGTACTGGGTGAGCGCGGAGGCGAAAAAGGCTGCGCCGTCGGCATATTGCCGGGTGAACTTGGCGGGCGCGGAGAACGTGAGGTTGAAGAGATCGTGGAAGACCAGGATCTGTCCGTCGCAATCCGGCCCGGCGCCAATGCCGATGGTGGGGATGCCGCTCTGCGCCGTGATGCTGGCGGCCAGTTCCCGCGGAATGCCTTCCAGAACGATGGCGATGGCGCCCGCGTCTTCCAGCGCCCGCGCGTCCGCCGAGAGGCGCTCGAACGCTTCCAGGCTCTTGCCCTGCACGCGATAGCCCCCCATGCTGTGTACCGATTGCGGAGTGAGTCCGATGTGCGCCACCACCGGCACTTCGGCGTCGGTCAGGCGCTGCACCAGCCTGGCCCGCGATCTGCCGCCTTCGATCTTCACCGCCTGTGCGTCTGCTTCTTTTATGAATCGTAGCCCGTTGCGTACAGCGTCGCGTGCCGAGGCGTGGTAGGAGCCGTAGGGCATGTCCGCTACCAGAAAGGAGCGGCGCAGGCCCCGCGCCACGGCGCGGGTGTGGTGCAGCATCTCGTCCAGCGTGACCGGCAGCGTGTTCTCGTAGCCCAGGACCACCATGCCCAGCGAGTCGCCCACCAGCACCAGGTCGATGCCGGCCTCGTCGACCAGGCGCGCGGCGGGATAGTCATACGCCGTGATCGCGGAGATGGGTTGGTGGGCAAGTTTTTTTTGGAGCAGCGCGTCGGAGGTGATCCTGCGCGGAGGCAAGGATGCTGCTGCGGTGCGAAGCTGGGTAACGCTCATGGCCTTCTCCAGTGCCGCTCCGCCTGGCCTGCCCGCGGATGCAGCCCGATCTCTTTCAGTATAACAACCAGCGGGCATCCGCAATTTCGGCCTGCGCGATTCCAAGCTGCGCCGGCACGCTGCCAGAGTGAGAATTGTCCTGTTACATTCTTTCGCCGTCTCCTCTGCTACACTCAAGTCTGGCCCTGCAGCCGGGACCGTGAGACCGGACCCGACTGGCCGTGCGACCGCCCCAAACTCGCCCACTACCTTTTTTCTCTGAAACTTGCAACGGAAGATGGGGATTCCTATAATCAGCATCAAGTGGGTCGCAACTGTCCCTGCGGTAATAGGGCAGACTGGTTCCACGCGCGTATATGAGAACCATCTTGACCTCCGGGACCGCCGGGTGGCAGGTATCTTTGTAAAAAAATAATGAGGAGTCTTGCATGAAGAAGGTAGTCTTAGCCACTCTCCTGGCGTGTGTTGTGATCGCATTGGGTGTGTCTTGTGCATTGGCCCAGACCACTGCCTCCCCAGCGGCCCCACCTGCCGCCCAACCCGTCAACCTCGGCGCCCAGGCCGCTGCCGCTCCATGCGCTCTGCCCGATGCGGAATTCACGGCCTACAATAACGCGATCAGCCAAAGCAATCCTCAGGCCAAGGCAGCCGGTATTGAGAAGTACCTCACCGACTTTCCTACCTCCGCCTGCCCCAATGTCAGGGTCCAAACTCTGGTGATCCTCATGACCACCTACAGTCAGTTCGACGCGGCCAAGACACTGGATGCGGCGGACCGTGTTCTCAAGTTGGATCCCAACAACCTTCGTGCACTCTACGGCGAGGCTGCGCTGCGTAAGTCGTCGGCCGATGCTTTGACCGATCCCGCAGCCAAGCAGGCGGCTCTGGACACCGCCGCCGATTATGCCAAGAAGGCACTTGCCGCCTTCGCCGCGCCTAAGCCGGCAGACATGCCGGACGCCGACTTCCAGGCGCTCAAGGCATCGGCAGTTCCGTCTTTTTACAACATCATAGGCACTGCAGCCCTGAATAAAAAGGACACAGCAACCGCGATCGATGCCTACAAGAAGGAACTTGCCTCAGTCCCAGTGGCGCAAACTCAGGCTCCTGGTACACAGCTTCAGGACACCTATTATCTAGGAGTGGCGTATTACGAGTCGACTCCCCCCGATCTTCTCAACTGCGCCTATTACGGCAGCCGCTTCGTAGCGCTTGCACCGGAGCCATTCAAGACCCAGTACGCCTCTACGCCAAAGTATTGCTACCACAAGTATCACGATGGAGACGATGGCTACGATACATTTATGGCCACAGCCAAGGCGAACCTGAATCCGCCCGATGGCTTCTTTGCCACCATCAAACCGGGGCTGACCCCAGCGGAAAAGATCCACAACATCATCGCCACCACGCCCGATCTGTCTTCGCTTGCCATCTCAGACAAGGAGATGGTCTTCCAGTACGGATCGCCGGACGACGCCGCCAAGGTATGGGACACCATTAAGGGCAAGTCGTTCGAGATTCCGGGCGGACTGGTCATCACATCCTCGCCCACTGTGCTGACGGTAGCCGTGACCGACGACGCCAAGCAGGCCAAAACCGCCGACTTCACCTTCAACATGACGCCTGCCGAGCCTCTTCCCGAACTCAAGGAGCATGCCACCGTCGCGCAGAAGGCCGCCTACAAGAAGGCAGTTGCGGCAGCTCAGGCGAAGGCGGACACAATCGCTGCGGCTACCGCGGTTGGCCAGACAGTCACCCTCACCGGGACCTACGACTCCTTCACTCCCAATCCGGTTCAGATCATCATGAAGGATGGCGAGGTGGTGCTGCCCAAGGCGGCAGCCAAACCGGCCGCAAAGGCCGCTCCGGCACATCGCACCGCAGCCGCAAAGAAGTAAGCCGAGATGTAATCTGCAGTAATCGAAGAGGCAACCATTCGTGGTTGCCTCTTCTGCGTTGCAAACTCTAACATGTGGGTGCCCCATTCATCGCGGTCTCATCGCGATGCGTATATGTCTTGTCGTTCCGGGGTGGGAGCGTGGGGTTTCAGCCCCACGAATAATGGCAAATGGAGAACGGGCTTTAGCCCTGGGCCAATCCAAAGGCTGCGCTGAAATTAGCCCTTACGGGTGCCCCATCCATGACGGTTTCATCGTCATGGGTGGGATCAACATCAGCTCGTTAGCCACTTCAACGCATTGGCCAGAAAACGCGCTTGCAGCACCGGCTGCAACTCCGGCACGCGTTGGTAGACGATCTTCCCCGCGCCGAGCCGCGTGATAAACGTCCCCGCTCCGATCTGGCGCGAATGGTCGCGCGAGTAGGCGGCCACAATCTCCACCTCGGCACCGCCCGGAGCTCGCTCCACCAGCAGCCCGTTCGACTCGTTCCCCCGCGCCTGGTAATGTATCCCCATCGCCTGGTCCACCGGCATGCCCTCGTACAGCGGGTGCTTACGCACGAAGTACCAGTTGCCCATCCACGGCGCGCGCAGGTCGCCCACCGCTCCGTTGTAGGCGAAGGCTCCGGTTGCGGCAAGCTGCTTCGCCACGCCGTCGGAGAGCGCGTCCGTCTGCGGAATCGCCAGCAGAGGCGTTCCCGCTTTCACCGCCTCAAGTATCCCCTCCGCCAGCGCGCCCGGCTGTTGCGGCCTGCGCGGTGCGCCTCGCACTGGCGGCGCTTCCTGGCCCGTGGTCTCGCCCGCGTTCTGCGTGGTGGCAGTTCCCGTAACCACGCCGCCAGATACGATCGCGTCATACTTCGTGCCGGGCGTGAACTCGTGCAAGGTAAATCGAGTGCCTAGCTGACTCAACTGTTTGCTAAGGGCCGGCGTGATGCCCGAGATGCCAATCGTCAGCGGTGGCTCGGCAGTGCAATCGCAGGGCAGGGCCGCAACCCATATCTCCTTCGTCTGTGTCGCTAGAGGCGCGCTGGAGAGAGCCAACTTGAAGCGATACATGCCGACTTCGCTCAGCGGCGGCGTGGTGAATCCCTCTTTGACGAGATACGAAAACACATCCGGCGTCTGTGTCGGGGCAGGGAACTCGCCGAGGCGCAGCAGCTTGCCGTAGGGCGTCACCGCCGTAAAGCTCAGCGTGCCACTCACTGGCCTCGACGTGTCGTTGAGCAGGAAGATATCGAAGGTTGCAGGCTGGTCCAGCGCGGTACACATCGCCCGCTGCTTCGCCACAGGCCGCACCGGCAGCAGCGTCGCTGTGATCGGCGTTGGGTCGCTCTTAAAATTTCTGAGATTGTCGACAATACCGGAATGGTTCTCAATCGCCGTGCTCTCCCATCCCGAGATCGCCGCAAAGTCCAGCTCGTCGCTGATGCGCGCGTTCTCCAGATAGTTCTGCCATGTGTCGTAACATTTCTTTCCCAGGCTCGTCCACAGCTTCTCCGTCGCCGGAAACGCGCTGCGGAATCCCCACTTGTCCAGAAACTTGTCATACGCCGCCAGAATCTCGCGGTGGTCGGCCAGGTCGTAGCTGGTGTTCGCCGGCTGGTTGCCGATCCCCGTGCCCTTCGGGTTCGCCAGCTCGTGCAGCATTAGCGAGTGGTTGTCCGGCGTGGCGCAGCCCTCCATCTCGCCGAACTCACTGATCGCCTTCGTCTCCGGCGACTTGTACGTAAAGTCGTCCGGCCCTTTGTAGAATTCGTCGTACCACTCGTCACCCGCGCCCTGGTGCTGGTTCCACCATCCGCCCCACTCCTCCACATCGCTGCGGTGCAGCTTGTCGTCCCACGGCGCGAACCAAGCCTGCGCGGCCTTGCGCGGAGGCGCCACAAATCCATCATTCAGTACGATGCAGCGCGAGGGATCTTCCTTGCGCATCGCCTCCAGAATCGCGATGGTATCGGGGTTCGTCAGGTCTGCGCCAATCTCGTTCTGCAGGCAATACTCAATCACCGACGGATGCGAGCGGAAGGCCTTCACCATCTCCACGCACTTGGTAAACATGTAGCGCTGGGCGAACTTGTCGGCAGGATTGGTGGGCTGCTGCATCACCACGGAGTTGGCGCCCGCCTGCGTACCTGCGGGCGGTCTGCCGATGGCCATCTGCCCCGCGCCCGGCTCCATATAGCGCAGCAGGCCCAGCCGGTCATGCGCCCTCAGCACATCCTCCTTGGCCAGGTTGCGATGGAAGTTCAGGCACGTTAGGTTCAACTTCTTCGCCTGCGTCACCTCCTTCTCCGCCAGCTCCGGCGTCGGCCACATCCCGTTCAGCCCCCAGTATCCCCACGATATCGCCGTATAAATCTTCATCCGCCGCCCATTCAATCGGAACAGCGCATTCGTCCCCAACCCCTCCGGCGCAAATTTCCTAAAGCCAAACGCAACCGTGCGTGTGTCGGAGATGCCTGAATTAGTACGCAGAGTGAACCGCAAATGATAAAGGCGCGGATCATGCAGATCCCATTTTTGCGCCGAGGGATACTCAAGGAACAGGTGGTAGAACAGTGCGTCACCCACAAGCTGAACGCCTGTGTGCGATTCAATACTCTTAATAATTTTCCCAGTGCGTGGGTCTATCACATCGGTCTTAAGTTTGTTCATGAAGTCCCACATTGTGGAGTTGTTGCATTCCGCTTGATGTGGGTCCTGAACTCTCGCGCAGACGTAGATCGAGTTATATGGAGTGTTGTCATTGAGAACCCATGCGTCCAGAAAGCGAGGTTCGTCTTGTCGCACATCACTGATCGTCATTCCCCGATCCAGCCCGCCAAACCCATGCGACCGGTACAGCTTCACCGCGCCCCACTGCGCATTCATCCCATCGATCCAGTCCAGCCTTCCAAATGGATTGGTAATCCGGATCGCCAGCACATTCTTCCCGCCGGGATTGGCCGCGGCGGTGAGGTCCGCCTCAAACGGCAGCTCCTCCATAATGGAGTAGCCCACCAGCTTCTGGTTTAAATAAACTTCAGCCCTTAGCCGCGCGCCGCGAATGCGCAGAAATATGCGCTTGCCCTGCATCGACGCGGGAATCTCAATCTCCCGCCACCACCACGACACGCCAAAGTACGCGCCATTCTGCGGCGCGGGATCGTCCGCCGCATAGCGATACTCATCCGGCGTATACGAGCGCGGCTTGCCATCGTCCCCCGCTCCATACTTCCCCCAGTAGTGCTGCTCCACGGTGCTCGGCAGCGTCACCGGAATCCCCGCGCTCGCGCCCAGCACGCCCCACCCGCCTGTTGGCGCGTTGACCGGCAGCGGCTTGCCCGCGCCCATCACCACTCCATCCGAGCCCTGCGTCACGTCCTCGGGCAAGTAGATCGCGTCCTGCTTCCACTCGGCCTTCTCATCCACCCACAGCCGCCAACCCACGTCGGGAATCAGCGTCCCGTTCTCCGGCCACCCCTCCGCCGCGTGCGCCTTTGCCGTACCCTGCGCCCCGGCAAACTTCACCTGTGCCGCTATCGTCGCGGCTGCCGCTGTCCCTAGAAACGCCCGCCTGCTTAGCTTTGTCTTTTTCATCGGTGTGACCCGTGATGTTTTGGATGTCGATTTATAGTCGCGATTATCTTACTCGCCCAGCATTATCCTGCGAATCCCGCTGGCGCGCCCGGTAGCCCCGTCGCACTCGATCAGCGTGGCGCACATCTTCGGATTGCCCTTGGCCGGCTCGAACTTGCCCGGCATCCCGGTCAGGAAGCGATGCAGCACCAGCTCTGTCTCCACGCCAATCACCGAATCGAACGAGCCGCTCATTCCAACGTCCGACTGATATGCAGTGCCTTTGCCCAGCAGGCGCTCGTCGGCCGTCGGGATGTGGGTGTGCGTGCCCAGCACGGCGGTGACGCGGCCATCCAGATACCAGCCCATCGCCACCTTCTCCGACGTGGCCTCGCCGTGGAAGTCCAGCAGGACCACCTTGGCCGTAATCTTCGCCAGCAGCGCATCGGCCGTACGGAAGGGGTCGTCGCAACTGGACATGAAGACTCGCCCTTGCAGGTTCATCACGGCATACGGCTGCCCGGTCGGCAGTTCGCCCTGGTAGACGCCAAAGCCCGGCGTGCCAACGGCGTAGTTGGCCGGGCGAAGCACGCGGCGGCCGCGCCCATGCGACTCCTCGGGGACGGCCATGTACTCGAAGATCTCCTTCTTGTCCCAGATGTGGTTTCCTGTGGTGATGACATGTGCGCCCATGTCGAATAGTTCTTCGGCAATGGAAGGGGTAATGCCGAAGCCTCCAGCCGCATTCTCGCCGTTGATGACCAACAGATCGACCTCGTTGGTCTCCAGCACATGGGGCAGATGTTCGTGGACGATGCGACGGCCTGCCTGGCCTACAACGTCTCCTACAAAAAGAATATTCACTTGAGAAGGCTAGCACGTCAGGCGGCCATTTCGCAGCGGAGACCCGTCGCCGCATGCCGCCATGAATCGCGGCGCCATTGCACTGCAACCTGTGCGATCTGTTCACCGTCGATTTCGCTGGTAGTCGGGTTAACCCTGGGTGTGTTAGCTTGCTGTTCATGGCAAAGAGCGGTCGTTTCGGGCTGAGTCTAAGAATCTTGACGGTATTGGCTGCGCAACCGGACATCATGCAGACCTCGGCGGTCATTGCGAAAAAGCTGGAGGAGAGCGCGGTGATGGTTCGCCGCTGTTTTCTCCTGTTGCACAGGAAGGGCCTGATTGAACAGCGCAAGGGGCCGAACGGCGGTGCCAAACTGAAGCTGCCGCCCAAGCAGATCGGCCTCGGCGACATCTACTCCGCCAGCGAAGACAACTGGCTAACCATCGACGAGCCGGCTATCGCGGGACTTCTGAAGCGCGCCTGCGCCGATGGCGTGCAGGCTATGAACGAGACTTCGCTGGCCCAGGTGCTCAAGCGCATCCGGAAAAATTCCCCCGAAGCGAAGGCCGGGGACGGCACAACCGTCAATAAATAAACACCCGCGTAGAGCAGACAGCATAGAACAATCTAACGATTCGTCCGCCCGACTACTGCACAATCAGCGTCAGATTGATGCTGCGGGTGAGGCCCACGCTGGTCCCTGAGACGGCGATGGTATAGCTCCCGCTCGGCGTAGGACTGACCGGATTGACGGGGGACGAAGCATTCCCCTGTGGAATCATCCGCGAGGCCCCGCATCCTGCCATCAGAACGATGCAGCACAGCATCGCAACCATGCGCATTTGTCGCGCGCGCCTGCGCCCCAACCCAAACACTCCCACAGGCAGCAGACACACAAGCCAGGTCATGGAATGCCCGCCCGGAAGTTGTGGCCAACGCATCGATGCAACGGATGTCGCCAGGGTTACGCTGATCGTCGCTGTGCCTCCCAGCGCTGAACTCGACGGATTCACCACGCAGGTTGCATTCGCCGGCACGCCCGTGCAGGAGAACGCCACCGTTCCCGGCACTCCGGCTGCTGAGGACAGCAGCAGCGGGTACCTCGCATCGACCCCCGCAGAGCTTGTCTGCGTGGTGCTGCCGTCCGCGGTCAGTGAGAAGTCAACTCCGGTGCCCGTCAACTGCAAGCTCTGCGGCGACGACGCTGCGTTGTCGGTCACCGTGAAGGTGCCGGTCCGTGCCGCAGCTGCGGTCGGCGAAAAGACGAGCTGTAGGGTACATGCAGTGTTGACCGCCAGGCTCGTGCCGCACGTATTGCCGCCCGCAGAGATGGCGAAGTCGCCGGTCACTGCAATGTTGAAAATCGAGAGCGGCAGTCCGCCGTTGTTGGTCAGTGTCACCGCCTGCGCCGCTGCGATCATGCCGACTCCAGTAGGGGCGAACGCGATCGTCGAGACTGGCGAGAGCGATACGCCCGGCGGCGCGACCCCCGTGCCGCTCAATGTCACCGTCTGACTGCGGTACTGGTCCGAAACGGTCAGCACGCCGGTCTCCGGGCCCACGCTCTTGGGAACATAAGCCACCAGAAGCGAGCAGGCGGAGTGCCCATTCAACGAGTTGCCGCAGCTATTCACCACCATAAAATCGCCGCTGGCAATCTGCGCCGCAATCAGCAGCAACGCCGCATCGCCCGAGTTGGTGAGTGTCACCTGCTGGGTCGCGCTCGCCGTATTTAATTGCTGCGCGGCAAACGTGAGGCTCGACGGCGCCAGCGCATCCGTCGCTGGCAGCACGCCCAGGCCGGTCAGCGACGCGGTCTGCGTGCCCACGCTGTCCGTGATGCTGAAGCTGCCGTTCAGCGTGCCGGAGGCCGTCGGCTGGAAGGCGACCGAAACCGTGCATCCGGCATCGGATGCAAGCGTCGGACCGCATGTGTTCGCGGTGATGGTAAAGTTTGCCGTCACGGTTGGAGTTCCCAGCGTTGCCGTCACGCCGCCCGTGTTGGAGATCGTAATGTTTTTCGCCGCGCTGGCCGAGCCGACGTTAGTGGAGGAAAAGCTCAGCGTGATTGGGTCGAGAATGATCGCCGCCGCGGTAGTGCCCACGCCGCTGAGGGTCGCCGTCGCCTGTCCGCCCGCGACATTGCCGTAGATCGTCAGCATGCCAGTAAGTGTTCCTAGAGCTGTGGGCAAAAACTCGACCTGGATCGTGCAGTTCGCTCCTACTGCAATGGCAGTGCCCACGCAGTTGTCAGTCTCGGTGAAATTGATTGGCGCCGTGACCTGCGTGATGGTTAGTGACGCGTTGCCCGAATTCGTCACTGCAATTGTCTGCGCCGCGCTCGCCGTCGACATCGCCTGCGACGGGAAGGTCAGGCTGACCGGATTCAGTGTCATCGCGGGTGCAGCCGTGGTTGCTGCGGTGAGCAGCGGAATCTGCCAGATGCCGCGCCCGTAGGTGGCGGCGCGCAGCTCTCCCAAGCGCCCATCGCCGGTGGACATGCCCGCGGCAGCCTGCAAAGCGACCACCGGCGCGTTGGGCAGGCCGGTCCCGTATACGCTCCAGCAACTCACCGTCGCGGTCGCGCAGGTCGTCACCGCGGTGGTCTCGTAGACGCCCGTGTCCATCGCCACATACAGCGTGTTGGCGTCGTTGGGATCGACCAGCACGGCATTGGCCGGAGCATTGGGCAGGTTGCTGCTGATGTTCGTCCAGCTACCGCCTCCGTTGCTGGACTGGTAGACATGCGGCGCGTTCACCCCGTTGCCGGCGAAGCCCATCACCGAGGCATACACCGTCTTTCCGGTGGCGTCGTGCGGGTCGGCCACCACCGACGAAATGTCGAAGCCACCGGGATTGAAGACATGCGCGTCCGCCGTATCGTTGATCACCGCCGACTTGGCCACATCCGTCCATGTGGAGCTGCTGCCCGCGGTTGCCGCCGCATAGTTGGAAAAGAGGTGGCCGCCGTAGCTGGCGCCGCCATCCAGCGAGCCAGCCATCCCCGCGTACAGCACGCTCGAACCCGCGTCCTGCGCAGCCACCGCTCCGCTCGCCGGACCGCCCGCCGCAAGCGATCGCACCGCCGGGTTGCTGCTTCCGTTGCACGCGGCATTTTGCGCGCTGCCGAGCATGGTGCTGATTGCGTTCGAGCCCGGCCACGCCAACGTGCTATCGGCCACCCCGCGCCACACTCTGCATGTGCCGATCAGTACGTCCGTCGTCAGCGCCGGATCCAGCAGAAACGGAGGGTCGATCAGCGATGCGTCGTTCTCCACCTGTGCGTAGCCGATGGTCGGTGGTCCGCTAAAGTTTGCCGCCGCGCATGCGTTGCCGTTGCTACAGTACCTTATGCTCACGCCAGCCTCGGTGGACACAAACCAGTTCTGCGGATTGGCAGGGTCGATGGCGACCGTTCCTCCCTCACCCGTGGCAATCTGCGGCCAGGCGGACGCCGTGGTTGCCGAGCCCGTGGCGGCTGTCCCGTTTGCTCCCAGCCCTGTCACCAGCGTTGCCGGATCGGTCGGATGCTGCGCGAAGCTCACCACATCTGCCAGCGGTCCCAGCCCCGAGTTCAGGTCCTGGAAGTGGGTCGCGTCGTCGGGCGAGCAGGGCGTCTGCTGTTGGTTCACGCCATCCAGCGAACGCCAAAGACCGCCATCGTTGCCCGCATAAAGCAGCGGCTGCGTGCCTCCCGTTCCCGCATTCGCCAGCGTGGCAATCGCATGTTGCGCCGCAGAGACCTTCGCAGGGGCATTGCATCCATTCTCCGCATTGGTGGTATTGCGCAGCACGCATCCGGCGGCCAGCGTACAGCGATAGAGGTCCACCGTCCCGGCAAACAGCAGTGTATCCAGCGTCGGCCCCGCGCCGGTCTGCACCGCCGCCAGCGTGAGGTTGTAGTCCCCCTGCGCAATCGCGGTCGATCCGCTGCCCACCTCCAGGGGAGTCGAAGTCAGCTTCTTGCCGAATGCGATCGCAGCGGTCGTGCAGTTGGTTCCCGACAGCGCGCACACATCCTGATACAGGCCTTGGTCCAGGTTGTTCGCGTCCACCGTCAGCGCAAAGGTGTCGCCGGTAACCGCCTGCACCGCCAGTGCGCCGCGAAAGATGGGGCATCCCGTGCTTCCGGTCCCACTCGGATTCGCAGGGCAGGCCGTTGTCGTCAACCCCGCGCCCGGTTGCTGGGTCAGCCGTGTCCACGAGATGCCGTCGGGCGACGAGTAGTATCCGTGATAGCGCAGCGCCGCATAGAACATCTGTCGCACCGGGTTCCACACCACCGCGGTTACCGCGTTTCCCGGTGCGCCCCCCGAGGTGGGCCGTTGCACCACCTGGCTGCCGTCCAGAACCAGTCCCATCTGCCAGGTCACGCCCGCGTCGGTGGAGTAGTAGAGCCCCATCACGCTGTAGTTGGCGTCCGCGGCGTTCACCAGCACGCCCTCTGCCGCCTGCGACAGCGCCGCCACAACCAGCCCCGGTGTCGAGCTGCTCCACGCAAATCCCGCCACACTGAGGCCCACGAACGAATGATTTCCAGCCACGCCGTCGTTGGCCTGCTGTGCCAGAGTCCAGGTCTGGCCGCCATCCGTGGAGCGCAGAATCCCCTCGCCGTAGTACGAATCCGATGCGTCGTCGGGGTCGCCCGTTCCCGCCAGCAGCACGTCGGTCCCGCTCGTCTGGCTCATGCTCAATGCGCCAATGCTCAACGACGGAATCGCCGCTGTGCCTGCGTTTGCGCTGAAGACGGGAAGCGTGTCGGTCAGCGGCGCAAAGCTCACGCTGGCCGTCGCGCCCGCCGCGTTGACGGACTTCCACACCCCGCCGCCTGTCGTCCCCACATAGACCGTGTTTCCCGTCGCGTCCGCCGGGTCGATTGCAATCGAAGTCACGCGTCCGGTCACATTGCCATAGCTCTGGCTGGCAATCCGGGCCGGGCCTACAGACTGCCACGCTGCATTCAGCGGATTGGTGGCATGCGGCGTGGCGCGCGGCCCCGTCATCGCTCCCGTCTCCGTCTGCTGCGCGCACGCGCGCGTGGCTTCGGGCAGACCCGTCAGTGCCAGAAGAATTGCCAGACCGCACCATCTGGCCCGCAGCGATGCTCGCAGTCTTTGCGCTCCTCGACAAATCGCTGCAGCATCCTGTTGGCGCATGGCATCGGGCCCGAATCCAGCCGCATCCTCCCTGGATGCAGCCAGCAATGCTGGTCGAATCGATGCAGAGAAGGAAAGCGTTTCCCGCCGATTCAGAAGGAGATGAGGCGCCTCCGAAGCGTACTCTGCGGTGACTTCGGCAGGCCTCTTTTGTCTGTATCGGCAGCGGGTCCTTGCCTCAATAGCAGGCAACGTGCATTCGTGCGCGTGCGGAAAACACTCCAACAACCAATGGCACGCACGCGACGAGCTACCAATCTACCACCCGCCCGCCACTCTGAGAACAATTGGATTGCTTTTCGTGAATCGGCAGGATGCCCTACTCCGCTGGGTGGGGCAGGACGCCCAGATCGGCCAGGCCGTTGACAAAATACTGCGCCGCCAGCGCCACCAGCAGCAGGCCCATCACCCGCACCAGGATGCGGATGCCGGTATCGCCCAGCAGGCGAACCACTCGTTCCGAGTGGCCCAGGACGAAGTAGCAGACCGCCGCCGTGATCGCGATGGCGATCAGGATGGCGGCCATCTGCCAGCGCGTCTGCGCCTGGCCCACCAGCACCATCACCGAGGTGATGGCCCCAGGCCCGGCCAGCATGGGAACTCCAAGGGGAACGATCCCGGCGTCCTCCTTCTGCGCGGCAGCCGCCGTGTCGCCCGCCACCTCCTGCGTCGCTGAGCGTCTCGCCTGAAGCATGTCCAGCCCGATCAGCATCAGGATCACTCCGCCGGCAATCTCGAAGGCGGGCAGGGTGATGCCCAGCACGCGGAAGATGGCCTCGCCCGC
Source organism: uncultured Acidobacteriaceae bacterium (assembly GCA_963834805.1). GTDB lineage: Bacteria > Acidobacteriota > Terriglobia > Terriglobales > Acidobacteriaceae > Edaphobacter. The sequence continues at coordinate 745,962 of CAWIDB010000007.1, forward strand.
GAAGGCAAAGGCAGCCAGCACGATCAGCGTGGTCAGCGCCCCCTTGCGAGCGATGCGGCGGCGGCGCGCCGCGTCCGAGCCTTCGGTGATGGCCAGAAACGTGGGCAGCGCGGCGAACGGGTCCACCAGAAAGAAGGTGGAGCTCAGCGCCAGCACCGAAAAGCGCACATACACCGAGTGCTGCAGGCCGTAGAGGCTCACGGAATGGGGATCGAAGCTCACAAGGTTATTGTTTCACTTAAAACGCAGGCTGCCTCACTTCAGGTAGGCACGCACCAGGTCGATCAAGTCCTCGGCCAGCTCGTAGGGCTTGTCCACGGCCTTCTCCGGCGACAGCAGGTGCAGCCGGATGTGGTCTTCCAGCACCTCAGCCATCAGGCTGTTGATGCCGCCGCGCACGTTGGCCAGCAGCATCAGAACGTCCGTGCAGTCGTCGCCCGCCGTCAGCGAGCGTTCAATCGAATCCACCTGCCCGCGGATGCGCTTGATGCGCGCCACCAGCTTCTGCTTTTCCTTGTCGAGATGCGAGTTGGCTTTTTCAATATGCGTCATAATTTTCCTATATTATACCCTACGGGGATAGGATACATCATGCAAGACGGGAGGACCATTCCCGCCACTATATGACCAAACAATCCGCACAAGTGCCTCCAAGTGCGGGGAGTGCTTTCCTGTGTGGCGTTGAGCGCTCGGATGACCGCCTATGGCCCGGCCACTGTCTTGAGATTCTACAGCCTCATCCACTCGCTCAACGATGTGCCGGTGCCAACATCGGGAACCCGCGCAACGCAAGCTGCGCGCCGGATGGAGTCAGGTGGTTGGTGTCGTGGTACAGCAGCGTGTTCTGGCGATAAAAGGTGCAGGCGGTTCCGGAACAGAGCTGGGAGCGCGTATCGAAGATATCGGCGTCTTCCCGGACTGCCACCTGGGACAGAATGGACGCCGCGGAGGCGTTCTCCTGCACGTACATCTCGTCGCTCGTCGCAAGGCCCGGCACTCTGGACTCTCCGGTAAATAAGCGCGCAATCCAGCCGCGGGCTGGAATCATGTAAGCGCTCACGCGGCGCACCGGATCGAAGCGCAGCGACTCGTAATCCTGCAGCAGGATGACGCGCTTTCCCGCTCTGCGCAGCGGCGCGATCATGGCATCGAGCCCCTCTTCGAAGTTGGCATCGCTCTGTTGTTGCGAGATCGGCGCTTGTTGGCCGGCGCTCAGGTATCCATTGCCTTTGGGGAAGAACTCCATGGGCCCGGCCCATAGGCCCGCCAGGACGACTAGATGCACGGTTGGGTCGTCCAGGATAAGTCTCTGCGCCGCCTGGTTGAATTGAAGGCAACTGCGGTACGCGGTGGCATCGATCGTCGACGCCGCAACACCTAGCAGCGGCGGGCAGGAGGTATGGATGAGCCTTAGCAGGCGCATTCCGGACGCTCCCGCAAGCTCGTTCAGTTGGGACGAGAGAGCTTCGGCATGGCTGTCGCCGACCAGGGCAACGGCGGGCCGTCCGTCCGCGACGGGGAGGCACTCCTGCGAACTGGCTGGTATCACGTCCAGCACGCAGGGATGACTCAGCGAATCCAGCATGACATCCTGTGCGGCCAGCGCCGGAAAGCGTTGCGGAAGCCCTTGCATCCCAATCATGACCACACCTGGCAGGGCGACCAGCACGCCTGCCACCGCGTAGCGGCGCAGCAGCGTCGCGGTCGGCGTGGTGGAGTGGCGGAATGGCTGCTCCACAAAACGGTAGGAGAGCCAGGCGAATACGAGAGCAAGCAGAACGACACCCAGTGCCTTTCCGGTGGAGATGGGGTGGTCCGCGCAGATGCGCGCAAAGCTGAGAAGCGGCCAGTGCCACAGGTACCAGGAGTACGAAACCAGCCCAACCCAGCGAAAGGGCCTGGACGAGAGCAGGCGGCGGTTCAGCCACGAGCCCGGCGAGGAGAGGATGAGCGCCGCTCCCAGGACAGGCGCCAGCGCGGCCGCTCCGGGAAAGTAGGTGGTCGTGCCGTAACTCACGACGGCAAACGCGATGGCTGCGACCCCAATCATGCTGCGCAGGTCACACCATCGCGTCCCTCCATACAGGTTGTGCACCGCGCCGCGGCCATTCGCAGTGGCCTCGTGGATGGCCATCAGCACGCCCACCGCCAGCTCCCAGGCGCGGGTGGGAAGAAGATAAAACGCGGCCGTTGGGTACGTCCTTGTGCCGGCAAGGCTGAGCGAGAAGGAGAGGACGGCGACCGCCAGCATGGCCCGGAACAGCCTCCTGCGCAGCCGCTCGCCCTGCGGCCTTCCCATCCGGGCGAACAGAAGCAGCAGCAGAGGGAAGAAGAGGTAGAAGTGTTCCTCGACGCCTAGACTCCACGTCATCAGCAACGGGTTCTGCTCGGTGCCAACGGCGAAGTAGTCGGCCTTCCACCAGGCAAAGATGTTGGAGACGGAAAAGACGCTCGTGACCGCATACTCATCGAACAGCTTCAGCTCGACCGGTGTCAGCAGTATGACGGAAACCAGGTAGCAGAACAGCAGCAGGCAGAACAGCGCGGGCAGAATGCGCTTTGCCCTCAGCCGGTAGAAGCTGGCCAGGCTGAAGCGGCCTCTGCTTACGTCGCGATAGATGTGCGCCCCAATCAGGTATCCGGAGATGACGAAGAAGATGTCGACGCCCACAAACCCTCCGGGCATCGCGGCCACTCCCGCGTGAAACAGCACCACCGACAGCACGGCGATCGCGCGCAGCCCATCGATGTCCGTGCGGTACTCGTCGCGCAGGCTCGGCCCCGCGGCCTGCAAGGAAGCAGGCGCTTGGCTCTTGGGGTCTTCCTCCGGGACATGCATTTCGATCTCGGTCCTCCGGAATTCCGTGCGGCAGGTGGCTGTCGAACACCCGTATGTTGAAACAAAACGGCAGAATATCGCGGCCTATTCTGGAATGGCGGCTGCTCCTGGGTCGCGCAGCATGGCTTTGCGATGAGGCTGGGATTGACTGCCTGTGCATCTCTCGATGATCGATAGCGACTTCTCGCCAGTATAATGGTGGTTTCAAGGCTCAGGAACAGACGGAATTCCGCAGATGCAGGGCGAAGGAGTGGAGATGGCGTTAGAGACAACCAAAAATATATGGCATAACGGGCAGATGATCACGTGGGAGAAGGCGCAGATCCATGTGATGTCCCATGTGGTCCACTATGGCTCTTCGGTCTTCGAGGGGATGCGCTGTTATGCGCAGCCCAATGGCGCGGCGATCTTCCGCCTGCAGGACCACATGCGCCGCATGTTGGACTCGGCCAGGATCTATCGCATGCCCCTGGGCTACTCGCTCGACGAGCTGTGTGCCGCCGCAGTGGATCTGGTGGAGGCCAATGGCGTCGCCCCATGCTACATCCGCCCTATCGCCTTTCGTGGCTACGGCGAGGTTGGCGTCAACCCGCTGAACTCCCCGGTCGAGACGTATATCGTCAACTATCCCTGGGGCAAGTATGTCTCCGGCAGCGGTGGGGCGGATGTCTGCGTCTCCAGTTGGAACCGGCTGGCGCCCAATACCATGCCGTCGCTGGCCAAGGCCGGTGCCAATTATATGAACTCGCAACTCATCCGCATGGAGGCCGAGATCAACGGCTACTCCGAGGGTATCGCGCTGGATGTCAATGGCTATCTCTCGGAGGGTTCGGGCGAGAACCTCTTCCTGGTGCGCGATGGCGTTCTCTACACCACGCCGCTGGCCAACTCGGTGCTGAACGGCATCACCCGCATGTCGGTGCTCACCATCGCCAGGGCGCTGGGCATCCCGGTCGTCGAGCTGCCTCTGCCGCGCGAGATGGTCTACATCAGCGACGAGGCCTTCTTCAGCGGCACGGCCGCCGAGGTGACCCACCTGCGTTCGGTCGACAAGATTCTGGTGGGCGATGGCGCCATGGGGCCGGTCACCACGGCCATCCACGACGAGTTCTTCGCCATCGTCAACGGCATCAAGCCCGACCGCTACAACTGGCTCACCCCAGTCAAGGTCCCGGTGACCGAGCCGGTGGAAGCCTAAGATAGTTGTGCGTTGGTAGTTGTGATATAGACAAGAGAGGCGGCCAATCGGTCGCCTTTTTTGTCATGCGTTTCGCGTGTGCGGGTGCCCCAGGTCTCGCTTCTGAGACCTGGGATTATTGCCTTTGTTCCTACTTTTCGGAGGGAGCAGGGGGCTTCAGCCCCCTGAATAAGCACAGCCGATTCGCGGGGCTTTAGCCCCGGGCCTTTCCCTCATCGCAACTAGCTTGTTTTTCCGCAGGCCGTTGAACCGAGACAACCTTCTTCATCGCACGATGCGCAGCGTGCGCTCCCAGCGCGCAAAGTTGAGCAGCGACGCTGCCGCCCCCTGCCGTCTGTCGCCCTGCTGTTGTCTGTCCATTTCGTTCGGCTGCAGGTTGGCGGCTGGGCTTTGCCCGGGTGCGGACTCCCCGTCCGGCAGGTTCATCGAAAAGTAGATCAGAAATGGTTTGCCAACGATAGCCGCGCGTGGAACCAGGCCCCAGTAGCGGCTGTCCTCGCTGTCGTTGCGGTTGTCGCCCAGCACAAAGTAGCTGTCCGCCGGAATGGTGAGCTCGCCCTGCGAGACCAGCGAATGCATCTGAATCCACCAGCGCGAATCCACGGCGGGGTCGGCGCGGTCCATCCGCGGAAAGTCGTCGCGATAGCTGTCCGGGGCCGCGGCGCGGTACACGGCGTAAGGCTCATCGAACGCCCTGCCATCAATAAAAACGCGCCCATCGCGCAGGTGGATATGGTCGCCCGGCAGGCCGATGACGCGCTTCACCAGGTCCCTCGATGGATTCACTGGGTAGTGGAAGACGATCAGATCGCCGCGATGAATGAAATTCGTAGGCGCTACGGCAGGGAAGTGTTGGGTCGAGATTTCTTTATCCACCAGCAGGAAGTCGCCAACCAGTAGCGTCGGCTCCATCGACGCGGAGGGGATGCGAAAGGGCTGCACGATAAAGGTAAGGATGAACAGCGCGAGGACCACTAGGATGATCTGCGACTGGAAGGACTGGAGCAGGCTGTGCCGCTGGACTGCGACTTCGCCGCCCTTGCCCAGGCCGTTCATCGCTCAACTTTCTTTTGCGCCGGGGTTGCGCCGGCCGCCGCATTGCCGTTGCCGGCGGCCTTCGATAGCGCGCTGCGGTTGAGGCTGGCGAAGGCCAGCCGCGCGGCCTCCTGCTGGGCCTGCTTCTTGGTGCTTCCCTCGGCGCTGGCCAGGGTAAGCGGCGCGCCGTTTGCGCTGGCCACGCGCACCTCGATGCGGAACCGCTTCTGGTGGTCCGGGCCCGACTGGTCGATCAGGATGTACTGCGGCTGGGTGTGCCCCGTGGCCTGCAGCCGCTCCTGCAACGCGGACTTGTAGTCGCCCACCGCGCCGGAGAGCGGTTCGCTGGAGTGCAGCACTCCGCTCAGGCTGGCCTCCGCCGGCCGGATGAGGTAGCGATGGATGAAGTTGCGCGCCGGCGCCAGGCCTCCGTCCAGAAATAATGCGGCAATAACAGCCTCCAGCGCATTGGCCAGCAGCGCGGGCTTCCTCTGCCCGCCGTTCTGCGCCTCTCCCCGGCCAAGCAGAAGCATGGGGCCGAGCTGGATGCGCTGCGCCACCTGGGCCAGGTGCCGGCTGCTCACCAGCGAGGCCCGCAGCCGCGTCAAATCGCCCTCGCTCAGCGAGGGAAGCCGCCGGTACAGGGCTTCCGCGACGACCAGTCCAAGCACTGCGTCGCCCAGAAACTCCATCCGCTCGTTGTCCGAGCCAGGGTCGCGCACTCCCTCCGGATTGCTCTCGTAGGCCAGCGAGCTATGCGTCAGAGCCAGCGTGAGCAACCCCGGGGCCTTGAACTTGTAGCCGAAGAAGCGTGTGGCTGGACCTTCGATCGCAGGGGACGTTGCAGGCGCCGGCTCGGAGCTGGTTGCGCGCCCGGCGGCAGCGCTGGCTTGCCTCCGCGCCGTCTTGGGCGAGCGTTCAGCAATGGTTTGGCGCGGCGTCATGGGCTCTCCCAAAGTGCATCCGTGCTTCAGTTTACCGGAGTTGCCCGTCCGATAAGTTGTCTTGGACGGCACCTACTGGGGCTGAGAAGGGCGATAGGCGTCCTTTTCGGCTTTGCCGGTCGGATCCAGTGGCGCGTCGTCGTCCGTGGGAACCGCGCTTTGCCGTCCCGATGTACTCGCGGCGCGTTTGGGCAGCACAAACGCTTGCTGGATGCCTGCTTCGGCGGCTGCCTTGGTATCTGGCTGGCTGTCACGGCTGGCCAGCGCGGCGCGATACTCGGCGACGGCCTTGTCGCGTTGCGGTTTCACAACACTGGGATCGTCCGGGTCACGCGCTATGTCGTACATCCGGCCCAGATAGATGTGCGCCCAGGCGATCGTGCGCGGGTCGTGCGACAGCTTGACTGTCTGCGTCAGGTGCTCCAGCGCGTCATCCGGGTCCGCCTGCATCAGGTCGATCCGGCCCATCAGGTAGTGTGCCGCAGCGTTCTCCGGATTGGCCTTCAGAGCGGCTTCGGCCAGCTCGCTCGATCCCTCCAGGTCGCCCTTCATCAGCTTGCTCTCGGCCAGGTCGAGCCCGGTCAGCGGGCGCGGCGTGCGCTGTATCGCGTCGCCGCCGGAACCCTCCGGCAGAAAGGCGATCTGCTTGATGTGGTGTACTTCGCTATCCACATCCATGCCGTAGACCATGGGGCCCATGTCGTCCTTCAGGCTGGTGCCTTCCTTCTCCATGATGCCAAGCTGGGTGTAGAAGTAGTCCACCATCACCCATCCCTGGCGCATGTCCAGGTCCACCTTGCGCCGCCGCACCTGCTCGGCCTCGCGGTCGTACGCGGTCATCTCGGCGTCGTAGTGTTCCAGCACGGTGCGGTCTCGTCCGGCGCTGGGTCGCACGGGCCGCGCGATGCCGGTGTCCATCGTCTGCGCCTCCACCGCCTTGATCAGGCACTCCGTCACCAGCGACACGATGTCCGACTTGTAGTTGAAATCCAGCGGCGAGTTCTGCACCGGCTTCAGCAGAGGAAGCAGGCGGCTCATCGACGAGCTGCGTGTCACCACCAGCGGCTCCACCAGGAAGTGCAGGTAGGTATGCCGGATCAGGTCCATCGGCACCGCATTCGGCGGGTCGGTCCGCGGCGATACCACCACCACCGAGTCGATCCCGTTATACCGCGCGTTGGTCTCCTCCGGCGCCAGCATCGGCTCCAGCAGCACCAGGAACCGCCGTCCGTCGTAGCTGCTCACCGGCAGATGCAGAAAGATGTTGGTGTCCAGAATCATCTTGGTCAGCGGTGTGTGGATGGCATCGATCAGCGCCTCGTACTCCGGGCGATGCTCGATCCACACCGAGTGCAGTTGCACCGCATCGGCGAAGTTGCGCAGCAGCGGCAGGATCTCGATCACCCCTGAGGCGTCCAGCGGCAGGTCGGACGGGTCCACCGACGTCACCATCTCCGGCTGTGGCGTGATGTAGATGGACAGCGAGACGTACTGCGCTACGTTGTGCGCGGCATCGGAGGTTGCGTGCTGCCGGATGAAGAGGCACAGCGCGTCGCGTGCGTCGCGCGCCGCCGCCGAGCCGGCCAGTACGCCGTTCAGCTCGTCGCGCACCTTCACCCGCACCGGGTTGGATTCGCCCAGCCCGCTATCGTAGCCGCAGACGTTCAGCGCCACGGCGAAGTAGAACAGAGGCTCGCTCGTCTCCAGGGTAATCGCCGACCCGGCCGCCTCCGGCTGCGCAATGCGCGGCGTGGGTGTCGTCTCCACGGCCCGCGAATCGGGGCTGCTGCTGGACGACGAGCTGGACGATCTGGGGCCCGTGGGCTGCTCAGCGTCGATCGCGGATCTCTGCTGCGCCCGCATTGACGGGGTCAACATCATCCCGCCAACCAGCAACCCCACCGCAACCGCAGCGGCCAGCAGCCGTCTCGGGGTGATCGGAACGCTTCGCAAAGCGGCCTGAACGCGTCCCAAAGCGGCCTGAACGCGTCGCAAAGCGGCCTGAACGTGTCGCAAGCCGATCCACATCAGTCGCGGGACGATGGGGAGGAAGCGGGATCGGACGGGCCGGGAACGGTTCAAGCTATGCACAATATGGTTTCGACGCTCCCACCGAGTTTAAGAGAGCCGCCCCGCGATAGCAAGCCGACGCGGTGGAAGCAACCAACCGGGTGCCCCATCCATCGCAGCTTTATCGCGATGGATGGGAGTTCGGGTCTTCCGGAGGGAGCATGGGCCTTTAGGCCCCTGAATGCAGCCTTATTAATATTAATAAACAGGCTTTAGCCTCGGGTTCTCCGCGGATGTCTATTCTTTTTGTTTGTCATTCCCGAAGCCGGGGTTCCCAACGCGCGAATTTGTGCGTAGGGGTGGGAAGAGAATCTGCTTCTGTCCTTGCAGTTGCATTTGTACTTGTCTGTTCTTGCCGTCATCCTGAGCGAAGTCAGGCGCAATTTTGCGCCAGACACAGTCGAAAAGCCTGTCCTGAGCGAAGCCGAAGGAACCCCAGTATTTGTCTTGACTTGCTTTAAGAACACCGCTTCAACATTTTTTGTGGATAACCGCGAATCGGAAGGGCCCGCATTCATGCGGGCCATATCTGCCTTCTTTTATGTCTCTGCGACCCTTGATCGCGTACCGATCAAGGATCGTAGTAGAAGCACCCACACAGTGGTATTATTTGGCACGATCAGAAGTTGTAGATCGCAGCGGTTCTCAACGCAGGGCCAACCGCATCGGCAAGGATGACGGAGCAAGGTTCACAGAAGCTCTGTCTCAAGTTGCAGGGAAGCGGCTCACATGGAAGCAACTGACCGGGAAGGAGGTAGCCTAGCTCTAAGGCTGGCCCTTTACGGGGACGTACTTGTATCGCGTATGAGGTGAAGGCTTCTCGGCCTTGGCTTGAGCGCGACTTTCCCGGATTCGTTCTGGAGAAGCGGAGAGGACGGAAGCTAAAGCCTTTGTGAATTTGGCTGATTCTTTGGACTCAGATTTGCTCATCTTTTCGTTTCCTCTTGAGTATCAGAGTGACCGGCCCATATCCAGTATCGTACTCCTCAAGGCATTCAAGGTTCTCGTGCTCAATATCGTTAAGTCTGGCCATTTTACTGGTCCAAGTACCCGATGGAAGTTGTCTAGCGAAGTGATTTGGCGCTCCGTGAATGTCACGAAAGAACGCCACTTTTTCCCAACCAGGCTCAAGTGCTCGGCTGGTTGTTTCTTCTGTATAGCCGTGCTTTTCGAAGGTTGCCCTGATAGACGAAAGTGACCATTCTCTCTTAATCCCCGGAAGCCAGTAGTACCCAGCGACTCTTGGCTCCGGGGAAAACCATGCCCAAGTCAGACCTATCGCCCAAGACAGGCAGTTATACACGGGGTCTCTCTCGCTAGTTATCCTGTAATCTTTACCTTCAACGAGATCAGGAAAATTCCGTTTCAACGCTTCTTGGTCTGTCTCAATCTCACTCTCTGGTATCCAGATAGCCTTGCTCCGTTCCCCACTTCAGCCAAGCTGACGCGGCTCCCTCCATGGTCTCGATGCCTTCTGCTACGTCCTTCCCCTTATTAAGCATTTTCAGTGCCCAAAACCAATGATCCGTTTGTCTCTCAAGGCTTTTCAGAATGAACGGAATTGCTTCCGAACCCATGGCGATGATCTGCTGGTAAGCCGGATGCAACACGATTTCGGATAGGCGAGAAAGTTTCTCAGTGCCTCTAATCCACTCCTTCCTTAACTGAAGGAAACGAGCCTCGGTAGGCGATGTTGTTGAGACAATCTCGACAACAACTCTCGGATGCTCTTTTTCATACCAGTCCTCCATTTCGTCTTCATAGAACGAAAAGTGGAACCCATCGGTTTCCAAATCGGGCCAGCATGGAGGGCATCCTTCTCTTTCGCCCGTTATGTATTCGATCTCAGCCATGGTTCACCTATGTATACGAACACCCGCTTTGTCGGCGAGTCGCTCCAATGTTGCTGCCTTCTTTTCGGCACGAGTAATTGCTTTCTTTAGCGACTCCAAGTCATTCGCATCCAGAGATATGTAAAACTCGTGATGTTCACCCATTCCGTCGTGATAGCCGATCTGAAAGTTATGGATCACCGCCATATCCGATGGAGTCTCGTCCACATCTTCTCCAAATGCAGCGCGCAGGTCTGTGAGTACCCTAATCTTGCAGAAGTTCCGTTCCACCTCGCCTTTGACATCGCTGATCCGGCTACTCATGGGTTCTAGTGATGGCTGTGCAAGCAGACGTGGTATTCGAGCTAGAAAAACATCTCTGTCGATGCCCGCGACGGAGGCCGGTGCAAACTCTCGAAGCGATTCCCAAATATCTGTCGAGAATTTATCCGGTGTAACCTCGGCGTTCCGTTGCACACGGAACATTGGAATGACCGCCGAAATAATCTCCTTGCGGTCAGCCTCACTGATTGCAGAAACATCACTGATCCATGTCTGTAATTCGCGTATATCCTTGAAACGCGGGGCTTTTTCAAGCGCGGAGATTAATTGGTCGAAACCCGTTTGAGGTAATTCTGCGATCCGAATGATTCCAGACCTGAATCGTTCAGGAACTTTCAGAGGGGGCACGGCGTCTCTCCTATCGTATATACCAATACCAACAGATACCCTGACAGACTCGCAGCCGTCAAGACGAGCGACCAATATCCGAACACGGCTGCTCATAGACTATCCTGATTCCCAACCGCCGCAACTCCCTCACGGGACTTTATTGTTCCAAGTCGGCGTTGGTTAGTCATAGTATTTGATGCCTTTAGGGCATTTGAGGGGGGATACCATCCCCCCTCCGAATGCGTTCTGGAAGTCTAGCCGTGCACGGAGATTCCCGCGAAGGTGACGACGACGCGGCCGCGCACGGGAATGCCGTAGGCGCTGGCCGGTTGGAAGACGCTGCCCAGTAGCTGATTGGCAACCTGGGTGCGAACGGACTGGTCCTGCGGCCCGGCGACGATCGTGTAGTCATACACCCGCCCGTGGGTGTCGACCGAGGCTTCGACGATAATGCCTGTGTCGTTCTCGGTCACAATGGCTGCGGGAGAGCCGGTGGAATACAGGAAGTGGGGCGCGGTCAGTGCGCCCAGCGGTTCGTCGTTGGCCTGCACCTCCTGGGGTGCGGCCACTGCGCTCAGCAGCACGACGCAGCCCATCAGCACCACCGAGCCCACCAGTCCCCCGGTCACTTGCAGCAGCATCGGCCGGACGGCGTTGTCCCACGCCAGCGAGAGGCGGTCCACCAGGCGCGAGCTGCGCCGGGCGCATTCATGCGAGATGGCCAGACGCAGGCGCAGCGCAAGATGGTCGGGGGCCTTGGCCGGCCCCAGCGCGCAGACTGCCTCCTGCGTGGCGCGCCAGGCGGCAAGCTCGCGCGCGCATGCCTCGCAGCCCGCGGTCCTGCATCCGGTCTCGTCCGCGAAGCCCTCCATGTGCCGCGCGATCTGCTGCATCTGCACGCCGCTGAGTGCGCCGTCGAGATAGTCGGAGAAGGATGCTCGAATCGCTTTGCAGGAGAGAGGCTTCATTGCGATACCTCCAGTTCGGAGTGCAGCGAGGAACCAGGAAGGGGACTGGCTTGAGCGTGCGCGCTGCTCGCCGTTGGCGTAGCAACGTGGCAATCGACACTGTTATGCGAGTTGGACAAGATGCCGAACGAAGGGGCCAGCAGGGCGCGCAATGCGGTTCGCCCACGCATCAATCGCGACTTCACGGTGCCCAGGTTGACCTGTAGCAGGTCGGCGATCTCGTCGTAGCTGAAGCCTTCGATCTCGCGCAGCACCACCACGGCGCGGTAGCTCTTCGGTAACTGGCGCAGTGCAGCTTCGATGCGCTCGCGCACCTCCTGCTGCGCGGCCTGCTCGAAGGGAGAAGCGCCGCCGCCGGTCAGTGTGCAGATAAGTGTGTGCGCGTCCACGGCGCCATCCGATGCAGAGCGCGAGCAGCAGGGTGCGTCGAGGTCGATCTCACGGTGCTTGTGCCGCGTCCACCATCGCCGCTGGTTCGATGCCTCGCGCAGGGCGATGCGGTAGAGCCATGTCCGCAGGCTTGCCTCGCCATGGAACCCGCCAATGCTGCGGAAGACCTTGAGGAAGACCTCCTGCGTGATGTCGGCGGCTTCGGATGGGTCCTGCAGACTGTGCGCGATCAGCGAGTAAAGTGGCTGGTGGTATTGGTCGATCAACTGGGCGAATGCCCGTTCGGAGCCGCTCTGAAGCTCAGCCACAAGAGTGGCCTCTTCGCTGGGGAGGCCAATCGAGATCGTCAGATCGTCCATTGTTGCGCCCGCCTGCATCTCCGGGTACCTCTAGCTTACGACTTCGGTAAAACGGCTGTAAACCTTCATGGGCAACGCCGGATTGTTTTAGTGCCTGACTGGAAACGCGCAGCCCATAGCGTGAGCGGAAGGTCGCCGCCGGCGGCTGAGTGCTCGCTCACTCTATTGCTTTAGACACCGCGGAGTGGGGAATTTGTTCCCGTTGGTGCACAAATAGATGCGCTGCTATACGCGGAAGGACTGCTGTGGGCCTGTTTCGGCCTGGAGATGTGGCCTGCTTGCAACCGCCGCGAAATGCAATTCATGCAATGTTTGACTCCACGGGCCGCAACCCTGAGAATAGAGATTGTCTTCTCTGAGAGTGGGCCTGTGGCGCAGCTGGGAGCGCGCTTCCATGGCATGGAAGAGGTCACCGGTTCGATCCCGGTCAGGTCCACCAATAACCCCCTCCATGCCTATGGTTTACCCAACCGCCTTGCTTGCGGTAACGGCTCGCGTAGCTGCTGCCGCGTAACCAGGGTCGCAGTACTCAGCAGCATGGATACAAACGGTGATCGTATTTTACATACGAGATATTCAGCGGCCTATGCGTCTAACCCGGATACTTTTTATGCGGTCATCATCTTCAGCGTGATGCCGATCTCCGACGCGGCCGGCTTCTGCTCTGGCATGCTCGATCGGGTTTGAGAGAGTCGCGCTCTTCGGTGGAGGAGCACTGCTTGACTGGCTTTAACCCTCGAGTATAGGGTTACCCAGAACGCCGGGACAGCCTTTCGCGCACAGCAAGGAGAGCAGCTCCGGAAAGGACACATCATGTCATTTTATTCGCGAATCACGCGACGCAGCTTCCTCTCGCAATCCTCGCTGGTCGCCGGCGCCTCGTTGCTGCCCCAGTCGCTGCGTGCGTTGGGGAGCGCTGCTGCTGCCGCGCCCGCTGCTCCGGTCGGGCCCTATCAGCCAACCTGGGACTCCATCCGCGCCAACTACCAATATCCAGAGTGGTTCCGCGATGCCAAGTTCGGCATCTTCCTCCATTGGGGCCTCTACTCCGTCCCCGCCCACGGCAGCGAGTGGTACCTGACTCATATGTATGGCGACCAGGCCACCATCGACTGGCACACCCAGCACTACGGCCCGCCCGACAAGTTCGGCTACAAAGACTTCATCCCGCTGTTCAAGGCGGAGCACTGGGACCCCGACGCCTGGGCGCAGCTCTTCAAGAAGGCCGGCGCGGAGTACGTGATGCCCACCGCCATACACCATGATGGGTTCGCCCTGTGGGACAGCGCGACGATCCCATGGAATGCCGTAAAGATGGGGCCGAAGCGCGACCTTGTCGGCGATCTTACCAAAGCCGTGCGCAAGGCCGGCCTGCACTACGGAGTCTCCGACCACTACATGGAACACTACAGTTTCGTCAGGCCGTTAGCGGGCCTGAAGACCGACCTCTACGACCCTACGTGGGCGCCCTTCTACTCCGTTGCAGATAGAAGCCCGGCGGCGTACGCCAAGTTTCTCGCTTCATGGGTTGCATCCTGTAAGGAACTGATCGATCAATATCAGGTGGAAACGCTCTACTTCGACAACGGTGTGAACGGGCGCGCGCTTGACCCGCAGAAGCTGGAAGTCGCCGCCTACTATTACAACCGCGCGACGGAGTGGAAGAAGCAGGTCACCATCCTCACCAAGGACAGCGCCTATCTCGCCGGCTCGGTGGAGGATTTCGAGAGGCAGCAGCGCGCGCCGGCCACGTTGCAGCCCAATCCGTGGGAGGTCGACGACGCGGTGGGGAGTCGCTGGGGTTATGTTTCGACGGACAACTATGGGCCGCCTTCGGGCTGGATCCTGCGGCTCATCGAGAACGTCTCGCGCAACGGTAACCTGCTGCTCAACTTCGGGCCGAAATCGGACGGCACCTTCGCCGCCGGCGAGACGGCGATCATGCTGGGTATCGGCGAGTGGCTGAGCGTGAATGGTGAGGCCATCTATAAAACCCGCCCGTGGGTTAAGTCCGGCGAGGGCGAGTCGCTCAACGGCAAGCCCGCATACACCGGCAAGGACATCCGCTTCACCACAAAGGGAGACACGCTCTACGCCATCCTGATGGCATGGCCCGGCGAACAGGCCGTCATCACCTCGCTTGCCATGGGCACGGACATTCACGGCAAAATTAAGAAGGTCGAGCTGCTGGGGCACAAGGGAAACCTGAAGTTCACCCAAGGTCCGAAGGGGTTGGCGGTTACGATGCCTGCCGAGCAGTCGGGCAAGGATGCGTTTACGCTGAAAATCAGCGGGTTGAAGCTGAACACCTAGATGAGGGAATCCGATTGGCGTGGACGGTCTCCGTGCTGTGCGCCTTGAGGTAGATTACCGCACCGTCAGCAGCTCCGTTTCGTACGGCTTCAGGGCGAGCTTCACCGTAATCGATCCCTTGTCCGCCGTCGAAGCCAAAGTCGAGATTTTCCCAGTCTCCGTGTCCCAAACCTCTACGGTCTTCCCCGGCGACTTCAGTGTGACGGAGTGCGCGCTGGCCTGCGCTCCCTCATTGAAGAACAGGTAGACGTTGGCGTCCTTCAGTCGCCGTGTCATCACCTTCAGCGCGGTGTCCGGCGAATCCAGCGCGACATCTCTTGGCCCGATGACAGCATTCAGCGCTGTCTCGATGGCCGCCGGAACCACCTGCGGTGCCGGAGGCTCGGCTGGTGGCGCGCCCGGCGGTGTCGGCGTTGGCGGTAGTTGCGCCGAAGTTTCCACCGTTGCCCAGGCAAAGTCCGCGGGCGTTGCCGCGCGCGAATCCATGATCGTCTTCTGCGAAATCATCGACGGTGTGCGCCCCAGGAACAGCACCTTCCCGCCGCCCTTCGCAAATGCCTTCAGCCGGTCCAACTCTGCTTGCGAAATGACCGCCAGCGACGGCAGAATCACCACGCGATACTTGTTCCCGCTCATCGTCTCGAAAGTCCCTGGCCCGGCCTTCAGATCGGTCGCCAACGCGTCCAGATTGATGATGTCGAAGTCGATCTGGCGTTCCGACAACATCCGCTCGCTCGACACAAACGCTGTGTCGGAGGCCGAGTCGCCCAGCCACATCGAGCTCGACGGGATATACAGTGCGACCGACGCCGCCGGACGCCCCATGCTCATCACATAGCTCAACCGCCGGACATGGTCCATCAGCGTGGGCCACGCAGGATCGGACATGGCGCTCTGCGGGCGCGGCGGGGCCGCGGCCGCTCCTGGCGCTGCAGGCGTGGGTGCCGGCGGGACCCTCGGCGGCCCCTGAGAAGAAGACGCCCCATACGACATGCCCTCGGTGACGTTGATCCCGCGTATGATCTGCTCGTCGAGGACGTACCGGGCCATGGTCACATCCGGCGCCGGACGGTAGGCGCCAAAGCTCTCCGTAAACGAGCGCGGATGCCCATAGATGTGCGCAGTGCTGGAAGCCAGCCGGGGATAGTCCGAGATCGTGTCGGTCCAGATCTGGTGCCAGATGGCATCGATTCCCGGCACCTCCACGTACTTCATATCGCGCTCGAATTCTCCCTCAGACCGCACCAGTTGCATCTCCATCTCTTCGTGGTTCAGGTGCACCTGGTACTCCACGCCATGCGCCGCGCACCACAGGCCCTGCGGCTTGAAGAAGCCGTCGCGGAACATCTGCGAGAAGACGTCGTAGTAGTCCCCTTTGGCGCGCACTTCGGCATCCGTCAGTTGTACGGGAGGCGTAGACGGAATTCGCGGTGCCTGAGTTGTCTGTACTGGGGCCGCAGCACCCGCCCCACCTTGTCCCGGTGCAGCCGCTGGCCTCGGCCTTCCGCCGCCTCCGCCCGCCGATAGCAACAACGCGCCCAGATACGGTCGAATGTCGTAGCCCTTTACTCTCTCGAACGTATCGAAGAACTTCGGCGTCCAGGGCAGTCCGCTAATCGAGTAGTCCGGCTCGTCGCCGCGGAAGCCGATGATCGTCTTGCCGAACTCCTCCGGCATCGCCTTGTAGTACCCCTCATGCGTGAACTGCATCCACGCCGCGGTCGCCTCAGGGTCCATATAGTCTTCCACCGACTGCGTCGTGTCCTTCAAATGTGTTGCATTCGTGGCGCTGGCGGTGGGCGATGTACGGAAGACATGTTCCACCACATCCACCATATAGTCGGAGCCTCTGGGAGCGGTCCATGCTATCTTGCCGTCCGTTACCGCAACCGGGATACGTTCACCATTGCTGCTTACCGCCACTGCCGCCACGGCATCGGACCCCACGGCCTGGTCCAGCGTCTCGCCCGCCTTCACCGGTATGCGTGACCCGATACTCAGCGCCTGCATCCGCAACTCCGGCTTCTTGTCCGTAATCAGCCCGCCGGCAAACCCGCTCGGGTAGCCTGCGTCGTCGATGATCCATACCCGCAGATCGCGCTTCTTCGCTTCCTCCACCAATACCTTGAACATCGCAAAATACTCTGGCGACAGATACGCCTCGGGATTGCGTCCAGGCTGCACCGTCACCGCATGGAAGCCGAGCCTCACAGCCTTATCCAGGTCGCGCTGCAGCACCTCGCGCGTCACATCGCCGTTCAACCCGTAGTAGGGCTCGGGGCCGTACTCGGGCGGCGGCGCATTCCATACCCTGGCTACCTCGGACGCGCTCGGCATCTGCATCTTCTGCCAGGGATGCTGCGCCACGGTCGATTGCGCGAAGCACGGTTGGGCCAACAGCATGAATGCACATGCCACCAGTCCGATTACACATGCGGCAATAGCAACCCAGGTGGCGATGGCGCGGCGATTCCTGCGACCCAGTGTGCTGGCGAATAGGTTGTTCATTGGAGACCCCCATGACGACGCGAAGCAAGCATACCTCGCTGCCGATAATTTATGCATCCTCTTTAGAAGGATTGGGGGAGAGAAGTAGGAGACAGGGATTCATATCGGCCAACAAACATCAAAGATTCAGTCAGATCAACATCAAAGGTTCAGTCAGATAGCAAGCCGACCGATAACGCCTTCTCCTTATCGATGGCACAAATGATCGGGCAGACCAGTGGCCATCAAGTGCGCATGGGCGCGGTCACCGTTTCCAGAAGTGCTGAAGAGCGCGAAGCCGCGTCTCTTCGATCTGCTGCGGTGAAACACCCAGCAAAGTGGCACATTCCTGATTTGTGCAGCCTTCGAGGACCGATAAGACATACACAAAGCGTTCAAAGTCCGGCAGCGCAAGAATCGCCGAACTGCCATCCTCCGCTGCATGTAGCCAGCTTTCATCTTGTATGCGCTTGCCAGAGAACGTGGCCATTTATACTATGCCGCCAGATAGTAGACAAATTGATGTTCAGCCTGATTCCGGTTCAGGTCGTTCACGATTTCGTAAGCTTCAAGAACGGTCATGCCGCTGAATGGCGAGTAAGGGATACCAGCCTTTCTGTAATGCTCCGGTCCAAATAACAACTCAGTCCGGTCGCCGTTGATTTGCCTGCGTATGAATGTTTTGTACCGCATGGGTGGTCCTCCTTTCATAATGTTCTCGGATGAATGCAAGCTAACCTGGGCCTCGCTCTCCTGTGTCAGGGTGTGGCGCGATGAGTCGAAGTGCATTGTTGATGACGATGCGCCTGGCCCAGGACTGGGCCCAATCCCGAAAAGCTGCGTTGTCTTCGGCAGACAGGTCAAGACCCGTCACAATACACTGTTCTGCCTTTGCGCGATCTGCGGTCAGCAGAAAGGAGAGAACATAAAGCCGCTTCAGGTCCTCTGCATGCGCCCGGCGAGCGCTGTCAGGCTCCGTGCAATTGTTCTTGCCGTCCTCCGTGGCAGCAAATGCGTTACGGTAGCTCATATTCGAGTCCTCAAATGCTCAGTCGCGAGTGTGCGGAGCGATGGAAATCCACCTCATCGCTAGTTGTGGGCACTGGCGTTCCGGCTGGCCCGCCGCAACCATGGAACGCCATCTCATTTCAAGCTGTAACCCTCTCCGTGACTCCTCATTCATCGTGGTCCCCTTTCCGGGTACATGATTGCCATTTGCTTCAAGTACGCTGCCGCCGATACTCCCGATTTGCGGGGCGAGAGCTGCAATGTCCTGGGTCATCGCCGGCAGCCCCGCCGTTAAGCAAATCGAGAGCAAACGTTTTCACAACGTCATTGCTTTCCTCACGCCATGGAGGAAAGGCAAGTGAAATGCCAAATCTGCGATGTGGCTAACTTCCTTATTTTCAGTGGGGATTTCCGCCAGCCGCTGGCCCTGTCGAAACTGTCGGCATCAATTCGCAGGCTTGCCGACAGCCTGCGCGGGCCGATCTGAATATCTCAGGCGCTGACGGCAGCGGCGCAAGGCAAGCCAGTTATCCGCTCTGTTGCCGCGGGAGCGGGATTGCGGTTTGTTGTCCGCAGCGGAGGTATACTGCCGACACACGCCTCATCTGATCTGGGACGATAGTTTTTGACCCTACCCGGTTGCGAAGGTGCAAGAATGGCTTCTCGCCGAGCGCTTCTGCCTCGTTTCAATTGGCCCCGCACTGCGATTGTGGCTACATGGGGCTCCTATCTCGCCTGCGTATTGTTATTCGCAGGCCCGCTCCACGCCCTCGATCCAAACAAGCGTCTCACTCAGTATGTGCATACCTCCTGGCGGATACGGGACGGTTCCGCGCCCACCGGGGCGTATGCCATCGCGCAAACCTCGGATGGTTTTCTCTGGTTCACATCCGGCGACATGATGAGTTTCGACGGCGTCCGGTTTGTCGACTGGAAGGGGCCTCCCAATTATGGGTCGATCAGCACATCAAACAGTGTCTTTGGCCAAATAGTGAATGAATTTGCCGACCGTACAGGTGGGCTCTGGATAACTGGGTTCCGTGGGATCGTTCACCTAAAGGGCGGGGCAGTCGCTTCCCACTTCGAGTTGGAAGGGTTTCGAAGTCTTCAAGCCTTTAGTGAAGATTCCGACGGCTCGCTGTGGGCCGTGCGAGGCGGCCAGAGTATTTCAGACGCGCCCCTGTGCCATGTTACAGACCGCGCGGTCAAGTGTTTCGGCAAAGCGGATGGAATACCAATTTCGCCAGTGAATTCGATACTTGCCGATGGCAAAGAGGGCTTTTGGCTCGGAGGACAGACGTCGCTTGTCCACTGGCATGACGGCGTCTCGGAGACATACCCGATCGAAGGGCTGAAATCCAACGTGGGACAGAGCGGAACCGCGGGCCTGGCGCGTACTCCCGATGGGTCTTTCTGGGTCGGCATACTCTTGGCCGGACCAGGGCGCGGGCTTGGAAGATTCACAGACGGAGTCTTCCAACCCTTTGTGAAGCCTGGCTTCGACGGCAGCAAACTTGCTGTCCACAGCATGATCGTCGACCGCGACGGCAATCTCTGGGTTGGCACAAGTAACCAGGGGCTCTTTCGTATCCGGGGAAACGTCGTGGACCACTATGGACGAACGGAAGGCTTGTCCAGCGATAATGTGGCCACTGTCTTTGAGGACAGAGAGGGAATTGTATGGGCTGCGACTCCGGATGGGATTGACAAGTTTCGCGATCCGCGCGTCACCAGCTTCACGGCGGTTGAGGGTCTGGGGAACGATCCGATGGGAGTTGTGGCCAGCAGAGACGGCACCATTTGGGTCGCAAACAACGGCTCTCTCGATCACATCGAGAAGAACGGGACCATCTCCTCCATTCGCACCGGCGAGGGTCTTCCGGGCAGTCGAGTCGCCTCCATGCTGGAAGATCGCGCGGGCAACCTTTGGATGGGAGTGGATGACGAACTCTTCTTGTTCAAGAATGGACAATTCCGCCGCCTGCCCGGGCCGAACCATAAGCCGTTGGGGCATGTGGTTGGAATCACCGAGGACGTGGACGGGAACATTTGGGCAGAGTGTTTCAGCAATCCGCCAAAGCTTGTGCGTATCCGCGATTTCCAGGTGCGTGAAGAGTTCCCGGAGTCGCAAGTTCCGACGGGCCACACCCTCGCGCCGGATCCGCAGGGAGGGATTTGGATCGGAACTCTGAAGGGTGACCTCGCACTGTTCCGCCATGGCGGTGTGAAGACGTTCCCGCTCAACCCAAAGGGCGATCCGTTTAGCCACCAGATTATCGCCAATGGAGACGGCTCCGTGCTGGCCGGTTCCGCCGACGGGCTGGTCGGATTGCGGCAAGGCAAGGTGAAGCGGATGACGACCGGAAACGGCCTGCCCTGCAACTTCGTGACCTCGTTTATTGAGGACAAGGAGAAACGCTGGTGGCTCTACACCGACTGCGGCATCGTCGAGTTGCCCGATTCTGAGCTTCAGCGATGGTGGACAAATCCCCAAGCGGTCGTGCAGACCCGCGTCTACGACGAATTGGACGGGGCCCAGGCCGGACGGCCAACTTTCAATTCGGCGGCGCTCTCCCCGGATGGGCGCGTGTGGTTTGCCAGCGGAATCTTCTTGCAGATGCTGGACCCGTCGAGATCTTCGCAAAAAGATGTGCCCGCGGCGGCAACCATCGAATCGGTCACGGTTGACCGAAAGGAAATCGCGGCAACCGATCACCTCAAGCTCTCGCCGCACCCCCGCGACTTGCAGATTGATTACACTTCGCTCACGTTGTTGATTCCACAGAAAGTGAAGTTCCGTTACCGGCTCGACGGCTACGACCACGATTGGCACGACGCCGGTACGCGCCGCCAGGCGTTCTATACGGATTTGCCTCCTGGGGAGTATTCATTTCGCGTAATCGCATGCAATAGTGACGGAGAATGGAACGACAGCGCCGCCAAGCTCGATTTCTCGGTTGCCCCGGCGTACTACCAGACGAATTGGTTCCGTGTTCTATGCGGTCTCTTCCTCTTGGCGTTGCTGTGGGCGGCCTACCAGGTTCGCCTCCGGCAATTGCACCGGGAGTTCGCCCTCGCCTTGGAGGTGCGCGTTGGTGAGCGAACACGCATTGCACGCGATCTTCATGACACCTTGCTGCAAAGCTTTCACGGTGTGCTGCTGCGGCTGCAAACTGTTTCCCAGTTGCTGCGAGAGCGCTCAGTTGAAGCGCAGGCCCAGTTGGACAGCACGATCCAGCAGGTTGCCGAGGCGATCACCGAGGGCCGGGATGCCGTGCAAGGACTGCGCGAGTCCACGATTCAGGACAACGATCTCGCGCCAGCCATAAGCGCGCTCGGAGAAGAACTCGCAACCGACTCGCCTGGCATCCGGCCTGCATTCCGTGTGGCCGTTGAGGGCGAGGCGCGAAATCTCCATCCCATCCTTCGTGATGAGATCTACAGGATCGCTGCCGAAGCACTGCGCAACGCGTTTCGCCACGCCCACGCACGCAAGGTTCAGGTTGAAATCCGCTATGACGATGAGCAATTTCGATTGCGTGTGCGGGACGATGGAAGGGGTATTGATCCGGCAGTCCTCTCGCGCCAGGACAGTGAGGGACACTACGGCTTGCGTGGCATGCGGGAACGCGCCGAACTAATTGGAGGTAAGCTGACGGTGTGGAGCGAAGTCGATGCGGGAACCGAAGTGGAGTTGCGCGTTTCTGCCGGGACCGCCTACGCCAGTGCCCGCAGAGCTTCCTGGTGGTCAAGAGCGTTTGCCGGTAAGCGCAGGGTGACTTAGGAGACAGTGCATGAACGCCGCCATCTCGCCAATTCGTATTCTCGCGGTCGATGACCATCCACTTGTGCGTCAGGGGATCGCCGGCCTGGTTAAAATACAGCCGGACATGATCTTGGTGGGCGAAGCGTCCGACGGTCGCGAGGCGATTCAGCAGTTCCGGTTGCACCATCCGGACGTTACCCTGATGGACTTGCAAATGCCCGAGATGAACGGCCTCGACGCACTCATTGCGATTCGAAATGAATGTCCTGGCGCAAAAGTTATCGTGCTGACTACCTACGCCGGCGATGTGCAGATTCTGCGTGCGATTAAGGCTGGTGCGCAGGCGTATCTACTCAAGAACTCGTTGCATGAGGAATTGCTCAAGACGGTCCGCGAGGTCCATGCCGGCAGGAAGGCCCTTTCGCCGGAAGTTTCCTACGAAATCGCCACGCATGCGACCGATGACGCATTGACCCCGGCAGAAATCAGTGTGTTGCGCCTGATCGCAGCCGGCAATGCGAACAAACAAATTGCAGACCAGCTCTCTGTCACGGAGGAAACCGTCAAGAGTCGCGTCAAATGCATCCTTTCCAAATTGGGCGCCAATGACCGGACCCACGCCGCAATCATCGGCTTGAAGAGAGGGATCATCGATCTGTAGTTTCTCCAACCCATCCTCGTAGCAAGCGCACGCAGAACTCAAAAGAGTGACGGTCCTACCCTCTTTTGGGGGTTCTGCTTCGTCTCCGCAAAGTTGGATACTGGTGAAGTATGGAAAGGTGCGTTTTGCGGCGCTTATACTCCACTTTCGCCGACGGTTGGCCAGGCATCGGATTGCTTCTTCTGCGCCTGGTCGTCGGTTCCGCACTGGTCCTGCGCGCGTGCTCCGCCCTATGGGGTGACCCTCCGATCAATTCGATGGTAATCTCCGCATTCCTAGCGGGTTTCGGAGTTCTTCTGGTCTTCGGGCTGTGGGCGCCCATCGTCGGAGCGTTGGTTGCTTTTCTCGAAACCTGGCAGATCTTGACCCTGGCTGGAGACCGCTGGGTCCCCCTTTTGCTGGGAACCATCGGCGGCGCTCTCGCAATGTTAGGACCGGGCCTATGGTCGATCGATGCTCGCCTCTTTGGGTGGAGACGCGTGGAACCACCACCTCGCAAAGGTAGTTCTATCTCTTAAGAGATTCCCCTCCAATAACCAAACTTTCCGGCTCGGAAGAGGCTGCTATTTACCCTCCCAGGAGTCTGCGTTTTGTCCCTTCGTGGGGCTGTCCGCAAACGGAATTCGTTAGACAATCTGTTCATCGCAGAGAACGGGCCCCAAACTCAAGCTTACGCAAGCCGGATGCACAGAGAGTGGAGGGAACATGAGCGCGAATGTTGCTTTTCCAGACCTCGAAGGGTTCACAGGAACACGCTTTCCCAAGGTCAGCGAGTTCAAAGACCATCGGCATTTTCAACGATCTCAAACCAGATCGAACCACTCCCTCGAAGACATTATCGGCAAGAACTCCGCCTTGCAGAGAGTGCTTCAACAATCGGCGATCGCTGCTCCCGCCGATGCAACCGTTCTGCTTCACGGAGTGCCGAAGACCGTCTGCGATATTCCGCTCGCGAACCTCAGTCGCGCTCTGGAATTGCTGGCGATTGGGCCAACGGCAAAACGTCCCTACGATGCCGGCGAGATCCAATTCCTCACCCAGGTAGCCGGCCAGATCGCCATCGCAATCGATCAAGCCCTGACCTGCGATGAGATTTCTGAACAGAAAGACAAGCTCGCCGAGGAGAAGCTCTATCTCGAGGAGGAGATCCGTAGCGAGATGGGTTTTGAGCGGATCATCGGGAACAGTGCGGCAATTAAGCACGTCTTGCAGTTGGTGGAAACCGTTGCCCCCAGCGATTCCACCGTTCTTTTGCTTGGAGAAACCGGAACCGGAAAAGAACTGATCGCCCGTGCAATCCATGAACGCAGCCGGCGCAAGGACCGCACCTTTGTGAAGCTGAATTGCGCCGCCATTCCCACCGGCCTGCTGGAAAGCGAGCTCTTCGGGCATGAGAAGGGGGCCTTCACCGGCGCAATCACGCAGAAGGTCGGGCGCATGGAACTGGCCGATCAGGGCACGCTGTTCCTGGATGAAGTGGGTGATATTCCACCCGAAATCCAACCGAAATTATTGCGCGTCTTGCAGGAGCGCGAATTCGAGCGCCTGGGCAGCACGCAAACCCGCAGAGTAAACGTGCGTCTGGTGGCGGCAACCAACCGCGACCTGGAAAAGATGGTTGCCAGCCGCGAGTTCCGCAACGATCTCTACTACCGCTTGAATGTGTTTCCCATCCGCATTCCGCCCCTTAGAGAGCGCAGAGAGGACATCCCCCTGCTGGTCGGCTACTTCGTGCAGAAGTGCGCCAAGCAGATGCAAAAACGCATCGACGCGATTCCTGCGTCCGTGATGAAGGGGCTTACGGCCTGGGACTGGCCCGGCAACATCCGCGAACTCGAGAACTTTGTCGAGCGTGCCGTCATCCTGACCCGCGGCAAGTCGCTCGAGGCCCCCCTCGGGGAGCTTCGCAAATCCAAAATGGCCGAACCGGTGCAGGCCCCGGTCCCAAGATCGGAAGACGATATTGCACGGATCGTCAAAGAGACCATCGCGTCCCTGCAGGGCAGGAGCGCTGAAAACGAGCACGCCAAGACGCAGCACGATGAGATCGTTCGCGCGCTGACTGAGTGCAAAGGCCAGGTCGGAGGCGCCGAGGGGGCTGCTGTACGCATGGGAATCAAGCGCACAACCCTGATCACGCGGATGAAAAAACTTGGAATCAACCCATACGATTACGTCTGAGCCCACATTTTCCAGCGACCCTAACCAATGGACAGTCTTTCGCCCGATCGAGCCGTAATGAGGCTCAGATCGAATGGCATACGCCTGTCGTCCTGTCATCAACACTTTCGACTTTTGACAGTTGGAAGTTTTTATCCTGCTGAAAATAAATCAGATATTACTTCCTGCATTTGGCGCAACGATTGCTTTCAGATAAACGGAGATAGGAATGTTGAAGATTTCCATTATCGAGAACGATCGCAAACGCCAATGGGTCTTGGAAGGCAAGCTCATTGCGCCCTGGACCAACGAGCTGTTGAAACTTGGCCAGAATGATGCAGTAGATCGCGACCATCGCGAACTCGTCATCGACCTGAGGAGTGTGACCGCTCTAAGCGCCGAGGGGGAAGATGTGTTGCTGGCTCTGCTGGATCAAGGCGCAAGGTTCCTTGTTAGCGGGGTCTATATGCAACAGGTTGTGAAATGCCTGTCCAGACGATCGCGCCTCGCCAAAGAAACCAGCGGAAGAGAAAAAGCGTGATGCAGGTCGAAGCACGATAGAATCCGGCCCGCACTTTGAAATCGCGCGATTACTCTTTGCGTGGGTCTTTGCCGTGCCTGGAGTGCCGCCAGTAAAGAAAGTGTCCCGCTCTGCGGACACACTGGTTCGGACCGCGCGGCCTGGTTTCGGCGGTTAGCCTGAACGGAAAAATCGGCAAGCAGAATCTGTTTCGCTGGCGACACTTTTCTCCTCGTCATTGGCTCGATTTGCGTCTGGACGGAGTTTGTTCTGGCTTTCGATGTGCCGACAATCCGCGTGTCGAAGGTGCTCCGCCAGTTTCGACAGTGCGTAGAGGCCCCACATAGCCCCCTTGTCTAATCAACTACTTGCAGACGCCATGGTTTGGTACTCCGGATGCATCTAGGAAAATGCAAAGTGAAAAACAGAGGAAACAGTCAGTGCAGCTGAGAGCAGGAGACAACAAAATGGACTGGCTAAATGCACTTCAGATCAAGGCAAACATAAAGAGCGAGTACCCGACAGGGGAACATGGTCGCACGCTGTTTACAGAACATATCAATAATCTGTATCAGTTCGCCTTCCTGTTTACGGCCGATCGCGAGAAGGCAGAGCAATGCTTCGTGGCCGGCCTGGATGACTGCGTGAACGGAAATCCCGTATTTCAGGAGTGGGCAGATTCCTGGACGCGGAGTGCCATAGGTTACTCGTTCAAAACAGAGGATTCATATATCAAGCACGGGATGTGTTAGGAGAAAACATTGCATCAGATCATTCAATTTCTTCTCAATCACGGAATCGCCGTGCTGTTTGTCGCGGTCCTGACGGAGCAAGCGGGGCTGCCCGTTCCTGGTGCTCCAGTGCTGCTTGCGGTTGGATCGCTGGCAAGTCTCGGGCGTATGAATCTCACGTCGTCGATTGGCATGGCGTTGCTGGCCTGCTTAGTGGCTGATTACGCTTGGTACGAGATAGGACACCGGCGTCGTTCCAAACTGCTGTACCAGCGCGCGAGGAGGCCAATCGGTTCAAACGATCATATTGGCAGCATCATGGCCGCGATGAGCCAATACGGGCTTGGGGCCCTGCTCTTGGCCAAGTTCCTCCCTGGCCCAAACCTGGTTACACCGTTAGTTGGACTCTCAGGACTGGCGCGTTCCCGCTTCCTCTTCTTTGACGGCATCGCATCTGTCGTCTGGGTAGGTGGATACATTACGGCCGGGTACATCTTCAGCAACCAACTGGAGACCATCACCGCAAATGGTTCGCGGTTTGGGTGGTTGCTGTTGGTGGTTCTGACCTGTCTTTTCGCTGCTTTCGCGGCGGTCCGATCTTTGCGCCGTCGTTGGCCTCAGTGGCATCGGCAGGTGCCGCAGGTGTCGGCATGAGGAACATTCTGCCCGTGTTTCGGCCGGGCCACAGGATTCATGCACCACAACCTGCCATATGCCTCTCCAACGGGGCCGTTGGCGAGAGGAACAAGGCAGGTAAAACCTCTCACGTGTGGCAATGCCAGGGAATCAGTACCGATAAGTCTTAGTGCTGTCTCTGCAGCGCCCCTGGTACTCAGCTTGTGGAACCAGAGACGCTTGAAGCAGGGAAGTGGCGGAGAGACAGGGATTCGAACCCTGGATACCTTGCGGTATACACGCTTTCCAAGCGTGCGCCTTAAGCCACTCGGCCATCTCTCCGCGCTTGCAGAACCTCTATGAATCTACCACACGGCGCGATGCACAAGGCCAGCACGGCGCGGCGCAATCCGGTCTACTGCTTCAGAAGCTGGTCGTAGTAGGAGAGTTGCTGCCTTCTGCGCCTCGCCTGACCCCGCGCAACATAGGTGATCCCCATTCCAACCGAGTCGGTCTTGAGGCGCAGGCTCCGGTTGTAGTAGCCCTGCAGCGTCCAGTGGGGGGTCAGAGGCACGGAGAGAGAGTTGGTAAACCCGTTGTCCTCGCTCACACCCGGGCCGGAGACGACGGTAGTTTGTCCCGAGGCGCCGGTAGATCCAGGGAATCCCGGTCGCGGCAGAGTGGTATAGATCTTGCTGTCGCCCAGCGGAAGCTGTTCGTAGGCCACAGCCTCAAACGTGCCGCGCAGAGGGAGTGCAATCATTCCACCAAGCTGGAAGTGCGCCAGATAGCCCAGCGAGGTGTAGTTGCGGGTCACCAGGCGATTGAACAGGCTCGTGGAGTTGCCCCCGCCCAGGCCAAGCAGCAGAGCGGAGCGGCGTAGCCGGAGGGTCGAATGGCTGTCCAGGTCGAAGGTTACGCGCCCCGTGCTTAATCCGTCGCCTGTATCGCCGCTGGGCAGCGTCATGGACGGCGTAAATGTCTCGCCAATGCTTCGACTGGCGAAGTACGCGTGCGCCGCCCAAAATATGTCCCCAGGATCGAATTGATGCGCGCTGAGTTGCGATGTGGTTGCCACCGGAGGCGGAGGAGGTCCCTGTGGCCCCGTCGGTTGCTGCGCCGATGCGGTTGCCGAATCACTCTCGGCCAGCCGATAAAGATAGACCGGCATACTAAGGTCCATCGAGTAGTGGCGGGAAAAGTTGTAAACCAGCGCCGGAGTCGCCAGTGTGTACCAGCCTGCGGGAGAATCGTGTACCGAGGTAATGGATGCTCCGGCATTGAAACGGCTCAACCTGGAACTGAGACTGCGCTGATTCGGCACATCGACCAGGACGCTGGGCATATCGGGATCGACGGCCCGCTGCTGGGCCGTCTGTGTAACGCCAGCGGAGGCGATCAGTAAGAACGCAACGATAAGGACTGGCTTTGGCACGATGGCTCAACACATTCTAGCCTTGACGATTGGCAAGTTGAAACCAGCCATCCGGGCTACACGAGTCAAACCTGTTTGGGAACTAATGTCCGATAACAGATATTATGTATAGTGACGATGGACAGCCCACCGAAGGTACTATATTCCTATGCCGTTGCCCTCTCGCCATGCCTTGGTGCTGAGCCACGTCGCCTTTGAGGACCTCGGTTCCCTCGAAGCTCCACTGCGCGCACGAGGCTTCGCAATCGAGACCATCGAGGTTGCTACGGCGCGTTTCCCTTTGCCGCAGGCGGAGAGCTGCGATCTGCTTGTTGTCCTCGGTGGACCCATCGGCGTCTATGACCAGCAGGACTATCCATTTCTGACTGGCGAGATTGCGTGCATTGCCGCGCGATTGCAGGCGCGCCGGCCCCTCCTCGGCATCTGTCTCGGCGCGCAGTTGATGGCGGCTGCACTGGGCGCGCGGGTCTATCCTGGCGCGAATGGCACGGAGATTGGCTGGTCGCCGATTGAGGCTGCACCGCGCCAGTCTGACCCGGCTCTCGCTTCTCCAGCGTGGTTTGCCCCGTTGCTTGCGCCTGGCTTGCAACTCTTCCACTGGCACGGGGATACCTTCGATCTTCCCCTTGGTGCTCTTCACCTCGCCAAGACGAATCGATATATAAATCAAGCATTTGCTGTCGATAACTATGCTCTTGGGTTGCAGTTTCACCCTGAAGTTACTGCAAACGGGCTGGAACGCTGGTATGTGGGCCACGCCTGCGAGCTGCACCATGCCGGGATTGCGGTCTCCGGGCTGCGGGCTGACGCGGAGAAATACGCTCCGGCCCTGGAAGAGGCTGCATCGCGGTTCTGGAATCTGTGGCTGGACTCTATCTTCTAGCCAATACCCATTCCATATTGCGACTTCCCTTTCGATTATCCACCACCGACGAAGTGGACCACCTCCAGGCGGTCGCCGCTGGAGACGGCTGTCTCGGCCCAGTTGGCTCGCTGTACAATCTGGCCGTTGTGCTCGACGGCAATGCGGTCGCCCTTCAGATTCATTGCGGCGATCACCTCTGCGAGAGTTAGCGGCGCGGTGAGATTCTCGAAGCTGCGGTCCTGGCCGTTGATGGCGAGTGTAAAGGACATGATCTCCTAGCTTAGAGCATTTTCTCGGAAAGGGGTGTGTTGCCGCCTCGACGCATCTGGGTTAACCTATCCCCTGTGGCATCTATAGGGACCAACCGCATCGGAATGACGCGACGCAGCCTGCTGCGCGCGCTGTCTCTCACCGTACTCATCGCGCTGGCCGGCTTCCCTGCTGCCGCGCAATCCGCACCGCCTGCAGCCTCGCAGGCTACTCCGCCAGCGGCCGCGCAAGCAGCGCCGCCAGCTTCCTCCGCCGACCTGCCGGATGCGCCCGGCATGTCCGCGGCCAGCAAGGCCGAGCCGGTTCCCACCGGCCCGACCATTGTGATGGACACCAGCATGGGACGGCTGACCTGCAAGACCTTCGACCAGCAGGCGCCCAACGCCGTCGCCAACTTTATCGGGCTGGCCGAGGGCACGAAGGACTGGACGGTCAACGCCACCCACGCCAAACAGCATGGCAAGCGGTTCTACGACGGGCTCACCTTCCACCGGGTGATTCCGGGGTTCATGATCCAGGGCGGCGACCCGGTGGGCGATGGCACGGGCGACCCCGGCTATATGTTCGCCGACGAGATCGCGCCGGAGCTGAAGTTTTCCGTTCCCGGCCGCCTGGCCTATGCCAACTCCGGCCCCAATACCAACGGCAGCCAGTTCTTCATCACCGAAGAGGCCTTCCCCGATCTGGACGGCAAGTACACCATCTTCGGCCAGTGCGACTCGCACTCCACGCTGCTGGCTGCGTCCATCGCGCGCGTCGTCCGCGACAGCAACGATAAACCCACCACGCCGGTGGTGATCCAACATGCCACCATCGTGCGCGAGGGCCAGCCGATGCCGCCGCTTCCCGCTCCGCCTGCGACCGCACCCGCTTCGACGCCGTCTGCACCTATGACACCTGTGCCTTAACTTTTGTCTTCAACCAACAACCAGCAACCAACAACTGAGGTTAACAATGCCAACCAAGCCCGGAACCTATGCCACCTTCAAGACCAGCGAAGGCACCATCGTCTGCGAGCTATTTGAGAAGGACGCTCCCCAGACCGTCGCCAACTTCATCGGCCTGTCCGAGGGGACCAAGGAGTGGACCAGCCGCTCCAAGAAGGGGCCCAAGCTCTACGACGGCACCATCTTCCACCGCGTCATCCCCAACTTTATGGTGCAGGCGGGCGACCCCGAAGGCACCGGCATGGGTGGCCCCGGCTACAAGTTTGCCGACGAGACCAAGGGATCGCCGCACGGCTTCCAGAAGCCGGGCAAGCTGGCCATGGCCAACGCCGGCCCCAACACCAACGGCAGCCAGTTCTTCATTACCGTGGCCGACACCAGTTGGCTCACCGGCAAGCACACCATCTTCGGCGAGGTGGTCGAGGGTTACGCAATTGTGGAGAAAATCTCCAAGGTGCCCACCGCCAGCCAGGACCGGCCCAAGACGCCTGTAGTGCTGGAGACCGTCACGATCGAACGGGTCGAATAACTCCGCGACTCAGTTCCCTGCCGGCGAGCGAATGATCGCCACCGAGCACTTGGCATGGCGGGCGACGAACTCCGCTACGCTGCCCAGCAGGAAGCGCTGAATGCCGCGTTTTCCATGCGAGCCGAGGACGATCAGGTTGGCGTGCCACTCTGCCGCGGAATCGAGGATGCACTCCCGCACATCGCCTGCCTCGACGGCTGATCTCTGCCTTGAATTCCGCGCTGCGGAGCTGCTGTGCGATGCGTTCGACCAGTTCATGGGCCGATTGTTTCTGATCGGCCAGTTCGGGTGCGTATCCCATGGCCATCTCCGGCGGCGCCACCAGTCCCAGCGGTTGCATCACATGCAGCACCAGCACATCGGCGTTTTCCGCGCGAAACTGCGCGATAAATGCCCGCGCTATATCGTCCGCGTACTTTGAATCGTTAATTGCCAGCAAGACTTTCATGACTCCGCCTCCACGAGCAGCTTCAGGACATCCACCGTATCAGATGCGCTGCCCTTGGAGGGAGTGATCAATGCCAAGGGACGGAGGACGCAGTGGCTAGAGCGGAACCAGAGTTGCTGTAGCCTGGCGATGAGTATGCGATGCGGTTTTCCTTAAGAGAAAACCGCGCAAGACCTGTTCTCCCCGGATACACTTACTCTGGTTCTGCTCTACGCGGCGCGGCGCTCGGCGAAGAGCCTGGACAACCAGACTTTGATCCCACGACGCTCGGGAATCACCTCGCGGCACTGCAGGAAGACCTCGCGGCTCAGCCGCATCAGGGTCTGCACGGCTTCCATATCGTCCGCCGTCAGCTCGCCGCCCTTCTGGTACACCTGCGAGTCGTAGAGATACTCAATGGCTCGGCCCAGCTTCTCCAGCGCCTGGCCCTGACTCATCGTTGGCTGGCGCCGTTGCACAAGGCTGGACGCCTGTCGCCGGCTTGTAACAACCATAGCGGGTAATGGCTGCGCGAGAATATCACCGTAAGAGGTGGCAGACGATATGCTGGGCATAGAAGTACCTCAAGTTAGCTCTTCTATCGGCCTCGCCGCGCCGGACTTTAGGGCCAATCCTGTACTTTATTTCAATTTAATGTGGAGCTAGGCTTTATAGCCGGAAGGATAGGGCTCGCCTGATCTTGGATATACTTCAACTTATGGTTTAATAAGCGGCCATAAGTGATTCATAGGCCCAGTTCCTAATCCAATCTTCTTCGCGGTCTTGAGTGCAAACGAACCATAAAGTTTGGCGGCCTGCGCCGCCTGCCGCGGCGTGTCGCCCAGAACCAGGCGGCTGAGAAAGGCGCTGGAGAGTGCGCATCCGGTTCCGTGGGTCGATCGGGTGTTGACCCGTTCGCCCGGCAGCCACAGGCCCTCGCCGGTCGGCAGCAGCAGGAAGTCGTCCGGCGGATCGAGGTGGCCGCCGGTGGCAAAGATCCCAAGACGATGGCCATCCGGGCTCGTCGCGGTGCGTGTTTGCAGGGCGCGGCAGGCGCGGGGCATATCCTCGCGGCCTGCGACCTCAAGGCCAGACAGAACGGCCAGTTCGGCTAGGTTCGGGGTGATCCAGTCGACCTGGGGAAGCAGGCGGTCGCGCATCAGCGTTATCCCCCCAGGGTCGAGCAGTTCCCTTCCCGACGTGGAGCGCAGGACTGGATCGAGGACGACGGGAATCCAGCTCTGCGGCAAATGCCAATGCTCTTGTTGATATTTATCGAGATAATCGCAGATTATACAAATGTTATCCTCTGTTGCCAGCATTCCAATCTTGATTCCCGCAGGTGGAATGTCCTCTTCCAGGCAATCCAGCGTTGCACGCACGACGTCTGCCGAGGTGGCGTGTGTGGAGCGCACACCCTGGGTCGATTGCACCGTGAGCGCGGTGATGCAGGCCGTCCCGTAGAGAGAGTGCGCGGCGAAGACCATCAGGTCCGCCGTGACTCCGGCACCGGACGAAGGGTCGAAACCGGCGATGGTAAGGACGGTCTGCATGGTTCTGGGGGTGGAAGATGGCAAAATTGGTACTTTCAAAAAAATCTTGGTTTTTGTCTAACGGGACGGCCGATAGAAGGCATCCGACCTATTTATGGGCCCAGAGGGGAGATTTCTGGGGGGAATTGCATCCCGAAAGTGCCATTTTCCTATATCACAAAAGGCAAAATCCGGCAAGTCCATGATGCCTATAAATGCTTCCAGATGATTGACTTGAGTTGCACTCGCAAAGACAATATCAGATGGAGCGTGCCAATGAAAAGGACTTCTTTCAGAACTGGATTCACAGGGAAGCAAATATCCGTCCGTAAGTTCGCAGCCGGATTCCTGATGATGGGTATGGCGCTCGGCGCCTCGGCTAAGGATGGCACGCCTGCTGCGGCGCAGCAGCCTGCCTCCGGCCCCGCCCCCCCCGCCACCAGCGCGAAGCCCAAAGTGAGCAGCAAGCCCAAGCACTGGTATCAGATAGGCGTGGCTTCGTGGTACGGTATGAAGTTCCAGGGACGCACAACAGCAGGCGGTGAACGCTTCGATATGAACCAGATGACCTGCGCGCATCGCAGCCTTCCCCTGGGAACTTGGCTGAAGGTGACCAACCTGAAGAACCATAAAACGGCCTTCGTGCGGGTGAATGATCGCGGCCCTGTGCTGGAGGACCGGATTGTCGACCTGTCCTACGCGGCTGCGCGGTCGCTTGGACTGGGCGGCCTTGGCCAGGTCAGCCTGGAACCGGTCAGCAACAGCGATCCCTCCCTCGCGCTTGCCCTGCTGGCGCAACTCCAGATACCGGTGGAACTGCTGCCGCCAGGCCGCTGAGTCTGTGGGTTGCGGGTTGTCGAGGGTCAACGGACTACATCCTTGACCTTCCTTGAGACAGCCGCAAGATAGATAATCGGGAACATCCGGGGTAATTTGCTCTAGACTGAGGCGATGGACGACGCGACGACTCGTACGCTAGGCTGCTGGGCCGCCCGGAAGGGTAGCGACCGCGCAGACCCGCGCCCGGACCCGCTGGACCGCCTGATTGTGGCGCTGGACTTCCCTTCCGCGGATGCCGCGCTGGGTCTGGTGGAGCGGCTGGAGGGCTGTTGCCGCTGGTTCAAGGTGGGGATGGAGCTGTACTACGCGGCTGGGAACCGGGTGATCGAAGGGCTACGGGAGCGCGGGTACGAGGTCTTCCTAGACCTCAAGCTGCACGACATTCCCAACACGGTGGCGGGCGCGGTGCGGTCGGTGACGGGAGTGGGTGCATCGCTGCTGACGATTCATGCGGCCGGCGGCGAGGCGATGATGCGGGCGGCGGCGCGGGCGGCCAGTGTGCCGGGTGCGCCGAAGCTGCTGGCAGTGACGGTGTTGACCAGCATGGACGAGGCAGAGTTGCGCGCGGTTGGGGTGGGAGATGGTCCCGCCACCCAGGTGTTGCGGCTGGCGCAGCTGGCCCAGGCGGCTGGGATCGACGGGCTGGTCTGCTCGGCCGAGGAGGTTGAGGCGGTGCGCGCGGCGATGGGGCCTGCGATGCATCTGGTGGTCCCGGGAATTCGTCCGCAAGGGGTGACGGGCCAGCCGGACGACCAGAGGCGCGTGGCCAGCGCGGCCGAGGCGATTGCGCGCGGGGCCTCGATGCTGGTGGTGGGGCGGCCCATCACGCAGGCGGCCGACCCCGCACGGGCCACGACGGGGATTCTGGCGGAGATTGCCAGCGCGTTGTAGGCGGCAACGGTCAGCACCCATTCGTGGGATTGGGTTTGCGCAAACTGACGATATAGTGAGGGTGTGGCCAACCCACCAGTCGCGCCTTCTGCTCCATCCCAGGGGAACGACGAGAGTCTGCCTATCCAGCATGAGGCCCCGGCGGAGAGTTCTGCGTTGAAGACCAAGACCGGCAGGGCCGATCAGATCGCTCAGACCATGGTGCTGGCGGTGCTGTTTGCGGTCCCGGCGCTGATGGGCGTTCATGCCGCGATGGTCAACGATCCGGACATCTGGTGGCATCTGCGCACCGGCGAGTGGATTCTGAACCACCATTCCGTGCCGCGCATCGATCCCTACTCCAGCGCACTGGCGGGGAGTCCGTGGCTGGCCTATAGCTGGCTCTTCGAGCTGGTGGCAGTGAAGCTGTTTCATTGGCTCGGACTGATAGGCCTTGTGGTCTACACCAGCGCAATGATTCTGGCGATCACGGTGGCGCTGTATCACTTGCTTCGGCGGCTGCAAGTCGACTTCACCCTGGTGGTCCTGCTGACCTTTGCCGCCTGTTACAGCATGGGGCGTTTATATTCGCCGAGGCCCTGGCTGCTCACCGTTCTGTTCTTCGTTTTGGAACTGGACATTCTGATGCAGGCGCGCAAGACGGGGCGCGCGCGCGAGCTGTTGTGGCTGCCGGTGATCTTTGCTCTGTGGGCCAACGTGCATATTCAGTTCATCGATGGGCTGGTTGTACTGGGTCTGGCATGGGTAGAGACCTTGGCGGCGCGCTGGGGGTCGAGCGCAACGACGCGCGTGCGTCCCGCTTGGATGGGTCTGGCGCTGGCGGGCAGCCTGCTGGCGACGCTGGTGAATCCGTTTGGCTGGCGCATCTACCGGGCAGCGTACGAACTGGCAACGCAGGCAGGCGCGCTGAACAAGATATCGGAGCTGCAGGCGCTTCCCTTCCGCACTGCGGCGGATTATGTGGTGCTGCTGCTGGCGTTGGCCAGTGCGGCCGCACTGGCGTGGCATCGGCGTCTTTTGCTGTTTGAGACGGCATTGCTGGGCTTCGCCGCGGTGCTTGCGTTCCGGTCGCAACGCGATGTGTGGCTGATGGCCGTGGTTGGGGTTGTGATTCTGTCGTCCTTGGTCGCCGGCAGCCAGAGGGCGGCAATCCGGCTGCCCAGGCTGGGCACGGCGATTGCGTTGCTGGCAGCAGGGCTTACGATGCTAACTGGGTTTCGCTTGATGCACGTCAATAACGCACGCCTTGCAACAGACCTGTCCAGGAGCATGCCCGTCCATGCCGTGGAGGAGGTCCGCGCCAGGGGCTATGCCGGGCCGCTCTACAACGATTACAACTGGGGCGGATACCTGATCTGGGCGCTGCGGATGCCGGTAAGCATCGACGGGCGCGCGGCCTTCTACGGAGACCAGAGGATGGACCGCTCCATGGCGACATGGAACGCGGAGCCGGACTGGAGCAGTGATGCCCAGTTGACATCGGCGCGGCTGGTGATTGGCCCGGTGAAGTCGGCGCTGGTCCAGGTGCTGCGCATGGACCCGCGCTTCCAGCTTGTGTTTGAGGATAAGGTGACAGCGGTGTTTATCGCCCGCAGGTGACTTCGGGGTTTACAGCTTTTCGAAGAAATCGCAGGCTGAGCAGGAGATGTAGACGCCGCCGGGGACGCCGCGCTCCCGGTCCTTGACGCGCTTGACGATGCGGGTGGGTTTGGAGCAGCGGGGACAGTCGGTGCTCTTGCTGGTGTCCATTGCTTTCTTGCGGTCGCCGGTCTTGGCAATCTTCGCCATTGGGTTTATCTCTCCAGGTTGCGGAATCGGTCGATCTTCGCGTGCGCAGAGGACTTCTCGTAGATGGATTGAGGAGAAGGGGCGCGGCGAGAATCTTCAGTTAGTTTACATGATTCGAGAGCAGCGGCGCGTTGCGTAACCGCCGTCACATCCTCTGTTCGGCGGGGCTGTGTAGAATTGCGGTTGAAGGTAGGTTTGCAACAAGATCGACATAGGAGAAGATCGAACATGAAGCTGACACCCGGAAAACTCGCAGGACTGAAGGCCGTCTCCAACGATCGCGGCGTGATTGCCGCAGCCGCCATGGACCAGCGCGGTTCGTTGCAGAAGTCGCTGGCCAAGGAACGCGGTTCGGCCGCCACCGGCAAGGACCTGGAAGACTTCAAGACGCTGGTGACCGATGTGCTGTGCAAACACGCGTCGGCCATTCTGCTGGACCCGGAGTACGGGCTGCCGGCCACCAAGCATCGCCACGGCAAGGGTCTTCTGCTGGCCTACGAGAAGACGGGCTATGACGCGACGACGCCGGGACGCCTGCCGGACCTGCTGGATGTGTGGTCGGTGCGCAGGCTGAAGGAAGCGGGCGCGGACTGCATCAAGATACTGCTCTATTACACGCCCTTCGAGAAGAGCTCGGTCAACGACCTGAAGCAGGCGTGGATCGAGCGCATCGGCGACGAGTGCATGGCGCACGACATTCCCTTCTTCCTGGAGTTTGTCGGCTACGACGCCGAGGGTGGCGACGAAAAGTCGCTGGCCTACGCCAAGAAGAAGCCGGAGATCGTCTCCGGCGCCATGGCGGAGTTCGGCAAGGAACGCTACAACGTCGATGTGCTGAAGGTCGAAGTGCCGATCGTGATGGAGTTCGTGGCGGGCACCAAGGCCTTCAAGGGTGAGGCGGCTTACACGCGGGCCGAGGCGCTGCAACACTTCCGCGACGCCGAGTCGATGACCCACAAGCCGTTCATCTACCTCTCGGCGGGCGTTTCCAATCCAGTCTTCATCGAGACCCTGGAGCTGGCGGGCGAATCGGGGACGAAGTTCAACGGCGTGTTGTGCGGGCGCGCGACCTGGAAGGACGGCATCCCCATCTTCGCCAAGCAGGGCGAGGCGGCCTTCCGCCAGTGGCTGGAGACAACCGGCACGGAGAACATCAAGAACGTCAACCTGGCCCTGGAAGCGGCCAGCCCGTGGTTCCTGAAGTACGGCGCCAAGAGCATGGCCGAGCTGGGATAAGCTGGGATAAGAATGAAGCAGAGTTTGATTCATCAACAACGCTGTGGCCCATGGTCACGGCGTAGTTGTTTCTGATGTCTGCATCGGAGTCCGGCTGGCTGCGTCTAACACCAATGAGTATGGTCCTTCCCTGCGCCGTGGTTCTTGCGCTTGCCGCGTTGCCAGTCACATCGCTATGCCAGACCGTAGCAGGCACGCTTCCCGCAGGCACGCCGCTCACAGTACGAATTGAACAAAATTATCCAATGCGCTATGGGGAGACCATTAGTGGGCATCTACTCTACTCCATATTCGCCGACAACAAGTTGCTGCTTGGCCAAGGAACTGTCGTCCGCGGCGAAGTTGTGGAACTACGCTCCGATCATAACCGCCGCGTGCGTGCAGTATTGGGAGGGGATTTTACCCCGTTCCACGCTCCCGAGGTGCGCTTCACAGCGATCGTCCTGACGGATGGCAGTACGCTCCCATTTGCTTCCGGCACGGCAACTGAAGGCGCGCCGATATACCGCGCGGTAGCCCCACCGGCCGCCAAGGGAGGTTTTGTTCGACGCAGGTTCGACGCGGGACTGACCGCCGCGCGCAATGACCTTGCCGTCTTTATCGCTCCGGGGAAGGTCGACCGATTGCTACAGTTTGTCTACGGACGGTTACCATACCATCCGCAGCGGATTGATAAGGGGATGTCGTGGACGGTGGAGACAAGTGCACCGGTCGATGTGCCGGCACAGGCTGCTCAGCCTACTGTTGCGAAACGGCCCACTACACGCAAACCACGGCTTTGGGAGGAACGCGCCGTCGCCGCGCCTCCGCTCTCCAATGCAGGCGCATGGATTGTGCAGGCGAACCTGGAAGATTCCCTCAGCTCGGAGAGTAGCAGCAAGGGGCAAGCGATTCATGCGGTCGTTGCGGAACCGATCTTCAACGCAGACCACACTCTGGCGGTTCCACAGGGTGCGACCCTGGTGGGTTCCGTGACGCGAGCCAAGCCTGCGCGACGATTTGGACGCACGGGCGTTCTCAGCTTCAGCTTCAACCAGCTTGTGCAGCCCAACGCAGAGCCGCAGACGGTGGAGACACGGCTGACCGGGGCCGACACGGCAGAGCAGATCGCACTCAACTCTGAGGGACAGGCACAGTCGAAGCCGCAGGACAAAATCAGCGTGCCATTTTTTCTCTCCCTATTGGCCAGTCGTCCTCTGGACCAAGACTGCGGTCACAGCGGCGGCTGCAGTGGAAACAGCCCTGGCAAGAGTGGTCTCGGCGGAGCCGCGGGACTCGGACTGGTGGGAACAGTGGTGGGACTGGCCGGAGGATCACCGTACGCCGCGGCGGGAATCGGCTACTGGGGCGCTGCGCGCGCCATCTACGCTCGCTGGATCGCTCGCGGGCAGAAGGTTGCCTTCGTAAAGGACACTCGGATCGTAGTGGAGACCTCGCCGCGGCACTCCGCACCGATGAAATCGAACGAGCAGCCGTAACCACTGGACCATGACGGCCACGCCTGGCGGTCCAGCTATCGCCCGACGGTGTGGGAGGCTTCCGCGGGAAGCGGCTTGTCGGCCATGGAGAGCAGAAGGCTCACCTGCCAGAGCTGGGTCTCCGATAGCGACTTGCCGTAGGCGGGCATTCCGCTGAGGCGTATGCCGTTCCTGACCTTCCAGTAGGTCTCGCCCACCGGGTCGTCGCTGACCCCGACCGCTCCGTTGGCGTGCTTGACCCAGAGCTGCGGGGCGGTGGGAAAGAGCGATCGCCCCACGGCGGAGGGCTCGTCCGCAGTGCCGTGGCAGAACTCACACTTGTCTTCGTAGAGGCTGGCGCCCGCGTTCAGGTTCTCGTCCGTGGCGGGGATAGGCGAGAGGGCGGGCATCTCGCGCGCGATGCGGAGGCGAAGAGGGATCTGAACCAGCCTCTTCTCCAACGGAAAGGGCTTGTCCGCGGTCGCCACCGGAGGATGGCCGAAGCAGAGATAGAGATATGCGGCGAGCGGCAGCAGAAGAAGTCCTGCTAGGAAGCTGATGAAGATGTGGATCGGCCTCATAGGTACATGAATTATAGAGGACTGATGTAGGGTAGGTTGAGTGCGAGAGGTGAATGTGACGTAGGTCACAGCTCATCTTGAACACAGGGCGCGGGAAGGAGATTTGCTGCTAGACTGTTGTCATGCGTGGATTGGCACCCATCAAGATTATTGCGGCGGCTGTATTGATCCTGGCTACGGTGGGATGGCTGGCCTACACCGGCGTGCGCGACACCAAGAGCTACTACTGCACCATCAGCGAGCTGAACGCGATGGGCAAGAAGGCGTATACGCGCAACCTGCGCGTGGCGGGCAACGTGCAGCCGGGAAGCATTCAGCGCTCCGGCACGAATGCGCGCTTCGTGCTGCTGGAACAGGGGAATACGCTGCAGGTGAACTATCAGGGGTCCGAGCCTCCTCCCGACACCTTCAAGGACGACGCGCAGGCGCTGGCGGTGGGGACGTATGGCCGCGACGGCGTCTTCCACGCGACGCAGTTGCAGGCCAAGTGCGCGTCGAAGTACGCCCCGGCTAAGCCCGGCGAAGCGCCGGCGGGCAACACCGCGATGCTGACCACGACGAAGTGAGCCTTCCCTGCGCACTATACTCGGAGAGATGAACCAGGCAGCACAGGCGAGCGGAACGGTGCGCGTGAATGGATCGGCTTGCGCGGAGGGAGCGGTGCGCGTGGCGGCGGCGCGGCTGGATGCTGTATCCAAGCTCTACGGTAGCTTTGCTGCGCTGCGCAAGGTGACGATGGAGTTTGCGGTGGGATCGTCCACGGTGGTTCTGGGCGACAATGGGGCGGGCAAATCGACCCTGCTGCGGATGATTGCGGGGCTCATTTCGCCCACGCGCGGCACGGTGCATGTCTTTGGCGAGGAGCCGCGCTGGCAACGCCGCCGCATAGCCTACATGAGCCATGAGGCGATGCTCTACGACGAGCTTTCGGCGATGGAGAACCTGCGCTACTTTGCCCGGCTGCAACACGAATCGGGCAGCGCGTGCATTGGTTCGGACGGACCGGAGCGGGCGCTGCGAGCGGTGGGGCTGGACCCTGCGCTGACGCGGCCGGTGGGCCAGTACTCCCAGGGAATGCGGCAGCGGGCCTCGCTGGCGCGCGTGTTGCAGACAGACCCCGAGCTGCTTCTGCTGGACGAACCCTTTTCCAATCTGGACGTGAATTCGGCGAAGCACATGGTTGAGTTGCTGCTGGAATTTCGCGGCTGGCCGGTGGAGGGGGCTGCTGCGGAGCAGGACGCGCACGGGCGCACGATCATTCTTACAACCCATCAGGCGCACCTGGCCGAGCCGCTGGCCGAGACCACGCTGACCATGCGGGCCGGCGCGATTGTGTCCTCGGTGAGCGCGACGGGTGAGGCGCGATGAAGACGACCAAGACCAATGCGGCGCGACTGCTGGACTCGCTGGGGATTGCGT
The DNA here is from genome assembly GCA_963834805.1 of uncultured Acidobacteriaceae bacterium. GTDB lineage: Bacteria > Acidobacteriota > Terriglobia > Terriglobales > Acidobacteriaceae > Edaphobacter. The sequence goes on from CAWIDB010000007.1 coordinate 786,747, forward strand.
ACGAACTGCGAGAGTACGAGGTCGATCCCGAGGACCTGAGCGCGATTGCCGTGGCGCGCAAGATCGGGCTGCCCGCAGAGCAGGTCTTCAAGACGCTGCTGACGCGGGCGGCAAGCGGCGAGTATCTCTTCGCCGTGATTCCCGGCGACTGCGAGCTGGACCTGAAGAAGCTGGCTGCGGCGGCCGAGGTCAAGAAGGTGGAGCTGGCGTCGCTGAAGGAGGTGGAACCGCTGACCGGCTATGTGCGCGGCGGGGTGACGGTGATGGCCGCGCGCACCGACTTCCCTGCTTTTGTGGACGAGACCATCGAGCTGCATGAGGTGGTGTCGATCTCAGCGGGATTGCGCGGCGTGCAGCTTCTGATGTCTCCTGCCGGCTACCTGCGCGCGACCGGCGCGACACTGGCCGACCTGACCAAGATTCTGCATAGCCACGCGGATCCTGAGGCGCGCGCATGAGCCAAGTGAAAAGCGAGTTGCGCGACGACCTGCGTGGGCTGAGGAGTTACTTCGGCCATGTGCTCTGCCATCTGCAGAAGGACCTGCGTCTGGAGTGGCGTTCGCGCGAGTCGGTGGTTGGGATGCTGTTCTTTGCGCTGCTGGTGGTGATTATCTTTTCCCTGGCCTTCGATCCCACGGCTGCGGTATCGCGCCAGATTGCGGGCGGGATTCTGTGGGTCGCGCTGTTGTTCGCGTCGTTCACCGCTCTGAACCAGTCGTGGACCAGGGAGCAGCGCAACCGCGTGCTGGACGCGCAAAGGATGTCGCCCGCGCCTCCGTCGGCGCTCTTCCTGGGCAAGGCGCTGGCCAACCTGCTGTTCGTGGTGCTGATCGAAGTGGTGCTGGCGCCGCTGTTCATCGTCTTCTACAACCTGCATGCGCTGGGGCAGGGCTGGATGCTTGCGGTGGTGATGCCTCTGGGAACATGGGCGCTGGTCTGCAACGGCACGTTTTTCGCCGCGCTGAGCCTGCGCACGCGCAACCGCGAGCTGCTGCTGCCCCTGGTCCTGGTGCCCATCTCGCTGCCAGCGCTGCTGGGTATGATGCAGGCTACCACCGCGATCCTTACCGGCGAATCCGATCCGGGAATATGGATTCGCCTGCTGGTGGCCTACAACATCGCATTTACCACGGTGTGCCTGTTGCTCTTCGATACGGTGCTGAGCGCGGAGTAGGCGGGCCCGATGCGGCACTTCTGTCTTCTTGGTAGACTTGGGGGATGGTGAAACGCTCCTGCATCTTCGGCGTGGCTGGCATGGTGTGGGTGGCGCTGACGCTGGTAGCGATTGCATATGCCACGCGGCTGGCGCTGGTGGTTGCGCCCACCGAAGCCACCATGGGCAACGTGCAGCGCATCTTCTACTACCACGTTCCCACGTCGATGCTGAGCCTGCTCTTTCCCTACGTGAACTTCGTTGCCTCGCTCTTCTATCTCTACTGGCGGCGGCGCGATCCGCTGCGTGCGCTGACGGCGGACGCGGTGGCCATCTCGGCGGCGGAGGTCACGGTGGTCTATAGCAGCATCTGCCTGCTGACCGGGATGCTGTGGGGACGCGCGGCGTGGGGCATCTGGTGGACGTGGGATGCGCGCCTCACCAGCATGTTGCTGCTGTGGCTTCTGTATGTCAGCTACCTGATGCTGCGCAAGCTGTCGGCCACCGGACAGACGCAAACCCTGGCAGCCGTGCTCTCGGTCTTTGCGGCCATCGACGTGCCCATCGTCTATATGTCGATCCAGTGGTGGCGGACGCAGCATCCGGCGCCCGTCTTCTTCGGCGGCGCGGACAGCGGCATCGATCCCTCCATGATGCCCGCGTTCGGATGGAATGTGCTTGGCTGGGCCATGTGGGGCGTCTTTCTTCTGGTCTTCCGCTATGGATTGGAACGGCGGCGTCAGGAGTCGGAGCAGGCGTCGGCGCAGAAGGCCATCGAAGGCACCCTGGAGATTGCACAATGAAGTTCAGTTGGATATTCGGCAGCAGCATGGAGGCGCACCATCTTCTGGCCTCCTACCTCTTGGTGTGGCTGATTCAGGGGGGATACGCGGCGTGGATCGCGTGGCAGTGGGCGCGCACCGGCAAGCAGTTGCAATCCGGCCTCTCGGCTTCGTCCGAGTTGGACGAAGACTCCTAAAAAAAATACAACGAAGCCAGGAAATTTCGCCCAGCTTCGTTGTCCGAGGGTCGTACCATCGATGCGTAGATTTCTACGTTGGGTAGAATCCCGCCTCATAGAGTTAGACCGTGTCCGGCAAATTAAAGTTTCACGGCCGGGTCGTTGGATGGATCAGGATGCCTGCTTGCCGATGTGTGTCAGTCTAGCTAGACTCGCAGAGATGCAAAAGATGCAAAAAGCTGGGATGGCTGCGCTGGCCGCTCTGCTGCTGCTTCCGGCGGGATGCCGCAGCCACTTCCCCGACGTGCCCGCGGGCTACCGCGAGTTTGCCTATGTCTCAAATGGTGTGTCGAACACGGTTTCGGTGCTCGACCTGGTCTACCTGCGGCCGGATCGCACCCTGCTGGTGGGCATTCAACCCACCGGCATGGCGGTGAATCCGAAGCGGGACGAGGTGTATGTGGTCAACACGGGCACGGCCGCAGGCACGGGTTCGGTCTCGGTGATCGACACGGACGAGAACCGCGTGGCGGCCACCATCCCGGTGCACAGGCTGCCGTACTTTATCGACGTGGACGCGGCGGGAGAGCGCGCCTATGTGGCCAATAGCGGTTCCAACACGGTGAGCGTGATCGACCTGGACCAGCGGCGCGAGATCGGCGTGGTGGGAACCGGCGAGCAGCCCGGCCTGGCACGCATCTCGCGCGATATGCGCTCGCTGGTGGTGACCAACCGGGGCGGAGGCAGCGTCTCCATCTTTGCGGTTGAGCCCTACGCGGCAAAGGGGGAGGGACTGGGCCTTGTCGCCAAGCTGGCGCCAAGGACTGAGGCAAAAGAGACGCTGCCGCATCTGCGCGCGGTCTTCACCGGCTGCCCCGGCGCGACCGACTCGGTGATTCTGAACGACTCCTCCAAGGCATTTATCGCATGCTCCGGCGGGCACCAGGTGATGGCGGTGTCGCTGGCCGCGGCGCCCGGCTCGTGGGCGGCAAAGCAGAACTCCACCCTGCTGTCCGACCACATGCTGGCGCTGATGGACGTAGGTCAGACTCCGGTGCAACTGGCGCTGAAGCCGGACGGCGGCGAGGTCTTCTGCGCCAACTTCGGCTCCGACTCCGTCAGCGAGATTGAGACTGGGACCAACGAGGTGGGCGGAACGTATACCATCGGCAGCAAGCCGGCGTACGGCGTTGTGAGCGGTGACAACAGCACCCTGTGGGTGTCGAACTTCGGCGCCGACTCGATCAACCTGTGGGGCATCGACGATGGCAAGGTGGTGGGCAGTGTGCAAACCGGCCATGCGCCCGACACGCTGGCTTTCTCCGCCGACCAGCACCTGCTGCTCTCCGCAGACACGCGCTCCGGCGAGGTGACGGTGATGCGCACCGCGCCCGCGCCGGGGCTGTTTACCATCCTGCCGGCAGGCGGCTCGCCCAACGACATTGTGGTGAAGGCAATGCAGGCCAAGCTGTGAGACACAATACGCGCACAACAGGAAGGCCGCTCTCATTGGAGCGGCCCTGGAAGAATCAGTGGTGAGTTTTCCGGTTAGGCTTGCCGCCTGCGCTTCAGCGCACCGCCCAGGCCCAGCAGTCCAGTGCCCAGCAGGAGAAGTGTGGAAGGTTCCGGGGTGACTGTCACCACTGTCTCAGCTCCAGCGAGCTGCTTGCCACTTTGCGTAACTAGATCGACAGAGGCGTCGACGCCGCCGGTGGTCAGCTTGAGCACGTCGCTCGCGCCCGTCCAGGAGTTGCCGCTAATAGCGTCCAACGTATAGCTGATTGTGCTGGCGTCCCCACCGATATCCTGGACGTTCCAGCTAAACGAACCCCAACCGTCATTGCCATTGCCGGAAAACGCATTGAAGCCGCTGCCAGTGGAATTGGTCCCCGTGACATCGCCATTGGTGCAGGCGGGCGGACTGTTGGCTGGGCAGCCATAGATCGCGGAGGCCCCATTCACATTAAGAAATGCGTTCGATATGTTGTACGAGTTATTGCCCGAGACGTTGGCGAATTCGATCAGGGCGGAGGTGGACGAATTCAGAATGACGGTCACGTCCACGACATTCGTCAGGTCGGGAGTCGTTTCATTGGTGTTCAGGTAAAAGAATATCGAGTCCGCCATCATCGGAAGCGGCAGCAGGAAGACGGCCATAAAAGCTAGTATTTTGATCTTCATAGGGCCTCGTTCTTAGCGGCTGCGGCGTGGAACGATCCACGCTTGACGATCTTGGCCGAGGCGCGCGTAGATAGCCGCCTGCGCTTCAGCGCACCGCCCAGGCCCAGCAGTCCAGTGCCAAGCAGGAGAAGTGTGGAAGGTTCCGGTGTGACGGCAACTGATGGTACGACCAGTGCTGTATCTGCTCCCGCATGGGCAAACGAAGAAAAATTAAGGTCGAATGTGCTGCCAAGCGCTACATCGCTAAAGGTGATGGTCACGCCATAGGGCCAGTTGGTAACCTGTCCGCTGGGAGGACCATACTGCGCGGCCCCACCGCCCGTCGGGTTATTCACGGTTCCTAGGTTATTGACGGTTCCCACCCCTGAGATCGAGCATGCATTGTTGGAGAAGCCGCCACTGGTCTGGCAGTTCAAGTAGGCATTGCTCGCGAGCGTTCCAGTGAGCGTGAACGTAATGGATGTGCTGGATGTGTCATTGGTGATCAGATAGGTTGCAGTATCGCTATTGCCCACCGTCACAGTTGGGTCGTTGGGATCGTGCAGCACCTGCGTCCCGTTCACAATGTCTGACAAACTGTACGCAGTGCCACTGTTGCAGATCGTCCCGCCGCCGCAACTGGTGGAATTCTGGATTTTGACGATGTCGGCAGAAGCGCGCGTAGAAACCCCAAAGAATAGTGCAGACAGCGCTAGCGTGGCTGGCAGCAACGAACGAATTCTGGGAGAGCAATGAATCAATAACACAGGGTGTGCCTCTTTCAACGTATTAATCAGATCGATACGAAAGTCGAAAGATTCATCGTGTCGCAATAAGTAAAGTCTATGTGCGGCCAGTTTCCTTTGATCAAGTCAAGTATAGCTGAATTTGCCCAGGAAATCATATTTAATCCACTTGATTGAGTAACTTATCTTTAGAGCGTGTTTCATAAACACCTGCGGAGTGTAATCCAGAGGCAGGCGAGATAGAAGAAGGCTCTGTAGGTGGCAAGGAGGCACTCATGGCGAACCAGAAGTCTGCGGAACTGCCCAAACCAGGCGTTGGTGCGTTCGATGATCCAGCGGCGTTTGTATCGTCGCAGCTTGCGGCCATCTTCATAGCGCCGATGCTTGTTGTTGCTACGGTAGGGCACGATCAAATCGATACCCCGTTTCTTCAGCCGCTCGCGCAGCGGGTCGGAGTCGTAGGCTCGGTCGGCAATCACCCGCGCCGGCTTCTGCCGCGGACGACCTTTGGCACGCGGGACACGGACTTCTGCGAGCGTGGCTTCCGCAAGCGTAGCTTCTCCCGGAGAGGCACTCTCCAGCCGAACTCCCAGCGGAAGACCCCCACCGTCGACCAGTACCATCCACTTCGTTCCCTTGCCGCGCTTGGTTTTACCGACCGCAGAGCCCCCTTTTTCGCCGGAGCGAAGCTGCCGTCCAGGAACGTCTCTTCCCAGTTCAGCAGGCCTTCTCCGTCGAGCGCACCCAGCAGCGCTCGCCACGCATCCAGCCATACGTCCTGCTCTTCCCACTGCTTTAATCGCCGCCAGCAAGTGGGTGGGGAAGGATACTTGTCGGGCAGAAACCGCCATGCGGCTCCGGTCTGCAATATCCAGAGAATGCCCTCAAAACAGGCTCGGTTGGAGGCCCAGGGACGGCCACGGTTGTCCTTGCGCCGCTTTGGCTCAGGCAGCAGCGGCTCGACCAACTCCCACTGCGCATCGTTCAACAACTCGAATCGCTTCTTGCTCATGCATCCAGTTCATCAAAGCAACATGCTCATGCAAAGAACCTAGCTTGAGGCCGTATCTATTTATGAAACACGCTCTAGTAACTCAACCAGGCGCGCAAATGATTTACCGTGATAACACGTTTTTGCATCGCGTAGCGAAATACAGGCTGCATTGCTTCTATCCGGCATGCGAGTGCTAGAGTTGGCGGGCTAATACCAGGGTGATGTCGTCGGGCTGTTCGGCGGCGCCGATCCACGCGTCGAGGGCGAGCAGCACCTGGTTGGCGATGACGGTCAGCGGCTGGTCGCGATACAGGGCGATGATCTCCACAAGACGCGACTCGCCGAACTCCCCGAAGTCGTTCTCCGGCTCGGTGATGCCGTCGGAGTAGGCGACCAGAATGTCTCCGGAATTCATGCGGAAGCGGTCTTCTTCGTAGCGCATGCCATCCATCAGGCCGACGACCGTGCCTCCGCGGTCGAGATGGCGGACCACCCTTCCCTCGCGGTTGACGACAAACGGCGGCAGATGGCCCGCGTTGGAATACGTAAGATGCGCTGAGTCCGCGTCGTAGTGGGCCAGAAAGAGGGTGGCGTACTTCTCCGGCTGGGTGCTGCGATAGAGATGGCGGTTGAGCAGGGAGAGAATGCGTCCGGGAGATTCGAAGAGCTTGCCGCTGTCTCCGGCCAGGTCTTCGCGGCTGGCGGTGAGGGCTGCGATGGCGCTCTCGCTGTAGACCAGGTCCTCGCTGGCCAGGCGGTAGGCGCGTACGGCGGAGTGCAGCGTGGCCATCAGCAGGGCGGCGGAGATGCCCTTGCCGCTGATGTCGCCCAGAGCGATGCCGACGCCGGACTCCGCGCCGCGCGATCCGTCGGGATTGTCGGGGTGGCGGAAGATAAGGAAGTCGAAATAGTCGCCGGAGACGGTGCGTGCCGGACGGCAGATGCCATGCAACTGCAGCATGGGCAGATCGTGTACCTGCCGCGGAAACAGATTGGCCTGCACCTCCTGGGCGATGGTGAGTTCGTTCTGCATGCGCTCTTTTTCCTGCTGTTCCACGAGCAGGCGTTCCAGCGAGCCGGTCATGCGGTTGAAGGAGCGCGCCAGTTCACCGAGCTGGTCGCGTTTACCCACCGGCGCGGCGGCGATGCGATGCACAAAATCTCCCCGATCGACGCGCTGGGTGGCGGCGTAGAGTTCCTCGACCGAGGTGGTTATGTTGCCACTGAGACGCCGCGCCGCCCACAGGGCAAGGGCCTCGATCAAAACGAAGAGGATGCAGATGCCCACCAGACCGTTGCGGATGTAGCTGGTAACGATGCCGCCGAGTGACGAGCCGAAGAGCTGGCTGTAGAGCACCGACGGGCGAGAGTGCACCACGATGGGAACATTGTCGCGGTCCCCCGTCTCCCAATTGCGGATGTCCATGGTGGAGATAAAGGGGACGCTGAAATCGAGGAAGTTGACGGCAGGGGGCTCGGCGCCGCCATAGACCGAAGTACGCTCGATGTCGCTATCCAGGGAGCGGCTGCCTCCGACGTTGGAGGCGGAGCTGGGTGTGGCGGGAGTTGTCTGCGGGCCGCCGGTCATGAGTCCGGAGACGCGCACCCGGCCCAGCCCCTGCGCCACTACGTCCATCAGCGCGCTGTCCACCGGAAGGCTGGTGATGACGGTGAGCAAGCCGCTGTCCTCGGTGTGGCGCTGATCGATGGCGACCAGGTAGAGGTCCTGGCCGTCCAGGACGAGGCCGCGGTACTGATTGCCGTGCAGGTCCGCGGCCCAGGGCGGAAGGCCCAGCGGCAGGCCCGTGGCGCTCTCTGGCGCGGTCGCGGGCTGTTGCTCGGCGGTGTTGGATTGCTGCGGGCCGGTGGGTTGCGTTCCGCTTGCGACTGGCGGCGCGAATGGCATCGCCGCAGAGTAAGGCGCTCCGTTCAGATAGACCGCGCTATGCCGGTGCAGACGCGCAAGCAGAGGGTTGGGCGCCGATTCTCCCAACGTGGTTGTCTGGTTCGCTAACTGAGCGGCTGTCTGGGCAGCAGTCTCGGACGCCGGCTGTGCGGCGGTCTGCGGGGTCAATGTTTGCTCCGACGGTTGCGCTGCTCCATTCGTCGTGGGCCGCGACCTGCGCCGAAAGCCAGGCGGTCCGGGCGGACGTGGTCCCAACTGCTGCTCGGCGCGGTCGCGCATCATCCGTACCAGACCCGAAGCGCGGGAGGAGCTTGTAACGCCCAACTCGTCCAACTGTTGGTGCATGCGCGTGTCCGCCAGGTGTATGGAGAACTGGCCCGCCGCGATGTAAGCCGAGATCCCCGCGAACGTCACAAACAGCACGACCGGAGCAAGTCCGATCAAAATGTAGGTGAGGATAAGCTTGTTGCGCAGGCTCCACAATAGATGCTGGTGCACCATGCGCCAGGCCAGCGGGACGGCAAGGCAGATGAGCGCTAGCCCTGCCAGAAGCTGCATCCAGCCAAGCAAGGGGCCACCGCGGTTGGGCGCCAGGCGCAGCAGCCATAGCAGCCCGAAGCAGAGGGCGAGCCAGAAGACCGCTCCCGCCACTCCAGTGGGTGGGCGGCGGCGCCAGCGGGAGGCGTGCTTCGCGGACGCTGCATGGACTTGTCCAACGCCGGATGGATGCTTCTTCTGCATGGGCCTCATTCTACTGCGTGGATGGAACGTCCTGTTGCATGCGCTGGGCTCGTTCGTCCTGGCGGGCTGCGGAGAGAGCATAGTGCGTGGCGGAGAAGTGTGCGCCGGCGAGCAGCAGCAGGCCGGAGAGAAACGCCCACATCATCAGACCTACCGAGACATAGAAAGGCCCATAGACGGACGGAAAGTCGAGATGGGGGAGCGCAAGAACGTAGAGCACCTTCGCGCCCTCCCACAATATTCCCATGACAATGGCGGTGGGCAGCACGGCGCGCGCCGGCACCTTGCGGTTGGGCAGAATCCAGTAGATGAGAAAGAAGAGAAGAATACTGGCCAGCAGAGCGCAGAGTCGCAAGGTTACTTCGTTGAGGAAGTCATACACGACGTTGTGAATGTGGCCGAAGAAGAACAGAGTGAGCAGCGACTCCTGGCCCGCGGTCAGCGCCACCGAGGTCATGGCCAGCACGCCGAGCGCGAAGGCAAGGCCCAGCGAGACGACCTGATTGCTCAGATACGAGCGGTTCTCGCGCACTCCCCACACCTTGTTCAGCGCCACCTCCAGTGGCAGAAAGACCCCGGTGGAACTGATCAGAAGCATCACGATGGAGAAGACCTGCGTGCCCTTGTGCGGGTGCGCCAGCAACTGCATGTTGCGCATGATGAACGTCTGCGAGGTGGGCAGAAAGTTTTCCATCATCTCCCCCACCACCTGCTCCATCACGCGCGAGTGGAAGACCTGGCGGGAGATGGTCAGCATCATCACGATAAAGGGAAAGAGCGAGAGAATGACGTTGGCCGCGACCGAGAAGGCATAGGTATGCACCTCGGTCTTCGTCATGTACCTGGCAAGCGCGGCGAGCTGCGGCCAAAGGCCCGCGCGGTGGACGACAGGACGTACCTGTTCGATGGGAACCTGGGGGGAGATTTCGGGCGGGGTTTGCGTGGAATCGCTAGGGACCATTGCTATAAGGCTAGAGCATTTCTCCGGATGGTGTACGCCAAGGACGAACATTCGAGCCGATTTTATTGAAAACGACATGCGTATAACTCTTCAGGGGGTACAGATCAGGAGAAATGCTCTAGCAGACGCGCGCGAGCCCAATGTGCTGCATCGGCCAGCACGGGGTCGTCGCCCGCGGCCCAGGCTTCGAGTTGAGGCAGAAAACGCGCCTCTCCGCTGTTGCCCATGGCGATGGCGACGTTGCGCAGAAGACGCTTGCGTCCGGTACGCTCCAGCGGCGAACCTTTGAAACAGCGATTGAACTCATGCGCGTCCATTGCGGCCAGCCAGTCCAGCGCGGGATTGATCAGCTCGGTACGCGCTTGCAGAGCGTTTTGATTTGAATCCCACCCATTCCGCATAGAACTCGGAATGAATGGGGCACCCGAACGGGTCGGCGCGACAGGCTCTTGCGGCTTGCGGTTCCACGGGCAGACGTCCTGGCAGATGTCGCAGCCGAAGACGTGGCGTCCCATCGCGGCGCGCAGGCCGGGATCGATCATTCCCTTCTTCTCGATGGTCAGATAAGCGATGCACCGCGAGGCGTCCATGGTTCGCGGCGCGGCGGGCGATCTGGAGCCGAGCAGCGCGCCGGTGGGGCAGGCGTCGATGCAGCGAGTGCAGGTGCCGCAGCGGTCCAATGCCTGGATGGAAGCAATCTGTGTAGATATAACATTATTTAATTGTGTAGTTGAAGACTGTTTCGAATGTAACTGTTGAGGTTTAATCGGCACTTCTGCGGAGTGTACTCCCTCCCTCTCATCTCGCGCCTTCTCCACTGGCAGCGAGGTCACAATCACGCCCAGCAGCAGCCATGAGCCGAGCTGCTGGTTGAGCAGGCATGTGTTCTTGCCAATCCAACCGATTCCGGCGTCGGCGGCAAGGGCCCGCTCGACCAGCGGGCCGGTGTCTACATAGCAGCGGGCGGTGCAGGCGGCGCGCAGAAGGAATCCCGACTCGATCTCACGCAGGCGGACGAGCAGCTCGTCGTGGTAGTCGGTTGGCGCGCAGCTCCCGTCTTCGAGCGCGCGACCGGTCCATGCATAGCGCGCGATCCATCCCGATCCCGGCGGCGCGGGATCGATGGAGAGTGGGGCCGCGGCGAAGTTGTAATTCATTGCGCAGACGATGGCCGAGCGTACCCACGGCATGGCGACGCGCAGGTTGCCGCGGAGGAGCGTTCCCTGCTGGTTGCGGCGCTTGAGGTACTCCATCTCGCCCGCGCGGCCCGCGTCGATCCACGCGGAGAATCGCGCTGCCTGCTGCACGGCAACGAGGTCGTCCGGTGCGCGGACATCGGCGACACCAACAACGTCGAAGCCCGCCGCGCGCGACGCTTCAGCGAGCCAGCGGCGCAACTCCGGATTCCATCGGTTCACTTGCATTGCATCTGTCATTGCTTGCGGCGCGCGTCCCTTCTATCGCAAGAAACTGCCTGCGTATTCTGAGCAGAGCTTCCCACATGCTTAAGGGTAAATCGCCTACAATCGAAGAAGATGCTTACTTCCTCTTCTTCCCCCTCAGATAGTCAAGATGCAGTGACTGCGAACGATACGAATCGTGCGAGCGACAACGACGCGCAGCGTATCGATGCGGTGCTGTTCGACTACGGCCAGGTGCTCTCCGGCCCGCCCGATCCTGCGGCGTGGGCCGCGATGCGCGCGCTCAGCGGGCTGGACGAGGCGCGGCTGCATGAGGCGTACTGGAAGTTTCGCCACGACTACGACCGTGGCGCGCTGACCGGGCGGGCCAACTGGGAGGCAGTTGCGGCGGATGCGGGCGTGCGTTTCGACGACGGGCAGATCGACGCGTTAATGGCGGCGGACATCGACCTGTGGACGCAGATCAACCAGCCCATGGTGGAGTGGGCCGGGCGGTTGCAGCAGGCGGGCATGCGCACCGGGGTGCTGTCGAACATTGGTGATGCGATTGGCGAGGGCGTGCTGGCGCGACTGGCGTGGCTGGCTGGCTTCGATACCTGCGTCTGGTCGCATGAAATGCAGACGGCAAAGCCCGATCCGGCGATCTACCTCAGGACTGCCCAGGCGCTGAAGACAGCACCGCGCAACATCCTGTTTATCGACGATCGCATGGAGAACATTGCCGCCGCCGCGCAGCTTGGTATGCAGACCGTGCATTACACCACGCACGCCGCCTTCGAGCACGCAATGCGCGAGCGCGGATTGAGTTGGCTGCTGGATGCGGGACTGGGCGACAAAAAGACGGCGGGTTGCGGTGAATGGGAACGTGGGTCCGCGGCGAAGTAACAGTACCCATTCCCGAAAAGACACGGTATAGTTGCGTCTCATTAGAAATTCTCAGATTCGTACAACATAACCCGCACGGTTCCATGGATATTGAGGGCAGGCCGCATTCAGAACAACGCCGCGGCCAGATGACCATGATGAACTCCGTTCAGACCGGCAATCCCGCGGATCGGGCCTCAGGCGATGAGGCGGTCCGGGGAAGACAGCGCATAGCGGTGGGCGCTGTGCGGATTGAAACAGCAGCGCTGCTGTGGGGACTGGCGTGGGCGCTCGCCTGCGGATTGGTTTCCGCGCTGGGCGCGCAAGGGCCATCCACGGGTCCCCAGCAGCTTGCCTTCGCGGGGCTTCGCGCAGTGCTGAATCAGGGGCATCCCGCAGGCCAGATCAACGCAGTCCAGACCAATGCTCAGGGCAACCTCTATCTGCTGATCGATCAAGGCGACGGAGTGCGTCTGATCGAGACCAACTCGACCGCGAGCACGGTCCTCAATTCGGCATACCTCGGTGCGAAGTTCGACATTGGCCTGGCGATGGCGTTGGACCCTGCGGGCAATGTCTACGTCACCGGCACCACTGATTCAGGCTCGCTGGCGGCGACCGGCGGCGCGGCCTTTGCGAACTTCAGCGGGACGGCGACCAACTCGTTTGTGGCCAAGTTCGGCGCCAACCTCGGCAGCCCGCTCTTTGTCACCTTCTGCGGCGGCGGGTTTATGGATGCCAGCTCGATTGCGGCCACCAGCGATGCGGTCTTCATCACAGGCAGCATCTTCAGCGCGACGCTTCCGGTGACGCCCGCCGGAATCATTCAGACGCCGGCCTTCGGCAGCCAGTGGAACGGATTCGTGGAGAAGTTTTCCGTGTCGGGCAGTTCCCTGCTCTACGCAACTTATCTCAGCGGCGCCAGCGGCAACACCTCGCCGTCAGCCATCGCGGCGGACTCCAGCGACGACGCGTACATCGCTGGAATGACCACTGCGCCGGGCTATCCGACGGTGGCGGCGTTGGTGCCGAATCTGCTTGCCACGCAGGCGCTTGGTTCCACTACGGGATTTCTGACCAAGCTGACACCGGCAGGCAACGGTATTACCTTTTCCACGTTTATTCCCGGCGCGGGGATCAGCTCACTGGCGATCGATCCGGTTGCCGGAAACCTGCTTCTGTCAGGCTCGGTCTCGCTGGGCCAGTTTCCCGTGACCGGCGTCTCCACCCCGCTGACTGCCACGCCGTATCAACTGCTGCTGAGGATAACGCTGGACGGCAGCACGGTGCTGGGATCCACCGTGCTTGCGCCGGGGACGCAATCGTTTGTGGCTGCGGGCGCGGCGGGAACGGCGTGGGTGGATGGCAGCATGGGTCTGCCGCTGCTGCCGTTGACGCCCCTCGCAACCATTGGCAACAGCTTTGCGGTGCGCGTGAATGCGGCGAACCTGGTCGATCAGACGGCCCGCTTTGGCGGCATTGCTACGTCGAACCCAGGCAATGCAAGCGCGCCGGTCGCGCTGACCGGCGTGGCAATCGACTCCGGCGGGAATGCACTGCTGGCCGGCAGCTTCGCTCAGTCTGCAAGCCAGAGCCTGCTGGCGACCGAGACCTACGACCTGCCGTTGAACAACGCGCCGACCACGGCGTTTCCCTCGACGGTGCGCGGCGCTGTTCTGCCCGTCTCGGCCTGCAATGGGAGTCTGTGCTCGGGCGCGGCGGCGTATCTGGCCAAGCTGACGGTCCCGGCCAGCGTATCGGCGGCAACGGCAGCGCTGGCACTCTCGGTGGACGATTCGCCCAACCTGACGCTGCGCAACCTCGGCTCGGCGCAGGCAACCGGAATGCAGATTGCGGTCAGCGGATTCACCCAGGCGAACAACTGCGGCGCGACGCTGGCCGCGGGCAGCGAGTGCAGCATCGCGCTCACGGGCAACGGGCCGGGAAGCATTGCGGTCTCTGCCACGAACTCCATCGCGCAGACGCAGGCCCTGCCCGCGTTGGCATCGGGCGCAGTACAGCTTCCGGTTGTCTTCTCGCCCAAGGAACTGGACTTCGGCATAGTGAGCTCGGCCAGCGGCGCTGTGACGCGAACCATTACGGTTACAAATCTGACGCAGCAGAGCCAGAGCTTTGCCTCGCAGTGGGACATCGGCACGAAGACTACGCTGCCCTACACGTTTGCCGAGACGGTAAGCGACTGCACGCTTTCTGGAAGCAACAAGCTGCTTACGCCGGGCGGCGTTTGCCACATCACAGTTGGTCTGACCGCGTCCAACATCTCGATCAACGACGGCGCGATCCAGCAGAACTGGCTGATCGGCGCGCGCGATGTGCAGATGACAGCCTACGGACAAGCCGCCGCGCTTTCGCTCTCGACCGCAGAGATCGACTTCGGCACGCAGTATGCGGGCGGGCTGCACAGTGCGCGCACCCTGTTCCTCTCCAACAATTCGACTGCCACTTTCGCGCACAGCGCCGTCACGCTGCCCGCTGCATCGCCGTTCACGGTCACGGACCGCTGTCCTTCGACGCTGGAACCGCAGACCGTCTGCCAGCTACAGCTTGCTTACCAGAACGCGCACACGCCAGCGGCCGACGCGGAGACGCTATCGCTCGACCAGGGACTGACGGCATTGGTCACGGGGCGCTCGCTGCCACAGCCCTCGGTCAATGGAGCAAGCGTCAACCCCAACCTCAGCGTCTCTGCAACATCACTCAACTTCGCCAACGCGGTTGTAGTCACCGGCGTCTCCAGCAGCACGCAGACGCTGAGCATTCAGAACATCGGTACGACTGCCTTTGCGCTGTCGCTAACGCTCTCGGGCGACTTCAGCGACAGCACCAACTGCGGCTCGACGCTGGCCGGAGGCGCCTCGTGCAGCGTGGTCTTCAGCTTTGTGCCATCGCAGCCGGGAACGCGCCAGGGACTGCTGGCTGTGACTGCGGGTGCTGGTACAACGCCGGTCTACGTTGCGCTCTCCGGCGTAGGCACCGGGATTGTGTCACCCGCAAACAATGGCACGATTAGCTTCAATGGCGTCATCGCGGGCGAGCCGTCGGTGCAGTGGTTTAAAATCGCACAGCCCTTCACCAGCTTCGCGGTCGCCACAGCCTCCACCACGCTCGGCGCACCCTTCACGGCCGTGCTGGTCGAGGACATCGGTTACGGCCACGGGCAGCCAGCAAGCTCCGCCTTTACCGTCGGCGCGTCGGGCACATGCCTCAACTGCTGGGTGGGCGTGCAGTTCACTCCGCCTGCAACCGGGCTGGAGACGGGCACGCTGACGATCAGCTCGGCGGCTGCGGGCAGCCCGTACGTCCTCTCACTCACCGGCAACGGTCTGCCGCTCACTGGCCTGCTGCTGACGCCGGTAGTGCAGGACTTCGGCCCCGTGCCGATCGACAGCGCCAGCACGACGGAACTATTCGCGGTCACGAACCTGGTGTCAGGCGGAAATTCGGTGACAGTAGCGACACCCTCTGTCAGCGGAGACTTCGCACTATCGAATGCAGTCAGCGGAGGCTCTCCGTGCGGCGGCGCGCTGGCCTACACTGCATCCTGCTTCGTGCAGATCGTTTTCGCTCCAACAGCCGCAGGCCCGCGCGCCGGAACGCTCACTTTGCAGGCGGGTAGTTCCACAGCTAGCGCCGTATTGACGGGATATGGCGAGGCCGATCCTGGTCTGTCGCTCGCGCCCAACGCGCTGGTCTTCAACAACGTACCCGGCAGCACGTCCACGCAGCAGACTGTCACGCTGCTGAACACCAGCGGAAGCGCTGAACAGATTGGCACAGTTGTTGCGACGACCAAAAGCTCCAGCGCGACCAGCTTCGGCGCAAGCAGCAATTGCGCAACGCTCAACGCCGGGGCTATGTGCTCAATTGCAGTTACATTTACCCCGGCAACTGCTTCGGCAGCGGGAACGCTCACGATTCCAGTCACCAGCACAGTGGGTGGCGCTCCCGTGCTTACCAATTACTCAGTTCCGCTCACCGGCGCGTATACCACGGAGGACGAGGGGCTGGAGATCGTGGCCAACGACGCGGAGTACGGGCCGCAGGCCACAGGAGCGAGCGGTGTGACACGGCAGTTCACCATCGACAACCTGACGGCAAAGGCGGTGACACTGGCGATCGCTCTGCCGCGCCAGTTTGTTCTCAGCGGCGCGCCCTGTGCGGGTCTAGCGCCCAACGCCAGCTGCAATTTTTCGGTTGCGTTCCTGCCGCTGAATAACGGAGACATCACGGGTACACTCTTTGCCGAGGCCACACCCACGGACGGATCGGCCACGCTGGACGGCATCGGCTATGTGGAGGGATATGGCGTAGGCCCAGGCACGCTCTCGGTGACGGGAGGACTACAGCCGGGCGAGGTGCTCAGCTTCGGCCAGGCGCCGTCGGGTCAGTCAATCCAAAAGACCATCACACTGACCAACGTCTCAACCACCGCTCCGCTCACCATTCGACGCATCACCAGCGAGTGGCCGTTTCTTTCGACCACCACATGCGGCGCGACGCTTGCGCCTGCGGCAAGCTGCACCGTCACGCTCGCCTATACGCCCATCAACCAGGTGGTTACCGGCTCCAGCCCGCCCCCGGCGAGCAGTGACAGCGGCGAGTTGGTGATTGAGAGCGATGCCGCTTCCAGCCCAGACCTGATCGACCTGACCGGCAGCTCCACTCCGGTCTATGTCTCATCTCCCTCGAACGCCCCGCCGCTGGCCACACTGATGCCATCGCAGAGTTCGTTGACCTTTGCCAACACCATGGCAGGCAACGTCAGCGCACCGCAGACAGTGACGCTGGACAATACAGGCACGGCGACGCTCAACATTCTGGGCATCCAGAGCACGCCTGACTACACGGTGTCGAGCAACTGCGCCAGCATTCTGCCCGGCGCAAGCTGCACGCTGACCGTCACCTTTACGCCGCAGAGTACGACCCAGCAGGGTTCGGGTAGCGGATCGCGACCCAGCGCGATTGAGATCTCCTCCAGCGCCACCACCTCGCTGGAGTTCATCTCCGTGGTTGGCGTCTCCAGTCCATCTTCGCTCACTCTTGGGCAAAGTTCCCTCAACTTCGGCACGGTTCTGGTGGGCGCGAACTCGTCGCTTCCGCTACAACTCACCAACACCGGCACGAGCGCGATCACCTTCGGCATTCTCTCCGCATCGACCACGCTGAGCGCAGCCGTCGGGGACTATACCGTTGCGCTGGGCACCTGCCCACAGCCAGGCCTGGCACTGGCCGCAGGCACAAGCTGCACCGCGCAGATCGGCTTCGCGCCGACGCAGTCCGGGAGCATCGCCGGAACGCTCTCCATCGCAAGCTCTGCCTCAACCCTGCCGCTGGTGGCGGCGCTTACCGGTGTGGGCCAGCAGTCGCACATGCAGATTCTGCCCACCAGCCTGAGCTTCGGGTCGATCGCGTTGAATGCTCCTGCCAGCCTCTCGCTAACGCTCTCCAACAACGGCACGGCCCCCATCACCGGCGTCGCGTTGACGATTACGGGCGATTACGCCGTCACCGTGCCCTGCCCGGTGAGCACGCTGGCAGCGGGCGGAAGTTGCGGAGTCACCGTAACGTTTACTCCATCCAGCACCGGCGCGCGCAATGGAACGCTGACCGTCACCAGCTCCGACGCGACCTCGCCGGATTCGGTGCCGTTGACCGGCACCGGCTTTATGAGCGGGACATTCACGCTCACCGTCGGCGGCGGAACAAGTTCCTCGGCCACGGTCGCCAGCGGCACGCCCGCGAGCTACAACCTGACCGTGACACCAGGCAATAACTTCAGCGGAACGGTGGTGCTGAACTGCACGGCGGTCTCGGCTGCGCAGTACGCCACCTGCTCGCTTCTGCCATCCAGCGTTACGCTGAGCGGGACCGCGCAGAACGCAGTCGCAACCCTCAACACAGTTACGGAGATCGGTTCCTACTCGATCCCAAGCAGACCGGGCAAACGCAGCTTCACAGGCACCGCGCTCTGCCTGCTCTTCCCTGCACTGATCTTTACCTGGAAGGCGCGCACCTCGCGGCACAATGCGTGGCGGCGAGATGGGCCGATTGTGTGGGCCATCTTCGCGGCCATCCTGCTGCTTTCGTCCAGCGGATGCGGCGGAGGCAGCAGCGTTGCTTCCAACCTGCGCTTCTCGCCGGCGGGCGCCTACCAGTATAAGGTGACCGCAAGCTCAGTGAGCGGCGTGCAGATTACGCAGACGGTAACGCTGGATCTCACCGTGCAGTAGGGGTCTATGATGCCTGCTGAACTTTCTGAATGTGACGTGTCATCCACAGCACGAATGCACAAACCGCAAAGCTTAGAAACGCGGTCGTAACCGGGACGCTGCCGAATGTTCCGATGGCTTCGAAAATACCGGATTTAGACCTGAATATAAGGTCGAACGGCTGCGCTATGTAAACTCCCAGTACCTGATCACAGAATGCCGATGCGAGTAACCCCACCGGTGTAACCACAGCAAAAGCCGCTGCGACTGCTATCGTCTCACGCCTGGTATAACGCAATTTGAGTCTTCGAAAAATCCACCAAGTTGCAATTCCACAGCCGAGACACAGTCCCGCAACTGACAATATCGACGGGATATCGGTCGAGGCAAACTTGAACGATAAAGCTAAAACGAACGTACCCCAAACAATAAAATTGATGAGGCAAGCCTCGACAATACGGATTAACAAGTAGAGGCTGTCTCTCATCGTCAGTTCACCCCACAAGTCTTAATGCCATCCTCCAGCGGAATCCTCACCTGCTCGACGATCTCGATGCCGAAGCCCTGCAACGCGGGGATGTGGGTGGGTGTGTTGGTAAGCAGGCGGATGCGCTGGATGCCGAGGTCGGAGAGGATCTGGCTGCCCAGGCCGATCTGTCGCAGGGTGCGGCGGGCGCGCTGCATGCGCTCCTGGCTAAGCTCGTCGGTGCGCGGGACGCGTTGCGTATCGCGGTGCAGCACAAGCCGGCTGGGCGCCATCTCGCCAGAGGATGCAATGCCGCTGCGATCAATGGAGAAGCCGCGCCCGGCGTTGTGAAGATAGATCAGCGCGCCCTGGCCTGCTTCTGCGATCATGCGCAAGGAATTGTCCAGCAGCTCGTGACAGTCGCACAGGGTTGCGCCGAAGACGTCGCCCGCTAGGCAGTGGGTGTGGACGCGCACCAGCACGGGCTGGCTGACGGACTGGCGGCTGTCCTCGTTACCAATCTGGCCGCCGTATACCAGCGCGACGTGCGACTCCATGCCATCCATCTCGCTCTCGTAGGCGATCATGCGGAAGTCGCCGTAGCGGGTGGGCAGCATGGCCTCGGCCACGCGCTGAATATACCGCTCGTTCTGCAGGCGGTAGCGGATGAGCGAGGCGACGGTGAGCATCTTGAGGCCGTGCTGGGAGCAGAAGCTGATGAGGTCGGGCACGCGGGCCATGGTGCCGTCCTCGTTCATAATCTCGCAGATGACGCCGGCGGAGATCAGACCGGCCATGCGCGCCAGATCGACCGAGGCCTCGGTTTGTCCGGCGCGCACCAGCACGCCTCCCTTGCGCGCGCGCAGCGGAAAGACGTGGCCCGGACGCGCCAGATCGTTGGCGGTGGAACGGGGATCGATGACGACGCGAATGGTGTGCGCGCGGTCGGCGGCGGAGATGCCGGTGGTCACTCCCTCGCGCGCCTCGATCGACTCGGTGAATGCGGTGCCGAAGCGCGATGTGTTCTCGCTGGTCATGGGGGCCAGGCGCAGGTAGTCGGCGCGCTCCTCGGTCAGCGCGAGGCAAATGAGGCCGCGGCCGTAGCGCGCCATGAAGTTGATGGCCTCGGGGGTGACGAACTCCGCGGCCAGCGTCAGGTCGCCCTCATTCTCGCGGTCCTCGTCGTCGACGACCACAACCATCCGCCCCGCGCGAATCTCCGCGACCGCCTCTTCCACGCTGGCGAACGGGGACTTTTTCAATGGGTCTTGCATACTCCCTCTCTCGGCATTGTCGCATGCAAAAGCGCCGCCCGTTAAAGGCGGCGCATGCTGAAACCATTCAAACTCCGGTTCGAGCAAAACTTACAGCATGGACTCGATCTCGAAGCCCCAGGCTTCCAGAAGCGCTTCCGGAATGTACTTGGAATTTTTGTTATGTCGCGCCCACTCACGCAGGCGGGTGGAGCGGATGTACTGGTCGGGGGTCAGTTTGAACTCTTTGACCACCTGTTCAAAGGAAGTTACCGTGGGGACTACCGGCCCAATCGGCTCGGGCTTGCCCCAGTTTGGGTTTCCACGACGCTTTGCCATTTCAATTGTGTCCTTTGTTCATCCAGAGCTCTTGCAAAACGAACTCCGCGCATCCTGCACGGTTATCTGTCTCAAAACTATCTGGATTCATTCTAGGGCATTTAGGGACAAAAAGCAAGGCAAATCGCTACAAATAGGCCAAAATCAGTGACTTCCCTCTACCGCCGGGGCTGTACTGTAGTTGACGGGAATGGTCCTTACCAGGATCGTGCCCACGGGCTTGCCGTCCAGGGTTGCTGGTTTAAACATATCTTCCCGGCTAGTCTTGGCGGCGCTCTCATCCAGGTTGGCGCCCAGGGGCCTGGCCAGCCATAGCTCATCCACCCGGCCCACATCGGAGACCAGGTAGATCAGGGTAATCGTGCCGTATATCTTGGCGTCGATGGCCATCTGGTCAAGGGCAGGATTGGGAACCATCTTGGTGAATGCTGGAGGAACGAGATTGGTGTTGCTGTTATCCACCTGGATCCACTTTCCATCCTGCAATACGTGGAAACAATTACAGGGCGGCTGCAGCTTGGTGTCGATTGGGTAGGGCAGCATGTCCGCTACATATTCGGGGAGACTTTTCAACGCATCCCCCAGGCTGGGGAAGAACAGCAAGGACTGAAGTTGAGGAAACACCGTTGCCGGGCTGGCCTTTTGCAGGTCCACCTCAAGCCTCATCGGCAATTTGCCCATGGGAGCAATCTTGCCCTGAGCGCGCACCAGCGTCTCGAACTGGCCTTCGATCAGGATTTTGCTTCCCTTCTGCCGGACGGTATCCGGAATGAATGCCCCCAAACCATGCAGGATCACGGTATCCGGAACCAGTTTTCCGTCGAACCAGGTATAGGTTGCTACCGCATCCGCGGGATAGCCGCGCAATCCGAACGGTTTTCCGTGGATCGCTGTCTCCAGGGCATTGACGTCTGTCTGGCCCATGACCGGGAGAGCCAGTAGTATGAGCGCCGCCAGTATGCAGGTCCATTTAGTCTTCATAATTGCCATCCTAGTTCAGCGGGATAGTCCGCTATGTGATGTAGAACACACCGCTTCATCGAGCGGCGGACGTTTGCCCGGAGGCAAGCTCCAGACGCACCACATCGTAACAGATTCCGCTGGTGAGGCCGCCCGCCGGAACGGTGAGGGTAAGCGTGTTCTCGCCCGCGCGCAGCAGGGAGGCATCGAAGGTCAGGTCTTTCTCGACCCACGAGCCCTCCACCCCGTCGCGGTTGATAGTGGCATTGTAGACCAGGCCCTCGATGGAGCCGGCGTTCTGGCCGTTGACATCGACCGCAATGCTGCGCGCTCCCGCTCCGGCGATAGCCAGGCGCAGGATGCCGTGCGCTCCTGACTCGGGCGCCTGGGCCAGGTTGAAGTTGATCCTCCACGGAGTGGCCCGGCCCTGCCCGCGGCCCAACAGGTCGTTGGCCAGCTCGTCGTGCGGTACCTGGTAGATAAACCAGTCCTTGCGGAAGTCGCTCTTGCCGATGGTAAAGTTCACATCGTTGGGAAAGAGTTTGGCATACTCGATGTACTCGCCCCAATGCCAGTGGTCGTCGCCACGCAAAAACTCCGAGGCGGAGCGGTTGGGGATGCCGATCTGCCAGAGCTGCCTGCCGTAGCGGACCGGGACCCATACCAGCTTGCCCAGACTGACCTCGCCGCCCGCCTTGATCGTAATGCTGGCCTTGGAGTACTCACCCAGTACGCCGTCCGCAATGGCATGCAGTTCGTAGGTGCCGGGGCGCACGTTGTGGATGGTGAACCTTCCGCTGGAGGAGCCGCGCGTCCAGAACTCATAGTGCTTGGCGTCGTTCTGCCAGGTCATCCGCTCGGGGCCGCGCCCGCCCGGTTGAGCGGGCTGCGCTGCCGCAGGCGTCTGATCGGGATAGGCAAGACCGACCAGCAGATTGGGAAGCGTGGCTGAGGGGCCCTGTGGATCGCGCAGGATGAGCTGCCCGCTGACCGTGGCCCGCTCGGCGGCCTTGGGGTAATCTACGCCTTCCACCCACGCGTAGGGCCACTTGTCAGCTTCGAGCTTGGCCTGCCGCTTGGCGTCGGCGAAGTTGGCGGCGGGAGTCGCATCGCTAGGCACATAGATCAGGATGGGACCAACCACCTTGTTCCAGTCCTCACCTGCGGCGATGGGCAGAATCGCTCCGCCATAGTGCGAACCGCGCCAATAGTCGAGCAGCGTGGGATCGCCTCCATCGCCATCGTCCAGATGGCCGGTCAGCTCAAAGTGGTTCGGTCCGGCGGAGAGGAACTCGACCGAAGGATTGATGAAATAAATGCCAACGTGCTGCTTGGTGCTGGCCCAGCCATAGGCGGGGGTGGTGAACTGGTCGGCGCAGTAGTCGTACTTATGCTCCACCTGCCCGGCCTTAACGCCGGTGGTCAGGCGGCGCGCCTCCTTCATGTTGAGGTCGCTTCCCTTGTCCCAATCGGCCCCGGTCGGCATGGCCATATTGCGCTGCGAGTCGATGGAGAGCCAGTCGAAGACGCCGCCATTCAGCTTCATCCCGTAGCGGCTCTCGCCAATCTGGGTAGCGCCGTAGCTCGGTTCATGGCTAAAGATGGCGTAGGTGTAGATTCCCTTCTCGCCTCGCCCCAGGGAGTAGCGGATCTCCATGTCAACCAGCAGTCCTGGGCCGCGTCCGCCTCCGCCGGGTGCGGGTGCCGCGCCTGCTGCTCCGGGAGCTGCGCCGGGTGTGCCTGCGGCTGCGCCGGGCCGTGGGCCTCGGTTGGTTCCGCGGTTGCGCTGCACTCCAGGGGGCAACTGCACCTGCGCAGCAGTCCGTGCGCCTTCGGGAATCTCGCTCTCGGGAGATTCGGTGCTTGGTTCGCTGCTGCCGGCGTTCAGGTTCTTGCCGTCCGACCATCCTTTGATGGAGACCTCGGCCCGCTTGCCGCCGTTGGTCTTGGGGTCGATGGTGACCTTGGCCTCCATGCGCGCCGCGCCATTGGGGTTCTGCTCCCAGTAGCCCGCGTGATGGCCGGAGACGTAGCCCTGCGTCTCCAGTTCATACACCCTGAGCGAGGTCATGTCGCCGGTCTTCTTGTTGATGGTCGCGGTCAGATAGCCATTGGAGAGAATGAAGCTGGTGCCGTCGTCGCTAACCGTCACAGGGTCCGACGGGGCAGGCGTCTCCGGGTGCAGCCCTGCCATCGCGCGTTGATTCTGTGCGAACGACATCGTACACATGGCGATCAGGCAGAGCAGAAGCGGTGCCGTCAGCCACGCAAGCCGCGCCGTTCGCGGTCCGCGGAAGGAAGTTGTTTGTTTGTGGGATGCTTTGGACTTGGCGGAGAGAGCGGACGGCGTGGGGTGGAACGACATCGGAGGCATGAAGTGTCCTTTGCTGCTGCGAAGCTGCACTGTTAAGTACGCATTGCAACCCTGGGAAGACGCGCGACCGTTGTGCCTCCGCAGCCATTGTCCATGTTTGCGTAGCCTCCATGCCCGGCTCTCCACCCTATAATGCACCTGTGCCTGCCGACTCCGCTCCCCAACGCCAGCAGCAACAGATGCGCCAGCCGCCGGGCCAGACCCTGCTCTTCGACGCCGACGATACGCTGTGGGAGAACAATATTTATTTCGAAAGCGCCATCGCGGCCTTTATCTCCTATCTCGACCACCGCACCCACACACCGGAGGAAGTGCGCGCCCACCTGAACCGGGTGGAGCACGCTACCATTGCGGCGCACGGTTACGGCCTCAAGAGCTTTCGCCGCTCGCTGGTGGCCTGCTTCGAGCAGTTGACGGACGCGCCCGTCACTGCGGAGAAACATGCGCGCATCCAGCGCTTCGTGCAGTCCATCGCCGAACACGCCATCCAGCTTCTGCCCGGCGTGGTTGCAACCCTGGCCGAACTCGCCACTCGCCACCGTTGCATTATGGTCACCAAAGGCGACCCCGGCGAGCAGAGCGACAAGCTCGCCCGCTCTGGACTGGCGCCTCACTTCGCGGCCGTCGAGGTCTTGCTGGAGAAAGATTCTGCCGCCTATCGCACACTCGCCGCCCGCCATTGCTGCAACCCCGCGCGCACATGGATGATCGGCAACAGTCCAAAGTCCGACATCAATCCCGCGCTGGCCGCCGGTTTGCACGCCGTCTTCCTGCCCCACGGATTTACCTGGGTGCTGGAGGACGAGCCCCTCAACAAGCCCGCTTCCGGCCAGCGCCTGCTTGAACTTGCAGCCTTCGCAGACCTCGTTCGCTACTTCTAGGAATGCTATACTGACGCTCGGACAGCACGTCGCTCCTGCCACGGTCCTTGGGTGCGCAGGCTCCATGCGGAGGTGGCGAAATTGGCAGACGCACTAGCTTGAGGTGCTAGCGCCGCAAGGCATAGGGGTTCAAGTCCCCTCCTCCGCACCAATCTACGTAACTGGAGTTATCACAGAGCCAATCCAATGCGATTGGCCTTCTTTTCGCCACTGTAACCATTACGAAAAAAAGTCGTTTGACGCCCGAGCCAGTACGGCTCATGTCGGTGAGTTGCTCGCTCAAATCTGCCGATAGAAAGCCTCGACATACGCTTGGAGCGTCAGCTTGCTGGGATCGAAGTTTGCCAAGTAGAGTATCTTCCCACCATGCTCGGCGGCAAAGCGCAAGGGGCCAGGTTTCTTGGGAAGTTCACATGTCAGCACTATTGAGGAAAAGGATTTTGCCGCGACCGCTGCATCTGCCTCGTTGCCTGTAAGCTGGCTATTCTTCTCCGGCCTCCCAATGAGATATTGATCTTTGATCGCAGCGTAAAATTCAGTTTCCGTCCGAGACTGCCACGTCCCTTGGCCAAAACCCCCGACTCGTTGCGGTTTTGGGCCTGCCGTTGCAAACCCAAACACCGATGTTGTTCTGATATTGCTGTTGACTATTGTCCGGGCAATGTAATCCTTGAGTGCGGTCTTTGAAGGATTGACAGGGATCGCCGATGTCTCGATCTCAACCTCGCGGGTAATAGAAATTACGAACCTATCAAGTGGAAGCTCCGAAGCCAGGTCGAGTCCATTTATAAACAGAAAGTCCCACACATTGTTATCGAGAGTGATGGCTATTTTCCCATCAGGTCGCTTCATGTACTCCCAGGTCATGCTTGTATCCTTTCAGATGGGTCAGCCAATTGGATCGTTATAAGCGCATTGCCTGATTTTATTGACCCGTAACCGACAAGGCCACCGATACCCTTCCCTGAAGGCGAGCCATCGGCAGGCCGGAGGTGTCCGATGCAGTCCGTAGGTGTGGTTCGCCAGCTTCGGCGCTATCCCGTCAAGTCCATGCGCGGCGAATCCTTGCCCGCTACTAGGCTGACCCTGCATGGTCTTCCGCTGGACCGGCGCTACGCGTTTGTGCAGAAGGCCTCGCGCAGCTCGTTTCCCTGGCTCACGGCCCGCGAGCTGCCGGAACTACTTTGCTACAGCACTTCTGTGGACGAGGCCGGCCCACAGGATGTAGAAGTGTCGGTCACCACTCCCGATGGCAAGAAGTTCCCCGTTCAGAGCGACGAACTGCGCCAAGCCCTGGAGGCGCGCTCGGGGTTAGAGCTCTTCCTGCTGCAAGACTATCGCGGCTCGTTCGATGTGGCGCCCATCTCGCTGATCAGCCGCCAAACGATCTTGCAGATCGCGCAGGAGAGCAAAACGGAAGAAGACCCCTTGCGCTTTCGTCCCAACTTTCTGGTCGATCTGGAGGGCGGCGAAGCCTTCGAGGAGTTGAAGTGGGTCGGCCGGATTCTTCGCGTGGGAGACGCCGCGCGGATCGCGATCGTCAAAGCCGACCAGCGCTGCATGATAATCACGCTCGATCCCATGAGCGCCAAGCCCAGCCCCGCCGTCCTTCGCTGTGTTGCCCAGCAGCACAATAACTGTGCGGGGGTCTATGCCACGGTGCTTGCTCCAGGGGATGTGCGGATCGGTGATACGCTATCGCTGGAAGCCTGAGAGTGGCCGCATCGCGCCTCTGAGATGCAGGGACCGCCCGCGAATCTACACCCCAACCCCGAATCGGAAGAGCACGGGGGAATTGCACTCAATTTCATCCTATGAAAAAGCACCTGTCCCGCCGTCAATTCATCGCAAAATCCACGCTACTCACCGGGGCCGTCGCAAGTCTTCCGCTTCTGCCATCCTTTGCCGCCGGCAGCGATGCGCCTGACGCTGCCTCCGCAACAACGCCGCCTCCTGCGCCGCCCGCCGCCGAGTTGCTTACCCTCGACGCATCGGCCCGCCCACCGGCGGCCCAGACGGCAGGCTTTCATATGGGCACGGCCACCGCGCCCGGAGGCCACACCCTTACGTTGGACAGTCGCAGTTTGTTGCGCGACGGCAAGCCCTGGGTGTTCCTCTCCGGAGAGTTTCATTTCTCGCGATGCCCCGAAGCGGAATGGCGCGACGAGCTGCTCAAGATGAAGGCCGGCGGAGTCAGCCTCGTGACCACCTACATCTTTTGGATTCACCATGAGGAGGTCGAGGGCACATGGGATTGGACTGACCAGCGCAACCTGCGGAAGTTCCTCGAAACCTGTCACGATCTTGGTCTGAACGTGCTGCTGCGGACTGGCCCATGGGACCATGGCGAAGTGCGCAACGGAGGCTTCCCCAATTGGCTGCAAAAGATGGGCGACGACAAGCTGTTTGCATTGCGCCGTGACAATCCTGGCTATCTCGGCTACGTAACCAAGCTGTACGGGCAAATCGGCCTGCAGGCACAAGGTCTTCTGTGGAAGGATGGCGGCCCGGTCATCGCCATCCAACTGGAAAATGAATTCAGTGGCCCCCCACAGCACTTGATGACGTTGAAACAACTTGCTCGCGATGCCGGCATAGACGTGCCGCTCTATACCTGCACCGGTTGGGACACGGGCGGAGCGACGCCTTTTGGCGAGATCGTGCCGTTATCGGGGGCCTACGCGGAGGGATTCTGGGACCGCTCGCTGGCCAGGATGCCGGGAGGTTATGCGGGCGTCTTCCGATTTTCCGGCTCGCGCAGCGGCAGTGCGGCCGCAATGGGCGCACTCGGGGGCGCTCCGGCCGCATCCAACGCGCCCCAGGCAAGCGCAGGGGTCTATCCCTTTTTAACCTGCGAACTCGGCGCCGGCATGATGCCCAGTTATCACCGGCGCGTCTTCATCTACCCGGAGGACACCGAATCTCTGGCCCTGGTCAAACTCGGCTCAGGCGCCAATCTCCTGGGCTTCTATATGTACCACGGCGGCCAGAATCCCGATGGAAAACTGACCTGCCTCAACGAGACGCAGGCGACCAATTACTGGAACGATCTGCCGGTAAAAAATTACGACTTCCAGGCCCCCATCGGCGAATACGGTCAGCAACGCGAGCACTACCACTGGCTACGCCTGCTTGGGCTCTTCCTGCATGACTTCGGCCCCGGTCTTTCCGCAATGTCCGCACGAGTGCCCAGTGCGCGAGGCCCGCTCAACTGGGCCGGTCGTTCCGATGGTGTCAGCGGCTACATCTTTGTCAGTAATTATCAGCGTCTGTCGCCGCAGCCGGACCTGGCAAATGTTCAATTCCAAATCAAGCTCGCCGGTGGTGACATCACCGTTCCGTCCGAGCCGGTCGCAATTCCATACAACAACCGCTTCTTTTGGCCGCTCAACCTGGATATTGGCGGAGTTATGCTCATCTCCGCCTCCGCCCAGCCCATCTGCCAGCTCGACGATCGGTCTACACGCTACACCGTATTCAAGCAAACCGCCGCGGTTCCTGCCGAGTTCGTCTTCGATGGCGCAACCGCCACGCTGGATTCTTCCACCGGCAAAACAACCAGCGAGAACTCGCGGATTTATGTGCGCAATGTTCAGCCCGGTCTGGGCGAGGCCATCCGGCTGCACGCAACCGGCGGGAGAAAACATGTCATCATCCTGCTCGACGAGGCGGCTTCGCTGGATCTCTGGAAGGCCGAATGGCTCGGTCAGGAACGTCTCTTCCTCACCCACGCGAATCTGCTGTTCGATGGCCCCACCTTGCGCCTGCGCATGGATGGCCCAGAAAGTGCCAACGATTCTTCCGTCGCCATATTCCCCGCCCCGGCAAGCCTCACGAACGGCCACAGCGATGTGCCTGCAAAGGACGACGGCCTCTTCCGCCGCTTTTCGCCCCGCGTCGCTTCGGGGCCGCAGTTGCGCGCCGTCGTTGAACAAGTGCAGTCGGCCGGCCCCGCCCGCGCCATTCCCATTGCCCCATCGGTGCCCTCCCGCCAGCAGGGAATGGCGATGCAGCCGGAGGATGCGGACTTTGCCCAAGCGGCCGTTTGGCGGGTGAAGCTTCCCGCCGGTGTTGCCGCCAGCCGCAACCTCCGTCTGCGCGTGCGCTACACCGGAGACGTCCTCCGCGCTTATCGCGGCGACAAATTGCTGGACGATGATTTCTACAACGCCCGTCCTTTTGAGATCGGTCTGCGCCGCTACGGCCCCGCCATTTATCGGGACGGTCTGCTGTTGAAGATTCTCCCGCTGCGTGAAGATGCGCCCATCTACATCACCGATCGTTCCCAGCTCAAATTCGACAGCAACCACACCGCCCTCACCCTCGAAGGGGTCGATGTGATCGAGACGCATGAAGTCAGGCTGCTGGCTGGAAGATAGTCGCACTCGGACCCGGCATACTACTTTTGAGTAGAGAACGTATCATAATCATCATGTCCAACAAACTTCGCTGGGGAGTCCTCAGCACCGCCAACATCGGCCTCAAAAAAGTCCTTCCCGCCATGCAGAAGGGCCAGTTCACCACGGTCGCCGCAATCGCATCGCGCGATCTTGCCAAGGCCCGGGAGGCGGCGGCTGCGCTTGCCATTCCCACGGCCTACGGTTCGTATGAGGAACTCCTGGCCGATCCCAAGCTCGACGCAATCTACAATCCCCTTCCCAACCATCTTCACCTTCCCTGGACCATTAAAGGCTGCCGAAGCCGGCAAGCACGTTCTCTGCGAGAAACCCCTCACTCTCACCGTCGCAGAGGCCAGGACTCTGCTTGCCGTCCGCGCACGCACCGGAGTCAATATCGGCGAAGCCTTCATGGTCGATTGCCATCCTCAATGGCTTCGCCTGCGCCAGTTGCTGGGCGAGGGCCGCATCGGAGAGCTTCGCTCCATCGTTGGCTATTTCAGTTACTTCAACATCAATCCGGCCAACATCCGTAACCGGATGGAGACCGGCGGTGGCGCCCTCATGGACATCGGCTGCTACCTCATCCACGCATCGCGCTATGCCTTTGCAGCGGAGCCTACGCGAGTGGTCGCCCTCATCGACCGCGATCCCGCGATGCACACCGACCGCCTTACCTCGGCGATCCTCGACTTCCCCGCTGGCCAGTCCATCTTCACCTGCAGCACGCAGTTGGTCCCCTACCAGCGCATCCAGTTTCTTGGCACTCGTGGGCGCATCGAGATTGAAATCCCCTGCAACGCGCCTCCCGACCGCCCCACCCGCCTCTTCATCGACGATGGCAGCGACCTCTCCGGCAGCGGTATCGCCACGGAGACCTTTCCCGTCTGCGATCAATACACCCTGCAAGCCGATGCCTTCTCCAAGGCGGTTCTGCAGGACACGGAGGTCCCCGTTCCCATCGAAGACGCCATCCAGAACATGGCTGTCATCGAGGCCATCTTCCACTCCGCCAAAACCGGTCAGTGGGAGTCTCCAGCGTGATGAAATACGCAGACAAGACCACGCAATAAGTCGGCCGCTTACGATTGCGCAGGACGGTTGCGATCTGGCTGGATATGCCTAGTGGAGTTGGCACTCAAAGAGGGAGAGACTATCGTTTGTGATCACTCCCCGCCGGTCCCAAATCACTAAAAAAAATTCTTGTCCGCGTCTGACATCCCAATCTGCAGAATCTGAGGTTTTGATTTTCCTATAGGTCAAGTGGGGGTAGTATCTGGAGTGTACGAGCTTGATTGGGCAATGCTATTCCCTCTTGCTGGAGAAACCGAGAACTGGATGAGCGTATGTCCGATTCACTCGTAGCGCTCAAAGGCGAAGCAGACGGGACGCTATGATTGACATTCATCATCACCTGATCTACGGGGTGGACGACGGACCGCCGGACCTTGAAACATCTCTCGCCATGGCTCGTGAGGCCGCTAGCGAGGGCGTGACGCACATCGTTTGCACCCCTCACGCGAACGACATGTATCCTTACCGGGCCCAGGTCGTCGAAGAGCGTCTGGCCGAGTTGCGCGGGTTGCTAAAGGACGTCGTCGACTTGAGTTTGGGGTGCGATTTTCACCTGTCCGCGGAGAACATCTTCGAAGCGGTGGCCAACCCGCTGCGCTACTCGATCAACGGTAAAGGGTATCTGCTGATCGAGTTTCCCAACATGGATATTCCACCCCAATTGGCAGATGCCATAGACAGGTTGCAAATGGCTGGCTATACCCTGATCGTCACTCATCCGGAGCGGTCTCCGGCACTGCAACGCCAGCCTGAGTTGCTTGCTGAGTTTATGCGAAAGGGGTGTCTGGTCCAGGCGACCTCCAGTTCGTTATATGGGCGCTTCGGCAAGATGGCCGAGGCCTTTGCGAATGAACTGTTGGAGCGCAACTGGATCCATTTTCTTGCCACCGACGCGCACCACCCCGAGTGGCGACCACCACATCTGAGAAAGGGTTTTGAGTATGTTGCCCAGCGGGCGGGCGAGGAGACAGCACGGCGGCTGTGTCTCATTAATCCATTGGCCGCTGTTGAGGGATCCATCTGGCCGGTACAACCCGATCCTGTGGGCTTGCGGAAACATGTACCGCTGAAGTTCAATACCAAGAAGTATGCTGACCACCCGGAGCCTGCTCCGCGGAAGACCTTACCCAACACGAGTGGCGAAGACCCTCCCAAGTCCGGCACAAGAAGCTTATGGGATCGTCTGTTCTCTCGCTAAACGTGCCGGGATAGCTCGGCCTCGGCGGACCGGCAAACCTCACTTCCCACCGTCACGCAGGCTGCGTATCGGGAAAAGCTGAGGCCAAAAACCTCCACCGCACCCGCTGCGTACCCTCCGAGGCTCGCTAGCACGGACATGCAACCAACATCATGCTGCCGCGAGCATCTTCGCCGCAATCTCGCCGCCCCAAAACCACTCTTCAGTAGCTTCACGAATAATGCAGGTTTTGGAATACCTGAGCGAACCCCTTGATTCACGGGCACACGACACGTACTCTGGTTTACGTTGTTCACCATTTGGGTGAGCCCTGAGGATCGGGACGCGATGCTGTGAACGTCGCATCCCTACTGTTTTAAACCAGGATTCTCAGGGGTTTCCAAATGGCCCTGCATTATTCAGGTGAAAGGGGCCAAATCTGAATACAGTCTGTCATTCCGGCAGATTGAAGGAGACCTACGTGAGCGAACTGTGGTTTCGCCGTTTGTCTAAGGCTGCACTTGCCTGCCTTTTTGCCGTTTCCGTTGCGATTCGCCTTGCTCTCTATTTCAGGCATTACACTCTCGGCCTGGATGAAGCAACTCTGGCGATCAATCTTCGCGATGGCACCTTCAGACAGCTCTTTTCCACTCTTCCGTATTACGACATAGCCTGTCCTCTCGGGTATCTTATCGGTGCCAAGACACTTGGTCTGGCATTTGGCTGGTCGGACTGGACCGTTCGTCTGCTGCCGTTGCTGGCTTCGCTCGTTGCCCTCTCCGTACTGTTCTTCTCCAAGATAGTTACGCAATTCGAAAAGACCTACGTCCTTCTACTTCTTACCGTATCTCCGTTGGCACTAGACTACTCGTTTGAAGGAAAGCAATATGGCACGGAACTTACGCTAAGTTTGCTGTTCTGCCTTGCCACATACAGGATGTTGCGAAGGCCGGGAAAGGCAAGCTCTGTGCTATTCCTGCTGACAGGGGCGCTCGGAGCCGTATCGATTACTGGTTTCCCAATTGTGCTAGTGGGCGCAATGACCGGGCTGTGGTTTTCGGAAAGCCGCGGTAAACGTATCCGTTTCATGATCCTTGCGGCTGTGCCGGGAATTATCTTCGGGATTTATTATCTGTTTTTATTCCGTCCGGCGCTAAGATTTCAACGCGCAAACTACGCACTGGCTTACCAAGAATTCCGCCCCCCATTGAGACATCCGCTATTGCTGTTGCACTGGGTTCAGATATTGATTTATCGGCTTGTTGGTCTCGCAGTCGATAATACTCAACCGTTCCAATGGAGATTCGAATTGATCTGCGGCGCCGTCTTTTTTCTCGCGCCACCCATTTATTTCTTCCTAAGAAATCGTGGACGGGACTTTTTTGTCACTGGATGGATAGCTATTCTAGCCGCGACTCTGCTGCTGTCAATCACTCGTGTTATACCGGCATCCCAATCGAGATATTTTCTTTTTCTTTATCCATGGTTCTGTTTTGCCATCGCCCAGAGCTACTCTAAATTGGTTTCCCGTGTGGAGACGCGCGTATTGGCTTGCCTTCTCACGCTGCTTTTCCTTCACGCGTTTATAAATTACATGCGTGCTCCCGTTCTAGGAGACGCGCACCAGACGCTGCTCTTTTTTCAGAAACATTCCCCTTCCAGCCTGCCTTATGTAGTTACAGACTCTGCCGAGCCATTCATGGACTTCTATTTCCCTATACTTGGGCATTCGTGTATCTCCGATGAGGCTCTGATTCATGGCTATGTCAACCGGTGCACCGGTAAACGGCCAGAGTTCAGTGTTGCCGCTGGCAATTTACCTGTTGTGCTACAGCAGCCGGGTGCATGGGGCCTTCAGCCATGGATTCTTGATGAACAAAAAAACGATGGTGCAAGCTATTGGCGCGCATTCGATCAGTCCGGCATTGAGCAACGCTACGATGAGTACCTGATTACGACAATTGAGCGGCAATCGGGCCCGGCACTACTGGTCTACGAACACTCAAGTCCGTGGTACATTCACCGAAGAGAGACCGATTTAAGGCGCGATCTCCAAATAAAAGATCTCATAACGGATCCGCGTGGAGAAGTTTTTATTGCGAAGATTACGCTGGCTTGGCCTTTTTGCCTTCGCTGTTCCCCTTAGGGAAGCTCTGCGTAGGCCTCTAATTTTGTGACGCGTTGGAGTGTAGGTGGAAGTTGTGCGGACTTGGCCGCATTTTGATGGTGTTTGAAACGTCAGGAGGCGGATTTCTCTGCCTCCAGATGCACTACTGCCCGAGCACTGCCACCTATGACCGGGGCAAGGAGATGGCCCTGGCAAAGAGGCGACAACAAAAACACCAACGGACTCATCCGCCAGTTTCTCCCCAAAGGCGAAGACCTCAGAGTTTGCACACAGGAAGAACTCGACAAGTACGCCTGGCTGCTCAACGCAAGACCGGGAATGTCACTGGGCTGGAAGTGCCCCGCTGAACTCCTCCTCCCAGACTTCGACTTCGTGAAATACTACTCGCAGCTCTTTGTACTTTGATATTGAAACCGGTCTGTATAAGGGGTGACAACGTTATGCATGATGCTTTAATCGGCTATTCGGGGTTTGTGGGCTCGACCTTGATGAAACAATCTAGATTTTCGGCCTTGTATCACTCCACCAACATCGCTGAGATCGACGGTGGACACTTCGGCACTGTCGTCTGCAGCGCCGCCCCGGCCCAGAAGTGGATCGCTAACAAGGAGCCGGTGGCGGACCGTAGAAATATCGACTCGCTCATCGCCCATCTGGCCACGGTACACTGCGAGACCTTCATCCTCATCAGCACCGTCGATGTCTTTGCCAACCCTACCGGTGTGGACGAGGATACAACCGTAGATAAGACCGGACTGCACTCTTACGGATTGCATAGGCGCCTGCTTGAAGAATTCGTCGAAAAGAACTTTGCACGTCACCTGATCGTCAGGCTGCCAGGGCTCGTTGGACCTGGACTGAGAAAGAACATCATTTTCGATTTGCATAACAACAATCTGTCTCTCATCGATAGCCGGGCACACTATCAGTTTTATCCGATGGTGAATCTTTGGTATGACATACAGACGGTGCTGCGGGCCGGGCTGCGCCTCGTGCATCTCACCGCCGAGCCAATTAGAGTCGACGAAGTGGCGACGCTAGGTTTCGGTCGTGACCGTTTTGACAACACTCCGGCTGGCCCGCCGGCTCAATACGATTTCCAGTCGAAGAACGCCGCCCTGTTCAACCAGAAGGGGCGTTACCAGTACGACAGAAATGATACCTTGCTCGCCATTCGCGCCTACGCGCAATCCGAACCGCACACGATCAAGCACCAGGAGGCGCTGCGTTGAGAATAGCCATCTCCAATCTTGCGTGGGGCGTTGATCAGGATCAGCAGATCGCTGAGTTGCTGCACGCGTACGGCGTATTTGCCATCGACGTTGTCCCCGGCAAATACTTTTCGAACATCGCCAGAGCCTGTGCGTCTGAAGTCGTGGCGGTTCGTCGCTGGTGGAATGATCGCGGCATCGAGATCACAGGCATGCAGTCGTTGCTCTACGGATCCTTCGGCCTGAATATCTTTGGCGAGGCGGATGTGCAGCAAGCGATGCTCTCGCATCTCGAAGAGGTCTGTCGGATTGGCAGAATCCTCGGTGCCACACGCTTAGTCTTCGGTTCTCCGAGAAATCGCGACCGTTCCGCCCTCTCCGACGAGGCCACGCAGACAGTGGCCGATGCCTTCTTCCGCCGGTTGGGGGATATTGCCGCTGGCTACGGTGTTCTCATCTGCTTGGAACCGAACCCATCCTGCTATGGCGCCAACTTTATGACTAACGGCACGGAGACAGCCGAAGTAGTTCGCTCTGTCGCCCATCCTGCCATACGAATGCAATTTGATACCGGAGCACTCACCATCAACGGGGAGAATCCGGCCGAGACCCTACAGCAATGCGCGGAATTGGTTGGGCACATCCACCTGAGCGAACCCGGTTTGCTTCCTTTGGGCGATTCTGACACCGACCATGCCGCCATCGCCGAAGCACTGGCCCGGCATCTTCCCGGCCATGTGGCGACCATCGAGATGATGGCCACCGGTGGGGAGGCACATGAGATCTCCATAGCCCGCGCAGTGGAAACAGCCTTGCATTATTACAGTCGACTCGCATGACGGGATCGCTGCACCAGATGCAACGGCTGGTACAAGGCTCAGAGAGCTTGAACCTTATCAAAGGAAGTGCGGAATCACATTATGGAAGAGTCACTTACAATTGACCCGGCAAAGCGCGGCGCTTGGCAGGTGCCGTCCTTTGAAACGCTCTTCTGGCAGGGCCGCCGTCACGATTACTGCGTCGTCGTTCCCGTCATCAACGAGGGCAGAAGAATCATCAAGCTACTGTTGCGCATGGTGACTCTCAAGATTGATGCCATAGCCGATATTCTGCTGGTCGACGGCGGCAGCACGGATGGGTCCCTGCAAAAAGAGTGGCTGATACGCAAGGGAGTCTCCGGACTGCTGCTCAAAACAGGTCCGGGCAAGCTCGGCTCCCAACTGCGCTGCGCCTATGCCTTCGCCCTCGATCAGGGCTATGAGGGGATAGTCACCATCGACGGCAACGACAAGGACGATCCCAAGGCGATTCCCAGCTTTCTGGATGCCCTACGGCAGGGGGTGGATTTCGTGCAGGCCTCACGCTTCATCTCCGAAGGCGAGGCGGAGAACACACCCTTATCGCGAAACCTGGCAATACGCATGATCCATGCGCCGGTTTTGAGCCTTTTTTCCGGATTCAAATGGACGGACACGACTCAGGGATTCCGCGCCTACAGCCGCAATCTGCTGCTGGATGAGAAGGTGGCGCCCTTCCGCGACATCTTCCTCGCTTACGAGCTGCTGGCCTATCTTTCCTACAGAGTTCCGCGGCTGGGATATAAGTGCGTCGAGCTGCCCACCTTCCGCCACTACCCCAAGGGCAAGATGCCAACGAAAATCAGCAGCTTCAAGGGAAATCTCTCCATTCTCTCGGTGCTCTTCCTTGCCTGTCTGGGAGCCTACAATCCGGGGACACACCCCCGTCACGTCGGACCTCGCTGAACTGCATCAGGAGAGGGCTGCTGCATCCTCCCACGGATACCCCGCACGGAAGCTCTAACGGTCGCGGCCGGTCTGTACGCGATTGTTCTCGGAGTTGACGGAGCTATCCAAAACGTTGATGCGATCCTGGTTCACCATCACCAGACTGTTCTTCTCGTATACCACAGAATAATCGCACCGGTCGCTCCTCTCGTCGAGCAGACGCATAAGATACTCGCCGAAAAACGACATCATAAAGAATTGCAGCATGAAAAGGAAAGACATGAAGAGAACAGTGGTCGTCCATCCCTCAATAACGTGGCTATGCACAAAGCGGATCAGAATGCTGTAAAGAGCAATCAGAAACGCCAAAAAGCTGCCGATCAACCCTGTCTCGGAGATCCAGCGAAGAGGCTGCGACGAGTTGAAGACCAGCAGCCGCATCATACGCCGTATGCCGCCGAACAAGGGCCACGAAGTGCGGCCTGGCTGGACGAGTAGTTCGTAGGGATGGGCAATCTGAGGATATCCCGTTTTCTGGATGCGCATGACCAACTGATGATGCAGGTGTCCCGTCTGAGTCACCGCATTCACCGCCCGGCGGCTCAGACAGCGCAACGGCGTGGCATTGCGGGGAAGGCAGTAGTCGATGGAACGCAGGATGCGATCCGACAGACTGCGGCATGCCCTATAGGTCAAAGAATGTCGCTGATCGGCCACACCCACCACCACGTCATAACCCGATTTGCAGACGGCCACCGTCTCGTGAATGACCCGCACCGGGTCGGCCCGCTGGGTAAAGAGAACCACAAAATCGCCAATGGCATTTTCCAGCGCCGCCGCCCACGCCACCTCCTCGGGAACCCATGACGACAGCTGGATGTAACGAATTCCCGGAATGCACTGCAGAAC
This sequence comes from uncultured Acidobacteriaceae bacterium, assembly GCA_963834805.1. Lineage (GTDB taxonomy): Bacteria > Acidobacteriota > Terriglobia > Terriglobales > Acidobacteriaceae > Edaphobacter. The sequence continues at coordinate 823,798 of CAWIDB010000007.1, forward strand.
CTCGCTGTCGGCAATGGTGAATTGCGTATTCACACCCCTGCCGACCACGATGATCTCATAATCCGTGTAGTTTCCATCCAGTTCCTGTTGTATCTGCTGCAGGTTGCCGCCAATAGACGATAACGGCTCCTTGAGCACCAGGGCGACGGAGACAAAAGAATCACTTTTCATCTTGCTCACTCATTCGAATTCCTATACCAGACCATAAGAATCTAAAGCCTCCACAACATCATAAACATTGTCGATCTTGCCGCCCATGGTAATATGAAAGCCTTTGAGACCGTAATTGGGCAGAAACAGAATCGGACGTGAGTCGTCGGACGCGCTGCGCGGCAGTACCGTCTTCACCTCCCAGATCGAACGGCGATACTCGCACTCGGCAAGTATCGGCATGTAACGGGCGGCGTCCTTCTGCATATAATTCCACGCGCTATTACGCTGCGCGGTGTCATAGATTGCATGGGCGTCCACAAACGCCTTGTCTCCGCCGTCCGACCACTCATAGTGAGGCGTGTAACGAACATGGCTGAAGGAATGAAGCGCGGCGGAGGGAAAGGGCATCACGGAAAAAAAAGGTCCGCACATGACGGTGATCCCCGTCTTCTTCAGCACCTCGGGAACATCCACCAGACACATCTCGGTTAGCTCATGCTTAAGTGGAATTAGCTGCATGCTGGAGGAGTTCAGAATCTGGTTGATACGTGAGTAGGTGCAGTTGAAAACATGATCCACATAAACGATCTCCTTACTCCCGCTGGCGCAAAGCTCAACCCGCAGCCGTTCGACCTCCCGGCCCACGGAGACTGCGGTGGTGCTCAGGCTGACAACCACTCCAGAAGTATCCAGCCTTTGCTTCATCACCTCACATAACTTGACCGAGTCAAAGGCATACTCAACGGTGGAAAAACAAGCCTCAATCAGCAACGGATTGGTTAACTTCCTAATCCTTTCCGGCGCTGGTTTGCAATATCCGCCGATACGACTGCAAAACTGCTCAAACTGTTTTCCAGTAATCTTCCCCAACGGCCTGCCAATCAAATAGTACATCTCAAACTCTGAGTCCACGCACTCCCTAAATTCCTGTACAAAACGCGGAAAGGATATGCGGGATCGCAATGCCGTCAAAATGCTCCGGGGATAATGATACCCATTGTGAACACGGGCCTGATTGGCAAAGGAGGCCCGCGACATAAAACGATCTCCCTTCTCAACCAGTCGAACCGAGCAGCCATGGCGCGCAAAATGATCGGCCAGATACATTCCAAAAAATCCGCCGCCGATTACAAGAATTTGTGCCACAACAATTCCTAACATCTGATTTATGCACAAGTCCATTTGGAAACCCCTGAGAATCCTGGTTAAAACAGTAGGGATGCGAAGTTCACAGCTTCTACTCCCGATCCTCAGGGGTCACCCAAACGGTGAACAATGTAAACCAGAGTACGTGTCGTGTGCCAGTGAATCAAGGGGTTCGCTCAGGTATTCCAAAACCTGCATTATTCGTGAAGCCGCTGAAGAGTGGTTTTGGGGCGGCGAGATTGCGGCGAAGATGCTCGCGGCAGCATGATGTTGGTTGCATGCCCGTGCCAGCGAGCCTCGGAGGGGACCCAGCGGGTGCGGTGGAGGTTTTTGGGCGCAGCATCGCCAATCCACGGTGACCGCACAATCCCAAGTGCCTCTATGGCGATCTGCGAGGATTCTTATCGATGCGCGAGGTCATTGAAACCTATGCTCACACCCACGCTGTGAGTTGCCACGCCGATCATCGGCGTAATCCACCACTCGCCGAAGCCCTCCTTCTTCATCTTGTAGCTGACGAACGATCCGTAACCGACGAGCGCGAAATCCACGCCGAGCTGCGCCCCAAGAGACGAGGGCATCAGAGGGTTGCCCTCGCGATACTGGCCAGTCGCGATGCAGCGCTGTGTCACGACCACGTCGAGGAGCGCCATGGTCAAGTGCAGCCCGTTGAGCAGGAAGTATCTTGAATCGAGGGTTCGCGAAACCGTTACACGAGGCACGCGAACAAAGCCCGCGGCAGATGTTGAGAGATGCTCTACAGGAACAACGCCTGAGGGCAGGCCGCTTGAGAAGAGACTGCCTGCGGGTTGGTTGACCGGCGCCGTAAGTTCTGTAGAAAGTCGCCCACTCAGTCCGGTCTGGCCAGATGGAATCGCGGCCACCTGCGCGGAGCAGGCCCAGCCTCCCATCGCGATCACCAGACCCAGTATCGTACCGTGCGCTGTGTTCATCCTGTCCCCCAGCCGCCTTGCATCTGCGACTGTTGGGGTTATCGACTGTACACAGCATTGGCCCGGGCCAATGATGGCTGTAACGGTATATAAGTGCCGCCCGGCGTCCCATATCAGGAATTATTCGCATTGTTGTTGGAACATCCATTACACTTTCGTGCGAAGGCAAGCGAGCGCGCAGGTAGAAGAACGATGGCGTCATCGTCCTCCACGGGATTGAAGGCGGTGGACTACATTGGGTTATCCACATCGGAGATCAGCTCGTTTGTCCACAGCTCAGCGCCTGCCGCTTCCCGAAGTGTGAAGGCTGCCCCTGCCCGCTTGTATGGTTGGAGTTGCGGCGAGAATCCAGCCCGGACGCGCAGAATGCGGCCTATGAGCGCCTGTAAGCCGTCTACTCTACCGTGAAGGCCAGCGGTTGCGATGAGGGTTCGGGAGCAATCCTCTTTGTTGCCGAGCGCCGGGCATGGGCACTTGTTTTGTGGCCGCGTCTTCGTTCCGAAGTGCGCCACGGGCATCGATGGCGCCTAGGACTTTTGGCTCTTGTAGAGGCCTAGGAAGTAGTTAAACAGGCTGGCCACTAACAGGATGTAGAGCACAGGCATACCGAGTCCTTTATTAGTGAGGTGGAATGGGATGCCGAGCAGGCGTATGCCACAGATGAGTACTGCACCGAGCAGGTTTAGCCCTGAACAGATTAAAACAATGAGCGTTGCCGTTTTCATGTTGTCTCCTTACGGGGTTGTTCGCAGAGCCTTCAGGGCACTACGAGAGTTCAGTTCGAGGGAATTACAAGCACAATGTATCATTCACTCTGCAACCCAAGGGCGATTTTTTCTTGCAGACGCAACCCTTTTCAGCCCCCGTTCATACGATTCCCAGAGTGCCATGAGGTCTGCCCGACTTGCAATCGAGACCAAAACGTGGCATACAATGGCGCATTGCCAGTCATACCTATTCGCGCGGAACCCGGGGTCGATAACCCGGCAGTCAATGCAAACCGGCGTACACCGGTATGGGTTGGCGTGAGTCTGATTCTTCTGCTGATTTTTTGCACGGCGACCGTCTTTATACGGGATGCCTGGGCGCTTCAGTCGTTTCAGATAGGCATCTTTGCCCTTCTTGCCGTGGTCTTCGTGGCGGGTATTCGCACAGGGAAAGATCGCCTCGCCGGTGGACTGACACCGTGGCTGGTGTACCTCATTCCCCTCTGGGGCTTGATCCAGATCTTTGCGCATACGACAGCTTCCAGCTTCGAGACCCGCGAAGCTGTCCTGCGCTGGGGCGCTCTTACCGGGGTATTCTTTTTGAGCCAGATCGCCGGAGGTACCCGTGCAGCCCGGCGCAATCTCCTGAGCGCGTTTCTCCTCTTCGCGACCGGGATGGCTGTGCTCTGTCTCACGCAGCTCTTTACCTCTGAGGGCCGCGTCCTTTGGATATTCTCGAGCGGATACCCAGACGTCTACGCAACATTCCAGTCCTACAACAGTTACGCGCAATTCGTTGAAATCGCGTTGCCGATCGCCCTCTGGCGGGCCCTGCGCGAGGGGTGGCAATTCTGGTGGTATGTGCTGGCCGGCGGTATCCTCTATGCGTCTGTGATTGGTTCGGCTTCGCGGGCGGGCACTGCGCTATGTACGGCGGAACTGCTGGCCATGCTGGTGATTGGGCTGGTGAGACTGCGGGATCCGGAGACCGGCCTGCCGACGCGCTCAACCACGGCAGTTCTTGTGATGATTCCGGTCCTTGCCGCCGTATTCACTCTTGCGGTTGGATGGGAGCGTGTCTGGCTGCGCTTTCAGCAGAATGATCCGTATTTGGTGCGCCGGGAGTTCATTGTGGCCGCTGTCGATATGGCGAAGCAGCGTCCGCTGACCGGCTTTGGCCTGGGAACATTTCCGGCGGTCTACCAACAATATGCCATCAAGGATTTTCCGTTTTACGCCAACCATGCTCATAATGATTGGGCGGAGTTTGCCGCTGACGGAGGAGTTCCCTTCTTGCTGCTGGTGCTGATCCCGTTTGCCGCTGTCGTTCCCACGGCCGTTCGGAACCCCTGGGGGCTTGGGCTGATTGCGGTCATGTTGCATGCCTGCGTGGATTTTCCGTTTCCGCGCCCTGCGGTCTCGGGCTGGCTGTTCGTTATGCTCGGACTTCTCTATATGGCTCGCACGCCGGACCCCATCAGCCAAAGGACACTTAAGATGCCCAGCCCGGATAGCTCGTTTACGCACCACTCTGCTTAAGCAGTGCAACCGTGGTCCTGCTCCCACCATTCAGACGAGTTGGCTCTCTGGACCACGAAGGCTACGAGGGGGAAGAGGTGAGGGGATAACTCACAGCCCCGGAATCCTGAGAAGGGCTTTTCTCCGTCGTCAGATAACGCAGGAAAAGCCAGAATACGATGAACGCTAGGGCGAAGATTGAGATCACGACCAACCGGCGGATCAGGCGCTTCTTGCTTCGAGTGCTCATGAGCTTTGCAGGCCGATAGGGGTGTTTTGATTTATCCACCTGCTCCGGCCCGGGTTTAGTGGAATCCGAAGCATAGAAACGCATCCGGCAACTGCGGCAACGGAACGTCTCTCGTCCGCGAACCCGATGGAAAACATCGCTCCAGCGAGCGCTTCTAGATGCACGAATATCGGAACTACCGCATTTGGGGCAAGTCATGGGTGACTAGAAGTTAGCCTTGATTTGAGTCGATAGTACCACGAGCATACCCGAGATTCGCGGTGTCCCGAGAGCCCGCCGATACGCGAGTCGAAGCCGGAGGAGCGTGGTGCCCGGTGGGTTAGAGAATGCCAGCTCTGATTGCTTCAATGTGTCGCTGGAGAGATCGGCAGAGTCCGCGAGGACTGTGTTCAACTTCGCATCCATAATCTGCCAGTGGATTCCCGTGTCTGGGGGAATAGCGGAGGTGCGGTACGAGTACATCAATGTGTAGTTGCCAGGCGTCAGCGCCACAATCTGCTCAGCGACCGTGCAATCCTCTGGTTGGCTGCCGGTGAATTCCGTTTCCAGGCCGGAAGACCCCGGCCAGGAATGAAGGCCGGGATACTCCGGAAGGGACCAGTCGAAACTGACGGGCAGCGGGTCGCGCTCGAAATCGGCGTTGTTGGGCACGCTGCTGTCAGCAACCACCCAATGCTGCTCCATCAGCAAATGCCACAGCGCGCTGGCCGCAGCCCCATCATTGACAGCAACCAAACGGTTTACAACAGAGAGTAGCTGCGGAAGGTCCGATGCCGCATCACCGTAGCGGACCAGGCGCGGTGCAATGTTAGCGACGGCGCTTAGCTGGTCCTTCGCCAGCAGAAAAACGATGTACTGGCGGATCAACTCGGGCTTCTGGTTTAGGATCTCCCCAGTAATTTTTTCAGGATCGGGCGAGACGCGCCAGCACAGCTCAAAGAGCGGCCCAACCTCGTCGGCAGGCATATTGGCAGCGCTGCGGGCCCATTCCCAAAATGCAGGCATGTTGTCACGGCGAAAATAGTAGTTGGCAAGACTCCAGCGGGGCAAATAGGTGTGGTCCACATCATAGGCGTCCAGCAGCAGCTTCTCAGCCCTGGGAAAGTCACCGTCAGCCTCATATTGCAACCCCAACTCGATGTCCGCCTGGGCATCGTAGCGATTGAGGCGCAGCGCAGTGGTCAGCAGCTTCTGAGTATGCTCCCGATCGAACTGGGCGAGGCGCATGTAATACTCCCAACCGTCGGGCACCAGACGAATCGCCGTGCGCACCGACTGCTCGGTGTCCTGATGGAACAGGTAGTCTGCACGTGCCAGCTTCCACGAACTCCAGATTCCGAGGCAACACGCTGCCGCGAGGATGATTCGCAGCACGACCCCAACCGACCGGCGAAGATGAGGTATCATGGTCAAGCCGAAAGCATAGCATCTGGATCAACGCTGTCAAACCAGAACCCGCGTCCAGTGCCGTATGCCGTTTCGATCTTCATTCCGGGACTTTGCCAGCAGCCCGCCTGGTGATGCCAAAGGTTCGGCGAGGGCCCACAACTCGAAGTTAAATGCAACAAGATAGGGCCCTTGCGTTTCGAATTGTTCCCTTTCCAACCGGACTGGGCCTCCCTTGTATGACACACGTATTACATAAAGTATTCAATCTTTTACTTGACTCCACCGGACGCAACAATTGGGTTTGATCCTGGTTGCAAAGGTGAATGGGCCTGCATTCACGCCAGTTGAGACCTACAACAGAATTCTTTGCCTCGAGAGGCAGAAGTGCGGCGGATCAATCGAAGCGTGAGCTCATAAAGCGGTGTGTTTCAAATTAGGTCAGTGCATCGATTTTTAATAACTTGCGCTCGGCGCGATTCAGGTGTATACAGAAAGCTCATATTATTGGGAGCAATCAATAACGCCGTATCTGCAAAATCGAGATAGGGGCAAGATTATGCTGAAGACATTGCTCGCTGTGGCAACTCTTTTGTGCGCGTCGTCTTTCGCCTCTGCCGGGACGGTTTCGATCGGCACAGCCAGCGCACGTGGAGACATGCGCGTGGACAGCTATGTGGTCAAGGGCAATGCCACGCTCTTCGAGGGTACGGTGGTAGAAACCGGGCAGGCTACCGCTGATTTGCGTTTGGACAAAGGCACCCAGATCACGATGTCTACCAGTTCACGCGGCACCTTGTATCGTGACCGGCTTGTGCTGCAACAGGGAGAAAGCATGTTGTCTTCTTCCACTTCATTTCAGCTCGAAGCGAATGGACTGCATGTGACGCCGAAGATGCCGAACTCGCTCGGTGTGGTTTCGCTGAAGGAAGGAAACACCGTGGAAGTCGCGGCACTGAATGGCAGTTTCGGGGTTACGAACGATCAGGGGATACTATTGGCGACCATTCCCGCGGGTCACGCGGCATTATTCGCTATGCAGACAGGCGGCGAAAACTCCCTGGCATACTCGAGTGTCGGCACGATTAGCTACTCGAATGGGAATTACTTTCTCACCGATAGCGCAGCTGAGAAGTTTGAAATCACTTGCAGGGATCTCAAGTCGTATATCGGCAAAGAAGTAAAGCTTTCGGGTATTGTGCAGACAGGCGTTACACCGGCTCAGGGTGCCTCATCGGTGGTTTGTGCGAAATCGGTGGCAATCAATAGTGGATATGGGTTGACTGTGACTAACAAGGTGCTGTTTGGCCTAACGACTGGCTACGTCGCTGCCGGTGCCGGACTCGTGATTGTAGAGGCGAACCAGTCTTCAACTCCGGCAAGCCGGTAACTCCAAGATCGGGACTTCAGGCTTTCAAGCCGCTTACGGATATCAAGTTTTGCTAATGGACGCACGATGCCCCGATTGGCCGGGGCACTATGATTTTGTGCAATCAGATGCAGATGGCTGGCGCCCGATTGCCGCCCGGGCGGGTTGCTGGATATTCTCAATTGCCTTTTGTCTGTAAACCTGTCTTCTGGCTCTTCGCTCTTCATTGCCAACGGATGCCCAGCTCTCCCTGCGATAACTCTGAAAAGCTGTTTCTGGCGTATAGCGTTTTACAAATGGCATTTATATGTATGACGTCAGATCTCGCCCCGAACTCCTCTGGGACGAATACATGCCTAGAATGAAACACATGCGAAGAAGTTAGAGGCATTAAAGCTTGTCAGTCATTCGTCTAACTTTTTACTTGCATCTTTCTCAAAGTGTGGTAAGTTTATTCCCATTCAAATTTTGCTTCATGCATCTGCGCGCTGTAGTTTTCCAACTCTGCGCCTGCACGAAGCATGTTCGCACTTCATCGATAAGTGCATCTGGCCTGCTTGAGATCCTTCCAAAAGCTTGGGACAGACGGGGGCGAAGCCTGCCCTCAAATCATCCTCTAGTTCTGAAATCTTGAAAGTGGCCTAAGGCAATTTTCTCTTCTCATTGTCATTCGTTCAGTCTGTGCGTGTGACAAGCACGCTCCAGAATTCCTGGACGCATCCGTATCCAGCATGACAGTCCTGAAACCGCGGTCACGCATGATCAGTGTCCGGCTCTCCGACGAGGAGTACTCGGCTCTCATGCGGCTTTGTCTAGTCACTGGTGCGCGAAGCATATCAGACCTCGCGCGCGACGCCATGCGCGTGCTTCTGAACGGTGTAAATCGAGAGGTTGTGCCCGGGAGTTACTTGGACGAGTTTCGCGCACAAATAAGAAGCCTGGACAAAAAGATAGAGCAACTGTCGGTTGAAATCACAGCATTCAAGAAGAACGGTACCACGAATTGAGATCGTAGAAGTTCTATCGGGATCGAGCAACAGAAACCATGGAGATGCACAGGATACCGCAAGCCGGTATCTGGGAGTTGTTTATGAGATGCGTTGCAATTTCGCTTATGGTAATTGCCGTTGCCAGTTCAGTTTCGGCACAACAGGCAACTCCTGATCGCGTGGGCGCAGGAGCGACCTCTCTCAGCGAAAGCTCCAACCTTCCCGTGGAGAAGATTGGACCGTACGATCTGATTGGGATCACGGTGTACGATGCGCCCGAATTGACTCGTACCGTTCAGGTGGACGCTGACGGCGATATCCGCTTGCCGATGGTCCAGCAGCACATCAAGGCTGCGGGTCTCGATCCTGCCGAGCTCGAAAAGTCCATCGCAACGGTCCTGATTCAGCAGAACGTGCTGGTAGACCCCATCGTAACGGTCTCGGTTGTCGAGTACCGCAGCCGGCCAATCACCGTTGCCGGAGCAGTAAGGAACCCGGTGACGTTTCAGGCCACGGGTACGGTGACCCTGCTTGAAGCCATTACGCGGGCAGGGGGACTTAACGAGAATGCCGGGTCGGAAATTCTGGTGAGCCATCCCCCATCAAACACGGACGACAAATCGATCACACTCACGGAGCGAATCCCTGCGCGCGCACTCCTTAGCGCCGATGACCCGGCATCGAATGAAAAGTTGGAGGGCGGAGATACCATCCGTGTTCCCGAGGCTGGACGGTTCTTCGTCGTAGGCAATGTGAAGCATCCCGGTATGTTCACTATTACGGATGGTTCCGAGAGCAGCGTCCTAAAGGCGCTGGCCTTCTCAGAAGGATTGGACACCTTTACCGGGCGCACAGCGTACATCTACCGTATCGACGGCAGTGGTCGCAAGAACGAAATTCCAATTGAAGTGAAGAAGATACTGGCTCGCAAATCCCCAGATGTACCGCTGTATGCCAACGATATGCTGTACATTCCGAATTCGTTAGGCATGCGGGCTAGTGCGAAGGCTCTTGAAATCGCCCTGGGCACTGGCCTCGCCGTCGCCACCCTTTTGCTGCTCTATGCACGATAGGTTATCTAAAGAGGACTTATGCCTGAACAAGCAAGATTGTCTGAGATCATTTCCCCTGGCCCAGCCAATAATCTGCCGGCGACCTACTATGCGCCAATTGTGCCGCAGCAGGAATTCGAACCGGAAGCTCCCGCGGTTCCCCTATCGCACTATCTTTGGATACTGCGCCGTCATCTCTGGAAAATTGTTGCATTCGTTGCGGCGTGTGTGCTTGCGACTGCTATTGTCTCCGCGCGGCTGCAACCGATCTACGAATCGACAGTCACGATAGATATCGACCGCCAGGAACCGGCTGAAGTTGTCGGCCAGGACTCCATGGGCACAGCCGCCAATGACAACGAAGCATTCCTCGCGACGCAGATCAAGCTCATTCAGTCGGACTCAGTGGTGCGCCCAGTTGCCGAGCAGTACCATCTGCTGAATCTCGAAGGGCAGTCTAACCACCTGGACTCGCAGAAAATGCAGGAGATGGCAGCGGCGCCGGTTTCCCTGAGTCAGCTTAGGGTGACGCGTCCGACTGGCACCAATCTTTTGCTCATCAGCTATCGATCTACAGACCCGCGTTTGGCCGCAGATGTAGCGAATGCGACTGCAAACTCCTATCTGGCTCATACATACAACATCCGAATTCGGTCATCGGCCAGCTTGTCGTCGTTCATGGAAAAGCAGCTCGATGAACTGAAGGCAAAGATGGAGCGGTCGAGTCTTGCCCTTGCGCAGTATGAGAAGGACCTCGATGTTATCAATCCGGACGAGAAAACGAACATTCTGTCAGCGCGCCTCCTGCAATTGAACACGGATTACACCAACGCCCAGTCAGAAAGGGTCAGCAAGGAAGCAGCTTTGAATGCCATCAAATCCGGCTCGGTTGAAGCCGCCCTGGTTTCCTCGCAGGGGGAATCGCTCACAAAGCTCAATGATGCAGTGAACCAGGCGCGCCAGCACTTCGCGCTGGTTCAGGCGACCTACGGCGCCACGCACCCTGAGTATCGCAAGGCCGCTTCCGAACTGGCAGAATTGGAGAGGCAGTTCGAAGACACACGCAACCATATCGCCGATAGAGTCGCAGCGGAATATAGTCTGGCTCTGAATCGCGAGCAGATGCTGCAGAAGACCGTAGCAGACACAAAGGCGGAATGGGAGAGTATCAACGTGCGCTCGTTTCAGTACCAACAGTTGAAGCAGGAGGCCGATGCCGACAAGACTTTGTATGACGAGTTGATCCGGAAAATTAGGGAATCGGACATCAATGTCGGTTTTCAGAATAACAATATCAGCATTGCCGATGCCGCACGGCCGACGTTGCACCCTGTGTTTCCCGATACGAGGCTGAACCTTTTGATGGCGTTTCTCGCTTCGACCGTTCTGGCGTTCGGAGCCGCCCTGCTGCTGGATTCTCTCGATACAACGCTCCGCGATCCTCAGGAGGCCAGCAGATTTCTCGGCGTGGATGTCATTGGGACGATGCCCATCGACAAACTTGCAGCCCAACTTCCGAAAAGTGCAGCAGTGGTCCCGACGGCGGCCATCGTGGCCAACGCCCTGCAAAATGAAAAGCGAAAGGGATACTATCGATCTGCCTCCGATTTCGATGAGGCCATGCGGACGATACGCAACACCATACTTCTGTCCGACTTCGAGGGACGGCTCCGCTCAATCGTCCTCACAAGTGCTGCCCCCTCCGAGGGCAAAACGACCGTTGCGGCCCATCTTGCGATCGCCAATGCCGATCGGGGCAAGAAGACGCTGCTGGTAGACGCCGACCTGCGGCGTCCAAGCCTCCACTCGAAATTCGGTTTCACCTTGCGAGAGGGGCTTTCCAATGTGTTGACCGGAGAACTGCCCTGGCAGGATGTACTCCTTCCGGTCGAGGGCAAGCCCAACCTGAGCCTGCTTCCCTCGGGGCCCGGCTCCCATCGCGCCGCCGATCTCATCGGCCCGCGACTCTCCTCTCTGCTGGACGAGTTCGCCAAGGAATATGACCTGGTGATTCTGGATTCGCCGCCTTTGCTGGGCTTTGCGGAGTGCCTCCAGATGGCCACCGCCGCCGATGGAGTGCTCATTGTCAGTCTGGCAGGAGATACCAGGCGCAGGGCCGTTGCAGAGGTGATCTCTGTGCTGAATCGGGTACGAGCCAATATCATTGGGGTGGTTCTGAACCAGGTGAGCCAAAACACCTCCGCGGATGGGTACTCGTACTATGGGTATTACCGTTATGGCCACTACGGCCGCTATGGCCAATACGGCCATAGCGAGAAAGCTGAGTGATGAAGCAAACTGTGGACATTGCTTGTGAAACGGGTACTCTGCAAAGGCTACACATGAGTGTCGAAGGACAGGCCAATCATGCAAGCATCGTAATCCTCATTTTCGTCGTTGCTTTTCTTGTCCGAGTCGGCATCATGTTGGCTACTCGCCCATATGACCAACCCTTGCGCACTGAAATACACCATTTGGCATACTCAATCGCGAGCGGACAAGGATACGGAAATCCCTATCCGACTCAGACTGGACCTACAGCACTGTACACACCAGGGTGTCCACTGATTCTCGCCGCAATTTATGACATTTTTGGAACTGGGGAAATTGCCGAGGTGGTTACCTATCTGGTTGACATAACTACAGCCAGTGCTGTTTATGCTCTGTTGCCACTTCTTTCCATCTGGTTGGGATTGCCACGTCGAGTGGGGATAGCGGCAGCGATTGTCGGTGCACTCCTCCCTGTTTACCTCTTGAACGAGTTTCGTTCAATCACCGCTGTCTTCGGAGCTTTATGTCTGATTTTGCTCACGCTCTTGACCGTCCAGGTTTGCAAAACACAGCAAAAGCTAACTGGCCGACTCGGAGCGCTCTTTGGCGTTGCCTGGGGTTTTGCGCTCCTTGTATCTCCAAATCTCCTGCTTATCGGCCTCGTGTGGCTCGTAGTGGCTGCTCTTCACTATCGAGCAAATGTAATCCGTTTTAGCGCGGTTTTGCTTGCAATTACTTTGTCAGTAATGTCTCCATGGGCGATTCGCAATGAGATTGTACTTGGCTCCCCGATCTACTCGCGAAGTGGTCTCGGCCTCGAGCTGTGGATTGCGAACAACGATCTCTCGGCTCCCAGTTATGGAGACAATGTTGAATCTCATCTGCGGTACCAGCCCTTTATTAACCAAGTTGAAGCGGATCAAGTTCGTCATCTGGGAGAGGCAACGTATATGCATCAAAAGCTGAACGCGTCGATTCGGTGGATTGAGCAGCATCCGCACCGTTTTGCGGTTCTCACGGAAAATCGCATCTTCCGATTCTGGTTTCCGATCACATACAGGATTTACCAAACCGTCGTCGTGTGGGGTTTGACTATTGCCGGGATCGTTGGACTTGCGTTTGCCTGGGCGCGGCAGCGCTTCACGTTTTGGATACTTAGCTCGATTTGGTTGGCATACCCGCTCGTGTACTACCTTGTCCAGCTCGATAATCCATATCGGTATCCTATCTATTGGTCAATATTGCTTCTCGCGGTCTATGGCTGCATGTGTTTAATTGATGTATTTCGCAAGTATGCAATGCCGTTCTCTCAACGACCTTTCGGTCGGATCCGACCCGTTACAACATCTGAATAGCTGGGGTATGTCAGGTATCTGTCTTCAATACGATTCTGTCCGTGTTCCTCACGGCGCTCGTGTCGTTTGCGCTCTACCGCTGCATAGAGCAACCCGCGATTCGATATGGAAAGCATCTCACCACGCGACTGGTCAACGGCACTGCACTCACGTGAGGCCCGCGTCATGAGTGCCCGGGAGACTCAATCTCCTCCAATCGCGGAACCGAGTGTTTACATTCTCGGTTCACGGGTTCACCTCGTTTCGGCGGTGCGGACGGTTGACCACATCGAGCGCTGGATCCGGATGCGCGATGGCCGCTGCCGCCAGGTGGTCGTGACCGGCTTCCACGGGCTAATGGAAGCGCATAAGAACCCAAGTATCCGGTCAATTCTCAACGGGGCCGAGCTTTGGGTGCCCGACGGCATCGCGCCAGTCTGGTTGGCACGGATGCATGGACACCGCAAGGTCGTCCGTGCTCCGGGCACCGAAATCATGCGGGAGTTCCTGAAGCGGGCGGAGGATAAGCGTTACAGCAGCTACTTTTACGGCGATACGGAACAGACCCTTGCGGCGCTGTGCGAGACGGTTGCGCGCAACTACCCTGGCCATAGGATTGCCGGAGCCTATTCACCGCCCTTCCGTCCTCTCACGGCCTCCGAGGAGACCGCTATCATGGAGCGGATCAATGCCGCCCGGCCGGACGTCCTATGGGTCGCGCTGGGAATGCCAACACAGGATATCTCGGATCCATGACAGGCTGAAGGATCTCAACCTGCCGGCTGCCATCGGCGTCGGCGCCGCGTTCGCCTTTGTCGCCGGGACCGTCCCACGCTGCCCCGAGTGGATGGGGCGCTCAGGCTTCGAATGGGTCTACCGCTTTCTGAAGGAACCCAGGAAACTCTGGCGCCGGGACTTACTTGACGGCCCTCGCTTCCTCTTCCATGCGGGCATGGAATTCTTCCAGAGACGTGACTATTGACCTCCCGACGCATCCTCGGCGCGTTCACGCCGAATAAATTCGGAAACGGCCTGATGAATGCCGTTTCAGAATCCTGTGGCAACATCCTAGAACTCGTGCAGCAGGGCGGCGCATCCGTGAATCAGATAAAGTCATTTCAGTGAACGCTACGAAAATACAGGTTCAGAGCACAGACACAGCAATCGCCGGCCGGGTTGATGATGCGTCGATTCCGGTCACGATCATCGAGCCTTCCCGCGGCTGGGTAGCCCTAAAACTCGGTGAGCTTTGGGAGTACCGGGAGCTGCTGTACTTCCTTACATGGCGCGAGATCAAGGTCCGTTATAAGCAAACCGCGCTCGGCGCCGCGTGGGCGATCATTCAGCCGCTTTTCACCATGCTTGTCTTTAGCCTTTTTTTTGGGAGATTGGCGAAGGTCCCCTCCGATGGCATCCCCTACCCGCTTTTCAGCCTCGCAGGTTTGATACCATGGACCTTCTTTGCCAATGGACTTACCCAGTCCTCTAACAGCCTTGTCAGCAGCGCCAACCTCATCTCCAAGGTCTACTTCCCGCGCCTGACCGTACCCTTGTCGGCCGTCCTCTCCGGTGCGGTCGATTTTGCCATCTCCTTCATCCTGCTGGTCGGGATGATGGTCTTTTATCGCCAGGCGCCGCCTTTACGGTGCGTATATCTTCCCCTCTTCTTTCTGCTGGCATTCGTATGTGCTCTTGGTGTCGGCCTCTGGCTCTCGGCGCTCAACGTCGAGTATCGGGACGTACGTTACACCGTCCCCTTTCTCACTCAGTTTTGGATGTTCGCATCGCCCATTGCCTATCCAGCCAGCATGCTCCACGGGATGTGGAGAACCCTCTACGGTCTCAATCCTATGGTCGGCGTTGTCGAGGGCTTTCGCTGGGCGCTGCTGGGAACCAACACCGCTCCCGGGCCCTCGATCGCCGCTTCATCCTTCGCGGCCGTGCTCATCCTAGTTGGCGGCGCATTCTACTTCCGGCGCATGGAGAAGACCTTTGCCGATGTCGTCTGACACGGCGCCTGAGTACTGAAACATGAGTATCGATACATGAGTGATATAGCAATCCGCGTAGAAAATCTCGGCAAACAGTATCGCATTGGCGCTCTGCAGAAGAACGGCGGCCGTTACACATACAAATCCCTGCGCGACTCGATTGCCAGCGCCGCGTCAGCGCCTTTCCGGGCAGCTCGCGCCCTGATAGTGCGGAATGGTGCCCAGGAGAAACATCAGGAAGACACGATCTGGGCGCTCAAAGACGTTTCGTTCAACGTCAAACACGGCGAAATCGTCGGTGTGATCGGCAGAAACGGAGCCGGGAAGAGCACCCTTCTCAAGGTGCTGTCGCGTATCACGGAACCAACTACCGGCCATGTCGAGATTCGCGGTCGTGTCGGCTCCCTCCTCGAAGTCGGCACGGGCTTCCACCCGGAACTCACGGGCAGGGACAACGTGTACCTAAATGGCGCAATCCTGGGAATGAAACGCACTGAGATCGCGAGGAACTTCGATGCCATCGTAGCCTTCGCCGAGGTCGAGAAGTTTATCGATACTCCCGTAAAGCACTACTCAAGCGGGATGTATCTGCGACTTGCTTTTGCAGTCGCCGCCCATTTGCAGACCGAGTATCCTGATGGTGGACGAGGTGCTGGCCGTAGGCGACGCTCAGTTTCAAAAGAAGTGCCTTGGCAAAATGAAGAATGTGGCAGGAGAGGGCAGAACCGTGCTTTTTGTCAGCCACAACATGACAGCATTAGGGGCTATTTGCCAAACTGCCCTCTTTCTTGAGTCTGGCGTTGTAACCTTAAGTGGAGGCATCCGCGAAGGTATTAGTCAGTATCTCGGCAAGCAGAGCACACGGCGCAGCCGTGTGGCCTATCAGCCCGCTCCTGACTGCGCCGTGCAGTTCACATCCGTTTCGGTCTGTGATGGCGATGGAAGGTGTTTGGATTTCTTTTCCTTGGCACAACCGATTCGTATTCGTATCGAATACGAGCTGCCGCGCCCGTTAGAACGCGTGCAGATTGTTTGCCATCTCTGGAACATTCATCGCGTTCATGTTCTGGCCACCGCCGATATTGACGTCAATCCAGAGCTGCTGAACGGACGCGAGCCGGGCCGATACGCGGCTGAAATCACTGTTCCACCTTCGTTACTTGGTCCCGGCATCTACCAGGTGAGCGTAGCTTGTGGGGTGCCTAACTTGCAGCTCATCGACGACAGAGAAGGGCCGGCGTTTGAGGTCAGCACATTGTACAGCCATGCCGCGCAGTGGAGCGGTGCCAGGCAGGATGTGGTGGTGGCGTTGCCCATGAATTGGGACACACAATATCATGCTCCATTAACTGCCGGAGTTCTGGCAATCAAATGATTTAATGAAATTGGATATCCGTAACCTTATACAAGGCTGAAGTAGCTATGTGCGGAATTTTATTTACAAATGATCCAAATGTGTCCAAGAATAAATTTTTGTCGGCGCTACAACAGATGGATCATCGCGGGCCAGACGCTGAGGGTTACGCGCAGTTTGGCGCCGTGCAACTTGGACACAAGAGGTTAAAAATTCTTGATCTCGATGACCGGAGCAACCAACCATTCTGCTCAGCAGATGGACGTCACATATTGATCTACAATGGAGAAGTTTACAACTTTGAAGAACTGGCCAGAAAACATAATATCAACAGGCGCACAACGTGCGATACGGAAGTCATTATTGAACTGTACGCACGCTTCGGTCCCAAAGTTCTCTCTTGGCTAAACGGAATGTTTGCCTTGGTTATCCTTGACACCGTTACCAATGATATATTTGCGGCGCGCGACCGTCTTGGAGTAAAACCACTCTACATTCACCGTCGTGGTGAAATATTAACGCTTGCCTCTGAAATCGCTCCTGCGCTGGAATTGTCAGGTGTAACCAAGTTCGACGAGGTTGGAGTGCGGCAATACCGAATGTTGCGAACCTTTTTTAACTCCCGGACACTCTATGAAGGAATTCAAATGTTTCCGGCAGCTCACTATCTGTCAGAGGGCAGATTTCATCGTTACTGGCAATTGCCCGAACACCCTCAGCAATCACCAACGGACGAGGAACTCCGTTCCTTGATTACTGAGTCGGTTCAGCAAAGGCTGATCTCAGATGTGCCAGTCGGTTCGTATTTGAGTGGCGGCCTTGACAGCACGATAGTGGCAGCGCTGGCTCACAAACCCCATACGTGGACCGTCGGTTTCACTGACAATAATGAGTTTGATTGGGGACGAATTGCTTCCAAACATATCGGTGGCTCCCACCACGAGGTACTGATTGGCAAGGAAGAGTTTGTGGATCTGGCTGCGATGATGATCCACAAGCGCCGCGAACCGTTATCTGTGCCGAATGAAGTTCTCCTGTACAAAATGACCTCAGAAGTCAAGAAATACAACACTGTAGTTCTCAGCGGCGAAGGTGCTGACGAATTATTTTTTGGATATGATCGCGTATTTAGGTGGGCTAGTACGGCAAAATCTTGGGATGTTCGTGAGTTTTCGCGTATGTATGCGTACGGTTCTCACGATGATGTTGAGATCGTTGAGGATGCCCTAGAGCCTTTTATACACCGTAAGAATCCAGTGGACATCGTAGCGAATTTCTTCCAAGTGGCCCACTTACACGGACTGCTGCGTCGGTTGGATAATTCCACCATGCTTTGTGCAGTAGAGGCCCGGGTCCCCTTTGTCGATCATCATCCGTTAATTGAACGTATGGCTGGCGTGGCGTTCGATTATCGAATGATGAACGGCGAAGTTAAAAGCCCTTTGAAGCGTGTGTTCCGAAGCATACTGCCGGAAGCCATCGTTCAGCGGAGAAAAGTCGGATTCCCTGTTTCGCTTGAATCGATTCCTTTCGGTGTCGATGAGAAGCTGCCTGCAATGGATCGTTGGCTGGAGTTTAATCTCGCCATGCTGGCATAAGGAATGAAATCAACGGATGGAGAATCAGTATGATTGTTGGCTTCACCACTGGCGTTTACGACCTATTTCATATCGGCCATTTGAATTTACTGCGGAATGCCCGGGCGATGTGCGACAAGCTGATCGTCGGCGTCTCCACAGACGAATTGGTCGCATACAAGTCTAAAAAAGCAATCATACCCTTCACTGAAAGAATGGAGATAATTCGCAGCATCCGCCATGTGGACGCGGTGATACCGCAGGAGAGCATGGACAAATTCGAGATGTGGAAAAAAATGAAATTCGACGTCATGTTTGTTGGTGATGACTGGTATCAATCGGAGCGGTGGCAGGAATTAGAAAAGCAATTCACGAAGGTTGGGGTCAGAATTGTTTATTTTCCTTACACCAAAGGAACATCTTCCACATTGCTTAATGAAGTCCTTCTAAGGATAAGAAATGATGAGCTGCTGCCGGCAAGGCTTGCCACGCACAACAATCGACCAATCGCCAGGAGGGGGACTTCATGACGGCGGCCTTGACCAGGTTACGGAGCGCATTTAGGCGAGAAGTCAACGACGGTGGTGCACTAAAAACGGCTCAAAGGGATGTGGCTAGATGCGTCCGTTCGCTTTATTGGAGGTCCAGATGTCTTTTGAGCCCTATGGCGCAGTGTTTCAGATGGATACTCTACTTTATTTCTGGATTAATTCCTCGCAATAAGCGCCTTTGGGTATTCGGAACGCGCGATCCTGGGATTTCTGATAATGCGAAGTATCTCTTTCTGTATGTCTCATCCGCTAGGCCCGACGTGCATGCCGTCTGGATATTGGAAGACCAAACGATTTTGACTCAAATCACGTCAATGGGACTGACAGCGGTAGCACGTTGGTCATTCAAGGGAATCTGGTTGTCACTGCGTGCAAAGTACTACTTTTACATGGAATATATTTCAGATGTCAACTCGTATACATGCCGGGGAGCCACGCGTTTTAACTTGTGGCACGGTACACCTCTGAAAAAGATTGAGTTTGACATAATGGAAGGCCCATCTTCTCGCCGCTATCACAACCCGACGTGGAAGGAAAAACATCTAACTGCTCAATATTTACATCTTACGCCAACCTTTATGCTCTCAACTTCTTTGTTTGTATCCCGCTCGAGATACTCTTCAGCGTTCCGCGTTCCGTTGAAACGATGTCTCGAGTTGGGCTATCCTCGTCACGATATTTTGTTTTGGAACAAAGAAGCTGTTCTCGATTATTTGGGTAGAATAAAAGATAGAGAATATCTTGATCTTTTTGATCGACTAGCATGTTTTGATCGGCTTATTCTGTATTTGCCGACCTATCGAGATAGTGGCGATTTTGTTTTAACAGATCAATACTTCGATGCGGCTCGCCTGGAGCAATTGTGTGAAGCTTTCAATGCTGCCTTTCTAATCAAGCTGCACCCTGATTCAAACCGAGGAGCATTTCAAAGCAAAACAGCCAGGTCGCGCAGGATAATTCTTTTAAAGAAGTCGCTGGATGTTTATCCACTCATGACCTTTGCCAATATCATGATTACGGATTACTCCTCAGTAATGTTTGATTTCATTCTTACACGGAGGCCGATTGTGCTTTATCCGTTTGATTTGGATAACTATTTGCGCACATGTAGAAGCTTATATGTTTCATTTGAGGATTCAGCAATTGGGAAAGTTGTGAAAACGTCAGATGAATTGTGTGCGGCTCTGCGCGAATTGCTATCAGGTCAATTAAGGCAGAATTACACTGACGATATCATAAATCGCTTTTACAAATTTCCCGACGGGAACTCTTGCAAGAGAATTTGTGAGTATTTATTACCAGAAAGGAAATAAGATTCCCGGGAATTGGGCCGTTGGAGCGGACAGCCATGAGAGTTGCTCAACAGGTATCTTCGCGTACGCGGAGCGTGTTGAATGCGGTTCGCCACAATCGCTGGGTACAGCGCGTGCGGCATCCCCTTCGCACTTGCCGGATAGGTATGCGCCAACTCGCGCGCGCCTGGCCCGTCGCCGCCCGCAAGGTGGATTTGAAATCGTGCTTCGACCGCACCCTCAATTGGGTCGCAGAAAATACCATCACCGGCTCCGGCATAAAAGTGACTCACCGCCAGCAGCGCGCTTACCCCGAGGTGAGCGGCTACTTCATACCCACCCTCCTGAATTGGGGCGAGCATGAGCGGGCGGTCCAATATGCTCGCTGGCTGGTTTCTATCCAAAATGCCGACGGTTCGTGGTCGGACGCCGAAGGCTTGTCCCCTTATACCTTCGACACGGGACAGATTCTAAAGGGTCTGCTGGCCCTTCTCCCCCGCCTGCCCGAACTCGAGTCGGCCATCCGAAAAGGATGTGACTGGATGTTAACACAAATCGAGACGAGCGGGAGGTTCGCCACACCAGACAAAACACTCTGGGAACTTCCTAACGGGAAAATGATCAATGAGAAAATAAATTTGTATGCTGTCGAACCACTGCGCAAAGCCGGTAGGCCTTTTAATAAGCCCAGGTATTTGGAGGCCGCTGATCGGGCTTTAACTTATTATCTGGCGCAAGATGACATCGCTCGCTTCGATACGCTGTCGCATTTTCATGCCTATGTGATGGAAGCCCTGATTGATCTCGGGCACCCGGAAGTTGCCTCCAAGGGCATGGCGGAAGTTGAGCAATTACAAGGAACCGATGGCTCTATTCCCGCTTATCCAGACGTGAACTGGGTCTGTTCCACTGGTTTGGCCCAGTATGCGGTGGTTTGGTATAAATTGGGCAGGCGCGAGCAGGCGTTGAAGGCATTTGATTGTGTTTGCCGGCTCCAGAACCCTTCTGGCGGTTTTTATGGCAGCTACGGTCGCGGGGCCAACTACTTTCCCGACCAGGAAATCAGTTGGGCCGTCAAGTATTTCCTGGATGCCTTTTTTTGGCATATCCGGACGGCTTTCGATTCACAAGTCAATGCCGGAATCTTTCATGATGCCATTGACGAAAACGATGGGCGTCTCCAGGCCATTTTCCAGGGGCTGGGCGATGTTGCCGGCTGCCGGGTTTTGGACGCCGGATGCGGCAAGGGACGTTTCTCACGCATCATCCACGGGAAATTCCCTTCAGAGGAAATCTGGGGTGTGGATATTTCGGACGCCATGCTGCTCCGTGTGCCCCCGGGCATCAAGACCAGCCAAGGCAGCCTTTTGAACCTTGCCTTTGACGATGGATTCTTTGATCGCGTGTTTTCAGTCGAAGCCCTCGAGCACTGTGTCAATTCCCAAGCCGCCATCCGTGAGCTTTGCCGGGTCATCAAAAGTGGTGGGCGCATCGTGATTGTCGACAAGAATGTCCGGCGGCAGGGCGCCCTCGAGATTGAACCATGGGAAACCTGGTTCGACCGGGATGAAATCACCCGTTGTCTGAATCGTTACTGCACCGATGTTCGTTCTGCGTTTGTTTCTCATGACGATCAATCGGAGTCCGATGACTTGTTTATCGCCTGGCATGGCGTGCGCAAATGAAACGTAAAATGACAACTAGCCGCTGCAGGATGGTTGTTCTGTCCGTTATCGGCACGCGGCCGGAGGCCATCAAGATGGCCCCGGTCGTCAGAGAGCTGAACCAACACCCCAGGACCATCCGCAGCCTGGTCTGTGTCACCGGCCAGCACCGCCAGATGTTGGATCAGGTCCTGAGCCTGTTCGGAATCCGGCCGGATTTTGACTTGAATTTGATGATGCCAGACCAGGGTCTGGCCCAGATTACCGCAAGCTCAATTTCTGCTTTGGACCGTGTCGTGGCCAAATGCAAACCGGATTGGGTGTTGGCCCAAGGCGATACCAGCACCGTCCTGGCTGCGGCGCTGGTTTCATTCTACCGGCGCGTCAGGTTTGGCCACGTCGAGGCCGGCTTGCGCACCGGCGACTTGACCCGTCCGTTTCCCGAAGAAATGAACCGCTGTCTGGCCGACGCCCTCGCAACCATTTACTTCGCTCCGACCGAAAGGGCGCGCCAGGCATTGCTCGCAGAAGGTGTCAATACATCCGCTATCCACGTCACCGGCAATACCGTCATTGACGCCCTGTTGCAAATCTCAAGGCGGTCTTTCAACTGGAGAAAAAGTCCCGTTCCCAATCTGGACCGCAAACGGTTGGTCTTGATCACTGCGCACCGCCGGGAAAGTTTTGGGAAGCCGTTCCGGGAATTGTGCTACGCCATACGGGACCTGGCGGAGAGGTTTTCAACCGCGAACGTTCAGTTCGTTTATCCCGTTCACTTGAACCCCAACGTGCAGGAACCAGTGATGAATTTGCTGTCCGGCTTGGAAAACGTCACCTTGGTCGAGCCGGTTGACTATCTTTGCATGGCGCATCTCATGAAGCGGGCCGAATTGATCCTCACCGATTCGGGAGGTATCCAGGAGGAAGCGCCAACCTTTGGCGTGCCGGTTTTGGTCATGCGTGATACCACGGAACGGCCTGAAGGGGTCGAATCCGGCATGGTTCGATTGGTGGGAACCGGGCGCGTCAGGATTGTCGAGGATGCTTCGCACCTGCTGCAGAATTCTGCCGCGCGGCTCGAATGGCCCAGGGGAAAAAACCCATACGGTGACGGCAAAGCCGCTGCAAGAATTGTCTCCACGCTCCTGACCGTGGCCGATAATGATTAATGGTTTATCAATGAATCCGACCGTTTCCATTGTCCTCCCAACGCGCAACGGCAGCCGCTATTTAAACGATGCCATACAGAGCTGTGTCGAACAAACGCATCAAGACTGGGAATTGATCATTGTGGACGATGCTTCAAACGACGCCACCCCGGACATCATTCAGCAGTGGAAAGGCCGTGACACGCGCATACGATCCTTGCGCAACGAGCGGAATCGGAAGCTGCCCGCGTCGCTCAATCGCGGTTTTGCCGAGGCTAGGGGGGCGTTCCTCACCTGGACTTCGGATGACAACCTGTATCGTCCGCCGGCCCTCGCAACTATGTTGGAATTCTTGAAATCGCATCCTCAAGTCGGCATGGTCTATGCCGATTATACCCTGATTGATGAAGACGGGAATGTCCTCCGCGTGCAACCCGTCGGCAACCCGACCGGCCTCGTCTATAGCAACTGCATCAACTGCTGCTTCCTCTATCGGCGCGAGGTCATGCGCGAAATCGGTGATTACGAAGAACGCTTCGTTCTGGTCGAAGACCTGGACTATTGGCTCCGGGTCGCCAAACGGTTCCAGCTGGCTCCGTTGCACCAGGACTTGTATCTGTATCGGGAACATCGCCATTCGCTCACCGCCACCCGGGAGTTTGACGTGAGAAAAGCGAGAGAGAGGGTCCTCTATTGTCATCTCTGTAGTGCCCGTCTTTTTGATGCCCGGGCGCGCGCGAACGGCCTCATGAGCCTCTGCCGCACCGCGCAACACGGGTCGCGGAAAAAGGACGCGCGCAGGTTTTTCTACAAGGCGCTGCGTGTCTCGCCTTGGACCGCCCTGAGCAGTCTTATGATTTTTATCATTTCAGTTCTCCTCGGGGAAAAACTCTCGTCACCCGCAAGAGGGCTCTACCGGAAATTACGATCCGCCGGGGGCGGGGCAAATGGAAAACAGTAATCACATAACGAACGACCAGCGGGAGCGTTCGAGTGCGGGATATTCGAAAACCGGAGCATTATTCATCACACATGCCTCGCCTTGCCGTTATCGAACCCGTCGTCTGTGCCGCAGGTGTTGAACGCTTTGTTCACAACTTACAGGAGGGGCCATCGAGGAGATAATCACGGATCGATGGGAGATAGTGCTGATTCGCAGCCGGTTCAATACCGTGAATCTCCATCTCCCGTGGTCGGAGAAGGAGCTACTGCTGCCTCGCGCACAGTGCCGTCATGTTCAGGCGGGCGGAGGTACTCAGCGCGGGTGGATACGATCCAATGATCCTGGAAGCAGAGGATTATGATCTGTGGGTTCGCCTGGCAGCAAATTATAGGCTCGGGAATTTACCGGATTTCGTCTGCTGAGCTAGAATGCATGGGAATTCGAGTTCGCCTTTGGGAATCCTTAGACAGTCCTTTACGGCCTTGTGCATTCGGGCCGCTTTCCGCGGCGCAAACCGCGAGACGATCAGAAAGCCGTGCAGGCAGAGGAGAAGGACTTCCTTCCCGCCCTCCGTCGGCTCGGATACTTAGATGACGAAATTGCAGCGAGCATCGCCGTGGGCTGCCTCGTCCAGGTGGAGGAGCTCAATTCCGCTGGGATTCGCGACCTCGCTTTCAAACTGCTGTCACCAGTAAATAGTGTCTTGAAGCAGATAATAGGCAGTTCCCGCTATCTCGCTCAGGCATACTCGTGGGAGTTCCTCGTCAGCATCGGCGCACACAATTTCCCGCGTGCTGCGCGAAGTCTATTCCTCGCGTTTGCCTCCGCTCCGGGCAAGACAACCAAGAACATCATGAGCCGATTGTCCTCTCCGCTGACCATCGCACCCAGCCGGGCGAGTTAGCGAACGCTCTATGAAGCAACGATGAAAATTATCAGCCTTATCAACCCGTTTCCATGCGGGGCATATCAGGTTCACCTCGATTTATTGCGGGGCCTGGCTCAGCGTGGGTGCTCGCTCACCTGGCTCTCCTCTGGCCCCCTGGCAGCCCGGCTTAATCAGGCAGGCGGCTTTGAAGCAAGCCCCGGCGACCTTGTGGCCCCGCACACAGACGATATGTCGTTGAGAACCAAAGCGCTGGCAAACCGGCTGCGCGAAATCTCCCCCGATGTTCTTCTTTGCCATGCCATAGGCGATAAGACAGACTTCAATGCGATCCGCTATTTCCCGGAATCCATTCCCAAAATTCTTATTCTACATAGCACCACAGTAGCGCATTATCGCGCTGCCCGAGCCGTCCGAGATTATGTGAGTGCCACTGTTGCGATCAGTCGAAGGATCGAGCAGGATCTCGTTTACTCATACGGATTCCGAGGCCATCACATACAATTCATTCCGAATGGCATCGATATTGCAGCATATCCACCTCGCATAACGAAGGAACGCCTCACAGGTCGTGTGAGAATATTAGTCCACGGCCGCATCTCCAACGCAAGTAAAGGGGTATTCTGGCTCCCTGAAATACTAGATGGACTTGCACGAAAGACTGACAAATGGGAATGCACAATAAGTGGCGATGGCGTAGATCTTCCTAAACTTAGGCAGCGTGTTGCCCAAAAAGGGCTAGCTGATCGGGTAGGTTTCACCGGATGGACTCTTTCTGAAAATGTTCCGCGCTTGATGAGCCAGCACGACATCTTCCTGTTTCCATCGAAGTACGAGGGCTATCCTATAGCACTTATCGAAGCGATGGCAGCCGGTTGCGTTCCCGTTGCGTCTCGCTTGGCAGGCATCACCGACTCAATTATCCAGGATGGAGTCAACGGGCTGTTGTTTTCAATCGGGGATACTAAGGCTGCCACGCAACTGCTTCTAGGCCTGATCTCCAATCTGAACCGTTTACGTTCCCTTTGTTATCAGGCGCAGGTATCCGTAACCCGAAATAGCCTGGACTCAATGTGTGACCGGTACCATGAGTTGATTTGCGAGGTTGTGAATTCTCCTGGGCAAACACGGTCTCCGGAATGCATAGATCATTGTGCACTTGCACATGATCTGAGACCGGCATGGTGGAATCGACTTCCCGTTCCTATAAAAGATCGCTTGCGAGTAGTGCGTGAGAATATGCGGGCTGTGGTCAGGGTTCCCTGAACTGGAGCGCAACGCAATAGGCAATCATGCCGCGCTTCTTACGCTTCGATGTCCTGGCAACCTTGATAAGAACATCTTAACTCTATAGTCCGTGCAATTGGAGATGTCATGTTTTGCAATCGTTTTTTTGAACGGATCATTCACCTTCCTCGGCGAATCGTTCGCGAATCTATCATGGTTATCGATCTGGTCCGGTTTTATCTGATCAACAAGTTCGGAAGTAAACCAGTGACTAAGCCGGGCGGTCCTGTCGTCTCGTTGACTACCTACGAGGGGCGAATCAAAAGGGTCTACTACGCGATTGAGTCAATTGCGAGGGGGAATGTTCGGCCATCAAGGTTGATTATGTGGGTCGATGATGAGGCTTTGATTCGCAATCTTCCCACACAGATTCGGCGGCTACAGAAACGCGGACTGGAAGTCAAGCATTGCAAGAACTATGGGCCGCACACAAAGTACTACCCGTATGTGGAATCGCGGGAAGCATTTGACACTCCTCTTGTTACCGCTGACGATGACGTTTTGTATCCGCGCTACTGGCTGAAAAAGCTGACCGAAGCCAATCGAGAATATCCAGACACCGTGAACTGTTATTGGGCTTATGTGGTCGATGTAGATAAAGATGGGATCAGAAAATACGCTGATTACAAACTATGCGGTTCCACCTACCCGAGTTTTCGTAATCTTGCCCTTGGAGTCATGGGCGTGATTTATCCTTCGTCGTTTCTGATGGTATTGAAAAGGGCGGGTATAGCCTTTGAGGCCTGCTGTCCCAAAGGAGATGATCTATGGCTCCACGTTCAGGCACTTCGATCTGGCTATAAAGTCCGGCAAATCCTTCCTCGATTGCCCTATTTTTCGTTTCATGTGGTACCGAGGACGCAGCAGACTGCACTCTCTTACAAGAACGTAACATACGGTGATGGAAATGACCAGCAAATTGCAGCCACCTACAATGAAGCGGATGTTCAACTGCTTCAAACAGACGGTCATTTAGCCCAGCACTCATTACAGACAATGCAATCGACCTCCTGATAGATCATCCTTCGTGTAAAGACACATTTGAATATCACAAATGACATCAGCTCTAACACTGTCAAATACATCCCTTGAATCAGGCCGCTATACTCCTCCAGATCTGAGGCGCCGTCCGATGGTTGGTAGCATTTACCTCAAACTAGGCCGCAGCGGATCGGGCCAGCGTGTAATGTGGCTTATCGAGTCGCTGAGGTGGTACTTTAATGTGACAGTCGTGACGACCGACGGCTAGGATTTGGTGCAGCATAACCGCGTTGATGCGACGAGAAGGAAAAGCATTACATGGATGGCATGCAGGACCAACTATTGATCTCCATCATCATCCCAACTAAGAACAGATGCTCGCTTCTTAGCGAAACTCTTGTGTCGGTGCGGAATCAAACATACTTGAACTGGGAGGCTGTTGTAGTAGACGATCTTTCTGACGACAATACCTGGTCTAACCTGGAAGAGCTTGCGAGACACGATTCTCGTATCCGACCTGTGCTTCGTGCCGGTCCGGTTGGTGGAGCAGGTGAGGCAAGAAACCAAGGATTTGCAGCTTCATGTGGACAATACGTAATATTCTTGGATTCAGACGACCTACTAGCTCCGACATCGCTTGAAATACGAATCAAAGCCTTGGAGCAATATCCCGATATGGATGCAATCGCATTCGATATGGAGTACTTCCGACAGACGCCAGGAGAATCCCATGCTCTGTGTGTCGAATCAACACACCTGAACGAGGGTGTTGACCCACTGGACGCCTTCCTAACGAGTCGTTCGCCTTGGCTCACATCGGGTCCGATCTGGCGTCGAGAAGCTGTAGCACACTATGGTTTTTGGAAGTCCTCTCATGATCTCCAGTACCATACTAGGGCGCTTATTGCAGGGGCTCTAATCAAGCACATTAATATCATTGATGGATATGTGCGAATCCACGAGAATGCTCAGTGTTCCAAAACTTCTGGCGCCAATTATGCTACTTGGAGAAACGAGTTCTTGAACGAAAGAATACAACTCTTGTTAGAACAAGAAATGCTTACGCATAGAAGAAAGCGATTGCTTGGATGGAGCTGTCTTCTTTATTCGCTTGGATGTGCGGTGGAACGGCCCCGCTTACACTTCGGGGTGGTATTCTCAAACTGGAATGCAGCGCTTCGTAGAGAAATGGTGGGTTATCTTGGGTATGTCGTGGGGTTATCTCTGATTTTGTTGCAGCTATCAGGCTTATTGGGTCTAGCGCCACGAGAGTTCGTCCGCATGATTATCTATCTTGATCTAAAACGACAACCCGTTTTGTCAAGACGTTTTCTGCTAAGTGTCATAGAATACTTGAAATACTTGGCTGCCCATCTCCGCCATTGGAAGCGTACTAGTACCGATACCGCATGATTATGGAATGTGTCAGCATCGCGGATGACGGCCTTTACGCGGAAACTGCTCCGATGGCGACTACTTAATCTCGCGGTCTGAATACTTGGAGTAGTAGCGCACAAATCCGCATGCTATTGGATTCTGATGTTGTCAGCGACAATGAGGAATAGCTCGTGAAACCGACAGTATCGGTCGTGATTCCGTGCTTCAATGCCGAGCGAACGATTACAAGCGCAATCAGATCCGTGTTAGCGCAATCGGTACAGGACTTCGAGATTGTTGTCGTCGATGACGCATCGCAGGATGACACCTACCGCGTTGCCCAAGCGCTGTGTGGCGATTACGGACAACTTATCCAACATCAGCATAACCGCGGACCAGCAGCCGCTCGAAATACCGCGTTTGAGGCAGCAAATGGCACCTGGGTATGTGTGCTCGATGCTGACGATATCCTTGCCCCGACTTATATTGAGCTAATGAGTCGACAGGCTGCGAAAAGCCCCTCAGCATTTATGGGATCAAACCTGTCTGTCTTTTTCGGAGATGCTGAATATCCTTTTATCGGAAAGACTCTCGTGCAGAGAGCGAAGGGTCCGTCTGATTACATCCTGATTCTTCCCAAGCTAGCGGACTTTATTCGGCTTGGAATCGACGTCAAGCCGTTCTTTCCGCTTGCAATTCTGCGAAGACACGGGATCCGCCAACAAGAAGCAGGCTCAGAATGGCTGGAGTTTATTGCGGACCTTTACCGCTGTGGGCTTCACCTGGAAATGATTAATGAGCCTCTTTACTATTATCGCGTGCATGATGGGAATTATAGCAGTCGCTTTGCACAAGTTGAAGAGGAAATTGCCGCTTGTGACCGTTTGCTTTGCACAAGTTGGATTCAGGGGGATGACCGAAGTGCTTTAATTGAAGCACGAAGGAGACTTAGACGACACAGGCCTTGGAAAGCGCTTCATAGCAGAATGTTCTCGCAAGCAATAGTAGACTTTGCGAAGACTCCCGGGAGCATTCTCCATGGGATACCGCTAGCTTACGCTGAAATCTCGAAAAGGCTATTCAAACGGGACTCGCGCTGAAGATTTACTTTAGGCTGATCGGTTAGCCTGTAAAGTGCAGATGACCGAGTTCACTTTGCGTAGAGGCTCGCGCGGGCCCTCGCACCGGGTGTGCGAATGAATCCTCGATACTGTAAGCATGTTGGACCTTTCATGAAATTAGCATTTGTTAGCCTGTATCAAGCTTATCCTCCTGTCTCTGGAGCTGCTTCCGTTACGTATAGTTGTGCTCACCTAACGCCTTGCACAGCATTGCTCGTGCAGTATGCTGAAACGAACGCCATTGAGAAGGTACCAGGTTTAACTATTGTCAGCCTGCAGCAACGTGTCTCATCGCGAATCGCGAAACTCTTTAGTCTTCCATTATCTATATTCAAGATTCGAAGCGAGATTGTTAAATTCAAGACTGATTGCGTTGTACTGGAAGGAGCTTCGTGGGCGGTGTACATTGCACTCATAGAGATGGTGCTCCGAGCAACTGTACCTGGCATTAAGATCGTCTACCATGCGCATAACGTTGAATATCTTCTGCGGCAGGAGCGCAACAGCCGATTTGTTACCGCTCTCACTCGTTGGGCAGAGAGGCACATTCTTACGACATGCGACCTAAGCTTTGCGGTCTCAGAAGAAGACCGTCAGCGTTTTTCATCGCTTTATGGGATATTGCCGGAGTTGCTTCCAAACGGAGTTGATTGTAGCGCCAACCGTATGACACCGGACGGGATTGATACCGTCAGAGAAAGATATGGCATTACAGATGAGTCGATCCTCTTTATGGGGCTTTATGCATATCCTCCAAATACGGAGGCAGTTCGCTTTCTTGTAGAGCAAGTGATGCCTGCCTTGCATCAGCAACGGCCCAATGTGCGCCTTGTTGTTACAGGTGGCGGCCCGACCTGCTCGCCGCCTTGGCTAATTAGCCCAGGCGTTCTCCCACGGCGTGATCTTGACGCGGTCCTTTGCGCTTGCCGAATCGGAGTGGCGCCAATCTTTAGGGGAAGCGGCACGAGGCTTAAGATCCTGGAGTACATGGCTGCTGGGCTCCCTGTTGTAACGACGAGAAAAGGAGCAGAGGGCCTCAACCTTGAAGGCGACAAACATGTCCTCTACGCTGAAACCGATGCGGAGTTCCAAGGGGCACTTCTTCGGCTTCTTTGCGATCCGTCGCTATCAGGGAGCCTATCGGCTCAGGCCGCCTCCTTGGTCAGATCACAATTCGACTGGGTCCCTCTCCTTCGCCAGTTTGTCAACCAACTTGAGAATTGCTGAGTTGTTTCACCAATTCTGTTGGGTCAACTAAAGTCAAGATGGCCTTTACTCGCTCTGTTTCAATTCGATCTTCTCGGTTGTGTCACGCACCAGCGTTCGCCCTGATCCTGTGGGTGTGCCTCTGGCTCAACCTGAACACGGGATTGGGGAATATCCAGTCGCCGAATAACGCCAACGACTGGAATCTCTTGATTCGTGCCCTTCTCCCGTTCGCAGTGCTTCCTGTCGCCGGCCTTCTTCTCCTTGGCCGCAGAAAGCTCCATCTGCCAAGAAATGCTCCATCGCGTTTACTCATGGTGTATGGAGCCTTCGCGGCGCTGGCAACCATATTTTCCCCGGACCCGCTGTGGGCCTTGTATTGGTCGATGACATTTGTTGCTACGATACTCGTGGCGTGGACTTTCGTCGATCGACGCGATCCCGTTGAATCTGCCAGGCAGTTGCTCCAGGTGACATGGGTGGCAACATTCATTGTTGCCGCGATCATTGGGTATCAGC
>CAWIDB010000008.1:0-150630 GCA_963834805.1 uncultured Acidobacteriaceae bacterium
CAGTTTATCCAGCAGCCGGGCCACGGTTTTGTTGATGAACTCGCTGCCGTTGTCGGAGTGGAAGTTGAGGATGACAAAGGGGAACTGCTGGAGGATGCTGTTGAGCATGGGCATCAGCCAGGCCTCCGAGATGCGCTCGACAGCCAGCACCACCTCCCACTGCGTGATCTCATCGACGACGTTGATGTGGTAGATTCCCTTGCCCTCGGGCGAGTCGCCCTGATGCACGGTATCGATGCGCAGAAAGCCCGGCTGGCCGTCAGGCGCGGGCTTTTTGCGTTCACCGATGGAGACCGCCGTGGGCCGCGTCTTTTCAAAATGGCGCAAGCGCAGGCCGTAACGCGGGCTGTGGCGCAGGTTGTAGAGGTGGCCGTTGGACAGAGCTGAGAGCCGTTGAAACTCAGCCTTGCCGTAGACCTCGAACTCGCGCTTGAGAATATGCCGCGTGGCCGGACCACTGAGCCGCTCGTGCGCCTCGTCAACTTCGGCCAGCAACTCGATGTCCGCCGGGGTATAGTGGCGCTGGTATCGAGGCCGGCCGGAGGCCTTGGCGGCAACCCGCCCGGTGCGAACATAGCCGCCAATCAGCCGCGTGGACTGCGCCCGGCTGAGCCCGGTCATGTGCTCAACGTAGGCCCGCAGAAGCCCCTTGGACCGCCGCTGCTGAAGCGGGTACTGGTGATGGCAGAGCAGGCGCTCCACCCAGCCGTAAATCTCCGTGCGGCCGCAACCGGCAAACCGCACACTCTCCGAGGCCGCAAGAAATGCCTCGATCTCAACCAAGCTCAACTTCTCTGCACCAAGCACGCTGATCATCCATCCTCAGCTTGCCCGCTCAGACTCCTTCAGGCTCATCTTGCGTTGGAATCAACTCCCGGCTCCAGGCTCATCTTGCGTTGGACAAGAGTCCCCCGCGCCCGGAAACGCGGAAAGGGGTATAATGGAACTGATATGGCCCACTCCGTAATCATCACGACCCCAATGCCGACGCTGGACGAACTCGGCGTGCGCCTTGGACTCAGCAAGGCCGAGCAGGAGTCCATTATCCGTTTGGTTGATGAGAAGATGTCAGGGCGGTCAACAGTCTACGCTTTCAAAACGCGGGCTGCATCTTCTGGATCTGTGAAGAACGGGACTAGGAAGGCGCCTGGTAGGGCGAGGAAGACAAGTGGCCGTGCGCGCAAATCCGCCTAAGCCGGGATTTCCATTTTGCTTGTCCGGCGACGAAAGAATACACCCCTGAGTGCCCGGCTCGCCACCTTTTTCGCATTCGTTCCAACGGCAAAGCCCCCTTCCTGCCCCGCGGGTCCTCTGCCCAGGCCAAAAAGCCGTGATTTGCCTGATTTCGAAGCGATTTCTCAGACACCCCTCCCTCAACTCCCCTCCGTCGTCCAGATTGGTTTCGCCTGGCTTGCGCGCCTATCCGGCCGGCAGCGGCAAAGCCAGAATCCGCCGCAACATGCTTGCGAACAGGCGCCGCGTCAGGTGGCCCTCGGCCAGCATCATCCAGTAGTACCGAGCGTGCTTGACTAGCCGCCCGCCGGTCTTCACCAGCCGCTGCTGCAAGCTGGTCAACGACCACGTTTCGACTCCCTTCGGCAGCACCAGCCGCCGCCACAGGTTGCCCAAGTTGTATGCGATCACGCTCAGCCACAGCCGCACCTCGTTCGACCGGAAACGGTGGCAGCTTAGCCGCGTCATCTTCACCGCCTGCTTGCCCTCCTTGATCCACTGCTCGGCAGTGCCCCGCTTGTTATAGAACCGTACTACCGCCCGGCTCGGCGTCTCCAGATTGGTCACGATGAATCCGATGCGCGGGAACAACTCCCCGGCATGATGTTCCACCTTCGCCACGACTCGCCGTGCCGTCGTCCAACTGGCGGCCTTGTAGAGAAAGCCTTTGTACCACACGATCGGTTTGTGACTGGGACGCCCCACCGGGCGCGGCAGCAGTTCGGCCACATCCCGCTCCAGGTTCTCGTTGGCCGGAATACGGATGGCGTACTTCACGCCCCGGCTTTCCAGCGCCTCGTAAATCTCTGGCTTGGCGAAGGCGGCGTCGGCTCGAAACACCACTTCCTTGCTCAGCTTCTGTTGCCGCTCGATCTCCGGCATGAGCAGTTCTTCCCAGTCGTCCGCACTGTGCACGTTGCCCGGCCGCAGCTTGGCGGCCAGACAGTCGCCCTCGCGGTTGAACAGCAGCAGCGGGTGAAAGCAGGTCGATTCGAAATGCCCGTTGTAGGCGCTCTGCTCTTGCTCTCCGTACACCGGAATCTCCGTCGAATCCATGTCCAGGACCGTGCGGTACCCTGAATCCAGCGCCTCCGCTTTCGCGATCAATGCCCGGCTGAGCCCCGCCAGCCCGGCGAAGTTCGCGTCTTCGGCCAGTATCTCGGTCTCGAAACTCTGCAACCGCGAGGTGAGAGCGACGCCTCGATCCCAGATATTTTCCGAACTGATTAGCCGGAAGGTCGGGTCCTGGGAAAGCCTCTCGGCGTCGTTGAGATCTTCGTAGCCAGCCAAGCGACTATAGACTGATTGCCGCAGCAGGTCGGCGAAGCAAAACTGCGCGTTCTTCCCACGGCAGTCGGTCAGATGCTGCGCGATCAATTCGCCGAATCCGAGCCGCTCGTCGAGTTCGCGCACCAGGATCAGGCCACCGTCCGAAGTGACGCGGGAGCCTTGGAACTCGACCTTGAGAGAGGCGTTGAAGGAGAGCTGAAAGGGCCGATTTTGTATCTCACCCATTGGGTATTGACCTCCGGAGCGTCTTCATCGCATTCACACCCCTATGAATATTGACGTTTGCGACGATCCGAGGTTTCATAATTAAGGCTCAAAATGGAAATGTGGGATCAGGCTCGAAACTCCGTGTTCGGTGACGCAACTAATGGCGCTGGCGTTCTTGTTGAGTTGAACGGGCTCTCCCGTGCATCTGGGGTAGCCCGATGGGCGGCAGTTTCAGGATTGGTGTGCCTCGTCAGGGCGTACCACACCCGGCGTCCTAGCCTCATCGCGTTCTTCCTTGGCGCTGCCGCGGTTTCCTTCTTCATCGTGTACCGTATGCAATCGCGCGGCGCTGTCTTCGGCTCCGTGGCGGCACTGCTCTTCG
Organism: uncultured Acidobacteriaceae bacterium; assembly: GCA_963834805.1. Classification (GTDB taxonomy): domain Bacteria; phylum Acidobacteriota; class Terriglobia; order Terriglobales; family Acidobacteriaceae; genus Edaphobacter. The sequence goes on from CAWIDB010000008.1 coordinate 3,113, forward strand.
CTCTGCTTATCTCGTCCCGTATGCGACGCTATGCGCTTCCATTCGCGGTTGTGTCACTTGTCGCGATTATTCTTATGGTTTCTCCGGCCACTTTTTCGAACCAAATCACTTCATATCTTGAACGAGGGCAGACCAGAGAGCAATTTCTCAACATGACCGGCCGCACGCGCGCCTACGAGCATGGCCTGGCCGCGTTTCAGGATGCTCCGCTCTTTGGGCGTGGCCAATGGACGGATCGCCTAGTCATTGGAGAGCATGTCCACAATTCATACCTTCAGGCAATGCTTAATGGCGGGATTTTTGGTGCCATTCCGTATTTCGCCTCCTGGGTCGCTGGGTGGATGTTGTTATTCAGGCTCCAGAAAAAGAGAGCACGGCTGAGTCCGGAGGATCGTATTTGCGTGCTGGAGTCCGGCACCGTGATGATGTTTTTCACCGTTCGCGCCATCCCGGAGACTACCACGGCCAGCTTCTCTGTCGATTTGCTGGTCATGGTCGCGGTGTATGTGTACCTCGAGAGTTTGACCATCCAACTGAAAGCCAAGCGGCTACGTCAGCCGGTTCAGGCGCTTTATGCAGTCCCATCTTGGGTGAGTAAAACGGAAAAGCCAGCGGGCGCTGAGGCATACCGCGAGATATGACTCGCTTGAGAATACTTGCCATCGCTTATGCCTGCAATCCAACCAATGGGTCTGAATTCGGTGTGGGGTGGGGTTGGGTTCATGCCATTTCCGCAGGTCACGACGTAACCGTAATCACAGCAGATTACAACTATGGCGATATCCAACGGTATCTCAGAGAACACGAAGCACTCAGCTATAATACCCCGCGCTTCATCTATGTAAAGAATCGCCCTTGGCATTACCGCCCGCGGGGGTTATGGCTCAAGATCGAAAGCTCGCCGGCAAAGCCGCTGATGAATCTCACCTATCAGGACTGGCTTGGATATGCCTTTGCGGAGGCTAAGCGAGAGATAGCACAAAACCGCTACGACCTGGTGCATCTCATCACCTATGTCGGATGGAGATTCCCTGGTAGTTTTTACCGTCTTGGTATTCCGTTTGTTTGGGGACCGATCGGTGGAGTGAAAAACACTCCATGGCGGTTGCTCCCCGCACTAGGTTTATACGGCGCACTCTATTATGCTGGGCGAAACCTCATTAACTCACTGCAGCTCAGGATACTGCAAGGGCCCAGAAGGGCACTGCGAGCCGCTGGTAAGGGAATTATTTCGGCCACATCGGAGATTCAGGAAGAGTTGTGGGATCGCTTTAGAGTAAAAAGCTACGTGATTTGCGAGGTGGGCCAACCACAGCTCAGAGTTGCGGAGCCAAGACAACGGAACGAGAAAGAACTCTTCAGAATCTGCTGGAGCGGCACACATCTGCCGGGAAAGGCTCTGCATCTACTTCTTCGCGCCGCATCTCGTTTACCGAAAGACCTCAATTACAGCATCGAAATACTTGGTGATGGTCCTTGTAATAGAGCTTGGCGATCCCTGGCGTCCCGACTCAGAATTGATGATCGTTGCCATTGGCATGGATGGCTTCCACGCGACCAATCCATGGCAGTAATGAGGGATTCGCACGTCTTCGCGATCACCAGCCTTAAGGACCTAACTTCTACCGTCGCGGTGGAGGCTATATCGCTGGGCCTGCCCGTCGTCTGTCTCAATCACTGTGGCTTTGCCGATCTCGTAACTGACGAGTGCGGCATTAAGATTCACTTGGGCTCCCTACGCCAGATCAGTACCGACTTTGCCGATGCGCTAAGTACACTTTACCAGGATGAGGCATTGCGCCAAGCATTTGCGCAGAAAGCTTTTCAACGTAGCTGGGATTATTCATGGTCCAACAAAATGGCGGCGCTCGACAGAGTGTACGCCGAGGTAATGCGCCAGTAGGATTAGTAATGCCACGGTTGTCAGTCGGCACAATTGTAAGCGGCGCTCAGGCGCTGGCTCCCATAAAGACCGGGATCTCTTCGGTTTTGACGGCAGAGACAGACCAGGATTTTCGGTGCCGCTCATGAGCAATTTGATTTGATCGACGCTGAGTTTAAACATGAGACTCCAATTCAAGCTTGACGGTGGTACGCTGCCTAGACAGAGGCACCCTTGACCAATACCTCAATCCTGCCGCTCGTGTCGAAATCAAAACAACGCATAATCAGCATCCAGGCCTGCCGCGGCCTTGCTGCCATGCTTGTTGTCTTTGTCCACCTCTCAAACGTCGAGCGAAAGAATTTTGCAACGGATATGACGGGCATCTTCCAGTTTGGGAATCTTGGCGTTGATTTGTTCTTTGTCATCAGTGGCGTTGTCATCTCCACGGTCACTGTAGGACAGTTCTCCAATCCTCGCAGCGCAGGCACGTTCCTCAAGCACCGGTTGTTTCGTATCTTCCCGATCTACTGGTTTTACTCCGCCATTTTCCTGGCTGGATACTTATACAATCCCCTATGGTTCAATAACTCTACAGGTCATCGTGTCGACATTGTTCAATCGTTTCTTCTCATTCCAACTAATGCCAGCATGCTCATTAGTCAGGGTTGGACCCTCAGCTACGAAATATACTTTTACCTGATTTTCTTCCTTATCCTGCTTTTCGTTTCAGAACACCTTGCGCCCATTTTACTTTCCATATGGGGAGCAGCCATCATTGCGGCCGCATTGTTGATCACCGATTCGAAATCACCGCTTCTCGTCCTTATTACCAGCCCCTTGATCCTTGAGTTTCTCGCCGGCTGTCTCATTTTTCATGTTTATCACAAAGCTTCGCTCCATCCTAGTGTCGGAACTATTCTCGTAGCCATTTCTATTCTCTGGCTCAGCTTGATCGTCTTCTGGACCTACCATGCTCATGGCAGCAACCAGCTTTGGATTGAGAATTCCCGCTGGACCCGGTTAGCTTCCTATGGCGTCTTCGCCGCCCTTTTCTTGCTAGGCATCATGGAGCTTGAGCGTTCTAACTTCTTACGCTTTGCTCACCCATTTAAGGCCGTCGGTGATTGGTCCTATTCCATTTACCTATCGCACCTTGCCATAGTTGAGGTTGTTGGCCGCGTGATTGCTCGTTTTGCTGCGCGCGTTCCATTTTCCATCCTGTTTGTTTATGCAATTTCGCTTCCCCTTGTTCTTCTCTTCGGTTACCTCAGTTACAATTGGATCGAGGCACCCCTTATGACAATGCTCTATAAGCGCCCTGCTAGTGCCGGTTCCAGTCTGCGGCCTTTCGTCCCAGTTGGTCCCAATCCGCGACCGTGAATTTTAGCCTACCCTTCCCCCGGAATAACCCGGATCGGTCGTACCCATGCGATCCCGAGTCAATTCTGGATTCCCAATTGGCCTCTTTCGCACAACCAAGCTTTTTAGTCTTTTTCGATCCGTTTGTTTAACATCCTGCGCTAAGAAATCAAGGTGCCGCGATGTATTCCCTTCTATTTCTCGGTCTTGTATCGTTTGTCTTGTCGCTGTCGCTGACCCCGTTGGTCCGGAACCTGACGCGGCGTTTTGGCTTCGCAGACCAGCCTGACCAGAAGCGCAAGATACACAGCGCGCCGATCCCACGAATGGGAGGCGTGGCTATATTTGCGGCGGTCGTCCTTACATACGGCCTGCTTCTCGTGGCTCGATTAACCTCGGGCGCAAACGGGGGGGAGGGATTGCCTCTTGTTCTCCACCTTCTTCCTGCCTTTGCTGTCGTCTTTAGTATCGGGCTCATTGATGACATCGTTAGCCTTCGTCCCTGGCAAAAGTTAGCAGTTGAAGTGGTTGCTGGAGTATTGGCATGGTTTGGCGGCATCCACGTTAGCGCTCTTGCAGGACACTCCTTCTCCGGTGTCGCCGTCAGCTTTGTGGTTACCCTCTTATGGATCGTTACCTGTACGAATGCGATCAATCTTATCGATGGTGTAGATGGACTTGCGGCTGGTGTCGGCCTGTTCGCCGCGCTCACCATGCTCATCGCGGCCATTCTCGGCCACAACTATCCCATGGCGCTGGCCGTCATGCCACTAGCCGGTGCTCTACTAGGCTTTCTTCGCTACAATTTCAATCCGGCGAGCATCTTCCTGGGCGACTGTGGGAGCCTGCCCCTGGGATTCCTGCTCGGATGTTTTGGCGTCGTATGGAGTGAGAAGTCCGCCACACTGCTGGGTCTGACCGCACCCCTGCTGGTTCTGGCTGTTCCCCTTCTCGATGTCGTTATTGCTATCTTACGTCGCTTTATCACTGGACAGCCGATCTTTACTGCCGACCGCGCGCACATTCATCACAAACTCCTTTCCAAAGGGCTAACGCCCCGGCGTCTTGTGCTGGTTATCTATGGCATTTGCGGAATGTGCGCTACGGCGTCTCTTCTGCTAACGGTAAATCAGAACCGCAACCGCGATTTCGTGATTGTGCTTGTCTGCCTCGCCTCTTGGCTGGGTATACAGCACCTTGGCTACAACGAATTCAGTACAGCCCGCAGAGCGTTTCTCGGCGGAGCATTCCGCACGATACTCAGCGCGCATCTCGCCCTTGATGCATTCGAACGCGAAGTTCACTCCGACATAACGCTCCAGCAATGCTGGGACTTGCTTTACAGTACTTATCCCCAGTTTGGATTCTCAGGAATCGAATTCCAACTTGACGATGTGATACACCGATGGGGAATCAATACAGGCTGGCAGGCCCGTATAGACTTTCCTGGCCATGGCTATATCAGCTTGTGGCGTGAGTCTGGTGCCAGAAGCCGAGGAGCAGCCGCTGTGCTTTTCATTGATTGTGTTTCACGCGCCTTTAACCAAAAGCTGAGCAATATAAAATCTGTTTCCCATGAGTAAGGATGGATGTCTATGTTGACCAGAATGCGAGTACGTTATCTCTGGTATGTGCTGATCGGCGGAATCTTTTTGATGTCGATTCTCCCAGGCAGCAGTTCGATCTATCCGGTCGTTGCTGTCTACGACACGAACCGCTGGATACATTTCCTTGTCTACGCAACGGTTGCTTCTCTTCCAACCGTCGCCTGGAAGGGAAGAAGCAGTATATTGCTTCCGATGGCCGTAATCGGTCTGTGTATCGCCCTCGAACCCCTGCGGACGCTTATTTCAGGGCCCATCGTTCGCCCCCAGAATGTTCTTGCGGACCTGTTTGGTGTCATTGCGGGCATTCTACTCGGTTTAAACCTCCGTAGGATGCGCACCTCAGCAAAGTCGGACAATAATGCGAGCCCTGATCCCTCCCGGTCGACGACGCTTTAATTGGGATACTACGGCGCTATGCATCTTGTGAAGCTCAATGGAGCCCTATAGTCTTTGTCGGCATACGTATTTTTGAGATAGGAGCCAAATGAAGAGAATCCTTGTCAGCGGCGCCGGTGGTTTCATTGGTGGGCATATGGTGAAACGGCTAAAAGCCGAGGGTCATTGGATCCGTGCCGTAGACCTCAAACGTCACGAATACACAATCCCTCCAGCCGATGAGTTTATCGTCGGCGACCTGCGGGATCAGCGGTTAGTGGCTGATGTCGTCGAAGGTATCGATGAAATCTACCAATTCGCCGCCGACATGGGCGGCGCCGGCTACATCTTTACTGGGGAACACGACGCCGACGTCATGCACAACTCCGCCACCATCAACCTCAATACGCTGCATTTTGGCGTCAAGGCCGGGGTGCGCAAGTTCTTTTACTCGTCCTCTGCCTGTATTTACCCGGAATACAACCAGATGGACCCTTTGAACCCCAAGTGCTCTGAGGATTCTGCCTACCCCGCCGCGCCGGACAGCGAATATGGTTGGGAGAAGCTGTTCAGTGAACGGCTATACCTGGCCTATATGCGGAACTACAGAACGGCGGTTCGCATCGCCCGCTTCCATAATATATTCGGTCCGGATGGCACCTGGTCCGGTGGCAAGGAGAAGGCCCCGGCAGCCCTGTGCCGGAAAATCGCCGAAGTGGACGATGGTGGCGAGATCGAAATATGGGGCGATGGCAGCCAGACCCGCTCTTTCCTGTATATTGACGAGTGCATTGAGGGCGTTCGCCGGCTCGTAGAGTCGGACTTCACCGGTCCCGTGAACATTGGTTCCGAGGAAATGGTAAGCATCAACCAGCTTGCGGAGATGATCATGCAAATCGCAGGCAAGAATGTGACGATCAAACACATAGCCGGACCCCTGGGAGTGCGAGGCAGGAACTCGGACAATCGCCTGATTGCTGAGAAACTAGGCTGGAAGCCCTCGCGCCCGCTGCGCGAGGGACTGGAGAAGACCTATCGTTGGATCCAGAATCAAGTTACTATCTCGCGATCGGCGGAGTTACCCACCACGCGATAGTTCGAATGCCGATCATAAAGGAAAACACAGCAGCAGAAAGACAAGCACTGTGCACATAAGGGCTGAATCATAAAAGACCGCGTTACCCCCGTAAAGGTGACGTGGTCTATTGTTGTTGGCGCCAATGTTTTTATTCCTGACTGACATTATGCACTCAGTGCGGGCAACCTAGCCTAACTGAACGCGACGCATAGTACTGTATGCACCACCACACACGCCTGATCCAGCCCTCTGGATCAGGCTTTTTCGTGGCTGCAGTCATGCTATGTTACGCATGGTTGCACTGCCATATTCTGATACCGGTTTCATTCCTGCCTTGGCTACCGGTATCTTCAGAACTTCGAGGTCGCCAAGTTCCACATCGAGCGAGAAGCTCAGATGGACCGCAGCGAGGGTAATGATGACCCGGCACTGACGGCGCATTTCCCTCACTACGCCCTCAGCCCCCGCAAAGACGCCGTCCCGCACTCGTACCCGCGTTCCCACAGCGACGAGGCCATGGGGACGAAGGAGCAGTCCGCTGGCCAGCCCGGTGCGAATCCTGTCGAGCTCCGCGCAGCTTACCATGTCCCGTTCTTCCTGGCCCAGCAGGTGAAGTACGCCGGGAATGGAGATGACAGAGCGCCTGCTCTGAGGCGAGAAACGGGCAAACACATACCCTGAAAAGAGCGGCCGCTCCACGACTGCGATGCGGTCGGTCCACTTGACACGCTCGGTATAGAGCGGCAGATAGTGTTCCACTGAGCGCACAACAAGATGCTGCGCAACTCGCTTTTCATGGTTCGAGAGCACATGGAGAACATGCCACGGACCGCTATGCATGGGTCGCTCCTGGGATAAAGAGTACATAAGTACAAAGGGTGAAGCGTGCCCTTGAATTGCACACTGTAGAGCAGAAACAATATGCTAAAACACGATCGCATCGAAAGCAACGGAAATGTCTTTAGCGATCTCGAGCTTCCGGGTGCGGAAGAGATGATTGCCGAAGATGCTATTTGCGAGTATCGCAATCACAAGCGCCGGCGGGATTGGATCCTATCTCCGCCGTTTTTACTTGTCGCTCAGAGGCAGTGCAACGCGACCCGTTATTGGATCGGCTTGCGTCTCTCCACCTTGATCGTGCTCGCGTCCACGGTCGTGTCGCTTGCGAAGGGGTTGGTTGCGCCCAAGGGGATCAGCGTTGTCGTGACCGTCTTACCGTCGTCGGTCCCGGTGTAGACCAGGATGCGCGATGCATCGATGCCCTTGTCGGTCACCAGGTAGTCCTTGGTGTTGACGGCACGTTTCGCGGCCCGGCTCGGCTCAGGATGGCGTCTCTTCGCTGCCCTGGCGCCGACCTTCTGTTCCTTGGCGTCTTCATTGCCCACCAGGGCCAGCTTGGCGTCGGGGGAGCGTTGCAGGGCGAGTGTGATGTCATCCAGGCAGGCCTTGGCTTCATTGTCCACGCGCGTCGGGCGCTTGGCATCCCGCTGGAAGCTCACCGAGCACAGGCTCGACGCCATCGGAGCCGGTGGAGGGGGTGGTGGCGGCGGAGGTGGCGGTGCAATCACCTTGACGCTTGTGGTCGCCGACACGCGATGTCCCTTGTCGTCCGATACGCCGCAGGTCACAGTAATCGGCCCCGGAGCCGCTCCCACTGTTGAAAGCGTAGCCGAAGGCGTGACGCTGCTGATGGAGCCGGCGGTTGCGTTGAAGCTGTAGGTCAGAGGACGGTTCTGCGGGCTGACCGCGCTGGTCGTAATCGTCGAACTGCCGCCACGATTGACCGACGAAGGACTCGCTGAGCAGCTGATCGTCGGCGGCTCAAACGCCATCACCGTGAAGGTCGCGGAGCAGTCCGCGTACTGGTTTGGCGTTGGATTAACACCCTGCGAGACATGGCCCTTGACCGTGTAGCTGCCCGGGGACGCGGCCGTGGTGTCCACAGTCGCCGTGCTCGATGTTCCGGAGAGTCTGCCCCCATCCGTCGACCAGGTGTAGCTGACAACCTTCTTAGGGTTCGGATTCAGGTTCATCGCCATGCCGGTCACTGTGATCGGGTCGCCGGGGAAGCCCGTCGACGGAGAGGCCGAGCAGCTATAGGAGACCATACTGGGCGGCTCCAGGTTGCCTAAGTGGGCCACAAGGCCGGTGTTCAGTTCAATCGCGTTCAGGTTCGTAGTTCCGCCCAGAACTCCGCTCGTCGGAACTCCTACATACGTACCGAAGTTTTCGTGAATATAGCGATAGTCGGCCTCCACCAGACGAAGGCTGAAGCGGTTGTCGAGGAACGGCATGTTGTAGTCCAACCCTCCGCCGGCCGTCAGCCCCAATCCCCATGTGTAGGGTTCATGCTCAAGCGCGGCGGGAGTATCGTTGTTTGGTCCACCCAGTCTCTCGGTGCCGTACAAGGTGTGCCCGAATAGGGTGAAGTTCTGCTTCGCAAGGCGGTAGATCATACCTGCCGAGATCCCGGTCGCGCCGTCATTCGCGCCGCTCGGATGGCTGGTGAGGACCGCCTCAATACCCACATGATCGTTGAAATAGATTGCGGCGCTGCCGATCGCGCCTAAGTTGATGGAGGAGTACGAAATCCCCGCAGGCTGCAGGTTCCCGTGCGCACCAAGGTACGAGTATCCCAAGAAAATGTCCGTGTGAGACGGATTTATCCCCGATGCGGTGGCGGGTTTCTGTGCACCCAGGCTTACTGCGCTAAGACTGAGGGCGCATGCTGTCAGCACCAACCGGCCAATGCTGCGAAATGGATGATCGTTCATTGATTTCCTCCACGGAGATCACTTACTGCAGAGCGACCTGAGATTCCTAGCTTTGACACTTGCAGATAAAGGCGAAGCAATATTTACCCAATTACTGCCATACTGAGTAATTGTCTTGATAGTTAGATTAGAACGAAGTACAGTCAATGCCCTTCCCTTTTGCCAGTAAATCGGACCCTGCATCCAGGCAGTAACTATTCCATCCATCCACGAAACCCACTCCCTCCCCGCGACATTTCATCCTGTCAGATTCAACACCTGGCGCACAGACCTCCGCTCCTCCTGGATATTCTCCTGCAGCAGCGTAATGGCATAGGTAAAGTGCCGTGCGCTCCACGGTCCCCGCTCAGTGCCGGTTGCATGCGCTCACCCGACCGTCAGTCTGGGCTATACCCCTAAGCCACATCTGTGCCTGACAATATTTTCGTCAGGATAGGGTGGGAACCCTTGCGTCGGCTTCCATCCTGGCCAGGAACTGTGGCTTATGCCGAGGCGAGATCCTCGCACTCCAGACCGACCGCCTGCACCTTCTGGACAAAGCTGGCGAAGATGGAATGTAGGGAGAGATCGAAGTCAGGCGTGACCTGAAGCGTCAGGCCCGTCGCCGGACGCCCATCATCCATGAGCCAATGCGCGGCGCACTGGTTCCGCTGCTGGCCTCCTCACGGTGCCAGTTTGTGTTCACCGCCTTGACTGATGCTCGCCACCCGCTTAGCGTTGAAACATTGGGAGGTCAAGCTAGAGACATGAAGCCTAACGCAGCGAGAGCAGGTCCGGCAGGCCTTTGTGGTCAACATGGGGGAGTGACTCCAAAGTCTCCACAATGGTTTTAATGGACCTTCAGAATCAGATGTAAACCGTTTGTAATCAACGCGAGAGTGGCGGAATTGGCAGACGCACCAGACTTAGGATCTGGCGGAGCAATCCGTGGGGGTTCGAGTCCCCCCTTTCGCACCAACCCACCGAGTACGGCCTACCATCGCACCAGCATCGCATCGAAAGCCCCATGAGCCAACCCAAGCAGCCAGCGGAACCGCACACCGTCACCATCACTCATTCTCCCGACTACCGCAACAGCTACGCCAACAGCGTGCAGGTGCGCATGAGCGTCTGGGACTTTTTCCTGGTCTTCGGCACCATGCATCGCGATTCGCAGGAAGAGGTCCAGGTCGAGAACTTCCAGGGCATCTACCTGAGCCCGCAGCAGGCCAAGGCGCTGAGGAACGTGCTCGACCACAACCTGGCGCAGTATGAGCAGACCTTCGGACAGCTTGCCCTGGAGCCGCAGTTTGGACCGCCCGGCGGTCCTGTCCACTAGACCGTGAGGACCCTCTTCCGGCACCGAGATCCAGTGCGTGACACGCCTGCCCCCGCGCCTCTGTGGATGCTCTATCCGCTCTTCTTTACCGCCGTCTATCTCTCGCACCTGACGCTGCTCCGTCTGCCCTACTTCTGGGACGAGGGAGGCTACTACATCCCGGCGGCGTGGGACTTCTTCCGCAGCGGTGCCCTGATTCCAGTCTCCACCGTCACCAATGCGCACCCTCCGCTTCCCTCCATCCTGCTGGCGGGCTGGTGGCATCTTTCGGGCTTTGTCCCCAGCGGGACGCGCACTTTCATATGCATGGTCTCTGCCGCCGCGCTGCTCGCTGTCTTCCGCCTGGCGCGCAACCTGCTGGGCGCCAAGCCCGCCATCGCCACAACCGTGCTCACCGGCCTCTATCCCATCTGGTTCGCGCAGAGCACGCTGGCCCACGCCGACATCTTCGCCGCCGCGTTCACGCTCTGGGGACTGTCGTTCTACTTTGAATCTTTTACAGAACCTCATCCCGATTTTGAATCGTTGATTTTCGTCCGGACAAAAATCTACGCCGCCATTCTCTTCTCTCTCGCCGCGCTGTCCAAGGAGACAGCGATCGTCACGCCCGCGGCGTTGGCGCTATGGGAGGCGATTCTGCTCGTGCGCGAACGCAATCTTCCCGGCCCGCGCCGCGCGCACACGGGATGGATCGTCGCGCTGCTCACTCCTCTTCTTCCGCTCGTGGCCTGGTACGCGTACCACTTCCATCGCACCGGCTTCGTCTTCGGCAACCCGGAGTACCTGCGCTACAACGCCACCGCCAACCTGGACGCGCACCGCATCGCGCTCTGCCTCTACCACCGGCTGTTGCACCTCGCAATGCACATGAATATGTTTGTGCCGGTGCTATGCGCGGTGGCAGTGCTGCTGTTGCCGGCCATTGCAACGCGCACGCGTCTGGCGCGGCCTGTGTTGAACGCCGTCGCCGTCATCCTGCTGGCCAACTGGATCGCCTTCTCGGTGCTAGGCGGTGCATTGCTGACCCGTTACCTGCTGCCCATGTATCCGCTCGTCCTGCTGGTATGCGTTGCGCTGTGGCAGCGCCACATGCGCCGTTGGGAGTGGATCGCCGCGCTCAGCGCCGCCGCGTTTCTGGCCGGCCTCTGGATCAACCCGCCCTACGCCTTCGCGCCCGAGGACAATCTTACCTACCGCGACATGATCGTGCTCCACCAGCGCGCGGTGGCTCTGATCGCGCAGAGGTGGCCGCAGGCAACGGTGCTGACCGCGTGGCCCGCTTACTCCGAGCTGGAGCGCCCCGAGCTGGGCTATACCAAATTCCCCATCAAGGCCGTCGCCATCCAGAACTTCTCGCGCGAGCAGATCGAGAGGGAGAACTCCGCAGCCACTCCCCGAGACTACGACACTGCCCTGTTCTTCTCCACAAAATGGGCCCCGCTGCCCGGCGCTATCGACCTGGCCCATCGCAACGTTCCTGACGACGCGCGCTACTTCGACTTCCACCAGGATGTGCTGCCCGCCGAGGCCGCCGCACTGCTGCACGGAGAGGTGGTATGGCAGGCCTCCATCCGCAGCGAGTGGGTCGCTGTCCTGCGCTTCCCGCAACAATGAAAAAATATGGCCGCTAAGGTTCGTCCCTGGCTCACAGATGCGCCATCGACTCGCGGGCGAACCGTACCTCCGCCGCCAGTACCTGCAACAGGCGGAACGGCAACGACGGCTCTGTCTGTATCAGGTCGACAAAGTCGGCGCAGCTCACCATGCTGAGTTCAGCGTCTTCCAGTGCCTCTGCCGTCAACGAGTACGGCTTCATCCCTACCACTGCGGGCAGGCCGAGCAGCGAGCCGGCCCCCACCTTGACGTTGAAGATCTCCTCGCCATCCGACCGGCTGGTCAACTTCGCGGTCCCCTTCCTCAGCAGGTAGACGCCGGTGGGATCATCGCCCTGCTGGAAGAGAACGCGATTCGAACCAGGCGAGATAGGCTTCGCACGCTTCTCCAGTTCCTGTATCAATTCGGGATCGGCAACAAATGAACTCGAAACTTGCGACATCTCTCTCTCCATGAATCCGGCCTGGGATAGCCGGTAAAGCGGACCCAAGAATACGAGGTCGCATTCAAATTCTGTCATTGCTAGAGCCGTTAGGCTGTGACCATGATCACGTTGTAGGTGCCCCCATCGACAGAGCACGCGGCAGAACCACCCGCGCGCCTTCTATAATCGTCAAAATACTGTGAAAATTCCGCCCAACCCCCTCCTTCGACTTCTTCCTCTCGCGCTCCTGCTTCCTGCGTGGGGCGCACCGGCCGCAATCCAGGTTCAGACGCCCGCGGCAAGCCAAACCCAGGCGCAGTCCAGTGAGGAAGCCAGCTCCCCGGCGGACATTCGCCAGCCCGGCGGACGGCTGGTGCTGGTGTTGCCCTTCGATAACCGCTCCGGACAGGCCAACCTCAACTGGATTGGAGATTCGTTTCCTTACACGCTGGACCAGCGCTTTACCTCGGCGGGCTTTCTCACCATCAGCCCGGACGACCGCCAATACGCGTTGCAGCACCTGGGACTGCCGGGCGACTTTCGTCCCAGCCGGGCCACTACCCTGCGCATCGCGCAGACCCTGGATGCGGACTTCGTCATTCTGGGCAGCTACAACGTCATCAATCCGGGAAGCCCTGACAGCCGCATCGAGGTGAAGGCGCAGGTGTTGGAGGTGAACCAGCTCAGCATGTCCCAGCCGCTCGAGGACTCCAGCGAACTGTCGCGCCTCTTCGACGTCGAGAACGCCATTGCCTGGAAGGTGGCACAGCGTATGGACCCGCACTTCGCCGTGGCCGAGCAGACCTTCCTGGCGGCTTCCGGCGGCGTGCGCCTCAGCTCCTTCGAGAACTTTATTCGCGGCACCACCGCGCTCACCCAGGAGGAGCGGCTCAAGCGGCTGCAAGCTGCCGTCGCCGAGACGCCCAACTACAGCGCCGCGCTGCTTGCTCTGGGCAAGGAGCAGTACGCGGCGATGCAATACGATGCCGCTGCCGTCACTCTGGCCAAAGTGCCGCCCACTGACCGCATGGCGCTGGAGGCCAACTTCTATCGCGGCCTGGCGCGCTTCAACATCGCCAAGTACGCCGAGGCCGCCGCCGCCTTTGCCTTCGTGGCCGCCAGCCTGCCGCTGCCCGAGGTGGTCAACGACGAGGGTGTTGCCAACAGCCGACAGGGCAAGGACGCCGCGGCGCTCTTCGTACAGGTGATTGCCGCCGATCCCAACGACGCCGACTACCACTTCAACCTGGCCGTCGCCCTGCTCGGCCGCAGCGACATCGACGGGGCAACCCGCGAGGTGCAGGCTGCACTGAACCTTCACTCCGACGATCCCGAGGCAGCGGAGATGCTCGCACGCCTGCAGGCCACGCACGGTTCCACCGCCAACCTGAAGTCGATCATGAGCGCGGGCGGCTTCGACCCCACCACGCGCATCCGCCGCACCTGGTCGGAGGCGTCCTTCCGTCAGGCGGCCTTCCAACTGGACCAGATGCGCGCCATCCAGATGGCCACCCTGCCGCCCGCCCAGCAGGCCGTGCAGTACACCCAGTTGGGCGAGGATTATCTTGCCCAGGGGCTGCTTCCGGAGGCCGAGCAGGAGTTCCACACCGCGCTCTCCGCCGACCCCGGCAACGCAGCCGCGCACGCCGGAATCGCCCAGGTGCGCGAGCGCAGCGGATCGCCCAACGACGCGCGCGCCGAAGCTCATATCTCGCTCCAGCTCGCCCCCAATGTTGCAGCCGACCTGGTGCTTGCGCGGCTCGACGTGCAGGCCAATCAGCTCTCCGAGGCCGCCACCGATGTGGCCAATGCGCTGCGCCTTGAGCCGGACAATCCCGATGCACTGGCCATCAAATCCACCCTCGCCCAGCGCGGCCAGGATCTTCCTTAGGACCCTGCGCCGCAAAGAAGCTGGGCGCGAGGCCTGCCTGTTGCCGTATGGTTAATGCGAGGCCATCAAGCCGCTGAGGTGAGTCCTTTGCTTCGTCTTCCAAGTATTCCGCCAAACGTTCGGGTGCCCCATCCATCGCAGTTGACCGGGGCCCCCGGCGAGCTGTCTTTGCTCGCTGGGGTGGTTAGCGATGGGTGGGATATACGCTGGTCACTCATCTCATTCGTCCTGCTCTTCGCCGTTATCTCCATGCAGCCCGCACCGGCGCAGGCCGCAGCCCCGCCGCTGGTGGTCAAGCTCACCATCCACGACACCATCCAGCCCATCACCGCCGAATACATGAAGCGCGGGCTGGACGACGCCGCCAGCCGTCACGCCGAGGCTGTGCTCATCTCCATGGGCACGCCCGGCGGCCTGCTCGACTCCACCCGCGAGATGGTCGCCGACATCGAGGCATCGCAGGTGCCCGTCATCATCTTCATCGAGCCGTCGGGTAGCCGCGCAGGTTCGGCCGGCTTCTTTCTGCTGGAGGCGGCCGACGTCGCCGCCATGGCCCCCGGCACCGAAGCCGGTGCGGCCCACCCCATCCTCGAAGGCACCACCATGGACCCGGTGCTGAAGCAGAAGATCGAGAACGATGCGGCGGCCTTTCTGCGGTCGTATGTAACCGTGCGTGGCCGCGATGCCAAGGACGCCGAAGACGCCGTGCGCAACTCCAAGTCGTTCAGCGAAGCTGAAGCGCTCAAATTAAATCTGATCGACGTAGTCGCGCCCGACGATAACGCCCTGCTCGCGCAACTCAACGGCCGCACCATCAAGCGCTTCCATGGCGAGAGCGTGAAGCTCGACTTTACCCACGCCACCATCGATCCCCTGCCGCCCTCCACGCGCGAGCGTCTGCTGACGCGCCTCACCAGCCCCGACCTCGACGTGCTTCTTCTGCTCTGCGGCGGCCTGCTCATCTACCTCGAATTCAACGTGCCCGGAACCATCGTCCCCGGCGCACTGGGCACGCTGATGATGCTGCTCGCCATCTTCGGCCTCAACCTGCTGCCCGTCCAGCACACCGCTGTGCTCCTTCTCTTCGCCGCGTTGGCGCTCATGGTGCTGGAGGCAAAGTTCGCCAGCCACGGAGTGCTGGGAATAGCAGGCGTGCTGTGCCTGATCTTCGGCCTGGCCACGCTGGTCAACGGGCCATCGCCGGAGATGCGCGTCCACTTCGGCGTGGCGGCCGGCGCGGGCTTCGGCTTCGGCGTCATCACCTTTGGCCTCTCCTGGATCGCCTTCAAGGCGCTGCGCGACAAGCGCCTCACCGGCCCCGATGCTCTCCTCGGCCAGATCGCCATCGCCATCACTCCACTGTCCGCGCCAGGCGAACCAATCCCCGGCCAACCCACCCCCGACTATGCCGCCGGCCAGTCCCACATCGGCCAGGTCGAGGTCCGCGGCGAGATATGGAAGGCCACGCTCCCGCCCAACTCCCCACCCGTCCCCGCCGGAACCCAACTCACCGTCCGCTCCGTCGACGGCCTCACGCTTACCGTTGCTCCGTAGCTAGCCGGGACGATCAGAACTACACAGTTCAGCCACGTCTCATCGGCACAGGTGTATTCTGGTCGCGACTTTTGTCTGGTAACGCGAGGGTTTCTATATGGAACGCCTGCTCGGGAAGAAACGTAACGTGAGACAGTTGCTCCTTGGTTCAGGCGGAGCGCTGTGCATAGCAGTCCTCTTTTGTGCGCCGATTCGAGCACAGGACAAGAGCACCGTCACACAATGTGCAGGACAGGCATTGCCGGTCCGTTTTCAGGTCGATTGCTCGCACGTTTCTGATCCAGCAACCAAAGCCCTCTGCCCTGTCTTTGCGCAAAACCAAGCATGCAAGGTCTTTCCCGCTTATCAGCAGATCACTGGAATTCACCTGCAAGACTGGTGCTCCACCGTCCAGTACATCATCTACGACAAGGACAAATGGAGTAAGAGCGGCGCTCCCAGTGGAGCCGGTGGATACACAGTCGGGTGCCGCACGCAGTACATGGCAGATTACTCATTGCTCTTGAAATCGGAGATCGGCCCCTATGATGTCCATGAGATTCTGCATGACTATCAAATCGCTTTGGGAGCACTGCCGTACACCCACATCCTCTTTGGGCCCAGCATGGCGGAGGCAACTCAGCTCATCGGAGACAGCGAGCGATATGCAGCCCTGATGAACGCCGATCAGCGGGATATGGACCGCATCAAGGACCAACTCGAGGCAGGGGGATCTTGCACCCAATACAGAATGTCTCGACGCAGAGCTAACAACTGAGTTTTCACTCTACTTGAAAGACCCCAATAATGTGCGGCAGTTTTACCAGGTACTAATGCACGACGGGGAAATGCAAACACGGGACCCTCAGTCGCGCTTCGATCAAATGTACGATAAGGTCTCGGGCGGCACCGCAAGAGCATACTTATTGCAGCACGGCTGCCGATTTTTTGATCGTTAACAGGTTGTTAGCCATGCCGGGCGCCGGGTGTCCCACATCTCGCCTCTGAGATGTGGGATACGGGCCGTTGCTATTCAGCGTGCGTCAGGTACTCGCGCAGGGCCTCCTGCACCACGGCATTCAGCTTGAGGTCGTGTTCCTCGGCATACTGCGCGGCACGCTTATGGAGGTCTTGCGGCACGCGAACATTGAAGCTGCCCTTAAAGGGAACATCCGGAGTCTTACCGCGACTCTCGCAGAACTGAAGATACTCGTCGACAGCATCGCGAAAGTTCTTTTCCAGAGACCGCACATCCGTGCCGCCAAAGCTGATCATGTCGCGAACGCCCAGGACACGGCCGTGAAGCATCTTGTCCTCGGCGCTGTAGAGAACCGAGCCATCGTATCCGCGATACTGTAATGTCTCACTCATGGGAGCAACCCCTCTTTCTTTAGAAAATCAATCGCGTCTCGCACTTGATACAACTTCAGCACTTTGGCCGGATGCGGCTCGTGAATGAACAGAGTCGACTCAGTGGCGGGATGCACAAACTTTCGACCCGACCCACTCGCACGTTCCATTTCAAAGTCCAGGCTTGTCATGAGCGAGACAAGTTCCGCCCATCTGAAGTCCTTCGGTCGGGACGCCAATCGCTTCAGCAGTTTTTCTCGTTTTGGCAAACGGAGTCGTCCTTGTAACTAAATATAGTTACATTATGCGGGACAGTCAACATATATCTTCCATCAAGGGGCGTAAGTTAATTTACTCCACAATTCTCGCCACCACATCGTAGTCGTGCGACTCGGTAATTTCGGCGCGGTAGAAGGTGCCGGGGACCAGCGTCTCGTGCGGGCCAAAGTCGTTGATCAGCACCTTGCCGTCGATCTCCGGGGCGTGCAGCGCGGTGCGTCCCTGCCACAGCAGCGGCGTCTCGTCGCTCTCGCCCTCCACCAGTACGTCCACTTCCCTGCCCACCCACGCGGCCTTCGCCCGTGCGCTGATCTTCTGTTGCAGCTTCATCAGCCGCCGTCGCCGTGCTTCGATGGTTCGCTTTGGCACCTTCAGCGCGCGGTCGAGCGCAAAGGCCGCCGCGCCCTCCTCGTCCGAGTAGCCGAAGACGCCGAGCCAGTCGATCTTCGCCGCCGTAACAAACTCACAGAGTTCGTTGAAGCCCTCCGCCGTCTCGCCGGGAAAACCGACGATGAACGTGCTGCGCAGCACGATCCCCGGCACAATCGCGCGCGCCTTCTCGATCAGCCGCAGAAATACCTCCGGTGTGCCGCCGCGCTTCATCCGCTTCAACACACTGGGCGAGGCGTGCTGCAATGGCACGTCGAGATACTTGGCAATTGTCTCGTGCCGCGCAATCGTCTCCAGCAGCCGCGTGGTCACCTTGTTGGGATAGGCGTAGAGGAAGCGCAGCCACTTCAGCCCCGGTAGCACGGCCAGCGCATCGAGCAGCGTGGCGAGGCCGTCGCGCAGTCCCAAGTCCTCGCCGTAGCAAGTCGTGTCCTGGCCGATGAGCGTGATCTCGCGCACGCCCTGCGCAATGAGCCGCTGGGCCTCGGCGACGATGGACTCCAGCCTGCGCGAGCGGAACTTGCCGCGCAGTTGCGGGATGATGCAGAAGCTGCATGGATGATCGCATCCCTCGGCGATCTTGATGTACGCCGACGCGCGCGGTGTGGTGAGGATACGCGGCGTCTCGTCGCTATAGAGATACTCCGGCAGCGCTGCCGTGGCGCCCTGCCACTGCTCACGCGAGAAGCGGCCCGATCTTTCGCGCGCATCGCCCTCGGCTCGCCACTTCACATTCTCCAACTGTGTCCCAACTTCCGTCGGATGCGAATGCTGATGTACGGCGCTGGCAGCGCGACTCACCAGAATGTTAAACGGCGAACTCGTCGCAGTCTGCGAGGCCGGCGCACTCAGTCCCGCCGCCTCCAGGATCGCCTCCAGCTCGCCGGTGCCCACCACCGCATCCACCTCGGGAATGTTGCGGCGAATTTCATCTCGGTAGCGCTCCACCAGGCATCCCGCAACAATCAATCGCCGCGCCTTGCCGCCATTCGCCACCTTGTGCTGCGCCATCTCCAGGATCGCGTTCACCGACTCCTGCTTGGCCGAATCGATGAAGCTGCATGTGTTGACCACCAGAATCTCCGCGTCCTCGGCGCGAGCGGTCAGCCGTCCGCCGGCGCGGTCCAGCAGCCCCATCATCACCTCGGAGTCCACCAAGTTCTTCGGACATCCCAGCGAGACGAAGCCGATGGTTGGCTGCGCGGTATCGTTCAAAAGTTCGTTGAATGGTTCGCGGACGGAAGACGGCACACCTTCATGGTAGCAGCGGCGCCCCACTCTGACCGTCCGCCGCTAGCTGCTGGAGCGCGATCCTGCGGAAGACTTGATCCTGGCCAGCAGGCCCTCGGCAAACAGCTTGGCCTGGCCCACCAGCGCCGCGATCTTCTGCGCGGGCACGCGGATGCCGTTGCCAATGGTCTCGACCATCTCGACGGTAGCGGTCAGCGTGGCGCTCACCATCTCGTCCACCCGCGCCACCTGGCGCTGCGTTCGCAGGTTGGCGTCGGCCAGCGTCTCTTCAAAATGCTGTGCCGTGCCGCGCACCAGGTCGCTGGTCTCCACCAGGTTGTCGGCGATGGCTCGCACCTTGGGCGTGGTCTCCGAGACCATGAACTGCGCCGATCGGCTGATCTCGGTAGCCGAATCGATCAACGGAAGCGCCTTCTGCTTCAGCTCATCGACCGACTCCGCCAGTCCCTTGATGGCCTTGACCGACTTGGCCACCAGCACGATCAGCGCGATGGCCTGCACCAGCAGGGCCAGCGCCACCAACCCCACAAAGATCACCAAAAGTTTTGTATCGACCGCGGAGAGTGCATCCGTGTCCTGCCACCACATCGCCAGCATCGCCATTTGTCCCCTTCCGTACCGTAGCCCGCAGCATCTCCCGCGCGACTGCCTGATCCATCTGCGCGGCTGCAATCCTGCTGCATCCGCATCCTACAGCACGAAGGAGCTACGCAGTCGGCTCGGTGGTTGTATTGATATAGGCATCCTTGCCTGCCTCCACCGCGGCCTCCACCTTGGCCTGCTGCTCGTTGATCAGGCTCTTGCCTTTTTCCACGTACTGGGTCCACTGCGTGCGGCCCTTGTCGTAGTATTCGCGTCCCTTGTCGATCGTCTCCTGCGCCTGGCGCTTGCCCTCCTCCACCAGTTCAACGGCCTTCTGTCTTCCCTGCTCCACCAACTCCGCAGCCTTGTCCCGGGCTTCGCGCGCGCCGTTCAACAGGTCCTCGCGTGTCTCTTTTCCTGCCTTCGGCGCATACAGCACGCCAATCACAGCGCCGATCCCCAACCCGGCCAGAAACCATCCCAGTCCACATGCTCCGCATCCGCATTCGTTGTCTGCCATTGTCTTCTCCTGTCCAACCTTCAGGGTTGGCGGTTCTCCGCTCCCGATTCTTCCATCTCCGTAGAGTCCCTGTCGCGAACGGAGGCTGCCGCTCTGCCGCACTTCTTCTAGGATGCTAACTATAGTACCGCGCGGGGCGTCTTTACCAATAAAGAGGGGCCAGATGCACCCCCGGAGGGGTGTCTGGGACGTAGCTTGACGGCCCCTGAGCCGAGCAGCATCGCCCGCACGCAGCGCATTCCCTATGCGTATCTTCGCGAGTAAAATGGAGATGTGGCAACCAACCTCACGGAGGGGGACACAGAAACCATGAACGCTCACAGAATGATTCACACTACGCGCACCGCAGTTGTCGCGTTTTCGTTCGCCATGCTGCTGGCGGGCTGCAAGGGCCCAACCACAGCCCCAGATGATGCCAGCCTGAACGCGAAGGTCACAAGCACCCTCGCAGCCGACCAGAACCTCAGCGGACAGACCATCCAGGCCTCGGCGGCCGCTGGGGTTGTCACGCTGAACGGCACCGTCACCAGCGACACGGCGCGAGACATCACCACCAGCGACGTATCGCAGATCGCTGGCGTCAAGACGGTGGTCGATAACCTTGTCGTGCAGTCCGCGCCCGTCGCGGCCGCTCCGCCTCCCGCTGTCAAAACGGCCCCGCCGCCGGCCTCCTCTGCAAAGGCCAGGAAGCCCACGCCGATGGTAGCCGCGGCCACGCCACCGCCCGCGCCAGTGCCCGTTGTGCGCACCCCACCCGCCGCGCTGCCTTCCCCACCCCCGCCTCCGCCGCCGCCTGTCGTGGCCAAGGCGCAAGCTCCTGCTCCGCCGCCTGCTCCCCCCGCCCCCGTGGTGCATAACATCACGTTGTCCGCCGGCACGGTGATTCCGGTACGCATTACGCAAACCCTCGACAGCGCCTCTACCAAGGCCGGCGACAAGTTCACCGGAGAGATCGCCACCGACCTCATCGACGACGGCCTGGTCGTGCTGCCGCAGGGCACTCCGGTCACCGGCCATGTGGACGAGGCGCAGGACGCAACGCACTACAAGGGAAGCGCGCTGCTCACGCTCTCCCTCATAGCCATCGACCGCAAGGGAACGCACATCGAGGTCTCCACCCAGCCTTACACCAAGCAGGGCGAGGGCCGCGGCAAGAACACCGCGGAAAAAGTTGGTGGCGGAACGGCCCTGGGCGCAATCCTGGGCGGCATTATCGGAGGCGGCAAGGGAGCAGCGATCGGCGCAGTAGCGGGCGCCGGTGCAGGTGCGGGCGCGAACACGGTCACCCGCGGCCAGCAGGTGCAGATCCCCTCGGAGTCGGTCGTCCGCTTCCAGTTGCTCGACCCCATCCTGATTCACGTAACCTCAGGCGCTAACACGCCGGAGAACTCCAACTCCTCGCTCGGACGGCGTTCCGACCAATAAGCCAAGGCGAGGTCTAAACCTATAGCCAGCCAATCGCGCCATGGACGCGAGAGGGGACGTTTGCGCGGGTGTTGACGCGGCCGTTGCATCTTCTCAGATGCTATGGAACAAAATGAATTGTCATTCTGACCCTGAGCGCAGTCGAAGGGGAAGAATCCCCGCATTTCTATGTGGCGTGACGGTCGGCACCCTTGGATAATATGCTCTAGTTCGGCGACGGTTTCTCTACATGGTCGATCACCAGCACATCCACCGCCGTCTTCTCCGCTGTCAGCTTCAGCCCAAGCTGTTGCTGGATCGCGGTGAATAGGTCAGGAGCGTCCGGCACGTCCGCGGCCTTCAGCTTCGGCGGATTGCCATTGAACTGAGCCTGGTCGGGAGTGAAGGTGACGTTGCTGTCGAATCTGCCGGTAATGCCTGTCTGGTCCACCACCGGCTTGTCCAGCACCAGCATCTGCAGGAAGTCGGTGAAGTCCTTCATCGTCCCATTGACCAGATGCAGCGTAAGGCCGCCGGTTCCCGGCGAGTAGGAGAAGCCTGGGAGGTTTCCTTTTATCTGCGTCGGCGTCAGCTTCTGTCCCGTCTTCCCAACGGTCAGCACATACGCCGAGAGGTCCCGTTTTTCTTGATGACTCGTCAACTTGAAGCGGTCCGCCAGCAGTTTCCGGACCATGCTCCGCATCTGCTCGACATTCGGCTGGCCTGGTTGGTCCGGTATGCCAACGATGTCGTCTCGGTCGCTGTCCGTCCATCCCGGTGCTCCCACAATCTGATTCACCTGCAGGTTGTAAGCAAACTTGAGCAGATCGATCAGGGAGCCATTGGTAACCACCGTCTCGCGGCCGTGGAGAACGAGGCCCTGCAGGCTCGGCCCTCCCGAGGGATTCGGCTTGATGGTTGCTACCTCGAACGATGGGTCGGCATCCGCCGCCATAGGAGTGGGCGGCTTCGGCGCGTCGGGGATGTCCCACGCGGTCTCCGGCGTGGCGCGCACCAGGGTCAGCGGAAATGGTTGCCCACCCTGCGTCCATGTGCCGGCGATGGATCTGCCGTTCGCGTCCAGCTTTCCTTCGAAACTGCCGCCGATCATCTCGACTGCAATCTTTATGCTTGAGCCCTGCCGTGTCACCGACGCGACCGGAATTGGCTGCGGAGTCTGATCGATGCTGTACATCTTCGCGCTCCATCCGTCCTTGTCTCCCTTATAAATATTGAAAATAATGCGAAGGTCCTTGCCCACCTTCAGCGTTCCCTGCCAGTTGCCTGAGAGATCGCCCGGCGTGGTGGCAGCCGCGGTCTGAGCTTGCAGGGCGGGGGTTGCCAACAATGCAGCGAGTGCAACCAGGCTCAGCATCAGCTTCTTCATCGGAGGATATCCTCAAACGCCGAATGGACTGCTTGGCCCTCAGCCCGCCATTGACCGGCAAGTAGGAGCAGTGTTCCATAATACGCAATCCCGCCGCGGCAAGTTCGTACGAATTGCCGGGCGCGATCTATTTGCAGAGTTTGCGGCGTTGTTTGCGCCAATCGGCGCGGATGGGGTTTATTTCTTTGCCTTGGCAGCGGATTTTTTGCCGGCTGGCTTCGCCTTTGATTTCGGTTTGGTAACCGGCTTCGTCTTTGGCTCTGATTTCGTCTTCGCGGCTGGCTGTGCCTTTGATTTCGGTTTTGCAACCGGCTTTGGCTTTGCCTCTGTCTTCGCCTTCGCAACCGGCTTCGGCTTCGCCACCGATTTTGCCTTGACCTCAGTCTTCGACTCGGCAGCTTCCGCGGCATCCACTTCGGCTCGCTGGCGCAGCGCGTGCAGCACGACGCGGAACATCTCTTCCTCCGGAGCGGGCTTGCCCGTCCATATCTCAAACTGACGCGCGCCCTGGTGGACGAACATCTCTATGCCCGTGATGATGGGGATCGACATCTGGCGCGCAAGGTGGATCAGCTGCGTCTCCAGCGGGTTGTACACCAGGTCGAAGACCAGCTTGGTGTTCAGGTCCTTGGCCTCCAGCAGCGGCGCTGCCTTATTGCCCGCCATGCCCACCGGCGTCGCATTGATGATGACGTCGAAGGATGTCTTGGCCAGAGCCTCCTTGCGGATGGTCTTGGACCCGGACTGGCGCGCCAGCTTCTGCGCGGTCTCGGCCGTGCGGTTCATGATGAAGACGTTGGCGTCCTTCTCGCGCAGGCCGAAGACGGCGGCGCGCGCCGCGCCTCCCGCGCCCAGCACCAGCACCTTGGCGCCGCCCAGCGGCATCCGTTTCTCCAGCGGGCCGGTTATCCCCGCCACATCGGTGTTGAAACCGTAGAGCTTGCCATCCTGAGCGCGCAGTACCGTGTTGCACGCCCCAATCCTGGCCGAGAGAGGGTCGGTGCGCTCCAGGTGCGTCAGAATATCCTGCTTCAGCGGCATGGTGATGCTGACGCCCTGGATGGGGATCTCATGCACCAGTTTGACCAGGTCGGAGAGCCGCGTGGTCTGCAGCGCCAGATACACGGCGTTGACCGTCTCGCGCCGGAAGGCCGTGTTCATCATGATGGGCGAGAGCGAGCTGCGAATCGGATTTCCCGCCACGCCGTAGATCTTGGTGGCCGCGTCCACCTGGTCGATGCGGTAGGTCTCGATCAGCGTCCGCGCGGCGATCTGGCCGGGGCCCGTCTCCTCGCCCAGCGTCGCCGCGGCAAAGGTGAAGGCCGATCCCGCGCGGACCCCCAGTACACGCGATATGATCCCCGCATCGCCCATGCAGATGCCGATGATGTTGGAGTGGTCGCTCATGCGCTCCAGGAAACGAATGAGGGTGAGGTTGTCGATCAACGTCTTTGCCGTGGGAACGACCTTGATAAAGTCTGGATGGAAAGCCTCGATGCGGCTGAAGATGGCATCCAGATCGCGCGTGCCGGTGAAGTCGTGATGGCTGATCAGCAGGCCGATGCCGGTGTCGCGCAGCTTCTGCAGTTCCCCCTTTTTGAGACTCTCGGCGGACTCGAGTTCAAGGTCCACCAGGTGGAACCCGGAGTCCGCGCACTTGTTGAGGACCTCCATCTCTGCGGCCAGGGAGCCGGCGAATCTGCCGCCATTGGCCAAGCGCCGGCAGGTGGCGATGCCGGTGGCAACCGTGTTGTCAGCGAAGAACTGCTTGAACCTGGGCAAGGCCAGCAGCGGCTTGTCCAAATAATCCAGGCGAAATTCAAGAAAAGGGATCTCTTTCACTACGGAGGCCGCCTTTTCAAGCATCTCCGTGGGTGTCGCGCCGGCGATGGCGACGCACACCTTGGAGATGCGGGAGCGGAGAAAGTTGGATGCTATTCCGGGCACATTCATACTCATGGACGCAATCGCGTATCTTACAGAGCATTCGATCAGGATGCAACTTTTCTGCTAAATCTTTGCCATTGCACAGGTTGATCGTGGAAGCAAGCGGATTGACGTACAGTCGACCGCGTCCTTTTATAGACGGACAAGATGGCAAATAGTTGCATGGAATCAGCGATATGCGGCTCCGTCCGAGTTGCCGCCCACAACCTGTGCAACCGGGCGCGGCTAAGAAACATAAAATGGTAAGGCGATGGATCGACGGAAAGATACGGAAGCAACCGGCGAGGTGGACGATCTGCTGCGTTCCGTTGGCCTTGGCCATGGCAGGCGCAGCACGCTCGCCGGCTCATGGCAGAACGGCGAACGCCGGGCACGAGGGTCGCCAGCCGCCCCAAAGGCGCTTACTGGGCCTGCCGCTGCCCAGCGCATCGATCTGCTGCGCATACCTGCCTGGCAGAGGGTCGCATGGCTGCGTCACGGATTCAGCACCCGTGCCGCAGGCGTCTCCTCCATCTATTCGGCCAATGAAAATGATTGCGGAGCGGGAGCAGGAACGCTCAATCTTGGCTGGACCCAGCACGATCTGGCTGCCAACGTAGCCGAAAACCGCCGCCGCTTTCTGGCGGAGGTCCTCGAGCGATCGGCAAACGCCGTAGCCACTGCCGGTTCCGAACCGGATGGTCCCCGTGGCCGGTTGCTGCCTCCCTGCCTTGTGACCCTGCGCCAGTTCCACTCAGGAATGGTGCGCATCGTGGAGACTGGAGACCTCGCCCACCCCGCCCGCCTGCAGACCGCCGGTGGGCGCGCTGTGTTGCGCGGCGATGGGATGTTGACCAACCTCCCCGGCGTATTTCTCGGCATTCAGACCGCCGACTGTGTCCCGGTGTTGGTGGCCGACGTGCGCCGGCGCGCGGTGGCCGCCTTCCATGCAGGCTGGCGCGGCACGCTGGCGCGCATCGTGCAGCGCGGCATCGGAACCATGCGCCTGCGCTACGGCTCGCGTCCGCGGGACCTGCTGGCCGCCGTTGGCCCCTCCATTGGTCCCTGCTGCTACGCGGTTGGCGAGGAGGTGCGCCATGAGTTTGTGTCGCAGTTCGCCTACGCGCCCGATCTCTTCAGCGAGGTCTACGACTCCCACTCGGTGCGCGAAAAATATCCGCTCCTCTTTCTCACCGCGCGTGCTCCGGGCCACTCCAACATCGGCCCGCAGATCCATCTCAACCTCTGGGAGGCGAACCGCAGGCAGTTGCTCGACGCGGGCATTCCAGCCCACCGCATCACGGTGCTGGGCGAATGTACAGCCTGCGCCGGCCTGGGGACCGCAGCCGGAAGAAAGTACTTCTCCCATCGCGCCGAGAGTGGCTTCACCGGCCGAATGATGGCCGCCATCGGCATGGCAGGCGATTGATTCAGATGAAACGCTTAGGGGTGGACATTGTCTGCGGCTGCTGGAGTGGCGGGAGGAGTCGCAGGCGTGGTGGCGCCGGTTGCAGAGGGCGTTCCGGCTGGCTTTTTCTTGAAGATAATCCGGATGATGTCCGGCGCGAACTCATACATCTGGCCGCCCAGCGCGCCGAACAGAGTCACCTCGG
Source organism: uncultured Acidobacteriaceae bacterium (assembly GCA_963834805.1). GTDB lineage: Bacteria > Acidobacteriota > Terriglobia > Terriglobales > Acidobacteriaceae > Edaphobacter. The sequence continues at coordinate 29,673 of CAWIDB010000008.1, forward strand.
TCCCGGTCTCCATCGTCTGGCCGAAGCCCCGCTGGTCGGCCGGATAATACGCGTTGGAGATCGCTCCCGAGATGTAGTTGCCCAGCACGTTCGATATATTGAACTGTTTCTTGCCGTTGTCGCCGCGACAGACGACGGTGGAGAGTGCGGCATTCCAGATGCGGCTCTTGACGGGGCCGGTTCCCATGCGAAAGTAGCGCGGGTCCTGATGCAGCAGTTGCGGCAGCAGTGCGTTACCGATCAGCGCGCCGTTGACGTTGTCGGCGTAGTTGGCCCCGACCCGCTTGAAGTATCCGGCTGCCCCCCAGCCATACCCGCTGTTCGATCCACTCAGCTCGCTCTCGCCTCCGCCGTATACAAACGACCATACGAAGTAGAAGGGATCGACAACGCCATGCAGCGCTAGGTTCCACTTCTGCTTGCCGGTGAGCGGCAGGGCCTGCCCGTTCAACACCACGCTGAAGTTGGGCACCACGCCCAGCAGGCGCTGCTGCTCCTCCTGCTTCAACTCGCGCTCGGCCTTGTCATGCTGCTGTTGTTTGGTATCGGCGGAGCCAGGCGTGGTCGCAGCCGGAGGCGCGCTGCCTGCGCCGAGCGAGGCCTGTTGCGAAGAAGAGGAGGAACTCTGCGCCAATAAGAATGCGGCGCCTTGACCCTTGTTAGGTGCAGCCGCAAAGCCAGAGTCCCGCGGCTCAGGAGCGTCAGGAAGTAGCAGCGCCGGCACCTCCATCGGCTGCTGCTGGCTGGGCTGCACGAGCTGCGTCTGCGCCTGGGAAGGGGCAAAAATGAAAAGAACCATGGCAGCGGCCATGGAAGCGGAAAGGATCGGTCTCACCTTGTTAGTCTATCGTATTGACTGACTTACGCTCCGACAACAAGCAGGTCGCAAGCGGCCGACTCGTGGCACAGCAGATTGGGCCGCCGCTTTGCTGCGGTAGGCTGGATCGACGAGGATAATTCGATGAACTTCGAGATGGACAAAACGCCCACGCGGCAGGTCTACAACCTGCTGATCGGTCTGGTGGCCCCGCGGCCCATCGCCTGGGTTACCAGCATGGATGAGACGGGCAACCTGAACGCCGCGCCCTTCAGCGCCTACAACTACCTGTGTACCGATCCTCCTATCGTCGGCATGGGCGTGATGAACCGCCCCGGACGCGGCTTCCTGCCCAAGGACACCGCACGCAACATCCGGCGCACTGGAGAGTTCGTCATCAATGTGGTGACGGAGGACCTTATCGAGAAGATGAACATATGCGCCACCGACTTCCCCGCCGAGATCGACGAACTGGAGATGGCCGGCCTCACCACCGCGCCCTCCTCCGTCGTCAAGGTGCCTCGTATCGCCCAGGCCCACGCCGCGCTGGAGTGTACCGAGTTCACCACCCTGGAGATTGGCCGCTCGCGCATCATTCTGGGCCGCGTGGTAGCCATGTACGTGGAAGACCGCTTCGTCGATCCCGCCGTCGACGGTCACGGCCCCTATATCCACGCCGAAGAACTCCATGCCATCGGCCGCATGAACGGTCTGGGCAGTTACGTCAGGACGCGCGACGCCTTCATCACCGTCCCCCGCATCTCCTACGACGAATGGCAGAAGGGCAAGCGATAGATCATCATTGTCGAGCTGTTCAGTCGACCCTGGCAATCGCTGAGATTCCAAAGTACCAGCCTGACACCTGAAATAATTCAGGATTCTGAGCCATGCCGGGAGTTATACCTTTCTCCACTTCCTCCATCGTCACGTGGTGCGCGTCGTTTCCGAGGAACTCCCCATGATTTCCCACGACTTGCAGCACGTACGCACTCTGCTTGCACCACGAATTGGTCAGAAAAGTGGCTCTAACGAGGAGATCGGTTCGATGCGGAAGGCCGGTTGAGGTGGTTATCTCTTGATTGAATAGACCTTCCGCGCTTGTCGTTACACATACTGTCTTGCTGTATTCCGTCCAGCCGTCGTCATTCGTTGCCACGACATCCAACCCTACCGAAGCTCCAGGAGGGAGATTCGAAGCGCCTCTCACGCGAATAGTGTCTCCGTAATCAATTTGCGCAAAAAGGGCGATGTAATAGCCAGGTGCATATAATCTCTTGGGTTGGTCCACTCCGCCCGCTGCAGAACATGCCATCCCACCAAACACGCACGCCGCTATCCAAACCAATTGCATTTTCATCGCTATACCTACCTCAATGAATGCAGTTAACCAGTTATTGTGATACAGAGAAAGCCGTTATCCTGAGCGCGTCATTCGAGCGCGAAGAGCCTGTCCTGAGCTTGTCGAAGGAACCCCGATGAAGATCGCCCCTCCGCAACCGCCCGCACCTTTCTCCCGATAGCACTTCAGCCTTTGCCTGTTCGTGCTACATCCTACTCCAGATACTGCCGGATCCACGGATCGTCAGAGTGCACAAGCTCCTCTGTCGTCCCATGAAAGACAATCTTTCCCTCGTTCAGCACCAGGAACTTCATGCCTGGGTCGATGCCGTGCTCCGGGCCGTCCTTTGCAATCGGGCGCATTCCCCCGGTCGCGACATCATAGCGGTGCGTCGCCAGCATAAACGCGTCCTGCAAGCGGTGCGTCACCAGCAGCGAAGTCGTGTGCGTAACGTCCCTCTGCTTCATCACCAGCTCCATGATCGTCGTCGAGGTGATCGGATCCAGCCCGCCGGTGGGAGAGTCGTACAGGATCAGGCCGGGGTTGCTGATGATCGCCCGCGCAATCGAGACGCGCCGCCGCATCCCGCCCGATAGCTCCGAGGGAAACTTGTCGATCGCCGCCTCCAGCTCGACAAACTTCAGCGCCTCCACCACCCGCGCGTGCGCCTCGGCCTCCGCCATGTGCTCCTCATGCAGCCGGTACGCGACGTTGTCCTCCACGTTCAGCGAATCGAAGAGCGCCGACTCCTGGAAGACCATGCCAATGCGTGCGCGCATAGCGTAGATCTCGCGCCGCTGCATCGTTGCCATCTCTTCGCCGAAGACGCGAATGTGTCCCGAGTCGGGCAATAGCAGTCCGTTGGCCAGCTTCAGCAGCACCGACTTGCCGCAGCCCGCCGGCCCAAGCAACACCAGAGTCTGCCCCCGTTCCACCGAAAAGGAGATCTCCCATAGCACCGGCTTCACGTCGAAGGTGATGGACACATCCTCGAACTGCACCACCGGCGCATCGCCTGCGCGCGGGTCGATGGCTGCTGTGCTTGGGCCGGGTCCGGTGATGGCGAGGTCTTCAGGCATGGGCCCTCTCAAGCACCGAAGATGCTCAGCATCACGCGGCTGATCAGAAAGTCTACAACGATGATGGAAACCGACGAGACCACCACCGCCTGGGTGGTGGAGCGGCCCACGCCCTGCGTCCCCCCCGTGGTCCGCATGCCGTAGTAGCAGCCGACGCTGGATATGATGAAGCCGAAGAAAAGCGGTTTGATCAGCCCCTGGATGACATCCCCGTACACCAGCCCGCGATACGAGTCCATCAGGTAGGAGCGCCCATTCAGCCCCATCAAGCTCACCCCAACCATCGCTCCGCCCGCGATGCCCACCGCGTCCGAGATGATGGTAAGGAAGAACAGCATGAAGACCGAAGCGACGATGCGCGGCGCCACCAGCTTGCGCACCGGATCGGTCCCCAGCGCGCGCATGGCGTCGATCTGCTCGGTCACCTTCATCGAGCCCAGTTCGCTGGCCATGCCGGACGAGTTCCGTCCCGAGACCATCAGCCCGGTCAGCACCGGGCCCAGTTCCCGCACCATCGAGAGGGCCACCAGGATGCCCGTCTTGCTGGCCGCGCCAAACACCTGCAGCGCGGTGGCCGACTGCAGCGCCAGAACGCATCCCGTGAAGAACCCGGTGAGGATGATGATGGGCATCGACCCCACCCCGATCGAGTCCATCTGGATAAAGATGTCGTCCCAGTAGATCGGTCGCGTGAAGATGTCGAAGATCGCCCGCCCCGCCAGCAGGGAGTACTCCTGCACGGCCGCAACCTGCTTCTTGAACAAAACCTCTGGCGACAAAATGGACATATCTTCTGTGGGTCAGGTTATCAGATGCCGCAACCGCCCCGCTGAGCAATACCCCTTCCGCGTCTCGCTCAAACCGAACATCCCCCGCACCACTCCCCCTGTTTTTCTCCGTGGCCTTCACCCCGTCAAAGTGAGAAGATAGACGGATGATTGCAGCGGGCATGGCGGAGACAATGCTGGCGGCGGTGTTGTATGGCAGCGAGGACCTGCGCATGGAGCGGATTCCGGTTCCGCGCATCGGTGCGGGCGAGCTGCTGTTGCGGGTGGGCGCGGCCCTCACCTGCGGCACCGACCTCAAGGTCTACCGCCGCGGCTATCACGCCATGATGCTGAAGCCTCCGGTGGTCTTCGGCCACGAGCTGGCCGGGGTGGTGGCCGCGGTGGGCGCCGGAGTCACCAGGTTCCGCGTTGGCGACCGCGTTCTGCCGCTCAACTCCGCCCCCTGCGATGCCTGCTACTTCTGCAAGCACGGCCAGCAGAACCTCTGTCAGGACCTTCTCTTCAACAACGGGGCATACGCCCAGTACATGCGGATTCCGGCGCGCATCGTGGAGAAGAACACCCTTCTGGTTCCGGATAACATACCGCTGGAGCACGCCGCGCTCACCGAGCCGCTGGCCTGCGTCATTCGCGGGCTGGAGGAGTCGGGCGTGCGCGCGGGCGACACCATGGTCGTCATCGGCGCGGGGCCGATTGGGCTGATGTTCCTGCATGCCGCAACTTTGAGCGGAGTGCGCGCCATCGCAGTGGTCAAGCGCGAGGACCAGATTGCCGCCGCGCGCATCTTGGGCGCCAGCGATGTTGTGCAGATCACCGCCGGCCTGGACACCGTGGCCGAGGTGCGCAAACTCACCGGCGATGGCCGCGGCGCCGACGTGGTCATCGAGGCCGTCGCACGCCCCGCAACCTGGGAGCAGGCCGTGGGTATGGTGCGCAAGGGTGGCGTGGTCAACTTCTTCGGAGGCCCGCCCAGCGGCACCATCGTCGGCCTGGACACCAACCGCCTGCACTACGGCGACATCACCCTCAAGGCCACCTTCCACCTCACCCCCGCCACCGCGCGCACGGCCTTCGAGCTGATCGCCAGCGGGCAATTCAACTGCGCCGAGTTCATCACGCGCAAGGCCGGCCTGGCGGAGGTCCCCGCCGTCTTCCAGCGCATGATGACGCGCAGCAGCGATAACGTCCGTGACATCAAGACAGCCATCTTCCCCAACCGAAACGGGACCGGGCAATGAGCCAGCCGTTGCCGGCGTCCGGCGAGCCCCTCGCGCCCGACGCGCTCGACGGCGCGCCCCTCGACTACCTCACCCCGGAGGACCGGCCCACCCTGGATGAGGCACGCGCCTGGTGCCGCCAGCTTGCCGTCAACCACTACGAGAACTTCCACGTCGCCACCTTCTTTCTGCCCCGCCGCATGCGTCCCCACTTCGAGAGCCTTTACTCCTTCTGCCGAGTCTCCGACGACCTGGGCGATGAGGTGAACGACACGGCAACCGCGCTGTGCCTGCTGGATGCCTGGGGCCGCATGCTCGACCAGTGCTACGACGAGCCCGAACAGTCGCGCCATCCCGTCTTCGTCGCGCTGCGCGAGACCATCGTCGCCTGCGATCTTCCGCGCAACCTCTTCCACGATCTGCTGCGCGCCTTCCGCCAGGACCAGGTGAAGACCCGCTACGATACATGGGACGAGGCCGTGGAGTACTCGCGCTACTCGGCCAATCCCGTGGGCCGTCTTGTGCTCATGGTCTGCGGTTACCGCGACGAACCACGCGCTCTGCTCTCCGACAAGATATGCACCGGACTGCAACTGGCCAACTTCTGGCAGGATGCAGTGCGCGACTCGGAGATCGGTCGCCGCTACATTCCCACCGAGTACATGCTGCGCTTTGGCGTGGCCGAGGGCCAGATCGAAGGCCGCGTCTTTACTCCGGAGTTTGCCGCCATGATGAGTGCCCTGGTGGACCGCACCCGCGCGTTGCTGCACCAGGGCTCGGCTCTCAGCGTCGCCGTGGACGAGGACCTGCGTGTCACCCTGGACCTCTTCCGCAAGGGCGGCGAGGCCATCCTCGACGGCATCGTCGCCCAGGACTACGACGTGCTGCGCGGCAGGCCCGTCGTGACGCGGCGCAAGAAGCTGATGCTGCTCTTCGGCGCGTTGTTGAACAAGCTGCACGCGGCGCGCGCACCGGGAGTCCGGGCGGCATGAGCAAGGCATGCAGCACGTGCTTGGATGCGCAAACGGCCGAGGCCTATCGCTTCTGCCGCCAGATCGCGCGCCGCGAGGCCAGGAATTTCTACTGGTCCTTTTGCGTGCTGCCGCGCCATAAGAGCGACGCAATGTGCGCCGTCTACGCCTTCATGCGCCGCGTGGACGACATCACGGACGACCAGACCAAGCCGCTCGAAACCCGCCGCGCCGAGATGCGGTCATGGCTCGATGCATGGCGCGCGTCGCGCAATGCCGCCTCCGCGGGTCCATCCAACCACGCTGCATCCGGCGACCTCGTCTTTCTCGCCCTCAGCCACACCCAGCGCCGCTTCAACATCCCCGATTCCCTGCTCGAAGAACTCGTCACCGGCACCACGATGGACCTCGAACCTCGAGCCTCGGACCTCGAATCCGTCCAGACCTATGCAACCTTCGACCATCTCTACCGCTACTGCTATCTCGTCGCCTCGGTCGTCGGCCTGGTCTGCATCCGCATCTTCGGCTATAGTGACCCGCGCGCGGAGAAGTTGGCCGAGGAGACCGGCGTGGCCTTGCAGTTGACCAACATTCTGCGCGATGTAAAAGAAGACATCGAGCGCGGTCGCGTCTATCTTCCGCTCGATCTGCTCGCCGAGTTCGGCGAGACGGTGCAAGGAGTGCGCGAGCTTGCCGCGGGCCGCGCCATGACCGGGAGCGAGCGTGCCATGCTGGCGACCCTCGCCATACGCGCGGAAAAGTATTACCTCGCCGCCGGCAAGCTGACGCCAATGATCGATAGCGACAGCCGCGCCGCGCTTTGGGTTCTGGTCACCATCTATCACCGCCTGCTGCGCCGCATCGCAGACCGCCGGATGGAAGTCTTCGCCGAGCGCGTGGCGCTCTCCACCGCCGGGAAGCTCGCCGTCATGGCGCGTGGCGCTGCAATGGCCGCCTGGAACTTCGCGACCCAGAACTTCGCGACCGGGAATCGCGTGCTCCCGTGAGGCGCGCCTCCGATCTGCGCCGCCGGTCCTCCGATGCCGGCCCCGCGGACGTCGTGGTGGTGGGCGCGGGAGCGGCTGGGCTCGCCGCCGCCGTCGCCCTGGCCGGCGATGGAGCATCGGTCACTCTTCTGGAGCGCCGCGCCATTGCCGGCGGACGGGCCTACTCCTACCGCCATCCCGCGCTGGGCGAGACCATCGACTCGCAGCACATCATTCTGGGCTGCTGCACCAACTTCATCGACCTCATCGACCAGGCGGAAGCAGCGTGGTCCATCCGCTGGTACCGCGAGCTTTGTATTCTGGAGCCAGGTGGTAGACTCAGTTGGATCCGTCCCAGCCATCTGCCCGCGCCCGCGCACCAGGCCATCAGCTTCCTGCGCGCTCCCATGCTTGGTCTGCGAGACAAGGCCGCCATTGCATCCGGGCTGGCGCGCTTCCTGCGCGGCTATCCAGCCAGCGATAGCGAGAGCTTCGCCGCGTGGCTCAAGCGCACCGGCCAAACCGACCGCGCCATCCGCCACTTCTGGGAGCCGGTGATTACCGGGGCGCTCAACGACAGCCTCGATAATTGTTCCGCGAAGTACGCCGGCAAAGTCTTCCACGAATCTTTTCTGCGCTCGCCGCAGGCCGGACGCATGGGGATTCCCACCAAGCCGATGAGCGATTTCTTCCAGCCCGTGGTCAAGCTGGCCCGCCGCCTGGGCGTCGATGTGCGCTTCAACACCGCTGTCGATGCCCTCGCACGCACCCCGCAGGGCCGATGGAAACTCCGGACGTTCGCGGGTGAGGGCGCAGTCGAGGGCGCGGGCGAGTTGGAGACCGGCGCCATCGTCCTCGCCACCGACTTCCGCCATACCCAACGCCTGCTCGACACAATTGTCACCGACCCTTCCGTGCCCGGCGCAAGCAAGCCCTTCGATTTCGACCGCTTCGTGGCCGCGCCCATCACCACCATCCACCTCTGGTTTGATCGCGAGGTCTGCGACCTGGACTGCGCCGCCCTGCTCGACACGCGCATCCAGTGGGTCTTCGACAAATCGCGCATCCGCGGCTGGGATGCCGCGCGCGGCAGCTATCTGGAGCTGGTCATCAGCGCCTCGTGGCCAGAGCTACCCCTCACGCGCCAGCAGATTCTCGCCGCGTCGCTGGCTGAGCTTGAACTCTTCCTGCCCGGCGTGCGCCAGGCCCGCCTGCTCAAGAGCGCCGTGCTCAAGGAGGCGCGCGCCACCTTCTCCGTCACACCGGGGCTGGACCAGTTCCGCCCGCCGCAGGTCACCGCCTATCCGCGCCTCTACGTCGCCGGAGACTGGACCGCGACCGAGTGGCCATCCACCATGGAAGGCGCGATCCGCAGCGGCCGCCTCGCCGCCGGTGAAGTCGCCGGCGACCGCACCCTCTTCCTCGCCCCCGAATCCCCCGCCACCGGCCTCATGCGCTGGATCAGCCGAAATTAGTAGCAACCCCGTTGAATGAACTCCCATAATTGATCCCTCAGGCTGACACAGCCTGTGGATAACTGTGCAAAAATGTGATTAAACAAGTAAGTCATTTGTTATCAATAGAAACATACGCTTGATCTTCGCCTTAGTTGGTTTAGAATAATGAATGAACTGGTTGATGGAGCAGATTCGTTTTTTTACTTTCGTAACCATTGGAGGTATCAGATGAGTAAAAGCAACATATTCGTCGAGCGCAGACCTGACGGAGATTATGCCGTCGAGAGGCCTGGCGCTGGGAGAGCAAGCGCAATCTTGCCGACCCAGCGTGAGGCCATCAACAGGGCAAAGGAAATCAGCCCTAACACCAGGCCGGATGTGGAGCGTGTTCGCCACACAAATAGAGGGGAACCGGACCAATGGCGGAAAGGATAGTGCGCAAGTTGAATACGGACTGATCGGCCTCATCCTTCTGGATGGGGCCTTTCCACTTCACTGATGCGTTGCCCGCGACTTTTTCATCCGCGGTGGCTGCAAGATAGGCTGTTGAACGAACACGAAGGAGAAACATATGCCACGATTCGCGTCACTCACGTTTACAGCCCTGATGATCCTCATGCCGCCACCGGAGCATCTTGCAAGCGCTCAACGTGCAATTCCAGAGGACAATCTTGCATATCCAGTCTTACTTACGATAGGCAACACAGCGGGCTCGGGTTTTTATATAAGTACGAACAGCAATGTTTATCTCGTAACAGCAAAGCATGTAATTTTCGACCCTGCTCAAAGACTGATTGATACCCATTTGACACTGCTCTCATACTCAAAAGATCCAACAGATGCGACTCGCAACCTTGTCTCCGCGGATCTCACAACTTTGAAGGATAACGGCGATATTAAGCCTCACCCATCTGAGGATGTCGCGGTTATAAAACTGTTTAGTCTGAAGCCATCTGAGGATCCCAAGAATGAATACATGATCATTCCTGAGCCAGGTGTCACAGTTAACCAATCCGCAAAGCAAGGAGTGCTTGGTGCCAAGTCGGATATTGTCAGACTATTTGCAGATGTCATTGTAGGAAACGATGTGATGGTCTTCGGTTACCCGAGTTCATTAGGACTCGAGCAACTACCGCAAGTTGATATTCACCGACCACTCCTCCGAAAGGGAATCGTGGCTGGGACTAACCCTGAAAAACGGGCGATAATCATCGATTGCCCGTCGTATTTTGGCAACAGTGGAGGCCCCGTCGTGGAACTAGATCGGGAGCCATTTCAAACGAAACTATATATCATCGGGGTGGTTGTTCAATACGTACCATTCGTACAAACTGGGGGATCGCAGACCTTTGTTATGCAACTGGCCAGCAACTCCGGATACTCGATTGTAGTACCGATGGATTTCGTCATGGAACTCATCAAATAAGCGTCGGCCAGGCGCCCCATCCTCGACGCGCAGTTTTACCGCGCGGCAGGGTGTGGCATTCTCGAATGCGAACCGCTCCCGCCAAACTCGCCCGTCGAGCTACGCGGTGGCGTCCTTGGCGGAGGCAATCTTTTCTTCGGCGCGGCGGGTCACAGTATTGGCCTCTTCGTACTTGGCAGCGTTGTCGCCTGCCTCCTGCCACATCTTAGTGCCCAGCGCCAGCTCCTGCCGCGCCTCGTCCGTGTCTATCTCTTTGGGATCGAGTGCCGTCTCCGCCAGGATCGTCACCCGCTCGGGCAGCACCTCGACGAAGCCCCCGGCAACGAAATATACCTCGTTGTGCGAACTTCCGCCGTGCAGCCGGACCTCGCCCGCGCCCAGCTCCGACAGCAGCGGCGCCGCGCCGTACAGCGTCTCCAGGTAGCCCGCGCTGGATGGCAGTTCCACCGACGCCGCCGTGGTATCCAGCAGCAGCCGGTCCGGGCTCACCAGCCGCACCGTCAACAACCCCGTATTTGCCGCTACATCCGCCATCGCTCTTTAGCTTTCTCGAACCTCGAACCTTGAACCTAGTACCTTGTTTACGCCGTCTGCTGCATCTTCTCCGCGGCCTTCAGCACGTCCTCGATGCTGCCCTTCAGATAGAACGCCTGCTCGGGAATCGCATCGTGTTTGCCTTCGATGATCTCCTTGAAGCTTCGCACCGTCTCCGCAACCTTGACGTACGCGCCGGGGATGCCAGTAAACACCTCGGCCACGTGGAAGGGCTGCGACAGGAAGCGCTGCACTTTGCGTGCGCGCGCAACCGTCGTCTTGTCCTCTTCGGAGAGCTCGTCGATGCCAAGGATCGCGATGATGTCCTGCAGGTCCTTGTAGCGCTGCAAGATCCTCTTCACGCCCTGCGCCACGTCATAGTGCTCCTGGCCCACGATGCGCGGCGACAGAATGCGCGAGGTAGAGGCCAACGGATCGACCGCCGGATAGATTCCCAGCTCCGACAGCGGCCGCGAGAGCACGGTGGTCGCGTCCAGGTGGGCAAAGGTGGTCGCCGGGGCTGGATCGGTGAGGTCGTCGGCGGGCACATAAACCGCCTGCACCGAGGTCACCGATCCCTTCTTGGTGGACGTGATGCGTTCCTGCAGCTCGCCCATCTCGGTCGCCAGGTTGGGCTGGTAGCCCACGGCGGAGGGCATGCGTCCGAGCAGCGTGGAGACCTCAGAGCCTGCCTGCGTGAAGCGGAAGATGTTGTCGATGAAGAGCAACGTGTCCGCGCCCTCGTAGTCGCGGAAGTGCTCGGCCACGGTGAGTCCGGTGAGCGCAACCCGAAGGCGCGCCCCCGGAGGCTCGGTCATCTGGCCGTAGATCAGCGTCGCCTTCGACTTCTGAAACTCCTTCAGGTCGATGACGCCCGACTCCTGAAACTCGATCCACAGGTCGTTGCCCTCGCGCGTCCGCTCGCCCACTCCGGCGAAGACGGAGAAGCCGCCATGCTGCTGTGCAACGTTGTTGATCAGCTCCTGGATGATGACCGTCTTGCCCACGCCCGCGCCGCCGAAGAGTCCGATCTTGCCGCCTTTCAAGAAGGGTTGGATCAGGTCGATGACCTTGATGCCGGTCTCGAACATCTCCTCGCTGGTGGACTGCTCGTCGAAGGCCGGCGCAGGGCGATGAATCGGCATGTGGAACTCCGAGGTGATGGGGCCAAGCTCGTCCACCGGCTGGCCCAGCACGTTCATCACGCGCCCCAGCGTTCCCCGGCCCACGGGAATCATGATCCCCGCTCCGGTGTCGATCGCCTTCATGCCGCGCACCATGCCATCGGTGGGCGCCATGGCCACGCAGCGCACGCGCCCCTCGCCCAGGTGCTGCTGCACCTCGACCACGACGTCCAACGGCTGGGGCACAACGAAGCCCTCGCTGACGATGCGCAGGGCCTGATAGATCGGCGGCATGGTCTTCTCTTCGAACTGCACATCAACGGCCGGTCCGCTGACGGAAATCACGTGTCCAATGTTCTCTGCCATAGTCTCTTCGTTCCTAAGTCTTTCTAAAATCCTATATACAAACTGAATCCGTACTATTACTCAATCTATAAAGCCGCTGCCCCGCTGACGATCTCGATGATCTCCTTGGTGATCGCCGCCTGACGCAGGCGGTTCATGGTCAGGCTCAGGCTGTCGATCAGGTCTTCCGCGTTCTTGGTCGCCGCATCGGTCGCCGTCATGCGCGCCGCGTGTTCCGCCGCTGCCGACTCCAGCAAGGCATGAAATATCTGCGTGGTCACATACTGCGGCATCAGGTTATGAAACAACTGCTCCGGAGGCTGGTCGTAGATGTAGTCCACTTCGGCGGTGCCGAACTTCGCCTCCGACTCAGCGATCGCCTCGTCCGGCTCAAAAACAGAGACGCCGGAGGACTGTGCCGCAAGCGCCGCAGCCTCGCGCTGCTCCTCGGTCATCTCTTCGGCCGCGGTAATCTCGCGTGCACCGAGCTTGCGTACCGGCAACAGCTTCTCCACCACCAGGCGCTGCGAAATCACGCTCTTGAACTCGTTGTAGACGATATAGACCGAATCGATCTCCGCCCGCTCGTAACGCTCCACGATGGAGTTGACCATCTGCTGCACATCGCTGTAGTCCACGCGCAGCAGCAGCGTGGGATGCTCCGCCGCCACCTCGATCGGATGTGCGCGATGGCGCACCGTATCGTAGTGGGTCGACTGGTCGTTGTCGTAGTGCTGCTCGGTCTTTTCGTAGTTGGCCGCCGCGATCTTCTTCTTGTAGAGCGCGATCGCCTTCTTGCCCACCGGCTCAAGGTCGATGGTCTGGCCCAGCGCGCGCCGCTGGTCGATGAAGCGCTGCGCCGCCTTGCCGATGTTGGAGTTGAACGCCCCGGCAAAGCCCTTGTCGCCCGCAATCACAATCACCAGCACATTCTTCTCCGGCCGCTCGATCAGCAGTGGGTGCAGTATCTCCCCGGTTTGTTCGTTGTACAGGTCGGTGCGCCGTACCAGCGACACCAGCACATTGGCCAGCATCCGCGCATAAGGACGGGCGCGCAGGGCGCGCTCCTGGGCGCGCCGCAACTTGGCCGCCGACACCATCTTCATGGCCTTGGTGATCTGCCGAGTGTTCTTCACACTGCGTATGCGGCGCCGAAGATCGAGTACATTCGCCATGGATTATTGTGCCGCCGCCAGCTCTTTCTGGCTCGCTTCCCGCTTGGCCTTCAGGTCCTCGAGAAACGCTCCCTTGTAGTCGTTGATCGCGTCGGTCAGGCGCTTCCGGATGTCGTCGTCCAGCGCCTTCTTGGTCGCAATATCGGTGAGGACCGCGGGCGCGGAGCTCTCCAGATAGGGATAGAAACCATCCTCGAAGGCGCGCAGGTCGGTGACCTCGACATCGTCCAGCAGTCCATTGACTCCGGCGAAGAGGATTGCAACCTGCTTCTCCACGGTGAGCGGCTGGAACTGCGGTTGCTTCAGCAACTCAGTCAACCGCGCTCCGCGGTTCAACTGCTGCAGCGTGACTTTATCCAGGTCCGACCCGAACTGCGAGAACGCAGCCAGTTCGCGGTACTGCGCCAGGTCCAGCTTCAGCGTGGAACCCACCTGCTTGGTGGCCTTGATGGCCGCCGCAAAGCCCACGCGCGAGACCGACAGCCCCACGTTCACCGCCGGACGCACACCCGAGTTGAAGAGGTCAGTCTCCAGGAATATCTGGCCGTCGGTAATCGAGATCACGTTGGTCGGAATGTACGCTGAGACGTCGCCCGCCTGCGTCTCAATGATCGGCAGAGCGGTCAGGCTTCCTCCGCCCTGCTTGTCCGAGAGCTTGGACGCCCGCTCCAGCAGGCGCGAGTGCAGATAGAACACATCGCCAGGATAGGCCTCTCGACCGGGCGGCCTACGCAACAGAAGTGAGATCTCGCGGTAGCTGACCGCGTGCTTGGAAAGATCATCGTAGATCACCAGCGCGTGGCGTTTGGAATCGCGGAAGTACTCGCCCATGGCGCATGCCGCGAACGGAGCGATGTATTGCATCGGCGCAGGTTCGGATGCAGTCGCCGCGACCACGATGGTGTATGCCATCGCGCCGTGCTCTTCCAGCGTCTTCACAATTTGCGCCACCGACGACCGCTTCTGACCAATGGCGCAGTAGATGCAGATCAGGTTCTTGCCCGCCGAGTTGATGATGGTGTCCAGAGCGATCGCGGTCTTGCCCGTCTGCCGGTCGCCGATCAGCAACTCGCGCTGCCCGCGCCCGATGGGGATCATGGTATCGATGGCCTTGATGCCGGTGGCCATGGTCTCGCGCACGCCCTGGCGATTGATCACGCCCGGCGCAAGACGCTCGACCGGCAGCCGCTGATCGGTCACAATCGGCCCCTTGTCGTCGATGGGCGCGCCCAGCGCATCCACTACGCGCCCAATCATCGCCTCGCCCACAGGCACCGACATAATGGTTCCCGTGCGCTTTACCTCGTCGCCCTCTTGGATCTCGGTGTAGTCGCCCATCAGCACGGCGCCCACCTCGGACTCGTCCAGGTTCATGGCCAGTCCGGCCACACCGTGGGGGAACTCGATCAGCTCGCCCGCCATCACCTTGTCCAGCCCGTGCACGCGCGCAATGCCGTCACCCAGTGAGATCACCGTTCCGACCTCATCCACCTGGATCCGTTGTTCGTAGTTCTCGATCTGCTGGCGAAGCAGCTCGGTTATCTCATTCGCGTTGATCTTTGCCATGTCTTCCTTGCCCTCAATCAGCCCTCAACCCAATCTCAAACTGCGCGTAATCTCTAAACTCCCAACCGCAAATCCTACTGCGATGTGTGCCCTCTCATGCATTCACCAGCTTTTGCTTGAGCCGCTGCAACTGGGCGCGCAGCGATCCGTCATAGACGGTCGATCCGATCTCCACCACAGCTCCACCCAGAAGCGTGGCGTCCTCCGCGTAACGGGCGCTTACACGCGCTCCCGCCAGCTTTGCGATCTGCGCCTCCAACTGCGCACGGTCTTCCGTGTTCAGCGGACGGGCGCTGGTGATGCACGCCTCGGTTGCTCCCGCATGCTCGTCCACCACCTGCTTGTACTCGGTCAAAATTTCGTCCAGCTCAGCCAGGCGCTGGTGTTCCGTAATCACCGCGATAAAGTTGCGCACCTGAGGAAACATCGCGATGCGGCCCGCCATCGCGTCCAGCACCTTCAGCTTCCCTGCCATTTCGATCGACGGGTTTTCCAGGACCTCGCGCAGTTCACTGCTGACCGCCATGGTCTGCGCGAAGTCGCGCATCTGTTGCTGGGCCGCGCCGGCATCCAGCCCAGCCGCCTCGGCAACTTCAGCGAACGCGCGTGCATAGCGTGGAGCGGAGCTGGCCACTATCGCATTTCTCCCGCAGAACTCCGCAGAAACCGGACTATCCGCGCCGTTTTTCTCCAGGAAAAACGGCATCCATGGAACTCTTTCGAAACGTAGAAACGGGAGAAATGCATCTAGTTGCTTCCCTTCTTCGACTCATCGCCGGTCAGCCGAGCGGCGAAACCCTGCACCAGCAGGCGGTCCGTCTCGGCCGAGACCGACAGTTTGCGCGCCGCCTGTTCGATCGCCAACTCGGCCGCATACTTCTGCAACTGCTTCTGCGCGTGGCTAGTCACAGCCTTAATCTCCTGCTCCGCGGCCGCCAGGATCTTCCGCTTCTCATCTTCAACCGATGCCTTGAGCCGCTGCTCCGCGTGGGCCGCATCCTGCTCCGCATGTGCGCGCATTGCGGCGATCTCGTCACCCAGTTTGCTCAGCCGCTCTTCCACGCCGCTCAACCGCGCGCGCGCCTCTTCGGTCACGGTCCGTGCGTCCACCAGGCTTTTCTGGATGGTCGTATTTCTGCCGCGAATGGCCTTCGGCACGATCTTCAGTATCAGCCACGCAAAGCCAACCGCGAGCAAGATAAAGTTGGTGAGTGTGAAAGCCAGCGCCGAATGCTCTGGGCTCAACCCCAGCATCTTGCCCAGTCCCACCACGTTGGGCGACTTCAGATATTGTTCGTCTTCGTTCTGTTCCGGCTGGCTCTTCTCCGGCGATTGCGCCCCCTGCGTGCCGGCAGTTCCGGCGGGTTCCTGCGCCGTAGCAGCCGCAGCCTGAGCCTGCGTATGCCTCAGAGGTAATCCAAGCCCCAGAACAACCGCCAACCCCAACCCGGCCCATAAACCCCGCCGCCACAAACTCTTCAACGTGCCGCCTCCGGTAGTGTTCCGGGAGGCATCACCGCTCTCAGAACCTGTTCGCTCAACTCCGCGCTCATCCCTTCGATCTGCTGGCGCGCCGCAGCCACACTGACATCGATCTCCGACTTTGCCGCCTTCACCTTCTCTGTGGTGGCCGCACGCGCATCCGCCAGGGCCTGCTCGCGCTGCACGCTCCACTGCTTCAGGCTGGCCTCGCGCGCAGCCATAATCTCCGCCCGGGCCTTGCGCAGCTTGTCTTCGTACTCCGCCGTGCGGGCCTCGGCTGCTGCAATCGCTGCATGCGCCTGTTCCACCGCGCCCGTCGTCCGCGCGCGCCGTTCCGCCAGCATGTGTTCCAGGGGACGCTTTACCAACAGTCCATAGGCGGTCACCAGCAGCACAATCAGGACCATTGTCGGTACGGATCCGAGCGCAAGTCCACCGAGTTGATTCATTATTTCATTCATGATCGGAGCACGCGTCGGATCGCGAGACCCCTATAAAACATGGGGAAGGACGCTGCCTTTGCCCAACTTGGGCACATTCTCTTTCTAACAAAGTGGCTCTACGAGTGTCAAACCGGCTGAACCGGTAATCGGACAATATGCGCGATAATCGCGAAATGGGCGCGCGCCGCCCGCAGAAAGAAAGCAGCAATAAAATAGCCTTTGACTTTCCCGCAAAGAGGCCTAGACTTTAAGTACCACCAAGACCCGATGTCCTGGGTCGTACAGGTCGCGTGCATGGGGACACCACCTCCGCTCCCCGACAGGCGGCCTGTTCTGTTTAACCGTGCAAGAGACCCTCGCATGGCGCACCATGGATTCCTCCAGGCCAACGCCTTTACTGTCCAGCATCCACTAACCACTACCCACTGTTCTTATCCCCCCGCTCACGGAACCGTGCATACCTCCCAAGCAGGGACGCAGGTCCGCGCGCCGTCAGGACAACGGCGTTCCCTTCAAAGCTCTTCTCTCGCAGCAACGCTCCCGCCTCCAGCGCGGCCAGCGCCGCGCCCTCCGACTGCGGCATGCGAAAGCGCGCCTCAATCAGCGGATCGGCCACCAGTGCCTCGTCGATGGCCGCCAGCAGATCGTTCAGCCCCGTCTTCTTCAGTCCCGATACAGCAACCGCAACCTGCTCGCTGCTCGGCTGACTTCCCGCAAGCAGCGCTCTCTCCTCGCGTGGCACAAGGTCGATCTTGTTCATCACCTCGATTACCGGCTTGCCTTTCACCTCCAGCTCGCCCAACACCTTCTCCACTTGCAACTTCTGCTCGTTGCCCATTGCGCTGGACGCATCGCGCACATGCAGCAGCACCTCGGCCCGCTCCACCTCTTCCAGCGTGGCGCGGAAGCTGGTAACCAGGGTGTGCGGCAGGTTGCGGATAAAGCCTACCGTGTCGGAGAGCAGAATCTTCCTCCGGCTGGGCAGTTGCAGTTGGCGCAGCTTGGGATCGAGCGTGGCAAACATCTTCGACGATTCCAGGACCCCAGCCTCGGTCAGGGCATTGAACAGCGTGCTCTTGCCCGCGTTGGTATAGCCCACCAGCGCAACCACGGGCACTGGGGCGTCTTCGCGCCGCTGACGCTGCTGACCGCGAATCCGCCGCACCGACTCCAGTTGTTCCTTCACATGGTCGATGCGCAGGTTGATCTTGCGCCGGTCCGTCTCCAACTGCGTCTCGCCCGGCCCGCGCGTGCCGATGCCGCCGCCCAGTTGCGACATCGTCTTGCCTCGCCCCGCCAGCCGCGGCAACTGGTACTGCAGTTGCGCCAGTTCCACCTGCAACTGGCCCTCCCGGCTGCGCGCGTGGCGGGCAAAGATGTCCAAGATCAACTGCGTCCGGTCGATCACGCGGCACGGCACTTTTGCATCGAGATTGCGCAACTGAGAGGGCGTCAGATCGTGGTCGAAGAGCAGCACATCGGCGTGTGTCGAAGCCACCACCCCGGCAATCTCTTCCAGCTTGCCCTGACCCACCAGGGTGGCTGCATCCGGCCTTGCGCGGCGCTGCACCAGGGTCGCGGCAATCCGTGCGCCCGCGCTGCGCGCCAGCTCCTCGAACTCCGCCAGCGATGCGTCGAAATCGAGCTCACCCGCCGTGCCGCGATCGGTTTCCCCGCCTGTTGCGGAAGATGGCTCGTATGGGGCGGAAGACCCTTGGTCCACCTCCGCCCCCATCTCAGTCGATTCTCCGTCAGACGACACGGCTGCCGCATCCCGCGCCTGCCGTGCCGCTGCAGTCAATCTCCGTCGCTGCCCGGCAAACTCCACCGCAACCAGCACGGCCAGCTCCTGGCCCGCCGTCGCTCGTCCTTGGGACGCAGCAGCTCGCGCTGCGGCCTTCTCCACAAGGCCCACCGGCGGCCTCATGGCCGTGCCGCATCCGGTCTGGCGGATACCGGCCTAATCGTCAGGAATGGGGCCTTCGGAAAGTTTGACCTCAGGCTTGGCAAGTTCAATCGCCCACTTGGCCCGCCGCCTCATCCATGGCTGCCGGTCCGGCCGCCGCCCGAGGCTCAACCTTGACCGCAACCTGGCCCTCGCTGTGCGGGCCCACACGTCCGCTCACCACGGTCGAGATCGCGTGCTTGAAGATCAACTGTTCCTGCGCGTTGTTCTCCAACAGCACCGAGTACTTGTCGAAGGAACGGATCTTGCCCGTCAGTTTCACTCCGCTCACCAGGTAAATCGTGATCGGACTCTTGTCTTTGCGAACCGTATTGAGAAAAGTATCTTGAATATTCTGTGCCGGCTTTGTTTCCATGAGTGCCGATCTCCTTATAAATTGCTTCTCTTGTTAGATAATTCCCCGTACATAAAGAACGGGGTGTTTAGCAGCCCCCAGACTTGCGAACCCTCGAGTTTCAATACCCCACTGCGGAGTGCAATCCAAATCAACGTCCAAGTCTGTTTACGATACAGGCCGCAACCCTGTTTTTCAACTCCGCCAGTTCCCCAGGCGGCGCAAGCTACACAGATTCGTGCGGTTGCGCCGCATGGACAAGTTAGAGTACGCCCCCAGTTCAGTTAGACGCATCGCAGGAGCAATCGACACAAGCCTTCTGCGTTGTACCATGGCAGCAGTGTCCAACCCCACTTCGCAACCCGTTCCCATGCTCGACTTCACACGCCAGTTTGCCCCACTGCGCCAGGAGATACTCGATGCCATCGCCAGGGTCTGCGACTCGCAGCACTTCATCCTCGGCCCCCAGGGTGCGTCCTTCGAGACTGCCGCAGCCACTGCCTGCGAAGCGCGCTTCGCCATCGGCTGCGCCAGCGGCAGCGACGCCCTCTGGCTCGCCCTCACCGCCTGCGGCATCGGCGACAGCACCTCTTCCACCCGTTCCAGCGCCCAATCAGACGCCGTCATCACCACACCCTTCAGCTTCTTCGCCACCGCCAGCTCGATCCTGCGCGCCGGGGCCCGGCCCATCTTCGCGGACATCGACCCCCGCACCTTCAACCTCTCGCCAAAGTCGGTCGCAGAGATTCTCAGCGGTCCCGCAGGCAAGAGCGTCAAAGCCGTCCTTCCTGTCCACCTCTACGGCCAGTGCGCCGACTGGGATGGATTCACTGCCCTGCAGCGCGACCACCCCGGCATCCTTCTCATCGAAGACGCGGCCCAGGCCTTCGGCGCAACCTGGAACGGAACCCCCGCTGGATCGTTGGGCGACGCCGCTGCCTTCAGCTTCTATCCGACAAAAAATCTCGCCGCCTTCGGAGACGCCGGACTGGTCACCACCTCCAGCCCGGAGATCGACAGCCGCCTTCGTTCCCTGCGCGCCCACGGAATGACCCGCCGCTACTATCACGACGAGGTGGGCGCCAACTCGCGTCTGGACGAGCTGCAGGCCGCCGTCCTCAACGTCAAGCTCCGCCATCTCGCCGAGTGGAACCAGCAGCGCCGCATCCTCGCCGCCCGCTACGACCAGCTCTGCCGCGAGGCAGGCATGACCGGCAGCTCTACATCAGACGGAATCGTTCTCCCCTACACCGACCCGCGCGCCACGCCCGTCTTCCACCAGTACGTCATTCGCGCCCCGCGCCGCGACACCCTGCGCGACCACCTCACCGCGCAGCACATCGGCAGCGAGATCTACTACCCCGTCCCCATCCATCTGCAAGCCGCGCTCAAAGGCCTTGGCTACAAGCCCAGCGACTTCCCCCACGCGGAGCGCGCCGCCGCCGAAGTTCTCGCCCTGCCCCTCTACCCCGAGCTACGCGACGATGAACAGCAGACCTTGGTCGCCGCCATCCGCGCCTTCTACGCCTGATCGCATTCTAAGCACTACTCACTTATCACTACTCACTGCCTTACTTCTTCTTGCCCTTCTTGATCTTGTCCTTCTTCACCTCGGCCACGGGATGCGCCTCCGGCTCGTCCTTGCTCCCCACCGCCGCGACCCGCCGCACTAGGTTCCCCTCCAGCCGGTAGGTCTTTTCGATGGTCCTCTCCGGAGTCACCATTCCGGTCACGGGATCGGGAACCACCGGCCCAGCGTCGGCGGCCAGCACTTTGTAAGTAAACGTGGGTAGCGGAGTCTGCGCCGTCGCCGACTTGCCGTATGGATCTTTATCCATTCGCACCGTCACCGGAAGATACCCCTCGATGTTCTTCTCGCGGTACGCCGTCTCGTAGCGATGCATCTTCAGGTTCCAGGTAAAGACGCGCACCTGGTCGAAGTCGTACGCAAGCCCCGCCGTATACGGGGCCAAAACCGTCAGGTAGATGGGGATGTCTTTGTTGTCCTGGTCCACGCCGTCGTCATGCACCGTGGCCAGCACATACGCGCCCACAAAGCGCGCTCCCTCGGCGTAGCGTGTCAGCGAGTCCGGCGCATCCACCTCTACATAGTGGGAGAGCAGCCATCCCGCGCGTCCCTTGGCATCGCGCGCCAGCCACCAGTCCTCCATCGCAATCGGCGGCGGCTCGGCTGCCTCGGTTGTTTGCGTGTTCCCCGCCGTCGGCGCCTTCCCTGTCGCCACAATCGCCGCCGGGGCTGCACCAGGCGGCACCGGTTTGGGCAGGGTCGCACGCTCCAGCAGTTGCAGCTTGTCGCCCTCGGCCAGCCGGTAGAAGACCTCGGTTGTCCTGCCCGGCCGCAAGTGCAGGTTCACCTCATCCTGCACCACCGCGGTTGCCACCGCAGGATCGTCCCGATGCGTCTCCGCAAGCGCCTGGAACTGGTCGAAGACCTGTTGCGTTGCTACCTGGTCCTCCCGAATCCAGCCCTGCTCGCCCTTCTCCGTCTGCACCCGGTAGAAGTGCCGTCCCTGTTCCAGCAACTTCACGCGCTGGCCATTTTCCACCGTCGCCGTGCGGTTGGAGACCGCGGCCACACGGTCGCGAAGGAATGTCTGCTTGGCCGTCACATAGACATATTGGGCCGCCGGTCTGGGGCGCAGGCGAGAA
Organism: uncultured Acidobacteriaceae bacterium; assembly: GCA_963834805.1. Lineage (GTDB taxonomy): Bacteria > Acidobacteriota > Terriglobia > Terriglobales > Acidobacteriaceae > Edaphobacter. Next base: position 51,392 of record CAWIDB010000008.1, read on the forward strand.
CACCCTCCCAACATCGCAATGCACAGCCCTAGGGTCAGTAAACAGGCCGCCACACCGTGACCGGCCAGGCGGCGCACCGCCCCTCGAAAGCTTAATCCTGGACAGCAGGGCCTTGCCAAATTCGGCCGCGGGAAGAAATTGGAGGGATCAGGGTACATGTTCGGCACATTTTCCAGCATACAGCGCAAAATGCCCCCTGGAACCTTTCTCCAGGCCACTGGGCCCTACTTTGCTCATAAAATGGCATTTTCCCTTGAAAAATGTCCCTTCTTATCACTTTTTGGTCGCCCCGGCCAGGGCAAAATCGCCCCCTGTTGCCAGTTCGCATTCCATTCCTTAAATTACAGTCTTGCGCGAAGTGCCCTCTTGCGCATACAGTTGCGTACGGAAACAAAACCAATACAGGAAACCACTTCAAGCCACACCCGGAATCCAACTCCGTCCATCGCGCAATCGGATCGTTCACATAACACGTCAACTGGTAAGGAGGCCCACACAATGGCCAGTACTGAAATCGAAATCCTCGACCCGGCGGCAACGGTCGATAAGAACAACAAGATCGCGGCAGGTCGTGCTCAGAATCGAAGGCGCTTTATCGCTGCCCTCGGGATGACTGGAGCCGCGGCTGGCGTCGGGCTGATGTCGGGTTGCTCCACCACCTCCACCAGCAGCATAGCTACCACCCCCTCTGGAACGGGCCAGACCAGTATCCTCGCTTTTCTCCTCAACCTGCAGTACTTGGAAGCGACATTGTACTCGTACCTTGCCACCGGCGGTGACCTGCCGTCCTCTGTCATCTCTGGCAGCGGAACCATCACCGGCGCTCCCGCCGCATTGGCCGTTGGGGGGACGATTACCCAGCTGGGCCTCGATTTGCTCAACGAGACCTACTACGACGAGTTGAACCATGTGATATTCCTGCAATCGATCCTTGGCTCCGGGGTCGTAGCCCGGCCGGCCATCAATCTTGCCGCTTTCGGCGCGCCCACCACGGCCAATGCCCTCTCGATCGGAAGGCTGCTGGAAGACGTTGGAGTCACGGCATGCGCAAGCGCCCTCGCTGGGCTCTCCACCAGCAACGCCGCCTATGTGGCGCAGATTCTCGGCGCCGAGAGCTTCCATGCGGGCGCACTGCGTCTGTTAAGCATCCAGTCCAGTTCGCCCTACATCAATTCCGGCGATGGTCTGGACGTGCCGCCCTACGATCCGAATAGCGCGGCCCTGGCAGCTGCAGGACCTGCCGCCCTCGGCGGTTTCTTCGCCTCCGCCGGCGGAGCTGCGGCCTCGACCAACATCACCGAAGGTCTTGCCTACACGCGCACCACCTCGCAGGTTCTCGCAGTCCTGTACGGCACACCTACATCGTCCGGCCTTGCTATCGTACCTGCATCTGCCGGAACCAATTCCGGCGGCTTCTTCCCCAAGGGAGTGAATGGCGCCATCAACACCATCTAAGCCCTGGAAGGACTCACTCGAATCTGAACTCGACGCGGTGACCGCATTCCATCATGACTCAATCTCTTCGCACAACTCGCAAGACTACTGACAAGGAGGCCAAGGAAATGGCCAGCAATGACATCGAAGTCCTCGATCCCGCGGCAACGGTCGAGAAACTCAAGAAAGTCGTATCCGGAGTTGCATTGAATCGCAGGCATTTCATGGCCGCCCTCGGAGCGGCAGGTGTTGCCGCTGGCACGGAATTGGTTACGGGTAGGGTTACGCACGCCCAGCAACCCACCCCGAACGGCTATCAGCAGGTTGACGTCCTCAACTACTTGCTCAATATCAAGTATCTGACTGCAACCTTCTATTCCTACCTCACGCAGGGCGCCGATCTTCCCGCTGCTACCTACGCCACGCTGGCCACGGGCATCATCTACAACCAGCCCTCCAAGGTCACCTTCACTACGCAGACGCAAACCGATCTGTTCAACGAGATGTACTACGACGAGCTCAATCAGGTGATCGACCTGCGCAATCTCGTCACGGGGTCCCTCTCACTGGAAAACACGCCTGTCATAAACAGGCCGACCATGAGCTTACAGGGCTTGGGGACCGTCACCGCCGCGGCTTCCCCGGCTTACACCGCTGCCACTGCCATTGCACAGGCCCGCATGCTGGAAGACACCTGTGTCACGGCATTCACGGGCGCGCTCTCATACCTCTCCGGGGCCAACCTCACCATGGCCTCCCAGTGTTTGGCCATCAGCGGCCAGCATGCCTCCGCGTTGCGCCTGCTCAGCATTCAGAGCAGTGTCCCTTATCAAAGAACGCAGCTTACTACCACCCTCCAGGTGGGGACCACATCGGGCAGCCCGACGGTCATCGCGATCGGCACGCTCACCACCAATATCCTTGTCGGAGCAAACATTCTGGGCACCGGCATTCCTACGGGTACTGTGATCACCGCGCTTACTAGCAAGGCCAGCGCAACCTTTAGCGCCATCGCAACCTCCGGCAGCAATACTCTTACGTCCGCGTCGTCCGTCGCCTTGGCGGCAGTCGGTCAGCCTGTCACGGGGACCGGCATCCCGACCAACACGGTCATGACGCAGGTCGGAGTCACCACCATCACGATGAGCGCGAACGCCACCGCGTCCAGCACGGCCACTGCTACCGCCATTACCGTCTCTGGCAGCAACGTCCTCAACACTGTGTCGAGCGTCAGTTCAGTCATCGTCGGTACGGGCATCACCGGTACCAACATCCCTGCAAGCACTACCATCACGGCGACCTCATCCACCAGCACCGGCAACACCGTCACGATGAGCGCCCCTGCTACCGCTTCCAGCCTGGTCGCCTCCTTTACCGGCAATGTCACCTCCGGAAGCACCAATGTTACGATTACGTCACCGACCATCACCGGATACATAGTAGGACAAGCCATCACAGGAACGGGAATACCTGCCGGCACGACCGTACAGGGCACCGGCAATGCGAACATTGTGTCCGGAATCCTCGCATCCGGCAGCAAGACCATCTCGAGTGTGTCGAGCACCGCAGGACTCATAGCTGGGCAACCCATCACGGCCGCCGCGGGAACCGGCATCCCGTCGGGAGCGACCATCTCGTCGTTCACTGCCAATACAATCACGCTGTCGGCGGCAGCCACCATCAATTCCACGAACACATTCACCGGCATCGTCACCTCCGGCAGTGCTTCCATCACCGGAGTGGCGAGCCTCACCGGGTTGGCGGTCGGCCAAACCCTCACCGGAACCGGCATAGCGTCGGGAGCCACCATCTCTTCGACCACCGGCACCTCGGCGCCGTACACCGTCGTTATGTCGAAGACCGCCACCGCGAATAGCACTACCGCGATTACCGGGCTCGTCACCTCTGGCAGTACGACCATCACAGGAGTGTCGAGCATCAGCGCGGTGATAAACGGCCAAACCATCACCGGAACCAACATCCCGTCGGGAACCACTGTCGTTTCCTCCAGCGGCACTACCATCACGATGTCGAAGGCCGCCACAGCATCGTACTCTGTCACTGTCACCGGCATTGTCACCAACGGCAGCACGTCCATCACGTACGTGTCGAGCTTCACCGGGGTGGCGGTCGGCCAAACCATCACGGGGCCCGGCATCCCGACGGGAACCACCGTCGTTTCGACCAGCGGCGTTGCAACCAACCCCAACGCCACCATCGTTATGTCGAACTACGCAACTGCCACCAGCAGTGGCGCAGTGAGCCTCGTCATCAGCGAGACAGAGAGCATCACCCTCGTCGGCACGGCGGAGACCATCACCTACACCGGGGCGCTGGCACAGTTTACTGTGCCACCCTACATACTCACGCTGTCGCAGGCCGCCACTGCCACCGGCACCAATGTGGCCCTCACCACTCCTGCACTTGTGACCGTTACCTTTCCCGCAACAGAGACCGTCACTACCGGGCAAAGCATCCTCTCCATTTCGCAGAACGCAACTGCAACCGCCAGCTCCACGGCCAGCATCATTCTGTCGGATCCCTACGATTCCGCTGCAGCCGATCCGGGAACAGCGGCCCTCGCCGCAGCAGGCCCGGCACCCTCCACTACAATACTGCCCGTTGTGAATCAAGGCTTCTACAACACAGCAGGCGCAAACAACAGCACGGGGACCAATCCACAAGGGTTCGCCTTTGCCCGCACCTTCTCGCAGGTACTTGCCGTCTTATATGCCAATACCACGCCAGCCACCAAATCGGGCGGATTCTTCTCTGTGGGGGTCAACGGCAAGATCAACGCCGTCTAACCCTTGGCGGTCGCATTCCTCCACGGGGTTAAGCGATTCGTCCTGCCAAGACTGCAAGGCCCACATCTCGACTTCGGGATGTGGGCTTTTTCTTTACCTCCATGGATGGAGTCGGCGCTACGCGGTTGTTGTTCGCTAACGGTCTAGCCTTCCCACGACCCGCAGCGCGCACCCACAACCGCTCAATCCCCAACAGGCCCTTGCCTCAGTGGGTGGCGGCAATCGCAACCGGTCCGGTCGGATCGGTTCCCGTAGGGGCCGAAGTCGAAAAGTTAAGTGGACCGGCTGAGTCGTTGTACATGGCCAGATCGGGACTCCCCGCTTCGGATATCGAAAGCAGGTAATCTCCGCTGTTATCAACCGCCAGCGCCCACGGCGACGACACGGCCGAAAGCGTGGGCGGACTCAGCGGAGACACGCTCCCTGTGCTCGTCGCCACGCCATACTGTGATATGGTTCCGCTGTTCTGATTGGCCACATAGATGTCCGTTCCTGCCGTGTTCACAACCACCGAAGTCGGCTGCGTTCCGGCCGCCAACGGTGAGCCGCTCACCTCTTGCAACCCTCCTGCGGAACTGATCGAATACACCGCCAGACCGCCATTCGTCCCGCTCCTTGCAATGTACAGATACGAACTGCCCGAACTCACCGCCAGCGCGTTGTCACTCGTAAATTGCGAGATTGGGGGCAACGGGCTAAGCGCCGTTAGGACCCCGGTCGACGTTGTCAGTTGATACACCAGATCGCCCGCTGTCCCCAATGCTGCGAAAACTAAATCTCCGTCCGGAGCAACCTTCACCTGACTGGCGTTGACCGTCCCCGTCACCAGGTTGTAATAGGTCATGTACGTCGGCCCCGTAAGCCCCCCCGTGATGGAGTTGATCTGAAACTCGTCCAAAGTCAGGTTGTTGGCATTCAGTCCGATCAACCACTGTCCGTCCGGCGATATGTCCATCGAAATCTCTTCGGTTCCCGAACTCACCGCGTAGCCGTTGTCGAGAACGCTCAACGCCCCGCCGGTCTCGATAGAATACGCGTAGATCGCGCCTATGCCATGGTTGTCATGGCCGGAGACAAACACAATCGTGTTCGCCGGATTGATCGCCACCGACACCGGCGTGAACCCCAGCGTGTACGGCGAGCCCGGCACCGCCGTCAGCGTTCCTGTACTCACAGCGAAGCCGGCCAGTGTCTGCGCCGTCATATTCGCAACATACAAATAATCGTTCGTCGTACTGCCGCTGCCGTTACTGTTCGAGTTATTCACAGCGACCCAGAACCCGTCGCAACCCGTCGTCCAACACAGGGCCAACACTGCCAACGCCGCCGTCACTCGCCGAAGCAAACCCATCCTCATCCGTCCCTTTATGACCACTCTATTCGACTCTACTCCCAGTCAAACATCACCCGCCTCCTGCGTATGACTAGGATATAAAAAGCGGCCCATCTCTGGACCGCTTCCTGGGTCGCGGCAATGTGGCTCGCTCAATTTACTGCACACCGGCGACCGGCAAAAACAACGGTTCCTAATTCAGCCGTTCCTTCTCCGGATTGTCTGAGCGAACGCCCAACGGCTTTCGTCCGGCAAAACCATCCTCCGGTGTATGCCAGAAGCCAATCTCCTTCTCGCCCAGCTTCCAGCACAGCAGCACGTCGCGGCCATCCATCACCGAAGGAAAATCCAGCAGTCCCTTCTCCAGGTCCTTCACCTGCACGCCGATCTCGTCCAGCTCGGCCAGAGTATCGCGTGCCTCCTGCAATGCCTTCTCGCGCTCGGCGCGCCGTTTGGCAGCCTGGGCCACATTCACTTGCATGCCACCCGACATAAATATCCGCTGGCTCAGTTCCTGCATCTCCATATCCAGCTCGCCGGCGCGCCCGCCCGCCGCCTGCGCCCTGCGCAACAGCGCCTCCACCACCGGCAGCAGCGTCTGTGCCTCGTGCAATGTGAATGTCTTGCTCAATGTTTGATCTCCATCATCCGGTCCAGCGCCACGCGCGCCCAGTGTTTCCGTTCCTCTTCAACTTGGATGCGATTTACCACCCGCCCGTCGATCAGATTCTCCAGCGTCCACGCCAGGTGCTGCGGCGATATGCGGTACATCGTAGTACACAGGCAGCCCGATTCGTCCAGGGTAATCACCCGCTTGCTCAGCGGCGCAAACCGCTTGGCCAGCCGGTTCACCAGATGGATCTCCGTGCCCACGGCAAAGCTCGACCCCGGCGGCGCCTGCTCGATCAGCTCGATGATCCGTTCCGTCGAGCCCAGCGCGTCCGCCTTCTGGCACACCTCCCAGCGGCACTCCGGATGAACCAGCACCTGCATCCCCGGCTCCTCCCGGCGCACCCGGTCCACATGCTCCGGCAAAAACCGCTGATGCACGCTGCAGTGTCCCTTCCACAGAATGACTCTGGCCGCGCGCAGCCGCTCTGGCTCCACGCCGCCATTCAGTTGGTACGGGTCCCATACCACCATCTCGCTCAGCGGAATCCCCAGCGCGTACGCTGTGTTCCGCCCCAGGTGCTGGTCGGGCAGAAACAGAATCTTGCCCGCGCGCCGGAAGGCCCATTCAAACGCCTCCCGCGCACTCGATGAGGTACACACCAGCCCGCCCCGTTCACCGCAAAATGCCTTGATGTCCGCCGCCGAGTTCATATAGGTCAACGGCAGAATCCCTGCGCCTGCCGTCACCCGCAACCGTTCCAGCGACTCCCAGCAATCCTCCACCTGACCGATCTCCGCCATGTCGGCCATGGAGCAGCCCGCGTTCAGGTCCGGCAGAACCACCTGCTGCCATGGCCGCGCCAGAATGTCGGCCGTCTCCGCCATGAAGTGCACGCCGCAGAAGACCAGGTATCGCGCGTTCGATTGCGCGGCCGCCTTCGACAGCTTGTAGCTGTCGCCGGTAAAGTCGGCGAACCGGATCACCTCGTCGCGCTGATAGTGGTGCCCCAGCACAACCGCCTGTGTGCCCAGTTTCTCTCTGGCCGCACGGATGGTGGCGTCCATCGTATCGTCCGGCTGCACCAGATAGTGGTCCAGCGAACATACCTCGCCCGCAGCCTGCACAGGCGCCTCGTCGAGTAACAGTCCATTCACAATATTCCGCCTTCAGTCTCGCTAGAGTGCCCTTTCCTGCTTAATGCCCAGGGGTTCGCACCGCGACACGGGGATGTTGAAAGCACTTCCTGCCAGGCGTGCAGCGGACTCACCTGTGCCAGTCCATTCCTGCTGGACCGTCACCCAATCCGCGGGGATGTTGCCGCCCATTTCCTACCGGCGCGACATGCTAGCCGCACTACTTCCATATTAGACGAAATCAGCCTCGCAGACGATGCATTCCGCGGCGTAGTGCAGTAATCTGCTTCTAATGTTCTTCCCTTCTGTGCGCATTTGTTTCCCTCCCCACCCAGGCCGTATCATAGGGCAATCTATGCCAAGCTTTCCGGACAGCGCAGTCCTTATTCTCCTCGTCCTCATTCTCTTTGGACCGAAGAAGCTGCCCGAGCTGGCCCGCCAGTTTGGCAAGCTGATGAACGACTTTCGCCGCGCCTCCAACGAGTTCCGCACCCAGATGGAGGAGGAGTTGCGCATCTCCGAGCAGGCCGACCGCCAGAAGCAGATTACTGCCGAAGCCGTCGTTCCTGCTGCGACGGCTGCCCTCGATCCCGCTCCAGCCAGTGAGCCCACTTACGCGGACCAGGGCCTGCCCCCACACGATCCACTCCAGGATTACCCGCCCGATTATCCCGTGGATACGGGTGATTCCCCCCACGAATCCAGCTACGACTCACTGCCCGAAGCGGTCCCGGAATCGACCCAGGATTCCACACCCGAATCGTTCCCGGACTCCACGCCGGAGGTATCACTGGCCCCACTCCCCATTGCGACTTCAGGCGAGTTGAGCATCCTGCCCCCGGCCACCGGCCTGCCCACGCCCAGCTCCGAGCCGGCTCCGCTCCCTGAAGACCCTGTCCCGGCCCACCAGGCCGCGACTGAAACCGAGGCCCTCCATTCCTGATATAGATCCAATCGCACGCGCCCGAGCCTCCCTCTCAGACCGAGCTGAACTGCCCGGCATGAGCCTGATGGAGCACCTGGAAGAGCTGCGCAAGCGCATCCTGCGCTCCCTCGGTTTCCTCATGGGAGGCTTCGTCTTCGGATGGATATTCCGTGTGCAGCTATACGGCATCATCAAAAAGCCGCTGGACGACCTGCACCTCGATCTCTATTACAACCATCCTACCGACCCCATCAATCTCTACCTCAAGACCGCCTTGGTGGGTGGTGCAATCCTGGCCTGCCCCTTCATCCTCTACCAGGTCTGGCTCTTCATCTCACCCGGCATGTACCAGAACGAGAAAAAATACGTCATGCCGTTCATGAGCGCCACCGTGGGCCTCTTTCTCTGTGGCGCATGGTTCGGCTATCGCTACGTCTTCGAGAATGCCATCCGCGTCCTTGTCTTCGGATTCGGCAAAGGCTTTCACCCCATCCTCACCATCGACGAGTACACCGGGTTTTTTCTTGCCATTATCCTCGGACTCGGCATCTGCTTCGAACTTCCCATCCTCATCTTCTTCCTGGCTCTCTTCGGCATCGTCGACGCCAAGTTTCTGCTGCGCCACTTCCGTTATGCCGTCCTCGTCATCTTTCTGGTTGCCGCCATTATCTGCCCCATGCCCGACCCCTTCAGCATGTGCCTCTTTGCCAGCCCCATGCTCGCCCTCTACTTCCTGGGTGTAGCCATCGCCTACTTTGTCCATCCCAACCGCCGCAAGGCCAAAGAGAAGCCCGCCGCATGATCCAACTAAGAAAGTTCGTCATTCCGGTAAAGCCCCACGAGCCGTCATTCTGGCCTGAGCGAACTCGAAGGCCAGAATCTCCGTATTTGTCTTTGCTGTTGTTCTTGCTTGTTCTCTTCGGCGTGAGCAGACCCCTGCGCGCCCAGCAACCCACTGGACAATCCATCTACAAGCTCACCCAGCAGTTTCTCAATGTGGCCCCCAAGCGGTTCAACGGCTCGCCCGGCCACTTTGCCGCCGAAGAGTTCATCAAAAGCCACTTCAAGCCCGAGGCGGCCAAGGGCGACCTCATAACCGATGAATTCACGGCCAACACACCCTTAGGCCCGCAGACGATGCGCAACTACATTGTCAAATTCCCCGGCAAAAAAGATGGCATTATTGTCCTCGCTTCCCATTACGAGACCAATTACCCGCTCAAGGACGTCAACTTCGTCGGCGCCAACGACGGTGCCTGCACCAGTGCTCTGCTCATCGCGCTCGGCCAATACTTCCGCACTCACCCTCCCCAGGGCTACTCCGTCTGGCTGCTCTTCGACGACGGCGAAGAGGCCATCCAGTCCTGGTCCGAGTCCGACTCGCTCTACGGCACCCGCCACCAGGCCGCCAAATGGTTCTCCGACGGCACCGCGCGCCGCATCAAGGCCGTGCTGGTCGCCGACATGATCGGCGACAAGGACCTCAACATCCTGGAGGAGATGCAGTCCACCCCGTGGCTGCGCTCCCTCTTTGAAAAGGCCGCCATCAACACCCACCACACCGCCAACGTCTTCAAGACCCAGGCGGAGGAGGAGGACGACCACCTGCCCTTCCTGCAGCGCGGCATGCCCGCGCTGGACGTGATCGACGTGGACTACGGCCCGCATACCGCCTCCATGCCGGACGGCTACCACCATACGGCGCAGGACACCATCGACAAGATCAGCCCCCAGTCCCTGCAGATCTCCGCCGACCTCTTTCTGGAATCCATCCGCCTCATCGACCAGCACTGAACGCGACGCGATAGCATCAATCTGTGCCTCCTGCGCCCATCGCCTACTGGATTGGCTTTCACCTGGCCCTCCTGCTGCTGCTAGCCGTGGAGCTGGTCTATGCCCGCCGCCAGTCGCGCCTCGCTCGAGATACTCACCGTACGGCGCTTGCCGCCACGGCACTCTGGATAACAGCCGCTCTTGTCTTCGCCGTCTTTCTGCACCACTCGTTTGGCCCAGCCGCCAGCGCGCAATACCTCGCCGGCTATGCCATCGAGGAGTCGCTCTCCATCGACAATCTCTTCGTCTTCTTGCTTCTCTTCCGTCTCTTTCAGATCGACTCGGTCCGTCAACCTCGCGTCCTCTTCTGGGGGGTCGCCGGCGCCATCCTTCTGCGTGGCCTCTTCATCGCCGGTGGCCTCACTCTGCTCACCCACTTCGCCTGGATCAGCTACGCATTCGCCCTTTTACTGTTGATCGCCGCCGTCCGTCTACTTCTCCCCAACTCGCAGAATCAGCCCGTAGAAGCACCCGGATGGATCGCCTGGCTCACCCGTCTGCACCCCGTCAGCGCGAGCCAGGACCATTTCATCGTCCGCGAAAATGGCCGCCCCACGGTCACACTCCTCTTGCTCGCCCTGGTCGCCATCGAACTCTGCGATGTCGTCTTCGCGCTGGACTCCATCCCTGCCGTCCTCTCCATCACCCGCAACGCCTTCCTCGCCTACACCTCCAACATCATGGCCGTCATGGGCCTGCGCTCACTCTACTTCCTTCTGATCGGCGCGCTCACACGCCTGCGCTTTCTGCACTACGGCCTGGCCGCGGTGCTCGCCTTCGCCGCGCTCAAGATGCTCACCGCGCGCTGGATCGAGATCGGCCCGTTGGCCTCGCTCGCCACCGTCCTCACCATCCTCGCGATCACTCTCGGAGCATCGTTGTGGGTGCCCCATTCATCGCGTTGACCGGGGTCCCCGGCGAGCGGTCCTGGCTCGCTGGGGTGGTTAGCGATGAGTGGGACCGGGCGCTCCGCCCTACTCAACAAATTTCAGCTCGCCGCTCCGCACCACCGAGTGCCGCGCCACACTGGCCCGCTCGGGATAATCCGTCCGGTAGTGTGCGCCACGGCTCTCTTCACGGCCTAGCGCCGCCTGCACGATCGCCTCCGCCACCATAAGCAGGTTGCGCGCCTCCAGAGCCTTCCGCGTCATCCCCACGGGCTGCGTAGCCTGTAGTGCTGCCAGCCCCGCCTGCGCCCTGCGCAGCCCCGCCGCATCGCGCAGCAACCCCGCATCGCGCCACATCAACGATTGCAACTCGGCAATCCACCCCTCCACATCGGCAGCCGTCCCGCCGTCCACCGCCGCAGTCACTCGGACCTCGCCCCCTGAACCTTGCACCTTGTCCTCAATCATCGCCTCCGCAGCCAGCGCGCCAAAGACCAGCCCCTCCAGCAGCGAGTTGCTGGCCAGCCGGTTCGCCCCATGCACCCCCGTGCAGGCTGCCTCGCCCGCCGCGTACAACCCGGCAAGTGAACTCCTGCCGTGCATGTCGGTCCTGATCCCGCCCATCAGGTAGTGGGCCGCTGGACGCACCGGAATCCTGTCCCTCGCCAGTTCCAGTCCATAGCCCGCAAGAAATGCCGAGATTCCAGGGAACCGCGCCTTGATATCCAGCTCCTTCCCCGCCTCCCGCATGTCCAGATAGACCTCACCCTGCATCGCCTCGCGCGCAATCGCCCGTGCCACCACATCCCTCGGCGCCAGCTCCAGCCCCGCGTGGTATCGCTGCATAAACCGCTCACCGCGCTCGTTCACCAGCCACGCGCCCTCGCCGCGCAGCGACTCGCTCATCAGAAACCGCGGCGCGCCTGGCAGCGCAAACGCCGTCGGATGGAACTGATAGAACTCCATGTCCATCAACTCCGCACCCGCCCGGTACGCCATGGCAATTCCATCTCCCGTCGCCACTGCCGGATTGGTGGTATCGCTGTAGACCTGCCCTGCCCCGCCGCTTGCCAGCAGCACAGCCCGCGCTCGAACCTCGTGCAGATCTCCCGCCGCATCCAGCAGCGTCGCCCCCACCACCCGGCCGGCGCCGGTGTCCTGATTGCTGACGGTCAGGTTCACCGTAGTCGCCCACTCCATCAGTTCCACTTGCTGCAATTCGCGCACAGGGCGCAGCAGCGATACCGAAATCTCGCGTCCGGTCGCGTCGCCATTGGCATGCAGAATCCGCGCCAGGCTATGCGCTCCCTCCCGCGTCCTCATCAGGTCCCCCGTCGGATAGCGGTCGAACCCCGTGCCCCACTGCAACAACTCCTCCACCCGCCTCGGCCCCTGCTCCACCAGCACTGCGGCCGCCTTGGCGTTCACCAGCCCATCGCCCGCCGCAACCGTGTCCGACAGGTGCAGCGCCACATCCTCCTCGCCCCCCATGGCCACGGCGATCCCGCCCTGCGCATAGGCTGTATTCGACTCCGCCAGACCCTCCTTGGTCACAACCAGAACCCTGCCCGCACCGGCCAGCCCCACCGCCGCGCGCAATCCGGCAACTCCTCCGCCCACCACCAAAAAGTCCACTTCACGCATCTCTCAAGGCTAACACCGCAGCGTGGCGATCCATCCTCGAAGCTGTCATCCTGAGCGGAGTCTGGCGCAATTGCGCCAGACGCAGTCGAAGGACCCCGACCAAGCTCGACCCGGCAGAAACGCTCGGACCTTTCTCCCGCAAATACCGTCCTTGCCGTTACTCCCTGCGATACCATAGTCCCGTGTCCACCATTCGCGTAACCACCCCCGCCGCAACGTACGACGTCACCATCGCCACCGACCTGCTGCGCACGCTCTACCCGCGCCTGCGCAGGTTGACGCCGGGAAAGACCCCGCGCCTCTTCGTCGTCACCTCGCCCGCGATCTGGGCGCTCTGGCACGATCGCTTCCTAGCGTCCTTCCCCAACAACCAACATCCAACAACCTTGTTCCTCCCCGCGGGCGAATCGCACAAACGCCTCGCCACAGTCGAGTCCCTAGCCCAGCAGCTCGCCCTCGCCGGGGCCGACCGCGACTCCATCCTGCTCGCCTTTGGCGGCGGCGTCATCGGCGACGCCACCGGCTTCCTCGCCGCCATCTATATGCGCGGCATCCGCTACGTCGGCCTGCCCACCACGCTGCTCGCCCAGGTCGACTCCTCCCTCGGCGGCAAGACCGGCGTCAACCTCCTCGCCGGCAAGAACCTCATCGGCGCCTTCCACCACCCCCTCGCCGTCTTCTCCGACATCGATCTGCTGGCCACCCTTCCCGCCGCAGAGCTCCGCGCCGGCCTGCAGGAGACGATCAAGGCAGGGATAATTCGTGACGCGAAGTTATTCCGCTATATGGAACAAAACACAGATTTAATTCTCTCGGCTGATCCAGCCGCTCTGGCCCATGCCGTCACCGCCAGCGTGCGCGTCAAGGCCGAGGTCGTCAGCCGGGACGAGAAGGAGTCCGGCCTGCGCATGGTACTCAACTTCGGCCACACCATCGGCCACGCCATCGAGGCCGCCACCCACTACCGCAAGCTCCTCCACGGCGAGGCGGTCGCCTGGGGCAGTATCGCCGCGCTGCACGTCTCGCTCAACCGCAGCCTCATCACGCCGGAAGAGTTTGCCCGCATGGCCAACCTCATCCTGCGCTACGGGCCCATCCCGCCGTTCCGCATCCCCAGCGGCCAGCACGCCGCCACGCCGCAAGCCTCCGCCGCCAGGCTCGTCGCCCTCACCTCCGCCGACAAGAAGAAGCGCAGCGGCCGCCGCGCCTTCGTCCTCGCCACCGGCATCGGCCGCACCGAAGTCGCCTACGACGTCACCGACGCCGAACTCCTCGCCGCCACCAAAGCCATGCTCAACACCATGCAGCTGGTGTAATTGTTTGTGTGCTAGCATGTCCCGGAATCAATGAGGTGATATTCAGATGGCGGGAACTCTTAGTCTTTCCTCGACGGTTCAGGTGTTTCCATGCCCTAACTGCAAAGAAACGATCAACACCTCGATGCTTGAATGCCCGTTTTGCTCCACTCCCATCGATCACGCTGCCGCAGAAGTTTCAGCTGCCGCGACCAGCAGGATCAGTCAGGCATGCAGCGACGCCAGCTACCTGAAGATTATGGCATGGTCATTGGTGACGTTCTTTGTCGTAATGTTCATTCCATTTGTTAGTCTGGCCGGCATATACGGTCTATTGTTTCTCAGGATCGCAATCCCCGTGATGGTTGTCCGCTGGTGGATCAAGTTCGGCTCGATTAAAACAGATGATCCCGACTTTTCCCGCGCAAAACGGGCGGCCATTATCGTCGGCATTGTCGCAGTGTGGTCGGTGTGGGGGTTAGTCAGAACAATCCTTATGCACAGGAGCATGTAGTACGAGCCATACGGGACTAGGTCACTGTAACCATCTAACATATCACTTGTGATAATAAAGTCTCAGCACGACCCCGACCCCGGCGCGCGCCCCACCGGCGTCTCCGACCCTGCCGCTGCCGCCGAGAATATCCAGCAGATGTTCGACGCCATCGCTCCACGCTACGACCTGCTGAACCATCTGCTCTCGCTCGGTATCGACCGCCTCTGGTGGAGGCGCACCGCGCGCGCGCTGCGTCCCATCCTGGCGCGTCCCGACGCCGTCGTCCTGGACCTATGCTGCGGCACCGGCGACATGACCCTCGCCCTCGACCGCCTCCGCCCCCAACCAGTCTCGACGAGCCCCGAAAGCTTGGGTGCCCCATCCATGACGGCTTCATCCGGGGTCCCCAGCGAGCGATCTTTGCTCGTTGGGGTGGGATCGTCATGGGTGGGATGTAAGCCGTCCGCCAGCCCTGCGCCCTTCCTCGCCGTCGACTTCTCCCGCAACATGCTCGCCCTGGCCCTGCCCAAGTTTGCCGGGCACAACATCCGCGCCATCGAGGCCGACGCGCTGCATCTCCCCTTCGCCAACGCGTCCATCGATCTGGTCACCTGCGCCTTCGGCTTCCGCAACCTCGCCAGCTATCCCGACGGCCTCGCCGAGCTGCACCGCGTCCTGCGTCCCGGAGGCCAGATCGCCATCCTCGACTTCAGCCAACCCAACGGCCTCGTTGGCGCGTTCTACAACCTTTACTTCAAATACATCCTGCCTCCGCTTGGCCGCCTCATCTCGCACGATCCACGCGCCTACGCCTACCTGCCGGAGTCGGTCGCCCGCTTCCCCAACCCGCCGCGCATGATGGATTTGATGGCATCCGCCGGCTTCACCGCGCCCACCTGGACGCCGTATACCTTCGGCATTGCCGGCCTCTACCGGGCGACTAAACCGTAATGCTGCGCCGCCAAACCCCCGTCACGTGTTATCTTCCCTCTAATGTTTATGCAGCCGGGCCAGGACATCTAGCAACGAGGTTATCGACTGTGATCGAGCCCGCACCCTCCGCATCCTCGTCCGATCTCCTCGGCCGCGCCCTCCGCAAAGCCACCTGGCGAATCCTTCCTCTCATCGCGCTGGGCTATGGTACAGCCTACATGGACCGCGTCAACATCAGCTATGCCGCGTTGCAGATGGACCTCGATCTGCACTTCTCCAACACCGTCTACGGATTCGGCGCGGGCCTTTTCTTTCTCAGCTATGCTGCCTGCGAGATTCCCTCGAACCTCCTGCTCTACCGCTTTGGCGCGCGCCGCTGGCTCAGCCGCATCATGATCACCTGGGGCGTTATCGCAATGGCCATGATCTTCGTGCGCACGCCCATGCAGTTCTACATCGCGCGCTTCCTGCTCGGCGTGGCCGAAGCCGGATTCTTTCCCGGCATCGTCTACTACGTCTTCCAGTGGTATCCCGCGGCCATGCGCGCCCGCGCTGTCACCCGCTTCTACATTGCCTTCCCCATCAGCACCGTGGTCATGGGCTCGCTCGCCGGAGCGCTCATGGACCTCCAGGGGCATCTCGCACTGACTGGCTGGCAATGGCTCTTTCTGGTGGAAGGCCTTCCCGCCATCGCCCTCGGGATCGCCTTCTTCTTTCTGCTTCCGGACGGTCCCTCCGATGCGCCCTGGCTCAGTGAAGCGGAGCGTATCTGCATCTTCGCCGCCGTCGCGCGGGACTCAGCCGTCTCTCACGGCGCGCGCCAGTCCATCGCTCCAGCCTTCCGCGATGCGCGCGTCTGGCTCATCGGCATCTTCTTCCTCTGCGTCCAGGCAGGATGCTACGCCTACGGCTTCTCTGCCCCAGCCATCGTGCAGAGCGTTACTGGCGAGAACATCGCCAACACCGGCTTCCTGCTGGCCGCGCTGGGCGTCCTCGGGACTGTCGCCATGCTGCTCGCAGGCGCCTACTCCGACCGCTCCGGCCAGCTCCATTCCTTCGTTCTGCCCTGCTGCTTGCTAATGCTCGCCGGATTTGTCGGATGCGGCCTCTCCAACTCGCCCCTCATCGCGCTTCCCGCGCTTGCCATCGTCTTCTGCAGCTATAACGCCATGCAGGGCCCGTTGTGGGCCATTCCGGCAGCCTTCCTCACGGGCCGGTCCGCCGCCGCCGGCATCGCCGTCATCAACATGATCGGCATTCTCGGCGGCTTCATTGGCCCCTACTGGATGGGCTTCGCCCGCGACCTCACTGGCAACTACCAACGCGGTCTGCTCACCATGACGGCTCCCATGTTGGCCTCAGCGATGATCATGCTCTATCTTCGCCGCCAGGACCGTCCCACAAACCGATGCGCAAAACCCTCCAACCCTGTAGCATCTCTCCCATGAGCATCCCGGTCAGCCCGACGCAAGCCGCTTCCGTGCCGGGACCTGCCGCGCACGCAGCCAAGCGCTCCGCCGCGATCTTCTCCGTCGCCGCGGCCGCCCTGGTCGCCGTGCTTAAGCTGGTCACAGGCCTGCTCACCGGCTCACTGGGAATGTTGAGCGAAGCGGCCCACTCCTCCATCGACCTAATCGCCTCGGCGATCACTCTGTTCTCCGTCCAGGTCTCCGACCGTCCCGCCGACGACGTGCACAACTACGGCCACGGCAAGGTCGAATCGCTCGCCGCCTTCGTCGAGACCGGCATCATGTTCGCCTCCTGCATCTGGATCGTTTACGAGGCTCTCAGCCGCATCCTGCTGCACCGCCACCTTGTGTTGCTTCCCTCGCTCTGGCCCTTCGCCGTGCTTCTGCTCTCCATCGTGGTCGACTTCACCCGCTCGCGCACACTGGGCCGCATCGCACGCCTGCATCATTCAGAAGCACTCGCCGCCGACTCCCTCCACTTCGCCACCGACATGTGGGCCACACTGGCCGTCATGCTCGGCCTGGGGGCCACCTACACCGGCGAGCGTCTCGCCCAGCCATGGCTGGAGTTCGCCGATCCCATCGCCGCCCTGGTGGTCGCCGGAGTCATCCTGCGCGTCAGTTGGCAGCTTGCCCACCGAACCATCGACGCCCTGCTGGACGCCACGCCCACCACCGACCCCACCACTGACCAGCCCCTCTCCAAGGACCAGCTCCGCCAGAATCTCCTCCACGACCTCACCGCCATCCCCGGCGTGCTCTCGGTCGAACGGCTGCGCACCCGGCGCTCCGGCTCCAACTTCTTCGCCGACGTCACCCTCGGTCTGCCCCGCAACCTCACCTTCCAGCGATCAGAGCAGCTCACCCTGGCCGCCACCCTGGCCGTGCAGCGCCACCTGCCCGGCGCCGACGTCGTCGTCCACTCCGTCCCCACCGCCTCGCTTGCGGAGAGCGTCCACGACCGAATCCGCGCCGTCGCTGCCCGCCGCAACCTCGCCATTCACGAAATCATCGTGCAACAGATCGCTGCTGAGCAACACCACAGCCTCCACCCTCAATTGCACATCGAGCAGCACCTCGAGGTGGACGAGACCATGCCCCTGCGCCAGGCCCACGAACTGGTCACCGATCTGGAGGCCGAGATGCGCCGCGAGGTCCCCTCCATCGCCTCCATCCTCACCCACATCGAGAGCGAGCCGGCCACCATCGAGCGTCCCGCCTCGCAGGAGCATGACCGCGATCTGGAACTTCGCCTGCGCCGCGTCGCCGCGACCTTCCCCGAGATTCTCGACATCCACGAGCTCTACGTCACCCGCCACGGACCGAGCAGCGTCCCCGCACCAGCGCATTCCGCGTCAGGCGACCCCTGCGCAACCGGCCCACAAACAGCAACCGCCTTTCCCGAGCGCACCCAGGTCTCCTGCCACTGCACCCTGCCCGACGACCTTCCCATGGCCCGTGTCCACGCTGTCATCACCGCCCTGGAAGGCGCCTTCAAACTCGTTGCTCCAGAGGTCGACCGCCTGCTCATCCACCCCGAACCCGCCACCGACAACCGCCGATGACGGCCCCGTCACGGTATGCTATCGTCTTTTCGCAGGAGGTATGAATGAAACGTTCCTGGATATTCTATGTCAGCCGCGCTGGCCACGATTGCACTGACTACATTCGCCCTGTCCGCACAGCAGACAGGCAGCCCCGGCCGCGTTGGCCTGCCTAAGCCGCCCGCGCACGGTCCAGCCGCCTTCCACGGCACTCCCAACACCCAGCCGAACCGCAACTACAGCGACGCACCCGGCCATCCTAACGTGCCCCACGTCGAGATGGACGGCACGTGGACTGGCCATGACACCGGCCGCAACGACCCCCACTACAAGTTGGACCATCCATTCGCTCATGGGCGCTTTACCGGAGGCTTTGGCCCCACGCACGTCTGGCGCCTCGGTGGCGGCGGCCCCGGCCGTTTCTGGTTCGGCGGCTTTTTCTTCCAAGTCGCGCCCTACGACGTCGCCTTCTGCAACGGCTGGTTCTGGGACCAGGACACCATCATAATCTACGAAGATCCCGACCACATCGGCTGGTACCTGGCCTACAACGTCCGCATGCGCACCTATGTTCACGTCGAGTATCTGGGCCAGTAGCTCGCCCTCCGGCATACTCACAAAAGAATGTGCCCCACATCCATTCTCTGGGTGTGGGGCATCTTTCTTACTCCCGCTTGTGCCAACCAACCGGCTCAGTCTAGTCCGGCGTCAGTTTACATACTTTTCCGTCTCCGGCTCGGACGACGCTAACTTCGCCTCTTCGGCCAGCTTGCGTTCATCGTACATGCGATGGATCGATTCCACCGCCGCGGCAAAGTCCTGAGCGGCCACGGCACGGGAAAAATAGAACCCCTGGGCCTCATCGCAGTTGCGTCGCGACAGAATTTTAAGGTGGTCCGTCGACTCCACGCCCTCGGCCGTCACCTTGATGCCAAGGTGGTGCGACATGGACAGGATCGCCCGCACCACGGTTGCAGCGTTGGGTTCCGTTACGGCCTTCAGGATAAAACTCTGGTCGATCTTCAGCCGGTCCACCGGGTACTTCAAAAGATACGAGAAGCTGCAGAACCCCGTTCCGAAGTCGTCGATCGCGACCCGCGCGCCAAGCCGCCGAATCTGTTGCAGCTTTTCCAGGTTCGACTCCGAGTTGACCATCAGCACCCGCTCCGTCAACTCCACCTGAAGACTCTTCGCGGGCAGCCCGCTGCTCTCCAGCGCCTCTCCGATCACCTCCAGCAGGTTGCTCTGCTCAAACTGCCGGGGAGACAGGTTCACCGAGACCGACAGGTCCATCCCCAGATCGTCGCAAATCGACTTTGCCTCCCGGCACGATTGCTTCATCACCCACTCGCCGATGGGGACGATCATTCCCGTCTCTTCCGCCAGCGGAATGAAGCTCGATGGAGACAGCAGGCCAAGCTTTGGGTGGCGCCAGCGCAGCAGCGACTCCATGCCAACCACCCGTCCCGTGGTCAGCGATACCAGCGGCTGATAGTGGAGGGACAGTTCTTCCCGCGCCAGAGCGTGACGCAACGCCGAATCCATCGACATGCGTTCCTGCGACTCCTTCAGCATCGCGTCGGCGAACATCTGATATTGGTTCCGGCCATTTTCCTTGGCAACATAGGTCGCCGCATCGGCGCGTTCCAGCATGGTGTCCACGTCCCCGGCAAAGTCGGGATAGACGCACACCCCAACGCTGGCCGTCAGGTTGACCTCCTTGTCTCCTACCTGCGCGGTGCTGGCAATCAGGTTGACCAACCTCTGCGCGCAACGCTCCACGTCGGCGACGCAGGCAATGTGCGGCATCACGATCACGAACTCATCGCCGCCAAGCCGTCCCAGCGTGTCCCAGCCTCGCGGCGTGCCCGTGTGGCGCAGCGATTGATGCAGCCGCTCGGCGATCCCCACCAGCACCTCGTCGCCTGCCCTGTGTCCCAGAGAATCGTTCAACCACTTGAAGTGGTCCAGATCGACCACAAACACCGCAACCTTGCGCCCCTCTTCCGCCGCCTTCTCGATCGCCTCGGCTATGTTTTCGCGCAGCAACACGCGGCCCGGCAGGCCCGTCAACTGGTCATGTGACGCCATGTGCTTCAGGTACGTCATCAACTGCTTCCGTTCCGTGATGTCCGACGCGATCGCAATGTATCCGCTGATCTCTCCCACGCCATCCCGCACCGCGGTCACCGCTACATGCACCGGAAGGTTTGTACCGTCCCTTTGAATATAGGTCCAGTCCCGCTCGTCCACCTCTCCCAGCGCGGCCTTCGCCGTAAGCACGTTGAAACCATCCAACTCCGTGCCATCCTGCGGCGCGTCTTCGCCGGCCTGCTGGTTCAACTCATCGGGATCGTGCAGCTTCGTGATCGAAACCTTCCCCAGCATCTCTGCGCGCGTATACCCGGTCAGCTTTTCGGCCGCCCCGTTCATCGCCCGAATCACTCCGTTCAGGTCCGTTTCGACAATGCTCACCGGGGCCGTTTCAAAGATCGAGTTGCTGAAGTTCGTCAAGCTCCGGTAGCGTTCTTCACTGGCTTTGACTTTGCTCACATCGCTGACGGTGACTGCCACGCCATCGTCCAGCTTAATGACCCGGCGGCGAAGCCAACGCTGTTTGCCACTCTCCAGTGGGATCGACAGCTCTTCGCTCTGCGGCTCTCCGGTAAGCACCACATTGCGATATTTCTCGAAGAGTTCGTGTGTGCTGTCGCTTGGAAATAGTTCGCACATCTCCCGTTCCAGCAACTCGGTGCGGGCTCTCCTCAGTAGCTTTTCGGCATGGTAATTCACATACAGGTAACGGAACCCCACGATCTCCCCGGCCTTGTCCCTCACCGATTCCATGATGGTAAAGGCATCCGGACTGGTCTCCGCTGCCGCCACAAATCGCGCATTCTCCTTACTGCTTTGTAGATACCCGCCCCTCCGGTTCCGCTCGTGCCACACCAGCAGAAGCACCGTGATCGCCAGGGCTATCGTCGCCCATGTATAACCATTGGCCACGCTCGGTGGCATGGTGCGTCCCCCATCCGCGGCTCTCCACACTATCGCAAGCAGCGCGATAAGCCCGGCGGCAAACCCCGTCAGGCGAATTAGCCGGTAATTCCTGCTCAGTAACTTCATCGGTACGCTGCGCCTTCCTTGTCGCATCCGTAATGGGAGTGCCCAAGGTCTTACGCCTTGTCGATTTAGAATGACCCGCACACGTGCGTAAAGCAAGGTTAGCACCCGAAAAAAGAAAAGAAACTGCCAAGAAGGTAACTAGACTACAACTATTGAGTGACCTGAACAGCCTCTGGCGCTTAGCCATAATTGCCCGGAACGCCTTGCATACTCCATGTCGTGTCCCTCCGCGCTGCGGCCTGCGCCGAAAAAATCACCGCCCCTTGCGCAACGGTTCACCCCAAATTTCGTCTAATGGGTAAGTCATGAAACCTCAACGAACCGTTCCTGCTGTGTTCTTCGCCATCCTGCTGCTGTTGTCCGCAACCGGCGCAGCGGCACAGGACAAGCCTTCCACCTCAGCCCCAGAGCAGACCGCCGCAGCCACTGCTCCCACTCTCAGCGTCGATGCGCGCCTGGTCAATATCCCGGTCGTCGTCCACGACAAAAAGGGAGCGCTGGTGCAAAATCTCACCAAGGACAACTTCGTCCTGCAGGTCGACAACCAGATCCAGACCATCCGATACTTCAACCTGGACACGGACCTTCCTCTGACTCTCGGCCTGCTGGTCGACGTCAGCATCAGCCAGCGCGACGCCATTGACGAAGAGCGCACTGCCAGCTTCGCCTTCCTCGACGACATCCTTACCGGCCCCGAGGGACGCGACAAAGCCTTCATCGTCCAGTTCGCTCGCCAGACCGACCTGTTGCAGGACGTCACCAGTTCCAAGCCCAAACTGCAGGCCGGTCTAAAACAACTGGAGACTCCGGCCACCGGCGGAGATTCCAGCGTAACCCCAGTCAATTCGGGATCTGACAGCGACAACTCCACAGACAGCTCCACCCGCGCGCGCCGTGGCGGAGGAACCACCCTCTACGATGCCCTCTTCCTCTCTTCGGACGAGCTGATGAGCAAGCAAAAGGGGCGCAAGGCAGTCATCATCCTGTCCGATGGAGTGGACAGCGGCAGCAAGGAGTCCCTCGCATCCTCGATTGAAGCGGCCCAGCGCGCCGATACCATCGTCTACGCAATCTACTTCAAAGGACGGGAGACGACGGGCGGGTTCAACCAGAACCAGGGCCGCCAGGAAGGAGGATATCCAGGCGGACGCCGCGGAGGAGGTGGCTATCCCGGCGGAGGTTACCCTGGTGGAGGTGGTGGCTATCCCGGCGGGCGTCAAGGAAGACAGCCGGAGAACCTGCCCGGTCGTCCCGACGGCAAGAAGGTCCTGCAGCGCATGGCAGACGAGACCGGAGGAGGACTCTTCGAGGTCAGTAAAAAAGAGACCTTCGCCGACATCTATAAGCAGATCGGCGACGAGCTGCGCGCGCAGTACAGGCTGGGCTTCACGCCCGACAAGGACACCGCCTCCGACGGCTACCACCGCATCGACCTCTCGCTCACCAAGTCCAGCCCCAAGAACCTCTTCCTGCAGACCCGCGACGGTTACTACGTCGGCGACTAGATCCTCTTCATTGCCATTTTCCCAATCGATAGTTCCAGCGTTAAACCCGATCGCGTGGCCCCCATCAAGGAGAACCACGCGATCTTGTCATGCACCGTACTTATAGGATGCTTTAGTTGTCCAGTGTTGGGAAGTCCGGCCTTTGATTGTCGGGCGGTGTGGGATAGGTCTTGCTGCCGTCGTTCAGCTCAAGACGGACGTAATCCCATACCACGCCGCTGGTTTCGTCTCCGGCTGGGACCGTAAACGTCATCTCATTCGCCCCCGCCTTCATCAGCGAGGCATCGAACTTGACGATGTACTGGTTCCATACGCCCTTGTCCGTGTTGTAGCGCAGGGCGTTGGTTGCAACCGGACGAATGCTTCCAGCCTCCTGACCATTGACCCCAACGGTCAGGGTTGTACTGTCAGCCCCAGCCAGCGCAATACGCAGGACTGCCGTGCCTGTCGAAGCCTTCGCCATGTTGAACTTTACGGTCCAAGTCGTTGACCGTCCGCGGCCCCAGGCACCCCACGGATCTCCCGTCGTAGCTGGAATAGCTACCCAGCCGAAGCGCTGGTTGGCGGGGTCCTTGGCAGCAGGGTTCAGCCACGCTGTGGTGGTGGAGTGAGGCACCTCCTGGAAGAACCAGTCCTTGGCGTAGTTGCTCTTGCCGATGGTGTAGGTGATGTCGTTGGGAAAGAGCAGGCTGTAGCGAAGTCCCCAGCCCCATAGCCAGTAGTTGGCGCCGTCTCCCTTGAAGAATTTGTCGCCGGTGCGGTCCGGATAGCCGATCTCCCAAACCTGCTTGCCGTAGCGAACGGGCTGCCATTCGATCTTGCCCAGGTCGATCTTCTTTCCTGCTTCTACCGTCACCTTCGCTGTGCGGTCGTATTCGCCAAGAACTCCATTGGCAAAGGCGCGCAGAACGTAGGTGCCGGGCCGCACATTGGGAATGGTGAATCTGCCGTCCGCCGAGCCGATGGTCCAGAACTCGTAGTAGACCCCATCGTGCGGCCAGGTTACGACGTTGCCGTTCCCGGCCCTTGTCTGGAAGCCTTCTCCCGTTCCCGCAAAGTTTGCGTGCGTCAGGCCCACGTTCAAATTAGGTAGTGTCTTCTTGGTCGCTTGCGGGTCGTCCAAAACAAATTGTCCGGTGACCGTGCCGCGCTCCGCCTTTTGCGGGTAGTCCACGCCATGCACCCAGTTATAGGGCCAGGCGGCCTTGACCGTCTTCGACTTGGCAACTGCGTCATTCCATAGAGCAAGCGCGTTGTCGTGCCAGACCTTGGGCACAGCCGGCATGCCACTGCCGGAGGTGGCCGTCAGCTTATCGAGGTCAGCCTGCGACGGGTCCTTGGGATTGTCCAGCGCATTGAAGTACACATAGATCGGGCCAACCACACGCTTCCAGTCCTGACCGGGCGCGATGTCGGTGTTCGCGCCACCGCCGTAGTGGCCGCTGGTCCAGTAGTCCAGGATGGTGGATTGCAGATGGTCGATCAGGTCCAGCTTCTCCGGCCCGCCGCTGATGTACTCATTCGACGGGTTTACGAAGTACACGCCGATATGGTCCTTGGTGCTCGACCAGCCCCACGCCGTCAGCTTGTACATGTCCTGGTTATAAGTATACTTGTGCTCCACCGAGTTCTTGTAGATGCCTGAGGTGTATATACTTTGCTCTTTGGCATGAATCGTGATGCCGCCGCGCGCAAAGCTCATCAGCATGTTGCGGTCGTTGTCCACCGAGAGCCAGTCGAAGGTCGGGTTCATCGATTCCAGAATGAAGCGGTCTTCGCCCACATGCGCCTCAGGATACGAGGCAGGATGGGTGTACTCGGCATAGGTGTAGAAGCCGCTGCTGCCGCGCTCCAGAGTGTAGCGCGTCTCAATATCCATGCCGTTGCCGGGACGTCCGCCAGGGCCGCCAGCAAAACCACCGCGAGCACCGGGGGCTCCGGGAGCCCCACCGCCGCGTGCACCAGGAGCGCCGGCACCAGGCGCACCTGCTACCGCAGCGCCAGGAGCGCCTGCACCGGCAGCGCCAGGAGCCCCTCCACCCCGAGGACCGCGAGCACCAGCGCCGGGAGCACCGGGTGCGCCAGCGCCACGAGCGCCGCCACCGAAGGCGCCTGCGGGAGCGCCAGGTCCGACGCCCTTCACAGAAACCTCAGCGCGTTGGCCGCCATTGGTCGCCGGGTCGATCGTCACCCGAGCGGTGATCGTGCCACCGGGAGTCCGCTCCCAGTTTTCGCCGCCGCGGCCCAGGACGCTGACGCCGTGATAGATCAGCGTCGCAATACTGCCGTTGCTCTTGCGGATGCTGAGCTTGACCAGGCCGTTGTCCATGGTCCAGGTGTCGCCGTTATCGGTCAGCGTCACAGGATCATTCACCGTAACTTTGGCTACCTTCGGCAGTGCGGCAGCGGCAGGCTTCGCTGAGGCGGCAGCGGCAGGCTTCGCTGGGGCGGCAGGCTGCGCCACAGCGGCGTATATCAGGAAAACTGCCAGGGCAAGAAACATGGAACCGAAAAGGATCCTTACTTTGGTCATGGCGCCAACCTTTCACATCAATGCTTGGAATTTTTTGGCTTGCGTATATTCGAGCCAGAGAACTGTAGCGGGATGGCCACATACCCGTCAATCCATACAAATCTCCTGCTATGCGGATCTACCAAGTCTGTACGTGTATACGAGGACGCGCCGGAAAAGGTCTCATCGTCTCTCTGCATTCATGCGCGGAGTGCATCCTTCATGCCTGATTGACAGCCTTACCGCCCGCCCCACGGCTGCGAAGGAATGCTCGGGAACACTATCGTTTGTGGAAGGAATGGAGCCGATGAACGGATTTGAACCGTTGACCTACGGTTTACGAAACCGTTGCTCTACCAGCTGAGCTACATCGGCCTGCCAGCCTCATTCTACCGGCTCTGCCCGCATCGCGCAAAAGCAGAGAAGCAGTGTCATTCTGAGCGGAGCGAAGAATCCCCGTTTTTTTTCCGGAGTACCTCTATTCCATTCGAGTTGTAGACCTGTCGGCTACCGTATCTCTCCAAAGTGAACGTCTTCCGCAGCCTTTGTCCCCGGCTGGTCCAGAAACTGGATCGATGTCGCCGGCCCCAGGTTGTTGGGCGGAGTCCACTCGCGCAGCGCCCACACAATCTGCTTGGCCGGATTCACTTCGATCGCCTGCACCGACCCCGGCGCGTTGTCCGCATTATTGGTCCACTCGTTCACCCAGTTGTTGATCACCGTATCGCCGTTGGCCAGCCGCCACGCTTGTTGCAGGCTGGCAAACTTGTAACCGGGTGCGTCCGCCGGGGTCCAACTCCACGCCGTATCGCCGCGCCGTGTCACCTCGCGCACTCCCAGCCCGTCCGTGATCAGTACATTCCCATTAGCCAGCGGATTCGCGCTCCACACGCCTCGCTCTCCCGGAAACGACCACAGCTCATGGCCGTCGGAGTCGTACTCCACCACCTTATTCAGGTCCATGTGCGACACCAGCAGTGTTCCCGCAGCCGTAAGCCGTGCATGGCGAAACTGTGGATGCACACTTACCGGATGTTTCACCGCCAGCGGGAACTCCTTCTCAATCGCGCCCGTCGTAATGTTCACCACGCGCAGCACCGCGCCAGGATCGCCGTTCATGATGTACAGCACGCGCTCCTTGCCGATGGGTACGGCGGTGTGGATCTCGTGCCCTGCCGGCGCGTCATAGTTCCACACCACCTTTTTGTCCGGTGTAATCTCCGTGACACCAAACTGATGGGCATACAGAATGTTCCCGTTGGACAGCATCACCATGTCGCTGATCTCGCCCTTGCCCGCGGCGTCGTCATAACTCCATACAATCTTTCCTTCGCGCACAAGGAATATCTTGCGATCATGCGACTCGCCCGAGTAGACGAAGTCATGCTGCGCCAATCCGTTTCCAGGCAGCACTGCCGGTGCCCGTCCCTCCGTGCTCGCGGCCCGAGCAGCCCCGGCAACCGCGGGCGCCTGCGCGCACAGCCCGCACGAAACTCCAAGAAACGCAGCAATCCCAGCCCACTTGATCATCGGACTTCCAACCTCGTTCACAGAGAGTTATTCAACCCAACCATACTAATCCCTGTTCCTTTGCAGCTCGCATCGCATTCACGCAAACTAACCCACGCAATAAGAAGGAGTCTGCCCCACGCGCGCACACTCCAATGACATCGTCCTGTCTCGGTTTTCTCGACGGAAGACACGCACTGCTCGCATCGCAATCGTCCCGGCTGCAAGCCTGCCTTCAACGCGCATCGTGCAGTCTGGCGGTCAGCGCTGCCAGGCACGGTGCAATCACCATCGCCACAAATACCACTCCAGCAATTAGCTCGTGCATCGCAGGCTCCTTCCGTTCTATCGAGTGAGCGGAACGCAACTCACTCATCCTTATCGGCAGAACCAGCTCTCTGCAACAGGCGGCATTCTCTCGCCGCAAACTTAGGTCATGCCTCCGCCGTTCGCTCCTGCTTCACACCCACGCATTGCCACTTACAAGCGAAAAGGCCACCCGGCAACAGGGCGGCCTTTTCTTTAGGGAGAATAGTTCCAACGGAGGCAAAGCCATCAGAACTTTCTGGCTGCATACTAAGTTTGGCTAAAACCGGTGTCAAGACTAAAACACTGCCATTGCAACTGCATGATAACAAACACGTTGCATAATCAAATGATTCGGATAATTTTCGCTTTATATTCGTGTTTTATGTTTTATGTGTGCCGTAAACCATTATTAAATCATAGCTTTGCCTTCAAAGTATGCACCTCTAGATGTGCAGACAGGCCGCAGAGCCCTTTCTCCCCCCTTTTCGCTGCTCCCTCCCACGCTGCCGTTCTTCACTCCTTGGAGCCTCTCAGAGGCTTGCCCACCGGCCCGCTCAGGTCGATGTGCAGGAACTCTGGCTCGCTGGCCGCCGGCTTGCCATGCATCACTCGAATCAGCGCACGTCCTCCACCGAAGAACAGCGCCAGCACAATCGCCGCCAGAAAAGCTAAACAGCAAAAAATCGTTATGTTAACCAGCAAACTGAAGGTCTTGCGAACCTCCGTTTCGTAATCGAGCGGCACCGGCTTGTTCCACGTCACCTCGCTGTGCAGATGAATCCCGTCCACCATCTTCTGCGCCTCGTCCTCCGGCCACGCGCCCGACGTCAACACCAGCAGCGTTCCCTCACGCCGCATCTGCACGGTTCCCGCCAGCACACTGCCCGGCCGCTTGCTCAGGGCTTCAATCGCACGCTCGTGATCGGCCGCGATCTCAGGCGTCGGATACTGCAGCAACGTCAGCACGCCTCCGACCTTGTACTTCGCCGTCACCGTCTCCGCGCTCTTGTCGAATCCCACCGTCTCTGTGGGCAGCACTCCTCCCATCGCGCGATAGCCCGCCGGTCCCAGCGCATAGCACAGCGAATCCGCGTCC
This sequence comes from uncultured Acidobacteriaceae bacterium, assembly GCA_963834805.1. Taxonomy (GTDB): domain Bacteria; phylum Acidobacteriota; class Terriglobia; order Terriglobales; family Acidobacteriaceae; genus Edaphobacter. The sequence continues at coordinate 79,795 of CAWIDB010000008.1, forward strand.
AGTCCCGCCGCCGGGAGCAGCTTCGGCAGCCTCGGAGCGATCCCCGCCGATCCGCCCACCTTCGGCAGATGGTCGATCAGCTCCCTGGTCAGTGCCATCATCGCTTCATGGGCCAACGTGAAGTGGCCCACCACCACATTCACGCCGCTACGCAGCAGCAACTCATCCCCATTGGAGAGAGCGTCGTCGCCCAGCTTCTCCGGCCGCATCGCCGGTCTGCGGAAGTAGTCGTACGCTGCAACCGCTCCGCTCGCATCCATGAACTTGTAGACCGTAACCGTTCCATGCTCTGGCCCGTCCACATAATCCGACCGCGCAAACCGCCGCAGCCCGTCCTCCGTCATCACAGGCGCGTCCGCCGCATCCACCAGCCCCAGCCCATCGCCCACATCGCCCTCGGCCACGCGCTTCAGCTTGCCCAGCGTCGCCGGCAACAGCGGCATGGGCGGTTCCACCAGCATCGTCTTCGTATCCGTCCCCGCGCCGGCTCCCTGTGCCTGCGCCTGCGAAGGAAACCCCGTCCCCGAAGCCGCGCACAGCCCCGCCGCAACCGCACAAACCGCAACCCACGCTATCTGTCGAGAAGAATCACCCATGCTTGGCCCAGATTACCACCGCACCCTCCTCGATTGCTCGTCCTCCGGTCTGACAGCGGAGTGAAAGGGACTCAGACGTTTCATGTGCGATGGGTTGTTGGTAGCATCGAGACGTGCTGGAACTCTCTACTCCCATCAAGTTCGTAAAGCGTGTGGGCGAGCGCATCGCCGCCGGCCTCGCCACGCGCGGCATCGATACAGTCGAGGACCTGCTCTATCATCTTCCCTTCCGCTACGAAGATCGCCTCAACCCGCAGCCCATGGCCGAGCTGGTGGCCGGAACCATGGCTTCCTTCATCGGCGAAGTGCGCGGCACCGTGCTATTGCGCACCCGCTCCGGCCCCATCTTCGAGATGACCCTCGGCCAGGGCCTGGGCACCGTGAAGTGCATGTGGTTCCACGGGGCCTATCTCAAAGACCGCTTCAAGCTGGGCCAGATGGTCGCGGTCTACGGCAAGCTGGAACCCTCGCGCTCGGCCATGGCCGCCGCAGCCATCGCCGGCCAGGGCGCAAGCGCAGGTCGCTTCAAGATGATCCAGCCGCAGTTCGAGATCATCCCCGACGGTGCCGATCCAGAAGACTCACTCGAAATCGGCCGTATCGTCCCCGTCTACGAATCGCTCGGCGGTACAACCCCCTGGGGCGCGAAGCTCACCTCCAAATGGATGCGCCGCGTCGTATGGTCCATCTTCGAGGATCTCAGCAGCGAGTCTGTTGAGACCCTCCCGGCCGCTCTCCTCCATCGCCTCGCTCTCCCTTCGCGTCTCGAAGCGCTCCGCGCCGTCCACTTCCCCGAGGCGGGGACGCCGATGGTCGAGTTGATGTCCGCCGCCACACCCGCACACAAGCGTCTCATCTTCGAAGAGCTCTTTCACCTCGAGCTTGGCCTCGAACTCAAACGCCGTCGCATGCGCGAGCGCGTTGGCACCGCCTTCACCACCGGCCCCGACGTGCGCGAGGCGATCAAACAGGTGCTGCCCTTCCATCCCACCGCCGCGCAGAAGCGCGTGCTCGCCGAGATCGTCGCCGACATGCGGCGTCCGCAGCCCATGCGCCGCCTGCTGCAGGGCGATGTCGGTTCCGGCAAGACTATCGTCGCCATGCAGGCCGCCATCATCGCCATGGAGAACGGCTGCCAGGCCGCGCTCATGGCCCCCACCGAGATACTCGCCACGCAGCATTATCTCTCCGCGCGCAAATTGCTCGGCGACGTCATCTCACCCAGCACGGGCAAGCCTTATAAAGTCGCCCTGCTCACCGGCTCGCTCGACCCCGCCGTCAAGCGCCAGACCCAGGGACGCGTCATGCGCGGCGAGGCGCAGTTCGTCATCGGCACCCACGCCTTGCAGGAGGACAAGGCCGACTTCAGCAATCTCGGCCTCGTCATCGTCGACGAGCAGCACCGCTTCGGCGTACAGCAGCGCTTCAAGCTAATGAAGAAGCCCGGCGCAGACGGGCGCGTTTCCGACCCCGATGTCCTCGCCATGACGGCCACGCCTATCCCGCGCACCCTCGCCCTCACCCTTTACGGCGACCTCGAAGTCTCCGTGATCGACCAGATGCCGCCCGGCCGCACGCCCATTGTTACTCGCCGCACCACCGAGGAGCACGCAGTCGAGGTATGGGAGTTCGTCCGCAAACAGGTCGCGCAGGGCCGCCAAGCCTACCTCGTCTATCCCGTCATTGAAGGCAGCAAGGACGACCAGCCCGAACTCGACTTCGCCCGCGACGAGCCCGATGATTCACTCTCTTCCGGCGAGGCGGACATCCCACCGATGCACACAAACTCGGGCACGGTCTTGCTTAAGGGCACGGCTTCAGCCGTGCCGAAACAAGCCCCTATGAAAAAGGCGACTTTAGCCGCTGAGGTCATATCTTCAGGCCGTAAATCCGCCAAGAACGACAACCTCTTCGCCTCCAAGACCAAACTCCGCTCGGCCACCGAGATGTACGACGAACTCCGCACGGGGGCGTTGAAGGGACTGCGTCTCGGCCTGCTCCACGGTCGCCTCAGCGCCGACGAAAAAGAAGTCGCCATGGCGCGTTTTACCCGCGGCGAGATCGATGTACTGGTATCCACCACCGTCATCGAGGTCGGCGTCGATGTCGCCAACGCCTCCGTCATGGTCATCGACCACGCCGAGCGCTTCGGCATCGCCCAGATGCACCAACTCCGTGGGCGCGTCGGTCGCGGCGCGGCAAAGAGCTTCTGCATTTTGATGACCGGCGACAACGTCACCCCGCAGGCCGACGCGCGCCTCAACGCCATGGTCGCCACCCAGAACGGCTTCGAACTGGCTGAACTCGACCTGCAACAGCGCGGCCCTGGCGAGTTCTTCGGCACGCGCCAGACCGGCCTCCCCGAGTTCCGCGTCGCCAACCTGTTGCGCGACCGCGCCACCCTGGAACTGGCCAAAATCGAAGCCGAACGCTTCGCCGCCCGGCCCGACCCCACACTCCCGCCCGCCGAGATCGCCGCCGTCTGGGCCCGTCTCAAACAGCAGTGGCAGCGCCGCTACGGCCTCGTCGAAGCCTAGCCCCACTGTTTTGAACTGTCATTCTGACCCTGAGCGCAGCGAAGGGGGGAAGAATCTCCGCATTTCGCCCCAGGTGCCACCGCTCGCTCAGGATCGCCGCCACTCCCCGCTCTTGCCCCCGCTCTTGCTCACCAGCGCAACCTCGCGAATGCGGTTCCCCTTGTCCAGCGCCTTGGTCATGTCATAGACCGTAAGCGCCGCAACCGAAGCCGCAACCATCGCCTCCATCTCCACTCCCGTCGCCGCCGTCGTCGCCGCCGTCGCCCGGATGCGCACCCCTCCCGCGACCACCTCCGCCTCCACATCCACAAAGCTCAGAGCCAGCGGATGGCACATCGGGATCAGCGCCGCCGTCTGCTTCGCCGCCTGAATCCCCGCAATCCGCGCCACCTCCAGCGGGTTCCCCTTGGGATTCTTCGGCAGTGCCTTCAGCACTGCCTTCGACAACTCAACGAACGCCTCCGCCACAGCCTCGCGCCGCGTCTCCGCCTTCGCGCTCACATCCACCATCCGCGCCCGCCCCGCCTCATCGTAATGCGATAGTTTACTCACGCTGATCACTGAGCAGCCTAGAGATACAAATGAAGCCAGCAACCACGATCAATAGAGTCGGCACAAATGATGCACCGCGATGAACCTGTATGACGCTGAAAAGCATCAGCAACAGCCATGCGCAGATATTGAGGGCATGGTAGATTCGAGCGTTTGACCCTCGTTCCATGGGAACCATCCTACCGCAGCAGCACCGAAATCACATCTTCCGCCTTGCAATCGCGTCCCTCCGGCAGAACCGCGTAGCAGTTGGCCCGCGCATTCGCCACCAGGTCCCCCGAGCCATGCGATTCCACAATCCGTACCTCGGGCCGTTCCAGATCATGCCGCAGAATTGCAGGAAGAATCCGCGTCAACCCATCCTTGCCCTTCGCATCTTCCTCCAGCGTCGCCTGCACAAACCTCGGCCCGCACTGCGCGACACTGACCCCGCGGATCGCCCGCAACATCGGCGCAACGAAGCAGTGAAACGTCACCTGCGTCGACACCGGGTTTCCCGGCAGCCCAAAGAAGTACGTCCACACATCTTCCGGCTCGCTGGGTGCCCCACGTCTCGCTCCTGAGACGTGGGTTGGAGCGCCTCCGCGTCCTCCTCTTCGCATCCTTCCAAACACCACCGGCCTGCCCGGCTGCATCCTCACACCGGTGAAGAAGAACTCCGCGCCAAACTCCGCCAGCACCTCCTCCACTAGATCGTACTTCCCCACCGAGACCCCGCCCGATAGCAGCATCAGATCGCTCTTTCGTCCTTCGGCAATCCGCTCCTGCAAGCTCTCTCGCGTGTCCCGTGCAATCGACAACCGCTTCGCCTGCCCACCCGCCGCCTCCACCAGCGCAGCCAGCGCGTACCCATTCGAGTTGCGAATCTGAGAATCGCCGGGAGTCTCATCCACATCGACCAGTTCATCGCCCGTGGCCACAATCGCCACCACCGGCCTCTTGCGCAGCTTCAGCTCATCGCACCCGCACGCCGCAGCCAGCGCAATCTCCGCCGGTCTCATGGTCGTCCCTACGGTCAGCAAAACGTCTCCCCGTCGAGCCTCACTGCTGCGCCGCACAATGTTTTCCTCCACGCGCAAAGTCCGCCCCGCCGCGGCCCACACCTCGCCGTTCCCCTGCTCCACGTGCTCCATCATCGCCACCGCGTTCGCACCCATGGGCAGCGCGGCACCGGTCATAATCTCCACAGCCTGGCTGGTCTTAATCGAACCACCCGCCCACACCTCCCCTGCTCGCAGCGACCCGACCACGCGCAGCCGCCTCCCAGCCGACCACTCCGCCGCCCGCACCGCGAACCCATCCCTCGTCGTGCGGTCGAACGGAGGCTGATCGCGGTCCGCCCTCACCTCCTCGGCCAGCGCTCGTCCCGCAGAATCCAACAACGCCACCCGTTCCGTCCCCGCAACGCGCACCCCTGCTGCATGACGCAATACGGACCTCAGCCCTTCCGCAAACCCCAGCCCTCGCACCTTCGTTCTTGCCCTGCTCATTGGCATACCTCACGCTTGCGACTGTGCCTCTCCTGCCGCAGTCATGTCTTCCTTCCAAGAAAAGGCCCCGGGCTCGTTTCGCCCAGGGCCGCTTCCGTGCTTCCTCCGCAGTCTACTTTTTCTTTGTGGTTGTTGCCGGGGCCTTGTAGGTTGTTGTGATCTGCTCATTCAGTCCGGCAAGGAGACCCTTCATATCCGCCGCGTGAACTCCCGCCGGGGCCAGTTTAAGATACATATTGCAAGCGTCTACCAAACCAGGGGGCGCGACAAAAGACTTCCCATCGGGCGTCTGCGTGATCAGCGGGGCCAACCCCTGCGTCTTGATGTAGTAAGCCTCCGCCTTGGTCGGATCGGCTGCAATCGCCTTGTCCGCCGCCTGGGCAAGTCCATCTACCTTGCCCGTAGCCAGGCTTGAGTTATACAGCGTCACCGCCTCGTTGAAGTAGTACTTCGCGGCGCTCTTGGGATCTGCCGTGGCCGCTGCGTCATAGGCGGCGGCAGCCTCCTGCGCCTTACCCATCCTGCCCAGCGCGGCGCCCATCTGGTTGTCGGCCACCGCTGCGGTGTCGGGGTTGGGCTTGGCCAGGGCCGCATTCAAGGTCAGAGTCTTCTGGTACGAAGTCACCGCCGCATTCAACTTGTCCGCAACCGTCGGGTCGACTGTTTTGGCCGCCTTCGCTGCATTGTCCGCCGCCACTCCTTCGCCATATTGTGCGTCTCCCAGAGCGTCCCACAGCAGCGGCTCATCTGGCTTGGCAGCAGTTGCGTCCGTCATGGCTTTGATGGCAGCCGCATAATTGCCTGCTAACGTGTCCGCGCGCGCCTGCTTCAGCAACGCATTTAAATTCTCAATCTTGGCGTTCTTCGCCATGATCTCCGCGTTCGCCTTCCTTGTTTGTTCCATGGCATCGCGTTCGGCCGGACTCATCGCATCGATATACGCCTTGCGCGTCATGTCGAAGTCAACGGCCTTGTCTTCTCCGGCGGCAAGCGGAACAGTCTGATAGTCTACGTCCACACCTTGATTGTTGAACGCAATCATCAGGTAGGTTCCCGGTTTAATCCCCGTGCCCTTGTAGTCGCCGTTGTTGTCGATCGGGAACTGGTACTCAAAATTCCTGTTCGCCGTATTCCTGTTGCGGTCCGTGCTCAACTTCACCACACCCTTGGCAAGCGGTACCCCCAGGGGGTCCTGCACATGCCCGTGAATGCTCACCGTCGGCCCCGCCGGCGCCGCTTCCGGCGCTGCTGCCTGCGCCATCAGCCGTCCCGGCTGCATCGGCAACACCAAACCAACAAGACAAACCGTCAACACGCCCACAATCCTCATCCCAATAATCTTCATCGCTCTCTCCCAAACCTCTCTCATCGCACTAGGTTCGCACCGCATCCATCCTGCGAACCCGTCTCTTGCAAAACCGTCGTGTGCGAAAGCGTCTCGTCCAATCGCTGGTTAGACAGCCAACACACTCTATTTCATGCGACCTGCCGTCCACCTTCTGTATCGGCGATCACATCCTGCACTTTCGCCCTGCCGGATGAACGCAACGCGGACTATTTTATCGTGCGCGTCTCCGGCTCGGCCTCCACTACCGGCATGCACCAACTTACATGCAACTACACACCCAATTCAACTCCCCGCCTGCGTCATCCCTCTTTTCTTCCATCCCGCCCGGCGTGATCGCCGTCCCAATGCCTCCAAGCCTCATCCTTCACCGGTGCCTTCGCCCGCCAAATCGCCGCCACTCTGCGCCATCAACTCGCGCGCTGCCGCCTCATCCTCCACCCGTACTTGCAACCGCACACGGAACGCCGCCGGAAGCATATTGTTCGCATTCTCTCCCACCAGAAAGCTCTCCACGCCGGCCGACTCCAGGACTCCCTTGGCCATCTGCGCCTCCACGGAGTTCTCAAACCGCCCCACGATGACAAGTCCTTCAGGAGGTGTCAGCTCCGGATCACCCTCGAAAAGCATCGTCCCGCTCCTATCTCAACTCAAACACTGCACCCATCCCATTGCGACCATCGGGAGCACCACGCGAAGCCCAACACGCCACGAAGGGGCTTACTTCGCTTCCACGCTCTGCAGGTGGAAGGTAATCGTCCCCCAGAACAGCCGCGCCCGGATCTGCACCGGCATATGGCGCGCATCGTCGGTATACCAGATCCAGATGTTGCCGCGGTTCTTCACCACGCCCTCCTCGGCCGTGGGCTGCACCCGGATGGTCTGAAACGTGCCCGCCGGCGTCTTGATTTCTTCGCGCGCCTCCACCTTCATGGTCACCGTCACCGTACGCATCGCATCGGCTAGCGGAAAGCCGAACTCCTGCCCCACCGTGAGCCGCTGCGACGCCGCATAAAAAATTCCCGACAGCGAGTCCGTCACGCAAGCCGGGACCGACGTGGTCTGCTGCTTCTGCGTGCCTTTAACCAGGTTTCGCTCCACCTGCGTCTGCTTGCCCGCGTTGTAGTCGAACGTCAGGTCGCTGGAGACCTTCCGCCGCCCCTCCTGCACCTGCTTCCAGAAGCCCTGCGAACAGCCCGTCCTGGTGTCCATCGTCGATTGAAAGCGGTCCACCACCGGAAACAGCATATTCACCGCGCCCACCGTGTCCGCAGTCGCCGTTACATGCAACAGGTCGCCCTGCTGTTCCAGATGGAATACCGCCGTTCCTCCGGTAAATACGCGCCAATCCACGGTAAATGTCAACGTCTGCCGCGCCGGAAACACATAGCCCGCAATCGGCGGCTGCAAGGTTGGGATGGGACGCTGCACTATCTGACCCGGCGCGAACTGTTCCATGCGTACTGTCTGCGCCAGAACCAACTGCGCCCCGTCGCGCGGTCCCGCCGCCATCTCCAGCAACACCGCCGCAGCTACCGCAATCCGCACCAACTTAACGCTGGCGAAGGGAGCTGCGGCACGATTCGGATGATTCAGAACAATCAATGGTTCGCAGCTCGCGGAAAGGAGATGATTGGAACTCTTAGCGTGATACGAACAACAGCTTCAGCACAAGCGCCAGATAGATGGCCACCGCGCCCATAGCCGAATTGTACTCGCGGTGGCGCAGATAAAGCTGCGTCGAAAATCCTCCCTCTGTCGAAACCCCTCCTTCCATGGCCATCTCTCGGCCCGCGCCCGCACCTCGCGGCAACAGTCTCGGCACAGCGCGTGCGTACCCCTCGAATCCAGCGAAGTGCTCGCGCAGATACGCTTCCTCGCTCAGGATTGTGGGAATATAGATCACCGCAAACAGCACCGCCAGCAGCGCCAGGATCACCCAACTCGCCGCCGCCGCCGCAAACCCGAACGCAATCAGCATCGACCCCAGATACAACGGATTCCGCGTGTGCGCATACGGCCCGGTCGTGGTCAGCTCCGTATCCTTGCGCACATAGCCGGACGCGTAGCCACGCAGCCATAGACCCGGCAGCACCAGCACAAGACTAGCTGCCATCGTCCGCCGGTTCGGATGTGCCAGCCATAGAAACAGCGCCGCGAACACAAACCCCATCGGCACCCGTATTCGCCGCGCAATATTCCGCCAACCCGTCCGTCCGCTCACGCTCGTCCGCAAACCTTTCGTCGTACTAGATGATTCTCTCATTTGGCATGCTCAATTCACCGGAACCGCCGGTGTCTCCAACCAGCAACTAACAACCTGCAACCTGCAACTACCCCATCATCTCCATCGCCGCGGTCACAACCTCTTCCACTTCGATGCGCAACATCCCCGCCTCCACCTCGCGCACCCGCTTGTGGCTGGTCGCGCTGCCTGCATCGCGCAGCACCCGCGAGCGCGTTCCGTAGGGACCATTGCGCGCCGGGTCGGTCGGCCCGTAGATTCCCACAACAGGCCTTCCCAGTGCGGCCGCCAGATGCAGTGGCCCGGTATCGCCCGCCACCACCACCGCGGCCCGCCGCGCAAGAGCGATCAGTTGTCCCACCGAGCATCGCACCACGCGCGCCGCTCCTTCACTTGCCTGCGCCACGCGCTCCGCCTCGCGCGAACCCTGCTGCGCCGTGTTCACCACAGACTGCACGCCGGCCCTTGCCAGCTCCGCCGCCACCCTCCCAAATCGTTCCGCCGGCCAGATCTTCGCCCCCCATCCGCCGCCCGGCGAGATCAGGCAGAATCTCTCGCGCCCCACCTCCTCGGCAACCCACCGCTCGTCCATCTCGTCCATCGGCAGCGTCACCCGCCCCGGCCGCAACACCTCGCTCATCGCCGCGCCCAGCAGTTCGCAGCCCTGCTCCACCACATGCGCCGAGTTCACCTCCACCTGCTGCTTATAGAACCAGCGCGCCATGCGCTCCCTCGGCGCCGCGAGTCCCGCAAACACTGTCGCCCCCGCCATCCGCCCCACGATCGCCGACTTCAGCGCCTCCCTGCATGTCCACGCACACGTCGAACCGGTCACTCTGCAGCACGTCGTGCAGTCCGCGCATCTCCGAGCGAGTCTTCAGCGAGATCGGCCTCCGCTTCCACGCGCTGGCCGTCACGCTGTACCAGCGGTCCACCAGCGCCCGCCCATCGTAGCGTCCTTCAATCTGCTGCAGATCGTTGGGATCGCCGGCAATCTGCAGCAGATCGCTCCATTGCGGCTCGATCGCCCACCCGATAAACCACTCCGGGTGCCGCTCGCGCAGCGCCGCCACGGCCGGCATCGCGTGCAGCACATCGCCCATCGCTCCGATCCGCACGATTAGCACTCTCACCGGCAGCGCCCCTCCAGTTCGCGCACTACGCCCGCCTCGTCCACAAATCTCGCCTCCAGCCCTGCCACACAGACCAGCCCCACTTCACGCAGTCGTTCCAGCATAGCCCCATCAAGTTTCACAGAATCCTTCTCTGTGGTTAAAAATCCCGTCGCACCATGCTCTTTTGCCCTTGCAACTATCCGTACCATATCGGCCATTGCATACGCATAATGATCGGCGAACGCCACCTTCTCCACCACCGAACAGCCCGCCTCCGCCAGCATCGCCCAGAACTCCTCCGGCCGCGCAATCGAGCAGAATGCCAGCGGCCTGGCCCCCGCACCGCCCTCCACAATCCGCAGCTCCCGCCGCACGCTCCACACCGCCGCGTCTGCGCGCATCAGCCGTCGCACCTTCGCCTCCACGCGCTCCCGTTCCTGCTCACGCAGTACAACCACATCCGCCCGGCGCAGCGACGCTAATAACTCCCGCCGGTTCCCCGCCGGCAACAAAGCATCCTCTAAATCCTCCTCCGTCACCAGCACCACATCCACCGTCCGCGCCAGCCCGCGATGCTGAAACCCATCATCCAGCAGATGCACCCGCGGCCTTGCACTTCGGAGGGAACAGGGAGCTTCAGCCCCCTGAATGAAGTCCGTAGATTCAGGCCGGGTGCCCCATCCTTCCGCGTTCTCTGTGGAAGGGTGGGTTATCGTTTGCGGCAGCAAACGACCGCCTTGCCCCTCCTCGTTCTCCGCCACCACGCCCGCCGCGAACCGCTCCGCGCCAACCCACACTGGTATCTCAGCCTTCCGCGCGATCATCACCGGCTCATCGCCGAAGCGCGCCGCCGCATCCGCAGCCGCCAGATCGACCCGCTCCACGCCCCGCCCCGTTCGCCCATACCCACGCGACAACACATCGACGTACCACCCCCGCTCCCGCAGCAACTCCGCCAGCGCAATCACCACCGGAGTCTTCCCTGCCCCGCCCGCCGACAGACTCCCCACGCTGATCACCGGCCACGCCAGCCGCCGCACCCGCAGCAACCCCACCCGTCTCAGCCCATCGCGTACTGCCAGCCCCGCCGCATAGACCGGCGCCAGCGGCCATCCCCATGGTCTTCTTGATCCAGCCCGTCGCGCCCTCATGTCCACACCAATCCCAGCAGCGCCACAAGTGCCCGTCCCGTCGCTCCCTGCTGCTCCTCGAAGACCCGCCTGCCCCGATCCCCCATCGCCCGTGCTTTCTCACGGCCCGTCAGCAACTCAACCAGAGCCGTCTCCAACTCATCCTTGTTCTGCACAATGCGAATCCCGTCCTGCGCAATCATCTTTGCCACCACATCGCGGAAGTTCTCGTACGACGGCCCCATCACCACCGGCACCCCGAACTGCGCCGGCTCCAGCGGATTATGACCACCCCGCTTGATGAGACTTCCGCCAACAAATGCCACGTCCGCCGTCGAATACACGGCAGCCAAATCGCCAATGGTATCTAAGACAACAATCTCCGGCCGACGATCTCCAGGCTCTCGCACCTGGTATGAGAATTGCGTTCCGTCTTCGCCTGCGAGAAGCTCAGTAGCCCGAACCGTCGCAAATTCCCTCGCCGCTTCTTCCCAAACGGTTTGAAACCGCTCGGGATGACGGGGCGCTATAACTAGGAGAGCCTCGACCTCCATCCCTTGCCATATCGTAGTCAGCCAGCTTTCCTCATTGGGATCACCAGCCCTTGTTCCGCCCACCGTACTCCCCGCCACCACAATCGGCCTGCCCGCAGCAGCCTGCTTGATCAGCTCCGCCACGCGGCTCGCCTTCGCCGCACGCACGTCGTACTTCAGATTTCCAATCGCCCGCACCGCCTCCGCTCGCGCACCCATTGCCACCAGCCGCCGCACGTCTTCCTCGCTCTGCGCCAAAAACAAATCCACCCGTCGCAGAACCCGCCCCCAAACCGCCTTTACCCGCATCCCCCTCGCATAGCTCCGATCTGAAACCCGAGCATTCACCACTGCCACCGGCACGCCAGTCCGTCCGCACTCCACCAGCATCCGCGGCCACAGTTCGCTCTCCATCAACACCAGCAGCTTCGGCTGCAGCGCGCGCAGATACGCCCTCACCGCCCAGGCAAAGTCCAGTGGGTAGAAGAAGACCCGTCCCACCCCAAACCGTTCCTTGGCCAGCGCCTGCCCAGTCGCCGTTGTCGTCGATACCACCACTATCCATTCCGCGCCCAGCGCCGCCTCCAGCTCCTTCACCAGCCGAGTCGCCGCCAGCACCTCGCCCACGCTCACCGCATGGAGCCAAACCACCTGCCGCCCCGCCGCCGCCGTCCGCAGCTCCGCCGGAACACGCCCCAGGCGCTGACTCATCCCGTCACGGTAGCGCACTGTCCGCGTCAGCCACCACGGCGCGCCAAGCAGCAGCACCACCGCCAGCAGCAAGCTATACAGCGCCATCCCCATCGTCCGTCACTTTCTCGTTGCAAAGTTCCGCAACCGCCCAGCTTTACCACGGCTTCCGTGATGATGATAATCAACCCAGCATGTGCTCGCATTGCAACCCATCCGGTCCGCGCCCATCGCCCGCCTTCCGCGTGCTCTCCGCCACGGCCATCCTCGCGGCATTTTTGCTCCCTCTGCACGCCCGCGCAGCCGACCATAGGTCTGCTCCGCCACCCAAGCCTGCCGCCTTCTACCCCGCCAACGAGTCCCACCCCAAAGAGCAACTCACCATCGCCGCCGACCCTTGCCTCGACCCCAAACAGTGCAGCTTCTTCCGTCTGCCCTACATCCAGCACGGCCTTCTGCCCATTCGCGTCATCTTCACCAACGACGGCGACCGATCCCTCCAGCTCAGCGACGCCCGCATCCAGTTCATCTCCGCCGCCAACGACAAAATCCCCGCCGCCACCGAGGACGAGATCAACCGCCGCCTCTTCACCTATAAAAGCACCAAGCCCATCCACATCCCGCTGGAACCCTTCCCCATCAAACGCACCCCCATTGATAAAAAAGTCACCCAGGACGATGACGACTTCGGCTTCCAAAGTACCATCGTCAAGCCCCACTCCACCCTGGCCGGCTACCTCTTTTACGACGTCAAGGGTCTCGACGATCCCGTCCTTGCCCACGCCGTACTCTACGTCAAGATGGTCCACTCCCTGGACGGCGAACAGGAGCTCTTCGACTTCAACATCCCCCTCGACAAGTGGCTCGCCGCCAATCCCAACGCCCCCTCCAGCCAGTCCAGCCAGTAGCCCAGCCCTATGCCCGAACTTAATATCCGCCCCGCCACCCCCGCCGACATCCCCGATATCCTCGCCTTCATCCGCGAACTGGCCGAGTACGAGCGCGAGCCCGCCTCTGCCATCGCCACCCCAGCCGACATTCTGCGCGACGGCTTCGGCCCCACCCCGCGCTTCCACTGCCTCATCGCCGAGTGGAGCGAGCCCGCTCCTGCATCTTTGTCTTTAACTGACACCCTGCAATCTGCAACTGGCACCCTCGTCCCCGCCGGCTTTGCGCTCTACTTCTATAACTACTCAACTTGGCGCGGTCACGCGGGCATCTACCTGGAGGACCTCTTCGTTCGCCCGCCCTTCCGCAAACGCGGCATCGGCAAGGCGCTATTTGCCGCCGTCGCCGCCATCGCCGTCGAAGAGGGCTGCCCGCGCCTGGAGTGGGCCGTCCTCGACTGGAACACCCCCGCCATCGACTTCTACCGCTCCCTCGGCGCCATCCCCCTCTCCGAATGGACCACCATGCGCCTCTCCGGCCCGCCCCTCGCCGCCCTCGCTCGATCTGTCTAACCCGACAGGGCCTATATGTAGAACGGATGGTGCGCATCCCACCACAACACATAGCCGAGTACAACAAGCGAGATTACAGCCAGCACAATCCACCACCACCTTCTCGAAGTTGCGGCAACCAGCGCCAGTGGAGTGCCGACGACGGGGCCTAGGTAAATCATCCCCAGAACCACCGGGAACATCCAATCCGGGTAATCCGGATTATTATGAAGCCATCTCTGCGCAAGTAGAAGCGTGAGATAGGGTATCCAGCAGACCAAGGAAAGCCACCCACAAATATTCGCTACCGAACGCCATTGGCTCATGGTGGTGTTACCCTCCATCACCAACACGCTACCACTGTGACAACATAAAAGCATGAAGAAGATCAAGGTCATCGGCGGAGGTCTTGCCGGCCCGGAGGCCGCGTTGCAGGCCGCCGCGCTCGGCTGCGAGGTCGCGCTCTACGAGATGCGTCCCACCCGCTCCACCGAGGCCCACCAGACCGCCGACTTCGCCGAGCTGGTCTGCTCCAACTCGCTCAAGTCCGAGTCGGAGAACACCGCGCCGTGGCTCCTGAAGCAGGAGATGCGCCGCGCCGGTTCCGTCCTGCTCGCCGAGGCCGACGCCAGCGCCGTTCCCGCCGGACACGCCCTGGCCGTCGACCGTGTCGAGTTCTCCCGTCGCGTCGCAGCCCGCATCGCGGCCCAGCCCCGCATCGCCATCCACCGTGAAGAGGTCACTTGTCTCGACCCAGGCGATCAGGAGACGCTGACCATCCTCGCCACCGGCCCGCTCACCTCGCCCGCCCTCGCCGCCGAGCTGCAACGCCTCACCGGCTCCAACCACCTGGCCTTCTACGACTCCATCTCGCCCATCGTCGACGCCACCACCATCGACATGGGCCGCGTCTACTTCGCCGCCCGCTACGGCAAGGGCACCGCAGACTACATCAACTGTCCCTTCACCAAAGAGGAATACGATTGCTTCCTCGACGCCCTCACCGCAGCCGAATCCGTCCCCGTAAAGCCCTGGGAGCAGCTCCCAAGCCACGAAAGTTCGGGTGCCCCATCCATGACAGCTTTATCGTCATGGGTGGGATCGACGAATTCCGTACCCACTCCAGAGAAGCCGCACTATTTCGAAGGTTGTTTGCCCCTCGAAGAGATCGCCCGCCGCGGCCGCGACACCCTTCGCTTCGGCCCCATGAAGCCGGTCGGCCTCACCGACCCCAGGACTGGCCGCAGGCCCTACGCCGTCGTCCAACTCCGCCAGGAGAACCTCCGCGCCGACAGCTACAACCTGGTCGGCTTCCAGAACCACCTCAAGTTCGGCGAGCAAGCCCGCGTCCTCCGCCTCATCCCCGGTCTGGAGAACGCCACCTTCCTGCGCTACGGCCAGATCCACCGCAACACCTACATCGACGCCCCCGCGCTGCTCACAGAGACCCTCCAGCTTCGCGCCCACCCCTCGGTCCTCATCGCTGGTCAGCTCAGCGGCGTGGAAGGCTACACCGAGTCCATCGCCAGCGGCCTGCTTGCCGGGTGCTACGCCGCGGCCCTCGCGCGCGGCATCCAGCCCACCCCCGCTCCGCGCGCTTCCGCCAACGGCTCGCTCGTCCACTACATCACCCACGCAGAGTCGAAGCGCTTCCAGCCCGCCAACATCACCTTCGACCTGCTTCCGCCCCTGGAAGACGATCTCCGCCGCCGCATCCGCGACAAGAAGGAACGCCACCGCATTCAGTGCGAGCGAGCCCTCGCCGCCTGGGACGCCTGGCTCGCAGAAAAATTTGTTTGACAGCGAAATTCCCGTGCTACCCTCATCGCAACTAATTATGAGACCTCTCAGCGCAACCGAAGCCATCGGCCCAGCCCTCGAACGCACCAAGGACGTCCTCGCCCGTCCATTCCGTCTGGGAACTTTCCTCAAGATCGCCGCCGTCGCCTTCTTCGCGGAGATGGGCGGAGGCTTCAATCTCAACCTCGGCCGCGGTGGCTCCAATGGCATTCACCAGCTCCCTCCTGCATTCATTGCGTTCATCGTGGCCTTCGCGGTCATTCTCGGCCTCGTCTCCTTCGTCATTGGACTCATCCTCTTCTACATCGGCTCCCGCCTGCAGCTCGTCCTGCTGGAACTGGTCGCAACCCGTTACACCTTCGTCGGCCCTCTCTGGCGCAAGTACGGCAGCCGCACATGGCGTTGGATCGGGCTCAAGCTTCTCTTCCTTCTCTGCGTTCTGATTGTGCTTCTGCCCTTCGTCATCGCGGCCATTCTATTCTTCATCCACCATTTTCATGGGTTCGACTCGATCGCCGGCTTCAATCCCTTCGCAGGCCTGCACCTCGCCCAGATTCTTCTCTTCATCGCCATCGCCTTCCTTGTATTGCTAGTACTGTGCGCCCTCTACTTGCTGGTGCGCGACCTAGCCTTGCCCTTTCTGGCTCTGGAAGACCTCACCATCTCGCAATCTCTCGAACGCCTGCGCGCTCTCTTCGCCGCGCAGCCAGGCCAGTTGATTCTCTACGTCATCCTTCGCATGGTTCTCGGCATTGTCTTCACCATTGCCGCCGAGATCGCCGTCTTCCTGGTCCTGCTCATCTCACTCATCCCGCCGGGGATCGTCGGAGTCATCCTCTGGCTCTCCCTGCGCCATGCCGGAACCGCCGGAACCATCTTGCTGGTCGCCAGCGCCATCTTCGGTGGCCTGGTCTATCTCTGCTGGGCGATCTGCATGGTTCTCGCATTCATGGGCTCACTGCTCACCTTCTTCCAGGCCTACGCGCTCTACTTCCTGGGCGGACGTTACCCCCTGCTTGGCGACCTGCTGGATCGCTCCACGCCCCCGCCCGTTTATGCCCACACCGACAGCTTTCCACCGCAACCGCCGCTACCAGTCGATCCACCCAATCCCTAATTGCCCACCGATTCGCAGTTGTGAAGCTAGCCGAGACATTCTCGTCGATCGCTATGCAACTTAGCATGACCCTTGCATCATCCAACTGTTATGAACTAAAGGGCCACACGCCGGAGTCGCACGGCCGGCGAAATAACCTGCATGGAATGAGAGGTTGAACGATGAAACTGAATGGCTTGCCCGTCCTCCTGGCGCTGGCCGCTGTGACTGCCTGCGCCGCCGTCTTCGCCCAGTCGTCCACCCCGGCCACAACCGCCCACCAAGACAGCGACTTCCTCGCAACAGCCAACCAGGGCAGTGTCGACGAGATATATCTCGCCAAGCTCGTCCTCACGAAGTCCACCGACCAGGACGTGAAGGCCTTTGCCCAGCGAATGATTCACGACCACACACAGCTCATCGACGGTATGAAGACCTTCGACGCCATGGATGGTCTCCATGTCCCCTCTAGTCCCGACGCAGACACCGTCGCGGCTTCGAAGCACCTCGATACGCTCTCCGGCTCAGCCTTCGACAAGGCCTACATCGAAGCGATGGTCCAGGGCCACCACAAGGTACTCGAGGCCTTCATCGTCGAAGTGAAATCCACCACCAGCCCAGCCTTCAAGACCGCCGTCGAACACGGTGCCCAGGTCGTCCGCTCGCACCTCGTGCTTGCCGATCAGGATGCGAAGAAGCTCGGGGTCCCGGCCGCTCCTGTCCCCGCCCTCGCTATGTAGCCGGTATTCCCACGGGCGATTTGTCGCCCGCGCTGCTATTATCGCTGCACGCGCCCCAACAGCTCCATCCGCGTGACGCGGCCATTCTCATCCACATACACCATCCCCGAGAGCGGCGGATTGTCGCGGCCCTGCATCAACGACGTGTCATACAGGAAGCGCAGGTCCATAAACCGTACCGCGGTCCAGTCCGGCGTATTCGGCGGTGCGCCGATCGCCGCCGTTGGCCCCATATCCGTAACCACTGGCCAGCTCGACCAGTCCAGATACACCTGGCCCAGCCAGCTCTGCTTGGCCGCCAGCGTAGCCAGAGTAGTTGGCGGCTTGTAAAACAGGTCCTGCTCGGAGTCGGTCGCCACCGTCGACCGCAGCGTGTCCACAGTGGCCATCTGGTAGTACTGCGGCGTCTCCACCACCGTGTGCCAGCGATAAGGATTGCCCGGATAAGGGCTGGCCGTCACGCGCAACACTTGCGCCGGTTGAACCTGCCCCGCCGAATCCAATCCACCCCCAACACTCCACTGCGCCGGCCCATAGTTCGCCGTCGAGGCCAACTGCACCGCCGCGTTGTGCTCCACCGCGCGCCAGCACCACAGCGCCACCATCGCCGCCAGGGCAAAGATCGCCCAACCCCTCCCGCGAAATGTCTCCCGCCGCGCTCCCACCTCACCGTTTATCAGAGCAAACAGCGCGGGAGCAATCAACGCCATAAGCAACACTGCAAACAGCACCGGCTCGAAGATAAAGACGATCGAACCCGCATACCAGTGCGGATTGAAGGGGAAGAAGGGCCGCAGTCCGTAGTTGTTCGTCCAGTCCAGAAGTAGATGACTGATCAGCGCGATCAGCACAAATCCGTACAGCAGTCCCCAGCGCACCGGAGCAGCCGTTAGCGGCCGCGCATTTGCCGAGTCCCTACCCGTACCCGCGTCCGCGCTGGTCCTCTCCGCCGCGAGCCTCGCTCGCCGCACCCTCCAGCGATGCACCAGCCACACCGCGCCCACCACCACCAGCCCTTCAAACGGCAGTCCAACCAGTGTATGCGCGATCCCCCGATGGTGCTGGAAGGCCGCAACCGGCCCGTCCGCCGACCACAGCACATCCAGGTCCGGCGCCTCCGCGGCCAGTGTCATCGCCAGCGTTGCGTAGGCCGCCTTGCGGTTGAAGCCCGCCCGCGCCAGGCACGCCCCGGTCATGAAGTGAGTGATGGGCTCCATGCGTCTTAGATTACGATACGCCGATGGAGTGCGCCGCTATGCGGAACTCGCTTTACGGAAGCGTGCGAGCAGATGTCTCTCTATAATCTTCGCAAGATGTCTTCCCAGCCAACACACGAACAGCAGATTGAAGCCTTGCGCGAGGAGCTGCGCCATCACGAGCATCTCTACTATGTGCTCGACACGCCCGAGTTGACCGACGCCCAGTACGACGCACTCATGAACCGCCTGCGCGCGCTCGAATCCGTTCATCCCGAACTCATCACTCCCGACTCGCCCACCCAACGCGTCGGCGGCAAGCCCCGCGACGGCTTCGTCAAGACGCCCCACTCCCGCCCCATGCTCTCCCTCGACAACGCGTACAGCGAGGCCGACCTGCGTGCATGGGACGCGCGCCTGCGCGAGGCCCTTCCCAGCAGCGAACAGGTGCGCTACGTCTGCGAGTTCAAGCTCGACGGCCTCTCGCTTGCCCTGATCTATGCACCCTCGCCCGACGGCTCCGCACATCTCCAGCGCGGCCTCACACGCGGCGATGGAACCATCGGCGAAGACGTCACCTCCAACGTCCGCACCATCCGCTCCATCCCGCTGCGTGTTGCGGAATCGAAGCTGCGTTCCTCCGGACTGCCCGCCTGCTTCGAGGTGCGCGGCGAGGTCGTCATGCCTCATGCCGCCTTCCGCAAGCTCAACGAGGAGCGCGAAGCGCAAGGCCAGGCACCCGCAGCCAATCCGCGCAACGCCGCCGCCGGGACCATCCGCACCCTGGAGCCCAACATCGTAGCCCAGCGCCGTCTCGACTTCTACGCTTACTTTCTCCTTCATGGCGACGGCAATTCAGAACAACCCGGCGAGACCCTCTTTCCCACGCAGTCCGCCACGCTCCAGGCCCTGCGCACAGCAGGCTTCCGCGTCAACCAGCACGCAACCACCGTCGATTCCATCGACCAGGTTCTCGAATTCATCGCCAACGCGGATGCCTTACGCGACTCGCTCGGCTACGAGATTGACGGTGTCGTCATTAAAGTCGACTCCGCCGCACAGCAGCGCCGCCTCGGCTTCACTGGCCGTGCCCCGCGATGGGCCATCGCCTACAAGTTCGCCGCGCGCGCCGCCGTCACGCGCCTTGAACGCGTGGACTTTCAGGTCGGCCGCACAGGGAAGGTAACGCCGGTCGCTATCCTCGCGCCCGTGCTGATTGGAGGCACCACCGTCTCCCGCGCCACGCTGCACAACGCCGACGAGATCGTGCGCCTCGGCGTCCGCATCGGCGACTTCGTCCAGGTCGAGCGCGGCGGCGACGTCATCCCCAAGATCGTCTGCGTCATCGAGGATGCACAGCACCTGCGCGGAGGCGATGCCATCGTCTTCCCCACGCACTGCCCCGTCTGCGCCAGTGCCCTCGTCCGCGCCGAAGGCGAAGTGGACTGGCGATGCGTCAACGCAAACTGCCCCGCCCGCCTGCTCGAAGAGCTTCTGCACTTCGCTGCCCGCAATGCCATGAACATCGAAGGCCTCGGAGAAGCGGTGGCGCAGCAATTGTTGGAAAAAAACAAGGTGAAAAGTCTGGCTGATATGTACTCATTGAAGGACACGGATCTCTTCGTGCTCGAACATGAGGTCGTTCGTTTCAACAAGAAGACCGGGCAAGAAGAGAAAAAAATACAGCCCATATTCCAGTCAAAAGGGGCCCAGGCTCTCCTGGAAGAAATTAAGAAATCGAAGACCGCTTCGCTCAGCAGAGTGATCTTCGCCCTCGGAATCCGCTTCGTCGGCGAGCGCACCGCGCAGCTCCTGGCTGCGCAATTCGGCTCAATGGACGATATGATGAATGCGCCAGCCGCGAAGCTGGAAGAGGTGAATGAAGTCGGCCCACGCGTCGCCCAGGCCATCGTGGAGTTCTTTGCCGAACCGCGCAACATCGAACTAATCCAGCGCCTGAAAGATGCTGGACTTTCGATGACCGCCGAGAAAAAAATCACAACCTCAACGCTCGCCGGCCTCACCTTCGTCCTCACCGGGACACTTCCCACCCTCACCCGCGAGGCCGCCAAGGAGTTGATCGAGTCCGCCGGAGGCCACGTTGCAGGGACCGTAAGCAAGAAGACCCACTACCTCGTCGCGGGCGAAGACTCCGGCTCCAAGCTCGACAAGGCCCGCTCCCTCGACGTCGCCGTCCTGGACGAGTCCGCCCTGCGCGCCCTCCTCAAACCGCCGCAATAAGGGCTGCGTTTACCCACCTCCCCTGCGCAACTGCTTCTTAAATAACGCAACTTTCGTCGTACCCGGTGCGTCTATTTTCTATGCGGATTTACCCCTCGCTATAAGTTGAAGCCAGGCACCCCGTCTCCTCGCATCGCAAATAGGCCACCGCACCTACGCTATAGTGGACTTGAATGGGTCGAAACGACAGATTGACGCGCGTCGATGCTCCCTGGAGAATCCTCCTTGCGCTGCTCTGCGTCCTTCTGGTCGCCGCCCTCGGCGCAGTCCAGGTCGCGCACACCCACGCCGACGGCACCGCAAACCACGCCGACTGCGCTCTCTGCGCCGCAGCCCACGTCTCCGTTCAACCTGTTCATGCTGTAGCCCCTGCGCCAACGACCTCTGTCGTTGCACTGCTGGTTGCACTCCCGCCATCCATTGTCCTCAGCACTCTGGCGACCTTCGCCCTCTTCACTCGCCCTCCGCCCGCCGTTTGACCAGGGTTCCTGTCAAGAAGCTTGTCAAAACGCAACCTGCAACCCAATAGGGGGACCTCATGCACACGTCTTTCCGACGCGGCATCTCTGCTGTATACGCACTTCTCGCCACGTTCGCCACATTGTTCATTGTGGCCGCGCCTTGCGCCCACGCACAGGCTTCCTCACAGCGCCGCTCCGCACCCGCACCGTCGCGCACCCAGTCCGCAGGCAACGCCGGAACCATCTCCGGCACTGTCGTCGACCCCACCGGAGCCGTCATCGCCAACGCCACCGTCACCATCCAGAACCCGGTCAGCGGATACAAAGATCAGACCAAAACCGACAACGCAGGCCAATATCAGTTCACCAATCTGCCGCTGAATCCATACCACTTGAGCATCACGGCCAGCGGCTTCAACTCCGCCTCCCAGGATGCCGACGTACGCTCCACGGTTCCCCTCACGCTGAATATCAGTCTCCAGTTAGGCACTGCCTCCACGGTGGTCAATATCACCACCTCGGCGGGCGACCTCATCGAAGCCGATCCGGTTGGCCACACCGACTTGGACCGCGATCTCTTCGCCAAGCTCCCGCTGGAGAGCGAGTCCTCTTCCCTCAGCTCTCTGGTTACACTCGCCTCTCCCGGCATCGCCGCCGACTCCAACGGCCTCTTCCACGGTCTTGGCGACCACGCCTCCAACTCGTTCTCCGTCGACAACCAGCCCATCACCGACCAGCAGTCCAAGGTCTTCTCCAACCAACTCCCCACCAATTCGGTCCAGTCCCTCTCTGTCATCGACGGCGCGCCCCCGGCCGAGTATGGCGACAAGACCAGCGTCGTCATCGTCGCCACCACCCGCTCCGGCCAGGGTGTCACAACGCCCACCGGCTCCATCACCACTTCGTTCGGGAGCTTCGGCTCCTCCACCGGCTCTGTCAGTCTTAGCTACGGAGGCAAGACGTGGGGCAACTTCATCGAGATCGATGGCCTCGACACCGGCCGTTTCCTCGACCCGCCGGAGTTCTCCGTCTTCCATGACAAGGGCAATGAGCTGAACGTCTTCGATCGCATCGACCGCCAGCTTACCCCCATTGACTCCGTGCATATAGACATGGGCCTCAGCCGCTCCTGGTTCCAAACGCCAAACACATACGACAACCTCAACGTGCAGAATGTCGTCAGCGGAGGCAGCAGCGCCAATCCCACCTTCGCCAACGTCGGCAACGCCGACCAGCGCTCCAAGATCGTCACCTTCAACATCGCCCCCTCCTACACCCACACCATCAGTGTCAATTCAGTTTTCAACTTCACCGGATATGTCCGCCGCGACGCATACAACTACTATCCCAGCGGCAATCCACTGGCCGATCTCGGCCCGCCCAACCTGCAGAACCAGACCATCGGCCAGACGCGTTCGCTTACCAACGCCGGCTTCAACACCGACCTCTCCTATGTCAAGGGGGTTAACAACGTCAAGGTGGGCGCCGAATACTCGCAGACCTTCCTGCGCGAGAACGATAGCCTCGCTATCGTTGCTCCCACCTTCAACTCGCCCTGCGTGGACACCAGCGGCAATCCATTGCCCGGCTTCACCAGCCCAACCCAGTGTGCTGCCCAAGGCGACGTCTCCAACGATCCTTCTGTTGGTGGCACCTTCAACTCCTACCTGCTGCCCTATGACCTCACCCGCGGTGGCGGCGACTACAACTTCGACGGCCACACCGATGTCAAGGAGATTGCCCTTTATGCCGAGGACCAGATCACGGCCGGCAACTGGACCTTCAACGCTGGCATGCGCGGCGACCTATACAACGGACTTGCCATCGCCCGCCAAGCCGAACCCCGCCTTGGCACCTCCTACAAGATCAAGCTAACCAACACCGTCCTCCGCACCTCCTATGCGCGCACCCTCGAAACCCCCTTCAACGAGAACCTCGTCCTATCCAGTCAGGGATGCGGAAGCAATGTGCTCTCGCCGCTGCTGCTGTGCTCGCCTGGCGTATCCACCACCCTCCAGCCCGGCTACCGCAACGAGTTCCACGCCGGTCTGCAACAGGCCATCGGGAAAAACTTCGTCCTATCAGGCGACTACATCTGGAAGTACACCCACAACGCCTTCGATTTCTCCGTCCTCGGCAACACTCCCATTACATTCCCCATCGACTGGCATAACGCCAAGATTCCCGGCTTCGACCTGCGTGCGGACGTGCCCAAGTTCCATAACATCACAGCCTTCGTCGTCATGTCCTCGGTCGCTGCGCGCTTCTTCCCGCCCCAGGTGGCCGGAGCAGGGGCCACCGTTGGCCAGAGCGGATATCCCTTCCGTATCGACCATGACGAAAAGTTCAACGAGACGACTAACCTGCAATACCAGATCCCCGGCAAATTCTCTCCCTGGTTCAGCTTTAACTGGAGGCTGGACAGCGGCCTGACCGCCGGCTCTGTCCCCTGTTACGGCGTCACCGATCCAAATAGTCTTTGCGCCGCAACCTCCATCACCATCGGCGGCCAGCCTGGCATCGACCTTAGCGGGCTCACCGCTGACGAGCAGTTCGAGGCAGGCTTCGCATGCAACGGCGTCAAGGCAACCCCTTACTCTGGCTTCACCCAGTGTCTCGCCTCGCAGTTCACTTCCAACCTCGTCGCAATCCCCGCGCCCAACGCCGAGGACGACGACCACGACCCGCCCCGCATCAAGCAGAGAAGTGTCTTCGACGCCTCCGTCGGGCAGGACAATCTCTTCAACGGCGATAAACACAAGTGGAGCCTCCATCTGACCGCCGTCAACTTTACCAACAAATACGCACTCTATAACTACCTCTCTACCTTCTCGGGCACGCACTACCTCACGCCGCGCGCTCTCACCGCCGATCTCGGCTTCCACTTCTAACCTGAAGTTGAGGTTGTCAGTTACAGGTTGACCGTGGACAATACACCACACTTTCCGCATTCAACCTGTAACTGGCACCTTGCAACCTGCAACTTCATCTACCCCACCCGGCAGATCAGGCACTTCAGGTAGCTGGTCTCCGGCAGCGTCAAGATCGCAGGATGGTCCGGCGCAGCCCCTCGCACCTCCAGCACCTGCACCCGTCGTCCCGCATCTTCCGCAGCGGACCGTACTACGCCGACGAACTCCTCCATCCCCACATGCTGCGAACACGAGCACGTCACCAGCGTGCCACCCAGTGCAATCATCTTGATCGCTCTTAAATTCAGCTCTTTATAGCCACGCATCGCGCCTTCCACCGCCCGCTTCGTCTTGGCAAACGCCGGAGGGTCGAGCACAACAGCATCGTATCGCTCGCCCAACTCCGCAAACTCCCGCAGCAACTCGAACGCATCAGCCTCTATCCAATCGACCTTGGCCTTACCCCCCGGATTCAGCCCCAGGTTCCGGTCCGCAACCTCCAAAGCCGCGCGGCTCGCATCCACGCCCGTCACGCGCTCGCACACCCGCGCCAGGTGCAGCGCAAAGCCGCCCTGATAGGTACACACATCGAGAGCGCGGCCCGCCGTTGCAGCGCCAGCCCATCGCGCCGCGGACGCATAGTTCAATCTCTGGTCCAAAAACGCGCCCGTCTTCTGTCCCGCTCCCGCATCGTAGTGGAACCGCACGCCATTGATCGCGAAGACGGTCTGCAACGTAGCCTCACAGCCAGCGCGCACGTACAGCGGCCCCTCCGGCGCTGGCTCCAGATGCTCCAGTTCTCGCACCCGCGCGTCAGGCCTCTCCACCACCGTTCGCACCCAATCCTTCTCCGCCAACACCTCGGCCAACACGGCGCGCACATCGTCCTGCGCCGTTCCCTGCGTCAGCAACTGCACCACCACCAGCTCGCCATAGCGATCTGCTACGATCCCCGGCAACTCGTCCGCCTCGGAGAAGGCCAACCGGCAAGCGTCTGTCTCGCCACTCCCGGCGAACGCCTCTCCCGCCACTTGCTCCCGCAGCCGGATTGCAGCCCGCAGCCGAGCCCCCACTTCATCGAGATACTCTGCCCGCCCCACTCCCTCCTGGCGCGAAACCACCCTCAGCGCGATCTCCGACGCATCGCTATACAGCGCCGTCCCCAGCGGAATTCCACGACCATCCGCAAGGCTCACCAGCGCCCCACCGGCAACCTGCTCGCCCGCGCCCGCTGTTAGCCGTTCCACATCCGACCGGTACACCCAGAGATGTCCTGCTCGCAGCCGCTGGGCCGCGCGCCGCGTAATCCCCGCAACAGCCTCCGCTCCACTCGCCTCAAAGGTCATTCCTCATCCTCGCACAAGCGGGATGCTCACAGCAGGCGTGCAGGGCCGGAGCCGCAATCCTGCAATCTTCCGCGGCACAAACAGTAATCCGCGTCGAGTTGCCGGCGCGGACAAATAAACTTGTTTTCCTTGGGTCGTCGTTCGCTTGCGGAGTTGCAGCTATACCTTGCCCTGCTTGCGGCGCATGAAGGCAACCGCGCCGAACATCCCGGTTCCCATCAGGATCAGGCTGGTCGGCTCAGGGGTGGCTGCCGGAGGAGCAGGATCGGTCATTAGCATCTGCGGCTCGCCAAGGGAAGGATCGCTCTCAGTGCCATTAACAGGAACAAACAAATTGTCATTCGCAAAGTAGCTGGAAGGCAGGGTGGGCGCCACACTGAGAGCATTTGCGGCCAGGGCCTGCGCATTTGGCGTATAGGCAATATCACCAACGACGCCGCTGGGATCCATGATGCTCCATATGGCCCACTGAATGTCGGAGATCAGGTAGCCGTTGCCATCGGTGCCGGCAAACTGGTTGAACAAGTATGCATCGGCTAGAATGTCCAACCCCGACTCACCATCGATGGTATCGCTCTGTGTGACGGTCGAAACATTGACCACGGTCGCTTCCCAGGTCTCTCCGAAGTTGACATCGCGATCCACATTGAGGCAGCCCATTGCAACCAGAGTACTTGTGCCGCCCGGGCCGGAGTCCGTGAAGTAGTAGGGGTATACGTACTCGCCGCCAGATGTTTCGCCGCCCGCTGTCGTCAGCGTAAGCGTGTCGGCAAAGCTCACCCGGGGAACTAGACACCCTAGAGAGAGTATCATCGCAGCTACGACATTTTTGTATCGCATATTGGACTCCTGGGGTACTGCATTGCAACCGGGTACAGTACAGCAATGGAAAACGGTCTCAAACCGTCCCCGGTGTTGGTTGGGCATCTCTTGATCGAACATTGTGCCCTGTCGCGCCAGGCTTGCGATCAGTCATAACCAGCTGACGGGAAATCTGACTCCCTTTGCTGCTAATATAGTGAAATATCTGCCAATTCTAAAGCAATTAATGGTAATCAAACCATTTTGTTGCTTCGTTCCTGGAACGGTTACCCGCAAACGATGATCCAAGTTACCTTCGATCTATCTCGTCTGGTTTCTATCCACAAGCGCATTCGTCAGGTAAAAAGGTCTTCGTATTGCACCCTTCCATCGCAGCGCAAGCCCTGTGGAAATCAGCTAGTTAGATGGGCCTGCGGAGTGAAAAGTTGCGGTCGTTGCACTTTTTTTCCACAATTTTTCGGGGCCGGCTATCTAAGCATACACCCTTGGGGCTTCCCTCCACCGCTGGGCAGCCCCGGCAATACCCCCTGCGGTTCCCGTCCCACTGC
The DNA here is from genome assembly GCA_963834805.1 of uncultured Acidobacteriaceae bacterium. Classification (GTDB taxonomy): domain Bacteria; phylum Acidobacteriota; class Terriglobia; order Terriglobales; family Acidobacteriaceae; genus Edaphobacter. The sequence continues at coordinate 106,629 of CAWIDB010000008.1, forward strand.
CTGGGAGGTCATTCCCATACCCGCACCGCACAATCCTTCTCAGGGCGGTGAGCAGAGCCATGCGTCTTAATCCTGCAATCTTCCCCAACTCAAATAGCTGTTCCGTATCGAGTTGCCGGCGCGCGGACCAACATATAAATACTCTCTCTTGAATGCCTTCCCCTGCAAATTACGCGTATGCCCTCACCGGTCTGCGGCGTAGGATCAGCGACATGCCTAGCATTCCCGTTCCCAGCAGGAGCAGGCTGGTTGGCTCAGGCGTGATTGCGGAAGGAGGAGGGCTTGTTATGAACTCCTGGGGCTCGCCGCTTCCGGAATAGCCCACGGGGACGAATAGGATGTCTTTCGAGAATTGACTGGTGTTCAAGTTGGAACTGTTCGCCACGGTTAGGGCCGCATTGGCCAGAGACTGTGCATTGGAGTCGAATCCGCTCTTGCCGTTGACGTCGGAGGGGTCCATGATGTCCCAGATCGCGAACTGTAAGTCGGAGGTCAGTTGGGCGTTGCCCGTGGCGGCGGCGTACTGGTTATAAAGGTACGCGTCGGCAAGAATGTCGACCCCCGACTCGCTGTCGATCGTTGCACTGGGAGCAATGCTCGATACACTGATGGCGTTCACATTCCAGGTCTGCCCTATGGTCACTTCGCGATTGAAGTTGAGGCAGGACATACTGACGAGTGTGTCTGAGCCGCCAGGGCCGGTAACCGTCAAATAGTAAGGGTAGACGTTCACGCCATCGACATTTTGGCCGCCCACGCCGGTTAGTTGCAGCGTATCGGCATAGCTTGCGCGAGGCACTACACAGACAAGGGAGAGGGTCAGCGCAGCTACAAAAATCTTCAATCGCATAGTGAAACTCCCGGAAACACAATACAACCAAGTACGGCATGCAATGCTTCTGCTAAAGGCCTATCGCTAACTGGCGGCTATCCGTCATCTCCTCCGGTAGCTGTCCGATTTGCTCGTGTATCCCCGATCGGTCATTCCCATCATAAACGGCAGGTCGATAATCCCGTTCCCCTTTAATATAGAGTCTAACTTGCCTCTTAGAAAGCAATTAATAGTAATCAAACCATTATGTTTCTGACCCATTGGAACAGGTTACTCGCGGGCGATGATTGCAGTTACCTTCGATCTGCATCGTCCGCCCCGGACGTCCGGCTCCGGCTGCGTCCTTCACCCGTTCCGCGGTGGACGCAACCGGCACCCAGGTTTCACTGTCAAGCTGCCGGGATCAGGTACGAACCAGAGTATTACGCCTTTAGTTTTACACCTGGTTCTGACCTCCGCAAGCTCGGTCCTGCATGGCGGCCGTATGTTGCAAGTGCAAAAAAACAGGAAGGATACCATAAGCGGAGAGAAACCCTCGCCTCGGCGTCCGGGCGCGCATTCAGATGGAAAAATATTCAGCGGCGCTCGCGTCCTTTCAGCGATCCTTCCCGTCTGTATCTATAGATCACAGGCAAAGTTATGACGCGGCGGAAGGATGAGCAATGAGAGATTTACCCGAATCGGAGTGGATGTGCAGCGTGTTTCGTGCTCACTTCGGGATCGTGGATCCGATCCAGATGGGCGGCCAGGGCAGACGCGGCTGCTTTTGCTTCGTAAACCTCTGAACCAGCAGACGATGCGCGTTGCGGGTATGCGCGTCGATTAAGTTTTGATGTGCCAGCGGGAACATTGCTGTGTCTTGGAATGTTGTGGTGCCTGTTTCATGTGGAATGGAAACTGTCCAACGATGATGATTGCCGATGGTTCGCAGTAAGTTGCTTATCCTTTTGGTTCTGACATGGAGCGTGTTTGTGCAACGAGTGAATGCGATGAAGTGGTTGGTGGTGCTGGCTATGGGTGCGGCGATCTTGGCCGGCACAGGTTATTTTGGCGTGAAGGTCCTGGCGCAAGCTGCTGAGCCAGCGGCCACCCAGGCTCCGGCTGCCCCTGCCGCTCCCGCTGCACAAGCGCCCGCGGTTCCGGCCGCCCAGGCCCCTACTGCCCCGGCTACCCCAGCGCCCAATGCTGCTACAGCTGCCCCGGTCGTGACCGCCGCGCCGCAGGGTGGAACCATCAAGGGCTCTGTAAAAGCCGGCCAAGTTCCCCTGCCCGGTGTCGCCGTCACTGCAACCAGTTCGCTGACCGGCAAGAAGTACGCGACCACGACAGACATCGACGGTACATTCCAGATGCAGGTGCCGAGTGACGGACGCTATGTGCTCAGAACGGACCTGACCGGCTTTGCCTCCGTGACCCAGGAGGTGGTGATAAGCGCCGCCAGCCAGGAGGGCGGACTGCCGACGCAGACGGCCGAGTTCAAGATGGACCTCGCCTCACGGGTCACTCCAGCGCCGGTGCAGGCGAGCACACCCGCCAACCCGGCGGTCGCAGGCCAAAGTGGTGCGCCCGCAGGCCGAACCACCGCAGCCGTAGGTCAAGCCGCCGCTGGCCCAGGAAGGGTCGTGCCGGGCGCGGTTGCCAGAACGGGTCGTGGCACGCAGTCGTTGACCTTGCAAAACAGTGCTGGCCAGGATCTGACGGACGCAAGTGTCGGCACGGAGAGCACTGACTCGCTTCTGCCATCGCTGGGGGGGGCGGGAGCCGATAATTCGTCGTCCTTGACGAACGATTCCATCGCGGTGGTCGGGCAGCAGGGCCAGATCAATGGACTGGCCACCTTCAGCCAGGACGACCTGCAGAACCGCATTCAGGACATGCAGCGCAATGGCTTTAGCAATGGCGACATCGCCGGCAATTTAAGCACCGTGATGCAGACTGGCACCTTCCCGCCAGGCCCAGGCGGGCCCGGTGGCGGCGGTCCGGGTGGTCCCGGCGGTGGTGGTCCCGGTGGGGGAGGCTTCGGCGGGGGCGGCGGATTTGGCGGCGGTGGCGGAGGAGGAGGAGGATTCGGCGGTGGTGGTGGACGTGGCGGATTTGGAGGTGGCGGCGGAGGATTTGGTGGTGGCTTCGGAGGGTTCCGAGGTCAGAACCCCAATGCATGGCATGGCACCGTCACCTATACCGGCTCGGATAGCAACCTCAATGCAACCCAGCGTTACTTCACAGGCACGCCGCTCGCGAAACCGTCGTCCGACCGCAACACACTGACTGCCAGCGTTACCGGCACACCCTACATCACCGGTTGGATCAAGCCCAACCCAAAGCAGTTCGTCTTTCTCAGCGTCTCAGAGACGCGCAACACCTCGCCCGGAAGTTCCTTGGACATCGTGCCCCTGCCGGCACAGAGCCTTGGCGACCTTACCAATAGTCCTCTTTATCAGGCCCAACCATTGACCAACACAGTCTACGATCCAGCGACAGGGCAACCGTATGGCAATTCCAACTGCGATCCGGACTTGTATGCAATCGATCCGAATCCGACGGCGTGTATCCCGGTGACTGAGTTATTCCCCAAAGGGACTGGGGTTCCCTCTGCCGCGCAGGCCCTGTTGCATTACTACCCACAGCCCAATATCGCTCCAAGCACCACGTATCAGAACTATGAGATCAATTATCCCGGAAGCACGCACTCCTCGTCGCTCTCGGCCCGTTACAACCGCAGCTTTGGCGCGGTAACGACGCGTGGAGGACGCGGCGGCGGCTTTGGTGGAGGACGCGGCGGTGGCGGAGGAGGTGGCGGTGGCGGCCGTCAGAACCGCAACGCTCCGCCCGTCCTGCGTCAGAGCATCGCCGAGAACTTCGCCTACTCGCATTCGGCCAGCTCCAGCTCTAGCTTCTCGCCGCTGCTGGGTGGCCACTCGCTGACCAACGGTTACAGCTTCTCCAGCTCCTACACCGTGGGCTATGGACGCATCAACAGCACCGCCACGCTCAGTTGGAACCGCTCGCGCAGCAAGGCGTTCAACATCTTCACCAATGGCTCCGTGAATCCAGCGAACCAGGCGTACTCTAACTCAGAATACAACATCAACATCCCAGCCCCCGGCATCTACGTCGGAGACCCGCAGGTATACAGCAACCCCTTCTACTACGGCGTCCCGTCGATAAGCATGACTATCGGGGCGGGGGGGGTCAACGGGCTGAGTGATACGACCCCCAGCGACAGGATCAACCAGACCATCAGCTTCAGCGACTTTGTGAGTTGGAGCCACAAGAGACACAACATGCGGGCCGGCCTCGACTTCCATCGCATCCACGCCGACTCCATCGGCGGCACCAACGTGCTGGGCTCCTTCTCCTTTACCGGCGTCGTTACGCAGTATCCGAAATTGGCTACCTGCGTGCAGGGTGGCGATCCGTCGAATCTTACCTGCGCCGCCGGTGGCTCCTCCTTCGCCGACTTCCTGCTCGGCCAGCCGCAGTCAACCTCCATCACCGCGGGCCTGAACAAGATCTACCTGCGCGGCAACTCCTGGGACTGGTACGTGCAGGACGACTGGCGGGTTAAGAATGGTTTCACCTTCGCCTACGGACTGCGCTGGGAGTACTTCTCGCCCTACGAAGAGAAGGACAACCGCATGGTCAATTTGGACCTGACCGGCAGCGGCTCCGGCCTGCAGATCAACAACGTCTGCGGCACTGCCTCGGCAGGGTGCGCCATGGTGTACAACCAGTTCGGAACTCCACCCTCGCTGGTCAACCCGGACAAATCCATGTACTCCCCGCGCATAGCCATTGCATGGCAGCCGAAGTTCAAATGGACGAAGCAGATGGTGGTGCGCTCCGGTTACGGCATCAACTACAATACGGGCGCGTACTCCAGCTTCGCATCCAGTATGTCGTTCCAGCAGCCCTTCGCCATCACCCAGAACAATCAGCTGAACACTACCGGCAGCCCCACTACCTGCACTACGGCGAACATGTCGTGGAATACGCAGTTCAACGCGCAGAATCAGAGCACGACAGGCTTCTACTGCTCCACCCAGACTACGCAGAGCAACTTCGGCGTCAATCCCAACTACCGCCTTGGAATGGTGCAGGTCTACAACCTCGGCATTCAACGTACCTTGCCCCAGGGCACTGTGCTCAACATCGACTACACCGGGGCCTACGCTATCAATCAGGACATCCTGCGCAAGCCGAACCGCAATGCATACGGCGTTCTGAACTCTACCTCTGGGGTGTTCAGTTACGAGGATGCGCTCGGCTTCCAGCGTTCCAACGCACTCGCCGTCAACCTGCGCGAGCGCATGCACAAGGGCATCTCTTTGCAGGGCACCTACACCTACTCGCATTCCATCGACGACGCCTCTACGGTTGGCGGCGGCGGTTCCGGCGGCGCCGTCGCCCAGAACGACCTGGACCTCGGCGCCGAGGAGAGCAACTCCAGCTTCGACCGGCGTCATTCCGTCAACGGCAACTTCATCATCGAACCGCCCTTCGGCCCCAACCGCGCCTTCCTCAACAAGGGCGGCTTCTGGTCGAAGGTCCTCGATGGCTACTCCATCTCAGGCAACTACACCTTCGCCACCGGGGCATACGCATCGCCAACATTTACCGGGTTGCCCGTCGAGACCTCGGTGGGCGGTAATTACCTGCGACCGAACCGGGTCTTTGGCCAGCCGATCAAGGGAGCGGGAACCCGTCTCTCCTGGTTCAACCCCAATGCCTTTGCCACGCTTTGCAGTCTCACACCGGCAGGTCAGACGCCTTCACCCTATTGTCTGGCGGATGGTGCTTACGGTACGGCCTCGCGTAACTCCATTCAGTTGCCTGGGACCGTCTCTATCGGCGGCTCCCTCTCGCGCACCATTTCCTTCGGCGGCACGCGCAGCTTCGAGGCGCGCATCAACGCAAGCAATGCGTTGAATACAGTGCAATATGCCGGCGTCAGCACGGTAATCAATTCGAGTTCGAACACCTTTGGTCAGGTCACCGGAGCCTCCGCCCCGAGGCAGTTCACTTACTCGGCGTACTTCAGGTTCTAAACACAGTTGTGGATTGTTAGCAGTAAGTTATTAATTGTGGTACAGAAGCATCAGATGTGCAGGAGGCAGCGATGAGACGAGCGATAGCGGCGGTTTTGGCGGCAGGAATGGTGTTTTCACCGGCGGGAGTGCCCTTGACAGCCGGTGCGCAGACGGCCTCGAACGCGAAAACCTCGACCCTCGTAGCAAACGTCAATCGTGTGCTGACCAACGTCGTGGTGCGCGACAAGAAAACCGGCGAACTCATCAAGGGCCTCAAGGCGGAGGACTTTACCATCTCCGAAGACAAGAAGCCGCAGCACATTACCACCTTCGACTACCAGAACGTCGATCTGGCAGTCACCCTGGCCGAGGCGGGCACCGTCTCCGGCTCCTCCGCCACCCAGATCACAGCCCCCGAGAAAAAGACCGTCGCCGACCTGGTGAACAACGACTTCGCCGCCAAACCGGATGAGTTGAAGGACCGCCGTCTGATCGTCATGTTCTTCGACCTCAGCAGCATGCAGCCGGAGGACGTGACCCGCGCAGTGGACGCCGCCAAGGATTACATCACCAACAAAATGGCGCCGGCCGATCTCGCGGCCTCGGTCAGTCTGGTCGCAGGCCTCAGCATGGACCAGGACTTCACCAACGACAAGGCAGCCCTGATCAAGGCCGTCAGCAAGTACGACGGGAGCGAAGGTTCCGGTTACGACCTGGGCAACGAAGGCGGCACCACAGACGAAACCTCTGACGACTCCTCCAGCTTCGTCGCCGACGACAGCGAGTTCAATTCCCTCAACACCGATCGCCAGTTGTACGCCATCCGAACCATCTGCAAGTCCATCGAGAAGGTCGAGCAGAAGAAGAGCATGTTGTACTTCTCCGGCGGCCTCACCCGCCAGGGCATCGAGAACCAGGCAAGCATCCGTGCCGCCACCAACGAGTGCGTCAAGGCGGACACCGCCATGTACGCCGTGGACACGCGCGGTCTGCAGGCCCTCAATCCCGTCGGCGACGCATCCCAGGGTCAGCCGCCGCGGCACTGGCGCCTACAGCGGCGCATCCATGCAGAGCCAGTTGAACTCCAACTTCAGTTCGCAGGAGACGCTGGGAACGCTGGCCAGCGATACCGGAGGCAAGCTCTTCGTCGACTCCAACGACTTCGCCCCGGCCTTCCAGGCCGTGCAAAACGACACCGAAGCCTACTACATCATCGGCTATCGCTCCACCAACCCCGCCCGCGATGGCACCTACCGGCATCTGACAATCACGCTGAAGGACCATCCCGAGGCCAAGCTGGAGTACCGTCCCGGATACTATGCCCCAGCCGACTTCCAGCACGCCAAGACAGAGGACCGCGAGCTGGCGCTTACCGAACAGATGCGCAGCGAAATCCCCGCCACCGATGTCGCGGTCTACCTGCAGGCGCTTTACTTCCGGCTGCAGGACGGCAAGTTCTACATCCCCGTCTCGTTGGTCATCCCCGGCTCGCAGATCAACGCCGTCACGGTCAAGGACAAGACCAAGGCCACCATCGACATCCTCGGTCAGGTCAGAGACGCCCAGAACATCGTGGTCGGCAATGCGCGGCAAACGGTGAACCTCGCCGTCGACGCCAACCAGCAGTTGCTGAAGAAGAACGTCCAGTACTCCACCGGGTGGACGCTCGCCCCCGGCAAGTACCATGTCAAGTTTGTCGTGCGCGAGAACCAGAACGGCAACATGGGCAGCTTCGAGACCGACATCCAGGTCCCGGACATGAAGAAGACCCCCCTCAAGATGAGCTCGATCGTCTTGTCCAGCCAGAGCACGCCCGACAAGAGCAAGAAGACCATCGACCCCTTGGTGCGAGATGGCCAGGAGTGGGTGCCAAACGTCTCCCATGTCTTCCGCCAGGACCAGCATCTGAACTTCCTCTACGAGGTCTACAACCCCACCAAGGCAAAGGACGCAACCATGACGCCAGCCGCGACCCAGGCCCAGGTACCTGGCCTGACGAAGCAGGAAGCAGCCCCTGTTCGCGTGCTCACCAGCATCGAGTTTCTGCTCGGCGGCGTCAAGGTCTACGAGACCCCCATGGTGGAGGCTACCGCCATCAACATCCCGGAGCGCGATGCTGTGGCCTTCCAGTTCGATGTCCCGCTCACCGGCCTCAAGACCGGGACCTACGTCTGCCAGATCAACGTCATCGACGACGCGGGCGGCAACTTCAGCTTCCCCCGCATGGCCCTGCGTGTAGCTCCGGCAGCGGCGCCATCCGCACCGGGAGCGACCCCAGTAGCCTCTGCGAACTCCGCGGCTACCCCCACCCTCTAACACAATAGGACGGGCCCAAACCGGAAGTTCCGGTCATGGGCCCGTCCTAATGCACTCTCTTGCGGGGTCGAGCGTGAGAGGTCTATCTCCCAACTGCTTTCAGGTTCCTTCTTCGATTGCAAGACGGTCGGCAGAAGAATTCGCGCTACTTGGCTTCTCCAGTTCCCGTAACTTGCTTAGAAGTTATCCGGCTCGCCGGCCAGGTCAAGGTCCTCGTCGTCTTCTTCCTCGTCATCGTCAAAGTCGCCGAAGCTGGCCGCCAGAGTTGCCGCAGGCAACACCGACGTCGGTCCGGGCTGCGGGTTCCCCTGCTCGTCGATCTTCATGCCCAGCGAGAGACCCATCTGCGCCAGAATCTCCTTGATCTCATTCAGGCTCTTGCGGCCAAAGTTCTTGGTCTTCAGCATCTCCGCTTCGGTCTTCTGAATCAGCTCGCCGATGGTTGCGATGTTCGCGTTCTTCAGGCAGTTGTAACTGCGCACCGATAGCTCCAGCTCTTCCACCGAACGGTTCAGGTTCTCGTTGTGCAGCGCCGGCCCGTCCTGCATATCGTGACCCACCTCCATCTCCTCTTCAAAGTTGATGAAGATGCTCATATGGTCCTTGAGCAGCTTGGCGGAAAGTCCCAGTGCATCGGCGGGCAATACACTGCCGTTGGTCCATATTTCTAGCGTCAGCTTGTCGTAGTCGGTGATCTGACCGAGACGCGCGGCCTCCACCAGGTAGTTCACCTTGCGCACCGGAGAGTGCACACTGTCGACTGGAATAAAGCCGAGGCCCAAGTCGGCGTCGAAGTTTTTGTCGGCCGAGATGTAGCCGCGCCCGCGCTTCAGGCGCATCTCCATGTCGATCTTTCCACCTTCGCTGACGGTGCAGATATACATGTCCTTGTCCAGAATCTCTACGTCTCCGTCCGCCTCGATCATGCCCGAGGTAATCACCCCGGCCGCATCGGCGCGCAGATAGAGAGCCTTGGGCCCTTCGCCTGCCAGCTTGAACGGGATCTGCTTCAGGTTGAGAATGATGTCGGTCGCATCCTCCACCACGCCGCTAATGGATTGGAACTCATGCAGCACGCCCTCGATGCGCACAGCGGTGACGGCAGCCCCCTCGATCGACGACAGCAGGGTCCGGCGCAGCGCGTTGCCGATCGTGGTGCCGAAGCCGCGCTCAAACGGCTGCGCGGAAAACTTTCCGTACTTCTCGGTGAGTGACTCGGTGTCGACGGCAAGGCGCTTGGGTTTCTGAAAGCCTCTCCATAGCATGGGTATTTCTCCTTTTCCGTCCTAGCCGCGATGCATTCTGCGGACTGGCGGGTGGTTCGGTTGCGGGCTAAGTTGTGGGTGAAGCTACGACAGCCTCTAGGTTCCGGCCTTTAGCTCTTAGCTAAAGGCTAAGGGTCAGAGGCTGATTGCTGCATTACTTGGAATACAGCTCGACAATAAGCTGCTCGTTGACCGGCAGGTTGACGTCTTCGCGCGTGGGCAGTGCAATCAGCTTTCCTGACAGCGTCTCGCGGTTGATGTCGAGCCACTGCACGGAGCGCTGCCCGCTGGCGAAGTTCCCCGACTCTTCTAGGATGACCAGCTTCTTCGAGCCTTCGCGGACCTGCACCTCGTCGCCCACCTTGCATTGGAACGACGGGATGTTGACCTTGCGCCCGTTCACCTGAATGTGTCCATGGCGAACGATCTGGCGGGCCTGGCGGCGGCTCATGGCAAAGCCGAGGCGGTAGCATACGTTGTCCAGCCGCGTCTCCAACTGCTGCAACAGCAACTCGCCGGTGACGCCGGTTTTGTTGGCGGCCTTCTGATAGTAGGCGCGGAACTGCGTCTCCAGCGTGAAGTAGATGCGCTTCGCCTTCTGCTTCTCGCGAAGCTGTAAACCGTAGCCCACCACTTTTTTGACCTTGCGCGACTGGCCATGCTGGCCGGGAGGAAAGTTGCGCTTCTCAATCGGACATTTATCGGAGAAGCATTTCGCTCCCTTAAGGAAGAGCTTGGTTCCGTCGCGGCGGCAGAGGCGGCAGACGGCTCCTGTATAACGTGCCATTTTATTGCTCCTTTACTTCAGGTGACGATCGGTTTACGCGCCATGCGCTTCGTCCCGATCCAGTTGAAAGAGTAGTCATGCTCCGTGGTAAGTGCATTTTCCCGCCAAGGAGCACTGCCTTCGCTATACTCTGCGCCTCTTCGGCGGACGGCAGCCGTTGTGCGGCATCGGCGTAACGTCGCGGATCGAGCGCACCTCGACGCCGGCCGAAGCCAGTGCGCGGATCGCCGACTCGCGCCCGGAGCCGGGCCCCGACACGCGCACATCCACCGAGCGCAGCCCGTGGTCGCGCGCGGCAGTTGCTGCACTGACGGCGGCCTGTTGCGCCGCAAACGGAGTTCCCTTCCGCGAACCGCGGAAGCCCAGCGAGCCGGACGACTTCCAGCTCAACGTATTGCCCGCCTGGTCCGTAATGGTGACGATGGTGTTGTTGAAGCTCGCCTGAATAAAGACCAGCCCGAATGGAACGTTCTTCCGTTCCCGCTTCTTGAACTTCTTGCTCTTGCCCGCCGGCTTGGCGCCGCCTGCCTTGTTCTGTGTCTTCGCCATGGGTTATTTGGTCGCTTTCTTTTTGGCGGCAACCGTGCCCTTGCGGGGGCCTTTGCGGGTGCGGGCGTTGGTGTGGGTGCGCTGCCCCCGTACAGGCAGCGAACGGCGGTGGCGAAGTCCGCGGTAAGACTGGATCTCGATCAGGCGCTTGATATTGAGCGAGACGTCCTTGCGCAAGTCTCCTTCAATCTCACCCTGCGTCTCGATCACGTGACGGATGCGGTTCAGCGATTCCTCGTCCAGTGCGCCAACCTTTGCGTAGGGATCGACGTTCGCCTCGGTAAGTATCTTTGCCGCGCGCGAGTTCCCGATTCCGAATATGTGTGTGAGTCCGATGCGAACCTGCTTCTGGTTGGGCACATCGACTCCAGCAATACGTGCCATGGGGTTCCTTTTCATCTGGGCTGGTGGAGCTATCTCCACTGCAGCGGGGTCCTTGGTTTGCGGTCTCTTCCGCCGGGTTCAACGCAAGCCTTGACTTCGGCTAACTAGCCTGGCGGGGCCGGGTAAAACGATTGCCGGTTGCAGCTTGATGGTTGCTAGTAGGAACTAGCCCTGACGCTGTTTGTGCTTGGCGTTTTCGCATATAACGCGAACCACGCCGCGGCGGTTGATGACTTTGCACTTATCGCAGATTTTCTTCACGGACGCGCGGACCTTCATAAAACTCCTGAAAAGCAGCCGTTGCCTTTGGGCCTTTAGTTTTTTGCTAAAGGCGGACCGGCACAGCTTGGTTCTTTGTTGCAGCTAGAAGCTATGAGCTAAAAGCCAGTTGCTGATTTTCGTCTACTTGTAGCGGTAGACGATGCGGCCGCGGTTGAGGTCGTACGGACTCAGCTCAATCGCGACGCGGTCGCCGGGGAGGATGCGTATGAAGTTCTTGCGCATGCGTCCAGAGACGTGAGCCAGAGCCTGATGCTTATTTTCAAGCTCGACCTTGAACAGCGCATTGGGCAGCGTCTCTACCACCACTGCCATCACTTCAATTGCATCTTCCTTCGACAAACGCTCTCCTTCGATAGGCGGGGACGCCTCCAGCGCGACCCAATCGCCCGCTTGTCGCGTGCCTGCGCACACAACCTTTTTTATTATACCTCGGTATGCCGGTAAAAGCCTAGCGGGTAAGCACGCGCGGCCCGTCTTTTGTGATCGCCACGGTGTGTTCAAAGTGCGCGCTGAGGCTGCCATCCACGGTCAGGGTGGTCCAGCCGTCGGGCAGCACCTTTACCGCCGCCCCGCCGGCGTTGATCATCGGCTCGATGGCCAACACCATCCCAGCCTTCAAGCGGGGCCCTTTGCCGCGTGTGCCGAAGTTGGGAACCTGCGGGTCTTCGTGCATCGATTTGCCGATGCCATGGCCTACGAATTCGCGCACCACGCCGAATCCCTCCGCCTCGCAGATCTCCTGTACCGTGGCGGAGATGTCGCCCAGCCGCCCGCCCACCTGCGCCTGTTGGATTGCCCGCTCCAGCGAGGCCTGGGTAACGTCCAGCAACTTTTTCGTGGAGGCGCTGGGCGTGCCGACCGCGTACGTCACAGCCGAGTCCGAATAATAACCGTCGATAATCACGCCGCAGTCGACCGAAACTATGTCGCCCTCAGTCAGGATGCGCCTGGCCGATGGAATGCCATGCACAACCTCGTCGTTGACGGAGGTGCAGAGTACCGCGGGAAACCCGTGGTACCCCTTGAACGCAGAGATTGCATGCAGCTCATCCATCTTGGCCGCCGCAACCTTCTCCATATCCATGGTGCTGGCCCCAGGAAGCACGTACGGACGCACCGCCTCATGCACCCGATGCAGTGCTTCGCCGGAGCGGCGCATCTTTTCAATCTCCACGGCAGTCTTGATAAGAATAGCCATAGAATCAGCGATCAGCAGGAAGCACGGCGCAACTTGACGATGGCCTGTTCGATCGCAACGTTGACTGCCTCCACACTTTGGTTTCCATCTGCCTCTTCAAAGCGTCCCAGATCGTGGTAGTGCGCCACCACCGGGGCCGTCTGCGCCTCGAAGGTCTTCATGCGCTCCACAAAAACCGGCTCCGTGTCGTCCGTGCGCTGCGTCAGGCCGGCTCCATCCAGATCGCACACATCGGCAACCTTGGGCGGGTTCGAATAGATGTTGTAGATATGCTTGCACGACGGACAAATTCTCCGTCCCGTGATGCGCCGCAGCAGTTCATCGTACGATACCGTAATACTGATGGCAATGACCGGAAGCCGAGGCAGAAAAACGGGGTCGGCAATGGTTCGGTCGAGAAATTTGGCCTGCTCCAGCGTGCGCGGATAGCCATCCAGAATGTATCCGCGATGGGTATCTTTCTCCTGCAGGCGGTGCAGCACCATCTGGTTGACGATCTCGTCGTCGACCAGCAGCCCCGCGCTCATGATCGCTTTCGCCTTGAGTCCCAGCTCAGTGCCGCGTGCTATGTTGCCGCGTAACAGATCGCCGGTGGAGATCTGCGGAATGCCGTACTTGCTGACGAGTAGTTGTGCCTGCGTACCCTTGCCAACGCCGGGTGCGCCCAATAGTAGAACCGGCCCTGGCAGAAGCTCATTCCCTGCCAGGGCCGTCGGATGCGATTCAGATGTATAAGTCAATGGGCCCGTCCTACCAACTGCGCCGTCCGCGAATGCGGCCGCTCTTGGGAGAGAAGCCGTCGTAGTGACGCATGATGAGTTGCGACTCCACCTGCTGTACCGTGTCCATGGCTACCCCGACAACGATCAGCAGGCTGGTGCCGCCAAAGTAAAAGTTGAAGCCGAATCCGTTGGTGAACACGGACGGCAAACGATCGAAGAAAGAACCGATCAACCACAGGTGGTTGAAGTGAATACCGCTGATGAGCAGGGTCGGAATAACCGAGATGATGATCAGGTAGAGCGCTCCGACCAGAGTGATGCGGGTAAGTACATCGTTGATGAAGTCCGAGGTGCGGCGGCCGGGGCGGATCCCCGGAATGAAGCCGCCGTACTTGCGCATGTTATCGGCGATGTCGTCGGGGCGGAAGACAATGGAAATATAAAAGTACGCGAAGAATACGATCGCGGCCATGTACAGCAGCTCATACCATGGCTCGCCGGGGCCCAGATTGCGCAGAATCGGCCCAAATAATGTGGTTTCGCTCAGCTTGGCGCTGCCAAAAAAACTCATTCCGGAGAACAGCAGCGGCGCCGATAGAATCGAACTGGCAAAGATCACCGGCATCACGCCGCCGGAGTTGACGCGCAGAGGAAGGTGGGTGGACTGGCCGCCCATCATCTTGCGTCCCACGATGCGCTTGGCGTACTGCACCGGAATGCGCCGCTCGGAACGTTCCACGAAGACAATGAACGCAACCACGGCCACCATGCCCAGAATCAGGGCGACAAGCACCACAGGCGTCAAGGGGCCCCATGTTTCGTCTCGCGCCTTGGTGTAGATGTCATTAATACCGCGGGGAAGGCCGACGACGATGCCGGTAAAGATCAGCAGCGACATGCCGTTTCCGATGCCGCGCTCGGTGATCTGCTCGCCCAGCCACATGATGAAGGCAGTGCCGGCCGTCAGCGTGATGACGCACATCGGAATGAAGGCGCCGCGCGAAATCGTCACCAGAGACATGGACGAACCGGTCAGCGTCAGAGCGATGGCGAAGGACTGAATCACCCCCAGAAGCACCGTGACGTAACGCGTCCATTGCGTGATCTTGCGCCGCCCCAGTTCGCCTTCTTTTTGCAACTTGGCCAGCGGCTCATAGACCACGGTCAACAGTTGGAAGATAATCGACGCCGTGATGTAGGGCATGATGCCCAGCGCGAAGATCGTAAGACGGCGAAGATTGCCCCCGGTGAACAGGTCGCCCAGGCCAAGCAGCGAACTGGAGTTCAAGTTGAAGTATTGCGCCAACGCGTCCGCATTGATGCCCGGCGTGGGAATGAACGCCCCCAGGCGATACACCGCCAGCAAGCCAAGCGTGAACAGGACTCGCTTGCGCAGATCGGGGATACGAAAGATGTTGGCAAATTTCTCTAACATCGAAACCTCTTGGCTGTTGCCGGAAGCCGGCCTTCGCGGGCCGCGCTTCCAAGGGTAAACCCTATCCTAGTCGAAAACGCCGGGCAGATGCACCCGGCGGAGTTGCTAGCCGATCAAAATCGCCTTGCCGCCGGCCTTCTCGATGGCCTCCTGCGCGGCCTTGGAGAACTTGTGCGCGTGAATGGTGACCGGTCCCGCCAGCTCGCCGTTGTTGAGCACCTTGATCAGACCCCCCTTCTTGCGCAGCAGGCCCAGCGAGACGATCGCGTCCAGGGTGAATTCAGTGCCCGGCGCAGCCGCTAGTATCTCTGCGACGCGGTCCAGGCCCAGGATCGTATACTCCTCGCGAAAGATGTTGTTGAAGCCGCGCTTGGGCAGGCGGCGGTGCAGCGGCATCTGGCCGCCCTCGAAGCCGCGCATCAGCGACGAGCCGGATCGCGAACCCTGTCCTTTGTGACCGCGGGTGGATGTCTTACCCATGCCCGACCCCATGCCTCGGCCGACACGTTTCTTGTTTTCATTCGCCTTCTTGGGGGCGCGCAGATTGGAGAGATTGCGGATTGCCATTTCTTCTTCCTCGCTATACGCCGGTAGCTCAATGGCTCGCCGACTCGCATATGGGTAAAGCAGTTGATCGCTTCTCGTTGTTGGTTGTTGATCTTTTCCCAACAACCAATGTTTATTCCACCACGCGTACCAAGTGGGGCACCTTCGCCACCATGCCGCGCACCGACGCGGTGTCTTCGCGCTCCACAATCTGGTTGAGCCGGGTAAAGCCAAGCCCCTTGATCACCAGTTTGTGCTTCGTCGGAGTGCATATTTTCGAACGAAAGTATTGCAGCTTGATGGTTGCGTTGCTTGCGGGTTTGGCCATGGCTAGAACTCCTCTACAGTCTTGCCGCGCAGGGTGGCCACTTCGGCCTTGTTGCGAAGCTGGATGAGTGCGTCGAACGTGGCCTTGATGACGTTATGCGGGTTGGCCGATCCAAGCGACTTGGTCAGCACATTCTGCACACCGGCCGAGGTCATTACGGCGCGCACTGTCTTGCCCGCGATCACCCCCGTGCCTTCAGGAGCCGGCTTCAGCATCACCGAGCCTGCGCCATAGTGGCCCAGCACCTGGTGCGGAATGGTGGTCGGCGTCAGGTTGATCTTGAACAGGTTTTTCTTGGCCGACTCGATCCCCTTGCGGATCGCCTGAGGGACCTCCTTGGCCTTGCCCGATCCGTACCCAACCACGCCCTCGCCCGGATCGCCAACCACCACCAGCGCGGCAAACGACATGTTTTTACCGCCCTTCACCACCTTGGTAACGCGATTGATCGACACCACCTCGTCCTTCAGGTTCAGCCGGTTCGCGTCGAACTTTTTCTTCATCATTGCCATCTTCCGTTCCTCTCTTGCTGCCCGTGAGGGAGCAATCAAACCTGAAGCTTAGAATTCGAGTCCTGCCTCGCGCGCCGCATCGGCCAGGGCCTTCACCCGGCCGTGATACAGATAGCCGCCGCGATCGAAGACCACCTTCTTGATTCCCTTCTCCTGCGCCCGCTCCGCAATCAGTTTGCCAACCTGTTTGGCGGCGGCCACGTTGCCGCCATAGTGCTTCTCCTCGGACTTCTTGCCCAGCGAGGACGCCGACACCAGGGTGACTCCGTTCAGGTCGTCCACCAGTTGCGTGTAGATGTGGTTCAGCGAGCGGTAGATGTTGAGGCGGGGACGCTCCGCCGTGCCCGACATCTTCTCGCGGATGCGAGCATGCACGCGCTGGCGGATGACATTGCGTTCGCGGGGTTTCAGCATAATCTTTCTTTCCTTCCTAGTGGCGTCGCCAGAGTGCTGGTGACGTTCGGTTTCAAACTGCATTGATGAGTTGTGGGCACTTACTCATCGCTCACAACTGTCTTACTTCGCTCCGGTCTTGCCGACCTTCTTCTTCAATCTCTCGCCGCTGTAGCGGACGCCCTTGTTCTTATATGGATCGGGCTTGCGCAGCGAACGCATGTCGGCGGCCACCTGGCCCACCTTCTGACGATCGATACCTGTGATCGTAAGGTGCGTCTGCTTGGGGTCGATGACCACCTCGATGCCGCTGGGCAGTGGAAACTCAATCTGGTGGGAAAACCCGAGAGTGAAAACAACCGTGTTCTTGCCCTTCATCTCGGCGCGGTAGCCAATGCCGACGATGTCCAGTTCCTTGGTCCAGCCGGTGGTCACTCCGGCAACGGCATTTGCAACCAGCGCGCGCGCCAGCCCATGGAACGCTGCCTGCTTGTCGTTCTGCCGTTCGGCAACCAATGTGCCGTCCTTCTGCACCAGGGTAATGCCGCCGGGAAGCATGGCGCTGACCTTGCCCTTGGGCCCTTCCACGAGCACCGTGTTGCCATCTGCGCTGACGGCGTACTTGACCCCGGCGGGCAGCGGAATTGGCTTCTTGCCGATACGAGACATTCGAGTGTCCTTTGTGGCTTGCGAGTCGCGGAGAAGTTCTCTTCTCCGTTCCACTGCAGCCTGGGCTTGCGCCCATCGTTCTAAACTTCAAGCCGGAGCTGGCGAACCGCGCCGGAGTAAATTGTTCAACCGGCCGGGCGTCTACGCCCGGCGCAGCCTGCCTCACCAGACTTCGCAGAGGATCTCCCCGCCAACGCCTTCGCGGCGTGCCTGCCGCCCGGTCATGACGCCCTTCGGGGTGGTCATGATCGAGATGCCCAGCCCGCCCTGCACGCGGCGAATCTCGTCGCGCCCCAGATACACGCGGCATCCCGGACGCGAGACGCGCTGCAGGTCGCGGATCACCGCCTCGTTATTGGGGCCGTACTTCAGATACACCCGCAGCACCTTCACCCCGCCCTCTTCGGTCGGCTTGTAGTTGGCGATGTACCCCTCCTCTTTGAGGATGCGGGCAATCTCGCTCTTCAGCTTGGACGCGGGTACGTCGAGCTTCTGGTGGCGCGCGCGGATGGAGTTGCGGATCCGCGTCAGAAAATCAGCTACTGGATCGGTAAGATTCATTCATTCTCCTTCATTCCCCGTTCGCTCGGCCGTGTTTCCCATCGGCGAGAACCAGCGGAAATGCTGCTGCAATCATTCGAGGGTGCTAGGTGCTGCATCGAAAAATCTACTTCTTCCAGACTTCTGCACCATGGGCTGGTGGGGTCTCTGGAAGGGTGAAACGGACACTGCAACCTATTCAGTATACAGGTTGCCGCGTCCGCGGGTTTACCAGCTTGACTTCACCACGCCCGGTATCTCGCCCTTCAGCGCAAGCGACCGGAAGCAGAGACGGCAGACCCCGAACTTGCGCAGGTAGGCGCGGGGACGGCCGCACAGTTGGCAGCGGTTGTGCTGGCGGGATTTGAACTTCGGCTTGCGTGCGTCCTTGACGCGTTTTGCGGTGGTTGCCATAGTGTTTGCTCTCTATCCTTCTTCAAATTCTTCTACTTCCTTGCGGGCCGCTATGCTCCAACCCGGAACGGCATCCCGAACCCCTTCAGCAACGCGCGTGCTCCGTTGTCGTCTGCCGCCGTGGTGACAATGGTGACGTTCATGCCCTTGATCTTGTCCACCTTGGCATAGTCAATCTCGGCGAAGATAAGCTGGTCGCGCAGCCCCAGCGTGTAGTTGCCCCGGCCATCGAAGCTCTTTGACGATACGCCGCGGAAATCGCGCACGCGTGGCAGAGCGATCGAGATCAGCCGGTCGAGAAACTCATACATCTTGTCGCCGCGCAGCGTTACCACCGCGCCGATCGGCATCCCCTCGCGCACCTTGAAGGCTGCAATCGACTTCTTGGCCTTGGTAACCACCGGCTTCTGTCCGGCAATCGACCCCAAATCGGCCACCAGCGGATCCATGATCTTCACGTTCTGAGTGGCCTCGCCCAGCCCCATGTTGATGACGATCTTCTCCAGCCGTGGAATCGCCATCGGATTGGTGACGCCGAGTTCCTTGGCAATCACCGGGCGGATCTCGTTCAGGTACTTTTCTCTAAATCGTGCCGCCATGATCGACTTCGCTTTCTCCACGGTTTCCGGAGTGGGCGCCGTGCCCGTATACCGATTCGTGGGGTGAATCTGTTAGTTCAGTAAAAGTTAGTAACAAGCTGATAATGCTCTACTTCTTCTTCTCTGGAATTGTGTTCCCGCTTACCTTGGAGAAGCGTACTCTCCTCCCGTCTTCCACTCTCGTCCCAACACGCGTCTTGTTGCCTTCACCGTCCACCAGCATCACATTCGAGATGTGAATGGGAGACTCCTGCTCGGCGATGCCGCCCTTGATGTTCCGCTGTGGGTTCGGCTTCACGTGCTTCTTGATCATCATGACGTGCTCCACCAGAAGACGGTCCTTGTCCGCCAGTACGCGAAGCACGCGGCCACGTTTGCCCTTGTCTTTGCCTGCGATCACTTCCACGGTGTCGTTGCGCTTGATCTTGATCCCTGCCATCGTGCTTCCTTCCTCGGCAATCTGTCGGAGCCGGAATCCGCGTTGAACTTCAAACCTGTCAGTCACTGCCTTTGTCTTCAACCAGCAACTTACAACTGCTTCAAATCACCTCGGGTGCTAGGGAAACAATCTTAAGAAATTTCTTCTCGCGCAGCTCGCGTGCCACCGGGCCGAAGACGCGCGTGCCCACCGGTTCGTTGGTGTCGTTGATGACCACGGCGGCGTTCTGGTCGAAACGGATGTAGGTGCCGTCGCGCCTGCGATACTCCTTGCGCGTCCGCACGATGACCGCCTTCACCACCTTGCCCTTCTTCACCGTGCCGTCGGGCGACGCTTCCTTCACCGCCGCCGTCACCACATCGCCAAGGCCGGCCTTCTTGCCCAAGCCGCCGCCCAGCGGCAGAATCACCTGCAACTTGCGCGCGCCGGAGTTGTCGGCAACATCGAGCATCGTTCTCATCTGCACTGACATATTCGTTCTCCTGAGCCGGAAAACCCTGGGGCTTCGCCCCCTCCAAGCTCTTCTCTGCGCCGCGGATCAAATCCTCCGCGCCGATTCCAAACTACTTCGCTTCCCCGGTAAGTTCCTTCTCGTCGAGCTGCGAGAGCGACGAGCGGCGTACGATCTCCTCCAGCGACCAGCGCTTCAGCTTCGACAGGGGGCGCGCCTCGCGTATGCGCACCACATCGCCAACCCGCGCCGAGTTCAATTCGTCGTGCGCGTAAAACTTCTTGTTCGACTTCATCACGCGCTTGTACTTCGGATGCGCCTTGCGCATCTCGATCTCCACCACAATGGTCTTCTGCATCTTGGTCGAGACCACCAGGCCTACCTTCTCGTTGCGTCGTGAGGCCTGTGCTTCCGGAGCTGCTGTGTCGTTTGTGTTTGCCATAATTAGTCCTTCTTCGCTTTCTTGCGCGCGGTGCGTGTGCTCGCCGCCGGGGCCGTTGCAACCGGCGCGGGCGATGCGGCCTTCCCGGAGGCCAGGGCGCGCTCTCGGGTCACAGTCTGGATGCGCGCGATGTCCAGCTTCAACGCGCGCAGCTTTTTGACGCCTTCATTGTTGCCCAGGCTCTTCTGAAAACGAATGCGAAAGAGCTGTTCGGCGGACTTGGCCATCTGCGCGGGCAGCTCTTCGTCGGTCAGGTTGCGGATCTTTTCGAATTCCATCGTCATCTTCTTTCGTTGCGAATTCTTTTTCTCTGCTTGCAGCCTTCAGAGAAGGCCCTACTTGACGGCCATGGTTGCCTTCACCGTGTGGCGCTGCACGAACATCGTCTTTAGCGGCAGTTTGTGTGCCGCCAGACGCATGGCTTCCTTTGCCAGCTCGGGCGTAACCCCCTCCATCTCGAACAGGATCTTGCCGGGGCGAACCACCACGACCCAGTGGTCGGGAGCACCCTTGCCTTTGCCCATACGCGTCTCGGCGGGCTTCTTGGTGATCGGCTTGTCGGGGAAGATGCGCAGCCATACCTTGCCGCCGCGCTTGATAAACCGAGTCATCGCGATGCGGCTGGCCTCAATCTGCCGGTCGGTGATATAGCCGCACTCCTGCACCTTCAGGCCAAAATCGCCGAACGATAGATCCGACCCGCGCCACGCCTTGCCGCACATGCGGCCGCGCTGCTGCTTGCGAAACTTGACCTTCTTTGGCAATAACATAATCAATACCCTCTAACTCTTCGCTGCTGGTCCTCAACACCGGTCCAGCGTCGCAAAACTAACAACCAGCAACCATCCACCAACAACCGTCCCTAGAACACGCCTGTGGTCGTGCCCTGATCGCGCCGCTTCTTCTGCTCGTAAATATCGCCGCGGTAGACCCACGTCTTGACCCCGATAATGCCGTAGGTGGTATGCGCCTCGGAGAAACCGTAGTCGATGTCGGCGCGCAGCGTGTGCAGCGGCAGACGTCCCTGCAGATACCACTCGGAACGCGCGATCTCGTTGCCGTTCAACCGGCCCGATACGCGCACCTTGATCCCCTTGCATCCAAATCGCAGCGCAGAATCCACGCTCTTGCGCATGGCCCGCCGGAAGCTGACGCGCTTCTCCAGTTGCAACGCGATGTTTTCGGAGACCAGTTGCGCATCCAGCTCCGGCTTGTTGACCTCCAGAATGTCGATAAATACCTCGCGCGAAGTGCGCTTCTGGATGTCGGCCTTCAGCTTGTCGATCTCCGCGCCCTTGCGCCCAATGATGATTCCCGGACGCGCGGTGCGGATAATAAGACGCAGCTTGTTGCCGGGGCGCTCGGCTTCCACCGAACTGACTCCCGCGGCCTTCAGCTTCTCGCGCAACTCAGCCTTCAGCTTGACGTCCTCGACCAGCAGCTTGTCATAGCCGCGCTCCACGAACCATCGTGACTTCCACGGCTTGTTGACGCCGAGGCGAAAACCATACGGATGGACCTTCTGTCCCATAGCTTCCTTACCTTCGCTCCCTTGCCGGTTGAGCCGGCGGAGCTTGTGGATCTCTAAATGTACCGGAAGTTCTCCGGCCTGAATCGAACTGCAACGGCTCTTACTTGGCAGCCTTCGTCGCTGCCGTTTTCTTTACTGCGGTCTTCTTTGCTGCTGCTTTCTTTGCCGGTGCTTTCTTCACCGCCGGCTTGCCCGGCTTGGTGCTGGCCGCTGGAACTTCCGGCTCAATCACGCTAACTGCCGTGGGAGACTTCTTCTCCGCGACCGTGACAACGACATGCACCATCCTGCGCTGGTAGCGAAACGCACGTCCCATGGGCGCGGGCCGGATGCGCTTCATGCGCGGCCCCTCATTCGCCACCGCGGTGCGCACATACAGGTTGTCGACGTCGACATCGAGGCCCTGCTCCTGAGAGATGTAAGTTGCATTCTGGATGGCCGAGCGCAACACCTTCTCAATCACCGGCGCCATCTTCTTGCTTGAGAAATGGATGGTGTTGAGCGCCTGTTCCACGCGCATGCCCTTGATGGTGTCGAGGACCAGCTTCGCCTTCTGCGGGCTGCTGCGCTGGAACTTCGCTTCCGCGCGAAACTCTCGATCTTTATTTACTGCAATCTTCGCCATGACTTTGATCCTTCAAACGATCTGCTACGCCTTGCTTTTGCCAATAACTTCGTGCCAACTACAACCAACCTTAGGCCGTCTTAGGCTTCACCGTGGTCTCGGCTGCGCGCGCGGAGTGGCCCTTGAACACACGCGTTGCAGAAAACTCACCCAGCTTGTGGCCAACCATGTTCTCCGTCACATAGACCGGAATAAACTTGCGCCCGTTGTGTACGGCTATGGTGTGGCCAACCATGTCGGGGAAGATCGTCGAGCGGCGCGACCAGGTGCGCACAACCTTCTTGTCGTTGGTCTGGTTCATCACCGTGATCTTCGACTGAAGATGCGCGTCGATGAACGGACCTTTTTTTGCTGAACGTGCCATGGGTATGACTCCAGATTCCTGCTGCGGTTACATTGCTGAATACGACGAATCTCTCAACTGCGAGACTTGGTGTTGCTCTTTCCTTGCCTGTACTTCCTGAACTGCAAACTGCATATTGTCAATCCCTTTACTTGCTGCGGCGGCTCACGATAAATACATCGGTCCGCTTGTTGTTACGTGTCTTGTAGCCGCGCGTCGGCTGGCCCCAGGGCGTCACCGGATGACGCCCGCCGGAGGTCTTGCCTTCGCCGCCGCCGTGCGGGTGGTCAACCGGATTCATGGTTACGCCGCGGTTGGCCGGGTTGATTCCCTTCCAGCGATTGCGCCCCGCCTTGCCGATCGATACATTCTCATGGTCCGTGTTGCCCACCTGGCCGATCGTCGCCATGCACTCCACCAGCACCTTGCGCGTCTCGCCCGAGGGCAGCTTCAGCAGCGCGTAATCGCCTTCCTTGGCGATCAGGTTGACCTGCGCCCCAGCCGAACGCGCCATCTGCGCGCCCTTGCCCGGCCGCAGCTCGATGTTATGCACAATCGTTCCCAGTGGAATGTTCTTCAAGGGAAGCGCGTTGCCCACCAGAATATCGGCGTCCGGCCCGCTCATAATCGATTGCCCCACCTTCAGCCCGATCGGCTGAAGGATGTATCGCTTCTCGCCGTCCGCATAGTGGACCAGGGCGATGCGCGAACTGCGGTTCGGATCGTATTCGATCGTCGCAACCGTCGCCGGAATGCCAGCCTTGTCGCGCTTGAAGTCAATCAGGCGCAGCTTCTGTTTGTGTCCCCCGCCCTGGTGGCGGATGGTCATCCGCCCGCTGCTGTTGCGTCCGCCGGTGCGCTGCTTCACGGAGAGAAGCGGCTTATGCGGCTTGTCCGTCGTCAGGTCGTCGTTCACCAGCTTCGTCTGAAAGCGGAGGGTCGGGGTAATCGGTCGAAATGATTTAATCGGCATTTGTTTTAGCTCCTAGCTGTTCGCTCTAAGCCACTAGCTAGTTCTTTCTTGCATCTTTGCGACTTACTCGTCGCTTTCGTCTTCAACTAACAACTAACAAAGTAACTAACAACTGTGCTTACATGCTGTTCAGATACTCCGGCATCTTCTGCCCATCTTTCAGCCGCACATAGGCCTTCTTCCAGTCGGGGCGATAGCCGGTGAACTTGCCCCGGCGGCGTTCTTTTCCTTCCACCGTGGAGGTGCGCACACCACTCACCTTGACCTTGAAAAGCGTCTCGACCGCCTGTTTGACCTCGGTCTTGCTGGCCTTCCTGTCCACCTCGAAGACCAGCGTGTTCTGCGTCTCTTTCACGCCCATGCCCTTCTCCGTGATGAGAGGGCGGCGAATTACTGTATAGAGGGTTGGCATTTACGCAACCTCCTTCTCGGCAGCGGTTTGCTTAGCTTCTGCTGCGGCCTTGCTGCGTTTCGATACAAACTTCTTCAACGTCTGCTGCAGTGCATCGAGCGCATCCCTGGAGAAGATGGCATGCTCGTAACGCAACAGATCGTACGGATGCACCTCCGAGCTGAGCACAAGCTCGACACCCGCCAGGTTGCGCGATCCCAGGTACAGCTTCTCGCTGAGCTGCTGGGTGGACTCAACCAGCAACGTCGTCTTGCCCGCCTCCAGCTTGTCCAGCGCGGCGCGGAAGAACTTGGTCTTGGCCTCGGGGACCTCGAACGATTCCACCACCGTCAACTTGCCGTCGGCAATCTTTGCCGCAATCGCAGAACGCAGTGCGCCCATCAGCTTCTTCTGCGGAAAGGCATACTCGTAGCTGCGAGGCTTCGGCCCATGCACCGTGCCGCCCGAGCGCCACAGCGGGCTGCGGATCGACGCAATGCGTGCGCGGCCGGTCCCCTTCTGCTTCCACAGCTTGCGTCCGGCCCCGGAAACTAGACCGCGCGTCTTGGTGGACGCGGTTCCCTGGCGCAACGCGGCGCGGTAGTGTTTCACCGACTCCCACAGCAGCGTGTCGTTGATCCCGCCCGAGAACACCTCGTCGAGCAGTTCAAACTCCCCGACCGTCTTTCCCGCGAGGTCGACTATCTTGATCTTTGCCATCGCTCTTCTCTCTTCATGCCCGCCATCGATGCGGCGGACCCTGACTTTGTTTGTCTGCGTTACCCGGTCTGTTCTCCGCGCAGAGTTTACTTCCGTATTGCACGAACTAACTCGCTGACCTGCTAACTCGCTGCCTTACTATTTCTTCTTCGGCGAAGCCTTCTTCGATGCCTTCAACGGATCCAGTGTCGTTCCTCCGCCAA
Source organism: uncultured Acidobacteriaceae bacterium (assembly GCA_963834805.1). Classification (GTDB taxonomy): domain Bacteria; phylum Acidobacteriota; class Terriglobia; order Terriglobales; family Acidobacteriaceae; genus Edaphobacter. The sequence goes on from CAWIDB010000008.1 coordinate 131,548, forward strand.
ATCCGCGGCGCTCCCGCGGCGGCGCCTTTGCCTTGGAGATCAGTACGTATCCGTCGCGCGGGCCGGGCACCGCGCCCTCCACCATCAGCAGATTGTCCTCGACATCGATGCCGCGAATGCGCAGGTTGCGCACGGTGATCTGCGCGTGGCCCATGTGGCCGGGCATGCGCTGGCCGGGAAAGACACGCGAAGGATAGGAAGAGGCCCCAATCGAGCCCTGTACCTGAAACATGTGGCCGTGCGCCTTGGGGCCGCCGCCGAAGTGGTGGCGCCGGACCACGCCCGCAAACCCGCGTCCCTTCGATGTGCCGATCACGTCGACAAATTTTTCATCGGAGAAGATGTCCACCATCACGCGATCGCCGGCCTTGACCCCGGCATCCTCGCCTTCCTTGGCAATCTCCAGGGAAACTTCCTTCATCATGCGCACAGGCGGCACGTTCGACTTGGCAAAGTGGCCCGTCATGGGCTTGTTGACCTTCGATGCCTTAAGAAAATCGACATAGCCGATCTGCGCGGCGTCGTAGCCGTCTTTGGACAAGGTCTTGAGCTGCGTAATCACGCATGGGCCGGCTTTCAGCACTGTGACCGGGTGTACGTCGCCGCGCTCATCGAATAGCTGGGTCATGCCGACTTTCTTGCCGAGAATTCCTGTAACAGCCATCGTCTTTTCCTTTCCTCATCATGCCGGATGGTGCGCCAGGCACTGTAGGTAATTCCTAAACTGCGTCAGCCCTTACCGCTCTGCTGACTTGCTGACCCGCTGCCTTTATTTCTGCACCGTCTTGATCTCAACGTCCACGCCGGCCGGAAGATCGAGCTTCATCAGCGCGTCCACCGTCTGCTGGGTCGGCTCCAGAATGTCGATCAGCCGTTTGTGGGTGCGGATCTCGAACGACTCGCGCGACTTCTTGTCCACGTGGGGAGAACGCAATACGCAGTACTTGTTCTTCATTGTCGGCAGCGGAATCGGTCCCGCAACCTGCGCGCCGGTGCGCTTCGCGGTATCCACGATCTCGCCGGTCGACGTGTCCAGCACACGGTAGTCGTACGCCTTCAAACGAATTCTGATTCTCTGTCCAGCCATTTTGCGTCTCTTTTCTGGTTACTCAAAGATCGTTTGCAGTGGCTGCCGGTCATGAATTTCTGCACGTTCCAGCAACCCTGGTTACTCTTGAACTACTGCCCCTAGCCGATAATCTCGCTGATGGTTCCTGCGCCCACGGTCCTGCCGCCCTCGCGGATGGCGAAGCGCAGGCCCTTCTCCATGGCCACCGGAGTGTGCAGTGTCACCTCCAGCTCCACGTTGTCGCCCGGCATCACCATCTCGGTGCCGGCCGGCAGCTTGGCCGATCCCGTCACATCCGTCGTGCGGAAGTAGAACTGAGGACGGTAGCCGTCGAAGAACGGCGTATGCCGCCCGCCCTCCTCCTTGCTCAGCACATACACGCTGCCCTTGAAGTTGGTGTGCGGCGTAATCGACCCCGGCTTGGCCAGCACCATGCCCCGCTCCACGTCTTCCTTGGCCGTGCCGCGCAGCAGGATGCCCGCGTTGTCGCCCGCCAGCCCCTCGTCCAACTGCTTTTTGAACATCTCCACGCCCGTGCACACCGTCGAGCGCGTCTCGCGGAAGCCCACAATCTCCACCGGCTCGCCCACCTTCACCTTGCCGCGCTCAATGCGCCCCGTCACCACCGTGCCGCGCCCGGAGATCGAGAAGATGTCCTCGATCGGCATCAGGAACGGAAGCTCCGTCGAGCGCTTGGGCTGCGGCACATATGCGTCCACCGCCTCCATCAGCTCGTCGATCTTGGCCTCCCACTCCGGCTCCCCGTTCAGCGCCCCCAGCGCCGAGCCGCGGATGATCGGCGTGTCGTCGCCCGGATACTCGTACTTCGACAGAAGCTCGCGAACCTCCATCTCCACCAGTTCGATCAGCTCGGGATCTTCCACCGCGTCGCACTTGTTCAGGAACACCACAATGTACGGCACCCCAACCTGGCGCGCCAGCAGCACGTGCTCCTTGGTCTGCGGCATCGGCCCGTCGGTCGCCGCCACCACCAGGATCGCCCCGTCCATCTGCGCCGCCCCGGTGATCATGTTCTTGATGTAGTCGGCGTGCCCCGGACAGTCCACGTGCGCGTAGTGCCGGTTCTTGGTCTCGTACTCCACGTGCGCCGTCGCAATCGTGATCCCCCGCTCCCGCTCTTCCGGCGCGTTGTCGATCGAGTCGAACGAGCGAAAGACGTTCTTCGGGTTGTGCTTGGTCAGCACCTTCGTGATCGCCGCCGTCAGCGTCGTCTTGCCGTGATCAATGTGCCCAATCGTCCCTACGTTCACATGAGGCTTCGACCGGTCAAACTTTTCCTTGCCCATTGCTGTTCTCCGTGTACTGCAAATTTGTTGTCAGCCAATCCTGTGCGCCAGTCCTATGGGCCGGCGCAACTTCGTTACCTGTCCTTGTCGTCCTTGCCCTGCACCTTCGCAATAATCTCTTCCGACACCGACTTCGGCGCCTCTTCATATTGTTTAAACTGCATCGAGTAGTTGGCGCGTCCCTGCGTCGCTCCGCGCATGTGGGTTGCGTATCCAAACATCGTCGACAGCGGGACCGTGGCGCGGATGGCCTGCGTATTGCCCACCATCTCCATGCCTTCAATCCGTCCGCGGCGCGAGTTCAGGTCGCCGATGATCGCCCCCATATAGTCCTCGGGAACGATGACCTCGACCGCCATCACCGGCTCCAGCAGCACCGGCTTGGCCTTGCGCGCTGCCTCTTTGAACGCGATCGAACCGGCGATCTTGAACGCCATCTCGTTGGAGTCCACCTCGTGGTAGCTGCCGTCGTAGAGAGACACCTTAACGTCCACCATCTCGTAGCCCGCCAGCACGCCGCCTTGCATCGCTTCCTGGATGCCCTGGTCGATCGGCTTGATGTACTCCTTGGGAATGGTGCCGCCCTTGATGTCGTTGCTGAACTCGTATCCCCTGCCCGGCTGGTTGGGCGAGATGCGGATCTTGCAGTGTCCGTAGTTGCCCGAACCGCCGGTCTGGCGAATGTACTTGCCCTCGGCCTCGGAGTGCGAGCGGATGGTCTCGCGATAGTTCACCTGCGGCTTGCCCACATTGGCGTCCACCTTGTACTCGCGCATCATGCGATCGACAATGATCTCAAGGTGCAGCTCGCCCATGCCCGCAATGATCGTCTGCCCGGAGTCGATGTCGGTGCGCACGTTGAAGGTCGGGTCTTCCTGCGCCAGCTTGGCCAGCGCCATGCCCATCTTCTCCTGGTCCGCTTTGGTCTTGGGCTCCACCGCAACCTCGATCACCGGCTTGGGAAAGTCGATGGTCTCCAGCACCACCGGATGACGGTCCGAACAGATCGTATCGCCGGTGATCAGGTTCTTCAGCCCCACCGCGGCGCATATGTCGCCAGCCAGAATCTCGGTGATCTCTTCCCGCTTGTTGGCGTGCATCTTCAGCAGCCGCCCGATGCGCTCGGTCCGGCGCGTGCGCGGATTCAGCACCGAGTCGCCCGTCTTGAGCGTGCCCGAATAGACGCGGATAAAGATCAGTTGGCCGACAAACGGGTCGGTCATGATCTTGAAGCCGAGCGCCGCCAATGGCTCCGTGTCATCCGGTTTGCGCACGATCTCCACCGCCATGTTCTCCGGGTCATGGCCAATCATGGGAGGAATGTCGAGCGGGCTGGGCAGGTAATCGACCACCGCGTCCAGCAGCGTCTGCACGCCCTTGTTCTTGAACGCGGAGCCGCATAGCACAGGAAAGATGTTCATGGCGATCGTGGCCTTGCGGATGCCTGCCTTGAGCTGCTCCTCGGTCGGCTCCTGACCTTCGAGGAAAAGATGAAGGATCGTGTCGTCGGAGTCGGCAACGGCCTCGATCAGATCGTGCCGCGCCTTGGTGGCCGTCTCCAGCAGATCGGCGGGAATCTCCTCGATCGAGTACTCCGCGCCCATGGTCTCGTCGTGCCAGAAGATCGCCTTCATCGTGACCAGGTCGATCACTCCCAGAAACTTCGACTCCGCGCCAATCTGTATGTTGATGGGCACCGCACGCGCCCCCAGCCGATCCACAATGGTCGATGTGGCGTAGACCGCGTCCGCACCCGCCTTGTCCATCTTATTGATGAAGCAGATACGTGGCACCTTGTATTTATCCGCCTGCCGCCATACCGTCTCCGACTGCGGCTGCACCCCGGCGACCGCGTCGAAGCACGCCACCGCTCCGTCCAGCACGCGCAGGCTGCGCTCCACCTCGGCGGTGAAGTCCACGTGACCCGGCGTGTCGATGATGTTGATCCGGGTGTCCCTCCAGGTGCAGGTCGTCGCCGCCGATGTGATCGTAATGCCGCGCTCCTGCTCCTGCTCCATCCAGTCCATGGTCGCAGTCCCCTCATGCACCTCGCCGATACGGTGCGTGATGCCCGTATAGAACAGGATGCGTTCGGTCGTCGTCGTCTTTCCGGCGTCGATGTGAGCCATGATCCCGATGTTCCGGCAATGGTCCAGAGCTACTGTGCGTGCCACGGTGTCAATCTCTCGTCTGCAAGGCTAGCCTTGCGGGTCAATCGAAACTCATCTCAAACAGGGCAGACTTGCTGTCCCTATTTCCTGTCTTACCAGCGGTAGTGGGCGAATGCCTTATTGGCCTCGGCCATGCGGTGTACATCTTCCTTCTTCTTCATCGCCGCGCCGCGTCCATTGGCGGCGTCCAGCAGCTCGGCGGTCAGCTTCTCCACCATGCCCTTCTCGCCGCGCGCGCGGCCATAGGTGACAATCCAGCGGATGGCCAGCGAAGTGCGCCGCTCCGGCAGCACTTCAATCGGAACCTGGTAGTTGGCCCCGCCCACGCGTCGGCTCTTGACTTCAAGCAGCGGCTTGCAGTTCTCGATCGCCTTCTTGAACAGCTTCAGGGCCTCGTCGCCGCCCTTCTGCTCCAGGTTCGTCATCGCCGCGTAGAAGATGCCCTGCGCGGTCGACTTCTTGCCGCCCCACATCATCGAGTTGACAAACTTCGTGACCAGGGTCGAACCATAGACCGGATCGGGGGAAACGTCTCGCTTCGCGATATAACCTTTTCTCGGCATCTTCTCTTCTCGTCTCGTCTTCCTCCAGCGCCGTGACCTCTCAAGTGCTGGACTTCATAAATTGCGTTGTCATTCCGCGGCGCGCCGTTTTGTCTCCCGCAGCGCAGCGGAGGGATCTGTTTTTGCCCTACTTGCCCGCTGCGGCCTTGGGACGCTTCGCCCCGTACTTCGACCGGCTCTGCTTGCGGCTGGCCACGCCGACCGCATCCAGCGACCCGCGAACCACGTGGTAGCGAACGCCCGGCAGGTCCTTCACGCGTCCGCCGCGGATCAGCACGATCGAGTGCTCCTGCAGGTTGTGGCCGATCCCCGGAATGTAGGTCGTCACCTCGATCCCGTTGGTTAGGCGAACGCGCGCTACCTTGCGCAGTGCCGAGTTCGGCTTCTTGGGGGTCTGGGTGTAGACGCGGGTGCAGACGCCGCGGCGCTGGGGCGACCCTTGCAGCGCGGGGCTGGCGGTCTTATAGCGGGTGGGCGTGCGGCCCTGCTTCACAAGCTGATGGAACGTAGGCACTCGAACTCCTTGTACTTCTGCTCAACAACTGCGGCCAGTGGCCGTTTCTACTGCACAATCCACTCCCAGACCCGGCGGAAGAGGCCCCTTCGCGCGCCTTGATCGCTTCGTACGCATGCGCACGAAAAGGTGAGGACACTGTCGTGCCTCGCGCGATGATCTTCCCTTGCGTCCCGTCTGGAACACTCAAATCAGACGAACAACAGTCGACGGTGGCCTAGCGTCCCTTGCTTCCCGCCCTCTACTAGCGGCCCTTACCGGAAGATGGAGTTGACTCCGTTTCGCTGTTCCGTCCCGCATAGCCCATCCAAGGTGGAGGGTGTCGCAGGTACGATTGCGAGGATGTTGCGCCGCCTTGCTACCGGTCCATGTCATGCATGGACCCTGCGGATGTGTTACTTATCCCAGTGTATCGCATACGGCAGGGTTTTCCCCACTTGGCCTGCGGATCACACCAGCCGCCACCGCGCAACCTGCGCAGCAACGAGTTCCCGATTCGCGCGGAACCTATTAAAGATACCAAGTACACAACGCTGGGTCAAGTCAGACAGGCAGGCGCTTGCGCCAAACTCCAGCCAATAGTCCCAGCACACCGGTCGCCATAAGCAGGAGACTGGGGGGCTCCGGGGTCGCTTGCAGAGTCAGCATCGCCAAACCGCTCTGAATCGCATAAGAATAGGTGGGGTCGATTGTAAATTCTCCGGCAAAGGTCTCCTGAGTTCCTTGACAGACGTGTATCTGCGAACAGACCAGCCCACCGGCATAACCGATGAGATTCGTGCCTGGAATATCCAGATAGAAGATGTCGCCCAATCCATCGAAGAACTCCCCAACGTACACTCCCCCTTCAGGGCTGTATTGGCTAGTCGGTGAGGAATCAAACGAATATGTGGTCGAGCCTTCCACCGCATCGAAATCTGCACCCGTGAATACGCCGGTTGTCGGATTGAAGCTCACCGTTCCCCCAAACGATCCATTGTTAACCAGGGTACCGGAGAGGGTGAGAGTATCGGCCAAGGCGCTGCTGCAAACGGCTAAAGGCATTATTAGAAGGAAGAGAGCGGCTTTCAACATCGGACACCTCTCAATCATGACGCATAGGTATCACTCGATTTATGAGCGCTTGCAACAAACTTCATTTCTAAGAAACTGTGCCCGGTTGCTTCTGACTGGAGCGCTATTCCGCCACGGATTGCCCATTCAAGGCGGAGGGTGTCGCAGGTACGATTGCCAGGATGTTGCGCAGCCGTGTACCGGTTCTTGCATGATTCGGTGCTTGCACCCTGCGGCTTTACTGCTCGGCCCACTGAATCACAAACAACAGCGACAACCCCATCACCGGCTGAACACACATTCCGCCCACGCATACTCTGCCCGGCAACGAGTTCCCGATTCACACTGAACGCTTTGAAAATACCAAGTGCGCCACGCCAGGTCAAGTTCGTCAGGATTTAATTCCCAGCACAGACCCACCTTACGCAATAGCAGTTCGGTCCCTGCATCTTCGTGGGATGCTGTGGACGTCAGGACCTTCTCACATCTGATAGACTCTATCCTGTCGTTCCGTTGTGGAGAGGGTCTCCGCCTGATGTTGTCCACCCAGACCCAAGCCTCTGTCCAGAGCAGCGACAAGGTAGAACGAAGCGTGAGTCGCGAACTCCGCGAAACAAGCGTTCTATGTGACATTTGCTCAAGTTGTTGCAAGACAACCTGGGGACGTAGCTCAGTTGGTTAGAGCGCTGCCCTGTCACGGCAGAGGTCGCGGGTTCGAGCCCCGTCGTCCCCGCCATACATTCCAAAAGACTTAGGAGTGAATGGCGACCAAAGTGACAAGTAAATCCGGGCACGATATGGGAACAATACGCGGATTACCCCGCGATCCCAACGTGCCTGCCGAGTGCTGTTGTACCCGCGTCGGGCACCATCATCCTCACAACCTTGCTCTGCGCGGCCCGCTTGTGCGAGTTCACTGCCTGCGTGTAAACGTCCAGCGTGATCCTGCTGTTGGCGTGCCGTAAGAGCTCCTGTACCGTCTTCACATCTTCCCCATTGGCTTTGAGCAATGTGCCAAACGAATGGCGGAAGGTGTGCCAGCCGATGTTCTTGTCGATGCCGGCCTTCTGAGCAACCGGCTTGATGTATCGCTTCATGAGGTTGTCCGGCCAGTAGGGCTGCTTGCCCTTCATGCGCGGACTGGCAAAGACCCAATCGCTCTCCATCGGGTACGGACAGATGCGTCTCCAACGGAGCAGGTCTTCGGCCATGTAGCCATCCATTGGGACGGGCTTGGCCGATGCCTCCGTTTTGCAAACACCCAATACCTGATGCCAGATCGACTCGGTAACGCGAATCTCCAGTCTCTCGAAGTCGATGTCGTCCCAGCGAAGCGCCAGGAGTTCGCTGACCCGCAGCCCGGTGGCGGCATCGAGCAGAGCCAATGTGCGCTCTCTCACCGCCAATTTGCTGAGAAGAGTTTGGAGTTCGCCCAGTTCGAGGACTTCAGGCACCCTCCCCCGCTTCGCGCTTTGGCGAACGAGCTTGATTGGATTTCGGTCCAACCATTCGTATCGCATCGCGTGAGTGAAGAGTGCGCTCATGAGGTTCCGAATCTTTGCCTTGGTTCCTCTCGCCCGCTTGATGCTGCCGAGCCACTCCTCAACTGCGACCGACTTTACTTGCTCCAGCCGATAGGTCCCCCATCGAGGAGAAACCCACTTCTTGAGGTAGCACTCGTAAGCGGCACGCGTCGAGTACGCCTTGCGTCCTTGATCGTCTTCAGCCAGTTCCTTCAGCCGATAATGAGCGATCAGCTCGGCAACCGTTCTCGGTCCGCTCTCCGCCTGCGGGGTTTGCTGGTTGGCGTCAATGCGCAATGCCTGGGCGGCTTTGAGGGCAGATGCCTCGGTGGTGAGACTTGCGACCGTACCGACGATGGCCTTTCGCTGTTTGTTCTTGCCGTCGGGTCCGATTTCTCTCCAGCGAAAGATCCAAACATCTGGTCCACTTCGCCGCTTCTCGCGTTGCACGCTTCCTTGCTGATACCGTGTTCGCCTAGACATGCTTTCTCCTGTCTCTGGCGCAACGGATGGCTGGATTCAGCCTACCGCGCCACCGGGCAGAGGTCGAATGAAATCTCAGCTCGCCATGCGCTCTTGAATCCACCGCTCGATTTCACTGGCGCGGAAGCGCCACATCGTTCCGAGCTGGAAGCCACGGACGATCCCCTGACGGGCGTACCTCTGAAGAGTCTTTGGATGAATTTGCATGATTGCCGCTGCCTGGTCGGAGTCCAGTAGCGGTTCGGGCATAAAACGCTCGCTTGCAGTGGGCTTCCGCTCGAACGACTCGCTATTGGAGGCGGAAGACGCTGTGAGTTGCATGTTTGCTTGCTTTGGAAACAACTGGACACCTCCGGAAACGGGCGGGCTCATTTGGAGCGATCATGGCCCTCCAAAAGCAGGCCGTCCAATACTTCTTGAGCATCAGGTGAGACCTCGCAGGCATCACGTACCGCACCGGTCGCAAGGCCCTCCTACGCAATGCATCCGCTCGAAACGGAGGGCGGGAATCAAGAAATACAACAAATATCAGGATTTCCCCATCCAACCTTTTAAGAAGTCCTAGCTTCTCGGGCTGCGGCCTTACCGAGCAATACAGCATGAACGACGAAGCAGAATTTCGTCATTTCAAATATCTCCTCGCAGTCGTCGAACATCGGGGCTTCAGAGCCGCCGCCGAAGCCTTGCACACGAGCCAGCCATCGTTGAGCAGGCAGGTCAAGGAGTTCCAGGAGCGCTTCAAGATCAAACTGTTTCGCCGCCTCAAAGGCGGCAGAATTCAGTTGACTCCTGCCGGCGAAGCCCTGCGAGTGATAGCGAAAGATGTACTGGACACACGCGACCAGGCGTTGCAGGCACTCGAAGCCATCCATCGAGGCGAAGCTGAGATATTGCGAATCGGTTGCACTCCCTTTATCGACAAAGAAGTTTGCCGAAGATCGACAGAACTTCAGAAAGCTCTTGTCCCTGCCTCTACGGTCAGAGTCTCCACTGGTGAGACAACCACTCTGATGAGTGAACTGGTGATTGACCAACTCGATGCCGTAGTCGTGAGCTTGCCCATCTCTGAGGACAACCTTCGCGTGGAAATTATCAAAAGAGAACGTCTCGTCGTTTGTCTTCCCACCGACCATGCATTGGCAAAAAAGACAGCGCTGAGCGCGTCCGATCTGTCTCAACATCTCTCAGTCTTTCCTCACCCTTCCCAACATCCTGAAGCCCACGCGCGACAACGAGAACTGCTTGCGGAACTCGGAGTCGAGATTGAGGAGCATTCCCACACCTCACACCCACAAGAGATGCAGGAGGTCGTGAAGAGTGGCGAGGGCTTCGCGCTCCTTCGTGAAGGAATATCGTTGATCGATGGGCTCGTTACGCGGCCTATCGTAGGAGTCGATTGGATGGTGGACACAGCGATGGTATTCAAGCGTGAGGTGAAGCTGAAGACACTCCCAGTAATCGCCAAGAGTTTGAGGAAGGAGTTCTCACCTTCTACAACCGGCGGGGCGCGGAAGAAGGGACCGAAAAGTGCAGAGAAGAACGAATCTCCATCGCAGCTGAGATTGCTTGGATAATGCGGGACATGCGATCCACGCCAGCAAGTGCGATATGACGGCTCAGGCATCACCCGATGCCTAAGAAGTATTGGACGAGATCGCAGATCGCGCCTAATGTCTCGGCATATCACGACTGATTCACCAGTCGTTGGAGGTGCCGATGTCTCGCAACATCCGAATCGTTATCCCGCCGAAGACGCTCCAGGCATATCGCAGATGGATTCATCCATTCGCCCTGCTTGCCGCCGTATGTCTTATCCTCCCCATCGCCGCGTATGCGCAGTCCGGTTCGCCGTTCGACAGTGGACTCACTTCACTGCAAAACCTCTTCACAGGCACGGTAGCAAAGGTTGCCATTTGATCGCGATTGTGATCGGCGGCTATAGCTTCGCACACGGAGAACCCGGAGCGAAGAAGACGCTCGCCGGTGTCGCCGCGGGCACGGGAATCGCGGTGATGGCGACGAACGTACTGAGCTGGCTGTGGGGAACCTAAACGGGTTCACTTCCCAACTCTCAATTGTCACACACCAACTTCTCAAGTGTGAGGGGCTTTCATGCAGACACACACCACAAGCCGCCGGTGCAACCGGGTCTTCAAGAGCCTGCATAAGCCCCTCACGTATTTGGGCGTCGAGCGCACGATGTTCTACTTCATCTGCGTCGGTGCGGTGGGCACGTTCAACATCTTCAATTCGCTCCTGGCCGGGGTCGCTGTGTTTATCGGAGGGTATGCCTTCGGTCATTGGGTGACGACAAGCGATCCGGCATTTCTTCGCATCCTTGCCAAATCGGAGAAGTACAAGCTGCGCTACGACGCGGCCAAGCAAGCTGTGCCGCGCGTGGAGGTGGTCTGATGCTCCGTCTCGACAGAGTCATCAAGCCGTGGAAGGAGAGCGCATCACTCAACGACCACATCAACCTCTACGGGTTTTGGAACGAGACAATGTTCCTTACGAAGTCCGGCGATCTAGGGATGGTGCTGCATATTCCCGGCGTGGACTACGAGAGCCTTGACCATGCGGACCAAGAGTATGCGGTCAAACGGTTGGAGTCCGCGCTAAAAGCGTTTGGTCCCGGCTTCCATATCTACCAGTACCTCTTCAAGCAAAGCCGCCCGGAGATCCCCTTTGCAAACTATGACGATCCAGTCGTGGAGGCCGCAATCGAGCAGCGGCGGCAGTTCTTTGAGGCCAAGCGCGACCATCTTTATCAAGTCGAGATCTTCTACTGCATCGTACTCGAAGGGGCGAGGTCGAAGACTGGCGTGGGCGCGGCGCTCGCCCGCCTCCTCAAGGACCCTGCTGGCGGGTTAGGTGAGCTGAGGGCGCAGTTCACCAACAACAGCATGAAGACGCTATGGCGGACGCAGATCGAGGCTGATTGGGCGCGATTGGAGCAAAGGGTCGAGGCGTTCACCCGACAGCTTGCCGACTTTATGCAGATCGAGGTCCTCAACCAACAGGGTCAGCTCCGTTTCTTTCGCCGGCTACTGAATTTCGACGAGTGGCGCATCGAGGGCAGGCCGCAGTCCACGCAGTTCCTCGACTATCAGGTGGTGAACTCGAATATCGAAGCGGAGCGCGATCATCTGCGTGTCGGCGATCACGTTGTCCGCGTGCTGACCATGAAGGAGGCCATCACCGAGACGCGGCCTCTGGTACTGGACTCGCTCTTGAAGATTGCGGGCAATTTCTATGTCGTGACCGAATGGACGCCGCTTGCAGCGGACAAAGCCCGGAAAGAAGTCACCAAACGCCGCCGCCACTTCAATATGTCGAAGTCGGGATTCGTGTCGCAGATGGGCAGCGACAGGACGAATTCACGCGACGTACTGGTAGACGAATCGAAGCAGGCCGACATCGAGGACCTGGGCGACTGCCTGCGCGCTCTAGGAGACGGCCAATCGCTGGGCGATTTCTCGCTCACGATTGTCCTGTATGGGAAGGCGAAGGCCGAGCTTGACCAGCTCGTGGGGGAGTTTACTGGCGTCTTCACTAACGCGGACGGCAATCTCTTCGTCGAGACCTACAACCAGCTCAACGCCTACTTCGCCACGGTGCCCGGCAACTATGCGCTTAATCTCCGCAGGCTGTACCTGCTGAATACGAACTACGCCGACCTCTCGTTTCTATTTACGATCCTTCCCGGCGAGAAGACGAACTCGCACCTCGGCACCGAATACCTTGCCGCACTCGAAACGGACAACAGCACGCCCTACTTCTTGAATCTGCATAACGGCGAGGTTGCGCACACGCTCATCCTCGGCATGACGGGCAGCGGCAAGAGCTACTTTTGCAACTTCATCCTGCAAAACGCCCAGAAGTACGCGCCTCTGACCTTCATCTTCGACATCGGCGGCAGCTTCCAGTCGCTCACGACGATCTTCGGCGGCAGCTATCTGAACGTGGGCCAGGAGGCGCGCGACTTCACCATCAATCCGTTCTCGCTTCCCTACGGCAAGGAGAACCTGCAATTTCTCTTCAGCTTTTTCCGTGTGCTCATCGAAGGCGCGGAACAACGCTACCGGCTCGACTTCAAGGAAGAGCGCAAGTTGTGGGACGGGATCGAGCGGATGTACATGTTGGAGCCGGACCAGCGCACGGTCTCCAACTTCGGCAACATCATCGGCGAACTGAAAGAGCGGCTGCACCGCTGGACTCGCGGCGGGCAGTACGGCTTTCTCTTCGACAACGCCGAGGACACGCTTTCGTTCAGCCGCTTCCAGACCTTCAACTTCGCCGGCTGGGGCGATGCGCCCGAGGTATTGGAGCCGCTGTTGTTTTACGTTCTGCACCGCGCCAGCAATGAGATCGCCGACCCGAAGAAGCTGGCGACCTTCAAGATGTTCCTGTTGGACGAGGCTTGGCTCTTCATCAAGAACGAGACGATCCGGAACTATGTCGTCCAGGCGCAGAAGACGTGGCGCAAGCATAACGCAGCGATGATCCTCGCCACGCAGTCCATCAAGGAGCTTGAGGAGTCGGGCATGTTGCAGATCGTCTCCGAGAGTTGCCCGACAAAGATATTCCTCGCCAATCCGGAGATGAACCGCGACGTTTACCGCGAGGCGTTCCACTTGAACGACACGGAACTCGACCTCATCGCCGGCCTGGTTCCGCCAGGGCAGATGCTCATTCGCAAGGCGCAGTCGAGCAAGAAGGTCCAGTTGAACGTCGATTCCGTCTCGCATTGGATGGCGACCAACAACGCCCGCGACAACCTCAAGAAGCGCGATTACTTCGCGCGCTTCGGCATCGCCGACGGATTGCGCCGCCTCGCCGAAGACTTTCCCTTCCGGCCCCGCACGATGGCCGGCACCGTCACCTACAACCGCAAAGGAGCAACCGCATGAACCGCACCTTGTCTTTATCGCCGGGCTTGCCCTGTTCTCAATTCCCGCCCTCTCGTCCACTGTCGCCGTCGCGCAGGAGGCGACGGCTCGCACCGTTCAATACCACTCGCAGGACATCGTTCCAATCCGAGCGAAGCTGAAGTACACCACACTCATCGAGGTTCCAGCGACCGAAAAGATCATGGAGGCCGCGACCGGCGACAAGGATTTCTGGGTCGTGGATGTAGTCGGCAACTTCTGCTTTGTTCATCCGGCCAAAGCAGGCATCGCCAGCAATCTGAACCTGATTACCGACAAAGGCAACATCTATTCATTCACGCTGCAGGACGTCTCCGGCACATCGGAGACGCCGGATCTCAAGGTGCTCATCCAGCCCGCCGACCAATCTGCAATCGTCGCGTCCAGCGGACCTCCGCAGTTCGTTCCTGCCGCGCAACTTGAGCAGTCGAAGGATCAGCTAGCCGCACTTCAGTCCCATGTGGGCGAGGCGGTCGATGAGTACAAGAGTGCGTACCCGATGCAGTTGAAGTTCGACTATGTGTATCGCGCCAACGAGGCTCCCTTCGATATTCAGTCGATCTATCACGACGACAAGTTCACCTACATCAAGACGAACGCGCCGGAGAAGTTCAGTGTGTACGAGATGAAAGACGGCAAGCCGAACCTCATCAGCTATGACCTGCGTGACGGCACCTACATCATCCCGAAGGTGATGGACTCGGGGTACGTCGAACTTGGAAAAAAACGAATGGATTTCACGCGGAAGGGATGACGATCATGGCAGAGCAGATTCAGGAAACCTTAGAACCGGCGCTCAAGCAGCGGGCCGTTGACCCAAAGGGTGTGCTCCAGAAGAACATGAAGACGCTTGTGTACATAGGAGCGTGTGGGCTAGTGATCCTCGCTGCCATCTTCAGTTCTGTGGGCAAGAAGTCCACGACCCAGGCGGCAACCAACCAGCCGCCGCAACCAATGTTGCAGGACAACACAGACAATAACGTCGCCGATATGAAGAGCCAGCTTGAGGCCGAGAAAGAGAAAGAGCAGCAGAACGCGCTAGCCGAGACCGCTGCTGGAGATCCGGCAATGAAGAACACCACGCCTGACCAACAGGCCGCAGCGGCGGGATACACACCTAACGGCCTCCCCGTGGGCTGTGTTCCCAGCCAGCCATGCGGGCCGAATGGCTATCCCCTGCAGCCGGGCGGTGTCAGTCAGCTCTCCCCGGCGCAGCAGGAGCAGCAGCAGATCGCAGCGAAGGACCGGGATCGAGCCTACAACGCTCGATTCTCCTCGAATCTGGCATACAGTCGTCCACCGGGCCCACCGCCGACTCAAATTGGTACACAGGCCGCCAATCCCTACGCGCTTGCTGTAGGCGACAGCAGCATGATTGCTCCCCGGGCAGCGGGCGAGCAAACGCAAGCGCAAGCGGCGCAGGCACCTAAGCGCGCGCCTGAGGTCAACATAGATTCCGCATCGGGCCAGCCGTATGTCCTCTATGAGGGGACGACCCTCGATACCGTATTGATGAACCGGCTGGACGGCGATGCAGTCGGTCCGGTCAAGGTGCTTGTCTCGAATCCTGTCTACTCGCACGACCACCAGCACGTCATTATTCCCGATGGAACGATCGTGCTGGGTGAGGCCAAGAAGATCGGATCGTCCGGCTTCGGCCAGCAGCGCCGTATGGCGGTTGCCTTCCACCGGATGATTATGCCGGACGGATACAGTGTTGACCTTGACCAGTTCCATGGCCTTGACCAGATCGGCGAAGAGGGCCTGAAGGACAAGGTAAACAACCACTACCTCGAAATCTTCGGGACTTCAATCGCTCTGGGTGTAATCGCCGGAGCGGGAGAGATTCACCAGGGTGGCGGCGTGATTTCGACCAGCGGCTCTCAGGCGTTTGCCACTGGAGCCGCCGGCAGTGTTTCGCAGTCGGCAACCACTATCCTTGACCGCTTCATCCAAATTCCACCGACCATTACGATCCGTGAAGGGCATCGCGTAAAGGTCTATTTCACGCAGGACATGCTTCTTCCTGCCTACGAAAACCACACCATTCCCCAGAGCTTTTAGGAGAGACCAACATGACAATCAAATGCCTGACTGTCGTAGTTGCATTCGGATTTTTCTTGCTTGCTGGCTGTCAAAGCAAACAGACGAAGGCGCAGGACGACCTCAAACAGCTTGAGGCCGAATATGCGCCCTTGCAGGCCCAGTACGACAAGGACTGCTTGAGCGGCAGCCCGGAGCACATCGCCGCCAATCAGTCGCTGTGCGAAGACGAACGGAAGAAGACTGCCGATCTCGACCAACGGATTGCCGTTCTGCGACAGCAGGCCATGCAGCAGTAGACAGATTTCAACTCGACTATCGACCGGAATATCCAACCGTGGGGGTTAACCATGAGGAAATTATTTGTCTTCGCAATCATTACGAGTGCATTTTGTGCGCCCATCGCTCATGCGCAATTCGGCTCTGGCATCGTCATTGACCCGACGCAATCGGGCCATGCCGTTCAGCAGATCATGCAAGCCAGTCAACTTTACACAACGACCGCACAAGCAACGCAGAACGTCATCGCGGCATACAACCTAGCGCAACGCATGGCGACTGCTCCGCAATCGCTCTACAGCTCCTACAACAGCCTGGGACGACAGACATGGACCTCCGTCAGTACTCCAGCAAATACCTATGGCAACACACTGATGTGGACGACGGCTCTGACGACTGGCAATAGTGCATCTGTAGGGAACCAGCAAGTAAGTGTTTCTCCGGCTACGCGGATCTCCGGTTATAACAAGCTCGACTCCCAAGGACAGCAGCAGCTTGCCGCGCAGGGAGCGACGGCGGATTTAGGCGACACCGCCAATGCCACTACGCTCCAAACCCTTGGCACCATCCGAACCAATGCTCCGCAGCGCGAGGCCGACATTGCCAATCTGGAGCAGGCCAGCCATTCCAACGACCCAACCCAGCAGACGGACCTCGCCACACTGCAGCGGATCAACCAGGCCCTGCTTATTCAGCTCCGCACACAGCAGGAAAGCAACGAGATGATTGAGGCGCAAAGTCTCCAGCAGAGGTGGGACAGAAGCAGCAGCAGGATGCGCTCAAGATGACCTTCCAGGCAGCGGATGGATACGAGGCCAACTACAACGCCAACGTGACCTCCAGTGCGAGCAGCGTGGCAAACGCATATCACCACTGAAAGCGGCAGGAGATCGGAGATTGATATGGACATTCTGCAATACATCACTCACGGATGCGACGCGCTCTCGAACGCAACGGCTCCCACTGTGGATGCTCTTGGCCTGCATATTGTCATAGCTCTGGCGACGATCATGATGGTCTGGTTTGGCGTACAGGAGGCCCTCGCCTCCGCTCAGGGTGGGCCGGGTTTCAATATGGCGAAGTTTCTGAACTTCTTCATGCTCATCACGTTCGCCTACGCTTTTGTGAAATTCTACGACAGCAGTATTCCGGGGATTGGCTATTCACTGCAAGGCTTTATTAAGGGCGGTACCAACAACCTTGCCGACGCCATAGGCACAGACGCCACTCAACAGATGTTGAGCAGCATCCACGCTTCCATCTCAAAGTCCGGCCCGGCGATGACGATCTTTACAGCACCGTATTTTCTCATCGTCTACGTCACCATCCAATTTGTTCTTGGCATTCTCGCCGCTTTGGTCTCAGCAATTGTTGCCTATGGAGCGGTCGGGAGCACCATAGTTGGTCTGCTGGGGCCAATCTTCATTCCATTTCTTGTCTTCGACAAATTGGACTTTCTCTTTTGGGGATGGCTGAAAGCCTTCATCAGTTTTTCCTTCTACAAGGTAGTCGCTGCGGCTGCCATGAGCATCCTGAGCCAGTTTTATCTTGGCTACTACCAAAATCTTGTTGATTTCACCCACCCCGATACGCTCATTAAAGCTTTCCCATCCTTGTGCTGCTTGTCATGGTGAATCTTTTCATCCTGCTCAAAATCCCGGCCATGACAGCAACTATCTTTTCCGGTCACACCGGCGGCCATGATGCAGGCCTGGGCGTGGCGATGATGGCGATACGCGCAGCGATGTAAACAGCCGTAAGAAACGAGGCAAAGATGAGCGTGCAAACCAAAGCCACACCTGATATTACCCGCGCCGCAGAACGGTATCTCGAACAGTATGGCGATCCGTTAGTGATGAACACGTACCTCAAGGTCACAATCCTGTGCCTTGTGGTTGTCTGTCTCGCGCTCGCTACGCTCGTCTACAGGAGCCAGAGAGCATTGGTGAACAGCCACCCCATGATTGTTCGCATCGACGATGTGGGGCACGCAGAAGCGATCGACTATCGCAACTTTCAGTACCGTCCGCAGGAGGCCGAGAACAAGTATTACTTGACCCGCTGGGCGGAGCTGTATTTCAGCCGCAATCGCTTCACCATCGAACGCGACCAGACCAGCGCGCTTTACTTCCTCAACAGCGACGTGCAGCGGGCCGTGATCGAGCAGGAGCGCAAGGACAACATCATCCTCACATATAGAAACGACAGCACCCTTCCATATGTGGACGTGGAAGTGAAGAACGTCGTCCTTGACGACCTCAGAGTATCGCCCTATTCGGCGCGGATCGAGTTCGAGAAGGTATTCACGAACCCGGCGGACCATACCGAACTCAAGCGGGAACGATGGACCGCCAGCGTGACCTACGTCTTCCGCGAGAACGTGAAGAACAATGAACTGGCAGTAAATCCCCTTGGATTGACCATCGTACGTTTCCGGGCCGACCAGGCGTTAACTGAGGATGAATCGACGATCCCAGAGGCTTTCCATGTCGTTTTGTGCCGTCAATCCGGCTGCTTTCCACTCCCTGTTCCCGTGCATCGTTGTGCGCGCCATCCTGAGCGCCCAGACCTGCAACAGCGGTGGCGAGTTGCGCGCCTCTTCTGGAGGACATACCAAGTCGAATCGAGCTTCGATTGCGGCGGACTTCCGCAGCCTGAGTGCGGATGAGAACTTTGCCCCCTCATGTGTCTGCCGGTATGTATCCCGCCTTGTGCTCGGTCACTGCTTCGGGGCCTATCCGGCGCCCTGCGGCAACTCGCTCTTCTGCTTCGGCTCCGCCGCCCTACGGGTTACGGTTTCCGTACCGGACCCTCCGTAAATGCAGAGCTTCGGCACTTGGGAGCCGGGCCCACTTCGCTTAATAGTGACCCGAGCAAGATCGGGAAATTCAACAAACGGAGACACAACCATGTATCAGAACAAAGTAACCCTCATCGGCTTCCTCGGCAACGACGCAGAAGTTCGCTCCAACGACAACCGCAGCTTCACCGTACTCTCGCTGGCAACCAAGTCCTCCTACGAGAAGGACGGCAAGTACATCTCGCACACCGAATGGCACCGTTGCGTGGTCTTCGGCAAGCTCTCTGAGTTCGCCGGCACGCTCAGAAGGGCGCACATATCCAGGTCGAAGGCGAGTTGCGCAGCCGGGA